>NZ_JBSSBS010000001.1:0-2850000 GCF_054058995.1 Nocardioides sp. HB32
GCTCGACGGCCATGCCTCGAGCCTAGGGCTCAGGAGCCGGTCGCGCGCTCCGCGTCCTCGCGCGCCTTGCGGGCCGCCTTGTCCGCCTCGTCGGCCTCGCGGGCGAGCTGCGCGTCGGACTCGGTGCGGCCCGAGGTCCACACGCCGGTGCCCTCGAGGTCGATGGTGCGGACGGTGCGGCGCGTCGCGGCCGGCTTGCCGACGTACGTCGGGAGCGTGACCGGGACCGGGTCCCACAGCGCCGGATCGACGATCGCGGCCATGCCGGCGGAGGTGTCGGCCATCGGGTCGGCGTCCTGCTCTTCCTTCTCATCCTCGACGAGGACGCGGCCCTCCATGGACCCGGCCTCGGCATCGGTCTCCATCGCAGTCGCGACGCGTGCGGCCGGCGACAGCGCCTTCCGCTCGCCCTTCACCATGATCCGGCAGGCGACCAGCCACGCGACCAGGAGGCCGGCCGGGATCGCGACGTACGCCCAGGCGACCACGCCGGACGCGGCGACGCCGGCCACCACCAGGTTCGCGACCAGGATGAGCGCCAGGACGTTGCGCCGGCGCTTGGTGGCCCGCTTGGCCGCTGCACGTCGGGCGCGGGCCTGCGCCGGGTCGAGCTCGGCCGTGGCGGCAGCGGTGGCTGCCGGCGCGGCGGTGTTGACGACCAGCCGGGCCGACCTGGGGCTCACCGGCTCACGCCGGGCCAGGACCCGCATCCGGTGCGAGAAGCCGTCGACGGACCGCGACGTGGCGCCGTCGCTGTGGTGACGGAGCGCCATGGGAACGAGGTAGACGGCCCACGCCACAGCGAGGGCGACGAAGATCAGTGCGCTCAGGTCCACGAGTCAGAGGTTAGGAGCGCTACCGCAGCTGGCTTCGGATGTCCACCAGTGTGTCGCAAAATCACTCATGTGACTCGTGGTGCTGGAGTCGTGCGAGCAGCCCGTCCGGCACCTCCTCGACAGTGACCGCATAGAGCCGGTGGTCGCGCCACTCGCCGTCGATGTGCAGGAACTTCGGCGCGTACCCGACCTCCCGCAGCCCGAGCTTCTCGACCACCCGCAGCGAGTTGGAGTTCTCCGGCCGGATCGCGACCTCGATCCGGTGCAGCCCGGCGGCGGTGAAGCAGTGGTCGATCACCAGCGCGACGGCGCGCGGCATCACGTCGTGCCCGGCGTGCTCCCGGTCCAGCCAGTAGCCGATCGAGCCGAACTGCGCCGAGCCACGCACCACGTTGTTGACCGTCACCTGGCCCGCGAACCTCCCGTCCACGTCGATGGCGAACGGGTACGTCGTGCCGGCGCGGGCCTGCCGGTGCAGCCGCCAGACCAGCGCGCGGAACGACGAGGGCCGGGCGTCGGCGCCCGGTGGGACGGTGGCGTCCCAGGGCCGGAGCCACGCGGCGTTGCGCCGCCGGGCGTCACGCCAGGAGCGCGCGTCGGAGTAGGCGAGCGGACGGACGGTGACCTCGCCGGCGGTGAGCCGGGCCGGCCACGCGCTCGACCACTGCCTCAATGGTCACTCCCCACGACCTGTTCGGCAGCGTGCACGAGGATCGGCCGGAGCACGGCGATCGCGTCCTTCACGCCGCCGCGCGAGCCGGGCAGGTTCACGACCAGGCTGGTGCCGACCACGCCCGCCAGCCCGCGCGAGAGCACGGCGGTCGGCACACCCTGCGCGACGCCGTACGCCCGGATCGCCTCGGCGATGCCCGGCACCTCGCGGTCGAGCAGCGTCCGGGTCACCTCGGGGGTCCGGTCGGTCGGGGTGAGGCCGGTGCCGCCAGTGGTCAGCACCACACGAGCGCCGCCGTCGGCAGCGGCGCGGATCGCCGCGCCCACCGGCTCGCCGTCCGGTACGACGACGGGCGGCTGGACCGCGAAGCCGAGCCCGCGCAGGAAGTCCACGAGCAGCGGCCCGGTGGTGTCCTCGTAGACACCGGCCGCGGCGCGGTTGGACGCGACCACGACCTCGGCCCGCAGGCTGGTCATCGCGACCAGTCCCCCGACTTCCCGCCGGACTTGGCCTCGACACGCACCTCGGTGATGACCGCGGACTTGTCGACGGCCTTGACCATGTCGACCACGGTGAGTCCGGCGACCGCGACGGCGGTGAGCGCCTCCATCTCGACGCCGGTCCGGTCGGAGGTCTTGACCGTCGCGGTTATCTCGACGGCGTCGTCGGCGACGGTCAGGTCCAGGGTCACGCCGGAGATCGCGAGCGGGTGGCAGAGAGGGATCAGCGCGGGCGTCTGCTTCGCGCCCATGATCCCGGCGATCCGCGCCACCGCGAGTGCATCACCCTTGGGCACGCCCTCGGCGCGCAGCAGCGCCACCACCTCGGCCGAGACGAGCACCCGGCCGGACGCGGTCGCCGTACGTGCCGTGACGTCCTTGCCGGACACGTCGACCATCCGCGCGGCGCCGGACTCGTCGACGTGCGTCAGGCCTCCCGGATCCGGCAGAGCGGACATCAGAACTCCTCGTCGAGCCTCAGCACCTGGACCTGCTCGCCGGCCGCGATCCGGGCCACGCCCTCGGGCACCACGACCAGCGCGTCGGACTGTGCCAGATCGCCGATCAGGTGGGAACCGTGTCCGCCGACCGGCGTCACGGCGGGGCCGGCCTTGTCGACGGCGTACGACGCGCGGGCGAACTGCCGGCGGCCGTCCGGCGAGGTGAGGTCATGGGTGAGCCGCGCCGTGGTGGTCGGACGCGCGTAGGGCCGCAGCCCCATCAGCTTGCGGATCGCGGGGAGCACGAAGGTCTCGAAGGAGACGTAGGAGGAGACCGGGTTGCCCGGCAGCGTGAAGATCGGCGTGCCGTCGTCGCCGAGCCGGCCGAAGCCCTGCGGCTTGCCGGGCTGCATCGCGACACCGCCGAACCACACCGACCCGAGTGGGGCGAGCGCCTCCTTCACGACGTCGAAGTCGCCCTGCGACACCCCGCCACTGGTGACCACGAGGTCGGCGCGGACCAGCTGGTCGTCGAGAGCCTCGAGGAACGCCCGCGGCTCGTCGGGCACGATGCCGACGCGGTACGCGATCGCGCCCGCTCGCCGCGCGGACGCCGCGAGCAGGAACGAGTTGCCGTCGTAGATCGAGTCGTGGCCGAGCTCGGCGCCGGGCTCCCGGAGCTCCGACCCGGTCGAGATCACCACCACCCGGGGACGGGGCCGGGCGGGCACGGTCGGACGCCCCACGGCCGCGAGCAGCCCGAGGTGGCGCGGGCCGAGCACGGTGCCCTCGGAGACGAGCACGTCGCCGACCCGCACGTCGTCGCCGACCGGCCGGACGTGCTGGCGGTACGACGGGGCGCGCTCGATGCGCACCTGCGCGACGCCGCGGTCGGTCCACTCGTACGGCACCACGGAGTCCGCCCCGGCCGGGACCGGGGCACCGGTCATGATCTTGACCGCGGTCCCCGGCGACATCGCGAGCAGCTGCGCCTGGCCGGCCCCGATCTCGCCGACCACGGGCAGGTGCACCGGGGCCTCGGCCGAGGCCGTGGCGACGTCCTGGTGCCGGACGGCGTACCCGTCCATGGCGGAGTTGTCGAAGGAGGGCAGGTCGATCGTCGCGACCACGTCCTCGGCAGCGGCGAGCCCGAGCGCCTCCATCAGCGGCTGGGGGTAGGCCGGCAGCGGCTCGATGGCCGCCAGGATCCGCGCGAGGTGGTCGTCGACCGTGGTCAGGCCGTCAGCCATCGGCACCGTCGGCACCGTCGGTCGAGAGGACGGTGTCGGCGCCGACCCGCTGGGCCGAAGTGGCGTCGAGCTCGACGTCGCCGATCACCTGGACGCCGTGGCCGAAGGTCCAGTCCCCGGAGACCTTGAGCGAGCCCGCCTTCTTCAGCGAGGGCGCGCCCTCGGGGAAGCGCTTGTCGAAGTCGCGCACCAGCTTGTAGTGCTCGCTGTCCAGGTCGACGTACGGCACCTCGGCGGCGGCCTGGTCGAGCACGAAGTCGCCGCGGATGTCGTAGACGTCGGACCGCAGTACCAGCAGGTCGTTGGTGGTCTTCACCGGCACGAACCGGTCGCGGCCGACCTCGATCAGCCGGGAGTCGTCGAAGACCTCGACGGCGGCGCCCATCGCGGTCTCGACCTGGATCACCTCGGGGGTGGACCTGTCGCCCGGGTCGACGTTCTTGACGTTGCGGATCAGCGGCAGCCCGAGGATGCCGTCGCGCACGTCGAGGGCGTGCTTCATCGCGGCCAGGTCGAACCAGAGGTTGTTCGTCGAGGCGAACCGGTGCCGGTCCAGGTCGGCGAGCGCCGCCTGGTCCTCGGCCGGCGTCTGGGCGGTCTCGCGGAGCACGATCCGGCCGTCGGCCTTGCGGCGGGCGAAGTGGCCGCCCTTGCGGTCCGACGGCGTACGGCGTACCGCCTCGATCGCGAACGGCGCCCCGGTGCCGGCGAACCAGCCCGCGATCCGGGGCTCGGGCACGGCGCCGAGGTTGTCGGAGTTCGAGACGAAGACCCGCTCGTAGCCGGCGGCGATCAGCTTGTCGAGCAGGCCGGAGCCACGCATCGCGGTGTAGAGGTCGCCGTGGCCGGGCGGGCACCACTCGAGGTCGGGGTCCTTGGGCCAGCTCACCGGCGTGAGGTCCTTGACCAGCAGCTTGGGCTCCTTGTTCTGCAGGAACTCCAGCGGCAGCCCCTCGACCGGGAGACCGTCGTACCGTGCCAGGGCGGCCATCGTGTCGGCCGAGGTCCGGAAGCTGTTCATGAAGAGCAGCGGGAGCGTCGCGTCGTACTCCTCGCGCAGGTGCAGGACCTGGCGGGCGATCACGTCGAGGAAGGACAGGCCGCGGCGCACGCACAGCAGCGACTTGGCTCGGTCCATGCCCATCGAGGTGCCGAGGCCACCGTTCAGCTTGATCACGGCCGTGCTGCGGATGGCCGCGGCGGCGGCCTCGTCGGAGACGTCGACGCCGGCGAGCGACTCCATGTCGACGGGCTCGATCGACGCCTCCGGGATCATCCCGGTCTCACCGTGCTCGAGGAGCCGGTAGTAGTGAGCGAACGTGTCGATCGCCACCGGGTCGACCCCGGCCGCCGTCATCTTGTCGCGTGCCTTGTTCAGGCCAGCACTTCCCATGCTCACGATCGTAGGCTTCCCCCGTGAAGGGCACGCAATCACCCGCGAAGATCGCGGTTCGGGACCGGTTGCTGACCGCCCGCAACCGCCGCCCGATCGCCGAGGTCGGCGCGGCGGCGCAGAAGCTCGCCGAGCACCTGCTGACCACGGTGGACGTACGGCGGGCGGCGACCGTGGCGGCGTACGTCTCGATGAACGGCGAGCCCGGCACCGGTCCCCTGCTCGACGGGCTGCGCCGGGCCGGCAAGCGGGTGATCCTCCCGGTCCTGCTGCCCGACGGCGACCTGGACTGGGCGGTGTACCGCGACGCCGGCGACCTGGCGCCCGCGCGGCTCGGGCTGCTGGAACCCATCGGCGAGCGGCTCGGCCCGGACGCGGTCGCGACCGCCGACGTGGTGATCGTGCCGGCGCTCGCGGTCTCGCCCACGGGCGTACGCCTCGGCCGCGGCGGCGGCTCCTACGACCGCGCCCTCGGCCGGGTGCCCGTCGGCACCTTCACCTGCGCCCTGCTCTACGACGGGGAGATCGGCCTCGACATCCCCGTGGAGCCCCACGACCGCCCGGTCCTCTTCGCGGCCACCCCCTCCGGCCTCCGCCCCCTCCGCCGTTGAGTCCCGACTCAACCGTCGGCAGGGGCAGGGAGGAGGGTGAGTACGTCGGCGCCGGCGCGCTCGACCGCGTCGGGGGAGAACGGCCACGGGAGGGTCCTGCCGTCGACGTACAGGTCGGTCTGGTCGGTGTAGTGCCGGTCGAAGGGGTGCCCGGAGACGCCGGTGAGGTTGATCCAGCGGGAGTCGTCCCAGTCGGCGAGCGACACGACCATCCGCATCGAGGGGGCGCTCTCGACGCCGTACCCCTCCGCGGCGTCCCACGACGACGCGTCGACGGTGGACGAGCCGCCGCCGACCTCCCAGCCGTCCCGGTTGACCAGCCACTCGACCGCGCCGGTGCCGGACTCGCCGAGTGACGGGCTGTGCAGGTCCAGCCGGTGCAGGTGCCCCCAGGTCCAGTCGTCGCTGTCCAGCGCCTGCCGCCGGGTCAGCTCGTCGCGCGCGTCGAGCATCGCCTGCCGCAGGATGTCGTCGCGGGTCTCGTCGACGTCGGCCGTGTTCGCGTCATCCCACCACGCGGAGCTCGGGTCGTGCAGCAGGTTCGTGACGACGGCGTACCACCGGTCCCCGCCGTCGGGCCAGATGCCGGTCGGCAGGTCGTCGTGGAAGGTGAGCGCCAGCAGGTTGCGCCACACCACGTTGAAGTACGCCGCGCCCGGGCTGTCGGCGTCCTGGTGGAAGTCCCAGGCCCGCAGCTGCTGCTGGCCCGCGGAGTAGTAGCCGTGCGGCAGGTCGACGTCGAGGAGGTACGGCGTGAGCTCGGCCGCCAGCGGGTGCAGGTCGTCCAGCTGCATGGCGAGCATGTCGTCCATCGACACCGTGCCGTCGCCGTCGAGCTGCCGCTGGAGCAGGTCACGGATCCGCTGCGAGCGGTAGCCCCGGTCCCAGTCGTCGGTGAGGAAGTAGGGGTAGTCCGGCCCGGTCACCGCCTGGTTCGCGGTCACCACGAACCCGTCCTCGGGGTCGAGCACGCTCGGCAGGCCGTCGAACGGCACGTCGTCGCCGGTCCAGTCGTCCTCCGGCTTCCAGCCCGCGGCCGGGAGCAGCCCGTCGTTGCCGGACTTGCGGATCGGGACGCGCCCGGGCGCCTGGTAGCCGATGTGACCGTCGCGGTCGGCGTACACCAGGTTCTGGGCCGGTACGTCGAACGACGCGGCCGCGGCCCGGAAGCTGTCCCAGTCCGTCGCGGCGTCGATCCCGAGGACGGCGTCCGCGGTCGGCGACGGCTGGAGCGCGGTCCACTGGAGCGCGACCGCGTATGTCCCGGCGCGCACCCCGGGCGGGTCCTCCCCCACGTCCGCGACGTCGTCGGCGACGTCGGAGAGCAGCGGCCCGTGCGCGGTGGACCGGACCGTCAGCGTGACGTCGTCCCCGTTGTCCACCTTGATCGTCTCGGTCCGGGTGCGCAGTGGTCGCCAGCGCCCGTCGTACCGCCACCGGTCGCCCTCGACCCGCTCGAGGTAGAGGTCGCTGACGTCGGGGCCGAGGTTGGTGAAGCCCCACGCGATGTCCCGGTTGTGGCCGATGATCACGCCGGGCACGCCGGAGAAGGTGAACCCGGCGACGTCCAGCGGGCAGTCGTCGGTGACCTCGCGGCAGTGCAGGCCCATCTGCATCCAGACACCGGGCAGCGAGACGCCGAGGTGCGGGTCGTTCGCGAGCAGCGGCTCGCCGGTGTCGGTGTGGTCCCCGGCGACGACCCAGCTGTTGCTGCCGAGGCCGTCGCCGTGGCCGAGCAGCGGCGGCAGCTTCGCAAGGCCGGCACGCAGCCGCGCCAGCGCGCCGCGCATGTCGGCGGTGTACGCCGGCCGGCGGGGGTTGCGCGTGCCCGGGCCGGTCGCGTCCTGCTCGAAGACGCCGTCGACCACGGCGCCCTGCCGCACGATCGGCGCGTGCGCGTCGTAGTCGTACGCCGGGTAGAGCTGCCGCACCTGGCGCGCGGTGTGCCCCGTCAGCGCCAGGACCCGGTCGATCTCGTCGGTCATGTTGCCGCGCAGGTCCCACGCCATCGCCTTCAGCCACGCCAGGGAGTCGACCGGTGTCCACGGCTCCGGCTCGTAGCCGAGGCCGCCGGCGTTGAGGACCGTGTACTCGACGGCGATCTGGCTGGGCGTGTGCGTGTCGAGGTAGGCGTTGACCCCGTCGGCGTACGCCTCGAGGGCGGCGCGGGTCCCCGGCGAGACCAGCGCGAGCTCCTGCCCGGCGACCCGGCGCCAGCCCATGGTGCGGACGTACTCGTCGCTCTCCAGCCCGGCCGTGCCGAACATCTCCGCGAGCCGTCCGGCGGTCGCGTGCCGACGGACGTCCATCTCGAAGAACCGCTCCTGGGCGTGCACGTAGCCCTGCGCCATCATCAGGTCGTCGACGGAGTCGGCGTAGACCTGCGGGATCCCGGCGTCGTCGCGCACCACGGTCACCTTCCCGGCGAGCCCGGGGACGTCGATCTCGCCGGTCGTCTGCGGGAACGGCTCCCGCACCAGGTGGACGGCGGTGAGCAGCGTCGCGATCAGGAGGACGACCACGCCGGCAGCGACGTACGTCGCGATCCGGGCCGCGCGCGGCCACCCCCGGAACCCCAGCCCACCAACCATGTCGCCGCTCATTGTGCCGTGTCGTACCATTGGCACTCGTCAGGGCCGAGTGCCAATGACCGGCCATCGCGGAGGAGAACCGTGCCGACCTACCAGTACGCCTGCACCGAGTGCGCCCATGCCTTCGACCAGGTCCAGAGCTTCTCGGACGACGCGCTCACCGAGTGCCCCGAGTGCCGCGGCCGGCTGCGCAAGGTGTTCAACGCGGTCGGCGTGGTGTTCAAGGGCTCGGGCTTCTACCGCACCGACAGCCGCTCCGGGAGCGCCTCGGACGCCCCCGCGGCCTCGACGACCGAGACGAAGACCGAGACGAAGGCCGGGACCAAGACGGAGACCAAGAGCGAGGCGAAGCCCGCAGCCGCGGCCGCCTCGACGTCCTCCGACTGAGGGCCCTGTGGAGGGCCGACGCGCCGCCGGCTGATCCCGCCTAGCGTCGCGGCATGCGCCGCCTCGCCCCGATCCTCCGCCCGGTACGCCGGGCCGTGCTCGCCCGGCGCCGGCTGCTGGCCGCGCTGCTGACCGCCGTCGCGGTCGCCACGGGCCTGCACGCGGCCACCGCCACCCCACCCCCCGAGGTGCGGGTCGTCGTCGCCGCGCGCGACCTCCCGTCCGGGACGGTCCTCGGCGACGACGACCTGCGCACCGTCGGCTTCCGACCCGGCTCGGTCCCCGCCGGTGTGGCCGCCGCGCCCGCGGGCCGCACCCTCGCAGCGCCGCTGCGCGCGGGCGAGCCGGTCACCGACGTCCGACTCGTCGGGCCGTCACTGACCGAGGGCTATCCCGGGCTGGCGGCCGTGCCGGTGCGGCTGCCGGACGCGGCGATGGCGGACCTGCTGGCGGTCGGCGACCGGGTGGATCTGGTCTCGGCAGATCCGCAGGGCAGCGGCGCGACGGTGGTGGCGTCCGGCGTACCGGTGCTGGCGCTCCCCGCCGGCGACGGCGAGGTCGGTGCCGCCGGGCTGACCGGCCGGCTGGTCGTGGTGGGCGCGGCGCCTGCGGACGTGGCGCGGATCGCGGACGCGTCGGTGCGGACCTTCCTCACGGTCGCGTTTCCCGGCTAGCGTGCGGGCATGACCGGCTTCAAGAACTTCATCCTCCGGGGCAACCTCGTCGAGCTGGCGGTTGCGTTGATCATGGCGCTCGCCTTCACCGCGGTGATCACCGCCACCGTCGACCTGATCATGGGCCTGATCGGGAAGGTCGGCGGCCAGCCGGACTTCACGGGCTGGACGCCGGGCGGTCTCCCCTTCGGCGCCTGGGTCACGGCGGTGATCAGCTTCGTGATCATCGCGGCCGTCGTCTACTTCCTCATCGTGATGCCCTACACCAAGGCCAACGAGAAGTTCTTCCCTGCCGAGGACCCGGGCACCCCCGTGGACATCCAGCTGCTGGAGGAGATCCGCGACCTCCTGGCCGCACAGCAGGGCCGTCCGCCGACGATCTGATCAGGTCCCGTGGTGCGGGGGCACCTGGTCCCGCAGCCACTGGTCGCCGTCCCGCTCCTGCGCCGGCGCGTCGTCCCGCTCGTCGCTCGTGGTCTCCGGGAGCGCGTCGCCGAACACCTCGGCGAGCCGCTTGCGGCGCTCCCAGGCGGTCTCGGACTGGCGCTCGGTCATGGGCGCTGCCTCATCTGCGCTGCCTCATGTGCACAGGCCGGCGTCCTCGAGCGCCTGCTTGTCGGCCTCGTTCTTGCCACCGTTGCCGGACGAGGAGGGCGACCCGGAGCCGGGCACGTTGCCCGCGCTGATCACGTCGTCGCTGAGCTTCTTGGTCAGCGGCTCGTCGTGGGCGATCTTCTTCCACACCTGCTTGGCCTCGGGCTGCTTCCAGACCAGGCGGTTGGGGTCGGCCGGGTCCGGCACGTTCGGGATCGTGATGAACTGGATGTTGTCGAGCCCGATGTTCTTGAACTGGATGCCGAGCTTGGTGATGTCCACGAGGTTGTCGAAGCCCTTGTCGACGGTCAGCGACTTCGTCGCGGCGTCGAGGAACCGCAGCAGGTGGTCCGGTCGGGCCAGGGTGCCGGCGGTGACGACCTGGTGGGCCATCGAGGCGATGAACGCCTGCTGGCGCTTCATCCGCCCGATGTCGGAGCCGTTGCCGACGACGTACCGCTCCCGCACGTAGTTGAGGGCCTCCTTGCCCTTGATCTTGCGGGTGCCCGCCGGGATGTTGATGCCGTGCGAGGGGTCGACGATCGGCTCGGGGATGCAGACCTCGACGCCGCCGATCGCGTCGACCATGCCCTGGAAGCCCTCGAAGTTGACCACGACGAAGTGGTCGAGGCGGATCCCCGTCAGCTGCTCGAACTGCTGGATGGTGCAGGCCGGCCCGCCGAGGCCGAACGCCTCGTTCCACATCACGTTGTCCGCGCCGGGGATCGTCGACCCGTCCTGGGCCTTGCAGTCCGGTCGGTCGACCAGGAGGTCGCGCGGGATCGAGATGCCGTACGCCCGCTCCCGGTCCGCCGAGAGGTGGAACAGGATCGTGGTGTCCGAGCGCTGCCCGCCGCCGGTCAGGTTGTCGATGTTGCAGCCGGCGCAGTCACGGCTGTCCGACCCCATCACGAGCACGTTGAGCGGCTCCTGCGGCCCGGTGACGGCGAACTTGTCCGGCCGGTTCTCCAGCTGCGAGGTGATGTCGATGCCGTTGAGGTTGCCGCTGAGGTGCCGGTAGAGCCAGATGGTGCCGAGACCGGTCACCATGGCGAGGACGAGCACGCTGGCGAGCAGCACCTTGCCGACCGTGTGCCGCTTGCGGACCTTGCCGCGGCGCTTGGGGACGACGGGGTCGCGCTCGGCGCTCTCAGGCGCAGCGTCGGACATCGTCGAACCTCGTGGTCTCGGGGACAGGGCCGTCGTCAACGTACGGCCCGAACCTTAAGTCTCCCTGTGACCAGCGCGTTCAAACAAAACGTCGGTACGCCGAGCCGGCCCGCCAGCCCCACGTGAAACACTGTGCGCCGACGTCACACCGGCGTCGCTGCCCCAGTAGCTCAGCGGATAGAGCAGCCGCCTCCTAAGCGAAAGGTCGCAGGTTCGACTCCTGCCTGGGGCACCAACCACGTGTGTTACGTCGCCTGAGAGGCGACATTCGGGCTCGCGGTCACCGTCGTGCAGGTGCTGCTGGACTGACGTGGATGACGGCATCGGTCAGCCTGGCGATGCCCGCCACGAGGCGGTCCTGGGCGTGGTGGCTGATGTCGTGGGCGGCGACCACGTCGAGGTCGTCAGCGACCACGATGCCCGCGTCGGCGCTCATCCGGTGCCCGAGCCACCGCAGCCGGACGTGCTCGACCTCGAGGACGCCGGGCGTGGCGGCGAGGATGCCACGGGCCCGATCGGTCGTCGTCGGGTCGACGGCGTCCATGAGACGCCGGTAGATGTCGCGCGCCGCGCCGCGCAACACCACCAGGATCGCCAGGGTGATGAGAAGGCCGACCAGGGGGTCGGCGAGCGGGAACCCGACCAGCACCCCGATTGCGCCCAGCACGACCGCCAGGGAGGTGAACCCGTCGGTGCGGGCGTGCAGACCGTCCGCGACCAGCGCCGCCGAGCCGATCTGGCGCCCGACCCGGATGCGGTAGGACGCGACGACCTCGTTGCCGACGAACCCGATGACCCCGGCAGCCATCAGCACCCAGGGATGCCCGAGATCGGCGGGGTCGAGGAGCCGGCGGATCGACTCGACTCCGGCGACCACGGCCGACGCGGCGATCATCGCGATGATGAAGATGCCGGCCAGGTCCTCGGCGCGGCCGTACCCGTAGGTGAACCGTGCGTTCGGGCGGCGGCGGGAGAGCGCGAACGCGACCCACAGTGGGACGGCGGTCAGCGCGTCGGAGAAGTTGTGGATGGTGTCGGCCAGCAGGGCGACCGATCCGGTGACGGCGACGAGGACCGCCTGGACGAGCGCGGTGAGGCCGAGGACGACGAGGCTGGTCTTGACCGCTCGGATGCCCTGGGAGCTGGCCTCGAGGGCATGGTCCACCGAGTCCGCCGCATCGTGGCTGTGCGGCCGGAACAGCTCGGACAGCCAGCCCTTCACGCCGCCTGCATGCCCGTGGTCGTGGCCCTGGTCGTGCTCGTGCTCGTGGTCGTGGTCGTGGTGGGTGGATCTCATGGTGGTGCTCCGATGGACTCGACCTGGCGGGGCTGAAGGGCGCGGGCGCCGACGCCGACCATCGTAGAACACATGAAGAAGCGCTCATATTTGGCGTACGGTTGGCTCGTGGGACACCAGCGCAACGGCAACCGACTCGCAGGAGCAGCACGCGACCGGCTGGGCGACGACGACGCCACCACCGTTGCGGCAGTCCTTCACGGACTCGCGACCCCCAGCCGTCTCCACCTCATCGTTGCTCTCCAGCACGGGCCGCGCACGGTGGGTGAGCTCATCGCCGCGGTCGACATGTCCCAGTCCGCCGTGTCCCACCAGCTGCGGAAGCTGCGCGAGCTGCGATTCGTCGTTGCCGAACGTCACGGCCGCCACGTCGTGTACCGGCTGTTCGACGACCACGTCATCGACATCATCGACCAGGCCCTCTCGCACACCGAACACGTCCAGCTCGCAGGTGAACCGGTCCTCCGGCCGTGATCCTGCGTGGGCAGTACGCTCACCGCCCGGGGCACCCCTACTCGATGACCTCGAACCGGATCCCCGCCGCCTGCAGCCGCGCGAGCAGGTTGTCGCCCATCGCCTGCGCGGTGGTGACCTGGCCCGCGGTCGGGGGGTTGTCGTCCAGCGCGAGGCAGAGGGCGGACTCGGCGAGCATCTTCGCGGTCTCGGTGTAGCCGGGGTCGCCGCCGCTGACCCGGGTGTGCACGGTGCGGCCGTCGCCCTCGCCGACGAAGTCGACGCGGAACCACGACTTCGCGCGGCGCCCCTCGTCGGGACCCTCGCCCTGCGGCACCCTGCCGAGCAGGAAGTTCCGCACCGGCGGGACCTGGGCGGCACCGAACAGCGCGGCGACGCCGACCGCGCCGCCGACGGCGTACCGCAGCGTCCTGGTGCCGGCGTAGTGGGAGTAGCTGAAGTCGGGGCCGTACGCCGGGAGCGCGGCGCCGCTGCGGGCGACGACGAACGGGTCGATGGTGGGCAGTGGGAGCAGCCAGTACTTCAGCAGCGGGTCGCGGTGCGGCTTGCCGGACACGGCGCGCGACCTGCGGCCCTCGGGTCGCGGCTCCGCCCGGCGGCGCTCCTGCATCACGGCGCGCATCTGGCGGGCCCGGGAGAACTGGCCGAGGGCTGAATGGATGGTGCCGCCGGACGCCGTCGCGCCGGTGCGGACGACGCCGCGCATCCGCACGGGCCCGGAGGCGGCGAGCTCCTGGACGCAGTGCATCGCGCCGAGGTCGTGCGGGATCGAGTCGAAGCCGCAGGCATGCACGAGCCGGGCGCCGGTGCGCTCAGCCGTGGCGTGGTGCTGCAGGTAGACCCGGTCCACGAACTCCGGCTCGCCGGTGAGGTCGACGTAGTCGGTCCCGGCCTCGGCGCAGGCGGCGACCAGCGGCTCGCCGTGCTCGAGGTAGGGCCCGACGGTCGTGATCACCACGCGGGTGCTCGCCGCGAGGTCGGCCAGGGAGGCGGGGTCGCTGGTGTCGGCGTGCAGCAGCGGCACGTCCACCCCGATCCGGTCCCGGACGGCCTCGAGCCTGGCCGGGTTGCGCCCGGCGAGCGCCCAGCGCAGGCCCGCCGGTGCGTGCCGGGCGAGGTACTCGGCGGTCAGCCCACCGGTGAAGCCGGTCGCGCCGACCAGGACGACGTCGTGCTCGCGGTTCGCGGAGGTCATGGAGGCCATGCTGGCAGGTGCGTGGGCGACGTACGCTCGGGGCATGTGCCGGAACATCCGCCCCCTGAACAACTTCGAGCCGCCGGCGACCCGCGACGAGGTGAGCGCGGCTGCGCTGCAGTACGTCCGCAAGGTGAGCGGCACGACGAAGCCGAGCCAGGCGAACCAGGCAGCGTTCGACCGCGCGGTCGCCGAGATCGCGCACATCACCGAGCACCTGCTCGACGACCTGGTGACCACGGCGCCGCCGAAGGACCGCGACGTCGAGGCCGCCAAGGCCCGCGCGCGCGCCGAGCTCCGCTACGCCCGGTGATCGAGGCCCTCGACCTCCTGCACGGCCGTCCGCTGGTCGTGCTGACCGGCGCCGGGCTGTCCACGGACTCCGGGATCCCGGACTACCGCGGGCCTGGCTCCCCGTCGCGGCTCCCGATGACCTACCAGGAGTTCGTCTCCGGACCGGCCGCCCGGCAGCGGTACTGGGCGCGCAGCCACCTCGGCTGGGGACGGATGCGGCGGGCCGACCCCAACCCCGGCCACCTCGCGCTCGCCGAGATCGCGCCCGAGCTGCTGATCACCCAGAACGTCGACGGCCTGCACGAGCGCGCCGGCACCCCACGCCTGGTGGCGCTGCACGGCCGGATCGCCGACGTGGTCTGCCTCGGCTGCCGGCAGACGTCGGCGCGGGCGGCCCTGCAGCAGCGCCTGGCGGAGCTGAACCCCGGCTTCGCGGAGCGGTACGCCGACGTGGCGGTCCGCCCGGACGGCGACGTCGACCTCGAGGAGACCGCCGGGTTCGTCGTACCGCCGTGTGCCGCGTGCGGCGGCGTGCTGAAGCCGGACGTCGTGTTCTTCGGGGAGAACGTCCCCGCGCCGCGCGTCGAGCGGTGCTACGCGGCGGTCGACGGCCTCGCCGGCACGGGCGGTGCCCTCCTCGTGGCGGGCTCGAGCCTCACCGTGATGTCCGGCTTCCGCTTCGTGCGGCGCGCCGCGAAGGCCGGTGTCCCGGTGGTGATCGTCAACCGCGGACAGACCAGGGGCGACGAGCTGGCCACCTGCAAGGTCGAGGCCGGGTGCAGTGAGTTCCTGGCGGGGCTCAGGTCGTCACGAGCTGCCGCGTGATCGACCGCCCGGTCATCCCGTCCCGAGGTCCTCGGCGATGATCCAGCCCGCACCGCTCTTCTCCATCCGCAGCTGCCGGGTCTCGGAGTCGTCCCCGTTGTAGGTGAGCTCGACCGACACGACGTCGTCCGAGAGTGACGTCCCGCCCACCTCGACCGACTCGATCCCGCCCCAGAACGCGGCGTAGTTGCCGTACCCGTGGGCGCTCGCCCGCGCCTGCGGCCCCAGCATCTGCCACGCGTCCTCCGTGTCGTCGGGCAGGAGACCGTAGTAGGCCTCGACCGCCTGCTCGGGATCGGTCGCGACGGGCACCGACCCGGTCGGCGACGCCTCCGCCGGGGCGGTCGCCGTCGTCGTCACCGTCGCCGTCGCCGTGGACGGCTCCCCGGAGGGCGTGGACGACCGGCTGGTCGAGGTCTTCGGATGCCCGGCCGAGGAGCCTCCCGCGGGGTCGTCGGAGCGCAGCGCATACGCCGCCGCGGCGACGCCGCCCACGAGCAGGAGGACCACGAGCGCGACGACCAGCGGCCACCGCGTGCGGTGCCCGGTGCCGTCGTCCGGCGGGGACGCCGCGGCCGTCCCCGCCACCGGGGTGTCGGGTCCGGGGCGTCGTGGCGCCGTCTCGAGCGTGGCCGGCGCCCGGTGCTGCTCGTGCAACCGCCTCAGCGCGTGGGCGGCATCGGCCATCGACCACCGCGAGACCGGGTCCGGGTCCAGCATCCGGCCGATCGCGTCGGTCAGGAACCCGGCATGCGCGGGCGGAGCCGGCCGGGTCTCCGCGATGGCGGTCAGCGTGGCGATCACGTTGCCCCGGTCCTCGATGGGCGGGGAGCCCTCGACGGCGGCGTAGAGGGTGGCGCCGAGCGCCCAGACGTCGTCCGCCGGAGTCGGGGCCAGACCCCGGGCCAGCTGCGGCGAGAAGTACAGAGGGGTGCCCATCACCATCCCGGTCTGCGTCAGCTGGGCGTCACCCGCGGTGCGGGCGATCCCGAAGTCGCTGATCTTCGCGACGTCACCGTCGATGAGGACGTTGCCCGGCTTGACGTCGCGGTGGACGGTCCCGCGCGCGTGCGCAGCGGCCAGCCCGTCGGCCACCTGGGCACCGATGGACGCCACCCGTTCGGGGTCGAGCCGACCCTCCCGCGCCATCAGCTCCGAGAGCGTGGAGCCGGGCACGTACTCCATCACCAGCCAGATGTGGTCGTCGACCTCCACGGCGTCGTAGACCGATACGACGTGCGGATGGTTGAGGGCGGCCGACGAGCGGGCTTCGCGCAGGGCACGGGCGAGGTCGGGTGCCGACTCGCCGGGCATCAGGCCGACCTGCTTGACCGCGACCTCCCGGCCCAGGACCTCGTCCCGGCACAGCCACACCGTGCCCATCCCGCCCCGGCCGATGGCGCGCTCGACGTGGTAGCGCCCCGCGATGGTCTCCGGTGGCATGCGGGGGCGGTACCCGCACCGGGCCAGGGTGAAGCCTGTCGCGGTCGCGACGCGGGTCGAGGCCGCTCAGAGCTTCCGGACGAAGATGTGGGCGGCCGCCTCGGGCTCGATCTCGGCGGTCTCGCCGCCGGAGCCGACCAGGATGCCCTCGGCGGTCGCGACCACGGTGACGGTCTTGTCGGGGAGGGCGCCGACCCGGCGCATCGCGCTCATCAGCACCTCGTCCTTCTGCATCTCCTCGGAGATGCGGCGGACCAGGACCCGGCCCTCCTGCGGGCTGGCGGCGGTGGAGAGCGGCTCGACGCCGTCCATGAACTCCTCGCCGACCTCGCTCTCGCCGAGCTCGTCCAGGCCCGGGATCGGGTTGCCGTACGGCGACTCGGTCGGGTGGTCGAGCAGCTCGAGGAGCCGCCGCTCGACGGTCTCCGACATCACGTGCTCCCAGCGGCAGGCCTCCTCGTGCACGAGCTCCCACTCGAGGCCGATCACGTCGGTCAGCAGCCGCTCGGCCAGCCGGTGCTTGCGCATCACCCGGGTGGCCAGCCGGTCACCCTCGTCGGTGAGCTGGAGGTGGCGGTCCCCCTCGACGGTGAGCAGCCCGTCGCGCTCCATCCGCGCCACCGTCTGGGACACGGTCGGGCCGCTCTGGTGGAGTCGCTCGGCGATCCGGGCACGCAGCGGGACGATGCCCTCCTCGACCAGCTCGTAGATGGTCCTGAGGTACATCTCGGTGGTGTCGATCAGATCGCTCACGTCGCTCATTCTGTCCCATGCCTCCAGCGGCTGGCAGGCTGGCGGGTGATGCCCTCCGTGATGTGGTTCCGCCGCGACCTGCGGCTCCGTGACAACCCCGCGCTCGTCGATGCCGCCGCGGACGGGCCGGTCCTCCCGCTGTTCGTGCTCGACCCCGCGCTCTGGGGGCCGGCCGGCCCGAGCCGGCGGGCGTACCTCGCGGCGTCGCTCCGCGCCCTCGACGCGCCGGTCGCGGTCGTGGCGGGCGACCCGGTACGCCGGGTGCTGCTGGCCGCGCAGTCGGTGGCGGCCGAGCGGGTGCACGTCGCCGCGGACTTCGGGCCGTACGGCGCCCGCCGGGACGCCGCGGTCGAGGCGGCGCTGGCCGAGCACGGGGTCGAGCTGGTGCGCACCGGCTCGCCGTACGCCGTCGGGCCGGGACGGGTGACCAGCGGCAGCGGCGAGCCGTACCGGGTCTACACGCCGTTCTCGCGCGCCTGGGCCGAGCACGGCTGGCGCGGGCCGGTCGACGCGCCGACGGGGGTCCGCTGGCTCGGGCTCGCCGGGGGCACCACCGACCTCCCGGAGCCGGCGCTGCCCGACGGCCTGGAGCTCCCCGCGGCCGGCGAGGAGGCCGCGCTGCGCCAGTGGCAGGACTTCCTCGACCGGGTCGACGGCTACGACGAGGAGCGGGACCGGCCCGACCTGGACTCCACGTCGCGGATGTCGGTCCACCTGCGGTGGGGCGAGGTGCATCCGCGGACCCTGCTCGCCGACCTGGCCCGCAGGCGCAGCGCGGGCGCCGCGACGTACCGCAAGGAGCTGGCCTGGCGCGAGTTCTTCGCCGACGTGCTGGCGGCGCGACCGGAGACGGCCCGGGAGTACCTGCGGCCCGAGTACGCCCGGATGCGGCACGACGAGCCGGGCCCGCTGCTGACGGCCTGGCAGGAGGGCCGCACCGGCTTCCCGATCGTCGACGCCGGCATGCGCCAGCTCCGGGCGACCGGCTGGATGCACAACCGGGTGCGCATGGTGGTCGCGAGCTTCCTCGTCAAGGACCTGCACCTGGAGTGGCAGCACGGCGCCCGGCACTTCATGCGCTGGCTGGCCGACGCCGACCTCGCCTCCAACCAGCAGAACTGGCAGTGGGCGGCGGGCAGCGGGGTCGACGCGGCGCCGTACTTCCGGGTCTTCAACCCGACCACCCAGGGCCGCACGTTCGACCCCGCCGGCAGTTACGTGCGCCGCTGGGTGCCGGAGCTCGCGGACGCCGCGGACCCGCACGACCCGAGCCTCGAGGACCGGCGCGCGGCCGGCTACCCCGAGCCGGTCGTCGACCACGCCGCGGAGCGACGCGAGGCGCTGGCGAGGTGGGAGGCCATCCGGTGACGGCGCGCGTGCCCGCGTGAGTCCCGCCGGGCGACCACTACGATGGAGGCCATGGGTTTGAACGATCAAACGAGCGCCGGTCGTCACGAGTGGTGGCGGCACGCGGTCACCTACCAGATCTACCCCCGCAGCTTCGCGGACGGGAACGGCGACGGCGTCGGCGACCTGCCGGGCATCACGTCGCGGCTGCCGTACCTGCGCGACCTCGGCGTCGACGCGATCTGGCTCTCGCCGTTCTACAGGTCCCCGCAGAAGGACCACGGGTACGACGTCGCGGACTACTGGGACGTGGACCCGCTGTTCGGCTCCCTCGCCGACGCCGACGTCCTGCTCGAGCAGGCGCACGAGGTGGGGCTCAAGGTGATCGTCGACCTGGTCCCCAACCACACCTCCGACCAGCACCCCTGGTTCCGCGCGGCGCTGGCCGCCGGGCCGGGCAGCCCCGAGCGCGCGCGGTACATCTTCCGCGACAGCGCGGACGGCCCGCCGAACAACTGGCGGTCGGTCTTCGGCGGTCCCGCCTGGACGCAGGTCGAGGCCGGCCCAGGCGAGGTCGGTCAGTGGTACCTCCACCTCTTCGACGCGAGCCAGCCGGACCTGGACTGGCGCAACCCCGAGGTCGGCGACATGTTCGTCGACGTGCTGCGGTTCTGGCTGGACCGCGGCGTCGACGGCTTCCGCGTCGACGTGGCGCACGGGCTCTTCAAGGAGGAGGGCCTCCCGGACACCGTGACGAGCGCGCGCAAGGAGTCGATGGTCGAGGCCCCCGACGTCGAGGGACCGATGTGGGACCAGCCCGAGGTGCACGACGTCTACCGCCGCTGGCACGAGGTGCTGGCCAAGTACGACGGCGACCGGATGCTGGTGGCCGAGGCCTGGACCCCCACGCCGGAGTCGATGGCCCGCTACATCCGCGAGGACGAGATGAGCCAGGCGTTCAACTTCGCCTGGCTCCTGGCGCCCTGGTCGGCGAGCGCGTTCGCCGAGGTCGTCACCAGCACCCTGGACGCGGTCGGGTTGGTCGACGGCACGCCCACCTGGGTGCTGTCCAACCACGACGTCGTACGCCACCCGACCCGGTACGGCGGCGGCGATGTCGGCCTCGCCCGCGCTCGGGCCGCGACGCTGGCGATGCTGGCGCTGCCCGGCTCGGCGTACCTCTACCAGGGCGAGGAGCTCGGCCTGGAGCAGGTCGAGGTCGAGCCGGAGTTCCGCCAGGACCCCGCCTGGTTCCGGACCGGCGAGCCCGGGCGCGACGGTTGCCGGGTCCCGATCCCGTGGAGCGGCGAGACCCCGCCGTACGGCTTCGGGCCGGGCACCGGCCAGCCGTGGATCCCGCAGCCGGCCACGTGGGGTCCGCTCACCGTGGCGGCCGAGGAGGCCGACCCCTCGTCGACCCTCTCCTTCTACCGCGCGGCGCTGGCCACCCGGCGCACGTTCGCAACGTCCGCCGGCGACCGCGTCGAGCTGCTCGACCGCGGCGCCGACGTGCTCGCGTTCCGCCGCGGCCCGATCACGGTCGTGCTCAACTGCGGGTCGGACCCGGTGCCGCTGCCGGACGGCGAGGTGCTGATGGCCAGCGGGCCGATCGACTACAACCTGCCCGCGAACACCGCCGTCTGGGTCCGCTGATCGCCGAGGTGGTCGGTCGGGTCACCGAGCAGCAGCACGATCACCAGCATGACCAGGAGCACGGCCAGGATCCCGCCGACCGCGAGGAACATGACCCGGCGGGTCGTGCGGACCGGTTGCCGCTCGCTCTCGTCCATGCCGGCGGCGGTACCCGCGACGGCGGGTGCGGATGCGCGGCCCGTACGCCGTGAGCGCTCGTCAGTCCCGCTCGTCCAGCGCCGCGTTGTAGCGGCCGAGCAGCGCGACGATGTCGGTCAGCTCGTCGTCGGACCAGTCGCGGAGCCGCTCGTCGATCCAGCGGCGCCGCTCCTCGTTCACCGCGGCCATCCGGACCAGGGCGTCGTCAGTGATGGAGACCAGCGTGGCGCGACCGTCGGCCGGGTCGGGTGAGCGCTCGACCAGCCCGAGCTCGACGAGGTGCTGGATCTGGCGGCTGATCGCGCCCTTGTCGATGCCGAACGACTCGACCATCGCGGAGGCGCGCTGCGCCCCGTGCTGCTCGAGCCAGGACAGCATCAGGTACGACGAGGACTGCAGGTCGGGATGCACCCCCTGGGCCCGCTCGCGGATGATCCGGCGGAGCCGCCGGACCATCGCGCCGACCTCCTGCTCCAGGCCGGTCAGCAGGTCGGCGCGGGCGGCACGGTCAGTACCGCGGTCCGTACGGGTCGCCATCTCAGGCCTCGCTCCGGACCACGGCGCGGTGCAGCTCGGCGGCGACCTCGGGCGAGGCGACGGCCTCGGCCTCGAGGTTCGACGTGCGGAGCGGGACCTCGCGGATCAGCAGCACGCAGGCGAGCGCGACCAGGGCGAACGGCGTCGCGACCAGGAAGATGTGCCCGAACGACGAGCCGAAGGCGTGCTCCCAGATCGACTGCTCCCAGCCGGGGAGTGACGCGACCTCCGGCACCGCGTGGCTGTCCGCGGAGAAGGTCGGCGGCCGCTGCGCGGCGACGTACCCCTCGGTGACGTGCTGCGCGACCTGGTGGCTGAGCAGCGCGCCCAGGACGGACACGCCGATCGAGCCGCCCATGGTGCGGAAGAACGCGACGACGGAGCTGGCGGCACCCATGTCGGACATGGTGACGTTGTTCTGGACCGAGAGCACGAGGTTCTGCATGGTGGCGCCCAGGCCGACGCCCAGGATCGCCATGAACGCACCGATCACGACCAGGTTGGTGGTCTCGTCGATGGTGCCGAGCAGGGCCAGGCCGATCACGACGAGGACCATGCCCCCGACCAGGAAGCGCTTCCACCGTCCGGTGTCGCTGATGATCCGGCCGCTGACCACGCTGGACAGGAAGAGGCCGCCGACCATCGCGATCGACATCAGTCCCGCCTCGGTCGGGCTCATGCCGCGGGCGGTCTGGAAGTACTGGCTCAGGTACACGGTCGAGCCGAACATCGCCACGCCGATCATCACCGAGGCGATGGTGGCGAGCGTGGTGGTGCGGTCCTTGAAGAGCCGCAGCGGGATCACCGGCTCGATGGCGACGCGGGCCTCGACGTACACCGCGGCACCGAGCATCAGCAGGCCGAGCACGACGAGCACCGCGGTGGTCGCGGACGCCCAGGCGAAGCTGTTGCCGGCCAGGCTGACCCACACGAGCAGCGTCGAGACGCCGCCGACCAGCAGCGTTGCGCCGAGGTAGTCGATGTGCACCGGGCGCTTCACGACCGGCAGGTGCAGGGTCTTCTGCAGGAGGAAGAACGCGACGATCGCGAACGGCAGCCCCACGAAGAAGCAGCCGCGCCAGCCCAGCGCGGAGTCGACGATCACGCCCCCGATGAGCGGTCCGCTGACGGTCGCCAGCGCGAACGTCGCGCCGAGGTAGCCGGAGTACCGGCCGCGCTCGCGCGGCGAGATCATCGTGGCGATCACGACCTGGACCAGCGCGGTCAGGCCGCCGACCCCGAGGCCCTGGACGACCCGGGCGCCGATCAGCACCTCCATGGAGGGCGCGAACGCCGCGATCAGCGAGCCGCCGATGTAGATGACCAGGGCGAGCTGCACGAGCAGCTTCTTGCTGAACAGGTCGGAGAGCTTGCCCCAGATCGGCGTCGTCGCCGTCATCGCGAGCATGGTCGCGACGACCACCCACGTGTAGCCGGTCTGGCTGCCGTGCAGGTCGCTGACGATGCGCGGCAGCGCGTTGGTGACGACCGTGCTGGAGAGCATGGCGACGAACATCGCCAGCAGCAGGCCGCTCAGGGCCTCCAGGATCTGGCGGTGGGTCATCTCCCCGGACTCCTCGGCGGAGACCGGGGCGGAGACGGGGGCGGTGGACGCCTGGGACACAGAAGCTCGATTCACGTGGAGTACAAGGTTGCTGATGGCAACTATATTCCTCGATCGTTGACACCGGCAACTTCTATGTCGGAGGTCACGCGGCGGGTTCGTCCCGGCGTCCCAGCAGTCTCCAGCGCCGGCCATGGAACCGTCATCATGGTCCAGGTGCTCGTTGTGGGTAGGAGAGCACACAGCGAAGGACGACCGTGAGGCCAGACGAGGACTACCAGGCGTTCGTGGACGCCCGCTACGCGCGGCTGGTCCGCTCGGCGGTCCTGTTCGGCTGCAGCGAGCAGGACGCGGAGGACGCCGTGCAGGAGGCCCTCATCCGGTGCTACGGAGCCTGGGGCCGGGTCTCGACCGCGGACGATCGCGACGCGTACGCGTACCGGGTGCTGGTCAACGGCATCACGCGCAGCCGGCGGCGCAGGTGGCGCGGCGAGATCCCGTACCGGGACCTGCCCGAGCCCCCGGCGACGGAGGACCCGGCCGCGGGAGTGTCGCTGAGCCAGAGCATCCGCGCGTCGCTCGCCCGACTGGGTCGGGAACAGCGCCAGGTCCTGGTCCTGCGGTACTTCGCCGACCTCACCGAGGCCCAGATCGCGACCGTCCTGGGGATCGCGCCCGGAACGGTCAAGAGCCGGGCGTCGCGAGCCATCGCAGTGCTGTCCGAGGACAGGTCACTCGATGACCTCATCACCCGCACGCACGAGGAGAACCGATGATCGACGAACGACAGGTCGCCGAGCTGCTGCGCGCAGCGACCGACGACATCTCGGTGCAGGTCCCCCCGACGCGCGAGCTCGCCGGCGCCGGCAGCAGGCGGCGACGCCGCCGCCGGTGGGCCGTCGCGGGCGTCGCCGCGGCCGCGGTGGCAGCCGTCTCGGTGGCGGTGCCCCTCGCACTGGGCTCCGCGCCGTCCGGCCGGACCGGCGCCTCCGGGGAGCCCACGACGACCACACCGGGCGCGTCGTGCGCCGATCCGGTGCCGACCCGGGTGCTGCCCGACTGGGCCCGCACCGGGTTCACCGATCCGCGTCCCCGGATGCCGTACGTGCTGGGCGACGGCGGTGACATCGCCGCGATCCTCTTCGCCCAGCCGCTGACCGCCCCGCCGTCCGCCGACCACAACAACAAGATCCTCTGGGTCTCGCCCGTCTCCGACGGTTCGTCGCTCCGCATCACAGCGACGCTCGCGGACGGATCGGCCACGGCCACCCGCGTGGTCGACGGCGGGCCCGGTCCCTCGATCATCGACCTGCCGAGGACGGGCTGCTGGCACCTGACCCTGCAGTGGGCCGGACGCACCGACACCATGGACCTCGCCTACGTCGCCCCCTGACCTGGCACCCGTGCGTCCGGCCACCGGGCGCTGGGTACGGGTCGGGCGTGCCAGACGATGCGATCGACCACTTCGTCCGTGTCCGCGGAGCCGCCGAGAACAACCTGCGCAACGTCGATGTCGACATCCCGCGTGACGCGATGGTCGCCTTCACCGGCGTCTCCGGCTCCGGGAAGTCCTCCCTCGCGTTCGGCACGCTGTACGCCGAGGCGCAGCGCCGGTACTTCGAGTCGGTCGCGCCGTACGCGCGCCGGCTGCTGCAGCAGGTGGGCGCCCCGCACGTGCAGGAGATCACCGGGCTGCCGCCCGCGGTCGCCCTGCAGCAGCGTCGCGGTGCGCCGAGCTCCCGGTCGACCGTCGGCACCATCACCACGCTGTCCAACCTGCTGCGGATGCTCTACTCGCGGGCCGGCAGCTACCCGCGCGGAGCTCCGCGCCTGGACGCCGAGGCGTTCTCGCCCAACACCGTGGCGGGCGCGTGCCCCCGGTGCCACGGCCTCGGGGTGGTCCACGACGTCACCGAGGACCTCCTGGTCCCCGACCCGTCGCTGAGCATCCGCGACGGCGCGATCGCCGCCTGGCCGGGGGCCTGGCAGGGCGCCAACCTGCGCAGCATCGTGGCCGGCCTGGGCATCGACATCGACAAGCCGTGGCGCCGGCTCAGGAAGAAGGACCGCGACTGGCTGCTCTACACCGACGAGCAGCCCGCGGTCCTGATCAAGCCCGAGCGCGACCGGATCGACTACGGCTACCACGGCACCTTCTGGAGTGCCCGCAAGCACGTCATGCACGTGCTCGCCGACTCCAAGAGCGAGCGGATGCGCGAGCGGGCGCTGCGCTTCGTCGTCGACACGCCTTGCCCCGACTGCGGCGGCAGCGGGCTGCGGCCCGAGGCCCTGGCGGTGACCTTCGCCGGCCGGTCGATCGCCGACGTCAACGCCATGCAGCTCGCCGACCTGGTCACCGTGCTGCGGCCGGTGGCCGACCTCCCCCAGGAGACCAACGAGGTGGCGGTGCGGATCTGCACCGACCTGCTCGCCCGGGTCGAGGTCCTGCTCGACCTCGGCCTGGGCTACCTGAGCCTCGACCGGCGGTCGACGACGCTCTCACCCGGCGAGGCCCAGCGGATGCGGATCGCCACCCAGCTGCGATCGGGGCTGTTCGGTGTCGTCTACGTGCTCGACGAGCCGTCGGCCGGCCTGCACCCGGCCGACGCGGAGCCGCTGCTGGACGTGCTCGACCGGCTGAAGGCGTCGGGCAACTCGCTCTTCGTCGTCGAGCACGACCTGGACGTCGTACGGCGGGCGGACTGGATCGTCGACATCGGGCCGGGTGCCGGCGAGGGCGGCGGGCGGGTGCTCTACAGCGGGCCGGTCGCGGGCCTCGAGGAGGTCGAGGAGTCGGCCACCAGCCGCTACCTCTTCGGCCGCGCCGAGCCGCTGGAGTGCCGGGCCCGTCCCCCGCAGGGCTGGCTGCACCTGCGTGGCGTCTCCCGGCACAACCTGCGCGACGTCTCCGTCGACGTCCCGCTCTGCGTGCTGACGGCGGTGACCGGCGTCTCCGGGTCCGGCAAGTCGACCCTGGTGACCCAGGTGCTCGCCGAGGTCGTCGGCAGGCACCTGGGCCTGGCGCCCGAGGACCGTGGCCGTGGCGAGGCCGGGGAGGACGGGCGGCTCGAGGTCGACGTCCGGGACGCGGCCGGCCTCGAGGCGTTCGACCGGCTGGTCCTCGTCGACCAGCGCCCGATCGGCCGGACCCCGCGGTCCAACCTGGCGACCTACACCGGGATGTTCGACGCGGTGCGCAAGCTGTACGCCTCCACCGACGAGGCGCAGGAGCGTGGCTACTCGCCGGGGCGCTTCTCGTTCAACGTCCCGGAGGGCCGGTGCGAGACCTGCCAGGGCGAGGGCTTCGTCGCGGTGGAGCTGCTGTTCCTGCCCGGCACCTATGCGCCGTGCCCGACCTGCCACGGTGCGCGCTACAACGCCGAGACCCTGGAGGTGACCTACCGGGGCAGGAACATCGCCGAGGTGCTGGCGCTGTCGGTCGACGGCGCCGCGACGTTCCTCGGCGATCTCCCCGCTGCCGCGCGCAGCCTCGAGACGCTCCGCGACGTCGGGCTGGGCTACCTGCGGCTCGGCCAGCCGGCGACCGAGCTCAGCGGCGGTGAGGCCCAGCGGATCAAGCTGGCCACCGAGCTCCAGCGTGCCCGCCGGGGTCATGCGCTCTACCTGCTGGACGAGCCGACGGCCGGGCTGCATCCCGCCGACATCACGTTGCTGCTGCACCAGCTGCACCGGCTGGTCGACGCCGGCAACACGGTCGTCCTGGTCGAGCACGACCTCGACACGATCGCGTCGGCCGACTGGGTCGTCGACCTCGGCCCCGGCGGTGGCGACGCGGGCGGGCGGGTGGTCGCCACCGGGCCGCCGACCGAGGTCGCCAGGGCCCAGAACAGCGCGACCGCGCCGTACCTCGCGAGGCGGCTCCGGAGGGTCTGAGGTCCGGACGTGCAGCGACCCGCAGGTGTGGACTCCTGACGGAGCCCGCTCCGGTGGACGTGATGACCGGATCACCTGCGGGTCGGGTGACTGCGATGGATTCACCAGCAGCCTGCCCGGAGTGACTCCACCCCGGGTTCATGCCAGTGGGCTGCTAGCGGGCAGCCACCTCACGCGTCCCAGAAGAACTCATTCTTCGGACCACCTCCTTTCCCGTGTGCGGCAACGGTAGGTCGGCACGCGGGGCGGTTCAAGGGATTAATCAGGCCACCTCCTCGTCGAGCGCGGCGGTGAACTGGGCCCGGTAGAGCCGGGCGTAGGCGCCGTCCCGATCGATGAGCTCGTCGTGGCTGCCCTGCTCGACGATCGCGCCGTCCTCCATGACCAGGATCAGGTCGGCGTCGCGGATCGTGCTGAGCCGGTGGGCGATCACGAACGACGTGCGGTCGGTCCGCAGCGCCGCCATCGCGTGCTGGAGCAGCAGCTCGGTGCGGGTGTCGACCGAGGACGTCGCCTCGTCGAGGATGAGCAGGGCCGGGTCGGTCAGGAAGGCCCGTGCGATCGTCACCAGCTGGCGCTCGCCGGCGGAGAGGTTCGACCCCTCCTCGTCGATGAGGGTGTCGTACCCGTCGGGCAGCGAGTGCACGAACCGGTCCACGAACGTCGCCCGCGCGGCCTCGAGGATGTCCTCCTCGGTCGCGTCCGGACGTCCGTAGGCGATGTTGTCCCGGATCGTCCCTGCGAACAGCCAGGTGTCCTGGAGCACCATCCCGATCTGCCCACGCAGCGCGGCCCGCGGCATGCCCGCGATGTCCACGCCGTCGAGGGTGATCCGGCCGGCGTCGACGTCGTAGAACCGCATCACCAGGTTCACCAGCGTGGTCTTGCCGGCGCCCGTCGGGCCCACGATCGCGACCGTCTGCCCGGGTCGCGCGACCAGCGAGAGGTCGGTGATCAGCGGGCGGTCCACGTCGTACCGGAACGACACGTGCTCGAAGGCCACCTCGCCACGGCGGCCGGGCGCCGGCAGGCCGCCGGCGTCCTCGGGCTCCTCGTCGGCGTCGAGCAGCTCGAAGACCCGTTCCGCGGACGCGACGCCGGACTGCAGCAGGTTCGCCATCGAGGCCACGGTGGTCAGCGGCTGCGTGAACTGCCGGCTGTACTGGATGAAGGCCTGCACCTCGCCCAGCGACAGCTGGCCGTGCGCGACCCGGAGGGCGCCGATGACGGCGACGAGCACGTAGTTGAGGTTCCCGATGAACATCATCGACGGCATGATCAGGCCGCTCACGAACTGCGCGCCGAAGCTCACCCTGGCCAGCTCGTCGTTCTCCTCGGCGAACTTCCTCTCGACCTCGGCCTGGCGGCCGAACACCTTGACCAGCGCGTGGCCCGAGAACGACTCCTCGACGTGCGCGTTGAGGGCGCCGGTGCGGCGCCACTGCGCCACGAACTGGCCCTGGGAGCGCTTCATGATCTGCGCGGTGACGACCAGCGACAGCGGCACGGTGATCAGCGCCACCAGGGCCAGCAGCGGCGAGATCCAGATCATCATCGCCAGCACGGCGACGACCGTCATCACCGAGGTGAGCAGCTGGCTCATCGTCTGCTGGAGCGTCTGGCTGACGTTGTCGATGTCGTTGGTGACCCGCGACAGCAGCTCGCCGCGCGGGGACCGGTCGAAGTAGCCCAGCGGCAGCCGGTTGATCTTGTCCTCGACGTCCTGGCGCAGTGTGCGCACCGTGTTCTGCACGACGGTGTTGAGGACGAAGCCCTGGAGCCACGAGAGCAGCGACGCGACCGCGTAGATCGCGAGCACGATCATCAGTACGTGCCCGACCGCGGTGAAGTCGACGCCCCGGCCGGGGACGACGTCCATGCCCTGGATCGCCTGCGGCCAGGCGGACTCCGGGGTGCCCGGCGGGATCTTCGAGCCGATGTAGCCGTTGAAGACGAGGTCGGTGGCGTGGCCCAGGATCCGCGGGCCGATCGACATCAGCGTGACACTGGCGATGCCGAGCAGCACGACGAGGACCGCCTTGCCGCGGTCCGGCCGCATCCGGGCGGCGAGCCGCTTGCCGGACGGCCCGAAGTCCATCGCCTTCTGGCCGACCATGCCGCCGCCCATGGGGCCGCGGCCCGGGCCGCCCATCGGCGCCTCGATGCGCTCGGTCTGCTTGAAACCCTGGGGCTTCGACCGGGTCGGGGTCTGGTTCTCGGTCTGGCTCATGCCGCCTCCTCCGCGGTCATCTGCGAGGTGACGATCTCCTGGTACGTCGTGCTCTCGGCCAGCAGCTCGTGGTGCGTGCCGCGGCCGACCACCCGGCCGTCCTCGAGCACCAGGATCAGGTCGGCGTCCTTGATGGTGCTGATCCGCTGGGCCACGATCACGACCGTCGCGTCCCGCGTCTCGGGCCTGAGCGCGGCGCGCAACCGCGCGTCGGTCGCGAGGTCGAGCGCGGAGAACGAGTCGTCGAACAGGTAGATCCCGGGCTTGCGCACCAGCGCCCGCGCGATCGCGAGCCGCTGCCGCTGGCCTCCGGAGAAGTTGGTGCCACCCTGCGTGACCGGGGCATCGAGGCCCTCGGGCAGCGCCTCGACGAAGTCGCGGCCCTGTGCCACCTCGAGCGCGGCCCACATCTCCTCGTCGGTCGCGTCCGCCTTGCCGTACTCGAGGTTGCTGCGGATGGTGCCGCTGAACAGGTACGCCTTCTGGGGGATCAGGCCCAGCTGCGCCCAGAGCAGGTCCTGGTCGAGGTGCCGGACGTCCTGGCCGGCCACCCGCACCGAGCCCGAGCTGGCGTCGAAGAGCCGGGGCACCAGGTTGACCAGCGTGCTCTTGCCGGCCCCGGTCGAGCCGATCACGGCGACCACCTGGCCGGGGCGCGCCTGGAAGGACACGTCGCTGAGCACCGGCTCGTCGGCGCCCGGGTAGGCGAACGTGACGTGGTCGAGCTGCAGGTGCCCACGCAGCGCCGGGTCCGGGGCGACCGGCTCGGCCGCCCGCTCGACGGACGTCTCGGTGCCGAGCACCTCCGCGATCCGGTCGCCGCACACGGATGCGCGCGGGACCATCATCAGCATGAACGTCGCCATCATCACCGACATCAGGATCTGCATCAGGTAGGAGAGGAAAGCCGTCATCGCGCCCGGCAGCATCTGCCCGCTGTCGATCCGGTGGCCGCCGAACCAGATGACCGCGACGCTGGAGACGTTCACGACCAGGATCACGAGTGGGAACATCGTGGCCATCCAGCGTCCGGCCCGGACCGAGACCTCGGTGAGGTCGTCGTTCGCCGTACCGAACCGCCTCGCCTCGTGAGGCTCACGGACGAACGCCCGCACGACGCGGATGCCGGTGATCTGCTCCCGCAGCACTCGGTTCACCTCGTCGATCCGTGCCTGCATGGCGCGGAAGCTCGGCACCATCCGGCTGACGACGAACCCGACGCAGAGGAACAGGGCCGGCACGACGACCGCGAGGATCCAGCCGAGGCCGGAGTCCACGTGCAGCGCCATGATCACGCCGCCGACCATCATGATCGGCGACTGGACCGCGATGTTGCAGGCCATCAGCACCAGCATCTGAACCTGCTGCACGTCGTTGGTGCTGCGGGTGATGAGGGACGGCGCGCCGAAGTCCTGCACCTCCCGGGCCGAGAACGCGCCCACCCGCCGGAAGAGCGACACCCGGACGTCCTGGCCGAACGCCATCGCGGTCCGCGCGCCGAACCACACCGCGAGCACCGAGCACACGATCTGGCCGAGCGAGATCGCGAGCATCAGCGCGCCGGTGTGCATGATGTAGCGGGTGTCGCCGGTGGCGATGCCGCGGTCGATGATGTCGGCGTTCAGCTTCGGCAGGTAGAGCATCGCCACCACGGCGGCGAACTGGAACAGCACCACGAGCGTGATCCAGGTGCGGTACGGCGCGAGTCGCTCGCGCAGGAGCTGGAGCAGCATCAGGGGTTCCTTCTCGTGAGGCCCAGGAGGACGGTGTCGACGATCTGGTCCGGGCTCATCAGCCGGCCGTCGGAGATCAGCTCGTGGCTGCCGGCGAAGGTCAGGAGTCGCAGCACGTGCACGAACTCGAGGACCGGCACGGTGAGCTGGTCGGCGTCGGGTGCGACCAGCTCGGCCATCAGCCCCTCGAGCTGGTGGCGCCAGGCGGCGGCCGCGGTCGAGTCCCGGGCGTCGCGGGGCGGGCCCACGAGCCCGACCTTCTGCATCAGGCCGAAGGTCGCGCGGAACCGCTGCTGCAGGATCGCCACGAGGGCGACCAGCCGGGACCGGAGGGGGAGGCCCGGGTCGATCTCCGCGATCCGGGCGACGACGTCGCCGGGCTCGAACGCGCGACGGATCGCCGCGTCGACGAGCTCGTCCTTGGAGTGGAAGACCCGGAAGATCGTGCCCTCCGCGACGCCGGCCTCCTCGGCCAGCTGCCGGGTGGTGATCTCGCGGCCGTGCACGCGCAGCAGGTTGAGCGTCGCGTCGACGAGGTGCTCACGCCGCTCGTCGGGCGACATCGGGCGAGCGCGCTCGCGCCGCGGCTGTCGGTTGGTGAGGTCCACGAACCAGGACTCTAAGTGAGTGAGCACTCACTCACAAGTCTTTTAGGGGGCGAGGCGCTCCGTGACCCAGTCGCCGCCCTGCGGCCGGCGGTAGCGCAGCCGGTCGTGCATCCGGCCCGGCCGGCCCTGCCAGAACTCCACGGCGTGCGGGCGGACGACGTACCCGCCCCACTCCTCCGGCGGCGGCACCTCCTCGGGGTACCTGGCCTCCGCCTCCTCGAACGCGCCCGCGAGCTCCTCCCGGGTGGTGACCCGCGACTGGCGGGACGCCCAGGCGCCCAGCTTCGACCCGCGTGGCCGGCTGGCGAAGTAGGCCTCGACGTCCGCGCGCGGCAGCGGGGTCGCGACGCCGTCGACCCGCACCTGGCGCTCGAGGACGTGCCACGGGAAGAGCAGCGCGCAGCGGGGATTCTCGGCCAGCTCGGTGCCCTTGCGCGAGCCGGTGTTGGTGAAGAACACGAACCCCGCCTGGCTCAGCCCCTTGAGCAGCACCATCCGCGCGGACGGCGCGCCGGTGGCGTCCGCGGTCGCGACGACCATGCCGTTCGGGTCGTGGAGGCCGGCGTCCACGGCCTCGCGCATCCAGCGCTCGAACATCGTGATCGGGTCGGGTGCGAGGTCCGCCTCGTCGAGCCCGGCCCGGCCGTACTCCTGCCTCAGCGCCGCAAGGTCCACCCCTCGACCCTAGACTGCGCTGCGTGACTGACGTACACCACGGATTGGAAGGCGTCGTCGCCTTCGAGACGGAGATCGCGGAGCCGGACAAGGAAGGCTCGGCGCTGCGCTACCGCGGCGTCGACATCGAGGAGATCGTGGGGCGGGTGCCCTTCGAGAACGTGTGGGGTCTCCTCATCGACGGCTCCTACACGCCCGGCCTCGCACCGGCCGAGCCGTACAACCTGCCCGTGCACACCGGCGACGTCCGGGTCGACGTGCAGGCGGCGGTGGCGATGCTGGCGCCGGCGTTCGGCTTCGGGCAGACCTACGACATCAGCGACGAGCAGGCCCGCGACGACATCGGCCGGCTGGCGGTCATGGTGCTGTCGTACGCCGCGCAGTCCGCGCGCGGGCTGCACCAGGCGGTCGTGCCGCAGCGGGTCGTCGACGAGGGCAAGACGCTCGCGGAGAAGTTCCTGATCCGCTGGAAGGGCGAGGCGGACCCCAAGCACGCGCACGCGATCGACGCCTACTGGTCGAGCGCGGCGGAGCACGGCATGAACGCCTCGACGTTCACCGCCCGCGTGATCACCTCGACCGGGGCTGACGTCGCGGCGGCGTTCTCCGGCGCGATCGGCGCGATGAGCGGGCCGCTGCACGGCGGCGCCCCCTCGCGGGTGCTCGGGATGATCGAGGAGGTCGAGAAGCGGGACGGCGACGCGGCGTCGTACGTCAAGGAGCTGCTCGACAACGGCGAGCGGCTGATGGGCTTCGGGCACCGCGTCTACCGCGCCGAGGACCCGCGCGCCCGGGTGCTGCGTCGTACGGCGCGCGAGCTGGACGCGCCGCGCTACGAGGTCGCCGAGAGGCTCGAGCAGGCCGCCCTCGCCGAGCTCCGCGAGCGGCGCCCGGACCGGGTGCTGGAGACGAACGTCGAGTTCTGGGCGGCGATCGTCCTGGACTTCGCCGAGGTTCCCGCGAACATGTTCACCTCGATGTTCACCTGCGCCCGCACCGGTGGCTGGTCGGCGCACATCCTCGAGCAGAAGCGCACCGGACGCCTGATCCGGCCCTCCGCCGTCTACACCGGACCGGCCTCGCGCCCGGCCACCGAGGTCGAGGGCTGGCGCGCCGAGTGGGCCGGGTGACGCACCCCGTCGGCCAGCACTACGCCGGCAGGTCCGCGATCGTCACCGGCGCGGGGTCCGGCATCGGCGCCTGCCTGTCGCGGGCGCTCGTCACCGCCGGCGCCTCGGTGGTCTGCGCGGACCTGGACGGTACGACGGCCGCCGCGGTCGCCGACCCGATCGGGGCGCGGGCCGTCGCTCTCGACGTCACCGACGCGGCCGCCGTCCAGGCGCTCGTCGACGAGGTCGAGCCGGACCTGCTGTTCAACAACGCCGGCATCACCTTCGGCGGCGAGACCGAGGACCTCACGCTCGAGCAGTGGAACGCGATCATCGACGTGAACATCCGCGGGGTCGTGCACGGCGTCGCGGCGGCGTACCCGCAGATGGTGGAGCGCGGGTCCGGCCAGATCGTCAACACCGCCTCGATGGGCGGGCTGATGGCGGCCGGGCTGATCACGTCGTACGTGATGACCAAGCACGCGGTGGTCGGGCTGTCGCTCGCGCTGCGGTCCGAGGCCGCCGCCAAGGGTGTCGGCGTCACCGTCGTGTGCCCGTCGGCGGTCGACACCCCGATCCTCGACAAGGGGCACGTCGGCATGTTCCACGGCCGCGACTACTACCTGAAGGGCCAGGGCGTGCGGCACCCGCTGTCGCCGGAGGTGTTCGCCGACCAGGTGCTCGAGGCGGTCGCGGAGAACCGGGCGATGCTCGTCACGCCGCGTACGGCGCGGATCGCGTGGCGGCTGGGCCGGTACTTCCCCGGCTTCATCCAGAGGTCGTCGGTGCGGTTCGTCGCCAAGCAGCGGAAGTGGCAGGAGGCGCGGGCGCTCGCCACCCGCTGACCGACTGAGATGGAGTTCTTCTGCTACCACCGGGACCGGGCCGGCTCGACGCCGATCCGGGCCGAGATGGTCGAGGAGCACTGGTCCTACATGGACCGCTTCGAGCTGATCGCTCGGGGCCCGACGTTCCTCGACGACGACACCCTCACCGGGAGCGTGCACGTCGTCGACCTGCCGGACGCCGCCGCGGCCCGGGCGTTCGTCTTCGAGGAGCCCTGCTACCAGGCCGGCGCCTACCGCGACGTGCTGCTGCGGCGCACGTCGTGGACACGCCACGCGGACCCGGCCGAGGGCCGCCTCGTGCTCGGCTTCTTGCCGCGACCCGAGCCGTACAGCGGCCTTCCCGCACCGCCGGCCGGCCTGTTCGGATCCGGTCCGCTGCTCTCGGACGACGGCACGATGCTGCTCGGCGTCGCCGCGCTGGCGGCATCACCGGATGACGTCCTGTCGCCCGACCGGTTCACCGCCGTCGAGGTGCACCGGTGGCAGCCGGGCGGACGACGCTAGCGGCGGTCGTCGTACCAGCTGGTGACACCGCGCGAGCCCTGCCGGCTCAGCGGGACCGTCCCGGCCTTGGGCTTCTCGTGGCAGACCGAGGACCGCGATCCCGAGAAGGCGCATGGTCGTCGACCTACGTGCGGCTGGTCCGCTCGAGGTAGGCGAGACCTCGCGGCGACACCTCGTAGCCGACCTCGAAGCTGCGGGTGAGGCCGAGGTTCTTGAGCTTGCGGACGTCGATCTTGAACGGGTCCCGCTCGCGTCCCACCTCCGCCGCCAGGTCGGGCGCCCGCGTGTGCGGCCGGCGCCGGATCAGGTCGAGCGTCGCCATCGTCCACGGCCCGTGGCTGCTGGCACGGTCGAGCCGCTCGAGCCGCGCGTCGATCGCGGCGACGTCGTCGTCGGTGAGGTCGGCGGACTCCCGCAGGGCGACCCGCGGGTCCGGCCCCGCCCACGACAGCCGGACCCGGTACGTCGGGAGGTCCCCCGTCCCGGGGTCCGGTTGCACCTTGTCGAGCTGCTGGCGCAGCCGGTCGGCGTCCGGCCAGCCCGCCTGCCTGCCGAGCGTCCTCGTCGGTGATCTCGTCGACGATCTCGACCTCGTCGACGCGGACCACGCCGGCGACGGTGCGGAACTCCGCGCCGGGCTGGACGTCCTGCTTGCGCCACCGCCGGAACGCGAGCGTCACCGAGCCGTCGGCGACGCCGTGTGCGATCTTGGGCGGTAGCAGCACGGCACCAACATAGGGTGGGCTCGTGACATCTCGGGATCGTGAGCTGTGGGACGCACAGGCGGCGACCTTCGACGACGAGCCCGACCACGGCCTCCACGATCCCCAGGTCCGGGACGCCTGGCGGACCCTGCTGCTCTCCGTCGTACCCCCGGTGCCGACCCGGATCGCCGACCTCGGCTGCGGCACCGGCACGCTCGCGCTGCTGCTCGCCGACGAGGGGCACAGCGTCAACGGCGTGGACGTCTCCCCCGAGATGGTCCGCCGGGCGACGGCCAAGGCCGGCTCCTACCCCGGCACCGGCTTCGTCGTGGGCGACGCCGCCGCCCCGCCGTTCCCCTCGGGGCGGTACGGCGTGGTGCTGTGCCGGCACGTGCTCTGGGCGCTCCCGTCGCCGGCGGCGGCGCTGTCGCGCTGGGTGGACCTGCTCACCCCCGACGGCCGGCTGGTGCTCGTCGAGGGATTCTGGTCGACCGGCACCGGGCTGACCGCCGACGAGACGGTGGCGCTCGTCGAGGGGGCCGGCCTCACGGCCACGCTGAAGCCGCTGACCGAGCAGGTCTACTGGGGCAAGCGCACGGACGACGAGCGGTACCTGGTGCTCGGCCGGCGCTAGTCCTGCGGGTCGCCCTCGGGCCGGCGGCCCTGCTCGTAGGTGACCTCCACGTAGCTGCCGTTGCCGATCAGCATCGAGGCACGCGTGAAGGCGATGATGCCGAAGCCCACCACCGCCGCGAGGCCGCCGCCGGCGAACAGCCAGAGCGAGCCGTTGTCGTCGCTGCCCGGGTCGGTGTCCGCGAAGCTCGCGAAGCCGAGGACGACGCAGACGAGACCGGCGAGGAGCACCAGGGCTCCGAGCACGAGGAGCGCGGTCTGACCGGTGGTGCGGTTGCTCATGGAATCCCCCGAGGATGTGGACGGTGCGGATGCCAGCCTAGGCACCGACGGCCCATTCCTCACGGCGACCCGGCGACCAGCCCCGACTCGATCGCGAACACCACCAGCTGTGCCCGGTCCCGGGCGTGCAGCTTCACCATCGCTCGGCTGACGTGCGTGCGGACGGTGTCCGGGCTCAGCACCAGGAGCGACGCGATCTCGGCGTTGGACCGCCCGGTCGCGACCCAGGCCAGGACCTCACGCTCGCGGTCGGTCAGGTCCCCCAGCCGCGGGTGGGGCCTGGCCGGGGGGCCGGCCTTCCCGAAGTGATCGATGACCCGGCGGGTGACCGACGGCGCGAGCAACGAGCCGCCGTCGGCGACGACCCGGATCGCGTCGAGCAGCTGCGCCGGCTCGGAGTCCTTGAGGAGGAACCCGCTGGCGCCGTGGCGCAACGCCTCGAAGACGTACTCGTCGAGCTCGAAGGTGGTGAGCACCACCACCCGCACCTCGGCGAGCGCGGGGTCGGCGTTGACCTCGGCGAGCAGGCCCAACCCGTCCAGCACGGGCATCCGGACGTCGCAGAGGACGACATCGGGCCGGGTACGGCGGATCATGGCCAGCCCGGCACGGCCGTCCTGGGCCTCGCCGACCAGCTCGAGGTCCTCCTCCGCCCGGACCAGCGTGGCCAGGGCCATCAGGACCAGCGGCTGGTCGTCGACGAGGGCGACCCGCACCGGCGCGGTCACCGGTCGTCGTCCAGGGGGAGGTGGACCCGGACCCGGAAGCCGGCCGCGCCCGGCCCCGCCTCGAACGTGCCGCCGAGCGCCTCGACCCGGCTCCGCATCCCGGCGATGCCCATGCCGCCATCCTGCCCCGCCGGCGCGTGGCCGACGCCGTCGTCGGTCACGGTGACGGCGAGCTCTCCCCCGGTGGAGGCGAGCGCGACGGTCGCCCGCGACGCCCGCGCGTGCCGGAGCACGTTCGTGAGCGACTCCTGTACGACGACGTACGCCGCCTGCCCGATGCGTTCCGGCACCACGCCGGCCTCGCCGTCGAGCTGCACGGCGAGCCCGCCGGCACGCACCCGGTCGAGCAGGGGCGCCAGCTCGGACAGGCCGGGCGCCACCCGGCGGGGCGCCGGGTCACCCGACATGTGCGCGAGCTCCGCCCGGAGCGCGTCCAGCGACTCCCTGCTGGTGTCGCGGATCGCCTCGAGGCTCCGCCGGGCCGCGACCGGGTCGCGCTCCAGCACGTGCAGCGCGACGCCCGCCTGCATGGCGATCACCGCGAGTCCGTGTCCGACACCGTCGTGCAGGTCCTGCGCCATCCGCAGTCGCTCGTCGCTGGCCGCCCGGCCGGCTCGCTCGGCCCGCATCCGGCTCCGGTCCACCAGCCACCAGCCGCCGACGGCCGCACCCGCACAGAGCGCCGCGAGGCCGACGCACTCCCAGAACGTCTCGCGGGCCGGGACGTCGTGGGCCGCGGCACGTACCACCAGGCCCGTCAGGGCCAGCAGGAGAGCGACGACGGCCGCGGGCACGAGCGTGCTCGGCCGGGACCGGGGCGCCGCGACGAGCAGCGTCAGCGGCACCGCAAGGAACATCGGTCCGTTGGACAGTCCGGCGGCGAAGTAGCCACCCACTGCCAGGCCGGCCAGGACCAGCGCCGCCCTGGGCAAGCGGACCGCGAGCAGGACGGCGCCGGCGGCCACCAGCGAGAACACCGCCGTCTCCAGGTACGGCCCGCCCCCGCTCGCGTGGTTGGCGCCCAGCGAGCCGACGACGAGCAACGCGGCGGGCAGCAGCCAGAGCCAGGGCGATCGGAGCACTCTCAGAGGCTAGGCGGCCAGGACTGCGAGGACGTACGGCGCGGCGCGGCACCGGCGTACGCGGATCTGCGTACGCCGGTGCCGCGCGCGAGCGGATGCGCCGGCGCGTCGATCCGACGACGGTGGGGCCATGACCGAACTCATGGTGCAGACCGAGGGCCTGACCAAGCGCTATGGCCGCGGCGACCACAGCCGGCTGGCCGTGGACGGGGTCAGCATGACGGTGCGGCGCGGCGAGGTGTACGGCTTCCTCGGCCCGAACGGAGCCGGCAAGACGACCACGCTCCGGATGATGCTCGGGCTGGTCCGGCCGACCGCGGGGAGCGTGAGCGTCCTGGGCCGGCCGGCGGGTCGCCCGGACGTGACGGCGCGGGTGGGCGCACTGGTCGAGGGTCCGGGCTTCTACCCCTACCTGAGCGGGCGCGACAACCTGCTGGTGATGGCCCGGTACCGCGGGCTGGGCGAGGCCGCCGTCGCCGACGCCCTGGAGCGGGTGGACCTGGCGAGCCGCGGCACCGACCGCTTCAAGAGCTACTCGCTCGGGATGAAGCAGCGCCTCGGCGTGGCGTCCGCGCTCATGGGCGACCCCGAGCTGATCGTGCTGGACGAGCCGACCAACGGCCTGGACCCCGCGGGCATGGCGGACATGCGGGCGCTGATCGTGGCACTCGCCCGCGCCGGGCAGACCGTGCTGCTCTCCAGCCACCTGCTCGCCGAGGTCCAGGAGATCTGCGACCGGGTCGGGGTGATCGCCGACGGCCGCCTGCTGCGCGAGTCGACGGTTGCGGACCTCCGCGGCCACGCCTCCCTGCGGCTCCGGGCCGAGCCGCTCGACCGGGCGCTCGCGGTGGCGTCCCGGATCGCGGGCGACGACGCCGTACGCCTCGAGCAGGACCGGCTCGCACTGGACCTGCCCGCCGCCGCTGCACCCGAGCTCGTGCGGCAGCTCGTCGCCGACCAGGTCGACGTGCTCGAGCTCGCGGTCGTGGAGCGCACCCTCGAAGAGGTGTTCTTCGAGATGACCAACCACCCGACACCCGAGACCGAGGAGGCAGTGCGATGAAGGCGACCGACGCGATGAGGAGCACCCGTGCGGAGCTGCTCCGGCTGCGGAGGTGGCCGGCGGTGTGGGTCATCCTCGGCGCCTGGACGGCGCTGGCCCTGATGTTCGGCTACGTGTTCGGCTACCTGGCCTACAAGACCGGCGACAACTCGTTCTCCAACGAGGGCCAGACGATGGACTCGGTGCTCCACGATCTGATGCCGGTGTCGGTCCCCGACGTGCTGCTCCAGGGCATGCCGATGTTCGGTGGCGCGCTGATGATGGTGCTGGGTGCGATCGTGGCCGGCAGCGGCTACGGCTGGGGCACCTGGAAGACCGTCTTCACCCAGGGGCCGTCGCGCGCGGCCACGCTGGCCGGCTCCCTGGCCGCGACGACGGTGTTCGTGGTCGGCACCGTCCTGTTCACGCTGGTCCTCTACCTGGGCGTCTCCCTGACGATCGCGGTCAGCGAGTCGCAGGACGTCGTGTGGCCCTCGGCCGGGTCGCTCGCCGAGTCGACGCTGGCCGGCGTTCTGGTGCTGGAGATGTGGGCACTGGCGGGCTTCGCCCTCGGAACCCTCGCTCGCGGACCCGCCCTCTCGGTCGGCCTCGGCCTGGTGTGGGCACTGGTGGTCGAGAACCTGCTGCGCGGCGTGGGGAACCTGCTCGGTGCCGTCGAGGCACTCACGCACGTGCTGCCCGGCACCGCCGCGGGCTCCCTGGTCGGCTCCATCATCGGCGTCGACGCGGGCGGCGGGACGCCCGGCGTCGTCGACACGATCTCGGGGACGCAGGCGGCGTGGACCGTGCTGGCGTACGTCGTCGCGCTGCCCCTGCTCTCCCTGGCGCTGGTGCGGCGACGCGACGTCGCGTCCTGACCCCGGCGCGGCAGGTGTCACAATGGGGTCGCTGACAGCGTCGTCAGGAAGCACCGCCCGACCACCCCGGAAGGTTTTCATGACCGACGCCCCGCGGATCCCGCAGCACCTCCTCCCCGCCGACGGCCGCTTCGGCGCCGGGCCCTCGAAGATCCAGACGTCGCACCTCGACGCGCTCGCCGCGACGGGTACGTCGCTGATGGGCACGTCGCACCGCCAGGAGCCGGTGCGGGCCCTCGTGGGTCGTGTGCGGACCGGCCTCGCCTCCCTCTTCTCGCTGCCGGACGGGTACGAGGTCGTGCTCGGCAACGGTGGCGCCACCGCGTTCTGGGACATCGCGACGTTCGGGCTGATCCGCGAGCGCTCGCAGCACCTGTCGTTCGGTGAGTTCTCGTCGAAGTTCGCCGCAGCCCGCCTCGGCCGCGCCGTGGCTGGCCGCGCCCTCCGTGATCACCTCGGAGCCGGGGTCCGCTCCCGTCGCCGTCGCCGAGGACGGCATCGACGTGTACGCCTGGGCACAGAACGAGACCTCGACAGCTGTGATGGCGCCGGTCGTCCGGCCCGCCGGCGCCTCGCCCGACGCGCTCGTGCTCATCGACGCGACGTCGGGAGCGGGCGGCTTGCCGGTCGACGTACGCGAGTCCGACGTCTACTACTTCGCGCCGCAGAAGTGCTTCGCCTCCGACGGCGGTCTCTGGATCGCGCTGTTCTCGCCGGCTGCCCTGGAGCGGGCCGCGTCGATCGCGGCCTCCGACCGGCACGTCCCGGCGTTCTTCGACCTCCCCACGGCGATCTCCAACTCCGCGCTCAACCAGACCTACAACACCCCCGCGCTCGCCACGCTCTTCCTGATGGCCGAGCAGCTGGACTGGATGAACGCGTCCGGCGGGCTCGCTGGGATGGTGGCTCGGACGAGGGAGTCGTCGGACATCCTCTACACCTGGGCGGAGAAGTCGCCGTACGCCTTCCCGTACGTCGCCGACCCCGCCCACCGGTCACTGGTGATCGGCACGATCGACTTCGAGCCGTCCATCGACGCCTCGCGCGTGGCCGCGGTGCTGCGGGCGAACGGCATCGTCGATACCGAGCCCTACCGCAAGCTCGGCCGCAACCAGCTCCGGATCGCGATGTACCCCGCCATCGACCCCGCGGACATCGAGGCGCTCACCCGCTGCATCGACTGGCTCGTCGAGAACCTCTAGTCACCCGTCCCCTGGCTCCGGGTCCGGGTCGCTCGCGGGCTCCGAGTCCGGCTTCAGCTGCTCGGTGTCCGGCTCCTTGCCGTCCGGCGTCGGCGGCTCGGAGTCCTGGTCGTGGCCGTTCGGTTCGCTCGTCATGCGGGGCCGGTACCCACGTTCGCCGGCGGCTCACGGGCCGCCGGCTTCCGACCGACGAGAACGTCCCATGTGGTCATCGTCCGCGGTGGTTGCGGCAGGTGGTGGCGGCCGTCGCCCGGCTCGCCGTCCGCCCGGGTCGACCGTCGTGGCCACCGTTGTCTGGGGTCCATCCGGGGCGGCTGTCGGTGGGTTGCGGGTTCGTGTCGGGTTGCGACCGACGGGCAGCGAGGCGGGTGCGGCGGGCGGTTGGTTGCGGCCGCTTCCCGGCTCTCCGGCCGGCGTCGTACCTGCTCGAGGAGCCCCTGAGGTTGCTCCGAAAGACTTGGAGAGTGTCTCCCGTTCAAGCAGCGGTTCTCGGCGTGACTGTCGGTGGGCTGCGGGTTCGTGTCGGGTTGCGACCGAGAGGCAGCGAAGCGGGTGCGGCAGGCGGCTGGTTGCGGCGGCTTTCCGGCCTTCCGGAACTGCTCGAAAAAATTCGACAAGGTGTCTCACATGCCGGTCAAAACAAGGGTTCTGGGCCTTCGGCTGTCGGTGGCCGGTGCTTGAGTGGACACGTGATCGAGACCGACCGCACCCACCAGCCATTCCGCGTCGACGACGTCGACGCCGACTGGCTGCTGGCGCTGTGCGAGGACGCCGAGATCCAGTCCCGCGAGGCCGACCGCCGCCGCCTGCGGTACGCCCTGCAGTGGGCACACCTGCACCCCGCCGACCCCGACCAGGCCGCCCTGGGGTACGTCGACGCCGTCGGCGGAGACGGCACCCCCGACATCGAGGAGTTCACCGCCGAGCCCCTCGCCGCGGCGTTCGGGATCACCGCCCACGCCGCCCTCCAGCTGATCTCCGACGCCCTCGACCTGCACCACCGGCTCCCGCAGACCTGGGCCCGCGTCGAGGCGCTCGAGGTGCCCGCCTGGCGTGCCCGCCGGATCGCCCAGGCCACCGGCCAGCTCACCGCCGAGCAGGCTGCCGCCGTCGACGCCATCCTCGCGCCCCGCGCGGACAAGTGCGGGACCCGGGCCATCGAGAAGGCCATCGCCGAAGCCACCGACGTCGAGGTCCAGGACCAGCAGGAAGCCCTGGACCGGTCCCACTGGGAGGTCCGGCTCTTCCACGGACCCATGGCCGGACCCGGCCGCTGGGCCGGCACCTCGATCCTGCAGATCACCGGCGACACCCACGATCTCACCGACCTCTACGACCAGATCACCACCGAGGCCGCCACCATCGACACCGACGACCCCCTCGAGGTGCGCCAGGCCATGGCCGTGGGCATCGTGTCCCGCAAGATCAACGGCGGCCGCTCACCCCGCATCAAGCTCATCGTGCACGCCGACCTCACCGACCTGACCGACCACACCATCGGCACCGGCTCCGTCGAACGCCTCGGACCCCTCACCACCGCCCGGATCAAGGACTGGGTCGGCCACTCCCAGGTCAACATCCTCCCCGTCCTGCGCATGGACCGCGACGACGCCGTGGACCGGCACGACCCGCCGGCGTGGATGCGGGAGCTCGTCATCCTCCGCGACCAGCACTGCGTGTTCCCGCACTGCCAGACCGACGCCCGATCCTGCGACCTCGACCACATCACCCCCTGGCCGCTCGGCCGTACCAACCCGTCGAACTTGGCACCGCTGTGCCGACGCCACCACCGCGCCAAGACCCGACGCCGATGGCGCTACCAACGCGACCCCGACGGCACCTACACCTGGACCGGCCTCCACCACCGGCAGTACCACGTCACCCCCGACGGCACGACCGCGCTCAACTGAGCCTGCTGGACCACGCTCGACGTGGGATCGGTCGTCCTTGAAACAAGCGGACGCGGAGGCGAGCACCTCTGCGATCAAGCGACCGACGGCGGCCAGCGACGCCCGCGCCACTCGTCCCAGGTCGTGCATCCCGCAGGCGGGTCGTCGATGGGCTCGCTGCCGTCGAGCTCGCCCGGCGTCGGGACCTCGATGCGCGCAGCCCACTCGGCGAGCTCCTCGTCGGACATGTGCCACGTCGTGTGGGCCGACTCGGTCGCGCGCTCGTCAAGCCGTCTCCGCTGCTCGGCCGGGGTGAGCTCGAAGTAGCGGATCTCGACCGCCGCGCCGCGGTCTGCTGCCGCCTGTCGCAGGGCGGAGCGCTCGTCCCGGCTCCAGAGGCCGAAGTCGATGACGACGTCAGCGCCGAGCTCGAGGGCACGTAGGCCGATCTGGATGAGGCGTCCCTCGATGACGTCCTGGGCCGACGAGGGGTTCTCGTGCCCGTAGAGGGCCTTCACCCACTCGTCCTTCGTCAGGCGGAGCGCCCCGTGCTCGAGCTCGATGCGTCGAGCGGCGGTCGTCTTGCCGGTGCCGGGAAGTCCGACCGTGAGGAACAGGGTCGGGTGGGTCACCGGTAGACGCCGTCAGGCGTCTCGAGCTCCGTCGGACCGTCGTCACCGACGGTGATGGACCGGTCGCCGAACGTCGCCGTGCCGTCGACGATGGGTACGTCGCGGGGTTCCTGGCCCTGACGGCCCGCACGCCAGGAGCCTCTGCGGCCGTACCACTGGACGGTGCCGTCGTCGGTCTCGACCCAGTAGTCGGTGGTGTAGTGGTCGCCGAGCTCCCAGGTGACGGCGGAGGCGTTCGTGCCGTCGATGGCGTAGGTCTCGTCGACGGCGATCAGGATCAGCTTGCCGCCGGGACCGTGGAAGGCGCGGGCGTCGCCGGGCGGCATGCCGAGCCAGGAGTCGGGGGCGACGACCGGGTCGGGGGACGCGGAGGACGGGGACGACGAGCAGCCCGCGAGCGCGAGCAGCAGGGCCGCGAGCAGGAGCCTCACACGGCGGACAGTATCTGTTCGTACGTCGACCGGTCGAAGGCGACGAGGCGGGCCTCGGTGACGGAGGTGGAGGTGGAGCGGAAGACCTCGAGGGGGGCGGCGATGGCGTCGGCCTTCGGCCAGCCGTAGATGCCGGCGGAGACGAGCGGGAAGGCGACGGTGGCGGCGCCGAGCTCGTCGGCGACGGCGAGCGCCCGGGAGTAGCAGGAGAGCAGCAGCGACCGGTCGCGCTCGCCGGCGGTGTAGTCGGGCCCGACCACGTGGATCACCCAGCGCGCGGGCAGGTTGCCGGCGGTCGTCCAGCCGGCGTCACCGGTGGCGAGGCCGTGGGGGAAGCGGGCGATGCAGTCCTCGAGCACGGCGGACCCGCCGGCCCGGTGGATGGCGCCGTCGACGCCGCCACCGCCACGCATCGCGCGGTTCGCGGCGTTGACGACGGCGTCGACCTGCTGGGTCGTGATGTCGCCCGGGACGACCGTGATGTCCACGGGTCAAGGATTGCGGATCAGCTTCACGGTCGCACGTTCCAGCGCCGCCTGTCGCTCGTCGGGACTGTCGTAGGTGCGACGGGTCGCCCGCTCGATGGTCCGGCCCTCCTCGTAGGCGTCGATGACCCGCGGATCGACGTACGACGAGCGCGCGAGCGTCGGAGTGTTGCCGAGGAACTCCGAGACCTCCTTCATCGCACCGGCGACGGCGCGCTTGCGCGAGGCCTTCGTGTCTCCGGGCTCCTGCGTCTCGGCGAGGGCCGCGGCGGCGAGCACGGTCGCGTGCCAGGTGCGGAAGTCCTTCGCGGTCGCCTGCAGCCCGGTCGTGGATCGCACGTAGTCGTTGACCAGCTCCGGCAGGAGCGAGCGCCAACCCCGGCTGTTCTTGTAGGCGAGCAGCCGGGCGTCGGCGCCCCGGCGGCGCCGCATGATCTCGATCGTCTCGATCACGACCGGATCGTCGATCTCGATCCGGTGGTCGACCCCGGACTTGCCGGTGAACGCGAACACCAGGCGGCCCCGGTGCTTCCGCACGTGCCTGCGCTCGAGGGTGGTGAGTCCGAAAGAGCCGTGGGTGTCGGCGTACACGTCGTTCCCGATCCGGAAGTACCCGAGATCAAGCAGGCGTACGGCGGCTGCACACGCGCGCTCGAGCGGCATCCCGTCGCGCCCCAGGTCGCCCACCACCCGCTCCCGCGCCCGGGTGAGGGCGCGCCCGAACTCCAGCATCCGGTCGAACTTCTCGGCGTCCCGCCGCGCCCGCCACTGCGGGTGGTAGAGGTACTGCCGCCGGCCCGCGTCATCCGTGCCGACCGCCTGCAGGTGACCGTTCTCGTACGGCGTGATCCAGACGTCGGTCCACGCAGGCGGGATGACCAACGACTTGATGCGTTCCACGTCCTCGGCGGGCAGCCGGTCGCCGGACCGGTCCAGGTAGACGAAGCCCCGTCCGACCCGCCGCCGGGTCCACCCCGGCTGGTCGGGCGATGTCCTACGCAGCCGCGGCATGGCCGCTGAGTAGCCGCGCAGCCGTCGCGACAAACGCGCGCAGCCAGCCCCACACCGACACCGAGACCACGCGCAGGACGTCGGAGTGCTCGCCCTCCGAGCTCACGTGCACCCAGCCGTCCTCGTCGACGGCGATCCCCTCGCCCTGCTGCTGGTCCGGCAGCCGGAAGGACGCGACCCGCACGTTGCGCGGGTAGGTGTACACCGCCGCCGTGCCGTAGTCACGCAGCACGTAGTGCCGGCCGTCCGGGAAGAACGCGCCGTCGGTGACGAACCCCATCGTCCGGGTGACCTTCTGCAGCTCGTTCGGCCCGGTCGCCGACAGGTGCTGCGGCGCGGCGTACACGGCGCCGCCCAACAGCTCCTTCGACACGACGAGCAGCCGGCCGTCCGGCGCCGCGAGCAGCGCCTCGGCGTCGTGGGGCCCGTCCGGGTAGACCAGCGAGTACGCCGGAGGCGTGACCGTCCGGTCGCCGGGGCCGAACGGCACCCGCATGACAGTGACCGACGACCGCGACGCGGTGTTGTCGCCGATGTCGCCCACCCATACCTCGCTCGGCCCGGCGGGCGCCAGCGCCTCGGCGTCGGTGGGCTCGCCCGGCCACGAGGTCACGCCGACGGTCGTGCCCGCGGCGTCCACGGTGAAGACCCGGCCGGTGTCGCCGGAGTCGTTCACGGTCACGAAGAGCCCGTCGCTGACCACCAGCCCGCTGGACTCGACGATGGCCGGGTCCTGCCAGGCGAAGTCCGCGACCAGCATCACGCCAGCAGCTCGGCAAGCTTCGGCTGCAGCCCCCACGTGGCGACGAGGTCGTCGTACTCCTTGCGCACCGAGCCGCCCTTCACCGGTCCCCCGGTCCGGACGGCGCGCAGCATGGTGTTCCGCGGCGTGTGCTGGCTCTCGACGAACTGCACCACGTCGACGCGGTAGCCCTGCTGCCGCATCAGCGATGCGCGCAGCGCGTCGGTCAGCGTGTCCGCCAGCCGTTCGCGGAGGATGCCGTGCCGGGTGACCATCGCGTACGGCGCGGGCGTCGGTGCCCTGCGCAGCTGGGCGGCGATGTCGTGGTGGCAGCACGGCGCGGCGAGGACGAGCTGCGCTTCCCACGCGGCCGCCTGCGCCAGCGCCTCGTCGGTCGCGGTGTCGCAGGCGTGCAGCGCCAGCACCACCTCGGGCGCGGGGTCGAGCACGACACCGCCGATCGTGCCGACCACGAACTCGGCGTCCACGCCCAGCTCCGCGGCCACCTCCGCGTTGTGCTCGCGCGACTGCTCCTTCACGTCCACGCCGGTGAGCCGCACCGGCAGCTTCTGCGACAGGTACCGCTCGGCGGCGAAGGTCAGGTAGGCGTTGCCGCAGCCGAGGTCCACGATCCGCAGCGGGTCGTCGGCCGTGGGCCGGCGCAGGTGGCCCTTCTCCAGCGCGTCCGTGATCGAGGCGTCGAGCAGCCGCAGGAACTCCTCGACCTGGCGGTACTTCGCCTGCCGGCTCGGCTTCAGCCGACCGGACGCGTCGGAGATGCCGAGCGCGACGAAGACCGGGTCGTCCTCGGCCAGCAGCCGGGACTTGTCCCGGTCGTGCCCGCGCTCGGCCTCGACCGGCTCCGTGCGGTCGGTGGTGTGCACGACCGCCTCGAGCTTCTTGGTCACCCGCACCTGGTGCGACTGCGTCGTCGTGTCGACGTGCCAGTTGCCGAACGGCTCGTCCAGGAGCGCGTCCACCGCGTCCCGCGCCGCCTCACCGACGTGGTTGGCGGTGTGCGCCTGGGTCGCGTCGTACGTCGTGACCTGCAGGTGCCGGCCGGCCTTGAGGTCGACGTAGCGCAGCTCGGCCCGCCGCCAGGTCGGCTGCGTCCCCTTCTGCTTGCCCGACGCGACGGCCTTGACCAGGACGTCGGGGTCGAGGATGAAGCCGCGCATCCGGTTCAGCGCGCGCAGCAGCGGCTCGTCCATCACAGCACCGCGGCCAGGACGACGATCACCAGCAGCGCCGCCAGCGCGATCGGGATGACGAGGCGGCGGTGGCGGGGGTTCACGCCCTGAGTGTAGAAGCGAGCAGCTCGGCCAGGTGCATCGTGGGGGTCCCGCTGAGGTCGTCGAGCTGGACCCGGCAGGACATCCCGTCGGCGAGGACGACGGCGCCGGGGTTCGCGCGCACGGCGGGCAGCAGGTGCGTCTCCGCGACCGCCACGGACACCTCGTAGTGCCCCTTCTCCATCCCGAAGTTCCCGGCCAGCCCGCAACAGCCGGCCACCTGGGTGACCCGGGCGCCGGCCTTCTCGAGGATCCGCCGGTCCGCCGCCCAGCCCAGGACCGACGCGTGGTGGCAGTGCGGCTGCGCGACCACCTCGACGCCCGCCAGCGACGGCAGCGGCACGTCCAGCCGCTCCAGCAGCTCGGCGAACGTCAGCACCCCGACCGCCGAACCCGCGAGCTCCTCGGCGTCGCTGCGCAGCGTCGCGAGGCAGGACGGCTCGAGCCCCACCACCGGCACCCCGGACTCGACGTACGGCGTGAGCGTCCGCACCGTTCGCGACAGGATCGTGCGGGCCTGGTCGAGCTGCCCGGTCGAGATCCAGGTCAGCCCGCAGCACGCGTCGTCCGCGATCACCCGAGCGGTGACGCCGGCCGAGGCCAGGAAGTCGATCGCGGCCAGCGCATTGGCGGGGAAGAAGTGGTCGGTGAAGGAGTCCGCCCAGATCCACACGTCGGGGACCACGTCGGGGACCCCCGTCGTGCGCCGCAGCGTGCGGGGAGCGAAGGCCGGGATCGACCTGCGCTGGTCGATGCCGGCCGTCGCCTTCGCGAGCCGGGCGACGGGGGCGAGCCTCATCAGCCGGTTCGCGGTCGTCGCCATCGGCGCGGCCCGTCGGGCCCAGGTCGGCAGCCGGCCGAGCAGGTAGTGGCTGCGCGGCCGCCGCCTGCCGGCGTAGGTCGCGTGCAGCGCCTCGGCCTTGTAGCTCGCCATGTCCACCCCGGTCGGGCAGTCCGAGGCGCAGCCCTTGCAGGACAGGCAGAGGTCGAGGGCCTCGTGCACCGCGGGGTCGGCGAGCCCGTGCACGAGCGACCCGTCGAGCGCCTCCTGCAGCACCCGCGACCTGCCTCGGGTCGAGTCCTTCTCCTCGCGGGTGGCGAGGTAGGACGGGCACATCACGCCGTTGGTCCGCGGCGCCACGCACTTCCCGACGCCGGTGCAGCGGTGTACCGCGTCCGCGAGCGGGATCGACGGCCGCGGCCGGGCCGGCCGGAGGTCGGCGTCCAGCGGCGCGGGTTCGACGATGTTGCCGGGGTTCAGCAGGCCGCGGGGGTCGCACACGTCCTTGACCGCGCGGAACAGCGCGAGCGACTCCTCGTCGTACATCGTCGCGAGCAGCTCCGAGCGCGCCCGCCCGTCGCCATGCTCGCCGGACAGCGAGCCGCCGTGCTCCTTCAGCTTCAGCGCGCACGCGGTGAGGAACTCGCGGAACGCCAGCCCGCCGTCCGCGAACTGGAAGTCGATCCGCACGTGGACGCAGCCGTCACCGAAGTGGCCGTACGGCACGCCGTCCAGGCCGTGCTCCTTCAGCAGCTCGTCGAAGTCCCGGAGCCACGCGCCGAGCCGCTCCGGCGGCACCGCGGCGTCCTCCCACCCGGAGTACGCCGGCCGCGACAGCGAGCGCGCCGCGAGCCCGGCGCCGTCCTCGCGGATCCGCCACAGCGCGGCGGCCTCGGCGGCGTCCTCGACGACCCGGTGGCCGAGCGCGCCGGCGGCCGCCACCACCGCGGCCGTGTCGGCGCCGCGCGCCTCGACGAACAGCCAGCCGGCGCCGCGCGGGAGCTCCGGGGCGCCCGGGACGAGGTCGACGATCCGGGAGTCGAGGCCCTCGCACGCGGTCATGGCCGGAGCCGCCGCCAGCAGGGCGGGGACGGCGTCGGCGGCATCGGCCATCGACGGGTAGCCGAGCACCACCAGCCGGCGGTCCGGGTCGTCCTCGACCAGCCGGACGGTGGCGCCGCGGACCACGGCGAGCGTGCCCTCGGAGCCGACGAGGAACCGGTCGACCGAGCGGCCGTTCTCGGGCAGCAGGTGCTCGAGCGAGTAGCCGCTCACCTGCCGGGAGAACCGGCCGAACGTCGTGCGGACGTGGGCGAGGTGCTGGTCGACCAGCGCGGTGAGCCGCGCCTCGACGTCGGTGGCGCCGACGCCGTACGCGACGTCGAGCCCGACCACGTTGTCGACCGTGCGGCCGTAGCCGAGCGCCCGCGAGCCGCACGCGTTGTTGCCGATCATCCCGCCGATCGTGCAGCGCGTGTGCGTCGACGGGTCCGGCCCGAAGCGCAGCCCGTACGGCGCGGCCGCGCGCTGGAGGTCGGCGTGCACCACCCCCGGCTGCACGACGGCGGTCCGGGCGTCCGGGTCCACCGAGAGGACGGCGTTGAGGTGCCGCACCGTGTCCACGACGATGCCGGCGCCGACCGCGTTGCCCGCGATCGAGGTGCCGGCGCCGCGCATCGTGACCGGCGCGCCGGTCCCCGCCGAGGCGTCGAGGATCGCGTCCAGCTCGTCGGCGTGCCGCGGCCGGACGACGACCTGCGGCACCACCCGGTACAGCGACGCGTCGGAGGAGTAGAGCGCCCGGGTGAGCGTCGAGTCGTCGACGTCCGAGACCCCCCGCTGGCGCAACGCTGCGACCAGGTCCGGGGCGGGGTTCGTCACGTCACCAGTGTTCCATCGAGCCCCGGAACACCGACGCAAGGTCTTCGTCCGTGGGACTCTTCGGCGCGGTCGCCAGCAGCCGCTGCTGCTGGAGGGCACCCGCCACCAGGTCGTCCACGTCGGCCGCGCCGTACCCCACGGCGGCCAGGCCGTTCGGGATGCCGATGTCGCGCATCAGCGCCGTCAGCGCCGTCGGCAGGGCGTCCGGCCCCGGCGTCGCGGACGGGTCGAGCAGGCGGGCGGCGTGCACGTGCCGCTCGGGCGCGGCGTCGAAGGTGAAGCGGAACGCCTCCGGCGCGGTCAGCGAGACCGCCATCCCGTGCGGGACGAGCTCCGCGGCGCGGCCGGCGATGGGATAGGCGTTCGCGTGCGGGATGTGCACGCCGGCGTTCCCGAAGCCCAGGCCCGCGAACGTCGCCGCCATCGCCATCTGCTCACGGGCGGCCAGGTCGCTCCCGTCGCGCACGGCGTCGCGGAAGACCCCCGCGAGCAGGGTCATCGCCTTCTCGGCCCACATGTCGGCGATCGGGTTCGCGCCGCAGTACGGCACCCGCTGCTCGGGGCGCTTGGCGTCGAAGTCGGCGTACCAGCGCGCCGTCCAGCTCTCGAGCGCGTGGCACAGGATGTCCATGCCGGCCGCCGCCGTCACCGACGCCGGCTGGGTCACCGTCAGCAGGGGGTCCACGACCGCGAGCGTGGGCCGGAGGGCCGGGTGGCTGATGCCGGTCTTCACGTGCAGCGACAGCACGTCCAGCACGCAGATCGTGGTGCTCTCCGCGCCGGTCCCCGTCGTGGTCGGGACCGCGACCAGCGGCAGCAGCTTCTCCCGCGGCGCCAGCGCCTTCCCGATCGGCGCGTTGACGTAGTCCAGCAGCTCGCCGGGGTTGGTCGTGAGCAGGTTGACGGCCTTCGCGGTATCGATCGACGACCCGCCCCCGACGGCCAGGATCGCGTCGAACGGGCCGGCATCGCGGGCGAAGTCGATCGCCTCCCGCAGCGACTCGTCGGTGGGCTCGACGTGCACGCCGTCGTACGTCGTGACCTCGACCCCGCGGGCGGCGACCTGCTCCGCGATCCGCGCGGGGTGACCGGTGGCGGCGACGCCCGGATCCGTGACGAGCAGCACCCGGCGGGCGCCGTACGTCGTGAGGTCGTGCCCGATCTCGGCGGCGGCGCCGATGCCGAACTTCAGGGCCGGGGCTGCATAGGTGAATACGGTCTCGCTCACCCTGCCAACCTATTAGGCTGGGGCGCGGCGAAGAGGGGGGCTTCCATGCGTCACGTGTGGCGCCGTGCGCGGTGGGTCGTGCTGGCGGTCGTCGTCGTGCTCGTCTCCGGGGGCGCCCTGTACGCCCAGCTGAGGTCGCCGATCGCGTCCCTCGCCGCGCCCGACACCGGCGCCGCGCAGCCCGTCGTCGACGGCAATCGGATCGTCGACGCCCGCAGCGGTCGCGAGTTCGTCCCGCGCGGGGTGAACTGGAGCAGCTTCGAGTACGCCTGTGCGCAGGGCTGGGGCTACTCCGCGCTCGACAACGTCGTGGCCCGCGACCCGTACGCGACCGAGGCGAAGATGATCGCCAAGTGGGGCGCGAACACGGTCCGCCTGCCGCTGAACCAGGACTGCTGGCTCGGCACCCGCGGCGCTCCGGTCAGCGACCAGTACGAGGAGCGCACCGTCGACGGCTACCGCTCCGAGGTGCACGAGTTCGTCAACGCCCTCAACGACGAGGGCATCGTGGTCGTGCTGGACCTGCACAGCCGCAAGCGGATCGGGCAGCCGGAGTTCGGCAACCTGGCGATGCCGGACTCGGAGTCGATCGCGTTCTGGACCTCGGTCGCAGGTGCGTACGCCGGCAACCAGTCGGTGATGTTCGACGCATTCAACGAGCCCTACTCGCGCTACAACGCCAGCGGCACCCGCTCGGTGTTCGACCTGACCTGGAAGTGCTGGCGCGACGGCGGCTGCCAGGCGCCCGTCGACGACGACCAGACGGCGTCCACCGGCCGGGTCACCTACCCGGTGCAGGGCATGGCGGCGGTCGTCTCCGCGATCAGGAACGCCGGCGCCGAGCAGCCGGTGCTGCTCGGCGGGCTCGACTACGCCAACGACCTCGGCCACTGGCTGGAGTTCGCGCCCGACGACGACCAGCTGGTCGCGGCCTTCCACTCCTACGACTTCAAGAAGTGCGCGGACGAGGACTGCTGGAACGGCATCCTCGGCCAGCTGGCCGACAGCGTCCCGGTGCTCACCTCCGAGCTGGGCGCCGACCACCCGGAGCAGGGGTACGTCGAGCGCTACCTGGACTGGTCCGACGCCCACAACCTCGGGGCGCTGTTCTGGGTCTGGGCGGACCATCCGGCCGACCCCATGGCGCTGGTGACCGACGAGCGGGGCCACCCGACGGCGTACGGCACGGCCGCCAGGAACTGGCTCACGGGCCACCAGGAGTAGGCCGTCCGGGCCCGCAGATCCACAGCCGGTCCACGCCCCGTCAACGTCTCTGCCACAGTCGATCAACGCTGGACCAGACCGCTCCGGGATGTGCCGGAAAGCCGACTACGGTGACAGCGATCGAGTCCACCATGGGGGTGGTCGATTCGAGGCGGCGTCCGGGGGGCGCCGAGCAGGGGGGATGCATCATGTCGGTGCAGGCGAGCCCGTCACGTCCGGCTGCCAAGTCGATCGGCGCTGCCTTCGTGGACATCGTGCTGACGCTGGTGATCCTCGTCGTCGTGCTGCTCTCGTTCCTGATCGCGCCGCTCCTCGCCCTGGCCATCGCCTACCTCGTGTACGCCGTGCTGCGGCCCCGCGGGAAGAGGAAGGCCGCACCCGCGGCCGGCGGCGGCGGTGGCCCGGCCGGGCCGGCCGGACCCGCCCATGGCTTCGGAGCAGGAACGGCGACATGACCACCACCCAGACCCGCCGGAACCCGCGGCTCACCGACGGTGTCGACCAGGACCTGCGGCACCTCATTCCCGAGGGCATCTGCCGCACGTTCCGGGTGATGCCGTACGCGGCCGTCGACGGCACCGTGCTGGTGGCTGCGGCGGACGCCGACGACACCATCACCGCGCACGTCGTGGCGGAGCGGATCGACCGGCCGGTGCTGCTGGTGCGGCACACCGTCAACGAGATCGTCTCGGCGATCGACACGGTGTACCCGCCCCAGGAGACCGAGGTCGAGACGCCGGAGGCGCGCCGGGCCCGGATGCAGATGGCCCAGATGCTGACCCGCAGCGGGCTGATCACCGACGACCAGCTGCAGCGCGCGATGCTCGAGTACTCCCGCACCGGCGACCCGCTCGGCGACATCCTGGTCTCGCACGGGGCGATCACCGAGGACGTCCTGGTCGCCGCGCTCTCGGAGATGTACCAGATGCAGCGCGTCGGCCTGTCGGAGTTCGCGCCCGACATGGAGGTGGCCCGCCGACTGCCCGAGCCGATCGCCCAAGCCTTCCAGGTGGTGCCCGTGGCCGCGACCGAGGAGCTGGTCCTGCTCGCCGTCGCCCGCCCGCTGGACGCGGAGCAGGCCGGCGAGGTCGAGGAGGCGCTCGGCTCGCCGTTCCGCCAGCTGCTCGCGAACCGCACCGAGCTCGACCAGCTGATCCAGCACGTGCACTCGCGCCACTACGCCGAGGTGTCGACCCGGCTGCTGATGGAGACCCGCCCCGAGGAGTCGGCGCACATCGTCGTCTCCGGGGGCCAGAAGGCGACCTTCGTGCTCGTGGCGATCGTCGTCGTGGTGTGCGGCGTGATCTGGCCGATGAGCACCGTGATCGGTGTGATCGCGGCCTGCAGCCTGCTGTATCTGGTGGTGTCGTTCTACAAGTTCCGGCTCACCCTGCGGGCGCTCGGCACCCACCTCGAGACCGACGTCACCGACGAGGAGATCGCGGCGCTCGACGAGCGGCACCTGCCGAGGTACACGATCCTCGTCCCGCTCTACAAGGAGGCGGCGATCGTGCCGCGGTTGGTGCGGGACATCAACGCGCTCGACTACCCGCGCACCCGGCTCGACGTGAAGCTCCTCTGCGAGGAGGACGACCAGGAGACGGTCGCGAAGATCCGTGCGATGGAGCTGCCGCCGCACTTCCACCTGGTGGTGGTCCCCGACAGCCAGCCGAAGACCAAGCCCAAGGCCTGCAACTACGGCCTCCAGCTCGCGACCGGCTCGTACTGCGTCATCTTCGACGCCGAGGACCGGCCGGACCCCGACCAGCTCAAGAAGGCGGTGATCGCCTTCGGCCGGGTCGCCGACAACGTCGTCTGCGTCCAGGCGAAGCTCAACCACTTCAACCAGGACCAGAACCTGCTGACCGCGTGGTTCGCCAACGAGTACTCGATGCACTTCGAGCTGATCCTCCCGGCGATGGGCGCAGCGGAGTCGCCGATCCCGCTGGGCGGCACCTCGAACCACTTCGTCACCTCGAAGCTCCGCGAGCTGGGCGCCTGGGATCCGTTCAACGTGACCGAGGACGCCGACCTCGGCATCCGGCTGCATCGCGAGGGCTACCGCACCGCGATGATCGACTCGACCACGCTCGAGGAGGCCAACTCCCAGGTCCCGAACTGGATCCGCCAGCGCAGCCGCTGGAACAAGGGCTACATCCAGACCTGGCTGGTGCACATGCGGCACCCGTTCCAGCTGCTCGCGGCCACCGGCCTGCGCGGGTTCCTCAGCATCAACCTCACGATGGGGACCGCGTTCGTGCTGCTGCTGAACCCGATCTTCTGGGGCCTGACCACGCTCTACGTGTTCACCCAGGCGGGGATCATCCAGCAGCTCTTCCCGGGCATCATCTTCTACGTCGCGAGCGCCCTGCTCTTCGTCGGCAACTTCATCTTCGTGTACCTCAGCGTGGCCGGCAGCCTGCAGCGCGGTGAGTTCAGCCTGACCCGCACGGCCCTGCTGTCGCCCGTCTACTGGGGCCTGATGAGCTGGGCCGCCTGGAAGGGCTTCATCCAGCTGTTCACGAACCCGTTCTACTGGGAGAAGACGACCCACGGCCTCGACGACGGATCGGCGGGCCAGTCGTGAGCACCGCCACCGTCGTCCACACCAAGGAGCGCCTCAGCGGCGTCGTCCAGTCGGTCGGCCGCCGGCCGAGCGACGTGCCCCGCCGCTGGTGGGAGAGCGCGCTGGTCTTCCTGTTCTTCACCGTCGGCTACACGTGGTTCGGCTACTGGGTCGTGGTCGACCAGCACGTGGTCGGCTTCGAGACCCTCGACCGCCTGAACCGCGCGCTGATGGTCTGGCACAACGACCCGGCCAAGCTGTCCGCGATCGGCTTCGACTACCCGCCGCTCGCGACCCTGCTCATCGCGCCGCTCGCGGTCTTCCGCGGCTTCGTGACCTCGATGGCCGCCGTACCGCTCGCCTCGGCGATCTTCGCGGCGATCACCATGGTCGGCCTCAACACCATGATGCGCCGCGCGCTGGTCGCCGGCCCGCTGCGGTACGCGCTCCTGCTCGCGCTCGGCGCGAACCCGCTCGTGCTGCTCTACGCGACCACCGGCACCCGCCACTTCGTGTGGATCGCGTTCGTGGTCACGGGGCTGGGCTCGCTGTTCGCCTGGTACATCACCGCGGACGTGCGGTTCGTGATGCTCGCCGGCATCGCCTACTCCGTGGCCGCGCTCTCCGGCTACTCGTCGCTGACGTTCTTCGTGCTGAGCGCGATCATGATCGGCGCGATCCTGGCCCGGCTCGGCGCCGACGGCACCGAGGTCGAGGGGACGGTGGTCGGGTTCGCCGCTCCGACGGTGTACGTCATCGCGCTGTGGACCGTCTTCAACCTGGTCCTCCTGCTGAGCCCGTTCTCGTGGATCACCCGGAGCAGCGACGCCGCGGCGTCCGGCGGCCTCGAGATGTTCTCGGCCGTCGATCTGCTCCGCGCCACCGGCGAGCTGGTCCTGTACGGCGCACCGATCGCGATCATCGTGCTGCCCGCACTGATCTTCTCCGGCTTCGCCCGGGGCAACCCGTTCGCGCTCTGGCTCGGTGTGCTGCTCGGTGCCGCGATCCTGACGCCCGCGCTCGCGGTCGCGCTCCGGCTGACCGACTCGCCGATGCTGATGCGCAACGCGCTCCCGATCCTGCTGCTCTCGGTGGTCGGCGCGATCTGGCTCGCCCGGTCGGCCGAGGAGGGCAGCACGCTGGTGGCCGCCGTGGTCATCGTGGGCCTGCTGGTCAGCATCCCCTGGACGCTGAACGAGATGAAGACCTACCGGTACCAGAACCTCGAGGCACCGTTCGCGGCGGCGCTCACGACCGGCGAATCGCAGGAGGGCGCCGAGACGCTCAACGGCGAGAAGGTCGGCATCGTGTCGGAGCAGGCGATGGCGGAGTACATCCGCAACAACGTCTCGGTGGACAACTCGATCCTGACCGACAACGCCCAGACGTACGCCGTGATGATGCTGACCGGCCACCCCGAGCTGTTCTTCGACCGGGTCGACAGGTCCGACGGCCCCTGGAAGGAAGCGGCGCGCAACCCGGCCGAGTACGTCGACTACCTGCTGATGTCGACCGCGGACAACGGGGACCTGCTGACCAAGCTCTACCCGGATGCCGCCGCCGGCAACGACGCGCAGCTCCAGGTCGTCTACAGCACGCCGCGGTACGTGCTGGTCGGCGTGCCCGCCGGCTTCTCCCCGGACCAGCAGAGCAGCCAGATCGACCAGCTCGGGCAGTCGTCGTGACCGGCGACCGGGACGCCCGGATCGCGCCGCCGCCCTCGGTCGACGACGTGCTGTCCGCGCTCACCGACGACGCCCGGATCGGGAAGGTCGACTTCAGCGCCGCCCTGGCCCCGGACCCGGAGCAGGCGCCGGCGGTCCAGCGCCGCTCGACGTACGTCGACCCGGTGGTCCACGAGCCGGAACCCGAACCGGAACCGGAACCGGCGCCCGAGCCCGAGCCCGAGCCCGAGCCGGCCGCCGAGGTCGAGCCCGAGCCGGAGCCGGAGCCGGCCGCGGAGAATCCGAAGAAGGTCCGCAGCCCGAAGACGCTGACGCCCGAGCCCGTCGTCATGGCCGTGCCCGAGCCCGAGCCGGAGCCCGAGCCGGAGTCCGAGCCGGCCCCGGTCGTGGTCCTGGGGCCTCCGGCCCCGGACGAGCGCGGCGTCGAGGTCGCGCGGGCGGTCGAGGAGATCGCCGCCGAGGTGATCGGCCGGATCCGCTCCGCGGAGGAGGCCACCCTGCGCCACCTCGACTCGATGGAGCTGGAGGCGACCCGTCGCTACGAGCTGGTGACCGCCCAGGCCGAGCTGGACGCCGAGCTGATCCGGCTGCAGTCGCGCCGCGAGGCGCACGCGATCGTGTCGGCCGCGCGGCTGCGTGCCGGCGACATCGACGACCTCGACGACGACCCGGGCGACGAGGGCCACCGGCTCTCGGTCTTCAGCGACGCGGTCTCCCGGGTCGCCGACGCGACCGACGCCTCCCTCAACCGCAGCCGCGGGGACGAGGGAGCCCGATGACCACCATGCCGAACAGGAACCCGATGCACCGCCGCCGTACCCGTGTCCTCGCCGTCGTCGCCGTGGCCTCGGCCCTGGTGCTGGCCGGCTGCGGCGGCAACGACGACGACGCGGGCAGCAGGGGCGGCAACGTCGTCGTGAACGTCAACCAGGCTGACTCGAAGAGCGTCGTGGTGCCCGAGCGCCGGTTCTTCAACGACGCCTCGCCGTGGAACAGGCGGATCGACTCCGTCCGGACCGACCCGGCGTCCCAGCACATGATCGACCTCTCGCAGGAGCGGGTCGGCGTGGTGGAGCGCCCCGACGGGTCGTTCTTCGACCAGCGGATCCTGGTCGACGACGGCCTCTACATCAACACCACCCGCTGGACCGTGCCGGTCGTCGCCGGCGGCCGGCCGACCTCGCTGGTCTGCCGCCAGCTGGTCTGCGGCGACGGGTCCGACACGACGACGCTGAACATCCCCGACGACGTCGACCCGGACCCGCGCTACGACGGCTGGTACACCGTGTTCGACACCTCCGCCTCGGTCGCCTACGACCTGTGGCGTGCGCGCCGCGAGGACGACGACACGATCTCCTACAACTACATGCGCAAGTGGGACCTCAACGGCCCCGGCTACAGCCCCCCGTGGACCGAGGGCGCGCGCGGCTCGGGCCTGCCGCTGTTCGCCGGCCTGATCCGCCCCGGCGAGCTGGAGTCCGGGGAGATCAACCACGCCCTGGCGATCAGCCTGCCGGGCCCGGCGGCCAACGTCTTCGTGCAGCCCGCGTCCTCGACCGACGGCACCGGCCGGGTGACCTCGATCCCCGAGGGCGCCCGGATCCGCCTGAAGCGCGACGTGGTGCTGCCGCAGCCGCGGGACCCGATCACGGGCAAGCTGATCAAGCTGACCAAGCAGCAGCAGCGGCTCGCGGACGCCATCGTCGCCTGCCTGCGCACGTACGGCGCGATCGTCGTCGACCGCGCGGCCGTGCCGACCCTGTACGCCCAGCGCGACGTCACCGACAACCTGATCCACGGCAACGAGCTCCAGGGCCTCACGATCCAGGACTTCGAGGTCCTGCCGCTCGGTCAGCGCTACCACTACCCCCCGGAGGAGAACGAGATCGCGTCGCTGGTCAGCCCCAGCGCTTCGCCGACCTCCTCGCCGAGCAGCTCGCCCACGAGCACGCCTGACCAGGGGGCCCAGTGATGCGCACGATGACGAGCGACCGACGTACCCGCCTGCTGGCCGGTGTGGCCGCGGCAGCGGTCTCGCTGACGCTGCTGGCCGCCTGCTCGGACCCGTCCCACCAGGCGACCGACCAGGTCAGCCGGGGCCAGGCGGACGACTTCCGGGCCGAGCAGGCCCGGTTGCGCGACATCGACAAGGCGTACGCCGCGCTGCCGCAGCGCCCGTCGGGCGTCGTGGACGTCGACGGCACGACCACCGGCTCGCTCACCGCCCGGGAGGTCGACTCCTACGAGGCGACCGCGAACGCCGTCCAGGTCAACGTCGCCGACAACGGTGAGGACCAGGCCTACCAGGAGCTGTGCGCCGGCCAGATCGACCTGGTCGACTCGGCGCGTCCGATCAGCCGCGCCGAGTGGGAGGCCTGCCAGGCCGTCGGGCTCGACGTGGTCCAGTTCCAGGTCGCCGCCGAGGCGATCGTGATCGCGATCAAGTCCGAGACCGACGTGGGCGCCGACTGCCTCGGCGTCGACCAGGTGCGCGACCTCTACCGCGCCGGCTCGCCGCTCACCAACTGGAGCCAGGAGCCGCTCGGCTACGACGACGTGCCGCTGCGCGTCGGTGGCCCCGACCCGGACAACAGCGGGTTCGGCTTCTTCGGCCGCTATGTGCTGGACGCGCCGGAGCCGTCACGGGTCGACCTGCGCTCGGACTACCACCTCGCGAACAGCGACGAGCAGGCCCGCCTGTTCGTCGTCGGCAAGCCGTGGATGCAGGTCAAGGCGGCGCGGTTCGACGACGCCGCCCGGCTCCGCGCCCAGGCCGACCAGGCGGTTCAGGACGCCCGCACCGAGATGGAGGCCGCCCGCACCGAGCTCGAGACCGCGCTCGCCGAGCGCGCGAAGGGCATCCGCGACGAGCGGAGCGTGGCGGACAAGCAGAAGGACCAGGAGCGCGTGGACAAGGCGTTCGTGCGCCGTTCGCACGCCCGGGACCGGCTGAACGCCGCGCTCGACCACTACGGCAAGGTCGACAACCGGTACGGCGGGATCAACCACGCCCGTCAGCTCTACAACGCCTACCGCGGCCACGTGGCCTACTTCCGGTTCAGCTACTACGAGCTGTTCGAGGACCAGCTGCGGCCCTTCGAGATCACCCGTCCGGACGGACGGATGAACTGCATCTTCCCGAGCCAGCGGACCATCACCAGCGGCGAGTACCCGCTGGCCCGGCAGCTGCTGATCACGACGACCACCCGGTCGCTCGCCCGCGGTGAGGTCAAGGACTTCATGACGCACTACCTGCGCAACGCCCAGTCGCTGGCCCGGGACGCGCGCCTGGTGTCGCTGCCGGACGAGACCGTGACCCTGGAGGACCAGTGGTTGACGGGCGAGAAGGCGCCGCTGCTGTACGCGCCGAGCGACGACACGACCACGCCCGCCGAACCCGTACAGAGCGAGAAGCCTGCCCGATGACCCGTACCCGCCTCGGCGCGCTGGCTGCGTCCCTGGCGCTCGTCCTCGCGTCGCTCGGCGTCGGACCGACGTACGCCGGCGGCCGGACCGCGAAGGAGCGCGCGGTCCAGCAGCAGAGCCGGATCGTGGTGAAGTGGCAGGGCTACCAGAAGAGGTCGAGGTACCAGAAGACCGCGGACGTCCCCGGCATCGGCCAGGTGGACCTGGTCTGCCAGCCCAACAACACGATGATCCGCCTGCACGCGAACGACCGCCGCGCCGAGACCCAGATGTGGATGGCGAAGTTCGAGACCAAGGACGGCAGCGACCGGGTCGCGGTCAAAAATGTCCGGATCTTCACCTACGCGACCGCGGCCGACGACGGCAAGGGCGGCACCGGCTCGCAGGCCCACGAGGGGCTCAACCAGAGGACCCCGATCGAGGACTACGAGAAGGGCTCGGCGTACGGCGTGATCAGCCAGCGCCCGGGTCGCAACCAGCCCGGCGGCGGCACGCTGGCGCTGCCCGCGACGTCGTTCAAGCTGACCTGGTACTGGGAGCGGTTCGCCTTCCCGGGCAGCCAGTACTGCAAGATGACGCTGGCCTTGAACACCGACACCCACCAGCAGTTCGGGTTGAGCTGGCACGGCGACGACGAGGCCGCCCGGCAGACCACCAGCGCCACCACGCTCCCCGGCTTCGGTGAGGCCCGGCTCCGCTGCGAGACCGGGAGGTACGGCGAGCAGACGGTCGCGCTGCAGACGAACGACCCCGACTCGTACATGGACTACGAGTACGTCCGCGGCGAGGGGCAGGTCGGCGAGCACGTCGACCACTACTCCGACCTCGCCTGGGACCCGGTGACCGGTCTGCTCGGGCCCGTCGACCTGCCGACCAACGGGATGATGCGGATCTGGTGGTCGGTCGGCGGCGTGAAGAAGCTGTGGGTGCTGTCGTCCTACATGGTCACGAACAACGACGTGAAGCCGTGGCTCAACGTGTGCGAGGTGGCCGCGGCGCCGGTGTCCTGAGCGCCTCGGTCACGAGGGGCAGCACCGGTCGGCCGCCCGCACCGACCTCGGCGAGGGGGACCCACTCGACGGCGTCCGTCGTCCCGTCCGCCTCGGCGAGCACCGGCTCGACGTGGTCCGCGAGCGCCACCTCGAAGACCAGGCCCACGGCGTGGAAGTCCTCGAACCGGCCGTTCGGCGCGGTGCCGCTGAAGTGCTCGTCGTGCACGGTCAGCAGCTCGCCCACCGCCGCCTCGACGCCGCACTCCTCGCGCATCTCGCGCACCAGCGCGGTCCGCGGCGACTCCCCGTGGTCGACGCCACCGCCCGGCAGCGTCCAGGACCCGGTGTGGAAGCCCTTCCCCGAGATCCGCACCAGCAGCACGGAGCCGTCCCGGACGACCAGCCCGTAGGCGCCGAGGCGCTGGTGGCGGAACGGCTGGTGGTCGGCCAGCGCCTCGAGCACCATCGGCGCGACCGGCACGGTGCCGTCGACCACGTCCGCGAGCGCCTTCCAGCCGGCCTCCACCGTCGAGCCGCCCACCTCCACCACGTGCGGGGCGGGCGCGTCGAGCGGCACCCAGCCGTCGTACACGATCCGCAGCGCGTGCGCGTCGACTCGCCGTCCCTCGCGCCACACCCCCGGCAGGTGCGCGGAGTAGACCCGCGCGGTCTCGCCGACCATGACGTCGAGGCCCGTCTCCTCGTGCACCTCGCGGATCACCGCGTCGCGCGGGTCCTCGCCGTGGTCGAGCCCGCCGCCGGGCAGCGTCCAGAGCTCGTCGGACGTCACCGCCTCGGAGAGCCGGCTCAGCAGGATCTGGCCGTCGCGCAGGATCACCGCGTACGCCGCCACCCGCTGCCGCTGGGGAAGACCCGCCATCAGCTGAAGGGAGGGCGGTGGTCGCGGGCGATCGAGCGGCGACCGGCCCAGCGCCAGATCCGCGCGGCGCGGTCGCGGTCCTCGTCGGTCACCAGGTTGCCCATCCAGCGCAGCGCGAGCGTCATCAGCCAGTCCGACCGCATCCCGGCCGGTCCGAGCGTCGGCAGCAGGCGCGGGACCGTGACGAGTCCGGCCAGCCGGCGCGCGATCGAGAACGACTCGCCGTAGTGGTCGCGCAGCAGCGCCGGCCACACCGCCGAGAGGTCGGCGTGCCCGTCGAGGACCTCGGCCAGCAGACGGCCGGTCTCGAGCCCGTAGTCGATGCCCTCGCCGTTCAGCGGGTTGACGCACGCGGCGGCGTCGCCGATCAGCGCCCAGTTGGGGCCCGCGACGTTCGACACCGCCCCGCCCATCGGCAGCAGCGCTGAGGTCGGCATCCGCAGGTCGCCGCTGAGCTGGAAGTCCTCGCGGCGCTCGTCGGCGTAGTAGGCCATCAGCGGCTTGATCGCGACGTCGGCCGGGCGCTTCGCGGTGGCCAGCGTGCCGACGCCGATGTTCACCTCGCCGGTGCCGAGCGGGAAGATCCAGCCGTAGCCGGACAGGACCCTGCCCTTTCCCTGGGGGCCATCCGGACCGCGCAGCTCCAGGTGCGAGCTGATCCACGGGTCGTCGGACATCGCGGACGCCACGTAGGACCGGCCGGCCACGCCGTACACGGTCTCGCGGTGCCACTCGCGGCCGAGCACCTTGCCGAGCGGGCTGCGGACGCCGTCCGCCACCACGAGCCGGCGGCAGCCGATCTCGACCGGGCCGTCCGCCGTGCGGAACACGACCGCGGAGACGCGGTCGCCGTCGCGCCGGACGTCGACGGCGCGGTGCCCGTCGATCGCGGTCGCGCCGGACTTGATGGCGGTCGTGCGCAGGTGGTCGTCGAGCTCGGTGCGCGCCACCGCGGAGCCCCAGTCCGGCAGCCCGGTACCTGCCTCTCCAGGGCCGGGCCAGGGCAGCAGCAGGGTCTGCCCGAAGCCGTGCGCACGCAGCCCCCGGTTGACCGTGTGCGCCCGCAGCCAGTCCTCGAGTCCGAGTCGCTGGAGCTCGCCGATCGCCCGAGGCGTGAGGCCGTCGCCGCACGTCTTGTCGCGCGGGAACGACGCCGCGTCCGCGAGCACCACGTCCGCGCCCGAGCGCGCCGCCCACGCCGCGGCCGCCGACCCGGCGGGGCCGGCGCCGACGACCAGGACGTCGGTCCGCGCGGGAGTGCTCACCCGTCGATTGTCTCAGGCGACGGGCCGGCGACGGGAATCAGGCTCCCTGCTCCCCCATCGGCGGGAACCGCTCCTCGGCCTCCTGGTAGCCCTCGGAGTCGGTGAACATCCCCTTCTCCTCGTCGAACTCCCGGTCGGTGTTGTCGACCTCGGCCTCGCCGGGCCGGTTCTCGGGGTCCAGCCGCTCCTGGCGCTCCTGCTCGACCTCCTCGTCGGTCGCCGCGTCGTCGGGTCGGTCCTGCGCTTGGGTCATGCTCGACGGTAAGCCTTGTGGCTGAGCAAGTGAACCCGCGTGTTGCGGCAGCCCGTCGTGGGGTGCGCGACGTACTGCGACCGGGTCTCGTCGGGCAGGTACACCCGGAAGCCGTCCACGTGCGCCGGCCGGCACCGGTGCCGCGGGAACGGCGAGGTGTCGGTCGCGGTCACCGCGCTGACCACCTTGCCCCCGGCGTGCATGACCACCGTGCGCACCCGGCTCTTCGCCCGGTCCGCGGCCGCCCCGATCTGGGTCCCGTCGCCGCCCCCGACGTACGAGAGGCCGCCGTACCCCCGCACGGTGCAGGCGTGGTCGGACCGGTTCGTCAGGACGATCCGTCCGTACTCGTGGCTCATCCCCGCCCCGGTCTGGTGGTACGACGCCACCAGCTCGGCGTTCGTGCACTCCGGCACACCCTGCGCGCCCGTCGCCACCGCCGGTACGCCCGTCACTCCGAGCACCACAGCCGCCAGCGCGGCTCCCCACATCGTCCTCATCGGTGTTGCTCCTTCTCCGGACCCGCCAACCGGGTCGCCACCGATGGGATGCACGGGGAGCCCCTCCGGTTGCGTCAGTCGTCCTCCCAGTGTGCACCGCCGAAGGTCAGCCCCTGCGCGGTCGCGCGCCGTTCCGCGCCGGTGGGCCATTGGCAGTCCGGCGGGTCCGGACGGAAGCCGCCGCCGGCGCCCACCGGCCGGGACCGCTTGGTCCAGATGTGGTCGAAGTTGCGGTTCCAGCTCTTCACCAGGTGCGGCCCGCGGGCCCGGAGGATCAGCTCGTCGCCACTGATCCCGGAGTGCGTCCAGTTGCTCGACCCGGTGAACACCAAGGACGCCGTGCGGTCCTTGCCGTAGTGGCCCGAGATCGTCATGTACTTCTGGTGGCTGTACATGTCGACCGTGTGCTCCGGGTCGCAGTCGGTGTTGTAGCCGTTGGCGTGCCGGCGCACCTTCCCGCGCCTGGTGTCCATGCCGATCACCTTCTTCATGCCGGACCCCGCGAGCGCCCACATCACCTTCACGTTGCAGCCCTGCGCGTACAGGTGGCGCAGCCGCCGCGCGATGTAGACGCCGCGGTCGCCGTTCCACGCGTGCATCGAGACGCGGATCTTGGTGCGTCCGTTGATGCCGACGCCGCGGCCCACGCCCCGGCACTGGACCGGCCGCAGGATGTCCATGATCGGGTCGTTCCTCACGTTGGTGTGCGGGTGCGGCATGACCCACAGCCGGTAGGACTTGTTGATGACCCGGTGCCAGTAGAGCGGCTTGTCGGTCTTGTCCTTCTTCAGGTGCCGGAACAGCTCGAGCATCGTCCTGGCCAGGTCCGGCACGCCCTTCTGGATCAGCAGGTCGTTGAACTGGTGGGCCGTCGCGTTCTTCGTCAGGTTCGCCGACCCGGTCATCACCACGTCCCGCGCCGACCCGGTGTGGTCGAACAGGTAGATCTTGTCGTGCAGCACTCCCTGCACGCTCCGGCACCCGGTCTTGCAGGTGTAGTCCCAGCTCTTCTTGCCACGGTTCGTGCCGAGCGCGTGCTTCAGCATCTTCATGGCCTTCGTGTACTGGTGGTCGTTGTGCAGCACCTGCACGTGCACGCCCCGCTTGTGCGCGTCGATCAGCGCCTGCGCGACGTTCGTCCGGTCGAAGGAGTACACCGCGATCCGGATGTAGGACCCCTTGTGTGCGTGCCGGATCGCCGCCACGATCTGCCGCTCGATCCGGTACTTCGCGTCGATGTCGCCCCACGGGTCGTTGAAGAACCCGCCCGCCGCCGGCGCCCACTTCTTCTTCCCCGCGGCCGCCGAGGCCCCCGCGTCGGCCGGCCCTGCCAGCAGCGAGCCCGCCAGCGCGAGCGTCAGCAGCACAGTCCAGAACGTCGAGCTCACACCCCACCCCTTCGTCGCACCCACAGGCAACGCGCGCACGAGCACCCGAGACGGTGGTCGTCGAGTGGCGGATGCCGTCGGAGACGAACTGCGCAACACGTTCCTCGAACAAAAACACCATAACAACCACCCGAGGCAGGACCAGGCAGCAGGCGTGCGCGCGGGCGTCGGAGGGCCTCGGACGCAGCACGCCGATGGACCTGACGGTCCAGGCTGCCGTCGGAGGCGGTCGGCGCCGCCGCACGAGCGTCGAACCGAGGCGTGGCGGAGCGAAGCGAGGACACGGCGAGGTAGCGAGGAGGCGGCGACGAAAACCGCCGCAGACGGCAGCACCACACCCGCCCCCACCAAGGAGGCACGACCGAGGACCGGGCGCGCACGCTGGGCGCCGGCGGGCCCCGGGCCCTGCGAAGGAGCGTGAGACCGAGGCGTGGCGGAGCGAAGCGAGGACACGGCGAGGTAGCGACGAGCCGGGCCCGAAGGAGCCCCGCAGGCGCCCGGCACAGCACGCCGCAAGACGACGAGGGAGACAACGACCCCCGCGCCGCGACAGCGGCGCAGAGAATGCCGAAGGCCCCACCCCCGCACAGCGGAGATGGGGCCTCGGTGGGACCTACGTCAGTTCTGGTACGACCCGAAGTCGAAATCGTCCAGCGCGACAGCCTGACCCGAGCCGTTGCCGAACTCGTAGTCGTAGGAGTCGTAGCCCGTGACGGAGTACGCCGCGGCGCGGGCCTCCTCGGTGGGCTCCACCCGGATGTTGCGGTACCGCTCGAGGCCGGTACCCGCCGGGATCAGCTTGCCGATGATCACGTTCTCCTTCAGACCGCGCAGCGAGTCCGAGCGGCCGTGGATGGCAGCGTCGGTGAGGACGCGGGTGGTCTCCTGGAAGGAGGCCGCCGAGAGCCACGACTCGGTCGCCAGCGAGGCCTTGGTGATGCCCATGAGGACCGGGCGACCCGAGGCCGGCTTGCCGCCCTCGGAGACCACGCGCCGGTTCTCCTCCTCGAACCGCACCCGGTCGACCAGGTCGGACGGGAGCAGGTTCGTGTCACCGGACTCGATCACCGTGACCCGGCGCAGCATCTGCCGCACGATGATCTCGATGTGCTTGTCGTGGATCGACACGCCCTGCGACCGGTACACGGCCTGGACCTCGTCCACCAGGTGCTCCTGCGCCCGGCGCACGCCGAGGATCCGCAGGACGTCCTGCGGGTCCGGCGTACCGAGCGTGAGCATCTGGCCGACCTCGATGTGGTCGCCGTCGGCGACCAGCAGGCGCGAGCGCTTCGAGACCGGGTACTCCTGGACCTCGGAGCCGTCGTCCGGCGTGATGAGGATCTTGCGAGCCTTGTCGGACTCGTCGATCTCCACCCGCCCGGAGGCCTCGGCGATCGGCGAGCGACCCTTCGGGGACCGCGCCTCGAAGAGCTCGACCACGCGGGGCAGACCCTGCGTGATGTCGTCGGCCGACGCCACACCACCGGTGTGGAAGGTACGCATCGTCAGCTGCGTGCCGGGCTCACCGATCGACTGGGCCGCGATGATGCCGACGGCCTCGCCGATGTCGACGAGCTTGCCGGTCGCCAGCGAACGGCCGTAGCACTTCGCGCAGGTACCGGTCTTGGCGTCACAGGTCAGCACGGAGCGGACCTTGACCTCCTCGATGCCGGCCGCGACGAGCTCGCCGATCTTGACGTCGCCGAGGTCCTCACCGGCACCGGCGAGCACCTCGCCGGTCTCCGGGTGGGTGATCTCGGTGGCCGCGGAGCGGGCGTACGCCGCGGTCTCGGCGTTCTCCGCCTTGACCACGGTGCCGTCCTCGCGACGCTCGCCGATCCGCTTGGGCAGGCCGCGCTCGGTGCCGCAGTCGTCCTCACGGATGATGACGTCCTGCGAGACGTCCACCAGGCGACGGGTCAGGTAGCCCGAGTCGGCGGTACGCAGCGCGGTGTCGGCCAGGCCCTTGCGGGCACCGTGGGTCGCGATGAAGTACTCGAGAACCGTCAGGCCCTCGCGGAAGTTCGACTTGATCGGCCGCGGGATGATCTCGCCCTTCGGGTTCGCCACGAGGCCTCGCATGGCGGCGACCTGCCGGATCTGGTTCATGTTTCCGGAGGCACCCGACTCGACCATCATGTAGATCGGGTTGGCGCGGTCGAACGTGGTCTCCATGGCCTTGCCGACCTCGTTGGCCGCCTGGGTCCAGATCTCGATGAGCTCCTGGCGACGCTCCTCGTCGGTGACCAGACCACGCTCGAACTGGGTCTGGACCTTCGCGGCCTGCGCCTCGAAGCCCGACAGGATCTGGGCCTTCTCCGGCGGCGTGGTGACGTCGTCGATGGAGACCGTGACACCCGAGCGGGTCGCCCAGTGGAAGCCGGTGTCCTTGAGGGCGTCCAGCGACGCCGCGACCTCGACCTTGGTGTAGCGCTCGGCCAGGTCGTTCACGATCGCGCCGAGAGCCTTCTTGCCGACCTCGTAGTTCACGTACGGGTAGTCGACGGGCAGGGTCTCGTTGAAGAGCGCGCGACCGAGGGTGGTCTCGAGGGTCAGCCGCTGCGGGCCCTCGAGGTCGCCGGCGAGCTCCAGCGGCGGGACGACGTCCTCGAACCGGATCTTGACCGGGCTCTGGAGCGAGATCTCGGCACGGTCGAACGCCATGATCGCCTCGCCGACCGAGGCGAAGGCACGACCCTCGCCGGGCTGGTTCGGACGGTCGGTCGTCAGGAAGAACAGACCGATGATCATGTCCTGGGTCGGCATGGTCACGGGGCGACCGTCCGACGGCTTCAGGATGTTGTTCGTCGACAGCATCAGGATCCGGGCCTCGGCCTGGGCCTCCGCGGACAGCGGGAGGTGCACGGCCATCTGGTCACCGTCGAAGTCGGCGTTGAACGCCGAGCAGACGAGCGGGTGGATCTGGATGGCCTTGCCCTCGATCAGCTGCGGCTCGAAGGCCTGGATGCCGAGGCGGTGCAGCGTGGGTGCGCGGTTGAGCAGCACCGGGTGCTCGGTGATGACCTCTTCGAGGACGTCCCACACGACCGGGCGGGCACGCTCGACCATCCGCTTCGCGGACTTGATGTTCTGAGCGTGCGACAGGTCGACCAGGCGCTTCATCACGAACGGCTTGAACAGCTCCAGCGCCATCTGCTTCGGCAGACCGCACTGGTGCAGCTTCAGCTGCGGACCGGACACGATGACCGAACGGCCCGAGTAGTCCACGCGCTTGCCGAGCAGGTTCTGCCGGAAGCGACCCTGCTTGCCCTTGAGCATGTCGGACAGCGACTTCAGCGGCCGGTTGCCCGGGCCGGTGACCGGACGACCGCGGCGGCCGTTGTCGAACAGCGAGTCGACGGCCTCCTGGAGCATCCGCTTCTCGTTGTTGACGATGATCTCGGGCGCACCGAGGTCGAGCAGCCGCTTGAGGCGGTTGTTCCGGTTGATGACGCGGCGGTACAGGTCGTTGAGGTCGGAGGTCGCGAAGCGGCCACCGTCGAGCTGCACCATCGGGCGCAGGTCCGGCGGGATGACCGGGACCGCGTCCAGCACCATGCCCTGGGGCTTGTTGCCGGTCTTGCGGAAGGCGTCGACGACCTTGAGGCGCTTGAGGGCGCGGACCTTGCGCTGGCCCTTGCCGTTGGCGATGGTGTCGCGCAGCGACTCGACCTCGGCCTCGATGTCGAAGGACTCGAGGCGCTTCTGGATCGCCGTGGCGCCCATGTGGCCCTCGAAGTACTTGCCGAACCAGTTCTTCATCTCGCGGTAGAGCATCTCGTCGCCCATCAGGTCCTGGACCTTGAGGGACTTGAAGGTGTTCCACACCTCGTCGAGACGGTCGATCTCGCGCTGCGAACGGTCGCGGATCTGCTTCATCTCGCGCTCGGCGCCGTCCTTCACCTTGCGGCGCTGGTCGGCCTTTGCACCCTCGGCCTCGAGGGCCGCGAGGTCCTCCTCGAGCTTCTTGGCCCGGTCCTCGAGCGCACCGTCGCGGCGCTTCTCGAGGCGCTCGCGCTCGAGCTGGACCTTGCCCTCGAGCGAGGACAGGTCGCGGTGGCGAGCGTCCTCGTCGACGGCGGTGATCATGTAGGCCGCGAAGTAGATGACCTTCTCGAGGTCCTTCGGCGCGAGGTCGAGCAGGTAGCCGAGCCGGCTCGGGACACCCTTGAAGTACCAGATGTGGGTGACCGGGGCGGCGAGCTCGATGTGGCCCATGCGCTCACGGCGCACCTTGGACCGGGTCACCTCGACGCCGCAGCGCTCGCAGATGATGCCCTTGAAGCGCACGCGCTTGTACTTGCCGCAGTAGCACTCCCAGTCCCGGGTGGGACCGAAGATCTTCTCGCAGAAGAGGCCGTCACGCTCGGGCTTGAGCGTGCGGTAGTTGATGGTCTCCGGCTTCTTGACCTCGCCGTGGCTCCAGGTGCGGATGTCCTCCGCAGTGGCCAGGCCGATCCGAAGCTGGTCGAAGAAGTTAACGTCGAGCACGATGGCTGCTGTCCTTCGTTAGAAATTCTGTGTGTGGCTGAGGACTGAGGGGCGGGGGCGTCACGTGGACGCCCCCGCGTGACTCAGACTTCTTCGACGCTGCTGGGCTCGCGACGGGAGAGGTCGATGCCGAGCTCCTCGGCGGCGCGGAAGACGTCCTCCTCCGCGTCACGGAGCTCGATCTGCGAGCCGTCCTGGCTGAGCACCTCGACGTTCAGGCAGAGCGACTGCATCTCCTTGACGAGCACCTTGAACGACTCGGGGATGCCCGAGTCGGGGATGTTCTCGCCCTTCACGATGGCCTCGTAGACCTTGACGCGACCAGGCACGTCGTCCGACTTGATCGTGAGCAGCTCCTGCAGGGCGTAGGCGGCGCCGTACGCCTCCATCGCCCAGACCTCCATCTCGCCGAACCGCTGGCCGCCGAACTGGGCCTTACCGCCCAGGGGCTGCTGCGTGATCATCGAGTAGGGGCCGGTGCTGCGCGCGTGGATCTTGTCGTCCACGAGGTGGTGCAGCTTGAGGATGTACATGTAGCCGACCGCGACGGGCTCGGGGAACGGCTCACCGGAGCGGCCGTCGAAGAGGTCCGCCTTGCCGGTGTTGTCGATCATCCGCACGCCGTCCCGGTTCGGGATCGTCGAGCCGAGCAGGCCGGTGATCTCGTCCTCGCGGGCACCGTCGAAGACCGGGGTCGCGACCTTGGTGCCGGGCTCCGCCTTGTCGGCGTGGATCTTGATCAGGCGCTGCTTCCAGTCCGCGGCCTTCGGGTCGTCGTGGAGGTTGACGTCCCAGCCCTGCTTCGCGAGCCAGCCGAGGTGCAGCTCGAGGATCTGGCCGATGTTCATCCGTCGCGGCACACCCAGCGGGTTGAGCACGACGTCGACGGGCGTGCCGTCCTCCATGAACGGCATGTCCTCGATCGGCAGGATCTTCGCGATGACGCCCTTGTTGCCGTGGCGGCCGGCGAGCTTGTCGCCCACGGAGATCTTGCGCTTCTGCGCCACGTAGACGCGGACCAGCTGGTTCACGCCCGGCGGCAGCTCGTCGCCGTCCTCGCGGTCGAACACGCGGACGCCGATGACCGTGCCGGACTCGCCGTGCGGGACCTTCATCGAGGTGTCGCGCACCTCGCGCGCCTTCTCGCCGAAGATCGCGCGGAGCAGGCGCTCCTCCGGGGTCAGCTCGGTCTCGCCCTTCGGCGTCACCTTGCCGACCAGCACGTCGCCCGTGCTGACCTCGGCGCCGATGCGGATGATGCCGCGCTCGTCGAGGTCGGCGAGCATCTCCTCGGAGACGTTCGGGATGTCCCGGGTGATCTCCTCGGGGCCGAGCTTGGTGTCGCGGGCGTCGACCTCGTGCTCCTCGATGTGGATCGAGGTGAGGATGTCCTCCTGCACCAGGCGCTGGCTGAGGATGATCGCGTCCTCGTAGTTGTGGCCCTGCCACGGCATGAACGCCACGAGCAGGTTGGTGCCCAGCGCCATCTCGGCCTCGTCGGTGCACGGACCGTCGGCGATCGGCGAGCCGACCTCGACCCGGTCACCCTCGGCGACCAGCGGGCGCTGGTTGATGCAGGTGCCCTGGTTCGAGCGGCGGAACTTCGCCAGCTTGTACGTCGAGTAGGTGCCGTCGTCGTTCATGGTCTCGACGACCTCGGCGGACACCTCCTTGACCACACCGGCAGCGGTGGCGACCACCACGTCACCGGCGTCGACCGCGGCGCGGTACTCGATGCCGGTGCCGACCAGCGGCGCGTCGCTGCGGATCAGCGGCACGGCCTGGCGCTGCATGTTCGCGCCCATGAGCGCGCGGTTGGCGTCGTCGTGCTCGAGGAAGGGGATCAGGGCCGTCGCCACCGACACCATCTGGCGCGGGGAGACGTCCATGTAGTCCACCTCCTCGGCCAGGACCTCGGAGACCTCGCCGTCGCGCTGGCGGACCAGCACCCGCTCCTCGACGAACTTGAACTTCTCGTCGAGCGGCGCGTTGGCCTGGGCGATGACGTAGCGGTCCTCGTCGTCCGCGGTGAGGTAGTCGACCTGATCGGTGACCCGGCCCTTCTGGACGCGTCGGTACGGCGTCTCGACGAAGCCGAACGGGTTGATCCGCCCGAACGACGCGAGCGAGCCGATCAGGCCGATGTTCGGGCCTTCCGGGGTCTCGATCGGGCACATCCGGCCGTAGTGCGACGGGTGGACGTCACGGACCTCCATGCCGGCGCGGTCGCGGGACAGACCACCGGGGCCGAGCGCCGAGAGGCGACGCTTGTGCGTCAGGCCGGCGATCGGGTTGGTCTGGTCCATGAACTGCGACAGCTGCGAGGTGCCGAAGAACTCCTTCAGCGCCGCGACGACCGGGCGGATGTTGATCAGGGACTGCGGCGTGATCGCCTCGACGTCCTGGGTCGTCATCCGCTCGCGGACCACGCGCTCCATGCGCGCCAGGCCGGTGCGGAGCTGGTTCTGGATCAGCTCCCCGACGGTGCGCATGCGGCGGTTGCCGAAGTGGTCGATGTCGTCGGCGGTGATGTCGAGCGCACCCTGCGGCGACTCGACCTGCTCGCGGCCGTCGTGCAGCGCGACGATGTACTTGATCGCGGCGACGATGTCGTCGATCGTCAGCGTCTGCTGGTCGAACGCCTCGACCAGGCCGAGCTTCTTGTTGATCTTGTAGCGACCGACCTTGGCGAGGTCGTACCGCTTCGGGTTGAAGTAGTAGTTGTTCAGCAGCGTCTGCGCGGCCTCACGCGTCGGCGGCTCGCCCGGGCGGAGCTTGCGGTAGATGTCGAGCAGCGCCTCGTCCTGGTTCTGGGTGTGGTCCTTCTCCAGGGTGAGCATCATCGACTCGAACTCGCCGAACTCCTCGCGGATCTGCTCGTTGGTCCAGCCGAGGGCCTTGAGCAGCACGGTGACGTTCTGCTTGCGCTTGCGGTCGAGGCGGACACCGACCATGTCGCGCTTGTCGATCTCGAACTCCAGCCAGGCGCCCCGGCTCGGGATCAGCTTGGCGGTGTAGATGTCCTTGTCGGAGGTCTTGTCGGCGGTGCGCTCGAAGTACACGCCCGGGGACCGGACCAGCTGGGACACGACGACACGCTCGGTGCCGTTGATGATGAAGGTGCCCTTGTCGGTCATGAGCGGGAAGTCGCCCATGAAGACCGTCTGGCCCTTGATCTCACCGGTGTCGTTGTTGGTGAACTCCGCGGAGACGTAGAGCGGAGCGGAGTAGGTGAAGTCCTTCTCCTTGCACTCGTCCACGGTGTACTTCGGGTCGTAGAAGACCGGGTTCTCGAACGACAGCGACATCGTCTCGGAGAAGTCCTCGATCGGGGAGATCTCCTCGAAGATCTCCTGGAGGCCGGACTTGCTGGAGACGTCTTCGCCCTCGCCGCGGCGACGCTCGACGGCGCTCTGCCACTTCTCGTTGCCGATCAGCCAGTCGAAGCTGTCGGTCTGGAGGGAGAGGAGCTGCGGGAGCTCGAGAGGCTCGGTGATCTTTGCGAAAGAGATGCGGCGGGAGTTACCAGAGGTGGTGCGCGCGGCCAAGAGGTGTCCTTCGACGATTCGCTCTTCGAACAGCGTCGACCCACCACAAGATCAGCCACCGGGCAGGCTGACGAGCATTTGAGGGCAGACGCAAGTTCTCACCCTACCGCACGCGGGCGCGCCTCACAAACGGCGACAAATCCGCTGCCGACGATCATGAACGCCGATCCCGTTCCGGTCAAGCAGCGCGGCCGGGCGTGTGGAGGAGGGCGTGTCGGCCGGCCCTCCAGCGGCCGGCCTGCGCGGCACCCCGGCTGGATGATCAGGTGTCCATGCCGGAGACCAGCCAGTCCCCGCCGACCTTCTCCATGGTGATCGTGACCCAGTTCTTGTAGACCTGCGGCGTCTTCACCTTGTCGTTGGTGCGGGTCTGGTTGACCAGCGCGAACACCTGGACCCGATCCTCGCCGGCGCGCACGATGCTCGAGCGGACCAGGTCGGCCTTGAGCACGGTGCCGGTGGACGGCGCGTTCTCCTTGATGATGCCGTCGAACAGCTGGTCGTACTGCTTGCGGTAGTCACCGGTGAGGTACTGCTCCGCCGCCGCGCGGGACTCGTCGAGGTGCTTCGCGTCGTAGGACAGGATCGGCACGACCGCGCGCTCGGCGGCCGACTGGGCGGCCGAGGTGGCGTCCTCGACCGAGTGGTCGGACGGCTCGGTCACATAGACGTACGTCGCGACCCCGGCCACGATCAGCACCGCGGCCGCGAGCGCGATCAGCAGCCAGGCCGGGACGACCCGCCGCCGCTCGCCGAGGGGTTGCACCACCCCGGGCGAGGCGACTTCGGGCTCAGGCTCGGGCTCGGCAGGTGCCAGCTCCGCGTCGTACGCCGCACGCCGCTCCGGGTCGAGCAGCACCTCGGCCGCCTGGTTGAGCGCGCCGAAGCGCCGGTCGGTCGGGTCCAGGTCGGCGATCGCGGCGCGCCACGCCGCCCGGATCTCCTCGGCGGAGGCGGCCGGGCTCACGTCGAGGACGTCGTACCAGGTCGGGGCGCTCACTGGGTCTCCCCCGTCACCGGCGAGTAGTCGTCGACGAGCCAGGTGCCGTCGGTCTTGACCAGGTCGACCTCCCAGCGCAGCACGTCCTCCCCGCCGGAGACCCGCTTGGAGTCGTCGTCGGGGTGCTTCGGATCGGGGTAGGTGCTGGTGAGGCCGGCGGCCACGATCGCGACGGCCGAGTCGGCGTCGAGGGACTGCACGCCCACGCCGAACACGTCGGCGGTGCGGGCATAGCCGGCCTGCTGGACGGTCTGCTCCGCGATCGGGAGCCCGGACTGCTCGAAGTCGCTGGAGAACTTCGGGGTGATCACCTCGGCGACGCTGTCCTTGTACGTCGTGAGGTGGCCCTGGTCGTCGAGGTCGTCGGGGCCGTAGGTGTTGAGCCGGAGCACGAACTGCTCGGTCTGGGACATCACCGCCTCGCGCTCCGACTGGAGGTCGTCGGCCTCGCCACGGCGGTCGGCCAGCAGCCAGACCAGCAGGCCGGCGGACACGAGCAGCAGCACGACGAGCACGACGAGCAGGACGAGTCGGAAGGTGGCAGAACGCGGCGTCTCGTCAGTCCCGGTGCTCAGGGCAGCAGGGGCTGGAGGAACAGCCACTTCCACGACTCCTTCCCGAAGGCAAGCGGTGCCAAGGTACCGGTCGGCGCCAACGCCGGGTCCACCCGGCTCCCCCAGTGCAGCTTCGCGGTGTCCGGGTCGTACGTCGCGACCGGGGCGCGGTACTTCGAGTCGCCCGGCGGCAGGTTCTGCGGACCGCGCGCGTTGCTCATCGCGATCGGCTCCCGGCAGCCCGCCGCCGTGTTCATCGGCCGGTTCGACCCGTCCTGCGGGGGCCGGGTGTCGGTGCCCTCGTAGCCGTGGTGGCAGACCGGCCTGTTGGTGAGGACCATCCCGAAGTGCGCGTCGTACAGGCCGGTCTCCGGGGACTTGGAGACGACCGTGAAGCCGCCCTCCACGACGTAGGGGTAGATGACCAGGATCTGCGCGATGCCGTCGAGGTGCTTGACGATCACGTCACCGGTGGTCACCGCGTTGTTGATCAGCTGCCCGAGGTCGACCTGGTTCTCCTCCAGGAAGGTCCGCAGCTCGTTCGCGGTCGCCGAGCCGTCGTCGATGACCTGGCGCAGCGCGGCGTCACTGCCGGCCAGGCTGCCGCTGAACAGGCTCATGTCGCGGGCGAACGACCTGATGGCCTGCGTGGAGTCGAGCTGGCCCTGGAGCACGGTGTTGCTGTCGCGGATCAGCGCCGTCGTGGTGTCGAAGTTGGCGTTCGCCTCCTTGATGAAGGCGTTGCCGGTGTCGATGATCCGCTGCAGGTCCTTGCCGGTGCCGCCGAACGCCTGGCCGAGCTCGTCGACCGTGGTCGCCAGCGCCTGCTGGTCCACCGAGCTGGTGGTGTTCACGATGTCGCTGAGCAGCTTCTGGGTCGGGATCGGGGTCCGGGTGTCGTCCTGCGCGATCTGGGAGCCGTCGGTGAGGTACGGCGCGTTGTCGGTCTGCGGCTGCAGCTCGACGTACTGCTCGCCGACCGCCGACCGGTTGCCGACCACCGCCAGCGCGTCGGCCGGGATGTCGTCGTAGCCGTTGTCGATGTCCATGACCACGTCGACGCCGGCGTCGGTGAGCACCAGCTTGCCCACCTGCCCGACCTGCACGCCGCGGTACGACACCTCGCCGCCGGCGAAGATGCCGCCGGAGTCCGCGAAGTGCGCGGTCACCGTGTAGTGGTCGTCGAAGAAGACGCGGTCCAGCCGGGCGTACCGGGCGCCGACGTAACTGACGCCGAGCAGCGTGATCGCGACGAACACGAGCAGCTGGATGCGGGTGCGTCGAGTGATCAACGGGTCACCATCCCCGGGACGAGGAGCCGCACCAGCGCGGGGTCGAACATCCGGCTGAGCTGGCCCATGGTCGGACCGTGTGCCTGCTGGGTCGGGCCGACACCGGTCCGGCCCAGGCCGAGGATGCCGGGCAGCGACGGCAGGCTGCTCGGGAGCCCGCCGGCCCCGCCGCCGGGTGCGCCCGGCAGGCCCGGGATCTGGTTGAGCGCGCGGCAGACCGCGGTCTTCTCGTTCTTCTTCTTCAGGCAGGCCTGCTTGAGCTGGGCGAGCCCTTGGACGCTGCTCAGCAGCTTCGTGCACGGCTTGCTGGTGAGGTCACCGCTACGGATGCACCGGGTGACCCGGTCCAGCAGGACGGTCGGGTCGAGGTCCGAGGGCAGCACGGTGGGCAGCTCCGTCGGCAGCCCGGTGGCACCGCCGGTCACGTCGAGATCCAGCTGGATCGACAGGTTCGTGTAGTCGCCCATGTGCAGGTTGCGGGCCACCTGGGGGTCGCGACCGACGACCTCGTCGACGAAGGGGTACGTCAGGAAGACGTTGAACGACTTCACGAACGCCGACCCGGCGTTGCCGAGCTCGGTGAGCACCGGGTTGAGCTGGCGGAGCGTCTCGATGGTCCCGGCCTTGGACGCCTCGATCACCCGGACACCGACGCCGCCCAGCCGGTTGAGCGAGGTCAGCATCTTGACCAGGTCCTGGCGCTGCTGGTCGATCGAGGTGAGCGCGCCGGGCAGCTCGTCGAGAGCGGCGTCGATCGAGCTCTGCTGGTGCCGCACGGAGACGGCGAGGTTGTTGAGGGAGTCGATGGCGTCGACGATGTTCTGCTTGTTGTCGTCGAGCTGGCCCATGAACTGGCGGATCTCGTCGAGCACCGACCGGGCGGTGTCCTCCCGGCCCTCGAAGACCTTGTTCAGCTCGTCGGAGATGGTCTTGAGCTGGGCCACGCCGCCGCCGTTGAGCAGCAGGCTCAGAGCGCCGAGCACCTCCTCCACCTCCGGGTTGCGGCCCGTGTGGTCGAGGTCGATGACGTCACCGTCGCCGAGCGGGTTGTCGGACGGGTTCTGCGACGGCGGGCTGAGCGACACGAACTTCTCGCCGAGGAGGCTGGTCTGCCGGATCTCGGCGATCGAGTTGTCCGGGAGGTCGGTGTCCCGCGGGATCTCCATGGTGACCTCGGCGTGCCCGCCGACCAGCTCGACGTCGGTGATCTGGCCGACGCTCACGTCGTTCACCTTGACCGTCGACTTGGGCACCAGGTCGAGCACGTCGGCGAACTCGGCCTTCACCGTGATCGGGTCGTCCACGCTGGTCCCGCCCGGGAGCGGCAGCTTGTAGACGTCGAAGTCGCAGCCGGTCAGCAGCAGCGCGCCGGCGAGCAGGGCCACCAGTGCCCGGACCATCCTGAGGGGCCTCATCGGTCCACCCCCACGAAGCCACCGAGCGACGGGTCGTACCGGTCACCGGTCGTCGCCGGGCGTGCCCCGCCGGAACCGGGAGCCGGTCGCTTCAACGCCTGCTGCACCAGGTCGCACAACGCGCCGGAGTGGTCGGCCTGGCTGAGGAACCCGCAGATCAGCGAGGACGGGTCGGACTGCACCTGGTTGGCCAGCTCACCGAGGTTGGCGTTGGTGTCGAGCGTCCCGGCCTGCGGGTTGTACGTCAGCGCGAGGTTGTTCAGCGCCAGCGGGGCGGTGCCGAGGATCTCGTCGAGCTGGTCGCGGCGCTTCACGAGAACCTGCGAGACCCGGTTCAGGCCCGAGATGTTGCGGCCCAGCACGTCGCGGTTCTCCCGGACGAACGTGCCGACCTGGCCGAGCGCGGTCGCGAGGTTGCGGAGCGACGCGCTCAGCTCCTGGCGCTCGCCGGCGAGCATGCCCGACGCGTCGCTGAGCGACCGGTTGAACTTGCGCACGGTCTGGTCGTTCCGGGCGAGGGTGCCGATGAAGCCCTCCAGCTCGCGGGCCGAGCCGAACAGCTCGTCCTTGTTGTCGTCGAGGGTCTGGCTGAGCTTGCCGAAGTCCTGGATGGTCTGGTGGAACTTCGCGCCCTCGCCGCCGAAGTTCGCGGCCGTCGTCTCGAGGAGGTCGCTCAGCGCACCGTCCTTGTTCGCGCCGGTCGGCCCGAGTGCGACGGTCAGGTCGTCGAGGCTGCTGTAGATCTGGTCGAGCTCGAGCGGGACCGCCGTGCGGTCCGTCGAGAGCGTCGCTCCGTCGGACATCACGTCGCCGCCGGTGTAGACGGGCGTGAGCTGGACGAACCGGTCGCCGACGATCGACGGCGCGATGATCACGGCCTTGGCGTCGGCGGGGATCTTCACGTCCGCGTCGTAGGACATGGTCACGACCACGTCGGTGCCGGACGGCGTCACCTTGTCGACCTGCCCCACGGGCACCCCGAGGACCCGGACGTCGCTGCCCTCGTAGATCGAGATCGTGCGGGGGAAGTGCGCCGTCAGGGTCCTGGTGTCGCCGCCGCGGAACATCGCGAACGCGCCGGCGACCAGCGCCAGCACGATGATCGCGGGGACCACGGCCCTCTTCAGGATGCTCATCCCACACCACCGCCGTTCTGCACGTCCGGCACGGGCGGCATGTTCTGGATGTAGGTGTCGAACCAGGGGCCGCCGCCCAACGTGCTGGCGAACACCCGGTAGAAGGGCGCCATCAGCCGCAGGCTGTTGTCGAGGTTGTCCTCGTTCTTGTTCAGCACGAGGACGACGTTCTCGAGGTGCTCGAGCGCCGGCTTCAGGTCGGCCCGGCTCTGCTGGACCAGGGCGGTCAGCTCCTTCGACAGCTGGCTGGTGGAGACGAGCAGGTTGTGCACGGCCTCCCGACGGGCCACCAGGGCGCGGAAGAGCACGTCGGAGTCCTTCATCAGGCCGACGATGTCGTCGTCGCGCTCGTCGAGGACGCTGGAGACCCGCTTCAGGTTCTTCAGCAGCGAGTTGATCTGCTCGTCGCGCGCGGCGATGTTCGAGGAGAGCGCCGAGACGCCGTGCAGCGCGCTGCGGAACTCCTCGGGGGTGTTGCGGGTCAGGTCGGCCAGCGTGGTCAGCGACTTCGCGAGCCGGTCGGTGTCGATCCGCTCGGAGGTCTGCGCCAGGCCGGAGAACGCGTCGACCACGTCGTACGGCGAGCTGGTGCGGTCGACCGGGATCTCCGCGCCCTCAGCGAGCTGGCCGTCGCCGGCGGGCTCGAGCGAGAGGTACATCGCGCCGAGGAGGGTCTTGACCTTGATCGCCGCTCGGGTGTCGGTGCCGAACTCCGACGGCGTGTCCACGCGGAACGTGACCTTCACGTGGTCGCCCTCGAGCGCGACGCTCTCGACCTTCCCGACCCGGACGCCGGCGATGCGCACCTCGTCGTTCGCCTTGAGGCCGCCGGACTCGGAGAACGCGGCGTAGTAGGTGTCGCCGCCGCCGATCAGCGGCAGGTCCTGCGCGCGGAAGGCACCCAGGATCAGCAGGGCGATCACGGCGAGGCTGACGGCCCCGATCACGACGGGGTTGCGCTCGCGGAAGGGGACGCTCATCTTCGGGGCCCCCTCGAAGTTGTTCGGAGGAACGCAGCGGGGGAGAAGAACTTCGTGGGGTGAGTCATCCGAGATCACACCTGGGGCTGCCGGTGGTGTAGTCCACCGGGACGGACTGGCCTCCGGGCACGCGGATCCGGCCCTGGAAGTGGCAGAGGTAGAAGTTGAACCACGAGCCGTACGTCGCGGTGCGGCCGACCTTGTTGAGCTTGATCGGGAGCACCTGCAGGGCCCGGTCGAGCTCGGACTTGCCCGCGTCGAGGTTGCCGGCGACGCGCCGCAGCTGCTTGACGTCGTCGACGAACGGGCGGCGGATGCCGGACACCAGGTCGGCGGTCTGCACCGACAGCTGGGAGATCTTGTCCAGGGAGCCCAGGATCGCCTCCCGGTCGTCCTTGAGGCCACCCACGAAGGTGCGGAAGGTCGTGATCAGCCGGCTCAGCTGCACGTCGCGGTCACCGATGTGGTCGAGCACCTCGTTGAGGTTGTCGATGAGCGAGCCGATCACCTGGTCGCGGCTGGCCAACGTGTTGGTGACCGACGCCGTGTGGGTGAGCAGCTGCTCGAGGTTGCCGCCCTCGCCCTGGAACACCTGGACGATCTCGTAGGAGAGCTGGTTGATGTCGGCCGGCGACAGGGCCTGGAACAGCGGCTTGAAGCCGTTGAACAGCACGGTCAGGTCGAGCGCCGGCGAGGTCTGGGCGACCGGGATCGTGTCGCCTGCCTCCATCGGCGAGGAGTCGCCGATCTCGTTGGTCAGCGCGATGTAGCGCTGCCCGACCAGGTTGCGGTAGCGGATCGCGGCGTGCGTCGCCTGGCTCAGCTGCGTCGAGTTCTCGACCGAGAACGTGACCAGGGCGCGGGTGCGGTCGACGATCTGGACGTCCTTGACGGTGCCCACCTTCACGCCGGCGATCCGGACGTCGTCACCCTTCACGACGCCGGTGGCGTCGACGAACTCCGCCTTGTAGTCGGTCTTCGGCGCGAACGAGATGTTGCCGATCGTCATCACCAGCACCGAGGTCGCGAGCGTCGTGATCACGATGAAGATCAGCAGCTTCGTGAGGTCGCCGGCGGTCCGGCGGTCCAGGCCCTTCATCGCAGCGACACCTCCGCTCCACGTGCCATCGGGCCGACGAGCAGCAGCCCGAGGTCAGGGACGTCGGCGGCGCTCATCCCGAGCGCGGGGCCGAGCAGGGAGCGCAGCAGCTCGTCCTCCTGGGTCGTCCCGACGGAGGTGCGGAAGTACTGGTTCGGTACGACGCGGTCGGTGCCCTTGCCGGTCGGCTCGTCGACGCCGTCGTTGAAGTCGGGCTGGTGCCGGACCGGGTTCGACTGCGACCACGGCGGGTTGGGCAGGTGCAGGCAGTTCTCGCCGCGGTCCTCGCCGTAGTGCGGCTTGTCCTGCGGACCGTAGGGGCGAGGCTGGTTCGGCAGCGTCTCGAGCACGATGTGCAGGACGAAGCCGCGGAACGCCTCGGCCTGCAGCTTGCCGGCGTTGACGATGCCACGGGTGAGGCAGGAGTACTCCGGGGCGTACTTCGCGAACACCCGGAACTGCTCCTGGCCGACGTGGCTGAGCCGGATCATGTTGTCGCCGTTCTCGTCCAAGAAGCCCTTGGCCGTGTCGGCGAACGCCGACACGTTGTCGAACAGCGCGTGCAGCTTGACCTCGCGGCCCTCGAGGGTGGTGCCGGTCTTCACGGTGTTGTCGAGGATGTCGGCGATCTGCGGCATCACCTGGGCGTAGGTGTCGGACACCTGTGCGGTCATCTTCAGGTCCTGGACCAGCGCCGGGATCTGCGGGTTGATCCGCTTCAGGTAGCTGTCGACGGTCTCGAGGTTCTGGCCGAGCTGGTCCCCGCGGCCCTCGAGCGCCGTGGCCATCGCGTTCAGGGTCATGTTGAGGTCGGCGGGCTGGACCGTGCGCAGCAGCGGGTAGAGGTCGGAGAGGACCTTCTCGACCTCGACCGAGACCTGGGTGCGGGTGATCTCGTCGCCGGCCTCCAGGTGGCCCGGCGCCGGGTCCGCGGGCACGTCCAGGGCGACGTACTTCTCGCCGAACAGGGTCTTGGGCACGATCGAGCCGGTGACGTTGGCCGGGATCGTGTCGATCTGGCTCGGGTAGATGCCGAGGGTGAGCTCGGCGCCCTCGGCGTCGGACTGGAAGTCGAGGACCTCGCCGACGATGACGCCCCGGATCTTGACGTCCGCCCTGGTGGGGAGCTGGAGCCCGATCGTGGACGTCTGGAGCTTCACCTCGTCGTAGTCGGTGAACTTCTTCGTGAACACGGCATAGGTGAACCAGACCCCGGCGAGCAGGATCAGGATGAAGACGATGCCGAGGAGCTTGTGGGAGGCCGTCAGCCGCACTGGATCACCACCCGCGTCACCCGGCCAGCCGGACGGTCGTCGAGGCGCCCCAGATCGCCATCGACAGGAACAGGTCGATGACGTTGATCGCGACGATGCTCGTGCGCACGGCCCGGCCGACCGCGACGCCGACACCCGCGGGACCGCCGGAGGCCGTGTAGCCGTGGTAGCAGTGGATCAGGATCACCGTGACCGCGAAGACGAGCACCTTGCCGAACGACCACACCACGTCGCCGGGCGGCAGGAACGTGTTGAAGTAGTGGTCGTAGGTGCCCGTGCTCTGCCCGAAGAACTGGGTGACCGTGAGCCGGGTCGCGAAGTACGACGACAGCAGGCCGACCACGTAGAGCGGGATGATCGCGATCAGGCCGCCGATGATGCGGGTGGTCACGAGGAACGGCAGCGACGGGATCGCCATCACCTCGAGCGCGTCCACCTCCTCGGAGATCCGCATCGCCCCGAGCTGGGCGGTGAAGCCGCAGCCCACGGTCGCGGCCAGGGCGATGCCGGCGACCAGGGGCGCGATCTCACGGGTGTTGAAGTACGCCGACACGAAGCCCGAGAACGCCGCGGTGCCCAGCTGGTTCAGGGCGGCGTACCCCTGGAGGCCGACCTCGGTGCCGGTGAAGAAGCACATCGCGGTGATGACGCCGACCGTGCCGCCGATGACGGCGAGTGCGCCGGAGCCGAGCGTGACCTCCGCGAGGATGCGGAGGATCTCCTTCTTGTAGCGCCGCAGGGTGCGCGGGGTCCACGCGAGCGCCTTGATGAAGAACGCGAGCTCTTCACCGAGGCTGTCGAGGGTCCGGAGGGGCCTGACGTACACGGCCCGGATGTTCGCCATGGTCGCTAACCCGTCTTTGGAGGGACGAGCTGGAAGTAGATCGCGCTCATCACGAAGTTGACGACGAACAGGAGCATGAAGGTGATGACGACGGACTCGTTCACGGCGTCGCCGACACCCTTCGGACCGCCCGCGGCGTTCATGCCCTTGTAGCAGGCCACGATCGCGGCGATCAGCCCGAAGACCAGCGCCTTGACCATGCCCTGCCAGAGGTCGGGCAGCTGGGCGAGGGCTGTGAAGCTCGACAGGTAGGCGCCTGGCGTGCCGTCCTGCAGGACCACGTTGAAGACGTAGCCGCCGGCGACGCCGACGACGCTGACCAAGCCGTTGAGGAACACCGCGACCAGCATGCAGGCCAGCACCCGCGGGACGACGAGGCGCTGGATCGGGTCGATGCCGAGCACCATCATCGCGTCGAGCTCCTCGCGGATCTTCCGAGCGCCGAGGTCGGCCGCGATGGCCGATCCGCCGGCGCCGGCGATCAGCAGCGAGGTCGCGATCGGCCCGGCCTCGCGGACCACGGCGAGCACGGCCGCGGAGCCGGTGAAGGACTGGGCTCCGAACTGCTTGACCAAGCCCCCGACCTGGAGCGCGATGACCGCGCCGAACGGGATCGCGACCAGCGCCGTGGGGATGATCGTGACGGAGGCGATGAACCAGGCCTGCTGGAGGAACTCGCGCAGCTGGAAGGGCCGACGGAACAGCCCGCGGCCGACGTCGAGGCCGAACGCGAACAGCTTCCCCGCGGTCCCGACGGGTGCGAGCACCCGGCTCGCGGTGAGGTTGGACATGGGGTTGCCTCAGACCCCCGCCGCCACGGCCGTGTTGGCCTCGAACGAGCCCGGAGGCGGCGTGACGCCGTTCTGCCGGCACCACTCGCCGGGCTCGCGCTGGCTGCGGCGCGCGATGCCGTTGGACGGGTCGATCTGGAGCGGGATGGGCGGGAGCGGGGGGAGCTCCTGGCCCTTCTCCGCCTCGAGCTCGTCGGCGTCCTTCTCCTCCGACATGCCGATCGGGCCGACCCGCTGGGCGTTGAGGAACTGGCGCACGACCGGCTCCTCGGAGGAGAGCAGCATCTCCCGGGGGCCGAACATCGCGAGGTGACGGTGGTAGAGCAGGCCGATGTTGTCCGGGACGGTCCGGGCGGTGTTGATGTCGTGGGTGACGATCAGGAAGGTCGCGTCGATCTGGGCGTTGAGGTCGACGATCAGCTGGTTGAGGAACGCGGTCCGGACCGGGTCCAGACCGGAGTCCGGCTCGTCGAAGAGGACGATCTCGGGATCGAGCACCAGGGCGCGGGCGAGGCCCGCGCGCTTGCGCATGCCGCCGGAGATCTCGCCCGGCAGCTTGTCCTCGGCGCCGATCAGGCCGACCAGGTCCATCTTCTCCATGACGATGTCGCGGATCTCGGACTCGGACTTCCTGGTGTGCTCGCGCAGCGGGAAGGCGACGTTGTCGTAGAGGTTCATCGAGCCGAACATCGCGCCGTCCTGGAACAGCACTCCGAACAGCTTGCGGATCTCGTGAGAGCTCCTTCTCGGAGCAGGTGGCGATGTCGGTGCCCTCGATGACGATCGAGCCCTGGTCGGGCTTGAGCAGGCCGATCAGGGTCTTGAGGAAGACGGACTTGCCGGTGCCGGACGGGCCGAGCATCACGCAGATCTCACCCGCGGGGACGGTCAGCGTCACGTCACCCCAGATCAGCTGCTTGCCGAACGACTTCGAGAGGTGTTCGACCTTGATCTCAACGCCCATGTCCGCCCTGTCCCTCCATTGCCCCTGTGCTCTCCGGTGAAGCGCGCGCGCCCGGACCGGCTCCCCGGGCGTGGCTGACACGCTCCCCCGTCTCCCACTGACCGGTAACAACGCGACGACCGCCGCGAAGTTACGCGCGGGTTTCCTTCCCACTTCCTGCCGTCGTACACCTGTCCGGCGGGCCCGTCTGGACCGTCTGCGGCTCGGCGGGAGCGGGGACGACACGAGGGACGGTCCACCCGGATCGGGTGGACCGCCCCTCGTGGCGGTTCAGCTGCGGATCAGCTGGCGCGGGTCACTTGAGGGTGACGGTGGCGCCGGCGCCCTCGAGCGCCTCCTTCGCCTTCTCCGCGGCGTCCTTGGCGACCTTCTCGAGGATCGGCTTCGGGGCCGACTCCACGAGCTCCTTGGCCTCCTTCAGGCCGAGGGAGGTCAGCGCGCGGACCTCCTTGATGACGTTGATCTTCTTGTCACCAGCGGCCTCGAGGACGACGTCGAACTCGTCCTGCGCGGCGGCCTCGTCGGCGCCACCGGCAGCAGCGCCACCGGCGGCCGGGGCCGCGGCAACGGCGACCGGGGCGGCGGCGGTGACGCCGAAGGTGTCCTCGAACTGCTTCACGAACTCGCTGAGCTCGATCAGCGTCATCTCCTTGAACGCGTCGAGGAGCTCGTCGGTGCTGAGCTTCGCCATGGTGGCGGTTCCTTCCATTCGGTGGCTCTGGCGCATTGCGCCGGAGCCGGGTTTCAGGTGGTTGGTTACGTCGGTCCGAGCGGTGGCTCAGGCCTCGGTGGCGTCGCCCTCATCGGAGGTCTCGGCCTCGGCAGCGGGGGGCTCCTCGGCGGGAGCCTCCTCAGCCGCGGGAGCCTCGTCAGCGGGGGCCTCGGTCGCCTCGGCGGCCGGTGCCTCCTCGGCGGCGACCGGCGCGGTACCGGCACCACCTGCGAGGATCGAGGGGTCCTGCTCGGCCTTCGCCTGCAGCGCACCCGCGAGACGGGCGGCCTGGGCGAGCGGGGCGTTGAGCAGGTAGACGGCCTGGCTGAGCGACGCGAGCATCGCGCCGGCCAGCTTGCCCAGGAGCACCTCACGGGACTCGAGGTCGGCCAGCTTGGCCACCTCAGCCGCGTCGAGGGGCTTGCCGTCCAGGACGCCGCCCTTGATGACAAGGGACGGGTTCGCCTTGGCAAAGTCACGCAGACCCTTGGCCGCCTCGACCACGTCGCCGTTGATGAAGGCGATGGCGGTCGGACCGGTCAGCAGGTCGTCGAAGCCCGAGATGCCCACCTCGGTGGCGGCGATCTTGGCCAGCGTGTTCTTGACCACGGCGTAGTTGGCGTTCTCGCCGAGTGAGCGCCGCAGGTCCTGCAGCTGCTTCACGGTGAGACCGCGGTACTCGGTCAGCACGGCGCCGGCGCTGTCGTTGAAGGACTCAACGATCTCCGCGACGGCCGCCTGCTTGTCTGCCCGCGCCATGGGTCTCCTTCCGGTGGTCGACCGCCACTCGGAGATCCCCAGGAAAGACGAACGCCCCGAGCGCAGGCTCAGGGCGGATGGTCCGGCGTGGTGCCGGTCCTGCTCTGTCACCTGCGCTGGCCGTCCGCGTCTCCGCGGAACCTTCGGTCGTGCTGCTGGCGCAGCCTGACAACCGGCGGTCTCTGGTTTCAGGAGGAACAGTACGGCGCTCCCGGGCCGCGCACCAAATCGGGCGCAACGGCCGAGTCGGCGCAGTCTCAAATGCGAGTCGGCGCAGTCTCAGCTGAGACTGCGCCGACTCGGCGTTGCTGGGGGTCAGGCCGAGGCGGCCTCGTCCTCGACCGCGACGTTCTTGGTGCGGTTCGGGTCGACCTGGACACCGGGGCCCATCGTCGTGGAGACGGTGACCTTCTTGATGTAGCGGCCCTTGGAGCTGGCCGGCTTCAGACGGAGCACCTCCTCCAGCGCGGCGGCGTAGTTCTCCGCGAGCTGGACCTCGGAGAAGGACGCCTTGCCGATGATGAAGTGCAGGTTCGCGTGCCGGTCGACGCGGAACTCGATCTTGCCGCCCTTGATGTCGGACACGGCCTTCGCCACGTCCGGCGTCACGGTGCCGGTCTTCGGGTTCGGCATCAGGCCGCGGGGGCCGAGCACGCGGCCGAGGCGGCCGACCTTGCCCATCATGTCCGGGGTCGCGACGACGGCGTCGAAGTCGAGCCACCCGCCGGCGACCTTGTCGACGAGCTCGTCGCCACCGACGACGTCGGCGCCCGCCTCACGAGCGGCCTCGGCCTTGTCGGCGTTCGCGAACACGAGGACGCGAGCGGTCTTGCCGGTGCCGTGCGGCAGGTTCACCGTGCCGCGGACCATCTGGTCCGCCTTGCGCGGGTCGACGCCGAGGCGCATGACGACGTCCACGGTCTCGTCGAACTTCTTCTTGCTGGTGGTCTTCGCGATCTTGATCGCGGTCAGCGGGGCGTAGAGCTCGTCCTTGTCGAACTGCTCCGACGCCGCGCGATAGGTCTTGCTGCGCTGCATGATGTGTTCCTACTTCCAGGAGATGTGGTCAGCGAGCCAGCGCGGCTCTTCCACGTTTGTCAGTCGGTCGTGACGCCCATGGAGCGGGCAGTGCCTTCGACGATCTTCATCGCGGCGTCGATGTCGTTGGCGTTGAGGTCGGGGAGCTTCGTCTGGGCGATCTCGCGCACCTGGTCCTTGGTCAGCTTGCCGACCTTCTCCTTGTGCGGGACGCCGGAGCCCTTCTGGAGACCGGCGGCCTTCTTGATCAGCTCGGCGGCCGGCGGGGTCTTCGTGATGAAGGTGAAGGACCGGTCCTCGTAGATCGTGATCTCGACCGGGATGACGTTGCCGCGCATGGACTCGGTCTGGGCGTTGTACGCCTTGCAGAACTCCATGATGTTCACGCCGTGCGGACCGAGGGCGGTACCGACCGGCGGAGCGGGAGTCGCGGCACCCGCCTGGAGCTGCACCTTGACCAGTGCGGCGATCTTCTTCTTCGGAGGCATGTTGCTTCTCTTTCTGTCTCGTGGTCATGACGAGGAGTACGTCGTACGCCTCTGCCACCGTGCTGCTGCCCGAGGGCAACCGAACCATTGTGCTGCGATCCCGGCCGAACCCGAAATCGCGGTCGGACGGGCTCGGGGAGCCTCAGACCTTCTGGATCTGGCTGAAGCTGAGCTCGACCGGGGTCTCGCGGCCGAAGATCTCGACGAGTGCCTTGACCCGCTGGGACTCCGCGTTGATCTCGGTGATCGTGGCGTGCAGCGTGGCGAACGGGCCGTCGACCACCATGACCGAGTCGGACACGTCGAAGTCGGCGACCTCGATCGGCTTCTTCGCGGCGCCGCCACCGGACCCGGACGGGGCACCGGCAGCGACTGCCTCCGCCTCCGCGCGGGCGACGACGGCGGGGGCGAGCATGTTCTCGACCTCGGACATCGACAGCGGGACCGGCTGGTGGCTGTGGCCGACGAAGCCCGTCACCGACGGGGTGTGGCGGACGGCCGCCCAGGACTCGTCGGTGAGGTCCATGCGGACCAGGACGTAGCCCGGGAGAACGGTGCGCTTGACCATCTTGCGCTGGCCGTTCTTGATCTCGGCGACCTCCTCGGTGGGGACCACGATCTCGTGGATGTAGTCCTCCATGTTGAGGGAGATGATGCGGTTCTCGAGGTTCGACTTCACCCTGTTCTCCATGCCGGAGTAGGTGTGGACGACGAACCAGTCGCCCGGCTTCGCCCAGAGCTCGCGCCGGAAGGCCTCGAGCGGGTCGTTCTCGTCGGGCTCGTCACCGTCCTCGGCGGCGGTGGGCTCCTCGTCGCCCTCAGCCCCGGACATCCCCCGGCTGCTCGCGCCGCCGTCCTCGGTGTCGTCGAGGCCCATGGCCGCGTCGCTGTCCTCGTCGGTGACCTCGGCGTCCAGGCGCGGGTCGTCCTCGACCTCGGGCCCGTCGTTCGGCTCGCCGTACTGGTCCTCGAGGGACGGCTCGACCTCGGGGGTCGTCTCCTCGGACTGCACCGAGTCGTTCTCCTGCTCAGACACGTACTGCTCCATCAAAGAATCGGGCAAGGAATCGGGGGGTGGGCTCGGTCCGGCTAGCCGCTGAAGACGGCGAACGTGAGCTTGCCGAAGCCCAGGTCGAGCAGGGACACGAGCACCATCATGAAGACGACGAACACCATGACCACGATGAAGTACGTGACCAGCTGCTCCTGCGTCGGGTAGACGACCTTCCGGAGCTCCGCGACCACCTGCCGGTAGAACACCGGGAGGCTGGTGCGCTTCTGGGTGCTCCCTCCGCGCGGACCACGGACCGCCTTGCTGTCCGGCACGTCCTTCACCTCTCCTCGTCGTCGAACCGACTGTGTTCGTCCTTGCAGGGCACGAGGGACTTGAACCCCCAACCTTCGGTTTTGGAGACCGATGCTCTGCCAGTTGAGCTAGTGCCCTTCGCCGGTAGGCCCCGATCACCCGGCCTGCGGGCACGACTGATCCTGTGGGAATCCACCGAACGTGGAGTCTACGGGGTGAGGTGATGCGGAGTCCAAACCGGCTGGCGGCCCGCCTGAGTCCCCGCCCTACGATGGAGCCATGACCTCGCCCGAGACCTCTCCTCGCTCCCGTCGCGTCTCCCGCCGGATCGGCGCCATCGCCGAGTCCGCGACGCTCAAGGTGGATGCGAAGGCGAAGGCGCTCAAGGCGGAGGGCCGACCGGTGATCGGCTTCGGTGCCGGCGAGCCGGACTTCCCGACGCCCGGCTACGTCGTCGAGGCGGCGGTCGAGGCCGCCCGTGACCCGAAGAACCACCGCTACACCCCGGCCGGAGGGCTCCCCGAGCTCAAGAAGGCGATCGCCGCCAAGACGCTGCGGGACAGCGGCCTGGAGGTCGAGCCGAGCCAGGTGCTGGTGACCAACGGTGGGAAGCAGGCGATCTACGCGGCGTTCGCCACCATGCTCGACCCGGGTGACGAGGTCATCGTGCCGGCGCCGTACTGGACGACCTATCCGGAGGCGATCCGGCTCGCCGGCGGTACGCCGGTCGAGGTGCTCGCCGACGAGACGCAGGACTACAAGGTCACCGTCGCCCAGCTCGAGGCTGCGCGCACCGACCGCACCAAGGTGCTGCTGTTCGTCTCGCCGTCGAACCCCACCGGCGCCGTCTACAGCTCGGACGAGATCCGCGAGATCGGCGCCTGGGTCGAGGAGCACGAGCTCTGGGTGCTGACCGACGAGATCTACGAGCACCTGGTCTACGACGGCGCGGACACCGGCTCGCTCCCGGTCCTCTGCCCCGCGCTCGCCGACCACACCGTGATCGTCAACGGGGTCGCCAAGACCTACGCGATGACCGGCTGGCGGGTCGGCTGGATGATCGGGCCGGCCGACCTGGTCAAGGCCGCCACCAACCTGCAGTCGCACGCCACGTCCAACGTCGCCAACGTCGCCCAGCGCGCCGCGCTCGCCGCCCTGGAGGGTGACCTCAGCGCGGTCGAGGAGATGAAGTCGGCGTTCGACCGGCGGCGCAAGACCATCGTCGCGATGCTGAACGAGATCGACGGCGTCCTCTGCCCGATGCCGCTCGGCGCGTTCTACGCCTACCCCTCGGTCAAGGGACTGCTCGGCAGGGAGTACGACGGCCGCCTGATCCAGACGTCCGCCGAGCTCTCCGAGTACATCCTCGACCAGGCCGAGGTGGCGGTCGTGCCGGGCGAGGCGTTCGGCTCCCCCGGCTACCTGCGGCTGTCCTACGCCCTGGGTGACGACGACCTGGTCGAGGGCGTGACCCGCCTCCAGAAGCTCTTCTCTTGACGCATCGCTGGTCGAGCAGCGAGCGCAGCGAGAGCCGGGACCTCCACGACCTCCCGAAGGCGCACCTGCACCTGCACTTCACGGGGTCGATGCGGCACTCGACGCTGCTCGAGCTCGCCGCCCGAGACGGCATCGCGCTGCCGGACCAGCTCGTCGAGGACTGGCCGCCGAAGCTGTCGGCGGCCGACGAGAAGGGCTGGTTCCGCTTCCAGCGCCTCTACGACGTCGCTCGGTCCGTGCTGCGCACCGAGGCCGACGTTCGCCGGCTGGTGCTGGAGGCGGCCGAGGACGACGTCCGCGACGGCGGCCGCTGGCTGGAGATCCAGGTCGACCCCAGCGGGTACGGCGCGCGCTTCGGCGGGATCACGGCGTTCACCGACCTGGTCCTCGACGCGGTCCGCGACGCCTCGGCCACCACCGGCCTGGGGATGGCGGTCGTCGTCGCGGCGAACCGCACCCGGCACCCGCTGGACGCGCGCACCCTCGCCCGGCTCGCCGTGCAGTACGGCGGGCGCGGCGTGGTCGGGTTCGGCCTCTCGAACGACGAGCGGCGCGGGCGCACGGGCGACTTCGCGCCGGCGTTCCGGATCGCCGAGCGTGGCGGTCTGCTGCTGGCGCCGCACGGCGGCGAGCTGCGCGGGCCGGAGCACATCCGGCTGTGCCTCGACGAGCTGCACGCGCAGCGGCTCGGGCACGGTGTCCGGGCGGCCGAGGACCCGGCGCTTCTCGACCGGATCGTGGAGGCGGGCGTGGTCCTGGAGGTCTGCCCGGTCTCGAACGTCGCGCTCGGGGTCTACTCCGACCTCACGTCGGTGCCGCTCCCGACCCTGCTGGCGGCCGGCGCCACGGTCGCGCTCGGGGCCGACGACCCGCTGCTGTTCGGGTCCCGCCTCGCCGGTCAGTACGCCACCATGCGCGCCGCACACGGACTGACCGACAGCCAGCTCGCCGAGCTCGCGCGGATGTCGGTGCGGGCGTCCCGGGCACCGGACGACGTGAAGTCCGAGATCCTCGGCGACATCGAGGGGTGGGTGGGCTCCCCCCAAAACCGGTAGGGACTGGGAGGATGCATCCATGAGCGAGCACGAGCCTCCGGGCCCGAACCCGTACGAGCAGCCGCAGCAGCCCCCGCCGCCGCCGCAGAACCCGTACTACCCCGAGGGCCAGCCGCAGCAGCCCTACCCCCAGCAGCCACAGCAGCCGCCGTACGGCCAGCCGTACCAGCAGCCCTACCAGCAGCCGTACGGACAGCCGCAGTACGCGCAGGCGCCGTACAACTACGCGCCGCCGGCTCCCGCGCACCCGTCGGCGAACACCGCGATGGTGCTGGGCATCATCGGGCTGGCCGGGATCGCCACCTGCGGCGGCATCACGCTGGTGCTCTCGCCGTTCGCCTGGGCGACCGGGGCCAAGGCGGTCCGCGAGATCGACGCCAACCCGGCGGTGTACGGCGGCCGCGGATCCGCCTCGGCCGGGAAGATCATGGGCATCATCGGCACGATCCTGCTCGTCGTCGGCATCGTCGCGATCGTCGGTCTCATCGCGCTGGCCGTGGCGTCGTCGGACACCACGACGATCCACGGCACGGTCAACAGCAACAGCTAGAGCGAGCAGCCGACCAGCACCGGCTCGTTGACGAGCCGGATGCCGAACCGCAGCTCCACGCCGTCGCGCACCTCGAGCGCGAGCGCCAGGAGGTCCGCGGTGGACGCACCACCGCGGTTGGTGAGCGCGAGCGTGTGCTTGCCGGAGAGCGCGACCCGGCCGTTGCCGTGCCCCTTGGCGAAGCCGGCGTGCTCGATCAGCCAGGCGGCGCTGGTCTTCACGAGGCCGTCGGGCTGCGGCCACGCGGGCGCACCGTCGGGCACGGCGTCCGCCGGGACGACCGGGTTGGTGAAGAACGACCCCGCGCTCCACGTGTCGTGGTCGGCCGGGTCGAGCACCATGCCCTTGCCACCACGCAGCGCGAGCACCGCGCGGCGTACGTCGGCGAGCGCGGCCCGCTCCCCCGGCTCGACCCCGAGCGTGCGGGCGAGCTCGGCGTACGCCACCGGTCCGCCGAGCGAGCCCTGCCGGAGCTGGAACGTCACCGACAGGACGACGTGCCGGCCCGGGTCCGCCTTGAAGCGGGACGTGCGGTAGCCGAAGCCGCAGTCGGCGTTGGCGAACGTGCGGACGCCGCGCAACCGACGGTCCCAGACCCGTACCGACGCGACGGTCTGGCTGACCTCCTGGCCGTAGGCGCCGACGTTCTGGATCGGCGTCGCGCCGACCCGGCCCGGGATGCCGGAGAGCGCCTCGATGCCGGCCCACTCCTTCCCGACCGCGAGCGCGACCAGGTCGTCCCAGCTCTCACCGGCGGCGACGGTGACCAGCACCCCGCCGCAGCTCACCCCGTCCTCGACGTCCGGGCTGATGCCGCTGGTGGCGACCTCGACGACCGTGCCGGGGAACCCCTCGTCGGCGACGACCAGGTTGCTGCCGCCGCCGAGCACCAGCACCGGGTGGCCGGCCGCGTCCGCCTCCGACACCGCGGCGGTCAGCTCGGCCTCCGTCGTCGCGCGCACCCAGCGCGCGGCCGGGCCGCCGAGCCGCAGGGTGGTGTGGTCGGCGAGCAGCTCAGTCATGGGCGGGGGCACGCACGACCGCCTTCGGCATGCCGAGCACCTTCTGGCCCTCGCAGGTGACCGTCAGCCGCACGGTCGTCAGGCCGTCCTCCTCGGACGCCTCGCCCGCGACCTCGATGTCGACACCGCCCTCGGCCGGTACGACGACCGGGTTGGTGAACTTGCAGCCCAAGCTGGCCACCTCGCCGCCCGGGAACCAGGTGGACACCGCCCGGGCGGCCAGCGCCATCGTGTACATCCCGTGCGCGATCACGCCCGGCAGCCCGACGCTCTCGGCGACCGCGTCGTCCTGGTGGATCGGGTTGTGGTCGCCGCTGGCCTCGGCGTACGCCACCAGGTCGGCGCGCGTGATCGTGTAGGCCTGCGGCTCGAGCGTCATGCCGCGCCCCGGTGCACGAGCGTCGCGCTGGTCGAGCAGACCAGGGCGCCGGAGGAGTCGGTGATCTCGCTGGTCGTGCCGATGATGTCGTTGCCCGCGATCTGGCGCAGGCTCGCGACCGTGAGCGACGCGGTGAGGACGTCACCGGGGACGACCGGCCGCTCGTAGGCGAACTTCTGGTCGCCGTGCACGATCCGGAACAGGTCGATCGACTCGGCCTCGAGGAAGGCGTTCATCGCGTCGAAGGCCAGCACGATGGGGTACGTCGCGGGCGCCGCGCCGCCGTCGTACGCGCCGCCGATCGCGGCCACGAAGCTGCCGATGTGCTCCGCGGTCACCGCATAGGGTCGGGTGGGTGGGAAGACCCGGCCGACGAGGGACTGGTCGACTGGCATGCGCCCAAACTATCGGGTGGGTGCTGGCCGCACTCGTGCTGGTCGCGGGCTGCACCTCGGCCGACCCCGGTCCAGGACCGGACCGCCGGAGCGGGTGCGGGCCGATCACGTTCGACGACGTCCGGGGCACTCCCCCGACGTACCTGGAGAAGGAGGAGCTCGACCGGTTCCCGAACGACCACGCGGTCTGTGCCGGCGTGTGGCTGCGCACCGGGCACGGCTTCGTCCCGCAGGGCGTGGCGGTGGCGGGCCGGTCCGCCTTCGTCAGCGGCTTCGACGGCAACGCACCGCTGCACGAGCGGTACTGCCTGGTCGAGCGGTACGACGTCCGCACCGGCGAGCTGCTGGACCGACTCGACCCCGTCGCCGGCCAGGTCGGTGACCGGGACCCGCTGACGTGCCGGCACGGCGGCGGACTGGTGCGCGACAGCCACGGACTGTGGCTCGTCGAGACCAGCAGGCTCTGGCTGATCGACCCGGAGACCCTCGACGTGGAGCACGTGTGGGCGCTGGGGCCGCCGCTGCGCGGGTCGTTCTCGCTGACCGACGACCGCGGCCGGCTGGGGATCGGCCGGTGGTACCCGACGAGACCGGCGCAGGTCGACTGGTTCGACACCGACGAGATCGTGGCGTCCGGGGCCCTGGACATCACGCCGGAGATGTCGTCGGGGCACACCGACGCACCACGCTCGACGCAGGGCGGGGTGTGGGCGGCGCTGGCCGGGCAGCCGGCGGGTGCGTGGTTCGCGCAGTCGGTCACCCGCTGCGGAGTCCTCGGCGGACCGGAGGGCACCCGCCGGAGGGCGTTCGTGCCGGGCGCGGAGGGGATGGACCTGGTCGGAAGCCGCTCGCTGTGGGTGGTCAGCGAGGCGGGGACGCGGCACTACCAGGACCTGGGCGGGCGGCCGGTCGTGCCGCAGCTGCTGCGGCTCGACGTCTCGGACCTGCGGGCGTGGCGCCGGCCGCAGTGCCGGGTCTGAGGTGCCGGATCTGAAATGCGGACAGCCCGCCGGGCGAACCTGGCGGGCTGTCGGAAGACGGGTCGATCAGCGGGTCTCACGGTGCAGGGTGTGCCTGCGGTCGCGCGGGCAGAACTTCATCATCTCGAGCCGGTCGGGGTCGTTGCGCCGGTTCTTCTTGGTGATGTAGTTCCGCTCCTTGCACTCGACACAGGCGAGCGTGATCTTGGGGCGAACGTCGGAGCTCTTGCTGGCCACGGGAAGTCCTTGCTTGTCGGTACAGGTGTCGCAGGATGTGAGTAGCGGGGGCGGGACTCGAACCCGCGACACCACGATTATGAGCCGTGTGCTCTAACCACCTGAGCTACCCCGCCACGGGCACGGCTGTCCGAACCAGATTAACCGGTCCGTCCAGGGTCCTGCCCAGAGCCCCTTTACGGAATCGAACCGTAGACCTTCTCCTTACCATGGAGACGCTCTGCCGACTGAGCTAAAGGGGCAACGACGGAGAACGATACACAGGCTCTCCGGTAACGAGAAATCGAGGCCGGGAGCCTGGATTTCAGCCTGTCAGCGGCCTCCAGGGAGCCGCTTCCTCGAGCTCGAGAGCCAGCTCCAGGAGGGTGGATTCCCGGCCCGCACCGGCCGACAGCATCATCCCCTGCGGCAGTCCCGCCGACGAGCTCGCCAGCGGCAGCGAGACCGCCGGATCGCCGGTCGCGTTCTGCCACGGCGTGAACGCGACCCACTCGAGGATCCGCTCCATCACGGTCTCGAAGTCGTTCATCGGGTCGAGGTGGCCGACCAGCGGGGTGGTGAGCGCCAGCGTGGGCGTCAGCGCGACGTCGTACCGCCGGTGGAAGTCCGCGGAGAGCCGCGGCAGCCGGCGCAGCCGGCCGATCGCGCCGGGCAGCCGGTGCAGCCGGGCCCGGCAGTGCCGGTCGAGGCCCAGCGTGAGGTTGTCCAGGCGGGTCCGGTCGAACGACGGGCCGAGGGTGCGCCGCCCGGTGCGCACGATCATCATCGCGAGCATCGACCAGTAGAGCAGGAAGTCGTCGGGCACCGAGGAGGGCGCCGGGTGCGGGACGACCTCGACCTCGTGGCCGAGCTCCTCGAGCAGCTTCGCGGTCTTGAGGGTGAGCTCGACCACCTCCGGGTCGGCGTCCCGGCCGATGCCGCGGGTGTGCACCGCGACCCGGAGCCGGGTGCGGCCGGGACGGGTCACGTCACCGATCGGCGGCAGCTTCAGCGCACGGTAGACCTGCTCGGCCTCGCGGAGGAACGCCGCGGTGTCGCGCACCGAGCGGGTCAGCACGCCGTCGGAGACGATCCGGATCGGCATCTGCCGGGTGACCTTGTCCTGGGCGAGCCGGTCGCGGGTCGGCTTGAGCCCGACCAGGCCGTTGACCGCCGCCGGGATGCGGATGGAGCCGCCGCCGTCGTTGCCGTGCGCGAGGGGTACGGCGCCGGCGGCGACGAGCGCCGCCGTACCTGCCGACGACGCGCCGGCGGTGTGGGCGGGGTCCCACGGCGAGCGGACCGGGCCGATCCGCGGGTGCTCGGCGGACGGGCTGAACCCGAACTCGGACAGCTGGGTCTTCCCGATCGGGACCAGACCGGTGGCGAGGAACATCCGGGCAAAGTCACCGTCCTGAGCTGCGGGGCGGGCGCGGTAGGCGTCGCAGCCCTGCTGGGTCGGCATGCCGGCGACGTCGACGTTGTCCTTGAGGAACGTCGGGACACCGGCGAAGAAGCCGCCGCGCGGGTCGCGGGCCTCGGCGCGGGCCCGGTCGTAGGCGACGTAGGCGACGCCGTTGAGCTCGGGCTGGAGCCGCTCGGTGCGGGCGATCGCGGCCTCGATCACCTCGGGGATCGCCACCTCGCCCTCCTGGATCGCGGTCACCAGGCCGACCGCGTCGCGGTCGCCGAGGGCGTCGTCGCCGAAGGCGTGTACTCGGGTCACGGGGTGAGGCTAGTCCCAGTCAGAACGCCTCGGGGCCGAAGCGGTAGACCGCCAGGACGACGCACATGACGACGAGGGCGAGGGTGCGCAGGGCGTCGGGGAAGAGCTCGAGCCGCCGCACGTGCGTCACCAGCTCGACCAGGGCCACGACTGCGAGGAACACCGCAGCGAAGGGCGCGACGTACGGGATCAGGACGCCGACCGCGCCGATCACCTCCGCCCAGCCGAGCCGGCGCAGGGTCCGGTCGGAGTACGCGCCGGCCCACGTCATACCGGCCGCCACGATCTCCTCGCGCGAGCGGGTCAGCTTGAGGGCTCCGGTGCCGAGGAAGATCGCGGCCAGGAAGGCGGCGAGGATCCACAGCCAGGTGTTCGCGTCCACGGCCGTGACCCTAGTGCGCGGTCGCCCGGATCAGGTGATGCCACCGGGCGGGGACGGGACGACGATGGCCGCATGGGACTGAGGGACCGACGCCAGGACCGCCGCGAGGACCGCCGGGGTGGGGGTGGCACGACGTACCGGATGCGGGAGAAGCTGTTCTCGATCGGCGACGACTACTGGATCGAGGACGAGGGCGGGGACCGCGCCTTCAAGGTCGACGGGAAGGCGCTCCGCATCAGGCAGACCCTCGTGCTGGAGGACGCTTCGGGGCGCGAGCTGCTGAAGATCCAGGAGCGCAAGCTCAGCATCCGCGACACGATGGCCATCGAGGACGCCGACGGCAACGACGTCGCCACGGTCAAGAAGGCGATGATCTCGCCGCTGCGGGAGCGCTACCACGTCAAGCTGGCCGGCGGCGACGAGCTCGACGTCCAGGGCAACATCGTCGACCACGAGTTCGAGATCAGCCGTGGGCGCGACAAGGTGGCCGAGGTCTCCAAGCGGTGGTTCCGGATCGCCGACACGTACGGCGTCGAGATCGGCCCGGGCGAGAACCCGGCGCTGGTGCTCGCGATCGCCGTGGTCGTCGACTCGCTGTCGCACGACGTCGGCTAACCTCAGCCCCCGGTCGCCAGTCGCGCGTCGACGGCCACGGGCGACAGCACGTGGTCGAGCGCGAGCGCCCCGCAGCCCACGACGCCGGCGCGGTCGCCGTGCGTGGCCGGGAGGAACTGGAGGTCGCGGGTGGCCAGCGGGGCCGAGCGCCGGTAGACGCTCTCGCGCACGCCCGCGACGTAGAAGTCGAACGCCGCGGCCATGTCTCCCCCGATGACCACGGCAGCAGGGTTGAGCAGGTTGATCGCCACCGCGAGCACCTCGCCGAGCTCCCTCCCGCTGTCGCGCAGGAGCCCCCGGGCGAAGGAGTCGCCCTGCAGGGCGAGCGCGACCAGGTCGCGGACATGATCGACCGGCTGCTCGTGGTGATCGGTCTCCGAGGCCAGCCGGGCGACCAGGGCCCAGCCGCCGGCGATGGTCTCCAGGCAGCCCGTCGCGCCGCACCGGCACGGCAGGTCGCCGGCGGCGTCCACGGTCGTGTGCCCGATCTCGCCCGCGGCGCCGAGATGGCCGCTGAGCACCCGGCCGTCGGCGACGATCCCGAGCCCGAGACCGGTGGACGCCTTCACCACCAGCACGTCGTCGAGGACTCCGGCGCCCCCGAGCAGCTCGGACCGCGCCAGCACATCGGCGTCGTTGGCCACGAACAGCGGGGCGTCCGCGACCTCGCCGAAGTACGGCGCGAGCTGGACGCCGTCCCAGCCGGACATCACCGGGGAGCCGATGGACAGGCCGCGGACCGAGTCGAGCGTGCCGGGGAGGCTGAGGCCGATCCCGAGCACCGGCGGTGCGACGTCCTGGAGCAGCGCCGTGAGCCGTCCGGCGACGTCGGGCAGCAGCTCGTCCGGGCCGACGCCGACCTCGTGGTCGCGGGAGTCCGCGGCGAGCTCCTGCCCGTCCAGGTCGAGCACCGCGAGCTGGCTCCGGGACCGGCCGATCGCGACGGCCAGCACGACGCCCGCGTGCCGGTTGAAGACCAGCGCGCCCGGGGGGCGGCCCCCGGTGGACGCGAGCTCCTCGCCGATCTGCAGCAGCCCCGCGCTGGTCAGGGCCGACACGCGCGCCGTGACGGCGGTGCGGGACAGCCCGGTGAGGGCGCGGAGCTGGGAACGGGTCGCCGCGCGGCCGGTGCGCACGAGCTCGAGCAGCTCGCCGGCCGTCGCCGGCGCCGCGGTCTCGCGGGTCTCCACCACCTGGGTCACGCGGGAAGCATAAACGTCCCTACTTTGATCCTGAAAAAACCTATGTACGTCTTGCGATGGACCTAACTCGTCCCTACCGTGGAGCTCATGGAACCCGCTCCGGCCCCGAACGTGCTCCCCGAGACGTGTGACTTCACCGTCTTCGGCGGGACCGGCGACCTCGCCCTCCGCAAGCTGCTGCCGGCGCTCTACCACCGCGACCTCGAGGGGCAGCTCCCCGCCGACTACCGGATCCTCGGCGTGTCCATGACCGACCTCGACGACGACGCCTGGCGCTCGGTGGTGCGCACCGCGCTCGCGACGTACGTCGACGCCGCGGACCTCTACGACGGTGCGCTCGACCGCTTCCTGGCCCGGCTGCACCACCTGATGCTGGACGCCGAGAATCCTGACGACTGGCACCGCTTCCACGCCCTGCTCAAGGACCGCCCGCACCCCGAGGACGCGGTCCGGGTGTTCTACCTCGCGGTCGCCCCGAAGCTCTTCGGTGCCATCTGCCGGCGCCTCGACGAGATCGGGGTGGTCGACGAGCGCGCCCGCGTGGTGCTCGAGAAGCCGATCGGCCACGACCTCGCGTCGGCCCGCGAGGTCAACGCCGCCGTCGGAGGGGTCTTCGACGAGGCGCAGATCTTCCGGATCGACCACTATCTCGGCAAGGAGAGCGTCCAGAACCTGCTGGTGACGCGCTTCGCCAACGCCTTCCTCGAGCCGCTGTGGAACTCCCGCTGGGTCGACCACGTGCAGATCACCGTCTCCGAGACCGTCGGCGTCGGCGGCCGCGGCGAGTACTACGACAACGCCGGCGCGCTGCGCGACATGGTCCAGAACCACCTGCTCCAGCTGCTCTGCCTGGTCGCGATGGAGCCGCCGACCTACGTCGGGCGCGAGACAGTCCGCGACGAGAAGCTCAAGGTGCTCCAGGCCCTGAAGCCGATGTCGCCGGCCGACGTCGACCACGACACCGTCCGCGGCCGGTACGGCGCCGGGCTGGTCGACGGGGCCCCGGTCCCGTCGTACTCCGACGACCTGGGGCACGGCGGCTCCCGGACCGAGACCTTCGTCGCCCTGAAGACCGAGGTGCAGAACTGGCGCTGGGCCGGCGTCCCCTTCTACCTGCGCACCGGCAAGCGGATGGACCACCGCGCCTCGGAGATCGTGGTGGTGTTCAAGGAGCCGCCGCACTCGATGTTCCCCGGCGCCGAAGGCGCGACCGCCCCGAACCGGCTGCACATCCTGGTCCAGCCCGACGAGGGCATGCGGCTGCACCTGACCGCCAAGGAACCCGGCCCGGGCGGCTACCGGCTGCGGCCGGTCTCGCTCGACCTCAGCTATGCGGCCGCCTTCGACGTGCGCCTGCCCGACGCCTACGAGCGGCTGCTCATGGACGTCATCAAGGGCAACCCGACGCTGTTCATGCGCCGCGACGAGGTCGAGGCCGCGTGGTCCTGGACCGAGCCGATCCTCCAGCGCTGGGCGACCTCGCCCGACCGGCCGAAGCGGTACGCCGCCGGCACCGACGGACCCCCCGCCGCCGCCACGCTCCTCGAGCGCGACGGCCGGACCTGGCAGGAGCCCGACCAGTGAACGCACTCCACCGCACCGTCGCCGAGGTGACCGCCCGCATCGCCGAGCGGAGCACCGCGGGACGGACCGAGTACCTCGCCCGGATCCGGGCGGCGGCGGACGCCGGCCCGGCCCGCGGACGCCTCGCCTGCGCCAACCTCGCGCACGGCTTCGCCGCCGCCGAGCCCGCGGGCAAGGTCGCGCTGCGCGGCAGCGCGAAGCCGAACGTCGCCATCGTCTCGTCGTACAACGACATGCTCTCGGCCCACCAGCCCTACCGCGACTACCCGGAGTCGCTGAAGAAGGCCGTCGTGCGGGCCGGCGGCATCGCGCAGTTCGCCGGCGGCGTGCCCGCCATGTGCGACGGCATCACCCAGGGCCGCGACGGCATGCAGCTCTCGCTCTACAGCCGCGACGTGATCGCGATGTCGGCGGCGATCGCGCTCTCGCACGACATGTTCGACGGCGTGCTGATGCTCGGCGTCTGCGACAAGATCACGCCCGGCCTGCTGATCGGCGCGCTGTCGTTCGGCCACCTGCCGACGGTCTTCGTGCCCGCCGGCCCGATGACCTCGGGCCTGCCGAACTCCGAGAAGGCGAGGATCCGCCAGCTGTACGCCGAGGGCAAGGTCGGCCGCGAGGAGCTGCTCGAGGCCGAGTCGGCGTCGTATCACTCCGCCGGGACCTGCACGTTCTACGGCACCGCGAACTCGAACCAGCTGCTGATGGAGGTGCTCGGCCTGCACCTGCCGGGCTCGTCCTTCGTGAACCCGGGCACTCCGCTGCGGGACGCCCTGACGCGGGCAGCCGGCCGGCGCGTGGTCGAACTGACCCGGCAGGGCGGTCACTCCTCGACGATGGAGCCCACACCGATCGGCGAGATCGTCGACGAGAAGGCCATCGTCAACGCGTGCGTGGCGCTGCTCGCCAGCGGTGGCTCGACGAACCACACCATGCACCTGGTGGCGATCGCCCGCGCGGCGGGCATCACCCTCACCTGGGACGACCTGTCCGACCTCTCGGCCGTGGTGCCGCTGATCAGCCGGATGTACCCCAACGGCGAGGCGGACGTGAACCACTTCCACGCCGCCGGTGGCATCGCGTTCCTGGTGCACACGCTGCTGCGTGCTGGCCTGCTCCACGAGGACGTGCGGACCGTCGCCGGCCGCGGACTGTCGCTCTACACGCGCGAGCCGGTCCTGCGTGGCGACGACCTGACGTGGGAAGAGGGACCGAAGGAGTCGCTCGACCACGAGGTGCTGCGCCCCGCGTCCGACCCGTTCACCCCCGACGGCGGCCTCCAGCTGCTCTCCGGGCCGCTCGGGCGCGCCGTCATCAAGACCTCCGCCGTGAAGCCCGAGCACCGCTTCGTCTCGGCACCGGCCGTGGTCTTCGACGACCAGCACGACTTCCTCGACGCATTCGCGACGGGCTCGCTCGACGGCCGGGACTTCGTCGCGGTCATCCGCTACCAGGGCCCTGCCGCCAACGGCATGCCCGAGCTCCACAAGCTCACGCCCGCGCTGGGTGTCCTGCAGGACCGCGGACAGCGGGTCGCGATCGTCACCGACGGCCGGATGTCCGGTGCGTCGGGCAAGGTCCCGGCCGCGATCCACGTGACCCCCGAGGCCGCTCTCGGGGGCCCCCTCGCGCGGGTGCAGGACGGCGACGTCGTCACCGTCGACGCCGCCGGTGGCCTGCTCGACCTGCACGTCGACCACCACGAGCTGCAGCGCCGCCCCGCCACCGGGCGCGCCCCCCAGGGCGCCGAGTGGGCGGGCACCGGCCGGGAGCTCTTCGCGGCCTTCCGCGCCACCGTCGGGTCGGCCGACACCGGCGCCAGCGTCTTCCCGGGCGTGAGCGCCCCGGGCCAGGAGGTACCCGTTGTCCAGCCCGCTTGAGATCGTGCCGGTGCTGCCGGTCGTCGTGGCCGGGACGGCCGAGGAGGGCGTCGCGATCGCGCGCGCCCTGGTCGCCGGGGGCCTGCCCGCCATCGAGCTGACGCTGCGCACCCCGGCCGCGCTCGACGCCATCCGCGCGATCGCCGACGAGGTGCCCGAGATCCTGGTCGGCGCCGGCACCATCACCCGGCCCAGGCACGCGAAGCTGGCGGCCGACGCGGGCGCGCAGTTCCTGGTCTCCCCCGGCACCACCGGCTCGCTGCTGCACGCGCTGCAGGACTCCGGGCTGCCGTTCCTGCCGGGTGTGGCCACCGTGTCCGAGGTGCTGGCCGCCCTCGAGGCGGGCGTCACCGACCTCAAGTTCTTCCCGGCCGAGGCGTCCGGGGGCGCGGCATTCCTCACGGCGGTCGCCGGCCCGGTGCCGACCGCCCGCTTCTGCCCGACCGGCGGGATCACCGCGGCCACCGCTCCGGCCTACCTCGCGCTGCCGAACGTCGGCTGCGTCGGTGGCTCCTGGCTGACGCCGGCGGACGCGGTCGCGTCCGGGGACTGGGACCGGATCAGCATGCTCGCCGCGGAGGCCGCCGCTCTGGTTCGCTGAGGACTCGCGGCGCTCCTCAGCTTCGCCTGAAGCAGCCGACGAGGTGGGGGTCGAAGACCCCGATCGCCTCCATCAGCGCGAACATCGTGGTCGGACCGACGAACGCGAAGCCGCGCTTCTTCAGGCCCTTGGACAGCGCGACCGACTCCGCCGACGTCGTCGTCATCTCGGCGGTGTCGGCCCAGGCGGGCGGGTCGTCGGGAGCGAAGGACAGCACGAACGACTCCAGGCCGCCCGCCTCGCGCAGGGCCACCGTGGCCCGCGCGTTCGTGACCGCGGCCTCGATCTTCATCCGGTTGCGGACGATCCGCGGCTCCTGCATCAGCCGCTCGACGTCACCGGGCCCGAACGCCGCGACCGCCTCGGCGTCGAAGCCGTGGAAGACCTCGCGGAACGCCGGCCGCTTGTTGAGGATCGTCGACCATGAGAGCCCGGACTGGAACGCCTCGAGCGTCAGCCGCTCGAGGTACGCCGACTCCCCGCTGAGGCGGTTGCCCCACTCGGTGTCGTGGTAGTCGCGCATCACCCCGGGGCCACCGGCCCACGGGCAGCGCGGAACGCCGTCCTCGCCGATGACCGGTTCCATGCGCGCCATCCTGTCGCAGGGCTCCGACAGCGGTCAGTGCCGCTCCTTGAGCCGGGCGTTCGGCAAGGGCGGGGCGGGGATCGGCGGCAACTCGTCCCCGACGGGGATGCCGAACCAGCCGTCGACCAGCCCGGCGTCGGTGATCTGCGCCTGCCACTCCGCACGCCAGGCGACGACCTCCTCATGGGTGCGCGCGACCAGGTTCCACCACATGACGATCGCCTCGCCGAACGGCGGTCCGCCGAGCAGCAGCAGCCGCACCGGCTCGTCGTACGACGTCAGCGTCAGGGTGCGGCGTCCCGGCGGGACGTAGGCGAGGTCGTGCTGCTTCGCCTCGATGCCGTGGACGCCGAGAATCCCGGTGTCGACCAGCACGCCGTGCTCGAACGCCTCGTCGACGTCGAGCCCGAGGTTGGTGCGGGGCTCGAGCAGCAGCTCCGCACCGAGGAGGGGGGTGTAGGTCGGGACCGGCGAGGTGTCGCCGAGCAGCGAGCCGAGGAAGACCCGCGCCTCCCAGCCCGCACCGACGACCGGGTGCGGTGCGTGGTGGGCGAACGTCGGGTCGGTGCCGCGGTCGGAGTCGGGCAGCGCCACCCAGAGCTGGGCTCCGTGGAGGCTCGTGGTCGACGGCGTCGAGACCTCGGAGTGGCTGATGCCGCGGCCCGCGGTCATCAGGTTCACCTCGCCGGGACGCACCATCGCGTGGTGCCCCGCACTGTCGCGGTGCTCGACCTCCCCGGTGAACAGCCAGCTCACGGTCTGCAGGCCGGTGTGCGGGTGCGGTGCGACGCGCATCCCGCCGGAGTCGGCGACGTCGTCGGGCCCGTAGTGGTCCACGAAGCACCACGCCCCGATCAGCGATCGGTGCCGCTGCGGCAGGGTCCGGCGTACCCGCATCGCCCGCGGCCCTCCGAGCGGGACGTCGCGCGGCGTCATGATCTCGATCCCCGCCGTGACCGCGCACTCCGCCGTCAGCTCCGCGGGTCGGTCCTCGAGGTTGCTCACGGTCCCATTCTCGCCCGCGGCGCAATAGCCCGATCGGCCCCTGTCCCCACCCTCGACCAGCCGTTAGGTTCCGGGCAGCAACCCGGCAGCAACCCGGCAGCAGAGGAGCTGTGATGTCCACGTACGACCCGCCTCCCCCGCCCTCAGACGTCCCGCCGCCCTCGGGGTACGGCGGCGCGCCGCCCCCGCCACCGCCGCCCGCGCCGCCCGGTGGTAGCGGCTACAGCGTCGGCAACGCGTTCTCCTACGGCTGGAACAAGTTCACCCAGAACCTCGGCCAGATCCTGCTCGCGGTCGTGGTCCTGGTGGCCGTCCTGATCGCCATCCAGATCGTCGGCTTCGTCATCGGCCGAGCGGTCGCGTGCGACCCGTCGGTCAACCTGGACACCGGCGAGGTCGAGACCTGCAACGGCGGCCTCTTCACCGCGCAGAACGTCGTGAGCTGGCTGTTCAGCCTGGTCAGCTGGATCATCTCGATGATCATCGGCGCGGGCATCGTCCGTGGCGCGCTGGACCTCACCGAGGGCCGTCAGCTCGAGCCGAGCACGCTGCTCCGGCCGAACAAGCTGGGCGAGGTCGTGATCGCCTCGTTGCTGATCGGCATCCTGACCTTCGTGGGATTCATCCTGTGCATCATCCCCGGGCTCCTGGTCATGTTCTTCACGTCGTACACGCTGTACTTCCTGATGGACCGGCCCGAGCTCGGGGCCATCGACGCGATCAGGGCGAGCTTCGACTTCACCAAGAACAACGCCGGCAACGTGATCCTCTGGTTCCTCGTGAGTGTGGCCGCCTGGTTCGTCGGCGCGCTGCTCTGCGGGATCGGGCTGGTCGTCGCCGTCCCGGTCGTGCTGATCGGCACGGCGTACACCTACAAGACGCTCAACAACGAGCCGGTCGCGGCCTAGGAGTTCGAGAACACCGCGGGGTCGTCGGGGCCCCGGCCCGCCCACGTCCAGGCGTACGCCGGGTCCTCGACCGCCAGCCCGCCCTCGCCGAGGTCGAGCGGGGCGAAGGTGTCGACCATCACCGCCGACTCGTCGAAGTACTCCGCGCCGAGCGACGCCTCGATCGCGGACGGCTGCGGGCCGTGGGCGTACCCGCCGGGGTGCAGCGAGATCGAGCCGAGGCCGATGCCGGAGCCCTTGCGCGCCTCGTAGTCGCCGCCGACGTAGAACATCACCTCGTCGCTGTCGACGTTCGAGTGGTAGTACGGCACCGGGACCGACAGCGGGTGGTAGTCGACCTTGCGCGGCAGGAAGTTGCAGACGACGAAGTTGTGGCCCTCGAAGACCTGGTGCACCGGCGGCGGCTGGTGGATCTTGCCGGTGATCGGCATGTAGTCCTCGAGGTTGAACGTGTACGGGTACAGGCAGCCGTCCCAGCCGACGACGTCGAAGGGATGCGTCGCGTAGGTCATCCGGGTGCCGACGACGCCGGCGCTCGTCCGGTGCTTGACCAGCACCTCGACGTCCGCGCCCTCCTGGGTGAACGGCTGCTCGGGCCCGTACAGGTCGCGCTCGCAGTACGGCGCGTGCTCGAGCAGCTGGCCGAAGCGGGACAGGTAGCGCTTCGGCGGCGCCACGTGGCTGTTCGCCTCGATCGCGTACAGCCGGCTCGGCTCGGCAGGCAGCCACCGGTGGGTGGTCGCGCGCGGGATGACGACGTAGTCACCGGCGCGATAGCCGACGACGCCGAACACCGTCTCGACCACGCCGGTCCCGGTCTCGACGAACATGCACTCGTCGCCGATCGCGTTGCGGTAGTACGGCGAGGGGTCGGTGCCCGTCACGACGTACCCGATCCGGACGTCGTTGTTGCCCAGCACGAGGCGCCGGCCGGTGACCGCGTCGCTGCCGGTCTCGAGGTCGTGCAGCCTCAGGTGCCGCGGCTTCAGCGGGTGGTTGGGCGTGCGCGTCTGGTCGGGCAGCTCCCAGACCTCGCTCGCGACGATGGCCGAGGGGACGCCGCGGTGGTAGAGCAGGGACGAGTCGGAGGAGAAGCCCTCCTCGCCCATCAGCTCCTCGTAGTAGAGCTTCCCGTCGCCGTCGCGGAACTGGGTGTGCCGCTTCGGCGGGACCTCGCCGAGGCGTCGGTAGTGGGCCATCGCGCATCTCCGTTCGATAGTCGGACGTTCTCGTCCGCTATGTGATTCAAGGTTAGAGTGAGAAGCGTGTCCACGGAACCCCTCCCCGCCGCGTGGCGAGGCCTCGTCGACGACGCCGCCATCTTCCCGCCCGGCGACGTCCCACTCGGGGCCGCGGCGGCGGAGCACCAGGCCCGCCGAGCGGAGCCGTACGCCGACCTGGTCGGCACCTTCGTGGTCCGTGACACCGACCTCCCCGAGCTGAAGGCGACGCCGCTCGCGCTGTCCGTCGTGGTCACCGGCGGCGCCGGCAACGTCACCGGGCTGGCGACGCTGGCCCGGAAGCTGCACATCGCGGTCGAGGGCATCGAGATCGCCCTGCGCGACCCCGACGACCCCGTCGGTGCTGCTCGGCGGGTGGTCACCGCGGTGGATGCCGCCCGATCGGAAGGTCTGCTCGACGACCACGTGCCGGTCTACGTCGAGATCCCGGCCGCGTGCCCCGAGCCGGCCTGGCTGGCCGCCGCCGACGAGGTGGCCGCCGCCGAGCACCGACTGAAGTTCCGGACCGGCGGTCTCGATGCCGCGGCGTACCCCGCTGCCCACGCGCTCGCGCGCTGGATCGACGCTGCGCTCGACCGCGAGACGCCGTTCAAGTGCACGGCCGGGCTGCACCACGCGGTCCGCCACACGGGCGACGACCGCTTCGAGCACCACGGGTTCCTGAACGTGCTGGTCGCGACCCTCCGCGCCTTCGACGGCGCCGCCGTCGACGACGTGGTCGCGACACTCGAGCAACGCGACGGCGAGGCGCTGGTCGCGGATGCCGGCGAGCTCGAACGGGCACGCAGGTGGTTCACGTCGTTCGGCTCATGCTCGGTCACCGAGCCGCTCGACGACCTGATCGCCCTCGGACTGCTGGAGAAGCCATGAAGACCTGGGTCCCCGGGGCCGACGGCTCCCTCTTCGACGTCGACAACCTGCCGTACGGCGTGTTCGCGCTGCCGGGCGAGGAGCCGCGGGTCGGCGTGCGGATCGGTGACCTCGTGCTCGACCTCGCGCCGGTGGCGGCCGCCGAGATGCTCGACGTGCACCACGTCTTCGAGGAGCGCTCGCTGAACGCGCTGATGGCCGAGGGCCGGGCCGTGCGGGAGTCCGTGCGCCGCTGGGTGAGCGGGCTGCTGACCGAGGAGCCCGAGCGGGACCTGGTCGAGCCGCACCTGGTGCCGCTCCACGAGGTCACGATGCACCTGCCGGTCGAGGTCGCCGACTACGTCGACTTCTACGCCTCCGAGCACCACGCCTCGAACGTGGGCAGGATCTTCCGTCCCGACGGCGAGGCGCTGCTACCGAACTGGAAGCACCTGCCGGTCGGCTACCACGGCCGCGCCGGCACCGTCGTCGCGTCCGGCACGCCCGTCGTGCGGCCCCGGGGTCAGCAGCGCGGTGGCACCTTCGGCACCTCCAAGCGGCTGGACATCGAGGCCGAGCTGGGCTTCGTGGTCGGCACCGGCTCGGAGCTCGGCACGCCGGTGCCGTACGACGCGTTCGCGGACCACGTGTTCGGCGTGGTCGGGCTCAACGACTGGTCGGCGCGCGACATCCAGGCATGGGAGTACGTCCCGCTCGGCCCGTTCCTCGGCAAGTCTTTCGCGACCTCGATCTCGCACTGGGTGACCCCGATCGAGGCGCTCGACGCCGCGTGGGTCGACCTGCCCGGACAGGACCCGGAGCCGCTGCCCTACCTCGGGCCCGGGGAGGTCCGCGGGCTCGACATCGACGTCGAGATCGAGGTGAACGGCGAGGTCGTCAGCCGGCCGCCGTACCGCACGATGTACTGGTCGCCCGCGCAGATGCTCGCGCACCTGACGGTCAACGGGGCGTCGCTGCGCACCGGCGACCTGTTCGCCTCCGGGACGATCAGCGGTCCCGACCCGGACCAGCGGGGGTCCCTGCTCGAGATCGGCTGGGGCGACGAGTCGGCGTTCCTGGCCGACGGCGACGTGGTCACGCTGCGCTACTCGGCGCCGGGAACGGCGGGGGGCCGGCTCTCGCTGGGCGAGGTCGTCGGCGTCGTCGAGCCCGCGCGCGGCTGAGTCAGAGGAAGGTCTGTGCCCCGACGTACGTCGTGACGGCGCCCGTCGCCAGCGTGCTGGCCACCAGGAACGCCCCTGCGCCGGCAACACCGACCAGCCGCCGCGTCTGGCTCCCGTCGCGGGGCAGCACCGTCCGGCGCACCCACGCAGCACCACGCCCGGCCACGGCCAGCACGGTGCGCGCCCAGTCGTACTCGAGCGCCAGGAGCGCCATGCCGAGAGCGATGACCACCAGACCCGGGCCCGGCAGCACGAGCATCGCGACGCCGGCCACGACCACCACCGGTCCCCCGATCGTCACACCGGCGCGGACCAGGACCTTGCGGACGGGTCCGCGAGCGGCCCAGGCGTCGATCCGGTCGAGGAGGGCCTGGGCGCGCGGGGAGAGCTGGGGGTGGGTCACCGGTCCATGGTCCCGGCCCTGGCTGAGAGCTTCGTGAGGACGGCCCCGTCGGCCCGTCGTGGTCACCGAGGATGCACGCATGCCCACGTCCCCGCCGCTGTCGATCGTGGCGACCCCGTCGCTCGGGCCGGCTCAGTTGAGCGCGGTGGTGCCGTCGTGGGTGACGCGGTACTGCCGGTCGTGGGGTCCGGTCCAGGTGTAGCTGCCGTCGGGGTCGCGTCGGTAGCGCCATCGTCGTCGGGTCTTGGCGCGGTGGTGGCGTCGGCACAGCGGGGCGAGGTTCGACGGGCAGGTCGGGCCGCCGTCTCGGTAGGCGATGACGTGGTCGAGGTCGCAGGACCGGGCGTCGGTCTGGCAGTGCGGGAACACGCAGTGCTGGTCGCGGAGGATGACGAGCTCCCGCATCCACGGCGGCGGGTCGTGCCGGTCCACGGAATCGGACCGGTCCATCCGCAGCACGGGCAGGACGGTCACCTGGGCGTGGCCGACCCAGTCCTTGATCCGGCCCATCGTCAGCGGACCGAGGCGCTCGACCGATCCGGTGCCGATCGTCTCGTCGCCGAGGTCGGTGAGGTCGGTGAGGTCGGCGTGCACGTAGAGCCTGATCCGGGGCGGCCTCCCGCCGCCGAGCTTGCGGGCCAGGACACCGAACGCGATCGCGCGGCGTACCTCGATCGGCTCCGGTCCCGGCTCGAGGTGGGCGTTGATCTGCTCGTAGTGGTGGGTCAGGTCGGCGGTGTCACCGGTGATCACCAGCACCGAGGTGCCGGCCCAGCGGCCGGCACCGGCCATCGGGCCGTGGAAGAGCTCGACGTTCCAGTTGCTCCGGTCCAGCCGCTCGGTCTGCTCCTGCACGACGGTGTCGGTGGCCTCGGCCACGGCCTGGTCGATGGCCCGGACCCCGCACCTGTCGGCCCGGGGCGCGAGGACGGCGTCGACCGCCGCGGCCTGCTCGGCGGTGAGCTGGCCGGTGGCCTGGGCGATCCGGCGGCCCCGCCAGGCGGGCACCTCGAGGGCCTCGACCCGCGCCCAGGTCCGCGGGAGACGGTGGTGCAGGGCCAGGGCGTCGGCCATCAGCTGGAGGGCGGCGTGGGTGGTGATCCCGAACGCGGCGCCGAGGGACTCCGCGGTGAACTCCTCCACCTCCGGGGTCCCGGGATCGCTGACCGGGTCGACGTGGCCCTTGACGACGTCCTCGGGGGCCGCGGGGTGCCGGTGCGCCCACTCCAGAGCGAGCCGCAGCCTGGCGCGGTCCAGACGCCGGGACTCGACCTCGGCGTCCTCGCACAGCGCCAGCAGCCAGTCGTCGTCGAGGTCCTCGACCACGAGAGGCTGGTGGCTGCTGTCGGTCACGATCACAGCTCCACCCCACCACCGGCCACCGACAGTCGAGGGCCCAGAACCCTTGTTTTGACCGGCATGTGAGACACTTTCCCAAAGTCTTTCGAAATATCTTCGAGCAATTCCGGATGCTCCGGCCAGCACGAGCGGCGCCGGCCGGAAAGCCGGGATGCGGCCGCAACCAACCGCCCGCCGCACCCGCTTCGCTGCCTGTCGATCGCAACCCCGACGGACCGTGAGCCGCCGGCGATCTGACGCGCGGGCGCCCACAACAGGCCGGCAGGTCTACGCTGCCCCCCATGTACGACGGCCCGCCCGTGGTGGTCGTCGGGAACGGTCCGGTGGGGCAGACCACGGCACTGCTGCTGGCCCGGTGGGAGGTCCCGACCGTGGTCCTCGACGCCCACGAGCGTCGCGAGGCGGTCGGGTCGCGCTCGATCTGCCAGCAGCGCGAGACCCTGGACATCTGGGACACCGTCGGGGCGGGCAGGGCGATCGCGGACGAGGGCGTGACCTGGCGGGTGGCGCGGACGTACTACCGCGAGCACGAGCTGTTCCACGTCGCCTTCGCCGACAGCGGCGACAGCCCCTTCCCACCCTGGGTGAACATCGGGCAGGCGCGGGTCGAGCAGGTCCTCGACGAGCGGATCGCGGACGCTCCGCTGGTCGACGTCCGCTGGGGCACGACCGTCACCGGCATCAGCCAGGACGACCGCGCCGTCCGGGTTGGGACGACGCGCGGCACGATCGAGACGTCGTACGTCGTGGGGTGCGCCGGCGCCCGCGGCGAGATCGTCCGGGCGGCGATCGGCGCGGGCTTCGAGGGGCGCACCTTCGAGGACCGGTTCCTGATCTGCGACATCCGCTGCGACCTGCCCGAGCGGGAGCTCGAGCGACGCTTCTACTTCGACCCGGAGTGGAACCCGGGCCGCCAGGTGCTGATGCACCCGTGCCCGGACTCGACCTACCGCATCGACTGGCAGGTCGACCCCGGCTTCGACCTCGAGCGGGAGCGCGCGAACGGCGATCTCGACAGGCGGATCCGCAGGATCGTGGGGTCCGTCGACCACGAGGTCCTCTGGTGCACGGTCTACCGGTTCCACTCGCGGCTCGCGACCACGATGGGCAGCGGCCGGGTGCTGCTCGCGGGCGACTGCGCCCACCTGATGGCGCCGTTCGGCGCGCGCGGCCTCAACTCCGGCGTCGCCGATGCCGAGAACGCCGCCTGGCGGATCGCGTACGCGCTGCACGGCTGGGCGTCTCCCCGCACCGTGGACGGCTACGCCGCCGAGCGGCGGGCAGCCGCGGAGAACAACCTCGCGATCACGACCCGCACCATGGACTTCCTCGTCCCGCAGTCCGAGGCCGGGTGGGCGCACCGCCGCGACGTCCTCGAGCGCGCGGTCACCGATGCAGCCGCCCGCGCCGAGATCGACTCCGGGAAGCTGTACGCGCCGTTCCGCTACGGCGCCGACCGCCACCCCGCCGTCGGCGCCCTGCACCCCGACCACCGCCTGCGAGCCGCGGCCCGGCGGGCCCGCGGCGAGTTCCTCACCCACGCGACCGGTGGCGGCACGTGCGTCGTGCGGCCCGACGGCCACGTCGCGGCCGTCTCGGAATGGAGTTGAGCCCGGACGCGTCCGACGGTTGGCTGTCCCCATGAGCGACATCCGGGTGGACGTGGCCGCCGACGCCGAGCGGTTCCTCGCGAGCGACGTCCTGGTCTGGTCGCAGGAGGCGCTCGCGGCGCCGGTCGAGGTCCAGCTGACCGGCCTGCCGGCCGACCAGCGGTTCGCGGCCGAGGTCGAGGGGGCCGACAGCTCGACGTACCCCGGCATCTACGGCGTCTACCCGCTCGACCTCGCCGTGCCCGGCGCCGACGGCGACCCGAGGCTGGTGCCGTGCGCCGGGCTGACCTGGGTCGGCGTGCACCCCGACCACCGGCGCAGGGGGGTGCTGACCGCGATGCTCCGGCACCACTTCGAGCAGGTGCGGGACACGCCGGGCACCCACCTGTCCGCGCTGCACGCGAGCGAGCCCGCGATCTACGGGCGGTACGGCTACGGCCTCGCCTCCCTCGAGCTGCCGGTCACGCTGTCACGCGGCGCGACCCTCACCGCTCCGGGCTTGGACGAGGCCGCCGGCGCCGTCACGACCCAGCTGGCGTCCATGCCCGACGCCGGCACCCCGCAGCGGATGCACGACTGCCACCGCGCCGCGGTCGACACCGGCTCCGTCGTGGGCGAGCTCGGCTACTACCAGCGGATGTGCCAGCAGTTCCCGGAGTGGCTGCGCGACAAGGAGCCGTGGCGGGTGCTCTTCGCCCGCCGGGACGGCCGCGACGTGGGCTTCGCGATGTTCCGGCGCGAGCCGAAGTGGGACGACGCCCGCCCGGCCGGCCGCGTCGTTGCGCTCCTGGTCGTCGGCGATCCGCCGACCCGGCTCGCCCTGGTCCGCCGGCTGGTCGACTTCGACCTGATGGGCAGCGTCCAGCTGTGGACCGCCGGCGTCGAGGATCCCGTGCTCGCCTGGACGGGCGGGCCGCGGTCGGTCTCGAAGATCGAGACCTACGACAGCCTCTGGGTGCGGCTCGTGGACCTGCCCGAAGCGCTCGCGGCGCGCACCTGGAGCGCCCCGTGCGATGTCGTCGTCGAGGTCACCGACGACCACGCCCCGTGGAACGCGGGCACCTGGCGGATCCACGCCGACGAGTCCGGTACGGCGGCCGCGGAGCGGACCGACGCGGACGCCGACCTGAGGCTGTCGATCGACGCGCTCGGTGCGGCGTACCTCGGCGGCGGCAACCTGGTCGGCCTGGTCCGCGCCGGACTGGTCGCCGAGGCCCGGCCCGGGGCGGCCCGCGAGCTCGGGCGGGCGCTGCACACCGACGTGCCGCCGGCCGCGTCGATGATGTTCTAGCCGACTCTGCGGCAGGACCTACAGGGGCCGGCCGCGGATGGACGCGTCGAGGACCTCGACGGTGTGCGCGAGCTTCATCGGGTGTCCCGAGCGCTCGATCGCGGCAGCCACCTGCATCAGGCAGCCGGGGTTCGCGGTCACCAGCACGTCGGCGCCGGTGGCCACGATGTTCGCGGCCTTGCGGTCGCCGAGCTCGCGCGCGGGCTCGGGGTTGAGCACGTTGTAGATGCCGGCCGAGCCGCAGCACAGCTCCGCCTCGGCGACCTCGCGCAGGTCGAGGCCGGGGATGGCCTCGAGCAGCCGGCGCGGCGGCACCCGCACGCCCTGGGCGTGCCCGAGGTGGCAGGCGTCGTGGTATGCGACGGTCACCTCCAGAGGGTGGCGGACGGCGACCGGGCCGAGCTCGTCGAGGACCTCACTGATGTCGCGCACCTTGTCCTGGAAGTCGCGCGCCTCCTCGCCGAGGAGCGCGACGTACTCCTTCATCGACGAGCCGCAGCCCGCAGCGTTCACCACGACCCGCTCGACCCCGGCGGCTTCGAAGACACCGACCAGCTTCCGCGCGTAGGCCTTCGCCTCCTCGGACCGGCCGTTGTGCACCGACAGCGCACCGCAGCAGCCCTGGTCGGGCGGAACGACGACCTCGCACCCCTCGGCCTGCAGCACGCGCGCCGTCGCGGCGTTCACCGCCGGGAAGAACGCGCCCTGCACGCAGCCGGTCAAGAGCCCCACCACCATCCGGCGCGGACCGTTCGCCGGCAGCCGCTCGGGCAGCCGCTCCGGCCTGGAGAGCCGCGGCGCCAGGCGCTCCATCGCCGCGAGCGACGGAGCGAGCCGGTCGAGCAGGCCGGTACGACGGAGAGCCCGGTCGAGCCCGGTCCGCTGCACGCCGCGCAGGGGGCCGCGCAGCAGGCGCAGCCGCCTCGGGTGCGGGAAGACCGCGAAGATCAGGCCGCGCAGCGCGCGGTCCGACGCCGACCGCCGGTGCACGCGCTCGACCTCGGCCCGGGTCTCCTCGATGAGGCGGTCGTACTGCACGCCCGACGGGCACGCGGTCACGCACGCCATGCAGCCCAGGCAGGCGTCCCAGTGGCCGACCATCGCGTCGGTGATCACCTCGCCCTCGGTGGCCTGCAGCATCAGCTGGATCCGGCCGCGCGGGCTGTCCATCTCCTCGCCCCAGAGCACGTAGGTCGGGCAGGTCGGCAGGCAGAAGCCGCAGTGCACGCAGTCGTCGAGCAGCTCCGGGTCCACGTCAGATCCCTCCCACGAAGCGACCGGGCGCGAGCCGGTGGTCCGGGTCGAACTGGTCCTTCACGCGCCGCATCAGCTCCAGCGCCGGTACCGGGCCCCACACGTCCACCGACGCCTTCACCTCGTCCGGGGCGTCGACGACGACCACGCTGCCGTGGTGCGCCGCGGCCACCTCGCGCAGCCGCGGCAGCGCATCGGGTACGGCGAGCGCGGCGTACACGACCCCGGCGCCGGCCGACCCGCGCACCCGGGCGCCGGCCTCGGCCAGGGCGGCCAGGACGTCGCGCAGCCCGGACAGCACGAAGGTGACCTTGAGCCCGGTCTCCCCGGGCTGCCACGGGTAGGTGCCCCAGCCCTCCGGGGCGGTGTCCGACACCGACCCGCCGATCAGGCCCCGGATCGTCCCGACCCTGGCGGCGACCCCGTCCGGCCGGCCGCCCACCATCACCGACAGCGTGGTGCCGTCGACCTCGACGGCCCACGGCACCGCCTGCGAGTGCACGACGGCGTGGACCAGGTCGTGCACGTCGTCCGCCGCGACGCTCACCCACCGGCGCACCTCCGGCTCGGGGTGCAGCCGGAACACCGCCTCGGTGACGATCGCGAGGGTGCCGTACGAGCCCACGACGAGCTTGCCGAGGTCGTAGCCGGCGACGTTCTTGACGACCCGCCCGCCGGCCTTGGCGACCACCCCGTCCGCGCGGACGACGGTGACGCCGATCAGCAGGTCGCGCGCCGTACCCGCGACGAGCCGTTGCGGCCCGGACGCGTTGGTCGCGAGGGTCCCCCCGATGCTCGCGCCGGGGACGGTCTCGTCGAGCGCGAGCCGCTGGCCCTCCGTGCCGACCCGGGCCTGCACCTCGGCGAGCCGGGCGCCGGCCTGGACCTCGACGATCAGGTCACCGGCCTGGTGGTCGAGCACGCGGTCCATGCCGCTGAGGTCGACGACGAGGTCAACCGAGACCGGCAGACCCCAGCCCTGCTTGGTGCCTCGCCCCTGCGCCACCACGGCGAGACCCCGGGCGGCCGCGTCGCGCAGCACGTCCGCCACCTCGGCGGTGGACGTCGGACGCACGACCACACCCATCAGAAGACCTCCGCCAACCCGGCCTCCTGGGCGGGGTGTGCGCCCTTGTGCCTGCCAGGCACCTCACCGCACAGCCGGGGCGTCGGGAACACCTTGCCGGGGTTGGAGATCCCGTCGGGGTCGAAGGCGCAGCGGACCAGCTGCATCGTGTCGAGGTCCTCCTCGGTGTACATCCGCGGCAGGTACCGAGCCTTGTCCACGCCGACGCCGTGCTCGCCGGTGATCGAGCCGCCGTGCCGGATGCACAGGTCGAGGATCGCGCCGCTGACCTCCTCGGCCGCCTCCGCCTCGCCGGCCTTCGACTCGTCGAAGAGCACCAGCGGGTGCAGGTTGCCGTCGCCGGCGTGGAAGACGTTCGCGATCCGGACGCCGCGCTGCGCCGACAGCTCACCCATCGCACGCAGCACCTCCGGCAGTGCGGTCCGCGGGATCACGCCGTCCTGCACGATGTAGTCGGGGCTGATCCGGCCGACGGCGGCGAACGCCGACTTCCGGCCCTTCCAGATCAGCGCCCGGTCGAACGGATCGGTGGCCAGCCGCTGCTCGAACGCTCCGTTGACCTCGCAGAGCCGCTCGACCTCGTCGTACTCCGCCGCGACCTCCGCGGCCGGGCCGTCCAGCTCGATCACGAGGACGGCGCCCGCCCCTGCGGGGTAGTTGCAGTGCACGGCCTCCTCCGCGGCCTCGATCGCGAGCGCGTCCATCATCTCGATCGCGGCGGGCACGATGCCGGCCGCGATGATCGCGGAGACGGCGGCGCCGGCAGCGTCGGTGGAGTGGAACCCGACGAGGATCGTGCGGACCTCCTCCGGCAGCCGCACCAGCCGGACCGTCACCGAGGTGACGATGCCGAGCGTGCCCTCGGAGCCGACGACCGCGCCCAGCAGGTCGTAGCCGGGTGCGTCGGGCGCCATCGCGCCGAGCGGCACGACCTCGCCGCCGGCCGTCACGAAGTCCGCGCCGACCACGTGGTTGGTCGTGAAGCCGTACTTGAGGCAGTGCGCGCCGCCGGAGTTCTCCGCGACGTTGCCGCCGATCGAGCAGATCTGCTGGCTGCTCGGGTCGGGCGCGTAGTAGTAGCCGTGCGGTGTGGCGGCCCGGGTGACGTCGAGGTTGACGACACCCGGTTGCACGACGGCGCGCTGGTCCTCGGGACGTACGTCGGTGATCGCACGCATCCGCGACGTCACGACCAGCACACCCTCGGCGTGCGGGAGCGCGCCACCCGAGAGGCCGGTGCCCGACCCCCGCGCAACGAACGGCACGCCGTGCTCGGCGCAGGCCCGCACGACACCGGCCAGCTGGTCCGCGTCCTCCGGGATCACCACGAGCGCCGGCACGACCCGGTAGTGCGTGAGCCCGTCGCACTCGTAGGTGCGCAGCCGGGCGCGGTCGTCGATCACCGCGTCCGGAGCGAGCAGCTCCCGGGCGCGGGTCGCGACGGCCCGGACGCCCGGGGTCACGGCATCTGCTCGTAGGCGGCGAGGGTGAGGAAGTCGGCGTACTCCTCGGAGAGCGCGAGCTCGGCGTACAGCGCACGGGCGTCGTCCCACCGGCGACCCGGTGCGGACGCCCGGCCGACGGCCTCGTCGCGCGCCTTCTGCAGCTCCTCCTCGATCATCGTCTCGACCAGCTCGCGGGTGACCTTCTCCCCGCCTGCGAGCACCTCGCCGTTGTGCAGCCACTGCCAGACCTGGCTCCGGGAGATCTCGGCGGTCGCGGCATCCTCCATCAGGTTGAAGATGCCGACGGCACCGGACCCGCGCAGCCACGACTCGAGGTAGCGGATCCCCACGGCGACGTTGTTGCGCAGCCCGTTCTCGGTGGCGTCGCCCGGTGTGGACCGGACGTCCAGCAGGTCGTCGGCGGTGACGGCGACCTCCTCGCGCAGCCGGTCGCGCTGGTTCGGCTTGTCGCCGAGGACCTTGTCGAAGGCCTCCCGGCAGGCCGCCACCATGCCGGGGTGCGCGACCCAGGAGCCGTCGAAGCCGTCGTTCGCCTCCCGGGTCTTGTCCTCGGTGAGCTTCTGGAACGCGAAGGCGTTCTGCTCCTCGTCCTTGCTGGGGATGAACGCCGCCATCCCGCCGATCGCGTGCGCGCCCCGCTTGTGGCAGGTGCGCACCAGCAGCTCGGTGTAGGCGCGCATGAACGGCACCGTCATCGTCACCGAGTTGCGATCCGGCAGCACCCAGTCGTCGCCCCGGGTGCGGAAGCACTTGATGACGCTGAACATGTAGTCCCAGCGACCGGCGTTCAGGCCGGCCGAGTGGTCGCGCAGCTCGTAGAGGATCTCCTCCATCTCGAACGCCGCCGGGTAGGTCTCGATCAGCACCGTCGCGCGGATCGTGCCGCGCGGCATGCCGAGGAAGTCCTGGGCCAGGTCGAACGCGTCGTTCCACAGCCGGGCCTCGAGGTGCGACTCCATCTTCGGCAGGTAGTAGTAGGGGCCCTGCCCCCGGTCCAGCTGGAGCTGCCCGCTGGTCGCCAGGTAGAGCGCGAAGTCGACGAGGCTGCCCGACGTCCGCTCACCGTCGACCTCGATGTGCTTCTCCGGCAGGTGCCAGCCACGCGGGCGTACGACGATGGTCGCCAGCTCGCCGTCGTCCAGCCGGTACTCCTTGCCCTCCGGGCTGGTGAAGTCGATCTGCCCGGTGATCGCGTCGCGCAGGTTCAGCTGTCCGCCCACGACGTTCTCCCACAGCGGCGTGTTCGCGTCCTCCTGGTCCGCGAGCCACACCTTCGCGCCGGAGTTGAGCGCGTTGATCGTCATCTTCCGGTCGGTCGGCCCGGTGATCTCGACCCGGCGGTCGACGAGCCCAGGGGCGGCCTCGGCGACCCGCCAGGAGTCGTCCTCCCGGATCGCGCGGGTCTCCTCGAGGAATGCGAGCCCGCCGCCGTCGGCGATCGCGCGGACCCGCTCCGCGCGCCTGGCGAGCAGCTCGCGTCGCCGGCCGTCCAGCTCACGGTGCAGGAGAGCGACCAGCTCGAGGGCCCGGTCGGTGAGGATCTCGTCGTACCGGGCATGCATCGGCCCGGTGATCTCGACTCCGTCTGGCATGTGTGTGTCCACCTCCGTGGCTGAGCCTTCCAGAGACGGTGACCCGCGTCACGTGCGTGGAAACCCCGCGGTGCGGACAGACTGCGAGCCATGGGCCTGATGACACCTGTCGCGATCCGGATCGGCGCGATCCCGTGGATGCCGAAGCTGCTCCCGCAGATCGTCTGGTGCGACCGGATGCTGCAGAGGGTGACCCGCGGGCGGGTGACCATCCTGGACATCGCCGGCCTGCCGAACCTGGTACTCACCGTGGTCGGCCGCAGGAGCGGCATCCCGCGCAGCACTCCCCTGCTGTGCGTCCCCCACGGCGAGCGCTGGCTGATCGCCGGCTCGTACTTCGGCGGGCCCGAGATGCCGGTCTGGGTGCACAACATCCGCGCGTCCGGCGAGGCCACGATACCTGGAAACGGCTTCGGATCGCCGTCGACGCGAAGGAGATGGAGGGCGACGAGCGGGCGGACCGCTGGCAGGTGCTGCTGCGGACCTGGCCGAGCTTCGCGAAGTACGAGGAGCGGACGGACCGGCTGATCCCGGTCTTCGAGCTGACTCGTCGCTAGCCTGAGCCCGTGCAGCGGCAACAGCTGGGCCAGTACCCCGACCCTCGTCACGTCGTCGCGCACCTGAGCGACCCGCACCTGCTCGCCGGCGGGCGGAAGCAGTACGGCGTCATCGACACCGAGGCCGGCCTCGAGCTCGCCCTCGCGCGCCTGTCCCGGCTGGAGCCGGTCCCGCAGGCGCTGGTGTTCACCGGCGACCTGGCCGACAGGGCCGAGCCGGCGGCGTACCAGCGACTGCGCGAGATCGTCGAGCCGGTGGCGGCGGCGATGGGCGCCGAGGTCGTCTGGGTGATGGGCAACCACGACGAGCGGTCGGCGTACGCGCGCGGGCTGTTCGACACCGACGACGACCGGCCCCAGGACCGGGTCCACGACGTCGCGGGGCTGCGGATCGTCTCCCTCGACACCAGCGTGCCCGGCTACCACCACGGCGAGCTCGGCGACGCCCAGCTCGAGTGGCTGGCCGGCGTGCTGGGCACGCCCGCGCCGCACGGCACGCTGCTCGCGCTGCACCACCCGCCGGTCCCGATCCCGATGATGCGCGCGGCGGAGGTCATCGAGCTCTACGGCCAGGACCGGCTCGCGGACGTGCTGGCCGGGACCGACGTGCGCTGCATCCTCGGCGGGCACCTCCACTACTCGACGTACTCGACGTTCGCGGGCATCCCGGTCTCGGTCGCGTCGGCGACCTGCTACACCTCCGACCCCGCCCCGCTGGAGCGGTTCGTCTCCGGCGTCGACGGCCACCAGGCGATGACGATGGTGCACCTGTACGACGACCGGGTCGTGCACACGATCGTGCCGGTCGAGGAGGCACCGGAGGTGAGCGGTTTCCCGTCCGACGTCCGCGCCCAGGTGGAGGCGCTCACCCCGGAGGAGCGGCGCGAGCTGCTCTCGCGCAAGGACTCGCCGATCTACACCGGCGGGATCCCGGTCCCGGGACGTGTATGAGCACGCCATGACCGAGGCACTCTTCTGGGGACTGTTCTCCTCCCGCCGCACTCTTCCTCGGCCAGTGGCTGGCGAAGCCGTTGGGCAGGTCGGAGCGCGCGATCGGCCTGATGATGGGCTTCGGTGGCGGCACCCTGCTCGCCGCTGTCGCCTACGAGCTCATCCCGGCCGGGAACATCACCGACGGCTGGCAGATCATCGCCTGGGCACTGGTCGGCGCGCTCGTCTACTACGTCGGTGACCGGGTCATCGACAGCAGCGGCGGCGAGGCACGGCTGGCGGTCGCGTCCGGGCGTGCCCAGGGCGGCTCCGGGATGGCGATGTTCCTGGGCGCGCTGCTCGACGGCATCCCGGAGGCGTTCATCCTCGGCCTCGGGCTCGCCCTGGGCGGCCAGATCAGCCTCGCCTTCCTGGCCGCGATCTTCGTGTCCAACGTGCCCCAGGGCCTGGCCGGCACCACGTCCCTCCAGGAGGCCGGTACGCCGGACCGCCGGATCGCGGTCATGTGGTGCCTGCTCACGGTCGCCTGCGGCCTCGCGTCGGGGCTCGGCTACCTGATGGCCGACCACCTGAGCGACCTCGGCACCTACGCGAGCGCCTTCGCCGGCGGTGCGGTGCTGATGATGCTCGCGGACTCGATGGTCCCCGAGTCCTACCGGCACGGCGGCCGGCTCACCGGTCTCCTGACCGTGATCGGCTTCCTGGCCGCCGGCATCCTCACCGTGCTGCAGTGACGCCCTCCCCGAACGGCCCGATGACGACGGGCCGGACGTCGCCGCGCGCGCCGACCCAGCCGACCCCGGGCTCGTAGCGGCGCAGCACCTTCGCGGGCGCCCCCCCGATGACACTGTGGTCGGGCACCACGCCGCGCACCACGGAGCCGGCGGCGACGACGACGTTGCGGCCGATCCGGGCGCCCGGCAGCACGATCGAGCCGTGGCCGAGCCACGACCCGGAGCCGATGACGACCGGATCGTGACCGCCGAACTGCACGCCGATCGGCAGCTCCGGGTCCTGGTACCCGTGCCCGGAGTCGGACACGAAGACGTCCTGGCCGAACCACACGTCGTCGCCGATCGCGATCGAGGTGTGGGCCACGACCGTGACCCGCGCGCCGAGGACGCAGCGATCACCGACCACGAGCCCGCGCTCGGGGAGGTTCGGGTCGTCCGGCCCGTAGCCGACGGCGAGCGTGGCCTGCCGGCCGACGATGGTGCCCGTCCCGAGGTGGATCGACCGGGTGCCCATCAGCGTCGCCGCGGGGAAGCCGATCGTCGTGTCCGCCCCGAAGCTGCCGAACTGCGCGGCCGCGCGTGTGCCGGCCGTGATCTCGCCGGCCTTGTCCAACCAGCGCCAGCCGGCCAGCACCCCGGCGTTCAGGACCCGTCTCATGCCCACGGCCGGACACTAGCGGTCCCCTGCGATGATCGCGCCATGCCGTGCGCGATCCCTGACTTCGTCGAGCTGGTCGGCCAGCTGCCCGAGGTCACGCGGCACGACCGGGACAGGTGGAGCCGGTTCGAGGCCTCCGGCCGCGCGTTCGGCTACCTGTGGCCCCGCACCAGCACGGTCGGGCTCAAGCAGGAGCTCGCCGAGCAGCTCGCGCTGGTCGCCGAGCGGCCCGACGTGTTCGAGGTGCAGTTCACCTCGGGACCGTTCGGCTGGGTCGTGGTCCACCTCGAGCGGATCGACCGAGACGAGCTCGCCGAGCTGACCTTCGAGGCGTGGCGGCTCACCGCCCCGGTCGCCCTGGTGGACGCCCGGGGCGACGAGCTCCCGGTCTGAGTCAGCCGATCAGGACCGGATCCGAGGCGCGGGTGACGCTGGTGTAGCCGGTCCCGCACGCCCTCGCCGTGCGAGTTCACTCCCGAGCCGCGCCGTACGCCGCCGGACGGCGCCACCGCTCGCTCCACTCCGGGGGCCACGGCACGCTGCGCGTCCCCGTCGAGTGGTCGCCCTCGACGTGGACCGTCACGTAGCTGCCCGCCGCGGCCCGGCTCCGCGGAGCGCCGAGGTGCTGCTCGCCCCACACCTCGAAGCGGAAGGTGAGGGAGCTCGAACCGACCCGGTCGACCACCAGGTCCACCGTGACCTCCTGGCCGAAGAACAGCGGCGCCTCGAAGTCCACCTCGAGCCGGACGCGGGGTGCCACCGGGAAGTAGCCCTCGATGCCCAGCTCGCGCATCAGCTCGGCCTCGGCGGCCTCCACGAACCGGAGCACGCTGCTGTTGTGGTAGATCCCGGCCGCGTCGGTGTCGATCCACTCGACGCGGGTCCGCAGCGTGATCGAGGCCCCCTCGTGCTGCTCGGCCATCAGGACACGGCCACCTGGTCCCGGGCCGGCCGCCACCGCACGTGGATCGGGCCCTCCGCCTCGTCGCGGAGCATCGACAGCCGCGGTGGGACCTTGTCGGTCCGGGACGTCGGCGGCCGCCGACGGCCCGCCTCCCAGGGCAGCGGCCAGTCCGCACCCGGTCCCCGGTAGTCCTGCTCGGCCGCCGCGTGCAGCGTCCACTGCGGGTCGTACAGGTGCGTGCGTGCCAGGGCGCACAGGTCGGCGCGGCCCGCGAGCAGGATGGAGTTCACGTCGTCGTAGGACGAGATGGCCCCGACCGCGATCACCGCGACGCCGGCCGACTCGGCGACTTGATGCCGGATCCGGTCCGCGAACGGGGTCTGGTACGAGCGGCCGAAGGCGGGCTTCTCGTCCTGCGAGACCTGCCCCGAGGAGACGTCGATGGCGGCGGCCCCGTGGGCGATGAACGCCCGCGCGATCTCGACGGCATCGTCCTCGGTGTTGCCGTCCGGCATCCAGTCGGTGGCGGAGATCCGGACGGTGACCGGGACCTCGGCCGGCACGACGGCGCGGACCGCGTCGAAGACCCGCAGCGGGAAGCGCAGCCGGTTCTCCAGCGAGCCGCCGTACTGGTCGGTGCGGTGGTTGGAGACGGGCGAGAGGAACGACGAGAGCAGGTAGCCGTGCGCGGCGTGCACCTCGACGAGGTCGAAGCCGGCCTCGACGCCGCGGCGTGCCGCCTGGGCGAACTGCTCGACGATGAGCTCGAGGTCCTCCTCGGTGGCCTTCCTCGGCACGTGGCAGCCGGCGCCGTACGGGACGGGTGAGGGGCCGACGACCTCCCAGTTGTCCGCGGCGAGCGGCTCGTCCATACCCTCCCACATCAGCTTCGTCGACCCCTTGCGGCCCGAGTGCCCGAGCTGCAGGCCGATCCGGGCGGTGCTCTCGCGGTGCACGAAGTCGACGACCCGCTGCCAGGCGTCGCGCTGCTCGTCGGTCCAGAGGCCGGGGCAGCCCGGCGTGATCCGCGCCTCCGGGGACACGCAGGTCATCTCGGTCATCACCAGGCCGGCCCCGCCCAGGGCCTTCGAACCGAGGTGGACCAGGTGGAAGTCGGTCGGGACGCCCTCCTCGGCGACGTACATGTCCATCGAGGACACGATGATCCGGTTCTTCAGCCGCAGGTTGCCGATCGTGGTCGGCTGGAACATGGCCGGCGCGACCTCGTCGGCTCCCTGGTGGCGCGCGAACTCGGCCTCCATCCGGTCCGCGAACTCAGGGTCGCGCTCCTTGAGGTTCTCGAAGGTGATGCGGCGCGAGCGCGTGATCAGGTTGAACACGAACTGCGCCGGGTCCTGCCCGGCGTACATCCCGATGTTCTCGAACCACTCCAGCGACGCCTGGGCGGCACGCTGCGTCGACTCGACCACCGGCTTGCGCTCCGCCTGGTATGCCGCGAGCGCGGCCTCGACGGTCGGCTGCTCGTGGAGGCAGGCCGCCAGCGCGAGCGCGTCCTCCATCGCGAGCTTGGTGCCGGACCCGATCGAGAAGTGCGCGGTGTGGGCCGCGTCGCCGAGCAGCACGACGTTGCCGTCGTACCACCGCTCGTTGCGCACCGTGTGGAAGCTCAGCCACTTGGAGTTGTTGGTGAGGATCCGGTGGCCCTGCAGCTCGTCGGCGAAGATCTCCGCGATCCGCTCCACGGCGTACTCGTCGGATGCCCCCGGCGGGAGGACGACGTCCTCGGTGCGGTCGAGGCCGGCGCGTCTCCAGACGTCCTCGTGCATCTCGACGATGAACGTCGAGCCCTGGTCGGAGTAGGGGTACCCGTGGATCTGCATGGTGCCCCACTCCGTCTGCTTGACGAAGAACTGGAACGCCTCGAAGACCAGGTCGGTGCCGAACCAGATGTACTTGTTCCGGCGCCGGTCGAGGCTCGGTCCGAAGACGTCGGCGTACCTGGTCCGGATCATCGAGTTGAGACCGTCGGAGGCGACCACGAGGTCGTGGTCGGCGCGCAGCCGATCGGGGTCGGGAGCCTCGGTGCGGTAGTGGACCGTGACGCCGAGGGCCGCGACGCGCTCCTGCAGGATGCGCAGCAGGTCCTTGCGGCCCATCGCGGCGAACCCCTGCCCGCCCACGGTGAAGGCGTGCCCGTCGACATCGACGTCGATGTCGGTCCAGCGCGCGAAACGGCTGGCCATCTGGTCGTGGATCACGGTGTCCGCGGTCGCGACCGCACCGAGGGTCTCGTCGGAGAAGACGACGCCGAACCCGAAGGTGTCGTCGGGTGCGTTGCGCTCCCACACGGTGATCTCGTGCCGCGGGTCGAGCTGCTTCATGAGTGCGGCGAGGTAGAGCCCGCCGGGGCCGCCGCCGGCGATCGCGATCCTCATCGGGCCGCCTCCAGTTCCTCACGCAGCCGGAAGTGCTGCAGCTTGCCGCTCGCATTGCGTGGGAGTGCCTCGACGAAGCGCACGTCGCGGGGGTACTTGTACGGCGCGATCTGGCTCTTCACGAAGTCCTGGATCTGCTTGGCCTCCGCCTCGTCCCCGACGACGCCGTCCCTGAGGACGACGAACGCGCACACGATCGCTCCACGCTCGGCGTCGGACTCGGCGACCACGGCGCACTCGACCACGTCCGGGTGGTCGTCGATGGCGGCCTCGACCTCGGGCCCGCCGATGTTGTAGCCCGACGAGACGATCATGTTGTCCGTCCGGGCGCAGTAGTGGAAGTAGCCGTCCGCGTCGACCTTGAACGTGTCACCGGTGACGTTCCAGCCGTTGACGACGTAGCCACGCTGGCGGTCGTCGTCGAGGTAGCGGCACCCGACCGGGCCGATCACGGCGAGGCGTCCCTCCTCGTCTATCCCCACGGGCTCCCCGTCGTCGCCGAGGACGGTCGCGCGGTAGCCCGGCAGCGGCTTCCCCGTCGCGCCGGGCCGGATCGGGTGGCCGACGTTGGAGATGAAGATGTGCAGCATCTCGGTAGCACCGATGCCGTCGACGATCTCCAGCCCGATCGTGTCCCGGATCTGCTCCCACACCCCGAGCGAGATGTGCTCGCCCGCGCTCACGGCGGCGCGCAGGTGCTGCAGCCGGTCGATCCGCCCGGACCTCAGGATCTGCTTGTACGCCGTGGGCGCGGTGGCCAGCACGGTCACGTCGTGCTCGGCGACCAGGTCGGCGAGCTGGACCGGCGTCGCCTGCTCGGTGAGCAGGGCGCAGGCGCCGGCGCGGAGCGCGAAGACCACCAGCATCCCCAGCCCGAAGGTGAAGGCGAGCGGCGCCGTGCAGGCGACCACGTCGCCCGGTCCGAGCTGGAGGGTGCGGCCGAACGTGTCGTCGATGGCCAGCACGTCGCGGTGGAAGTGCATGGTGATCTTCGGGACGCCGGTGCTGCCGGACGTCGGTCCGAGCAGGGCGACGTCGTCGGCCGCGGTGTCCACCGGTGTCAGCTCCCCGGACTTGGCCGCGGCCCGCCGGACCAGGTCGTCGGCACCGTCGCCGCCGTAGGTCACGACGACCAGGTCGCCTCCGAGGGCGAGCACGTCGTCGGCGAAGCGGTGGTCGACCAGTGCGATGACGGGCCGGGTCCTCGCCACGATCGGCTCGATCTCGCGGGTCCGCAGCGCGGCCATCGTGGTGACGACCACACCGCCGGCCTTGAGCACGCCCAGCCAGGCGGCGACCGTCCACGGGTTGTTGGGCGAGCGGAGCAGCACCCGGTTGCCCGGCACCAGCCCGAGGTCCTCGGTCAGGACCTGCGCGACCTGGTCGGAGCGACGGCGCAGCTCGCCGTACGTCCACACCGAGCCGTCGGGGGTGCGGAGCGCGGGCGCGTCGTCGCCGACGCGCAGCGCGGGCACGTCGACGAGCTCGACGCCGGCGTTGAGCCGCTCGGGGTACTGCAGGGCGTCCGTGGTGAACTCGAGCGTCGGCCACAGGGCGGGCTCCGGCAGGTGGTCGCGCGTGAAGGTGTCGACGTGGGCGCTGGGCGAGAGGTCCATCAGTGTGCTCCCCGGTCGGGGCGGATCATGCCCTCCTGGAGGACGGTGGCGAGGTGCCGGCCGTCCGGGGTGAAGAAGCGGCCGCGTCCGAGCCCACGGCCCGACCCTGCCGACTCCGCCTCCTGGGTGTAGAGCAGCCAGCCGTCCAGCGCCCTCCCCGGCGCGCGGTGGAACCACATCGCGTGGTCGAGGCTGGCGGTCACCAGCCCGTGCTGTGCCCACGGCAGGTCGAGCACCCGCAGCACCGGCTCCAGGATCGTGTAGTCGCAGACGTAGGCGAGCGCCGCGAGGTCGCGCTGCTCGTCGGCCAGTCCGGCGACCGGGCGGAGCGGGTCGAACGGCTTGACCCACAGCGCCTGGTGCGGGACCCGCTCGCCCTCGACACGGACGTAGACCGGTCCCGGGACGTGCCGCATGTCGAAGCTGCGCCCACCGCTCCAGTAGGCCTTCGACTCCTCGGTCATCATCGTCTCCCCACCGGGCGGCACCGGCTCGAGGTAGGACGCCGAGCTCGGCAGCGACTCCGGGTCCGGTACGTCGAGGGGCGCGTCGGGGGCGAACTCGTCGGCGTCCGGATCGCCGGCCGCGAACCCGCCAAGGCACACGTAGACGGGCTTGCCGTTCTGGTAGCCCCGCACCTGCCGGGTCGAGTAGCCCCGGCCGTCGCGCAGCAGCTCCACCTCGTAGCGGGCCTCGGCGCCGATGTCGAGGGGGCGCAGGAAGTAGCTGTGCATCGAGTGCAGCGTCTTGCCGTCGGTGACCGTGCGCATCGCGGCTGCGGCGGCTTGGGCGACCATGTCACCGCCGTACGCCTTCGGCCACGGGCACGGCTGGGTGGTGGCGGTGAAGGCCACGTCGAAGTGCTCCGGCTCGACCTCGGTGAGGGCCAGTGCGTCGGTGACGACGGCCGACGTGCCGTGGACAGGGGCCGTGGTCACGGGCGGTCCGTCCAGTCCCGCAGCTGCTCGTCCGCGACCTGGGGCAGGTTGACCACGATGTTCTCGGGCGTGCGCGTGGTCATCCAGGTGAGCGGGTTGTTCCGGTCCAGGTTGCACTCGACGTGCGGCATGAACGGCGGCACGAAGACCCAGTCCCCCTCGGCCATGTCGAGGTAGTCCTCGAACTTCTCCCCGAAGTAGATCCGGGCCCGGCCGGAGAGCACGTAGCCGCCGGTCTCCGCCTCGCCGTGGTGGTGCGGCACCGACCGGTAGCCGCCCTCGTTGCGGACCTTGCCGAACCACAGCCTGGTGGCCGGGGTGTGCTGGATGCTCACCCCGGAGACCCGCGAGGCGCCGTCGGACTGGCCGGTGTCGCCGACCTCGAGGCCGGCCCGGGTGACGACGGGCACGACGAGGCCCGAGGGCCCGGCGTACGTGGCGTTGTCGCCCTCGAGCTCGTACTTGCTCAGATCTGGCTCCATGGATTCATCCCTCTCGTGACGGGCTCGGCGCGGGGTCGGTGCGGATCGTGTTGTGGAGCGTGCCGATGCCGGCGATCTCGGTCTCGACGACGTCGCCGTCACCGAGGAAGACCTGCGGCTCGCGGGCGACGCCGACGCCACCGGGCGTCCCGGTCAGGACGAGGTCGCCCGGCCGGAGCGCGGTGAAGGTGGAGACGTAGGCGAGCAGCGCGGCCGCGTCGAAGACCAGGGTCCTGGTGCTCGCGTGCTGGACGAGCTCCCCGTTGACCCGGCAGCTGATGTCGAGGCCGGCGATCGGGTCGACCTCGTCGGGCGTGACGACGACCGGTCCGACCGGGGTGGTGCGGTCCCAGGCCTTGCCCTGGAACCACTGCCCGGTGCGGTACTGCCAGTCGCGGAGCGAGATGTCGTTCGCGACCGTGTAGCCGGCGATCGCCCGCCCGGCGGTCTCGCGGTCCGCGTGCCGGAGGTGGTGGCCCACGACGACCGCGAGCTCGGCCTCCCAGTCCACCTGCGCGGTGCACGGCACCCGGATGTCGTCGTCCGGACCGACCAGCGTGTCGGCGTACTTGGCGAAGAGGGTCGGGTACGCCGGCTGCTCGCGTCCGGTCTCGGCGATGTGGTCCGCGTAGTTGAGGCCGCAGCAGACGACCTTCCCGGGATGCGGCAGCGGCAGCACCGGCCGTGCGGACGCGAGCACGTCGCCGTCGGCCTCGGGCACGCCGCCTCCGGCCAGGAACGCGGAGAGGTCGGGCACCCCCAGGCGTCGCCATCCCTCTCCTGTGTGCACGGCGGCCACGGTCTCGCTCGTGGGCGCGTCGGTCACGCGGACGGTGGCGAGTCGCACCGAGACCTCCTCGACGTACGTGGCATATAGCGCTTTCGTTACGACCGTCGTCAACGTTACATGTCACTGCTAGGGTTGGGAACCGTCAGCAGCGATCCCGCCCGGAAGGTGCCCCGGTGAGCCCAGTCCCCGTCAACCCAGCGTCGCTCCCCACGCCGAGCGGCTACAGCCACGGCACCCTGGCCGGGAACACGCTCTACCTGGGCGGCCAGACGGCGCTCGACGCCGACATGCGGATCGTGCCGGGCGGCATCGTCGAGCAGTTCCGGCAGGCGTTCGGCAACGTGCTCGCGACGCTGGCCGAGGCCGGCGGCCAGCCGGAGGACCTCGTCAGCATCACGATCTACCTCACCGACATCCCGGACTACCAGGCCCACGGCGCGGAGATCGGTCGCGTCTGGCGGGAGCTGGCCGGGCGCGTGTACCCGGCGATGGCCGGGATCGGCACCACCGCTCTCTGGCAGCCGGAGGCGCTGATCGAGATCGTCGGCATCGCGGTCATCCCGGACGAGCGGCTGCGGCCGCCGGCGACCGACGCCTGAGCGCCGACGTGACGGGCGAGGACCTCGGCCAACCCCCTCGGGCGCTGATCCTCACCGTGCTCGGGCTCTACGTCCGCGAGGCCGGCGGCTGGGTCAGCGTGCGCACCCTGATCCGCCTGCTGGCCACGGTCGACGTCGACGACCAGGCCGTCCGCTCCTCGGTCTCGCGGCTCAAGCGTCGCGGCCTGCTGGTGGCCGAGCGGCGGGACGGAGCGGCGGGCTACGCGCTCTCCGCCTATGCCCGTGGCGTGCTCGAGATCGGCGACGAGCGGATCTTCGCCCGCGGCGACCACGAGCTCGACCAGTGGGCGCTGGTCGTGTTCTCCGTGCCCGAGGACGAGCGTCAGAAGCGCCACACGCTCCGCACCCGGCTGACCTGGCTGGGCTTCGGCACCGTGTCCTCCGGCGTCTGGGTCGGTCCCGGACACCTGCTCCCCGACGCCCGCCGGGTGATCGAGGCGAACGACCTCTCGCCGTACGTCGACCTCTTCCGCGCGGAGTACCTCGCCTTCGGCGATCCGGCCACCAAGGTCGCCGAGTGGTGGGACCTCGACGCCCTGGACGTCCAGTACCGCGCCTTCCTCGAGCGGGCGGTGCCGATGCTCGAACGCTGGCGAACGACCGAGGTCCGGGCTCCGGAGGCCAGCTTCGCCGACTACGTGCGCGCGCTCACCATGTGGCGGCGGCTCCCCTACCTCGACCCGGGCCTCCCGACGGCACTGCTGCCCGCCTCGTGGCGGGGCGAGGAGGCGTCGCGGACGTTCTTCGAGCTCAAGGAGCTGCTCGAGGAGCCCGCCCACGCCTACGTCGACGAGATCGTCCACTAGATCGTCCACCAGCCCCTGGAGACCGAGGGCAACGGAACGGCTCCCATGATCGCGGATCTCCTCCGGGTCAACGCGAAGAGACCTCGCGGTCCCGGAGTGCAGCCACCTGGAATCGTCGAAGTAGGCGGTGTTTGTCGTCGGCAACGAGCCACGGTCCGCAAGGACTCCCCTGAGCCAGGTCCGCCTACCTCCGCGTCAGGTCCACCGTTCCATAGTCGCCCTCGCACCCAGGGTGCGCAGCGAGTCGAGCGCCTGCGAGTAGGCGTCGACGAACCGGCGGTCAGCGCCGAGGTCGCCGAACAGGTCCCGGAGCTCGACGAAACCCGATGAGGCGCCGGCCTGACGGGCAGCACGATCCTGGAGCTCACGCGACCTTCGATCGACGAGGGCGAGGGGTCGCCCGAGGTCGTCGACGCCCTCGGCGAATCTTGCCCAGCTCGCGACGATGAGTGCTCCGATCCGGATCGGGCGGCCTGCGGCCAAGTTCTCGCGGATGACCGGCAGGACGAACTTGGGCATGCGGTCCGAGCTGTCCACTGCCAACCGGGCGAGGGTGTCGCGGACCGCCGGGTTCGCGAAGCGCTCCACGACTTGCCGCTGGTACTCGGCCAGGTCCATGCCCGGCACCGGCCGTAGTGAGGGCGTGGCTTCCGCGCTCAGGTACGCGGACAGCATCCGGACGAGGAGCGGGTCCGCGCACGCCTCGTGGACGTACTCGTAGCCGGCCAACAGGCCGAGGTAGGCCAACGCCTGGTGAGCACCGTGTTCGCTTCATGCTGAATCCCAGCCCGATGCAATCACTTCGATCGGACCTGCTGCAGACGTGCGACCCGATCGTCGTGAACGCAATCGAGGCCAGCGCAATCATCAGCAGTGGCGGCGCCCTGACGCCCGAGAACGGGTCACTTCCAGCGCTGACTCACGAGCTCGCGACGCTCGCTCGTTCAGTGGTCGTGACCGACGGAGGCAACGGTGCCTACGTCGCGGACGCAACGACACCGGTCGTCCACGTCCCGGGTCGGCGGGCCGCGGCCGTCGACACGACCGGTGCCGGTGACGAGTTCACCGGCGCACTCGCCGCCGAGCTCAGCACCGGGAGGCCACTCCTCGAAGCAGTCCGGGAGGCGAACGCAGCCGCCGCCGACCTCGTGGTGCTACCGCGCAGGGAACGCCTCGTCGCCACCCAGCCCTGACAGGTCGAGCAGGTCGCTTCTGCCGAAGCGACCGCAGACGCGTCACGGCACATCATCGGGGCAGATCCTGATGTCCGGTCCCCCTGAGAAGCGGCGCACCCGGCGCGGCGCCAGACGAACGCGGGTTCGACGGTTACCGGACCGTCCCGTCAGTGGACCGCTCGAGTGGTGTGATCGCCACTCATTCGTTTCCAGCGACCAACAGGTACCCACCGTCATCGGGCTCGAACGTGGTGGTCTCTACCGTGAGTCCGACGCTCTGCAACTGTGCCGTGAGTTCCTCGTAGCGGAACGGCCAGAAGGACAACCGCTCGGAGCAGGTGCGGAGGGACCCGTCCGGCTCCACCTGCGCAACGGCGATCTCCCAATGGTGCTCCTGCTCCCAGTCGTGCGCGATCTGGGTGTAGTAGATGACGACCGCGTCCCGACCGTTGCGGCGAACCAGTCGATCGCGGACGTCCATCCGCGAGCCTCGAGCGCGCACGGCCTCCCACTTGCGAGAGGTGAGTACGAGGCGCCCACCCGGACGCAATAGTCGTGCCATCGCGGCCAGCGCGGCCTGCCGCCCGGCCGCGCCCTCAGCGTGACCGAGCGAGTTGCCCACACAGAACACCACGTCGAAGCTCGCGGCATCGAGATGGTCGGACAGCTCCTCCCAAGTGACCTGGTGCGCTTGGATCGAGACGCCATGCTCGGCAGCGAGTTCCTCCGTCCGGCGGACCATTCCGAGGCTCGCATCCGTTGCCACGACGTCCAAGCCGAAACCGGCCAGGCCAACTGCGAGCTGGCCGGTGCCGCAGGCGCAGTCGAGGACACGCGCCCCAGGCGGCAGAGACGTCACGAGGCCATCGAACCTCGCGGCCGCGCCGGCCGGCGTCACCAGGTCGTCCCGGATCAACCACTCATACGCCTCGGACAGCGCCCCATAGCCCGCCACCGGGATCACCTCCGTCAACTCGCGGCTCCGTCGCTTGCGTGCGACACAGTGGAACACGGGGCGGAATGGCCGCGCCTCCCATTAGTGGTCAACATTCCGGCGCTGGGAGGCCCCATGCGAGGGCCTGATCGAAGCGCTCCCGAGCGAGGTCGTTGAACGAGTTGACGGCTCAGAGCATCAGCGAGCGACGCCGTTCGGTCTCCTCTACGTTCGGGCGGCTGCGACTTGCTCCCCATCCGTAGGCAGCGCGCGCACAACTGTCGCGATCAGCGCATCGGCGAAGGTGCGACTTACCGCCACGAGTGCGCCACCTCAGCCTGGTCCGACGCGGACCGCGTCAGCTGATGGGACGGTAACCCGAGCACATCACCCGCAAGAAGCTGATCCTGTCGCCGTCGGCGCGGTAGTAGGCCTGCTGCTCGACGGCATGTGGCCCGTCCGGCGTGGTGATCCGGAGCCGGTAGGAGACGTGCATGGTGTCGGCGACGTCATCACCGTCGACGGCTTGTTCCAACTCGTCGATGTGGTCATCCGATCCGAACCACACGCCGAGCACCTCGACGAGCTCATCTGACGAGTCGCCCTCCCAGAACTTGCGTGGCGTCAGCGCCTTGAAGTCGAGATCGTCGGCGATGACGGCCCGCACCGCAGCCTCGTCCTTGGCAGCGAGCGCGGTGGCGAACCGCACGCCCAGAGTGGTCATGGCGTCAGCATGCTCCCGGTTCGACGCGATCGGGAAGGCCCCAGCCACGCCGGCTGCGTACGCCGACGCGTCCAGCGACGAGCCCACGAACTGCGCTTGATCAGACGTGCCTGCTGGTCCGTTGGGAACCAGTCGCAGTCCTCCTGGCCGAAGGCGCGGGTGCGGGGCTTGAGGCGATCATGGTCCATGGTGGGCTGGGTCGTGGCCCGGGATCACTACCCAGGCGGCAGACGCGGCTGACGCGCGTCACCCGTCCACGTTCTCGACGAACTCAGCGGTCTTGGCCATGTGCACCAGCTCGGCGGCGTGGGTGGTGCGACCGGGGACCACATTGACCGCGACCATGACCCGCTGGCCGTCGACCTCGACGATCCAGAAGCGGAGGACTCGGCCCGGACCAGCGGAGTACCAAGGGTTCTCGGCCTGATGGACGGCGAGGACGGTGAACTTCCCGGACTCGCACCGGCTGAGGTTGCGTGGCACCCGCATCTCGACGTACAGGCCGCGGTGACCCCCGACCGTGATCGGTCTGGGGGCCGTGGCCCGGTCGGGGAACTGGCCGGTCAGGGCCTCGGCCAGGTCACGGACCGTCGGTCCGGGCTTGATGGCCTGTCCGGCTCCGCACGGGTCGGTGTCGACGAGGTCCACGTCGCCGAAGAACATCAGGTCGCCGTACGCGGTCCCGTCCAGACCGTTCTCGATGACCCAGCCACCAGGAGTGATGAACCCGTCGGGCACCCGCACCAGCGCGTCGACAGGGTACGTCCGCTCCCAGCTGATCAGCGGCACACGGTGCCGACCCGGGTCGATCGGTCCGTCGTACTCCCTGAGTGAGAACGGCCCGGAGGTCGTTGCCTCGGTGGCGGTCGGCTCCGAGACAGCCGACTCGGCGGCCGACGGACTGTTGGCATTCTTGTCGGCGGCTTGGGGCGAGTCGTCGCTGCATCCGGTGAGCTGGAGCGACAGCGCCGCCACCAGGAGGAGCAGCCCTCGGGCTGGGTATCGGGTCATGGCGGTCTCCTGTCGACGTCGTGCCTCTGCTGCAACGAGGTCCGAAAGGCTCCGCAGGTTCCCGATGAGACCCGTCGAGCTCGACCTGCCCCGGCTGCCGGCTGTCGTCCGGTCGACGCCGATAGCGTCGACGCCCGACTTCTTGCGCATGCCGCCCGAAACCAGCGGCTCGGGAACCTCGAGGTCTGCTGGCGGATCGTCCCATCGACAATCTCGGACGCGATCGGTGACGCTGGGCAAGCGGGAGGAGGTGACCGATGCCGACGGCAATGGACCTCGACGAGCTGTATCACGCGTCGTACCGCCGCCTGGTCGTCCAGATCTACGCGATCTGCGGCGACCTGGCCGCGGCGGAGGACGCCGTTCAGGACGCCTTCGTGACCGCCTTGCGCAAGGAGTCCCAGTTCGCCCGGGTCAGCAACCCTGAGGCATGGGTGCGCACCGTGGCGCTCAACGGCGTACGACACGGGTGGCGGCACGCCTCTGTGGTGCGTCGCTACCAGGCCAAGGTGCCCGGTCCGCAGGGATCGGTGGACGTCGGCCCGGAGCACGTCGCGATCGTGGCCGCTTTGGAGGAGCTCGACGCCGGGCAGCGCGAGGCGGTGGTCCTGCACTACCTCGCCGACCTCGCTGTTGCCGACGTCGCCGCCCAGCTCGGGGTCCCGGAGGGCACGGTGAAGTCGCGGCTGGCTCGGGCACGGGACCGACTCGCCGACCTGCTGGACGACACCGGGGACGACAAAGAGGAGCTGCGCCATGTCTGAGCTGGACGTGCTCCGTCGCATCGGCGACCAGATCGTTCCTCCTCCCCTCGAGGCGTTGCGCGAGACGGCGCGTCGGCGAGACCGGCGCGCCAGGGTGGCCACGAGCCTTGCCGTCGCCGCGATCGTGGTGGCGACAGCTGCCACGACCGCGTACCTCGGGCGGGACTCCGATCGCCGGATCGAGCCGGCGCCGGCTCCGACTGTGCGACTCCTGACCTATGCCGACGCAAGCACCATCCACTTCGGCGAGCGCACGGTCGAGGCCGACGCGCCCGTCGTGGAGCTGGACGTCACCGACGATGGCGTTGGATTCCGTACCGACGACGGTCGGATCTGGTTCACCGACGGGTCCACCACCGACCAGCTCGGGGCGCTCGGCGAGACCGGTCCCGGATACGGCGACACCTGGCCGCTGACGAGCCGCCCGGGCTGGCTGCTCTCGCCCAATGCCGGCTCTCGTCTGGTGTGGTTCGAGTTCCCGGCGCCCGGCGAGCCCGAGGTCGTCGTCTACGACACCGACACCGGGCAGGAGGTCGCCCGCGACACCGTGGCGCTGCAGCCGGGTCACACCGCCGTGCCCGCGCTGCTCTCGGACAGGTTCGTCTACCTGATCAAGGACCCGAATCCCGAGGAGATGCCCGAAGACCAGGCCTTGGTGCGCTACGACCCGGCAACGGGCGAGCAGACACGCATCACCGAGCAGGACCTGATCAGGGACCTCGACGCCGACGCCGCGGTGCGCTCGATCCGGTTGAAGGGTGACGGCAGGTGGGACTCGTCGGACGCGTTCCACTACTCCGACGGGATGGGCCAGCAGATGGCCTTGAACCTGAGGAACGGCGTCGCGGGCGTGGACGGGGTCGCGCCGGTTGGATCGGGCGACATGCGCGCCGAGGACGTCAGCGGGCGGACCTTCGCGTTCGAACCGCCCCAGGACTATCCCGACAAGACCGGCGTCGCCTGGCTCGTCCAGTGGCTCGACGACCAGACGGTCGTGGTGCTCAGTCCTCTGCCGCAGAGGACCGACCTGATCGTCTGCCACCTCGAGACCAAGACGTGCGGGGTCGGGGCGTCCGCACCGACCGGGATCGTCGCACCCGACTTCGGGAAGAGCGAGTCCATCGGCTGACCCACGTCGCTGGCGCCAGGGAACGAGCGTCGAGCCTCAGGGCTCGTGTGTAGGGAAGGACCCGAGCGGGACACGCATCACACAGGAGGAAGGACTCATGATCCCCAGGTCGAGCAGGATCCTCGTCGGGTTGGGTCTTGCGGTCCTGCTGGTCGCCTGCTCGACTGCGCCGCACCCGACCTCCTCGCCTCCGATCCACCGTCAGGTGCTGGCTACCGACGAGCCCCACCGCGACCACCATCCACACCACGTGGTGTCCCTCGCGTTCGCCGGCGACATCCACTTCCAGATCCAGGTGGCCGCCCTCCTGGACGACCCCCGCGGATTCGGCCCGATCAGCCGGGCCCTGGCCGACGCCGACCTGACCATGGTCAACCTGGAGAGTGCGATCACCGAGCGCGACAGCTGGGACCCCAAGTCCCTCGAGAGACCACGGGACCGCTACTGGTTCCGTGCCCCGCCCAGGGCGCTCGACGTCCTCGCCGACGCCGGCGTCGACGTGGTGACGGTGGCCAACAACCACGGCGCCGACCTCGGTGCGGCCGGGTTGCACGACACCCTGCTGGCGGCCAGGCACGCTCCGCTGGCGGTCGTCGGCGTGGGCGAGGACCGCGCGCACGCCTTCACGCCGTACCGGGTCCGGGTGCGCGGGACCGACCTTGCCTTCCTGGCCGCGGACACGACACCGCTCGAGAGCACCAGCCCCATCTGGACCGCCGGACGCCGTACGCCGGGGTTGGCCGCCGCGCGCGGCCCCCGACCGCGAGTGCTTCTCCGCGCCGTGCGCCGGGCGGACCGCGACGCCGACGTGGTGGTGGTCTACCTGCACTGGGGCCGGGACATGCAGACCTGCCCCACCCTGAGGCAGCGCACGACCGCCCACGCCCTCGCCGCGGCCGGGGCGGACGTCCTCGTCGGCAGCCACGCCCACGTTCAGCTCGGCTCCGGGTGGCAGGGAGACACGTACGTCAACTACGGCCTCGGGAACTTCGTCTGGTACCACAACCATCCCTCGGACTCGGGGGTTCTGCAGCTGAGACTGGAGGACGGCAAGGTCGTCTCCGACCAGTGGACGCCCGCACGCATCGGACCCTTGGGTGGAGCTCCGCTGCCCCTTTCGGGCACATCGCGGCAGCGGGCGGTCACCGACTGGCAGGTGCGACGCGGATGCGCGGGACTCGCCTCGGGACCGACGCAGCCCGGCCCGGCGACGTATCACGCGTCGGTCGACCCGATCACGCCGGTTCTCCGTCAGCGGATGCGCACCAGTCATCACCCGGGCTGCCCCGTGCCGTGGCGAGCAATGCGCTACCTGAAACTGAGTTACGTCGGCTTCGATGGCCGACCCCACACCGGCGAGATGGTCGTCGCGGCGCCCTATGCCCACGACGTCGTCGGCGTCTTCCGAAAGCTGTACGACGCCCGTTGGCCCATCCGGCGGATCCGACTGGTCGATGCCTACGGAGGAGACGACGACCGCTCCATGGCGGCCGACAACACCTCCGCGGCCAACTGCCGCAAGGTCGAGGGAAGTGGCAGGTGGTCCGACCACGCCTTCGGCGCCGCGATCGACCTCAACCCGGTGCAGAACCCCTTCTTGACCGGATCCAGGATCGCCCCGCCCGGCTCACGGCGCTTCGCAACCCTGGACCGGTCCGCAGGGGCACGCGTTCCCGACGGGGTGATCAGGTCCGATGACGTGGTGGTCCGGGCCTTCGCGGCGATCGGCTGGGAGTGGGGCGGATCCTGGACCGAGCCCGACTTCCAGCACTTCTCGGCGACCACCCGTCGAGCCGCGGACAACCGGGCTAGGGGCCAATGACCCGGGCTCGTCAACGTTCGGAGACGGCAGCCTGGAATCCGACGACAGGCACGGTCGACGTACAGCCATGGGCGTCTTCAACAACACGGATGCCTTCACCGCCAAGGTGACCCATTCCGCCGCCTGTCGGCGTAGGCCGAGCTGCCGGATCTTGCAGCCGATGTGAGGATCGTGCGAGCGTGGAGCCTTGGCATCGTTCGAGTGATCGGCCTGACCGACGCCACCCGCAAGATCGTCCTGCCCGCAATAGAGGCTGGCAAGAACGCGCTTCGCGCCGGTCGAGCTGCCGGACTCCCGCGTCGTACGCCTCAACCGGATGTACCCGAAGTCGATCGTGAAAGCGCCGGTTTGGACGATCCTCGTGCCGCGGCCGCAACCGCCGTCGTCGTCGGAGGCAAGCCGATCGTCGGGATCGTCCTGCTCGAGTGGGCGCGTCAGGTCATCGACAGCTTCATCGACCCGCCGACGGGCGGCTGACGGTGCAGGTGCCGGTGTCACTCGCCGTGTTGCCCGCCTCGTCGGTGGCAGTCGCCTCCACGGTGTAGATGCGCTCGGCGCCTCGGTGCCCGAGCTCGGCGCGGGCCAGCACGTGACCGCCGACCACGATCACGTCGAGGAACCCACCGTCGCTCGAGCTGGCGTCCACGTCGAGGTCGGCGAGGCCCGAGAGGGCGTCCGTGGCCCGGACGTCGGCAATCTCCACGTAGCGGTGGTTGGGCGGCCAGAGGCGGCACCCGGCAGCAGGCAGCCCGTCCAGCGCCGGCGGCGTCCGGTCGATCCGGATCCGCACGGTCCGGTCGGCCTCGGCGTTCCCGAGGAGATCCACCGCGTGGAACGTCACGTCGTGCACGCCCTCGTCGGTGAGGGTGGTCGTGGTCGCCCCGCCGGGGCGGATGAACGACGTGTCGTCGTGGCGGGCCCGGATCTCCTTCACGCCGACGAGGTCGTCGGTGGCGGTGAGCCCGACGGTCACGTCGCTCCGGTGCCACCCCGCCGCGTTCGGCCCGGGGTCGACGGAGACCACGGTGGTCGGTGGCGTCGTGTCGTCGGGTGGCGGGTACGGCGGCCGCGGCACCTGACCGATGCCGGTGAAGTCGACGGTCACCAGGTCGTGGCCGGGCAGCGCCGCCAGCGGGCCCAGGTCCTTCCGCTCCTGGCCGGTCGCGTCGAACCAGTAGGGCCGGGTCTCGGCCGTCAGGGCCTGGTCGTGGGGCAGCGCGAAGTGCAGCCGCGCCGGGCGGCCCTCGAGCGGGCGCCCGTGCAGGTAGAGGACCAGCGCGTGCTCCATGTTGTGGAGCATGTTCTTGCCGAAGAACGACTTGCGCAGGTCGTTGTCGGCCTCGTTCCGCGACACCCGGGCGAAGGTCTCGCGGACGGGTGACGTGTGGTCGACGTACACGTCGAGGAAGGTCTGCGCGCTCCGGGCGAGGCGATCGGTGTTCGTGAACCCGTCGGTCAGGTCGAGCGCCGCCAGCAGCTGGTCGGCCTCGTCGTGCGACCACCACTGGCTGTCCGGCTCGACGTTGCCTGCCTGGAAGCTGCGGAGCCGCTCGTTCCACCGGCCGGCCCCGTCGTCCCACGCGCGGTCCAGCATCCGGCTGCGGTCGGCGGCCAGGCCCGACCAGGGTCGGTCCGCGAACAGCTGGTTCGCGAGGTGGATCATCGCGTAGCTCTGGATGTTGTGCCCGAAGTCCGTCTCGGGGGCGTTGAACGTGCCGAAGCGACCGGTCCGGCCCCAGAACATCCAGCGGTTCGCGGCCGCCGCCGCGCTGTTCTTGTGCCGGTCGATCAGCGCCTGCGTGACGACGCGCAGATCCGCGCGGAACTGGTCGTTGCGAGCCGGGTCGCTGAGGATCCCGATGGACGGGAGCAGGAACGCGGTCCCCGGGACGAGGTAGTTCGTGATGTCGCCGCCGTTGCCCGCGCCCATCCCGCCGGTGTCGACCTCGGTGGTGAGGTCGTAGGTCAGCGAGTCCTTGATGCGCTGCCCGGCCGCGTCGTAGTACGGCCCGAACACCAGGTCGCGGACCGCGAGCAGCTTGGCCTCGGCAGCGGGGTCGTGGGTGACGGCGAAGTACATCGCGTAGCCGAGGCCCACCGACGCCGCGTCGAAGACGTCCTTGTTCGCCAGCGGGTCGACCGGGCGGCCTGCGGCGTCCAGCTCGCCGAAGTAGCCGCCGTGCACGTGGTCCTCGGCGTGCGCCTCGATCCAGGCGATCCCTGCGCGTGCGTAGGTCAGGAACCGCTCCTGACCGGTCAGCAGGAACGCGAGGGAGTAGCCGAACACCCCGCGACCCAGGGTCGACGTCCCGCGATCCGGCTGGTCCGGGAGCAGTTCGCCGTCGGGCCCGCGGAACGACGGGAAGTTGCCGAGCGGCTCGCCCAGCGCGTCGGGAACCAGCCAGTACGGCATCAGGTCGTCCCGGTGGTGCTGCAGCCAGGTGTCGCCTGCGAGCACCGGGGGGACCTCGGGGTCGACGGCAGCCGCGGCGGCGGGGGCGCGGCCCAGCAGGCCGACCGCGAGGACGGCCGAGCCGACGAGAGCGGTGAGCCGGGTGGCTCGCCGAGGAGAGATGGGGAGCATGGCGGCACCTCGATCCGATCCCGAGTGGACCTCGTTCCAGAGCAGCACTGGTGCGCCCCGATATCCATGGCACGAAGGGGTGGTTCGCGTCGTCGCGCAGCGGCGCTCCCGCTTGGGTGCCGCAGGTGATCGACGTCGTCATCTGCCCCGTGCTGGATCCGAAGAACGCGTGACCCCGATTCGCCTGGCGGGGGTCGCAGCTTGTTGCATCCTTCGAGTGCGATGGGTTACGACGACGAAACGAGCCGCAAGAACCCTCGGCTCTCAGCACTGCCCCGACGCTCTGAGGGGCGGCATCGGCAAACTTCCGGATCTGCCGCGATTGATGCCCGCCCGGATCAACCTCGTCCGCTCCCAGCACCTGCGGACCGGACGCCAGCCAACGCCACCGAACGCGCATCGGGCATAACGGGAGCGGTCATGGCATCCGCGTCGAGGCATGGGCGACCCCTCGCACCCACCAGTGCCGGTCTTTCCTGCAGGCGGCCGGGCGCCTGCCCTGATCAGGCGGCCACACCAGCCCCGGTGCTGCACTGGGTGCCGGCGGGTCGGAACCTCCGCGGAGCTGGGTGACCGTCGTCGCGCTCAATCTCCTGGGCACGCCAGCATCCAAGACCACTGTGCGGTAGCGGATGCGAAGCGGGCAGCCGGAACGGAAGCCTCATGGTGTACGGCCGCAGGCGGATCCACCACCGAAGGAGTCGTCGCATGCGTGACCAACTAGGAGATGACCCTCGGGTTCGAGCCGCCCGGATTGACTTGCCGCAGCTGGCCTGATGGCGCTTCGCGCCGGGCTCCGGCGGTCCTGCGACGTGTGAGTTTCGCCCCCCACCACCTTCCCCCAAGGAGTGACTCGTTTGAAGCGCGCCCCCGTCTCGATGCTGACCGGCCTTGCTGCTGCAGCCGCCGTGCTGTCCACCACCGTCGCCGCCCCGTCCGCCAACGCCGTGACCGGGCACTCGCGCACCGCCGCGAGCACGTCCGCCGCCGCGAACGCCGGCGCGGCCGGCAAGGTCGCGGCGAAGAAGATCATCGGCATGTCCGCGCCCGCGGACTTGTGGGGCAAGCGGACCCATGAGGTCGGCGCCTGCGGCATCTCGGCCCGTCGCATCTTCGCCTCGCTGCGGCCTGACGGCCGGGCGCAGGCCAGCGTCATCGGCCAGGCGGTCGCGGTCCACCAGATGCCGGTGGTCTCCTACAAGGTCCCCAGCGTCGACATGCTCATCCACGGCGGCTACGACTCCTGGCTCCGGGCCACCCACCGCTACCTCGCGCACTTCGGCGTACCGGTGACCGCGACGTTCTGGCACGAGCCCTACGGCAATATGGCGCCGGCCAAGTTCCGCGCCGGATCACGGAAGCTCCTCGACATCTTCAAGACCGGCAAGACGCCCAAGGTGAAGGTCGGCCCGATCCTCAACGGGTGGCTGCTGGACAACAAGGTCCCCGCCTTCGCCAGCTTCACCAGCAGGTCGCTGCTCCGCCGTTGGGACTTCGTCGCCGTCGACTCCTATCAGTCGGGCACCTTCAGCGCACCCGGCGACCTGCTCCCCGCGCGCGCCGTCCCGTTGCTCGCCCGGTGGATGCAACGCCGGGGCTTCGGCCACAAGCCGATCGGTCTCGGAGAGTACAACGGCTTCACCGCGGCTGCGATCAAGGTCGCCGGGGAGGCGATCCTGTCCACACCCGAGGCATGGTTCGGGCTCGCTTGGAACAGTTCCAGCGGTACGAAGTACGCCCCGCTGGCAGGGAAGCGCATCACCAAGTTCAAGAAGACCAAGGCCGACGCCCGCGCCGTGCACCGCAGCGGCTGTTGATCCGGCAGGTGCGGCGGTGCGGTTCCGTCAAAAGGCTCGCTCCGTCATCTGAGCAACTGCCGCCCAAGCTCCTCACCTGGACATACGGGGGGTCCCCGGCGGCGCGCGGCGAGTCAGATGCAGACGTAGGTGGCACCGGGCTCGCGCATCGTGGGCATCGGGGTGCCTGACGGCGTTGGTGTCGCCTACTGAAATGCTCGCATCTGCCGCATTCCGCGCGGTTCGCGGCGTTGGGGTTCGTCAGGCAGGACCGCGCGGATCGGCCGTTCTGTGGTGGAGCTTCGTCGGGCCGGTCGGCCTAGGTCTGTCGGTGGAATCTGGTGTGGTGTTTGGGGCAGAGGAGCCGGCCGTGTTGCACGTCGGTGGGTCCGCCGCGGCTCCACGGGATGTCGTGATGGACGTGGCACATCGCCGGGGGCCAGTCGCAGCCGGGTTCGGTGCAGTGCTGGTCCCGGATCGCGATCGCGGTCCGCTGGGCCTTGGTGTGGAACCGGCGGGTGCGGCCGAGGTCGAGGACCTCGGAGTTGCCGCCGAGCACGGCGGGGATGATCCCGGCCTCGCAGGCCAGCCGGCGGGCCGTCGAAGCTGAGATCCGCTCCCCAGTGTCCAGCAGCGCGGCCTGCTCGAGCTTCCCGAGCAGGCTGTCCAAGGTCATGGTCACCACGACGGTCGCGGCGACTCCGCCGGTCTGCGGGAGCTGGTCGGCCGGGTAGCGCTCGAGGAGCTCGCAGAACGCCCGCCCCAGCCGTTCCCGACCGGGCCGGGGCACCACACCGGCGCCGGGGGCGGCGGGGCCGTCGGTGGCGATGCGGTGCTTGGGGGCGGCGATCGCGAGCAGCATCTTCTTCAGCGCGACACCGTGCAAGGTCGGCACCGTGAACCTGCCGTGGCACTTGCCGTGGCCGTCGTCGACCATGACCAGCTTGGTGGCCAGCAGCGCGTCGCGTTCCTCGCGGGCGAGCTGCCGCGCCTCGTACTCATCGGCCAGGTCGGGGGCGACCACGTCCATCAGCCGCTTGCCGAGGATCCGCAGGGTCGGGGCGGTGTGCTCGCGGCCGGCGGCGACCAGGTGCCGCTCCGCGTTCTCCACCAAGGCCGTGTCGAGGTCGCCGGGCAGCTGGGCGAGTGCGGTGACGATGACCTTGGCCTGCTCGACGACCAGGTCACCGGCGGCGAGCGCGTCCCGGACCTGGCCGCGGGTGACCAGGGCCTGGCCGAGCTTCACCTGGCCGAGCACCGCGGGCTTGGTCTGCCGGGTCCGGTGCGCCCACGCGTCCACGGTCTCGTCGTCGGCGTGCTCGGCGACCCGGGCCTCGAGCTCGGCGACCTTCGCCTTGAGCTTGCTGATCTCCACGAGCGTCGCGGTGGTCTCGGCGGGCTCCATGGACCACACCGAGGCGTCCGCGACCGCATCGATCTCGGTGTGGGCGTGGGCGACGGCCACCGAGACTCGGTGTCGAGGTGTGGCCATCGCTGTCATGGCTCTACTCAAGCACCGGCCACCGACACTGAGAGGCCCAGAACCCCTTGTTCCACAGGGGTCTGGGTAACGAACAGGTCACGATTCCAAGCGCGTTTCCACAGGCGCGCGCGGCACCCGCGACCCGCAAGCCGGGAGCCGGCGACGACCACCCACCCACCCACCGTTGCCGTAGCTGCCTTTCGGTCGGAATCACCCACGGCCAGAAAGCCACGGACACAGGAGGGCCGCTCGGGCAGGTTGAGCACGTCACGCGGGCCAGAGCATGAACGCTGGCATGCCACGGCCCGACCGCTACCAGCCGGTTACCGAGGGGCTTCATCAGCCGCTGTCGTGCTTCACTCCACATCGCAGCCCCAACCGTCAGGGCACTGCCGCCTCGGCTGCGAACCCGCCCGGTGAAATGCTGGCCCGTTCGGCGGACGTGCGACCGATGTGGCCCACGCACGCCGTGGCTGAGGTTGGAAGTCGAACGCCAGGCGCAGGGTGAGACGCCCACCCTCTGCTTGGTCGCTTCGCCAGCAACCCCGCTCACTCCGGAACGTCCGCCTCGCCCTCCCCAGGGTCGTGCGACGTTGTGACGTGCCCCGCTTCCCCTGACTCCTCTCGCCGTCTCCGTCGGACGTGCCCGACCACCAGCGCCGTGACCACCAGTACGGCGATGACGACGGCGGTCCCCTCGCCGATGGCCGAGGCGACCTTCTCGTAGGAGGCGCCGGCGAAGTAGCCGACCAGGCACATGGCGACGCCCCACGTGACGCCCCCGAGGGCGTTCCAGAGCAGAAAGGTCCGGTAGCGCATCTGACTGAGGCCGGCGATCCCTGGCATGACGGCTCGGAAGAAGGCGGTCCATCTGCCGAGGAAGATCGCCGGTCCTCCGCGCCGGCGGAGCATCTCCTGAGCCTTCGCGAGCCGCGGCTGGTGCTTGCGCAGGACGCCGAACTGCAACACCCGTGGTCCGAGATGCTTGCCGACCTCGTAGCCGACGGTGTCGCCGAGGATCGCGCTGACCACGACGACCACGATCAAGGTGACGATGTCGAGGTGGCCCTGGCTCGCCATGAAGCCACCGAGCAGCACGGCGGTCTCGCCAGGAAGGACGAACCCGACGAAGACGGCGGCCTCGGCGAAGACGAGCAGGGCGATGATGGCGTAGGCGAGCGCGGCGGGAACGGATCGGATCGCATCCAGCGCGCCCTGCAGCATGCGCAATCTGTACCCCGGTGAACCTGTGAGGAACCTGCGCCCAGCGGTCCATGACGGCATCCGGCAGTCGGCGCGGGCGCGAACGGACTCCGGGGGATCCCCGCGGTCGCACCGCCGAGAGGCCGCCGCACTTCATCTCGCCTTCATGGGCCTTCCCTACGGTCGCGAGCATGACCGGAGCACGTGAAGGAGAGCCCGTCGTATCGGCTCAGGGCCTGACGAAGACGTACGGCGCGCTGAGCGCGGTCGACCACGTCGACCTGGAGGTGGGCGCGGGCGACGTCTACGGCCTCCTCGGTCCCAACGGGGCTGGCAAGACGACATTCATGCGGATGCTGTTCGGCCTGATCCGTCCCGACAGCGGGGAGATCTCGGTCTCCGGAGTCCCGGTGCAGCCCGAGCCCCGGCGCGCGCTCGCCGAGGTGGCTGGGTTCGTCGAGGCGCCGCGCTTCTACCCCTACCTGTCGGGTCGCAAGAACCTCGAGCTGCTCGGTCGCCTCGACGGCGGTCTGCGGCCCCAACGGATCAACGAGGTCCTGGAGGTCGTGGACCTGTTCGACCGACGCGACAGCCGGGTCCGCGAGTACTCCTACGGGATGGTGCAGCGACTCGGGGTGGCCGCAGCGCTGATGCGGGACCCGCGCCTGCTCGTGCTCGACGAGCCGACCAACGGGCTGGACCCGGCGGGGATCCGCGACATGCGGAACCTGATCCATCGGCTGGTCGACACCGGGCTGACCATCCTGCTCTCGAGCCACCACATGGTCGAGGTCGACGAGATCTGCACGCGCGTCGCCATCATGCGCAGGGGACGTCTCGCGTACGACGGGCCGATCACCGAGCTGCGTGCACAGGCCGGGCGGGCGACCCGGCACCTGGACACCACCGACAACCACGTCGCGGTGGAGGTGTGCCGTGGCTTCGCCGGCGTCGAGCACGTCCAGCTCGACGGGCCGCAGATCGTCTTCGACGCGGACGAGGCGACCGTCGAACGGCTCTCGCGCGAGCTCGTGCACGCCGGCCTCGGCATCCACCGACTGCACGCCCCCACCTCGGCACTGGAGACCCTGTTCTTCCGCCTGACCGAGGGCGGCACCGGCACGCCGACCGACGAGGAGGCGGCGGCATGACGACGACGAGCGCCGCGACCACCAGGACACCCATCACGACCGCCAGGACGACGGCCGGCGCCGGCACGGTGTTCGGCGTCGAGCTGCGCAAGCTGCTCGGCCAGACGAGGACCAGGGTCGTGGCGACCGTCCTGCTGGTGGCACCGTGGATCTTCATCCTGCTGGTGCTCCACCAGGACCGGCTCCCTCTCGAGACCCTGTACGGCCGGTACCTCAAGACCACCGGGTTCGCGACTCCGATGGTTGTCCTCGTGACCGCGACCCAGTGGCTGTTCCCCCTGATCGCCGCGTTCATCTCCGGCGACATCTTCTCCTCCGAGGACAACTACGGGACCTACAAGACGATCTTGACCCGCTCGGTCAGCAGACGAGCAGTGTTCTGGGGGAAGGTGACCGCAGCTCTCGTCGCGACCGTCGGCCTCGTGATCGCCATCGGCGCGAGCGCGCTGATCGCCGGGCTCGTGGCGGTCGGCGACCAGCCGTTCATCACGGTCGGCAACCTCGAGGTCCCGTCCACCGCCCACGCGATCGGAATGGTGGCCGAGAGCTGGCTGAGCGTGCTGCCGCCCCTGATCGGGTTCGCCTCGATCGCCATGTGCGTGTCCGTGCTGACCCGCAACAGCGTGCTCGGCGTCGTCGTACCGGTCGTGATCGGCCTGGTCTTCCAGATGTACATGTTCCTCAACGCGTGGGACACGGTGCGGCACGCCTTGCTCAACTGGCCCATGAACGCGTGGCGCGGCCTGCTCGACGATCCGTCGTACGCCGAGCCGTTCCTGCGGGGCCTCGTGGTCTCAGCGACCTACACGGCGGTCGCGCTGACGATCGCCTACGTCGTGTTCCACCGCCGAGACATCCAGGAGGGCTGATCCATGCGGCACCTGAGAAAGGTCCTTGCCACGACCGTCGCTCTCGGCGCGGTCGTCGTCGGCGCCAGCGCCTGCACGCCGGACACCACTCGCGGACGCGTCGAGAACGACGTGCCAGTGACGTTCGCGCACGCCTACGCCCTCAGCGAGCAGCTCCAGGGGCACCGTCCGGTGACCCCGGACGTCACGAGCACCGAGTGCCACAGCTCGGTCAACACCAAGCAGGACTCGCAACCGGGCTCGTGGGGCTGCGACCTCTCCTACACCGTCGACGGGAAGAAGAAGGACGTCTCACTCCTCGTCCTCATCGACCAGCTCGGCTGCTACCAGGCGTCGAACACCGACAACCGCAACGCCATGATCACCGACGCCTCCACAGGGGCGCAGCTCCCGGACCCGAAGGTCGGCTTCGACGGGTGCTTCGACGTCTACGACAACCGCACGAACACCAGCAACCGGTAGCGCCAGCACGTCAGGACCGCAAGGCGGGGAGCACGGTCGACGGTGAACGCCGCCTCCGCCTCGTTGCAGCCCTCCAGACCTGCGGGACCTCGGCTCAGCATGACCAGCCGGTCGATGTCGCGTCTTGCCTGCCCCCACTGACCAGCGCAGACATGAGGAGAGGTCTAGATGGGAGTGCGCGTCGGCGCCCCCTGGAAGGCCTGCAGGATGGCGTTGTACGCCGGCTTGGGTTGCAGGTTCTCGTCGAAGGGCAGTGGCCGGCGCGCGGCGCCGTCCTTGCGCGGGTAGTCCTCCTGGAGCCAGGTGTAGCGGTCCGAGAGCCCGAAGTTCAGCACGACCTTCACCGCGGGCTCCTGGAGCGCAACGGACAGGTACCTCGTGTAGACGTCGGCGACGCCCGCGTCCCTGGACGCGACGTCAGCCTTGAGCCCGTCGTCCTGGACGTCCAGCTCGGTGATGAAGATGGACAGGCCGCGCGCCGCGATGTTGGCCAGGAAGGTCCGGTACGCGGTGGTATCGAAGCTGCGCGCGAACCCGTTGGCGTTGAGGTGCGCCTGGATGCCGACGGCATGCACGGGGACGTTCTTGCTCTTCAGGTAGTCGATCGCCGCCAGCATCGACGTCCGGCGGGAGGCGGCGTCCGAGCCGGTCTCGAAGCCGAAGTCGTTGATGAGGAGCAGCGCGTTGGGGTCTTGCTGGTGGGCCAGGTTGAAGGCCTCCTCGACGTAGGTCGGCCCGATGGTCTGGTACCAGGGGTTCACCGTCCAGAAGCCGTGCGCGTCCTTGCGCCGGCCGTCGGTCACCTCGTTGGCCACCACCCACGCCTTGACCTGGCCCCGGTAGTGGGCGACTTCCTGTTGGATCGTCGGGAACAGCAGATCGCGCGCCTCCTGCGTACTGAGGTTGTAGAGCGCGTCCTGCTCCCACCCGTCCCCGAGGCCCTCGTCCCACACCAGGTGGGCGGCCAGCACGGGTTGGGCGTTGCTCGTGGCGAACGAGACGATCTGGTCGCCGTAGGTGAAGTCGAGCGGCGAATCCTTGGTCGGCTTGAGCCGGTACCAGAGCAGGTCGTCCTCGGTCAGCAGGAAGCCGCTCTCACGGGCGTACAAGGCGGCATAGGCCGCGTCGGGCTGGACCTGCCAGGTCGCTGCCGACGACCCGTACCGGATGCCCTTGGCCAGCGCCGCCTGGTACAGCGAACCGCCGGGCGCCGCGGCGGCCGGCGCCATGCCCAGGAAAGTCGATGCGCTTCCGCCGAGCACGGCAACTGCCCCGATCCCGCTGCCGATGAGGAATGACCTTCGTGTCGATCCGACAGTTGCCATGGCCTGTCCCTTCCCGAGATGACCGCGCCAGCGGCGCGAGTACCGCGCCGGTCCCCGTTGACCGGCCGGCGACGAGAGAACCGCGACGGGCCTCATGCGCCCAAATCGATTTCTCGTAGGACTGGCATACACCCAGGAGGCCGGCGTCCGGAAGACCTGTGCGGAACCGCACTGAGCCAACGGCTCCGCGCTGCCATGTCACTTCCTGAACCGTGGCGAAACCCGCGCTCGTGTGCCATCCTGCGAACTGAAGCTGAAGTAGTCGGCTTCCGGACGAGACGCGCCGTACCCGAAGCAAAGACGACGCACCCGGGAGTACGGCATGGTCAAGCCCGCAGGTCACGACATCCCGCCGCACGGCGTGCCGGTGGCAACCCTGCCAGTGCACCTCGAGATGCGACTCCTCGGCCTGATACTCGACGCCCTGGAGTCGACGCTCTTCGAAGCAGGTGCCACACGAGTGTGGATCGACCGCAACCGGCCGCCGCTGACGGTGATGGCGGAGCTGCCCGAGAGCAATGCCGGGGGTCACGCGTCCGACCGCGTACCCCGTCGGGCTTCAACAAGCCGTGTCACATCGCCCCTGTAGAGCACTGGTATCGAGGAGTGCCGAGATCGTTGATGCTCGCTGCGTGAGTCGTGGCCCGCAGCGGTAGGTGCGCCCTCCCGCACCTCCTCGGCACCATGTCGAGCGCACACATCTCTTGACAAGTTTTATTGTCAAGGCGATCGTGGGGCGATGCAGGATGTCGAGGTCATCGAGAGCGCGGAGGCAGCCGCCGCCGCGCTGGATCCGGTCCGGGCCCGGCTGCTCGCCGAGCTGGCCCGACCAGCCTCCGCGGCCGGGCTCGCCGCTCGAGTCGGGATCGCGCGCCAGAAGGTCAACTACCACCTCAAGGCGCTCGAGGCGCACGGCCTGGTGGAGTTGTCCGACGAGCGGCGGCACGGGGGCATCACCGAGCGGGTGCTGCAGGCCTCAGCGGCGTCGTACGTCGTGTCGCCGGCTGCGGTCAGCGCGTCCGCGGCCGACCCGGCCGCCAACGCTGACCACCTGTCGGCCGGGTACCTCGTCGCGCTGGCCGGTCGGCTGGTGCGCGAGGTCGGCGCCCTGGCGCGCCGGGCCGGCGCGTCCGGCAAGCGCCTGCCGACGCTGACCATCGACACGCAGATCGGCTTCCGGTCGGCCGCCGACCGGGCGGCCTTCGCCGACGACCTGACCGCTGCAGTGGTCGACCTGGCAGCTCGCTACCACCACGACGACGGGCGCCCGCACCGGCTCCTCGTCGCCGCCCACCCCCTCCCTGAGGAGAACCCATGAGCACCACCCCGAACGTCCCGTACCGCCTGGAGTTCAGCGTCGAGGTTCCGGGCACCGCCGAGCAGGTCTGGCAGGCCATCGCGACCGCGAAGGGCATGAGCGCCTGGTTCACGCCGACCGAGATGGAGGAGCGCGAGGGCGGCTCCCTTCACTTCACCATGGGCCCCGAGATGGGCTCGGACGGCCAGGTCACCGCATGGGAGCCGCCGCGCCGCCTCGTCTATGAGGAGGACTGGGCCTCCCTCATGGGCAAGGACCCCGATGCTCTCAGCCCGCTGACGTCGGAGTTCCTCGTCGAGGCACAGTCCGGCGGGACCTGCATCGTGCGCGTCACCAGCAGCGGCTTCGGGACCGGCGCCGCCTGGGAGTCGGAGTTCTGGGACACCATGGGTCCGGGCTGGATGCCGTTCTTCGACAACCTGCGCCTCTACCTGTCGTACTTCCCCGGCCAGGAGGCCACACACCTGGAGGCCAGCGCCTCCCACCCCGGCGACGCGGAGACGCTCTGGTCGATCCTGCACGACGCGCTCGGGCTGGGCGACGAGGGCGCCACGGTCGAGGTGCGTGGCGCCACCGGTACGGTCGAGCGCGTCGGCGAGCGGCAGACACTCGTGCGGCTCACCGCGCCGGTGCCCGGAATGCTCAGCGTCTTCACGTGGGACGAGGGCGATGGCAAGGCGACGGCGGGCGTCCGGGCGTACCTGTTCTCCGCCGACGCCGCGGACTACGTGCGGCGCGAACAGCCGGCTTGGCAGGCCTGGCTGCAGGCAATCTCCGTCCCGGCCTGATCTTCTACCGTTACCGGGCGAGGCCCTGTCGACGCAGGTGCGTCGCCCTCCGCCAGTCGGCGCACCGAGTGCACGGCTGCATCGAGCCGATCAGCGGACGCGCTGAGTCACCTCTCGGTGCAGGGCTTCGGTCCACGGCCAGACACCGACGGTCGCGTGAATGCCCCGTCACCACCGGGCGCTTTCCGCCTACTTCGCCTGCCTCTGCTTCGCCCGCGGCCGCTACGACCTGAGGCACGCCTGCCTGTCGGCTGGCTCGACGCGCGAAGGGCCCCCGGCCGCTCTTCCGCTGGTCAGGGCCCTTCTGTCCCGTGTGGCAGGTGAAGGATTCGAACCTTCGAAGGCAAAGCCGACGGATTTACAGTCCACACTGCGTGGTCGTCCCGCCCTCGACCGCATGTGGCCGCCACCAACCGGGCCTCCGTGCTACGACCTCGGCGAGCGGATCCAACCTCGGTTCGGGTCCCAAACCCTCTGGAAGTGATCGAGTGCTTCGGAATAGCTCGGATGATCGTGTCTCTCCTCGGACAAACGCGCGGAGACCTCGCGGAACGGCATCTTTCCCGCGCCGGCGGCCACCAGGACGCCTCCGACATCCAAGGTGACGGCGACGGGGAGGTTCCCAACCCCAGGAGTGACACGACCGGCCGCTCCTGGCGTCACCCTTGCGGCGCCCGAGACGCCGCACCACCCGACGGTGGGTCCTCCAGCGGAGGGCCCATCGTCGACGTCTGCGCGCCGCCACCCACCGGTCCGAGTCAGACCAAGCGACGCGACGCAACGTCGCCGGGTCGTCGAGCGAGGGTCTGTACAGCCGGCTCGGTCGCGGGCCAAGGTGGCCTCACGGCCACGTCGCGATGGCTGGAGGAGGCCGGGTGAACGCCACGACAGGAGAGGCCGCAGGCGCGGGGCGCGCGCGGGGATTCCTTGCGCGTCCGCGGACCGTCGTGCCCCGGCTGGTGCTGGGCAGCTTCTTGATGCTGTTCCTCGAGCTGGCGTTGATCCGCTGGCTGGGCGCGAACATCGTCCACCTGTCGTACTTCACGAACTTCGTGCTGCTGGGGTCCTTCCTGGGCGTCGGACTCGGCTTCCTCATCGCCCGCAAGAGCTGGTCGGTGCTGCCGTGGACGCCCGTCCTGCTCGCCCTGCTGGTGCTGGGCGTGCACCTGTTCCCGGTGACCATCGACCGGACCGGAGCCGACCTCATCTACTTCACGGCACTGAACAGCTCCGGCCCGCCGGCCTGGCTGGTGCTGCCGCTGGTGTTCCTGCTGACCGCGGCGGTGCTGGCCGGCCCGGCCGAGGCCGTGGGCCGGTGCTTCGCGGAGCTGGAGCCGCTGACGGCGTACCGCTGGGACCTCATCGGCTCGCTGCTCGGCATCGGCACGTTCACGGTGCTGTCGTTCCTGTGGGCGCCGTCGGTGGCGTGGGGGATCCTGGTCGCGATCGGCCTCGTCGTCCTGGTCCGCGGCCGCGCTCGGTGGGTGGCGATCGGCGCTGCGGTCGTCGTGGTGGGCGCCCTGCTCTCCGAGACCCTGAGCCCCGGTGTCTCGTGGTCGCCCTACTACAAGGTCACCACCCGCACCGAGACCGACCAGGGCGCCACCCGCGTGTACATCTCGGTCAACGGCGTCCCGCACCAGTCGATGTCGCCGGCCTCGTGGAAGTTGAGCCGCTCCTCGGCGATCTACGGCGCGCCGTACGCCCACCGCACCGACGCCCCGCTGCGCGACGTGCTGATCATCGGCGCCGGCTCGGGCTCGGACGTCGCGATCGCCCTCAGCGAGGGCGCCGAGCGCGTCGACGCAGTCGACATCGACCCGCGACTGGTGCAGATCGGCGTGGACGGCAACCCGGACCACGCCTACCAGGATCCCGGGGTCACTCGGCACATCGACGACGGCCGCGCGTTCCTCGAGAACACCGACGAGAAGTACGACCTGATCCTGTTCGCGCTGCCCGACTCGCTCGCGCTGGTCAGCGGCGCCTCGCAGATCCGCCTGGAGTCCTTCCTGTTCACCGAGGAGGCGCTACGCGCCGCGCGCGACCACCTCACCGCGGACGGCGTCTTCGCGATGTACAACTACTACCGCGAGAGCTGGCTCGTGGATCGTCTCGGCGGTACGGCGGCCGAGGCCTTCGGCCACCCGCCCTGCATCGACATCGTCTCCGGCGCTACCGCGGTCATCTCGGTCGCCCGCGATGCCGCCAACCAGCGGTGCTTGGCGGACAACCACGCGCTGCCCGCGTCGTACCCCGCACCGGTGCACGACGACGCGCCGTTCCTCTACTACGACGGTGGCATGCTGCCCGCAATCTACCTGTGGGCACTGGGCGGCATCCTGTTGCTCTCGCTGGTCCTCGTCCGGGCGATCGGCGGGCCGCTGCGGTCGATGCGTCCGTACGCCGACCTGTTCTGCATGGGCGCGGCGTTCCTGCTGCTCGAGACCAAGAACATCGCGACCTTCGCCAACCTCTTCGGCACCACGTGGGTCGTCAACGCGATGGTGTTCACCGGCGTGCTCCTCAGCGTGCTGGCCGCGGTCGAGGTGACGAGGAGGTTCCGGACGCCCTCGTTGCCGGTGGTGTTCGCTCTCATCGCGGCCTCGCTCGCCCTGGCGTACGTCGTGAAGCCGGAGTGGCTACTGCAGCTGCCGTTCTGGCCGCGGTTCCTGCTGGCGACCGCGATCGCGTTCCTCCCGATCTTCCTGGCCAACGTCGCGTTCGCGAAGAGATTCGCGGAGTCGGACAACTCGCAGGCGGCGTTCGGGGTCAACCTGCTCGGTGCGATCCTCGGCGGCTGCCTGGAGTACGCCGCGCTGCTGACCGGCTATCGCAACCTGCTGGTCGTGGTCGGCGCGCTCTACCTCCTGGCGTTCCTGCTCAAGCCGCGGGCGCCGGCGCTGAGGTAGTCCCGTCAGGAGACTGGGCCGTGCCGCCGCTGCGACCTCCGCGGCGCGCTCGTACAACCGGGCGGTTCTCCGAAGCGCAGCAGGCCAGTCGTGCTCGATCGGGGTTCGCTCGTTGTGATCGCGGTCGCCTCGCGAAGCACGACGTCCGTGACCAACCGCGCGATCGAGGCGACCATGCTCCTGTCGTCTCCTGCGAGCAGGCCCTCGCGGCCGCTGTGGATGAACTCGCGCACGCGGGAAGAAGCCCGAGGCGATGACGGGCAGGCCGGCGGCCTACTCGGTAACCCACAACCATTTGTGAGTGGGGACCCGGCCCGCAACCCTCAGCAGCCCTGAGGGGTCACTCCATACCGTCTAGCGATCCACCGAGTCCTCCGCTGAGGAACGATGCTCGTGGCCAAGGTGCCGGATGGCGCTCGTGGGTCCGGCCCGGAACTTCTCCGTTGTGGCCAAGAACAATGGCGCAGTCGTCAACGTGGACAGGGCTTATGGCGACCGACCCACTATCCGTCGGCGATCGATACCCCCTGGCTCGCCGTCGCCGCAGGTCAGAACATCGAGCACCACGTTCGCAGCGCGAGTCGCGACCGAACTTCGACACGTATTCGACACAGCCACAGCTCGGCCGAACGATCCGATCAGCGTTTCCGCAGGTCAGAGCGTTGCGACGCCAGCCCGAGGCGGGGCGCCAGAAGCAAGCGCGGAACCTACCCCACCCGGGTATACGAAAGGCCCCTGACTTGCGTTTCCGCAGGTCAGGGGCCCTTCGGTCCCGTGTGGCAGGTGAAGGATTCGAACCTTCGAAGGCAAAGCCGACGGATTTACAGTCCGCTCCCATTGGCCGCTCGGGCAACCTGCCGGGGCGTTGAGCAGGGGCCGTTTGGCCCCGCGACAACAAGGCGAAAGAATAGCGCAGCCCGCGCGGCACGCGAAAACCAGACCTGAGGAGTGAAGATGGCCGACTCGTCGTTCGACATCGTCAGCAAGATCGACCGCCAGGAGGTCGACAACGCACTCGGCCAGGCGGCCCGGGAGATCGCCACGCGATTCGACTTCAAGGGCACCGGCGCGACCATCGAGTGGCAGGGCGAGCACGCGATCGAGATCTCGGCGTCGGCCGACGACCGGGCGAACGCCGTGCTCGACGTCTTCAAGGACAAGCTGGTCAAGCGCCAGCAGAGCCTCAAGATCCTGGACGCCTCGGAGCCGCGCCAGTCCGGCCAGCAGAGCAAGATCTCGATCACCCTCAAGGAGGGCATCAGCTCCGAGGACGCCAAGAAGGTCTCCAAGCTGATCCGGGACGAGGGGCCGAAGGGCGTGAAGGCGCAGATCCAGGGCGACGAGCTGCGCGTCTCCTCCAAGAAGCGCGACGACCTGCAGGCCGTCCAGGCCCTCGTCAAGGCGCAGGACTACGACTTCGCGGTGCAGTTCACCAACTACCGCTGATTCCCGCCAATCTGAGCGTGGGAGCGCCCCCTCGCGGGCGAATCCTCCGCGGATCGCGGTGCCATGAGAGTGCGGCGGGCTTGCTCATCAGCTGCTCGGAGGATGCCGGAACTCCGGGTGCACTCGGCCCTGTGGCCGTGGCGGCCCTTCCTCGGAGGTTTCTCACGTGCGAGAGTGCCGGAGTCGGTACGGAGATGATGCGCGACATGCCCCGTTCCACGAGGGAGGGCCATGGCGAGTCGACCAGCCAGATGGCGACGCTCGAGGGGTGCGGTGATGGCGCTCGCGGCGACGGCTGGAATGGGGTCCTGCGGGGGAAGTGATGGCTCCTCGCCAACGCCGGCGGCGGCGCCGCCTCCAATTCCCGCGAGCCTGCTCGGGACCTACACGATGTCCCTCAAGCCGTCCGACATCCCACCGTCGCCACCGCCTGAGCTCACCGACCATGCCATGCACTGGACGATGAAGATTCTCTCGTCGGGTGGGCCGAGCGGCGGGCCCGCCTTGGTGATCATCAACGACGAGCTCGGATCGCTGGAGGAGCCCGACCTGGAAGTCGACGGAAACCGCCTCATGCTGGGCCACGAAGAATGCGCCTCAACGAGCGGTCCCGCCCCCTACACCTACGTGTCCAGCGAGTACTCATGGTCGCTGGTGGGACATGACCTCCGAATATCAACCGTCAGGGCCGGGTGTCCCGACCGCGTGGCCAGCACCCTGCTGACCGCCGAAACGTGGAAGAAGCAGTAGGGCAGCACGTGCCGAGCCGGGCCAAGCGCGAGCTGGCCGGATCGCGAAGTCGGGAGATCGACCGCTCATCGACGATGAGCGGATGCGCCGCGGGGGCTCACACCCGGGCACGCGACGGCCTCCAGGTGAGGTGGAGATCGACGCCACGGATGTGGCGCCAGGAGGCGGACGTCGTACGACGGTTCGTCGACTCGGTCCGCCTCCTGGCGCTGACTCACCCCGCCGTCGCCACCATGGGCGGCACGCTCGCGGCGCCGGAGGCGGGCGTCACCCAGACCCGGTCGCCCTCACGGAGCTCGAGCTGGCGCGCGTGCGTCCTGGTGAGGACGACGTGCACCTCCTCGCCGTCGTCGGTGAGCACGGTCGCCCGCACCTCGAAGCCGACCCGCAGCAACCGGGAGATCACGCCCTCCGCGGCGCCGGCGAGCTCGGGTGCGCGCGAGAGGTGCACGTCGTGCGGCCGCAGCCGGACGCCGTTCAGCACGGTGGTGTCGCCGAGGAAGCCCATGACGAAGTCGTTGGCGGGCTCGTCGTACAGCTCGTCGGGCGTACCGACCTGCTCGACCCGACCCTCGTTGATCACCACGATCTCGTCGGCGACCTCCATGGCCTCCTCCTGGTCGTGGGTCACGAACACCGTGGTGACGTGCACCTCGTCGTGCAGCCGGCGCAGCCACTCACGCAGCTCCTTGCGGACCTTGGCGTCGAGGGCGCCGAACGGCTCGTCGAGCAGGAGGACGGTCGGCTCGACCGCGAGGGCGCGCGCCAGCGCCATCCGCTGCCGCTGGCCGCCGGAGAGCTGCGAGGGCAGCCGGTGCGCGAACTGCGACAGGTGCACGAGCCTGAGCAGCTCATCGACCTTCGCCGCGATCTCGGCCTTCGGGCGCTTGCGGATCTCCAGCCCGAACGCGACGTTCTTGGCGACCGTCATGTGCTTGAAGACCGCGTAGTGCTGGAACACGAAGCCGACGTTGCGCTTCTGCGGGGGCAGGTGGGTCGCCTCGGTCCCCGCGATCGTGACCGTGCCGGTGTCGGCGGAGTCGAGCCCCGCGATGATGCGCAGCAGCGTGGACTTCCCGCCGCCCGACGGACCGAGCAGCGCGGTGAGCTGACCGGTCGGCAGCGAGACGTTGACGTCGTCGAGCGCGACGAAGTCACCGAACCGCTTGCTGACTCCCTTGACCTCGATACTCATCTTTCCTTGCCCTCCTTCGGGCGGAGCAGCGCGACGACGACCAGGCAGAGCACGGCCGCGAAGACCAGCATGAACGCCACCGAGTACGCCGTCTGCTGCTCGAAGTTCTGATATTTCTGCTGGACGAGGACAGTGGCGACCTGGGTGTCCCCACCGACGTTGCCGGCCACGACCTTGATCGCGCCGAACTCGCCGAGCGCACGGGCGAGGCTCAGCACCACGCCGTACACGACCGCCCACTTGATGCCGGGCAGGGTCACCCGCCAGAAGCTCTGCCACCCGTTCGCGCCGAGGCTGCGCGCGGCCTGCTCCTGGTCGTCGCCCAGCTCCTCGAGCACGGGCACGATCTCGCGGATCACCAGCGGCAGGATCACGAAGCAGGTGGCCATCACCATCCCGGGTCTCGCGAACACGACCTGCAGGCCGTGGTCCTCGAGCCAGGGCCCGAACCAGCCGAACCGGCCGTTGTAGACGAGGATCAGCGCGAGGCCTACCACGACCGGCGACACCGACAGCGGCAGGTCGATCAGCACGGAGAGCGCGCGCTTGCCGATGAACGTGTAGCGCACCAGCAGCAGGGACATGCCCACGCCGAACACGGTGTTGATCAGGACCGAGATCACCGCGACCTCGACGGTCAGCTTCAGCGCGTGCACGACATCGGGGTCGGCGAGCGCCTCCTGGATGCCGGTGAGCCCGTCGGCGAACGTGTGCCTGACGACGTACGCCGTCGGCCAGATCACCAGCATCAGGAGGTAGCCGACCACCAGCAGGCGCAACACCCACTTCACGACCGGCGAGCCGTTGCCCACCGCGGTGCTGCTGGTGCTAGCCACGGCGCGCCACCCGCCTCTGGATCATGTCGAGCGCCACGATCGCGAGCAGGGCGACGAACAGCATGATGGTCGCCACCGCCGCTGCGGCCTCGGTGTTGCCGCCCTCGAGGAAGGAGAACAGCCGCACGGAGACGACCTCGGTCTTGCGCGGCAGGTTGCCGGAGATCAGCACGAGCGCGCCGTACTCGCTGATGCCGCGTGCGAACGCCAGCGCGGCGCCGGCGAAGATCGCGGGGACCAGCGCCGGGAGCACGACCCGGCGGAACGTCGTGAACCGACTTGAGCCGAGCGATGCCGCGGCGTCCTCGACGTCGGTGTCGAGCTCCTCGAGCACGGGTTGGACCGTCCGGACCACGAACGGCAGCGTCACGAACGCCATCGCGAGCAGGACCGACCAGCGGGTGCCGTTCACCTGGACGCCGATCGGGCTCTGCGGCCCGTACAGCGACAGCAGGACCAGGCCCGCCACGATCGTCGGCATCGCGAACGGGATGTCGATGACCAGGTCGAGGATCGCCTTGCCGTGGAACCGGTCGCGGACCAGGACCCACGCGATGATCGTGCCCATCACCATGTTGACCAGCGTGATCAGGAGGGCGGAGACGACGGTCAGCTGCAGGGCGGCGCGGGTGTTCTCACTGGTCAGGACCGCCTCGTACGTCGACCAGCCACCCCCGCTCGCCTTGACGACGATCGCGGACAGCGGGATCAGGACCAGCAGGCTGAACCAGATCATGGAGACGCCCAGGCCGAGGCCGGACGCGGGAGTCAGTGCGGTTCCCGATCTCCGGGACGACGACGCCGACCGGCGCTTGCGCGCCGGCCGGCTGTCGACCGCAACGGGTGCGGTGGTCATCGCTACTGGCCCGCGTCGGCCTGGATCTGGGTGAGGATGCCCATCGGCGCGCCGTCGGTGCCGTCGCCGAAGTACTTCCCGTTGGCGACGTCCCAGCCCTCGAAGTCGTCGTCGATGTTGAGGAGGGTCTTCGGCTCCGGGAACGCGTTGCCCGGGTCGTTGGCACCCTCGACCGTCACGTCGCCCACGTCGGTGAGCGGGCGGTAGCCCGTCTCGGCGTACAGCTTCTGGCCGTCGGTGCTCTTCTGGAAGTCCAGGAACGCCTGCGCGTCGTCGGAGGCGCCCTCGGTCAGCGCGCACGGGTTGTCGATGCGGAGCGTGGTGTCCGGGACGATGTAGTCGAAGTCGGTGCCGCTCTGGCGGGCGAGGATCGCCTCGTTCTCGTAGGAGAGGAGCACGTCACCGGTGCCGCCGGTGAACGCGGTGGTCGCGTCCCGGCCGCTGTCGGGCAGCGCCACGACGTTGTCGAAGAAGGAGGTCATGTAGTCCTTCGCGGCAGCCTCGTCGCCACCGCCGGAGATCACCGAGCCGTACGCCGCGAGCAGGTTCCACTTCGCGGAGCCGGACGAGGCCGGGTTCGGGGTGACGATGCCGACGCCGGGCTTGACCAGGTCGGACCAGTCCTCGATGCCCTTCGGGTTGCCCGGCTTGACGACGAACACCACCACGGACTGCGTGCAGATGCCGTCGGTGTCGTTGTCCTTCCAGTCCTTGGCCACCAGGCCCGCGTCGACCAGACGGGTCACGTCGGGTTCGAGCGACAGGTGGACCTCGTCGGCGTCGAGCCCGGCCGCCACGGCGCGGCTCTGGTCACCGGAGGCGCCGTACGCGCCCTTGATCGTGACGTCCTTGCCCGGGTCGGTGTCGTTGAACGCCTTGATCACGTTCTCGTTGGCCTGCTCGAGCACCGAGTACCCGACGACGTTGATGGTGTTACCGCTGTCCGCGGACGAGTCGCCGGAGCACCCCGTCAAGGCCAGCACCCCGGCAGCCGAGAGGGCTGCCGCAACCTTGAGCGTCCTGTTCATCGTGTCTCTTCCTGTTCGCGCACCTGCCCCGCTGGAAGGCGCCTTTCTTCGTAGTGTCGAGCAGACTAGTCGACTTACCCCACTCGATCCGCAATATATACACAAAATTCTTCGTGTCGCGGCTCACACATCCGCAAGGAGAGACGCCTTCGGCCCTTCCGGCCGCCGGACTATCGTGGACAACCGTGCCGGTGCCGAGGTCCGGCGAACTGGAACGTGTTCCAGTTCCCGCCGTACCGCGAGTACGATTCCGGTGCCGCAGTACACGACGAGGGAGTGGGCGCGAGGTGTCGAAGCAGGTCAAGCAGCTCGACCGGGTGATCATCCGGTTCGCGGGCGACTCCGGTGACGGCATGCAGCTCACCGGCGACCGGTTCACGCAGGAGTCGGCGGTCTTCGGCAACGACCTCGTGACGCTGCCGAACTTCCCGGCCGAGATCAGGGCGCCCCAGGGGACCCTGCCCGGCGTCTCGTCGTTCCAGGTCCACTTCGCCGACCACGACATCCTCACCGCCGGCGACGCGCCCGACGTCCTGGTCGCGATGAACCCCGCCGCCCTCAAGGCGAACCTCGGCGACCTCCCTCGCGGCGCCACGATCATCGTCGACACCCACGACTTCACCGCCCGCAACCTGACCAAGGCCGGGTACGACGCCAACCCGCTCGACTCGCTCGGCGACGCGAACGACGCTCTCGGCGAGTTCAACGTGCAGCCGGTCGACCTGACCGGGATGACGGTCGAGGCGGTCAAGGAGTTCGGGCTGTCCCGCAAGGACGCGGCGCGGGCCAAGAACATGTTCGCCCTCGGCCTGCTGTCCTGGATGTACGGCCGCCCGACCGACCCGACGATCGCGTTCCTCGAGAAGCGGTTCGCGAAGGTCGCCGACATCCGCGACGCGAACATCACGGCGTTCAAGGCCGGCTGGAACTTCGGCGAGACCACCGAGACGTTCGTGGTCCAGTACGAGATCAAGCCCGCCCCGATGGCGGCGGGCACCTACCGCAACATCACCGGCAACCTCGCCCTCGCCTACGGCCTGGTCGCCGGCGGCGTGCAGTCCGGGCTGCCGGTGTTCCTCGGGTCCTACCCGATCACGCCGGCCTCCGACATCCTCCACGAGCTGAGCAAGCACAAGGCGTTCGGTGTCACGACGTTCCAGGCCGAGGACGAGATCGCGGGCATCGGAGCGGCGATCGGCGCGTCCTTCGGCGGCGCGCTCGGCGTCACCACCACGTCCGGGCCCGGCATCGCATTGAAGTCCGAGGCGATCGGCCTGGCGGTGATGACCGAGCTCCCCCTGATCGTCGTCGACGTGCAGCGCGGCGGCCCGTCGACCGGCCTGCCGACCAAGACCGAGCAGGCCGACCTGCTGCAGGCGATGTTCGGCCGCAACGGCGAGGCGCCGGTCCCGATCGTCGCGCCGCAGTCACCGGGCGACTGCTTCGACGCCGCCATCGAGGCCGTGCGGATCGCGGTCACCTACCGGACCCCGGTGATGCTGCTCTCCGACGGCTACCTGGCCAACGGCTCCGAGCCCTGGCGGATCCCGGAGATCGCGGACCTGCCGACCATCGACCCCGACTTCGCGAAGCCCCCGGTCGCGGGACCGGACGGCGCCGTTCCGACCTTCGAGCCGTACGCCCGCGACCCCGAGACGCTCGCCCGCCCGTGGGCGCCGCCGGGCGTGGCGGGGCTCGAGCACCGGATCGGCGGGCTGGAGAAGGCCGACATCACCGGCAACATCTCCTACGACCCGGCCAACCACGACTTCATGGTGCGGACCCGCCAGGCCAAGGTCGACCGGATCGCCGAGTCGCTGCCGCCGCTGCACGTGGACGACCCCTCCGGTGAGGCCAAGGTGGTCGTGCTGGGCTGGGGCTCGACGTACGGGCCGATCGGCGCCGGCGTACGCCGGGTGCGCAAGGCCGGCTACCACGTCGCGCAGGTGCACCTGCGCCACCTCAACCCGTTCCCGAAGGACCTCGGCGAGATCCTCGCCCGGTACGACAAGGTCCTCGTACCCGAGATGAACCTCGGCCAGCTCTCGCTGCTGGTCCGCGCCAAGTATCTCGTCGACGCGGTCGGCTACAACCAGGTCCGCGGCCTGCCGCTGAAGGCGGCCGAGCTCGCCGAGGCCATCGGCGGCCTGGTCGCCGACGCCGAGGGCGTCCACGTCGACCTGACCACTCCCGCCGAGGAGGCGATCAAGTGAGCACCACCGAGCTTCCGTTCCCCGGTCTCCACTCCGGTATCGAGCTCGTCCCGACGACCGACCAGCAGCAGACCGGCAAGGACTTCACCAGCGACCAGGAGGTGCGCTGGTGCCCCGGCTGCGGTGACTACGCCGTGCTCAAGGCCGTGCAGGGCTTCCTGCCCGACCTCGGCCTGCGCCGCGAGAACATCGTGTTCGTCTCCGGCATCGGCTGCTCGTCGCGGTTCCCGTACTACCTGGACACCTACGGCATGCACTCGATCCACGGCCGGGCGCCGTCGATCGCGACCGGGCTCGCCACCGCCCGTGAGGACCTCTCGGTGTGGGTCGTCACCGGTGACGGCGATGCCCTCTCGATCGGCGGCAACCACCTGATCCACGCGCTGCGCCGCAACGTGAACATGACGATCCTGCTGTTCAACAACCGGATCTACGGCCTGACCAAGGGCCAGTACTCCCCCACGTCCGAGACGGGCAAGGTCACCAAGTCCACCCCGATGGGCTCGGTCGACCACCCGTTCAACCCGGTCTCGCTGGCGCTGGGTGCCGAGGGCTCGTTCGTGGCGCGCACCATCGACTCCGACCGCAAGCACCTCACCGCCGTGCTCTCCGCGGCCGCCGCACACCGCGGCACGTCGTTCGTGGAGATCTACCAGAACTGCCCGATCTTCAACGACGGGGCGTTCGACGCGATCAAGAGCAACGACACCAAGGCCGACGCGATCATCCCGCTGGTGCACGGCGAGCCGATCCGGTTCGGCTCCCCGGACAGCTCGGGCCAGGGCACGAAGGGCCTGATCCGGGACTCCGAGACCGGCGGCGTGAAGGTCGTCGAGGTCGCGGACGTCGGGGAGGACTCGATCCTCGTGCACGACGCCCACAACCCCGACCCCACCACGGCGTTCGCGATCTCGCGGCTCACGGCGGCCGACTACCTGCACCAGGCGCCGATCGGCATCTTCCGCCAGGTCGAGCGCCCGTCGTACGACGACCAGGCCCGGGCCCAGGTGGCGACCGCCCAGGAGGCCGCACCCGGCGAGCGGTCGGACCGTCTGGCGGCGCTCATCGGGGGCGGCGACACCTGGACCGTGGTCTAGCAGCGGGTCACGTCCGTCTTCCAGACGTGCGGACGCTCCGGTCTCCCTCCGAGAACGCAGGAGCCCGCTGCGGCGCCCGTCGCGTCGGACCATCCCCACGCCGTTCTCCGGTGAGACCCGCTCGCGGGCCCACCTAGACTGTGCCGGTGCCGGACGCCCGACGAGGACTGCTGCTGGGTGTAGCGGCCTACGTCATGTGGGGCGCGTTCCCGCTGTACTGGCCACTCCTCGAGCCGGCCGGGGCGGTCGAGATCCTCGCCCACCGAGCCCTCTGGTCGTGCCTGACGATGGGCGTCCTGGTCCTCGCGCTGCGGCGCAGCGGCCAGTTCCGGGCCATCGTCCGGGACCGACGGGTACGGGTGATCCTGACCCTGGCCGCGGTCGCGATCGCGATCAACTGGACGACCTTCATCTGGGGTGTCAACAACGGCCACGTGCTCGAGACGTCGCTGGGCTACTTCATCAACCCGCTGGTCACCGTCCTCATGGGGGTGCTGATCCTCGACGAGCACCTGCGCCCGCTGCAGTGGGTCGCCCTGGGGATCGCCTCGGCAGCCGTGGTGGTCCTGACCGTCGACTACGGGCGCCTGCCGTGGGTGGCGCTGGCGCTGGCGTTCTCGTTCGGCAGCTACGGACTCTGCAAGAAGACGGCGAACGTCGGGGCGACCGAGAGCCTGGCGTACGAGACGGCGGTGACCGCGCCGTTCGCGGCGGCGTACCTGGCCTGGCTGGGCCTCACCGGCGGCTCCAACTTCGCGAGTCACGGCGCGGACCATGCACTGCTGTTCGTGTCCACCGGCCTCGTGACCGCCGTACCGCTGATCTGCTTCGGCGCGGCCGCGACCCGGGTGTCGATGGTGACGCTCGGGCTGCTGCAGTACCTGGCGCCGATCCTGCAGTTCGCGCTCGGCGTCCTGTACTTCCACGAGGACATGACCGCCGGGCGCTGGGCCGGCTTCGTGCTGGTCTGGTCCGCGCTGGCGATCTTCACCGTCGAGGCGGGCAACCACCAGCGCCGCCAGCTCCGGCTCACGGTCGAGGCGACGACCGCGGCCTGAGATAGTCACATAATTCAGTAGTCTTTGTTATCTTCAGGTCATGGAGCTTCTCTGGTACATCCCGAACCAGGTCCGCGCCGGGCACCGCGGCGACGACGACACCTCTCCCGGCCACAACAGCCTGGACGCGCTGACGGAGCACGCCCGCCTCCTCGAGGACCACGGCTGGGACGGCGCACTGCTGGGCACCGGCTGGGGCCGCCCCGACACGTTCACCGTGGCCACCGCGCTCGCGGCCCGCACGTCGAGGTTCCGGCCGCTGGTCGCGATCCGGCCCGGCTACTGGCGCCCGGCGCACTTCGCGTCCTCGGCGGCGACGCTGCAGCACCTGACCGGCGGACGGCTGCTGGTGAACATCGTGTCCGGCAAGGACGACCTCGCGGCGTACGGCGACGCCGAGGGCGACCAGACGCACCGCTACGCCCGGACCCGGGAGTTCATGCAGCTCGTGCGGCGGCTCTGGACCGAGGAGGACGTGACGTACGCCGGCGAGCACTTCTCGGTGACGGGCTCGACCGTCCTCCCGCGGATCGACACTCCCCCGCGGCTCTACTTCGGCGGTGCGTCCGCCGCTGCCGAGCGCGTCGCCGCCGCCGAGGCGGACGTGCAGCTGTTCTGGGGCGAGCCCCTGGACGGCGTCGCGGAGCGGATCGCCCGGCTCAGGTCGCTGACCGAGGAGCTGGGCCGGGAGCACGCGCCGCTGGAGTTCGGGCTGCGGATCACGACCTTCGTCCGCGACACCACCGAGCAGGCCTGGGCGGACGCGGAGGCGAAGGTCGCCGAGATGGCGGCCGGGCGCGCGGACTTCTTCGCCGACCGGCACCGCGGCACCGCGGTCGGCCAGCAGCGCCTGCTCGACCTCGCGGCCCGGGGGGACGTCCTGGACGACAACCTCTACACCGCTCCCGGCAGGTACGGCGGTGGCGGGGCCGGCACCACGTGGCTGGTCGGCTCGGCGCAGGACGTCGCGAAGTCGCTGCGGCGCTACGCGGACCTCGGGATCACGCACTTCGTCCTGTCGGACACGCCGTACCTGCGCGAGATCGAGCGCCAGGGCAGGGAGCTGCTGCCGCTGCTGCGGTGAGTGCTCAGGAGGCGGAGCTCAGCGACGGCCCGCGAGCCGCGGCGCCGAGGTCGCTCTCGGTGGCGCTGCCCGGCAGCGTCCACACGGTGATCCCGCAGCCGGCCGCCTCGGCGGCACACCGGGCGCGGTGGACCGCGGCGGCCACCTCGTCGGGGAGCCCGGCGAGCCGGGTGAGGTCGATCACGAGGCCGCGCATCGGCTCGGCGGAGCTGCGGATCGCATCCGCCACCGCACCGGCGTCCGTGGCCCAGCACGGCCCGTCGACGACCAAGCGCCTCTCCCGCGCGTTGAACGACACCGCCACCATCACGACCCCTTTCGCCCGACCGACACCCCGCCAGTACCCCCAGGGGGTGTCGCGCATGCGGTCGTCCCCCGGGTGGAATCGGGAGCTCCGACTCGACGGCTAGGTGGAGCGGACGGCGACGATGTCGGCGAAGGCCTCGAGGGCGTCGCGCACGGGGCCGTGCGGTACGACGGCGAGGTGGTCCTTGGCCTCCCGGGCGCGGGCCACGACGTAGGCGCGGGCCTCGTCGAGGGCGGGGTGCTTGCGGAGCAGGTCCAGCGCCTCCGCGTGCCGGTCGTCGTCGGTGAGGTCCCCGTCGAGCAGCTCGATGAGGCGGGCGTCGGCGGGGTCGTTCGCCGCCCGAGCCATCAGGACCGGCAGCGTGGGGACGCCCTCGCGCAGGTCGGTGCCGGGCGTCTTGCCGGACTCCCCGGAGTCGGAGGCGATGTCGAGGATGTCGTCGGAGAGCTGGAACGCCGAGCCGACGATCTCGCCGTACGACGTGAGCGCCTCCTCGACCTCCTGCGTGGCACCGCCGAAGCGCGCGCCGTACCTGGCCGACGTCGCGATCAGCGACCCGGTCTTGCCCGCGACGACGTCGAGGTAGTGGGCGAGCGGGTCCTCGCCCTCCTGCGGCGCGACCGTCTCGAGGATCTGGCCCTCGACGAGCCGGGTGAAGGTCTTCGCCTGGATGCGGACGGCCTCCGCGCCGAGCTCGGCGGTCAGCTCCGAGGACTTCGAGAACAGGAAGTCCCCGGTGAGGATCGCGACGTGGTTGCCCCAGCGTGAGTGCGCCGTGTCGGCGCCACGGCGCAGCTCGGCCTCGTCCATGACGTCGTCGTGGTACAGCGACGCGAGGTGGGTCAGCTCCACCACGCAGGCCGCGGTGACGACCTCGTGGGAGTCGGGCCGGTCGCCCGCCTCCGCGGCGAGCAGCACCAGCAGCGGCCGGAACCGCTTCCCGCCGGCCTCCATCAGGTGGCTCGCGGTCTCGCTTACGAAACCGGCCCGGCTGCGCACGTGACCGGCCAGCGCCGCCTCGACCTCCGCCATCCGCTCCCGCAGGCGTAGGGCGAGCGCCTCGTCCGCGACGGGCAGGGCCAGAGCAGCTGAACTCGTGGTCACCTGACGAATTGTCCCGCATTCGCCGCGAGATCGAGCACCGGGCCGGGAACGATGCCCAGGACCAGCGTCGCGGCGACGCCGACGAGGATGGTGCCGGACGTCAGCAGGGACGGCCTGGTGACGACCGCGAGCTCGCCGTCAGCGGCGTCGCCGTCCACGAAGAACATCAGCACGATCACCCGCACGTAGAAGAACACCGCGATGATGCTGCACACGATCGCGGCGATCACGACCGGCCACGCGCCGGCCGACAGGGCGACGGTGAAGACCGCCCACTTGCCGACGAACCCGGCCGTCAGCGGGATGCCCGCCATCGAGAGCAGGAAGAACGCGAACAGGCCGGCGACCAGCGGTGACCGCCGGCCGAGGCCCTGCCAGCGGGCGAACGTCGTCGCCTCGCCGCCCGAGTCGCGCACGAGCGTGACCACCGCGAACGCGCCGATGATCGCGAAGCCGTACGTCGCCAGGTAGAACAGCACCGCCTGCAGCGAGGTGACCTGCCCGTCCGAGAGCTCCGAAGCCTGCTGGACGCCGAGGACGCCGGTGAGCAGGAAGCCGGTGTGCGCCACCGACGAGTACGCCAGCAGCCGCTTCATGTCGGTCTGCACGACCGCCAGTACGGCGCCCACGACCATCGTCAGGATCGCGATCACCCAGAGCATCGGCTGCCACGACCAGCGGTCCGACCCGAAGGCCACGTAGTAGAGCCGCAGCATCGCGCCGAACGCCGCGATCTTGGTGCCGGCCGCCATGAACGCCGTGACCGGGGTCGGGGCGCCCTGGTAGACGTCGGGCGTCCAGCTGTGGAACGGCGCCGCGCCGACCTTGAAGAGCAGGCCGACCGAGACCATCCCGAGGCCGATCAGCAGCAGGACGCCGTTGTCGGTGTCGTTGCGCACCGCCTCGTTGATCTCGGCGAAGCCCATCGAGCCCGCGAAGCCGTAGACCAGCGCGACGCCGTAGGCGAAGAAGGCCGAGGAGAATGCACCGAGCAGGAAGTACTTGAGGGCGGCCTCCTGGCTGAGCAGCCGGCGCCGGCGCGCCAGGCCGCAGAGGAGGTAGAGCGGCAGCGAGAGGACCTCGAGGGCCACGAACAGCGTCAGCAGGTCGTTCGCGGCGGGGAACAGCATCATGCCGCCGACCGCGAACATCATCAGCGGGTAGACCTCGGTGTGCTCGAGGCCGCGGGTCGACGCCAGGCGCTCGGCCTCGGTGCCGGGCAGCGCGGCGGCCTGGCCGGCGAACGCCGACACCCCGCCCTCGAGCCGGCGCTCCGCGAAGAGCAGCACGCCGCCGATCGCGAAGACCAGGATGATGCCCCAGAGGAAGACGGTCGGGCCGTCGACGACGATCGTGCCCTCGACGTCGATCGCGCCGCGGGCCACCCCGCCGCCGAGCTCGTCGAGGTTGCTGCCGACCCAGATGGTGCCGCCCAGAGCGACCACCAGGCCCAGCGCGGCCAGCACGGTCTGCACCCCGAACCGCAGCGCACGCGGCACGAACGCCTCGATCACCACACCGGCGCACGCGACGCCGTACACGACCAGCATCGGCCAGAGCTGGCTGTACTCGATGGTGGGCTTCACGAAGTCCATCAGTGAGCACCTTCCTCGGCGTTGACCGGAACCATCGGGTCGTCGTCGGAGACGCCGACGTGATGCAGCAGGGACTCGACGGTCGGGTTCGCGGCGTTCAGCAGCGGCATCGGGTAGAAGCCGAAGAGGACCAGCGCGGCGACCAGGGGTACGACGGCGACCAGCTCGCGCCGGTTCAGGTCGGTCATCACGGCGTCACCCGGCGTGGGCGGACCGGTCATCGTGCGCTGGTAGAGCCAGAGCACGTACACCGCCGCCAGCACGGTGCCGGTGACCGAGACGGCGCCCACCCACCAGTGGTAGTCGAACGCGGCGATCATCACCATGATCTCGGAGACGAACTGGCTCAGGCCGGGCAGGCCGAGCGTCGCCAGGCCCGCCACCAGGAACAGCCCGGCGAGCACGGGCGCCCTGCTCTCGACGCCGGTGATCTCGCTGATGAGGGACGTGCCCTTGCGCCGGATCAGGAAGCCGGCGATCAGGAACAGCGCGGCCGTGCCGACACCGTGGTTGACCATGTACAGGATCGAGCCGGACCCGCCCTGCGTGGTGAGCGCGAAGATGCCGAGCGTGATGAAGCCGAAGTGGCTCAGCGAGGTCAGTCCGATCAGGCGCAGGATGTCGTCCTGCCCGATCGCCATGAACGCGCCGTACACGATCGAGATCAGCGCGAGCGTCACCACCACCGGTGTCGCCCACTGCGAGGCCTCCGGGAACAGGCCGAGGCAGAACCGCAGCATCCCGAAGGTGCCGATCTTGTCGAGGATGCAGACCAGCAGCACCGACGTGCCGGGGGTGGCCTTCTCGGTTGTGTCGGCGAGCCAGGTGTGCAGCGGGAACAGCGGCGCCTTCACGGCGAACGCGATCATGAAGCCGACGAACAGCCATCGCTCCCAGGTCTGGCTCATGTCGACGTTCTGGAGGTCCGAGAGCAGGTACGACGGGCTGCCGGCCTGAGCGGACACGACGTACAGCCCGATCACCGCGGCCAGCAGGACCAGGCCGCCGCCGAGCTGGTACATCAGGAACTTCAGCGCCGCGAAAGCCCGGCCCTCGCGGCCGAAGCGGCCGATGAGGAAGTACGCCGGGATCAGCGTGGCCTCGAAGACGACGTAGAAGAGGAACACGTCAGTGGCGGCGAAGACCACGAGCGCGAACGCCTCGAGCGCGAGTGCCCAGGCGAAGAACGACGCCGGGTCGCGGCCGTCGGCCTCGTGCCAGGACGCGACGAACACGACCGGGACGAGCGCGACGGTCAGCAGGATCAGCAGCAGGCCGAGGCCGTCGACACCGAGCGCGTAGTGCACGCCGAACGCCGAGATCCAGTCGTGGGTCTCGGTCATCTGCATGCCGGCACCGGCGTCGTACTGCACCGCGATCGCGACACCGACGGCGAGCGTCAGCACCGAGACCGCGAGCCCGACCTGCTTGGGCAGCAGCTCGCCGCGCGTCCGCGGCACGAACGCCGTCACGACCGCGCCGACGAACGGCACCGCCCAGAGGACGGTGAGCCAGGGGAAGTCGCTCATGTGAGGTTCACCGCCAGGAGGGCCAGGACGACGATCAGCGCGCCGCCGAGGAGGGACAGGGCGTAGGAGCGGACGAAGCCGTTCTGCGCGCGCCGGGCGATCGTCGCGATCGCGCCGATCGCGACCGGGCCGCCGGTGAGGGCACCGTCGACGACCCGGCTGTCGGTGACGAGCAGCCCCGAGGTCAGGCGCCGGCTCGGGTTCACGACAAGGGTGTCGTTGATCTGGTTGCCGTAGACCTCCTCGCGGCCCGCGCGGGTCACGAAGGAGACGTCCTGCGGGGCCTCGCGCGGCACCGCGTGCCGGCCGAAGACGAACCAGGCGACGGCGACCCCGATCGCGACCACGACGACCGCGATGGCGCTGACCGCGAGCACGGGGATCGGTGGGTCCTCGTGCTCGGAGACACCGGTGACGGGCTGGAGGAAGTCCACGATCCACTCGCCGGCCAGCATGATGCCGCCGAGGACCGAGAGGGCCGCGAGCACGACGAGCGGACCGGTCATCACCGCGGGCGACTCGTGCGGGTGGACGCCCTTGGACCAGCGCTTCTCGGTGAAGAACGTCATCAGCATCAGCCGCGTCATGTAGAAGCCCGTGACGCCGGCACCGAGCAGGGCGACCAGGCCGACCACGATGTTCTGGGTGAGCGCGACCTCGATGATCTTGTCCTTCGACCAGAACCCGGAGAAGCCGGGGAAGCCGATGATCGCGAGGTAGCCCATCGCAAAGGTGAGGAACGTGATCGGCATGGCCTTGCGGATCGCCCCGTAGTGGCGCATGTCGACGTCGTCGTCCATGCCGTGCATGACCGAGCCGGCGCCGAGGAACATGTTGGCCTTGAAGAAGCCGTGGGTCAGCAGGTGGAAGATCGCGAACGCGTAGCCGGCGACGCCGAGGCCAGCGCCGAGCATCATGTAGCCGATCTGGCTCATCGTGGAGCCGGCCAGCGCCTTCTTGATGTCATCCTTCGCGCAGCCGATCCAGGCACCCCAGAGGATCGAGATCCCCGCGATCACGATGACCACCGTCTGGGCGTTCGGTGCGAGCTCGAAGACGAAGTTCGACCGGACGATCAGGTAGACGCCGGCGGTCACCATGGTCGCCGCGTGGATGAGCGCCGAGACCGGCGTGGGGCCCTCCATCGCGTCGAGCAGCCAGGCCTGCAGCGGGAACTGCGCCGACTTGCCGCACGCGGCCAGCAGGAGCAGCAGGCCGAGGACCGTCATCTGGGTCTCGGACGCGTTGCCGGCGGCCGAGCTGATGACCGAGAAGCTCGTCGAGCCGAAGAGGACGAAGAACATCATGATCGCCAGCGAGAGGCCCATGTCGCCCACGCGGTTGATCACGAACGCCTTCTTGGCCGCGGCGGCGGCGGACGGCTTGTGCTGCCAGAAGCCGATCAGGAGGTACGACGCCAGGCCGACGCCCTCCCAGCCGAGGAACAGCCCGAGGTAGTTCTCGGACAGCACCAGCATCAGCATCGCCGCGACGAACAGGTTGAGGTACCCGAAGAAGCGGCGCCGGCGCGGGTCGTGCGCCATGTAGCCGATCGAGTAGATGTGGATCAGCGAGCCGACACCGGTGATCAGCAGCAGGAACAGCGCCGACAAGGGGTCGTAGAGCAGGTCCATCCCGACGTTCAGGTGGCCGGCCTCGATCCAGGTGTAGAGGTGCTGCATCACCTGGCGGTCGCTGTCGTTCCGGCCGAGGACCGAGATGAACATGACCAGCGAGATCACGAACGAGCCGATCGGCAGCAGGGTGGCGAGCAGGTGACCCCACCTGTCGGTGTACTTCCCGCCGACCAGCAGGATCGCGGCGCCGGCGAGCGGCAGCGCGACCACCAGCCAGAGCAGCGCGAAGACCCCGTCGGCCGACGACGGGTCGACGACCGGGATCGACTCGCCTCCTTGGAGTGCGTACATCTGGGCGTACCTCTCAGTACTTCAGGAGGCTGGCGTCGTCGACGGAGGCCGAGCGACGGGTGCGGAAGATGGTCATGATGATCGCGAGCCCGACGACGACCTCGGCCGCGGCCACCACCATCACGAAGAAGGCGGCGATCTGGCCGTCGAGGTTGCCGTGCTGCTTGGCGAAGGCGACGAGTGCGAGGTTCGTGGCGTTGAGCATCAGCTCGATGCACATGAATACGACGATCGCGTTGCGCCGCGTCAGCACGCCCACGCAGCCGATCGTGAACAGGATCCCGGAGAGGACGACGTACGCCGTGATGTTCACTGGTGGTCACCTCCGGTCGCGGGCGTGGTCTCGGTCGTCGTCGCGGGTGCCTCGCTCTGGCGGCCGGCGTGGGGGGCGCCGCCGATCTGGCCCTCGATGACGGTGATGTCGTCGGCCAGCGCCGGCGCGGACCGCACCGTGCCCCGGGCGACGAGCACCCGGGAGATCGACGCCTCGGACGGGGTGCCGTCCGGGAGCAGCGCCGGGGTGTCGACCGCGTTGTGGCGGGCGTAGACGCCCGGAGTCGGCAGCGGGCCGAGGTGGGTGCCCTTCTCGGCGTAGTCGCGGACGCGCTGCGCCGCCAGGCTGGTCTGCGTCGACTTGGGCGTCAAGCGCTCGCGGTGGGCGAGCACCATCGCCCCGACCGCCGCCGTGATCAGCAGGGCGCTGGTCACCTCGAAGCCGAAGACGTAGTGGGAGAACAGGATGTTCGCGAGCGCCTGGATGTTGCCGGCGTCGTTCGCCTCGTCGAGGCCGACCGCAGTGCCCAGCGAGATCTGGCCGAGACCGATCACGAGCACCAGCCCGAGCAGCAGGCCGCCGATCATCGCCGCCACCCGCTGGCCGCGGATCGTCTCCACCACCGAGTCCGAGGCGTCGACGCCGACCAGCATCAGCACGAACAGGAACAGCATCAGGATCGCGCCGGTGTAGACGATGATCTGCACCGCGAACAGGAACGGCGCGTCGAGCGCGGCGTACAGGATCGCGAGGCTGATCATCACCACGGCCAGCAGCAGGGCCGCGTGCACGGCCTTGCGGACGAACAGGATGCCCAGCGCCGCGATCGTCATGATCGGCGCGAGGATCCAGAAGGCGATCACTTGCCCGCCTCCCGTCCGGTCGGCGCCGGCGCCGCGAACTCGCCGCGGTAGTACGCGCCCTCGTCGTCACCGAGCCGCATCGGGTGCGGCGGCTGCTCCATCCCTGGCAGCAGCGGGGCGAGGAGGTCCTGCTTCTCGTAGATGAGGTCCGCGCGGTTGTCGTCGGCGAGCTCGTACTCGTTGGTCATCGTCAGCGCGCGGGTGGGGCAGGCCTCGATGCACAGGCCGCACAGGATGCAGCGCAGGTAGTTGATCTGGTAGACGCGGCCGTACCGCTCACCAGGGCTGAACCGACCGTCGGGGTCGTCGGTGTTCGAGGCGCCCTCCACGTAGATCGCGTCCGCCGGGCAGGCCCACGCGCACAGCTCGCAGCCGATGCACTTCTCGAGGCCGTCGGGCCAGCGGTTGAGCTGGTGCCGGCCGTGGAAGCGTGGCGCGGTCGGCGTCTTCTCGAACGGGTACTGCTCGGTGACGACCTTCTTGAACATGGTCCGGAACGTGACGCCGAAGCCGGCGACCGGATCCCAGAACTGCTCCTTGAGGCTCTTGGACGATTCGTCGGCCATCAGGCGTCGCCTCCCGTGACGGTGGAGCTCGTGCGGAACGTGAGCGGCTGCGCAGCGCCGCGGACCGGGCCGCCGGTCGGCATCGGCGGGACCGGGAACCCACCCGGGGTGGCCGCTGCCGGCTCAGTGGTGTCCTCGGCCTCGGCCCGGTCGCCGATGAAGAACAGGACCAGGAAGAACACCGCGAGGATGCCGATGCCGATCATCAGGTAGCGCCGGTCGAGACCGCCGTCGAGCGAGATCGCCCGGATGGTCGCCACCGCGACGATCCAGACCAGCGCGATCGGGATCAGCCGCTTCCAGCCGAACGCCATGAACTGGTCGTACCGGAGCCGCGGCAGCGAGCCGCGGAGCCAGATGAACAGGAAGATGAAGAACATGATCTTGCCGAAGAACCACAACAGCGGCCAGTAGCCCTCGTTGGCGCCCGCCCACGCGTGGTCGATCCAGAACGGCGCGTGCCAGCCGCCGAGGAACAGCGTCGTCGCGAGCGCGGAGACCGTCGCCATGTTGATGTACTCGGCAAGGAAGAACAGGGCGAACTTCAGCGAGCTGTACTCGGTGTGGAAGCCGCCGACCAGCTCGCCCTCGGCCTCCGGGAGGTCGAACGGCGCCCGGTTGGTCTCGCCGACCATGGCGATCATGTAGATCACGAACGACGGCACCAGGATCAGGCCGAACCACAGGTCGTCCTGGGCCGCCACGATCTCGGAGGTCGACATCGAGCCGGCGTACAGGAAGACCGCCACCAGCGCGAGGCCCATCGCGACCTCGTAGGAGATCATCTGGGCGCTCGAGCGCAGGCCGCCGAGCAGGGAGTACGTCGAGCCACTGGACCAGCCGCCGAGGACGATGCCGTAGATGCCGACCGAGGCGATCGCCAGCACGAACAGCACCGCCACCGGCATGTCGGTCAGCTGGAGCGGCGTCTCCTGGCCGAAGAAGTTCACCACCGGGCCGAACGGGATCACCGCGAACGTCACGAACGCGGCCGTCGCGGAGATCACCGGCGCCAGGACGAAGACCACCTTGTCCGCGGCCTTCGGGACGATGTCCTCCTTCAGCGCCAGCTTCACGCCGTCGGCCAGCGACTGCAGCAGTCCGAACGGGCCGTGCACGTTCGGGCCGATGCGGTGCTGCATCCGGGCCACGACGCGGCGCTCCCACCAGATGTTGAAGAGCGTCAGCAGCACCAGGATCAGGAAGATGAACACGGCCTTGAGCCCGATCACCCACCACGCGTCCTGCCCGAACATCGACAGGTCGTCGGCCATGACGATCACTGGTCAGCTCCCTTCGTGACGGTCACGCGGCTGCCGGGCGAGGCCAGGTCGGCCAGCACGCCGTTGCCGAACGAGTTGGCCGGGACCCACACGACGTCGTCGTCGAGGTCGGCCACCTCGGCCGGCAGCGTGACCGAGCCGCGGTCACCGGTGAGGGTGACCGTCGGGCCGTGCGCGTCGTACGCCGCCCGGCTGAGCCGCGCGACCGGAGCCCGGCCGGTGGCGCGGTAGGCCTTGTCGCCGTCCTGCATGGAACCGTTGTCGACCAGCAGCTTCCAGGTCGCCAGGGCGAAGTCCCCGGTCGCTGGCCGAGTCGCGGCCGAGGAACGAGGCGACCCGTCGAGACCGGCGCGCTCGCCGTCCCACGGCCCCATGTCCTCCATCTGCGCACGGGCCTCGGCGACCGTCCGGAAGCCCAGCGGCGTGTCGAGCTCCTCGGCGATGCCGGCCAGGATGCGCAGGTCGGGCAGCGAGGTCGGGCTGGAGAACACGGCCTCGAAGGTCCGCGGGCGGCCCTCCCAGGTGACGAACATGCCGGCCTTGTCCACGACCGGCGCGACGGGGAAGACCACGTCGGCGGCCCGGGTCACCTCGGTCTCGCGGAGCTCGAGGGCGACGACGAACGACGCCGCCTCGATCGCCGCGCGCGTGGCGGCCGGGTCGCTGGTGTCGTCGGGGTCGACGCCGCCGACGACCAGGCCGCGGAGCTCACCCGAGGCGAGCGCCGCGACGATGGCGTCGGCGTCCCGGCCGGGTGCCTCCGGCAGCCGGTCGACGCCCCACGCGGTCGCCGCGTCGACGCGGGCGGCCGGGTCGGTGACGGGACGCCCGCCGGGGAGCAGGTTCGGGAGGCAGCCGGTCTCGACGGCCCCGCGGTCGCCGGCGCGGCGGGGCACCCAGGCCAGCCGGGCGCCGGTCCTGGCGGACAGGCCGGCCGCGGCGGTCAGGGCGCCGGGGACGGTCGCCAACCGCTCGCCGACCAGGATCACGGACCGCTTGTCGATGCCGTGCTCGGCGTGCTCGACCATCGCGTCGAGAGCCGCGGCCTCGGCACCGGGCGCGGTGCGGACCAGGTGGCCGTGCATCTTGGCCAGGCCACGGGAGGCGTACGGCGCGATCGAGACCACCCGGGTCCCGCCACCGGGGCGGCCGGGGCTCGACGCCTTGCGCAGGCGCAGGAAGATCGTGGCCGCCTCGTCCTCGGGCTCGAGGCCCGCGAGCAGCACCGTCGAGGCCGACTCCAGGTCGGCGTACGTGACGGTGCTGCGGAGGACGACCTCGCTCGCGAGGAACGCCGCCTCCTCGGCCGAGTGCGGGCGCGCCCGGAAGTCGATGTCGTTGGTGCCGAGCGCGACGCGCGCGAACTTGCTGTACGCGTAGGCGTCCTCGGCGGTGACCCGGCCGCCGGTGAGCACGGCCGACGGACCCGCCGCCTGCAGCCCGCGGGCCGCGACGGCGAAGGCCTCCGGCCACGACGCCGGTCGCAGGGAGCCGTCCTCGTCGCGGACCTGCGGGTAGGCCAGCCGGTCGGCCTCGGTCGCGTAGTGGAACGCGAACCGGTCCTTGTCGGTGATCCACTCCTCGTTGACCTCGGGGTCGTTGCCGGCCAGGCGGCGCATCACCTTCCCCCGGCGGTGGTCGACGCGGATCGCGGCACCGCAGGCGTCGTGCTCGGCGACGCTCGGAGTGGAGACGAGGTCGAACGGGCGGGAGCGGAAGCGGTAGTCGGCGCTGGTCAGCGCACCCACCGGGCAGATCTGGATGGTGTTGCCGGAGAAGTACGAGTCGAACGGCTCGCGCTCGTAGATGCCGACCTGCTGCAGGGCACCGCGCTCGATGAGGGCGATGAAGGGGTCGCCGGCGATCTGCTCGGAGAACCTGGTGCAGCGCGCGCAGAGCACGCAGCGCTCGCGGTCGAGCAGCACCTGGGCGGAGATGTTGATCGGCTTCGGGTAGGTCCGCTTCAGGCCGTGGAAGCGGGACTCGCCGCGGCCGTTGGACATCGCCTGGTTCTGCAGCGGGCACTCGCCGCCCTTGTCGCAGACCGGGCAGTCCAGCGGGTGGTTGATCAGCAGGAACTCCATGATCCCCTGCTGGGCCTTGTCGGCGACCTCGCTGGTGGCCTGGGTGTTCACGACCATGCCCTCGGCGACCGGCAGCGTGCAGGAGGCCTGCGGCTTCGGGAAGCCGCGGCCGTTGCCGGCATCGGGGACGTCGACCAGGCACTGGCGGCAGGCGCCGACCGGCGCGAGCAGCGGGTGGTCGCAGAACCGCGGCACCTGCACGCCGACCTGCTCGGCGGCGCGGATCACGAGCGTGTCCTTGGGGACGCTGACCTGGATGCCGTCGATGGTCACGCTGACCAGGTCGGTCTTCTCCGGGGTGGTCGTCATGCGGGGTCCTCGCGAAGTTGTTCGATGGAGGAGCGAAGCGGGGGAAGCGAAGAACTTCGTGGGGTGCTCATGCGTGTGCTCCCTCGGGCGCGAAGAGGGTGGCAGCGGCCGGGTCGAACGGGCACCCGCCGTTGCTCAGGTGCGCGAGGTACTCGTCGCGGAAGTACTGGATCGAGCTCTGGATCGGGCTGACCGCACCGTCGGCGAGCGCGCAGAACGAGCGACCGAGGATGTTGTCGCACTGGTCGAGCAGGAGGTCGAGGTCGGCCTCGCTGCCCTGGCCCTTCTCCAGCGCGGAGAGGGTCTGCACGAGCCACCAGGTGCCCTCGCGGCAGGGCGTGCACTTGCCGCAGGACTCGTGCTTGTAGAACTCCGTCCACCGCAGCGTCGCGCGCACCACGCACGTGGTGTCGTCGAAGATCTGCAGCGCACGGGTGCCGAGCATCGAGCCCGCGGCGCCGACGCCCTCGAAGTCGAGGGGTACGTCGAGGTGCTCGGCGGTGAGCAGCGGCGTGCTGGACCCGCCGGGCGTCCAGAACTTCAGCTCGTGGCCCTCGCGGACGCCGCCCGCGAGGTCGATGAGCGTGCGCAGCGTGATGCCGAGCGGCGCTTCGTACTGCCCCGGCCGCTGCACGTGCCCGGACAGCGAGAAGATGCCGAAGCCCTTGGACTTCTCGGTGCCCATCGAGCCGAACCAGCCGTGGCCGTGCTCGATGATGCTCGGCACCGAGGCGATCGACTCGACGTTGTTGATGACCGTCGGGCTGGCGTACAGGCCGGCGACCGCCGGGAACGGGGGACGCAGCCGCGGCTGCCCGCGGCGTCCCTCGAGGCCCTCCAGGAGAGCCGTCTCCTCACCGCAGATGTAGGCGCCGGCTCCGGCGTGCACGACGACGTCGAGGTCGAACCCGGAGCCGTGGATGTCCGTGCCGAGGTGGCCGGCCGCGTAGGCCTCCTCCACGGCGCGCTGCACCCGGCGGACCACGTGCAGGACCTCACCGCGGATGTAGATGAACGCCTTGTTGGCGCGGATCGCGTAACTGCTGATGATGACGCCCTCGACGAGCGTGTGCGGGCTGGCCATCATCAGCGGGATGTCCTTGCAGGTGCCCGGCTCGGACTCGTCGGCGTTGACGACGAGGTACTTCGGCTTCGGGTTGTCCTGCGGGATGAAGCCCCACTTCATGCCGGTCGGGAAGCCGGCGCCGCCGCGGCCGCGCAGGCCGGACTCCTTGACCTCCTCGATCACGGCGTCGGGCGCCATCGCGAACGCCTTGTCGAGCGCCCGGTAGCCGCCGCGTGCTGCGTACGCCGCGAGCGTCCACGCGCGGTCGTCGCCCCAGTTGTCCGTGAGGACGGGGGTGAGGGTGTCCGTCATTCCTTGCCCTCCTCCTGCTTGGTCTCCGTTTCGGCACGCGACGTATCGGCCTGCTCGACCGCCTCGGTCTTCGAGCCGGCGGTGCTGCTGTCGCCGGCGTCGCTCTCCGGGTGCGGGGCGCTCCAGCCGCGGTCGCGGGCGATGCCGAGGCCGACCAGGGACGCCGGGCCGGCGGCCGGGCCGGCGTCGGCGAGGTCGTCGGGGAAGCCCGCGAGCACGCGCTCGGCCTCCCGCCAGGTGACGACCCGCGGACCGCGGGTCGAGGTGACCTCGGCCCCGGCGCGGAGGTCGTCGACGAGCTGGACCGCGGACTCCGGGGTCATGTTGTCCATGAACTCCCAGTTGACCATCATCACCGGCGCGTAGTCGCAGGCCGCGTTGCACTCGACGTGCTCGAGGGTGATCTTGCCGTCCTCGGTGGTCTCGTCGTTGCCGACGTCCAGGTGGCCCTTGAGCCGCTCGAAGATCAGGTCGCCGCCCATCACCGCGCACAGCGTGTTGGTGCAGACGCCGACGTGGTAGTCGCCCACCGGGCGGCGCTTGTACATCGTGTAGAACGTCGCGACGCCGCTGACGTCGGCGGCCGAGATGTCCAGGATCTCGGCGCAGGCCTCGATGCCCTCGGGGGTCACCCGGCCCTCGACCGACTGCACGAGGTGCAGCATCGGCAGCAGCCCCGAGCGCGGCTCCGGGTAGCGGGCCGCGATCTCGCGCAGCTCGCCGTACGTCTTGTCGTCGAGCATCAGCGGTCGACGCCTCCCATCACCGGGTCGATGGACGCGATCGCGACGATGACGTCGGCGACCATGCCGCCCTCGCTCATCACGCTCGTGGCCTGGAGGTTCGTGAACGACGGGTCGCGGAAGTGCGCCCGGAACGGGCGCGTGCCGCCGTCGGAGACGACGTGCGCACCGAGCTCGCCGCGCGGCGACTCGATCGGCACGTAGGCCTGGCCGGGCGGGACCCGGAAGCCCTCGGTGACCAGCTTGAAGTGGTGGATCAGGGCCTCCATCGACTCACCCATGATGTGCCGGATGTGGTCGAGGGAGTTGCCCATGCCGTCGCTGCCGATCGCGAGCTGGCTCGGCCAGGCGATCTTCTTGTCCGCGACCATGACCGGCGCGCCGTCCAGCCTCGCCAGCCGGTCGGCGGCCTGCTCGACGATGCGCAGGGACTCCCACATCTCGTTGAGACGGACCCGGAACCGGCCGTAGGAGTCGGCGGTGTCCCAGGTCTGCACGTCGAAGTCGTAGGTCTCGTAGCCCGAGTACGGCTGGGTCTTGCGGAGGTCCCACGGGTAGCCGGTGCTGCGCAGCACCGGACCGGACAGCCCGAGCGCGAGGCAGCCGGCGAGGTCGAGGTGGCCGACGCCCTCCAGCCTGGCCTTGAAGATCGGGTTCGCGTTGCAGAGGTCGGCGTACTCCTTGAGACGCTTGCGCATCAGGGCGATGAAGCCGCGGATCTCGTCGAGCGCACCCGGCGGCAGGTCCTGCGCGACCCCGCCCGGCCGGATGAACGCGTGGTTCATCCGCAGGCCGGTGATCAGCTCGAACAGGTCCAGCACCAGCTCCCGCTCGCGGAAGCCGACGGTCATGACGGTGAGCGCGCCGATCTCCATGCCGCCGGTCGCGATGCAGACCAGGTGCGAGGAGATCCGGTTCAGCTCCATGAGCAGGACCCGCATGACCTGGGCCTTCTCGGGCACGTCGTCCTCGATGTCGAGGAGTCGCTCGACGCCGAGCACGTAGGTCATCTCGTTGTAGAACGGCGAGAGGTAGTCCATCCGGGTGCAGAACGTGACCCCCTGCGTCCAGGAGCGGAACTCCATGTTCTTCTCGATGCCGGTGTGCAGGTAGCCGATGCCGCAGCGGGCCTCGGTCACGGTCTCGCCCTCGAGCTCGAGGATCAGCCTGAGCACGCCGTGGGTCGACGGGTGCTGCGGGCCCATGTTGACGACGACCCGCTCGTCCGCCTCCCCGCCGAGGCCGTCGACGATGGAGTCCCAGTCCTGGCCGCTGACGGTGAAGACCCTGCCCTCGGTGGTCTCGCTGGCTCCGGCGTACATGTCCTGGCTCATCAGTTGTAGCTCCTGCGCTGGTCGGGCGGCGGGACGGTGGCGCCCTTGTACTCGACGGGGATGCCGCCCAGCGGGTAGTCCTTGCGCTGCGGATGGCCGGGCCAGTCGTCCGGCATCAGGATGCGCGTGAGGGCCGGGTGGCCATCGAACACGATGCCGAACATGTCGAAGGTCTCGCGCTCGTGCCAGTCGTTGGTGGGGTACACCGAGACGATCGACGGGATGTGCGGGTCGGCGTCGGGCGCGGTCACCTCGAGGCGGATCCGCCGGTTGTGGGTCATCGAGAGCAGGTGGTACACGGCGTGCAGCTCGCGCCCGGTGTCCTCGGGGTAGTGCACCCCGCTGACGCCCGAGCAGAACTCGAAGCGCAGCCGCTCGTCGTCGCGGAGCACCTGCGCCACGGCCACCAGGTCCTCCCGGCGCACGTGGAACGTGATCTCGCCGCGGTGGATGACGACCCGGGGTACGGCGATCTCGACGGCGGCGTCGCCCGCCCGGCTCTCGACCAGCCCGGACTCGAGGGCGTCCGCCACCTCGTCGTACCAGCCGCCGTACGGGCGCTGGGCGTCACCGGGGAAGGCGATCGCCTGGACCAGGCCGCCGTACCCGCTGGTGTCGCCGGTGCCGTGGGTGCCGAACATGCCGTGCCGGACGCCGACCTGGTGCACCTCGCCGGCGGGAGCCGGGACGTTCTCCGGCGTCCGGTCCGTGTGGTCGCGCTCCGTCATCGCAGCTGTCCCTTCATCTGCGACGTCGGGAGCGCGGTGAGCGCCGCGGACTCGAGCTCGACGATCTCGTTCGCGCGGTTGCTGCCGAGCTTCGCGTGCTGGACCTGGTCGTGCAGCTTGAGGATCGCGTCGATGAGCATCTCCGGGCGCGGCGGGCAGCCGGGGAGGTACATGTCGACGGGCACGACGTGGTCGACTCCCTGGACGACGGCGTAGTTGTTGAACATGCCGCCGCTGCTCGCGCAGACGCCCATCGCCAGCACCCACTTGGGGTTCGGCATCTGGTCGTAGATCTGGCGCAGCACCGGCGCCATCTTCTGGCTGACCCGGCCGGCGACGATCATCAGGTCGGCCTGGCGCGGGCTGGCACGGAACACCTCCATGCCGAACCGGGCCAGGTCGTACTTCGGACCGCCGGTCGTCATCATCTCGATGGCGCAGCACGCGAGGCCGAACGTGGCCGGCCAGAAGGACGCCTTGCGCATGTAGCCGGCGACGCCCTCGACGGTCGTCAGCAGGACGCCGCTGGGGAGCTTCTCCTCGATACCCACGTCAGTCCTCGCTTCTCAATCCCATTCCAGGCCGCCGCGTCGCCACACGTAGGCGTACGCGATGAACACGGTGGCGATGAACACGACCATCTCGGCGAGCCCGAACATCTTGAGCGAGTCGAAGTAGACCGCCCACGGGTACAGGAAGATGGTCTCGATGTCGAAGACGATGAACAGCATCGCGGTGATGTAGTACTTCACCGGGAACCGGCCACCGCCGACCGGCTGCGGGGTCGGCTCGATCCCGCACTCGTAGGAGTCCAGACGGGCCCGGTTGTAGCGCCGCGGGCCGACGGCGGTGCTCATGATCACGGAGAACACCGCGAACGCCGCGGCCAGGGCCGCCAGGGCCAGGACCGGCGTGTAGAGCTCCATGTCTCGCCTCTCTTCCGGACTCGCTGCCGAGCCGTTTCGCAGAGCCGCCTTGTGACTTTGTGAACTGAATCACGAAGTGGGCTGAGACACATCTAACCACTCGGGAAACGCCCTCGCACCCGGGGGTCGGCAACTCCCCGCGACGCCCCGCGACCGACCCGAGAACCAGCCTGACCTGCGGAATTACGGAACAGGATCGTGCCCTAATTCTCAGCCGGTGGCGCGGTGCAGGGCGACGATCCCCCCGGAGAGGTTCCGCCACTGCGGTGCGTGCCAGCCGGCCTCCGCGATCAGCGCCGCGAGGCCGCGCTGGTCGGGCCAGGCCCGGATGGACTCCGCCAGGTACACGTAGGCGTCCGGGGAGGACGAGACCGCGCGGGCGATCGGCGGCAGCGCGCGCATCAGGTACTCGAGGTAGACCGTGCGGAACGGCGCCCAGGTGGGGTGGCTGAACTCGCACACCACGAGCCGGCCACCGGGGCGCGTGACGCGGCGCATCTCCGCCAGCCCGGCGCGGGGGTCGACGATGTTGCGCAGGCCGAACGAGATCGTCACCGCGTCGAAGGTGTCGTCCGCGAACGGCAGCCGGGTCCCGTCGCCGGCGGTGAAGGGCAGCTGCGGCCGCGCGGCCTTGCCGACCTGGAGCATGCCGAGCGAGAAGTCGCACGGGACGACGCGCGCGCCGCGCTCGGCGAACGGCTGGCTCGACGTCCCGGTGCCCGCCGCGAGGTCGAGGATCCGCTCGCCCGGCCGGGGATCGACGGCAGCGAGCACCGCACGGCGCCACTGGCGGTCCTGGCCGAGCGACAGCACGTCGTTGGTGACGTCGTACCGGCGGGCGACCGCGTCGAACATGGTGCGGACGTCGGACGGCTGCTTGTCGAGCTCTGCGCGGACCACGCGGCGAAGACTACTTCCGGTCACAGGTTGGTCACGGCGGCGGGGCTCGCCGGTCGACGTGCAACCGATCGGGCGCTCCAGGCGTCACCCTCGTGTCCGGCTCACTTCACTTCCCCGGGAGAGCTCATGCGTCGTCTGCTGTCCGTCCTCGCCGTCGCGGCCGTGCTGGTCGCGGGTGCCTTCCTGGCGGGCTACACCACCGACGACGGCCCGGCGGCGAGCCCGACCGCCGCCGGCACGGGCGCCGTCGAGGCCCCCACGCAGGCACCCACGCCGACCCGCACGCCGACCCGCACGCCACCGCCGACTGCCGCCCCGACCACCGCGCCGGTCAGCGTCGAGACGCCGCGGCCGAGCGCCACGGCCGGCGTACCGCTGCTCGGTCCCGGCGACGAGGGCCCCCGGGTCCGCGAGCTCCAGGCCCGGCTGAAGCAGATCTACTGGTTCGCCGCCGACGTCACCGGCGTGTACGGCGACGTGACGACCGAAGCCGTGCGCGGGTTCCAGGGCAAGCGGCAGATCCCCGTCACCGGCGACGTCGACCGGCGCACTCTCGACCGGCTGCTCGCGATGACCTCGGAGCCGACCGTGGCGGAGCTGCACAACCGAGCGAACCAGCCCGGCGCACTGGACCCGCGCTGCCGCACCGGCCGGGTGCTGTGCGTCGACAAGACCAGCAGCACCCTGCGCTGGGTCGTCGACGGCACGGTGCTGCAGACGCTCGACGTGCGGTTCGGTGCGTCCACGACGCCGACGCGCGAGGGCGTCTTCCACGTGTACCTCAAGGACGCCGACCACGTGTCGCACCTGTACGGCTCGTCGATGCCGCTCTCGATGTTCTTCTCCGGGGGCCAGGCGGTCCACTACTCGTCGGACTTCGCCACCGTCGGGTACGCCGGGGCGTCGCACGGCTGCGTCAACGTGCGCGACTACGACGGGCTGGCGAAGCTCTTCGGCCAGGTGCGCGTCGGCGACGCCGTGGTCGTCTACTGGTCCTGACCGGTGTCCTGCAGGTCGTCGAGCAGCGCGTCGGCGACCTTGACCAGATCCTCGGCCGGCACCGTCGACGACTGGATCTGGGCGGTGAGCTCGCCGTGGGAGACCTGGCACTGCACGGCGGACGGGTCCCCCGTCGAACCGTCCTGGCTCTGGCCGTAGGTGAGGATGCAGACGCCGTCCCCGACGTTGTCCATCGTGGTGCCGCCGGCGCCGTTGGTCGTCGCCGGATCGGTGAGCACGGTCGGCGCGAAGGCGCCACCCCGGGCCTGGAAGACCTGGATGAACACGGCCTTGGTGCCGTCGACGACGTAGCTGCGCGTCGCGGCAGGGGTCCCGAGCACGGCGGGCAGGACCTCGTTGCCGTACTTGGTGCTGGCCGCCTGCTGCTGCGCGATCTGGTCGGCCTGCTGGGCGAGCTGGCCGTCGGCGAAGGAGTCGGGGTCGTCGGCGGCGGCGTAGCCGCCCGGGAGCGTCGCGGGCAGCACGATGTCGATCGCGGGCGCGGCCTCGGGCTCGTCCGCACCGGACGCCTTGGGCAGGCCGATCGCGAACGCCGCCACCAGGCCGAGGAGGACGAGGCCGACGGCGATGCCGACCCAGGTGGACGTGCGGCTGTTCGAAGTGCTGGCGCTCACGTCCTGCGACGCTACCCGCACGCCCGACGGGGTCCGAGGCCGGGTCCGTGAGTACTCTCGGCTGCGTGACGATGACCGTCCGCACCGTCCGCCTCGACCTCGAGGAGGCCACGCGACTCCTCGACCTGGTCCCGGCCGACCGTCCGGTGACCTGGTTGCGGCGTGGCGACGGCCTCGTGGGCTGGGGCGTGGCCGCCGAGGTGCGCACGCACGGGGACACCCGGTTCGCGGACGCCGGCAAGTGGTGGAGCGAGCTGACCGCCCGTGCCGTCGTGCGCGACGACGTCAACGAGCCCGGGTCCGGGCTGGTGTCGTTCGGGACGTTCGCGTTCGCAGACGAGCCGGGCGACTCGGTGCTGGTCGTGCCCCGCGTGGTCGTCGGCCGCCGGGGCGACGTCGCCTGGCTGACCACCGTGGACGAGCCGGCGCCGGAGCTCGTGGCGACCGAGCCGCCGGCGGCGCCGTCGGGCGTGAGCTTCGCCGACGGAGCCCTCAACGGCGAGCAGTGGATGTCGGTGGTCGCCGACGCCGTCGCGCGGATCGGGCGCGGAGACCTCGAGAAGGTCGTCCTGGCCCGGGACCTGGTCGCCACCGCCGACGAGCCGATCGACGTTCGCTGGCCGCTGGGACGGCTGGCCGAGGTCTACCCGATGTGCTGGACGTTCCACGTCGACGGCATGTTCGGCGCGACGCCCGAGATGCTGGTGCGCCGCGAGCGCGGCCTGGTCACCTCGCGGGTGCTGGCCGGCACCATCCGGCGTACCGGGGACGACGAGCGCGACCTGGCGCTCGCCGCCACCCTGGCCCGCTCGTCCAAGGACCTCGAGGAGCACGAGTACGCCGTGCGCTCGGTCGCCGACGCGCTCGAGCCGCACTGCTCCTCGATGAACGTGCCCGAGGCGCCGTTCGTCCTGCACCTGCCGAACGTCATGCACCTCGCGACCGACGTCGCGGGAGTGGTGCACGACGCGGCCACCGTCTCGTCCCTCCAGCTCGCGGCGGCGCTGCATCCTTCCGCCGCCGTGGGCGGCACCCCGACCGCGGTCGCCACCGACCTGATCGCCCGGATCGAGGGCATGGACCGGGACCGGTACGCCGGGCCGGTCGGCTGGATGGACGCCGCCGGCGACGGTGAGTGGGGCATCGCGCTCCGCTCGGCACGCGTCTCCGGCTCGACCGTGCGGCTGTTCGCGGGCTGCGGCATCGTGGCGTCGTCCGACCCCGAGGCCGAGCTGGCCGAGGCACAGGCGAAGTTCGTGCCGGTCAGGGACGCGCTCACCGCGGACTAGTGTCCGGCTGGCGCGGCCTACAGGTCCTCGCCGTCGGCGCGGCGCACGTACTCCAGCCCTTCGTTCGGCAGGAACGCGTTCATGTGCTGCTCGAGGATGCCGTGTGCGGCCTCGGTGTAGATGCGGTCGTGGATGGCGAGGTTCCGGGGTGCCTTGACGGCGCGCGCGAACTCCACCGCCTCGGACGCCTTCAGCCACGGCGCCGACGACGGCACCAGGAGCACGTCGACCGCCTCGCCGGGCTCGGTGAGCGCGTCACCGGGGTGGTAGACCTTCGCGTCCCCGAGCGTCAGGACGTAGCCGCTGTTGGTGATCCGCGGGAACTCCGGGTGGATCACGGCGTGCAGCTCGCCCACCGCGCGCACCGGGACCCCGACGTCGAACGTCGAGCCGGGGGCCACGACCGTGAGCCGCTCGGCGACGGCCGGGGCCTCCTCCCGGATCTTCGCCGCGACCGCCTCGATCGTGAACACCGGCGCCCCCGCGGCGAGCAGGTGGTCGGGCAGGTAGTGGTCGGCGTGCTCGTGGGTGATCAGCACGGCATCGGCGCCGTCGACGGCCGACGGATCGGTGAACACTCCCGGGTCGAGGACCACGGTCGTGCCGTCGTGCTCGACCCGGACGCAGGCGTGGCCGAACTTCGTGATCCGCATGCGCCTCACGGTAGCCCGCCCTTTCTACGATGCTCGCGTGACCGATCCCTTGTCCGACCTCAGGCTCAGGACCGCCGTGCCGGCCGATGCGGTCGCGGGCGCGACCATGCACGCGGCCTGCTGGCGCGAGGCCTACGGGCCGTACGTCGACGCCGCGCTGCTCGAGGAGCGGCTGGCCGACACCGCCCGCTGGGTCGCGGCGTGGACCCGGCACCTGGTCGACGGCCCGCCCCGGGTGCTCGCCGAGGCGGGCGGCGACCTGATCGGCTTCTCGGTCGTCGGCCCGACCCGTGACGAGGACGCGGCCACGCCCACGGAGCTCTACGCGATCTACACCCGCGCCGCGTACTGGGGCACCGGCCTCGGGCAGCTGCTCTGGGACGCCGTACGCCCGGACGAGCCCTGCTCGCTGTGGGTCCTGGAGGCCAACGCGCGCGCCCAGGGCTTCTACCGGCGCAACGGCTTCGAGCCCGACGGGGCCCGCGAGCACTATGGCGGGCTGGACGCGTCGGAGATCAGGATGGTGCGCGGTCGCTAGGCCGTCAGGTGGTGCACGTAGCACCACCGCCAGTCCTCGACGGGCTCGCCCGACTGCATGACCGGGTGCTGCGAGTCGTGGAAGTGCCGGGTCGCGTGCTGCCGCGGCGAGGAGTCGCAGCAGGCGACGTTGCCGCACTCGAGGCACCGGCGCAGGGCCACCCAGTACGTGCCCTCGTCGATGCAGGCCTGGCAGAAGGTGGCGGGCTCTGCGGCCACGGTCGGGTAGTGCTCGAGGTCCGCGCAGGCCTCGCCGACCGCCCAGCGGCGGCGCGCGTACTGGGCGGTGTCGTCGCGCTCCTGCTCGGCGCTGTCGAGCATCGACTCCTCCACGTCGAGGCTCGCCAGCACGTCGGCGATCACCTCGGACGGCACGGTGCCGGACTTGCGGATGTCGAGGATCCGGCGCCGTTCGGCGTCGATCAGCTGGGTGCGGACCCGGTAGTACGTGGCGGCCGGCGACTCCTGGTCGGCCGTCGTGGCCAGCCGCTCCCAGGCGGCGAAGTTGCGCTGGTCGAGCCGCTGGCGGATCAGGTCGTACACGCCCGCCTGGTCCTCCTGCTCGATCTGCTCGAGCTCGTCGAGCGCGGCCTTGGACGCCTGCTGCAGCAGGGTCGCGCGGGCGAGTGCGTCGTCGAGGGGATCCGGCGATGGCACGTGCAGCCGGCGCGCGAACCACGGCAGCGACAGGCCCTGGATCAGCAGCGTCCCGGCCACGACGGTGAAGGCGGCGACGAGCAGCACCTCGCGGTGCTCGGTGTCCTTCGGGATCAGGAACGCCGCCGCGAGGGTGACGACGCCGCGCATGCCTGCCCAGCCGACCAGGAAGGTCTGGCCCAGCGGCTGTCGCTGCCCCGTCAGCGGATCCGGCCCGGGACGGACCAGCGTCCACCGCGAGGCGAGGACGCAGACCAGGCGGAGCACGATGCACGCCGCGAGCGTGGCGGCGCACACGGCGACGATGCGGACGGCGGACAGCGAGCTGTCCGCGAGGTCCTGGAAGATCCACTGCGCCTGCAGGCCGATCAGGCCGAACACCGCGTTCTCCAGCAGGAAGGCGATCGTGCGCCAGTTGATCCGCTCGGCGATCCGCGACTGCGCCGTCTGGAGGATCGGCGCCTTGTGGCCGAGCAGCAGGCCGGCGACCACGACGGCCACCACTCCCGAGGAGTGCAGCTCCTCGGCCGCCAGGAAGCAGGCGAACGGGATCACGAACGAGAGGCCGACGTCGAGCACCGGGTCGGTGATCCGCCGCCGCAGCTTGGCGACGAGCATGAAGACGGCGATGCCGAGCAGCACGCCACCGACCGAGGCGACGAGGAAGTCGACGCCGACCCGCCACAGCTCGACGCCGACCCCGGCGGCCGCGATCGCCGTCCGCAGGGAGACCAGCGCCGTGGCGTCGTTGAACAGCGACTCGCCCTCGAGGATCGTGACGATCCGCCGCGGCAGGCCGATGTTGCGACCGATGGCCGTCGCGGCGACGGCGTCGGGCGGGGCGACGACAGCGCCGAGGGCGAAGGCGATGGCCCACGAGACGTCCGGCACCATCATGTGCACGATCCAGCCGACGCCGGCGGTCGTGACGAGCACCGCACCCACCGACAGGGTCAGGATCGCCCGCCGGTGGGCGTTGAAGTCCACGAGCGAGGAGCTGACGGCGGCCGAGTAGAGCAGCGGCGGGAGCAGTCCGAGGAGCACCACCTCGGACTCGAGGTGCACCTGCGGCACGAACGGCAGGAACGACGCGCCGGCGCCGGCGACCACGAGCAGGAGGGGCGCGGGCACGCCGAGCCAGCGCGCGACCACGACCCCCGCCAGCACGCCGACGGCGAGCGCGACCAGGAAGAGGGCGACGTCCACGCACCCATCCTTCCCGATCAGCGGTCAGACGGGCTGTGCCGCCCAGGTCTTGGGTCGCCCCGCTGGCGCCCGCGGGATCAGGACTGTGGACGCAGGGCCCGGATCCGCGCGTCGAGCTCGCGGCGGTTGTCGCGTCGTACGGCGACCTCGACCACCTCGATCCCGCCGTTCGGGCTGGCGAGCGCCTGCTCGAGCTCCGGCAGGCTGGTGACCCGCAGGTGCGGGGTGCGGGTCGCGGCACAGAGGCTCGCGAGGTCGACGCCGTGCGGGGTGCCGAAGAGCCGCTCGTACTGCTCGGCGTACTCCCCCGCCCCCTGCTCCAGCATCGTGAAGATCGAGCCGCCGTCGTCGTTGACGACCACGATCGTCAGGTCGGGGACCGGCTCGCCGGGCCCGATCACCAGGCCGTTGGCGTCGTGCAGGAAGGTCACGTCGCCCATCAGCGCCAGCGCGCGGGTGCTCGAGGGCCGCGCGAGCGCGGCGCCGATGGCCGTCGACACGGTGCCGTCGATGCCGGACAGGCCGCGGTTGGCGAGCACCTTGCGCCGCCGGCCGACGTCGTAGCGGGGCACCATCAGGTCGAGGTCGCGGATCGGACTCGACGCCCCGACGACGAGCAGGCCGCCCTCGGGCAGGTGCCGGGCGACCGCGCCGGCGACCTCGTGCGGCATCAGCTCGGGCTCGGCGGCGAGCAACGCGTCGAGCTGCCGGGCCACGTCGCGGTCCGCCGCGCGCCACTCCGCGAGCCAGGAGGGGTCGTCCGGCTCGGCGACCGCTGGCACCACGACCAGTCGCTCGTCGACCGGGAACGGTCGATCGGTCCATACGCCGTACGCCGGGGTGTCGACCACCCGGACCTCCGGGCGCGCGAGCAGCCGGCTGACCGGGCGAGACAGCGTCGGGTGGCCGCAGACCACCACCCGCTCGATCCGGTCGCCGAGGTCCGAGCCGAGCAGCAGCCGGTAGGTGCGGATCGCGTTGTCGCCGGTGCGTGATCCGCTCGAGGGCTCGGCGAGCAGCGGCCAGCCGGCGCTCTCGGCGAGGCCCCGCGCGGGCGGGCCGGCGTCGTCGCCGGCCACGACCACCGTGCGCGGGCCGGTCGGGATCGTCAGGTGGATCATCGGACGGGCGCGCTGCACGGGCGGGCCCGGCGTCACCTCGGGCACCCACCGGTCCGCCGGCACCAGCGGCTCCTCGAGCGGCACGTTCAGGTGCACGGGGCCCGCGACGAGCAGGTCGTAGTCGCCGGTCGCGTCCTGGGTCGCCACGAGCGGGCCGAAGATGCCGACCTGGTCGGTCGTCTGGTTGGCGCTGGTGCCGCGAAGCCGGGCCGGCCGGTCCGCCGTCACGACGACCACGTCCACGCCCGAATGGGCGGCCTCGAGGACGGCGGGGTGCAGGTTCGCGACACCGGTGCCGGAGGTGCAGACCACCGCCGCGCGACGGTGGTTGCGAGACAGCCCGAGGCCGAGGAACCCCGCCGTGCGCTCGTCGATCCGGGTGTGCAGCCGCACCAGCCCGGCGGCGGCAGCGTCGTAGGCCGCGAACGAGAGCGGCGCGTTCCGCGACCCGGGCGCGACCACGATCTCGGTCACGCCCGCCTCGACGAGACGGGCGATCACGGACCGTGCGAGCTCGGTGGAGGTCACGGGCGTCGATCCTGCCGCACCGCGCGGACCTCGGCGAGCCGGGCCTCCCAGTGCGCGACCCGGTCGGGCGCCGCCGCCGGCCGCGCCTCGTCGACGATCGGCACCCGCACGGGCAGCTCACCGTCGACCGGCAGCAGCGGGTCCGTGACGACGTCGCGCTCGAGCAGCTGCACGGTCGCGAGCCCGCACGCGTAGGGCAGCTCGGGCAGGGCCGCCGCCAGCGCCACGCCGGCGGCGATCCCGACGCTGGTCTCCAGTGCCGACGACACGACGACCGGCAGCCCGATGTCCTCGGCGATCCGCAGGCACGCGCGCACGCCGCCCAGCGGCTGCACCTTGAGCACGGCGACGTCCGCCGCGTCGAGCTCGCGGACGCGGTAGGGATCGGCGGCCCGGCGGATCGACTCGTCGGCCGCGACCGGCACGTCGACCGCGCGTCGTACGGCGGCGAGCTCCTCGACGCTCGCGCAGGGCTGCTCGACGTACTCCAGACCACCGGCCGCGCGGTCCAGTAGCCGGATCGCCGCGACCGCGGTGTCCACGTCCCAGCCGCCGTTGGCGTCGATCCGCACCCGCCCGTCGGGGCCGAGGGCGTCACGCACCGCCTCCAGCCGCGCCTGGTCGTCGGCCAGCGACTGGCCCGGCTCGGCGACTTTGACCTTGGCGGTGCGGCAGCCCCCGTCGGCGACGATCCGGCGCGCGTGCTCGGCCCCGACCGCGGGCACGGTGACGTTGACGGGCACGCGGGACCGCACGGGCGCCGGCCAGTCGCCCGCGGCCGCCTCCTCGGCGCAGCGCAGCCACGGCTCGGCGACGACCGCGTCGTACTCCAGGAACGGGCTCCACTCGCCCCAGCCGGCGGCGCCCCGGAGCAGCACGCCCTCACGCACGGTGATGCCGCGGAAGCGGGTCCGCATCGGAAGGCTGAAGACGTTCACGCGAGGCCCCGGAGCCGTAGCCGGTCGGACTTGCCGTTGTCGAGCAGCGGGATCGCGTCGAGCCGGACCAGCTGCCGCGGCGCCCAGGAGCGCGGGTGCGTCTCCGCCACCCAGGCGCGCGCCGCCGCTGCGCTCAGCTCGCCGACGACGAACGCGACGACCCGGTTGCCCCACTCCTCGTCGGGTACGCCGAGCACCTCGGCCGCCCGGACGTCCGGGTGCTCGCGCAGCCGGGCCGCGACCGCGGCCGCGGGCACGTTCACCCCGCCGCTCACGACCATGTCGTCGAGGCGCCCGAGCACCTGGAGCCGGCCGTCCTCGTCGAGCCGACCGGCGTCGGACGTGAGGAACCAGCCGTCCACGAGTACCTCGGCGGTGCGCGCCGGGTCGGCGTCGTACCCGTCGAAGAGCACCGGCCCCCCGATCCGCACCCGGCCGTCGTCCCCGATCGCGACGCCGACGCCGTCGAGGGGCAGCCCGTCGTAGACGCAGCCGCCGGCGGTCTCCGCCGAGCCGTAGGTCCCGACGATCCGCACGCCGGCGTCGGCCGCGCGGCGCCGAAGCGCGGCGTCGATCGGGCCGCCGCCGAGCAGCACGGTGTGGAACGTCCGCAGCGCGTCCGCGTCGGTGTCGAGCAGCCGGTGCAGCTGCGTCGGCACCAGCGAGACGAAGCGGTCCACCTCGCCGAGGGCCTCGGTCGCGGCCCCGAAGTCGTCCTCGAGCACCACCGGCTCGTGACCGGCGACCAGGGAGCGGCACACGACCTGGAGCCCGGCGACGTACGTCGGCGGCAGCGCGAGCAGCCAGCGGCCCGAGCCGCCGACCCGGCGCGCCGAGGCGCGCACGGACGCGAGGACCGCGGGCCTGGACAGCAGGACCCGCTTCGGCGTCCCGGTCGAGCCCGAGGTCTCGACGACCCACGGGTCGGGGTCGTCGGCGGCCAGCCAGGCGTCGAGCTCGCGGACCACGGAATTCACGCGACCGACCCTAGTGGCGCGTGATGGGATCCCTCCGTGCCCTCCCGCCTCGACCGGTTCCTGCCGCCGACCCCGCTGGCGCGACGGTTGTCGCTGCAGTCGGTGATGTTCGCGACCGGCGAGGGCGCGTTCATGACCGGCTCGGCGGTGTTCTTCACCCAGGTGGTCGGCCTGACCGCCGCCCAGGTCGGTGTCGGCCTGACGGTCGCGGGCGTGTTCGCGTTCTCGTTCGCCGTCCCCCTCGGCAGGCTCGCGGACCGGGTCGGCCCCAAGCGGCAGTGGGCGGCGGGCGCGTTCCTGAGCGCCGCGCTCTACCTGGTGTGGCCGTTCATCGAAAGCTTCCCGGCGTACGTCGCGATGGTGGTGGTGCTCCAGCTCGTGGCGAACGCCGGCTGGTCCGGCCGGGGCGCGTACACGATCGACGTGTTCCCCCGCGAGGAGCGGGTCCGGTCGATGGCGTTCATGCGGGCGGCGCTCAACATCGGGTTCACCGTCGGGGCGGCGATCGGCGGCATCGCGCTGGCGTTCGACAACAACGACGTCGTCCGCGTCGTGCCGTGGCTGACGTCGGCGATCCTGTTCGTGAACGCGCTCTTCATCACCCGGCTCCCGGACGCGACCCACGACAAGGTCGACGAGCTGCCGGCCGAGAAGGCGCTCGGCGGGAGCGCCCTGCGGAACCGCGGCTTCCTGCTGCTGAACGTCTTCGACGGGGTGCTGAGCACCAACCAGGTGCTCCTCAACATCGTGATCCCGCTGTGGCTCGTGCAGGAGACCGACGCCCCGCGGGTGCTGCTGGCATGGCTCTTCGGCACCAACACGGTGATGGCGGTGCTGCTCCAGGTCCCGGCCGCCCGCGGCGTGAACTCGGTGCGCACGTCGCTGCGCGCGGCCCGGATCAGCGCGGCGTTCTTCGTGCTGTCGTGCTGCATCGTCCTGGTCACCCACGACACCCTCGGGTGGACCACGATCCTGCTGGTCTGGCTCGGCCACGTCACCGTCACCGGCGCGGAGCTGTTCCAGTCCGCAGGCCGGTGGGGCTTCCTCGCCGAGCTGTCCGACCCGGACCGGCGCGGGGAGTACCAGGGCGTCGCCCAGCTCGGCGACACGCTCGGCAACGTCTGGGCACCCGCGGCGTACACCTTCCTCGCGCTGTCCTGGGGCGCGGCCGGCTGGGTGACCATCGCCGGGATCGTCGTGCTCGCCGTCATCGCCATGGGACCCACCTCGCGGGCGGCCGAGCGGTACCTGGCGCGCGCCCGACGACCCGTGACTGCTTGAATCTCCCCTCGTGGCAACTCCCGCACAGTGGCTGGCCGGCGCCCGGCCGCGCACCCTCCCGGCCGCCGTCTCGCCCGTGGTCGCCGGCACCGGCGTCGCGGCGTACGAGGACTCCTTCATCTGGTGGAAGGCGCTGCTCGCGCTCGTGGTCGCGCTGGCGCTCCAGGTCGCGGTCAACTACGCGAACGACTACTCCGACGGCATCCGCGGCACCGACGCCGACCGGGTCGGCCCGATGCGGCTGGTCGGGTCCGGTGCGGCGTCCGCGGGCGCGGTGAAGCGCGCGGCCTTCCTGGCGTTCGGCGTCGCCGGCGTGGCCGGGCTCGCGCTGGCCGCGACGACGGCCTGGTGGCTGGTGCTCGTCGGCCTGGTCTCGGCGCTCGCCGCCTGGTTCTACACCGGCGGCTCGCGCCCGTACGGCTACCTCGGGCTGGGCGAGGTGATGGTGTTCGTCTTCTTCGGGCTGGTCGCCGTGATCGGCACGACGTACGTCCAGACCGAGACGTGGGAGTGGGCGGCGCTGGGGGCCGCGATCGGCGTCGGGTCGCTCGCCTGCGCGATCCTGGTCGCGAACAACCTGCGCGACATCCCCACCGACACGCTCGCCGGCAAGCGCACCCTCGCCGTACTGCTGGGGGACCGGCGGACCCGGCTGCTGTACGTCGCGCTGGTCGCGGTCGCCGCGCTCGCGGTCCTGCTGGTCGCCCTGGCCACGTCGTGGTGGGTGCTGATCGGCATCGGCTTCCTGGTGCTGGCCGCGCCCGCCGCCCGCACCGTCGTCTCCGGAGCCGTCGGGCCCGGCCTGATCCCCGTCCTCCAGTCCACCGGCCTCGCCGAGCTCGTCTGGGCGGTCCTCGTCGCCGTCGGCCTGGTCGTCGGCCGCTGACCCCATGTAAAGCGGAGGCGGCGCCCGACCGGCCACCAGCCAGCGGCGACGTAGGCTCACCGCATGCTGTGGATCATCCTGCTGGTCGTGGTGGTGGGCGTGCTCGCCTACCGGTTCCGCGTCCCGCTGCTCGCGAAGGTGCTCGGGCAGGACCAGGCGCGGGTACGCCGCCAGCTCGACCGGCGCAAGGACTAGGACGAGGCCGAGGGCGGGGCCGAGGTGTCGTCCTCGGCGTCCTCCTTGGCCTTCATCTCCTCGATCTTCGCGGTCATCGCCTCCGCGCGGACCTGCACCCGCCGCGCCAGCGCCTCGCGCTGCCGGTTGAGCACGACGTAGGAGCCCACGCCGCTGACGACGAGCGCGATCACGAGGGCCCACAGGATCGGCACCGAGTCGGTGAACACGAACCACAGTCCGACGACGATCCCGAAGGACGCGGCGAACAGCACCAGGCGCAGGGCGGTGTAGATCCAGAACTCCTTCACGGATTCAGGGTAGGCGTGACCACGGGGTGCCTACTCTGGGGGTGTGCTGAAGTTCCTGCTGGTCGTGATCCTGATCGCGGTCGCCGTCTACCTGGCGACGCGGGCGATCCAGCGCCGCGGCGACCTGCCGACCCCGCGCCGCCCGCGACCGACGCAGCGGCCGCCCCGCGTGGTCGGTCCGGACGACGACCCGGACTTCCTGCGCGACCTGGACCGGAAGCGCCGGCACCCCGAGGATCCCGAGGCCTAGCCGCCGTTCCCGCCGGACGGCACCGTCGGACGCTCAGCCGTCACCAGCGCAGGCGCGCCGCCGGCGTACGAGTGCTGCGACGTGGTCGAGAAGTAGTTGATCCCGATGAAGTTGAACCACAGCGTGGCCACGCCCACGAGCGCCAGGATCGCGGCGTTGCGGCCCTTCCAGCCCGCAGTGGTGCGGGCGTGCAGGTACGCCGCGTAGACGACCCAGGTGATGAAGGCCCACACCTCCTTCGGGTCCCAGTTCCAGTACGACGACCAGGCCTGGTGCGCCCAGATCGGGCCGGTGATCAGCACGGCGAACGTCCACACCGGGAACCCGAAGGCGTGCAGCCGGTAGGACACCCGGTCGAGGACCTCGGGCTTCGGGAGCCGGGCGACGTAGCCGGTCGTCCGCTGCCCCTGTCTGCTGAGCCCGCGCGCCTTCACCAGGTACAGCGCCGAGGTGATGCCGCCGAGGGTGAACGCACCGGTGGCGATGATCGCCGACACGACGTGGATGACCAGCCAGTACGACGACAGCGCCTCGGTCAGCGGCGCGACCGGCGCGTAGAGCCAGGTCACCGCCACCATCAGCACGGTCAGCACGAACGCCAGCACGATCGGCGCCATCCAGGCGAGCTTGAGGCGGCCGCGGAGCGCGACGTACAGGAACGCGACCACGAAGGTGCCGGTCAGCGTGAACTCGTACATGTTGCCCCAGGGCACCCGGTTCGGGTCCGCGGCCATGCCGCGCGCCACCAGGCCGACGAAGTGGATCGCGACCGCGAGGCAGGTGAGCAGGAATCCGAGCCGCCCGAAGAGTGCGGTACGCCGGGCGGCCGACTCGTCCGCGACCGACTCACCGGGGCCGGTCGCCACGGCGACCCCGCCGGACGAGGCGTTCGCCGCGGCCGCGGTCACCGGCACGTTGCGCAACGAGGCCCACTCCACGAGGTGCGCGAGCAGGGCCAGGAAGTACACCAGCCCGCAGGCCGCCACGGCCTGGTTGCTGAGACTCTCCCATGCGGCGTCGGTCACGACTCGTCCTCTCGGTTGCCCTCTCGATGGTCCTGGAGCACAGCCACGACCTCGTCCACGACCGCGGCCATGTCGCCGCCGCCGGACCGGTCGAGCGCGGCCACCTCGACCAGTGTGCCGTCACCCTCGCGCCGGGCGCGAACCCAGACCCTTCGCGGCCGGATGAACAGCGAGCCGAGCAGCCCGAGCAGGGCCAGCACGACGCCGCTCAGGGCGATCCACTTGCCGGGCGTCTGGCTGATCTGGATCTTGTTCCACTCCTTCAGCCCCTGGAAGGAGACGGTGCCGAGGCCGTTCGGCAGCTTGACGGACTGGCCCGGCCGCAGGTCGACGCGGTACGGCGCGCCGTTCTTCTTGGTCAGCATCGTGGTGTGCGACTTGTCGAGCGCGTACACCGACTGCGGCTGCCCCGTGTCCATGCCCAGGTCGCCGGTGTAGACGAGCATCGAGATCATCGGGTCCAGCGGCTTGCCGAGCAGCGAGAAGTAGCTGCCGGTCTGCTTGGAGAACGCCACGGTCGGGTAGAACTCGCCCTCCAGCCCGATCTGGGTGGGCTCGGCGTCCGGAGCCTTCACCACGCCGATCGACTGGAAGCTCTCGTTCACGGGCAGGAAGACCGCGGGGCCCCCGGAGCGGTGACCGTCGGCGTCGGTGATGGTGATGACCGGCGCGTACCCGTGCCCGATGAGGAACACCTCGGTGTTCCCGATGCTCAGCGGGTGGTTCACCTGGAGGTCGTAGGTCTTCTCCGGCGCGTCGGGTGACTCCTGGTAGGTCAGGTGCGACTTGAAGCCGCGGGCCATGCCCGCCCGCGGGCCGGTCGTCAGCCAGTCGACGTCGAAGTCGTCGATCTTGAACGAGAACGGCTCCATGTCCTCGGCGCGGAAGAGGCTGCCGGGGTCGAAGTCGTCGTACTGGGTGAGGTTGTTGGAGAAGCCGTACTGGTCTCCGACCAGCAGGATCACGCCACCCTTGTAGCCGAACAGGCTGCCGAGCGCGAAGCCGACCAGCACCACCAGCACGGACAGGTGGAAGACCAGGTTCCCGGCCTCCCGGAGGTAGCCACGCTCGGCGGAGACCGCGTCGCCGTCGAGGGTCAGGCGGTACCGGCGCTTCCTCAGCGCGCGCCGGGCCCGCTCGAGGAGCTCGTCCGGCGGCTCGGAGGTCACGTACGTCGCGTGCTCCGGCAGCCGCGTCAGGTTGCGCGGTGCCGCCGGCGGCTTCGCCCGCAGCCCGCGCCAGTAGTGGAACGTGCGCGGCACGATGCAGCCGACCAGCGAGAGCATCAGCAGGATGTAGATCGCCGAGAACCAGGGCGAGTCGTAGACGGAGAACAGCCCGAGCCGCTCGTAGACCGGCGTCAGCTGCGGGTGGGCCGACTGCCAGTTCGAGGTCTTGAGGGAGTCGACGCCCTCCTGCGGGATGATCGAGCCCGGGATCGCGGCGAGCGCCAGCAGCAGCAGCAGGATCAGCGCCGTCCGCATCGACGTGACCTGTCGCCAGGTCCAACGCAGCAGCTCGCGCACGCCCAGCTCGCCGGGGCGGCGGTCGTCCTCCGGCGGACGGGTGCTCAGCGACGTCTGCGGCGGGGCGCTCATACGACCGTCCCCGAGTCCTGCACGAGCCTGACCTGCACCCAGCTCACCGCCTCGGCCCACCAGCCCGTGATCAGCAGGATGCCGACCGCGACCAGCATCAGCCCGCCGGCCCGCATCACCCACACCTGGTGCCGGCGGACCCAGCCGATCGCGGAGAGCGCCTTCTCGTAGGCCAGGCCGGCAGCGATGAACGGCAGGCCGAGCCCGAGCGCATAGACCGCCGAGAGGAACGCGCCGCGCGCGGCGGTGCCCTCGCTGATCGCGAGGGTGCTGATCGCGGCCAGGGTCGGTCCGATGCACGGCGTCCAGCCGAGCCCGAACAGGAAGCCCAGGACGGGCGCGGCCGCGAGCCCGACCGCCGGGACGGTGTGCACGCGCCACTCGCGGTTCAGGAACGGCAGCCAGCCGCCGAAGGCCAGGCCGAGCACGATCATCAGGATGCCCAGGGTGACGGCGAGCTGGCGGCTCCAGGTCACCAGCCAGGCGCCGAGCGCGCCGGACGCCGTACCGAGGATCACGAAGACGACCGTGAAGCCGAGCACGAACAGCAGGGACCCCAGGAACATCCGGCCACGCCGCGAGCCGGCCACGCCGTTCGCCAGGTCGGCGCCGGACAGCCCGGTGGCGTACGAGAGGTAGCCGGGCAGCAGCGGGATCACGCACGGGGAGAAGAACGAGACCAGGCCGGCGACCAGCGCGACCGGGACGGCGAGGACGAGCGACCCGGAGGCGGCCTGGTCGTGGAACCACTCACCCATCGACGGCGTCCGTGGACTCGCTCGCGGTGTCGTCCACGAGGTCGACCAGGGTCCGCGTCGACGGCAGCGCCCCGAGGATGCTGGCGGCGACCCGGCCCTCGTCGTCGAGGACGACGAACGACGGGATGGAGTTCGGGCTCAGCGTGCCGCGGAACTGCAGCATCGCCTTGCCGTCGGGCGAGAACACCGACGGGTACGGCACGTCGAAGCGCCGCACGAACGCCTGACCGGTGGAGGTGGAGGCGTCGCGCAGGTTGATGCCGACGAACTGCGCCCGGTCGCCCACCTGGTTCGCGGCGGCCACCACGTCCGGCGCCTCACCGCGGCACGGCCCGCACCACGAGCCCCACACCACGACGACGACGGGCTCACCGCGGTAGTCGGCGAGGTCGATCGGCTTGCCGTCGAGATCCTCGCCCTGGAGGTCGACGGGGTCGCCACGGCTCCCGGCCTCGACGACGTTCACGTCGCCGGGCCCGGTGTAGAAGCCCTTGTCCCCGGAGCCGGAGAGCGACGAGCACCCGGTGGCCCCGACGGCGAGGAGCAGGCAGCCGAGGACGGCTGCCGGGAGGGAGCGCAAGATCAGGGCCTCTTCTCCTCGGGCGCGTTGCCGGCCGAGAACGGCGCCTTCTTATCCTTCACCGGGATCAGGTCGCCGGCGGGCTCGGAGTAGCTGACCTGGGTCAGCCGGTCCCCGACGAAGTGGAACGAGGTCAGCGAGCAGAGGGTGCACTGGCGCTTGCGCGGGTCGTGGAGGAACGACCGGTGCTCCACGTGCAACCGCGTGATCCAGATCGGCAGCTGGTGCGACACGATCACGGCCTCGTGACCGGCGGCGGCCTCGCGGGCGTCGTGCACCGCGGCCATCATCCGCTTCACCACCTGCTTGTACGGCTCACCCCAGGACGGCTTGACCGGGTTCCAGAGGTGTCGCCAGGTGCGCGGGTCGCGCAGCGCGTTCTCGCCACCGGCGAACCGCTTGCCCTCGAAGATGTTGGTCGACTCGATGACCCGGTCGTCGGTGACCATGTCCAGCCCGCGGGCGGTCGCCAACGGCTGTGCGGTCTCCTGGGCCCGCTCGAGCGGCGAGACCCGCAGGTGGGTGATGTCCCGGTCCTTGATCGAGTCCGCGACCTTCTCAGCCATCTGGCGGCCGAGGTCGGAGAGGTGGAAGCCGTCGCGACGGCCGTAGAGGACGCCGTCGGGGTTGTGCACCTCGCCGTGGCGCAGCAGGTGGACGATGGTGTCGGGCGTCTGGCTCACTGCTGGGCTCCCGGGGTCTCCTGGGCTTCGGCCGCGGCGCGCGCGGCGTGGGGCAGGGCATCGAGGACGGTCTGCACGGCGCGGTCGTCGTGCGCGGAGGACAGGAACCACGCCTCGTACGCCGACGGCGGCAGGTAGACACCGCGGTCGAGCATCGCGTGGAAGAACGCGGCGTACGCCGCCTGGTCGGTCCGCGACGCGTCGTCGAAGTCGCGGACGGCGCCGTCGGCCAGGAACACCGAGAACATGGTGCCGGTGGCCTGGACGACGTGCGGGACCCCGGCCCTGGTCAGCTCGTCCGACGCCGCCGTCTTCACGGTGTCGGCGACGGAGCCGATGTGGGCGTACACCTCGTCGGTCGCGAGGCGCAGCGTGGCGAGGCCGGCGGTGGTGGCGATCGGGTTCCCGGACAGGGTGCCGGCCTGGTAGACGGGGCCGTCAGGCGCCAGCCGCGACATCACGTCGGCGCGGCCGCCGAACGCCGCGGCCGGGAAGCCGCCGCCCATCACCTTGCCGAAGGTCACCAGGTCGGGCCGCCAGCCCTCGACGGCGCCGTCCAGACCCCACTGGCCCAGGCGCGAGGCGCGGAACCCGGTCATCACCTCGTCACTGACGAACAGCGCGCCGTGCGCGCGGCAGGTCTCCGCCAGGAACTGATTGAAGCCGGGCTCGGGAGGGACCACGCCCATGTTGCCGGGCGCGGCCTCGGTGATCAGGCACGCGATCCGGTCGCCGTGCTCGGCGAAGGCCTTCTCGACCGCCGACCGGTCGTTGTAGGGCAGCACCAGCGTCAGCGCGGTGGAGGACTCCGGGACACCGGGCGTCCCGGGGAGCGCGAAGGTGGCGACCCCGGAGCCGGCGGCGGCGAGCAGCGAGTCCACGTGCCCGTGGTAGCAGCCGGCGAACTTCACGACCACGTCGCGGCCGGTGAAGCCGCGCGCGAGACGGATCGCCGACATGGTCGCCTCGGTGCCGCTGGACACGAACCGGACCCGCTCGACGGGCGCTCGGGACACGATCTCCTCGGCGAGCTCGACCTCGGGCTCCGTGGGCGTGCCGTACGACGTCCCGCGCCGGACCGCCTCCAGCACCGCGGACTGCACCTCCGGGTGCGCGTGGCCCAGCAGCATCGGACCCCACGAGCAGATCAGGTCGACGTACTCGTTGCCGTCCACGTCGGTCAGCCAGGCGCCCTGAGCGGAGCGGATGAACCGGGGTGTGCCGCCGACCGCGTTGAAGGCGCGGACCGGTGAGTTCACCCCTCCGGGCGTGACCGCGCGGGCGCGCTCGAACAGCGCGGCGGAGCGGGCGGGCCCTGCGGACGACGGAGCGGTCACCGGGTCATTGTCCCCGAGCGGCCCAACCGGCCCGACCCGAGGGTGCCGCCCGCGCTCGTCGAACGTGGCCGGGACCACGTCCAGACCGGAGGAGAACGAGTTTCACCGTCATGACCTGCGGGAATGGTCGTCCCGTGAACGAGGGCCCGAGACATCGACGCGCACCGAACCGTAACCGGTGGGTAACACGTTCGTTGGATCGGGCAGCGCGTGCCGAGGGACATGCGTTCGTCGTGGGAACAGGGAGAGCAACGATGTCGAATGCGCGATTCGGTCGCGGCCAGAAGGCCATGGCCCTGGTGCCGCTGGCCGTGCTGTCAGCCGCCTGGACGGCGAGCATCGCCGGTGTGGGTGCGAGCACCGCGAGCGCCGACACCCAGCCCGAGCTCCGCCTGCCGGACGGCTCGACCGTCCCGACCCAGGCGATCAAGGCACCCGCGAGCGTCTCCACCTCCGGCGGCGTGGCACCCGGCGTGCACGGCGACCCCGGCACCGTCGTCGCGACGGCATCGACCTCGGGCATCCCGGCCGCAGCGCTGGCGGCGTACCAGCGCGCCGAGACCGTCATCAACTCCGCGGACAAGAGCTGCCACCTCTCCTGGCAGCTGATCGCGGCGATCGGCCGGGTCGAGTCCGACCACGGCCGGACCAACGGCAACAGCCTCGACGCGGACGGCGTCGCCCAGCCGGGCATCTACGGCCCCGCGCTCGACGGCACCGACGGCACCACCCGGATCGCCGACACCGACGCCGGGCAGTACGACGACGACGCGAAGTTCGACCGCGCGATCGGACCGATGCAGTTCATCCCCTCGACCTGGTCCGTGGTCGGCGTGGACGCCGACGGCGACGGCCAGCGCAACCCGCAGGACATCGACGACGCGGCGCTCGCCACGGCGGTCTACCTGTGCTCCGGCGACGACGACCTGTCGAGCGCGGCCGGGCAGCACTCCGCGGTCTACCGCTACAACCACTCGACGTCGTACGTCGACCTGGTCCTCTCGATCACTAACGCCTACCTGCAGGGCGAGTTCACGTCGGTCCCCAACGGCACCACCTCCGCGGGCTACCTGGTCCCGGCCGAGCACCAGCCGGCCGCGCACGGCCCGAAGAAGCACCACCACACCAGCCACGCGCACGGCCAGCAGAACGGCGGGTCCGGCCCGAGCAGCACCCCGGCCGAGCAGCCGAGCGAGCAGCCGACCACGCCCGCCGCACCGGGCACCGGCGGCGGCACGGGCGGCACCGGTGGCGGTGGCGTCCAGGTGCCCACCCCGAGCGTCCCGCCGCTGCCCTCGACCTCGATCCCGCCGGTGGACGACCTGCTCACCCACGCCCAGGCCGTCGTCCAGTGCACGCTCGACGGGTTCGTCGACAACATCCTGCGCGACGACGACCCGTTCGACCAGTGCGTGTACGACTACACGCACAACTGACCGCCCCGGCGAAACCGGTGGTCGAGTAGCGAGCGCCAACGAGGCCCTGCCAACCGCTCGGTGGTCGAGTAGCGAGCGCCAACGAGGCCCGGCCAACCGCTCGGTGGTCGAGTAGCGAGCGCCAACGAGGCCCGGCCAACCGCTCGGTGGTCGAGTAGCGAGCGCCAACGAGGCCCGGCCAACCGCTCGGTGGTCGAGTAGCGAGCGCCAACGAGGCCCTGCCAACCCCTCGGTGGTCGAGTAGCGAGCGCCAGCGAGCGTATCGAGACCCGCTGATGCCGCAAGAGAGGTCTCGATACGCCGCCGCTCGTTCCCCGCGACGGCTACTCGACCAACGAAACAAGCCCGCAGCGCGGCCTAACCCACTCCGCCGCGACGAACCAACGAGCGTCAGCGCGCGAGCAACCGGGCGGCCTCGGCGGCCCAGTAGGTGAGCACGACGTCCGCGCCGGCCCGCCGGATCGAGAGCAGCGTCTCGAGGATGGCCGGCTCGCGGTCGATCCACCCGTTCGCCGCGGCCGCCTCGAGCATGGCGTACTCGCCGGAGACGTTGTACGCCGCGACCGGGACGTCGACCGCGTCGCGCACCCGGCGGATCACGTCGAGGTAGGCGAGGGCGGGCTTCACCATGACGATGTCCGCACCCTCGTCGACGTCGAGGAGCGCCTCCCGGACGCCTTCCACGGCGTTCGCGGAGTCCTGCTGGTAGGTCCGCCGGTCGCCCTCGAGCGAGGACCCGACCGCCTCGCGGAACGGGCCGAAGAAGGCGGAGGCGTACTTCGCGGAGTACGCCAGGATCGAGATGTCCGTGTGCCCGGCACCGTCGAGGGCCTCGCGGATCGCGCCGACCTGGCCGTCCATCATCCCGCTCGGCCCGACCATGTCGACGCCGGCGGCTGCATGGGCGAGCGCCATCTCGGCGTACAGCTCCAGGGTGCGGTCGTTGTCGACCCGGCCGTCGGGGGTGAGGACGCCGCAGTGGCCGTGGTCGGTGAACTCGTCGAGACACAGGTCGCTCATCACCGTGATCGCGTCGCCGACCTCGGCGACGACGTCGGCGATCGCGACGTTGAGGATCCCGGCCGGGTCGAGCGCACCCGACCCGGTCGCGTCCTTCGAGGCCGGGATGCCGAACAGCATCACACCGCCGAGCCCCAGCGACGCCGCCTCCGACACCGCTGCGAGCAGGGACGAGCGGGTGTGCTGCACGACGCCCGGCATCGACGAGATCGGCTGCGGCTCGGAGATGTCCTCGCGCACGAAGACGGGCAGGATCAGCTGCCGCGCCTCGAGGGAGGTCTCGGCCACCATCCGGCGCAGCGCCGCGGTGGTCCGCAGGCGCCGCGGCCGGACGACGGGACCGAGGTGGCTCATCGGGAGGTGCTGGCCTTCCGGCGCGCCGACGGCTTGCGGTCGGACGGGCGGGTGACCGGCTGGCCGGCCTCGACCATCGCGATCCGGCGGGCGGCACCGAAGTCGGCGAGCGCGTCGACCAGCTCGTCGACGTCCGGCCTGGCGGCCAGCACGTCGACCCGCAGGCCGTGCTCCTCGGCGGTCTTCGCGGTCGCGGGCCCGATCACGGCGATCACCGTCGACGGGTGCGGCTTGCCGGCGATGCCGACCAGGTTGCGCACCGTGGAGGACGAGGTGAACACGACCGCGTCGAACTTCCCGGTCTTGATCGCGTCGCGGGTCGGCGCCGGCGGCGGTGCGGCCCGGACCGTCCGGTACGCCGTCACGTCGTCGCACTCCCAGCCGAGGTCGATGAGGCCGGCGACGAGGTTCTCGGTGGCGATGTCGGCGCGCGGCAGGAAGACCCGGTTGATCGGGTCGAGCAGCTCGTCGTACTCGGGCCAGTCCTCGAGGAGGCCGGCCGCGGACTGCTCACCGGACGGCACCAGGTCGGCGCGCAGGCCCCATGCGGCGATCGCCTGCGCGGTCTTGTCGCCGACCGCGGCGATCTTCAGGCCCGAGAAGGCGCGCGCGTCGAGGCCGTACTCCTCGAACTTCTCGCGGACCGCGCGGACCGCGTTGACCGAGGTGAACGCGATCCACTCGTAGCGGCCCTCGACCAGGCCGCGCACGGCCTTGTCCATCTGCTGCGGGTTGCGCGGCGGCTCGACCGAGATGGTCGGCACCTCGTCGGGCACGGCGCCGTAGCCGCGGAGCCGCTGCGAGACCGAACCGGCCTGCTCCTTGGTGCGGGGCACCAGGACACGCCAGCCGAACAGCGGCTTGGTCTCGAACCAGGACAGGGACTCGCGCAGGTCGACCACGTCACCGACGACGGTGACCGCCGGCGGGGACATCCGGGCGTTCCGGGCGTCCGCGGCGATCCGCTCCAGGGTGGAGGTGACCGTCGACTGCTCGGTGGTGGTGCCGACGCGGGTCATGGCCACGGGCGTCTGCGGTGAGCGGCCCGCGGCGACCAGCGCCCTGGCGATGTCGCCGATCTGGCCGACCGCCGAGAGCAGCACGAGCGTGCGCTTGTCGGCGTACTGCGCCCAGTCGACCTTGTCACCGCACGTCACGACGGCGACCTCGCGGTGGTCCTTCGTGGTCAGCGGGACGCCGGCGTACGCCGGGACCGCGGTGACCGACGAGACGCCGGGGACGACCTCGAACGCGATGCCCGCCTTCACGCAGGCCTGCGCCTCCTCGGGGCCGGACGCGTACAGGAACGGGTCGCCGGACATCAGGCGGACGACGCGCAGCCCGCGCTTCGCCTGCCGCACGACGACCTTCGCCCGAGCGGCGTGGGTGAGCGGCTGCCCGTCCTCCCCGAAGCCGCCGTCGACGAGCTCCGGCCCGTCCTCGGTCGCGCCCCGCAGGACCCGGACCAGCTCGGTGTGCTCGGGCACCTCGGTGATCACGACGTCGGCCTGCTGCAACAGGTCCACGGCGCGCACCGTCAGCAGGCCCGGGTCGCCCGGACCGCTGCCGACGAACGACACCCAGCCGCGGGTGGACCCCGTGCCGGTGGTGGTGGTCTTGCCTCGCGTCATGCGTCCTGCCTCTTGTCTGCTGCGGGTGATGTCAGTCCTGCTGCCCCGTCGGCGAGCATCTCGTCCGCCAACCGGGTTCCGACGCCGTGTGCGTCGTTGGGCTTCCCCGTCGCGGACATCCGCACCGAGAGCGCCCCGTCGGGTGAGAGCGCAACCGCCCGCACCCAGAGCTCTTCGCCGTCGTCGCCCTCGACGACCTCCGCCAGGGCCCCGATCGGCGCGGAGCACCCGCCCTCGAGGGTGGCGAGGACCGCGCGCTCGGCCGTGACCGCCGCCCGGGCGTGCGGATCGTCGAGGACGGCGGCGATCTGGTCACCCAGCTCGTCGTCCGCCCGGCACTCGACCGCCAGCGCCCCCTGCCCGGGAGCGGGCAGCATCTGCAACGGGTCGAGCACCTCGGTCGCCTCGTCGAGGCGGCCGAGCCGGGCCAGACCCGCTCGCGCGAGCACGACGGCGTCGTACTCACCGGAGCGGACCTTGCCGATCCGGGTGTCGACGTTCCCACGAACGCCGACCACGTCCAAACCGAGGCCGAGGGCGTGCAGCTGCGCGACCCGGCGCGGGGAGCCGGTGCCGACCCTGCTGCCGACCGGCAGCTCGCCGAGCGTCAGCCCGTCGCGGGCCGCGACGACGTCGCGCGGGTCCTCACGGGCGGGTACGGCGACCAGGGCGATCCCCTCGGCGGCATAGGTCGGCAGGTCCTTGAGCGAGTGCACGGCGACATCCACGCGGCCGTCCAGGAGGGCGTCGCGCAGCGCGGAGACGAACACGCCCGTCGACGCCGTGCCCGCGAGCGGGGTGCCGGCGGCCTGGGTCCGGTCGCCCTCGGTGCTGATGTCGACGAGCTCGACCTCGCGGCCGAGACGCTGCGACAGCTGGTCGGCGACCAGCCGGGACTGGGTCGTCGCGAGGGCCGAGGCCCGGGTGCCGATCCGGATCGTCCGGGTCATGAGAGACCCTCCGCCCGGGTCACGGCGTCCACGGCCTCGGGGTCGAGCGCGAACAGCTCGGCCAGGGCGGCGGCGTACGACACGGCGCCGGTCTCGTTCGCGAGCTCCTTGACCCGGACCGTCGGCTGGTGGAGCAGCTTGTCGGCGACCCGGCGCACGGTGTGCAGCACCTCCGCGCGGGTGGCGTCGTCGAGGTCGGGGAGCCGGCCGGCGAGCCGCTCCATCTCGGCGTCGACGACCGAGGTCGCCATCGAGCGGAGCGCGACGACGGTCGGCGTGACGCTCGCCTGGCGGCGGGCGCCGAGGAACGCGGAGACCTCCTGGGCGACGATCCGGCGCACCTCGAGGACCTCGCGGCCGGCGTCGGAGTCGCGCAGCTCCTCCGCGAGCTCGGCCAGGTTGATCAGCGTGACGCCGGGCAGCTCGGCGACCGTCGGGTCGACGTCGTGCGGGAGCGCCAGGTCGATGATCGCGAGCTCGCGGCCATCGGCGGTCGCCGCGGCGACGACCTCGCGGCTGACGACGAGTCCGGTCGAGCCGGTGCAGGAGACCAGGACGTCGGCGAGCGCGAGCTCGGCCTCGAGGTCGGCGAGGGCGGCCGCGCGGGCGCCGTACTCGGCCGCGAGCCGGTCGGCGTTGCCGGTGGTGCGGTTGGCGACGGTGACGCTGCCCGCGCCGCGGCGGGCGACGGTGGCGGTCGCGAGTCCCGCCATCGCACCGGCACCGAGCACCAGCACCCGCTTGCCGGAGAGGCCACCGACGGCGGCGTGGGTGCGGTCCAGGGCGGCGCTCACCAGCGAGGGTGCGGCGCGGTCGATGTCGGTCTCGGCGCGGGCCCGCTTGCCGACCCGGAGCGCCTGCTGGAACAGCAGGTTCAGGGCCGGGCCGACGGTGCCGATCTCCTGGCCCGAGCTCAGCGCGTCGCGGGTCTGGCCGAGGATCTGCCCTTCGCCGACGGCCATCGACTCGAGGCCGGCGACGACCTGGAACAGGTGCGAGACCGCGCCGTCGTCGTAGTGCACGTAGAGGTACGGCAGCATCGCCTCGGTGGACTCGCCGGCGCGCTCGACGAGCAGCCGCGACACCTCCTCGACGGAGCCGTGGAAGCGGTCCACCTCGGCGTAGATCTCGAGCCGGTTGCAGGTCGCGATGACGGTCGCCTCGGTGACGTGCTCGCAGGCGGCGACGTCGTCGATGAGCTTGTGCACGCCGTCACCGTCGAGCGCGACCCGCTCCAGCAGCGAGACGGGCGCGGACTTGTGGGACATCCCCACCACGAGAACGCTCACGCGGGCGCCCCCTGACCGGTCTTGCGCTGCTCGTGGTAGGCCAGGATCTGCAGCTCGATCGAGAGGTCGACCTTGCGCACGTCGACCTGGTCGGGCACGTTCAGCGGGAACGGCGCGAAGTTCAGGATGCTGGTGATGCCGCAGGCGACCATCCGGTCGGCGACGTCCTGCGCCGACAGCGCCGGCGTGGCGATCACGCCGATCGCGACGGAGTGCTCGCGGACGATCCCCTCCAGGTCGTCGAAGGGGCGAACCTCGATCCCGGCGACGACCTCGTCGCGGCGGGCAGGGTCGGCGTCGAGCAGCGCGACCACGCGGAAGCCGCGGCTGCGGAAGCCGGAGTAGTTCGCGAGCGCCTGGCCGAGGTTGCCGATGCCGACGATGACGACCGGCCAGTCCTGGGTGACCCCGATCTCACGGGCGATCTGGTAGCGCAGGTAGTCGACGTCGTACCCGACCCCGCGCGTGCCGTAGCTGCCGAGGTAGGAGAGGTCCTTGCGCAGCTTCGCGCTGTTCACCCCGGCCGCGCCCGCGAGCTCCTCGCTCGAGCAGGTGCCGGTGCCCTGCTCGGAGAGCGTGGTGAGGGCCCGGAGGTAGACGGGCAGTCGCGCGACCGTCGCCTCGGGGATGTCCCGGGCACTCTCGGGGGAGGTCCGTGCGGTCACTGCAGCTCTTTCCATCACCAGGTGACTGGGCCGTCGTCGGGCATGGCGAACGACGCTCATTTCGAGGCCCGCTGCGCACCCGGCGGCGCCTTCACTGTAGGAGTTTGTGAACGGGAGAACAAACCGGGACGGCACCCTGCGGGCGTTGGGCTTAGCACATGTGACATGAGCCACTCCCGCGGGGTCGGACTAGGCGCGCAGAGCCGTTCGGAGCCGCTGCTCGTCGACCCGCCAGAAGTCGTGCTGGCGGCCGTCCACGAACGTCACCGGGATCTCCTCGCCGTACCTCTCGGCCAGGTCCGGGTCGTCGTCGATCGACACCTCGTCGTACTCCTCGCCGAGCTCGGCGCAGACCCGCGCGACCACCTCCCGGGCGTCGTCGCAGAGGTGGCAGCCCGGGCGTGAGTACAGCGTGACGCGCGCGGTCATCGGGTCACTCGAGGAGCCCGACGCTGCGCCGTCGCTCGATCCCGCGCAGCCGGCCCTTCTGCACCTTCCCGGTGACGGTCTTCGGCAGCTCGTCGACGACCTCGATCCGGGAGGGCCGCTTGAACCGGGCCAGCCGGACCGCGCAGTGCTCCCGCACCGCCGCGACGATCGCGTCGGGGTCGCTGCCGGGCGCGCGGACGTAGGCGACCACGGCCTCGCCGGTGTGCGGGTCCTCGACGCCGATCACCGCGACGTCGAGCACTCCGGGGACCTCCTCGACCACGTCCTCGACCTCGGTCGGGTAGACGTTGAAGCCGCTGACGATCACCAGCTCCTTGAGCCGGTCGACCAGGAACAGGTCGCCGTCCTCGTCGAGGAAGCCGACATCGCCGGTCGACCACCAGCCCTGGTCGTCCGGGCCGGAGTCGCCGTCGGGCCAGTAGCCGCTGAACAGGTTCGCGCCGCGGACCTGGATCTCGCCGGGGTCCTCGCCCTCGGGCGGCCGGCCGGTCTCGTCGACCAGGCGCAGCTCCACCCCCGGCAGCGCCGCCCCGACCGAGCCGACCTTGGGCCGGGCGCTGCACAGCGTGCTGGTGACGACCGGCGCGGCCTCGGTGAGCCCGTAGCCCTGGTGGACCGGGATCCTGGTGCGCGCGGTGAACCGCTCGACGACCTCGGCCGCCAGCGGAGCCGAGCCCGACAGGATCAGCCGCACCGGCCCGAGGTGCTCGGCCAGGTCGGGCTCGTCCTCCCAGTACGCGAACACCGGCGGGGCGAGGGGTACGACGCTGCACGCCTCGTCGTCGATGAGGCCGAGCGTCTCGTGCGGGTCGAAGCGCTCCACGAGCACCAGCTTCGCCCGGTGGCACAGCACGCCGCCGAGCACGGCGTTCAGGCCGTAGACGTGGAACAGCGGGAGCACCCCGAGCACCACGTCGTCGCCGTGCATCATCGGCGGGTCGACCTCGGCGACCTGCTGGAGGTTCGCGAGCAGCGCCCGGTGGGTGAGCATCGCGGCGCGCGGGCGACCCGAGGTACCGCTGGTGTACAGGAGGGCGGCGAGCTTCTCGGGGTCCTGGAGCGGCGGTACCGGGCGCGCCGGGGCGGCCCGCAGCTCGTCGTACGACGGCTCGCCGATGACCACCACGCGGGGCGCCGGCTCGAGCGTCGCGACGGCCTCGCGCACGGTGCCGGCGGAGGCCTCGTCGGCGACCACCACGCGCGAGCCCGAGTCCTCGAGCATCCGCGCCAGCTCGCCGACCGTGGACCTGGGGTTGACCGGCACCGCGACCGCCTGCGCCCGCAGCACGCCGAGGTAGGTCGCGACGAACTCGAGGCGGTTGCCGGAGGCGATCATCACCCGTTGCCCGCCTACGACCCCAGCGGCGCCGAGGCCGGTGGCGATCCGCCCGACCTCGTCCTCGAGGCCGCCCCAGGTCAGCGACCGGCCGCCGGACTCCACCACCGCGAGGTGGTCGGGCTGCTCGGCGGCAGCGGTGGCGACCAGCTCCGCGACGTCGCGCACTCCGGACATGGGCCGATCCTTCCACAGCGTCCGTGCCCACCGCCGCCGAGCACTAGGCTCCGACTGTGTCCGAGAAGCGCGCGAGGCCACGCAACCTCCAGCTCCGCTCCGTGCTCGCGGGCGAGGCCGCCGCGGCCGCCGCGGAGGTCGAGTCCGCGCTCACGCCGCCGACCGATCCCGATGCGGCCGCGTTCTTCGACGTCGACAACACCGTGATGCAGGGCGCCAGCATCTTCCACCTCGCCCGCGGCCTGCACCGGCGGAAGTTCTTCACGACCCGCGAGATCCTCGGCGCGGCCTGGAAGCAGGCCTACTTCCGCGTCGTCGGGGTCGAGGACCCCGAGCACGTCGCCGACGCCCGCGCCTCCGCGCTCGGATTCATCGCCGGGCACACCGTCACCGAGCTCCAGGAGCTGGGTGAGGAGATCTTCGAGGAGGCGATGGCCGACCGGATCTGGCCGGGCACCCGCGCCCTCGCGCAGATGCACCTCGACGAGGGCCAGCGGGTCTGGCTGGTCACCGCGGCGCCGATCGAGATCGCCCAGATCATCGCGCGCCGGCTCGGGCTCACCGGGGCGATGGGCACGGTCGCCGAGCACCAGGACGGCGTCTACACGGGCCGGCTGGTCGGGGACCTGCTGCACGGCCCGGCCAAGGCCGAGGCGGTGCGCGCGCTGGCCGAGCGCGAGGGACTCGACCTGCGCCGCTGCTCGGCGTACTCCGACTCGGCCAACGACCTGCCGATGCTGTCCCTGGTCGGCGACCCCTGCGCGATCAACCCGGACGCCAGGCTGCGCGCGCACGCCCGCGAGCAGGGCTGGCGGATCCACGACTACCGGACCGGGCGCAAGGCGGTGCGCGGTGGACTCGTCGTCGGAGCCGTCGCCGGCGCGGTCTCGGGTGCGGTCGCGGCGGGCGTCGCACTCAGGAGCAAGCGTCACTGATCGTCCGTAACCATCCCGGCACGCGAGACGGTTCCCAGAACCGTAACTCGCGTTTACGATGGGGAAGGCTTCGGGGGAAGCTTTCTGGGAGGATCGATCCATGTCGTCGGAGGACAGCGACGTCGTGCACGGGCTGGACGCCCTGCGCCGGCTCGTCGCCCAGGCGCTGCTGAGCGGGCGCCCCGCGCTGGTCGGCGCGCCCGGGATGCTCCTCACCGAGGCAATCGCGAGCGACCGCGCCGGGGCCGGCACCGGTGGCGGCGGTGGGTACGACGACGCCGACCTGGCCGCCTCCTCGGAGGAGGACGCCGCCGAGCGGACCCGGCTGATCGCGCTGGTCGAGCTGGCCCGCAAGGGCGACGCAGACGCGTTCGGCATGCTCTACGACCACTATCAGGCCTCCGTCTACCGGTTCCTCTTCTACCGGACCCGCTCCAGCACGCTGGCCGAGGACCTCACCTCGGAGACGTTCTTCCGCGCGCTGCGGAGCATGAACAACTTCCGGTGGCAGGGCAAGGACTTCGGGGCCTGGCTGATGACGATCGCCAGGAACCTCGCCACCGACCACTTCAAGGCCGGCCGGACCCGCCTCGAGCTGACGACCGAGGACATGGCGCTGCACGACGACGCCACCGAGGGGCCCGAGTCGTCGGTGCTCGCCGGTCTCACCAACGAGATCCTCCTCAAGGCCCTCACCGAGCTGCCGCCCGAGCAGCGCGACTGCCTGGTGATGAGGTTCCTCCAGGGCATGAGCATCGCCGAGACGGCCGAGGTCCTCGGCCGCTCCGACGGCGCCGTCAAGCAGCTCCAGCTGCGCGGGGTGCGCAACCTCGCGAAGCTGATGCCGGAAGGGATCCGGGACTGATGACGCGGCTCCACGAAATCGTTTACGTAGCGGATCCCCGCCGCGTAACCTCGCCGCCCCGCGCGTCGTTGGGTTCGACATGACATGGGGCTTCACGGCGCAACGTCGCGCCGACGCGTTCCACGACCTGGTCGAGGCCCCCTCGGCTGGTGAACCGGCGACCCGGGACGCCGATCTCCTCGAGCTGGTCGGCGCCCTCCGGACCGTCCCCCAGGTGACCGCGCGGCCCGAGTTCGTCGCCGACCTGCGGATGCAGCTGATGGCGGAGGCCGCCACGGCCCTCGTCCCCGCGGACACCTCCAGGCTCCGGCTCCCCGACCGCCGCCCGACCCGCGAGCGGCGGCTCGCCGCCGTGATCGGCGGCATCGCGGTCGTCGGTGTCACCACCGGGGTCGCGGTCGCGTCGCAGGGCGCGCTGCCCGGCGACTCCCTCTACCCGATCAAGCGCGTCATCGAGAGTGCCCACACCGGCCTGTCCGTCGGCGAGGGCGGCAAGGGCGCCACGATGCTCGGGAACGCCTCCGACCGCCTCACGGAGGTCGACGCGCTGACGCACCAGGACAACCTCGGCGACGACCTGCGCATCGCCGACACGCTCAACACCTTCACCGACCAGGCGACGCAGGCCTCCGACCTGCTGCTCGCCGACTACGCGCACACCGGCGACGCGGCCTCGATCGCGCAGCTGCGCGACTTCGCCTCCTCCAGCCTCGACCAGCTCGAGGCGCTCGAGCCGCTCATCCCGGCCGACGCCCGCGACGAGCTGATCCGCGCGGCCCGGGCCATGGAGGCCATCGACTCGGAAGCGGGCCAGCGCTGCCCGGACTGCGGGGGTACGCCGATCGCGTCGATCCCGCCGCTCCTCACCGCGGCACAGGAGAACGTCTTCGTGCCCCTCGCGCCGCGCGACACCGGCGCGCCGGGCTCCGGCACCGGCGGCAAGCAGCACCGGCACGGCGACGGCGGCCGCCCGAACCTGCCCCACGTCCAACCCGGCGACCTCGGGCCCGGCAGCGTCTCCGACCCCGGTCAGGGCTCGGGCGACGGCTCCGGCTCGGACCCGATCCAGGCGATCACCGACAGCCTCAGCGGCGGCGGCAACTCGCACGGCACCCCGTCGAGCGGCGGCTCGTCGCTGCCGTCGGTGGACGACGTCGTGGACGGCGTCACCGGCATCCTCGAGGGTGCCGTCGGCGGGCTGACCGGGCAGACCCCCTCGCCGTAGCCCGTCCGGGCACCGGTCAGCGGAACACGGACTCCCGCTGCATCAGGAGGGAGTACAACGTCTGCTGGATCGTCTCCCGCACCTGGTCGGTCACGTTGAAGACCAGCATCGGGTCGTCGGCCGCGCCCTGGTCGAACTCGTCGGTGCGGATCGGCTCGCCGAACTCCAGCAGCCACTTGGACGGCAGCGGCACCAGGCCCAGCGGGCCGAGCAGCGGGAAGAACGGCGTGATCGGGATGTACGGCAGCCCGAGGAGGCGGGCCAGCGACGGGACGTTCCCGACCAGTGGGTAGATCTCCTCGGCGCCCACCACGGAGAGCGGCACGATCGGCACGCCGGCGCGGAGGGCGGCCGACACGAAGCCGCCCCGGCCGAAGCGCTGGAGCTTGTAGCGCTGGGAGTACGGCTTGCCGATGCCCTTGAACCCCTCCGGCCACACGCCGACCAGCTCGCCGCCGCGCAGCATCCGCTCGGCGTCCTCGTTGCAGGCCAGCGTCGCGCCGCTGCGTCGTGCCATGGTGCTGACGAACGGCAGCCGGAACACCAGGTCGGCGCCGAGCGGGCGCAGGAACCGGCCGGTGGCGTCGTGGATCGAGACCATCGTCATCAGCCCGTCGACCGGGATCGTCCCGGAGTGGTTGGAGACGACCAGCGCCCCGCCCTCGGTGGGGATGTTCTCCACCCCGCGGACCTCGACCCGGAACCACTTCTCCGCGATCGGCCGCAGCGTCGCCATCAGGAAGCGCTCGGTGACCTCCGGGTCGAAGCCGTACTCGTCGACCTCGAAGGCGCCGGTCAGACGGCGGCGCAGGAACGCGAGGAACCGGGCCAGCTGCGGCTCCCACTGATCGCCGAACACCTCGGTCGCCGCCCCGCGCAGGGCGGTCTGCCAGTCCGAGACGGGGATGCCACCTGCGGGCACGCGATCGACGGCCGTGACGGGCGCGCGCTCGGCCACCGGGTCCGGCTGGGCGGCCGTCCTCTTCGGCGGCGGAGCCTTCTTCGCCGGCGCCTTCTTCGCCGCGGCCTTCTTCACCGCAGCCTTCTTCGCCGGGGCCTTGGTGGCCGGCGGCTTGGCCGACAGGCCGCGGGCGGCCGAGGACGGCTGCGTGCTGCCGGTGCCGCGGCCGGGTCGGCCGCGGGTCCCGATCGGGATGATCTCGGCGTCACCCATGGACGACTCCTCCGTCGGGCTCGGGCAGGCCGGCGGCGACCCGGGCGAGCACCCGCTCGGCCCGGCCGCCGGTGGGCGTGAGGGGCTCGGCGAAGTCGGCGACGGCGGCCGCGGTGGAGAACGCCGGCTCGAAGCCGAGCTCGCGCCGCATCCGGGTCGTGTCGACGCCGCGGCCGTAGGTGATCAGCGCGAGCAGCTCCGGCGAGAGGTCGGTGACCCGGGCGGAGCGGAGCGCGGAGCCGACCCCGCCGACGGCGAACGACGGCAGCGCGACCGAGGCCCGCCCCAGACGGCGCAGGACCTGCGAGAGCGTGAGGACACCGTCACCCGCGACGTTGAAGGTGCCGGCGGCCTCCGTGGTCGCCGCGTGCCGCAGCACGTCGACGAGGTCCTGCTCGTGCAGCAGCTGGAAGCGGGGGTCGAAGCCGAGCACGGTCGGGACGACCGGCAGGCGGAGGTATGCCGTCAGCGGGCTGACGACGTGGGGTCCGATGACGTTGGCGGCGCGGATCGTCGTCACGCGGACGTCCGGGCGGCGGCGGGCGAACCCACGGACGTACCCCTCGACCTCGGCGAGGTCCTTGGCGTACCCGGCCCGCGGCGCGCGGCGCGGCTCCATGGCCTCGGTGAACATGGCCGGGTCGCGGCTGCTCGCGCCGTAGATGGTGGTGGACGACTTGACCACCAGGGAGCGCAGCCCCGGCGCCTTCTGGCAGGCGGCCAGCAGCTGCATCGTCCCGATGACGTTGAGCTCCTTCATCGTGTTCCGCCCGCCGGCGGAGCCGGGGGTGGCGATGACGCTCATGTGGACGACGGTGTCGACGTCCTCCTTGACGATCACCTTGGCGATGACCGGGTTGCGGATGTCCGCACGCACGAAGGAGACGTCACCGATGTCGCCGCGAGGCGGCACCGCGTCCACGCCGATCACCCGGGCGACGCCGGGCTCGGCAGCCACCGCACGCGCGAATCGGCGGCCGAGGTCGCGCGAGACCCCGGTGACCAGGACGACCCTGCCGGCGCTGCCCATGCGGCGTGCGCGTGCCTACTTGCCGAGCTTGCGACGCTGGACGCGCGTCTTCTTCAGCAGCTTGCGATGCTTCTTCTTGGCCATGCGCTTGCGCCGCTTCTTGATGACAGAACCCACAGGGAAACCTTTCAACGCACTATTGCGGTCCCCGGTCGGCCCGCGGGACCGGCCAAGCCTATCCGGCGTGGTCGCCCGCGGCAGAATCGGCCCGTCAGCCGGCGCTGTAGAAGCTCTTGCGCAGGTACTCGTCGACGTCCTTCTCGAGGACGCGGAACGACCGGCCGACCCGCACGGCCGGGAGCTCGCCGTTGTGGACCAGGCGGTACACGGTCATCTTGGAGACCCGCATCATCGCGGCCACCTCGGCAACGGTGAGGAACTTCGAGTCGGAGATGTCCCCGGAGTTGGTAGCCATCGTGCACCGATACTTTCTGTCTGACGCGCCACCGGCTTCCCCACCGGTGAGTGCACGCGTCACGCAAGCGTGAGAATAGAGCCTGATGTGACTCGTGGGGAAGGGGTTCACCAAAGTAGCCCGCGGGACGCGGCGTGTCCGCTTGCATCCGGCCTGCAGATGTCTAGGGCAGCGGGTCCAGTCCGTGCAGCGGGAACGCCGCCATCCGGGTCGCGTGGATGGCCCGGTCCAGCCAGGCCTCGGGGTCGTACCCCTCACGCCAGTCCCGGTAGGCCGGGGTCCGCCCGTCGGTCATCCGGTACGGCGCGACCCGGCCCAGGGCCGTGCGCACGTGGTCCCGCCACACGTCGGGGGTGTCGGTGAGCGGGTCGAGCGGGCTGCCGCCCACGATCGCGAGCAGGTGGGTCCAGGCGCGCGGCACCACCTCGACCAGGGCGTAGCCGCCCCCTCCCGTCGCCACCCAGCGCCCCTCGCAGACCTCGTGGGCGAGATCGTGGAGGGCGAGGTACGCCGCGCGCTGGCCGTCCACGGTCAGGCTCAGGTGCGCGAGCGGGTCCTCGACGTGGGAGTCACAGCCGTGCTGGGTGACCAGCACGTCGGGACGGAACTCGCGGAGCAGGTCCGGCACGACCGCGTGGAAGGCGCGCAGCCAGCCGCCGTCGCCGGTGCCCGGCGGGAGCGCGACGTTCACCGCCGTCCCGAGGGCGTCCGGCCCACCCAGGTCGTTCGGGAACCCGGTGCCGGGGAACAGGATCTGCCCGGTCTCGTGCAGCGAGATCGTCAGGACCCGTGGGTCGTTCCAGAAGATCCGCTCCACCCCGTCGCCGTGGTGCACGTCGACGTCGACGTACGCGACCCGTTCGGCGCCCTGGCCGAGGAGCTGCTGGATGCCGACGGCGACGTCGTTGTAGATGCAGAACCCGCTGGCCCGGCCGCGCATCGCGTGGTGCAGGCCACCGGCGATGTTCACCGCGTGCAGGGACTCGCGCGACCAGACCCGGCGGAACGCCTCCACGCTGGCGCCGACGATGTGCGCCGCCGCGCGGTGCATCCCCGGGAAGACCGGGTTGTCGTCGGTCCCGAGACCGCGGGCCTCGTCGTACTCGGCCTTCATCACCGCCTCGATCAGCGCGACGTCGTGCACCCGCGCGATCTGGTCCTCGGTCGCGACCGGCGCCGGGACGCGCACCAGCCGGGCACCGGCCGCCCCGACCACGCCGAGGCTCTCGGCGAGCCGCATGGTGAGGTCCACGCGCACCGGTGACATCGGGTGGGACGCACCGAAGTCGTACTCGGTGAGGCTCTGGTCGAAGACCACCACCGCGGGCCCGGGACACATCGTCGACGCCGGAGGCATGCCGGCGACGGTACCGGTACTCTGGGGGCGTGCTGACGCGTCCCATGTTGTGGTGGCCCGCCTGAGGGCGGACCACCTCTCGACGCGCACCCACGTCACCCACCGGCCGCCCACGGGCGGCCGTTGTCGTGTCCGGCGCCGACCCGTGGGCTCTCACAGGAGCTCACCATGACCCGCACCCTCTCCCTCCTCACCCCGTCCGGGCGGCTCACGCTCGGCAGCTACCTCGGGGCCCTCCGTCCCATGTCGCGACGCCAGGAGGACGCCTTCTACGGCGTCTCCGACCTGCACGCGATGACGACCGAGCACGATCCGCGGCTGCTGCGCGCGTACGCCGACGAGACGGCCGCGCTGTTCCTCGCCACCGGGCTGGACCGGGCGACGCTGTTCCGGCAGAGCCACGTGCCCGCGCACGCGCAGCTGGCCTACCTGCTCGAGTGCGTCGCCACGACCGGTGAGCTGAACCGGATGATCCAGTTCAAGGAGAAGGGCCGAGGTGTCGACTCGACGCGCGTCTCGCTGTTCACCTACCCGGCGCTGATGGCGGCCGACATCCTCCTGTACCGGCCGGCCCAGGTCCCCGTGGGCGCCGACCAGAACCAGCACGTCGAGCTCACCCGGGACCTCGCACTGCGCTTCAACCGCCGGTACGGCGAGGTGTTCACGGTCCCCGAGGTCGTCACCGCCACGGACGGCACCGCCCGGGTCATGGACCTGCTGCACCCGACCCGCAAGATGTCGAAGTCCGCCGACGCGGCCGGTTCGGTGTACCTGCTCGACCCGCCCGACGTCGTACGCCGCAAGGTCGCCCGGGCCGTGACCGACTCCGATACGGGGCCCGATGCGGTCCGGGCCGAGCGGGAGACCAAGCCCGGCGTCACCAACCTGCTGGACATCCTGGCCGCGTGCGGGGGCTCGGCCGACGGGATCACGACGTACGGCGCCCTCAAGCGGGCGGTGACCGACGCGGTGGTCGCGGAGCTCGAGCCGGTGCAGAAGCGGTACGCCGAGCTCGCCGCGGACCCGGGCCACGTGGCGTCGGTGTTCGCCGCCGGCGCGGCCCGCTGCCGGGAGGTGACGGCGCCGGTGGTCGCCGCGGCCCAGACCGCACTCGGACTCTGATCTTGAACATGTTCAAAAACGGGCGTACGGTCGCTCCATCGGAAGTTTTGAACACGTTCAAGAAAGCGAGAGCACCGTGACCTGGACCGTCGGCACCTACGTCGTCTACCTGCTCATCACCGTCCCCCTCACCATCTGGGTCGCCAGCACCCTGTCGCGCAACGGCCGGGTCTTCCTGGAGGACGTGTTCGCCGGGGACGAGCGGCTCGCGCACGCCGTGAACCGGCTGCTCGTCGTCGGCTTCTACCTGCTGAACCTGGGCTTCGTGATGCTCTTCCTGCGGATCAGCGAGCCGGTCGCCGACCTGCGCGGCATGTTCGACACCCTCAGCGTGAAGGTCGGGGTCGTCACGCTGACGCTCGGCGTCCTGCACTTCGTCAACGTCTACGCGTTCAACGCGATCCGCCGCCGGAGCCGCCTGGAGCGGACCCGGACCGCGCCGCTCCCGCCGCAGGGCTTCCTCCCGCCGACGCAGCCGGCGTACCCCGCATGACCGCGGGGGCCGTCGAGCGCCTGACGGTGCTCACCGACCCGGACTGCCCGCTGTGCCGGGGATTCGCGGGGTGGCTGGCCGGGCAGCCGATGCTGGTCCCGCTCGACGTGGTCGCGGCCGGCTCGCTCGAGGCGCAGCGCCGGTTCCCGGACCTCGACCACGCGCGCACCCTCGAGGAGGTCACCGTGATCGGCGGGGACGGTGCGATGTGGGTCCACGACCGGGCGTGGGTGATGTGCCTGTGGGCGACCCGGTCCTACCGCGGGCTGGCCGAGCGGCTGTCCAGCCCGCGGCTGCTGCCGACGGCCCGCGCCGCGACGTACGGCGCCGCCGGGCTCCGTCACCTGTTGGGCTCCAGGGGCACGTCGGGGGGTGACTACGCTGATGACTGTGCCGGACCCTGCCGCCCGCTCCCCCAAGGCTGAGCAGACCAGGCAGACCATCGTGGACGCTGCGATGCGGCTGTTCAGCCGCGACGGCTACGGGCGGACGACGATGCGCGCGATCGCGACCGAGGCCGGGGTCTCCCTCGGGAACGCCTATTACTACTTCGGCTCCAAGGAGCACCTGATCCAGGCGTTCTACGACCAGCTCCAGGTCGAGCACGAGGCGGTGGCGGAGCGGGTCCTCGGGCGGGACAGCCGGTTCGACCAGCGGCTGCGCGGCGTGCTGGACGCGTGGCTGGACGTCGCCGAGCCGCACCACGAGTTCGCCGGTGAGTTCTTCCGCAACGCCGCGGACCCGCACAGCCCCCTGTCGCCGTTCAGCCCCGAGTCCGCCCCGGCCCGGGACGCCTCCATCGGGGTCTTCCGCACGCTGGTGACCGGCTCGAACGTCAAGGCGTCCGCGGACCTCCGCGCCGAGCTGCCCGAGCTCCTGTGGCTGCTGCAGATGGGCGTGGTGCTGTTCTGGGTGTACGACGACAGCCCGCGCCAGGAGCGCAGCCGGCGGCTGGTCGCCAGCCTGGTGCCTATCGTGGACCGGCTCGTGAAGCTCGCCCGGCTGCCCGTCGCTCGCGGGCTGGTCGACGACGTCCTCGGGCTGGTCAGGGACCTGCGGTCATGATCGGCCGCCTCGTCGCGATGGCGTACGTCGGGGCGGTGGCCGGGCTCGCGGGTGCCGGTTTCGCCGGCGACTCCACGGTGGCGATCCTGTCCGCGACAGCACTCGCGCTCCCCTCCGGCCTCGCGGGCCTGGTCGCCTTCTACGCGGCGTACGGCCTCCTGGCACTGGTGCCCGGCGCGAACCCCGACGCGAGCAGCGGGAGCGGGTCGTGCAACGCGGCCGGGGCCTGTGAGTCGTCGTCCAGCGGGGACCTCGCCTCGTGGTTCCAGATCACCACGGACGCCATCGGGGTGTTCATGCTGACCGCCGCGGCGATCACGAACGTGCTCGTCGCGCACTGGCTGCTCACCCGGTCTCGGCGTGCCCGCTCACGGCCGGCGGCCGGCGGCCGGCCGTAGCCAGGCGCCGCGCCGCGGGGACACGCCTCGCGATGCCCGACAGACCACGCGCTGGTCGGACTTGTCGGGTGGAACCCGACGGACACGCCGGGGCAGCGCGGCGTGTCGGTCGGGTTTCTCCGGTCAGCCGGAGAAACCCGCCGGCGTGTCGCCGCGCTGCGGGCACGCGCCCGCGCGATGCCCGACAGACCACGCACTTGCCGACCTTGTCGGGTGGAACCCGACGGACACGCCGGGGCAGCGCGGCGTGTCGGTCGGGTTTCTCCGGTCAGCCGGAGAAACCCGCCGGCGTGTCGCCGTCAGCTGCCGTCGGCGAGCGACCGCGAGCGGTCGCGGGCGGCCTCCATGGCGGCGAGGAACGCCGCGCGGACCTTGTGCACCTCGAGCTCGCGCAGCGCGGCGGCCGTGGTCCCGCCGGGCGAGGTGACCTGCTCGCGCAGCACGACGGGGTGGGTGCCGGTCTCGCGGAGCATCTTCGCGGAGCCCACCACGGTCTGGACGACGAGCTCCGTCGCGGTCGCGCGCGGCAGGCCGAGGTGGACGCCGGCCTCGATCATCGACTCCACGACGAAGAAGATGTAGGCCGGGCCGGAGCCGGAGATCGCGGTGACCGCGTCCTGCTGGCGCTCGGGGATCCGGACGACCCGCCCGACCGAGGCCATCAGCGACTCGGCCTCGGCGAGGTGCTCCTCGGAGCAGTGCGAGCCGGGCGAGACCGCGGCCATGCCCTCGTCGACCAGGGCCGGCGTGTTCGGCATGACCCGGACGACAGCGACGCCCTCGGGCACCCGGGACTCGATGAACGCCGTCGTGATCCCGGCGGCGAGCGAGACGACGAGCTGGCCGGGGCGCAGCTCGCCGGCGATCTCGTCGAGCAGGTCCGCCATGTCCTGCGGCTTGACCACGAGCGCGAGGGTGTCCGCCTTGCGGGCCGCCTCGGCGTTGCCGACCACCGCGACGCCGTACCGCTCCTCGAGCTCGCGGGCGCGGTCGGCCCGCTTCTCGCCGACCAGGAGGTGGTCGACGCGGCGGCCGGCGCGGACCAGCCCGGACAGCAGGGTCTCCCCCATCACGCCGGCTCCGAGGATCGCGGTCTGCGCCATGTCGTACCTACTTCTTGGAGATCAGGGACCTCAGGAAGAATGTCAGGTTCTGCGGGCGCTCGGCGAGCCTTCTCATCAGGTAGCCGTACCACTCGAGGCCGTAGGGGACGTAGACCCGGACGGTCTCGCCGTCCTTCGCCAGGCGCCGCTGCTCCTCGGGGCGGATGCCGTAGAGCATCTGGAACTCGTAGGTCCCCGGGGTGCGGCCGTAGCGGCTGGCCAGCGACGAGGCGATCCGGACCATCCGCGGGTCGTGGGTGGCGATCATCGGGTAGCCCTCGCCGGCGAGCAGCACCTTGAGGCAGCGCACGTAGGACCGGTCGATCTCGAGCTTGTCGACGAACGCGGCGTGCTCGGGCTCGAGGTACGCACCCTTGCACAGCCGGACCCGTGAGCCCTCGTGGGCCAGCGCGCGGCAGTCGGCCTCGGTCCTCCGCAGCGCCGCCTGCAGCACCGCGCCGGTCTCGGGGAAGTCCTTGCGCAGCTCGTGCAGGATCGCCAGCGTCGAGTCGGTGGTGGTGTGGTCCTCCATGTCCAGCGTCACCGTCGTGCCGGCGTTGCGGGCTGCGCGACAGATGGTGCGGGCGTTCTCGAGCGCGATCTTGTGACCGTTGTCGGGAAGGGCCTGCCCGACGGCGCTGAGCTTGACCGACACCTCGGCGCTCCGGGTCAGCCCGCGGACGGCGAGCTGCTCGAGGAGGTCGACGTACGCCGCCACCGTGGCCTCCGCCTGCTCGGCGTCCAGGGTGTCCTCACCGAGGAAGTCCAGGGTGACCCGGAGCCCGTCGTCGACCAGGTCGGCGGTGGCGTCGACGGCGGTGGCGGTGGTCTCGCCGGGGACGTAGCTGCGGACGATCCCGGCCGAGACCGGCATGGTGCTGACCGCCTTCTTGACCGCGGCGCTGCGGGCCAGGAGGAGGAGCGGCTGACGGAGGAGCGACATGTCCCTCAGGCTACGACGGGAGGGTCCGAACCTCCGATTTCAGGGGGTACGCCGGCGCAGCGTGGCCGCCCCCAGCGCGAGGCCGGCCAGGGCGAACCCCGCCACCACCGCGAGGTCCTGCCAGACGTCCGCGGTGGCGGTGGTGCTGGTGAGGGTCTGCATCGCGTCGACCGCGTAGCTGAGCGGCAGCACGTTGCTGACCGCCTCCAGGGTGGCGGGCAGCTGGTCGCGGGGGATGAACAGCCCGCAGAGCAGGATCTGCGGGATCACCAGCGCCGGCATGAACTGGACCGCCTGGAACTCGGTCTGGGCGAACGCACTCACGAACAGCCCGAGCGCGGAGCCGAGCACCGCGTCGACGACGGCGACGACGGTGAGCAGCCAGACCGGGCCCTGCACGTCGAGGCCCAGGAAGCCGACGCTGAGCGCGACTGCGAGCGCGGACTGCACGGCCGCGACCACCCCGAACGCGACGCCGTACCCGAGCAGGAAGTCCAGCTTCCCCATCGGCATCGCGAGCAGCCGCTCGAGGGTGCCGCCGCTGCGCTCGCGCAGCGTGGTCACGCTGGTCACGAGGAACATCACGATGAACGGGAACATCGCCAGCAGCGCGGGACCGACCGCGTCGAAGACCGGCGTGTCCTTGAACATCCACCACAGCAAGGTGATCAGGACGCAGGGCAGCACCAGCAGGAGCGCGAGGGTGCGCCGGTCGCGGCGCAGCTGGACCAGCACCCGGCCGGCGATGGCGAACAGGATGCGTGGGTTCACGCGGCCGCCCCCCTGACGATCGCGAGGAACGCGTCCTCGATGTTGTCGGCGCCGGCCTTCTCCTTGATCTCCGTCGGCGTGCCGTCGGCGATGATCCGGCCCTCGCGCATCAGCAGCAGCCGGTCGCAGCGCTCGGCCTCGTCCATCACGTGGCTGGAGACGAACACGGCGGTGCCCCGGTCGGCGAGGTCGTGGAAGAGCCGCCAGAGGTCCGCGCGGAGCACAGGGTCGAGCCCGACGGTCGGCTCGTCGAGGACGAGCAGGTCGGGCTCGCCCAGGAGCGCGACGGCGAGGCTCGCCCGGCTGCGCTGCCCGCCGCTGAGCCGCCCGACGACCTGGTCACGGTGGTCGTCGAGGTCGACGGCGTCGACCGCGCGGTCCACGTGGGCCGGGTCGACGCCGAGCACGCGGGCGAAGAAGCGGAGGTTCTCGTCGACGGTGAGGTCGTCGTACACGCTCGAGGCCTGGGTGACGTAGCCGACCCGGTCCCGCAGCCGGCTGCTGCCTGCGGGGTCGCCGAAGACGGAGACGGTGCCTCCCGCGACCTGCTGGACCCCGACCAGGCAGCGCATCAGCGTGGACTTGCCGCAGCCGGACGGTCCGAGGAGCCCGGTGACACCAGCCCCGACGGCGATGTCGAGGTGCTCGAGCACGGTGCGCCTCCCGCGCACGACGTGCAGGTCGTGGATCTCCACCGCGTTTTTCACCATGCGATGAATTGTGCTCCGGCGCGGACCCCTAGGGCAAGGGCCCGGTGAGGTAGCGCTGGAGGGTGGGGGCGTAGATCGCGACGACGTCCTCCGGGGGCATCGACGCGACCGGCTCCACCTCGAGCAGGTAGCGCACCAGGATCAGCCCGATGACCTGGCTGGCGACCAGGGGCATCCGGACGTCGGGGCGCTCGATGCCCAGCGCGACGCCGACCGGCTGGAGCACGGCCGGGAGGAAGCCGTCGGTCAGCAGCCGGTGGCCCGAGGGCTCGAGCATCCCCCGGGCCAGTCCCAGCAGTGGCAGCCGGAGCTCCGGGTCGTCCCAGACCGAGAGGAAGACCCGCAGCATCCGCTCCCCGGCACCGTCCGGGCCCTCGGCGGCCGCCCCCGCCAGCGCGGCGCGCGGGTCGACCGGCAGCTCGAGCGCCGCGACGAACAGGTCGTCCTTGGTGCCGAAGTAGTGGTGCACGAGCGCCGCGTCGACACCGGCGGCGGCGGCGACGGACCGGACGGTCGTCGCGGCATACCCATGGGCGGCGAACGACGAGCGGGCGGCGGCCAGGATCGCGGCGCGCGTGTCGGGCGCCCCGGGGCGGCGGCCGCGACGCGGCGCCGCGGACGTCACGGGGTCGCCACCGTGAGGTGCTCGCGCGCGAACTCGAGCGACTCCCGCAGGTCCGCCTCGCGCTCGACCACGTCACGGCACTTGCGGGTGTTGATCTCGACGACGATCTCGCCGGCGAACCCCACCTTGGCCAGGTGCCGCAGGAACGGCGCGGCGCCCATCGAGCCGCGCCCGGGCACGAGGTGCTCGTCCTTGGCCGAGCCGGTGCCGTCGGTCAGGTGGATGTGCCGCAGCCGCTCGCCGAGCCGCCTGGCCATCAGGATCGGGTCGGACTGCGCGATCGCGGCGTGCGACAGGTCGATGGTGGTGTTGGCGTAGGGCTCCTCGGAGGGGTCCCAGCCGGGCAGGTACATCTCCATGCCGCGCCTGGTCGAGGCCCGCCACGGATACATGTTCTCGACGGCGAACGCGATGCCGGTCGACGTCTCCAGGGCTGCGATGCCCTCGACGAACCCGGCGGCGTACGTCTTCTGCCAGCGGAACGGCGGGTGGACGACGACGACCTCCGCCCCGACGGCCTGCGCCATCTCGGCGGAGCGCTCCAGCTTGCCCCACGGCTCGGTGCCCCAGACCCGCTGCGTGAACAGCAGGCACGGCGCGTGCACGGCGCTGATCGGGACGCCGTGGTGCTCGGCGAGCTGCTTCACCGCGGAGGTCTGCTGGCTGAGCGCGTCGATGCCGACCATCACCTCGACGGCGTCGTACCCGAGCGAGGCGGCGTACCCGAACGCGTGCGCCGAGGACTCCGGGTAGACCGAGACCGTCGACAGGCCGATGCGCGGCGCCATCAGAGTCCGGCCGTGATCTGGTCGAGCCGCTCGAGGATCACACCCTCGCGCAGCGCCCACGGGCAGATCTCCAGCTCGGGCAGCTCGAAGATGTCCATGACCGCCTCCGCGACCAGCGCCCCGGGCACCACCTGGTGGCAGCGGCTCGGCGAGACACCCGGCAACCCGGCGAGCTCGTCGGGCGTCATCGCGACCAGCTTGGGGATCCACTCGGTGAGGGTCGCGAGCTGCAGCCAGCGCGCCACGAGCGGCCCGTCCGCCGACGGCGCCGCGCCGCAGATCCGGGCCAGCGAGCGGAACGTCTTCGACGTCGCGGCGGCACGGTCGGGGGTCCCGGCGCGCAGCAGCCGGCCCGCGTCGCGGGCGATCTCGGCGCGGATCTCCTTGCGGAGCTGCCGGACGTCGTCCTCACCCGGGACGCCGCCGGCGAAGTGCTGCCGGGCCAGTCGCGCCGCACCCAGGGGCAGCGACCAGGCGACGTCCGGCTCCTCGTCCGCGCCCCCCGCGATCTCCAGGGAGCCGCCGCCGATGTCGAACACCGACAGCCGGCCCGCGGACCAGCCGCACCACCGGCGTACGGCGAGGAACGTCAGCCGCGCCTCGTCCTCGCCCGACAGCACGGCGATCTCCTGCCCGGTGCGCTCGCGGACCTCGGCCAGCACGGTCTCGCTGTTGACGGCGTCCCGCACCGCCGAGGTCGCGAACGCCAGCATGTCCTCGCTGCCCTTGTCCTCCGCGACGCGGAGTGCCTGGGCGGTGAACTCCGCCAGCGCGCCGATGCCGGCAGCGGTCACGGCGCCGGTCCCGTCGAGGTGCTCGGCGAGGCGCAGCGGCTGCTTGTAGGAGTAGGCCGGGAGCGGCGCCGCGCCGCGGTGGGCGTCCACCACGAGCAGGTGTCCGGTGTTGGACCCGATGTCGAGCACGCCCAGACGCATGCCTCCACGCTACTAGGCACGTAGGGTTTCCCCGTGCCCGAAGTCGACCTGGTGTTCCCCCGTGCGTTCGTCGAGTTCGTCAACCCCGCCGACGAGACCGAGGTATTCAAGTGCGACCTGACCTGGCTGACGTCGGCCTACATGTGCATCTTCGGGCAGGGGTGCCCGGGCATCTACGCGGACGCCCCTGACGTCGGCTGCTGCACGCTCGGCGCCCACTTCGCCGACAAGGACGACGAGAAGCGGGTCGCGGCGTACGTCGGGATGCTCGACGAGGAGCTCTGGCAGCACAAGCCGGCCGACAAGGTGCGCAAGCAGGACTGGATCGAGGTCGACGACGAGGGCGAGCGGAAGACGCTCACCATCACGGTCGACGGGCAGCAGGCGTGCGTGTTCCACAACCGTCCGGACTTCAAGAACGGCGCGGGCTGCGCCCTCCACGCGCTGGCGTTCGTGCTCGGCAAGAACCCCCTCGAGACAAAGCCGGACGTCTGCTGGCAGCTGCCGATCCGGCGTACCTTCCGCGACGTCAGCCGGCAGGACGGCACGACGTACACCGAGGTGACGATCGGCGAGTACGACCGGCGCGGGTGGGGACCCGGCGGTCACGACCTCGACTGGTACTGCTCCGGCAACACCGAGGCGCACGTCAACGTCGAGCCGCTCTACGTCACCAACGCGCCCGAGCTGACCGAGCTGATGGGCGCGGCGGCGTACGCCGAGCTGGTGCGGCACTGCGAGGCGCACCTGCGGTCGCGGTCGGCGCTCGCCCTGCATCCGGCCGATCCGGCCTAGACCTCTCGACGTCAAGAGACCGGGACCCCGGTGTCCGGCGTTCCTGAGAGAACGCCGAGAATCGTCGCATGCGCCTGGACCATCTCTCTTTCGCAGCAGGACCGGATGGCCTCGCCAGCACTGCCCAGCGCATCGGGGGTCTGCTCGGCAAGGACTTCGTCGACGGTGGTGTCCACCCTCGTTTCGGCACCCGCAACATGATCCTGCCGCTCGCCGGCAACACCTACCTCGAGATCGTCGAGGTGCTGGACCACCCCGCGTCGGACAAGGCCCCGTTCGGCCAGGCCGTGCGCGCCCGGTCCCTCCTCGGCGGCGGCTGGCTGGGCTGGGTCGTCGCGGTCGATGACATCTCTACCGTCGAGCAGCGGCTCGGCCGTGAGGCGGCGAAGGGCAACCGGCACCGCCCCGACGGCAGCGAGCTGGTGTGGAAGCAGATCGGCGTCAACGGCCTGATCGCGGACCCGCAGCTGCCGTTCTTCATCCAGTGGCAGAGCCCCGCGGAGATGCACCCGAGCGCGGGCGCGGACCCGGCGTACTCCCTGGCCTGCCTGGAGATCGCCGGCGACCCGCAGCGGGTCAGCGAGTGGCTCGGCGAGACCGTCGAGGCGCCGCTGGAGGACGTGAAGGTGGAGTGGGTCGCCCCGAACGGCACCCCGGGCATCCTCGCCGCGCAGTTCCAGACGCCCAGCGGCCTCGTGCGTCTTTGATCGACCCCGGGGCTCGGCCGAGCCCCAACATCTGGCACCACACGTCGACCTACGAGCTCGAGAACCGCGCGGTCGACCCGGATCGGGCCATCGAGGCGGCGATGCGGGCGGTCTCCCCGTGGGACCGGCGCACGGTGCTCGACGTCGGCTGCGGCACCGGCTTCCACCTGCCCCGGTTCGCCTCCACCGCCTCGTCGGTGGTCGGCGTCGAGCCGCACGGCGACCTGGTCGCGCTGGCCCGCCGGCGTACCCGGAGGCTGCCGAACGTGTCCGTCGTGCAGGGCACGGCCCAGTCACTGCCGGTCCCGGACGCGTCGGTCGACGTAGCGCACGCCCGGTGGGCGTACTTCTTCGGCCCCGGCTGCGAGCCCGGCCTGGCCGAGCTCGACCGGGTCGTACGCCGGGGCGGCACGGCGTTCGTGATCGACAACGACCCGACCCGCTCGACGTTCGGGGCGTGGTTCCGCCGGGGGTACCCCGAGGTCGACCCCGGTGCTGTCGAGCGGTTCTGGTCGACGCGCGGCTGGACGCGCACGCCCGTCGACATGCGGTGGGCCTTCTCGTCGCGGGCCGACCTCGAGAGCGTCGTCCGCATCGAGTTCAGCCGCGAGGTGGCCGACGAGGTGCTCGCGTCCCACGAGGGCACCGAGGTCGACTACGCGGTCAACCTCTGGTGGCGGCGCTACTAGCTGCTGCCACGCACGGCCAGCGTCGGCGTCAGCATCACGCCGGGGCCGACGACGGGCGGGTGCGCGAGCATCCCCTCCAGCGCCTTCACGATCTCGATCGCGACCTGCTCCAGGGGCTGGCGGACGGAGGTGAGCCCGGGCGGCACGACCTGGGAGACCTGGGAGTCGTCGAAGCCGATGACGCAGATCTCGCGGCCGGCCTCCATGTCCCGGTCACGCAGGGTGTGCAGCACCCCCATCGCCAGCGTGTCCGAGGCGCACACGAACGCCGAGGGCTGAGCCTCGTCGAGCAGCACGGCACTGGCCTCCCGGCCGCTGGCGATCGTGTCCTCGACACGGGAGGCGAGCCCGGTGGTCGACAGGCCGCGCGCGTGCATGGCGCGGCTCCAGCCGGAGCGGCGATCCTCGCCGATGAAGGAGTCCTTGCGCCAGCCGATCCAGGCGATCCGGTGGTGGCCGCGCTCGATCAGGTGGCTGGTCGCGAGGTCGGTGCCGGCCGCACCGTCGACATCGACCCAGGCGTGCTCGGCCGTGGGGTTGTCCCACGGCCGGCCGAACGCCACGAACGGCGCCCGCTGCTGCTGGAGCCAGGTCGCCTGCGGGTTGCCGAGGTAGGTGTCGGTGACGACGAAGGCGTCGACCGCGGTCGAGCGGAGCAGGTCGTCGTACCCGGTGAGGGGGTCCTCGTGGGCGCCCGCGAACAGCAGCACGTGGTAGCCCGCCTCCCGAGAGGTCTCCACCAGCGAGTGCACGAACCGGTCCATGGTGGCGTTGGCGGTGCCCTCCTGGGCCGCGCTGATCCGCATCCCGATCAGGTGCGACGCGCGGGTGCGCAGGTTGCGGGCGGCGCGGTTCGGCGAGTAGCCCAGCTCGTCGATCGCCTCGAGGACCCGGGCCAGGGTGTCGGCGCGCAGCAGGTCCGGGTTGTTGACGGCGTTCGACACCGTCTGGCGGGAGACGCCGGCGAGCTCGGCGACGTCGGCGAGCGTCGGGGGCGTGGCGAGCCGACCGGTGCTCCTGGACAACCGCCCTCCTCTCCACGCGACCTTGATCGATCCAATGACACCACAGAACCCGCTGTCGGCGCGGCCGCCTAGCGTGTCCGCCATGCCGAAGACCGCCCGTCCCGCCTTCCGATGCTCCGAGTGCGGCTGGGAGACCTCGAAGTGGGTCGGCCGCTGCAGCGAGTGCCAGGCGTGGGGCTCGGTGGCCGAGGCCGCCGCCGCGCCGGCGGGACGCACGGCCGCCACGCCGGTCACCCGCCCTGCGGTCCCGATCGGCCAGGTGTCGGTGGAGGATTCGACCTTCCGGACCAGCGGCGTGCCCGAGCTCGATCGGGTCCTCGGCGGCGGCCTGGTGCCGGGTGCGGTGACCCTGCTCGCCGGCGAGCCCGGCGTCGGCAAGAGCACGCTGCTGCTGGAGGTCGCGGCCCAGACCGCGCGCTACCAGCGCCGCACGCTCTACGTCACCGGCGAGGAGTCGGCGTCGCAGGTGCGGCTCCGGGCGGACCGCACCGGCGGGGTGCACGACGAGCTCTACCTCGCCGCCGAGACCGACCTCGGCGCGGTCCTCACCCACATCGAGGAGGTGCGGCCGACGCTGATCGTCGTGGACTCGGTGCAGACGATCGGCGCCCCCGGCGTGGACGGCGTCCCCGGCGGCGTGAGCCAGGTCAAGGAGGTCGCGGCCGCGCTAGTGCGGGTGGCCAAGACCCGCAACATCACCACCGTGCTGGTCGGCCACGTCACCAAGGACGGCTCGATCGCCGGCCCGCGGGTGCTCGAGCACGTCGTCGACGTGGTGCTGCACTTCGAGGGCCACCGGGACTCGAGGTTCCGGATGGTGCGCGCGATGAAGAACCGGTTCGGCCCCGTCGACGAGGTCGGCTGCTTCGACCTCGGCACCGAGGGCATCAACGCGGTCACCGACCCGACCGGGCTGTTCGTGGAGAACCACCACGCCCAGGTGCCCGGCACCTGCGTCGCGGTGACGATGGAGGGCCGGCGGCCGCTGCTCGCCGAGGTGCAGGCCCTGGTGACGCACAGCGCCGCGGAGCGACCGCGCCGTACGACCTCCGGGCTCGACTCCTCCCGGGTCGCGATGGTGATGGCGGTGCTCCAGCAGCACTGCGGCGTCCGGCTGCACACGCTCGACGTGTTCGCCTCGACGGTCGGCGGCGCCCGGGTGGTCGAGCCGGCGAGCGACCTCGCGGTCGCGGTCGCGCTGACGTCGGCGAGCCGCGGGGTCCCCCCGCCGCGCGGCGTGGTGGCGATGGGCGAGATCGGGCTGTCCGGCGAGCTGCGCCGGGTCCGGGACCTGCCGCAGCGACTCGCCGAGGCGGCCCGGCTGGGGTTCCAGCTCGCGGTGGTGCCGACCGAGCCCGGGCGTCCCGCGGCCCGGTCGCCGGAGTCGTGGATGGTCGACGGCATGCGGGTGCTCGACGTTCCCGACGTCGGCTCGGCGCTGCGGCTGCTGCAGCTGCTCACCACGGACGTCCAGCGTCCGCGACCCGTCGAAGACCTCTAGACTCCTCGCGTGCCCACCGACCGCTCGGACGAGCAGCTGCGCCTGCGCGCCACGCTCGCCACCATCGCGCCCGGCACTCCCCTGCGCGACGGGCTCGAGCGGATCCTCCGCGGCCGCACCGGTGCGCTGATCGTCCTCGGCCACGACAAGCTCGTCGAGTCGATCTCCACCGGCGGCTTCACGCTCGACGTGCCGTTCACCGCCACCGGCCTGCGCGAGCTGGCCAAGATGGACGGCGCGATCATCCTCGACAAGGACGTCACCCGGATCAGCCGGGCGGCCGTGCACCTGATGCCCGACCACACGATCCCCTCCGAGGAGACCGGCACCCGGCACCGCACCGCCGACCGGGTGGCACGGCAGACCGGCTACCCGGTCATCTCGGTGTCGCAGTCGATGCAGATCATCGCGGCGTACGTCGGCGAGACCCGCCACGTGCTCGAGGACTCCGGCCAGATCCTCTCGCGCGCGAACCAGGCGCTGGCGACCCTGGAGCGGTACAAGCTGCGCCTCGACGAGGTGTCCAGCACCCTGTCCGCGCTCGAGATCGAGGACCTCGTCACGGTCCGCGACGTCGCGGTCGTCGCCCAGCGGCTCGAGATGGTCACCCGGATCGCCGTCGAGATCGAGGACTACGTGCTCGAGCTCGGCACCGACGGGCGGCTGCTCTCGCTCCAGCTCGAGGAGCTGGTGACCGGGGTCGACACCGAGCGCGAGCTGGTGATCCGCGACTACCTGCCGGCCGGCCGTCGGACCAAGAGCCCCGAGGCGCTGCTCAACCGGCTCGAGTCGCTGTCGTCGACCGAGCTCGTCGACCCGGCCGCCGCGGCGCGGGCACTCGGCCTCGGCACCGGCGAGCACCTCGACGGTGCGGTCGCCCCGCGCGGCTACCGGCTGCTGGCCAAGGTGCCGCGGCTGCCCAGCACCGTCGTCGACCGGCTGGTCGACCACTTCGGCACGCTCCAGAAGCTGCTGTCCGCCGGCGTCGACGACCTCCAGGCGGTCGAGGGCGTCGGCGAGCTGCGCGCCCGCAGCGTGCGCGAGGGCCTGTCCCGCCTCGCGGAGTCCACGATCCTCGAGCGGTACGTCTAACCGATCAGTCCGGGTGGCCCGACGGGCTGGTGAGAGGCCGGCCGCTCGCCGTGTTGCTCGGCCGGCTGCTGGGCTGGTTGCTGGGCCGGTTGCTGGGCCCGTTGCTGGGCCCGTTGCTGGGCCCGTTGCTGGGGCTCTGCGTCGGCTGGGCGGTCCTGGTGATGGTGGTCGCCGTGGGCGCCTTCAGCTCGAACTGCACGTCGGACGGCTCGCCGCCGAGCGCGGCCGCGGTGACGTGGTACCAGCCCAGGCCGGCCCAGTCGGTGAACTTCGAGCACGCGTCGTCGGAGCGCCGGGCGCTCCAGGTGAGTGCGACGTTCGTCGTGACCGCCTGGCGCACGACGACGTCGCTCACCGGGATCGCGCGCGGGCACTGGCGGCTGGACCAGATCTGGTCCTTGCCGGAGGTGATGTTGACGGTGAACGCGTCGCGGTCGATCCGCCAGGTGCAGGCCGGTGTCTCGAGGGTGCGCAGCTGCAGCACGATCCGCACCGGACGGCCACCGACCGCGTTGGTGACCTTCGGCGTGACGGCGATGTCGGTCCCGGCGCACTCCCCCTCCGGCACGGCCAGCGTGGGCGTCGGGTCCGGTGTGCTCGTCCGGTGGTTCGTGCCGGACGGTGTGACGGCGGTCGTGAGGGTGGTGTCGGACGGGGTCGTCGTGGGCGTCGTGTCGGCGGCGACCTGAGCTGCGGCGTCCTCGCCGGACGCTCCGTCGCTGCCGCCGACGAGCAGCCGGCCGATGCCGAAGACCAGCGCGAGCGCCGTACCGAGGACGAGCAGCCGGCGCGTCCAGTAGACCCTCGCGGGGAGCGGTCCTCGGGTCAGCGGCGGCATGGTCGAACGCTAGTCAGCGCCCGGCCCCGGATGGTGGTGCCACACCGGGCAGGATGGGCGCCGATGAACCCCTCACCGAGCAGCCGGCTCCACGGTCCGGTGCTGCGCTGGTACGGCGAGCACGCGCGCGACCTGCCGTGGCGCGGCCCCCGGGCGTCGCCGTGGTCGGTGATGGTCTCCGAGTTCATGCTCCAGCAGACCCCGGTCGCCCGGGTGCTGCCCGTGCACGAGCAGTGGCTGGCGCGCTGGCCGACGCCGGCCGCGCTGGCGGCCGAGCCGAGCGGTGAGGCCGTGCGCGCGTGGGGCCGGCTGGGCTACCCGCGCCGGGCGCTGCGGCTGCACGCCGCGGCCGTCGCGATCGTCGAGCGGCACGGCGGCGAGGTGCCCGCGGCGTACGACGACCTGCGGGCGCTGCCCGGCATCGGCGACTACACCGCGGCCGCGATCGCGTCGTTCGCGCACGGCCGGCGCCACGTCGTGCTGGACACCAACGTGCGGCGGGTGCTGGCCCGCACGGTGCAGGGCGTCGAGCTCCCGTCAGTGGCGGTCACGAAGGCCGAGCGCGAGGTCGCGCTGGAGCTGCTGCCCGAGGAGGACGCACCGACCTGGTCGGTGGCGCTGATGGAGCTGGGCGCGCTCGTCTGCACCGCGGGCAACCCGCGCTGCGACGCCTGCCCGGTGCGCGACCTGTGTGCCTGGCGGGCGGCCGGCTACCCGGCGTACGACGGGCCGCCGCGCAAGGTGCAGACGTGGGCCGGCACCGACCGCCAGTGCCGGGGCCGGCTGCTCGCCGTGCTGCGCGACAGCGCCGGGCCGGTGCACCGGTCGCGGCTGGATGCCGCGTGGACCGAGGAGGCGCAGCGGGTGCGCTGCCTGGCCTCACTCGTCGAGGACGGCCTGGTCGTGCACGTCGGTCCGGACACCTACGCGCTCCCCTGAAATGCCGAGTCGGCGCAGTCTCAGCTGAGACTGCGCCGACTCGGCGTGGATCACTCGGCGCGGGGGACGTCCGACCCGCTGTCGGAGTCGTCCGGTCCCTCGGCCACCACGTCACCGCTGGTGACCTCGGCGGTCTCGAACGGCGGCAGATCCGGCAGCTCGCCGACCTTCTGGCCGTGGAACGAGAACGACGCGGTCGGGCCCTCGCCCTCGACGTCGACCAGCACGATCTGGCCGGGGCCGACCTCGCCGTACAGCATCTTCTCGGCGAGCACGTCCTCGATCTCGCGCTGGATCGTCCGGCGCAACGGCCGGGCGCCCAGGACCGGGTCGAAGCCCCGCTCGGCGAGCAGGTTCTTCGCCGCCTGCGTCAGCTCGATCCGCATGTCGCGGTCGCGCATCCGCAGCTCGACCGAGGCGATCATGTTGTCCACCATCGCGACGATCTGCTGCTGCGACAGCGGCGGGAACACGATGATCTCGTCGACGCGGTTGAGGAACTCGGGGCGGAAGTGCTGCTTGAGCTCCTCCGACACCTTGGCCTTCATCCGGTCGTAGGAGCCGGCCGCGTCACCGGACTGCTGGAAGCCGAGGTTGATGCCCTTGGCGATGTCGCGGGTGCCGAGGTTGGTGGTCATGATGATGACGGTGTTCTTGAAGTCGACCACCCGGCCCTGCGAGTCGGTCAGGCGACCCTCCTCCAGGATCTGCAGCAGGCTGTTGAAGATGTCCGGGTGGGCCTTCTCCACCTCGTCGAACAGCACAACCGAGAACGGCTTGCGGCGCACCTTCTCGGTGAGCTGGCCGCCCTCCTCGTAGCCCACGTAGCCCGGAGGCGAGCCGAAGAGCCGCGAGACGGTGTGCTTCTCGCCGAACTCCGACATGTCGAGCTGGATCAGGGAGTCCTCGTCGCCGAAGAGGAACTCGGCGAGCGTCTTGGACAGCCACGTCTTCCCGACGCCGGAGGGGCCGGCGAAGATGAACGAGCCGCCGGGACGCTTCGGGTCCTTCAGGCCGGCACGGGTACGCCGGATCGCCCGCGACAGGGCCTTGACGGCCTCGTCCTGGCCGATGACGCGCTTGTGGAGCTCGTCCTCCATCTTGAGCAGCCGGGTCGACTCCTCCTCGGAGAGCTTCACGATCGGGATGCCGGTCGCCACGGCGAGCACCTCGGCGATCAGCTCCTCGTCGACCTCCGCGACCTCGTCCATGTCGCCCGCGCGCCACTGGCGCTCGCGCTCGGACTTCTTGAGGATCAGCTGCTTCTCCTCGTCGCGCAGCCGGGCGGCCGCCTCGAAGTCCTGGCCGTCGATGGCGGCCTCCTTGCGCTGGCGCACCTCGCTGATCTTGTCGTCGTACTCGCGCAGGTCCGCGGGCGCCGTCATCCGGCGGATCCGCAGCCGCGAGCCGGCCTCGTCGATCAGGTCGATGGCCTTGTCCGGCAGGAACCGGTCGGAGATGTAGCGGTCGGCGAGGGTCGCCGCCGAGACGAGAGCCTCGTCGGTGATCGTCACGCGGTGGTGCGCCTCGTAGCGGTCGCGCAGGCCCTTGAGCATCTCGATGGTGTGCGCGATCGAGGGCTCGGCGACCTGGATCGGCTGGAACCGGCGCTCGAGCGCGGCGTCCTTCTCGAGGTACTTGCGGTACTCGTCCAGCGTGGTCGCACCGATCGTCTGGAGCTCGCCACGAGCCAGCATCGGCTTGAGGATGCTGGCCGCGTCGATCGCGCCCTCGGCCGCGCCCGCGCCGACGAGCGTGTGGATCTCGTCGATGAAGAGCACGATGTCGCCGCGGGTGCGGATCTCCTTCAGCACCTTCTTCAGGCGCTCCTCGAAGTCACCGCGGTAGCGCGAGCCCGCGACCAGCGCACCGAGGTCGAGGGTGTAGATCTGCTTGTCCTTGAGCGTCTCGGGCACGTTGCCCTTGACGATGTCCTGGGCCAGGCCCTCGACGATCGTCGTCTTGCCGACGCCGGGCTCGCCGATCAGCACCGGGTTGTTCTTCGTACGGCGGGACAGGATCTGCATGACCCGCTCGATCTCCTGCTCCCGGCCGATGACCGGGTCCAGCTTGCCCTCGCGGGCGTCCTGGGTGAGGTTGCGACCGAACTGGTCGAGCACCAGCGAGGACGACGGCGCGTCGCTGGACGACGAGCCCGTGGTCGCGCCGGGACCCGAGGACTCCTTGCCCTGGAAGCCGGAGAGCAGCTGGATGACCTGCTGCCGGACGCGGTTCAGGTCCGCGCCGAGCTTCTGCAGCACTTGGGCGGCGACGCCCTCGCCCTCGCGGATCAGTCCCAGCAGGATGTGCTCGGTGCCGATGTAGGAGTGGCCGAGCTGCAGCGCCTCGCGCAGGGACAGCTCGAGCACCTTCTTGGCGCGCGGCGTGAAGGGGATGTGGCCGCTGGGCGCCTGCTGGCCCTGGCCGATGATCTCCTCGACCTGCGCGCGCACCGCCTCGAGCGAGATGTCGAGGCTCTCCAGCGCCTTCGCGGCGACGCCCTCGCCCTCGTGGATGAGGCCGAGCAGGATGTGCTCGGTCCCGATGTAGTTGTGGGAGAGCATGCGGGCCTCTTCCTGGGCCAGCACGACCACCCGGCGGGCTCGGTCAGTGAACCGCTCGAACATGCGCATCGCTCCTGAAGCTTCGGTGGGGCTACGTGGACTCCAACCCCACGGACAGCCTACGCGTTCCCCGATCGCAGCCCAGTCAGTCCGCTGAGAGCGAACACGGGGGCAGCAGCAGCGCGTGAGCGACGCACGCGAAGCCCTGACGGGCGCGTCGAGACCCGGTGGGACGGAACAGGGCGGTGACCGGCGTGGTCACCGCCCTGTGTCGTCTTGCTGGGTGTCGTCTTGCTGGGTCTCGACACCCCGTCGCGGGGGCGTGATCAATGCGCGTTGTCGTACGCCGCCCGTACGTCGGCCGACACCCGGCCCCGGTCGGGGACGTCGTGGCCGTTCGAGCGCGCCCAGTCCCGGATCTCCCGGGCGCTGGGTCCGTTCGCCGCGGCAGCTGCGGAGCGTCGCCCCCGGCGCGGGGCCGCACCCACCTTGCGGCCGTGGCCGATGTAGCCGGAGAGCGAGTCGCGCAGCTTCGCCGCGTTCTTCTCGTTCAGGTCGATCTCGTAGGTCGTGCCGTCGAGACCGAAGGAGACGGTCTCCGTCGCCTCACTCCCGTCGATATCGTCGACGAGAACAATGTTGACCTTCTGGGCCATTTCTTAGACCTCACTGTGGGAAAAGGTATTGGACTATTTCCCATGCTCCCACAAGACGAATACTTTTCCCATTTCGGGGTGTGCGCCATCACCTATTGCGGGTGAATGCCAGCTCGAGCCCGCGCAACGTCAGCCACGGTGCGTGGTGGGTGAAGCAGGTGCATTCGTCGAGAACCAGGCCGGCGAGATAACCGGTCGCGATCACCTGCACCCTGGATGGCTGCTCGCCCAGCTCTGCCGTCATCCGGGCGACGATGCCCTCCACCTGGCTGGCCACGCCGAAAACCATTCCCGACTGGAGTGCCTCGACGGTGTTCTTCGCAATCACGGTGCGCGGTCGCTGCAATTCCACCTTGCGCAGCTGGGCGCCGCGTCGACCGAGCGCCTCGAGGGAGATCTCGATTCCCGGCGAGATCGCGCCGCCGACGTACTGTCCTTTGGCATTGACCACGTCGAACGTGGTCGCGGTGCCGCCGAAGTCGACGACGATCGCCGGCCCGCCGTATTCGTGGACCGCGGCGAGCGCATTGATGATCCGGTCGGTGCCGACCTCGCGCGGGTTGTCCATGAGCACCGGAATGCCGGTCCGGACCCCCGGCTCGACCACCAGGCAGGACACGTCGGCGAAGTGCCGCGCCAGCATGTCCCGCCACTCGTGCAGCACCGCCGGGACGGTCGCGCAGACCGCGATCCCGTCGACCTCGTCGAGGCCGGTGCCGAGGAGGCCCCGGAGCAGCACCGCCCACTCGTCCGAGGTGCGCCGCTCGTCGGTCGCCACCCGCCAGTCAGCGGTGACCTCGCCGTCGGCGAGCAGGCCCAGGAGCGTGTGGCTGTTGCCGATGTCGGCGGCGAGCAGGGCCATCGTCAGCCCTCGGAGAGGTCGAGTCCGAGGTCGAAGACCTTCACCGAGTGGGTGAGCGCGCCGACCGAGATGAAGTCCACGCCGGTTTGGGCGACCTCACGGGCGCGCTCGATGGTGAGCCCGCCGGAGGCCTCGAGGGTGGCCCGGCCGGCCGTGAAACGCACCGCCTCGGCCATCGTGGCGGTGTCCATGTTGTCGAGCAGGATCTCGGTGCAGCCGGCGTCGAGCAGCTCGCGCAGCTGGTCGAGGTCGGTGACCTCGACCTCGACGCGCAGGTCGGGGTACGCCGCGCGCACGGCCTCGTACGCCGGCACCACTCCGCCGGCGGCGACGACGTGGTTGTCCTTGACCATCGCCCGGTCGCTGAGGCTGAAGCGGTGGTTCACGCCGCCACCGCAGCGCACGGCGTACTTCTGCAGCGCGCGGAACGTCGGCAGGGTCTTGCGGGTGTCCAGCACCCGCGCGCTGGTCCCGGCCAGCGCCTCCACCCAGTGCGACGTGGCGGTCGCGACGCCGGAGAGGTGGCTGGCGTAGTTGAGCGCGGTGCGCTCGGCGGTGAGCAACCCGCGGGTCGGGCCGGACACGCGCATCACGACGTCGCCGGGCTCCACCCTGGTGCCGTCCGGCACCCGGTCCGTGACCTCGACGCTCTCGCCCATGACGGCGTGGAAGACCAGGGCCGCGACGCCCAGACCGGCGACCACACCCGGCTCGCGGGCGGCGAACACCCCGCAGCCGTGGGCGTCGACCGAGATGGTCGCCACGCTCGTCACGTCGTCGCGCGGCAGGTCCTCCGCGAGCGCGGACCGGACCTGGGCGAGCACCGCCTCCGGGTCGAGGCCGGACGCGGCCAGCTCGTCGTCGTACGGCGAGGTCACCGGAGCTCCAAGGTGGTCGCGCCGTCGGCCATGACCGCGTCGAAGTGTCCGGCGAAGTGCAGGTCGTCGCGCTCGGGGAAGTCCTCGCGCCAGTGCGAGCCGCGGGTCTCCTCGCGCAGTGCGGCGGCGTCGGCGAGCGCGGTGCTGATCGTCAGCAGGTTGGTGGTCTCCCACGAGTCCTGGTCGACGACGTCGGCGCTCGTCCCGGCCAGCTTGTCCAGCAGGCTCGTGGCGTCGACGAGGCCCTCGGCGTTGCGCAGCACGCCGACGCGCGAGGTCATCACCTCCTGCAGGTCGCGCCGGAGCGTGCCCGGCACCAGGCCCGGGGTGCGGGTGTCCGGTGCGGGCGGCTGCAGCGCCCGGAGCTCGCCGGGCAGCACCTGCGCGATCCGGCGGGAGAACACCAGCCCCTCGAGCAGCGAGTTGGAGGCCAGCCGGTTCGCACCGTGCACGCCCGAGCAGGCGACCTCGCCGGTCGCGTACAGGCCTGGGACGTTGCTGCGGCCCCACAGGTCCGTGCGGACGCCGCCGGACGCGTAGTGGCACGCGGGCGCCACCGGAATCAGGTCGGTCACCGGGTCGATGCCGTACCGCCGGCAGGTGGCGAGGATCGTCGGGAACCGGCGCTCCCAGAATCTCGATACGGCGGCTCTTTCCTCGCCGCCTACTCGATCACCGGCGCGCCTCGCTTCGCTCGCCGGGAGACCGAGGTGGCGGGCGTCGAGCCACATGTGCGGCTGTCCGGTCTCGATCATCCGCCGCATGATCGCCTTCGCGACCACGTCGCGCGGGGCGAGGTCGGCGAGCTCGTGCTCGCCCTGCATGAAGCGGTGGCCCTCGAAGTCCACCAGGAAGGCGCCCTCGCCCCGCACCGCCTCGGAGATCAGCGGCTGCTGGCCGTGGGAGTCGGGGCCGAGGTACATCACCGTCGGGTGGAACTGCACGAACTCGAGGTCGCGCAGCACCGCGCCCGCCCGCAGGGCGACCGCCATGCCGTCTCCGGTGGAGACGACCGGGTTCGTGGTCTGGGAGAACACCTGGCCCAGGCCACCGCTCGCGAGCACCACCGCCCGGCAGCGGACGGCGCCGACGCCGTCTCGCTGACCCTCCCCCATCACGTGCAGGGTCAGGCCCGCGACGCCGCCGTCGCCGGCGAGCAGCAGGTCGACGGCCAGTGCGTGCTGGACCACCTCGATCTCGGGTGCCTGCTCGATCGCGGCGATCAGCGCGCGCTGGATCTCCGCGCCGGTGGCGTCGCCGCCGGCGTGCGCGATCCGGTCCCGGTGGTGGCCGCCCTCCCGGGTCAGCGAGAGCTCGCCGTCCGGGTCGTGGTCGAAGTTGGTGCCCAGGGCGATCAGCTCGCGCACGGCGTCCGGTCCCTCGGTGACCAGCACCCGCACGGCCTCGCGGTCGCAGGCACCGGCACCCGCCACGAGGGTGTCCTCCTCGTGCTCGGCGGGAGTGTCGCCGGGGCCGAGCGCGGCGGCGATGCCGCCCTGCGCCCACTGGGTGGAGCCGGCGGCCAGCACGTCCTTGGTGACGACGAGGATCTTCTCGACCTGGCCGCGAAGCCGCAGAGCGGCGGTCAGCCCGGCGATGCCGGAGCCGACGACGACGACGTCGGCGGTGGTGGTCCAGCCGGGCTCCGGCGCGACCAGGCGACCGGGCACGCGGCGTACCGGAGCGGTGGACGCTGAGGACATTGCCGCAGGCTACCGCTGGGCCGGCTGGTCACCACGGACCAGCCCGGTCCCTGCGACGGCCTCGGCCGGGTCGTAGCCGGTCGCCAGGATCTTGTTGTCCGCGTCCACGAACACCACGTGCGGCTTCAGCTCCCTCGCCTCGGCGGTCTCCAGCTGGCCGTAGCCGATGAGGATCACGAGGTCGCCGGGGTGCACGAGCCGGGCCGCGGCGCCGTTGATCCCGATCACGCCCGAGCCGCGCTCGCCGGCGATCGTGTAGGTCTCGAGGCGGGCACCGTTGGTGATGTCGACGATGTGCACGAGCTCGCCCGGCAGCAGGTCGGCGGCATCGAGGAGGTCCTCGTCGACGGTGACCGAGCCGACGTAGTGCAGGTCGGCCTGGGTGACCGTGGCCCGGTGGATCTTGCTCTTCATCATGGTGCGCAGCATCAGGAGTCCTTCGGGGGTGCGGTTGCTCGCCCGAGCACGAGCGGCATGTTGTCGATCAGCCGGGTGCTGCCCACGCGGGCGGCGATGAGCGCGCGGGCCTCGGTCCCGGGAGGTACGTCGTCGGGCAGCGCGCCCAGGTCCGGGTCGGTGACCACCAGGTAGTCGAGGTCGACCCCCTGGGCGGCCCGCAGCTCGGCACGGGCGGCGGCGAGGGCGCTCGCGGCGCCGTACTCCGCCGCGTCCTGGGCGGCGCGCAGCACCCGGCTCAGGGTCGCGGCCTGCGCGCGCTCGTCGGGATCGAGGTACCGGTTGCGGCTGGACAGCGCGAGCCCGTCCTCCTCGCGCACGGTCTCGGCGCCGACGACCTCCACGCCCATGTTGAGGTCGAGCACCATCCGGCGGATCAGCGCGAGCTGCTGGTAGTCCTTCTGCCCGAAGACCGCGACCTCGGGCCGCACCAGCCCGAACAGCTTGGCGACCACGGTCAGCACGCCGCGGAAGTGGCCGGGCCGGGTCCTGCCCTCGAGCACCTTCGCGAGCGGGCCGGGCTGGATCGTGACCTGAGGCTCTCCGCCCGGGTAGACCTCGTCGACGCTGGGGACGAACACGACGTCCACACCCTCGCGCGCGCAGATCTCCAGGTCGGCGTCGAGCGTGCGTGGGTAGCGGTCCAGGTCCTCCGTCGGCCCGAACTGCAGGGGGTTCACGAAGATCGACACGACGAGGGGTCCGCCGCCGATGTGCTCCCGGGCGACCCGCAGCAGGCTGGCGTGCCCTTCGTGCAGGGCCCCCATCGTCGGCACGAAGCCGACCGGCCCGCGGGCGTCCGCGAGCAGCGTGGCGAGCTCCTCGCGCGTGCTCGCGAGGGCGGGGCCCGAGCTCATCGGCGTCGCGCGGCCTGGAGCTGGGCGGTGCGTTCGGCGTCGTCGACGACCCGGCGGATCGCGGCCGCGCGGATCGGGAGGACCCGGCCGTCGGTGACCACCCGGTCGAGGGTGTCGCGGGCGAGGGCGACGTACGACGGCATCGTGTGGGGCGCGTTCGCCGCGATGTCGGCGAGGTGGGCCCGGACGGTGTTCACGTCACCGCGGACGATCGGGCCGGTGAGCGCGGAGTCGCCCTGGTCGAGGGCGTTGTCGAGAGCGGCGGTCAGCAGCGGGCGCAGGGTGCCGGCGGGGTCGTCGGCGCCGGCAGCGGCCAGCAGCTCCATCGCCTGCGTCACCAGCGTGACCAGGTGGTTCGCCCCGTGCGCGAGACCCGCGTGGTAGAGCGTGCGCATCTCCTCGGGCACCCACATAGAGCGGCCACCGAGGTCCGCGACCAGCCCCTCCGCGAACGCGCGCTCCGCGTCGGCCGCGGTCAGGCCGAAGACGCAGCCAGCCAGCCGGTCCAGGTCGATGGCGGTGCCGGTGAAGGTCATGGCGGGGTGCATCGCCACGACGTGCGCGCCGATGCGGCGGGCGGGCTCGAGGACGGCCAGACCGTGCCGACCGGAGGTGTGCACGACGTACTGGCCCGGCCGGATGGCACCGCTGTCGCTGAGCACCGTGACGACGTTCGCGAGCATGTCGTCGGGGACGGTCAGGAGCAGGAGGTCGCACGCGCGGGCGACGTCGGTCGGCTTCGCGTGGGTCACGCCCGGCAGCAGGTCGGCGATGCGGAAGCGCGAGGCGTCCGACTCGCCGGCGGCGGCCACGACCGTGTGGCCGGCGGACTGGAGGGCGGCGGCCAGGACAGCGCCGACGCGTCCCGCGCCGACAACGCCGATCCGATGCGTCATGGGTGTCGAACCTTTCGTTCCAGTCCCTCCGACCACCCCTCTCCGCGTCTGCGGTTCGGGGCCGGTGTGGGTACCGGACGGTGTGCTCGTCTGGTGGTGTGTCGGGGTCGTTCTTCCCCGGCGGTGCCGAATCTACGCCCCGGTCCAGACCTACGTAACCGCGTGTGCACGTGACGTAGCCGACACGTCGGGACTGGTGGGACTCAGCCGACGTCGAGGGGCCGCGGTGCGCGCGGCAGCCAGTCGTGGGTGACGTGGTCCACGATGTGCACGCCGGGCGGCGCGGTGATCTCGTGCACGCCGGGCAGCACGACGCCGTCCTTGAGCGCGTGGAAGACCTCCCACTCGCGGCGCTTGCGGCGGTTGCGCCAGGACGTCGCGAACGACTCCGGGTCCGTCCAGTGCGCGAACTCCTCGCCGTCGAGGTACTTCAGCTCCACGCACATCCCGTGCGGCAGCCCGACCGAGCGGACGCCCTCGGGCGTGGTCCGGATCTCCCACTCGAAGGCCTTCGTGTAGACGAATTCCGGACCGATCGGGAAGCCCCACTCCTCGGCGTTGCGCCAGCCGAGGTCGAGGTAGCCCTTCGACCCGCTCGCGAGGTACAGCCCGTGCCGCGGCACCCGGATGATCGTCTGCACGTCCCCGACCTGCCAGCCGAGGTCCGCGATCGTGACCTCGCCCTCGGTGGTGAGGACCATGTCGCCGTCCCACTTCCACGAGTAGCGGGTGCCGACCTGGGCGAAGCACCAGTTGTAGAAGTACGACAGCGAGTGCACGGACAGCTCGTGCACCTCGAGGTGCTCGGCGCCTGCGCGCGCCACCGGGAACGGGTACGACGTGACCGTCAGCTTGTCGGCGTGCCCCGCCCTCGCCGCCGTCTCGCGCGCGACGTCCGGCGTACCGTCCTCGGAGCCGTTGTCGACGAGCAGCACGAAGTCGCACGCCCGCAGCAGCGGAGGCAGGACGAATGGCAGCGACGGCGCCTCGTTCTTCACGCGCAGCACCGCGGTCGAGCCCGGCCGCAGGCCCTCCGGCCGCAGCCACGGCCAGGTGATGTCGAAGTCCGTGTGGCCCTCGAGATTCTGCAGGCCGGTCGCGCCGAGGTGTGCGGTCATCGGCCCCGCCTCATCGGCTCTTGCCGAGCATCTTGCGGATGCCCCGGCGCACCGGCGCCGGCACGGCAGCGCGGACGCCGTGCGGGATCCTGTCCGCGCCCGACGCGGCCGGAGCCGGCGCGGGCTTCGCGCCGCCCTTGAGCTGCTTGCGGGTCTTCTGCTCGGCGGCCACGACCGACGAGGCCGAGATCGCCTCCGCCTCCTCGTAGAGGTCGACGTACCCCTCGCGGAGCTGGTCGAGGGCGGCGTGCACCTCGGCGGTGTCGCCATCTGGCTCGGCGAGCTTGTTGAGCTCCTCCCACGTCTGGGCGGTCAGCTCGTGCAGGCGCGGCGGCAGTCCGAGGTCGTCGAGGGTCTGGCTCATCCGGCGCAGGTTCGGGTCGACGAAGCGGTGCCCGTTGCGGATCGCCTCGCTGCGCGCGTGCATGACGTGCTCCAGCTGGAGCTGCTCGCCGACCCGCATCACCACCCTGGTCCAGTCGTCGAGGAGGTCGCCGTACCGCACGAACACGCGGCCGCCGTCGGCCACGGACTCACGCGTCGCCCGCTCCGTGTGCAGCAGCATGTTCAGCCAGGACGCCGCGAGGTGCGCCGAGCCCAGCCGGTTCTTGTAGTAGGTCTGCTTGCTGCCGACCACCTCCGCGGGCGGGCGCAGCATGGTCGCGAAGACCGGGGTCGCACCGGTCCGGATCGCGGCGACCCGCCACAACGAGAGGAACCAGCTCAGCCGCGGGTCCTTCACGACGAGCTCGGAGTTCACCGCGAAGTGGCCCTCGAGCCACTCGGCGGCGCGGATCCGCTCCTGCTCCTTGGTCGACACGCGCCCGGTCTCGAACCACGCGTCCGGGCGCGCGTCGCTGACCTGGACCAGGGACTCCTTGAGCAGCCGGTCGTGGTTCTCGACCACCCACTGCGGCTCGCCGAAGCCCTTGGGGTTCGTCTCGTCGGCAGCCACCTCGGGCAGGGGGACGTGCAGGCCCATGATCTGCATCAGCCCGGCCATCGTGCTGGTGCCGCTGCGGCCGGCCCCGGCGACGAACAGCACCTTCCGCGGGTAGGCCGACGGGTCGACGTCGCTGCGGTCCACGGCGGACGGGTCGGCTGCTGGCTCGGCGCTCACGCTGTCGAACTCTACGGTCGATAGCGTTCCCCCATGAAGTTCGGGCGCCGCTCACCGCTGGTCAGCGTGATCGTGCCGGTGTACGACGTCGAGGCGTACCTGCCCGAGGCGCTGGACAGCGTGCTCGGCCAGACCTACCCCGCCCTCGAGGTGGTCGTCGTCGACGACGGGTCGACCGACGGCTCCGGCGCCGTCGCGGACGAGTACGCCGCCCGGGACCCCCGGGTCCGCGTCGTGCACGTCGAGAACCGCGGTCTCGGTGCCGCCCGCAACGAGGGGCTTCGGCACGCGACCGGCGAGCTGCTCGCCTTCGCGGACTCCGACGACGTCGTGCCCGCGGACGCGTACGCCGTGCTGCACCGGCAGATGCGGCGCACCGGCGCGGACTTCGTCACGGGGTCGGTCGCGCGCTGGGACGGCCACACGCTGGCCGAGCTGCCCTGGATGCGGCGGCTGCACCGGCAGCGCGCGGCGGTGGTGGTCGAGGAGCATCCCGAGCTGCTCGGCGACGTGTTCGCGTGGAACAAGCTGTACCGGCGCGACTTCTGGGACAACGCCGGCCTGTCCTGGCCGGAGGGCATCCGCTACGAGGACCAGCCGACGACCACCGCGGCGTACGTCCGGGCGCGACGCTTCGGCGTGGTGCCCGACGTCGTCTACCACTGGCGGATCCGGTACGACGGCTCCTCGATCACCCAGCAGCGCTCCTCGCTCGACGACCTGCGGGACCGCTGGACGACCAAGCGGATGTCCCTGGCCACCGTGACCGGCTTCGGCTCGGACAAGGTCACCAAGGTCTTCGTGGACCGGGTGCTCGCCGGCGACCTGCACCGCTACTTCACCGAGATCCCGGGCTGCTCCGACGAGTGGTGGGACCTGCTGGTCGCGGGCGTGCGGGAGTTCTGGGGCACCCGGTCGCTGGTGCACTCCGGGCTTCCGCCCGTGCACCGGCTCACCGGCTGGCTGGTGCAGATGGGCCGCCGGGACGACGCGACCGCGGTGATGGAGTACGTCGCGCGGATCGGCGGCCCGGTCCCCCAGGTCCACACCGGGTCGGGCGCTCGCATCGACGTCCCCGTGATCGAGACCGGCAGCGTGGACCCCGTGGCGCTGGCACTACGCGACTTCGAGATCCGGGAGTAGCGTCAGCCCGTGCTCGCTCTCGTGGACGACGTGCCGCAGTGCTACGTCGACAACGACTGGATCTGCGCGCAGTACTGGCACGACTACCGTCCCGAGCTGGTCGACGCCACCGTCGAGCACATCTGGCTGACCGTGGTCTCGGTCCTCGCCGGGCTGCTCATCGCGATCCCCCTCGGGCTGCTTGCCCGCCGCAACCCGACGCTGGAGACCGCCGTGGTCGGCGGCACGACGATCGTCTACACGATCCCATCGCTGGCCCTGTTCTCGCTGCTGCTGCCGTTCACCGGCCTGACCTCGACCACCGTGATCATCGGCCTGGCGCTGTACTCGCTGACGATCCTGGTGCGCAACGTGATCGCCGGTCTGCGCTCGGTGCCGGAGGAGGTGAAGGAGTCGGCGCGCGGCATCGGCTACTCCGACAGGCGGATGCTGCTGCAGATCGAGATCCCGCTGGCGCTGCCGGTGATCATGGCCGGCATCCGGGTCGCGACCGTCTCGACCGTCGCCCTCGTCACCGTGGGCTCGATCGTGTCGTACGGCGGCCTCGGCAACCTGCTCCTGCTCGCGGTCGGCAACCAGTTCAAGGCTCAGATCTTCGCCGCGAGCGTCCTGTGCGTCGTGCTCGCGGTGGCGTTCGACCTCGCCCTGGTGCTGGTCCAGCGCCTGCTCACCCCCTGGACGCGCCGTGCTCGGTGACGTCTTCTCCTACCTCACCGACGGGTCGAACTGGTCCGGGTCGACCGGCATCGGCACCTTCATGGTCCAGCAGCTGCTGCTCACCGTGACCGCGCTGCTGATCGCGATGGTGCTCGGGCTGCCGCTCGCGCTCTATCTCGGCCACCGCCACCACGGCGGCACGCTCGCGGTCAACGTGACGAACGTCGGGCGCGCCGTACCCGTCTTCGCCGTGCTGCTGGTCCTCGCCCTCGGACCGGTGGGATCGGAGCAGTTCGGACCCTACGGCCGGGCCGGGCTGGCGACGCTGATCGCCCTGGTGCTGTTCGCCCTGCCGCCGATCATCACGAACGCGTACGTCGGCGTGGTGGAGGTCGATCCCGGTGCCGTGGAGGCGGCGCGCGGGATGGGCATGAACGGGGCCAAGGTGTTCAGCTCGGTGGAGCTCCCGCTCGCGATGCCCGTCGTGATGACCGGCGTGCGGGTGGCGCTGGTGCAGGTCTGGGCCACGGCGACGATCGCCGCCCTCGTGGCAGGTCCCGGGCTGGGCCGGATCATCACGCGCGGCTTCGCCAACCACCGCACCTACGAGGTGGTGGCGGGCGCCGTGCTGGTCGCGCTCGGGGCACTGGTCCTGGAGGCGACGATGGCCCTGATCCAGCGCTACGCCGATCCGATGCGTCGTGCGCGGGTCTCCGTCACCAGATCGTCACCGACGGCTGTCGGTGGTCCGCGTTAGGGTCAGACAGCGGGTGCCGTACGGGCGCCCATCGGACACGCGCGGGGATTCCCGCGGGACACAGAAGGTGGTGGCGCCCATGCGCATCGGACGCGTACTCGGAGGGATGGTGGCCGGAGCGCTCCTGCTCGCGACGGCCGGGTGCGGCGGGAGCGACTCGCTGGAGGACACGGGCTCGGGCGACAGCACCGGCAGCGCCGACAAGGGCTCGGTGACCGTAGGCGGACAGGACTTCACCGAGAGCCAGATCATGGCCGCGATCTACCAGAAGGTGCTGGAGAACGCCGGCTACACCGTGCAGACCAAGCTGGTCACTACCCGCGACGTCTACCTGCCCGAGCTGAGCAAGGGCTCGGTCGACATCGTCCCCGACTACCTCGCGGGCCTCACCGACTTCCTCAACAGCGAGGCGAACGGCGCCGATGCCCCCCTGGTCTCCAGCCACGACCCGGACGCCACCCTGCAGGCGCTGAAGCCGCTGGCCGAGGCCAAGGGCATCTCGATCCTGCCGCCGTCGGACGCCACGGACCAGAACGCCTTCTTCGTCACGAAGGACTTCGCGGACCAGAACGACCTGACCACGCTGTCCGACTTCGCGGCGATGCACCAGCCGATCAAGCTCGGCGCGCCGCCGGACTGCGAGGGACGCTCCGACTGCGCGGGCGGGCTGACCAAGACCTACGGCTTCGACATCAAGGAGATCGTGCCGCTGGACTTCGCCAGCGCGCAGGTGAAGGACGCCGTGAAGAAGGGCGAGGTGCAGCTGGGTGAGACCGGTACGACCGACGGCACGCTCGGGGACCTCGGCCTGGTGCTCCTCGACGACGACAAGGGCATCCAGCCGGCCCAGAACCTCACCCCGGCGGTCAACAGCGACTTCATCGACGCCAACCCCGACCTGGAGGACGTGTTCAACCAGCTGTCCGCGGCGCTGACCACCGAGGACCTCGCCGACATGAACGTGCAGGTCGACCTCGAGCGCAAGAAGCCCGAGGACGTCGCCCAGCAGTTCCTCGAGGACAAGGGACTGCTCTGAACGAGCCGATGATCCGGCTCTCCGGAGTCGGGAAGACGTACGACGACGGCACCGTCGCCGTACGCGAGCTGGACCTCGACGTCCGGCGGGGCGAGCTGGTCTGCCTCGTCGGGCCGTCGGGGTGCGGCAAGTCGACGACCCTGAAGATGATCAACCGGTTGATCGAGCCGACCTCCGGCAGGATCGAGATCGACGGCCAGGACATCACCGGGGAGGACCCGGTCCGGTTGCGCCGCAACATCGGCTACGTGATCCAGGAGGTCGGGCTCTTCCCGCACCAGAAGATCCTCGCCAACGTGATGACCGTGCCGCTGCTCCACGGCGAGTCCAAGGCGACGGCCCGGGAGCGGGCGCTCGAGCTGCTGGAGCTGGTCGGGCTCGATCCCGCGCGGTACGCCGACCGCTACCCCCACCAGCTCTCCGGTGGACAGCAGCAGCGGGTGGGCGTCGCCCGCGCGCTCGCGGCGAGGCCGCCCGTCCTGCTGATGGACGAGCCGTTCGGCGCGGTCGACCCGCTGGTCCGGCTCCGGCTCCAGGACGAGTTCCTCCGGCTCCAGGCGGAGCTGGGCGTGACGGTCGTGTTCGTCACGCACGACATCGACGAGGCGGTCCGGCTCGGCGACCGGGTCGCGGTGTTCGCTGCCGGCGGACGGCTGGCGCAGTACGACACTCCGGCGCGGCTGCTGGGCCGGCCGGCGGACGACTTCGTGGCCGACTTCGTCGGCTCGACGACCGGGCTGCGGCGGCTCCAGGTGATCCCGCTGGACCCCGCACACCTCGAGCCGCTGGACGGCGTGAGCGTCGGCGACCTCGGTGCGGCGATCGACATCGACACCACCTTGGGCGAGGCGCTCACCGTGCTGCTTCGCGACGACCGGGGGATGGTCGCGGTGAAGCGCGACGCGCAGTTCGTCGGCGTCCTCACGCCGAACGGCGTCCACCGGGCACTGCGGGCCGCGCTCGCCGAGATGGCCACCGTCAGCTGACCGGCACGTCCCGGTGCCAGGACTCCGTGGCGTACTTCGTCGTCCAGCCCATCGACGCGTAGAGCCCAGCGGCGCCGGTGGGTGAGTCGGCGTCGACCTCGAGCCCGACCCGGTCCCGCCCCCGGGCGGCGGCGTCGGCGATGATCGTGCGGAGCAGTCCCTTGGCGACCCCGCGACCGCGGGCGGCCTCGAGGACGCCGAGGTAGGAGACGTAGGACCCGTCCGGGCCCGTGGAGCTCTCCGAGACGGTGCCGATGAGCGCGCCCACGGGCTGCGGTCGGTCACCGTCGAGCAGCTCGCCCAGCCACCAGTGGTCCCAGCGGTGGCCGGGGTCCTCGCGGAGCCGGAACAGGAACTCCTCGAAGGTCTCCTCGCTGGAGTTGAAGTGGTCCACGAACGCGCCCTCGAGGACGTCGTGCACCTCGCGCAGGTCGTCGTGGTCCGGCATGCCGTCGCCGCTGCGTCCGACCAGCCGGAACACCACGCCGCCGGTCTCCCAGCGGTCGGGGTCGGGCACCAGGTCCTGCTCGTCGGGGCTGACCGGTCGGCTCATCTGCCACCAGCGACGCACCTTCTCGTACCCGGCCGCGCGGAGCCACCCGGCCTGCCGCTCGTCGCCGTCGAACGTGCCCGTGTCGATCTGCTGGGCCGGCAGGCCGCGCGCTGATCCCACCGACCTGGCCTGGCCCTCCGCCCACGCCAGGAGCACGTCGGAGCAGGCGTCCGCGACCTCGTCGGCGAGGTCGCGCTCGACGATGTGCACGAACAGCATCCGCCCCGCGGAGCGGTCGTGGACGCTCCCCCACGCCTGGATCTCGCCGGACGCGTCGCGCACGACGACGTTCTCCCGCATCTGCAGGCCCCGCTCGGAGACCTCCACCAGCACGTCGTCGACCCCGGAGCCCGCCCAGCCGCGGCCGTGCCGCTCGTGCGCGCGGAGCAGGTGGGTCAGCCGCGCGACGTCGAACCGGTCGGCCGGGTCGGGGGTCCCCACGGTCCAGCCGTCGGGGAGGCCGGGCCGATCACCGACCAGCTGGTCGGGATCGCTCTGGAAGCGGTTCTGATCGGGGATCACTGTCCCCCATTGCCCGCTCCGCAGGGGGGCGGAAACGTGGGGAGGACCTCACGCGTGCTTGCGCTGCGCGGCCTCGGCCTCGTGCCAGGCGGTCGTGACGACGTCCAGCTCGGCCCGGACGACGTCCAGCTCCTGCTCGAGCTCGGCGACCCGGACGACCGCGTCCGCGGCCCGCTGCTCGGCCTCGGCGAGCCGGACGGAGACGGCCTGCCCGTCGCGCTCGGCGGCGTCCGCGCGGCGCGCCTCGACGTTCATCTTGCGGGTCGCGTCGGCTGCGCGGCCCTGGGCGGCGGTCAGGGCGTCCTCGAGGTCGTGGATCGACGCCTCGTGCCGCTGGATCCGGGCCTGCATCGACTCCGCGAACGCGGCGTTCTCGGCGGTGCGGGCCGCAGTGATCTCCCGGTAGGCCTGCGCCTGCTCGGCGCGGTCGCGGGCGGCCTCGCGGCGGGTCAGGGCGAGCTCGGAGTGGGTGATGCGGGTGGCGGCGGCACCGAGCACGACGGCGCCGGCCGCGGCGACCGCGACCAGCACCAGCGAGCCGCTGGCGATCGTCGCGACGACCAGGGCGGCGGCGACGAGGAGGAGGGCGACGGCGACCGTCAGCCGGGTGCTGCGCTGGCGACGCCGACCGGGACGGGCGGCGGCAGGTGCCTGGGGGGAAGCCATGCGACCACGTTAGGCCTCGTCCTCGTCGGATCGGACGCGACACGCACGCTCGAGGACGACCGCTGTGACGACGATCGCAACGCCCGCGAGCGCGGCGGCGACCGAGCGCCACAGCCGCTGGGAGGCCAGGTCGGAGTCCATGCCGACCCAGCTCAGCGCGTAGCCGGCGTACCCGCCGGCCACCAGCGCGCCGACCAGGGCGCAGGCGCGGGCGAGCACCAGCCGGTTGACGGCGCGGTGCGGCTCGAGCCGCTGGTGCTGGACGTGCATCGTGCGCCAGGTGAGGTACGCCGTCGCGCCGAGGATCGTGGCGACCAGCACCAGGGCCAGCGGCTGGGCCCAGGTCACGATCGGGGCGCTGTCCAGGACCCGGGCGGCGATCGGGTGCAGCAGCCAGCCACCGACCAGGCCGACGACGGCCCACACCGTGAGGGTCGCCGCGGAGGTGGGTCTCAGCCGGCCGCCCGACGGCTCGTCGCCGGCCGGGCCGGCGCTCACTGGATCTCGAGGACCAGGTCGTCGCGCAGCTTGAGCCCGCTCTGGTCGGTCTTCTCCACGAGGTCGGCCACCCGACCGCGGTCCGGGAACTCCGCGTCCGGCTCCACGTCGAGCCAGGGGCGCAGCACGAACGCGCGCTCGGCGGCCCGCGGGTGCGGGAGCCGCAGGGAGGGCTCGTCGCTGCGCCGGTCGCCGACGACGATCAGGTCGACGTCGAGGGTGCGCGGGGCGTTGGGGACCTCGCCGCGCTCGCGGGCGAAGGCGTCCTCGATGGCCAGCGCGCGGTCCATCAGCCGGCTCGCGGCCAGGGTGGTGTCGATCAGCACCACCGCGTTGAGGAAGGTCTTGGCCTCGGGCGGGCAGTCGACCGGCTCCGTCTCGTAGACCGGGGACACAGCGGTGATCCAGACGTCGGGAGTGTCCGCCAACGCGTTGAGAGCGCCTTGGAGGCTCGCCATCCGCTCGCCGAGGTTCGACCCCAGGGCCAGCACGGCTCGCCGGATCGGGCGCATCTCGCCGGTCAGCGTGTCCGTGTCGACGATGTTCGGGTTGGGGGTCTCAGTCACGAGGGACCTCACGTTTCCGGGTGATCGTGAGGACGACGTCCGAGAACGTCGCCTCGATGGGGGCATCCGGCTTGTGGACCGTCACCCGCGCCCATTCAACACGGTCGTCCAAGAGGCAGACGTCCGCGATCCGCTGGGCGAGGGTCTCGATCAGGTCGACCGGATCCTTCTCCACGGCGGCTTTCACCGAGGCCACGAGACTTCCGTAGTCCACCGTGTCTTGCAAGTCGTCCGAAGCCGCCGCGGCACTGGTGTCGATGCCGAGCGCCAGGTCGATGACGAACACCTGGCCCTCGCGCTTCTCGAACTCGAACACGCCGTGGTGGCCGTAGCACTCGATGCCGGTCACGGAGAGCTCGTCCTGAGTGACCCGCGAGGGACGAGCGGTCGTATCGAAGGGCTCGTCCTGAGTGACCCGCGAGGGACGAGCGGTCACGTCGAAGGGCTCGTCGGTCACGCCCTCACCTCCCCGTTCAGGCGCTCGAGGACGCGCAGGGCGTCCCGAGCGGCTCGTGCGTCGTGCACCCGCAGCCCCCAGACGCCGCGCTGGGCGAGGTGGACCGTGAGCGCCGTGTTCGCGTGCTCGCGCTGGTCGACGGGGCGCATCGTCCCGCCGCTGTCGGCGAGCAGCCTACCGAGGAAGGACTTGCGGCTGGCGCCCACCAGGACCCGGTGGCCGAGCCCGAGCAGCGGCTCGAGGTCGCGGAGGAGCTGCCAGTTGTGCTCGGCCCGCTTGGCGAAGCCCAGGCCCGGGTCGAGCACCACCTGCTCGCGGCGTACGCCGGCGGCGAGGATCGCCTCCACCCGGGCGGACAGCTCGTCGCAGACCGCCGCGACGACCCCTCCCGGGCCGTCGTACACGGCGAAGTCGCGCATGTGGTCGGCGTGCGCCCGCCAGTGCATCGCGACGTACGTCGCGTCGTGTGCCGCGACCACGTCCAGGATGCGCGGGTCCGCCAGTCCGCCGGAGACGTCGTTCACGATCGTCGCGCCCGCAGCGAGGGCCGCCTCGGCGACCTCGGCCCGCATGGTGTCGACGGAGACGACGGCGCCGTCACCGGCCAGCGCGGTGATCACCGGCACGACGCGGCCCAGCTCCTCCTCGACCAGCGGACGGGTGGCGCCGGGGCGCGTCGACTCGCCGCCGATGTCGAGGATGTCGGCGCCGTCGGCGAGCAGCTCCCGGCCGTGCGCGACCGCGGCTCCCGGCTCCAGCCAGCGGCCGCCGTCGGAGAACGAGTCGGGCGTGACGTTGACGACGCCCATCAGCACCGGGATCGTCGTCATGGGTCCGGAGGCTATCGGTCAGCGGTTCCGGTGGATCAGGGCCATCGCCTCGGCGCGGGTGGACGCGTTGGAGCGCATGGTGCCCCGGACGGCAGAGGTGATGGTGCGGGCGCCGGCCTTCTTCACGCCGCGCATGGTCATGCACAGGTGCTCGGCCTCGATCACGACGATCACGCCGCGAGCCTCGAGGATCCGCATCAGCGCGTCGGCGACCTGGGTCGTGAGCCGCTCCTGGACCTGCGGCCGCTTCGCGTAGACGTCCACCAGCCGGGCCAGCTTGGAGAGCCCGGTGATCTTGCCGCTCTCGGCCGGGATGTACCCGACGTGCGCGACGCCGGTGAACGGCACCAGGTGGTGCTCGCACATCGACCAGAGCTCGATGTCGCGCACCAGCACCATCTCGTCGTGGCCGAGGTCGAACGTCGTCGTGAGCACGTCCTCGGGACGCATCCGCAGCCCGGAGGTGAGCTCGGCGTAAGCCCGCGCCACCCGGGCCGGGGTGTCGTGCAGGCCTTCCCGGTCGGGGTCCTCCCCGATCGCGATCAGCAGCTCGCGCACCGCTGCCGCCGCCCGGGCGTGGTCGTAGGGCGGGATGTCGGCCGGATCGCGGTCGGCGTACCGGATCGCGTCGGTCATATCAGTGCGAAGGCAGGTCGGGGCCGGAGCCGGGCTGCTCGACGCCGGGGTCGCCGTGCACGTCGCCACCGGCGCCCGGCGGCGTCAGGACGGCGCCGGCCTCCTGCTCGGGACGGCCGTTCTGACCGTTCTGGGCGGCGGTGCGGTCCCTGATCCACTGCGGGATCTCCACCGGCGGGATCGCCGACGGGTGGCGTCGGTCGGACCCGGTCCATGCCGGGCGCTCGGGACGGCGACGCAGCGGCTCGAAGATCCGGGCGACCTGCGCCTTGTCGAGCGTCTCCTTGTCGAAGAGCTCGAGGACCAGGGCGTCCAGGACGTCGCGGTTCTCCTCCAGGATCTCGAACGCCTCCTGGTGGGCGGTCGCGAGCAGCCTCTTGGTCTCCTCGTCGACGATCGCCGCGATCTCCTCGGAGTAGTTCCGCGAGTGGCCCAGGTCGCGGCCCAGGAACGGCTCGGAGTTGGTGTCGCCCAGCTTGATCGCCCCGAGGCGCTCGGTCATGCCGTACTGGGTGACCATGGCACGGGCGAGGTTGGTGGCCTTCTCGATGTCGTTGCCGGCGCCGGTCGTCGGGTCGTGGAAGACCATCTCCTCCGCGGCCCGGCCGCCGAGCATGTACGCCAGCGTGTCCAACATCTGCGAGCGCGTCTGGGAGTACTTGTCGTCGTCGGGCAGCACCATCGTGTAGCCCAGCGCCCGGCCACGCGGCAGGATCGTGATCTTGTGCACCGGGTCGTTGCCCGGCAGCGCCGCCGCGACGAGCGCGTGGCCACCCTCGTGGTAGGCCGTGATGAGCTTCTCCTTCTCGCTCATCAGGCGGGTCCGCCGCTGCGGGCCGGCGATCACGCGGTCGATGGCCTCGTCGAGCGCGAGGTTGGTGATCAGCTTCTCGTTGTTGCGCGCGGTCAGCAGCGCGGCCTCGTTGAGCACGTTCGCGAGGTCGGCGCCGCTGAAGCCGGGCGTACGCCGGGCGACGGACAGCAGGTTGACGTCCTGCGCGAGCGGCTTGCCGCGGGAGTGGACCTGGAGGATCTGCTCGCGGCCGGACAGGTCGGGGGCGTCGACCTGGATCTGGCGGTCGAAGCGGCCGGGACGCAGCAGCGCCGGGTCGAGCACGTCGGGGCGGTTGGTCGCGGCGATCAGGATCACGCCGCCGCGGACGTCGAAGCCGTCCATCTCGACCAGCAGCTGGTTCAGCGTCTGCTCCCGCTCGTCGTGGCCGCCGCCCATGCCCGCGCCGCGGTGCCGCCCGACCGCGTCGATCTCGTCGATGAACACGATGGCCGGAGCGTTCTCCTTGGCCTGCTCGAACAGGTCGCGGACGCGCGAGGCACCCACACCGACGAACATCTCGACGAAGTCGGAGCCGGAGATCGAGTAGAACGGGACCCCCGCCTCGCCCGCGACGGCACGCGCCAGCAGGGTCTTGCCGGTGCCGGGCTGGCCGTAGAGCAGCACGCCCTTGGGGATCTTGGCGCCGACCGCCTGGAACTTCGCCGGCTCCTGGAGGAACTCCTTGATCTCGCCGAGCTCCTCGACGGCCTCGTCACAGCCGGCGACGTCCGCGAACGTCGTCTTCGGCATGTCCTTGGTGATCAGCTTGGCGCGCGACTTGGCGAACTGCATCACGCCGCGGCCGCCGCCGCCCTGGACCTGGTTCATGAGGAACAGGAACAGCAGGATGATCAGCGCGAACGGCAGCAGCGTCGCGAGGATGGAGCCGATCAGGCTGGGCTTCGGGACGTCGACGTTGTACTGCTCGATGGCCCCCTTGTCGACCTGCGCCTGGATCTCGTTCTTGATGTCGGCCTGGGTGCCGTCCAGCCAGAAGGAGGACACCTTCTTGCCGTCGTCGAGGGTCGCCTTGATCTGCTGGTCACCGCCGTCGACGAAGGTGATCTCCTTGACCTCGCCGCTGGTGATGTAGCTCTCCATCTTGGAGGACTCGACCTCGTCGTACCCGCCGTTCGGGGCGAGGTACTGCAGGGCGAGGAGCACGCCCACCACGGCGAGGACGATCCAGAGCCACGGACCCTTGAATATGCGCTTCACAGACTTCTCTCGGACGACCTGATCGGAAGAGTCGACGGTACAGGCACCGCCGGCCCCTCCCATTGTCGCAGGCCGGTCCAGAGCCGACCCCTTCAGGCGTCGGGGCGGGCAAGCAGGCCCGGCGAGCCGACGATCCGCTACGAGTACACGTGTGGCGCGAGGGTGCCGATGTCGCGGAGGTTCCGGTAGCGCTCCCGGTAGTCGAGGCCGTAGCCGACGACGAACTCGTTGCCCGGAACGTGCTCAGCGTCCCAGCCGACGTACTTCACCTCGATCGGCGCACCGGACCGGTCAGGAGTACACGTGCGGGGCGAGGGTGCCGATGTCGCGGAGGTTCCGGTAGCGCTCCCGGTAGTCGAGGCCGTAGCCGACGACGAACTCATTAGGAATGTCCCAGCCGACGTACTTCACCTCGATCGGCATGGTGAGGGCCTCGGGCTTGCGCAGCAACGTGCAGATCTCGACGCTCGCGGGGCTGCGCGAGGTCAGGTTCGAGGTCAGCCAGGACAGCGTCAGCCCGGTGTCGATGATCTCGTCGACGATGACCACGTGCCGGCCCGAGATGTCGGTGTCGAGGTCCTTGAGGATCCGCACGACACCGCTCGACTTGGTGCCGGAGCCGTACGACGACACCGCCATCCAGTCCATCTCGAGGTGCCGGGTGAAGCTGCGGGCCAGGTCCGCCATCACCATCACGGCCCCCCGGAGGATGCCGACGATGAGGAGGTCCTTGCCCTGGTAGTCCGCCTCGATCTCGGCCGCGAGCTCCCGGAGCCGGCCCTGGATCTGCTCCTCCGTGAAGAGGACGTTGACCAGGTCGTTCTCCACGTGGGACGAGTCCATGGCGCAGACTCTAGATCAGCGAGGGTCGGGTCCCCGCGCCGCCTACTTCTTGACCGTCAGGGTGATCTTCTTCGAGGACTTCTTCACGAAGTCGTCCCCGAGGTACGACGCCTCGACGGTGTACTTGCCGGGCTTCTTCAGCTTCGGCAGCGTCAGGGTCAGCTGGCCGTGGTCCTTCTGCTTCAGGACGCCCACGACCTTCTTCCCGCCGACCGCGGCGGTGACCTTGCCGAGGACGGGGTAGACGTTCTTGCACCGCACCGTGATCGTGATGGCGCCCGCCTTGTTCACCTTGACGGTCCCCGGCTTGAGCTTGGCGGAGGTGGTCGACGCCTGGAGCGCGACCCTCGCGATCTCGGTGGTGCCCAGCGTGCGCACCTTGCGGAGACCGACCTTGATCGGGTCGCCGTCGTTGTACTCGAAGGTGCGGTACGGGTCCCCGGTGTCGGAGGAGACGACGATCAGGTAGTGGGCGTGGATCGGGACCTCGAGCCGGAAGTAGCCCTCCTGCCCGTCGGCGACGTCCTCGTACGTCAGGTCGCTCGCGACCGGCGCCTCGGCCGTGGGGTCGTCGAGCCAGGCCTCGACGTTGACGTCCTGGAGCGGGTGCTTCGCCTGGTCGGTGACCACGCCGACCAACCACGCCTTGCCGACCGGCGGCCGGGCCACGGCGACGGCGGACGAGCCGGCGTCCGCGGCCGTCGGCGCGGCCGAGGCGGGCAGCGCCTGGGAGGCGACGATCAGGGCGCCACAGGCGGTGATCGCGGCGGCGATACGACGATGCATGGTTCTCCTCGGTTCCGGCACGCGTACGAGTGTGAGGCCGCGAGGCGCTCCCCGTGACGCGAACGCCGGAACTCTCACCGTTCGAGGTGGAGCAGGCCGTCGCGCCGGGTGGCGCGGACCGGCCCCGGCAGGTCGACCCACTTCTGGCCGTGCCAGTCGGTCAGCAGGGCGTCGAGCCCGAGCACGTGCTCGTGGAACAGCTCCGACGCGGGGCTCCCGGCGGCCAGCGCGGCGAGGCGGAGCACCCGGCGCCGGACCGGGGCCGGCTGGGCCAGCAGCCCGTCGACGGGCAGGTCGGCGAGCTCGGCGTACGCCGCCTCCGCGACGTCGTCCAGCAGGTCCATGTCGGCGCGGAGCTGGTCGGCGGTGCGCGCGAGAGCCGCCGCCACACCGGGGCCGAGCTGTTCCTCGAGGACCGGCAGGACGGTGCGGCGGACCCGCACCCGGGCGTAGGCGGGGTCCTCGTTGTGCGGGTCCAGCCAGTACTCGATCCCCTCGACCTGGCAGGCGGTGACCGTGTCGTCGCGGGAGAGGTCGAGGAGCGGTCGCACGAACCGGTCGAACGAGCGGCGCATCCCTGCCAGCGACCGGCCGCCGGAGCCGCGGGCGAGGCCGAGCAGCACGGTCTCCGCCTGGTCGTCGCGGGTGTGGCCGAGCAGCACCGCCGCGGCGTCGAGTCGCTCCGCCAGCTCCTCGAGGACCGCGAACCGCGCGCGACGGGCAGCGGCCTCGGGGCCGAGCCCGGGTGCGTCCACCTGGACGGTCGCGGCGACGGTCTCGTCCGCGCCGAGGACGGCCATCTGGTCGACCACGTGGGCGGCGTGCGCCGCCGATCCCTCCTGGAGGCCGTGGTCGACGGTGGCGCCGACCACGTGCCAGCCGGCCCTCCTGCCCTCGAAGACGGTTGCTGCGAGCAGCGCCAGCGAGTCGGCTCCGCCGGAGCACGCGACCACGACGGTCCGGCCGGGGTCGACGCCGGAGAGCGAGCGGCGGACCGACCGGCGTACCGCCGCGACCGCCGGGTGCAGGCTCATCCGGGTGTCACAGCACCCGGTTGATCCAGGCCGGGGGATCGGCGATCTCGGCCTTGGAGGGCAGGTTCTCCGCCCGCTCCCAGACGGCGTTGAACTCGGCCATGCCCGCCTTGTCGACGACGGCGCGGACGAACCGGGCGCCGTCGCGGTACTGGGCCATCTTCGCGTCCAGTCCGAGGAGGCGACGCACGATCCGGTCGAGCGAGCCGGAGCCCTTGCGGCGCTTGTTGAACTTCGAGCGGATCGTGGCCACGGTCGGGATCACGCTCGGACCGACGCCGTCCATCACCACGTCGGCGTGGCCCTCGAGCAGCGACATGACGCCGGTGACCCGGTCCACGATCTCCTTCTGCTCCGGGCTGCCGATCGCGTCGATCAGGCTGCCCTCCCCCTTCACCACCTCCAGGATCCGGCCGAGGCCGTCGTCGAGGAGGCCGGTCGGCTCCAGGGTCTCCGCGAGGGCGTGCATCTCGTCGAGCAGGTGGTCGGCGAGCCAGGGTGTCGCGGTGAACTGGACCCGGTGGGTCTCCTCGTGGAGGCAGACCCAGAGCCGGAAGTCGTGCGGGTCGACGCCCAGCTCGCGCTCGACGTGCACGACGTTCGGCGCCACCAGCAGCAGCCGGCCACTGGGCGGGTGGAACGGGTCGAACTGGCCGAGGACCTTGCCGGCGAGGAACCCCAGCAGCGCCCCGACCTCGGCGCCGGTGACCCGGGACCCGATCGCGAGCGACAGGCCGGACGGAGCGCCCTTCTTCGAGGTGAGCTTGTCGACCACCGGCGCCAGCACGGTCGCGAAGCCGTCGGCGTTCGCGGCGACCCAGCCGGCGCGGTCGACCACGAGGACCGGCGCGGTGTCCGACGCGGTGTCGAGGCCGGTGAAGTCACGGACCAGGCCGGTCGAGCGGTGGGCGTCCGCGCGCAACTCGGCCACGACCGCGGCAGCGTCGGCCCCGGAGACCCGGGGGCCCTCTCCCGCGAGACGGGACCCCAACGAGACCGCGAGGCCCCAGTCGACCATGCCGGCGCTGCTCATGGAGCGACCGTACCCGCGCCCCCGCAACGGCAGTCCGCGAGCGCGCTCGTCACGTCGTCGAGCGCGGCCCGCGCACCGAGGGTGTCGACCAGCGCGACCCGGTCGACCAGGAGCGCGAAGACCATCGGGGTACCGTCCCGGTCGATCACCGTGCCGGCGAGCCCAGTGACCCCGGACAGCGTGCCGGTCTTCGCGCGCACCAGCCCGCGGCCGGGGTCCCCGGCGTCGAACCGGTACTCGAGGGACCCGGTGAACCCGGCGACCGGGAGACCGGTCAGCACCGACCGGAGCTCCGGGTGCCCGGCCGACCCCGCCGTCTCCAGCACCGCGGTGAGGGTGTCCGGGTCGAGACGGTCCTCGCGGGACAGCCCGCTGCCGTCGTGGACGACCGCGCCCGTCGTGGGAACGCCGAGGGCGTCGAGGGTGTCGAGCACGCCGGCGACGCCGGCGACGGAGGACCCGACGCCGGAGGTGGCGAGCCCGACCTGGCGGGCGATCACCTCGGCCGCCTCGTTGTCGCTGGTGGCCAGCGTGTGCTCGACGATGAGCCCGAGCGGCTTGCTGGTCACCACCGCCAGCCGCGACGCCGCGTCGGGGGCGCGCCGTTCCTCCGGCGTACCCACGACGGTGACGCCGGCGCGGGTGAGCTCGGCGGCGAACTCCCGCGCGGCGGCCGCGGCCGGGTCAGTGGCGCGGCCGAACCCGCCGTTCGTCCTGCCCTCGTCGACCCACAGCGGCTCGATCGGCGCGACGACCCCCTCGGGCACGTACGTGTCCGGCCAGTGCGGGTTGACCGCCGGCCCGCTGAACAGGCTGGTGTCGAAGCCGACCCGGACCTTGCCACCGAGCTGCGGCGCCGCCTGCCGGGCGAGCCTGCGGAGGTCCGCGTGGGACAGCAGCGGGTCCCCGCCGCCCACCAGGACCACGTGCCGTCCGTCGGCGACGACGGTGGTGTCGAAGGTGTGGTCGGGGCCGAGCGTCTCGAGCGCGGCGGTCGTGGTCAGCAGCTTGAGCGTCGATGCCGGCGTCGCCTCGCCCGTGCCGCGTGTGTAGAGCAGTGTGCCGTCGAGCCCGGCCACGGTCGCGAGGACGTGCGGGCCGAGGTCGGAGTCCTCGAGCAGGCCGGCGACGGCTCGGCGCACCTTCGCAGGGTCGGGGGTGCCGGTGGCGGCGGCGACGACGGGCGCGGGCGTCCGGACGGCGGGGAGGTCCAGCCCGGGCGGCGGCGGGATCGCGGCCGGCTGGTCGGGCTCGGGGGCGCCGGGGTCCAGGAGGTACGCCGTCGTCGCGGCGGCGAGGACCGCCAGGACGAGGATCACGGGGAGCCAGAGCGTCAGGTGGCGTGCGTCACGTCCGCCCACTCGTCTCCCCTTCCCGACTCACTGTTTGCGGTCATTGTGCGGGAGACTGGACGAGGCCCGCGTCCCGGGCCCCTCGACGATGGACGACGCAGACGATTGCCGGAGGATGACGTGCTCGAGTTCGACGTGCTGGTGGAGATCCCCAAGGGTCAGCGCAACAAGTACGAGGTCGACCACGAGTCCGGCCGGATCCGGCTGGACCGGACGCTCTTCACCTCGACGCAGTACCCGGCCGACTACGGGTACATCGAGAACACCCTCGGCCTGGACGGCGACCCGCTCGACGCCCTCGTGCTGCTGCAGGAGCCGACCTTCCCCGGCTGCCTGATCCGGTGCCGCGCGATCGGCATGTTCCGGATGACCGACGAGGCCGGCGGCGACGACAAGGTCCTCTGCGTCCCGGCGACCGACCCGCGCCTGGAGCACCTGCGCGACATCTCGCACGTCTCGAAGTTCGACCGGCTCGAGATCCAGCACTTCTTCGAGGTCTACAAGGACCTCGAGCCCGGCAAGTCCGTCGAGGGCGCCGAGTGGGTCGGCCGCACCGAGGCCGAGGCCGAGGTGCAGGCGTCGTTCAAGCGGCTCGCGACCGACGGCCACTGACCCGGTCGCAGCGGTCCGTCACCCCACGAGGTCGGGTGACCGGAGCATCTCCGGCGGCACCGCCCAGGCGTCGACCAGGTCGACCGCGATCGGGCGGATCTTGCGGCACAGGTTGTTCACCTCGCGGCTGATCGTCTTCGAGCGCTGCACCGTCAGCCGCCCGTGCTCCATGAACCAGGCACGGTCGGCCTCGATCGTGGACAGCGCGAAGAGGTCGCGGAGCAGGTTCAGCGCGACCTTGTTGTCGCCGTCCGGTACGGCGCGGGCCTTCTCGACGAACGCCTCGAGCACCAGGCGCTCGACGTGCGCGTTCGCGGCCGCGACCACGTGGTCCTGGACGTGGGAGAACACCTGGCCGGGGTTCATCTTCTGGTCGATGCCGCGCTTGAGGCGACGGGCGACGCCGGCGAGCATGTGCTCCTCGCGGAACCGCAGCATCGCGAGCTGGTACTCCGGGTCGAGGAGGCCGGCCTCCTGGTCCCACTCGTCACCGCCGGGGAGCAGGTCCTTCACCCGCTCGAACAGCTTGTGGACCGACGTCTTCTCGATGACGGTCTCGACCGCGAGGTTCGTGACGAAGCGGACCATGCCGAGCTGGTCCAGGTCCTCGAACTCGCTCGCGTAGTCGGTGAGCAGGCCCTTGGCGACGAGCTGCAGCAGCACGTGGTTGTCGCCCTCGAACGTCGTGAAGATGTCGCTGTCGGCCTTGAGCGCGGCGAACCGGTTGACCGCCAGGTAGCCGGCACCGCCGCACGCCTCGCGGCACTCCTGGATGGTGCGGGTCGCGTGCCAGGTCCCGAGCGCCTTGGTGCCGGCGGCGCGGGACTCCAGCTCGCGCCGGGTGTGCTCGTCGTCGGTGATGCCGGAGAAGACGTCGTGCAGCTGCCCCGAGACGACCTCCTGCGCGAAGTGCAGCGCGTAGGTGCGGGCGATCAACGGGAACAGCCGGCGCTGGTGCAGCCCGTAGTCGAGCAGCAGCTCCTCCTCGGTGTCCGAGGTGGCCTCGAACTGCCGGCGACGGACGGCGTACTTCGTCGCGATCGCGAGCGCCACCTTGGCCGCGTTGATGGCCGCCCCGCCGACGCAGACCCGGCCCTGGACCAGGGTGCCGAGCATGGTGAAGAAGCGCTTGTGGGGGTTCTCGATCGGGCTCTCGTAGCGGCCCTCGGGCGTCACGTCGGCGAACCGGTTGAGCAGCGCGGTGCGCGGCACGCGGACGCCGTCGAACCAGAGTCGCCCGTTGTCGACGCCGTTGAGGCCCAGCTTGCGGCCGTCGTCCTCGATGCGTACGCCGGCGCACGGCTCGCCGTCCTCGCGGATCGGGACGACGAACGCGTGCACGCCCTCGGACGTGCCGCCGACCTCGAGCTGCGCGAAGACGACCGCGAGCTCGGCGTGCTTCGCGGCGTTGCCGATGTAGTCCTTGCGCGCGGACTCGGTCGTCGTCGTGATCACGAACTCCTGCGCGTCCGCGTCGTACGTGGCGACCGTGCCGAGCGCCTGGACGTTGGAGCCGTGGCCGGTCTCGGTCATCGCGAAGCAGCCCATCACCTTCCCGCTGACCAGGTCCGCGAGGTAGGCGTCGTGGTGGTGCTTGCTGCCGAGCTGGAGGATCGCGCCGCCGAACAGCCCGAACTGGACGCCGACCTTCACGAGGACCGAGAGGTCGCCGTACGCGAGGGTCTCGAACGCCGCGATGGACGCGCCGATGTCGCCGCCGCCGCCGTACTCCTCGGGGAAGCCCATGCCGGTCTGGCCGGTCGCGGCCATCTCGACGACGACCTCGCGGACCCGCTCGCGGAAGTCGTCGACGGACAGCTCCTCCGCCTGTTCGAGGATGTCGGCGTACGTCGCGAGGTTGGCCCGGACCAGGTCGCGGACCTCGGCGTACCTGCCGTCGAGCAGGGCGGTCAGGGCGGGTACGTCGACCTCGGGCTGGACGTAGCCGGTCGTCGGCGGCGCCGCGGTGTCGGTGGCCATGTCCGTCCGTTACCCGCGCCGACGACTCGCCAAGCAGTGATCTGGACCGCTACGGGCGGGCGAAGAAGTTCGGCGAGATCCAGTAGTACATCGAGGTCTCCTCGACGTTCTCACCGGTCCGGGGCGCCTGGATGATCCGGCCGCCGCCGACGTAGAGGGCGACGTGGTAGATCGACGACGGGTCGCTGGACGAACCCCAGAAGACCAGGTCCCCGGGCTGGAGCTGGCTCGCCGACACGGGCGTGGACTGCTCGTACTGCGCGACCGAGTAGTGCGGCAGCGGCTTCCCGCCCGCGCCCCAGGCGCCCATCGTGAGACCCGAGCAGTCCCACGCGCCCGGGCCCGCGGCGCCCCAGCGGTACGGCTCGCCGATCTGGGCCCGGGCGAACGCGATCGCCGCGGATGCGCCCGAGGCCGGTGGCGGCGGGGTGGGGTCGGGCGTGGGGGTGGGCGTCGGATCCGGGGTGGGCGTCGGGTCCGGGGTCGACGTCGGGTTCGGGGTCGGCGTGGGGGTCGACTCCGGGGTGGGGGTCGGAGTCGGCGTGCCGGCGGACTGCTGCCCCTGCTGCTCCTGCTCGTGCCGGGCGGCGGCCGCGGCGGCTGCGGCGGCCTGCTCCTCGAGGGCGGACTGCCGCTGCTGCGCGAGCCGGACGCTGACGTGCTGGAGCTCGGCGAGCCGGCCGATCAGCGCGGTCTTCTCCGCGGCGATCGAGGACGCCTGTGCGGCGGCCTGGTCGGCGGCGGCCTGCGCGGCCACCTTGGCGTCCCTGGCCTCCTGCTGCGCGGCGACGGCCGCGTCCTCGGCGTCCTCCGCCTGGCTGGTGGCGACGTCGGCGAGCGTCGCCGAGGCGCGGTACCGGTCGTAGGTGTCGTCCATCGCGCTCTCGGCGTTCTGCAGCGCGGTGGTGCGCTCGACGACGGTGTCGATGCCGTCGGAGCTGACGATGCCGGCGAGCGCGGTGAGGGTGGGCGACATCTCGTAGGACGACACCAGCGCGTCGCCGTACGACTCCTGCTGGCGGCGTACGTCGGCGGCGGCGGTCCGGGACCGCTGGCGGGCCTCGCGGGCGGCCTTGCGGGCCTCGGCCGCCTTCCAGCGCGCGCCGTTGTAGGCCTCGGCGGCCTGAGCGGCGACGACCGCGGACTGCTCGAGCGCCTGGTTGGCGACGACCAGCCGGGCGCGGACACCGGCCACGGTGTCGGCGGTGTCACGGACCGCGGCGCGGGCGTCGCGGACGTCCTGCCGGGTGGGGGTCCCGTGGTCGTCCGCGACCGCCGCGCCGCTGATGGCACCGCCCGTGACGAGCACCAGGGCCAGAGCCGCTGCCGCCCCGCTCGCACGCACCGTGCCATCCCCCTCGTCGTCACTGCCGCCCCATGCGGCACTCGGAGCACGCTAGACAACTTTTGTCACAAAGGGAACGAATTCCTCGACTTTTTCTCGAACGCACGGCGTGTCGGCTTGACGAACTACACGCGTGTAACTCTTCGAAGACTGCGGTACTCCCTGCCGAAAATGCTCTCCGGGCATGCCGAAACCGACATTTCGGGCAGGGACTACCCCGACCTCAGCGCTCGACCGGCACCCGCGAGTCGGTGGTGGTGGGGTGCGAGGAGAGGCCCTGCCGGTCGAACTTCTGGCCGCTGGCGAGCCCGCCGACCCAGAAGGACACGAACGCGATCATCACGCCGGCGATGTCGTCGGCGATGTAGTGCCAGCCGAAGTAGAGGGTGGCGACGACGGTGAAGGAGAAGTTGACCCAGAAGACGATCTTCAGCCAGCGCCCGCGGACGGTGTACTGCACCATCAGCGCGACCAGCAGGGTGATCGCGACGTGCAGGCTCGCGAAGCCCGCGACAGACTGGACGGTGTCGGTGCTCCCCGCCCACAGCACGATGTGCCGGCCGTTGGCCAGCGACTCCATCAGCTGGCTGGCCGGGGTGTTCGGCAGGCCCTCGTAGAGCCAGACGTACTTCAGGCCGGGGCCTAGGGTCGGCAGCGCGTAGTACGACGCGGTGCCGAGCGTCCACGCGAGGCACTGCGAGGTCACGAACCAGTAGCCGAACGACAGGTTGCGCGACCACACCAGCCAGACGGTGACCGCGATGGGGACGAGCGGCAGGAACCACAGGTAGACGAACGACAGCGGCCAGGCCATGAAGCCCTCGCCGAAGATGTGGTGGAGGAGGACGGCGGGGTCGTGTCCGAAGAGCAGGGCCCGGTCCAGCATGTGCAGCTCGCGGTCGTACTTGGTCGAGATGACCGAGGGCAGGAACGACTTGAGGTTCCGGTAGCTCACGTACACGACGTAGAAGCACACGACGCCGAGGGCCACCAGGGTGAGCCGCTCCCGGTTCCAGTGCGTCCGCCAGCGCTCCCGGACGACGGCGGGCATCAGCTTGGGGTTCATCCTCGACAGCCACAGCGCGCGCGGCAGCAGGTCGATCAGCACCGCGGCGCCGAGCAGGATGGGCAGCCGCGCCCAGGACGGGCCGAGGAAGCTGCCGTCGGGGTCGACGAGCCGCTTGTCGTAGACGACCGCGACGACGATCGCGGCCACGCCCATGAAGACGGCGTTCCCCACGAGGAGGACATAGGCGCGGCGGTACACGCCCGCCAGTCTAGGGAGTCAGCCGGCGTACGGCGTCGGCGCCAACCGTGAGGCGTCCACCACGAGCGCGACGCGGTCGCCGGCGCCCGGGTGCGAGTCGAGCCTCGCCACGGCGTCGAGCTCGCCGATGCCGTCCACGTCGACCACCAGCCGGATCTGCTCGGGGGTGACCCGGCCGGACACGACGGTCCCCGACAACGGTCCGCTCGCCGCCACGACCAGGGCCGAGCGCCGTACGGCGACCGCGGGCGCCGCGGGCAGCTCCGCGGCCCGGAGCAGCGCCGCGGCCGGCGCCCCGGAGAGGACGCGTGCGTACCCGAGGAACAGCGCCGTCTCCGCGTCCGCGGGGGCCCGCCAGACCTGGGCGATGTCGCCCTGCTGGACGATGCGGCCGTCGCGCATCACCGCCAGCCGGTCCGCCACCGCGAACGCCTCCTCCTGGTCGTGGGTGACCATGAGCGCCGTGGTGCCCGCCTCGCGCAGGATGTCGCGCAGGTCTGCGGCCAGCCGCTCGCGCAGCCCGGCATCCAGCGCGGACAGGGGCTCGTCGAGCAGCAGCAGCCGCGGCTGCACGGCCAGCGAGCGGGCCAGCGCGACCCGCTGCCGCTCCCCTCCGGAGAGGGTGGCGGGCAGCCGGTCCTCGTACCCGGACAGACCGACGAGCGCGAGCAGCTCGCGCACCCGGCTCGCCGCGCCCGGCGTACGCCGCAGCCGGAGCGCGTAGCCGACGTTGCGCGCGACGGTGAGGTGCCCGAACAGCTGCCCGTCCTGGAACATCAGCGCGAACCCGCGCTTGTGGGTCGGTACGGCGGCCAGGTCGGCGCCGTCCCAGCAGATCCGGCCGGCCGCGGTCGGCTCCAGCCCGGCGATCGCCCGGAGCATCGTGGACTTCCCCGAGCCGCTCGGGCCGAGCACCGCCAGCACGTGGCCGTCCTCGAGGGCGAGCGAGGCGTCGACGACGGCGGGCCTGCCGTCGTAGGCGATCGTGACGCCGTCGAGGGTGAGCACTAGAACGACCCCACCGACGGGACGCGGAGCCGCTCGACGAGCAGCATGACCAGGGCGGTGGTGGCGGCGAGGACGACGGAGGCGGCGAGGGCCATGCCGTAGTTCATCGCACCCGGGTGCCCGATCAGGTGGAAGATCACGATCGGCATCGTCGGGTGGTCCTCGCGCGCGAGGAACGACGTCGCCCCGAACTCGCCGAGCGAGACCGCGAAGGCGAAGCCGGCGGCGGCGAGCAGCGGCTTCCACATCACCGGCAGGTCGACGGTCACGAAGGTCCGCAGCGGGCCAGCCCCGAGCGACGCCGCGGCCTGCCGCTGCCGGTCGTCGACACCACCGAGGGCCGGCGCGAGGGTGCGGACGACGAGCGGGAGCGCCACCAGAGCCTGCGCTACCGGGACCAGCAGCAGCGAGTCGCGGAAGTCGACCGGCGGCCGGTCGAGCGTGATCAGGAACCCGAAGCCGAGCGTCACCGCGGACACCCCGAGGGGCAGCATGAACAGGCCGTCAAGCAACCCGCGCGCGCGGCGTTCGGCACGGGTGCGCGAGCGCCGGGTGACCGCGACGGCGACCAGCAGCCCGAGCGACAGCGACATCCAGGTCGCGTCGACGGCGGTCCGCAGCGAGGTGGTCAGGGCGTCGGTGACCGGCACCAGGAGCGCGTTCCGCGACCCCTCGGTGGTCAGCGCGCGGTAGTTCGCCAACCCGTACCCGTCGCCGACCTGCAGCGAGCCGACGACGAGCGCGCCGATCGGCAGGCCGACGAGCACGACGACCACCAGCGTCGACAGGACACCGGGCCAGTCCCCGCGGGAGACCCGCGGCGGCCGGCCCGTCGACCGCGCCAGGGTCGGGTCGGGCACCGCCCGCAGCCGGCTGGTGACGAACAGCAGGCCGGTGATCGCGAGCAGCTGCACGATCGAGAGGGCCGCGGCCGCCTGGAGGTCGAGGAGGTTCGTGGTGAGGAGGTAGATCTCGGTCTCGACCGAGGAGTACCGCAGGCCGCCGAGGGTCAGCACCACGCCGAACGCGGTCGCGCAGAACAGGAACACCACGCTCGCCGCCGACACGATCGCCGGCCGCAGCATCGGCAGCGTGACGGTGCGGAACACGTACGCCGGGCTCGCGCCGAGCGCGGCCGCGGCCTCGGCCGGCCGCGGGTCGATCGACTCCCACGCGGCGCCGACCGCGCGGATCACGACCGCGACGTTGAAGAACACCAGACCGGCGACGATCGCGCCCGCCGAGCCGTCGAGGCCGAGGAAGCCCAGCGGCCCGGCCTCGCCGATCAGCTCGCGGAACGCCACGCCGACGACCACGGTCGGCAGCACGAACGGCACCAGCAGCAGTGCGCGGAGCGCCCGCCGCCCCGGGAACCGGCGCCGGTGCAGGAGGTGGGCCGCAGGGATGCCGAGCAGCAGCGAGAACGCCGTACCGGCGAGTGCGGACCAGACGGTGAACCAGACGACCCGGTGCACCCGCGGCCGGGCCAGCACCTCCGCGACCGCTCCCGGGTCGAGCTTCCCGTCCGCCCAGAAGCCCTCGGAGAGCATCCCGAGCACCGGCAGCACGAAGAAGACGCCGAGCACCACGAGCGGCACCGCAGCCAGCCCCGCCAGGGTGAGTGGCCGTGACCACCTGGTCATCATCGGGACGTGAGGTCGCTCCACTCGCGCAGCCACTCGTCGCGGTGCGCGCTGATGTCCGCGGGAGCCACGGCGTACGGGTCCGTCGGCTGCACGGCGAACCTCGCCCACTCCGCCGGCAGCTCGACCGAGGAGTCGACGGGGAAGACGTACATGCTGTCCGGGAGCGCGGCCTGCACCTCCGGGGTCAGCAGGAAGTCGATCAGCGCCTCGGCGCCGTCCGGGTTCTCGGCGCCGGCGAGCACGCCGGCGTACTCGACCTGCCGGAAGCAGGTGTCCAGCAGTGCGCTCGTCGAGGACTTCCCGTCGGAGACCGTGAACGCCGGTGAGGAGTCGTAGGACAGCACGATCGGCCGGTCGCCCTTGCCGCCGCCCTGGGTGAAGTCGACCTCGTAGGCCTGCGACCACCCGTCGTCGAGCTTGGCGCCGTTGGCCATCAGCTTCGTCCACCAGTCCTGCCAGCCGTCCTCGCCGTACGCCGCGATGGTGGTGAGCAGGAACGCCATCCCCGGCGAGCTGGTGGTGGCGCCCGGAGTGACGAACAGGTCGCGGTAGCGGGGGTCGACGAGGTCGTCGAGGGTCTTCGGCGGCGCGAGGTGGTGGGCGGCGAACCAGGTGTCGTCGACGTTGACGCACACGCTGGCGTCGTCGATCGGCGTGAGGTCGTGGGCCTTGCCGTCCGCACCGTCCCCGGGCAGCCGGTACCGGTCGGCACCGGCCGGGAGCTGCGCGTCGTAGGGCGCGAACACGCCCTCGTCGAGCGCCCGGGAGGCGAAGGTGTTGTCGACGCCGAACGACACGTCGCCGAGCGGGTCGTCCTTGGTGAGCACCAGCTTGTTGGTGAGCGCCCCGGCGTCACCGGACCCGCGGACCACGAGGTCGTAGCCGGACTCCTGCTCGAACTGCCGGATGAGCGGCTTCGGCAGCGCGAACGAGTCGTGGGTGACGAGCACGACCCGGTCGAACGACGGCCCGTCGCCGCCGCTGTCCTCCCCGATCGCCGAGCAGCCCGTGGCCACGAGGACCAGGGCAGGCGCCAAGGCCAGCATGCGTCTCAACTCCGACTCCCTTCGCCGGTGCTAACCGGAGCAGGTTCGTAGGGTCTGCGGCTGATCCGCACTCTCAGCACGTGGTGAGGCGTGCTCCCCTGTCTTCTGATGTCGAGGGTAGCGGAGACCCGCCAGCGGCTCCGCTGAAGGTGGTCGAGCGAGAGGCGCGAAGCGCCGCCCTCACCTCGTGAGCGTGACGGCGGCGTCCAGCCGGGCGAGCTTGGCCGGGTTGCGGACGACGTAGAGTCCCGTGACCAGGCCGTCCTCCACGACCATCGACGCGATCGTGTCGAGCTCGCCGTCGACCACCACGCGCAGCGCCGGGGCGCCGTTGACGACGACCACGTCGGCGACCGCGTCGAGGCCACCGCTGACCGCGTCGAGGAACCGGACCACCTTGTCGCGCCCGAGGATCGGCCGCAGCGCGGCCTTCTTCACGCCGCCGCCGTCGGTGATCAGCACGACGTCCGGCGCGAGCACGTCCATCAGGCTCTGGATGTCGCCGGTGGCCACCGCGTTGAGGAAGCAGTGCATCGCCCGGTCGTGCTCCGACGAGGTCGGCGCGCCCTGCGGCCGACGCTCGTCGACGTGGGCCCGGGCGCGGTGCGCGATCTGGCGTACGGCGGCCGGCGTCTTGTCGACGGCTGCCGCGATCTCGTCGTACCCGAAGGCGAAGACCTCGCGCAGCACGAACACCGCGCGCTCGGTGTGACCGAGCGACTCGAGCAGGGTGAGCATCGCCATCGACACGCTGTCGGCGAGCTGGACGTCCTCGGCCACGTCCGGGGTGGTGAGGAGCGGCTCGGGCAGCCACGGGCCGACGTAGGACTCGCGGCGGCGGGCGTTGGTGCGCATCCGGTTCAGGGCCAGCCGGGTGGTGATCCGGACCAGGTAGGCGCGCTCGTCGCGCACCTCGGCCGCGTCCACCTCGGACCAGCGCAGCCAGGTCTCCTGGAGGACGTCCTCGGCGTCCGCCGCGGAGCCGAGCATCTCGTAGGCCACCGTGAAGAGCAGGTTGCGGTGCTCGACGAAGACGTCCGTGTTCCTCATGCGTGCCCCGATGGGTCCCGCGGTGCGTCCCTCACAGCACCCGACGGTACGGCGAGCGGCAGCTCGCACACATCCGAATAACCCTGGCTCTGCAGCCCGGCGGCGGAGTTGAAGCGCGACCGCATGTTCTCGACCGCGACGATCTGGGTGAGCTCGACGACCGCGGGTGTCCCGAGCTGGGCGAGCAGGCTGACGGTCATCTCGTCGGTGACCGTCATCGGCGTGGTGGACATGGCCTCGGCGTACGCGAGCACCTCGCGCTCCAGCGAGGTGAACACGCCCGACTCGCGCCACCGGGGCACCTCGCGGACCTTCGCCTCGTCGAGACCGTCGTTGTGGGCGAGGAAGTAGCCGAAGTCCATGCACCAGCTGCACCCGATCACGGACGCGCTCGCGAGCTGGGCGTACGACTTCAGCGACGGGTCGAGCTCGCGCCACTTGGCGACCTTGCCCTCGAAGCCGAGGACCGCCTTGAGCACCGGCTTGTGGTGGAAGTAGACGTGGACCCCGTCCGGGACCTCGCCGTAGGTCCGGCGGGCGTACGCCGTGAGGAACTTGCCGTAGAGGCCCGTCACGGGGGCCTTGGGGATGCGGAATGTGCTGGGCATGCTGACTCCTCGTTCTCGATCGTCGACCACGAGACACCGACCACCGCGGATCTGTGACACTCCCCCCATGCGCCCGAGCCGTCGACACGAGCTCCTCGCCTGGGCCCTCCCCCGACTGCGGGGCAGCGCCGAGCTCGAGAGCCCGGAGACCGAGCGCGCCGCCCTCCTGGCGTGGCAGGCGAAGGCGCGGTCGACGACGAAGGGCGGGGTCCGCCGCGAGCTGGTGCCGCGCTTCGAGAAGCGCTTCTCGGTCCTCACCGAGGAGCTGAAGGGGGCGAGCGGCGAGTTCCCGTCGTACGTGATCACCCCGCGCGGCAGCGACCCGCACCGGACCGTCGTCTACCTGCACGGCGGCGGGTACGTCGCCGGCGTCGACCCGTTCCACGTCCGCTACCTGGCGCGCCTCGCGACCGCGCTCGACGCGCGGATCGTGCTGCCGGACTACCCGCTCGCGCCCGCCCACACGTGGCGCGACTCCCACGACCAGGTCGCCGACCTGACCGAGCGCTGGGCGGCGGACTCCGACGACCTGGTGCTGGCGGGGGACTCGGCCGGCGGTGGCTTCGCGCTCGCGGTCGCGGTGACGCTCCGGGACCGCGGCGGCCCGCAGCCCGGCCGGCTGCTCCTGCACTCGCCCTGGGTGGACCTGACGACCAGCACGCCGGAGACGGCGGCGTACTCCGCGGACGACCCGTGGCTCTTCCTCGGGAAGCTCGAGGCGTACGCCGGCTGGTGGGCCGGCACGCCCGAGGACCTCGGCCGCCCGGAGGTGTCACCGGCGCTGGGCGACCTGTCCGGGCTGCCGCCGGCGCTGACGTTCTGCGGCACCCGCGACACCCTCGCGCCGGGCTGCCGCATGCTCGCGCGGCGCGCGGCCGGGGCCGGCTGGGACCTCACGTACGTCGAGCGGCCCGGACTCCTCCACGTCTATCCCCTGCTGCCCCTGATCCCGGAAGCGAGAGACGCATGGCGAAGCACACTGGCATTCCTCCGCTGAGGGCCGTCGCGGTTCCCTTCGACCGGCTCGATCCCTATGCGGTGTACGCGATCTGCAAGCTCCGGCAGGACGTCTTCGTCGTCGAGCAGCAGTGTCCCTACCCCGATCTCGACGCCCGGGACGTCGACCCGGAGACCCGGCACGTCCTGCTGTCCATCGACGACGCGCTGCTCGGCTACGGCCGGGTGCTCGACGAGGGCGAGACCTGGCGCATCGGTCGCGTCCTCCTCGCGCCCGATGCCCGTGGACGCGGCTGGGCAGACCTGATCATGAGGACCGCGTTGGACGTGTCGAAGGGCCGTGACGTCGTCCTCGACGCGCAGTCGCCGCTGGTGCGTTGGTACGCGTCCCTCGGGTTCGAGGTCGACGGACCGGAGTTCCTCGAGGACGGGATCCCGCACACCCCGATGCGGCTCAGCCGGTAGCGGAGTAGCGCACGCCGTCCGCGGTGTGCTCGGCGCTCGCCCGGCCCTGCGCGACGAGCAGGTCCAGGTGCGCCTTGGTCTCCATCGAGGCCATCCCCTGGGCGAAGAGGTCCAGCTCGTCGTACGCGTGGTCGTGGCGGGTCCACGGCAGGTGGTGGGCGACCTGGTGCCCGGTGAGCGGACCACCGGCGAGGGCGGCGAGGCTGAGGTCGAGCCGCTTCTCGTGGTGCACGAGGAGCTCGTCCACCCGGGCGTGCGAGGACGGCGCGACCGGACCGTGCGCGGGCAGGACCGTCAGGTCGGGCAGCGCGCGCACCTTGGTGAGCGAGGCCATGAAGTCGCCGAGCGGGTCGGCCACGGCCGGCACCGTGAAGCCGATCGACGGCGTGATCGTCGGCAGCACGTGGTCGCCCGCGAAGAGCAGGCCGGCGGCCTGCTCGGCGAACACGAAGTGGCCGGGCGTGTGGCCGGGCGTGTGCACGGCGTCGAGCGTGCGGTCGCCGACCGCGATCCGCTGGTCGCCCACGAGCCAGGTGTGCGGGTACTGCCACCACGCCGGGTCCGGCAGCTCGGCCGGACCGGCCGCCCACTGGTCGGCGACCTCGTGCGCGCCGGCGGTGCGCAGCACGTCGAGGAACGGGTTGCCGGTGAGCTCGAGCTTGCCGTTGAGCAGGTCCAGGCCCGGCTTCTCGTCGAGGCCGAGCGCGACGTCGGCGGCGTACTCGTGGCCGAGCACGGTCGCCAGCGTGTAGTGGTCGCGGTGGATGTGGGTGACCAGGAAGCGCCGGATGTCGCCGAAGCCGAAGCCGATGTCGCGCAGGCAGCGCTCGAGCAGGTTGCGGGCGACCTCGATCGACCAGCCGCCGTCGATCAGCGTGAGGCCGTCGTCGGTCTCGATCGCGTACACGTTGACGGCCTTGAGCCCGTCCATCGGCAGCGGCAGCGGGATCCGGTGGATCCCGTCGGCCACCCGCCACGCGCCTTCCTTGCTCCAGTGCTCGCCCGAGTCCGGCGAGACGGCGTGCGCCGTGGAGGTCGTGGTCACGGGTCGGACCCTACGGCGCGATGTCCGGGAACCCGAGGTCGAGGGTCGGTTGCTGGATGCCGCCGTCGATCTCGAGCAGCTTGCCGGTGACGTACTGCCCGGCCTTCGAGGCGAGGTAGAGGACACCGGCCGCGATGTCCTCGGGCTCGCCGACGCGGCCGAGCGGCGTCTTCGTCTCGAGCTGGCTCATCATCTCGGGCTGGCCGGCGACGTACTCGAGAGCGCTGGTCATGATCGAGCCGACGTAGATCCCGTTGACGCGGATCCGCGGCGCGAGGTCCCGGGCGGCCATCTTGGTCCAGTGCGCGAGCGCGGCCTTGGCGGTGCCGTAGGCGATGAAGCCGCGGTCCGCCGTCCGGCCCATCATCGAGCTGATCGTGACGACGCTCTTCTGGGCGCCGTCGTCGTCCTGCAGCATCAGCGGCACGGCCGCCCTGGTCAGCGCATGGGCGGTGGTGACGTTGAACGCGAACGCCTCGTTGAGGAACTCGTTGCTGGTCTTGAGGAACTCGGTCGGGAACGTGCCGCCGACGTTGTTCACGACCGTGTCGAGCCGGCCGAACTCGTCGTACGCCGCCTGCGCGAGGCCGGCGACGGCGTCCAGGTCGCTGAGGTCGGCCGGTACGACGAGGCACCGCCGTCCGGCGGCGCGGACCTGCTCGGCGACCCGGTCCAGCTGGCGCTCCGTGCGCGCGGAGATGAGGACGTCGGCGCCCGCCTCGGCGAGGGCGACGGCCGTGCCGGCGCCGAGCCCGCGGCCGGCGCCCGTGACGATCGCGACCTGGCCGGGGATCGCGAAGCGGTCGAGGATGGTCATGCCTTGCTCACCAGGCCCTTGCCGGTCACCAGCGGCAGGTCGAGCGCGGTCACCAGGCCGCCCTTCGCCGCGACCACGGCCGGGACCGTGTTCACGATCCGCTGCGCGGTGACGATCATCCCGGACACGTTGTGGTCGCCGTGCTCGCCGTGGTGGACGAAGTCGCACTGCATGAAGGGCTCTCCCTTGATCACGATGCGGTAGCAGCCGTCACCCTCGGGCGGGGTCGGCCACTCGGGCACCTGGTCGGGCGCCGTACGGGTGATGTGGTCGAGCACGACGCGGGGCACGCCCTCGACCTTGCCGATCACCTGGAACCGGACGGCGCCCATGGTGCCGGCCTTGACCTCGCCCGACACGCTCTCGGTGTCGACCTCCGCCGGGCGTCGGTCGACGTCCTCGGTCAGCGGCTCGTCCAGGGTGATCCCGAGCCCGGCGGCGAGCTGCCGGACCACGCTGCCCCAGGCCATGCTCAGGATCCCGGGCGCGAAGAGGAACCCGGGCTGGTCCATCGGCTTGCCGAAGCCGAACAGGTCGTTCATCACGACCGGCTGGTAGTACGTCGAGTAGTCGCAGATCTCCATGACCCGCACCTCGTCGATGCGCTGGCTGAGGCTGGTGAGGACCAGCGGCAGCACGTCGTTCGCGAAGCCCGGGTCGATGCCGTTGACGTGCAGGCTCGCTCCGGTCCGCTCCCCGGCCTTGGTGATCCGCTCCATCAGCTCCGGCGGCAGGATCTGCTCCGGCCACTGCAGCAGCACCGGGCCGCTCGAGGTCACGTTCACCCCCGCCTCGAGGAACCCGGTCAGGTCCTCGATGGCCTCGAACACCCGGTCGTCGGTCATCGCGGTGTGCACGATCGCGTCCGGCTTCATCGCCAGCAGCTCGTCGCGGTCCGTGGTCGCCGGGACCCCGAGCTCGCGGCCCAGCTCGGCCAGCTCGCCGGCGTCCTTGCCGTGCTTGGCGGGGTTCGACACCCACACCCCGACCAGCTCGAGGTCCGGGTGCGCGTCGATGCCGGCGATCGCGTGCCGCCCGACGGTGCCCGTGGACCACACGACGACCTTCAGTGGTTCTGCCATGCGGTCAACCTAGAACATGTTCTAGTTTCGCGGAAGGGGCGCCGCCGTGATGACCGGGCAGCGGGTCCCGGAGTAGATGGTCGGCATGCAGCGGTTGCAGTGGATGCAGACGCCGGCGGCGGCCTGCTCGGACTGGAGCCGGTCGACCAGGTCGGGCTCGCGGAGCAGCGCCCGGCCCATCGCCACGAAGTCGAAGCCGTCGGCCATCGCCTGCTCCATGGTGTCGCGTCGGTTGATGCCGCCGAGCAGCATCAACGGCAGGGACAGCCCGGCGCGGAACCGCAGCGCCTTCTCCCGGAAGTAGGCCTCCTCGAACGGGTAGCTCTTGAGGAAGCCCTTGCCGACCGGGGTCTTCATGCCGAGTCGTACGACGAGCGGCATGGTCGAGGCGAACTCCGAGACCGGGGCGTCACCGCGGAACAGGTACATCGGGTTCATCAGCGACGAGCCGCCGCTCATCTGCAGCGCGTCCAGGCATCCGTCGGCCTCGAGCAGCTGCGCGTACGCCAGCCCCTCCTCGGTCGTGACCCCGCCCTTGAACCCGTCGGAGAGCGAGACCTTGGCCGTGAGCGCCACCTCCGCACCCACCTCGTCGCGTACGGCGCGCGCGACCTGGCGCCCCAGCCGGGCGCGGTTCTCCAGCGAGCCGCCCCACCGGTCCTTGCGGCGGTTCAGCCCGGGCGCGAGGAAGGAGGAGATCAGGTAGCTGTGCGCCATGTGCAGCTCGAGCACGTCGAAGCCGGCCCGGACCAGGGTCCGGGCGGCACTGACGTACGCCCGGGTGATCCGGGTCAGGTCCGCCTCGGAGGCCGACCCGATCATCTGCATCGACAGCGGGCTCGGCATCCGCGACGCGCTGAGCGCCTTGACCCCGTTGGACCGGCCGTTGGCGACCGGGCCGGCGTGCCCGACCTGGCCGGCGATCGCGGCGCCGGTCGCGTGGATCGCGTCGGTGAGCCGCTGCAGCCCCGCCAGCGAGTGCTCGCCCACGACGATCTGCTCGCGGTGGGTGCGGCCCTCCGGCGCGATCGCGAGGTACGCGACCGTGGTGAGGCCGACGCCGCCGCGGGTGACCGACGCGTGGTACTCGATCAGCTCGTCGGTGACCCGCCCCTCGGGCGTCCGGCCCTCGAAGGTGGCGGCCTTGACGGTCCGGTTGCGCAGCCGCACCGGGCCCAGGGTCGCGGGGGCGAAGACGTCGGTCACGAGCCGAATCTAGAACACGTTACAGATTCGTGCGAGTGTCCTGCTTCTGCCGCCGCAGCCACAGCAGGCCGGCGATCGGCAGCACCGCGGGCACGAAGCCGTAGCCGATGCCGTAGTCCGACCACACCGACGCGTCGGGGAACCAGCGCTCGACCGCGATGCTCAGCGTGCCGACGGTGAGCACGCCCCCCAGCTCGATCCAGAGCATCACGCTCGCGAATCCCGTGCGGCCGGCCGACGCCTCGCGGATCGCGTACCACCCGAGCGCGTAGGTGACCGCCGCCGCGAGCGAGAGCCAGTACGCGACCGGGGCCTCGTCGTACTGCGTGGTCAGCTGGACGAGCGCCCGCGCACCGGCGGCGAGGGTGAACAGGGCGTAGAACGCGAGCAGGACCTTGTGCGGCCCCGAGCGGGTGCTCATGCGGTCATCTCCAGTCGTACGGCGATCACGCCGATCGCGAGCGCGGCGACCGCGACGACCGCCGACGACCAGACGGCCCGATCGCCCTCGATCGACTTCATCGCGATCGGCAGCACGCAGATCGACGCGATCAGGTAGCCGACGTACGTCGAGGTCGAGTCGGGCTCGTCGTCACCCACCAGCGGGCCGAGGCCGGCGAGGGCCCGGACGATGAGCAGCAGCTCGAGCATCCACACCATCTGGTCCAGCCAGCGCGGCCGCTCCCGGCGACGGAGAGCGATGACCAGCGCGAGCACCGCAACGAGCACGGCGTACCCGACCACGATGTAGGTGATCTGGGTGGAGACGCTCGGCATGGGAGCATCATCGGCCATGGATGCCGACGTCCTCACAGCCACCCTCCGGGCGGCGGGGTGCGTCTTCGCCGAGGAGGAGGCGGCGCTGCTCCTGCGCGAGGCAGCGGACGAGGACGCGCTCGCCGCGATGGTCGCCCGTCGGGTCGGGGGCGAGCCCCTGGAGCAGGTGGTCGGGTACGCCGAGTTCTGCGGGCTGCGGATCGCGGTGGCTCGCGGGGTGTTCGTGCCCCGCCAGCGCTCGAGGGCACTGGTCGACGCGGCCGCCGCCGGCCTGCACGCCGGCGACGTGGTCGTCGACCTCTGTTGCGGGACGGGCGCCCTCGGGGCCGCGGTCCTCGCAGCCGTCCCCGGCATCGAGCTGCACGCCGCCGACATCGACCCGGCCGCGGTCGCCTGCGCGAGGCGCAACGTGCCGCGCGTCCACGAGGGTGACCTGTACGACGCCCTGCCCGACGACCTCCGCGGCCGGGTGACGGTCATCGTCGCGAACGCGCCGTACGTGCCGACCGACGCGATCGCGACGATGCCGCCCGAGGCCCGCGACCACGAGCACCGGGTCGCCCTCGACGGCGGCGCCGACGGGCTCGACGTGCAGCGGCGGGTGGTCGCGGGGGCGCCCGACTGGCTCGCGCCGGGGGGTCGGGTGCTCGTCGAGTCCAGCGACCGTCAGGCGGCCGTCAGTGCGGCGCTGATGGCGGCGGCGGGACTGGACGCCGAGGTCGACGGCCAGGCGGTCGCCGGCACGCGCACTACAGTCCAACCGTGAGCACCGGCCTCGCCCTCACCTGGTGGGGGCACGCCTCGACGACCGTCGAGATCGGTGGCACGCGGGTCGCGACCGACCCCCTGCTGGGCGACCGGCTGCTGCACCTGCGGCGGTACGCCGCCCGCCCGGCCGCCCACGCGTTCGAGGCCGACGTGGTGCTGATCTCGCACCTCCACCACGACCACCTGCATCTCCCGTCGCTGCGCCGCTTCGGCCGCGAGGTGCCCATCCTGGTGCCGCGCGGCGGGGAGTCGCTGCTGAGGTCGGTCGGCGCCGATCGCGTGCAGCCCGTCGCCCCCGGCGACGTGGTCGAGGTCGCCGGCGTGACCGTCACGGTGCTGCCCGCGACCCACGACGGCGGCCGCGGCCCGCACACCAAGGTGACCGGGCCGGCGCTGGGGTTCCGGGTCGACGGCGGCGACCGCTCGTTCTGGTTCCCCGGCGACACCGAGCTGCGCCCGGACATGGGGAAGGTCGGCCACGTCGACCTGGCTCTGGTCCCGATCGGCGGGTGGGGTCCGACCCTCGAGGACGGCCACATGAACCCGGTCGACGGCGCAGCCGCGGTGCTCGCCGTCGGCGCGACCGTCGCGGTCCCGGTGCACTGGGGGACGTTCTGGCCGATCGGCCTGCGCCGGGTCGCGAAGGCCAACCACGAGCGGCTGTTCACCACACCGGGGCAACGGTTCCTCGAGGCGATGGCGGGCCAGACCGAGGTCAGCGCGCTGCTCGCCGAGCCCGGCGTGCGGCTCTCGTTCTAGGACAGCACCAGTCGCGCGAGCAGCGCGTTGTGGTCGCTGTTGAATCCGCCGAGCACCCACTGGCCGGCGAACCGGATCCGCCCCTCGGCGTACGCCTGACGGTCGGCCCAGACGTAGTCGATGTTGCGGCCGTTCTCCGGGTAGGTGGGCGGGACGTCCATCCCGAGCTTCATGTACGACGAGATCGCGATCGGTCCCAGCGTCGCCCGCGGCGCGCTCGAGAGGTGGTGCACGGCATCCGCGCGGGCGTCGAAGTTGTAGTCGCCCGTGCCGACAATCCAGCGCCCGGGCGCCTGCTTCCAGATGTCGGCGATGCGGTGCAGCTGGTTGCGGGCCCGGTAGGCGTTGATCGTCGGCGTCCACCGGCCCGGCCGCGCGAAGTCCTCGATCTTCTGCGGGAGGTGGGCGTCGACGACGGTGAGCAGCCGGCCGGTGAGCCGGTGCTGCAGCGTGACGGTGACGACCAACCGGTTGCCGAACGGATACCGGCCCTCGCGGTAGCTCACGCCGAACGCGACCTGGCGCTGGCGCGCGGCGACGAGCCGGAACTCCGAGGCCCGCCACGACACCGCGAGCTCGGAGTGCCGCTGGCCGAAGGGGAAGGTCCTGGTCTGCCAGCCGGGCAGGTCGTGCAGCGCCCCGGCGAACCGGTCCGCCTCCTGCCAGCCGACCACGTCGACCCCGGGGTGCCGGATCAGCCGCATCGCGTCCTGGTGGGCGTGCGCGGTCGAGAGCCGGCGGAACATGTTGAAGCTGGCGACCCCGACGGCAGCAGGCTTGAGGTGCACGGGCGCGACGCCGTGGGTCCCCTGGCCGCCCGCCACCCGCTGCGGGTCGGGCGTGCGCGGCTCGACGGCGCGGGCCGAGGTCGTCATCGACGTGGTGGTGATCTGCGCCGGCGGCTGCGGGTCGTCGTCGACGAACGGCGCGACCGCCAGCGCAGCCACGGTCGCGATCAGCAGGAGTGGCGGCGGCCCCGCCCAGCGCAACCCTCGCCGGGGCAGGGGTCGGCCGAGGTCATGGCGGCGCCCCAGACGGACCCGTCGGACCACGCTGCTTCCCCTCAGCTCGTTCGTCAGGTCCGATCACGCTAGCCCCAGCAGCATCTGGGGCCTCGCAGGTCACGCGAGTGTCGGCGGATTCTCCCGACAGGCTGCGACCGCGAGCCGGTCCACGAAGTCGTTCATCGCGTGACCGGAGTGGCCCTTCACCCAGCTGAACGCGACGTCGCCGCGGTCGTGGAACAGCGTGATCAGCGGCTCCCAGAGGTCCCGGTTCGCGACCGGCGTGCGGGCGGAGCTCACCCAGCCGCGGTCCAGCCAGCCCTGCCACCACCGGTCGCGGAAGCAGTTGACGACGTACGTCGAGTCGCTCACCACGAGCAGCGGCCCGTCGAGCGCGCGGACCGCCTCGAGCGCGGCCCGGATCTCCATCCGTTGGTTGGTCGAGGCCGACTCGTGGCCGGAGGTGTACACGCTCGTGTCGACCGCCCAGGCCCAGCCGCCGGGGCCGGGGTTGCCGGAGCAGGCGCCGTCGGTGAACACCTCGCGGGCGCCGGGAGGGACCGGCATGGCGGGACGAGCGGGGCGGGGGGTGCGAGAAGGGCGAGCCACGGGGAGCACCCTCGCACGAGTGGCGGGCGACCGGGCCGGGGAGCCGGTCGTCCCGCCACTCGGGGTGCGGTGCGCACGCGTCAGGCGGCGCGTCGAGCGGCCGCCGCGACGGCCGGGTGGGCGGCGGAGATCGCGACGACGGGGTGGGTCGGGCGGCGACGCGACTCGGTCGCGAGCACCACCAGGGTGCCGACGGCCATCGCGATCGCGATGCCGGCGATGACGAAGAAGCCGATGAGGGCCGGCTGGAGGGACGAGACGTCCATGGTGTTGCTCCTTGTTCGGTCGGGTTGGTGTGATCACGCTCCCGCGGGGGCCTTGGAGGCCACTGGGAGGCGACTTGGAGGTCAGCGGGGGGCGAGCTCCGGGGCGAACGCGCTCTCGACGAATAGCTCGGGGCGGGACAGGTGCGCGAGCTGCTCGCACCGTCGCGACCTAGAACGTGTTCCACTACAGTCCCCGCATGGGCAGCTACTCCCGCGAGGAGCTCGAGCAGGCGTTCCAGCAGTACCAGGACGAGGTCGACCGGATCGCCGGGTCGGGCGACTGGGCCCGGTTCGCGGACCTGTTCGCCGAGGACGCGACGTACCGGGAGCACGCGTACGGCGACTTCGCCGGCCGTGAGGACATCCGCACCTGGATCGTGCGCACGATGACGACGTTCCCCGGCAGCGAGATGCCGCGCTTCCCGATCGAGTGGTACGTCGTCGACGAGGAGCGCGGCCGGATCGTCTGCGAGGTGTGGAACGACCTGGTCGACCCCGGCGACGGGCAGCGGCACGGCGCCAGCAACATCACGATCCTCACCTACGCCGGCGGCGGGCTGTGGTCCTGCGAGGAGGACGTCTACAACCCCGCGACGTTCCTGCGCGCCACCCGCAGGTGGGCGAAGGTGGCCGGCGCGAACGGCCGGCTGTCCGACGAGGGCCGGGAGTGGCTGGCAGCGTTCGCCACGCAGTGAAGGCGCGGTGGGCGTCGACGCGGCGTTGCGGTGCTACGTGACCGGTGGGTTGCTGAGACGCTCTCTGTCACGTTCGCCGGTGGAAGGTGACGTCGCCGTTGGGGTGGTGGGTGGTCCGGTAGTTGGTGTCGTGGGCGCGGGCGTGGTGCCAGGGGCACAGGGAGATGCCGTCGGCGAGGTCGGTGTGGCCGCCGTCGGTCCACCGGGTCTTGTGGTGGGCGTGCAGGCCGGTGGCGCGGTCGCAGCCCTCGGCGCGGCAGCCGCGGTCGCGGACCAGCATCGCGGTCCGTTGGGCCTCGGTGAACAGGCGCCGCTTGCGGCCCACGTCCAACGGCTGGGAGTCGCCGTCCAGGACGACCGGGATGATCCCGGCCTGGCAGGCCAGCCGCCGGGCCATGCTCGGGGAGATCTTCTCCCCGGTGTCCAACACCCCCGCCTTCTCGAGGCGGCCGAGCAGCACGTCGAGGTCGATCAGCACCACCGCGGTCGCGGAGACGCCGCCGGTGGTCGGGAGCCGGTCGGCGGGGTAGCGCTCGATCAGCTCGCACAACGCCCGCCCCCACGCCTCGGGGGTCTCCGGCCGCTCCACCCCGGAACCCTGGGTGGCGGCCACGTGCCGGGGCGCGGCCAGGGCGCCGAGGATCTTCCGGAGGGTGGCGCCGTGGAAGGTGGGCACCGTGAAGGTGCCGTGGGTCTTGCCCTGCCCGTCGTCGTACATCGAGAGCCGGCAGGCCTTGGCGGCCGCGGCCTCCTCCTTCGCAAGGAGCGCGGCTTCGCGGGCGTCGGCCTCCTCGGGGGCGACCACCTCGAACAGGTGCTTCCCGAGCCGGTTCAGGGCTTTCGCGTCGTGGTGCCGGGCCAGCTCCAGCAGGTGCGCCTCGGCCGCGGCGACCTTCCCGGCCGGGACCGTGTCCGGGAGGTCCTCGACCCAGCGGATCACCACCCGCGCCTGGTCCGCCAACACCCGCCCAGCGGCCAGCGCGTCCCGAGTCGGGCGATGCGCCTCGAGGTCACGGCCGAGCCGCACCGCCGCGTACGCCGCGGCCCGGGTCGCCTTCGTCTCGTGGGCCAGCCAGTTCGCCGCCGACGAGGCCCCGACCTCCCGGCCCACCCCGACGTCCTCGGCGTGCGCGGCGACCCGGGCCTTGAGCTCGACCAGCCGGGCTTCGGCGCGCTGCAGCGCGACCAGCGTCTGGCCGGTCTCGACCGGGTCCATCGACCACACCGACGCATCGGCGACCGCGTCCAGCTCGGCGTGCACGTGCGCGGTCGCGACACTGACCCGGTGCCGGGGAGTCGCGATCGCTGTCATGGATCCATCACAGCACCGGCCACCGACACTCAGATGCTCAGAACCCTTGTTTTGACCAGCATTCGGACAATCCCGGAAGATTCTTCAGCAGAAACTTTCGCGGCATCTGCCGCGGACCTGGAAGCCGGCAGATCGCGCCGCCCCGAGCAGCCCTGCAGGCACGACTGATCTCCCGGCGCGGCCCCGCAAGCCGGGAAGCCACGGCGACCACCCGCCGCCGTTCCCGTCGCTGCCATCTCGGTCAACCCCAGCGGGCCGCGAGGTCCCGCCAATCGACGCGGCCCCGCAAGCCGGGAAGCCACGGCGACCACCCGCCGCCGTTCCCGTCGCTGCCATCTCGGTCAACCCCAGCGGGCCGCGAGGTCCCGCCAATCGACGCGGACCCGCAGGCCGGGAAGCCACGGCGACCACCCGCCCGCCGTTCCCGTCGCTGCCATGTCGGTCTCAACCCCAAGATGGCCGCGAGGTGCCGCCAGTCCAAGCGGTCCGCAAGCCGGGAAGCGACCTCGACCCGAGCCCGCCGTACCCGCTTCGCTCCCTTCGGTCGCCACCACCCAGGGACCCGCAGCCCGCCGTCACCAACGGGCCACGCGGTACCCGGTCGATCGACCGCAGCCGACCGGCTCAGGGCGCCGCGCGCCGGTACTGCAACGGCCAGAGGTCGGCCTCGGTCTCGCCGAGCTCGTGGGCCGCCCGCAGCGGCCAGTGCGGGTCCCGGAGCAGCTCGCGCGCGAGCAGCACGACGTCGGCCGAGCCCTCGGCCAGGATCTCCTCGGCCTGCTTGGGCTCGGTGATCTTCCCGACCGCGCCGGTCGGGATGCCGGCCTCGGCGCGGACCCGCGCGGCGAACGGCACCTGGTAGCCGGGACCCACCGGGATCCGGGCGACCACGTTGCCGCCGCTCGAGGTGTCGACGAGGTCGACGCCCTCCTCGCGCAGCAGACCCGCGAGCCGCACGGTGTCGTCCGCGCTCCAGCCGCCGTCGACCCAGTCGGTGGCGGAGAGGCGCACGAGGAGCGGGACCCCGGCGGCAACCCGTCGCCGCACCTCTTGCACGACCTCGAGCACGAGGCGGGTGCGGTTCTCGAACGAGCCGCCGTACTCGTCGTTCCGGTGGTTCGACAGCGGCGAGAGGAACTCGTGCAGCAGATAGCCGTGCGCGGCGTGGACCTCGAGCACGTCGAAGCCGGCCGCCACCGCGCGCTCGGCGGCATCGCCGAACGCGGTCACGACCCGCTCGACACCGGCGCGGTCGAGCGGCTCGGGGTCCTCACGGAGACCCGGGAACGGCTCCGCCGACGGACCGACAGGGCGCCACCCACCATCGGAGTCCGGGACGCCACCGCGGGCGCCGGTGAAGCCGGAGTACGTCGAGGCCTTGCGGCCCGCGTGCGCGAGCTGGATGCCCGCGGCGGCACCCTGGTCGTGCACGAAGTCGACGATCCGGCGCCAGGCGGCCTGCTGCTCGTCGTTCCAGATCCCGGTGTCCTCCGGGCTGATCCGGCCCTCCGGCACCACTGCCGTCGCCTCGGTGAGGACCAGGCCGGCCCCGCCCCGGGCGAACGACCCGAGGTGGACCAGGTGCCAGTCGTTCGGGACCCCACCGAGGGCGGAGTACTGGCACATGGGCGCGACCCAGACGCGGTTGCGGATCGTCACCTCTCGAAGGGTGATCGGGGAGAAGAGGAGGCTCACGACCGTGAGCAACCCCGTGCGGCGGCTACGGATTCCCGAGCGCGGGCGCCCGGGACCGCACCCGCTGGAACGGGAAGAACACGAGCACCGGCACCAGGAAGTAGCCGACCCTGCTGTACGGGACGAGCAGGAACGCCAGGCAGAGACCGAGGGCGATCCGCGACGCGGCCCAGCTGACCTCGGGTGACGAGCGCGCGATGCACCAGGCGGCGAAGGCGAGCCCGCCCGCGAGCACGATCGCGAGCGACGCCCAGGACGGGATCCCGGCCGTGCGGAGCATCACTCCGGGCAGCGGCGACGCCGCCGGTGACTGCACGAGCGACTTCCCCGACGGGAACTCGACGACGTTCGCCCACATCGCCCGCGGGTCGTTGGCGGCCACCGGCAGCACGGCCAGCAGCGCTGTCCCCACGGAGATCGCGGCGAACCGCGCCGCCGCTGCCAGGCCGTCGCGACGGTAGATGCAGACCGCGAGGACGAACGCCGCGCACACGCCGGTCGGCTTCATCGCCATCGTCAGCCCGATCGCGACCGCGCTCCAGGAGTACCGGTGCCGCGAGACGAGGGCGATCGCCAGCACCGTGAGCGCCGCCTGGGGCACGTCGACGCCGCTCACCGCGACAGCGGCGGCGACGACGGGGCACGCGAGCAGCAGCAGCAGCCGGGTGTCGAGGGCGGCAACCGCGTCCTGCGGGCCGGCGGGCACCCGCGGCGCCCAGAACCGGACGGCGGCGAGGGCCACCACGAGCAGCGCGAGGGCCGGGATGCGCAGGTCCCCGCCGGCCACCGGGAGCAGCCCGAAGAGGTAGAGCACCGGGAGGTACGGGCGGTAGTCGTAGACCGACGACGGGTTCGTCAGGTAGGGGCTTCCCGCATCGAGCAGGCGCACCGCCCCGTTGTGCACGACGTGGATCTCGGGCTGGCCGTGCGCGCCGGCGACCAGGCCGATGGTCGGTACGACGACCGCGCCGACCACCGCCACCAGGCAGGAGCGCCGCGAGCCCAGCCCGATCGAGAGCCCGAGCAGCGCCGCGGCGTACCCGATCGTGGCGGCCGCCGCCCAGGACCGCTGGTTCTCCCGGCTGGGATCGACCAGCACCCAGAGCGCGAACGCGAGGTAGGCGGCGAGGACGAGGCGCTCGGTCCCGAGCTGTCGGACGAGGTCCGCGCCGCGCGCTCTCATCGGACCCGGGCCGTCCCGTCGGCGATGCACCACTGGGCCGCGGTGTAGGTGGCCATCACCGCCCCGTCCAGCGCGGGGGCACGGTCGCGCAGCAGGAACGTGCGCACCCCGAGCAGGGTGTCCGACAGCAGGAACAGCGACGCGCCCGCGAGCACCCGGGTCCGTCCCCGGTCGCGGTCGATCGCCGAGGCCGCCGCGACCATCGCGGCCAGGGTCGAGCCGTACGCCGCGACCGGCAGCGCCACCGCGGTGTCCTCGCGCGCGGCGGCCGCGGCCATCCCCGCCGCAGCGAGCCCGCCGGCCACCAGCACCCGGCGTCGCCCCGGCGAGCCGAGCAGCGGCACCGAGGACCGGCCCCGGAACGCCACGACGTACGCGACGTGCGCGGCGAGGAAGGAGCACAGCCCGGCCAGGAACGGGCGTCTCCCCTCGCGCATCAGCGCGACGTCACCGGCCCACGAGCAGGCCTGCGCCGCGGCCACCACCGGGCCCGCACCGCGACGGACCGCGAGCGCCGGCATCAGCAGGGGCTTGGTGACACTTCGCCAGCGCCGCCACCGCGGGGGCGCGGCGGCCAGCACGGTGTCGGTGACGGCCAGCACGCCGTAGGCGGCGCCGGCGACGGCGTGTGGTCGCACCCCGCACAGCCTGCCCGATGCGAGGGGAAGCAGGAAGCCCGGAGCCCCCGTCGTGGCTGCTAGCATCCGCCGGTCGGCGATCCGGTCCACCCGACCCGGAGGTCCCGTGAGCAGCGACCCGTGCACCATCGGCGTCGACTTCGGCACGCTGTCCGCCCGCGCGGTGGTGGTCCGGACCTCCGACGGCGCCGAGCTCGGCGCCGCGGTCCACGAGTACCAGCACGCAGTGATGGACGCCCGACTCACCGCGGGCCCGGCGGCGACAAGGCGTCACGTCGCCCTGCCACCTGACTGGGCCCTGCAGGTCCCGCAGGACTACGTCGACGTGCTCCGCACCGCGGTGCCGGCGGCCGTCCGCGCCGCCGGCGTCGAACCCCGGGACGTCGTGGGAGTCGGCACCGACTTCACGGCCTGCACGGTCCTCCCGGTCCTGGCCGACGGGACCCCGCTCTGCGAGCTCCCCGAGTACGCCGACCGCCCGCACGCCTACGCGAAGCTCTGGAAGCACCACGCCGCCCAGCCGCACGCCGACCGGATCAACGAGCTCGCGCACCAGAGGTCCGAGCCCTGGATCAGCCGGTACGGCGGCCTGGTCTCGAGCGAGGGCGAGTTCGCGAAGGGCCTGCAGCTGCTCCAGGAGGACCCGGAGCTGTACGACCGCGCCGAGCTGTTCGTCGAGGCGGCGGACTGGATCGTCTGGCAGCTGACCGGGCGCTACGTGCGCAGTGCCTGCGCGGCGGGCTACAAGGGCCTGTTCCAGGACGGCCGCTACCCCGACGCCGACTTCCTCGCGGCGCTCGACCCCCGCTTCGCCCGGTTCGCGGAGCAGAAGCTCGCCGGCCGGATCGGACGGCTCGGCGACGCGGCCGGTGGCCTCAGCCCCGAGGCGGCCGCCTGGACCGGCCTCCCGGCGGGCATCGCCGTCGCGGTCGGCAACGTCGACGCCCACGTCACCGCGCCGGCCGCGCAGGCGACCGAGGCCGGCCAGCTGGTCGCGATCATGGGCACCTCGACCTGCCAGCTGGTCAGCGACACCCGCCTGGTCGAGGTGCCCGGCATGTGTGGCGTGGTCGACGGCGGCATCGTCGACGGGCTGTTCGGCTACGAGGCCGGCCAGTCAGGCGTCGGCGACATCTTCGCCTGGTACGTCGAGAACCAGGTCCCGGGACGGTACGCCGAGGAGGCGGCCGCCCTGGGCCTCTCGGTGCACGAGCACCTGACCGAGCTCGGCTACCGGGAGCCGACCGGCGCGCACGGGCTGGTGGCGCTCGACTGGCACTCGGGCAACCGGTCGGTCCTGGTCGACCACGGCCTCTCGGGTGTCGTCGTCGGCCAGACCCTCGCGACCCGGCCGGAGCAGGGCTACCGCGCGCTGCTCGAGGCGACCGCGTTCGGGACCCGGGTGGTCGTCGAGACGTTCGCAGCCGCGAGTTTGCCGGTGACCGAGGTCGTCGCCGCGGGCGGGCTGGTGCGGAACACCCGGCTGATGCAGACCTACGCCGACGTCCTCGGCCTCCCGATCTCGACGATCGGCAGCGACCAGGGTGCGGCCCTCGGGTCCGCCATCCACGCGGCCGTCGCGGCGGGCGTCCACCCGGACGTCCGCGCCGCCGCCGCCGCGATGGGCTCACGCGGACCTGTCGTCTACACGCCGGACGAGCACGACGCGGCGACGTACGACCTCCTCTACGCGGAGTACCTCCAGCTGCACGACTGGTTCGGCCGGGGCGGCAACGACGTGATGGCACGGCTGCGCGCCCTGCGGCGGCGCGCGCTCGGTCCGGCGACGCCGTGAGCGCCCACGTCACCCCGCTGCACGGCGACCTGGTCCGCCACGGACTCGGGGAAGGGATCGACCCGCACCGGCGGTGGGACCGCCGGTGCGGGTTCGCTGGAGCCGAGGACCCCGGCCTCGAGCTTCCGGAGGATGTCAGGGACTGGTGTTGCTCGTCATGATCGTCCCCTCGTGGCGACGTCAGCCTCAGCCAAGCCTGGACACGTGGTAGTGACTCAGGGCCCAACCGGTCCGGCCCCGCTGGGCGACCACGGTCAGGTAGACCGGGACGTCACCTTCTGGCCGGGCGAACATGACTCGCGCGTAGGCCACCAAGGCTCCCGGTGCTGGCTCGCGCACCGAGAGGAGCTCGTAGTCGGCAGCAAGCCCGACGGGCTGCTTGGCGTAGTAGCCGGCGATGTACTCGCGGCCTGAGCCCGGCTCGGGATCGAAGCCCTGGAACAGGGCGTCCTCGGTGAAGAGCGACGCGACGTCGGCCGGGCGTCGCTCAGCGATGCCGGCGGCCCAGGCGTCCAGGAGGGTCCGCACTTCGTTCTCGGCGTTCGGGATCTCGCTGATCATGTCCGTCTCCTTTCGTTGACGAGGCGGTGGCTCAGTGGCCAGCGCTCTGGCCACCGTCGACGTGCAGGAACTCACCGGTGACGAACGGCGACTGCTCGAGGTAGATGACGCCACGCACGACGTCGGCGACCTCACCCAGCGACCCGACGGGCTGGAGGGCGGCGAGGAACTCGTGGGTCTCTGGCGCGTGCATCGGGGTCCTGATGATGCCGGGAGACACGGCGTTCACGCGGATGCCACGTCCGGCGTACTCGATGGCCAGTGACTTCGTCGCGGCAGCGATTCCGCCCTTGCTCAGCGAGGCCAGGGCCGAGGGCACCGACGAGGACGCGTTCTCCAGCAGCGTGGTGGTCACGCTGACGACGTGCCCGCCCTGGTCCTGCTTCAGCAGCTGCTCGATGACGGCCTGCGAGATGTGGAAGAAGCCGTCGACGTTGGTCCGCTTGACGGCGTCGTAGTCCTCCGGCGTGTACTCGGTGAACGGCTTGGCGACGAAGATGCCGGCATTGTTGATCAACGTGTCGACCCTGCCGAAGCGCTCGACGGCGACGTCGACGATGCGACGGGCGACGGCGGGATCCCCGATGTCACCCGCAACGGTCTCGAGCCTGTCGGTCGAGGCGTCGGGGATGGAGCGGGAGTTCGCGACCACGGCGTAGCCGAGGTCCTGATAGGCCGCGGTGAGCGCGGCTCCGATTCCTTGAGAAGCGCCGGTGATCACGGCGACCTTGTGAGTGTTCATGCCGACCTAACAGAGACGGTCGGTCAACTATTCCAGTAGATGACCGGTCTACAATTCAGGCATGGGACGCACCTCGGATGCCCGCGAGCGGCTGGTCGCCGCCGCGACGGAACTGTTCAGCGAGCGCGCCTACAGCTCGGTGGGTGTGGCGGAGATCGCCGCCCGAGCCGGGGTGCAGAAGGGCTCGTTCTACCACTTCTTCCCCTCGAAGGAAGCGCTGGCGCTGGCGGTGATCGACGAGCACTGGGCCGGGCAGCGCCACGAGTGGACGACCCTCCTCGAGGGGGAGGGGACCGCGCTGGAACGACTGCACGCCATCTTCGACGCCACCTCCCGGCGACAATCGGCCGCTCTCCAGGGCACGGGCTCGGTGACCGGCTGCCTCTTCGGGAACCTCGCCATCGAAGTGAGCTCGACGAACGCATCGATGCAGAAACGACTCCAGGAGATCTTCGAGGAGCAGGTCGCGCTGATCGGCGCGCAGCTGCAGTCGGCCGTCGACACCGGCGAGCTGACCGTCGACGACGTCCCGACCGCGGCGAGGTCGATCGTGGCCCAGCTCGAGGGCCTGGTCCTGTTCGCGAAGGTCTTCAACGACCCCGGCCAGCTCGATGCACTGTGGGCCAACAGCCTGCGCCTGATCGGCGTCCCCGATCCGGCCGCGGTGTCCAGCTAGGCCGGTCACCGCTGGAACGGGGCGGCGCGGGTCAGCGGTCGCGGCGGTGGCGCCTGGCCGCCTCAGCGACGGTGAGCTCGGCTGCGGGGTCGATCGCGAGCCGGTCGTCGCGAATGGCACGTCCGCTCTCCACCGACTTCCCGTAGGTCCCGTCCTCGATCCTCTTCTCGGCCCGCGCGATCGCATCCAGCCGTTCATGAAGGCTCTGCTCGATCGCGCTGTCGATGGCTTCGTGCTCGAGCGGTTGTGCGGCATCGACGTCGCCGTCGCCCGCGGCGCGCTCGGCAGCGCTGTCGTCGAGCTTGGCTTCGGAGGTGGTGGCCAGGAGACGACGGAGCCTCTGTCGCTCCGCTTCGAGTAGCTGCTTGGCCAGGTCGAGGTCCATGGATGCTCCTGTGACGTGTTCGGTGGTACCGACACCGACGGGTGTCGTAGCGGGACGCGCTGCGACGTGCGAACGGTGCAGCGAAGGTGAGGTGTGCGGAAAGCGGCGACGGGACGCGAATGACGTCGAGCGGCCACCACGGCGGTCGACGTTTCAGCCGGCGGCGAGGTAGCTGCTGATCCGTCGGCGAACCTGATCTCGCGACTCGAGCAAGTCCCGCTGGAGGTCGCCGATGCTCCGCCCCAGCAGGCTGCTCGCCGTCTCCAGCGAGTGACCCTCGATGTCGACAAGGTAGACGGCGTCCGCGGCCGCACCGGTCAGTTCGTCGAGTGCCGCGTCCAGGACCGAGTAGAGCTCCGCCGTCTCCGCCTCCGCCTCGGGGCCCAGGATGTTCGTCACCGAGGGCCACGCGCTCGGTGGTGCGCTCCACTCGCCCTGGTCCGGCCCGTCGCCGTACAGGTCCGGCAGGTACAGCTCGGCGCGGTCACCATCGGGGTCGAGGACATCGAGGTCGGCGAGTGCGCGCCAGTCCTCGTGGCTTCCCGGGTCGGGATGCTCCGTCTCGGCCAGGTCTGCCGCGTTGTGGGGGTGATGCCGCACGAGATCCGCGGCCCAGGCCTGGTCGCGCGCGTCGTCGGCTCGAACGTGCTCGCGAGCGCGGCGGAGCAGGAAGGAGACGAGCTGACCGCGATCACGCGCCGTTGACGGCTGATCCGTCAGCAGGTGGTCCCAGGCGCCCTGCACCAGTTCATCCGCGTGGGAAGGGTCGATCGCCCGCGCCAGCGACATCAGACAGGACTGTGTTCGCGCCAGCTCAGCATCAGAGCCGGGGTCTTCTCCCCGATCGCCGACTCCCTCATGACCATCGTTCGCGTGCCCACGCAGCGCTACCAGCGCAACCGTCTTCGCGACCTGGTCGATGTAGTTCGTGCAGGCGTCGCAGCTCACCAGGTGCTCGCCGATCTCGGCGGCACCTCGGAGCGGTAGCGACCCGTCGAGAGCCGAGCCGCCGTACCGGGCGACGTCGTCGCACCGCACCGCCTGCCGCTCCTGCGTCGTCTTCTCCACGCTGGTCAAAGTCTGGAACCTCCCGTCACCGTCGCGTCTTTCGCACGGTCCTCCATGCCGGTCGGCACCCTGGCCGATCGACTCACGTCTTTCGTGTCGTGGTCGTCGTGAGTTCTTTCCGACCAAGGCCGGACCATCCACATCGCCTCGGCTCGAGCGCGTGGGGATCGCCCTCGGTCCCACTGCGTTCCGCGACAGCGGCTCCACCTCACGCTCCTGTCGGTCCGAAGCGCTCGGTTCTGATCATCTCCGGGGCATGGCCGCGCTCCTGCAAAAGCTGTGCGGCGTTCTCGACGAACCCGGTGGGCCCGCAGACGTAGACCCGCGTCCGACTGGCGCCGGGGTGGGTGCCGTTCGAGCCGGCACCGGCCACGGCGTCGACGGCGTCGCTCGCGTCCACGGGGCCGGGGAGGTCAGCAAGAGTGAGCCGTCCCGGGGCGCGGACGTCGTCGACCAGGCCGGCACGGGTGTACAGCCGGTCGATGGCGATGCCGGGATGGAGCTGCGCCATCGTGGCGAGCTCGTTGGAGTAGATGACGTGGTCGGGGGTGCGGGTGACGTAGACGAGGTGGAACGGTGTCGTGACACCGGACTCGACTCGTCGACGCAGCATCGCCATCAGCGGCACGATCCCGGAACCCCCGCCGATCAGCAGCACGGGCCCGGACAGATCGGCGTGCCAGCGGAACCACCCGCCGATCGGACCGCGCAGCTGGAGCTCGTCACCGGTCTGCATGGTCTCGACGAGGTACGGCGACACCTCGCCGTTCTGGACCGTCTGCACGGTCAGCTCGACCCACCCGGGCGACGATGCCGACGCCAGCGAGTAGCTGCGCTGCGCGCTGTAGCCGTCCGCCGACGTCAGCTTCAGGTCCACGTGCTGGCCCGGGTCGTGGCCGTCCCAGTCGGGAACGGAGAAGAGCAGCGTCTTCGCCGACCGGGTCTCCATCCAGCTGCCCCGCAGCTCGCCGGTCAGCCACCTGAGGGGACCTGGCTCCCGAGCCTCGGGAGCAGCTCCGGTGCCGTCATCGCCGGCACGCGCCGTCGGTTGCACCGGAGGCGTCGAGCCGCCGGACCCTTCGACCTCCCGACCGAGATCTCGACCTGCGTGCTGCATCAGTCGCCCACGTATCGCTGCTCGCGCCACGGGTCCCCGTAGGCGTGGTAGCCGAAGTTCTCCCAGAAGCCGAGCTGGTCCTCCTGACGCAGCTCGAGGCGGTTGACCCACTTCGCCGACTTCCACAGGTACAGGTGCGGTACGAGCAGCCGCGCCGGACCACCGTGCGCGGCGGCGAGCGGTTCGCCATCGAACTCGAAGGCGATCCATGCCTGCCCGCCCAACAGGTCCTGGAGTGGGAGGTTGGTCGTGTAGCCGCCATGGGAGTGAGCCATCACGTGCTCGACGCCCTCCAGGTCGGCGCCCACCGCCTCCAGGACATGGGCGATCGGCACCCCCCGCCACCGGGTGCCGAGCTTGCTCCACTTGGTGACGCAGTGGAGGTCGACGGTGAACTCCTCGACGGGAAGCGCCATCAGATCCGGCCATGACAGTGACTGACTCGTGCCGTCCAGGGACGTGACGTCCAGCGCCCAGTCACCGGTGCTGATCAGTGGCGTCGGGCCGGCAGTGAGAACGGGGAAGTCGTCAGTTCGGTACTGACCGGGCGGGACCCTGGGATCCACCTCCCGATGACCTCCGAAGCCTCTACTGACCACCGTCATGGGTCGACCCCTCCCTCTTCGTGCGGCTGGTTGTGTCAGGAGGTGAGTAGGTCGCCGAGGCCCAGGTCTTACCTCTCGGCGCCGTCCGGGATCGACGACCGCGCGCCGCTCGCGAGGTCGCCCAGGCGTAAGACGGCGCCCCTGAGCGGTCACGAACGGAACCAACCCATGACGGCGTCACTGATCTGGCCGGCGCCCGAGACCAGGAGGTTCGCGTGCAGGCATGGATCGGTGACACCGTCGTGGCCGAGGCCGACGAAGAGCAGTTGGTCCGGATCGAGGGAAACCTCTACTTCCCACCGACAGCGGTCAGGTGGGATCTCGTCGACGACAGCGCGACGCCGTACACGTGTCCATGGAAGGGCGCTGCGCAGTACTGGAACGTCACCACGCCCGCCGGCACTCACGCCGACGCGGCCTGGAGCTACCCGTCGCCCCTGCCGACGGCGATCGACCACGTCGGCATCGACTTCGGTGGCTACGTCGCGTTCGATCCGGTCCAGGTCGTGCTGCTCGAGTCGCGGGCCGACATGGGACTGCTCTGATCACGTGATCAGCCCCCGTCACCCCGGCGAGGAGGTCGCCGGTTCGCACGGTCTGACCGACCATGACGTCCCGCACCCGTCTGAGGTCTCGGAAGTCCCGGAAGCGCCGGCCGTGCGCAGGACCGTCGACACCGAGGGTGCCGGGCTGACCGTCCGGGAGGCGCACGACGGACCCGCACGCTCGATGCAACGACGCCGTGCGTGGCTGCACCTCGCTCGAGAGGACGCGGTCCTCGCGCGGTTGGCGGCGTCGTACCCGGAGACCGACCCCTTCGAGTGGGGCGACCACGGCCCACGTGGCCACGACCTCTTCCGCACCCTGGCCTTCCTCATCGTCGGCCAGGCCGTGACGCCGAGCGTCGCGGCTGAGCAGTACGACGTCCTCAACGGGCTCGTCGGTGGTGAGCTCACGCCCGGCAGCATCGCGGGCGTCGGTGTCGCCGACGTGGAGCGGGCCGGCGTCGCGAGATTCAAGGCGGTGGCGATCGGTGCACTGGCTCAGGCGGTGAACAGCGACCGGGTGAGCCTCGAGGCGCTCGACGAGCTCCCCGACGAGCAGATCTGTCAGGTGTTGACGCTCCTGCCCGGTGTCGGGCGCTGGGCGGTCGAGCTGTTCCTGATCCGCGGGTACCACCGCCCCGACGTCTTCCCCGCATCCGATCCCGTCCTCAGACACGCGATCCGACGCCAGTGGGCCATGGCGTCCCTGCCGACGCCGGGGGCGGCCGACGCACTGGCGGCGGGCTGGCGGCCGCACCGGTCGTTCGCGGCCGCGTTGCTGTGGGCTACCCACAGCCACCAGGAAGGCTGGATCCTCACCGATAGCGGCCCGTGAAGCGGTCACCACGACCGCGCTCGATGAACGTCAGTCCGGTGATCGCGCCACCTTCGACGACCCAGGTGAGCTCATAGACCGCCCTGTAGGCCGGCGGCCAGAACGACTCGAACTGTCCGTCAGCCAGGACGCGCCACTCACCCGGGCTCGGGCGTCCCCGCTCGGTGTAGGTGGTCCCACCGTCAGCGGTGAAGACCTGGGTCGCGCCGTCGTCGAAGACCAGGGTGCCAGCGGTCAGGGCATCGACCATGTGCGTCGCGGCAACGGGTTCGCCGTCGTCGACATCGAGTCCTTCGAAGAGATCGGGCACGAGTGCCTCCTTCATAGAGGTCGTGGCCCCGCGGCCTGGGCCCCGGCTGCCACTGCGAGCAATGGGTGTTTCGATGCGCCGTGAGAAGTCGCGACCTCTCGGCTACTCGGCGACCAGATCGAACTCGTTGCCTTCGATGTCGCGGAAGGTGACGGATTCCGTCGAGTGCCAACGGTTGCGGCGAACCTCGGTTGCGCCGAGCCCGCGCAATCGGTCGGCCTCGGCCTCGAGGTCGTCTGTGCTGAGGTCGAGGTGGATCCGGTTCGCGCGTTCTCCGGGAGCCTCCCCTCGTCGGAAGAAGAGCGGTACGTCGGCGATGACGGCTGCTGAACCCGAGGTCGCCGTTGCGGCGACGCTGCTGCCCAGCGCCTCGGCCCAGAAGTCAGCGACCTTGTGCGGGTCGACGCAGCTGAACGTGACTGCCGCGATGTTGACCATCATTCCTCTCACCCCTCCGTACGCGTCGACCCCATGAGTCGTGGCTGGACGCTTCGTTCTGCAGGACAACGCGCACGGGGACGTTCCTCGCGCGCGGCACCAGTTGGTGACCAATGCGCCGCAGGTCTTTCGTCTGCTTGGCTGCCGCGTCAACCACCTTCGCCGACGAGTTGGACGAGTTCGTCCAGTCCGGCGTAACGTCGGTCCACGACGGCCCACCGCCTTCGTGACCTCGAGGAGCAGCGATGACTCACGACGTGACGATCGTCGGCACCACCATCCGTACCCCGCGGCTGCGCCTGCGCGCGTGGAGCGTTGATGACGCCAGCGACGCCCTCGAGATCTACGGGAGCCCCGAGGTGTCGCGGTGGCTTGCTCCGGCGGTTCCTGAGGTCGGTGACGTACGCCAGATGCGTGCGTTGCTCGACGACTGGATCGTCTCTCCACCCGGGCCTCCGGGTCGCCCTGTGGGACGGTGGGCGATCCAGGAGCTCGACACCGGACGCGTCGCGGGATCGTGCCAGCTCGTTCCACTCCCACCCGAAGGCGACGACCTCGAGCTCGGCTACCAGCTCGCACCGTGGGCCTGGGGGCGTGGGTACGGCACCGAGGCCGGGCACGCCCTGGCGCACTATGCGTTCACCAACGGGGAGGAGGAGCTCTTCGCCGTGGTGCGGCCGCGGAACACACGTGGCGAACGCGTCGCCCGACGCATCGGCATGGAGTGGACCGGCGAGACCGAGAAGTACTACGGCTTGCGTCTCCAGGTCTTCCGCCTCCGCAAGGCCGACCTCGACAACTCCTCGCTCGCCCCCGGTCCCGTCGAACGCTGAACGCGTCCCGAGCCGCCGCGGATCCCGCACCGGTCGTCGGAGACGCGGGTGCGGACCACGAGCCGCCGTGAACTCACGACATTGGATCCTGAAGTCCATGGAGCGGCGCATCGTCGTCTGGTTTGACGCTTGGATGACCCGGCCACCGGGCACCAGATGGACTAGTTAGTCCAACCGCGTGGCAAGATGCGGCCTGCTGTCACGATGGCCGGAAAGGGATGGATGACGACGTACTTCGCAGAGGTCCTGGCGATCGAGGGCGCTGCTCTCGCGCAGGTCAGGGATCGTGCCGGCATGACGTGCTGGCGCCGTCGGGTCGCGCGGGAGCTGTTGAGGCCGGAGACCTCGTACGCGTTCGCCCTGCGGGGGGCGATCGATGGCGACGCCGGGCGCGAGTTCCTGGTCGCGTGGCGTGAGCTGCTCGCCGCGGCGGTCGACCGCGTGCTTCGATCCGGGGACTCACCGGAGGCCGGTTCCGTCGCCGCGCAGGGTCAGGCTGGCGGAGCCGATGCCGAACGGCTCGCTGTGCTGATCCTCGCCGCATTGCACGGAGGCGGCACCTTGAGCCGCGTTGCAGAGGATCCCGCACCCCTCGACGCAGCTCTCGACATCGCCCTGGCGCCGTTGACGGCAGGTTCGCGGGGCGACGAGGCAGGCCCGCCGGCGTACGACCAGGCAGTAACATGAGCAGATGACAATGACTGACTCGCACAGCGGCCGACGCCTCACGGCGCGCGGTGCGAAGACGCGAGCCAGGATCGTCGCCGCTGCTGCCGAGCTCATGTACGTCAAGGGCGTGGCTGCCACCACCATCGACGACGTGCTGGCCGCGAGCGGGTCGAGCAAGTCGCAGCTCTATCACCACTTCGACAGCAAGGAAGCGCTGGTACGCGCGGTCGTCGACCACGTCGGTCAGAACACCCTGGACCGCGAGCGTGAGTCTCTGGGCCATGTCTCGACCCTCCGCGGCCTGCGCCGGTGGCGGGACGCGCTGGTGCAGAGCAATGCCCTCCGACATGGCGCCTACGGGTGCGCGCTCGGCACGCTGGCCTCGGAGGTCTCCGACCACGATGACCTCGCCCGGAGAGCTCTGTCCCAGCTCTTCTCCGAGTGGCAGGGGCTCCTCGCTGACGTGCTGCGCCGGCTCCAGGACGACGGGGTCCTCAAGCCCGACGTCTCCGTCGACCAGCTCGCGACCGGGCTCATCGGCGCCCTTCAGGGCGGATACATGCTGGCCCAGGCTGAGCGCGACGTCGCTCCCATGGCGACGTCGGTCGACATGGCGCTCGCCCACATCGAGAGTCTTTCGACCTCCCGCTAGGCCCCCCGGTGCGCCCGGAGTCCCCGCCACCCGGCGCCCGCCAGCTCGCACGGCGGGACGGGAACCGGTCGACGAGCCCCGTTCACCAGTCGCCCAGACCCTCCGGGTCGTAGGAACTGTCGAGGGAGATACCAGGGCGGATCCTGTGGAGGTCGTCGCGGACCATCCGGAGGACCTCGAGACGGGTGCCGGCATGAGTCCAACCCAGGTCGTCCACCGCCGTCATCCCCAGTCGTCGACCGACGGCGAGCACCGCCGCACTCCCTGCCGGCGCAGCGACGTAGACGGCGCTGGCGTCACCGGAGATGAAGGCGTGATGGGCCAGTGCGTGCCCGATCTGTCCGGCGACCCCATGACCGCGAGCCTCGGGCCTCAGGTGCCAGCCCATCACGAGCTCCGGGACCCTGGAGCTGAACGGCAGCAGCGTTGCTCCGCCGAGAAGACTGCCGTCCTCGGTCGCCTCGACAGCCCACAGGCCCTGCGGCACCGGACGTCGGGACGACTGCAGGTCCCACTGCGTCAGCAGCTCGCGCATCTCAGGGAGGCCGACCACCGGCTTGGGCCATCCGATCGCCGCGGCCGTCTCACGATCGCCGTAGATCTCGAGCGCTTCCACCGCATCCTCAGCCGCCCAGCTCCGCAGCACCAGCGTGGCCGTCACGATGCGTTCCGGCTCGATCGTCACATGCAGGTCGTCCATGCGTCAGCGCCCGCGGTTCGTGTCGAGAGCCGTGCGCGTCGCGAGGAAAGCAGACCGGCTGATCTCGACGAAGTCCTCGTACTCAGGGTGCTCCTGGACGTAGTCGGCGACGAACCCGCAGTAGACCCCAGCCCGTGACTGGCTGTCGCGGAGGTCCTCGAGGGCGAATCGGGCCAGCGACGACGCGATCCCATGATTGCGCTGCTCCGGATCCACGTAGGAGTGCGTGAGTGCGATCCGGCCGCCGACCTGCTCGTAGGCGAGGGTGCCGACGACCTGTCCGGCGATCAGTGCCTCGTAGAGGCGAGCAGTGACGTTCTTGCGTACTTCGACGGATGCGGCTGGTGACTCCATGGTCTCTTCCCGTCTGGTTCGGTGTCGGTCGCCTGTCTCGCGCAACCTCGAGTGGCAAAACCGGACCGTTCAGTCCACGCCAAGAGAGAGCGGGCTTGGAAGCGCCAGGCCACCGAGGACATACTTGGACCCCATAGTCCCACATCCCCCAAGAAGAGTCACGACGTACAGGAGGTCGAACATGCCCATGGACGAGGACCGGCGAGATCTCGCCGCTGAAGAGTCGGCCGCCCCGAGGCGCGTGGCCGAGCACCTGGTCGACAACGCCGAAAAAGGTCGGTTCGAGCTCTACCGTGGCGAGAGCCTCGCCGGTTGGCTCTACTACACGCACCTCAGCCCGAACCGGTACGCACTTCGGCACACCGAGGTCGATGCCGCCCACCGGGGGAGAGGGGTCGCGGGCGCGATGGTGACCCAGGTGCTCGAGGAGGTCAGGTCGCGAGCCGGGACGGTCACCGCGATCTGTCCGTTCGTCGTGGACTTCTTGTCCAAGACGTCCGCCTACACCGACCTCGTCGACCCACGCCACCCCGGTTACGCCGACCGCGCCACCGCCGAGGCCGCGCTGAGAGAGGCCCGGGACTGAACGCCGGCGCAGGCACGATCCCTGTTCGTCCACGGCGTACGGCAGGAAGGTGGCGGCGGCCCTCCAGCCCTGCCGCGCGGGCTGCGGTGCCGGTCGCGCTGGAGCCGGCGTCCGTGGCGATCAGGCCGAGCGGGCCACCGAGGCGTCGACGAGGTAGCCGCCGGCCACCAGCGCCGCACGGAGCTTCTTGCGGGCGTCGAAGAGCACCTTGTACAGCGCGTTGTGCGTCGACCCGAGCTCATCGGCCAGGACGTCGGTCGGCACTCCGTTCAGGACGGTGGCAACGAAGACCAGGCGCTGGCGCTCGGAGAGACTCTCCTCGACCGCGGCCGACACGGCTGCGACGAACTCGCGGACCTGCGCTTCGTCCTCCGGCCCGAGATCGAACCGTGACGCGATCCTCGACCAGTCCTCCTCCGCATAGGAGACCTCATGGCGCCGCCAGTGATGACGGTTCATCTTGGTGGCGACGTCGAAGATCACGAACTTGGTCGCCCACGTGGTGAATCGCGCCTCTCCCCGGAACCTGTCGAGGCGTGCAGTGACAGCCATCAGCGCGTCCGCGGCTGCCTGGTGAGCGATGTCCTCGAGCTCCGGACCGTCCAGGCGGAGGATCGGCGCCCGGCGTCGCGCCTCTGACTTCGCGACGCGGAGGAGCAGCGTGTACAGGTCGCTGCAGGCTGCCTCTCTGGCGGATCCCTCACTGCCGAGGTCGCGCACCCACCGGCGGTTCTCGCCAGCGATCACCGCGTCGTCCACTGCAACCTCTTTCATGAGAGACCCGAGGCGGCATCGCGCCGATCGGGTACCTGTCCAACGTCTCGTCTCTGCACAGTAGTTCGGACTATCCAGTCCAAACAAGGCTGACCGTCGACCGCGATGGGAACTTTACCTTGGACTGTCTGGTCCGCAGAACGCTCTGCCTGCCCCACGTTCGAGCGGCCCGGCCGCACGAGTGCCGCGCGGTCGGTCGTGTGGTGCGTCAGGACGCGACCGCGCCGTGGTGCGGTCCGTCGATCGTCCTGAGCGCCGAGGTCATGGCACATCCGGGGTCGTCGGTGAGGACCCGCCGGTGATGGCGATGAGCAGGCCCTCGAGGTCCTCCGCGCACGGTCCGCATGCCAGGAGGTGCGCACGGATACCCGGGAACCGTTCTGCTGGGTCAGAGCCGGCCGCCACGAGCTCGGCATACACGTCCAGCATCTCCATCGTCGTGTCGCACCCCGCGTCTCGGGGGTCCGTGTGCAGGAAGGCCTCGAGCCGGTCCCAGTGATCGCTGTGCTGCTCGTTCGCATCGTTCTGCGCACTGTTCGCCACACGTCCACCTTCGTCGGTCTTGGTCTCGTCTGCGTACTCGGTTGCCTGGCCCGCAATCTCGGCTCCGATTGAATGCGGGCGCCTGAGAGCGTATCGCCGGCAGTGGGTCGGCCGTCGTCCAGCGGACCTCTGCGGCCTGCGCGCTAGGAGCACGTCACAGCCTGCGTCTCGACCGTCTTGGACTCACTGGCGGTACGCCGCCCGAACCAGCCAGGTTCTACCGTACGCAAGGTCGTGGACGCGACCATCGGTCTCGAACAGCAACCATGCGAGTGTCATTCGCCCGGACCCATGGGTCTCAGGTTCCGGCCGGGTGCTGTTCGGCCAGGTGCCAGTACGGCCGGACGTAGTGGCATGTGTAACCGTTCGGGTTCTTCACCAGGTAGTCCTGGTGCTCCGGCTCCGCCTCCCAGAACGGACCGGCGGGGGTCACTTCGGTCACCACCTTGCCCGGCCACCGACCGCTCTCGTCGATCTCCCTGATCACCGCATGGGCGACATCGCGTTGCGACTCGCTGTTGTAGAAGATCGCGGATCGGTAGCTGGTCCCGACGTCATTGCCCTGCCGGTCGACGGTGGTCGGGTCGTGAACCTGGAAGAAGAGCTCGAGCAGGTCTCGGAAACTGACCTCATCCGGGTCGAAGGTGATCTCGACGGCCTCGGCGTGACCGGGGTGATTCCGGTAGCTCGGGTACTCGTTCGTGCCACCCGTGTACCCGACCCGCGTCGCGAGAACCCCTTCCCTCTTGCGCAGCAGGTCCTCCATGCCCCAGAAGCATCCGCCGGCAAGGGTGGCCGTCTCGGCGTCCTTGTCCAACCCGTAGGTGATCATCGGCCCTCACCCTCCGTCGTGGTGATCTCCGCAGCAGCGGGTACGCCGGCGCCGTCGAACAGGTGCAGGTACTGGCCGTACCCTCTCGCCTCGAGATCGGCAACGGCGATGAACCTCAGCGCGGCCGAGTTGATGCAGTAACGCATGCCCCCTTGGTCCGCGGGACCGTCCGCGAACAGGTGACCGAGGTGGCTGTTCCCGTGCGCCGAGCGAACCTCGATCCGGTCCATTCCGAGGGTGTCGTCGACGAGCTCCACGACGTTGTCGAGCTCCAGTGGGACGGTGAAGCTCGGCCATCCGGTACGGCTGCCGTACTTGTTGACCGAGGCGAACAGGGGCTCCCCGGAGACGACGTCGACGTAGATACCGGCCTCATCCGAGTTCCAGAACTCGTTCTGGAAGGGAGGCTCGGTCGCGTCCTCCTGGGTCACCGCGTACTGGCGCGGCGTCAGCTGCCTGACGGCTTCTGGGGTTCGCTCGTACCTGGTTGCCACAGCGGTTCCTCCTGGTTGTGCCGTGAGCTCGTGGCCGGGCACCAGCCCGAGTGGTGCCCGGCCAGCTATGACGGGGTGGTTGGACGGAGCTTCTCGTCTAGCTCCGACCCGCCATCACGCCCCCGTCGACGTTGAGGATCGCCCCAGTGACCCAGCTGGCGTCCTCGGACAGCAGATAGGTGACTGCCGAGGCGATGTCCTGAGGCGTCCCCACCCGGCCGAGAGGGTGAAAGCTGTCGAAGGTGGCGAGGGTGGCCTCGAGCTGGTCCTGCGGGATGAAACCTTCGTAGAGCGGCGTCGCCACGACGGCGGGGGCGACGGCGTTGACGCGGATCTTGTGCTCTGCCAGCTCCATGGCGAGGTTGTGGGTGAGCGCGTGGAGGGCGGCCTTGCCCATCGAATACCCGGTTGCCGGAGTGGCGGCGATCGCCTGGTGCGCCCACATCGACCCGATGTTCACGACGGCCCCGCCGCCGGCGGCGATCATTCCCCGGGTGACGGTCTGAGTGAGGAAGAACGCCGAACGGGCGAGCTCGAGGTATGAGTCGTATTCAGGCTCGCCGTACTCGAGGAAGGGCTTCGGGATGAAGAACCCCGCGGAGTTCACCAGCAGGGTCGCGTCGGCGTGGTCGGTGGCGAGGATCTCCTGCACGCGCCTGACCTCGTCGCGGTCGGCGAGGTCGGCGGTGATGCCCCATGCCTTCCCCTTCTGCGAGATCGTCTCGACGGTCTCGTCGACCCGGCTCGGGTTGCGGCCCACGATCACGGCGGTGCCGCCGCCGGCGACCACATCGATCGCGGTCTGGCGTCCCATCCCGCTGCTACCGCCGACCGCGATCAGTTTCCGGCCTTCGAATGCACCCATGCTGTCCACTTCCTTCCGACGCGGTCCGTGACCGCAGATGTTCGATGGTTGACCCAGGGGCGGACGTCCACTGGGCGTGACGTGCCCGCCTCCCGAGATCGTGAGGTCATGCGTAGGTAGGTGACCTCGGGTGGGGCGGTCTTACCTGGGGCGCCGGCCCTCCGGTCCGGCTCTGCCGCCGGCTCTCGTACGGCGGCTGATCGACCCGCCGGACGCTCCGCGCGTAAGACGACCACCTCACGCAGCGACATACCCACAGGACCGGGTGCTCCCGAGGTCGTGGACACGGGCGATGGACACCAGGGCGACGAGCGAGATCGAAGGGGGACACCGTGCGCAGCGTGATCCCGGCTTGCGAGGCGGAGCCTCGACACCTGCCCGATCGAGGTCGCCGTGGGGCTGCCACCGCGCTCCAGGGCGCGTCCTCGGCGGTCGAACCACGGACGAGTGGCGCGGGCGGCCGGGAAGCAGTCGCCACATGAGGATCCGTTACGCCGCCATGGCCGTCAGCGGCCCGAGCGACCCGTCGAGGACTCTCAAGCGCGCGGACGAGCACCCGCCGTTCTGCTGGACCTTCGCGGACGCGAAAGCAGCCGTGGTGGTCCGGGCCGAGATGCTCCGCCTCCATCTCGCGTCCTCGGGGTCGCGCTATCGGATGCGCTCGATGTCCGCCGACCACCGTTACGAGGTCTCGTTCGAGTACGGGCCCGGGTCCGGCACCGGAGGTCGACCCTTCAAGGTGACCTTTCGGGTCTGCACCTTCGTCGACGACGGAGAGCGTCGCGGCGACCTCGGCCACTGACTCCACCGCTGGTCGTCCTCCTGGTCGAGGGCGACGCGAGCCGCGAGGGCGACGCGCCCCTGCCGCACAATGGACCTACCACTCGAGGAGCGCCATGACGTCGTCTGAGCTCGACCGCATCCGGGCGGCGATCATCGCCGACCCGGACAACGCTTGGGCGGCGGCGGTGGCCTACCGGCCGATCTATGTCGCCGATGCGTCGGCGCGCGTCCTGGTTGTCGGACAGGCTCCGGGCAGGAAGGCCCCGGAGTCCGGCGTGCCGTGGAACGACGCCAGCGGATCCCGGCTCATCGACTGGCTCGGAGTGGACGAGGACACCTTCCGCGACCCCTCACGATTCGCCCTGCTGCCGATGGACTTCTACTACCCCGGCAAGGGGCTCCACGGGGACCTCCCACCGCGCCCGGGATTCGCCGCACGGTGGCACCCGCAACTGATCGGCGCGATGCCACGCATCCAGCTGACCCTGCTCATCGGCAGCTACGCGCAGCGGCACTACCTGGGGACTCGGGAGTCACTGACCGCGACTGTCCGTCGCTACGCCGACTTCCTGCCCGGCACCATCCCGCTGGTCCATCCCTCTCCCCTGAACTTTCGATGGCTGGCCAAGAATCCCTGGTACGAGACCGAGGTCATCCCCGAGCTGCGCGAGAGCGTGCGGGCCGCACTCGCCTGACCCGGACGCTGCGCCTGCAACGGCGCTGAGCTCTGACCGCGTCCAGGACCTCGGTACGGCGACTCGGGCGCCAACCCGGCCGACGTCCCGGCGTAAAGGCAGCCCTCCCCCGCGACACCAACACTCCGTCCCTCATTCCTGACCGCCGCTACCAGCCCAGCGAGAGGTGCCCGATGCCCAATTCCGAGTCCTACGAGAGGTTCCTGGCCCTGCATGCCCGCGAAGGTGGCTTCGTCATGCCCAACGCCTGGGACGGCCTCTCTGCACTGATGCTCGCCGATGCCGGCTTCGAAGCCCTGGGGACCTCGTCGGTCGCACTGGCCGCGACGCTCGGCCGGGTCGACGGACGCCGCTGCATCAGCCGCGAGGAGCACCTCGCCCACGCGCGCCTGCTCGCTCAGCTCACCGGCCTGCCGGTCAACGGAGACTTCGAGGACGGGTACGGCGAAGCGCCGGAGGACGTCGCCGTGACCGTTGAACAGGCTGTCGACCATGGTCTGGCCGGCATCGGCATCGAGGACACCACGGGCAATCCCGAGCAGCCGATCCGCACCTTCGACGACGCCGTCAACCGGGTCCGGAGTGCCGTGGCCGCAGGCAAGGGGCGCATCGTCATCACCGGTCGCACGGACAACTTCATCCAAGGACGACCGGACCTCGACGACACCATCCGTCGCCTGACCGCCTTCGCCGAGGCCGGAGCTGACGTGCTGTTCGCCCCCTTCCCACCTGACCGCGATGCACTCGTGGCGATCATCACCGCGGTAGCGCCGAAGCCCGTCAACGTCCTCATCTCGCCGGCGGACGAGGTGCTCACCGTGTCAGAGCTGCAGGGGCTCGGCGCCAGGCGCATCAGCGTGGGCCCCACGCTCTACACCCACGCGATGGGCGCGCTCGAAGAGGCAGTAGTGGCGCTCACGGACGGCGACCTCGCGTCCGCAACGACCGGACTCGGCTTCGGCCGCGCAACGCAGCTGCTCAGCCGCGAAAGGTAGCCGCCGCCCGGCGACACCAACCGGATCGAACTCACGCTCATCGAAGACAAGCAGAAAGCCAGCCCACATGGACCTCGACAAGCTCATGGCCAAGCACCTCACCAGGTACTTCGACCCCACCAAGACGATCCCCCAGGAGACCCTCCAGCAGCTGCTGAAGTTCCTCCGCTCGGCGCCGACCTCGACCAACATCCAGCCGAACCACTTCTACGTGCTCGCCACCGACGACGGCAAGGAGCGCCTGGCGGCCAACCTCGGCGAACGGTTCCAGGACAACGCGGAGAAGATCCTGAACTCCTCGCACACGATCATCGTCACCACCCGGGCCGACCTCCCCGAGAGCCACCTCGCGGCGGTCTTCGACAAGGAAAGGGCCGACGGCCGCTTCCCCGACCCGGCCAAGCAGGACCTGTGGGAGTCGATGACACGCGACTTCCTGAGCCTGCGCAACTACGGCTACAAGGACGTCACCCACTGGATGGAGAAGCAGACCTACATGGTGGTGGGTCTGACCATGATGGCCGCCGCCGAGCTCGGCGTCGACGCCACGCCGCTCGAGGGGTTCGACCCGACGAGTGTCGACAAGGCCTTCAAGATCCGCGAGACGGGCCACTCGACGACCGTGCTCCTGGCGCTGGGCTACCCCGCCCCTGAGAAGCGGTACTCGAACCCGATCTCGCGCTTCGACGAGGACCAGCTGTTCACGTTCGCCTGAGACGCGTCATGACCCGTGACAGCGGCATCTGACCACGAGCCCGCCGACAGCGATCCCATGGGGAGCGAGGAAGGGAAGGAACCGATGAAGCACGTCACGGTCCGGGACGGCCACGTCGGCACGACAGGCAACCTGCCGGCCGCCGCGGCCATCCCGAGCACGCCGGCCACCCCTGGCCCGAGGGCACCGTCGGGGACGTCGAAGCGGTCGAGCAGGTCATGGCGCTGCTCGGCGTTCGTGCCGGCGGTGGTCTCGCTCGTCGTGGCGTTCGCGACCGTGGGATCGACCATCCCCCTGTTCAACATCTACAGAGCGGAGGACGGGTTCACCAACGGCGACATCTCGATGACCGTCGTCGCCTACTCGGCAGCCACGCTGATCACGCTGCTGGTCTTCGGCAGGCTGTCCCACCACGTGGGCCGACGGCCCGTGGCGATCGCCAGCCTTCTCCTGCTGGTGGCGGGCTCGCTGGTGCTCCTCGAGGTGCACCACATCGGCGTCCTGATCACCGGCCGGCTCCTCATGGGCAATCGGCGCCGGCCTGGCCAGCAGCAGCCTCACCTCCTACATCGTCGACGCCGCACCGGCCGAGCCCGCTTGGCTGGCGTCGGTCGCGTCGAGCCAGACAGTCATGCTCGGTCTCGCTGTCGGTGCGGTCGTCTCGGGAGGCCTGGTCGAGTTCGCACCCTGGCCGCGGGACCTGATCTTCCTGGTCGAGATCGCCGTCCTCCTCGTGGCCGTCGCGCTGATCGCGGTCAGCCGCGAGACTGCACCGCGGACCCCAGGAGCCTGGAGGTCCTTGCGGCCGCAGGTCGCTGCCGCCTCGCACGTCCGACAGCTGCTGCCGGTCGCCGCCGCTGTCCTCCTGGCCACGTGGGCCATGGGTGCGTTCTACCAAGCGTTCGTGCCTGCACTGGTCGAGGGCGAGCTCCACAGCCAGAGCTCCCTCGTCCTGGGCCTGGTCTTCGCCGCCTACATGGCGTCCAGTGCGCTCGGTGCCCCGCTCAGCGGCGCGGTCGACACCGCCTCGGGTCAACGACTCGGCATGGCCGCGTTCCTCCTCGGCGTCGCCGGGCTGATCGCAGCCATCACGGTTGACGAGCTGCCGCTGTTCATCGCCGCGACCGTGCTGGCTGGCGCCGGCCAAGGGATCGCGATCAGCTCCACCACCCGCGGCCTGCTCCAGGGCAGCACGATTCCCCAGCGGGCCCCACTCTTCAGTGTCGTCTACCTGCTCTCCTACGGCGGAGCAACCGTCCCGGTCCTCATCGCCGGCCACCTGGCCAGCACTCTCCCGCTCCCCCAGATCGCCCTCGGGTACGGCGTACTCGCCCTGGTTGCGACGCTGACCACCCTCGTCGCCGCACGCAATCCACACGGCCCACGCCGGGCGAACTGAGCGCGACCCCGTCCCAAAACCAGCCCAACGCTCGGGCGGACTCACGGCCGTTCGCTCGGCGCACACTGAAGACACAGTCCGGTGCGACCCATCGAGGCCGGCCATCAAGAAGAGGAGACAGCACATGAAGGCGATCGTCGTGACGGACCAGTCCGCAGGGACGGCCGGAATGGAGTTGGTGGACCGGCCCGAGCCGGGACCCGCAATCAATGACGTCGTCGTTCAGGTCCACGCGGCCGGCTTCGTCTCGACCGAGGTCGACTGGCCCTCGACCTGGACGGATCGCGCCGGCCACGACAAGGCACCGGCGATCCTCGGCCACGAGATGGCCGGCGTCGTCACTGCGCTCGGCTACGGCACGACCGGGCTGTCCGTGGGACAGCGGGTGCTGGGCATCGCCGACTGGCACCGCGACGGCACGCTGGCGGAGTACGTCGCCGTCGAGTCACGCAACCTGGCCGCGCTGCCGGGCGACGTCGACTTCACGACCGGTGCCTCCCTGCCCATCTCGGGCCTCACCGCCTGGCAGGGCCTGTTCCAGCACGGTCGCCTCCAGGCCGGGCAGACCGTGCTCGCTCACGGCGCGGCGGGCGCAGTCGGCACCATGGTGACCCAGCTCGCCCGCGAGGCCGGTGCCTTCGTGATCGGGACCGGTCGAGGCGCCGACCGCGAGAAGGCACTCGACTACGGGGCACACGAGTTCGTCGACCTCGAGGACGATGGCCTCGCCGAGGTGGGCAACGTCGACCTGGTCTTCGACGTCATCGGCGGCGACGTCCAGAAGGCCTCGGCTGCCCTGATCAAGACCGGCGGGACGCTCGTCAGCGTCGTCGGCCCGGTGGAGCACCGGCCCGCTGACGGTCTCTCGGTCGATTTCGTCGTCGAGGCCGACCGTCTCCAGCTCACCGAGATCGTCCAGCGTGTGCAGCAGGGGCGTCTCCGGACCAACATCGGAGACATCGCGTCCCTCGACGACGCCGTCGCCACGTTGACCGCCACGGAGCGCCGCAAGGGGAAGACGGTCATCAACGTGCGTCCGTGACTCCAGGGCACCCGCATGCCCGGTGAGGAAGGCGTCGTACAGGGACGGCCGCCAGCACAAGTCGAAGACGGAGGATCGCGATCATGTCCGAGCAGAACGCCACGCCGAGGCGGCACACCGTGACCACCACACACGCCGGTTGGGGTGCCGGGCACCCGCGCATCCTCGCTACCAGCGACCACGAGCGGTACGTCCACGAGATCAGGTGCGACCTCATCCACATCGGATCGGCAGCTGACTCAGACCTCGAGCTCTCCGCCACCGATGCGCTGCACGCCAGGGTCCTTCACGAGGCGACTGACGAATACGTCCTGACGATGCTCGGCGACGGGGCGACCAGCAGTGGTCGACACGAGGTCCTCCGGACCGGGTCGCACTTCACGGCCGGCCCGTGGCAGCTCATCTTCCTCCGGGACGAGTACGCCGACCACGGGCGGCCGTACGGCGGGCGTGTGGGTGGCGAGGCTGGTCACCAGCGACCCCAGGAGCCGCGACCGGACTACTCCCGCGAGCACCCCGCCTCTTCGCTCGCACGTTGCGCCGTCAAGCACTCGGACCAGCGCGACGGACCGGGGCAGACCCCAGACCTGGGCCGGTCCGTTCTCCACGATGCGACGACAGACAGCTCCGACGCCTCGCCGCTCACCGTTGACGTGCTCAACGACGAGACGGCCGGGATCTACGAAGCCATCGTCGACGGCGCCACGATCGGCGGGATCCCCTACAACCTCGTCGGGGCTGACCGGATCGCACTGCTCGCCGTCTCGGTGCTGCCGGACTTCCGGGGCCTCGGCGTCTCGATGGAGCTGATCCGCCGAGCTCTCGACGATGTGAGGGCACAAGGAAGGACCGTCATCAACTACTGCCCCGTCGTACACACGTTCATCGAGAACAATCCGGGCTACGCCGACCTCATCGACTCCGACCATCACCGTCGCGTCGCAGGTCGCGCCCGGCCCTAGGGGGCCTGGTCCCCGCGAACCGGGTCGAGTTGACGCAGGTCGGACGTCGCGTTGGAGCCGCCGGCCGGAATCGAGTCGTCGACCCCTTCTTCCGGCTCGGTCGGTCCCTGGCGCGCGAGGACCCCTCACGCCACGCCCTTCAGGCGGTCCCGCAGGTCGCCCAGGCATCGGTTCAGGAGTCGCGACACATGGAACTGGGAGATGCCGAGCGTGGCGGCGATCTCGTCCTGGGTCCGGTCCTCGACGAACCGCAGCCGCAGGATCTGGCGGGCCCGTGGTGACAGCTCGCGCAGGTGCGGGAGGAGCAGCAGGCGCGCGTCGGCACATTCCCACGTGCGGTCGTCGTCGTCGCGGATCAGCGCGCCGACCGGGATCAGGTCCCCGGTGGCGGGCGCATCGAGGCTTCGTGGGCGGAAACAGGTCTCGACGCTGATACCGGAGACCGTGTGCTGCTCTCGCTGCCCCTCGTCGCGCACGTGTGCGGTCTGAACGGGTCGCGGTGGCCGGATCATCCACGCCGAGTCCCGGAAGTAGTGCTTGACCGCACCAGTGATCGACGGGACGGCGTACGCCAGGAAGTCGGTGCCACGTGTCGGGTCGTACCCGCGGGCTGCCAGGACCAGGGCAAGGTACGCGACCTGCTCGACATCCGACCCGAAGTTCGAGCGTCGAGCGTACCGACGCGCGATGGAGCGGGCGATCGTCAGGTTGTTGAGCACCAGCTCGTCGGCCAATGCTCGTCGCTCCGCGGCAGGAGCGGCTGCCAGTCGGCCGACGATCTCGGTGTTGCGGACCCGGATCTCCGGGTCCGAGTAGCTACGGTTCACCTGAATCCCTCCTTACGTGAGCGTCGGTCCAGGAGGGTGGTGATCGCGCCCGGGTAAGTCACTGGTCGCACCCGGGCCCGGCCACTGGTCGCCCCGGACCCGGCAGGTGACTTCCGGGTCCCCGGTCGTCGTCATCACCGCGCGCCTGGTTGGGGTGGTGGGTCAGAACCGCTCGGGGACCTCGGCGGGTCCGCGGCCGAGTCGTGCCGCCGGCCGAGGCAGTCGGCGCGGACGCCGCGACTGCCGGGGGGCGCCACCGTGATGGCCAGTACCGGCCCGCGAAGGCGCGCGGTCGACCGGCACGTGGAGACCAGCGCCCGACACGCTCGTGGCGGGCGATCGTAGAGTGCACGGATGCGCTTCACCCGCGCCGAGCTCGCCGCGTTCCGGGGTCACACGCTGCCCGACCTGTACGGGTCGGACACTCGCGTGCTGTTCGTCGGTATCAATCCCGGCCTTCGCTCGGTAGCGGTCCAGGCGCACTTCGGCGGCGGAAGCAACCGCTTCTTCCCGGCGCTCCATCGCGCGGGGATCGTCGACCGGCGGATCGACGCCTCCGAGGGTTTGCTGGCGCAGGACCGCGCGCGACTGCTCGAGCGGGGCGTCGGCATCACCTCCATCGTCCCCGCAGCGTCGGCCCGTGCCGACGAGCTCACCGCGGCGGAGCTCGTCGCGGGAGCGGTGGCGCTCGCCGAACGGATCGAACGCATCGCGCCGGCCACGGTCGCGGTCCTCGGCATCACCGCCTACCGGACCGCGTTCGGCAATCCGGACGCGCGCCCGGGACTGCAGCGCGACCGGCTCGGCGACGTCCCGGTCTGGGTGGTCCCGAACCCGAGCGGCCTGAACCGGCACGCGAGCCTGGACGACCTCGCGCGCGCCTACGGCGAGGTAGCCGTAGCCGGCGGCATCGTGCTCTTCCCGACGCCCCCTCCCCCGACTGTGGCTGCACCGGACGCAGCGAAGGGCGGCGTCGCAGCGGGCCGGACCGCCGGGTCGACCGGACGCAGGGAGTGTCCATGAACGCCCCTCGGGTGGCCGCCATCACCGGCGCCTCTCACGGCATCGGTGCGGCGCTGGTCGATGCCTACCTCGACCTCGGCTACGCCGTGGTCGCGAACTCCCGCTCCATCGCCCCGCAGTCGACGGCCACCCTGGAGACCGTGGCCGGCGACGTCGGCGACCCCGCTCTCGCGCGCGACGTCGTGGACGCGGCGATGGGGCGGTTCGGGCGGCTCGACACGCTGGTGAACAACGCCGGCATCTTCATCGCCGGGCCCTTCGAGGACATCACCGACGAGGACTACCGGACGGTGATGCGGACCAACGTCGACGGGTTCTTCCACCTGACCCGGGCCGCAGTCGTCCAGATGCTGGCGCAGGAAGCAGGCGGTCACGTCGTCAACCTGACCAGCACCCTCGTGGAGAGCGCCTCGTCTGCGGTGCCGTCGGCGCTGACCGCGTTGAGCAAGGGCGGCATCGCGGCGGCCACCAGGTCCCTCGCGATCGAGTACGCCGGACACGGCATCCGGGTGAACGCGGTCTCGCTCGGCGTCATCGAGACCTCGACGTTCTCCGCCGAGACCCATCAGCTCCTCGACCGGCAGCACCCGATCGGCACGACCGGTCGGATCACCGACGTCACGCGGGGCGTCGTCTACCTCGAGCAGTCCCCCTTCGTGACCGGGGAGATCCTCCACATCGACGGCGGCCAGAGCGCCGGCCACTGACGCGGCGCAACGCCGTCGCGCCAGCGCCCGGAATAGATGCGCAGTCATGTTGTTCAACTGCATGCACAGTCAAGCATCTTGCTGACGCGCGGGAGGAGCACATCATGCAGTTCGGCATCTTCAGCGTGGGCGACATCGCCCCGGAGCCGGGCACCGGCTACACCCAGAGCGAGGCCGAGCGGATCCGCAACATCGTCGCGGTCGCCCAGCGCGCCGACGAGGTCGGCCTGGACGTCTTCGCGCTCGGCGAGCACCACAACCCGCCGTTCGTACCGTCCTCGCCCACCACGCTTCTCGCCTACATCGCGGCCCTGACCCAGCGGATCATGCTGAGCACGTCGGTCACGCTGATGACCACCAACGACCCGGTCAAGGTGGCCGAGGACTACGCGATGCTGCAGCACGTCGCGCAGGGCCGGCTCGACCTGATGGTCGGGCGCGGGAACACCGTGCCGGTCTACCCGTGGTTCGGCAAGGACATCCGGCAGGGCGTCGCGCTGGCGCTGGAGAACTACAACCTGCTGCACCGGCTGTGGCGCGAGGACGTCGTCGACTGGGAGGGCCGGTTCCGGACTCCGCTGCAGGGCTTCACCTCGACGCCGCGGCCGCTGGACGACGTGCCCCCGTTCGTCTGGCACGGGTCGATCCGGACCCCGGAGATCGCCGAGCAGGCTGCGTTCTACGGCAACGGCTTCTTCGCCAACCACGTGCTGGCACCGCACTTCCACTTCAAGCCTCTGGTCGACCTGTACCGGCGCCGGTTCGAGCACTACGGTCACGGAACCGCCGCGCAGGCGATCGTCGGGCTCGGCGGGATGTCCTTCATCGCGAAGAACTCCCAGGACGCGGTGCGCCAGTTCAAGCCCTACTTCGAGAACTACCCGGTCTTCCGCGGCTCCCGCCTCGAGGACCACATGGCCGCCACACCGCTCACGGTGGGCAGCCCGCAGCAGGTCATCGACAAGGTGATGACGTTCCAGGAGGGCTTCGGCGACTACCAGCGGCAGCTGTTCGCGGTCGACGGACTCTCGCTCCCGGTCGCCGTCGCCTTGGAGCAGGTCGAGCTGCTCGGCACCGAGGTGGTCCCGGTGCTGCGACGGGAGCTGGCGGCCCGACGCGCCCCCGACGTCCCCGAGGCCCCCACGCACGCGTCCCTCGTGAGCGCCAAGTACGGCGACGCCCAGCCGCGGCAGCCGCGCCCGAACCCGAACCGGGGCGACAACCTGTCCGGCACCTCGCCGTACCAGGACAGCGACGCGGGCGTCGAGGCCCGGTTCCCGGAGGTCGTGTGATGGACGCTCGACAGATCCGGCTCGCCAACCAGGCCTGGGAGGCGATGTTCCGCGCCCAGTCGACCCTCGCGCTCGAGTTCGAGCGGGAGGGCGACTGGGGCGACCTCCTCCCGCGCGAGTACGGCGTCCTCTACGCGCTGGCCAGCGCCCGGAACGGCCTGCGCATGACGGAGCTCTGCGACGACGTCCTGCTGACCCAGGCAGGCATCTCCCGGCTGGTCGCCCGGCTGGAGCGCCGCGGCCTGGTCGAGCGCAGCAACGACCCCCACGACGCCCGCGCCTACCGCATCCGGCTCACGGCCGCCGGCACCGAGACACAGCGCCGGCTGGGACGAGCACACGCTCGCCAGGTCACCGAAGCGATGACCCGGGCACTGGACGCCGACCAGCTCGCCACCCTGCTGGAGCTCAGCACCGCGCTGCTGGCCGCGGCCGACGCCAGTCACGAACCCCAGAGGAACCGCACGTGAACGCCACCACCACCCCAGCCGCCCCGCCGAGCCCCGTCGCTGTTGTCGTGGTCAGCGCGGGCGTCAGCACCCCCTCGTCGACCAGGCTGCTGGCCGACCGGATCGCCCAGCGAGCCGTCGACACCCTCCGGGCATCCGGCACGCCTGTCACGGTGAGCGTCATCGACCTGGCCCCGATCGCGGTCGACATCGCCCGCTCCCTGGTAGCCGGATTCCCGACCGAGGCTGTCCAGGAAGCCCTCGACCTGCTCGCCACGGCAGACGCGATCGTGGCCAGCGCGCCGGTCTACAAGGCCGGGATCAGCGGTCTGTTCAAGTCCTTCGCCGACCTGATCGACAACGACCTGCTCATCGCCAAGCCCGTCGTCCTGGCTGCGACCGGGGGCTCCCCGCGACACGCAATGGTCGTCGACGAACAGCTGCGACCGCTGTTCGCCTTCCTCCGGGCCATCCCGACGCCTACGTCCGTCTACGCAGCGCCCGAGGACTGGGGCGCGAGCGACCTGGGCAATCGGATCGCTCGTGCGGCCACCGAGCTCACGCTCCTGGTCCGCAGCGACGTCGCACGGGCGATAGCCGACGAGAACTGGGCTGGTCACCAGCACCAGTTCGGCGGGAACGCGAGCCGCGCGGAACGCTCTGACGCCGATGTCGACTTCGACACCGACCTCATGCGCCTGGCCACCGGAGGCGGCTGAGCAGCAGCGTGACCTCGTCGGCAGCTGGATCCGCGCCTGCGCACGGAGCCCGCGCCTGGCGCACGAGCCCGAGCCGCTCGGTCAAGGACGACCCGGGGTCATCCACGAGTTGGAGCCGCCTGTCGGAATCGAACCGACGACCTATTCATTACGAGTGAATCGCTCTACCGACTGAGCTAAGGCGGCGCACTGCCCGGAGTCCGGAGTGGTCCGGTCCGGGCAACCCGAGGAAGTATACGGACGCCGGTCCGGTGCGCGAAAACGGCATCGGGACCGGCGTCCGGGCGGTTCTGGCTCAGGCCGCGAGCGTGACCTTCTCGGTCGACGCCTTCCTGCGGCCGGTGAGCATCGTCTGGCCGGCGCCGCACGCGCAGGTGAAGCTCACGACGATGCCGTGGTCGGTGTTGGCCACGCCGGTGATCTGGCTCGGGAAGATCAGCTGGCGCTGGGCGCAGGCGGTGCAGTGGTGGTCGAACATGGTGACCTCCCTCGAGGACAGCGGACGGGTACCCCTCCATGGTCCGTCAGTAGAAGACAAAGGGGTAGCCTTGCTTTCCTTCACAAGATCTAGGATATGCCTATGCCCTCGCCGTTGCTATCGCTGCATCAGCTCACCTGCTTCCTGGCCACCTACGAGCACGGGTCGTTGACCGCCGCCGCCGAGGAGCTGGGGTACGCCCAGCCGTCGGTGTCCGAGCAGATCCGGTCCCTGGAGAAGTCGCTCGGCGTCCAGCTCTTCCGCCGGGTGGGCCGCGGTGTCGTCCCGACGACGGTGGCCGACACGCTGCGCCCGCACGCGGAGAAGGTGCTGGCCGCGGTGCGCGAGGCCCAGGACGCCGCACGCAGCGCGAAGTCGCTGGAGACCGGCACCATCCGGTTCGGCATGTTCGGCATCGCCCGCCTGTACGCCGGGGCGGGGCTGATCGCCGACGTCCTCGCGCGCTACCCCGGGGTGCGGGTCGAGCTGATCGGCCAGAACTCCACCGAGGTCGCCGAGGAGCTGCGTCGCGGCCGGCTCGAGGCGGCGATGCTCGCCGTCTCGACGATCGCGAGCGAGGGGCTGACGATCACGCCCGTCGCCCGCGAGGAGCTCGTGTACGTGAGCGCGGACCCGGCCAACCTGACGGGGCCGGTCACGGCGAGCCGGCTGGCCCAGAGCTCGCTGGTCATGTCGGAGACCACGTTCCGCGCCACCGACTCGACCCGCCAGACCCTGCGCCAGATGCTGCACGCCACCGGTCGCAACCCGCAGACCCGGATCGAGGTCGAGGACATCGAGACCGCGGTCGAGCTGGTGGGACTGGGGTACGCCGACACGATCGTCCCGCGGGGCGCGGCCCGCCAGCTGCTGCCCCGGCTGGCCCCGAAGGCCGGCTGGGTCCCGCTCCGGCCCCGCCAGTACGACACGTTCGCGATCGTGCACCGCGCCGGGGCGACCCTGTCCCCCGCCGCCGAGCTGATGATCGAGCTCGCGACCAGGCGCATCCAGGCGATCGCCGAGCCGATCCGTCCCCGGGGCGGCGCTACGGTCGAAGCATGACCACCTCGACACCGGACCTCGTCGTACGCAGCTTCCTCGAGCACCTCGCGCGGAAGGAGACCGATGCCGCCCTCGCGCTCCTCGACGACGCGGTGGTGTGGCGCAACACCGGACTGCCGGCGTTCCAGGGCGAACGCGTGCGGACGATGCTGCGCGACATGGAGAGCCGCGGCATCGGCTTCGACGTCCGGTGGAAGCACGTCGCCGCGGACGGTGACGTGGTGCTCACCGACCGCACCGACGTGATCAGCGCCGGTCCGTGGAAGACGTCGTTCGGCGTCCGCGGGACCTTCGAGGTGCGCGACGGGAAGATCGTGCTGTGGGACGACTCGTTCAGCTGGCTGGAGCTGCTCGGCTCGGGCGTGCTCGGCCTGGCCAGGATGCTGCGCTGAGAGCGGCGAGCATCAGCAGCTGAGGCCGTCCTCCGGAACGGTGCCGTCGACCAGGTAGTCCTCGACCGCGGTGTCGACACAGGTGTTGCCGGCGTTGTAGCCGGTGTGGCCGTCGCCGTCGCGGCTCACCAGCACCGCGGAGTCCAGCTGGTCGGCGAGGTGGACGGCCCATTCGTACGGCGTGGCCGGGTCCCGGGTCGTGCCGACGACGACGATCGGCGCCGCACCCTTCGCGTCGATCCTCCGGTCGTGCTCGGTGGCCTGCACCCGGATGCCGTCGCACGTCGTCAGCCCCCAGGCGAACACGCGGCCGAACGTCGGGGATGCCTTCTCGAAGTCCGCCAGGTTGGCCGGCACCTCGCTCGCGGCGATCGCGTAGGGGTCGTCGAGGCAGTTGATCGCGTACAGCGCCTCGGTGCTGTTGTCGGTGTAGCCGTCGGCACCGCGCGAGTTGTAGAGGTCGGAGAACCGCAGCAGCAGCGTGCCGTCCCCGCTGAAGGCCTGCTGCAGCGCCTGGTCGAGGTACTGCCAGTAGTCGCGGTTGTAGAGGGGCAGCACGACGCCGTAGAACGCGTTGCCGACCTCCAGCTGGCGGTCGCCGTCGTCGGTCGGCAGCGGGCTCGCGTCGACCGAGTCGAGAAGTCCCCTGATCCTCGCCAGCCCGTCCTCGAGCGAGGCGCCGAGGAAGCAGTCGCCCCGGTCGACGCAGTCGGAGACGTACGCGCGGAGCGCGGTCTCGAAGCCGGCGGCCTGCTCGAGGCTCAGCTGCCGGGAGCTGATCGAGAGGTCGACCGCGCCGTCGAGCACCAGCCGGCCGACCCGGGCGGGGAACAGGTCGGCGTACGTCGCGCCGAGCTTGGTGCCGTACGACGCGCCGAAGTAGGCCATCCGGGACTCGCCCAGGGCAGCTCGCAGCACGTCCATGTCGCGAGCCGCCTCGACCGTGGTGACGTGGGCGGCGAGCTCGCCGGAGCGCTCCTCGCAGCCGCGGCCGAGCTCGTCGACCCAGTGCAGGTACTGCACGGTCTCGGCGTAGGTGTCCGGGTCCGGGTCCTCGGCGACGTACTGGTCGAGCTCGCCGTCGCTGAGGCAGTCGACCGGGTCGCTGCCGCCGGTGCCGCGCGGGTCGAAGCCGACGACGTCGTACACGTCGAGGATCGGCTGCCGGAAGACCGACGAGGCGTTGGCGGCGTAGTCCGTGCCGGACGCACCCGGGCCACCCGGGTTCACCACGAGCGAGCCGATCCGGTGCCCCGGGTCCGCGGCCGGCACCATCAGCAGCGCGAGGCCGATCGTGTCGCCGTCCGGGTGGTGGTAGTCCAGCGGCACGGTCAGCGTCGAGCACAAGTCCCCGTCCCGGCACTGCGACCAGGACAGCTGTTGGGTGTAGTACGGCGCGAGCGCGGCCTCCGGCGGCCGCTGCGCACCGGGCTCCGGAGCGGTGGTCGGGACCGCGGTCGCCGAGCCGCGGTCACCGACCTCCACGATCGCCGTCACCACGCCGGCGCCCAACACCAGCGCGATCACGACGAGCGCGACGACCAGCCGCCTCACCTGGTCCGGGCCTCGGGAGCGACGAGCGCCACCATCATCGACTCGAGGGCCAGCGCGGGCTGCACGTTGAACTCGAGCATCTGCTCGCGGGCCTCGAAGATCGCGGAGATCCGCCGGAGGTTGGTTTCCGGCGGCGACACCCGCGCGAGGAGCTCGACGTCCGCGCGGATCTCCTCGTTGACGAGCTGGCCGGGTGCGCCGGCGGAGACCGCGATCGCGTCCCGGTAGACCGACACGAGGTCCATCAGGCCGCGGTCGACGACGTCGAGCTGGCGGCGCTTGGCGCGCCGCTTCTGGTCCTGCTCGAGGTCACGCAGGGCGGGGGCGTACTCGCGGGGCCGGCGGCCGCGCTCGACCACGCCGTACGCCGTGTCGAGCTGGGACTTCTCGCGGGCGTCGAGCTCGATCGTGATCGCGTCGGCCTCCTCCTTGGCGACCTCGGTCAGCCGGGACGCGGCCTGCATGCAGCGACCGAGCGAGGTCAGCTGCGCGGGGATCGCCACCACCTCGCGGCGCCGGTTGCGGGTCTCGTCGTCGCGGGCCAGCGCGCGGGCACGACCGATGTGGCCCTGGCTGGCGCGCGCGGCGTACGACGCGAGCGCGCCGTCGACACCGTCGGTGCGGACCAGGAAGTCCGCGACGTCGTCGGCGGTCGGCGTGGTCAGCGAGACCAGCCGGCAGCGCGAGCGGATCGTGGGCAGCACGTCCTCGACCGTGGGCGTGCAGAGCATCCACACGGTCCGCTCCGCCGGCTCCTCGATGGCCTTCAGCAGCGCGTTGAACGCCGGCTCCGTGACGCGGTCGGCGTCCTCGACGATCACGATCTGCCAGCGCCTGCCCACCGGCGCGAGCGCGGAGCGGCGGACCAGGTCGCGCACCTCCTTGATGCCGATCGACAGGCCCTCGGTGCGGACCGTGCTGACGTCGGCGTGCGAGCCGGCGAGCACCGTGTGGCAGGCGTGGCAGGTGCCGCACCCGGGCGGGTCCTGCTCACACTGGAGCGCAGCGGCGAACGCGACCGCGGCGTTCGAGCGCCCCGACCCCGGAGGGCCGGTGAAGAGGAAGGCGTGGCTCATCCCGTGGCCCGAGGCGGCGGCCTTCAACGCCTCGATCACCTTCGGCTGGCCGACCAGCCCGTCCCAGACGGTCACCGCCTGACCGCCTGGGCCAGCAGGGGTACGACGGCCTTCCGGACCTGGGCGGTGATCTCGTCGAGGTCGGCCCGGGCGTCGAGCACGAGGTAGTGGTCGGGGTCGGCGTCCGCCATCCGCAGGAAGCTCTCCCGGACCCGCTGGTGGAACTCCAGCGACTCGCCCTCGATCCGGTCTCGCTCCTCGAAGCGGCCCAGCCCGTGCGCGGGCTCGAGGTCGAGCACCACGGTCAGGTGCGGCCGCAGGTCGTGGGTCGCCCACCGCGCGACCTGCTCGACCTCGTCGAGCGCGAGCGCCCGGCCGGTGCCCTGGTAGGCCAGCATCGAGTCGACGTACCGGTCGGTGATGACGACCTCGCCGCGGTCCAGCGCAGGCTGCACGACGGAGTCGACGTGCTCGGACTTGTCGGCGGCGTAGAGCAGCGCCTCGGTGCGGTCGGAGATCTCCCCGGTCTCGGGGCTGAGCACGATGGTCCGGAGCTTGCGCCCGACCTCGGTGTCACCGGGCTCGAAGGTCAGCAGGGCGACGTAGCCCTCCTCCTCCAGCCAGGTGGCGAGGCGCTCGGACTGGGTGGACTTGCCCGAGCCGTCGCCGCCCTCGAAGCACACGAACACGCCGGTGTCGGCGTACACCCCGGGTCCCGTGCTCACGCGGAGAACCTACGGGGCACCGCCGACGGATTCCACCGCGGGTCGGCCGGCCGCCGGCTCAGCGGACCAGGCTGGGGGCGGAGTCGCCGTTCTGCGGGTCGATCTGGTCGGTGTGGTCGCCCTCGACCTGCGCGATCACCAGGTACGCCGCGACGACCAGCACGATGATGCCGAGGACCACGAGCAACAGGAGGCGCCTACGACCCTCAGCTGAATCGACCATGCCCCGGGGTACCCATCGGCGCGGCCGGCACTCACGACTTCTTGGCGGCAGCCTTCGTGGTCTTCTTGGTGGCCTTCTTCGCGGTCTTCCGGGCCGGACTCTTCTTCGCGGTCTTCTTCGCCGCCTTCTTGGCGGGGCCCTTGGCTCGACGCTCGGCCAGCAGCTCGGCCGCGCGCTCGAGCGTGATCGCGTCGACCGAGTCGTCCTTGCGGAGGGTCGCGTTGTACTCGCCGTCGGTGACGTACTCGCCGAACCGGCCGGCCTTGACCACGACCGGTTGCTTCGAGACGGGGTCGACGCCGAGCTCCTTGAGCGGCGCGGCGGCCGCGGCGCGCCCGCGCTGCTTCGGCTGGGCGTAGATCCGCAGCGCCTCGTCGAGGCCGATGGTGAGCAGCTGGTCCTCGGACGCCAGGGAGCGGGAGTCGGTGCCCTTCTTCAGGTAGGGCCCGTAGCGGCCGTTCTGCGCGGTGATCTCCTCGCCGTCCTCGGCGGTGCCGACCACGCGGGGGAGGGAGAGCAGCTTCAGCGCGTCGTCGAGCGTGATCGTGTCGAGCGACATCGACTTGAACAGCGAGCCGGTGCGCGGCCGGGCGCTCTTGGGCGCATCCTCCGGCAGCACCTCGGTGACGTACGGCCCGAACCGGCCGTTCTTCGCCACGATCTCCAGGCCGGACTCCGGGTGCACCCCGAGCTGGATCTCCTCGCCGGCCGGGTTGGCCAGCAGCTCCTTGGCCTTGGCGACCGTGAGCTCGTCCGGCGGCAGGTCGTCGGGCACGTTGGCGCGGACGGCGTACGGCGTGCCCTCGTCGTCGGGACCCTCGAGATACGGACCGTAGCGGCCGACCCGCAGGTGGATGCCGGAGTCCGCGTCGCCGATCGGGAAGGTCGCCAGCTCACGGGCGTCGATGTCACCGAGCCCGTCGACCAGCGGCTTGAGACCGGTCACGGTGTCCGAGCCGTAGTAGAACTCGGCGAGCTCGGTGTTGCGGTCCTTGCGGCCGCCGGCGATCTCGTCGAGCACGTCCTCCATGCCCGCGGTGAACTCGTAGGACACCTGCCGCGGGAAGTGCTCCTCGAGCAGCCGGGTCACCGAGAACGCCAGCCACGCCGGCACCAGTGCGGTGCCCTTCTTGTAGACGTAGCCGCGGTTGAGGATGGTGCCGATGATGGAGGCGTACGTCGAGGGCCGGCCGATCTCCCGGTCCTCGAGCTCCTTGATCAGCGTGGCCTCGGTGTAGCGCGACGGCGGCTTGGTCTCGTGGCCGCTCGCGGTGATCGAGGCGGCGTTGACGGCGTCGCCCTCGACGAGGTTCGGCAGCCGGGTCTCGGCGTCGTCCTTCTGGGCGCCCTCGTCGGTGCCCTCGACGTACGCCTTGAGGAACCCGTGGAAGGTGATGACCCGGCCGGTCGCGGAGAACACCACGTCCTCGCCGGACGCCGCGGCGCCGCCGATCCGGATCGAGACGGACTGGCCGACCGCGTCCTTCATCTGCGAGGCGACGGTCCGCATCCAGATCAGCTCGTAGAGCCGGAACTGCTCGCCGGTGAGGCCCGTCTGCGCGGGCGTCCGGAAGCTGTCACCGGCGGGCCGGATCGCCTCGTGCGCCTCCTGCGCGTTCTTGACCTTGCTGGCGTAGACCCGCGGGGCGTCGGGGAGGTACTCGGCGCCGTACAGCTCCCGGACCTGCGCGCGGGCCGCACCGACCGCGCCGCCGGAGAGGGTGGTGGAGTCTGTACGCATGTAGGTGATGAAGCCGTTCTCGTACAGCCGCTGCGCGACCGACATCGTCACCGAGGCGCTCATGCCGAGCTTGCGGCTGGCCTCCTGCTGGAGCGTGGTGGTGCGGAACGGCGCGTACGGCGAGCGCCGGTAGGGCTTCGCCTCGACCGAGCGGACGTCGAAGGTCGTGTCCTGGAGGGCCGCCGCCAGCGCCTCCGCGCGGGCCCGGTCGAGGTGCACGACGTTCGCGTTCGCCTTGAGCACGCCGTCCTGGCCGAAGTCCGAGCCGCGCGCGACCCGCACCTCGTCGACGGAGTGCAGCTTGGCGGGGAACATCCGCTGGTCGTGCGCGGCGCCGGCGTCGAAGGTGCCCTCGAGGTCCCAGTACGACGCGAGGCGGAAGCGCATCCGCTCGCGCTCCCGGTCGACGACCAGCCGGGTGGCCACCGACTGCACACGGCCGGCGGAGAGGCCGGACATGACCTTCTTCCAGAGGACCGGGCTGACCTCGTAGCCGTAGAGGCGGTCCAGGATGCGGCGCGCCTCCTGGGCCTCGACGAGGTCCATGTCGAGCTCGCGGGGGTTCTCCGCGGCGGCGAGGATCGCGGGCTTGGTGATCTCGTGGAAGACCATCCGCTTGACCGGGATGTTCTTGGGCTTGAGCTCGTCGAGCAGGTGCCAGGCGATCGCCTCGCCCTCGCGGTCCTCATCGGTCGCGAGGTAGAGCTCGTCGGCGTCCTTGAGCAGCGACTTCAGCTTGGAGATGTGGGACTTCTTGTCCCGCGGCACCACGTAGTAGGGCTCGAAGCCGTTGTCGACGTCGACCGCCAGGCGGCCCCACGGCTTGTCCTTGATCTTCGACGGGGTGTCGGCGGCGCTGTTCGGGAGGTCGCGGATGTGGCCGATGGAGGACTCGACGACGTACCCCTGGCCGAGGTACCCGCCGATAGTGCGGGCCTTCGCCGGGGATTCGACGATCACCAACTTGTGGGCCACTGGTCCTCTGTCTCCTGGGGTGTTTTCTGACGTACGGCTGGACACGGTAGCGCGAACCGCGCGAAAGCCATTCCCGGGCGGCCGCTCAGCGAGCGGTGAGGAACCCCTCGGCGACCAGCTCGCGGGCCACCGGCAGGTAGCGCTCCCGGGTCCCGGCGGGGTCGAGGCCGAGCAGCTGCGCGATCGCGTCGAGGATCTGGCCGACGGTGAGCTCGCCGTCGCACGCGCCCACCAACGCCGCCTCCACCGTGTCCGCCCGGCGGGCCCGCCGGAAGCCGCGTTGCTGGCGCAACAGCACCGTCTCCGGGTCCTCGGCGCCCGGCGGCCCCAGCGTCTCCTGGCGCACGTCGGTGCGCGCGATCAGCCGTGCGTCGAGGTCGACCGGGGTGGCGGCGGCCCTGGCCCAGTCGCGGATCGCGGGGGCGATCGGCTGCTCGACGTCGTACGGCCACTCCAGGAGCTCGCGCCCCGAGGAGCCCGTGCGGTGCAGGTTGATCCAGCCGAAGCCGACGGCCTCGATGCGCTGCTCCTCGAACCAGGACAGCCAGGTGTCGTAGCGGACCAGGTAGTCCACCGAGCCGTGCAGGCCGGCGTCCTTGAGCCAGAGCTCCACGTACGCCGCGGGGTCGACCACCTCGCGCTGCACGACGTAGGCGTCGGTGCCCTCGGGGACCCAGCCGGCGAGCCGCTCGTCCCACGGGACGCCCCGGGCGATCACCCAGTTGGCGAGCACCTGGCACCAGCCGCCGTCGGCGAGGTGGTCCGGGGCGCCCCGCACGATGTCCTCGACGACCCGGTCGCCCGGCAGCCCCGAGTCTCGGTAGACGAGGCGCTCGTCGGTCGCCGGCGAGATCACGAACGGCGGGTTGGTGGCGATCAGGTCGAACCGCTCGCCGGCCACCGGCTCGAAGAACGAGCCCTCACGGAAGTCGACGGCCGCGGGCACCTCGTTGAGCGCGGCGTTGAACCGGGCCAGCCACAGCGCCCGACGGTTGACGTCGGTGGCGACCACGGTCGCGCTGTGCCCGGCCAGGTGCAGGGCCTGGACCCCGCAACCCGTGCCGAGGTCCAGGGAGCGCTCGATCGGGTCGCGAATGGTCAGCTGGGCCAGTGACGTCGACGCCGAGCTGATCCCGAGCACGTGGTCGGGACCGACCCTGCTGGCGCCCCCGTCCAGCCCGGGAGTCAGGTCGCTGGCCACCCACAGGTGCTGGTCGTCGGCGGCGTACGGCCGCACGTCCAGCAGGGCCGCGACCTCGCCGACGGCCCGCTCGAGGAAGCCCTCGGCCACCAGCTGGTCGACCAGCCCGGGCAGGGCTCGTTGGGCGGCGGCGAGCTCGACGGGCGCCTGCAGGAGGAACAGCCGGATCAGCGTCTCGAGCGGCCAGCCCCCCGTCGTACGCCGGAGACCGGGCGTCGTCTCGTTGCGCGCCAGCGCGGCCTGCGCGACCGGGCCCAGCACCTCGGCGACGCCGTCGTAGGTGAAGCCGGCCATCACCAGAGCCGCGCGCAGGCGACGCGGCAGCTCCGAGATCGACGGCGCACTCACGGGGCGACACTAGACCGCGTTCCTGAGCGATGGTCCAGACCGCAGATTGGGGAGCCCCTGTGACGGGCATCACGCGGCCATGCTTCGGTTCTCACGCGCCCTCGGCGCCCTGCTCGTGTCCGTCCTGATCGCCACCGGCCTCGCCGTCGGCCTGGCCGGCCCGTCCTCCGCCCGCGCACTCTGCGACGGGCGCAGCACGGGCGGCTCCCTCGACGGCACCGGTTCCGTCGGCGACCTCCTGAGCGCGGACCTTCCGACGTGGGACCTCGGCCTGGTGAGCAGCTCGGTCTCGTGGCTGCGCAACGGCACCACGTTCCGGAGCGGTGGGACGTCGTACACGCCGGTGGACTCCGACGCCGGCCAGGTGATCCAGGTGCAGCAGGCGGTCACGCTGCTCGGGGCCATCGGCTGCACGTGGACCAGCAACGCGGTCCCGGTGATCGCCCCGGCCGGTCCGGGTGACCCCGGGGACCCCGGGGACCCCGGTGACACGATCCTCACGCTCGTCGGCGGGCTCGGCCTGCCCGCGTCCGCCGAGGTGGGACAGCTGATCACGCTGACCGACCCGGTGTGGAGCCTGCCCGGCGTGACCACGTCGTACCAGTGGCTCCGCGACGGAGCGCCGATCCCGGGCGCGACAGGCCAGACCTACGTGCCCGGCCTCGAGGACGCCGGTCACGCGATCTCGGCGCAGGTCACCGGCGCGCTGCTCGGCGTGCCCGGCCTCACCGTGGTGACGGATGCCCTGAACATCCCGCTCGCCACCGGCACCCAGGTCAGCCCGACCGGCGACGTCACGATCGGCGGCGCCCGGAAGGTCGGGACCACGCTGACGCTGTCCGGGCCCACCTGGGACCCGAGCGATGCGACCAGCAAGTACCAGTGGCTCCGCGACGACGCCCCGATCGCGGGCGCCACGGCCGCCACGTACGCACTGGCGGCAGCGGACTTCGGTCACGCGGTGTCGGTGACGGTGACCGGTCACAAGGACGGGTTCACGGACAACACGATCACCAGCGACCCGGTCCAGCCGCTGATCGGCGACGCGATCCAGTTCGTGATGAAGCCGCGGGTCACCGGCACCGGCGCTGTGGGCAAGCTGCTCACCGCCGACCCCGGCCAGTGGACCGGCGGCACCGAGGGCTCCGGGCCGCCGTCGTACACCTACCAGTGGCTGCGCGCCGGGACCGCCATCAGCGGCGCTGTGGCGCAGACCTACCAGGTGGACAAGGCGGACGTGGGCAATGACCTCACGGTCCTGGTGACCGCGACCCGGCCGGCGTACAAGGCCGGGAAGTTCACCACCGCGCCGGTGCACGTCGCGAAGCTCGCGTCGCGGCTGTCCGCCTCGCTCGCGAGGAAGACGGTCGACAAGGGCAAGGCAGCGGTCCTGAAGCTGGTGCTCAAGGTGCCGGGCATGGGCTCGCCCACCGGCGGCGTGAAGGTCTACGACGGAAGGAAGCTGCTGAAGAAGGCGGCGTTCGCGAAGGGCAGGCACGGCACGCTGGTCGTCAAGCTGACCGTGCTGAAGCCGGGCGCGCACAAGCTCAAGGCCGTGTACGCCGGGTCCGCGACCGTGGCGGGCGCCGCGTCGAAGGTCGTGAAGCTGACGGTCCGCAGATGAGCTGACCCGCCCGAGGGGATCCTCGGGCGGGCCAGGTTGTCTCGTCGGCCGGTGCTCGGGCCGATCAGTGCTGCGTCGGCGCCTCGAACTGCTGGGTGGGCGCCGGGTCGCTCGGCGGAGCGGCCTGGACCGGCGGCGGGGGCGGCGGCGGGACGGCCTGACCGGCCTCGTCGTCTCCCATCGAGACCGTGCGCCGCTTCGAGATGTAGACCGCCACGACGATGCCGGCGAACGCGACGAGCGCGATCACGATCCGCAGCGGGTCGTTCTCGTCCGCTCCGACCGACAGCTTCACGACCGCGGCGACAATCAGCAGCGAGACCAGGTTCATCACCTTGAGCAGCGGGTTGAGCGACGGACCGGCGGTGTCCTTGAACGGGTCGCCGACCGTGTCACCGATGACCGTCGCGGCGTGGGCCTCCGAGCCCTTGCCGCCGTGGTTGCCGTCCTCGACCAGCTTCTTCGCGTTGTCCCACGCGCCACCGGCGTTCGCGAGGAAGACCGCCATCAGCGTGCCGGTCACGATCGCACCGACCAGGAACCCGGCCAGCGGCCCCACGCCGAGGCCGAAGCCGACGGCGATCGGGGCCAGGATGGCCAGCAGGCCGGGCGTGGCGAGCTCGCGGAGCGAGTCGCGAGTGACGATGTCGACGACCTTGCCGTACTCCGGACGGCCGGTGCCCTCCATGATCCCGGGGATCTCGCGGAACTGGCGGCGCACCTCGAACACGACCGCGCCGGCGGCCCGGCCGACGGCATTGATCGCGAGGCCGGAGAACAGGAACACCACGCTCGCGCCGAGCAGCGCGCCCACGATGAGCTTGGCGTCGTACACCAGGAAGTCGCCGAGCACGTCGCCGACGCCGCCGCCGGCTTCCTGGACAGACTCGAACGCCGACTGGGTGTAGGAGGCGAACAGGGCGCTCGCCGCCAGCACGGCGGTCGCGATCGCGATGCCCTTGGTGATGGCCTTCGTGGTGTTGCCGACCGCGTCGAGCTCCGTGAGGATCTGCGCACCGCGCTCGTCGACGTCGCCGGACATCTCCGCGATGCCCTGCGCGTTGTCGGAGACCGGGCCGAAGGTGTCCATCGCGACGATGACGCCGACCGTCGTCAGCAGGCCGCAGCCCGCCAGGGAGACCGCGAACAGCGCGAGGCCGGTCGAGCCGCCCGCGAGCAGTGCGGCGCCGAACACGGCGGCGCCGATCACGCCGGCGGTGTAGACGGCCGACTCGAAGCCGACGGAGAGGCCGGACAGGATCACCGTGGCGGCGCCGGTGAGGGACGTCTTACCGACGTCCTTGACCGGGCGGTAGTCGGTGCCGGTGAAGTAGCCGGTCAGCGCCAGGATGGCGGCGGCCAGCACGATGCCGATGACGACGGCGCCGGCGGCGAAGACGCCCGGACCGATGTCCGCGGCCTGGCCGGAGGCGTTGTCCAGGTCGTTCCAGTCGGTGGGCAGGTAGACCAGCGCGAGCACGATGCTCGCGACCGCCCCGATCGCCGCGGAGACGTAGAAGGCACGGTTGATCGTGACGAGGCCGTTCTCGCCCTCGCGCGGCTTGCACAGGTAGACGCCCGCGACCGCGGTCAGTGCGCCGATGGCCGGGATCAGCAGCGGGAACACCAGGCCCTGGTCGCCGAACGCCTGCGACCCGAGGATCAGCGCGGCGACCAGCGTGACGGCGTACGACTCGAAGAGGTCCGCGGCCATGCCGGCGCAGTCGCCCACGTTGTCGCCGACGTTGTCGGCGATGGTGGCGGCGTTGCGCGGGTCGTCCTCGGGGATGTTGTTCTCGACCTTGCCGACCAGGTCGGCACCGACGTCGGCGGCCTTGGTGAAGATGCCGCCGCCGACGCGCATGAACATCGCGAGCAGCGCGGCGCCGAAGCCGAAGCCCTCGAGCACGTGCGGTGCGTGCTCCTGGAACAGGATCACCACGATGCTCGCGCCGAGCAGGCCGAGGCCGACGGTGAGCATGCCGACCATGGCGCCGGTGCGGAAGCCGATGTTCATCGCGGTCTCGCGGCCGGACTCCTGCGCGGCGGCGGCGACCCGGAGGTTCGCCTTCACCGCGAGCGACATGCCGAGGTAGCCGACGGAGGCCGAGAAGCCGGCGCCGACCAGGAAGAACACCGAGCGGAAGATCCGGACCGTCGCGTCGTCGGCTGGCAGCGCGAGCAGCAGGACGAACGCGATCGCGGCGAAGACCGCGAGCGTGCGGAACTGCCGCTGCAGGAAGGCGTTCGCACCTTCCTGGACCGCCTGGGCGATGTTCTTCATGTTGTCGGTGCCTTCACCGGCGGCAAGTACTTCCTGGCGGAACATCGCCGCCATCGCGAGCGCGCCCAGCGCGATCAGTGCGACGACGATGACCAGGACGAGATTGCCTCCGGAGACTTCGACGACAGCGGGAGCGATCCCCGTCATGCGCTTCCTCCTGGAAGAGATGGAGTGATGCAGATCTCACGGACGCGCCGGAGTCTACGCATGGCACGCCCCGGGTGGGCAGCGGGATGTGACCCGACCCACACGAGGAGTCCGGTGACGGGGGAGAAATGCGCAACGGGCCCGTCGTCCGGTGACGACGGGCCCGTTGCGGAGGTCAGTTGCCGGCCAGCGCCGCGTCGGCGGAGTCGTGGATCACGAAGACCTTCGCGAGCCCGGTGATGCGGAAGATCTTGAGCAACCGGTCCTGGTTGCAGACGAGCTGGAGCGAGCCGTCGTGCGCGCGCACCTTCTTCAGGCCGCCCACGAGGACGCCGAGGCCGGTGGAGTCGAGGAACTCGACCTCCTCCATGTCGATGACGATGTCGTAGACACCGCTCGCGACGAGCTCGGTGATCTTGTCGCGCAGCTTCGGGGCCGTGTAGACGTCGATCTCGCCCCCGACGGCAACGATGGTCTTGCCACCGGCGTCGCGCGTCGTCAGAGTCAGGTCCACCTATGTCTCCCCGGTCCTACTGGTCAGGTCGCCGGAGGCGTCGCGGCGTGAACCCCGACATCCGGCCTGCACAATGAAACCACGCCCGTGCCCTTGTGTGCACAAGTAGTGGACAGTCGGGCCGGTCGCGCCGCTCCCGGGAACGTCTCCACCGACTGCCCATGGGCTGCCCGCGGGCCGGCCTGTCGGTGCCGTGGCGGACAATGGCGAGGTGACTTCGGCGCTCGGATCCCGACCCCTCGGCGTGGCCGGCGTGGTCGAGCGGCTCGCCGCCGTACCCGGCCGCGAGGACCGGCTGCGCCACCTCGAGGTGCTGCCGGCACGCCCCGCCCGACACGCCGAGTGGCCGGACTGGGCGGCCCCGGACGTGGTCGCGGCGTTCTCGGCACGCGGGGTCTCCCGCCCCTGGGAGCACCAGGCGGCCGCGGCGGACGCGGCGCACCACGGTCAGCACGTCGTGATGGCGACCGGCACCGCGTCCGGGAAGAGCCTCGGCTACCAACTGCCCGCGCTGTCGGCCGTGCGTGGCTCGCGCGGCGCCCGTGGCCAGCGCGGCGCGACCGTCCTGTACCTCGCGCCCACCAAGGCACTCGCCCAGGACCAGCTCGCCGGGATCTCCGCCCTCGGCCTCGACGTCCGGGTCACCACCCACGACGGGGACAGCAGCCGCGACCAGCGGGACTGGGCACGCGACCACGCCGAGTACATCCTGACCAACCCCGACATGCTGCACCGGTCGCTGCTCCCCGGACACGCGCGCTGGACCTCCTTCCTCGGCTCGCTCCAGTACGTCGTCGTCGACGAGTGCCACCACTACCGCGGCGTCTTCGGGGCGCACGTCTCGCACGTCCTGCGCCGGCTGCGCCGGGTCTGCGCGATGTACGGCGCGGCCCCGACGTTCGTCCTCGCGTCGGCGACGGTCGCCGACCCGGAGGTGTTCGCGCACCGGCTGACCGGCCTCGACGTGCTCGCGGTGACCGACGACGCCTCGCCGCGCGGCGAGGTGTCCCTGGTGCTCTGGGAGCCGCCGTTCACGTCCTTCACCGGCGAGAACGGCGCCCCCGTGCGCCGGGCGGCGTCGTCGGAGACCGCCGACCTGCTCGCGGACCTGGTCGCGGAGGACATCCGCACCCTCGCCTTCATCCGCTCGCGCCGCGGTGCCGAGCAGGTCGCGATGACCGCCGCCGAGCTGCTCGCCGAGGTCGACCCCTCGCTGCCCGGCCGGGTGGCGTCGTACCGTGGCGGCTACCTGCCCGAGGAGCGCCGCTCGATCGAGGAGGCACTGCGCCGCGGCGAGCTGACGGGGCTGGCCGCGACCAACGCACTCGAGCTCGGCATCGACATCAGCGGCCTCGACGCCGTCCTGATGGCGGGCTTCCCCGGCACCCGTGCCGCGCTGTGGCAGCAGGTCGGCCGCGCCGGCCGGGGCGCGCAGGACGCGCTCGGCGTGCTGGTCGCGCGCGACGACCCGCTGGACACCTACCTGGTCAGCCACCCCGACGCCTTGCTCGGCGCCCCGGTCGAGGCGACCGTGTTCGACCCGTCGAACCCCTACGTCCTCGGTCCGCACCTGTGCGCGGCCGCGTACGAGGCACCGCTCACCGAGGCCGACCTGCCGTTGTTCGGCCCGACCGCCGCTGAGGTGGTGGACGCGCTGACCGAGGGCGGGCTGCTGCGCCGCCGGCCCCGCGGCTGGTTCTGGACCGACCGCCGCCGGGCCAGCGACCTCGCCGACATCCGGTCGACCGGCGGCTCGCCCGTCCAGCTGGTGGAGGCGGAGACCGGACGCGTGATCGGCACCGTCGACGCCTCGAGCGCGCACGGCACCGCCCATGCCGGCGCCGTCTACGTGCACCGCGGCGAGACCTGGCTGGTGCGCTCGCTCGACCTCGAGGAGCACGTGGCGGTCATCGAGCGGGCGGATCCGAGCTACTCGACCAGTGCCCGCGAGGTCACCGACATCGCGATCGTGCGCGAGCGGGAGTACGCCTCGTGGGGGGACTGCCGGCTCTCCTTCGGCGAGGTCGACGTCACCCACCAGGTGGTGTCGTTCCTCAAGCGCCGCCAGCCCGGCGGTGACGTGCTGGGCGAGGAGCCGCTCGACCTGCCGGAGCGGTCCCTGCGCACCACGGCCGTGTGGTGGACCGTCCCCGACGACGCCCTGGCCGAGGGCGGGCTCACGGGCCGCGACCTGCCCGGCGCCGCACACGCCGCCGAGCACTGCTCGATCGGGCTGCTGCCGCTGTTCGCCACGTGCGACCGGTGGGACATCGGCGGTGTCTCGACCGCGGTGCACCCCGACACCGGACGGCTCACCGTGTTCGTCTACGACGGGCACCCGGGTGGTGCCGGGTTCGCCGAGCGCGGCTTCGGGGCCGCCCGGGCATGGCTGACCGCGACCCGCGACACGATCCTCTCGTGCGCCTGCGACGAGGGCTGCCCGTCGTGCATCCAGTCCCCCAAGTGCGGCAACCAGAACAACCCGCTCGACAAGGCCGGCGCGGCCGCTCTCCTCGACGTGCTCCTCGGCGGGCCGTAGGGTCCGGCCATGGTCGTCCTCGGATTGCTGCTGATGGGTGTCGGTGCGGTCGCCGTCGTGGGCGCGCTGTTCACCGCCGACGGCTCGACCGAGCTGTTCGGCGTGGACCTCAGTGCGACGGCGATGTTCTTCGTCGGCCTCGGCGCCGGGCTCGCGATCGTGTGGGGCTTCGGGTTCTCCAAGTGGGGCACCAAGCGCACCCTCCGCCAGCGCCGCGAGAGCAAGCAGCTCAACGAGCTCCACGAGAAGCTCGAGCGACGCGAGGCCGAGGAGCGCAAGGACGAGCAGGACCGCGAGGAGCGCTCCTTCTAGTCAGGCGGGCCCGGCGCGGGCGTCGGCGGAGAGGTCGGCGACCTGGCCGAGCCAGTGCGGGCCGCCCACCGTCACCGTCACCGTGGCGTCGCGTCCGGCCAGGTCGCAGGCGACCAGCCGGGCGTCGTTCGCCGCCGCGACCACCGCTCCGGCGGAGCACGGGTCGCGGCCGGTGCCGACCGCGTCGGCGACCGCGAGCGCCGCGAGGTCGGCCGCCGACTGGGCGGCCCGGTGGCCGCGGACCATCGCCGTGACGACGCCGAGCGCGGCGCCGAGCAGGATCAGCACCGCCAGGCACGCGACCGCGAACAGGGTGGCCGATCCCCGCTCGCCCCTCACGGCGACGAGTCCTCCACGGCCGCCACCGCTTGGGCGCTGACCGTGACACCGGGCAGCCGTCCGAACAGCCCGCCCGGGCCGGAGACCCGGCCCACGACGACGGCGGTCACCTGATCGCCGTCGTCGTGGACGCTGACCCGGCTGCCCGGCGGGGCGACCCGCTCGCCACTCGCCACGGCCTCGGCCACCGCGTCACCCCGGGCGGCCGCGCGGGCGGTCTCCCGGGCGGCGTCGACGGCGCGGACCTGCGCGGCGCCGACCGCGAGCAGCCAGACCAGGCCGAGGGTGACCGCCATCAGCAGCGGCAGCACCATCGCCAGCTCGGCGGTCGCGGCGCCCCGGTCGGAGTGCCGGGCCGGCCGGGTCATCCGATGCCCAGCAGCCCGAGCACGTGGTCGAACAGGGTCTTGAGGAGCTGGTCACCGAACCCGCCGGTCAGCAGCTTGTAGAGCAGGCCGGCGAGCCCGGCGCCGGCTGCGGTGCCGACGGCGTACTCCGCGGTGGTGATGCCGCGCTGCTCGCGACGGCTTCGGCGGCCGTGACGGTGGTGGCGAAGGGGGTGGGTCATCTGGCTCTCCGATCCCGACCGCTCGGTGCGGCCGATGGGTCGACCCTCCGCGATCGCGGGGACCGTTCGCCCTGGTTGCCGGCCCTGCTGTGGAGTCCGCCGTCGCCGCGGTCGCGGTGGACGGGAGGTGGGCTGTCATCCGAGGTCGAGCGCGCTCAGGAGGGCGACGACGAGGGGCACGATCCCGACCAGCAGGAACGCGGGCAGCAGGCACAGCCCGAGCGGCAGTGCCGCCTTCACGCCGACGGCGCGGGCGCGTTCCTCGGTCTCGGCACGAGCCGACCTCGCCAGGTCGTCGGCGAGTCGTTCCACCGCCGTGACCACCGGCGCCCCCGAGGCCTGGGCGCGGGCGAGCGCGCGACCGAGCCGGCCGAGGTCCGGGTCCTCCGCGAGGCCTTCCCAGACCTGGACCGGGTCCAGGCCGAGGGACAGCCGGGCCGCCACGGTGCCCAGTCGGTCGGCCGCCGCGCCGGGCAACGCCGCTGACACCACGGCCACGCCGTCGCCGGGCGCGGCACCGCCGCGCAGCGTGGCGGCGAACAGGTCGACCACGTGCGGCAGGTCCCGCCGGACCTCGGCCCGGCGTCGGCGGACGTCGGCCGGCTCGGCCCGGCCGACCGCGACCCAGGTGCCGACCGCCGCGGCCACTCCCACCGCCGGCGCGGCCGGGCCCTGGAGGAAGAGGAAGGCACCCAGGCCGGCGAGCGCGCTCCAGACCAGCCGGTGCCGGTGCAACCACCCGACCGCCGAGGACGGCGGTGCCGCTGCAACCCGGTGCCGGAGGACCGGCCGGACCGGGAGCGCCAGCGCCGCCGCCGCGGCCGCGCAGGCGACCGGGACCCAGGTGGTCACGACCGGTCCTCGACCTCGGCCGCGATCGCCTCGATCCACCACAGCCCGGCCAGGCCGAAGGCGAGACCACCGGCCAGGCAGGCGAGGCCTGCCGGGCTGCGCAGCAGGAACCCCCACGGGTCCCCGCCGGCGCCGGTGCCCATCAGCAGGGCGAGGACGGGTAGGCCCGCGACCAGCCGCGCGGTGGCCCGCGCCGACGCGAGCTCTCCCTCGACCAGCCGCCGGGTCGCGGCGGCGGCGCGCAGGGTGTCGGCGACCCGGTCGACGGCGGAGGCGAGTCCCTGGCCGGTGCGGTGCGCGACCTGCCAGGCGCCCGCGACCACTCGCAGGTCGCGGGCGCCGTCCAGCCCGTCTCCGAGCGCCCGGAGCGCCGACGGCACGTCGGCACCGACCCGGAACGCCTCCGCGACCGGCCCCAGCGGCGGCCAGGCCGTCGCCGCACGGTCGAGAGCAGCGCCCGGCGGTCGTCCGGCGGCGAGCTCCCCCGCGAGCAGCTCGCAGGTCTCCAGCACGTGGCCCGCGACCAGGGAGGCCTCGCGTCGTCGTCGGCGCCGCCGCCACAGCCCCAGCCCACCGAGCGCTGCGCCGGTGAGCACGAGGACCAGGGCGCCGAGGCGGGGCACGACGAGGGCCACGAGCACGAGCGCCGGCACGGCGAGCAGCAGCGGCCGCGGTCCGCGGAGCTGCTCCGTGCGAGGGACCGGTCGCAGCAGGAGGAGGACGGCGAGCGCCGCGCTGGTCGCGGCGACGGCGGTCACCGGTCGACCCGGGCGGCGAGTGCGGCGGCGGCCGGTCCAGGGGTCGCCAGTCCGCGGTCGTCGATCTCGAGCGCGGGCACCATCGAGACGAGACCGTCAGGCCGCCGATCGGGGACGGCGACCTGACGGAGCCTGCGGACGCCGTCGGCACCACGCCCGAGGTGCAGCACGACGTCAACGGCGGAGGCGAGCTGGCTGTGCGCGGCGTCCCGTCCGAGCCCGGCCGCGAGCGCGAGCGCCTCGACGCGGGCGGGCACGTCGACGGCGGAGTTGGCGTGCAAGGTCCCGCAGCCACCCTCGTGCCCGGTGTTGAGTGCGGCAAGGAGGTCGACGACCTCGGCGCCGCGGACCTCGCCGACGACCAGCCGGTCCGGGCGCATCCGGAGTGCCTGCCGGACCAGGGTGCGGACCTCGACGGCACCGGCCCCCTCGATGTTCGGGGGTCGCCCCTCCAGGGCGACGACGTGCGGGTGGTCCGGCCGCAGCTCGCTGGCGTCCTCCACCACGACGATCCGCTCGTCAGCGGCTACGCGGGACAGCAGCGCGGCGAGCAGGGTGGTCTTGCCGGACCCGGTGCCTCCGCTGACCAGGAACGCGAGCCGTGCCTCGACGACCGCGAGCACCAGGCGGGCGGTGTCCGGGGTGAGGGTGCCGGCGTCGACGAGCTCCTCGACCGTGAACGTGCGGGACCGGGGCACGCGCAGCGAGACCAGCGTGCCGGGCCGCGCGAGCGGCGCCAGGACGGCGTGGAAGCGGGTGCCGTCCGGCAGCCTGAGGTCGGCGTACGGCGTGGCGTCGTCGAGCCTCCGGCCGCCGAGGGCGGCGAGCCGCTGGGCCAGGCGGCGCACCGCCCCCTCGTCCGGGAACCGCACCGTGGTCGGCTCGAGTCCGGCACCGCGGTCGAGGTAGACGTGGTCGGGGCCGTTCACGAGCACGTCGGTCACGTGCGGCATCCGGAGCAGCGGCTCGAGCGGCCCGGCGCCGACCACGTCACGGCGCAGCGTCTCGTAGACCGCGAGCACCGTGGCGTCGCCGACCGGGCGGCCGCTCTCGCGGAGCGCCTCCGCGACCCGGTGCGGGGTGAGCTCGCCGGGGCTCCGGGCGAGCCGGTCGCGGACCGCCTCGAGGTCGTCCAGCGGCAGCGTGCTCACGCCGCCGCCCGCAGCAGGCACAGCTGGTCGAGCACCGCCGTGGCCGTCCGGCCGAGCGCGCCCCGGCGGGAGCGGATCGGGCCGAGCCCCAGGTCGATCGCCTCGTCAAAACCTAACATTTGACATACAGATTTCGGGGTCGCGGCACAGTCTCGTCCGGGGCCTGAGAGAAAGGGAGGTGACCCCGGACGAGGTTGGAGTCCACTCGGAGCCGGGTGCCCCAGGCTGGGAAACCTGTGGGTCCCATGGCAAGAACCCAAGCCCGGCTCCGAGCGGAGACTAGAGGCGCTCCAACCGCAGGTGCGCCCACGGCTGGTCGTTCGGCACGCGAGGCGGCGGCAGCGCCCGCCACGCGGGCAGCGGCGGCGGGGGCGGGTAGTCCTGCGCCAGCAGCACCCGAAGCCGGTCGGCTCTCTCCTTCGAGATGCGCTCGACGTGGGCCAGCACCGCCCGACCGCGTGAGGTCCACCCGATGCTCGCGCCATCGATCGCGTCGGCGCAGGCGGGGCAGACGTGGCACCGGATGGGGTGCGGGCGCACCGGACCACCGAGGGCCTCCTCCGGCGCTTCGACCGAGCGCCACACCCGGCCCACGACTGTATCCATGCCGTACTTCTCGACAGCGGCAGCCGGGACGTGGAGGGACGGCACGCCGCAGTACCCGCAGGCGATCGTCGGGCACGGGATCGGCACCGGAGGAGCAGGAGGCTTGGGCATGACCGCATCGGCCAGCGCCTGAGCGTAGGCAGCCCTGAGGTTCGCGCGCTGGCTCATGCCGACGTGATCCCAAGGACGAGCGTTGCAGCCCTGGCTGTTCGAGGCGGTGGGGGTTCGGTACCCGAGGCTGTGCGCGGCGGATGCCAGTCGAGGCACGAGCAGCCCGAGGTCCATCTCCACGCTCCGCCCGAGGATCGCGTGCGCCCACAGCACGCTCTCGATGCGGTCGAGGGCCGTGTGCGGCCCGACCTGCCGGACCAGCAGCGGGTGCTCCCGCAGGTACTCCTCGGCCTGCTCACGGAGGGCCTTGCAGGAATCGCACAGGCCGTAGCGCCCTTGGTACGGGTGCTCCCAGTAGGCACCGAGGCCCATCGCAAGGCGCTGATTGTTGTCCTTGAGCGGCGGGTCGGGGTCGGGTACGGCCACGCCGCAGCACTCGCAGGGGATTGTGGCCGCAGGGCGCGGGATCGGGTCGTCCGGCACCTGAGAGCGCAGCCGTGCGGCCTCCTCGTCGGTGATCATCGGTCGCTCGGCGGGTTCGTCGGGGCCACCAGGTCGGGGACCTCCGGCACGGGGCCGGGGTCGGGTACGCCGTGGGTGTCCACGGGCTCGGGGTCCGGCACAGGCTCGGTCATGACTGCTGCCCTCTCTCTCGGCGGACTTCCGCCTCGATCTCTCGTCTGGTCGTCTCCGCCGCCTCGCCGCCGACGCTGAGCCGGTAGCCGCGCACGATGCTGCGCTCCTCGTCGGTCAGGGCCTCGGTCGTCGTCTTCCACTTCGACACGACCGACTCCCGGCGAGGCTTCAAGCCCTCCACGCGGATGCGGTAGCGCTTCGGCGGAGGCGGCTTCGTCGGCGGTGCGACGCGCGGCCCGGTGTCCTCACCCGTCCGGGCGTGGGTCTCCCACACGCGGTTGGCGGCGCTCTGCGGCTCACTGCGACGGCTCATTGCCCGGCCTTCCGCAGCAGCGTGTGCCGCAGGCCCGTCGGCAGCCGGTCGAAGCACTTCTGGCACAGGCACCCAGCGGCACCCGCTCGGGTCAGCCGCTTGGCGGGGTACCGCCGCCCGCAGTGCGAGCAGGTCGCTGCGACGGGACGGGAGCGGGTCATGCCGCAGCCCCCTTGCGACGGCGACGGGTCGCCCAGCACTCCTCGCACAGCGGCACGCGGGGACGGGTCGACTGGACCCACAGCTCCTGCTCGCAGCCCCAGCACAGCCCCAGCCAGCGGCGCGGGCCCGGTCGAGGAATCCAGACAACCCTGGCCTGGGGGACGACGGGAGCGGGAGGGTGCTCCGTCGCCAGCCGAGCCGACTTGTCCATCCGATCGAACAGGGCCTGCGCCGCCGCCGGGTCAGCCCCCGACTCCAGGCGCTCCAGCACGACAGCGACTGACTCCCCGGACCGCAGGGCCTCTACCGCGACGATCTTCTCCTCGGTCCAGCCCTGACGACGCTGTGCGGCGCGGCGACGCTGGTCCTGCTTCTGCTTCGAAGAGTTCGACGGCACGGCGGGCAGCCTCCAGATGGAGCGCCCGGCCCTTGCGCCAGCGGCGAGTGGTGAAGTGCTTCGACAGTACGTCCGGAGAGGCGGGCTGTCCAGACCTGAAGTTAACGTGAGGTTGAGGTCTTCTAGGCCGCTAGCGTACTACGCTAGGGATACCCCGCCGGGGTATCGAGAGGAGAGGCCGATGAGTGCCCAGCCGAAGCAGCAGCGGCAGATGACCGCCCGCACCCAGTCCTGGGAGGCGCGGACCGACCCCACTCGTCGCGAGGACCGCAACGGCGTCGTCGTCGGGCCGTGGTCGGAGCAGGTGAAGCAGAGCACCCGGTTGCTCCGCTCCGCCCGCGCCGTACGCCGTACACGTACGTAGAGAAGATCTGTACCGTACGGACGCCGTGGGCTCACAGGTTCGCCCCACACGGCGGCGTACCTGTGCGGCCAGGTACGAGTACGGGCTCTCGCCGTACACCTCACTCCTCCTCGTTCAGGTACGCCTCCATCTCCGGCCCGGGCCGCAGGCCACGGCCTCTCTGATGGTCGATCACGCCCTCAGCCGCGAGGGCGTCCTTCAAGTCCGTGAACGAGTTCGGGTGGATGTCGAGGGCGGTCCGAGCCGCCTCGACAGTCACGCCGGGGTTCTCGTTCACGTACACAGCGATCCGGTACTTCTCCTCCCCCACCTGCTGAATCGCGTCGACCAGTGGGTCCGGAGGGGTCAGCACGAACGGCCCACCGCCTCCGAACTCGAAGTCGAGCACGGCCTGGCCCTCATCGACCCAGCCGTCACGGTCCTTCTGGGTGACCAGCCGACCCCGACCCCGAGTGCTCCGGCTGATGTTGGAGACCTTCTTGACCAGCCACAGTCCGTCCGCGATCGCTCCCTTGCGCTGGGAGCCGATCGGATCCGAGCCGTGGCCGTTCGCCGACTTCGGGAGGTGGTCGATGGGCAGGATCACGGCACCGGGCCACTGGCGCTTCAACCACGCGGGCAACTCGATCATCCACTGTGCCGAGGCGGTGCCGGAGTTCTCCTCCAGCCCGGACACGGCCATGCCCATCCCTACCGAGTCGATGACCACGACCGAGGGCGGATGGTCGGCGAATCGAGCGAGCAGACGAGCACGCCCGTTGTCACTGATCGGACCCGAAGGCTGGACGTAGACGATCTGGGGCCGGTCCCAACGCGTCGCGCCCAGCAGGGTGCAGCGGCGCATCGTCGTCTTGTACGACAACTCATAGTCGACGATGAGGGCCCAGTTCCCGCGCTTGACCTCCTGGACAGCGGCTTTATAGCCCAGCCAGGTCTTGAGTGACCCTCTGGAGCCGAACAGCGCATGGATGCCGGGAGTGAACGCGAACCGACCATCCCCGAACTCCAGCACGCAGGGCACCGGCTCAGGCTCGTCGGGATCGAACTCCTCTCCCGTCGTCCCGAACCACTCCTCGTTGAGCGGAGACGCCCGGCTCTCGGTCCGGATGCGCACGACCTCCTCCCGGACCCACGCCTCACGCACCGCACACGTGAGGCACTGGCGCGTGTTGTGGGTGTGGCGCTCGCGCTTGGCCTCCTCACACTCCTCAGGCTCGGAGTCGATCGCCGCGAGCATCTGCGCCTCGGTGCACCGGAGGCAGTACGGATAGGGGTAGGTGTCCGAGGCGGTCTGACCGCACGAGGGACAGGGGAACTGACCCTCGCCGTCCTCGCGGAGGTCTTCGATCAGGTCGCTCATCCGCCCACCGCCTCGCGGAGCCGGTCGAGCGCGGCCTGCATCTCGGCGACGATCTCGGCGTCGGTCGGGATGCGCTTGACCTTGGACGGCGCGTACGCCAGTGGGTCGCCGTAGAGCCGCCAGCGACGCCAGTGGCGAGGGCAGAACCCATGAAGCCGGACCGGACGCTCACAGCCCGACAGGATGCACAGCCGGGCCGTCATGCCACGCCCCGCCGCTCTGCCTCGGCCTGCCGGTCCCACTCCGCCTGGACAGCGGCGCAGCGAGGGCAGTTCTGGATGTGCGAGGCCCACAGCGGCGTGTGGAGAGCGGCCATACAGCGGTTTCCCCAGTCGCTGTACGTCGTCACGAACGCCACGACGGCTTCGATCGTGAGAGGCTTGGCGGCGGTGGAGTTACGTGCGGTGGCCGGGTGCTGAGCCCGGTCGCCGCCGCTCACCGGTCCCCCTCTTCGACCAGGCCGAGCAGCGCGGCGACCTTCTGGACCTGCTCGTCGGTCAGCGGCCCGATCTGGGCGGCTGCCTCCTGCGCCGTGGTCACGACTCCTCCACCACGAAGTCGACGCCGACCACGTTCGAGAGGTCGTGGACCACGGCATCAGGACCGAAGGACCCGTAGCGCTGCCGCTTCGTCAGGACGGAGAGCGCCTCCTCCTTTTCGACGACATGCTCGCGGCGGTTCGGCAACTTGTACGCGGCGAGGTCACCGCTCTTGATGCGGTTGTAGACCGTGCCGGGAGTGCATCCAGCGAGTTCCGCAGCGTGCGGAATCTTGATGAAGGTACGCATCAGAATTCTCCTTGCGGAGAACGAGGTCCGGGACGCTGTGCCACGGCACCGCAACCTCTGGATTCGCACCTGATGCTTCACCCATCCGGGGGTGAACCCGATCCGCCAGTTCTCGCCGTTCTGCCCGGGTGCTGCGGGTGCGGCGGTGTTCCCGTGATCCCGAGCGGCCTAGCGGCACAGCCCTCGGGCGGGGCGAAACTTCACTGCTGTAATTCTCATCTTACGCCTGGGGGGAATAGCAAACAATGGGCTTTGACCCGTCAATTCCACCAATTCCTCATGCGGGCCTCGCTTGTGCCTCTGACCTGCGGAGATACGTCGCGAATTAAGGGTCTCCCGTCAACTCTCCCGGCCTTGTGCGGCATTAGTGGGGAATTACCCACGATGACATTTCGAGGCGCGTTGCGCGCCTCTGGCGGCCTCGACGCAGGAGCGTTCAGGTCGTGCTCCACGCAGACAATGCGGGCCTGCCGTCTCCCCAAATTCGGGTATGCCCGACAAGTCTCCGACGCTCGCCTTCTCGCAGAGTCGAGGCTGAGGACATGCGGCGAGTGAGCGTGCTTCTAATCGGTGCGGTCGTAGCGCTGATCGCTGTCGGCGGCGCGTGGCTGGGCGGCGCCCTGAGTCAGGGGCCGGGCTCCGGTGGCAACTCCACCGCAGACCAGGCCCGACTTCTTGCGAAGGCCGATCCCGTACTGGACGCGGGTGCCTTCGACGGCGGGTTGTCACTCAGCACCTGGCTCACCTTCCCCGACGACCGCTGGGTAACCGGCGTGGACGAGATGCCGCTCAAGATCGAGGGCGATCCGGAACTGTGGTCCGTCAAGTACGACGACTACGACCCGAAGCCCGATCCCTTCCCCGTGGCTGCCAAAACTCGGTTTCAGGTCAACGTCATGGTCGAGGCACCGCAGTGTGATGATCCCGGCTTGGCCCCGGTGGTCACGGTCACGTCACACACCGAGGACGGAACAGTTCGCCACGACAGCTACCGCCCGCCCACGGCCCAGTACCTCCGTGAAGTCGACCACTACTGCCACTTGCCGCCCCGGGTCGACGTCTGCGGGAGTCACCAGTCCCCCGACGGCGACTACACCGACGAGACGAACAACAGCGACTTCACGGTCTCGGTGTGTGTGAGCAACCCGACCGATCGGGCCGTCGTCTTCAAGTCGCAGCAGTACACCTATGACGGCACCACGTGGGAGGCGGCGTCAGTGACCGTGCAGCCTCACGACGGCGAGGTGATCAGGGTGCCCGGACACGGCAACGGCTGCCTGCACCAGAACCCGTGGTCCACCGGGCACGCCACTCTCGACGGAACTCCCATCAGGATCCCCGACGAGGAAGCCGGACCCTGCTGACGCAAGCGTTCTGGGGTCGAGTACGGGAACACGACAGGGTTGCGCGCTACATTTCGCGGCCACCTGCGGGCCTCCGCTGGCCTCAGGCCAGGTGGTGGAAGCGGCGCGAATGTCGGGCCGGAGTGCGACACTTCGGTGGCCCCGCACACCCGGGAGAAGGAGCACGCGTTGCTGTTCGAGGACCTGACGGGCTACTGCCCGTGGCACAAGAAGGACTCGTCGTTCAAGATCGTCTTCTCCACGTCGCATGTGACGCCGCACTACTACTCGCTCGGGTTCGGCGGCGGCTCTCCGAACCGCTCGATGCCCGACGATCCGACCTACACGGGCATCGTGGTCTTGGAGTGCTTGCACTGCCAGAAGTCGATGATCCTCCTGGAGATGCACGCCCGGCTGCCAGGCGTCGACGGCGGCGAGGAGGAGAAGGTCTGGCGCAGCATGGTCTCGCCGCACCCGTCCCCGAGGTCGCTCCACGAGTCGGCACCGGCTGCGGTGCGCGGCCTGTTCGAGGAGGCCAGCCGGTGCGAGAAGGCGAAGGCGTTCCGGGCCGCTGGCGTGATGTATCGGGCCGCAGTCGAGGAGTTGGTGAAGGACCAGCAAGCGACAGGCGGCACGCTCTGGCACAAGATCGAGAGCCTCAAGGGCAGGTTGTCCAATGAGTTAGTCGAGGACTTGCACGAGGCACGACTCCTCGGGAACGACAGCATCCATGCCGGGCTCACCTACTCCGAGGAGGAGGTGGCCGACGTGGCGGGCCTCATCGAGGAGGCTGTGCTCGTGCTGTACGTCCAGCCCGAGCAGAAGCGCGCGATGCGGGACGCCCGCAAGGCTCGCCGGGAGGCGACGAAGGATGCCTAGCGGGGAATGGAGCGCGAGAGCGCTGGCGGTGGTCATCGCACTCATCGCGGCGACCGTCACTCTCTCGGGTTGTGGCGGGGCCAGCGCCGACCAGGCCCACACGAACTCGTGCGAGTCCGTGAAGGAGCAGACGCATGTCGCGGCCCAGAAGGCGCAGGACTCCATCGACGCCTACAACGAGTTCACCGAGGGGGCTGGCTTCGGGGCGGGAACGTCCGAGGGCCAGAACCTCGGGGAGACGGCACGGCAAGACGTACTCACTGCCCTGCACCTGATCGTGAACTCTCCCGAGTGCTTCTCGAAGACCGAGGTGGCGCAAGCCCAGTCGCGGCTCAGCGGCTGGCAGCAGCCGGGTGCCCGCCCGAGCATGACCGCCGCGCCGGACACGTGCTCGGGATGGGACTGCGCCGAACAGTGGGCGTACAGGAACTAGGCCCGACAAGATTGCCTGAGCGTCGGGACCACGGGTCATCGCGTGGGAAATGCAGGCTCGACTAAACCACCGCCGACGTGATCTCCAGTCGCTCCGAGGACCACGCCCCACCGCGTGGTCCGGTGTAGGGCTGTACCTCGACCCGTAGCACCGAGCGGAGCACGCCGCGCTGCACGTCGAGCGGGGCAGCCAGGAACGCCGCGCCGGGATCGACCGCCGAGAACACGGGCGAGATGACCGCCTGCTGGGCGGCGTCCGCCAGCCGGGCCTCGACCTCGACCAGTTCGGCGGTCAGGCGCTCGGTCTTGGCCTTGTACCGCCGGGCGTCGATCAGGTCCTCGTCGTAGTCCGCCTCGGTCTGCTGCAGCCGCGTCACGAGCAGCGCACGCCGCTCCCGGTCCCCCTGCAGCGGGTCCGCCGTGCCCGCCGTCATCGCCTCGACCACGCGCGGGTCGCGGACGAGCTCTGCCACGACCTCGCGCACGTACTCGTCCGTCTTGACGGCCATGATCGTCAGGTGGTCGTTCTCCTGACAGCGGTAGGCCGGGAGCCGCACCGGCTTGCCGGTCTTCTTGTCGATCCGGGCGCGAGGCACGGTGAACGACCGCATCACCGAGCCGCAGCGCCCGCACAGGTAGATGCCCGCGCCCAGCCACTTCGGCTCGGTGCCGGTGCTGGTGCGCCGGGTCGAGTCGAGCAGGAGCCGACGCACCGCCTCGAACTCCTCCCGCTCCACGATCGCAGGCCACACGGCCTCCGTGATCTGCTCGGCCTCCCCGCGCCGGCCCGTGGCGACCAGACCGGCGTTGCGGTGCCGCAGAAGGACGTCCCGTAGCGAGTGACGCGTCCACTCGGCACCAGTCGACGACCGAGAGCCCCGCTCGTTCAACTCCCGCACGACAGCCGCCAAGGTCCGCCCCGACAGAACGGCCTTCGTCGCGTGGCGAATGACCTCGGCCTCCTTCTTCCGTACGGTCACGCCGTCGGAGTCGAAGCCGTATGGGCGTGGCCCTCCTCGGTACTTCCCCGCCTCGGCCAACTCCTGCTTCTTCCGGCGCACCCGGTCGCGGGTGCTGTCTACCTCGTGCCGCGCCGCAGCACCGAGCATCCGAGCCACCATCCGGCCAGAAGGCGTGGACAGGTCGAGGGTGCCCGCCCGCACCGTCTGGACCTGTAGGTCCCGCTCCTCCGCCAGGGTGATGAACTCCTCCAACTCGGTCGGGCGGCGGTGCAGCCGGTCGGAGTGCCACGCGACGATGCCCTGCACCTGCCGGGCCCGCACCGCGTCAAGCATCGCCCGGTACTGAGGCCGAGGCTTGCCGGAGTAGGCGCTGATGTCGTTGTCGACGTAGACCGCGACAACCTCCCAGCCGAGACGTTTCGCCAGCGCCCGGCAGTCCGCCTCCTGCCGCTCCACGCCGAGCCCAGCGCCCTCGCGGTCCCGGCTGATCCGGCAGTAGATCGCAGCGGGCAGAGCGTCAGCCACGGTCATCCCCTCTCGTGAGGCGGATCTGCCGGAGCCAGTCCTCGTCGAAGTCCGCCTGAGGCCCGTAGGTCCGCTCGGTGGTCGCGAGGTTGACCAGTTGATGGATCTCCGGGTTGAGCGGGACCTCCCACATCATCCAGAACTTGCGCGCCCGGTCCGGCGTGTACAGGTACAACTGCGTGCGTCGCCAGAACTTGCCAGGCTCGCCGAAGGTCCGAACGACCCGTCCCACGCGCCACGCATCGGTGACCTCGAACCCCTTCGTCCGACCCGGCATCACGTACCAGTGCGGGGCGAATTCGGCGTAGGTCTTGGCCCAGGTCCACTGCAACGTCGGGGCGAAATCGAACCACCAGCGCAGGTCGGCCTCAGCGGCCGGTCTAGCCAGTTCGCTTGCGCTCATTTCCATATGTCAATTCTACGGCTTTGACTCGTCGAGGCCGCGCTGCTCGGGCATCGTCGCCAGCACGGGTACGCCGGTCGCGCGGGCCACCTGCAGCGGGTCGATGCCGGTCCCCCGCAGGACCAGCCGCACGGTGGTCGGGTCGCGGTGCCGGGCGCACGTGCGGACCGCCGACGCCACGCCGACGACCGTGGGGACCACGACGACCAGCAGCCGGTCGCAGCGGGCGGCGATCTCGTCGACCAGCGGGTCGGGCGTCCGCGGCAGGTCGACCACCACGAGGTCGTGGCCGCGCCGCGCCGCCGAGAGGACCTCGCGCGCCGCGAACGCCTGGAGGGTGCCGGGACCACCGGCCCGCCAGGTCAGCGCGCCCAGGTCGTCGCGCCGGGGCAACGCCTCGCGCAACGCCCGGGCACTGAGCCTCCCGGTGGTGTCGCAGAGCCCGTCCCACCGCACGCCGTCCCGGTCCTCGAGCCCGAGCACCCGGTCGAGGCCGGGGCCGAGCGGGTCCGCGTCGACGACGAGCGCGCGCCCGCGGCGGGCGCCGACCTGCCCGAGGGCGCAGGCGAACGTGGTCGCCCCGGAACCACCGCTCCCGCCCACCACGCCGACCAGCAGGCCCTCGGCCGACGGGCCGCCCGGGTCCCCGAGATCGGTGAGCAGCTCGGTCAGCCACGCCTCCGAGCGCGGCAGCTGGGCGATGCTCTCGGCGCCCACCGCGAGCGCGGTGCGGAACATCTCGTCGGGCACCACGCCCCACGCGACGACGTACACGCGCGGCCGCCTGGTCGGGCAGATGCGGGCCAGGTCCTCGGCCACGTCCGAGCCGACGAGCACGAGCGGCGCGGCCGTCCAGCCGCGCAGCGCGGCACCGCCGTCGGCGGCGACGTCGGGGGTGACGCCGGCCGCGGCGGCCAGGCGGAGCAGCTCGTCGAGGAGGGCCTGGTCACGGGTGACAACGAGGGGTGCGGTCATGCGTCGATGCTTCCCGCGAACGCCGACCGGGCGCACCGAAGCCGAGAGCCCTTGTGGACAAGGGCGTTCCAGACGGATCCTGTGAACAGTAGGTGGGTCGCCACCGCCTACGATGGCCGCATGGCGTTCCGCCCGACCGCGGCCTTCTTCGACCTCGACAAGACGGTCATCGCGAAGTCGAGCACGCTCGCGTTCAGCAAGCCCTTCCAGGCCGGTGGGCTGATCTCGCGCCGCGCGGTGCTGCGCTCGGCGTACGCGCAGTTCGTCTACCTCGTCGGCGGCGCGGACCACGACCAGATGGAGAAGATGCGGCAGTTCATGTCCCAGCTGTGCGCCGGCTGGGACGTCGCCACCGTCCGCGAGATCGTCGCGGACACGCTGCACAACGTCGTCGACCCGCTCGTGTACGACGAGGCGGTGTCGCTGATCGAGGAGCACCACCTCGCCGGCCGCGACGTCGTCATCGTCTCGGCGTCGGGCGCGGAGGTGGTGGAGCCGATCGCCGCGATGCTCGGCGCCGACCGCGTGGTCGCGACCCGGATGGAGATCCAGGACGGCCGGTACACCGGCGGCATCGAGTACTACGCCTACGCCGCGGAGAAGGCGCGCGCGATCGAGGAGCTCGCCGGGCAGCAGGGCTACGACCTCGAGAACAGCTACGCCTACAGCGACTCGGTCACCGACGTCCCGATGCTCGAGGCGGTCGGTCACGCGCACGCGGTGAACCCCGACAAGGAGCTGCGCCGGATCGCCGCGGAGAAGGGCTGGCCGGTGCTGGTGTTTACCAAGCCGGTCACGTTGCGCTCCCGGGTCCCGCTGCCGCCGGCGGGCCCGACCCTGGCCGCGCTCGCCGTCGGCGGCATGGTCGCCGTGGGCGGCGTCCTCTGGGCGAGCGCCCGCCGCCGCCGGCTCGACGTGTAGCCACCACCCGGCGCCGCTCGTCCGAGGCGGCCGTGACCCCAGCCGTCGACGGCGCGAGCGCGGAGCGGGACGGTCACCTTGGCCGACACCGCGACCTGCCGACGGGCAGAGACGTGGCCCGGCTGTCAAGCCCTCGAGGCCCCTTGAAGGTCTGGGTGAAGAGGCGTAGACAGGGTGGCAGAACTCAACAGTGCAGCACGTGAGCCGGGTACCCACGCGGCGATCTACCCTTCCTACAGGGCGCTTGCCGGACCGGGATACTCCCGGGGCAGTAGTTGATGATGCACGCCTGGTAGCCCACGGATTCACGTGTCAGCGGCGGCACCCGGACCAACGAACTCGAACGCCGGGTGCCGTTCGCATGTCCGCGCGCAGCGAGCCGCGCCGAAGGCGCGCATCGCGTCGCGCGAGACCGACCGAGCCGAAGACCTCGGCTACTCGGCTGCCCGTCGCAGCGGGCTCGCCTCCGCGCCGGCCGCGTACGCCTCCGCGGCGTAGAGCAGCCAGGAGTGCACGCCGGCCGGACCGCCCTCGGCGTACCCCCGCAGGTTGGACTCGTACGCCGCCCGGAGCGCCAGGTGCCCCGCCTCCGGGACGACCAGGGACTTCTCGTCGACGCCGCGCGCGACCAGCACCAGCCGCTCGGCGGCGCGGGCGACGATGCCGTTGTGCGAGCCGAACGGCGCGGCGGTCGCGAGCTCGGCGTGCACGACCGCGGCCACCAGCAGCGACGGCGCCCCGGTCGGCCGGACCAGCAGCTCGCCGACGCCGCGGAGCCGGTCGGCGGCGTCGCCGTCGCGCGGTCGGCCGCGCGTCTCCTCGGGCAGCCCCGCGGCCGCCAGCGCATGGATCCGCGCCAGCGCCTGGAGCGGGGACCGGGACAGGGACGGGGACAGGGACAGCAGCTCCGTCGAGACCCGCACCGCGTCGAGCGCCACCTCGTCCCCCGCGCCCGCGCGCACCTCGGCGAGCGTGGCGGCCGACCCCTCGAGCACGCCGCTCGCGTGGGCGCCGCGCAGCAGCGACTCGATCGTCGTCTCGGGCGAGGTACGCCGCAGGCCGCGGTCGCGCAGCATCACGTCGATCCCGTCGCGAACGGCGGCGTACGCCGACGGCACGCCCTCGAGGGAGGCCAGGCGGGACAGCGGGTCTGTGCTCACGAGATCCCACCGTATCGGCGGGTACGGTGAGTCCGATGACCGATCCCTCCCGCTCCTTCGGCTCCGTGGCGGACGCCTACGACCGCGCCCGCCCGTCCTACCCGCGCGAGGCGGCCGCCTGGCTGGTCGGCGAGCAGCCGACCACGGTCCTCGAGCTCGGCGCCGGCACCGGCAAGCTCACCGAGGTGCTGGTGGGGCTCGGCCACGACGTGCACGCGACCGATCCCGACGAGCAGATGCTGGAGCGGCTCCGCGAGCGGCTGCCCGACGTTCCCACCTCGGTGGCCGGGGCGGAGGAGATCCCCGCTCCGGACGCGTCGTACGACGTCGTGGTGGTCGCCCAGGCATTCCACTGGTTCGACCACGACCGGGCGTTCCCGGAGATCGCCCGGGTCCTCAGGCCGGGCGGCCGGCTGGCCGTCACGTGGAACCTGCGCGACGAGCGGATCCCGTGGGTGCGCCGGCTCGGCGTGCTGCTGGGCAACCAGGACACCCACCGCAGCGACCAGGTGCTGGCCACGAACGAATTCTTCGGCTCCGTCGAGGAGACGACGTTCCGGCACTGGCAGGTCGTCGACCGCGACTCCATCCAGGACCTCGCGCTGTCGCGCTCGACCCTCGCGGTGCTCGACGAGGACGCGCGCGCGGACCGGCTGGCCGAGATCGTGGCCTTCTACGACGACTACGGTCGCGGCATGGACGGCATGCAGCTGCCGTACGAGACCCGCTGCTTCCGCGCCACCGCACTCGACCGCGGGCAGGAGCCGGCCCCGCAGACCGCGGAGGAGCCCATCGCCGACGACGGCTCGGACTCCGACGTGCTGCTCATCGACTTCCGCTGACCGCCAGCTGGTGCCGGCCAGCTCGATCGCCGGGCCCGACCGGCGCGAGGGCAGCTCGGTCTCACGCGCTCACGGCCTCACGAGTTTGTCGATCCGGTCCATCGGGTACGGGCGGCCGTGGACCGCCTCGGGCGGCCACCCTCGGGCGAGCCGACCGGGCGATCCTCCGCAACCACGCGTGAGGAGATCTCCATGACGACCACCCAGGAAGCCAGCCAGGAAGCCAGCCCGGTCCCCGTCCGCGGCCCCTACATCGCGGACCCCGCGCCTCTCGGGCTCGCCGCGTTCGCACTCACGACGTTCGTCCTGAGCTTCGTCAACACCGGCCTGTTCAAGGTCGAGCCGGTGGTGTTCGGGCTCGCGCTCGCCTACGGCGGGATCGCCCAGTTCGCCGCCGGCATGTGGGAGTTCGCGAAGGGCAACACCTTCGGGGCGACGGCGTTCGCGTCGTACGGCGCCTTCTGGGTGTCGTTCTGGTGGCTGACCGGGCACACCGATCTCACCGGCTCGCCGGAGGGCGACGTGAGCAACACCGTCGGGCTCTACCTGCTGGCGTGGGGCATCTTCACGGCGTACATGACGATCGCGGCGACCCGGGTCAGCGGCGCGGTGCTCGCGGTCTTCGTGCTGCTGACGATCACGTTCCTCCTGCTCGCGATCGGCGACTTCGCCACCTCGGAGACGATCAGCAAGATCGGCGGCTGGTGCGGCGTGGCCACGGCCCTGGCCGCCTGGTACGCCTCGCTGGCCGGGGTCACCGCGTTCACCCACAAGCGTCAGGTGTTCCCCGTCGCCACTCGCTGACTAGTGTGGCGGGTGCCACCTCGTCCCTACCCGATCGAGGAGTGATCGTGAGCGAAGAGACCCTCTCCAACCTGCTCAAGGAGGACCGCCGGTTCGAGCCGCCGGCGGAGATCGCCGAGCACGCGAACCTCCGGGCCGAGGCCTACGACCGGGCCGCTCAGGACCCCGAGGCGTTCTGGGCCGAGCAGGCCGAGCGCCTGTCCTGGGACGAGAAGTGGGACCGGGTGCTGGACTGGGACGACCGGCCGTTCGCGAAGTGGTTCGTCGGCGGCCGGCTCAACGCGTCGTACAACTGCGTGGACCGGCACGTCGAGGCGGGCCGCGGCGACAAGGTGGCGCTGCACTGGATCGGGGAGCCGGAGGACGACACCCGCGACCTGACCTACGCCGAGCTCAAGGACGAGGTCAGCAAGGCTGCCAACGCGCTGACCGAGCTCGGCGTCGGCACCGGTGACCGGGTGGCGATCTACCTGCCGATGATCCCCGAGGCCGTGATCGCGATGCTGGCCTGCGCGCGGATCGGCGCCCCGCACACGGTCGTGTTCGGTGGGTTCTCCTCCGAGGCGCTCTCCTCGCGGCTGGTCGACTGCCAGGCCAAGGTGGTCATCACCTCCGACGGCGGCTACCGCCGCGGCGCGGCGGCCGCGCTGAAGCCGGCGGTCGACGAGGCGCGCGCCAAGTCCTCCGCGCAGGGCCACACCGTCGAGAAGGTGCTCGTCGTCCGGCGCACCGGGCAGGACGTCGAGTGGAACGACGACGTGGACGTCTGGTGGCACGACGCGGTCGACGCGGCCTCTACCGAGCACACGCCGGAGGCGTTCGACGCCGAGCACCCGCTCTACGTCATGTACACCTCCGGCACGACCGGGAAGCCCAAGGGCATCCTGCACACCACCGGCGGCTACCTGACCGGCACGTCGTACACGCACTGGGCGGTCTTCGACCTGAAGCCCGAGACCGACGTGTACTGGTGCTCCGCCGACATCGGCTGGGTCACCGGCCACAGCTACATGGTCTACGGGCCGCTCGCGAACGGCGCGACGCAGGTGATGTACGAGGGCACGCCGGACAGTCCGGAGCGGGGCCGCTGGTGGAAGATCATCCAGGACTACGGCGTGACGATCTTCTACACCGCGCCGACCGCGATCCGCTCGTTCATGAAGCAGGGCCGCGAGATCCCGGACCGGTACGACATGTCCTCGCTGCGGATCCTCGGGTCGGTCGGTGAGCCGATCAACCCCGAGGCCTACATCTGGTACCGGCAGGTGATCGGCGGCGACCGCACCCCCGTGGTCGACACCTGGTGGCAGACCGAGACCGGGATGATCATGATCAGCCCGCTGCCGGGCGTCACGCGCGGCAAGCCGGGCTCGGCGATGACCCCCATCCCGGGCGTCTCGGCCGAGGTGGTCAACGAGGCCGGCGACGCCGTACCCAACGGGTCGGGCGGCTACCTCGTGCTCACCGCCCCGTGGCCCTCGATGCTGCGCACCATCTGGGGGGACGACGAGCGCTTCATCGACACCTACTGGGCCCGCTTCAGGGACCAGGGCTACTACTTCGCCGGGGACGGAGCGAAGAAGGACGACGACGGCGACATCTGGGTGCTGGGCCGCGTGGACGACGTGATGAACGTGTCCGGCCACCGGCTCTCGACCACCGAGATCGAGTCCGCGCTCGTCTCCCACCCCAAGGTCGCCGAGGCTGCGGTCGTCGGCGCCAAGGACGAGGACACCGGCCAGGCCGTGTGCGCCTTCGTGATCCTGCGCGAGGAGGCCGGCGACGGCGGCGAGGACATCGTCGCCGAGCTCCGCAAGCACGTCCGCCAGGAGATCGGCCCGATCGCGACCCCGCGCCAGATCATGATCGTCCCCGAGCTCCCCAAGACCCGCTCGGGCAAGATCATGCGCCGCCTGCTGAAGGACGTCGCCGAGCACCGCGAGGTCGGTGACGTGACCACGCTGGCCGACTCGTCGGTGATGGACATGATCTCGGAGGGCATCGACTCCGGCAAGGCCGAGGACTGATGCGCTTGTAGGGTGGCTCCCGGTGCGCCGGGAAGTCTGGTCGGCAGTCCTTCGCCGACCCCGAGGAGCACCATGAGCCAGTCCACGCCGCAGCGCCGGTTGTTCACGCGTGGCTCGTTCCTCGAGAGCTCGCGCACCGCGGAGGTGCTGCGCGCCGAGACCACCGGCGGCGTGCTGCTGATCGCGGCAGCCGCCGTCGCCCTCGTGTGGGCGAACAGCGCGTGGCAGGACGCGTACTTCCGGATCCGCGACACCGTGGTGGGGCCGGACGCCCTCCACCTCGACCTCACCGTCGGCGGCTGGGCGGCCGACGGGCTGCTCGCGATCTTCTTCTTCGTGGCCGGCCTCGAGCTCAAGCGCGAGTTCGTCGCCGGCGACCTGCGCGATCCACGGCGTGCCGCACTGCCGGTGATCGCCGCGGTGGGTGGGATGGTCGTCCCCGCGTTGGTCTTCGTGCTCTGGAACCTCGGCACCGACAACCTGGTCGGCTGGGCCATCCCCACCGCGACCGACATCGCGTTCGCCCTGGCGGTCCTCGCGGTGATCAGCACGCACCTGCCGACGGGGCTGCGCACCTTCCTGCTCACGCTCGCCGTCGTCGACGACCTGCTCGCGATCACGGTGATCGCGCTCTTCTACACCGACCAGCTGCACCTGCTCTGGCTGCTCGCGGCTGCCCTGCCGCTGGCCGCGTTCGGCGTGCTGGTCCGGCGCGGGTACGGCGCCTGGGCGCTCGTTCCGCTCGCGGTGCTGGCATGGGCGTTCGTGCACGAGTCCGGCGTGCACGCGACCGTCGCCGGTGTGCTGCTCGGCTTCACGGTCCCGGTGCGCCGGGCCGACCGGATCGAGCACGTCGTCCGCCCCGTGTCGGCGGGGATCGCCGTACCCGTCTTCGCGTTCTTCGCGGCCGGGGTCGACGTCGGCGGCCTGTCCGGGCTCCGCGACGCGCTGACGGACCCGCTCGCGCTGGGCATCGTCTGCGGCCTCGTCCTGGGCAAGACGATCGGCATCACCGGATCCACCTGGCTGCTGTCGACGTTCACCCGCGCCGACCTCGACGACGAGCTGAGCTGGGTCGACGTGACCGGCATGGCGATCCTCGCGGGCGTCGGGTTCACGGTGTCGCTGCTGATCGGCGAGCTCGCGTTCGGGCACGGCACGTCGGAGGACGACACCACGAAGGTCGGCGTCCTGGTCGGCTCGCTGGTCGCCGTGCTCGTCGCGAGCGTGGTGCTGCGCACGCGGAACCGGGTGTACCGGCGGATCTGCGAGCAGGAGGAGCGTGACAGCGACGGGGACGGGGTACCCGACGTCTACGAGCACGACGACGACGCGGGCTGAGGGTTCGATAGGGTGACGCGCATGGCGAGCAACCAGGTCCAGGAGCCCGATCCGACCATCGGCCGGCTGGTCCACGACGCCACCAGGGACATCTCCTCCCTGGTCCAGAAGGAGATCCAGCTCGCGAAGTCCGAGCTCAAGGTCAGCGTCCGGGCCGGCGGCACGGGCATCGGCCTCTTCGCCGGCGCGGCCTTCCTGATCGTCCTCGCGATCATCATGCTGTCGGTGTCGATCGCCTACTTCATCAACTGGAACGGCGAGGGTCTCGACCTGCACTGGGCGTTCCTGATCGTGTTCGGCTTCTACATGCTGGTCGCCGCGCTGCTGGGCTACATCGGGGTGCGGAAGGTCAAGCAGGTCAGGGCGCCCGAGCGCGCGATCGGCCAGGGCCGCGAGATCCCGAGGGCTCTCAAGGGCCAGTCGTAGGCGAGAGCTGACCCGGCCTCGCCGCGCGGGTCGCTAGCCGGCGCAGTCGCCCGTGGAGACCTGGGCCGAGCTGCTCTGCCCGGTCGCGGCCGCCTGGGCGACCTGGGAGGTCGTGAGGGCGTAGCCGGTGTCGTGGTCGGTGACCGACGCGGCGAACACGACGCCCGCGACGTCGCCGGCCGACGTGATGATCGGCCCGCCGGAGTTGCCGGGCAGGATCCGGCCACGCAGCGAGAAGACCTCGCGGATCACCGCGCCGTCGCCGTAGATGTTCGGCGAGCGGAGCCGCTGCTCGGACCGGATCCGGGCCGGCTCGACGCGGTACGGGCCGTCCTGGGGGTAACCGAGGATGGCCACCCCGTCCTGCGCCTTGGCGTGGTGGTCCAGGTCGAGGGGCGGGATGTCACCGCTGTCGAAGGCGAGCACCGCGACGTCGATGTCGGGGTTGTAGTAGACGACCTCCGCGTCGACCGTGCTGTCGCCGACGACCACCTCGGGATCATCGATGCCGGCGACCACGTGTGCGTTGGTCATCAGCCGGTTGGCGGCGTACACGAAGCCGGAGCCCTCGACGCCCCTGCCGCACTCGTTGGTGCCGCGCACCTTGAGCACGCTGGTCTCGGCGCGCTGGACGTCCGGGTCGCTCAGCAGTCGCCTCGGGCCGGGGCCGACGTCGACGATCCGCTCCGGGGCGAACGGCTCGAGGTAGCGCGGGAAGAAGCTGGTGCCGACCACGTCGTTGAACGCCTGCAACGCGTTGCCCGCAGAGGCCGGCAGGACCTCGTCGACCTCCCCGAGGACCGCCGAGCTCCGCACCAGCGGCGTGATCCCGGTGATCCGCGAGCCCGAGATCGCGACACCCAGCGCCCAGGCGACGATCAGCACCGCCACCGCGCTCAACGCGGCGCCGCCGATCGCGTCGAGGGCGCGCGCGGGCTGCCAGGTGATCCGGTCGCGGATCCGGGTGCCGGCGAACTGCAGCGTCGCCTGGCCCAGGGAGGCGGACAGGATCACGATGAACAGGGCGCCGAGGGACACCATCAGCGACGGGTTCGCGTCACCGAGCGCGACCGGCGCCAGCCAGACGCCGAACAGGCCACCGAGCAGGAGGCCGCCCGTCGCGAACGCACCGGTGATGAAGCCCTGCCAGTAGCCGGAGAGCGCGTACGCCAGGACGAGCACGATGAGGAGCCAGTCGAGCAGGTTCACCCGTCGTCCTCCTCGTGGTCCGGGTCGTCCTCGGGCTCGTCCTCGATGTCCAGGAGGCGCGACCGTCGGGGGTCAGCCTGCAGCATGTACGCCGGAAGATCGCGGACCCGGGTCTCGTCCCACGGGCGCGTCCACCCGAGGAAGTCGAACAACCGGGCGATGATCCCCGCGGTGAACCCCCACAGGATGACGTCGTTGGCCGGGCCGATGAGGAACCCGGGGCTCGTGTAGCCGATCCGCGGGTGTTGCACCATCACCCGGTGCTCGGGGTCGAGGAGCTCCTCGATCGGCACGTGGTGGATCGCGTGCACCTCGGCGGGGCTCACGATGCTCACCGCCGCCGGCTCGGCCCACCAGCCGAGGACCGGGGTCACCGCGAAGTTGCTCGGCGGCAGCCACAGCTCGGGCAGCTGCCCGAACACCTCCACCGAAACGGGTTCCACCCCGATCTCCTCCTGCGCCTCGCGCAGCGCGGCCTCGACCGCGGACTCGCCCGGGTCGACCGAACCGCCGGGGAACGAGACCTGCCCCGGGTGCGACCGCATGTCGTGCGCGCGCTCGGTGAGCAGCAGCTCGCCACCGCGCGGGCCCTGGCCGAAGAGCATGAGGACGGCGCCCTCGCGGGCATCTCCCCCCGGTGGCGGCGTGAACCGGGTCAGGTCGTCGGCCGAGATCGCCGCCGCGCCCGCGCGGACCGGCTCGAGCCAGTCGGGGATCACAGGTCGGTCCCGAGGTGCTGGTTCGCCAGCTCGACCAGCTCGTCGGCGGAGCCGATGCCGCCGGTCACCAGCGATGCGGTCCCGTCGGCGTCCACGAACAGGAACGCGGGAACGGGTACGCGCGCCGGCACGGGTGGTTGCGCGCGGAGTGCACCCTGGGTGTCGGCGAGCTGCGGGTAGGTGGCCCCGGCGTGCTGCGCGAACTCGATGGCCGGCCCGGTCTGCCGGTCCTGGTAGTCGATGCCGATGACCGGCACCTGGTCGCCGTACCGCCGGTAGAAGTCCGCGACCGCAGGCATCTCCTTGCGGCAGGGGCCGCACCACTCGCCCCAGATGTTGAGGATCAGCGGCCCGCGAAGGGTCGCCAACTCGACGTCGTCGCCACCGCCGAGGCACGGGAGCGTGACCTCGGGGAGCCCGCCGTCGACCGGGTCGCCCGTGCCGGGCGTGCACGGCTCGATCCCGGCGTCGGCCTTCAGCTGGCGCAGCTGCGGGGTGTCGACGTCGATCTTCGCGGCCCCCGGCGCGGGGACGTCGTCCGAGGTGCATCCGGCCAGCACCAGCACGGCCGCGACGAGCGCGGCCGGCAGGAGACGCCTCATGCCCTGCCCTCGGTCTTCACCAGCTTGGCCGCGACGACGGGATCGGTGGGGCCCTCGCCGTACGAGGGGCAGAGCCTGGCCACCGGGCACGCCCCGCAGGCGGGCTTCTGCGAGTGGCAGACGCGGCGGCCGTGCCAGACCAGGTGGTGGCTGAGCATCGTCCAGTCCTTCTTCGGGAACAGCTCGCCGACCGCGTGCTCGAGCTTGACCGGGTCGGTCTCCGCGGTCCAGCCGAACCGGCGGGCGAGCCGGCCGAAGTGGGTGTCGACGGTGATGCCGGGGATGCCGAAGGCATTGCCGAGGACGACGTTCGCGGTCTTGCGGCCGACGCCGGGGAGCTTGACCAGGTCCACCAGGCGCGGGGGCACCTGGCCGTCGTGGTCCTCGACGAGGGCGGCACTCAGCTTGAGCAGCGACTCGGTCTTCGCGCGGAAGAACCCGAGCGGCCCGACGATGCCCTCGAGGGTCGCGCGGTCGGCCGCGGCCATCGCCTTCGCGTCCGGGTAGGCGGCGAACAGCGTCGGCCGCACGGCGTTCACCCGCTTGTCCGTGGTCTGCGCGCTCAGCACGGTGACGACGAGCAGCTGGAAGGGGTCGTCGAAGTCCAGCTCGGTCGTGGCGTCGGGGTAGGTCTCGCCCAGGATCCGGTTGATCTTCCGGGCACGACGCACGAGGCCGGTACGGGTCTCGGCGGCGACGGGGGCGGGCACGCGCCCCAGCGTACGGCGAGGCGCCGACACGACCGATTCGGTGCCGGATGGCGACCCGCCCGACCGGCTGGTTCCTGTGAAGTTTCCCACTGGATAGGATTCGCGGCGTACCCGTGTGCCGCGGGTCGACGCACCAGGAGGATTCGTGGACAACGACGTACTGCGCCAGGCCCCGCTGTTCAGCGCGCTCGACGACGAGGCCGCGACCGCGCTGCGCGCGTCGATGGCGGAGACGAAGCTGCGCCGCGGCGAGGTGCTGTTCCACGAGGGTGACTCGGGCGACAAGCTCTACATCGTGCTCGACGGCAAGGTGAAGCTCGGCCGCACGTCCTCCGACGGCCGGGAGAACCTGCTCGCCATCCTCGGCCCCGGCCAGATGTTCGGCGAGCTCTCGCTCTTCGACCCGGGCCCGCGCTCGGCGACCGTCACGGCCGTCACGGACGCCTCGTTCGCGTCGCTCTCCCACGAGGACCTGCTGCGCTGGCTCGAGGGCCGCCCGGTCGTGGCCCGCGGTCTCCTCGCCCAGCTCGCCGGCCGGCTCCGCAAGGCCAACGACGTGGTCGCCGACCTGGTGTTCTCCGACGTCCCCGGCCGGGTCGCCAAGGCGCTGCTCGACCTCGCCGACCGGTTCGGCCGCACCGCGGACGACGGCGTGCACGTGCACCACGACCTCACCCAGGAAGAGCTCGCCCAGCTGGTCGGCGCCTCCCGCGAGACCGTGAACAAGGCCCTCGCCGACTTCGCCTCGCGCGGCTGGCTCCGCCTCGAGCCCCGCTCGGTCGTGATCATGGACGTCGAGCGCCTGGCCCGTCGCGCCCGTTGAGTCGGGACCTCTGACGGTCGAGTCGACCGTCAGAACCCCCGGCTCAAGGGGAGGCGAGGTAGGCGAGCTGGGCGCGGACGGAGAGCTCCGCGGCGCCCCAGAGCGACTCGTCGACGTCGGCGTACACGACCTCGACCACGCGCCGGGGCAGGGTCGGGTCCGCCGCGAGCCCGGGCGAGAGAGGGACGGACAGCTCGGCGAGCGCGCGCTCGACCTGGGCGAGCCGCTCGCGACGGTGCGCGAGGTAGAAGTCGAGCACCCCGAGGGCGTCGTCGAGGACCGGGCCGTGCGCGGGCCAGAGGGTGCGCACCTCCCCGGAGAGGACCAGCGATCGCATCCGCGAGATCGAGCTGAAGTACGGGCCGAGCTGCCCGTCGGGGTGGGCGACCACGGTCGTCCCGCGGCCGAGCACCATGTCGCCGGTCAGCAGCGCGCCGTCGGCGGGCAGCACCAGCGAGACCGAGTCGGCGGTGTGACCAGGGGTCGTGAGCACCCGCAGCGACAGCCCGTCGACGAGCAGGTCCTCGCCGTCGACGAGCGGCGGCGCGTCCACGCACAACCCCGGGTCCAGCGCGCGCACCGCGCAGCCCTTGCGGCGGGCGAACTCCGCAGCCACCTCGGCGTGGTCGAAGTGGTGGTGCGTCAGCAGCACCAGCGCCACGTCACCGAGCTCGGCAGTGAGCCGGTCGAGGTGCCCGTCCGCCAGCGGCCCCGGGTCGACCACGACGGACGCCGAGGAGCCGGGCTCCTGCAGCACCCAGGTGTTGGTGCCGTCCAGGGTCATCACGCCGGGGTTCGGCGCGAGCAGGCAGCGCCCGCGGGACCCGAACGCCCCGCCCCCCCAGGGTGTCATGCGCGGCGCCGCGCGCTGACCAGCGGCCGCAGCCGGTCCGGCATCGACAGCGTCCAGCCCGGGCCGAGCGGCTCGACCGACGGCGTGAACATCTCCACCGACCTCGACGCCGCCACCTCGAGCACCTCCTCCGGCGACCCGAGCGAACCGACCTCCATCGACGTCAGGTACGTCGGGGGCATCAGCGCGAGGTCGCCAGCGTCGGCCTGGTCGGCCGCGACCCGCGCCGGGATCCACGCCACGGACGACGACTCGGTCGACACGTCGCGCGTCACCTGCCCGACGGGCAGCGAGGCGACGAAGAACCAGGTGCGGTAGCGCTTCGGCTCGAAGATCGGGGTCAGCCACGCGGCCCACACCCCCAGCAGGTCGGTGCGGAGCACCAGGCCTCGCGTGTTCAGGAACTCCGTCAGCGACAGGGCTCTCGACTCCAGCGCGACCCGGTCCGCCTCCCAGTCGTCACCGGTCGTGTCGGCGACGACGTCGGTGGGCGACGTACCGGCCAGCAACACGCCGGACTCCTCGAACGTCTCGCGTACGGCGGCGCACACGAGCGCCCGCGCGGTCTCCTCGTCGCACCCGAGTCTTGCGGCCCACTCGGCCGGAGCGGGACCGGCCCAGGCCACGGTGGAGTCGAAGTCGCGCGGGTCGACACCGCCGCCGGGGTAGACGCACATGCCGCCGGCGAACTCCATCGAGACCTGGCGGCGCAGGTAGTACACCTCCGGCCCGTCCGGCGAGGGCCGCATCAGGATCACCGTGGCGGCGTTCCGCGGCTCCGCCGGCGTCTGCCGCCCGTCCTCGAACTCACGGGCGACCGCGACCAGCCGGTCCGGCAGCTGGACCGGCGGGAGCGGGATCCTCATGAGGCGACGCGGACGACGATCTCGACCTCGACCGGTGCGTCCAGCGGCAGCACGGGTACGCCGACGGCCGACCGCGCGTGCACGCCGGCATCGCCGAAGACCTTGCCGAACAGCTCGGACGCGCCGTTGGCGACCCCGGGCTGCCCGGTGAAGTCCGGCGTGGACGCCACGAACGCGACGACCTTCACGACCTGCGCGACCCGGTCGAGGTCGCCGATCATCGACTTCACCGCGGCGATGGCGTTCAGCGCGCACTGCTCGGCGCACGCGACGGCCTCCTCCACGCTGACCTCGCCGCCGACCTTCCCGGTGACCATCAGCTCGCCGTTCTTCATCGGGAGCTGGCCCGAGGTGAACACGAGGTCGGCGGACACCACGGCCGGGACGTACGCCGCCACCGGGGCGGGCACCTCCGGCACGATCAGCCCGAGCTCGGCGAGCCGGTCCTCGACGGCGCTCATGCCTGCACCGGCCGCTTGAAGTAGCCGACCAGGTTCTCCGGGTTCATGCCCGGCGCGATCTGCACCAGCTCCCACCCGTCCGCCCCGAAGTTGTCCAGGATCTGCTTGGCCGCGTGCGTCAGGATCGGCGCCGTCAGGTACTCCCACTTGGTCATGTTCGGCACCCTACTCGTGGACCATCCGGGGTCCACCCACGGTCGGACGCGGGCGAATCCCGGTTGACCTCGACCGCGGTTGAGGTCCTACCGTCCATGCGTGACCCTCACCGAAGCAGCCGCGGCCCGGCCGCGGCTGCTCTCGCCGGCGTACGCCGTCACGACGGTCGGCATGTTCGCGCTCTGCGCACTCGTGGCGTTCGAGGCGACGGCCGTGACGACGGTGATGCCGACCGTCGCGGCCGACCTGGACGGGGTCGGCCTGTACGCGCTGTCGTTCGCGGCACCGCTGGCCAGCGGTGTGGTCGGCATGGTCACGGCCGGCGCCTGGAGCGACCGGCGCGGCCCCGCCGTCCCGCTGGTCGCGTCGCTCGCGCTGTTCGCCCTCGGGCTGGTCGTCTGCGGCCTCGCGCCGTCGATGGAGGTGCTGGTCGCCGGCCGGGTGCTCCAGGGCCTGGGCGGCGGCGCGCTGACCGTCGGCCTGTACGTGCTGGTGGGCCTGGTCTTCCCGCGGGTCCTCCAGCCGGCGATCTTCGCGAGCTTCGCCGCGGCCTGGGTGCTGCCGTCGCTGTTCGGCCCTGCGCTCGCGGCGTTCGTCGCCCACACCGCCGGCTGGCGCTGGGTGTTCCTCGGCGCCGTCGCCCTGGCCGCCTGCGCCGCCGCGCTCGTCGCACCTGCCCTCCGCAGCGTCGGCACGCCGCCCACCGGCGAGCCGGCGCCCCGGTCCCGTCTCGCGTGGGCGCTCGTGGGAGCCGTCGCCGTCCTCACCCTCGGCGTCTTCCCGCCCGCGGCGGTCGTCGTGCTGCTGGCCCTGCGCAAGCTGCTGCCCGCCGGCTCGCTCCTGGCCCGTCGCGGACTGCCTTCGGTGATCGGCACCCGCGGCCTGATGAGCGCATCGTTCTTCGCCGCCGAGGCCTACATCGTCTTCGTCCTCCAGGAGCAGTGGGGCCTCACCCCGGGCATCGCCGGCCTCGCCCTCACCGCGGTCGGGCTCACCTGGGCCGCGGCCAGCCAGGTCCAGTCCCGCCTCGGCAGCCGGGTGTCCGACGTCGCGGTGATGCGCTGGGGCTGCGCGCTGCTGCTGGTCGGCACGGTCGCCCTCGCGCTCGCCGTCCGGATCCACGTTCCCTGGGCGCTCGCGATGGCGGCGTACGTCGTGGCCGGCGCCGGCATGGGGCTGGGCTATCCCCGCACCGGCGTGGCGATGCTCGCCGCGTCGTCGGACTCGGACCGGGGCTTCAACTCCTCCGCCCTGTCCATTGCGGACTCGCTCGGCGGGGCGCTGGCGCTCTCGGTGTCGGGCGTCGTCTTCGCCACCACGAAGGCCGCCGGGATCGACCCGTTCGCCTCCGTCTACGTGCTCGCTGCGGCGGTCGCGGTCCTCGCCGTGGTCACGGCGGCCCGGACGGGTCAGCCGTCCGGTCGACGGAGCACGTCGTAGGTCGTGTGCACCGCCCACTCCGACGGGTGCACGCTGCGGATGCGCAGGTCGACGTCCTCCTCGAAGCCGTCGAACAGCCGCTTGCCCGCGCCCAGGATCACCGGCGCCGTCGAGATCACCAGCTCGTCGACGGCCCCCGCCCTCAGGGCCTGCCGGATGAGGTCCGCGCCACCGCCGATCGCCACGTCGCGGTCGCCCGCGTCGGTCCGCGCGACCTCCAGCGCGTGGTCGAGGCCGTTGACGAAGTGGAAGCCGTTGGCCGGGTCAGGCTGGTCCTCGATGCGGTGGGTCAGCACGACGAGGGTCCCGGGGAACGGGTTCGCGCCGCCCCAGACGCCGGCCGCGTCGTACATCCCGCGTCCCACGATGCCCGCGCCGAGTCGCGCGACCAGCGGCTCGTAGTACGCCTTGTCGGCGTCGCTCATGGCGAAGTCGTGCTCGCCGCCGTAGGTCCAGGGGCCACCCATCACCCAGTAGTGCAGGCGCTCCCCGCCACGCCCGAGGCCGAGCTCGGGACCGTCGTCCGGCCCGGTCACGTAGCCGTCAACCGAGACCGTGATGCTCGCGATGATGCTCATGTCCCCACCGACCCCTTCTCCCGGCCGAACTCATCGCTCATCGCGATGCCAGCCACTCGTCGAACGTGATCCGGCCGCGCGGGCCGTCCCCGCGTGGCAGCAGTGCGCCGGACCGCATCGCGGCGCCGGCCCTCCCGGGCAGCCGCACGGGTACGACGCGCCGCCCGTCCCGCTCCGCCACCCGGCGCGCGAGGTCGACCATCTGGTGCACCTCCGGCCCGGCGAGGTCCGGCGCCCGGCCGACAGCGTCCCCCGTCGCCAGGTCGACCAGTGCCGCGCCCACCTCGCGGGCCGCCACGGGCTGGCTGAGCATCCGCGGTACCAGCGAGAAGCGGCCGAGCCGCGCGAAGCTGAGCGCCTGCTGGGCGAACTCGTGGAACTGCGTCGCCCGCAGCACGCTCCACGGCACCCCGCCCTCGGCGGCGACCCGCTCCTGGAGCCGCTTGCCGGCGTAGTAGCCACTGTCCACGTCGTCGATCCCGACGATCGAGAGCACGACGTGGTGGCCGACTCCTGCGTCCCGTCCGGCCGTGAGGAGGGTGCGCGTCACGCCGGCGAAGAACGCCTCGGCGGCGGCCCGCCGCTGCGAGCGGACGTTGGTCGCGTCGATGACCGCGGTGACCCCGGCGAACCGATCGGCGACCCCCTCGCCGGTGGTCAGGTCCGCTCCCGCCGACCGGGTCAGGACGACGACCTCGTGGCCGCGCTCGCGCGCCACCTCGACGGCGTGGTGCCCCACGACGCCGGTGCCGCCCGCGACCGCGATCCGCATCAGGCCAGCTCGGGCTCGGTCTTCTCGCGGACCTCGTCCTCAGTGACCCCGGGCGCGAGCTCGACGAGGCGCAACCCCTCGGAGGTGACGTCGATGACGCAGAGGTCGGTGATGATCCGCTGCACCACGCCGCGGCCGGTGTAGGGCAGCGAGCACTCCTCGACGATCTTGTACGAGCCGTCCTTGGCGACGTGCTCCATCAGCACGATCACCCGCTTGGCGCCGTGGACCAGGTCCATCGCGCCGCCCATGCCCTTGACCATCTTCCCGGGGATCATCCAGTTCGCGATGTCACCGGCCCTGCTCACCTGCATCGCGCCGAGGATCGCGGCGTCGATCTTGCCGCCGCGGATCATCCCGAAGCTGGTGGCGGAGTCGAAGAACGACGCCCCACGCCGCAGCGTGACGGTCTCCTTGCCGGCATTGATCAGGTCCGGGTCCTCCTCCCCCTCCCAGGGGTAGGCACCCACGCCCAGGATCCCGTTCTCCGACTGCAGCACCAGCTCCACGTCGTCACCGACGTAGTTCGGCACCAGCGTCGGCAGTCCGATCCCCAGGTTGACGTACGACCCGTCCGACAGCTCCGAGGCCGCCCGCGCGGCCATCTCCTCACGCGACCAGCTCATGCGCGGGTCCTCACAGTCCTCTTCTCGATCCGCTTGTCCGCGGCCTGCTCCGGGGTCAGGGGCACGACGCGCTGCACGAACACCCCCGGGGTGTGGACCTGGTTCGGGTCCAGCTCACCGGGCTCGACCAGCTCCTCGACCTCCGCGATCGTGACCCGCCCGCACATCGCGGCCAGCGGGTTGAAGTTCCGCGCCGAGTCCCGGTACACGAGGTTGCCGTGCCGGTCGCCCTTCCACGCCCGCACCAGCCCGAAGTCCGCGACGATCGCGTGCTCGAGCACGAACTCCTTCGGACCCTCGGCCGTGTCGAAGGTCTGCGTCTGCTTCGGCGGCGACGACACGACCACGTTGCCGGCGTCGTCGTACCGCCACGGCAGCCCGCCGTCGGCGACCTGGGTGCCGACGCCGGTCGCGGTGAAGAACGCCGGGATGCCCGACCCGCCGGCGCGCATCCGCTCCGCCAGCGTGCCCTGCGGGGTCAGCTCCACCTCCAGCTCGCCGGAGAGGTACTGCCGCGCGAACTCCTTGTTCTCCCCCACGTAGGAGGAGATCATCCGCCGGATCCGGCGCTCCCCCAGCAGCCGGCCCAGCCCCCAGTCGTCGACACCGCAGTTGTTCGACACCGCCTCCAGGCCCGTCGTACCCGCCTGCAGCAGCGCGTCGATCAACACCGACGGGATGCCGCAGAGCCCGAAGCCGCCCACCGACAGCGTCGCGCCGTCCGGGATGTCCGCCACTGCCTCTGTGGCCGAGGTCACCACCTTGTCCATGCGGGTGATCCTAGGACGCACGGCCGTCGCCTAGGCTCGGGGCATGGCTGCGCCGACGTCCGACGCCGACTGGTCGCGCGTGCGCCTGCACGTCGTCACCGGGAAGGGCGGGACCGGCAAGTCGACGGTCGCCGCCTCGCTCGCGCTGGGCCTGGCCTCCCAGGGCCAGCAGGTGCTGCTCTGCGAGGTGGAGGGACGGCAGGGCATCGCGCGGATGTTCGACGTCGACCCGCTCCCGTACGCCGAGCGCCGGATCGCCACCGGCCTCCGCCACAACGGGACGCCTCCCGGGGTCGTGCACGCGCTGCACATCGACCCGGAGTCCGCCCTGCTGGAGTACCTCTCGATGTACTACAAGCTCGGTCGCGCCGGGCGGGCGCTGGACCGGTTCGGCGTGATCGAGTTCGCGACCACGATCGCCCCCGGCGTACGCGACGTGCTGCTGACCGGCAAGGTGTTCGAGGCGGTCCGGCGCAACAGCCGCAACAAGGGCGCCATCAGCTACGACGCCGTGGTGCTGGACGCACCTCCCACCGGCCGGATCACCCGCTTCCTCAACGTGAACGACGAGCTCGCCGGGCTCGCCAAGGTCGGCCCGATCCGCAGCCAGGCGGACACCGTCATGACGCTGTTCCGGTCCCCGCGCACCGTCGTGCACCTGGTGACCGTGCTCGAGGAGATGCCCGTGCAGGAGACCGCCGACGGCATCGCCGAGCTCACCCGGGCCGGGCTGCCGGTCGGCGCCGTCATCGTCAACCTGGTGCGTCCGCGTGACATCTCGCCTGCCGACCTCGAGGCCGCCCGCGACGGCACGCTGGACGCGAGCCGGGTCGCGACGGACCTCGAGGAGGCCGGCGTGGACGTCGCCGACGGGCTCGTCGACGGGCTGCTCGCCGAGGCCCACGACCACGCCGAGCGGCGGGCGCTCGAGGACGCCCAGCGCGCCGTCGTGGCCCAGCTCGGCCGACCGACGTACGAGCTGCCCCGGCTGGCCGGCGGCGTCGACCTCGGCGGGCTCTACGAGCTGGCGGCCGACCTGAAGAAGCAGGGACTCGCATGAGCACCCAGCAGAAGAGGTCCCGCCCCCGCTTCGGCCCGCTCGCGACCAGCCCCGGTCCCGTCCCCGATCTCGACGTCGATGCGCTCCTCGACGACCGCGGCACCGGGATCATCGTGTGCTGCGGCTCGGGCGGCGTCGGCAAGACCACCACGTCCGCCGCGCTGGCGCTGCGCGCCGCCGAGCGCGGCCGCAAGGTCGTCGTGCTCACGATCGACCCGGCACGCCGGCTCGCGCAGTCGATGGGCATCGAGCGCCTCGACAACACCCCCCGTCCGGTCGACGGGCTGCGCACGAACGCGAAGGGCAACCGCCAGGGTGGCGGCCTCGACGCGATGATGCTCGACATGAAGCGCACCTTCGACGAGGTGGTCGAGAGCCAGGCCACCCCGGAGAAGGCGAAGCAGATCCTCGAGAACCCCTTCTACATCGCGTTGTCGAGCTCGTTCGCGGGCACGCAGGAGTACATGGCGATGGAGAAGCTCGGCCAGATCCACGCCGACGCGCAGGCCGACGGGAGCTACGACCTGATCGTGGTGGACACGCCGCCGTCGCGGTCGGCCCTGGACTTCCTGGACGCACCGGAGCGGCTCTCGAGCTTCCTCGACGGGCGGTTCATCCGGCTGCTGCTGGCGCCCGCGAAGGGGCCGGCGCGGATGATGTCGGCGGGCTTCGGGCTGATCACCGGTGCGCTCAACAAGGTGCTCGGCGCCCAGGTGCTCCGGGACATGCAGACGTTCGTCGCGGCGTTCGACACGCTGTTCGGCGGGTTCCGGCAGCGTGCGCAGAAGACCTTCGAGCTGCTCCAGGCCGACGGCACGGCGTTCCTCGTCGTGGCCGCGCCCGAGCCGGACGCGCTCCGCGAGGCGGCGTACTTCGTGGAGCGGCTCGGCGAGGACCGGATGCCGCTCGCCGGACTCATCGTCAACCGGGCCAGCCCGATCCCCCAGGGCACGCTCTCGGCCGACGAGGCGATGGCCGCGTCGGCCCGGCTGCGCAAGCGCGAGCCGGGGTCGCTGACCGCCGGCCTGCTCCGGCTGCACGCCGACCAGACCCGCATGGTCGAGCGCGAGGCCCTCCTGCGCGAGCGGTTCGCCGCGGCGCACCCGGAGGTGCCCACGGCGGTCGTTCCCGCGCTGGCCGGCGACGTGCACGACCTGGCCGGCCTGCGCCGGATCGGTCAGCTCCTCGCCGGGGCGTGAGAGCGGTCAGACGGCGACGGTCTTGCCGCTGACCGCGCCCTGCTCGCGCGCCGTCTCGAGCACCGTGCGCCAGGAGGCGCCCGGGCGGCGGCGCAGGAGCGCACGCCGCTCCCGCTCCGTCATGCCGCCCCACACCCCCCACTCGATCTGGTTGTCGAGAGCCTCGGCCAGGCACTCGGTGCGCACGGGACAACCCGAGCACAGCTGCTTGGCCTTGTTCTGCTCGGCTCCACGCACGAACAGCTGGTCCGGCTGCGACTCGCGGCACGCGGCCGCAGGCGCCCAATCTTCAACCCACATGTGATGTCCCCACATCAGTCCGAGATAGGCGGCGTCCCCATGACGTCTACCCGGGATGAATCCCCTCGGTAAAGAAGTTAAGGAATTGTTCAGCATCGGGGCAGACACATCCGGCCCAATCCGCATAGTCCGAATTGACTAGTTACCTTGTGCTAGGAATAGGTAGGGGTGTGGGCGCTCCCGTACCCTTGGCGCCATGTCCGAGCCGTCCAGCGACCGTCTGACCGCCGGCCGTATCGCCTCCCATCTCGGGGTGATGGTCGCCGTCGCCGCCGTCATGGGCGTCGTCGTCGCCGGTCTGGCCATCCCGTTCGCCGGGGTGCTGGGCATCGGTGCCCGGCAGGTGGCCGACACCATGGACAACCTGCCCGCGTCGCTCGAGACCGACCCGCTGCCGCAGAAGACCAAGATCCTGGACGCGGACGGCGACACCATTGCGACGCTGTACGACGAGAACCGGGTCAACGTCTCGCTGGACCAGATCTCGCGGACCATGGTCAAGTCGATCGTCGCGATCGAGGACTACCGCTTCTACCAGCACGGTGCCTTGGACCTGAAGGGCACGCTGCGCGCGCTGATCACCAACCAGGCCAACAGCGGGGTCGTCCAGGGTGGCTCCTCGATCACCCAGCAGATGGTGAAGATGACGCTGCTGACGCAGGCCAACACCAAGGCCGAGCAGAAGGCCGCGACCGACGACACCTACGCCCGCAAGCTCCGCGAGCTCCGCTACGCGATCGCGTTCGAGCAGCACTACTCCAAGGACTGGATCCTGGAGCGCTACCTCAACATCGCCTACTTCGGCGACGGCACGTACGGCGTCCAGTCGGCGGCGCGCCACTACTTCAACGTCAACGCGAAGAACCTCGACCTGCGCCAGTCGGCGATGCTCGCCGGCTTGGTGAAGAACCCCACCGGCTACGACCCGACGAACTCGCCGGACGCCGCGCTCGAGCGCCGCAACGTCGTCCTGGACCGGATGGCGGAGCTGAACGTCATCAGCCACGCCAAGGCCGAGAAGACCAAGAAGATGGACCTCGGGCTCCACGTGCAGCCGGCCAAGAACGGGTGCCTCAACTCCCGGGCGCCGTTCTTCTGCGACTACGCCGTGAACTGGCTGCTCGCCGACCCGACCCTGGGGAAGACCGTCGAGGAGCGCAAGAAGCTGCTCAAGTCCGGCGGCCTCGTCGTCCACACCACGTTGAACATGGACGACCAGGTCGCGGCGGACAACGCCGTGCGGGACCACGTCGCCAAGGAGGACCAGGCCGTCGGCGCGATGGCGATGGTCGAGCCCGGCACCGGCAAGGTCGAGGCGCTCGCCCAGTCCCGCCCGATGGGTCGCGACGAGAAGGCCGGCGAGACGTTCCTGAACTACACCGTCCCCACGAAGTACGGCGACTCCGCGGGCTTCCAGGCGGGGTCGACGTTCAAGCCGTTCGTGCTCGCGGCCGCGGTGAACCAGGGCGTGCCGCTGAGCACCACCTTCAACGCGCCGATCACGATGACCATCCCGCAGGACGAGTTCCAGAACTGTCCCGGCCAGCCTGCGTTCGCCGGCGAGTGGCACGTGTCGACGTCGACCTCCTCGGGCCCGATGGACATCTACCGCGGCACCCGCGAGTCGGTGAACACGTTCTACGCGATGCTCGAGCGGGTCACCGGCGTGTGCAAGCCGTTCGAGATCGCCAAGAAGCTCGGCGTCGAGCTGACCGACCCGAAGGGCGACTCGCACGGGTACGGCGCCGAGCGCGTGCCGACGTTCACCCTCGGCATCGCCAACGCCAGCCCGCTGGAGATGGCCGAGGCGTACGCGACGTTCGCCGCCCGCGGCCTGCACTGCGACTCCCACCCGGTCACCTCGATCGACGACTCGGCCGGCACCGAGCTCCAGACGTACGACGGCCACTGCACCCAGGCGCTGCCGCCGGCGACCGCCGACGCGGTCAACGACGTGCTGCGCGGCGTCCAGGAGCCGGGTGGCTTCGGCTACGACCTCGGTGGCACGAACCTCTCCGTCCCGTCCGCCGGCAAGACCGGCACGACCCAGGACGGCAAGTCCGTGTGGTTCGTCGGCTACACGCCCCAGATCGCGACCGCCGCGATGATCGCCGGCGCCAGCAAGGACGGCCAGAAGCCGATCGAGCTGGCCGGCCAGACCATCCACGGCAACTACATCTACGAGGTGTCCGGCTCCGGCTTCGCGGGCCCGATGTGGGCCCAGGCGATGCACGTCGTCGACGACAACCTCGACTACGAGGACTTCACGCCGCCGGACCTCACCGCGGTCCAGGGCGTGCCGACCACGGTGCCGTCGGTCTCCGGGATGACCATGTCCGAGGCCCTGAGCACCCTCAAGAACGCCGGCTTCACGCCGATCGACGCGGGCACCGCCGCCTCCAGCAGCCCGGCCGGCACCGTCGCCTACACCTCACCGGCCGGCGGCTCATCGGCACCGTCCGGCTCGGTCGTCACCGTCTACGAGTCGACCGGAGTCCCGCCGCCGCCCACGCACAGCGGCGGTGGCGGTGGTGGCGGTGACCAGGGCGGCGGCAACGGCGGCGGCAACGGGGGCGGCAACGGGGGCGGTCACGGCCACGGGAACGGCGGCGGGAACGGCGGCGGCCACCGCCACTGATCAGCCCAGCTGGCGGCGTACCTCCGCGGCGACCGCGCCACCGTCGGCCCGGCCCTTGGTCTGGGGCTGGATCATCCCCATCACCTTGCCCATCGCCTTCATGCCCTCACCAGCAGCGCCGGTCTGGGCGATCGCGGAGGTGACGAGGTCGGCGATCTCCTGCTCGCTCAGCTGCGCGGGCAGGTAGTCGGCGATCACCCCGGCCTCGGCGGTCTCCTTCTCGGCCATCTCGGCGCGGCCGCCGTCGGCGAACGCGGTCGCCGCCTCCCGGCGCTTCTTCGCCTCGGTCGAGAGCACGCCGATGATGTCGTCGTCGGTGAGCTCGCGAGCCTCCTTGCCCGCGACCTCGGCGTTCGTGATCGCGGTGAGCACCATCCGGATCGTCGAGGAGCGGACCTCGTCGCGGGACTTGATGGCGGCAGTGAGGTCGGCGCGGAGTCGGTCCTTGAGCGCACTCATGCGCGTACTCGCTTCGCTCCGTGCGCGCCTGAGGCACAGGTCCCGCCCTGCTGGATGACTCGCTCGCTTCGCTCGCTCATGACCGCCATTGTGCCCGGTGACCTAGCCTTGCCCGGGTGAGCTCCCTGGCCGTCGCCCGTCGCATCGCCCTCGGCGGCCTCGTCGCCGGTGCCGGTCTGACGGCGTACGCCGCGGCCGAGTCACGCGCCTACACGCTGCGCCGGGTGACCGTGCCGGTGCTGCCGGCGGGCAGTCCGTCGCTGCGGGTGCTGCACCTCAGCGACGTGCACATGACCCCCGGGCAGCGGCGCAAGCAGGCATGGCTCCGGGACCTGGCCGGGCTGCGCCCGGACCTGGTCGTGGACACCGGCGACAACCTCGCCCACCGGGACGCGGTGCCGGTGGTGCTGGAGTCGCTCGGCGAGCTGCTCCAGGCACCCGGCGCCTTCGTCCTCGGCTCGAACGACTACTACTCCCCGACGTTGCGCAACCCGGCGCGGTACCTGCTGCCCGACGACGGCAGGCGGCACACCGACGTCCCCCAGCTCCCCTGGCGCGAGCTGCGCAGCGCCTTCACCGACGCCGGCTGGACCGACCTCACCAACACCCGCACGACGCTCGAGGTCCGCGGCCTGCGGATCGCGTTCGCGGGCGTGGACGACCCGCACCTCGGCTACGACCGCCTCGAGGACGTCGCGGGACCGGCCGACCCGGACGCCGACGTCCGCCTCGGGATCGCGCACGCGCCGTACCTGCGGGTGCTGGACCGGTTCGCCGCCGACGGGTACGACGCGGTGCTGGCCGGGCACACCCACGGCGGCCAGGTGTGCCTGCCGCGCATCGGCGCGCTGACCACGAACTGCGACCTCGAGCCGGCGCGCGCGAAGGGCCTGCACCGGCACCCGGCGGCGTCGCGGCCCGGCGACGCCGGCTCCTCGTGGCTGCACGTGTCGGCCGGGCTCGGCACCAGCCCGTACGCCCGGATCCGCGTCGCGTGTCGCCCCGAGGCGACCCTCCTGACACTCGTCGACGCCACGGGCTGAACCGATTTCAGGAGGCCGGACGTGCTCGGGTATGGTTGCCCCCGGCTCGCTCCGGTGAGCCGATCGGGCTGTGGCGCAGCTTGGTAGCGCGCCTCGTTCGGGACGAGGAGGCCGCAGGTTCAAATCCTGTCAGCCCGACCATGTGCAGGGCCCGGATCCGCATCGCGGACCCGGGCCCTGTCCCGTTTCCGGAGGCGTCCTCCGTGGGAGACTGCCGGACATGGCGGACCCCGATAAGGACCAGCCGTCGCTGGAGCTGCCGAAGCTCAGCCTGCGGCGGCGCAAGCGTCCACCCGCGGAACCAGCACCCGCGCCGGAGCCGGTCCCGGTGCCGCCCGTCGAGGAGACCCGGCCGGTCGTCGTCGACGATCCGAGGCCGGAGCCGTACCCGGGGATCGAGCCCGCCCCGGAGCCCGAGCCCCGCCGCAAGGCACGACGGGAGCGCAAGCCCGGTGGTATGGCCGCCGCCGTGCTCACCGGCCTCGTGGTCGGCCTGGGCATCGTCGGCCTGACCTGGGCCTCGCTGCGCTCCTGCGAGCGCGTCCAGGGCACCTCGTCGTGCGGGGACGTCGGCTACCCCATGCTCGGCCTGATCCTCGTCGTCCTGGTGCTGGTGGGCTGGCTGCTGCTGAGGCTGCTGCGCGTGCCCGATCCGGCGAGCACCAGCTTCCTCGGCCTCGGCCTCGCGGTCGTGATCGCCCTGCTCGTGCTCGTCGACCACCTGCTGGACCGCTCCATGGTCGTGGTCGTGCCGCTGATCTGCGCGCTCACCTTCGGCGTCGCGCACTGGGTGACGCGCACCTTCGTCGAGCCACCCCGGGACTGACGGGCGCCTACCGCCCGGCCAGCAGCTCCGCGATCTGCACGGTGTTGAGAGCGGCGCCCTTGCGCAGGTTGTCGTTCGAGACGAACAGCGCGAGCCCGCGATCGCCGTCCTGGCGGACCCGACCGACGTACGACGGGTCCTTGCCCGCGGCGAGCAGCGGGTTCGGGATGTCGGTGACCTCCACCCCCGGGGCGTCTCCGAGCAGCTCGAGCGCGCGCGCCACCGAGAGCGGGCGCGCGAACTCGACGTTCAGCGACAGCGAGTGGCCGGTGAACACGGGGACCCGGACACAGGTGCCGGAGACCCGCAGGTCGGGGATGCCGAGGATCTTGCGGGACTCGTTGCGGAGCTTCTGCTCCTTCGTCGGTCTCGAACTGGCCGTCGTCGACGATCGAGCCCGCGAACGGGAGCACGTTGTAGGCGATGTTCCGCGCGTAGATGACCGGCTCGGGGAAGGCGACCGCCTCGCCGTCGTAGGCGAGCTCCCGCGCCTTGTCGCCGGCCGCAGCGACCTGGGTGGCCAGCTCCTCGACGCCGGCGACCCCGGAGCCCGACACGGCCTGGTAGGTCGAGGCGATCAGGCGGACCAGGCCCGCCTCGTCGTGCAGCGGCTTGAGCACCGGCATCGCGGCCATCGTGGTGCAGTTCGGGTTGGCGATGATGCCCCGGCCGGCATCGAGCACGGCCCGCGCGGCCTCCGGGTTGACCTCGGCGACCACCAGCGGGATCGCGGGGTCCTTGCGGAACGCGCTGGAGTTGTCCACCACGACCACGCCGGCGTCGACGAACCTCGGCACCAGGGCCCTGGAGGTGCTGGCGCCGGCGGAGAACAGCGCGACGTCCAGCCCGCTCGGGTCGGCGGTCGACGCGTCCTCGACGGTGATCTCCCGGCCCGCGAACGGCAGGACGGTGCCGGCAGACCTGGCGGAGGCGAAGAAGCGCACCTGGCCGACCGGGAATCCACGCTCCTCGAGGATCTGGCGCATCGCGACGCCGACCTGGCCGGTGGCGCCGACGACGCCGACGTCGAGGGTCCGGCCGCTCATCGCCCGGTCCCGCCGTACACGACCGCCTCGACCTCGGCGGCATCCAGGTCGAAGGCCGTGTGCGTCGCGCGGACCGCGTCGTCGACCTGCGCCTCGTCGACGATGACCGAGATCCGGATCTCGGAGGTAGAGATCATCTCGATGTTCACGCCCGCGGACGCCAGGGAGGCGAAGAACTTCGCGGTGATGCCCGGGTGCGACCTCATGCCGGCGCCGATCAGCGACACCTTCCCGATCTGGTCGTCGTACAGGAGCTTGTCGTAGCCGACCTCGTCCTGGATCCGCGCCAGTGCGCCCATGGCTGCCTGACCGTCGGCACGCGGCAGCGTGAACGAGATGTCGGTCAGCCCGGTGGCAGCGGCCGACACGTTCTGGACGACCATGTCGATGTTGACCTCGGTCGCGGCGAGCGCCTCGAAGATGCGGGCCGCCTCACCCACCTTGTCGGGCACCCCGACGACGGTGATCTTGGCCTCGCTCCGGTCGTGGGCGACGCCGGCGATGATCGCCTGCTCCATCTGGACCTCTCCTGCCTGGCTGTCCGGGATGACCCAGGTCCCCTCCTTGTGGGAGAACGAGGACCGCACGTGGATCGGGATGTCGTAACGGCGGGCGTACTCGACGCACCGCAGGTGCAGGATCTTCGCGCCGGAGGCCGCCATCTCCAGCATCTCCTCGGTCGCCACGCGGTCGAGCTTGCGCGCCGCCGGCACGATCCGCGGGTCGGCGGTGAAGACGCCGTCGACGTCGGTGTAGATCTCGCAGACCTCGGCGCCGAGGGCCGCGGCCAGCGCGACCGCGGTCGTGTCCGTGCCGCCGCGGCCGAGCGTGGTGATCTCCTTGGTGTCCTGGGAGACGCCCTGGAAGCCGGCGACGATCACGATGTGTCCCTCGGCGATCGCCGACTCGATCCGGCCGGGCGTCACGTCGATGATCTTGGCCCTGCCGTGCACCGAGTCGGTGATCACGCCGGCCTGGGAGCCGGTGAACGATCGGGCGCTGTAGCCCAGGTCGGAGATCGCCATCGCGACCAGCGCCATCGAGATCCGCTCGCCCGCGGTGAGCAGCATGTCGAGCTCGCGGGCGGGCGGCGCCGGGCTGACCGCCTGCGCCTTGTCGATGAGCTCATCGGTCGTGTCGCCCATCGCCGATACCGCGACGACCACGTCGTGGCCGGCCTTCTTGGCGTCCACGATCCGGCGGGCGACCCGCTTGATCGCGCTGGGGTCGGCGACCGACGATCCGCCGTACTTCTGGACGACAATGCCCACGGTTGGTCCCTACTGGATCGACGCTCCTGCCAGTCGTCGAGTCTACCGAGGGGGCGCGGCGTCTCCGTCGAGCATCTCATCGACGACCTCGAGGAGCTCGTCCTCGTCCGCGACCTCGGTGTCGAGGCGGTCGTGGGCGACGACGGACAGCAGCGCGTTGAGCGCGACGCCGGCCAGGTTGCCCCACGAGGAGACGTAGGAGAACTGCCACCACCACAGCGCCTCCTCGACGTTGCCGAGCCGGTAGTGGCGCAGGCCGTTCTCGAGGTCCGTGGCGATGCTGGTGAGGTCGTCGGAGAGCCGGCCGACGACGAGCTCCGGGACGTAGGGGTCGAACACGTAGGCGTAGGGGTCGACCGCGCCGAGCATGTCGGCCAGCCGGAGCCGCATCGCGTCCAGGTCGGCCTCCGGGCCGACGTCCGGCTGGTAGTCACCGATCGGCGTGAAGTCGCGCTGCGCCCCCAGCCGGGCGCCCGCGAGCAGCACCTGGCTGATCTCGAGCAGCAGCAGCGAGATGGCCCGCCCGCCGTCGTTCTCGCGCGCGATCTCCCGCAGCGCGACCAGGAAGCTCGCGACCTGGTCGGCGATCTGCTGCGCGAAGTCCTCGGTCTCGTTGTCGATCGTGGTCTCAGTCATCTGCGGATCGCCTCCCTGCGAACGCGCGGCCCAGCGTCACCTCGTCGGCGTACTCCAGGTCGCCACCTACCGGCAGTCCACTCGCCAGACGCGTCACGCGCAACCCGAGTGGCTTCAACATCCGCGTGAGGTACGTCGCGGTGGCCTCGCCCTCGAGGTTCGGGTCGGTGGCCAGGATGGTCTCGGTGATGGTGCCGTCGGACAGCCGGACCATCAGCTCGCGGATCCGCAGCTGGTCCGGCCCGATGCCGTCGATCGGCGAGATCGCGCCGCCGAGCACGTGGTAGCGACCCCGGAACTCCCGGGTCCGCTCGATCGCGACGACGTCCTTGTACTCCTCGACGACGCACAGCACCGACGGGTCGCGTCGCGGGTCGCGGCAGATGCGGCACTGCTCGTCCTCGGAGACGTTGAAGCAGATGCTGCAGAACTTGACCTTGGCCTTGACCTCGAGCAGCACGTCCGCGAGCCGGCGTACGTCGACCGGGTCGGACTGCAGCAGGTGGAACGCGATCCGCTGCGCGCTCTTGGGACCGACGCCCGGCAGCCTGCCGAGCTCGTCGATGAGGTCCTGGACGATTCCTTCGTACAAGGCGGTCCTAGAAGCCCAGCTGGCCGGGCATGCCGGGCAGCCCCTCTGCGCCACCGGCCAGCGGGCCGAGCGCCTCACCGGCGAGTGCGTCGGCCTGGGCCTTCGCGTCGCGGTACGCCGCCACGATCATGTCGCCGAGGTCCGCGAGGTCGTCGGGGTCGCTGCCGTCGAAGCCGCCCGCCCTGATCTCGACGCCGACCAGCTCGCCGACGCCGCTGACCTTCACGGTGACCGCGCCACCCGCGACGGTGCCGTCGACGACCGTGTCCGCCAGCCGCTCCTGCGCGGCCTGGAGCTGCTCCTGCATCTGCTGGGCCTGCTGGAGCAGGGCGTTCATGTCGAAGCCTCCGCCGCCGAGGGCCTCGAAGGGGTTCTGGCTCATGGGGTGGTCACACCTTTCACGGGTTGCGGATCTCCTCGATCACCTGGGCGCCGAGCTCGCGTTGGAGGAGCTCCGCCGTGCTCATGCCCTGGTGCTCGGCGTCGAGGTCGTCGGGGTGGGCGTCGGCGTCCGCCGCCGCCCAGTCGGGGCCGGCCTCGGCCTTCTGCTCGTCGGCCGTCCGGGTCTGCTGGATCGCGTCGCGGGCGGCCGCGCTCGCGTCGGGCGACGGCTGCTCCTTCACGGGTGCGGGCTGCGCGGCGGACTCCGCCTCCGGCTCGGGCACGGCGGACCGGGTGACCGTCGGCGTGCCCTCGGGCTGGGCGCCCGGGTCGACGATCGTCTCGATCTTCCAGGCGGCGCCGACCACGTCGATCGCGGCCTGGTGCAGCACCTCGTCGCAGCCGCCGCTCACGAACGAGTCGCGGGCGCCGGCGTTCGCGAAGCCGAGCGTGAGCGTGGTGGCGTCGACCGCGACGACCTGGCAGTTCTGGGTGAGGTGCATCCAGGCCAGCCGGCGGCGCATCTTGGTCGCGTCGACGATGTCGGGCCAGAGCCGGCGTACGTCGACCAGACTGAGGCTGCCCGCCGGCGCGGCGGGCTCCGGTTCGGGGGCGGGTGTGGGCTCCGGGGCGGGCTCAGGCTCGGGGTCGGGCGCCGGGACGGCTGCCTGCGCCGGCACCACGGGCTCGGGCTCCGGCTCCGGTGCGGGCGGCCGGGCCGGCGGCGGGGCCGGTCGGTCCTGCGCGGGCGGCGCCGGCGGCGTGGCGGCTGCGGGGGTCGGCGTACCAGTGATCGTCAGCCGCTTCTCGAGCCGGTCCAGCCGAGCGAGCACGCCGTCGGTGGCGTGGTCCGCTCCCGGCAGCAGGATCCGTGCGCACAGCAGCTCGAGCAGCATGCGGGGTGCGGTGGCACCGCGCATCTCGGTCAGGCCGGTGGCGGCGATGTCGGCGGCGCGGCTGAGCTCGGCGGCACCGAACCGGGCGGCCTGGGCGACGAGCCGCTCGCCCTGGTCCTCGGACACGTCGATCAGCCCGGTGGCGGGCGCGTCGGGGACGGCGGCGACGATGACCAGGTCGCGCAGCCGGCGCAGCAGGTCCTCGGTGAAGCGCCGCGGGTCCTGGCCGGTCTCGATCACCTTGTCGACGACCCCGAAGACGGCCGCGCCGTCACCGGCCGCGAACGCGTCCACGACCTCGTCCAGGAGGGTGTCCGGCGTGTAGCCGAGCAGGCCCGTCGCCAGCTCGTGCGTCACCCCGTCGGGACCGGCGCCGCCGAGCAGCTGGTCGAGCACGGAGAGGGTGTCGCGGGCCGAGCCGGCGCCGGCGCGCACGACCAGCGGCACCGCGGCCGGCTCGATCGCGACGCCCTCCTTCTCGCACAGCTCGGAGAGGTACGACGACAGCAGCCGCGGCGGGATCAGCCGGAACGGGTAGTGGTGCGTGCGGGACCGGATGGTCGGCAGCACCTTGTCGGGCTCGGTGGTGGCGAAGATGAACCGCAGGTGCGGGGGCGGCTCCTCGACGAGCTTGAGCAGGGCGTTGAAGCCCTGCGTGGTGACCATGTGGGCCTCGTCGATGATGTAGACCTTGTACTTGCTGCGCACCGGCGCGAAGAACGCCTTCTCGCGCAGGTCCCGCGCGTCGTCGACGCCACCGTGCGAGGCCGCGTCGATCTCGATCACGTCGATCGAGCCCGGCCCGCCGCGGGCCAGGTCGTGGCAGCTGTCGCACTCGCCGCAGGGGTCCGCGATCGGCGCCTGCTCGCAGTTCAGCGCGCGGGCCAGGATCCGGGCACTGGTGGTCTTGCCGCAGCCGCGCGGCCCCGAGAAGAGGTAGGCGTGGTTGACCCGGTTGTTCGCGAGCGCGGCGCGCAGCGGCGAGGTGACGTGGTCCTGGCCGATGACCTCGGCGAACGTCTCCGGCCGGTAGCGGCGGTACAGCGCGAGGGGTGACTCCACGCATGAACCCTAACCACCTGCTCCGACAGCCGGTAGCGCGGCAGCGGGTGGGCGTGGGCCGGACATGAAAAGGCCCCCCGCGCACCCGACAGAGCTCGCTTGCCCTTGCTGCCTTCCGGCCCTGGGGGAGTTGGGCGAGGTGCCGCCACACGGGGGGTTGCGGACGAGTGTAGGTGAGGCGCGTTCCACGCTCCAAAGCGGCGCCGGCCGATTTCGCGGCCCCGAAGCCGGACCGGTAGCCTCCTCCGCGGAGGTATCGCCTAGTGGCCTATGGCGCTCGCTTGGAAAGCGGGTTGGGTTAACGCCCTCGGGGGTTCGAATCCCCCTACCTCCGCCACTCACCCGGCGCCGCACGTGTCGTGCGGCGCCCGGCGACCGCCGGGCGGAGCTCGGCCACGCTGCCGGCGGACCTGGGCTACGGGCGCCTACGCGCGATGACCGGGCGCAGCAGCAGCGCCACCACCAGCACGCCGCCGCCGATCAGCCCCCACCAGACCGCGTCGTCGCGGGTGTCCGCGAGCAGGTCCGTCGCCGGCTGGGGCGCCGCGGCCGGGGCGGACTCCGGCTCCTCGGCGAGCGGCCGCTCGACCTTCCCCGACCGCGACGGGTCGAGCGGACGCGTGAGCGCCTCGTAGGGCTGCACCACGCCGGCGCCGATCAGCGGCGTGGGGTCGTCGGGGGTGCCGTTCGCGGTCTCGACCAGCCGGGCGACGAGCTGCTGGGCGGTGTCGTCCGGGTAGAGCTGCGCCACCAGCGCCAGCACGCCGCTCACCTCGGCGGCGGCCCAGGACGTCGCCGGCGGCTCGAGGACGCACGGCCGGTGGTCGAGGCCCACGGACACCGCGTCGTACGTCGGTACGGCGACCGTCGTGTGGCTGTTCTGCAGGACGTACTGCGTCACGTCGGTCCCGTCCGCGCCGTCGGCCGTCGAGGAGGCGCTGACGACGCCCGGGTAGCTGGTCGGGTACAGGACGCCGGCCGCGTCCTCGTCCGGCGAGGCCTGGTCGTCGGAGAACCGGTCGTCGAAGGCGTCGCCCTGCTGCGGCCGGTTGCCCGAGGCCGCGACCAGCACCACCCCGGCGGCGCGGACCCTGCGGACCGCGCGCTCCAGTCGGTCCGAGGGGTCGACCGCGAGCGAGACGTTCGCGACCTTGATGTTCAGGCGGCCGGCGTTCGCCGCGACCCAGTCCAGGCCGTCCGCGAGCGCATCGGGCTCGACCTGCGCGCCCCGGTCCCCGTCCTCGTCGTCGTAGACCCGCACGTCCACGACGTCCGCGTCCGGCGCGATGCCCAGCGGCCCCGCGATCAGCCCGGCCACGGCGGTGCCGTGGTAGTAGGTGACCGCGGTCCGCCCGGTGACCGTGTGGCGCTCCGCCACCGGGATCCTCGCGTCGTCGACGCCCGAGTCGAGCACCGCGACCCGGACCGGCCGGTCCTTCGGCGCGTCGTGGGCCACGAGCACCTGCGTCCGGTGGATCTCCAGCTGCCCGAACGGCGCGTTCTCCAGGGTGACGGTGCCGGGCGGGCTGGTGGCCTGCACCGAGGAGCAGAGCGGGTTGTCGTCGGCGACCGCGGGTGCCGCCACCAGCAGGCTGAGGCCGGTGGCCGCGCCGAGTACGACGACGGTCAGGCGCACGTCGAGTCCTTGTCGCTCGGCTCCTGGAGCGCCCGCTCCTGCGAGAGCTGCACGCCGCACCGGAACAGCTCGACCCAGCTGTCCGGCACGACCGGGGCCTCGACGCCGGCGTACCCCAGCTGCGTGGCGGCACCGGTCCCGACCAGCGGGTCGGCGCGGCCCTTCGCGTCGATGAGGTACGGCGTCGCGCCGGCGGCCTGGCCGGACCAGCCACCCGAGAGCACGTAGGCGCCGCGGCCCGGGTCGACGAGCGGGTCGGGCACTCCCTCGGGGACGTCGGCGGACACGGCCGAGTCCTCGCCGGGGTCGACCAGCTGCGCGACCGGTGCCTGGCCGTGGGCCGCGGTCAGCTGCACGCAGGGGTCGGTGCTGAGCGGCTCGGGGGGCTCGGCGGGCCAGCCCGTGTCGCGCAGGAACCCGTCGTCGCCGAACCCGACGCTGGGCGCCCGGTCGACGTCGACCACCTTCGCGAGCCGCTGGTCGGGGAGCACGATGTTGGCGTAGACGTAGGCCGCGAAGTCGGTGAGCGGGACCGGCCCGTCGTAGGCGACGAGGAGGCGGTCGCCGTCGCCGGTCTCCAGCAGGTCGCCGACGTTCGCGGCCGCCGCGTCACCGGGCAGCCGCTCCTCCGGGGCCTCGCCGAAGCGGTCGAGGTCGAACGAGCTCCAGTCCAGCGGCGCAGCGACCGGGAAGAGGGTCAGCCACTGGCGCGGCACGTGCACGGCGTTCGTGTGGTCGGGCATCTGCACCTGCGACAGCAGCACGTCGGTCTGGTCGATGCCCGGCGCCCTCTGCCGCGGGACCGGGAAGAGGTGGCCGCTGCCGTCCGCCCCGGTCGCGACGACGAACAGCTGTCCGTGGCTGGTGACCGTGACCCCCTGCCCGGTGGCCGCGGTGACGTCGGGCTGGTCGGCGACGCGTACGGCGATGCCGCGGTCGTCACCGGTGCAGGCGGTCCAGCCGCTGTTGATGAGGAGCGAGGCGGTCGGCACGCTCGCCGGCGCCCCGAAGATGCCGATGTCGTCGCCGATCCGCTGGTCGTCGATGGTGTCCTGGGAGATCAGCGTCGGCTCCGAGTCCTCGCCGAGGATCAGCTTCGCGGAGGTGGTGTTGATGACGGGCCGCAGCTCGTCCGGGTCGGACTCGAGGATGACGTACGCCGCGCCGGTCTCCTTGGAGATGACCAGCCCCGGCTGGTTCCAGTCGTCGGGGGTGCGGGGCGCGAAGACGCCGGCGATGGCGGCGCCGGCGGCGAGCAGGACGGCGAGCGCGATGCCGCCGACGATGGTCCGGCCGGGTCGCGCGGGCTCGACCTCCCGGCCGCCGGGAGCGCCGGAGACGAAGGCGGTGACCAGCCGGCGCCGGCTGAACGAGTACGCCTCGACCAGGTCCTTCTTCGTGGCCACGGACCTCAGCCCCGGATGGCGGCGAACACGCCGACCGCGATGACCAGGGTCGGCAGCAGGAGCAGCAGTGCCAGGGACTCGGCGACGTCGCCGAGCCGGCCGCGACGCACGGACGGTGCGCTCGGGAGCATGGTCACGGCGAGCAGCACGGCGCCGCTCGCGGCGAGCACGACCGCCACGGTCGGTCGCCAGTCCGGGTGCAGCCAGAGGGTCGAGACGCCGACCGAGAGCAGCCCGACGATGCCGGAGACCAGGCCGACGAGGACCTCGGAGCGGGTGCGGTACTGGCGGGTCCGCAGCATCACCACCAGGCAGCAGAGGACGCCCAGGACGGCGCCGGCGAGGCCGAGCGAGACGGCGAGCGGGGCGATCAGCGCGAGCAGGAGGCCGACGGTCCCCGAGACCGAGACCAGGATCTCGTGGGCCACCTTCGCGTCGGCACTCACCCGGTCCGGGTCGACCGGCCGGGGCTCGGCGGTGATGTCGGCGGTGCTGTAGAGCTGGTCGACCGACGTGCTGGTCGCGCCGAGTGCCAGCCACGGCAGCAGGCTCCCCGCGATCACCACGAGCACCAGCACGATGGTGAGGACCACGGCCGGGTCGAACTCCGCGGCCTGCATGACGAGTCCGGTGGCGAGGAAGATAGCGCCCACGACGACCGGCGGGATGACCAGGGCGCGACCCTCGCCGAGCCCGAGGAGGCACGCGAACCCGGCCACCATGGCACCGCCGCCCGCGACGGCGACCGGCGCCCCGAAGAACGGCTCGTCGGTCACCAGCATCAGCCCGGCGACCGCGGCGTACAACGACGCCATCCACGCGACGGCGACCGCCGCCTCGGCGTCGCGCTGCGCGCGGGACAGCACGATCGCGCCGGTGACGAGGGCCGCGGCGACCACCGCGGCGGCCACCCCGGCGAGCAGCGAGCCGCGCTGGATGAGCAGGGCGACGGCGCCGAGCGCCATCAGCAGGCCCGCGGCGGTGAGGGCGGTACGGCGACCGCTGGCCGGCTGCCACGGCGTGAGGTCGTGCTCGACCACGTCGGTCATCGCCTCGACGACGTCGTCGTACACGCGCGGCGGCCGGTCGTCGACGCGGGCGGCGACGGTGATCAGGCTGCCGTCCTCGACTCCCTGGAGGATCAGGCCGGCATCGGTCGCGAGCTGGCGGCCCTCGGCGGTGACGAGCCGGTAGCCGCCGTACACCGTGCCCGGGTCCAGGAGCCCGACGCTGCGAGCCAGCTCGGGCACGAGCTCGGCGACGGGCACGGCTCCGGGCAGGACCAGGTCGACCCGGCGGGTGCCGGATGCCACGGTCACCCGGATCAGCCCCGACTGCACCGGCGCCTGGGTCATGCCGTCCCCCTTCAGGTCGCGCTCCACCGATCACGAAAGGGGCCGGCGCCCGCGCGCCGACCCCCCGGATGCCTGGCTGCGTCAGATGTCGAACGACGCGGCGCCGCGCTGGTCGGCGGCCATGTACTCCTGGTTCGACTGCGAGACCGTGGTGCCCGTCTCCGCGAGGAGCGTCTTCATCTCCTGCATCGCGGCGTCCCACTTCGCCTTCGCGGTCTGGTACGCCTGCTGGGCGTTACCGGTCCAGTCGCTGCGCAGCGGCGCCAGCTCGGACTCCAGACGGTTGAGGCGGTCGTCGATCTGCTTGACGGTGCGGCCGAGGTCCTCGGCCGCCGTGTCCAGGCCCGCGTGGTTGACGCGAAGTCCGTCGAGGCTCATCTCTGTCACTCCTTATTCCCGAGTAGGTCGTGACGCTTCGCGTCAGCCGAGCCGGCCGGCGAAGCGGTTGTAGGACGAGGACTGGGTCTCGTCGGTGCTCATGTTGTCCCGCTCGGTGGACGTCAGCGACGCCTCGAACTCGTTGAGCGCGTTCGTGATCACGGTCTGCTTCTCGGTCCAGGCCTGGTGCAGCGCGAAGAACCGCGCTCCCGCCGGCTCCGGCCCACTTGCCCTGGAGGCCCTGGATCTGGCCATCGAGGGTGCGGCTCATCGAGTCGAAGTCGGACTTGGCATCCGCCACGAGCCCTGCGGCTCGGGTGAGTGTGCGTTCGCCCTGTCCCATCTCCGGTGCGCCTTGCGACATGTCGCCAACTCCTTCCCCCGTGGCGGCCTGTCGCCGCTCGAGAATCTCGTGTGCTGTATGGCGATCCGGCAAGGTGTCCTCCGAGCCGGACCACCTGCGATTACCCGGGGCCCTGTGACCTAAACCTCAAGAGCTCAGTTCCCACAGGCTCGCGATCTCCCACAGCTGGCGGAACCATCCGGTCGCGACGACCAGCGACGCGAGGGCGAACGCACCCGCCAGCCCTTCGGCCACCTCGGCCCTCCGCGACCACCACGCCGACCGCCAGCCGCGACCCACCGCGACCGCCACGACCACCATCAGGATCGCCAGCGCGATCGACCCGATCGCCATCCACAGCAGGGCGTTCGGCTCCAGCAGCCGCACCAGCAGGACGGCCAGCGCGACCCAGCAGCCGATGCCCGCGGCCCGCAGCTCGGCGCGGGCCGCGCGGTGGCGATAGCTCCGTCCCGCGAGCAGCAGCGCGGCACCGGCGAAGAAGACCATCAGCCGCGCGCCGACCCGGTCCACGGGCAACGTCGCGGTCGTCAGCAGCAGCGGCGCGGCGCCCAGGGCCAGCACCAGCACGGCGGCGGCCGCCGCGGTGACGACCCGCGTGGCCCGGCCCGCGACGACCGCGACGGCCCCGAGCGGGACGACCGAGCGTCCCCGCTTGCCCGGCGGCTGCGCGCGTGCGGACCACGCGGTGACCGCGAGCCGCTCGAGGTCGATGAGGTACTGGTCCGGGACGTCGACCGCCAGCCCGGGCACGAACCGGGCGGCCAGCACCGCGGCCATCAGCACCAGGGCCCAGGCGAGTCGGGGCGGGGCACCGGCCAGTGTGCAGAGGCCGGCGAGGAGGAACAGCCCGGCGCCGCCGACGATCCAGACGCGGAGCGCCTCCTCCGACCGCTCGTCCAGGGCGCGGCCGACGGCCGCCACCAGGGCGGCCGCGAGGCCGGCGACGCCGAGCAGCATCGGCAGCCGCACGGGCTGCGGGTCCCACAGCAGCGCGAACGCCGCGGCCGCGCCGAAGGCAGGGGCCGCGACCGCGCGGAGCTCCACGAGCCGGCCCACCGGCAGCACGCCGATCACCGCCCCCGCGACCAGGGTCAGCAGCGCCGCTGTACGCAGCCCGCCGTCGGACACCGTCGCACACCAGCCGGCGAGGCCGGCGGCCAGCGCGGCGACCAGGAACCAGAGGCCGGCCAGGCCCACGGCCGGATCGGTGCCGGCCGCGGAGCGGTGTGTCGCCGCGCGCCGGCTCGCCGGCCGCGGCGCTCCCGTCGTCGCCACCAGCAGGTCCCCGGTCGTGACACCCGCTCGGGACAGCGGCACGTCGCCTGCCAGCGGCGTACCGATGCGCGTGTGCAGGTCGGGGACGACGCCGGCGTGGGTCTGCTGGGCGTACTCCGCCGCCACGTCGGCCGCGACGGCGCCCGCCGGCACCACGAGGTCCACGACGCCCGCCGGGCCGTGCACCGTCACCGCGAGCAGGGCGGAGTTCGCGACGGTGTCGGCCACGCCGTCACCCTCCCCCCATTTCAGAGGCGTCAACCCCGCTTCCGAGGGGTAGGCACAGCACGTGAGTACGACGCTCCGCGGCACCCGCCTGGAGGCACCCGAGGTGCCGACCGGGCAGATCGTGCTGCAGCCGCCGCCCCAGCTCGAGCCCAACGAGGGCGCGAGCGGCGTGCTCATGAACGCGATCCCGATGCTCGGCAGCCTCGGCTCGATCGTGCTCGTGGCGACCATGGGGCGGTCGACAGGTGGCCGGGGCTTCATCGCGGCCGGCATGTTCCTGTTCGCCACCCTCGGCTTCATCGTCGTGCAGCTCGACCGGCAGCGGAAGCAGCGCACCCAGCAGGTGACCGGGTCGCGCACGGAGTACCTGCGCTACCTGGCCAACGTGCGGAAGGTCGCCCGGGACGCCGCCGACCAGCAGCGCCAGGCGCTCACCTGGCACCACCCCGACCCGTCCTCGCTGCCCGCGCTCGCCGACGAGCGGTCGCGGGTGTGGGAGCACGGGACGTCCGACCCGCACTTCCTCCACGTCCGCTACGGCCTGTGTGCGCAGCCGCTGTCGCTGGAGCTGGTCCCGCCGGAGAGCACGCCGATCGACCAGGTCGACCCGGCGTCCGCCTCGGCGCTGCACCGGCTGCTCGTCGTGCACCGCCTCCAGCCGGACCTGCCCGCGTCGGTGGACCTGCGCGCGTTCGACCGGGTCGAGGTGTGCGGTCCCGAGGAGCCCGCCCGGTCGCTCGCCCGCTCGCTCATCTGCTCGGCGACCGCGTTCCACTCCCCTGACCACCTCGTGGTCGCCGTGCTCACCTCGGAGCGCCACCTGGCCCACTGGGACTGGGTGAAGTGGCTGCCGCACGCCCAGTCGACCCGCCAGTCCGACGCGGTCGGGCCGATGCGGATGGTCTCGACGTCGCTGGCCGACCTCGCCAACCTGCTGCCCGCCGACCTCGGCGAGCGGCCCCGGTTCGGCGCCGACGAGCGGCCCGCGACCCCGCACGTGCTGCTGGTGATCGACGGCGGCGAGCTGCCGCCCGGCAACCACGTCGTACCCCCCGACGGACTGCACGGCGTCACCTTGCTCGACCTCCCGTCGCGCTGGGACGAGCTCGACGACGCGAGCCGGCTGCGCATCCAGATCGAGGGCGAGCCGGACGAGCACGGCCGCTGCCCGGTGCTCGCGCTCCGGCTGCGCGAGGACCCGATCCGGGCCACCGCCGACCAGTGCTCGCTGCCGACCGCGGAGGCGTTCGCCCGCCGGCTCACGCCGTTGCACACGAGGTCGACCGGCGTCGTCGACCAGGGCACCGGCGAGATCGCCGGCCCGGCCGACTTCATGGAGCTGCTGGCGCTCGGCGACGTGCACTCCTTCGACCCGGGCACGGCGTGGCGCCCGCGCCCCGCCCGGGACCGGCTGCGGGTGCCGATCGGCCTCGGCGAGGGCGGCTCGGTCGTGCACCTCGACATCAAGGAGTCCGCCCAGCAGGGCATGGGCCCGCACGGCCTGGTGATCGGCGCGACCGGGTCCGGCAAGTCCGAGTTCCTGCGCACCCTGGTGCTCGGCCTCGCGCTCACGCACTCCCCCGAGCAGCTGAACATGGTGCTCGTCGACTTCAAGGGCGGCGCGACCTTCGCCGGCATGACCGACCTGCCGCACGTCTCCGCGGTCATCACGAACCTGGCCCAGGAGCTCACGCTGGTCGACCGCATGCAGGACGCGCTGTCGGGTGAGATGGTGCGCCGCCAGGAGCTGCTCCGCGACGCGGGCAACTTCGCCTCGATCCGTGACTACGAGAAGGCGCGGGCCTCCGGGGAGGTCCTCGCACCGCTGCCGTCGCTGTTCGTCGTCGTCGACGAGTTCTCCGAGATGCTGTCCGCGAAGCCGGAGTTCATCGACCTCTTCGTCGCCATCGGCCGGCTCGGGCGCTCGCTCGGCCTGCACCTGCTGCTCGCCTCCCAGCGGCTCGAGGAGGGCCGGCTGCGCGGGCTCGAGTCCCACCTCTCCTACCGGGTCGGGCTCCGGACCTTCAGTGCCGGCGAGTCGCGCACCGTCCTCGGCGTGCCCGACGCCTACGAGCTGCCCGCGGACCCCGGCCTCGGCTACCTCAAGCCGGACCCGACGACGATGCTGCGGTTCAAGGCGGCGTACGTCTCCGGGCCGCCGTCGGGGCGGGTGCGGGTCCGCCGCGACGAGGGCGGCCACGTGCAGGGGATCCTCCCGTTCACGATCTCGGAGGTGCTCGAGCTCGACGTGGCCGAGCCGGAGCCGGAGCCGGTCGTGGTGCAGGAGCCCGGCGACCAGGAGTCGTTGCTCGACATCGCGGTCCGGCACATGACGGGCCAGGGGCCGGCGGCCCACCAGGTGTGGCTGCCGCCGCTCGACGTCCCGGACACGCTCGACGCGCTGATGCCGGACCTCGGCGAGCACCCGGACCTCGGCCTCGTCTCGCCGCGCTGGCGTGGGGCCGGCGGCCTCGTCGTACCGCTGGGCACCGTGGACCGGCCGCGCGAGCAGCGCCGGGACACGCTCACCATCGACCTCTCCGGCTCGGGCGGCCACGTGGCGGTCGTCGGCGGGCCGCGCAGCGGCAAGAGCACGCTGCTCCGCACGATCGTGACGAGCATGTCGCTGACGACCACCCCGCAGGAGTCGCAGTTCTACGTGCTCGACTTCGGCGGCGGCACGTTCGCGCCGTTCACCGAGCTGCCGCACGTCGCCGGGGTCGGCACCCGGTCCGAGCCCGACGTCGTACGCCGGATCGTGGCCGAGGTGGCCAACGTCGTGGACCGCCGCGAGGCCTACTTCCGCGCCCACGGCATCGACTCCATCGAGACCTACCGCTCGCGGCGTCGCGACGGCCGGGCCGACGACGGGTACGGCGACCTGTTCCTGGTCGTCGACGGCTGGTCGACGCTGCGTGCGGACTTCGACGACCTCGAGGTGGAGCTGCAGCAGCTCGCGGCCCGCGGCCTGACGTTCGGCCTGCACCTGGTCGTCGGTGCGGCGCGGTGGGCCGACTTCCGCGCCGCGATGCGGGACCTGTTCGGCACCCGGCTCGAGCTGCGGCTCGGTGACCCGATGGACTCCGAGATCGATCGCAAGATCGCGGCGCTGGTCCCGGCCGGCCGGCCGGGCCGCGGTCTGGTGCAGGGCAAGCTGCACTTCCTCGCCGCGCTGCCCCGCATCGACGGCACTGCGGACGTCGAGAGCCTCGGCGAGGGGGTCGAGGACGTGATCAAGCGGGTCGCGGCCGCGTGGGACGGACCACCCGGACCGAAGCTGCGGCTGCTCCCGGAGCGGATCGGCCTCGACGAGGTGCGCGCCATGGTGCCGGCGGAGGACCGCCGGCTCCTGCTCGCGGTCGACGAGCGCGAGCTGGCCGCGGTCGGCCTGGACGTGGACGCCGAGCCGCACCTGCTGATGTTCGGCGACGGCCAGTCCGGCAAGAGCGGCGTGCTGCGCGCGTACGCGCACGAGGTGATGAGGACCCGGTCGCCGAAGGAGGCGCAGCTCGTCATCGTCGACTACCGGCGCTCGCTGCTCGGCGAGGTGCCCGACGAGTACCTGCTCAACTACCTGACCTCCGCCGCGCAGGCGCAGCCCGCGCTGCACGACCTCGCGTCGTACCTCGAGGGCCGGATCCCGGGCCCGGACGTCACCCCCGACCAGCTCCGCAACCGCTCCTGGTGGACCGGCGCCGAGGTGTTCGTGATCGTCGACGACTACGACCTGGTCGCCACCCAGCAGAGCTCACCGGTCGCCGCCCTCCAGCCGCTGCTCGCGCAGGCGCGCGACGTCGGGCTGCACCTCGCCGTCGCCCGCCGGTCCGGTGGCGCGTCGCGGGCGCTGTACGAGCCGATCGTCCAGTCGCTGCGCGACCTGGCCATGCCCGGCCTGCTGCTCGCCGGCAGCCCGGACGAGGGCCCGCTGCTGGGCAACCAGAAGCCGCAGCCCGGCCCGCCGGGCCGCGGCCGGCTGGTCTCCCGCGACCGCGGGGTCGAGGTCGTGCAGATGGCGTGGTGCGAGCCCAGCCTGTGAGCTGGTGCGCGGCTGCCGCTCTCCCGCGCTCGGCGCCGGTCGGTTTCACCATGGTCCCCGGGGAGACCTGCACGTCCCACGACGTGCTCACCACGGGGAGTGCAGGTTGGGCACGATCACCTGGTGAAGCTGCGACCGGGGAGGCGAGGGAGTCACACGTGCGTGTGCTCGCCCGGCCCGTTGATCCTGGTGCCGGGCAGGTCGGCGAGGTCGTAGGTGATCTCGAAGGTACGCCGGTAGCCGGTGTGCGCGACCCGCCAGCCGGCAGGCGTCCGCACGTAGCGGTCGTCGTAGAACGCAGCGCCCTCGAGCATGAACTGGACGGCCGGGACGATCACCTTGTCCTGGAGGTACCAGCGCCCGGAGGCGGCGTCACCGTCGACGCTCACCTCGGGGTGGTGGACCTGGTGCATGGTGAGGAACCCCTCGGGGAGGTTCTCCTTCATGTACGAGACCAGCGCGGCGCGGTCGTCGAAGACCAGGCCGTTGTAGTCGCCGGTCGCCTCCGGCACGAAGCAGTCGGCGAACTCGTCCCAGGCCTTGGTGTCGAGGGAGCGCAGGTAGCGGTACTTGAGCTGGCTGATCGCCGTGACGTCGTCCACGAAAGTAGAACGTATTCCAGTTCTGCTCGCGCGTCATCGCTTACCTGCTCGTAACGCATGGTCAACCTCCCGGCGACGTGAACGATCCACACTCGGGTCACCGACCGTTCGACGCACGACCCAGGAGGCCCTGATGGAGAACCCCGTCACCCCCGAGACCGAGCTCGCCCAGCTCCGCGAGCAGCGGGCCGCGCTGCGGCTCCGGCACGCCCAGGCGCTCACCTCGCTGATGGAGGAGCGCGCGGACCTGCGCGGCGTGCACGCGCTCGCCGATCACTTCGACGAGGCGGTCCGCTGGACCGCGTGACCGCCCTTCACGGGTGAGCCCCGGCCGGGGAGGGCCTCGTTACAATCGCGCGGTGATCTTCAAGCGCGTCGGTGTCGGGAGGCCCTACCCCGACCACGGGCTCTCCTCCCGGGCCTGGGCCGCCGTCCCGCCGCGCCAGGTCCGGCTCGACCAGCTCGTCACCACCAAGGACACCCTCCAGCTCGCGGCGCTCCTCGACGAGGACTCCACCTTCTACGGCGACCTGTTCGCACACGTCGTCGAGTGGCGGGGTGACCTCTACCTCGAGGACGGCCTGCACCGCGCGCTCCGGGCCGCGCTCCAGCAGCGCAACGTGCTGCACGCCCGCGTCCACACGCTGGAGGGCTGATGACGCAGGGGGCCCGGTCGGCGATCACCATCACCGCGCTGGCCCTGCTCCTCGTGCTCGCCGCCGTGTGGGGTTGGAGCGCCGCGACCGAGCCGCTGCCCGCCAAGGTCGACACCCCGCTGTGCAGCACGCGGTCGATCGCCAAGGGCGACAAGGTGTTCCCCCAGGACGTCACGGTCAGCGTCTACAACGCCGGCACCCGGGAGGGCCTGGCCGGCCGGGTGATGCAGTCGTTCATCGACGACGGGTTCGCCGAGGGCAACAGCGGCAACACCTCTGCGGGGAAGGTCGACGACGTCGCGATCTGGACGACCGAGCCCACCAACCCCGCCGTGCTGCTGGTCGCGAGCCAGCTCGGCGGCCGGGTCGACATCGAGCGCCGCGACGGCCTCGGGGCGGGGGTCACCGTCGTCGTGGGCGACGACTTCACCGCGCTCGTCAAGGGCGACCGCCGCGAGGTCGCTGCGGACGACGCCCAGATCTGCAGCCCGCCGGTCTAGCGCCGCCGGGTCCCCAGCCACTGCGCCAGCCGCCCGTGCTCGCTGACCTGCCGCAGCCGCTCCTCGGTCTGCTCGCGCAGCTTCCGGGGCGCCACGACGAGCAGGTCGTCGCCGTGCCGGAGCACGGTACGGCGCTCGGGCACGATCGTCTCCCCCTCCCGGATCACCATCGCGACCGACGAGCCGCGCGGCAGCCGCAGCTCACCCACCTCGACGCCGTGCATCTGCGACACCGGGCTGATCGCCACCTGCAGCAGGTCGGCCGCGATCCGCTCGAGGGGCGCGGCCTCGACGTCGAGCCCCCGCGGCTCGGAGCGGCGGGCGACCTTCAGCAGCCGGGCTGCCGCGGGCAGCGTCGGCCCGGTGAGCAGGGTGTAGATGACGACCATCACGAACACGATGTCGAACAGCCGGGCCGCCCCGTCGACCCCTTCGGCCAGCGGGATGGTCGTCAGCACGATCGGCACGGCCCCACGCAGCCCGGCCCAGGAGATGAAGCCCAGCTCTCGCCGGGGCATCGGTTGCACGACGGCGCTCACGACGCACCGAGAGGGGCCGGGCCGCCAGCGTGAGGATCAGCCCGGCCGCGACCGCCAGGCCGACCGAGTCGAGGGTGATCCGGCCCGGTGAGAGCAGCAGGCCGAGCATCACGAAGAGCCCGATCTGGGCCAGCCAGGCGACACCCTCGGCGAACGACCTGGTGGCGGTGCGGTGCGGCAGCTCGGTGTTGCCGAGCACCAGCGCGGCGACGTACACGGCGGCGAAGCCGGACCCGTGCACGAACGCCGCCGCGCCGTACGCCAGGAAGGCCAGGGTCAGCACCGCGAGCGGGTACAGGCCGGAGGAGGGCAGCGCCGCGCGGCGCATGACCCAGGCGCCGCCGAACCCGGCAGCCAGGCCGAACCCCGTGCCGACGACGAGCTCGTACCCGACGATCCCGAGCACCGCCAGCACGCCGTGCTCCTGCGCGGCGCCCGACGACACGAGCGTCACGAGCACGACCGTCGGCGCGTCGTTGAGGCCGGACTCGGCCTCGAGCGTGCCGGTCAGCCGCCGCGGCAGCGGCACCACGCGCAGCACCGAGAACACCGCGGCCGCGTCGGTGGGTGAGGTGACGGCCCCGAGCAGCACCGCGAGCTGCCACGGCAGCCCGAGCACGTAGTGGGCGCCCACGGCCACGACCGCGACCGAGACCGCAACCCCGATCGTCGCGAGCGAGAGCCCCATCCGGGCGACCGGGCGGATCTCGCGCCAGCTGGTCGTCAGGCCGCCCTCGGCGAGGATCACCGCCAGCGCCGCGAAGCCGAGCGAGTGGGCGACCTCGGCGTTCTCGAAGTGGATGCCAGCGCCGGACTCACCGAGCGCGACACCCATGAGCAGGTAGATCAGCAGGCTCGGCAGGCCGGCTCGCGAGGAGACCCGGACCGCGAGGATCGCCAGCAGGGTCACCGCGGAGCCCACCAGGACGAACGTGTCGAGCTGATGGACGTCGAACGACACAGGTCACCTCGGCGATCGTCGGGGCGGGGCCCGAGTGTATCGGTGCGGCCGAGCGGGCCGACGTTCCGCAGAATTGAAACTTGTTCTAGATTTGACCCATGAGCAGCGGCACCGCCATCCCCGACGTCCTCCCCGCCTCCGTCCTGGTCCCCGACAGCGGCGAGGGCGCCGAGCGGTACGACGTCGTCGTGGTCGGCTTCGGCATCGCCGGTGCTTGCGCGGCGCTGGAGGCCGCACGAGCGGGCGCCCGGGTGCTGCTGCTGGAGAAGGCCGCGGTCCACGGGGGCACGTCCGCGATGTCCGGTGGCCACTTCTACCTCGGCGGCGGGACGGCCGTGCAGCAGGCGACCGGGTGGGCGGACTCCGCCGACGAGATGTACGCGTACCTCGTCGCGGTCTCCAAGGATCCCGAGCCCGACAAGATCCGCGCGTACTGCGACGGCTCGGTCGAGCACTTCGCCTGGCTCGAGTCGCTCGGGTTCGAGTTCGAGCGCTCCTACTACCCGGAGAAGGCCGTCATCCAGCCCGGCACCGAGGGGCTGATGTTCACCGGCAACGAGAAGGTCTGGCCGTTCAAGGAGCAGGCGACGCCGGCGCCACGCGGGCACAAGGTGCCGGTGCCGGGCGACACCGAGGGCACCAGGATGGTGATGGACCTGCTGCGCGCCCGGATCGAGGAGGCCGGGGTCGAGGTCCGCTACGAGACCGGCGCGACCAACCTCGTGGTGGACGGCGACACCGTCGTCGGCCTCGCCTGGCGGTCGTTCGAGGACACGGGCGTCATCGCCGCCGGCGCGGTGGTCGTCGCCGCGGGCGGCTTCGTGATGAACCCCGACATGGTCGCGTCGTACACCCCGTCCCTCGCCGAGAAGCCGTTCACGCTGGGCTCGACGTACGACGACGGCCTCGGCATCCGCCTCGGCGCCTCCGCCGGCGCCGAGCTCCGGCACATGGAGGAGCCGTTCATCACCGCGCCGTTCTACCCGCCGTCGTCGCTGATGACCGGCATCATCGTGAACAAGGACGGCGAGCGCTTCTGCGGCGAGGACGGCTACCACTCGCGGACCTCGCAGTTCGTGATGGAGCAGGCCGACCACACGGCGTACCTCGTCGTCGACAGCGAGCACGTCGAGTACCCGAAGTTCCCCCTGGTCCCGCTCATCGACGGCTACGAGACGATCGCGGAGCTGGAGTCGGCGCTCGACCTGCCGGCCGGGTCGGTCGCCGCGACGCTCGAGCGCTACAACAAGATGGCGGCCGCCGGAGAGGACCTCGACTTCCACAAGGCTGCCGAGTGGCTGGCCCCCCAGGACACCGGTCCGTGGGCGGTCTTCGACCTGCGGCTCGGGCACGCGATGTACGCCGGCTTCACCCTCGGCGGCATCCGGGTGTCCGTCGACGGCCAGGCCCAGCGCCCCGACGGCTCGGTCATCCCGGGCCTGTACGCCGCCGGCGCCTGCGCGTCCAACATCGCCCAGGACGGCAAGGGCTACTGCTCCGGCACCCAGCTCGGTGAGGGGTCGTTCTTCGGTCGGCGGGCCGGGCGGCACGCTGCCGGGATACCCGGCTAACCGGGTATCCCGTCGCTTCACGGGCATTGCAACACCCGATAAGCGTGGTGATACCCGGCTCACCGGGTATCACGCCCCGCCGTACAGTCGCCCCATGACCGACCGGTTCGAGGTCGCCAGCCGGGCGAACGTGCCGCCGTTCCACGTGATGGACCTGCTGGCGGCGGCGACCACCCGGCAGCGCACGCACGGCGACCTGCTCAACCTGCTGGCCGGACAGCCGAGCACGGGCGCGCCGGCCCCGGTGCGCGAGGAGGCCAAGCGGCTGCTCGACTCCGGCGACCCACTCGGCTACACACCGGCCGCGGGCGTGCTGGAGCTGCGCGAGGCGATCGCCGGGCACCACTAGCGCGCGCACGGCATCGACGTGCATCCGGACGAGGTGGTCGTGACGACCGGGAGCAGCGGCGGCTTCCTGCTGGCGTTCCTCGCGGCGTTCGAGGTGGGTGACCGGGTCGCGATGGCTCGCCCCGGCTACCCCTGCTACCGCAACGTGCTCGCCGCGCTCGGCTGCGAGGTCGTCGAGATCCCCACGGGTCCGGAGACCCGGTTCCAGCCGACCGTCGAGCAGGTCGCCGCGCTCCAGGAGTCCGGCGGGGGCATCAAGGGCCTCGTGGTCGCCAGCCCGGCGAACCCCACCGGCACGATGCTGGTCCCCAGCGAGCTCGCCGCGCTGGCGGCGTACTGCGAGGAGCAGCGCATCCAGCTGATCTCGGACGAGATCTACCACGGCATCGAGTACGCCCCGCTGGACGGCGGCGACCAGCTGGCCCGCAGCGCCTGGGAGACCAGCCGCGAGGCCGTCGTGTTCTCGAGCTTCTCCAAGTACTTCTCGATGACCGGCTGGCGGATCGGATGGATGCTGGTCCCGGACCGGCTCCGCCGCGCGGCCGACGTGCTCACCGGCAACTTCACGATCTGCCCGCCGGTGCTGGCGCAGTGGGCGAGCCTCGCGGCGTTCAGCGACGCGTCGTACGACGAGCTCGACGGCCACGTACGGCGGTACGCCGGGAATCGCGCCCTCCTGCTCGACGGCCTGCCGCGGCTCGGCGTCACGCGGCTCGCACCCGCGGACGGCGCGTTCTACGTGTACGCCGACGTCGGGCACCTGACCGACGACACGATGGCGTTCTGCCACGACGTGCTGGCCCGGACCGGCGTCGCGATGGCGCCCGGGATCGACTTCGACACCGTCGACGGCGGCCGCTTCGTGCGGCTCAGCTTCGCCGGCCCGGGGGCCGGCATCGAGGAGGCCCTGGACCGGCTCTCCACAGTCACCGCCACCTGACGTTTCTCCACAAGTCCCGCCCGGTGACGCTTCCGGGCATGTACGGAGACACGACCACCATCCGGGCCCTGGCCCGGCGGCTGCGCGAACGGGCCGACGAGATCCGCGACCTCGCGACCGGGCTCAGCGCCGCGGCGCGGGACGTCGCCTGGCAGGGCGTCGCCGCGGACACCATGCGCGTCCACGTGGAGACCCGCGTCTCGGCCCTCCACCGCACCGCCCGGCTGCACGAGGACGCCGCCGACGCGCTCGACCGGCACGCCCGCGAGGTCGACCTGCTCGAGGACCTCGCCGTGGACGCCGTCGAGGGGACCGTCGGGAAGCTGAAGGAGCTGCTGTGAGCGACACCCACATCACCCAGGTGACCGGCGGTGCCCACGGCCTGGCCGCGACCTACGTCGCGATGCGCGGCCTCGCCGACCGGTTCGACACCGCCGGGAGCGAGCTGCGCGACTGGGCCGGCCTCGGCGCCCGCACCATGCTCGACCCCGGCCTCGCCGCGTCCGCCCCGATCTCGCCGGTCAGCTTCGCGCTCGCCGAGCGGGCGGTGCTCGCGGCGACGACCGGGCCCGACGGCGTGCTGGTCGAGTCGTTCGGCTGGGAGGCCCACGCGGTCGTGGTCCGCGCGGTGGTCACCACGTTCGACGTCTGCGACGACGAGGTGCGCTCGTGGTTCCAGCCGCTGACCGAGCGCGCCTTCGCCCTCACCGAGCCCGAGCTCCGCGCCGGCCCGCTCGCCCTGGCGTACGGCGGCGACGGGCAGGCCGGGGTCCGGCCGATCGACGCGGACGTGCCGTACTCCGGCGAGCAGCCGGCGAACCTGACCGGACTGGTCGGCCAGCTCCAGCACGTCGCCGCGCTCTCGCAGGGGTCGGACTCGGCGCTCAACGGCACCATCGAGATCCAGACGATCCACGGACCTGACGGCGTCCGGCACATCGTGTACCTGCCCGGGACCGACGACATGACGACGCTGCCGTGGACCCAGGACGACGACGTCCGCGACCTGCCCACCGACCTGCTGCTGATGTCCGGGCACGGCAACAGCTACCAGCAGGGCATCCTCGACGCGATGGGAGAGGCCGGGATCGGCCCCCACGACCCGGTGCTCCTGGTCGGGCACTCCATGGGCGGCATGGAGGCGGCCGCGATCCTCGGCCACGGCAGCGACTACGACGTCACCCACGTCGTCACCGCGGGCTCGCCGACCGCGCAGGTGCCGTCGTTCCCGTCGGGCACGCACGTGCTGTCGCTCGAGCACCGGGGCGATGTCGTGCCCCTGACCGACGGCGCGCCCAACCACGAGTCCGTCGAGCAGGCCACCGTGTCCTTCGCCGACCACGGCGGGGCGTCGGGCGTCGTCGGCAACCACGACTACTGGCACTACCTGAACGGCGCCGCCGCGGCGGACGCGTCCTCCGACCCCTCCGTGCAGGAGCAGCTCGCGAGCCTGCACGACGCCGGATTCCTGGCCTCCGGCGACGGCCCACGGAGCACCGTCACGAGCCAGGTGTTCCAGATCGTCCGCCAGCCCTGAGACGCGTTTCACCCGGTCGAATCGGGGAATGCGGTCACCGACGCACCCGGCTATCTCGGAAGAAGGTGCCTCATCGATGTACGGCGAGACCGACGTGATGCGCAAGCGCGCCACCCAGCTGCGCGAGCAGGGGATCGAGATCCGCAGGATGGCCGACCGGCTGGTCGCCCGGACCGAGGCCGTCGGCTGGACCGGGCGCGCGGCGGACGCGCTCGCGATCCGGATCCGCGACCGCGCGAGCAGGCTCCATGACGTCGCCGCGCGGCACGACGCCGCGGCGGAGTCCCTCGAGGCGCACCTGCTCGAGGTGGAGCGGCTCAAGGACGCCATCGACGATGCCGAGCACCGGGCCCGGCACCTCGCGGAGGACGGCGTCCCGTTCTCACCACCGCCACCCGGTCACAAGGACTGGCTCGCCCTCGACCTGCCGGGACTCTGACGTGGCGACCATCGACCTCGGCGCCGCCCCTCCGGCGGCGACGGGCCTCCTCGACGCACTCCCTCGCCGGCTCTCGCTGACCCTCCCGGAGCTGCTGTTCGTGGCCGAGCGGGCCGGCGGCGCCCCGCTGCCCTTCGTCCGCGCGGCGGAGGGGCCCGACGCCGAGCTCGACGGCCGGCTCGGGCCGACGCCCGGTGCCACGGACGCCGAGGAGCTGGCCGCCGCGCTCGAGGGTCTCCACGACCCGCATGCCTCCCTGGCCCGCCGGGGGCTGCTCGTCGACACGGTCGTCGACGAGGGTCTGGTCGGCGCCGTCGGGCTGCTCGCCACACCGACCGTCGCCGTCGACCTCGACGTGACGGCAGGTCCGGGCCGGGTCCGCGCCTGGCACCGGCAACGCGGGGACGCCGTCGCGTCGCTCGCGACCGCGGACGGCATCGTGTTCGAGCTGGCGTGGTTCCCCACCAGTGCCTGGGCCGACGAGCTGGCCCGCGTCGCGGTCGTCCCCGAGGACCTGCGGACCGGCGAGTCCGGCGCTCCCGACCGCCTCGACCTGCCGTACGACCTCCTCGACGCCGCCGCCGAGGCGGTGTGCAGCCACCGCACCGACCTGCTCTCGGTGCTGGCCGGGCAGCACGGCGTCGACCTCGAGGCGGTGCCAGTGCTGACCGCGCTCGCCACCGAACCGCGCGGCCGCCTCCGGGCGCTGGTCGCCGACGTGTCGGGCGAGCGCACCAGTGTCATCGGCGTGGTTTCGTGGGTGCTGCTGGCCGACGGCTGGCGCGCGCTGCGACCCCACGGCGCGGACCTCGTCGAGGTGCGCCGGGTCCGGCCCGGCGACCTCGCCACGGAGCTCGCCCCGGTGCTCGCGGAGGTGCGCCCATGAGGATCGCCGAGAGGTACGACCAGCTGATGGGCCTGGCCGACCTGTTCGACGGCACCGGCGCCGAGATGCGCAGCCGCGCCGGGCTCGGCGAACAGCTGCTCCGCGACCCGGCCGTCGAGGAGTCCGCCGAGCTGGCGCCGGCGTCGTTCGAGCGGTTCGAAGACGACGTGCGCGCCGCCACCACCGGCCGGCACGGCCTGCTCGCGCGGTCGGTCGAGCTCGACGCCGACGCACTCGTGGTGCGCGCGACGGTGCTCACCTACCAATGGATCGACGACCTCCAGGCCGCCGCGTTCCGCACCCTCGGCTCGATCGCCGGCCGCGCGATCGGCTACCTCGCCCCCGAGGTCGCCCTCGGCGGCGCGGTCGTCGCCGCGGGCTTGATCGAGACGGACGCGCTCGACCGCGACGGCGTCGCGGCGTACCTCGAGGAGCTGATCGGCGACAACCCGGACCTGCGCGAGCACGTGGCCGGGGGCGGCGGACTGCTCGACGGGCTGCAGCTGCGGTCCCTCCTCACCACGGGCGAGACCACCGCCGGCGCCGCCCGGGCCGGGCTGCGCGCGATCGGCGCCGAGCCCTTCCACGCCGACCTCGGCGCCGCGCTGCGCGACGTCGCCGCCCCGGTGCTCGGGGAGGACCCGCCCGACCGCACGACCACCGGCGGCGACCCACGGCTCTCCGGGCTGGGGGACCTGATGGCCGCGCTGGCCCGCGCACCCGCCCCCGTCTCCGTGCACGAGGTCTCGCCGCAGCGGTACGTCGCCTTCCTGCGCGGACCGTATGCCGGGGAGGGACGGCAGCGGGTCGTCGCGGGCGACCACGCGGCGTACGCCGACCACGCCCACGACGCCCTCCGGGATGCGGTGCCCGCCGATGCGCACGTGCTGCTGGTCGGGTGCGCCCAGGGCGGGGCCACCGCGGTCGAGGTCGCGACCCGGCCCGCGCCGTACGTCGTCGACCAGGTCATCACCGCCGGCTCGCCGGCCGCGCTGGTGCCGCGACTGCCCGACGGCGTGCGGGTGCTCTCGCTCGAGGACCGCGCCGACCCGGTCGCCCAGCTCGGCGCGCTGGTCAACGCCGACGCCGCGAACCGGCTGACCGTCGTCTTCGACGGCGCGGACTACGTGGCGGGCGGTCGCGCGGTCGACTCGGCGCAGCATCCCGGGATCCGTCAGGAGCTGGATCGCCTGCGTGGGCTGGGATATCTCTCCTGATCTCCATCCGCCGGTCGCGAGCTCGTCCGTCGGGCCGCTCAGAGGATGTCGTGCACGAACTCACCGAGCTGGGTGAGGTTGCGGCACTCGACCATCGGCACGACCTCGCCGTACCTCGTCGCCGCGGAGTCGCCGGTGTCCCAGTGCCGGCGGTGTTCCGGGTTGAGCCACCACGCATGCCGCGCCGAGCCGGCCAGCCGCTTCAGCACGTCGAGGTGCAGGTCGGCGTAGTTCGAGCGCGCGTCGCCGAGGATCAGCAGCGACGACCTCGGGCCGAGCGCGTCGGCGTACGACTCCTCGAACTTCGTCAGCGCCCGGCCGTAGTTGGTGCGGCCCCACAGCGCGGCGTGCGAGGTGCTGGCCGCGAGGTCCGCCAGCACGTCGGCCGGGTCCGCGCCGGGCCGGAAGTGCTGCGTCACCTCGTGCACGTGGTCGATGAACGTGAAGGCGCGGACCTTGTCGAACTGGTCGCGCAGCGCGTAGACGAGCAGCAGCGTGAACTGCGCGAAGTTCGCCACCGACCCGCTGACGTCGCAGAGCACGACCAGCTCGGTGCGGTGCGGCCGCTTCGGGCGGTGGTGGGTGACCAGGGGGACGCCACCGGTGGAGACGGACGCGCGGACGGTGCGCCGGAAGTCCAGCGGGCCGCGCCGCCTCGCGTGGTGCTCCTGGGTGAGCCGGGTCGCGAGCCGCCGCGCGAGCGGGTAGATCTCCCGCCGCATCTGCTCGAGGTCGGCCCTGCGGGCGGAGGTGAAGTCGAGCCGGTCGATCGTCGGGCGGACCGCGACGTTCGCCACGTGCTCGGGCCCCTTCTCCTCGGCGATCCGCCGCCGGGCGTCGGCCTGGACCATGCCGGTGAAGCTGCCGATCCGGCGCCCCGCCTCACGCCGGGCCTCGTCGTCGGTGCGCCCGCCGGCCAGCAGGGCCTGGACGATCCGGTCCACGAGCTCGGACGGCGCGACCCGCTGCAGCGCGGTGTACGCCGACCAGGACGACAGGCCCGGGCCCCGGCCCGGCATCGCACCGAAGCGGGCCACCATCTCGGCGGCGAGGTCGAGCAGCGCCTGCTCGTCCCCGTCCCCACCTTGCTCGGTCAGCGCGTCGGCGAGCTCGTCCCGGAAGTCGGCCAGCGCCCGGCCGTTGTCGACCTCCGGCTCGCGACCGACCGCGGCCGCGCCGTCGCCCACCATGCGGGGGAAGTAGACGTCGAACAGCACGTCGAAGGTGGGCCGCTGGGACTGCTTCTTGACCAGCGTGGCGGCGTACCCCGCCCGCACCACCTCGCGGCTGTCCCAGTCGAGGGCGCGCAGCGCGGCCACCGCGTCCAGGTCCTCCGCGAGCGACACCGGCATCCCGGCGGCGCGGAGCGCCTCCAGGAAGCTGATGTGGCGGTCGACGAGTCCGCTCATGAGCACCTCATGACCGCAGCCGGAGCTCCCGCACGGCCTTGTCCTGGTCGGAGGCGTGCTTGAGGACGACGCCGAGCGTGTCCGCGATCGCCTTCTCGTCGAGCTCGCCGATCTCGAGGGCGACCAGGGTGCGCGCCCAGTCGACGGACTCCGCGATCGACGGCGCCTTCTTGAGCTCCAGGTCGCGCAGCCGGCCGATGGTCGCGACCAGCTGCTCGGCGACGCGCTGGTCGAGGTCGGGCACCTGGCTGGTGACGATCTCCCGCTCGCGCGCGGCGTCGGGGTACTCCAGATGCAGGTACAGGCAGCGCCGCTTCACCGCCTCCGACAGCTCGCGGGTCGCGTTCGAGGTGAGCACGACGTAGGGCCGGCGCACCGCCGCGACGGTGCCGAGCTCGGGGATGGTGACCTGGAAGTCGGACAGCACCTCGAGCAGCAGTCCCTCGACCTCGACGTCGGTCTTGTCGACCTCGTCGACCAGGAGCACGGTCGGCTGCTCGCGCCGGATCGCGGTCAGCAGCGGGCGGGTCAGCAGGAACTCCTCCGTGAAGATGTCGTCGTGGGTCTCCTCCCACGACTGCTCACCGGTCGCCTGGATGCGCAGCAGCTGCTTCTTGTAGTTCCACTCGTACAGCGCCCGGGCCTCGTCGAGGCCCTCGTAGCACTGGAGCCGGACCAGGTCCGCGCCGGTGGCGCGCGCGACCGCCTTCGCGAGCTCGGTCTTGCCCACCCCGGCCGGCCCCTCGACCAGCAGCGGCTTCTCGAGGGCACCCGCGAGGTACGCCGTCGTGGCGGTCGCCGGATCAGCGAGGTAGCCACGCTCCCCGAGGCGGGCGACGGCGTCGTCGGGCGAGGCGAACCAGGAGCTGGGGTGCGGCATGTCACCCATCCTCGCCTACCCGCGGCGTCACCTCGGCGTACCTCCGCTCGTTGGAACGCCCGGAGAGGGACGCACGCCGACCGAGGGGGACGCGTGCGCAGCACCGGCCCAGGAGGACCCATGCCGCACCGGCTCCCGCGCTCTGCCCGACTCGCGCTCTTCGCGGTCAAGGTGACCGTCGTCGGGTCGATCGCCGTGACCGGCTGGGCTACCCAGACCGTCGCGGACAGGCCGGACAACGGGTACGCCGGCTACGCGGTCGACGACCAGCCCACGCGCGTCGACCACCTGCTCGACCGGCACCACTGCTCGGTCACCGGCTTCGACGGCGGCGCCCAGCCGGTCTCCGCGATCGTGCGCTCGGCGTCCGGGCAGATGCGGTTCGTGCCGTTCGAGACCGGCTGGCGGGTGTTCACCGCGCAGGGTGCCGCCCGGCTGGTGGCGGTGTGCCTGGACGAGGCTCCGACGCGTCAGGCTCCGTGACGCCCGTCGCCTGACGCGAACCGCGCGGCTCCCTCGAGCGCGCCGTTCTCGAGCGAGACGAGCCCGTGCCGCAGCTCGTTCGCCATCGCCTCGTCCTCGGTGAGTCCCTCCTGCTCCAGCAGCGACAGGCGGTCCTCGCGCAGGCAGGGCTGCGGCAGCGCCGCCAGCTGGTGGGCGAGCGCCTCGGCCTCGGCGCGCGCGGTGCCGACGGGTACGACGCGGTTGACCAGGCCCATCCGCTCGGCCTCCCAGGCGTCGACCGGGCGGCCGGTGAGGACCAGGTCCAGGGCGCGACCGGCGCCGATCAGCCGCGGCAGCCGGACCGTGCCGCCGTCGATGAGCGGCACACCCCAGCGCCGGCAGAACACGCCGAGCACCGCATCGCCGGCGGCCACCCGCAGGTCGCACCACAGCGCGAGCTCGAGGCCGCCGGCGACGGCGTACCCCTCGATGGCGGCGACGACCGGCTTGGACAGTCGCATCCGGGTCGGGCCCATCGGGCCGTCGCCGCCCTCGTCGAAGTCCGTGACCTGGTTGCCGCGCTCGGTGCCGATCGCCTTGAGGTCCGCGCCGGCGCAGAACGTGCCGCCGTCGCCGTACAGGACCGCGACGGCCTGGCCCTCGTCGGCGTCGAAGGCGCGGAACGCGTCGGCGAGCGCCTTCGCGGTCGGGCCGTCGACGGCGTTGCGGGCCTCGGGGCGGTCGAGCACGACGGTGGTGACGGCGCCGTCGACCTCGACGCGGACGCTCATCGGACCTCGCTGTCGAGCAGGACGGCGCCGTCGCGGTGCCGCTGCGCGAGCTCCTGGTAGTACGGCGGGTTCTGCTCGACCCAGAACTCAGACGACGTGCCCTCGATGGGCTTGGTCGGCTTGCACGGGATGCCCGCTGCGACCACGCCGCCCGGCAGCACGGTGCCGGGGGTGACGACGGATCCGGCGGCGACCAGGGTGCGCGGGCCCAACACCGCGCGGTCGAGGAGCGTCGAGCCGTTGCCGACCAGGGCCTGCTCGCCGACCTCCTTGCAGTGCACCACGCAGCCGTGGCCGACCGTCGCGTCGCGACCGACGACCAGCGTCTCGCCGGGGGCCGCGTGCAGCACCGAGTTGTCCTGCACGTTCGCGCCCTCGCGCACCACGATGGTGCAGATGTCGGCACGCAGCACCGCGCCGTACCAGATGCTCGCGCCCTTCTCGACGGTCACGTCGCCGATCAGGGTCGCGGTCGCCGCGACGAACGCGTCGGGGTGGACGGCGGGGCGCTTGCCCTCGAACTCGATGCTGACCATGGGGCCATTCTGCTCAGTCGAGCACCGGCTCCGCCTCGTGGTCCTCCTCCGGTGCCGTGCCGTGCGCACCCTCCTCGTCGGAGTGCGTGACGGCGACGTACGCGACGAGGAGGGCGAACAGCACCAGGCCGACCGCGGTCACCGGCCCGGTCCCCCAGCCCAGCCCGCCGCTCGAGGGCTTGGCCGCGAGGTAGTCGGCGACACTCGCGCCGAGCGGACGGGTCAGCGCGTACGACGCCCAGAAGCACGCGACCGCGGGAAGGCCCGCCCGCCACAGCCCGAGCGGGATCAGGATCGCGACACCGAAGATCACGATCGACCAACCGAACCCGAGGCCTGCGTTGATGGCGACGGCGTCACCGAGCGCGGTGCCCAGCCCGAACGTCAGCAGCACCGTCCCCCAGTAGAACCGCTCCCGGCGGGAGGTCACGATCGAGTGCACCGACAGCGTCCCCTCGCTGCGCAGCCACCACGTCAGCAGCCCGCACAGCAGCACGAAGTAGACGATGGCGTCGAACCAGTACGGCGTACCGAGCGCCACGTGCGGCCCGTCGGCGATCATCGTGCCGAAGACGGCCACCATCAGCACCGTCACCCAGTAGCGCACCGGCTGGTACGCCGAGGCACGCAGCTGCCACCACAGCGCGGCGAAGAAGCCGCCGACGCCGACCACGCCGGCGACCGGGATGCTGTGGGTGCCCATGAAGTCGGCCCCGGTCTCCCCGATGCCCGTGGTGAGCAGCTTGATGACCCAGAAGGTGAGGAAGACGGCGGGCACCTTGGGGCCGGCGAACGTACGAGAGTCCATGCGACCAAGGTCCGTGGCCGCACCTGCCAGCAACCTGACCGCCGGACCGGCCGGTCCATCCCGGTCGCAACCTTCGCCCCCGACCGCGCGTCGCACGCATGTCGAGAGGAGCTCCCATGGCGATGCCGGCGCGCGTGCGCGGCCTCCTGTGGTTCGCGACGGTCTGCATCCTCCTGGGCGGATGTGCCCACAGTCCGGCCCGCGAGTCATCCGCGATCACCGCGCCCGGCGGGTCGGACCTCCCGCACGCGCACCGGGAGCACCGCCCGTACTCCGACCAGAACCTGCCGCCGCGCCGCGGCGGGGGCTTCGTCGTCAAGGAGCTGCTCCTGAGCCGGGACGTGCGCGACGCCGACGGGCAGGTGCTGCACCCGGACGAGCCCGGGCTGGACTTCTGGGCGGAGGAGGTGCGCACCTGCGTCCGGCGATCAAGCCACCACCGCGAGCTGGTCGGCTGGGACGACTGGCGGGCGAAGGGCACGGACGGCCGCGTCTACCCCGCCCGCCCGGCAGGCGCGCACCCGTTGCCGACACCGACCTATCCCTTCCGGAAGGTGCTCGCACCGGGACAGTGCGTGACGGGCTGGTGGTTGATCCCGGTGCCGAAGCTCCCGGGCGGCCCCACCGCGATCCAGTTCGCGCCCGGCGGCCGCACGCTGATCGACTGGCCGACGCTCCGATAGCCGGGTGGGGACGACCGCCGCTACTGCGCCCGCACCTGCTCGCACCCGGTGAGGGTGTCGGAGTCGTCGATGGCACCGAGGTAGGTCACCACGTCCGAGCCCGGGCCGCAGCGGATGGTGTCGGCGCTGCCGTCGACCTCGAGCACGACCTCGTCCGGCCCGGGTCCACCGAACACGCGATCGGCTCCGGGGCCCGGTCGCAAGGTCTCGACGGGGAACAGCGCATCGGGGTTGCGGCGGTTCGGCCCGCCGCGGAGGAGGTCGTCGCCGTCGCCGGCCTCGAGGAAGACGTCGATCCCGCGTCCGCCCACCAGGACGTCGTTCCCCTGGAACCCGAAGTTCGGCGCCAGGCTGCCGAACTGGTCGCCGCCCGGCCCTCCGAAGGCACGGTCGTCCCCGCTGCCGCCGACCAGGAGATCACGGCCCGCCCGGCCCTTGAGCAGGTCCGCACCGGGGTCGCCGAACACGGTGTCCCCGCCGAGCCCGCCCCGGAGGACGTCGGCGCCGCGGCCGCCCTTGACGACGTCCGGACCAGCGCCGGCGAAGACCAGGTCCTCACCCGCCTTCGCCTCGATCGTGTCGTGCGCAGCGGTGCCCACCAGCACGTCGTCACCGGGAGTCCCGGTGACCACCGCAGCCCGCGCACCGGGTCCGGCGAGGACCAGCCCCGACACGAGCAGCAGTCCCACCGTTGCCTGCACCCGACGATCCGGCATCGTGGACCTCCTACCGCACAACCTCTCGAGGTCCCACCAGCATGGGCACGCACCCAACCGGTCCGCGACGTCAATGCTGGGGAACCGCCGGGCACCGCCCACGGTCCGGTCAGGCAACCAGTTCGGCCGCCGACTCAGCTCCCGGGCTCACACTCGCCGGGGTTCTCCGCGCACTTCCCGCCTGAACCGCCTGGTTCGTCCGGCTCGTCCTCGCCGCCTTCGTCGTCACCACCGCCGTCGTCTTCGCCCCCGCTCCCGTCGCCACCTTCGCCTTCACCATCTCTGCCTTCGTCCTCGTCGCGTTCGTCCTCGTCGCCCTCGTCCTCATCGCGCTCGCGCTCATCGCGCCCGTCCCCGTCGCGCCCGTCCCCGTCGCGCCCGATCTCGTCTCGCCCGTTCTCGTCGCGCTCGTTCTCGTCGCGCTCGTCCTCGTTGTCGCGCCGTTCACGGTTCTCCTTGTCGGCGTCGGCGGGATAGCCGCACGCTGACGCGCCAACGAGCACGACGGCCAGCGCGCCCAGGGTCCGCCGAGTCACGGCGACGGAAGGCTTCGTCGAGGACATGAGGGAGAACTCTCCGGGCGGGACAGCAGGCGCGGTCGCCGCCGCCGACCTGGCCGCTGCATCACTGGTGACGGACGGCCCCCGCCACATCCTGGCGCAGCAGCACATGCGCCCGAGGGCCGTACGGAGGCGCGACTCGGAAACGCTCGGCCGCCGACGCTCCCACGGGCTCTCGGACCGCACCCTGCCCGGGCCACTGCTGTCGCCGACGACTCGGACCCTGGGCGCCATGACATCAGCGTCCGTCGGCGCACGGGGGCCGCACATTGCGGCCAGCACCCACAACGAGGGACCGCCAACCGGGGTCCGTAGGAGCCGCTCGCCCGGCCATCGTCACCTGGCCCGCGGGCCGGATGCACCAGCCGACCGGTGGCTACCGCCCGGGCCTCCCTCGTGCGGGTGATGCGGGGCGTCCCGCGGAGGCCCACGCTGGAGGAACTCTTCCGCGCCACATCCCCCGCTTCCGGCGCGGAAGAGCGTCGAACGGTCTGGACTGAGGGTCAAGCGGCGGGCCCGCCCCGCGACATCGTGGGACGGGCCCGCTCGCCAAGGGGCGCGGGACCACGCCGGCACGCGCGCCGCGTGGCGCGGACGCCATGGTCGTCCGCTGATAACTGGTCTCCACGAGTCCGGAGTCCGAGTGCATCAGCACCGCGGTCGCGATCCCACCGGGGAATCGAGCCAGTTTCTCGGTGTGTCCCAGTTCGGCGGCAGAGGCGGCCGGCCGTTCACCGGAACAAGCAGCCGAGATCCGAGCGGAGTGTGAGCGGACGATCCCTCATCTGCGCGAGGTTGTCGGTCCCGCGTTCGGGTCACCATGGGGGTGGCCCGGCAGTTGGGCATTGGAGCCTCCCCCCGAGACGGAGGCTCGCGCGTCCGGCTGTCGGGTCCGAGTCCGTGTTTCCGCGGACTCCGCACCGCCTCGACTCGCCCGGAGCAGCCGCATTTCGCGCGGCTCGCGGCGTTGGCAGGCGGGACCGCGCCCATCGGCCGGTCTGTGGTGGAGGGTTGTCGGACCGGTCGGTCTACGTCCGGTCGGTGGTAGCGGGTGTGGTGCCGGGGGCAGAGCAGCCTGCCGTGATCTACATCGGTGGGTCCGCCTCGGCTGAACGGCGGCTCGTGATGGGTGTGGCACATCGCGGGGGGCCAATCGCAGCCGGGCTCGGTGCAGCCCTTGTCCCGGATCCCGATCGCGATGCGCTGGGCCTTGGTGTGGAACCGGCGGGTGCGGCCCAGATCGAGGACCTCGGAGGTGCCGCCGAGCACCGCGGGGATGATCCCGGCCTCGCAGGCCAGCCGGCGGGCGGTGGCCGCGGTGATCTTCTCTCCGGTGTCCAGCAGCGCGGCCTGCTCGAGCTTCCCGAGCAGGCTGTCGAGCGTCATGGTGACCACCACGGTGGCCGAGACGCCCCCGGTCTGGGGGAGCCGGTGGGCGGGGTAGCGCTCGATGAGCTCGCAGAACGCCCGGCCCAGGCGTTCCCGGCCGGGCCGCGGCACCACTGCGGCGCCGGGGGCTGCGGGGCCGTCGGTGGCGGTGCGGTGCTGGGGTGCGGCGATCGCGAGCAGCATCTTCTTCAGCGCCGCACCGTGGAAGGACGGGACGGTGAACCTGCCGTGGCACTTGCCGTGCCCGTCGTCCCACATCTCCAGCTTGGTGGCCAGTAGCGCGTCGGCCTCTTCGCGGGCGAGTTGCCGCGCCTCGTAGGCGTCGGCCAGCTTGGGGGCGACCACGTCCATCAGCCGCTTGCCCAGGATCCGCAGGGTCGGGGCGGTGTGCTCGCGGCCGGCGGCGACCAGGTGCCGCTCGGCCCGGTCCACCAGGGCGGTGTCGAGGTCTCCGGGGAGCTGGTCCAGCGCGGTGACGATCACCCGGGCCTGCTCGACCACCAGGTCACCCGCGGCGAGAGCGTCGCGGACATGGGGACGGGTGACCAGGGCCTGGCCGAGCTTGACCTGGCCGAGCACCACGGGCTTGGTCTGCCGGGTCCGGTGCGCCCACGCGTCGACCTGTTCGTCGTCGGCGTGCTCGGCGACCCGGGCCTCGAGCTCGGCCACCTGCGCCTTCAGCCGGGTCAGCTGGATCAGCGTCGCGGTGGTCTCCGCGGGGTCCATGGACCACACCGACGCGTCTGCGACCGCATCGATCTCGGAGTGGGCGTGGGCGACGGCCACCGAGACTCGGTGCCGGGGTGTGGCCATCGCTGTCATGGTGCTACTCAAGCACCGGCCACCGACACTGAGAGGCCCAGAACCCCTTGCTCCACAGGGCCCTGGGTAACGAACAGGTCACGATTCCGAGCCGCTTTCCACAGACCCAGGGACACGGCGGACCCGCAAGCCGGGAACCGGCGACGACCACCCACCCACCGTTCCCGTGGCTGCCCTGTCGGTCGCCACCACCCACGGCCAGCAAGCCACGGACACAGGGCCATCGACCCGCGAGCCGGTCGACAGCGCAAGCCCCCCAGTACCTGTCGCTCGGCGACACGACAACGACGACGTCGCGTGCTGGGAGCCTGCCGTGTCCCACGACGCCGCAGTGATCGTTCACGACGTCGCGTCGCCAGGCCGGGAGGCGCAAGGTTCCTTCGACGATTTCGAGTCCTGCTTCCGGCGCGCTATCGAGGAGACGGCCCCGGGGACGTGCGGACGGCGCCACCAACATCAACCCCCTGCTCGGCTGGGCCGAGCGCACCGGCGACACAGGGGATCCGCCTCACCAATCTCGACGTCACCGACCGCGGCTTCGTTGCGTTCACCGAAGGCGCCGATACCGGCGGGACCGACCCGCCGGTCGCCGCCTGACCCCACCGCACAACTGTCGAACACCCGCCACTCCAGCAAGCCGGGGCCTCAGGCCGTGACGGCCACCTCCCCGGGGGCACGCAGGGCGGAGACGGGACGACCGGCCGGCCGGCCTCCGACTAGGTTCGTCACGTCTCGGCCATGACGCAGGACTGACGGACCAGCACAGAGCCCCGCGGCCCCACGTCAGGATGCGCACCCCTGTCTTGCCCGGCGCTCTCCGCGCGGCACCGAGCGCCGCAGCATCGACGTCGGTTGCCGCGACCGCATCAGCTGCTGGTGACGGTGCCCATCACGTGCGCGTCGCAGGTCGGGTACCGGCCGGGAATGTCGAACCGGATGGTCTCCCCGGCGACGGTGAACGTGAGCCCGCCGCCGGTGATGACGTAGGTGGACCCGGACTGTGTCCAGGTGAAGGTTCGTGCAACGGCGGAGCCGCCCCATGCGGCATGCAGGTCCCCGTCGAGGAACACGGTCACCGAGACGGTCGCCGTGCCGTCCGATCGGAGCGCGATCGTCCACCGCCCGGACGCGTCGGTCTGGGTGCATGTCGGTGCGGTTGCCTCGAACCAGGTGCCTCGCAGCACGGTGGTGGTGTCCGCCGACGCGGGTGGCGCTTGAGCGACCCCTGCCACCGTCGCCGCCGCGGTCACCGCCAGCGCCGCTATCAGCTGCTTGACCTGTCTCATGATGCCTTCACCTCGCAAGTCTGTGAGCGCCCACCGCGTCCGGTCGTGACCTGTGGGACGGAGGGGATGGTGTGACCCTCTTTCCAGCAGACACCTGCCCGGCCGTTGCGTCTATCCCCCGGACGGGCTGGCCCGGTGCTGACCGTTCGAGACCGGCAAGCGCGGCGGCCCCGAGCCGCAAGGACCTCACCCTCGCCAACTTCGAGCGGCCTATCCCTGACGCCTGACAGACATCCTCGGGGCGGCTTTGAGCACTAGCACGACCGCCAGGTGAGCGACTGGGAGCCTGACCCACTGCGCAGGACAACCAACACCAGCGACACCCACAGCCCGAGGTCCAACGCCGTCGGGCACGTCGACATGCCATGCACGCGACAGAGCATCGCCGGCGTGCTCCGCGAACCCGTGCCATCGCTGCCGACGACCACGCCCCCGGGCCTCGGATCGTCCCAGGACGCTCGAAACCCCTCCAAGACTCAAGTCCTGGAGGGGTTTCGTCACTCTCGAGTGCTGAGTCTCGTCAGCACCCTCTGGCTGGCGGTGGCGGTGGGATTTGAACCCACGGTGGGTTTGACCCCACACATCATTTCGAGTGATGCACCTTCGGCCGCTCGGACACGCCACCGCCGGAGAATGTACCGGAGCCATCGGGTGCGACGGAAATCCGGCCGGTGGGCGCGGGACGTGCTCGAGCGAGCTGCTCAGGGCCTCCAGGCGGGGTCGCGGCCGGTCGCGCCGGCGAGCCGGTCCAGGGCCGGGGCGTCGTCGGGGACGGCCACCGGCGGGCCGAACAGGCCACCGTCGGTGGGGCCGTCGAAGGTCTGCGCGAAGCCGAGCGCCGCGAGTACGGCGGACTCGCCGGGGTCGTAGTCCTGGCCGGTCGCGCGGGACAGGTCCCAGCCGTGCACGACCACCTCGTCGATGGCGACCAGCGCAGCGATCTCGCCGGGCATCTCGACGGGACCGGCCATCGTGAGGCCGTCGTACGCCGCCGGGTCCGCCCAGGCAGCGGCCAGCGCGGCGAGCCGCCCGCCGACCTCCTCACGCCATCCGTCCGGGAGGCGCGCACCGTCGGCGGACGGCGCCCCGCCGCCGGGGATCGGCTCCTTGCGCGCGGCGAGCGTGAACGCGAGGGACAGCCCGTGCAGGTGGTCGAGCAGGTCGGCGACCGTCATCGCCGGGCAGGGTGTGGGGTCAGCCAGCTGGTCGTCGCGCACGCCGGAGACGATCCGGGCGACGGTCGTGGTGGCAGGTCCGAAGTCGAGGGTTCCCATGCCCGTGTCGACCGGCGCCGGGCGGCGTACTCATCGCTCGGAGGTCAGGGCACGGCCGGGATCGTCAGCACCGACGGCCACAGCGGACCCGTGCGGACCGTCAGCGGCACCAGGCTCGAGGGGAGGTCGGGCGCCGACGGCAGCAGGTGCGGGGCGTCGAAGGCCTGGATGGCGATCCGCAGCCGGTGGCCGGGCGCGATCCGGGCGGCCGTCGGGAACACCTCGACGTCGACGGGCGCGACCTCGCCCGCGGCGAGGGGCTTCTTCGAGGCTCGGGTGAACGGGTGGTACGGCTGGATGAGCCGGCCGTCGAGGTAGCGGCTCCGCGACTGGTCGAGGGCCCGCTGGGAGATCACCTGCCAGCCACCGGTCAACCGCGTGACGGTGCCGTCCGGCGCCACGTCGGAGACCGACACCGACAGCATCCCGTCGCCGCTGGGGCTGGAGGTGTAGAGCCGGGCGTTGATCGGGCCGCGCAGCCGCAGCGTGGTGTCGAGCGGGTCGGTCTGGAAGACCACGCCGGACTTGTCGTTCGGCGCGTTGTTGCTCCAGCACGGCAGGTCGGCGAGCGCGGTCGACGGGACCCCGGCCATCCACTGGCTCGTCGAGCGGGTGCACATCCCCGAGACCGGCACCGGGGGGACGATCGCGCGGCCGTCGACGGTCCGACCCTGCGTCAGCACGCCGATGCCGCCGCCGAAAGCTGCGGAGCCCGAGAGTCGGAACGTCTCGGCGTGCTGGTCCTCCATCCAGCGCTGCGCGTGCGTCCACTCGCCGCTGCCCTGCTCGTAGTAGGTGACCGGCGGGATGTCGGTGTCCAGGGTCGGGTCCGGGGTGCCGCGCACGTAGCGGTCGAACCAGCGCAGCTGCAGCTCCGAGAGCGAGCCGTAGCCGGCGTCGCCGATGCCCTCGCCCGAGGAGCCCTGGAGGTGGTTCCACGGCCCGATGATCATCTTCACCGGGACTCCGCGCTCCTGCAGGCTCTCGAACAGCAGCGGGGTCCCGCGCTGGAAGATGTCGAACTCGCCGCCGACCAGGAACGTCGGGACCTGCACCCGGTCGATGACGCGCTCCGGCGAGCGGTCGCGGTAGAACTCGCCGTCGTACGCCGCATCGCCACCGGTCATCGCGTCGAGCACCAGCGGCAGCGTGAACGTGGCCGCGGCAGTGAGGTGGTCGACGAGCGCCCCGAAGCCGGACTGCGGGTCGGTGGCGGCGACCGCGGGCGGGATGACGCTGGTGCCGGTGACCAGGCCGAGCCAGAGCGGGATGAAGCCGACGTCGACCTGGCCGCCGGACGCCACCACGTCGCGGTAGACGTCGTCGGCCGGGACCTGCGGGAAGATCGCCTTCAGCCCCTTCGGCCGTGCGCCGGCCGCGAAGATCTGGCCGATGCCCATGTACGACGGGCCGCTCATGCCGATGTTGCCGTTGCTCCACGGGCGCTGACGCGAGTGGGCCCACTCGACGATCTCGCCGGCGTCCTGGTCCTCCCGCTTGCTGAACGCCGCCCACTGGCCCTCGGAGCTGCCGGTGCCGCGGGCGTCGACGGTGAGCTGGGCGTAGCCGCGCTGCACCAGGTAGCTGGGGCTGCCTCCGGTCAGGCCGCCGCTGAAGCTGCCGGAGGCCTTGTTGTACGCCGTGATCGTGACGATGACCGGGAACCGCCGGTCGATCGCGTTGCCGTTCGCGTCGGCCGGCAGCTCGAGGTCGCCGCGCAGCACGACGCCGTCCGACATCGGGATCGCGAGGTCGGTCTGCGTCACGGTGCCCGGGTAGGTCGCCGGCCGGGGCTGCCACCCGCTGCGCACGGCGGTAGGCGCCGCGTGGGCGGACACGGGCGCGGCGTCGACGCAGAGCGCGATGCAGCTGGAGACGAGGGCGACGACGAGGGCTGGCACGAACCGGCGCATACCGGCCCAACGACGACATGTAACGCCGAGTTACAGGCGGCGCGGCTCCAGTCGCACCAGCTGGGTCACGTGGCCGGGCTCGAGCTCGTCCAGCGTGCGCACGCCGAGCAGCCGCATGGTCCGCTCTACCTGGCCGCGCAGGATCTCGATGGCCCGGTCCACGCCGTCGCGGCCGCCGGCCATCAGCCCGTACAGGTACGCCCGGCCGACCAGCGTGAAGTGCGCGCCGTGCGCGATCGAGGCGACGACGTCCTGGCCGGACATGATGCCGGTGTCCAGGTGCACCTCGACGTCGTTCCCGACCGCGGCCACCACCTGCGGCAGCAGGTGGAAGGGCACCGGTGCGCGATCGAGCTGGCGGCCGCCGTGGTTGGAGAGCAGCACCGCGTCGACGCCGGCGTCGGCGAGCCGCCGCGCGTCGTCGACGGTCTGCACGCCCTTCACCACGAGCTTGCCCGGCCACTGCTCCTTGATCCAGGCCAGGTCGTCGTACGTCACCGTGGGGTCGAACATCGTGTCCAGCAGGTCGGCGACCGTGCCCGACCAGGAGTCGAGCGAGGCGAACGCGAGCGGCTCGGTCGTCAGGAAGTTGATCCACCAGGCGGGGCGCGGGATCGCGTCGGCGACGGTGCGCGGGCTCAGGGTCGGCGGGATCGTCATGCCGTTGCGCACGTCGCGCAGGCGGGCGCCCGCGACCGGCACGTCGACCGTGACGAGCAGCGTGTCGTACCCGGCCTTCGCGGCCCGGTCGACCAGCGCCATCGAGCGGTCACGGTCCTTCCACATGTAGAGCTGGAACCAGTTGCGGCCGTCCGGCGCCGCGGCGGCGACGTCCTCGATCGACGTGGTGCCCATCGTCGACAGCGAGAACGGGATGCCCGCCGCGGCCGCGGCCGTCGCGCCTGCGATCTCGCCCTCGGCCTGCATCATCCGGGTGAAGCCGGTGGGCGCGATGCCGAACGGCAGCGCCACCGGCTTCCCGAGCACTACCCGCGAGGTGTCGACGGTCGAGACGTCACGCAGGATCGCGGGGTTGAACTCGACGTCGCCGAACGCCTGCCGGGCGCGGGCCAGCGACACCTCCCCGTCGGCAGCGCCGTCGGTGTAGTCGAACGCGGCCTTCGGCGTACGCCGCTTGGCGATCCGCCGCAGGTCCTCGATGGTCAGGGCCCCCGCCAGCCGGCGGTCCTTCGGCGACCAGACCGGACGCTTGAACCTCATCAGGGGCGCCAGGTCGTGACGCTTCGGAAGTTGCCGCTTCATCGAACAGCTCCGTGGGGCTCGTGGACGACAGGTGCAGGGGCGCGGGCGGCCAGGGTCCGCAGGTCTTCGAGGGTGCCCGACAGGGCGCCGTGCGCGCGACCCTGCACCAGGACGTTTCCCCAGCGCGGTCGCCTCGACGGGGCCGGCTACGGCGTACCCGCGTCCGGGTCGTCCCGGTCCCCGTCGGCCGGGAGCCGCGGCATCCGCACCGTCTCGGCGTCCGGGCTGCTCTCCGGAGCGATCGGGGGACGGGGGCGCAGCGGCGCGGGCCTGGGACGGACCGGGCCCTGCAGCTGCAGCTGGCGCCGCACGCGCTGGGCCAGATCGAGCTCGCGCTCGACCCTCTTGACGGTCGACAGCACGCTGGCCTGCAGCTCCCGCAGCGCCGGATCGGCCGCGACCGTGCCGAGCTCCTCGAGCCGGGCACGCGCCTCCGGCAGGCCGGCCATCGCCTCCCGGAGCGCCGCGAAGTCCGCCGTGCGCACCTGGCCGAGCGGCGCCGCCTCGAGCCGGACCAGCTCGCCGAACGCGTCGACCGCGGCGGCCAGCTCCCGGAATGTCTGCGCGAGGCCGAGCAGGAGGTCCTCCGCGCTGTCGTCCGCGATCCAGGCCGGACGTCCGGCCGTGGTGTCGGCGAGGGTCCGGTACATCGACCGCACGGCCAGCGCGGTGTGCTCGAGCGACTCCAGGCCGTGCCGCAGGCCCGGTCCCAGGTCAGGGGTGGCGACGGCCCGCACGTTCAGCCGGCGGCCCTGCTCGGCCCGGAGCAGCGCCGCCCCCACCCGGGGTACGTCGTGGTGCGTGATCACCCGTGCGTCGTCGAGCCACGCGGCGGCAGCGGGGGCGACCTCGTCCGGCTCGCCCGCCAGCTGCTCGAGCGCATCCGCGGAACGGCGCAGCAGGTCGCTCACCGCGTCGGCCAGTCCCTCGATCTCCCGACCGGCGTCCGCGGTCGGGATGCGCGGCGGGAAGAGCAGGTTCGCCGCGATCCCGACCGCGGCGCCGACCAGCGTCTCCGCGATGCGCTGGCTCGCGGCGGCCTCGGCGCCGAGCGCGCCAACTCCGAGCACGAGCATGCCGCTGATCGCGACCTCGATGAGGTTCGAGCGCAGTCGCAGCGCCTGCCCGACGGTGATCGAGACGAAGATCAGGGCACCGAGGCTCCACCACTCCAGTGGCGCGACGGCAGCGAAGCCGACCGCCAGGGCGACACCGGCCACCACTGCCACGACCCGGTCGAGCCCGCTGGCCAGCAGCGACACCGGCGTGACCTGGACGACCAGCATCGCGGTCAGCGGCGCCAGCAGGGGCTGGGTGTCCGGGAAGATCATCGTGGCGGCGACGTAGCTGGCGACCGCCGCCGTGGTGATCCGCAGCGACCAGAACACCGCTGGTCGCCAGCCCACGCGCAGCCGTCTCAACTCTCGGCTGAACCGGCCACGCCACTGCTCGCGCACGCGTTCCATCATGACCCACGGACCGATCAGCGACGGTCCCCGAAGAACGCCTCCAGGAGGGCGGTGGACTCGTCGGCCAGCACACCCGTGACCACCTCGGGCCGGTGGTTGAGGCGCCGGTCGCGGACGACGTCCCAGAGGCTGCCGACCGCGCCGGCCTTGGGGTCCCAGGCGCCGAACACGATCCGCTCGACCCGGCTGAGCACGGCGGCGCCGGCGCACATCGTGCACGGCTCCAGGGTGACGACGAGGGTGTAGCCGTCGAGGCGCCACTCGCCGTGGTCGCGGGCGGCCGCCCGGAGGGTGACCACCTCGGCGTGCCCGGTCGGGTCGGCCTCGGCCTCGCGGACGTTGCGGCCGCGCGCGACCGGCGTACCGTCCGGCGCCAGCACGACGGCGCCGATCGGGACGTCGCCCGTGGCGAGCGCAGCCCGCGCCTCGTCGAGGGCGACCCGCATCGGGTCGTCCCAGCGCCCGTCGCTCACGCCGAGGTGAGGCCGACGGTGTCGTCGAAGAGCTTGCCGAAGCCCAGCTTGCGGGCGACGTCGGAGAGCATCTCGTCGGGGTAGAGGTCGACGTCGTCGAGCAGCACCGCCATGTCCATGGCGTGCATGCCGAGGTCTCCCAGCAGGTCCAGGTCGCCGGCCGGGACCTGGTCGTCCTCGTCCTCGGGCTGCGGCAGGCCGAGGAACTCGACGGCCGAGCTGGCCAGCTCCCACTCGTCGGCGGCGGTGATGTCGGAGAGCAGCACCCGGATGGTGGGACCCGCGACCCGGACGATCACGAAGAAGTCGTCGTCGGTCGCGATCATGCCGACCGCCCCTCCGTCGCCCGGGAACCGGCGCAGCGCGTGGGACAGCTTGTCGATGTCCTCGAGCACGTCGTGGGCGAGCTCCTGCACGGTCCAAGAGCCCTCCTCGCGGTAGGCGGCGACGGCGAAGTCGATCGCGTCGATCTGCTCGACCATCGTCTTCCTCCGCTCCTGCTCGCCGGGTGCCCTCCAGAGTGGCAGACCGCTGCGACGCGGCCAAGCCCCTGTGCGCCCATACCCACTAGGGTTTCGACCATGCGCACCCACGTCGTCGACCACCCGCTGGTGGCCCACAAGCTCACCCACCTGCGCGACGAGAAGACGGACTCCCCGACGTTCCGCCGGCTCGCCGATGAGCTCGTCACGCTGCTGGCGTACGAGGCGACGCGCGATGTCCGGGTGGCCGCGTACGACATCGTCACGCCGGTCTCGCCGACGACCGGTGTCTCGCTGGCGAACCCCAAGCCGCTGGTGGTCCCGATCCTGCGGGCGGGCCTGGGCATGCTCGACGGGATGATGCGGCTGCTGCCGACGGCGGAGGTCGGCTTCCTGGGCATGATCCGCAACGAGGAGACGCTCCAGGCCTCGACGTACGCCGAGCGGCTGCCGGAGGACCTGCGGGGCCGGCAGTGCTACGTGCTCGACCCGATGCTCGCCACCGGCGGGACCCTCGCGGCGGCCATCAAGTTCCTCACCGACCGCGGCGCGGACCACATCACCGCGATCTGCCTGCTCGCCGCGCCGGAGGGTTGCGCGCGGCTGGAGAAGGAGCTGGAGGGACTCGACGTCCCCGTCACGATCGTGACGGCCGCGATGGACGAGAGGCTCAACGACAAGGGCTACATCGTCCCCGGCCTCGGCGACGCCGGGGACCGGTTGTACGGCGTCGTCGGCTGACCGGACGTCGTCTGAGCGTCGGGGGCCGTCGGGATCCCCGGCTCGCCGGGTATGCCGACGCTTATGGGGTGTTGCAACGCCCGTGAAGCGCAGGGATCCCCGGTTCACCGGGTATCCCGACGCCCAGCTCAGCCCGGGATCATCTGCACCTTGCCGGTGGCGATGAGGACCAGCAGCACCAGCACGAGGACGCCGAGCACGGCGTAGGCCCACTCCTTGCCGACCCGGGTCTCGTCGGGCTCGGGCGCGTCGTACCGGTGCCCGTCCGGGCGACCGAAGCGCTCGTCGTCGTCAGTCATGCCCGTCCAACGAGTGACGACGCGAGACGTCCCGTGCGGTGCGTGTGACTCAGAGCGCCTTGACGGCGTTGAGCAGCTTGCCGAGCGAGTCCTTGGCGTCGCCGAAGAGCAGCGTGGTCTTGGGGTCGAAGAGCAGCTCGTTCTCGATGCCGGCGAAGCCGGGGCGCATGGACCGCTTCATGAACACGATCTGCTGCGCCTCGTCCGCGTTGAGGATCGGCATGCCGTAGATCGGCGCGCCCGGCGTGGTCTTCGCCGCCGGGTTCACCACGTCGTTGGCGCCGACGACCAGGACGACGTCGGTGTGCTTGAACTCGCCGTTGATCTCGTCCATCTCGATGAGCTGCTCGTAGGGCACCTGGGCCTCGGCGAGCAGCACGTTCATGTGCCCGGGCATCCGGCCGGCGACGGGGTGGATCGCGTAGTCGACCTGGGTGCCGCGGGCGATCAGGACGTCGACCAGCTCGCGCAGCGTGTGCTGGGCCTGGGCGACCGCGAGGCCGTAGCCGGGCACGATGATCACGCGGTCGGCGTACCCGAGCAGGATCGCGACGTCCTCGGGGCCGGCGGACCGCACGGGGCGGTCCGACGCCTCGCCACCACCCAGGGTCGAGCCGCCCTTGAGGGCGCCGAACATGATGTTGGCGACCGAGCGACCCATCGCCTTCGCCATCAGCATGGTCAGGTAGGTGCCGGACGCGCCGACGAGCGTGCCCGCGACCAGCAGCACGACGTTGGACAGCACGTAGCCGCCCGCGGCGACCGTGAGGCCGGTGAACGCGTTCAGCAGGGAGATCACGATCGGCACGTCCGCGCCGCCGACCGGCAGCACCAGGAGCACGCCGACCAGCAGCCCCAGCAGCGCCAGGACGATGCCGACCCACATGGTCGGGTCGATGACGACGCGCACGCCGAGCACCACCGCGGCAGCGACGGCGATCGGGAAGACGTAGCGGAGCCCGGGGAAGATCACCGGCCGCGAGGTCATCAGCTCCTGGAGCTTCGCGAACGTGATGATCGAGCCCGCGAACGAGATCGAGCCGACCGCGATCGTGAACGCCGTCGCCGCGAGCGTGAACCACGAGACGTCGTCGACGTGCGGCGTCATCTCGTGCAGCTCCAGCAGGGCGACCAGCGCGGCGGCGCCACCGCCGACACCGTTGAACAGCGCCACCATCTGCGGCATCTGGGTCATCTGCACCCGGCGGGCGCCGACCACGCCACCGGCGGTGCCGACCGCGATCGCGGCGAGGATCAGCGGCACGTGGTCGAGGTCGAGGTAGATGAACGGCACGATCACCGCGACCACCGCGGCGGCTGCCCCGACCAGGTTGCCGGCTCGCGCCGTCCTCGGGCCGGACAGGCCCTTGAGCGCGAGGATGAAGCAGACCGCGCAGGCCAGGTAGACGAGCTGCACCCAGGTCGGCATCAGGCGGCGCTCCCGCCGTCGGTCGGAGCCGCTGCGGGCTTGGGCTTCTTGCGCACGAACATCTGCAGCATCCGGTCGGTGACCACGAAGCCGCCGACCATGTTCACCGCGGCCAGCACGATCGCGACCAGGCCCACGACGAGCGCGACGTCGTTGTCGGTAGCACCCGTCACCAGGACCGCGCCGAGCAGGATGATCCCGTGGATGGCGTTCGCGCCGGACATCAGCGGGGTGTGCAGCGTCGAGGAGACCTTCGAGATCACCTCGATCCCGACGAACACGCTCAGGATGAAGATCGTCAGCCAGACGACGGCCTCGTCCATCAGTTGGCTCCTTCCAGAGCATCGCCCTCGATCTGGGTGCGCGTGGGTTCGTGCCGGATGGCGCCGTCGTGGGTCACGCAGGACCCGGCGACGATCTCGTCCTCGAAGTCGGGGGTGAAGGCCCCTCCCTCCTCGGAGTCGCCACTCATCAGCGTCACGATGTTCACGATGTTCTGCGCGTACAGCCTCGAGGCCGGGCCGGGCATCTGCGACGGCACGTTCCGCCCGCCCCAGACCTGCGCGTTGCCGATCCGGACCACCTCGCCGGCCACGGCGCCCTCCACGTTGCCGCCGGTCTCGGCCGCGAGGTCGACCACCACGGACCCCGGCTTCATCTGCTCCACCATCGCGCTGGTCACCAGCAGCGGCGCCTGGCGACCCGGCACAGCGGCGGTCGTGATCAGCGCGTCGGCGGCGGCGACGTACGGCGCCAGCCGCTCCATCTGCAGGGCCGCGCGCTCCTCGGTCATCTCGCGGGCGTACCCGCCCGCGCCCTCCAGGGTGTCCAGCTCGAGGTCGATCGCCTGCGCGCCCATCGAGCGGATCTCCTCGGCGGCGGCCGCGCGCACGTCGTACGCCTTCACGACCGCGCCCAGCCGCTTGGCGGTGGCGATCGCCTGCAGCCCGGCGACGCCCGCACCCAGGACCACCACCTCGGCCGGCGGCACCGTGCCAGCGGCCGTCATGTTGAGGGGGAAGAACCGGCGGAGCATCCCGGCCGCCACGATCGCGCACCGGTAGCCCGACACCAGCGCCTGCGAGGACAGCGCGTCCATGGACTGCGCCCGGCTGATCCGCGGCACCAGCTCCATCGCGAACGACGTCACCCGCGCGTCCCGCAGTGCGGTCACCACCTCGGGCTCCTGCCCGGTCGGCAGGAAGGACACCGTCGCGGCGCCCGCACGCAGCCGCCGCACGACGTCGGTGCCCGGCGGCTGCACCGCCACCAGCACGTCCGCCTGCTCGACGGCGCCGGCGTCGACCGTCGCGCCCGCCGCCACGAAGTCCTCGTCGGCGATCAGCGCATGCTTGCCCGCACCCGGCTCGACGACGACGTCGTACCCCAGCCCGGTCAGCTTGCCGACCAGCTCGGGGACCATCGCCACCCGCGCCTCACCCTCGCGGGTCTCCCTGGCCACAGCGATCTTCACCCGTGGCAACCTAGGGCACTTCGGGGGGCCTTGCGAGTGTGAACTCCTCAACATTGACATAGCGGGGTCGTCCGCGCGGTCCCTCTCCCAGGTGGGAGACGACCAGCGTGACGCGGTCGGCGAGCCACCTCGGACCGGCGTAACCGTCCAGCAGGCGGACCCAGCTCGACACCTCCGCCGGCCGGCCGAGCCGCGCGACGGTGACGTGCGGCCGGAACCGCTGGCCGTCGACCGCGATGCCCGCGCGGCCGGCGGCGGCCCGGCAGCCCGTCGCCAGCCGGTCCATCTCGGTGCGGCCTCGCTGGTCGAGGTCGAGCCCGGCCCACAGGACCCGGGCCCGGCCGGGGTTCGGGAACGCACCGCCGCCGGCGATCGCGGTCTCGAAGGCCGACCGCTTCGCGGCCGCCCGGTCCAGCCGCTCGCCCAGGTCGTCGAGCCGACGCTCCTCGACGTCGGCCAGGAACGCCAGCGTCACGTGGAACTGCTCGCTGCTCGCCCAGCGGTACGCCGCGGCTCCGCGTCGTACGTCGAGGAAGTCGTCGAGGTGCTGGACCGCCTCGTCCGGCGGAACCAGGGCGACGAAGAGCCTCACCCGATCTGGGTCCCCAGGGCGGACCCGATCGCATACGTGACGGCCATCGCGAAGAGCCCGCCCACGATGTTGCGGAGCACCGCACGGCCGGGTCGCGCATAGCCGAGCCGGGCGCTGACGAACCCGGTGACCGCGAGGGCGGCGGCGACGGCGGCGACCGTCAGCCAGATCCGGATCGCGTCCGACGCGAGCGTCATCGTCAGCAGCGGCAGCAGCGCGCCGATCGTGAACGACAGCATCGACGCCCAGGCCGCGTGCACCGGGCTGGAGATGTCGTCGGGGTCGATGCCGAGCTCCGCCTCGGCGTGCGCCCCGAGCGCGTCCTTGGCGGTGAGCGCCTTCGCCACCTCGAGCGCGAGCTCCTCGTCGAGACCCTTCCCGACGTAGATGCCCGCGAGCTCGGCGAGCTCCTCCTCGGGCTCCTCGCGCAGCTCTCGGCGCTCCTTGGCCAGCAGGGCGAGCTCGGAGTCGCGCTGGGTGCTCACCGAGACGTACTCCCCCGCGCCCATGCTCATCGCACCGGCCGCGAGCCCGGCCACGCCGGCGATCATGATCGCGGAGCGGTCGCTGGTGGCGCCGACCGCACCGATGACGATGCCGGCCGTGGAGACGATGCCGTCGTTCGCGCCGAGCACGGCGGCGCGCAGCCAGTTCAGCCGGTTGTTCAGGCCCGCCTGGTGCGGCTCGCCGTCGTGCGGCCCCAGGGGGACGGCGTCACTGAGCCCGCTGGCAGTCATGGGTCGATCCAAACGCCGACCGGGCGCCCTCGCAACCAAGGACAGGCTCCGCTCACGCCCGGCTCGAGCGCAGCCCGAGCACGCCGGCGAGCACGCAGCTGAGCGCCACCGCCACCGAGAACCACGGGAAGACCGCGGCCAAGCCCCAGGTCGTGGCCGCCCACCCGGCGAGGATCGTCGGGACCGCCATCGCGGCGTACGCCAGCACGTAGAAGGCCGACATCACCTGGCCGCGGTGAGCCGCCGGCACGACGCTGCCCAGGTGCCGCAGGGAGCCGCCGAACGCGAGCCCGAACGACAGGCCCATCAGGACGGCGGCCAGGGTGATCAGCAGCGCGTGGTGGCTGTCCAGGGCGACGACGCTCAGGCCGAGCGCCACCGCGGTCCCGAAGTCACCGGCGATCGCGGCCCGGCGGGCGGCCAGCCGGCCGCCGAACGCCTGGCTGACTGCGGCCGCGCCGGCCATGGCCGCGACCACGGCACCGCCGAACACGACGCTGTGGATGCCGGTCGACTGCCCGGCGAAGGCGGGGAAGAGGGACAGGTAGACGCCGAGGACCGACCAGGCGGCCATCACGCCGATGACCGAGAAGCGAAAGTCGCCCGCGATCGACGCCGGCACGCTCGGCCGCGCGACGCGGAGCGGACCGGAGGCGCGGCCGGTGCGACCGGCGTGCGGCTCGGCCATCCCGAGCAGGCCGACCAGCAGCGCGAGGACGACGACGGCGACGGCCGCGAACGGCGTGACGTAGGGGTGCGGACCGAACTGCGCGAGCAGGGAGGCGCCGAGGACGGTCGCACCGATGCCGACGTTGAACATGATCCCGGTCAGGTGGCCGGTCCGCGCGCCCCGCTCTGGGCGGAGGTCGAGCAGCGCGGCGCTCCCGACGACGACCGCGGTCCCGACGGCCGCGCCGTGCAGCACCCGCGCGGCGAGCAGGGCGGCGACGCCGTTCGCCGTCATGAACACCACGAGCCCGGCGACCATCACCACCGCCGCGCCGAGCAGCAGCGGCTTGCGGCCGTACTTGTCCGAGGCCTGGCCGGCGACGAGCACGGCCCCGAGCGCCGCCACGGCGTACGCCGCGAAGACCACGGTGGTCGTGATCGGGGCCAGGCCCCAGCGCTGCTGGTAGAGCCCGTAGAGCGGAGCCGGAGCCCCGGACACCCCGAGCGACGCGGCCAGGAGCGCGATGAGCAGGGGGTAGGCCCACCGCTGCTCGGCCCGGTGGGCCTCGGCGGCCCGGGCGACGGTGATGGTGCTCATCGGCTTCCTCCTCGTGGTAAGTTCGACGTAGATCGAACAGGCATCACCGTAGACTCCGGTTCGATGGATATCAAACCGATGTGAGGAGGGTCATGTGAGCGACAACCAGGAGCGGCCGCCCGTGGCGCCCCTGCAGGACGTCCTCGCCGCGATCTCCGACCCGGTGCGGCTCGAGATGCTCCGGCGGCTCGATCCGGACGGCGCGCCGGTGGCGTGCGGGCAGCTCTACGACGGCATCGGCAAGTCCACCGCCAGCCACCACTTCAAGATCCTGCGCGAGGCCGGGGTGATCGGGGTCGACCTGATCGCCGGGAAGACCCACCAGCGGCTGCGTCTCGCCGACGTCGAGGCGGCCTACCCCGGCGTGCTCAGCTCGATCCTGGCGGTGCCGTCGGCTCGCTGATCCTCCGGGTCATGAGCAGGCCGACCGGCAGCAGCGCGAGGGCGAAGACCGCCGACGCCACGAACACCGCGTGAATGGCCGGGTTGAGGACGTCCGGGGTCAGGTGCTCGAGGTCGGGTACGCCGCGGCCCAGCCTCGAGGCGACGACGCCGTTGGCGATCGCCCCGAACACCGCGACGCCGACGGCGCTGCCGACCGAGCGCGCGAACATGGTGCTGCCGGTCGCGACGCCGCGGTGCTGCCAGGTCACCGACGACTGCGCCGCGATGACCGACGGGCTGGCGACCAGGCCGAAGCCCAGGCCCATCACGAAGCACGGCGCGGCCAGCAGCCAGATCGAGCTGTCCGTGTCGATGAGCAGCAGCAGTGCGGCGCCCGCGAAGCCGATGACGCTGCCGATCAGCATCGTGGCCCGGAACCCGATCGTCAGGTAGAGCCGCCCCGAGTTGGACGCCGCGATCGGCCAGCCGAGCGTCATCGCGGCCAGCGCGAGGCCGGACACCAGGGCGTCGTGGCCGAGCACGCTCTGCGCGTACAGCGGGATGTACGACGACAGCCCCATCATCAGCACGCCGACGACGAGCGAGGCGAGCATCGCCGACAGCAGGACGCGCTTGCGGAACACCCAGATCGGCAGCACCGGCTCCGGCGCGCGGCGCTCGGCGAGCACGAAGCCGACCAGCAGCACGGCGGCCACCGCGAACAGCGAGACGCTGGTGGCCGAGTCCCAGGACCAGCGCACGCCGCCCTCGAGCAGTGCCAGCAGCAGCAGGATCCCGCCGCCGGTCAGCAGCAGCGAGCCGGCGTAGTCGATGGTGTGCCGCTGCCGCTCCACGCGCTCCTCGAACCGGCGCCAGAGGGCCACGAACGCGGCGATGCCGAGCGGCAGGTTGACGAAGAAGATCCATCGCCACGAGAGGTAGTCGGTGAAGACGCCACCGAGCGTCGGGCCGACCACCGCCGACAGCGCCCACACGCTCGCGACGTACCCCTGGACCTTGGCGCGCTCCTCGAGCGTGTAGATGTCGCCGACGATCGTCATGCTCATCGGCTGGACCGCGCCCGCGCCGATGCCCTGGACGGCCCGGAACGCGATCAGCGCGCCCATGCTCCAGGCGAGGCCGCACAGCAGCGAGCCGAGCAGGAACAGCCCGATGCCGACGAGCATCACCGGCTTGCGGCCGACCAGGTCCGCGAGCTTGGCGTACACGGGGACCGTGACCGCCTGGGCCAGCAGGTAGATCGAGAACAGCCACGGGAACTGGCTGAAGCCGCCGAGGTCGGCGACGACCGCCGGCACCGCCGTCGCGAGGATCGTCGAGTCGATCGCGACCAGCCCGATGCTGAGCATGACCGCGAGCAGCACCGGCCCGCGCTCGCTGCGCAGTCCGACGCTGGCGCGGGAGATCTCGTTGACGGCCATGTCCCGCGGCAACCTACCGCCGGGTGTGATTTGTTCCCCCGGAGGTTCGGCGGGTGCCGGTGGGGGGTACACCGTGCTTTGATCGATCCAATCGAGCGGACTGGCAGGGTGGAGAACGTGGTGGAGGTCTGGCCGGGGCGCGCGTACCCGCTGGGAGCGACATTCGACGGGAGCGGCACGAACTTCGCGCTGTTCAGCGAGGTCGCGGAGCGGGTGGAGCTGTGCCTCTTCGACGCCGAGGGCGCCGAGACCCGGGTGGAGCTCACCGAGGTCGACGCGTACGTGTGGCACTGCTACCTGCCGACGGTGCAGCCGGGGCAGCGCTACGGGTACCGGGTGCACGGACCGTGGGACCCCGAGCAGGGGCTGCGCTGCAACCCGAGCAAGCTGCTGCTCGACCCGTACGCCAAGGCGACCGCGGGCGAGATCGACTGGGACCAGGCGCTGTTCTCCTACAACTTCGGCGACGAGCACTCGCGCAACGACGACGACTCGGCGCCGCACATGACGCACGGCGTGGTCATCAACCCGTTCTTCGACTGGGAGGGCGACCGGCGCCTCGACTACCCCTACAACGAGACCGTCGTCTACGAGGCGCACGTGAAGGGGCTGACCCAGCTGCACCCCGACGTACCGGAGGAGCTGCGAGGGACGTACGCCGGCCTCGCGCACCCGGCCGTCATCGAGCACCTCATGAAGCTCGGTGTGACCGCGATCGAGCTGATGCCGGTGCACCAGTTCGTGCAGGACAGCACGCTGATGGACCAGGGGCTGCGCAACTACTGGGGCTACAACACGCTCGGGTTCTTCGCACCGCACGCCGACTACTCCTCGGCCGCGCGGGACGGGCAGGCCGCGCTCGGGCAGCAGGTGCAGGAGTTCAAGTCGCTGGTCAAGGCCATGCACGCCGCCGGCATCGAGGTCATCCTCGACGTGGTCTACAACCACACGGCCGAGGGCAACCACCTCGGCCCGACGTTGAGCTTCAAGGGCATCGACAACGCGGCGTACTACCGCCTCGTCGAGGACGACCCGCGCTACTACATGGACTACACCGGCACCGGCAACAGCCTGAACGTCCGGCACCCGCACTCGCTCCAGCTGCTGATGGACTCGCTGCGTTACTGGGTCACCGAGATGCACGTCGACGGGTTCCGCTTCGACCTCGCGTCCACGCTGGCCCGCGAGTTCTACGACGTCGACCGGCTCTCGACGTTCTTCGAGCTCGTGCAGCAGGACCCGGTGGTCAGCCAGGTGAAGCTGATCGCGGAGCCGTGGGACATCGGCCCGGGCGGCTACCAGGTCGGCGGCTTCCCGCCGCAGTGGACGGAGTGGAACGGCAAGTACCGCGACACCGTCCGCGACTTCTGGCGGGGCGAGCCGTCGCTCGGTGAGTTCGCGTCCCGCCTGTCGGGCTCGTCGGACCTCTACGAGCACTCCGGACGGCGCCCGTTCGCGAGCATCAACTTCGTCACCGCGCACGACGGCTTCACGATGCGCGACCTGGTGTCGTACGACGAGAAGCACAACGAGGCGAACGGCGAGGACAACAACGACGGCGAGAGCCACAACCGCTCCTGGAACCACGGCGTCGAGGGCCCGACGGACGACCCGGACATCCTCGCCGCCCGCGCCCGGGCCCAGCGGAACTTCATCGCGACGCTGCTGCTCAGCCAGGGCGTGCCGATGCTGCTGCACGGCGACGAGCTCGGCCGCACCCAGCAGGGCAACAACAACACGTACGCGCAGGACAACGAGCTGTCGTGGGTGCACTGGGACGAGGCCGACGGGCCGCTCGTCGAGTTCACCGCCGCGGTCTCCCGGCTGCGGCGCGACCACCCCACGTTCCGTCGCAAGCGGTTCTTCACGGGCGGCACGGTGCGCGTGCCGGACGGCGGCGACGGTGACCGGCTCAACGACATCGTCTGGCTGCACCTCGACGGCCGGCCGATGGACGACGAGGACTGGGCCGACGGGGCGAAGGCGCTCGGGATGTACCTCAACGGGCACGGGATCGCCGGCCTCGACGAGCGCGGGCAGAAGATCGTCGACGACCACTTCCTCCTGTACTTCAACGCCGACGGCGAGGCGCAGGTGACGCTGCCGCCGGATGAGTACGCCGACGCGTGGGACGTCGTCATCGACACCGGCGGCTCGGCCGACGAGGACGGCACGTTCGCGGCGGGGGAGACGTTCACGATCCCGTCCCGCAGCATGGTCGTGCTGCGGGAGCACATCGAGGCCGAGGACGAGCCGGACCTCTCCGTCGCGGCGTCGGTCGCCGCCTCCCAGGCGCGCAAGGCCTGATCGCGGTGCGAGTCCCCGTCTCGACGTACCGGCTCCAGATCACGCCGGAGTTCGACCTGTTCGAGGCCGCCCGGCGGCTGCTGTACCTCCACGATCTCGGGGTGGACTGGGTCTACCTGTCCCCGCTCCTGTCGTCGGAGCCCGGCAGCCAGCACGGGTACGACGTCGTCGCCTTCGACCGCGTCGACCCGCAGCGCGGCGGCGCCGCGGGTCTCGCCGCGCTGTCCGCCGAGGCGCGGCGCCTCGGCATGGGAGTGCTCGTCGACATCGTCCCGAACCACGTCGGCGTCGCCACGCCGGCCGAGAACCCGTGGTGGTGGGACCTGCTCGCGCTGGGCCGCGAGTCCGAGCACGCGACCGCGTTCGACGTCGACTGGGCCGCGGGCGACGGGAAGCTCCTGGTCCCGGTGGTCGGCGACGGCGACGAGGGCGCGATCCGGAGCGAGGACGGCGAGGTGCGCTACCACGACCACCGCTTCCCGCTCGCGCCCGGCACGACCACGCTCGACGAGCAGCACTACCGGCTGGTGAGCTGGCGCCAGGCCGACGACAACCTCAACTACCGGCGGTTCTTCGCGGTCAACACGCTCGCCGCGGTGCGCGTCGAGGACCCGGAGGTGTTCGCCGACACCCACGTCGAGATCCGGCGCTGGCTCGACGAGGGGCTCGTCGACGGCCTCCGGGTGGACCACCCCGACGGCCTGCGCGACCCCAAGCGCTACCTCGACGACCTCGCCGCGATGACCGGCGGCGCCTACGTGCTCGTCGAGAAGATCCTCGAGCCCGGCGAGGCGCTCCCGGCCGGCTGGGCCACGCAGGGCACGACGGGGTACGACGCTCTCGTCCTGCTCGACCGGGTGCTCACGGACCCGGCGGGCGAGGCCCCGCTGGATGCCCTGGAGGCCCGGCTCCGCGGAGCGCCGGTCGACTGGACGGCGATGGTCCACGACAACAAGCGCGCCGTCGCCGACGGCATCCTGCACTCCGAGGTCCGCCGGATCACCCGCGAGGTGCTGCGGATCGTCCCGCTCCCGTTCGCCGACGTCGAGGACGCGGTCGCCGAGCTGCTCGCCTGCTTCCCGGTCTACCGCTCCTACCTGCCCGGTGGCCGCGAGCACCTCGACGAGGCCTTCGACCTCGCCCGGAAGCACCGGCCCGACCTGGCCGCGACCTACGACGCCCTGCTGCCGGTGCTGTCCGACGCCTACTCGCAGCCCGCCCGGCGGTTCCAGCAGACCAGCGGCATGGTGATGGCCAAGGGCGTCGAGGACTGCTCCTTCTACCGCTGGTCCCGGCTGACGTCTCTGAACGAGGTGGGTGCGGACCCGTCGGTCTTCTCGGTGTCGGTCGCGGACTTCCACGACGCCATGGCCGGGCGTCAGCGCGACTGGCCGCACGCGATGACCGCGCTGTCGACCCACGACACCAAGCGCGGCGAGGACGTGCGCGCCCGGATCACCGTGCTCGCGGAGATCCCGGACGCGTGGGAGACCGCGTTGGCCGAGCTGCTCCGGCTCGCGCCGGTCCCCGACCCGGGCTTCGGCTCGCTGCTCTGGCAGGCCGTGCTGGGCGCGTGGACCCCCGACCACCTCCCCGACCTGCGCGACCGGCTGCACGGGTACGCCGAGAAGGCGATGCGCGAGGCCGGCGACCGCACCATGTGGACCGAGCCGGACGAGGAGTACGAGGCCGCGGTGCACGCCGCCGTGGACGCGGTCTTCGAGTCCCCGGACGTGCAGCGGGTGCTGGGCGAGCTCGCGGCCCGCGTCGACGCACCGGGCCGGTCGAACTCGCTGGCCCTGAAGCTGCTCGCGATCACGATGCCCGGCGTGCCGGACGTCTACCAGGGCAGCGAGCTCTGGGAGACGTCGCTGGTGGACCCGGACAACCGCCGCCCCGTCGACTTCGACCACCGGGCCGCGGTGCTCGCCGGCGAGGACGGCGACGACGCGGTCGAGAAGCTGCACGTCACCAGCACCGCCCTGCGGCTGCGGCGCGACCGGGCCGACCTGTTCACGACGTACGCGCCGGTGGCTGCCTCCGGACCGGCCGCCGACCACGTGCTCGCGTTCGACCGCGGCGGCGCGATCGCCGTCGCCACCCGGCTGCCGGCCGGCCTCGCCGCGCGCGGCGGCTGGGGCGACACCGTGCTCGAGCTGCCCCCCGGGCGGTGGCACGACGTGCTGACCGGGTCGGCCACCGACGGCCGGCTCGCCGACCTGCTCGACACCCACCCGGTCGCGCTGCTGGTGAGGGAGGACGCATGACGACCCGCGGACCGTTCGACGTCTGGGCGCCCGGTGCACGACGGCTGCGGCTGTCGGTGGGGGATGCCACCGTCGAGATGACCCGAAGAGTCGACGGCTGGTGGACACCGGCGCAGCCCGTTCCCGACCGGGCCGGAGAGGAGGTCGACTACGGCTACCTGATCGACGACGCGGACACGCCCCGACCCGACCCGCGGTCGCGGCATCAGCCGGCGGGCGTCCACCAGCGCTCGCGAACCCACGACCCGTCCCGCTACACCTGGAACGACGGGGCCTGGACCGGCCGCCAGCTGGCCGGCTCGGTCATCTACGAGCTGCACATCGGCACGTTCACGCCCGCGGGCACCTTCGACGCCGCCCTCGAGAAGCTCGGGCACCTCCGCGAGATCGGCGTCGACCTGGTCGAGGTGATGCCGGTGAACGCCTTCAACGGCACCCACAACTGGGGGTACGACGGCGTCGGCTGGTTCGCGGTGCACGAGGGCTACGGCGGCCCGGAGGCCTACCAGCGCTTCGTCGACGGCTGCCACGCGGCCGGCCTCGGCGTGATCCAGGACGTCGTCTACAACCACCTCGGCCCGTCCGGGAACTACCTGCCGGAGTTCGGGCCCTACCTCAAGCAGGGCGTGAACACGTGGGGCGACTTCCTCAACCTCGACGGGCCAGGCTCCGACGAGGTGCGCCGCTACATCCTCGACAACGTCCGGATGTGGCTGGACGACTACCACGTCGACGGGCTGCGGCTCGACGCCGTGCACGCCCTCAACGACGCGGCGCACCAGCACCTGCTCGAGGAGATGGCCATCGAGGTGGCGGCACTGTCGGCGCACCAGCGCCGGCCGCTGACCCTCATCGCCGAGTCCGACCTGAACGACACCCGCCTGGTGCGGCCGCGCGAGGCGGGCGGCTACGGGCTGGACGCCCAGTGGAGCGACGACTTCCACCACGCGGTGCACGTCGCCCTGACCCGCGAGACGACCGGCTACTACGCGGACTTCGAGCCGCTGTCCGCGCTGGCGAAGGTGTGCGAGCGCGGCTTCTTCCACGACGGCACTTGGTCGTCGTTCCGGGGGCGTCCGCACGGCTTCCCGGTGGACGTGCGCGCGATGCCGACGTGGCGGCTGGTCGTGTGCAACCAGAACCACGACCAGGTCGGCAACCGCGCCCGCGGCGACCGGATCACCGAGGTGCTCGACGACGACCAGTTGGCGTGCGCGGCCCTGCTGACGCTGTGCGGCCCGTTCACGCCGATGCTCTTCATGGGCGAGGAGTGGGCCGCATCCACGCCGTTCCAGTTCTTCACCTCCCACCCCGAGCCCGACCTCGGTCGCGCGACGGCCGAGGGCCGGATCAGGGAGTTCGAGAAGATGGGCTGGGACCCGGCCGTGGTGCCGGACCCCCAGGACCCCGAGACGTTCACGCGCTCGAAGCTCGACTGGGCCGAGGCCACGACCGGACGGCACGCGGTGCTGCTCGAGGTCTACCGCGACCTGGCCCGGCTGCGCCGTGAGCACCCGGACCTGACGGACCCGTCCTTCGGATCGGTCGCGTGCACCGCCGACGAGGAGTCCCGGCTCTTCACGATGCGCCGGGGCGGCATGCTGGTCGTCGTGAACTTCGGTGACGCCGAGGCCGGCCTGCCCGTGGAGAGCGGCGAGCTGCTCTTCGCGACGCCGGGGGGCGCGACCCTCGCCGACGGCCGGCTGGTGCTGCCGGCCCACGCGGGCGCGGTGCTCGGGTGACCGGTCTCGGACTGGGCGGACTGCCGGTCCTGGCCGCGCCGATGGCCGGCGGGCCGTCGACGCCACAGCTGGTGGCGGCCGCGACCGCGGCCGGGTCGTACGGCTTCCTGCCCGCCGGCTACCGATCGGCCGAGCAGCTGGCCGGTGACCTCGCGGCGGTGCGCGAGCACACCGACGACGTCGGCGTGAACCTGTTCGTGCCGGACGACGCGCCGTTCGACCGGGCGGCGGTCGCGGCGTACCGGGACCGGATCGCACCGGAGTACGAGCGGGCCGGGATCGCCGTGCCCGAGCCGCGCTGGTCCGACGACGACGACTGGCCGGCGAAGGTCGACCTGCTCGTCGAGCGGCCGGTCCCCTGGGTCAGCTTCACGTTCGGCCTCCCCGACGCCACGACGGCAGACCGGCTGCGCCGGGCCGGGTCGCGGCTGCTCGCCACGGTCACCGACGTCGACGAGGCGCGGGAGTCCGCGGCGCTCGGGGTGGACGGGCTCGTCGTCCAGTCGCAGGACGCGGGCGGGCATCGCGGCACCTTCGACCAGCACCGGACGCCGAACGACGTCCCGCTGCTGGACCTCGTCCCCGGGGTGCGCGCGGCGACCGGGCTGCCGGTCGTCGCCGCCGGCGGCGTCGCCGGGGCGGATCAGGTGGCAGCGCTGCTCGAGGCCGGCGCCGAGGCCGTGGCCGTCGGCACCATGCTGCTGCTCGCCGACGAGGCCGGCACCCGTCCGGTCCACCGGGCCGCGCTCGCCGACCCCGATCGCTTCCCCGGGACGGTGACCATGCGGGCCTTCACCGGCCGCGTCGCCCGGGGGCTGCGCAACCGCTTCAGCACGACGTACGACGACGGCGCACCGGTCGGCTACCCCGCCGTCCACCACCTCACGGCGCCGCTGCGCGCCTGGGCGGCCGCGAACGACGAGCCGGACCTGCTGCACCTGTGGGCCGGCGCCGGGCACCGCGCGATCCGCCCGGGTGCCGCGCGCGACATCCTCGGGTCGCTCTGCCCCTGAGTCAGCCGGCCAGGCTGCTGAGGTCGACGACCTGGTCGTCCGACGGCGCGGAGACGTCGAACTCCTCGTCGAAGGCGGAGAACGTGACGGTGCCGGTGTCGTCGCCCGAGGTCTTCTCGATCTTCACCAGGTAGTGCGGGTCGTCGACGAGGACGTACCCGGTCGAGGTGCCGTCCTCGGGGTCCTCGCGGTCGACCTTGACGACGTCGTCGCCGTCCACGGTGTCCGTGCCGTTCTTGCTGAACGTCGCCTTCTCACCCTCGGTGTCCGACAGCAGCTGGTCGAGCAGCTCGTCGACGTCGCAGAACTGCTTGATCGAGTCCTCGCCGTCCGGCACGACCACCCACTTGTCGCCGACGACTGCCATCACCTGGTCCGCGGTGTCACCGGCGAAGGACCGCCAGAACGCCTCGTCGGGCTTCATCCAGGTGACGCCACCCACGCCGAGAAGGTCGGCCGTGCCGTCCGCGATGCCGAGCGAGCCGGTGCAGTCGCCGTCCGAGTTGGCCTGGAGGTCGATCGAGATCGCCTGGCCGCTCGTGGTGAGGTCGCCCTCGACCTTGACCGCCTTCAGGCCGCCCATGGCGTCCTTCGAGGAGTTCACGATCGAGTCGGCCGACCCGTCGGCGAAGTCGTTGCCACCGCACGCGGTCAGGACCGCCATCGCGCCGATGCCTGCCAGTGCCAGTGCGATGCGTGCCATGGCGCGCACGCTATCGCAGCAGGTCGTCCACCCACGCCGGCACGAGCGACGACGCCGGGCCGTGCCGGGCGTCGTCGTACAGGTGCGTGCCCGCACTGGGCTGCAGGTTGAGCTCCAGGGTGCGGGCACCGGCCCGGGCGGCGAACTGGACGAAGCCGGCGGCCGGGTAGACGGCCCCGGACGTGCCGATCGAGACGAACAGGTCGGCCGCGTCGAGCGCGTCCTGGATCCGGTCCATCTGGTACGGGATCTCGCCGAACCACACCACGTCCGGCCGGAGCTCGCTCACCCCGCAGCGCGGGCAGGGCGGGTAGTCGGCGAGGTCGTGCTCCCACGGCGTCCGGCCTCGGCAGGCCCGGCAGAGCGCAGACCTGAGCTCCCCGTGCATGTGCAGCACCCGGGTGGAGCCGCCCCGCTCGTGCAGGTCGTCGATGTTCTGCGTCACGACGAGGAGCCGGTCGCCGAGCTGGTCCTCGAGCCGGGCGAGCGCCCGGTGGGCGGCGTTCGGCTCGACGCGGCTGAGCGATGCCCGGCGCTCGTCGTAGAAGCGGTGCACGACCGAGGGCTGCAGGTCGTAGCCCTCCGGGGTCGCGACGTCCTCGACGCGGTGGCCCTCCCACAGCCCGTCCGCGTCGCGGAACGTCGGCACCCCGCTCTCGGCGGAGATGCCGGCTCCCGTGAGGACGACGACGTTCACGGCACCCTCCGGTACGTCGCGACGACGTACCCGCCGTCGTCGAAGGGGTCACCGGTCCAGGTGGCGTGGCGCTCGCCGGCCGCGAGACCGGCCGCGGCCATCGCGGCGTCGACCTCGGGCAGCGGGCTGACCGGGCAGTCACCCGGGAGGTGGGCGGCGTCGAGCCCGAATCCCGTGACGACCACACCGCCGCGGGCGGTGTGCGCGCCGAGGCGGTCGCAGGCCGCGGCCAGGGTCCCCTCGTCCAGCAGCGGGATCGTGTTGCCCGCGACGACGACCAGGTCGAACACCGCGCCGAGGTCGAAGGTCGCGAGGTCGGCGACCCGCCAGTCCAGGCCGGGCGCCGCGGCGCGGGCCTCGGCGACCATCGAGGCGTCGAGGTCCACCCCGACCACGTCGTACCCGAGCTCGTGCAGGCGTACGGCGATCCGCCCGGTGCCGCACCCGGCGTCCAGGGCCCGCGCCGGCGGTGGCACCAGCGACGCCGCGAACGTCGCCTCGCCGTGCACGTCGGCGCCGTCCTCGGCCAGCCGGCGGAAGCGCTCGGCGTACGCCGCGGCGTACCCCTCGCCCACGGTGTCGAGCGCGATCTGCTCCCAGCGGGTGCTCACGACGACAGCTTCCGGCGCGCCGCCTGGCTCTTGAACTCGTCCATGAAGACGCGCCGGATGGAGTCGCTGTCGAGCGCGCCGCCGACGGCGCGGAGCTCGCCGCGCGCGATCCGCTCGCAGACGCGCAGCCAGGCGTGGCCCATCGCATAGGTGAACGTGCCCGCGATGGTGGCGTTGATGGTGCCGGCGACCGCGGTCCCGGCGCCGGGGATGAACTTGATCAGGTTGCCGACCAGCGAGCGCCCGGCCGTCGTCGCCGCGGCGGTCGCGGCCAGGGACGCGGCCGTCGAGCGCTCGAGGGAGATCCCGTAGGTGACCGCGATCGAGGCCATCATCGTCAGCTGGAGGGGGACGAGGATGGCGGCGTCGGAGAAGGGGATCGGGGAGGCGCCGGCGGTGGTGGCGGCTCCCGTCGCCACCTTGATCGCAGCCCCCGCACGCTCCCGCTTGCGGTCGAAGTCAATGCGTTGAGCCGCCGTGATCGCGTGGGCAACGCCCGCAGGCGCACCTCGAAAGGTGGCATCGAGGAGCTCCCGCAGTCCGTAGGCCGACTGCCCGGTGAACTCGTCCGCCAGGGCCATCGTGTAGTGGATCAGCCCGTCGGCGATCGGCATCCGCAGGTCAGCGATCCTGGCCGCGAGCGCCTCGGCGTCGGGGTGCACCTGCTGCCCGGATCGGGGCACCTGGGTCAGCACCAGGATCACCGGTATCCCCAGCTCGGCCAGCGCCCGGATGAACTCCGCCTCGGTCGACTCGAACCGTCGGTCGCCGGCCCGCACGCAGTACCAGGCGACGTGCAGCTGCTCGGACAGCGGCTTGCGGCGCATCCCGTGCAGGTAGTCGCGCAGCTCCGCGAGCAGCGCCTCGTTGTCCTTGCCGACCTCGAGGCCGCGGGTGTCCAGCACGCCCAGGGTCCCGGACTGGTGGAGGTAGAGGTGCGCCTGCCGGGTCACCGGCTCGCCGATGCCGGTCTGCGCGATCTCGGTGCCGAAGATGGCGTTCACCAGCGTGCTCTTGCCGACCCCGGTCTTGCCGAAGATCGCCAGGTTGAAGCGTCCGACCTCGTCGGCCTTGTCCTTCCAGGCCTTGCCGAAGGCCTGGCGGAACCAGTCGTCCGCGGGTGTCGCCATGGGACCAGAGTCCCAGAGCCGGTCAAGGGCCGTGGCAGCATGGGAGACGTGGATGCCCCACCTGCAGTGCAGCGCATGGTCGACGCGACCAACGCCGGTGACCATGCGGCGTTCGTGGACTGCTTCACCGAGGACTGCTACCTGGAGGACTGGGGTCGCCAGTTCCATGGGCACGACGGCGTCGCGTCCTGGGACGAGACCGACAACATCGGCAAGCACACGCACTTCCGGGTGGAGGGCACCCGTCAGGACGGGGACGCCTGGGTCGTGACGCTCACGGTCACCGGTGACGGGTTCAACGGCACCAGTGACTTCGTCTTCGAGGTCCGCGACGACCGCATCCGCTCCATGGTCATCCGCCCCGACTGACGGGACGCTTGCGAGCGTCGCGCCGCTCAGCGGGCGTCGTACTCGTCGCGGGCGGCCTGGACGACGTCCATGTGCGCCTCGGCCCAGGCCTTGAGCCCGCGCATCAGCTCGTCCAGCGACTCCCCCAGCGGCGTCAGCGTGTAGTCGACGGTGACCGGGACCGTCGGTGTCACGGAGCGGACGACCAGGCCGTCGCGCTCGAGGGACCGCAGCGTCTGGGTCAGCATCTTCTGGCTGACGCCCGCGAGCCGCCGGCCCAGCTGCGAGAAGCGCATCGTGCCCTCGTCGGCGAGCGCCGCCAGGACGAGCGCGACCCACTTGTCGGAGATCCGGTCGAGGAGCTGGCGGCTCGGGCACCCGGCCACGAAGGCGTCGTAGGCGACCTTCGCCTGCTCGCGCTGCTGGGCGGCGGTCATCGTCGACACGGGTCCTCCCGGACACCTCGGGGCAAGTTACGCACTTCCAGGTGCCTACTTACCAATGGAGAGTTACCCCGCCATCGTGGACTACGTAACACCACGTCCACAAGAGGAGCGCTCCATGACCACGACCCAGACCTTCCGCGCCGCCGTCGTCCGCACGCCCGGCGGCCCCGACGCCATCGAGCTCGTCGACCTCCCGGTCCGCGACCCCGCACCCGGTGAGATCCGGGTCCGGGTCGCCGCGGCCCCGGTCAACCCCGTCGACCTCGCGGTCGCCGACGGCTACTTCCACGGGATCGGGCTGATCGACCAGCCCGACCGCACCGGCCTGGGCTGGGACTTCTCCGGCACCGTCGAGGCGGCGGGCGAGGGCGTCGACCTCCCGGTCGGCACCCGCGTCGCCGGCCTGGTCGGCGGTTTCGACCGGGACTTCGGCACGTACGCCGAGCAGCTCGTGCTCTCCGCGTCCGACGTCGGCCTGGTCCCGGCCGACCTGGACCTGGTCGCCGCCGCGACGCTCCCCCTCAACGCCCTCACCGCGGCGCAGCTGGTCGACCTCCTCGGGGACGGGGGCGGGCGCTCACTGCTGGTCACCGGCGCCGCCGGTGCCGTCGGCGGGTACGTCGTACCGATGGCACTCGAGCGCGGCTGGCGGGTCACCGGCCTGGCCCGCGCCGCGGACGCGGAGTTCATGCGCGGCCTCGGCGCCGACTTCACCGCTGCTGCCGAGCCGGGCTGGGACGCGGTGGCGGACGGGGCCGTGATGCAGGACGCCGGCGTTGCCCTGGTGCGGGACGGCGGCGTCTTCGTCGGGGTGCAGCCGTCGGCCCCGCCCGCATCCGAGCGTGGGGTGGAGATCCGCGTGGTCGGCGTGGTGCCCGACGGCGCCCGGACGACGGGCCTGCTCGCCGACGCCGTCGCGGGGAAGCTGGTCACGCGCGTCGCGGGCGAGCTGCCGCTGGCCGAGGCGGCCGAGGCGCAGCGCCTCGTGGCGAAGGGCGGCGTCCGGGGGCGGTGGGTGCTGAGGCCCTGAGTGCTCATCAGCGACACCTCGGTTCCCAACCGGGAACGTGCTGTCAGTCGACCCGACCGCTGAGCACGTCACCGGCACCGCGCAGTCAGTCCCGGGCAGGCTGCTGAAGTTGGTAGGCGATTCGGTACTCGGCGTTCTTCACCCCGACGAGGACAGCGCAAGCAGCCGAGAAGGCGGCAGCGACGGTGCCGAGGAGGACCCAGACGAAGGCTTCGGACACTGCCGTGCCGGTGTCAGCGGCATACGGGACCAGTCACCAGCCGCATCAGCGATCCAACAGCCACAAGACCCAGCACCCACGAGGTGCCCCAAAGGCCCCGAGAGGAAAGGCCACTGTCGTACAGATCGTCGTTCATCGCGCGATCGTAACCGGACAGATGGCCTTCATCCGCAGGCTGTCTCGGGCCGCGTCCGCGCTTTCGTGAGGTCGACCGGATCGGCCGCAATCCGCGCGGTGCGCGGTGACGGGTCGCAGCCAGGACCGCGCCCGTCGGCGGTCTGTGGCGGAGCTTGGTCGGGCCGGTCGGCCTAGGTTCGTCGGTGGAACCTGGTGTGGTGTTTCGGGCAGAGGAGCCGGCCGTGCTCGACGTCGGTGGGTCCGCCGCGGCTCCACGGGATGCCGTGATGGACGTGACACATCGCCGGGGGCCAATCGCAGCCCGGCTCGGTGCAGTGCTGGTCCCGGATCGCGATCGCGGTCCGCTGGGCCTTGGTGTGGAACCGGCGGGTGCGGCCGAGGTCGAGGACCTCAGAGGGTCCGCCGAGCACGGCGGGGATGATCCCCGCCTCGCAGGCCAGCCGGCGGGCCTGCGAGGCGGTGATCTTCTCCCCGGTGTCCAGCAGCGCGGCCTGCCCGAGCTTCCCGAGCAGGCTGTCGAGGGTCATGGTGACCACGATGGTGGCCGAGACGCCCCCGGTCTGGGGGAGCCGGTGGGCGGGGTAGCGCTCGAGGAGCTCGCAGAACGCCCGACCCCGGCGTTCGGGTCCGGGGCGCAGCGGAACCCCGGGTTCTGGCCGTTCCTGCCGTTTGGGGGCGGCGATCGCGAGCAGCATCTTCTTCAGCGCGGCACCGTGGAAGGACGGCACCGTGAACCGGCCGTGGCACTTGCCGTGCCCGTCGTCCCACATCTCCAGCCTGGTGGCCAGTAGCGCGTCGGCCTCTTCGCGGGCGAGCTGCTTCGCTTCGTACTCATCGGCCAGGTCGGGGGCGACCACGTCCATCAGCCGCTTGCCCAGGACCCGCAGTGTCGGGGCGGTGTGCTCGCGCCCGGCGGCGACCAGGTGCCGCTCCGCCCGGTCCACCAGGGCGGTGTCGAGGTCCCCGGGCAACTGGTCCAGCGCGGCGACGATCACCCGGGCCTGCTCGACCACCAGGTCACCGGCCGCAAGCGCGTCCCGGACATGGCCCCGGGTGACCAGGGCCTGGCCGAGCTTCACCTGGCCCAGCACCGCCGGGCGGGTCTGCCGGGTCCGGTGCGCCCACGCGTCCACCTGTTCGTCGTCGGCGTGCTCGGCCACCCGAGCCTCGAGCTCGGCGACCTGCGCCTTCAGCCGGGTCAGCGCGATCAGGGTCGCGGTGGTCTCGGCGGCGTCCATGGACCACACCGACGCATCGGTCACCGAGCCGGCCAGGTCACGCATCTGCGCAACCGTGACCGAGACCCGGTGCCGGGGTGTGGCCATCGCTGTCATGGTGCTACTCAAGCACCGGCCACCGACACTGAGAGGCCCAGAACCCCTTGTTCCACAGGGTCCTGGGTAACGAACAGGTTACGATTCCGAGTCGCTTTCCACAGGCCCAGGGACACGGCGGGCCCGCAAGCCGGGGAGCCTGCGACGACCACCCACCCACCGCTCCCGTAGCTGCCATGTCGGTCGCCACCATCCAGGGCCAGCAAGCCACGGACACAGGGCGGCATCCGGGGTGGTGGGTGCTGAGGCCCTGAGCAACCCGGGCGCGATGAGTTCCGGCGCCGCCACCGGTCACCACGCAGGTGACCGACGACTGGCTGGCCGAGACCCGCACCTCGTACGACACCGACGCCGAGGGCTACGCCGAGCAGGTGCGCGACCTGCTCGGCGCGAGCCCGTACCTGCGTGCGGGCCTGGCGCTGTTCGCCGAGCTGGTGCGTGACGCCGGCGGCGGGCCGGTTGCCGACGTCGGCTGCGGCCCGGGCCACGTCACGCGCCACCTCCACGACCTCGGCGTGGACGCGTTCGGGATCGACCTCGCGCCCGAGATGGTCGCCCTCGCCCGGCGTGACCACCCCGGCCTCCGGTTCGAGGTGGGCACCATGACCGACCTGGACCTGGCCGCGGGCTCGGTCGCCGGCCTCCTCGCGTTCTGGTCGGTCATCCACGTGCCCGACCGCGCCGTACCGGGGGTCTTCGCCGAGTTCCACCGCGTGCTGTGCCCCGGGGGACCGGTGCTCGTCGGGTTCCACGTCGGCGAGGGGACGCGCACGTCCACGACCGGCTACACGGGTCGCCCGATCCACGTCGAGAGCCACCACCGCCGCCCGGAGCAGGTCAGCGGCTGGTTGCGAGACGCGGGCTTCGGCATCGAGGCGGAGCTGCTCACCCAGCCTTACGCCGACCGCCCGGGAGCGATGGTCTTCGCGCGGCGTCAGGCGTGATCGGGTCGTCCGCCTGAGGGTGGCTCATACCCGTGCCAGAGGCGGACGACCCGGCGAGGACCGGCGCCTCAGTAGTACCAGGGGTACGGCGACCAGTCCGGCTCGCGCTTCTCCAGGAACTGGTCGCGGCCCTCCTGGGCCTCGTCGGTCATGTACGCCAGCCGGGTCGTCTCGCCGGCGAACAGCTGCTGGCCGACGAGGCCGTCGTCGATGAGGTTGAAGGAGTACTTCAGCATCCGCTGGGCGGTCGGCGACTTGCCGTTGATCAGGCGGCCCCACTCCAGCGCGACCTTCTCCAGCTCGGCGTGCGGGACGGCGCGGTTGACGGTGCCCATGCGGACGCCGTCCTCGGCGGAGTACTCCTGGCCGAGGAAGAAGATCTCGCGGGCGAACTTCTGGCCGACCTGGCGGGCGAGGTACGCCGACCCGAAGCCGCCGTCGAACGACCCGACGTCGGCGTCGGTCTGCTTGAACCGCGCCGCCTCGGCGGAGGCGAGGGTGAGGTCGCAGACGACGTGCAGGCTGTGGCCGCCGCCGGCGGTCCAGCCCGGGACCACGCAGATCACGATCTTCGGCATGAAGCGGATCAGCCGCTGCACCTCGAGGATGTGCAACCGCCCGAGTCGCGCGGCATCGACGCTCTCGGCCGTCTCACCCTCGGCGTACTGATAACCCGCGCGACCGCGGATCCGCTGGTCGCCGCCGGTGCAGAACGCCCACTTGCCGTTCTTCGCGCTCGGCCCGTTGCCGGTCAGGATCACGCAGCCCACGTCGGAGCTGGTGCGCGCGTGCTCGAGCACGCGGAGCAGCTCGTCGACGGTGTGCGGGCGGAACGCGTTGAGGATGTCCGGCCGGTCGAACGCGACGCGGACCGTGCCGTGCGCCTTCGCCCGGTGGTACGTCAGGTCGGTCAGGTCCTCGAAGCCGGGCACCGCGTCCCAGTCGTCGGCGTCGAAGATCTCCGACACCCCGTCGATCGCAGTCATGCCGGCGAGGCTATCGCCGGTGGCATGCCGACCGCGGGACGGGCATGGTGGGGGCATGACACTTGAAGGCGAGTACGAGCCGAGCCCGGAGGGCTGGGTCCGTGAGCAGGTCGAGGAGTTCGAGGCATCGAACGGCGCGCGCGCGAACATCCTGCGGGGCCGTCCGGACTGGCCGATCGTGGTGATCACGTCCAGGGGCGCGAAGTCCGGGAAGCTCCGCAAGAACCCGGTCATGCGCGTCGAGCACGACGGCGTCTACGCCGCGGTCGCGTCCAAGGGGGGCACCCCGGATAACCCGACCTGGTACCACAACTTCATCGCGCACCCGGAGGTCGACCTCCAGGACGGCGCGGAGAAGCACACCTACCGGGTGCGCGTCGCCGGGGGCGAGGAGCGCGCGGAGTGGTGGGAGCGCGCGGTGGCGCAGTACGCGCCGTACGCCGAGTACCAGGAGAACACCGACCGCGAGATCCCGGTCTTCCTGCTCGAGCGCGTGTAGCCCGCACGCGGGGTCGGTCGTTGACCGGCCATGCGTGCGCTGACCGCCATCCTGTCCCTCCTGCTCGCGGGTGCCCTCGCGGCGCCGGCCAGCGGCGCAGACCCGAGCCCGAGCGACCCGGCGTACACCGCGCGCGACGCGCAGAACGTCGCCGACGCCTACGGCCGGATCACCGGCCCGGGCGGCCAGCTCCAGAACCCGGCGTACCTCCCCGCGCTGGTGCAGGCGACGAACGCGGAGTACGTCGACCAGCTGCTGGCCCAGGCCGCGTCCCCGGACCACCCGGCGATCACGCCGGGCAACCTGGTGCCCGGCTGGAACGTCGGCAACCCGCTGCGGGCCGGCTGGAGCGGCACCCGCGGCATCGCGAGGGCGGTCACCTTCACCAGTCAGTACGGCGCCCAGCTCCGTGGCCACGTCTACCGGCCGCTGCCCGGCGCGACCGACCCCTACACCGGCGCCACGCTGCGCCCGCCGTTCCCGGGCGTCGTGATCACCGAGGGCTCCGTGCAGGGCTCGGAGCAGATGTATGCCTGGCTGGCCGAGGACCTCGCCGAGCGCGGCTACGTCACCATGACCTACGACGTGCAGGGCCAGGGCACCAGCGAGACCCTGCCGCACGGGGAGTGCTGCCCGGGCGTGCCGTCGCAGCAGCTCGACAACTTCACGACCGGCACCGAGGACGCGCTCGACTTCTTCACCTCCCGTGCCAACCCGTTCCTGCGGTTCTTCGACCGCTCCCCCGACCCCGACCCGTTCACGCCGGGGCGCACGACGCGGATCGCGATCGTCGGGCACTCGATGGGAGCGGCGGCCGTGTCGAAGGTGCAGGGCACCGACGACCGGGTCGCGACGGTCGTCGCCCTCGACAAGCTCACCGGTCCCGGGTCCAGCGGAGCGCTCGACGGCACGGGCAACGTGCCGACCGTCCCGGCGCTCGCGGTGCAGTCGGAGTACGGCTTCACGGTCTCGCCGTGGTTCCTCTCCGGCGGCAGCTCACTCAGTCCGCAGCCCAGCCCGGACGGCCCGGACCCGATGCGCGAGCGGGAGACCGGGTACGACGCCTGGCGCCGGGCCGGGGTCGACTCGATGCTCGTCGTACCGAGGTCATCGACCCACCTGGAGTACACCGACATCCCGCTGGCGCTGCCCGCGAGCCGCTACGGCCAGGACCTCACCAGCGTCTACGTCCAGCGGTGGCTCGGCCACTACCTCAAGCACGAGCCGGCGCGGCCGCTGCTGGACACGTCGTTCCGCTACCTCGAGCCGGTCGGCGCCGACGCCTGGCAGCCGGTCCGGCTCCGGCGCGACGACAACCTGAGCTTCTACTACTGCTCGGCGTACGGCTTCCACACCGCCGGCGGCCTCGTCAGCAGCGGCGACATCGCCCGCGTCGGCTGCTGATCTCCCGTCGAGTGACGCGTACTGGCTGAGGAAACCCCGGTTTCACGACCATTTCGCGTCACTCGACGGTGCAGGTGCGCCACGATGCGCAGGTGACGGCCGCGACACCGGTACGCCGCTCGGCGCTGGCCGAGCCGACCCAGAGCCCACCCGCGCGCTGGGTGGCCTGCCTGACGCTGTGCAGCGTCGGGCTGTGGGCCGGGTTCTTCGGCCCGATCCAGGTGCTGCTCGCCCAGCAGGCCGAGGCGATCGACGAGGACAACAAGAAGGTCATCCTCGCGGTCGTGCTGGGCCTCGGGGCGTTCGTCTCGGTCGTGTGCAACCCGGTCTTCGGCGCGTTCTCCGACCGCACCACGCTGCGGATGGGCCGCCGGGTGCCGTGGGTGGTCGCCGGCGCCGTCGGCGGGGCGCTCTCGCTGCTCCTGCTGGCGGTCGCCGACAACGTGGTGGTGATGGCGCTCGGCTGGTGCGGCGTCCAGGCGACCCTCAACGCGATGCTGGCCGCCGTCACCGCGACCATCCCCGACCAGGTGCCGGTCGGCACCCGCGGCCGGATCGGCGGCATCCTCGCGATCGCCCAGACCGTCGGCGTGGTCGGCGGCACGGGCATCGCCTCGGCGACCGGCAGCATCGCGGCGGGGTACGCCGTGACCGCGGTCGTCCTGCTCGCGCTGACCATGCCGTACGCCCTGCAGTCCCGCGACATCCCGCTCGCCCCGGAGGAGCGGCCGCCGGCGCTCGACTGGGGCGCGTTCCTGCGGTCGTTCTGGATCTCACCCCGCTCGCACCCCGACTTCGCCTGGGCCTGGATCACCCGGTTCCTCGTCAACCTCGGCAACGCGCTCGGCCTGCTCTACCTCCTCTACTACCTGCAGGACGCGATCGGGTTCACCTCCGACCAGGCGGCCGACCGGGTGTTCGTGCTCACCGCGACGTACGCCGCCGTGCTGATGGCCACGGCCGTGACGTTCGGGATCTGGAGCGACCGCAGCGGCAAGCGCAAGGTGTTCGTCATCTGGTCCGGGATCGTCGGCGCGTGCGCGACGCTGATGCTCGCCCTCGTGCAGACCTGGCCGGCCGCGGTCGTCGCCGCGGTCCTGATGGGGATCGGGTACGGCATCTACACCTCGGTCGACTTCGCCCTGATCACCCAGGTGCTGCCCGGCGCCGAGGACCGCGCGAAGGACCTCGGCGTCATCAACATCGCCAACGCGCTGCCGCAGGTGGTCGCGCCGCCGGTCGCGGCGCTCATCCTCATCGTGGTCGAGGCGTTCGGCGGGGTGACCGAGACGAACGGCGGCCGGTTCTCGGTCGGCTACTGCGCGGTCTACGCCAGCGCGTTCGTGGCCGCGATCCTCGGCTCGGTGTTCGTCACGCGGATCCGCTCGGTGCCGTAGCCCGCCGCGAGATCGACATGGCCAGGCCGACCAGGTGGCCGAGCCGCGCGAGCTCGGAGTCGAGGAACTCCGGCCCGCCGCGGCGGCCGATGACGACGATCTCGGTCTTGTTGAGCTTCGCGCCGCACATGAGGGTGTTCTCGTCGACGGCTTCGAGCATCGCGGCGCGGTCGATCGGTGTCCAGTCCAGCGTCGACGGCGCCGCTTCGGTCGCGTACCCGAGCCCGTCGGTCCTGGACACCCGGGCCGCCCAGTCCGCGCGGAACGTCACCGGCAGCAGCTCGATGAGGCGGTCCAGCGCACCCTCGGGGCGGGCGCTCAGCTCCTCGACGGCCTCGAGGTCGAGGACCAGGTTGCCACCCGCGGCGTACCGGCTGATCCAGACGACCCGGACCCCGTCGAGCGCGTTGCACGCGGAGACGATCGAGTCGGGCATCACCTGCGGCGCGGTCTCGAGCAGTACGTCGTCGACCGCGGTGCCGTCCCGCTTCTCGACGATCTCGATCGCCTCGATGTCGCCGCCCGCCATACCGATCGCCGTTGCGACGCGACCCAGCGACCCGCGGATGTCGGGGAGCTCCACGCGCAGCAGGTACGGCATGCCCTCGACCCTAGCCGGGTCCTGTTGCGCCGGTATTTCGGCTTCTCACTCCCCGGCCAGACGCAGCCGGAGCCCCGTGGCGCGCAGCGCGCGGGTCCCGACGGCGGCGCGTACGGCCGCCTCGGTGCCGACCACGCGCACGTTCAGCCGGGCCCGCGTCACGGCCGTGTAGAACAGCTCGCGGGTGAGCAGCCGGGAGCCCTCGTCGGGCAGCAGCACCGTGACCCGGTCCGCCTGGCTGCCCTGGCTCTTGTGGATCGTCATCGCGTGCATGGTCTCGACCGCGTCGAGGCGGCCGGGCGCGAACTCCTTGAGCCGCTCGGACCCGGCGACGAAGGCCCGGGGCCGCCCGCCCCGGCGCACGACCACCCCGGTCTCGCCGTTGTAGACGTCGAGGGCGTAGTCGTTGCTCGTGACGAGCAGCGGACGGCCGACGTACCACTCCCCGGCGTAGCCGATCTGCTGGGCGTCGACCTCGGGATCCTCGGCCAGCCAGCGCTCGACGAGGTGGTTCCAGCGGCGGACGCCGTACGGTCCCTCGCGGTGCGCGCAGAGGAGGCGGTAGCGGTCCAGCTCCGCGAGGGCCCGGGCCGGGTCCTCGTCCACGGCGGCGCGCCACACCGCGCGGGCGGCAGCCGTCGAGTCGGGCCGGAGCGCCGCCTCGATCGTGGCCTCGTCGCCGGCCTCCACGAACGAGACCTGCTCCGAGGGTGTGCGCAGCACGGCGAGGACCTGGTCGGCGTCGCCGTCGCGCAGTGCCTCCGCGAGCCCCTTGATGTCCTCCTCGGAGCGGAAGTTCTCGGTCAGCGCCGCGACCGGCGAGTCGGGGCGGCCGTCGTAGCCGGCGACCAGGTCGCTGAGCACCGCACCGGCGCCGACCGACGTGAGCTGCCGCGGGTCGCCGACCAGCACCAGCCGGCTCTCGGGGCGCAGTGCCTCCAGCAGCCGGCCCATCATCGTGAGCTCGACCATCGACGACTCGTCGACGACCACGACGTCGTACTTGAGCCGGTTCGCGCGGTCGTGGCGGAAGCGGGTCGCGTTGTCGGGGCGCCACCCGAGCAGCCGGTGCAGGGTCAGGCCGGTCAGGCGGCCGACCAGGCCGGGCGCCTCCGGCCACGTCGCGGCCACCGCGTCGAGCTCCGCGGTGACCGCCTCCTGGAGCCGGGTCGCGGCCTTGCCGGTCGGCGCGGCCAGCGCGATCGAGAGGCCGCCACCCGCCTGGTCGGCGAGCAGCGCGAGCAGCCGGGCCACGGTCGTGGTCTTGCCGGTGCCGGGGCCGCCGGTGAGGATCGTCGTACGCCGGTGCACGGCGGCCACGACCGCCGCCTCCTGCTCGGGGCTGAAGTGCCCGGCGCGCACCTGCGCGAGCGCCACCGACAGCCGGGCCTCGTCGACGGCGGGCGTGGCCAGGGCGAGCCGGGCGGCGAGGTCGTCGTGCACCTGGGTCTCGAGCCGGTGGTAACGGTCGAGGTAGAGCAGCCCGAGCTCCCACCGCAGCACGCCGGCGGCCACCAGCGGCGACTCCGCGAGCGGCCACTCGTCGGGCCAGTCGAGCTCGGGGGCGCCGTCGCGGGCGGCGGCCAGGTCGAGGCACACCGAGCCACGGCGTACGGCGCGGACCGCGAGGGCCACGGCCAGCAGCACGCGCTCGTCCTCCTCGCCGCCCAGCGCGCCCAGGCGCCTCGCGACGTGGATGTCGGAGGAGGTGAGCAGCCCGGCGGCGTTGAAGGACGCGAGCAGACCCGTCGCGGTGGTGGCGATCCGCCAGTCGTGCTCACCGACGGGCTCGAACAGCTCGGTCACGGAATCGGGGTCCCCTCGGAATCGTGCGACGGAGGAGCGGAGCGGGGGAGGCGTGCGATTTCGTGGGGTGAATCCCCGTCCAGGAGGTCGGAGAGATCGTCGACCAGCGCGACGGGCGGCCGCCACGCGAAGACGCCGCACGGGGCGCCGTCGACGAGCGGGGTCTCCGGGCCGCACATGCCGCGCAGGTAGAGGTAGAGCACGCCGCCGAGGTGCTGCTCGGGGTCGTAGCCGGGCTGGCGCCAGCGCAGGAACCGGTGCAGCACGGCGGCGTACAGCAGCGCCTGGAGCGGGTAGTCGGAGTGGCCCATCGCGGCGTCCAGCGCCTCGGGGCGGTAGCTGTGCGCGGTGAGCGGCTCGTCGGCCGGACCGAGCCAGTTCGTCTTGTAGTCGACGACGAGGTAGCGCGGCCCGGGCATCCGCAGCACCACGTCGACCGAGCCGGTGAGGTAGCCGCGCAGGGACTGCTCGCCCAGCGGCCCGGCCAGCGTGCGGGCGTAATCACGGACCGGGTCGCCGGGCGGCAGGTGCCGCTCCAGCAGCGGGGCGAGGTCGCCGAGGGTGCGGCCGCCGAGCGGCAGCTCGAAGTCCATCTCCCGCAGCCGGTCGGCGAGCGGGACCTGCCGGAGCGTGGTGTCGGCAAGGGGACCGAGCGGCGAGTCGCAGACCGCCACGAGCGCGTCGGCGAGCTCCTCCCGGTCGAGCTCGACCGGCCACCAGCCGAGCTGGTCGTCGATGTGCCCGAGCAGCTCGGCTCGCAGGTCGGGGGCCTCCGGGTCGGTGTGCTCCAGCACGGCGTGCACGAGCGAGCCGAACGTCGCTCCGACCGGGAGCCCGGCCATCGGCGACGGCACATCGCCGGCGATCGGCGCGGCCGCGACCTCGACCTCCGGCGCCACCGGCTCGTCGTCCTTGCCGCTCACCTCGGGCTCGCTCACGACCGCGCCCGTCGGGCCGGTGGCGACCTCGAGCTTGCTCAGGGAGGAGTACGACGCTCGCCGCCACTCGGTGTCCACCTCGCGGGTGAAGACCCGGGCGGCGAGGCCCGGAGGCGCGGGGTGCGGCGGGTCGGCGCCGGGGTCGGCGTGCCTGGCGAGCTCCGGCGTCGGGCCGCCCCGGTCCCGCCACCGGGCGAACAGCGCGACGACCTCGTCGTCGTCCGGGACCGGCGGAGTGTCCGGGACGTCGGCGGCCACCGAGCCGCCGGCGTGGCGCATCAGCATCCGGTGCAGGGGGGACGCGAGGGCGTTCTTGGTCGGCGCCCACCAGGCGACGACCTGCGACTGCGCGCGGGTCATCGCGACGTACAGCAGCCGCAGCCACTCGCCGGCCTCCTCGTCGGCCCACCGCCGGCAGTGGTCGGCCCAATCGGCGCCGCCCGCCCCGATGTTCAGGCAGCGCCGGCCCTGGTCGTCGTGGAACAGCGGACGGGTCGGCTTCGGGACGAACCGGTCCGACAGCGCGGGCAGGTAGACGACGGGGTACTCCAGGCCCTTGCTGGCGTGGATCGTGACGAGCTGGACGGCGGCCGCGTCCGAGTCGAGCCGGCGGGTGCGCTCGACCCCCCGGCCGGAGCGGCCCTCGGAGACCTGGTCGCGCAGCCAGGTCAGCAGCGAGACCAGGCCGTGCCGCTCGGTGAGCGTGACCTCGTGCAGCGCCTCGCCGATGTGCCGCAGGTCGGTGAGCCGGCGGTCTCCGCCGACCTCGGCGAGGACGCGCTCGGGGAGGCCGGCGACGTTGGCGGCCTCCAGCACCGCGGCGATGCCGCGGTTGGTGAACAGCTCGACCCAGCCGCGCAGGGTGTCGGCGACCTCGTCGGTCAGGTCCTCGCCACGGGCGTCGAGCTCGGCGGCGGTGTGGCCGAGGAAGCAGGTGAGCGCCGCCGACCGCACCCGCGCGCTGCGGTGCGGCTGCTCCAGCGCCTCCAGCAGCGTCAGCCACTCCACGGCCGCCGGTGTCGCGAACACACTGCCGCCACCGGCGATCACCGCTGGCACGCCCTCGGCCAGCAGTGCCTCACGGACGTCGGCGAGATCGGCGTGCCGGTAGCTGATCACCGCGATGTCGCGCGGGCGGAGCCGCTCGCCGCAGTACGTCGCGCCCGAGGCGAGCAGCCGGCGTACGTCGAGCGCGAGGTCCTTCGCGATGTGGGGCCGGACCTGGCCGACCGTGAGCATCGCGCTGCCGCCGCGGCGGAAGTCCTCGCGGCGGACCACGCGCACCCGGAAGGGTGCGGGGTTCGGCGCACCGGCGAGCCGGCTCTCGCCGTGGTGGGCCTCGACGTCGCGCACGACGATCCGCTGGTCGCCGAGGGCGGCACCGGCGAGCAGCGCCTGGAACGAGTCGAGCAACGGCGCGTCGCTGCGCCAGTTCACCGACAGCGTCTGCCGGGTCGCGGCGGTCTCCGCCGCCTGGAGGTACGTCGTGACGTCACCGCCGCGGAACGCGTAGATCGCCTGCTTCGGGTCGCCGATCAGCACCATCGTCGCGTGGCCGGAGAAGGCCCGGTCGAGCACCTCCCACTGCACCGGGTCGGTGTCCTGGAACTCGTCGACGAGCACGATGCTCCACCGCTGCCGCATCCGCTGCGCGGCGGGTCCCTCGTCGTCGGCCAGGGCGTCGGCGAGCTGGCTGAGGAGGTCGTCGTACGACAGGACGCCGAGCCGCCGCTTGCGCCGGTCGAGCTCGGTGCGCACGGCATCGGCGAAGCTGACCCGCCGACCGGCCGGGGTCGTGCGGTCCTCGCCGGCCGGCTCGAGCCGGGCCTGCGGGTCGCCGACCGCGGCGCGGGCGATCGCGAGCGCCTCGGTGTGGCTGAAGACCGGGCCACCGGGGTCGAACGCGAACGCACGGAGGTAGAGGTCGTCGACGGTCTCCTTCACCAGGTCGTCGAGGTCCTCGACGAGGCGGGCGCGCGAGTCGGTGTCGCCGGCGACCCCGAGCGAGTCGAGGACCATGGAGCAGAACTGGTGGGTGGTCGCGATCGTCGCGGCGTCGAACCCGGCCAGCGCCTCGGTGACCCGCCGGTGTCCGAGGCGGCGCTGCTCGGGGTCCCACTCGCGCAGCAGCGCGACCAGCTCGGAGTCGCCGGCGGCGACGGCGGCCGGGTCGTCGGAGAGGACCCGCTCGGCCTCGACCAGCTGGGTGCGCACCCGCTCCCGCAGCTCCTGGCTGGCCGCACGCCCGAACGTCACGATCAGCATCTGCTCGAGCCGGGCGCGCCCCTCGGCGACGTACCGGGTGACCAGGGCGCCGATCGTCCAGGTCTTGCCGGTGCCGGCGCTGGCCTCGAGCAGCACGGTGCCCGTGGGCAGCGGGTCGCGGATGTGGAACGGACTCACAGCGGGCCCACCTTCTCCGCGCCGGTGAGCAGTGGCTCCCAGATCCGCCACGCGTGCTCGCCGAGGCCGGCGTCGACGAGCACGTCGAGCGGCGCCCGGGAGCCGTACACCCGCTGGTGGTAGGCGTCGGCGTCCTCGCCCTGGATGCCGAACTGGTTGAAGGGGTCGGTCTCCCACTCGCGCAGGGCGGCGGCGTACGGCGGGGTGTCCTGGCCCATCAGCTCGCGCACGTGCGCGTCGGCCCACGCGGCGCCGGCCTTCACCGGCACCGGCAGCGGCTCGCACAGCCCGCGGTCACGCAGCTCGACCAGGTCGCGCAGCCAGTCCACCGCGCGGTGGTCGAGGGGCCCGGACAGGGCCCGCTTGGGCCCGGCCCGCTCGCGGCCGACGGCATGCGCCGTCCAGTGCTCGTCGGGGTGCGAGGCGGTCAGCGCGAGGAGGTCGACCCAGGCCTGCAGGCGCTGCCGGGCGCCGAGCCGGGAGTAGCCGAGCGAGACCACGCGGTTGCCGTACACCCCGGGCACGGTGCCGGTGAGCCGGCGGCCGTCCCCGAGGTCGACGTCGACGTCGACCGAGCGCCGCTCGCCGGCGCGGAGCTCGGCGGTCCGGGCCCACAGCTTCTGGCACTCCTCGACCACCTCGTTCAGCGCGACGGTGCCGAGCCCGCCCGGCGGCAGCGTGCCGCTGAGCTGCTCGGCGGTCATCACCGCGACCGCGTCCTGGCCCGCGAGCAGCTCGCGCAGCAGGCGGTCGCCGATCTGCCACTTCTCCAGGCTGTCGAGGGTGACGGGGATGGCGTCGGCGAGGTCGTCGGGCTCGAACGGCGTCGAGACCTCGAGGCGGTCGCGCAGGAACGCGCGGACCGGGTGCACCAGGAACGCCTTGAGATCCGTCAGCGACACGTCGTCGCGCGGCCGCGGGGGCAGCGGCGCGGTCAGCAGCGGGGGCGGCTCGCGGCGTACCGACCAGGCGGAGCGGGCGCCGGCGAGCGCAGCCGCGTCGAAGCTGAACGGCGCCTCGGGCACGAAGTTGCGGGCGTCGTAGGGCTGCAGCGGGTGCCGCGTCAGCACCCGGTCGCGGACCGGCTCGGCGGTGGTGCGGTCCGCGGCGTCCAGGATCTCGCCCAGGGGTACGGCCGGTGGGCGAATCGCCCCCGACTGCTCGTTCGCGCCCGTGTAGGTGATCAGGAGGTGCTCGGTCGCGGCCATCACCGCGTCGAGGAGCAGCTGCCGGTCCTCGCTGCGGGCGTCCCGCTCGCCGGTCAGCGGCCGGCGCGCGAGGACGTCGTCCCCGTCGATCGCGGCGGCGCGCGGGAAGACGCCGTCGTCCAGGCCGACCAGGCAGACGACCCGGTGCGGCACGGACCGCATCGGGACCATCGTGCAGACGGTGAGGGTGCCGGTGCGGAAGTTCGCGCGGGTGGGACGGCCGGCCAGCCGCGACTGGAGCAGCGCGCGCACGTCGGAGAGGCGCAGCTCGATCTCGCCCTCGTGCGAGGACGCCGCGGCGCGGGCCAGCTCGCGCTCGAACTGCGGCAGCTGCCAGGCGTCGTCGGCGGCGACGTCGGTGAGCCCGCGGACGCCGTCGCGCAGCCGCTCGGTCCACTCCGCGACCGTGCGGGCCTCGGCGAGCCCGGTGAGGCAGGCGTCGAGCCGGTCGACCAGCTCGGCGAGCCGGCCCGCCAGGTCGATCTCGTTGCTGCCGACGTCGTCGAGCGGCAGCCCACGACCCAGATGTCGGTGGTCGTCGCCGCTCATCGCGACGCCCAGCAGGATCCGGTCGAGTCCCATCCGCCAGGTGTTGTGGGGGAACCGCTCCATCTGGAACGCCGCCCGCTGCTCCTCGTCCAGCCCCCACCGGACGCCCGCGCGCGACACCCAGCGGCTGACCCGGTCCAGGTCGTCGCCGGTGAACCCGAACCGCCGCCGGCACGGCTCGGTCGCCGCCAGGTCCAGGACGTCGGAGGCGGTGACCCGCCCGCCGGACAGCTCGAGGAGGGAGCCCGCCACCGCTAGCAGCGGATTGGTGCTCGTGAGCGCGCGGTCGGCGAGCTTCACGCGGAGCAGGTGCGCCGGGTGGCCGGCGGTCGTGGCGAGCCCGAAGCCGGCCGAGATCAGCGGGGCGAACGTCTCGATGTCCGGGCACATCACGAGGATGTCGCGGGGCTCGAGCGTCGGGTCGTCCTGGAGCATCCCGACCAGGACCTCACGGAGCACGTCGATCTGCCGCGCCGGCCCGTGGCACGCGTGCACCTGGAGGGTGCGGTCGCCGTCGGCGAGGTGGCGGTCGGCGCGCTCGTCGTACGACGGGGCGTGGTTGGCGCGCAGGTCGTGCTGGAGCCAGCCGAGCATGGTGGTGGGCGCCGGCACGTCCACGGGCACCAGCTCGGCGCCGATGCCGTCGAGGGTGCGGCGCAGCTCGCGTGCGTCGCGGCCGAGCGAGGCGAGCAGCGGATGCCCGACCCGGTCCGCGGAGGTGTCGTCCTCGCGGGCGACGACGCCGCCGAGCCCGGCCAGGGCGTCCCACAGCGCGGGCGAGGGCTGCGGGAGGTGGAGGTGCACGTCGCGGTGCTCGCCCAGCGCGATCAGCAGCTCGACCTCGGTGAGGGGGATGCGGGTGTGGCCGAACAGCGACAGCCGGCCGGGCAAGGGCAGCTCGCGCCCGCCCGCGCGCAGCGCCTCGATCGTCGCGGCGTGCCGGACGTCGGGCGGCGGCGCGTCGACGCGCGGGAGCAGCCGCCGCCAGAGCTCGGGCTGCCAGCGCAGGTCCTCGGCGAGGTCACCGTCCTGCCCGGCGCGCCACCCGGCGATCAGCGACGGCCGCTGCCTGGCGTACGACGCGAACAGGGCGGCCAGCCGGATCGCGACCGAGTAGCGCCGGTTGCGCCGCAGCTCGCCGTCGGCCCCCTCCTTGCCGTGCCCGAGGTGCGCGGCCAGCGGCGCGCACCAGGGCTCGTCGAGGCTGTCGTCGATGGTGGCGAGCAGCGGCCACACGAGGCGCTCGGGGTCCCACGGGTCGTCGCGCTCGCGCCCGAGCAGCAGCGACACGAGCGACGGCGGAGTGAGGAACCGGACCCCCGCGCAGACCCCGTCACCGCCCCGTGGCCCGGTGCCGAGCCGGTGGCTCAGCCGTTGGGTCAGCCACCGCTCCACCCCGCGCGCGGGCACCACGACGACCTCCTCGGCGAAGGGGTCGTCGAGCGGCGTCGCGAGCAGGTCCCCCAGCCGGTCCGCGAGCACGTCGGTGCGTGCGGCGCGGTGGAGCTGAAGGGTCACGCCGCGCACCTTACGGCGAAGCGGGGACAGGGGGTCACGGCGTCCCTAGGCTGCGAGCCATGAAGCGTCTCCTCCTCCCGGCCGCCGGGCTGTCACTGGTCGCCGCGGGCTTCGGGGCCGGCATCGCCGTGTCCGCGACCGCCGCGGACGACCCCGCCGCCCCCGTCTCCGTCACCCGCCAGTCGCTGGCCGAGGTCCCGGACCCGACGGGCGGCCACGGCCGGACCCTGGGCCTCAGCAAGGTCGTCGTCATGCCCGGCGCCCAGCTCGCCTCGCACCACCACCCCGGATCCCAGCTCGGGTACGTCGCCGAGGGCGTGCTCACCTACACCGTCGAGACCAAGCAGGCGAAGCTGATGAAGGGCTCCGGCGACGACCCGACGCTCGTCAAGGTGATCAGGCCCGGCATGACCGTCAAGGTGCGCCCCGGCCAGTGGCTCGTCGAGGAGCAGGGCGAGATCCACCACGCCCGCAACGGCGGCGATACCCCGGTGATCCTCTACCTCTCGACGCTGCTGAAGACGGGCGAACCGGCCGCCATCCCGGACTGAGCCGGCCGCGCGACCGCTCTGGCCCACCGCGCTCGATGCTGGACGGGCGCGGGCACGCGGTGCTTTGGTGACGGCGTGACCCGAACCGTCGAGGCCGACTACCTCGTCGTCGGTGCCGGCGCCATGGGCATGGCGTTCACCGACGCCCTGGTCGATCACGCCGACGTACGCGTGGCGATGGTCGACCGTCGTCACGCGGCGGGAGGGCACTGGCTCTCGGCGTACCCGTTCGTCCGGCTGCACCAGTCCTCGACGTTCTACGGCGTCCCCTCGACGGTGCTCGGCGGGCGGCTCCAGGAGCACGGCCCGGAGGCGGGCCTGCACGAGCGCGCGGACCAGCCGGCGATCGCCGCCTACTACAGCAGCGCCTTGCGGCGGCTGGTCGACACCGGCCGGGTCGAGCTCTTCAGCGGCTGCGACTACCGCGGCGACCGCACGTTCGTGTCCCGGGTGTCCGGGCAGGAGTTCGTGGTTCCGGACGACTGCCGGATCGTCGACGCCCGCTACCTGTCCCCCGACATCCCCGCCGAGACGCCCCCGCCCTTCGCGATCGGCGACGGCGCGCGCGTGATCCCGGCGAACGGCGTCGTCGCCGTCGAGGAGGCACCGTCTCAGTACGTCGTGGTCGGGTCGGGCAAGACCGCGACCGACACCTGCATCTGGCTGCTCGGTCACGGCGTCGACCCGGACGCGATCGTCTGGGTGCGACCCCGCGACCCGTGGATGCTCGACCGCGCGCTGATCCAGCCCGATCCCTCCATCTACCTCGCCATGGTCGCCGACCTGATGGAGGCAGCCGCGGCCGCGCCGTCCCTGCCGGAGCTGTTCCTGCGGCTCGAGGAGCTCGGGATCATGCTGCGCATCGACCGCACGGTCACCCCGACGATGGCCAAGGCGCCGACGCTCGGCCGGTGGGAGCTCGACCTGCTGCGCAGCATCGAGCACGTCGTCCGCCTCGGCCACGTCCGAGCCGTCAGCCGCGGCCGGCTCGAGCTCGAGGGTGGCGACGTGCCCGTCCAGCCCGACGCGGTCGTCGTCCACTGCGCGGCGGACGGGCTGAAGCTGCCGGGCCGCGTCCCGATCTGGCAGCCCGGCGCGATCACGCTGCAGCCGGTGCGCGCAGGGTTCCCCTGCTTCGGCGCGGCCGTCAGCGGGTACGTCGAGGCGACCCGCGACGACGACGCCGAGAAGAACCGGCTGTGCCCGCCGTCGTCGTACGGCAACACGCTGGTCGACTGGGCGCAGATGAACGTCACCGGCTTCCGCGCGACCGCGGCGTTCGGGGCCGAGCCGGACATCAAGGAGTGGTCGAACCGGGTCGCGCTGAACCCGGCGCGCGTCCCGCCGGACACGGCGCCCTCCGCCCGGCTCGACGACGCGCTCGCCCGGCTGGCGGCCCACACCCGGCCGGGCGTGGCCCGCCTCGTCGAGCTGAGTGGCTAGGGCACGATGTTCTGGTTGTGCCGGAACAGGTTCCCGGGGTCGAGCTTGATCTTGATCTCCCGCAGCCGGTCGTAGCTGGGCCCGTAGTTCGCGCGGACCCGGTCCTGGTCGTCCTCGGCGGCGAAGTTGGTGTAGCCGCCGGCCTCGGAGTACGGCGCCGTGGCGTCGTAGTAGTCGCGGACCCAGGCCGTGCCGGTCGCGTCGTCCACCTGGTCGGGCGGCCACATCCCGGCGATGACGGTCGCGAAGGTGGCGTCGCGGTGGGCGAACGCCGTCGCGTCCGGGGCGACCCGGTGGCAGGCGCCGTTGATCGGGTAGATGTGCATGGTGGAGTTCACCGCCGGCAGCTTCGGCCCGTGCTCGAGGTGCGCGGCGATCGCGTCGTCGGTGAGCTCCTTGACGAAGTTGGCCTTCCAGTAGTGGTGCAGCCCCGGCGGGACCAGCGCGTCGAAGGCACTGTTGAGCACCGGATAGGGCATCGGGCCGACCATCTCGGCTACCCGCGGCGCAATGTCCTGGATCGGCTTCAGTGCCTTCTCCCCCGCCTCGAGGTCGCCGGCCCAGCAGGCCACCATGGCGATGAACGGCTCTCCGTGGCGGTCCTCCGGGATGAACGGCAGCGGCGGGGCGATCTGGTACGCCGGGAACACGCCGAGCTGCTCGGGTGCGTCCTGGATGAACTCCCGGTAGAACCGCAGAACGTCTCCGGCCTTGTCGAGCTCGAAGAACATCGGGCCGCCGTAGATGTCCTTGACCGGGTGGAGCCGGAACTCGAAGGACGTCACCACGCCGAAGTTGCCGCCACCACCGCGGATCGCCCAGAACAGGTCCGGGTCGTTCTTCTCACTCGCGACGTGGAAGCTGCCGTCGGCCGTGACCACGTCGGCGGCCACCACGTTGTCCAGGGACAGCCCGTGCCCGCGTGCCAGGTAGCCGATGCCGCCACCGAGGGTGAGGCCCCCGACGCCGGTGGTCGAGATGATGCCGCCGGTGGTCGCGAGGCCGAACGGGTACGTCGCCGCGTTCATGTCGCCCCACGTCGCGCCGCCCTCGACGCGCGCCGTGTGGGTCATCGGGTCGACCCGCACCCCGCGCATGGCGGACAGGTCGACGACGAGGGCGTCGTCCGCGGTGCCGAAGCCCGGGACGCTGTGGGCGCCGCCGCGTACGGCGACGCTCAGGTCGCTGTCGGCCGCGAACCGCACCGCGGTCATCACGTCGCCTGCACTGGCCACCCGCACGATCACCGCGGGTCTCTTGTCGATCATGCCGTTCCGCACCGCCCGCGCAGCGTCGTACCCGTCGTCGTCCGGTCCGGTGACGGTGCCTCTGATCGACTCCCGCAACGTGTCCAGATTGATGCTCATGCGCCCTCCTCGGGCAGGTGTGGTCGCGTCCGGAGCGACAGGGGCGTCGAGGAGAGTCAGGGCGTCACGAGGCGCAGCAGGGCGCGGCAGGACTTGTCCCCATCGACGTTAGGCCCGGGACCTGCCGGGCCGCATCGCTCAGGTGGGCCATTTCGCGTGCCGTTCGGACGGCACCGGACTGAACGGGATCCCGCTCGGGTACCGGTCGGCATGACCGACCAGCCGACGACCTCCGAGACCCTGACCAACGGCAAGGACCCGCTCCGCCGGTCCCGCACCAGCGGGGCCTGGATCGGGGTGGTCGCCGCCGCGCTGCTGCTGCTCCTCCTGGTGGTCTTCATCGCGCAGAACACCCAGGACGCGCACCTGTCGTTCCTGTGGTGGGACGGCAGCGCCCCGCTGTCCGTGGCGCTGCTGGTCGCCGCCGTCATCGGGATCGCCCTGACCGCGGTGGTCGGCACGCTGCGGATCCTGCAGCTGCGCCGGCGGGTACGCCGCGACCGGCAGCCGTGATCCGCTCAGCCGGGCGGGCCGGCGGCTCCCGGGTGGTCGTCACATGTGCCGGCCGCCGGTGACCTCCAGCACCGTTCCCGTCAGGTAGCTCGCGAGGTCGCTGGCGAGGAAGAGCGCCACCGCCGCCACCTCCGACGGCTCGCCGAAGCGCTGCATCGGGATCTCGCGGAGCCGCTGCTGCCAGATGTCCTCCCGCATCGCCTCGGTCATCGGAGTGCGGATCAGGCCCGGCTGGATCGCGTTGACACGGACTCCGGCGTGGGCGACCTCCTTCGCGGCGGCCTTGGTGAGGCCCACGACGGCCGCCTTCGCGGCGCTGTAGTTGGTCTGGCCGACGTTGCCGACCTTCCCGGAGATCGACGACATGTTCACGATCGAGCCCGTGCCGGCCTCCCGCATCACCGCGGCGGCCGCCCGGGTGCCGAGCCAGGTGCCCTGCACGTGGGTGTCCAGCACCAGCCGGAAGTCGTCGAGCGACATCTTGCGCATCGTCGCGTCCCGCAGCACGCCCGCGTTGTTGACCATCACGTCGAGCCCGCCGTACGTCGTGACCGCGGCGTCGACGAGCGCCGCCACGTCGTCCTCGGACGTCACGTCGCAGCGGACGGCGAGCGCCGAGCCCAGAGCGGCAGCGCACGACTCCGCCGCCGCCACGTCGACGTCGCCGACGACCACCTGGGCGCCCTCGGCGACGAACCGCTCCGCGATCGCCCGGCCGAGCCCCTGCGCACCGCCGGTGACGACGGCGGTGCGCCCGCTCAGCAGGCCGGTCACGCGGGGACGGTGGCGTTGCCGAGCACGAAGTTCTCGGCGTACTCCGAGTTTTCCTCGGCCTGCATCTTGTCCATGTACGCCGCCATCCCGGCCATGTAGAACATGTTGGTCACCGGCTTGCCGGGGATGTTCGACCCGTTGATCCAGGAGTCGACGACGGAGAACAGCGTCTGGTTCGCGATCTCGTCGCACTCGGCGATCCAGGCGTCCTCGGCCTGCTGGCTGGCCTCGATCGAGCCGGCGCCCCGGTCGCGGACGAACTCGATGGCGCGCGCGACCCACTCGACCTGCGCCTCGTGCGCGGGCGGCTGGTTGGTGAACGGTCCCATCGGGCCGTAGATCATGGGTCGGTGGATCGCGATGGCTCGTCCTGCGGATCGAGGCCCGGACGATCAGCGGTCGGAGGCTGGCAACGGACGCGCACTAACGGTCAAGACCGCGCGGGTCTTGAGCACCACCTGGAAGCTATGGCCCGGGTTCCCGCCTTGCGGTAAACGGATGGTGTGCGACATTTCGTCGCCAGGCGGCCGCAGCTGACGTGCCGGTTCTGGCACTGGGCGCCGTCTTCGACTGGTGAGGCTGGCCTGCTGGTCGCCCGGTACTGGTTAGCTCCCTCCGGCCGGCAGTGCCTCGAGCATGACGTCGGGGTGGTCGCGCGCGGTCGTTTTGGCCCGCCACTGGTCGACGAAGAGCGCCAGGTGGGTGCCGTCGCTGCGCTGCAGGACCTCGACACCCCGGATCCCGGCCAGCGCGGCGGCGCCGTCGGCATCGGTACGCCGGGCTACCTGGTAGTCGAGCCGCGAGAAGCGGATGGGGGCGTTGAACTCGTTGGTCATCCGGTCCTCGACCACCTCGAACTGCATCGGCCCGACCGCCGCGAGGACCGGGTTCTGGTCGCCGCGAAGGTCCGAGCGCAGCACCTGGACGACGCCCTCCTGGTCGAGCTGTTCGATACCGCGACGGAACTGCTTGTAGCGGCCGATGTCGCCGGCGCTGGCGGTCATGAAGTGCTCGGGGGCGAAGGTCGGCACGGGCGGGTACTGGATCGACGGACCGACGTACACGGTGTCGCCTACCCGCAGCGCATTCGCGTTCACCAAGCCGATGATGTCGCCGGCCTCGGCGGTCTCGACCGACGTCGTCTCGCGACCGAAGACTGCTTGGGCGAACTTCGTGGCGAAGGGCCGGCCGGTGACAGCGTGAGTGACGACCATCCCGCGCTCGAAGGAGCCGGACACCACCCGCGCGTAGGCGAGGCGGTCGCGGTGGGCAGCGTTCATCCCGGACTGCACCTTGAAGACAAAGGCGCTGAAGTCGTCAGTGACCTGGCGGATCGCGCCGTCGACGCCGCTGGTCTCGCTGGGCGCTGGGGCGAGTTCGAGCAGCAGGTCGAGGAGCTGGGCCACGCCGAAGTTCTGCAGCGCCGAGGCGAACATGACCGGCGTGGTCGCCCCGGCCAGGAAGCGTTCCTGGTCGTGGTCGGCCTCGTCGAGCTCGAGCAGCTCGTGCTCCTCGACCGCGGCCGCCCAGGCCCGGGCGTCGGGCTCCTCCACCTCGCCGGGCCCCATCCTTCGCTCGGGGGCGCGCGTGGCGCCGCCGGCAGTGCGGGTGTACTTCACGAACTCGCCCGTGCGACGGTCCAGCACCCCGCGGAAGTCTCCCGCCTCCCCGACCGGCCAGGTCAGCGGTGTCGGGCGGAGCCCGATCTTCTCGTGGATCAAGTCCATCAGCTCCAGCGCCGAGAGGCCCGGACGGTCCCACTTGTTGATCACGGTGATCACCGGGATGCCGCGCAGCGCGCAGACCCGGAACAGCTTGAGCGTCTGAGGTTCGAGGCCCTTGCCCGCGTCGACCAGCATCACCGCCGAGTCAACGGCGGAGAGCACCCGGTAGGTGTCCTCGGAGAAGTCGCTGTGGCCGGGGGTATCGACCAGGTTGACCACGTGGTCGCGGTAGGTGAACTGGAGCGCGGCCGAGGTGATCGAGATCCCACGGGCCTTCTCCATCGCCATCCAGTCGGACACCGTGCCGCGACGGTCGCCCTTGCCGTGGACGGCTCCGGCCTCGTTGATAGCCCGGGCATGCAAAGCGAGCGCCTCCGTCAGGGTCGACTTGCCCGCGTCAGGGTGGCTGATCACGGCGAACGTACGGCGGGGGCGAGAGTCGGGCACCGGAAGAACCTAACCGCCGACCGGTCACTACCTCGACTCCTGCGTGGCCCCTTCGCTCCACCGCGGGCGAGAACGCTGGTGGTCAACGCGACGACAATCACCGGCAGGGCCCCGCAGCACACGTCCGTGTCATTTCGCCGCCGAAGGGCGTATGTCCGATCGTATGACTGGAGAGGCCCGCCCGGACACGACTCGAGCACTTACCGCTGTCGGCTAACCCGAACGTCGCCACACCGCCGGCAGTGCCAGCACCACATGCTGCTAACCGGCTCCCCGCCCCAGCGCTGCGCGGCACCTACGACGCGGACCTCCAGCGGCTCACCGCAATTGCACGTCCTCGACTCAGGAACCGCAGGCCACCATCGCCACCGCACCATCCACCGATGGTGCACCCGCGAGCCGCCAAGCGCCATGACACGTCGGGAGGGTCCCTGGTCAGACCAGCAAGGCTCGACTCTCATTCGTCGCCAAGCTCGTAGCCGTGTCTTACCGCCGCGTTGGCGCAAGGTAGACCCGGGACGTTCGCCACGCTCGTGGGCTCAGACATCCTCACATCCAGCGAGAGTCAGGATGGTTCACATGGACAGCGCACTCGGAAACCTGGTCTCGAAGTCGAGCACGCCCACCCACGACGGCGTCACCGTGATTCTGGCCATCGGCTGACCGCTCAGCTGCTGGACCCAGGCATTGCCCTGGTCATCGCCGAAGTAGCGGCGCGCGGCGGCGGCATACTCATCGGAGACGTCTTCCAGCATCTCCACCGCAGCGTCACCACGAACCATCAGCGCGTGGTACGGCCATCCGCCTCCCGCGTCGATCGTGACGGCCACCCGCGGCTCTCGCTGTAGTGCACGGAGCTTCGGCGCCTTCGGTGGGCTTCCGAACGTCAGCGCCTCCCCGGTCCAGTGAAACCAGATCGGGACCACCCGTGGGGTGCCATCAAGCCAGGAGTAGGCGAGACGGGCCAACTCTTTCGAGCCGAGCAGCTCCTGTGCTACCGGGTCCTCGAGCAGATGCAGGTCCCCTTGCGATCCGGTCATTGCGAGCCCCCTCTCACTACATGGCGCGCCGGCGGTTCTGCGCGGTGCTGGGCCTACAAGTGAACGCCTATGCCTCGTGCGACGGCAAGCACTGAACGTCATGGGCTCCTGCGGCACCGCTGGCGTTCCTCATCGAGTAACGGCGCGAGTGTGACTGCGCGCTGCGCGCGGTGCGTCACAACGTCGCGACAGGTTGTGGGTGAGTCGCACTACAGCGACTCGATCGGAGCTCCATCTTCGGCGCCAGCGTCCCTCGTCGATCGCCGACGGGCGTCGTTTGGGTCCACGTGCCGGGGCGATGAAGTTTACCGACGACGGGACCGCCAGCAGGCCGCAATCGCCCGCGCCGCTGGCTAGCGCCGCTGCCGACAGGAAACGGACGTCGAGTGAAATGACCATTCCTTGTTGCGACAGTAGAAGCAGCAGCGGAACGACCGCTGCACCCACCGTGAGGCAGAGGACCCCCTGCGCCAGGTCCGGTTCTGCTGCGTGAATCGGTGTCAGCCCGGCGTAGCCCATTCCACCGCGACTGCCGGGGAGTAACCGCGAGCCCTATGCGGATTCAGTCGTCGAGGCCAGAAGGTGCCGCGCCCGCCGGCCAAGGTCGCTCAGGTCCACCCGCCCCGCCTCGGCCGCAGCTGCCAGGCGCGCGGCCAGGTCCAGTGCCTCGTCCAGATCGGGTCCTGCGATCGCGGAATCCTGGCCCATGTGGCGAAGAATTGTGACCTCGGTTCGCGAGGCGATCAACGGATCGGCGACTCCGTCGATCCAGACTCGGGTGCGCCGGCCGTCGCCCCGTTCCTCGCCGATGATTCGCTCGAGCGCGAAGATGCGGTCCGCACGCGCGAACTTGCCGAAGCCCAAAGCCACCATGCGGGAGTCCGATGCCACCCGGCCATCTTGACACTGTCCGTCGATGTCAGTCCCGTGGCTGGCTGCAACTGTTGGCGAGACGGGCCACCGCGTCACTTCCCCGCCATCGAAGGCGCGGGGACCGACTGCCGACGATCCACCTCGGCACAGCCCTACTTGAGGACAGCCCACGCAATCAACGAGTCCAAACGCCGGATGTCTGCGCCCTTTCCGACCTTGATCTTGATGTGTCCGGCCCGCGTCCACATCTCGAGCTCCGCGTTCGTATCCAGCATCCCGCCAGCGTTCTCTGAGGACCACATGTTGATAGCGCTGTAGGGCAAGGAGTAGATCTCTACCTTCTTGCCCGTGATGCCCTGCGCATCACGGCGTCAGGCTCGCCGCCGACGACGGCCGACCGCGCGGACCAGGGACGTGAAGACGATCGCGAGCGCTCCGGACCCGATCAGAGCTCGGATCGGGCCGTGCTGCGACATGGTTGTCACTTCCTCCTCCATGTCGACGAACAGGTGCCACCAGCCTCACGAGGAGGGAGCCGTCGGAGCGATAGGACCTGGGGGCTAGACCCTGAGCGTGGTCACTGGGACCGGTGCTTCAGAGACCCGAACACTCAACGAGGATCACTCAGTTCTCATGTCGGGTGACTGCGGCCTCGAGCACGGCGGTGATCTCGGCGCCGATCAACTCGTGGCGGCTCACCAGCGCATCCCGCAGGGCCGCGACCAGGTGCCTGTTCTCAGCTAGCAGGTCATGGACATGCTGCTTCTGCTGGTGCAGCAGACGTTCCACCGCCGCCCGACCTTGGGGATCACCGATGACCCGCCCGACGATGTTGGTGTCCGACAGTGCCGCACCCTGGACGGCCTGGAACGAGACCAGGCTGTCGTCCATGCCGCACACCCCGACCATCTGCGCCGCCACCGTGGTGGCTGTGATCAGGTCCCCGCTGGGACCTGTCGATACGTCAGATACGAACAGCTCTTCGGCAACCATGCCGCCAAGTGCGATCCGGATCAGGTTGAGCATCTCGGTCCGCGATCGGGTGAAGACCTCGTCCCGGTCGCCGTGTGCCAGCAGCCCCAGTGCGTCGCGGCGCTTGATGATGGTGAGGGCCTCCAGGCGTCGCTCGGGTGCGACCAGCCAGGCCGTGGTGGCGTGCCCAGCCTCGTGGGTGGCGATCAGGGTTTGCTCCTGGTCGGTGTACTGCACAGGCTGGCCTAGGCCGATCTCCTCGGTCAGCCGGGCGCGTTCGATGTCTCGGATGGTCATCGCGCGGTCCCCGCGCCGCAGCGCATTGACCAGGGCCTCGTCGAGCAGGTGCTCGATCATGACGGGCGTGTAGGCCTGGGTCAGGGCGGCCACATGCTCCCGGACGTCGTCGTCGTCCAGCTCGGATACGTGTGCCTTGCGGGTCAGAAAGTGGTCGACGAGCTCGCGGCGGGCCACCCGCCCGGGCGAGTCAAACGTCAGCCGGCGGTCGAAGCGGCCTGGGCGGAGCAGTGCGGGGTCGAGGTTGTCGGCTCGGTTCGTCGCCGCGATGACCAGCACGTTCGTCGGCGCGGGCAGGGGCCGGGGCAGCTGTCGATGGGCCGGCAGCAGCGCGTTGAGCTGCTCGGCCAGCCAGGCGTGGATGCGCTGGGGACCGCTCGGCTCGTCGAACGACTGCATCTGGACGAGGAGTTCGTTGACCACGCCGCCGGTGCCCTCACTGATGGTCGAGCGGTTGGTCGCTGCGGTCAGGTTGACGGTGAGCGCTGTGGCTGGCGCGTTCCAGCCGCATGAGGTGGATCCGAGGAGGGACGAGTCGAACGGCAGCACAGGCTCGGCGTGACTCGGAGCGGACCCGGCGGCCATGCCTCCCCTGGTCATCGCGATGGCGTCGATCTCCTCGATGAAGCCGATCGCGCCGCCGTCGCGTCGGGCGGCCTTGCGCAGCGCGCGGAAGTAGGAGCGGATCTTGCGTGCTGTAGCGCCGTAGTACATCGACTGGAACGAGGTCGCGGACACGAACAGGAACGGCACGCCGGCCTCGCGGGCCATCGCCTTGGCCATGTGTGTCTTCCCGGTTCCTGGTAGCCCTTCGAAGAGCAGTCCTCGCCGCGGCGTTCCTCCCATCTCCTCAGTGAAGGCGCGATGGGCGAGGAACAGGTTGAGGGAGCGGACTACGTCCTCCTTGACGGCGTCGACCCCCTTGACGTCGTCCAGGGTGACCTCGATCTGTTCCGGCTTGAACATGATGTGGGGCGAGCGGCCCGCCCCGATTGTCGCGCCGAGCAGCGTGCCCACCATCGTGAACAGGAGCAACGAGGCCATGACCAGGAACGGGTCGAACGTCGGGAGCCGCCACGAGCGGATGTCCATCGGGTCGCCGCGGACCAGGCGCCACCACAGCCACACCAACAGCAGGGCCAGAACGAGCGCGAGTCGGCGGAGGGCGAGTTGCCTACGTCGCTCGCGGGCAGCGCCGACGTCGGCGGCGGAGGCGACCAGGCGCCCTACCCCTGCATCCGTCAGCAGTGATGGTCCATGCTTGAGCCTCTTCGTCACCCGTCCACCTCCGCCAGACATGCCTTTGGCCCTCAGGTTCCGCCGTCGACATCGTCGATGAGGGAGGAAGCGTCGGCCGGCAATCGCGCGTTCAGTCCCCAACTCTGGGGACCACTCGGACCCCAGGGCGGTCACTTTCAGTCCAGGCGTTCGCGTGGACCGCATGGCAGCGCTGACGAGCTGGCCCGTAAGGCAGGGACGTCTCCCGCGGGAAAATCGTCATCTGGTCACAGTCGGCAAATTCCATCGATCCTGACGGAACGTGATCTCGGCTGACGGTCCTCCTTGCCGAGAAGTGAAGGATGATGGGCGGATTAGGGCACAGCAGAGGTGCCGCAGGTCGCGGAACGCGAGGGCGGATGAAGCGTTCCGCGATCCGGGTCCCCGCCGAGGTGCGTCTATCCGCCGCGACACGGCGCCCCAATGGGCTACGAGCCGGATGGCGGCGTCGGTCCGTCGTCCTTCGAGGGAGGACTCGTCCACGCGGTCGCCCGCGACGGCACGCTGAGCTGAGCCGGGCCGCAACTGGTCTATGACGGGGGCTGCCACAAGCAGCGCGTCGATGGGCATGGCCCGTGTGGACCATTGACCGCCGGCGCGCTTCTCGCGGACCGTTGACCCATGGCCGAAACCTCCTCGGTGGGCAGTAGTAAGAGCGCGCGCGGCAGCAAGGGTCTGGGAGGCCCGCTGACTCAAGACCTCGTTGTCCGCAAGGCGGCGGCGGGCGGCTGGGCCGCGCTGATCGCGGGTCTCGTCGCGGCCGTCGCAGCCCGGCTGGCAATGAGCCTGCTCGCCTCGCTCAACGCCGACGTTGCCGGCGCCATCTCCGACGACGGGTTCGTGATCGGCCAGGTCACCTTCGGCGGGACTGCACAGCTGACCGGCGCGTGCCTGCAACTGACGTCGATCGGCGCCGCGTTCTACCTGCTCCTGCGGCCGTTCCTCGTCGGTACCGGCGCAGTACGCGTCGTCACCTCCGCGGTCGGCTTCGGCGTGCCGGTGGCAGCGGTCGCGATCATCCACCCCGGCGGCGTCGACTTCACCCGGCTCGAGCCCCGGTGGCTCGCGATCGCCTTGTTCGTTGCGCTCCCGGTCGGCGTGGTTGCCATCTTCGCTGCCCTCGCCGAGCACTGGCTGCGTGACGAGTCGTGGTTCATGAGCGCGTCCCGCTCCCGTGTCAGCCCACTGCTGGCCACCTGGATCGCCGCCGGCATCGGCTTGGTCCTCCTCGTGCCGATCTTCGTCGCGGCGTGGGTGTCCGCGGGCGCCAGCACCCGGGACCCGTCCGAGCCGGCGCTGCCAGCCAAGGCCAAACGACTCGGGCAGGGTGTGCTGGTCACGATCGCTGCACTCGGCACCTGGGCGCTTGTCGACGACGTCGCGACCATCCTCGGCTGATCCGTTCGGTGCCGCGTCCACGGCGCAAGCACCAGGGGTGGAGCGAGGCTCTGCGTCGCGGGGCAGGCCTGCGGAATCCGCTGGTAGTGCGCTCATGGATTCCCCGATCATGATCAGCATGGATGATCGATCTCGGTTTCTCGCCGCCTACGACGAGCAGTTGCGGACCGACGCAGAGACACCGAGTGCAGTCTCGGTGGCTGCCCTTCGTCCGTTGCGGCTGGTGACGTTCTCGGGTGGTCGCGGTTTCGTCACCTACCAAGACCTGGGTGGAGCCGACGCGGACGCGATCTCTCGACTGGTCGAGGCGGCGCTCGCGCACTACGGGGCAGATCCCGAGATCACTCGGGTGGAGTGGAAGACACGGGGGCACGACTACGCGCCAGGACTGCATCAGAGCCTCCTGGCCCACGGGTTCGTCGCAGAGGAAGCGGAGTCGATCATGATCGGCCAGGCGCAGCGGCTCGCGGTCGAAGTGCCGTTGCCCGAAGGCGTGATGCTGCGGCAGGTCAGCGAGGAGAGCGATGTCCGCGCGATGAGCGCGATGGGTGCGCGGGCCTTCGGCGACCAACCCGCCGAGGGAGAGGCGATGGCTGACGCGTTGCTGCGCCGGCTCTCCCTCGATGACGGAATGGAGCTGTGGGTCGCGGAGCACAACGGGCAGATCGTTTCCGCCGGTCGGCTCGAACCCGTTCCCGGGACGGACTTCGCCGGGATCTGGGGCGGCTCGACACTGGAGGAATGGCGTGGTCGCGGGATCTATCGCGCCCTGACCGCAGCGCGGGCGAGGTCGGCACTGCGGAGGGGCAAGACCCTCATCAACAGCGACTCCACCGAGTACTCCCGTCCCATCCTGGAACGGTACGGCTTCCTCAAGGTCTCCACCACGACGCCCTACCTCTGGCGGCGCTGACCCCACCGAACACCGCAAGCGCGCCGACAGGTGCATCATTCCGCCGCGAAGGCGCGCAGCCCGCCTTCCGATCGGTCGGGCCTATCGAACGCTACGCAGCAAGACAGCGGACCGTCAGGAGTAGCGGTGGCTCTTTGCCGCGTGACCCTGCTCGCGTGTGCACGTGCCGCCGTTCATCGAACGGTGCCCGCACAGTGCGTCGGTGGGAGAAGCTGAAGAAGCCGGGCTGGCTTCCTGAACCGTCGCGGGTCGAACCGCTCGTCTGGTCGGAGTCGAGGCGGCCATCGGCCTGGTTGATGCCGCGCTGTATCGAGCCTCTCGCATCGCCCGCACTGCTGCTTCCTTGCTCATCGTCGATTCACCAGACGAACTCTAGAGGTGCATGCCGACAATTCTCTTGAGGCGCGGCGCCGACAACGGTTCCCTCCCACCCGAACCGCGACCGGGTCATGCACGTGATCCTCCTCGATCAGGCCGGCGCGTCATACCGGGGATCGTCTAATAGCCGCTACTGATCGAGTCGCTCATGAAATCAGGCCCCGGTCAGAGGATCGCGCCGCGGGGCGCCAGCTCGATAGAGGCAACGCCGCGCGCGAACAGCACGAGCAGCCGATCACCGTGCTGGCAACGAAGGACACCGTCATCGGATCTCAGCGCTGCAACAGCTTGTTCGAGGACCTGGCCCTGATCGGTTCCATCTGGATCCTCATACTTGACGTCGGTGTGATCGCCGCTGGTGAACCGGACGCGAAGCACGACGTCTGCCATGAAGGCACGCTAGCCGCGCCGGTGCTCACGTGCCACGCAAGCAGCATCACGATCGCTGCGCCGCCACACTCGCTGACCCGGGGTCCGCCTCCGGTCACACCCGGAGCCGATCAGCGTGGCCGACCTCTTGCTGCCCCCGCTGGCCTCAGTGAGCGGTGAGGAGCAGCTCATGCTTGGTGACCCAGTCAGCGAGACCAGCAGCGCCACAGCATCAACGTCAGCGGGAGGAATCTGCGGAAAGTCGCCAAGTTCGATGCTATGGCGACCGCGACCATGCAGATCGCATCCGGCCCGAATCCTGCGCTCTCAAGCTGCGTCACGTCGCCCCGACAGCAGGCGTCCTAGCCCGACCTCGCGAGATCGGCCATGACACGCCCGGGCGACAGACGCGCGCTCGCTCCACCGGGACAGGAGCGGTGCGTCGAGCCGTGAAGAGTGCTCACTCCACGGGGAACATGCCGAGTTGGTCACGCGAAGGGCGCACCGCATCCGGCGCCATGTCGAGGATCGGCCCGTCTGCGGCGGACGCCGGATCTGGGACGGACTCGTCTGAGGCGGGTTCCCGATCCGGGATGCCTGCCCGAGGCACGGCGGGGTCGGCGGCGTGGGCGGCCGCCTCGAAGTAGCGCAGCAGCTCCACCGGGAACGGCAGCACGAGCGTCGAGTTTCTCTCAGCCGCCACCTCGACCATCGTCTGCATCAACCGCAACTGCAGGGCACCCGGCGTCGCCGTCATCGCCGCCGCGGCTTGCGAGAGCTTCTTGGACGCCTGGTACTCACCGTCCGCGGTGATGACCCGGGAGCGGCGCTCCCGCTCGGCCTCCGCCTGCCGCGACATCGACCGCTTCATCGCCTCGGGTAGCGCTACGTCCTTGATCTCCACGCGATCGATCTCGATACCCCACGGGACGGCCGGACTGTCCAGCATCACCTCGAGGCCCTGATTGAGACGCTCGCGGTCGGACAGCAGGTCGTCGAGCTCGCTCTTGCCGATGATGGACCGCAGCGAGGTCTGCGCCACCTGCGAGATCGCGTACTGATAGTCCTGCACCTCGACGACCGCACGCATGGGGTCCATCACTCGGAAGTAGACGACCGCGTCGACCCGCACGGTCACGTTGTCGCGGGTGATGCCGTCCTGGGCGGGGACCGGCATGGTCACGACCTGCATGTTGACCCGCCTCATCCGGTCCACGAACGGGATCAGCATGGTGGGGCCGGGCCGCCGTACCTCTCGCTGGGCGCGCCCCAGCCGGAACACCACACCACGCTCGATCTGCTTGACCACCCGAACACTGGCCGACAGGCCCACGACGATGAGCACGAGCAGTGTCGCGAGTACGAAGAGCAGGACGTCCATGACGACCTCCGGGGATGAGTACCGCCTCGTCCTCCAGCCTACGTCGGCCAAGACCGGCATGATCCGCGTCGCTCGCAGGCCCGGGCTGCCAGCGACCCAGGGACGGGCCAAGACCCGAATGAGAAGTCAGGACAATCCGTACGGCCCGAAATACGTCACTTCGCCGCCTATCCCCGCGACTTATCTGGTGTCTGTCGATGTGTGGGCGGCTCGTACCGGAGCGTGCCCAAGGTGCTCCCTCGTGCCCGATGAGCCGATGCATGCGGGTCGGTAGTAGGCGTGATCACTGAACGGGCCAGCCTCAGGCGCCGCAGCTCCCTGAGCCGAGCTTGGCAAGCTCATTGAGGTCGCCAGCGCCGTAGGTCAGCTGGCCGGCGTTAGAGGAATACATCAACTGGGCCGGGTCCTCGACATGCCCGAGGCCCAGGACGTGGCCGAGCTCGTGCATGACGACGGCCTGTTCGACGGCCGTGTTGTGCTCGGCGCTCTGCCGCGCGACCGAAGGAGCCTCCAGCTTCCGGGGCAGAGCGAGTCACTTCGCCGCATGCGCGCAGGTCTTGCGCCTTGGATCAACGCGCGCTCCGCAGTCCCGGAGAACCGGCAACATGATGGACCATCCTCGGGGACTCGGGCAGAGGCATGCCTGCGTCACAGGAAGTCCATGCCGGTCAGCGTCGGGCTTCCCCGAGCATCGGGCGGATGCTTATGTCGTACGTGGGGCACACCTACGGCAAAGATTGTCCGACAGCGAGGAGCCAAGCCATGATGACCGTCGTTACGAGCGTGACCCTGAGGGAAGAGGCAAGAAATCAGTGGGACCGGGCGATGCACGAGCGCGTCCGGGCCGCTTCGGACATGGACGGATGGGTCGCCGTTCAGCTGCTCCGAGAGGCCGACGACCCGCAGCGGCGTGCGATCATCGGCACGTGGCAGTCACGGGAGCACTGGGCCCGCTGGCACGACGACGAAGCATTCAAGGCCACCCGAGCTGAACTGGCCGGCCTGGAGGATGGACCGTCCACTACCGTCTGGTACGACGTGGTAGAAGAACAGGCCTGAGGATTGATCCGGTGATGCCACCCTTACCCGTGTGCCCACCGAAGAGACCGCCTGAGCTCGGCGACTGGCAGCGCCGCTAGATTCCTGCGTCGTCGTCACACGCCATGGACGTCCAAGGCGCGACGCTCCGCCGCGATCAACGTCCCGCGCCGCTCCGCGGCGTCCCGCGCCGTTCCGCGGCGGCCATGGACGTCCAAGGCGGTCGACGCTTGCATGAATGATCGACAACGTCAGGTCGGCGTCCAGTCCTTCTCGACTATTGCAAGGCAGCGCTCGACGTTCCTCTGAACTTATGGCTGCGCTGCCCGATGTGGTGCCAACTCCGCAAGGCTCTGAGACAAGCGCGCACTCTCTACGGCCGCCTGGCTTTGTCGAAGACTGCGGGCAAGGGAACTCTCCGGCGAGATAGCCTTCGGGTGGGGAGGAGGCTGCCGTGACCGAGGACTACGTGCATGCTGCACAGACGCTCCGCCGCATCCTCAACTCGTCGCAGGTGCGTGAGGCCCTAGGCAGCGAAGCCGGGGTCGCGGCGCGGCCCGCGGAGCTCGAGCAGGTGCAGGCCCAGGTGGCGGAAGCGGCGAGCTCACCTGCGCTGCGGCGCTTCATGGAGAACTACACGCGTCTCCAGCAGCAGCTCGTCGAGGTACGGCGAACAGAGGAGCAGACTGGAGTTTTTCTCCGTTCGATCGACCAGAGCACGATTGATCTGGCCGTCGAAGTCGCTCGCGTCGCGGATCAGGCGGCCGCCGACGCAGGGCAAAGTGCGTGGAGCCGCCGCATCCAGAAGGTCGTAGCCGCGCTACAGCCACCGCTCGACGCCCGGTTCTCTCCCTGGGAACGGGGCGTGCACCCGAAACTGAAGCACAGTGCCCCGGCTCAGACCTGGGATACCACCGACCCGCAGCCCGCCTTCGTGCCGATCGAGACTCTCGAGGACCTCCAACAGATCGCGGATGCGGCCGACGTCCCCGAGGAGGCGATCCAGCAGTTCGAGGCCGAGATCTCCGACATCGCAGCCCTCGATGTGCTGCTCGACGACGCGGCCGACCAGATCGGCGCCGACCATCCCTCGATCACCCGCGCTCAGGCCCGCCGGCTCGTCCTAGTCTGCGCATACGCCGGATGGGTTCTTGGCATCCTCGGGATCACGGTCCTCTCCGACCCCGTGCTTGTCGCCGTCGCGGCCCGGCTCGGGGCGACCGGAGCGGACGCCAGCGACGTCTCGAGCACTGCCGGGAAGCTCGTCGACAAGGCCCCGAGCAAACTCGTCGCCGACCAGCGCCCTTCGATCGCTCCCGAGCTCGACGAGGACGTGTGAACGGCCAGAGGGCTGCGGCACACGACCACCGACGCGCCCCACACGACTGCCATCAGACACATCGACGCAATGGAGACTCAGAACGACGGAGCCGGCTGCGAACTGAGTTCAGTTGCGCTGCGACCTGCGTCAATTCGCCGCATCAGCGCATCGGCGTGACCTGGCGCAGAACGTTCCACCGCACTGCTGCGGCGCGGACGACATGGAGGTCTTCACGGGTCGAAACCTCGGATACGCAGAATGTTGGGCACGCGCCACCGAGAATCGACATCCCTAGGAGAGCCCATGAGTATCGAGCTGAATCACACGATCGTGCGCGTGAGGGATCGTTGGGCTGCTGCTCGCGATGTCGGCGAGGTGCTGGGTCTGCCTGAGGCGACGGCATACGGTCCGTTCGCCGAACTGAAGTTGGACAACGCCGCGAGCCTGGACTTCATGGACACCAAGGGTGAGATTCACGGTCAGCACTACGCGTTCCTGGTCAGCGAGGGGGAGTTTGACCTCATCCTGGATCGCCTGCGGGACAACGGCCGCCAGTGGTGGGCTGACCCCTTCCAGCGCCAACCGCACGAGATCAACCACGAGGACGGTGGCCGCGGCCTTTACTGGGAAGGCCCGGACGGGCACTGGTTGGAGATCATCACCCGTCCATATGGGAGCGGTGCCTGATCCCCCGATCACTCGCGGCGCCACCGGATGCAGTTCCGGGATCTGGAAGACCTGCGTCTTACCGCCGCGACGACGCACAGCCGACCGGAGCGCCACATTTGGCTGCTCGTCACGTTCGTCGGTGGAAGGTGACGTCGCCGTTGGGGTGGTGGGTGGTCTGGTAGCAGGTGTCGTGGGCGCGGGCGTGGTGCCAGGGGCACAGGGAGATGCCGTCGGCGAGGTTGGTGTGGCCGCCGTCGGTCCAGCGGGTCTGGTGGTGGGCGTGCAGGCCGGTGGCGCGGTCGCAGCCCTGGGCGCGGCAGCCGCGGTCGCGGACCAGCATCGCGACCCGTTGGGCCTCGCTGAAGTACCGGCGTTTGCGGCCCACGTCGAGGGGCTGGGAGTCGCCGTCCAGGACGACGGGGATGATCCCGGCCTGGCAGGCCAGCCGGCGGGCCATGCTCGGGGAGATCTTCTCCCCGGTGTCCAGCACCCCGGCCTTCTCGAGGCGGCCGAGCAGTACGTCGAGGTCGATCAGCACCACCGCGGTCGCGGAGACGCCGCCGGTGGTGGGGAGCTGGTCGGCGGGGTACCGCTCGATCAGCTCGCAGAACGCCCGTCCCCACGCCTCGGGGGTCTCCGGCCGCTCCACCCCGGGACCCTGGGTGGCGGCCACGTGTCGGGGTGCGGCCAGGGCGCCGAGGATCTTGCGCAGGACGGCCCAGTGGTAGCTGGGCAGGGTGCCCCGGAAGTGCGCCCTGCCGTGGCCGTCGTCGTAGCCGGTGAGCCGGCAGGCCTTGGCGGCGGCGGCCTCCTCCTTGGCCAGCAGCGCGGCTTCGCGGGCGTCGGCCTCCTCGGGGGCGACCACCTCGAACAGGTGCTTCCCGAGCCGGTTCAGGGCTTTCGCGTCGTGGTGCCGGGCCAGGGCCAGCAGGTGCGCCTCGGCCGCGGCGACCTTCCCGGCCGGGACCGTGTCCGGGAGGTCCTCGACCCAGCGGATCACCACCCGCGCCTGGTCGGCCAGCACCCGCCCGGCGGCCAGCGCGTCCCGAGTCGGGCGATGCGCCTCGAGGTCACGGCCCAGCCGCACCGCCGCGTACGCCGCGGCCCGGGTGGCCTTCGTCTCGTGGGCCAGCCAGTTCGCCGCCGACGAGGCCCCGACCTCCCGGCCCACCCCGGCGTCCTCGGCGTGCGCGGCGACCCGGGCCTTGAGCTCGACCAGCCGGGCTTCGGCGCGCTGCAGCGCGACCAGCGTCTGGCCGGTCTCGACCGGGTCCATCGACCACACCGACGCATCGGCGACCGCGTCCAGCTCGGCGTGCACGTGCGCGGTCGCGACACTGACCCGGTGCCGGGGAGTCGCGATCGCTGTCATGGATCCATCACAGCACCGGCCACCGACAGTCAGATGCTCAGAACCCTTGTTTTGACCAGCATTCGGACAATTCCGGAAGATTCTTCAGCAGAAATTTCGCGGCCCCTCGCGACCCCTCGCGACCGCAAGCCGGGAAGCAGCCGGAACCACGCGCCCGCCTCGTCCGCGTCGGTGCCTGTCGGTCGGCACCACCCACGGACCCGCAGCCCGGTCTCACCGAAGCGGACCGCAGGCCGGGAAGTCACGACGACCCGAGCCCGCCGTACCCGCTTCGCTGCCTGTCGGTCGCAAGCCGAAGCGTCCCACGGCCGACGCGCACCGACGCCCAGATGGCGGCCACGGCCGGAGCCAGGGATGGCCGCCACCGTGGGGAGACTCAGGGCCCGACGGGGTAGTGGCTGGTGATGGCGATCCGGTTCCAGGCGTTCATCGCGGTCGCCAGCCAGGCCACGGCCGACGCCTGCTCGTCGGTCAGCGATCCGTCGTCCCAGGTCCGGACCTCCGGGACGGCGAGGCGCGTCACCTGCTCGGCGAGCGCCAGGGCGGCGCGCTCCTGTGCGGAGAAGTACTGCGACTCCCACCAGGCGGCGAGCACGGCGATCCGGTCGGCGCTCTCCCCCTTGTCCATCGCCGAGCGGGTGTGCATGCGGAGGCAGAACGCGCAGCCGTTGATCTGGGAGATGCGGATCCTGACGAGCTCCGCGGTGAGGGCAGGCACCGAGGCCTCCTCGAGCGCCGCCGTCACTCCCTCGTCGAGGGTCATCATCTGCCGGTACACGGCCGGGTGCAGCTTGCCGATGTCCATCACCATCACTCCTTCCACGGCGAACCGAGGACTCGGTCGACCATGCTTCCACGCTGGAATCCCGGCACGAAGTGAGCCAGGACGTCGGAATTGACCGTGCCGTACGTCGTGTCGGGCCGGTGCGCCAGCCCCTCGACGAAGGCCTGGAGGAACCCGTTCTTGAAGTCCCCCCGGGGGTGGGCAGCGACCACCTCGGCCACGGCATCGGCGTCCATCGAGTCCAGTCCGAGGCCGATGGCGTCGACGAGGACGCCGAGGTGGGTGACGGCGATCTCGGGAGCCATCCGGGTCGGGACGCCCGGCGTGGTGTGCAGCGCGACCGCCTCCCACACGAGCTCCGCCTCGGCGGCTCCGAAGCCGTGGTCCTGGAGCAGCCGCCGGGCGTGGTCGGCCCCGTCCAGCTCGAACCGCTGCTCCGCATCGGAGAACGGCGTGAACAGCCCGGAGTCGTGCATCATCGACGCGATGTAGAGCAGCTCCGGGTCCGGCTCCAGGCCCATCTCGGTCGCGCGCAGCCGGCCGAACAGGTAGACGCGGCTCGAGTGGTGGAACAACAGCGGGCCGGTGTGCTGGCGGGCGAACGCGCTCGCGGCGGCTGCCGCTGCGCTGTCCGGTATCTCGACGCCTGCGATCATGGTGGACATGGTGGGTGTGCTTTCCCTTCGATGTGGGTGCGGGGCCGTCACGGCCCGTGGTCACCACAGTGCCGGAGCGACCGCCTCCGGCGCTGCGCACGTCCGGCCATGAGCCACTCGAATCCGGACACGCATGAGGCGACGGCCGGGTCGCCGGGCTCCCACCGGGTCGCGATCCTGGTCTACGACCAGGTCAAGCTGCTCGACGTCGCCGGCCCCGCGGAGGTCTTCGGCGAGGCCAACCGGCTGGGAGCGTCGTACGACGTCGTGCTCGTCTCCCCCGACGGGGCGGACGTGGTCTCGTCGCTCGGCATCCGGCTCTCCGTCGGCGGGGCGGCCCGGGACGGGTCCCCGTCGGACACGTTCCTCGTGTCCGGCGGCGATGCCTACCCCACGGCCGCCATCGAGCCGGAGCTCGTCGCCGCGACCCGGGAGCTGGCGGCGGGCGCGGGACGGATCGGGTCGATCTGCACCGGCGCGTTCATCCTGGGCGCCTCGGGACTTCTCGACGGTCGCCGCGCGACGACCCACTGGAAGGTCGCGCACAAGCTGGCCCGGCAACATCCCACGACGCGGGTCGAGCCGGACTCGATCTTCGTGCGGGACGGCAACGTCTACACGTCAGCCGGCGTCAGCGCCGGCATCGACCTCGCGCTGGCCCTGGTCGAGGAGGACCACGGGCCCGACCTGACCCGGGAGGTCGCCCGGCGGCTCGTCGTGTACCTGCAGCGGCCCGGCGGGCAGTCCCAGTTCTCGGTCCCCATGGAGGCGCCGGCGCCGCGCACCCCGGCCCTGCGCAGCATCGTGGACCGGGTGACCGCCGACCCGGCCGGCGACCACGCCCTGCCGACTCTCGCGAGGCACCTCAACGTCAGTCCGCGCCACCTGACGCGGCTCTTCCGCACGGAGATGTCGACGACGCCCGCACGGTACGTCGAGATGGTCCGGTTCGACCTGGCGAAGTCGTTGCTCGACCAGGGCCACAACGCCACGCACACGGCCGAGCTCGCCGGGTTCCCCAGCTACGAGAGCATGCGCAGGGTGTTCGTGCGCGAGCTGTCCCTGTCGCCGACGGCGTACCAACGCCGCTTCGCGACCACCCGGCCCCACGCCTGACGTCACGGCGGGACGGGACCCCGACCGCCCAGACCTCGACCGGTCAATGCACGTCCTCGATCCGCAGCTGGTCCGGCAGCTCCGCCGGGACGCCCTCGCCGACGAAGCCCACCTCGGTGTACTGGATGCCGTCGTCGAGCCAGGGCTGGACGTGGTGCAGCCGCTGCTCGCTGGGTGACTCGCCGGTCACGGTGAACCGCAGCGTCAACATCAGCATCTGCGGGTTGAACCCCACCTCGGACGGGAGGACCGACACGGCGACGCCCCCTCCTCTGATCACCGCGGTGCCGTCGACCCGGAGCGTCTTGCTCATGTGGTCGTGGATCGCGTGGAGATCGCGGTACGTGACTGACACGTCCGGCTCAGGCATGGGGCCTCCCAGGGGTGCTCGGTGATCGGGGCTCACACGTGGGCGCGGTACTTCGCCTCGATCTCGTTGATGGTGCGGATCCAGGTCTCGGTGTCCATCTGGTGGTGGGCGTAGGCGGTGTTCGCCCAGTCGAGCTCGCGCTGCCGATCCGCTTGCGGCTCCGGCGTGACGTACGAGCCCCAGACCGGCCCGGTGCGCGCCAAGGTATCCAGCGAAGTAGACGGTCAGGGGCCGCCGCCGACGGACATCATCCAATTGCGGTAGTGCCGCGCAGCATCACCTCATCGACCGCCACCAGCCCGCTCTCCTACAGCACACCGCGCCGGCTCGTGCGGCTGTCCCGATCTGGGACGGCGGGAGCTCAGCGGCGGAGCGGGACCTCGAGGCGGCCGGCGAGCTCGTCGTACGTGATCCCGAAGGTCTCGCGGACGACGACGCCGGCCGCCGTGAGCTCGAACGTCGCGAGGTCGGTGTAGACCCGGTCGACGCAGCCGACGCCGGTGAGCGGGTAGGTGCAGTGCGGCACCAGCTTCGGGGCGCCGTCCCTGGCGAAGAGCGTCATCATCACGAACACGCTCTTCGCGCCGATCGCGAGGTCCATCGCACCGCCGACGGCAGGGATCGCGTCCGGCTCACCCGTGTGCCAGTTGGCGAGGTCGCCGGCCGCGGAGACCTGGAACGCGCCCAGCACGCAGACGTCGAGGTGGCCGCCGCGCATCATCGCGAACGACGCCGCCGAGTCGAAGTACGACGAGCCGGGCAGCTCGGTCACCGGCTGCTTGCCGGCATTCGTCAGGTCGCCGTCGACCGGGTCCTCGGGCCCGCCGGTCGCGGCGCGGCCCATGTTGAGCATGCCGTTCTCGGTGTGCAGCACCACGCCCGCGTCCGGGAAGAGGTGGTCGGCGACGAGCGTGGGCTGGCCGATGCCGAGGTTGACGAAGGCGCCCGGCGGGATGTCCCGCGCGACGGTCGCCGCCATCTCCTGCTTGGAGAGACTCATCCGGCGACAGTCCCCACGCTCACGACGCGGTCCACGTAGATGGACGGCGTCACGATCGCCTCGGGGTCGAGGTCGCCGGTCTCCACGACCTCCGAGACCTGCGCGATCACCGTCGCGGCCGCGGTCGCCATCACGGGGCCGAAGTTCCGGGCGGTCTTCCGGTAGACCAGGTTGCCCATCCGGTCCGCGCGGTGCGCGCCGACGAGCGCGACGTCGCCCTTGATCGGGTACTCGAGCACGTAGATCCGGCCGTCGATCTCGCGAGTCTCCTTGCCCTCGGCGAGCGGAGTGCCCGCGCCGGTCGGGCTGAAGAAGGCGCCGATCCCGGCGCCCGCCGCGCGCATCCGCTCGGCCAGGTTGCCCTGCGGCACCAGCTCCAGCTCGATCCTCCCGCTCCGGTAGAGCCCGTCGAACACCCACGAGTCGTGCTGGCGCGGGAACGAGCAGATCACCTTGCGCACCCGGCCCCGCGCCAGCAGTGCGGCCAGACCCGTGTCGCCGTTGCCCGCGTTGTTGGACACGATCGTCAGGTCGGCTGCGCCCTGCTCGATGAGCGCGTCGATGAGGTGCACCGGCATGCCGGCCATGCCGAACCCGCCGACCAGCACGGTCGATCCGTCCGCGATCCCGGCGACGGCCTCCCCTGCGGTGGCGCAGACCTTCACGAGACGTTCTCGAGGACCACGGCCAGGGCCTGGCCGACGCCGATGCAGATCGCGGCGACGCCGTACCGGCCGCCGGACTCCTGCAGCCGCGCGGCGAGGGTGCCGAGGATCCGGCCGCCGGACGCGCCGAGCGGGTGGCCGATGGCGATCGCGCCGCCCTTGGCGTTCACGATCTCCGGGTCGACCAAACCTTGACTGAGCCAGGCATCGACGCAGGCGAGCGACTGCACCGCGAACGCCTCGTTCAGCTCCACCGCGCTCACGTCCCGCCAGGTGATCCCGGCGCGGGCGAGCGCGCGGTCGGCGGCCTCGACGGGCGCGTAGCCGAACATCGGCGGCTCGACGGCAGACACCCCGCGGCCGGCGATCCGGGCGATCGGGTCGACGCCGATCGGCGCGCTCTCCGACCCGAGCAGTACGGCGGAAGCCCCGTCGTTGAGCGGGGACGCGTTGCCGGCGGTGATGGTGCCGTCCATGCGGAACGACGGCTTGAGACCGGCCAGCTTCTGGGCGGTCGAGCCCGGCCGGATGCCCTCGTCGCGGGTCAGCTCGCCGACCGCGACGACGAGGTCGTCGTAGAACCCGGCGTTCCAGGCGGCGTCGGCGAGCTGGTGCGAGCGGGCGGCGAACTCGTCCTGCCGCTCGCGCGAGACCGAGAACTTCTCCCCGAGCAGCTCGTTGGCCTCGCCGAGCGAGACCGTCCACTCCTCCGGCATGTTCGCGTTGACCAGCCGCCAGCCGAGGGTCGTGGAGACCGCGGTGACGTTGTGGGCCGGGAACGCGCGCGACGGCTTCGGCAGCACCCACGGCGCGCGGGTCATCGACTCGACGCCGCCGGTGAGCACGACCTCGGCGTCGCCGGACTCGATCGCCCGCGACCCGATGATCGCGGCGTCGAGGGAGGAGCCGCAGAGCCGGTTCACGGTCGTGGCCGGGACCGAGACGGGCAGGCCGGCGAGCAGCACCGCCATCCGGCCGACGTTCCGGTTGTCCTCCCCGGCCTGGTTCGCACAGCCCCAGGCGACGTCGCCGATCGCGGCCGGGTCGAGGTCGGGTGCCTTGGCGAGCACGCCCCGGATCGCGAGTGCAGCCAGGTCGTCGGGGCGCTCCTCCGCCAGGGCGCCGCCGAAGCGGCCGAAGGGCGTGCGGGCGACGGCGTACAGGAAGGCGGAACTCATGGGACGAGCCTAGGTCGGGACCAGTGATCGACTCCAATACTGAATCATGCTGGATTGATAAGTTGTAGACATGGAACTGCGGCACCTCCGGTCGTTCGCCGTCCTCGCCGAGGAGCGGCACTTCGGGCGCGCGGCGGAGCGGCTGCACCTGGCCCAGCCCGCGCTCTCGCAGCAGATCAAGCAGCTCGAGCGCGAGCTCGGCGTCGCCCTCTTCACCCGCACCACGCGTCGCGTCGAGCTCACCGAGGCCGGGGAACGGTTCGTCGGCCACGCCCGCGACGTGCTCGCCGACGTCGACCGCGCGCGCGACGACATGACGTCGCTCGCGAGCGGACACGCGGGCCGGGTGTCGATCGGGTTCGTCGGCACGGCGACGTACGACGTCCTGCCCCGGGTCGCCCGGGAGGTTCGCCGGGAGCTGCCCGACGTCGAGCTCGAGCTGCACGGCGAGCTGCTGTCACCCCAGCTGGTCGCCGGTCTGGCCGACCGCACCTACGACCTGGTGCTGCTGCGACCCGGTGAGCCCGGGCTCGACGCGCGGACGCTGCGCTCCGAGCGGCTCGTCGCGGTGCTCCCGGCCCACCACCCGCTCGCCGGACGCCGTCGGATCGGGCTGGCCCGACTGAAGGACGAGCCGTTCGTGATCCACCCGTCCGGACGCCGGTCCTCGATGCACGCGCAGGTGCTGGCGGCCTGCGCGGCCGTGGGCTTCGAGCCCTCCTCGCTGCTCGAGGTGTCCGAGACCGCCACGCTGGTGGTGTTCGTCGCCGCGGGCCTCGGCGTCGCGCTGGTGCCCGAGCCGGTGCGCAGCCTGGGGCTCGAGGGCGTCGCGTACGTCGCGCTCACCGACGCCCCGACGATCGACCTGGCGCTCGCCGCACGCGCCGACGCCTCGCCGGCCGCCCGGCAGGTCGCCGCGATCGTCGAGCGGTGCGTCTAGCTGCCTGCCCCGCCGCCGTACGACTGGCTGCTGGAGTTGAGGTCGTGCTGGAACCTCGCGCGGCTGTTCATCGCGTCGTCCATCGGCGCGTTCTGCGTGATGTGACGACCCGGCTTGTCCCACGTGCGGACCTGCTGCCACACCCCCGCGAGGACCAGCACGACCGCCGCGGCGATCAAGAAGTACGTGAACATGAGCGTTCCCCCGTCCGGTCCGAGGACCTGAGCGTACGTCCCCCGGCCCGTTTTCACGATGGACGAGGCCCTACAGCGCGCCCTCCTCGGACAGCACCTGCTGGGCGATCCGGAAGGCGGTGTTCGCGTCGGGCACGCCGCAGTAGACCGCGCTCTGCAGGAGCACCTCCCTGATCTCGTCGACCGTGAGGCCGTTGCGCCGCGCGGCCCGCAGGTGCAGCGCGAGCTCCTCGTGGTGGCCGCGGGCGACCAGGGCGGTGAGGGTGATCATCGAGCGGCTGCGCCGGTCGAGGCCGGGTCGCGTCCAGACCTCGCCCCAGGCGTAGGCGGTGATCAGCTCCTGGAAGTCGCGGGTGAGATCGGTGGCGTTCGCGGTCGCCCGGTCGACGTGCTCGTCGCCGAGCACCTCCCGCCGGACCCGCATGCCCTCGTCGTAGGTCATCGTGCTCCTTCCAGGCAGTGCTCGCGGATCAGGTCGGCGACCGCTTCGGGCGCCTCGGCCGGCGCGAGGTGGGCGACGCCCCGCAGCTCGGCGTACTGCCCGCGGAGTACGCCGTCGGCGACCTCGCGCAGCAGGTCCGGCGGGCAGACGGTGTCCTGCTCACCGGCGACGGCCAGCACCGGTACGCCGATCTCGCCGAGCCGGTCGCGAACGTCGAAGGTGGCGAGCGCGCGGCAGACCGCGACGTACCCCTCGTCGTCGGCGTCGCTCAGCGCGTGCAGCAGCGCGGAGGCCCGCGCGGGCTCGCGCTCCAGGAACCCGGTGCCGAACCATCGACCGGCGGACGCGCTCACCAGGCCGGGGGTCCCGGAGGCGCGGACCTGCGCGATCCGCTCGGCCCACGACTCCTCGGTGCCGATCCGCGCGCCCGTGCAGATCGCCACCACCCCGCGGACCCGGTCGGGCGCGTCGAGCGCGAGCTGCAGCCCGACGGCCCCGCCGACCGAGTCACCGGCGTGGAAGAACGGCCCGTCGACGCGGTCGAGCACCGCGGTCGCGAGGCCGGCCATCGTCACCGGCCCGGGCACCTCGCGCGCGGAGCCGTGGCCGGGCAGGTCCCAGGCCAGCACCTCGAAGTCCCGCGCGAGCAGCTCGGCGCAGGCGCCCCAGAGGGCGGTCGCGGACGTGCCGAGGGACGGCCCGAGCACCAGCAGCGGCCGGGTCATCGCAAGGTCTCCCGCGCGCGGGCGGCGACCCCGTCGACGTACGCCGCGGCGTCGCCGAGGTACGTCGGCGCGGGGTGGTCGGTCATGGTGCGCTGCTCGGCGAGTACGGCGTCACCGGCGGCCGCCAGCGTCGCGGCCATCCGCCCGGTGTCGACCCGCAGGCCGGCCACCAGCTCGGCGGTCTGGGACGCGGCGACGAGCGTGCGCCGGATCAGGTCCCGCAACGTCGCCCACTCCGCGTGCCAGCCGCCGTCGGCGCGGTCGTCCACCTGCTGGGCCGCCGCGAGGTGGAGCGTCGCGGCGAGCTGCGGCGTCGTGAGCGCGGCCCGCCGGACCAGCACCGACAGCACCGGGTTCGCCTTGCCCGGCATCGTCGACGAGCCGCCGCCCGCGCCCTCCGCGAGCTCGCCGATCTCGGGTCGCGACATCACCACGACGTCGTTCGCGATCCGCGCGCACGCGTCCGTGCACCCCACGAGCGCGTCGCCCAGCCGGGTGACGGGCGCGCGGGTCGTGTGCCAGCGCGGTACGCCGGCCGGCAGCTCGCGCCCGAGCTCGACGATCGCGGCCCGGGTGCCGGCAGCGCCGCCCACCTGCCGCGGGAACTCCAGGCGCGCGACGTCGTCGTACGCGTCCAGGACGGCGGTCAGCCAGGCGGCCACCCGGAAGCCGAACGTCGTCGGGACGGCGTGCTGGGTCAGGGTCCGCGCGACCATCGGGGTGTCCCGGTGGTCGCCGGCGAGCCGCGCCAGGCCGCTGCCGAGCGCGGCCAGGTCGCGGCGCAGGTCGGCGCAGGCGGCCTCGGCCATCAGCATCAGGGCCGAGTCGACGACGTCCTGGCTGGTCAGGCCGCGATGGACGTCGCGGTCCTGCTCGCGGAGCCGCCGCACCAGCGCGACGACGGGGCTGCCGCCGGCGGCGGCCTCGCGCGCGATGTCGTCCACGTCGTCGGGCACCTCGAGCACGTCGCCGAGCCACTGCGACTCCACCTCGACCATCGCCCGGACGAACTCCGTCGCGGTGAAGTGGCCGCCCGCGCGCTCGTCCCCGGGCCAGAACAGGTCCGTCATGCGCTCAGTCTCGCGCGAAGGAGAGGAAGACGGTCTCGTCCTCGCCCTGCAGCCGGATGTCGAAGCCGAAGCCCCGGTCGTCGGCGACCGCCTCCAGGCCGCGCAGCGCCGCCGGCGCCGCACCCGGGAGGTAGGCGCGCGTGAACAGCCGGTCGAGCAGGCCCCGCGCGAACACCGCGATCGCGAAGTACGGCGCCGCGCCACCGGGTCGCAGCGTCGTGAACTGGTAGCGGCCGGTGCGGTCGGTCGCTGCCCGGCCCCAGCCCGTGAACGTGTAGCCGTCGCGGTGCAGCGAGCCTTCGACCTGCGGGACCGTCCCGTCGGGCGCCGCCTGCCAGAGCTCGAGGATCGCGTCCGGCACCGGGTCGCCCGCCCCGTCCAGCACCCGGCCGTGCAGCCGGATCGCGTCCGGCCGGGTGGGCGGGACGAGCTGGTGGTCGCCGTCGTACGGCAGCGCGAACCCGAAGAACGGGCCGACGGTCTGACCGGGGGTCGGTGCGGTCACTCGACGTCTCCTTCGAGGGGGGTCCGGTGGGATCCGGAGAGCACGATGTCCCAGCGGTAGCCGAGGCTCCACTCGGGCCGGGTCTCGTCGTGGTCGTAGGTCGCCACGAGCCGGTCCCGCGCGTCCCGGTCGGTGATCGCCTGGAAGATCGGGTCGAGCGCGAAGAGAGGATCGCCCGGGAAGTACATCTGGGTGACCAGCCGCTGCGTGAACTCCGTGCCGAACAGCGAGAAGTGGAGGTGCGCCGGCCGCCAGGCGTTGTGGTGGTTGCGCCAGGGGTACGCGCCCGGCTTGATCGTGGTGAACCGGTAGGTCCCGTCGCCGTCGGTGAGGCAGCGGCCCATCCCGGTGAAGTTCGGATCCAGCGGCGCGGGGTGCTGGTCGCGCTGGTGGACGTAGCGGCCGCCGGCGTTCGCCTGCCAGATCTCGACGAGCTGGTGGCGGACCGGCCGGCCGTCGCCGTCGGTGACGCGGCCGCTGACGGTCATCCGCTCGCCGATCGGCTCTCCGCGGTGCTGGATCGTGAGGTCGGCCTCGAGCGGGTCGACGTCGCGCTGCCCGAAGACCGGGGAGCACAGCTCGAGCTCCTCGGGGTCGAGCTGGAACGCCGCCTTGGTCGGGTGCCGCAGGATGCTGGAGCGGTACGGCGGGTAGTCGAGCCGGGTCGCGGTCTCGACGACCCCTGCGCCGTCGTACTCGTGGGCGACCGCCGCGATCTCGGCGCTGATCCCCGCCTGGGTCGCGGTCGCGGCATCGGAGCTCGTCACCCGCCGACCGTAGGGACCGGCGTGCGGTCGGGACGAGGCCGCCTTTCCGGCCAGTGGAAGAATCGCCCCATGGCCGGCAACACCTCGACCCCGGGCGCGACGGTCGCGTCGCGGGTGCTGGCCCTGCTCGGCGCCTTCGACGAGCACCACCGCGGCCTCTCCCTCACCGAGCTCGCGGGCCGGGCCGGGCTCCCGGTCCCGACCGCCCACCGGCTGGTCGGCGAGCTGCTCGCCTGGGGGGCGCTGGTGCGGACCCCGGCCGGCGACTACGCGGTCGGTCGCCGGATGTGGGACCTCGGACTGCTGGCGCCCGTGCACACCGGGCTGCGCGAGCTGGCCTCGCCGTACCTCCACGACCTGTACGGCGCCACCCTGGCGACCGTGCACCTCGCGGTGCGCGACGGCAGCGAGGTGCTCTACCTGGACCGGCTGGCGGGGCACGCGTCGGTCCCGGTGGTGAGCAGCGTCGGCTCGCGACTGCCGATGCACGCGACCGGCGTCGGCAAGGTGCTGCTCGCGCACGCGCCGGCCGCGGTCCAGCAGGAGGTGCTCGCGAACCTCACCCGCGTGACGCCGTACACCGTCACCCAGCCGGGGCTGCTGCGCCGGCAGCTCGCCCGGGTGCTGCGCGACGACGACGCCACCACGACCGAGGAGATGAGCCTGGGCGCGTGCTCGATCGCGGTGCCGATCCGGCGCGGCGAGGAGGTGGTCGCCGCGCTCGGCATCGTGGTGCCGACGCTCCGGGACCGGTCCCGGCTCGCTGGGGCGCTGCACGTCGCGGCCCGCGGCGTCGGCCGGGCACTTTCGGCCAGCGGAACGAGCTGATGGCCCGGCCCGCGTGAGCGCCGCGAGACTCGCGCCATGCGGACGCAGGTGGCCATCATCGGCGCGGGCCCGGCCGGTGTGCTGCTCTCGCACCTCCTCGCGGCCGAGGGTGTCGACTCCGTCGTCCTCGACACCCGGTCGGAGGAGTACGTCGCGAGCCGGATCCGCGCCGGCATCCTCGAGCAGTCGACGGTGGACCTGCTGCGCGACGTCGGCCTCGGCGAGCGGCTCGGGCGCGAGGGTGACCGGCACCGCGGCATCCACCTGCAGTGGCCGGGCGAGCGGCACCACCTCGACTTCGTCGACCTGGTGGGCCGGTCCGTGTGGGTCTACGGCCAGACCGAGGTGCAGAAGGACCTGGTCGACGCCGCGCACGCGCGCGGCCAGCAGCTCGTGCACGAGGTCAGCGACACCGCCCTGCACGACCTCGCGACCGACCGGCCGTCGGTGACCTTCACCGACGCGGACGGCGTGCCGCAGCGGCTCGAGGCCGACGTGGTCGCCGGCTGCGACGGCTCGTTCGGCCCGTCGCGCGGGGCGGTGCCGGAGGGCGTACGGCGTACCTGGGCGCGGACCTACCCGTACTCGTGGCTCGGCATCCTCGCCGACGTCGCGCCGTCGACCGACGAGCTGATCTACGCCTGGCACCCGGACGGGTTCGCGCTGCACTCGATGCGCTCGTCGACCGTCTCCCGCTTCTACCTCCAGGTGCCGAACGGCACCGACCTCGCCGACTGGCCCGACGACCGGATCTGGGACGGGCTCGCGACCCGGCTCGGCCACGGGCAGGACGGGTGGCAGCTCGCGACCGGGGCGATCACCGACCGGAGCGTGCTGCCGATGCGGTCGTTCGTGCAGCAGCCGATGCGGCACGGCCGGCTCTTCCTCGCCGGCGACGCGGCCCACATCGTCCCGCCCACCGGCGCCAAGGGCCTCAACCTCGCCGTCGCCGACGTCGCGCTCCTCGCGCCGGCGCTGGTGGCGCTGCTGGCGGGCGACCACGCCCTCGCCGATGCCTACTCCGCGACCGCCCTGCGCCGGGTCTGGCGGTGCACGCACTTCTCCTGGTGGATGACCACGATGCTGCACGCGGGCGACGACCCGTTCGACCGCGAGCTCCAGCTCGCGCAGCTGCGCTGGGTCGTGTCCAGCGAGGCGGGCGCGGCCGGGCTGGCCGAGAACTACGCCGGCCTGCCGATCGGCTTCTGACGGCGGCGGCGGGAGTCAGCCGGCGTCGTACGGCACCGACAGCGGCAGGCGCGGCGTGATGCTGACGCTGGCGTCGGGGTTCACGGTGACCACGGAGTACGTCGTCGCGCCGGTCGCCGGCCGGTAGGACAGCACGGCGAAGCGAGCGGGGTGCCGGATGACGCCCGGGTCCGGCTCGGTCGAGACGTGGCCGCCCGCGCTGCCGACGGTGAACTCGGTCGTCTCCGACCCGTCGCTGGTCTCGACCGGCCGGGGGCCCAGGAACTCGTAGGACCGGCCGTCCAGCACCGCGACCCGCTGGCAGCCCGCCTCGGCGATCGTGCTGCCCAGCAGGTGGTCGTGGAGCAGCACGAAGTCCGGCTCGTCCTCGCAGGCCCGCCGTACCGTGTCGGCCACGAAGGCGTCGGTGTCGACGTCGGGGTCGCGCAGCACGGTCCCCGAGCCGAAGTCCCCGACCGTCGAGATGCGCGGGTCGGGTACGGCGAGCAGGTCGAGCCCGCCGATGGTCCGCGTGGTGCCGTCGGCAACCACCCAGCCTCGGGCGTGCGCCGCGTCGACGATCGTGCGCGTGTCGTGCAGCCCGGGGGCGAAGTAGACCGGCCGGCCCTCCGCGTAGTAGTCGACGGTGTCCATCACGTAGGTCTCGATGTCCTTGCCCGCGAAGGTCAGGTCGCCGCTGAGCGCGACGAAGTCCGCGTCCACGAGGCGGGCGGTCAGGCCGACCTGCCGGGCCATCCCGTTGACGTCCTCGAAGTCCTCGGCCATCACGAACCGGACCTCGCCGTCGGCGGGGGCCAGGGTCGACTCGGCGCGGACGGCGTCCTCGAGGTTCGCCGCGACGTCGTCGTAGAACTCCGAGCGCGGCCGGAGCACCGAGAGGAAGGGCAGCACGTCGGCGAGCAGCCCCCGCACCTCGGTGCCCTCGAGCGCGGTGCCGTCGAACGAGGCGGTGGGGGTGACCACACGGTGGTCGCGGTGCAGCAGGACCCGGGCCCCGAGCACGTCCACGACCAGCACGACGACGACACCGCCCGCCGCGAGCACCCGCCGTAGGCGGCGGTTGTGCCCCCGGACCAGGGCCGCCTGCTGGGCGGTGTAGCCGGCGAGGCGGCGCCGGCGGGACCGGAGCACGAGCAGCACCCCGACGAGGACGGCGGTCCCCGCCGCGAACCCGCCCGCGCCCCACGTGACGACCTGGCGCCGCGCCGCGTCCTGGATGAGCTGCATCGCGGGCTGGGGGTTCGCCCACAGGCTGACCAGGTAGCTCCGGGTGTCCTTGTCGCTGGGCACGATCTGGATCCAGTTCGCGTCCACGTCCACGCCCACGTCGATCCCCGCGAGCTCCCGGTGCCGGGGGCTGACGAGGGCGCCGTCGAAGAGGAGGCTGGTGTCCTGGCCGAGCACCGGCCGCACCGACACCGGCTGGCCGGCCACCTCGATCCGGGCGGGTGGAGCGTGCCCGACCGCCGTGAGGGCGGCCGCGAACGGCAGGGTCAGGAGCAGGGCGACGGCGACGGCCCGCCCCACTCGCGCGATGTTCCATGCCCCGGTGCCGATGCGCAGACGGTACCCGGCAGACCGGCGGCACAGGTCTGGACCGCGGGTTCGCGGACGCGCCGGATGGGAACGCCACCCCTACCGACCCAGGGAGGGACATTGATCAGGAACGCAGCGAGGCTGGTCCTGGCGGGATGCGTGACGCTGGCGCTGAGCCTCGGCTCCGGCGCTGTCACGACCGCCCAGGCCTCCGCCCCCGGCAGCGACAGCGGCGCCCGCGTCGCGGCGCCGTGCGCGAAGCAGAAGGCCAAGGTCGCCAAGGCCAAGAAGGCCGTGCACCAGGCGCAGAAGAAGGTCAAGAAGGCGAAGAAGGCCAAGCAGCACGCCGGCAGCAAGAAGCAGAAGCACGCCGCCGACCAGCGGGTCCAGAAGGCGAAGAAGCACCTCAAGGCCAAGAAGAAGGCCCTGGGCAAGGCGAAGTCCAGGCTCAAGAGGTGCCAGCGCAACCAGGGCGGTGGCGGCGGCGACGGCGGGACGGACTCCCCGCTGCAGCCGGCGTGCGACGCCGGGCTGCCACAGGAGATCTGCGACGCGTTCTCCACGTTGCCGACGCCGGCTCCCGGTGGTGACAGCCCGATCCAGCCGCTGTGCGACGCCGGGCTGCCGCAGCCGATCTGCGACGCGGCGACCAACCCGCCCGGCCCGGGTGGCGAGAGCCCGATCCAGGCGCTGTGCGACGCCGGGCTGACGCAGGAGATCTGCGACGCGGCCAACGGCGACGTCCCGCTGCCGCCGGATCCGGGCACCATCCTCGACCCCGTGTGCCAGCTCGGCCTGCCGCTGCCGATCTGCGACGCTCTGGGCGGGATCGGCCTGCGCCCGCGGGTCGCCTAGGTCCCTGGGGGTAGGCCGTCGCCGGGGGGCGGCGGCGTACCTCGGGGTGTTTCTGGCTCTGCTCGGGGATCTACTCGGGGGGCAGCTCGCCCCGGATCCGGTAGCGCCGGAAGCTCCAGGCGATCAGGCCGAGGGCGATGAACGCCGACAGCACCTGCGTCACCCCGGTCCAGATGCTCCCGGGCAACCAGAGCCAGCTGGGGAACGGCCACCAGCCCGGCACGGGCGGGCTCCAGATCCACAGCAGGCCGCACGCGAGCAGCACGAGCGCGAACAGCGTCGACATCGCGACCCGGAGGTTCGTCTCGACACCCTCGGCAGCGCCCCGCAGGGCCTTGCGCTTGATCGGCTCGACCCGGCGCTCCGCCCACTCGTACTCCTGGGACAGGATCACCATGCCGGCCGCGATCATCAGCAGCCCGGGCCCGGGCAGCACCAGCGCGGCGACGCCGGCCACCACGAGCGCCCATCCGACGGTCTCCAGCACGACCCTCTTCGCGGCTCGGCCCCCGGGGAACCTCATGCCTGCACCCTCTCAGACGCGGGCAACCCGGCTGCCTAGTCCCTGCCCGAAATGCTCTCCCCAGACCGGTTCCACGACATTTTCGCCAGGGACTACCCGCAACCCGGCGGCCTAGTCCCTGCCCGAAATGCTCTCCCCAGACCGGTTCCACGACATTTTCGCCAGGGACTACCCGCAACCCGGCGGCCTAGTCCCTGCCCGAAATGCTCTCCCCAGACCGGTTCCACGACATTTTCGCCAGGGACTACCCAGATCAGGCGGCCAGCGAGAGCTCGTCGCAGGTGACGTCGGGGTCGATGCCGTCGGGGAGGCGGACCAGGCGGGCGTGCACGTGGGCGGGGATGCCGACCCGCAGCAGGATCGCCAGCGACCCGATGGTCGCGACGGCGGCGTAGATCAGGTTCGCGTCGACGTCGGCCAGCAGGCCGTACGCACCGGCGAGCAGGGCGTCGACGATCATCAGCGACCAGGCCGAGGCGGCGATCGCCGAGACGTCGTGGCTGCGCCACGCGGTGAGCGCGGCCGGGACGACCAGCAGCGCGACCGAGCCGCCGAGCACGACCGTCGCCGGGCCGGAGCCCACCCAGATCGCGGCGAGGCCGGCGGCGGAGACCACGAACAGCCACGTGACCGGCAGCCAGAGCCGCGCCCGTGACCCGCCGCGGAGCCACGCCAGGGTGACGGCGCCGGCGGTCGCGGGCACCGCGACCGCCGCCGGCAACGCGACCCAGACCTGGTGCTCGAGCACGCCGAACACGGTCCACGCCACGCCGCTGATCGTCGAGCTGGCCAGCGCGGCGACGCTGACGCCGGCCGCGGTGGTCATCCGGCGCAGCTTGCGGAACTGCGGGACCGTGTAGGCGGCCGCCAGGAGAGTGCCGGCGACTCCGACGAGGGTGGCGAGATCGAGGCTCATGGCACTTCCTTCCGGGGTGTGGACGTGCGACACGGCCGCCGCACCAGGTGCGGCGACCGTGTCGTGGTCGAACGATGTGGGGGTGGCGGGGCCGACGGGCTCCGACCGAAAAGATTACCCTCTCAACACGCCGGACTCGAACAATATTGCGGTCTCATGACTGTCCAGCCGGGTGATGTCCGGCACACCGGCTCAGATGTCGGTGATCCGGATGCCCGCGTGCGCCTTGTACCGACGGTTCACCGAGATCAGGTTGGCGGTCAGGGCCTCCACCTGGTGGGCGTTGCGCAGGCGTCCGCCGTACACCCCGCGCACGCCCGGGATCACGTCGGCCAGGTCCTGCACCAGGTCGGTCGCCTCGCGGACGTCACCGAGCACCAGCACGTCGGTGTCGACGGTCTCGACCTCGGGGTCCTCGAGCTTGACCGCGCTGACGTTGTGGAAGGCACCGACGACGGTCGAGTCCGGGAGGATCGACTGCGCCTGCTGGGCCGCGGAGCCCTCCTCGACGGCAAGCGCGTACGCGCCCTGCTTGTCGAAGCCGAGCGGGTTGACGCAGTCGACCACGACCTTGCCCGCCAGCTCCGCCGTCAGCGACGCCAGCAGCTCGCCGTGCCCGTCCCACGGGACCGCGACCACGACGATGTCGCCGGCCGCCGCGGCGCCCGCGTTGTCGGCGCCGCTGACCTCACCGGAGAGGTCCGCCGCGAGGCGGGTCGCGGCGTCCGCCGCCCGCTCCGCGCTCCGGCTGCCGATCACCACGGGCACACCGGCGGCGGCGAAGCGGCGCGCGAGCCCACGACCCTGCGGTCCGGTGCCGCCGAGGACGGCGACGGTCTTGCCAGCGAGGGACTCGGGGAGGTTCGTCATGGCCGTCACTCTCTCAGCCGGCGACCGGCCCCCGGGAGGTGCTCAGGCAGTGGTCCCGCCCACACCGTGGACGACCAGGTCGGCGAGGGCGCGGTACGCCGCCGCATCGGCCAGACCGGACGCCGACGCGATCGCGCCGCCCTGGATCGCGGTCATCACCTGCGCGACCGCGGCACCCACGAAGGTCGCGTCGACCGGCCGCAGCGCCCCGGCGGCGACCCCGGCGGTGACCAGGTCCTGGACCCGGCGCGCGGCCAGCCGGGTGTTGGCCTCGTAGATGCCGGCCGCCGGCGCGTACGCCTGGAGGTCGGCGTAGAACCGCTCGGAGGCCGGCGCCAGCTCGGCAGCCACCGCGACCAGGTAGACCGACAGCCGCGCGCCCGGGTCGGGCTCGCCCTCCACCTGCGCCTCGATCCGCTCGGTCGCGCGGCGGAAGAAGCCACGGACCGCGGTCAGCACGATCTCCTCCTTGCTCGGCGCGACCTGGTAGATCGTCGTGCGCGAGCAGCGCAGCCGCGCCGCCAGGTCACCGACGCCGAGCTCCAGGAACCCCTCGGCGAGGAACAGCTCGATCAGCTCGTCGAGGAGCTGGTGGCGGGGCGGCGGCACGCGATGACGCTATCAGTACCAGATCGGCGTACTGTGGTACTCATGCCCGCGTCCCGCCTGCTGCCCACCGACGAGGCCGTCGACCTGATCGGCCTGGTCCGCGACCTCGCCACCCGCGAGCTCGCGCCGCTCGTCGCCGATGCCGAGCGCACCGAGACGTTCCCGCGCGAGGTGTTCCGCACCCTGGGCCGAGCGGGCCTGCTCAGCCTCCCCTACGCCGAGGAGTACGGCGGCGGCGGCCAGCCGTACGAGGTCTACCTCCAGGTGCTGGAGGAGATCGGCGCCGTGTGGGCGTCGGTCGGCGTCGGTGTCTCCGTGCACGCGCTCTCCTGCTTCGGCCTGGCGACCGCCGGCACGGAGGAGCAGCGACAGCGCTGGCTCCCCGAGATGCTGGGCGGCGAGCTGCTCGGCGCGTACTGCCTCTCCGAGCCGCACGCCGGCTCGGACCCGGCCGCGATGCGCACCCGCGGCCGCCGCGACGGCGACGAGTGGGTGATCTCCGGCGCGAAGGCGTGGACGACGCACGGCGGGCACGCCGACTTCTACAAGGTGATGGCCCGCACCGGTGACGGCCGCAACGACATCTCCTGCTTCCTCGTCCCGGCCGACGCGGAGGGCCTGGTCGCGGACCCGCCCGAGCACAAGATGGGCCTGACCGGCTCGGCGACCGCGACGATGCGCTTCGACGGCGTCCGGGTCGCGGCCGACCGGATGCTCGGCGAGGAGGGCCAGGGCCTGAAGATCGCGCTCGCCGGCCTCGACGCCGGGCGGCTCGGGATTGCCGCCGTGGCCACCGGGCTCGCGCAGGGCGCCCTCGACCACGCGGTCGCCTACGCCCGGGAGCGGGAGACGTTCGGCGAGCGGATCATCGACCACCAGGGCCTGGCGTTCGTGCTGGCCGACATGGAGGCCGCGATCCAGTCCGCCCGCGCGATGCTGCTGCACGCCGCGCGTCTCAAGGACCAGGGCCTGCCGTACGGCCGCGAGGCGTCGATCGCGAAGCTGGTCGCCACCGACAACGCCATGAAGGTCACGACCGACGCCGTCCAGGTGCTCGGCGGCTACGGCTACACGCGCGACTTCCCCGTCGAGCGGTTCATGCGCGAGGCGAAGGTGATGCAGATCTTCGAGGGGACCAACCAGATCCAGCGGCTCGTGATCGGCCGCTCGCTGGACCGCGCGAGCGGCGCGCCCCTGCACCTCGCACGCTGACGGCTCGGAGCGACCGGCTGCGGAGCACGCCCGACCACAGCCCGGCCCCGTAGGCGAGGTCGTCCAGTCGGCGACCGGCGACGCCCGAGCCGCTGCTCACGACGACGTCGACCAGCAGCGCGCTGACGACGGCGCGGCGTACCGGCCTCGAGAGCACCGCGGCCACCGCGACCGGCGGCCACCAGTGCCGCAGCAGCAGGGCGGACTCCTGGCGCAGCGACCACCAGAGCCCGCGCGCCGACAGGCCCACGGCGATCCGGTCCCGGTCGGGCACGTCGGGCAGCGTGCGGCGCAGCACCTGCACCCCTCGGCCGGCGCAGAGCAGCGCGACCGGGACCGACCACCGGCGCCGCGCCAGCAGGGCGGCCGCGCCGAGGCCCATGGCGGGCGACAGCACGGCGACCGCGCCCTTGTCGCCGTGCCGCTCGGCCAGCGGGGCGCCGCCGGTGCCGTAGACGTACTTGCGGCCCAGCCACGCACGCAGGGTCCGTCGCACGTCGTGGTGGGCGACCTCGCTCGGCTCGTAGCGGACGACCAGGCCCTCGTCGACGAGCCGCCAGACCAGGTCGACGTCCTCGCCGACCCGCATGGTCTCGTCGAACCCGGCGCCGAGCAGGTCGGTCCGCCCGACCAGGCAGGCGCTCGGCAGCCAGCCGACCGCGGCGCCCGGGCGCACCGAGCACGCGACGCCGCCCAGGTCGAGCGACGCGGCCCGTTCCTCGTACCGCTCGAACCAGCGCGGGTGCGCGGAGCGGGCGCGGCCCTCGATCCGTGGCGCCACGAGCGCGACCCGCTCGTCGGCGAAGTGCCGGCCGAGCCGCAGCAGCGTGTCCGGGGAGACGGTGACGTCGCAGTCGACGAACGCGACGTACGGCGTGCTCACCTTGGCCAGCCCCGCGTTCCGGGCGCCCGCCGGCCCCACGTTGTCCTCCAGCCGGATGACCTCGACATGAGGGGCGCCGGGCGCCAGCGGAACTGGTGACGCATCGTCGACCACTAGGCAGCTCAGGGGCTCCAGCGCCGCGAGCGCGCGGTCCAGCTCGTCGGCGCGGCCGTGCACCGGCAGGACGACGGTGAGCTCGGCCGGGTCGAGCGGCGGGACGTCGTCGAGCACCGGGTCGGCGAGGTTGCCGTCGAGCAGCCGCCGCGCGAGGGCACCATCGGCGATGCCGTCGGAGAGGGCGCCGGGACGGAGCCGCACCACCCGCATCGGCGACCCGCCGACCAGCACGTCGCCGCGGCGGACGCCGGGCTTGAGCCGGGCCCTCACGGGCGGAAGCCGCCGTCCGCGTGCACCACGCTGCCGTTGAGCACCCCGCCCTCGACCGAGCAGCAGAAGGCGATCGTGGCCGCGACCTCCTCGGGGTCCAGCAGCCGGCGGAGCAGCTGGTGCGAGGTGAAGACGACCGGGTCGGGGATGCCGTAGAGCTCGGCGGTGGCGTCGAGCATGTCGGTGCGCGTCGAGCCGGGCGAGACCGCGACCGCGGTGACGCCGGTGGCGGTCAGGTCGGCAGCCAGCCCCTTCGCGAGACCGACGACCGCGTGCTTGGCGGTGGAGTAGGCCGCAAGGTGGTAGAGCCCGTAGCTGCCCGCAGCCGAGGCCACGGCGACGAACCGGCAGCCGCTCGGGTCCGGGCCGTCGAGCATGGCGGGTACGGCGGTGGCCGCGGTGTTCCAGACCCCACGGACGTCGACCTCGAGCAGGTCGGTGAGCTCACCGTCGGGCGCCTCCCAGAGCGGGTGGCCGCCGGCGATGACCGCGGCCGCCGCGACCGCGGCGTCGAGGCGGCCCCACCGCTCGAGGGCGAGGTCCACCGCGTGCTGCTGGGCCTCGCGGTCGCGGACGTCGCCGACGACGTGCACGGCGTTCTCCGCTTCCGGAGCCTCGCGGAGGTCGAGGCCGACGACGCCGTACCCCTGTGCAGCAAGGGCTCTGACGGTCGCCGACCCGATGCCGCCGGCGGCCCCTGTGACGAGCGCGACCCTGCTCGGACGGGTCATGTCAGCCGCTCCACGATCTCCGCGACCATGTGCCGCAGCACGCGTGCACCTTCCTCGGGCGTCGCGCCGGCCGGGTCGCCGAGCACCCCGTTCGGGGACACCGCGGCCACGCCGCCGGCCAGCATCGCGGGGAGAATCTCGCTCAACGGCTGGGTGTTCCCGGGCTCGGCGGCGTCGAGCCGCACGGACTCCGGACGCAGGTGGAGCATCAGCGAGGTCTCGGTGATGCCGGCGTGGAGGTCATGCGCCTCGGTCGCGCAGGCCACCCACTCGATCTCGTCCGAGGCGGTGAGCGCGGCGACGTTGCCCCCGTGGGCGTTGACGATAACGACCCGGGACGCCCAGGTGCGCAGCGAGCGGACGAGCTCGACGAGCACGTGGGTGAGCGCCTCGGTGCCGACCGACGCCGTGCCGGGGAAGGACTGGTGCTCGCCGCTGGAGCCGTAGGCGACCGGCGGCGCCACCCACGCGTCGAGCGCGGCGCCGACCTCGTGGGCGACCGCGGTGGCGATCACGGTGTCGGTGTCCAGCGGCAGGTGGGGGCCGTGCTGCTCGGTCGAGCCGAGCGGCACCAGGACCAGCCCGGCGCCGGCGGTCTCGGCCGAGATGGCCCGGGCGAGCGAGCTCATGGGACGTGGAAGCCGTCGGGCACCAGCAGCGACTCGGGCGACAGCTCGTCGATCGAGGAGATGCCCAGACCGAGCAGCGCGGAGTCGATGCCGCCGTGGAGGATGTCGAGCACGTTCTCCACGCCCGCCTGGCCGTTCGCGGCCAGCCCCCACAGGTAGGCCCGTCCGATGAGCACCGCCCGGGCGCCCAGCGCGAGCGCCTTCACGACGTCCGAGCCGCGGCGTACGCCGCCGTCGAGGAGCACCTCGACCTGGTCACCGACCGCGGTCGCGATCGGGTGCAGCAGCCGGATCGCGGCCGGGGTGCCGTCCAGGTTGTTGCCGCCGTGGTTGGACACCGAGATCGCGTCCACTCCCGCGTCGACCGCCCGCTTGGCGTCGTCGACCCGGGCGACACCCTTGAGCTGGAACGGCGTCCCGCTGATCCGGCCCCACTGCTCCCGCATCCAGGCCACGTCCGCCCACGACGGCGGCGGCGTGGTCATCCACTCGTAGTACGCACCGAAGAACGTCGGCGCGGGACCGTTGGGCGGCGCGAGGTTGGGCGCGGTCAGGTCCGGGATGTGCCCGGTGCGGCCGAACTCGTAGAGCCAGCGCGGCTTCGTGGCGACCTTGGGCGCCATCCGCACCATCGTCTTGAGGTCGACCTTCTCGGGGATCTCGGGGCTGCCCCAGTCGCGGCCCATCGAGAACGACCAGTCCAACGTGGCGATCAGACCGACCGCGCCGGCCTTCTGGGCCCGCTGCATCCGCTGGACCATCACGTCCCGGTCGCCGGTCCAGTACATCTGGAACAGCGTGCGCGGGCAGGCCTCGACGACCTCCTCGACCGGCTTGGACGCGAAGTTCGACAGGCACATCAGCGTCCCGCGGTTGTTTGCCGCGCGCGCCACGGCGACCTCGCCGTCCGGGTGCACCGCCTGGACGCCGGTGGGCGAGATCAGCACCGGCAGCGCGACCTCCTGGCCGAGCACCGTCCGCGTCATCGACCGCTCGGCGTGCTGGCCGGCGACGTGCGGGAGCAGCCCGAGCTCCGTGAACGCAGCCTGGTTGTCGCGGACGGTCTGGCCGCGCTCGGAGCCGGCAAGCAGCGCGGCGTACACCGGGGACGGCAGCCGCTTCTGCGCCCGGCGCTGCGCGACCGCGACCGACTCGAACCAGGGGTTCTGCCGCCAGGGGTTCTCTGCCCAGGACGGCCGGGTCACGGCGTCCATCCGGCGAGGGGGCTCTCGGCGCAGTCGCTGACCGGCGGACGGGTCATCAGCTTCAGCATCACCGGCTGGTTGCGCGTCGGCGCGGCCTTGGAGTGGTCCTGCGACGCGGCCGGGATCGTCCTGCTCCCGGCGAGAGCAGCCTCGCCGTACCCCTGGACGCACTCGGGATCCGGGCCGTCGAGCGGCAGGCCCGTGAAGAACTTCGCGGCCATGCAGCCACCCCGGCAGGCGTCGTAGTGCGCGCACTGCGTGCAGGCACCGCCGGTCTGCGGCGAGCGGAGGTCCTCGAACAGCGGCGAGTGCTGCCAGACCTGCTGGAACCCACCGCCGGTCAGCAGGTTGCCGGCGAGGAAGTTGTCGTGGATCGCGAACGGGCAGGCGTACACGTCGCCCACCGGGTCGATCAGGCAGACCACGCGGCCCGCGCCGCAGAGGTTGAGCCCCGGCAGCGACTCACCGAACCCTGCCAGGTGGAAGAACGAGTCGCCGGTCAGTACGCCCTCGCCCCGACCTCTCAGCCAGTCGTAGAGCTCGCGCTGCTGCTCCGGGAGCGGGTGCAGCTCGTCCCACACGTCGGCGCCACGACCCGACGGGCGGAGCCGGGTCAGGCGCAGGATGGCGCCGTACTCGTCCGCGAGCGCCTGGAACTCGTCCAGCTGGCCGATGTTCTGGCGCGTGCAGACCACGCTGATCTTCGCGTCCGTGAAGCCCGCGTCGCGCAGGTTCCGCAGCGCCGTGATCGCGGTGTCGTAGGACCCCGGACCGCGCACGTAGTCGTTGACCTCGGCCGTCGCGCCGTCGAGCGAGATCTGCACGTCGACGTAGCCCCCGCACGCGGGAGAGGCCAGGAACGCGGCGCGCTCGGGGGTGATCCGCACGCCGTTGGTCGAGAACTTCACGCCGACCTGGTGGTCGACGGCGTACTCGAGCAGGTGCCAGAAGTCCGGCCGGATCGTCGGCTCGCCGCCGCCGATGTTCACGTAGAACACCTGCATCCGCTGGAGCTCGTCGATGACCGCCTCGCACTGCTCGGTGGTCAGCTCGCGCGGGTCACGCCGGCCCGACGAGGAGAGGCAGTGCGCGCACTCGAGGTTGCACGCATAGGTCAGCTCCCAGGTCAGGCAGATGGGTGCGTCCAGCCCCGACTCGAAGTGCTCGACCAGCTTCATCAGGCCACCCTGGCGATCATGTCGGAGGCGGCGAGGCCCTCGAGCGCGGCGAGGTACGCCGGCCACCCGGCCTCCGGGACACCCGCGGCCACCAGGGCCGACCGGACCGATCCATCACCGCCGACGGCCCCGAGCCCGCGGACGACGGCGACCAGCTCGGGGCGCTTGAGGAAGATCAGCTTCCGGTTCCCGAAGTGGTAGGCCAGCGCCCCCGAACGGCTCCGGGCGCAGCGCCACCGACGGCGACAGCGCCCAGGGCTCGTCGAGGTCCATCTCAGTAGACGCCGCACATGCCGTCGATCGAGACCTCCTCGATCAGGTCCTCGGCGACGAGCTCGTCGTTCTGGTTCTCCCGGTCCGGGTCCATGGCAGCCTCCTCGACATCGGATGTGGTGCCGGCCACACTAATGGCACCCAGCGCCACAAAGATAGGGTCGAGGCATGAGCAGTCGCGGTCGCCCGGTCGCGACCAGCCACGCGGAGATCGAGCGGGTGGCCTTCCGGCTGTTCGCCGAGCGCGGTTTCGACGACGTGACGATGGCCGACATCGCGGCCGGGGTCGGCGTCGGCCGGCGCACCCTGTTCCGCTACTTCGACTCGAAGAACGACATCCCGTGGGGCCAGTTCGACCGCACCCTGGACGGCTTCCGGGCGATCCTCGCGGAGATGCCCCGGGAGCTCCCCCTGCACGTGGCGGTGCACCGCGCCGTGCAGCGGTTCAACGAGTTCCCGCCCGACGCGCGACCGAGCCATCGGGAGCGGATGCGGCTGATCCTGGAGACCCCCGCCCTCCAGGCCCACTCCGTGCTCCGGTACGCCGCGTGGCGGGCCGTGATCGCCGAGCACGTCGCGGCCAGCCTCGGCCGCTCCCCGGACGACCTGCTGCCGCGCACGGTCGGCAACGTGTCCCTCGCGCTGGCCCTCTCGGCCTACGAGGGCTGGCTCGCGGACCCGGACGCCGACCTCGCCGTCCTGCTCGACGACGCGATGTCCGGGTTGCGCGACTACGTCGCCGACCCGCGAGCCTGAGGCCGTACCCTCAGCCGACCCGCTTGTGGGCCCGACCGCCGAAGTGCAGGTACGACGGAGCGGCCGACCCGTCGTCGGGGTTGAAGAAGACAGCGAGCAGCTCGCTGTCGGCGATCGGCAGCTTGAGCAGGAAGGAGTCGTCCACCGCCACCGGGACGAGCGGCAGCTCCTCCATCGGCGGGAGGTTCTGCATCTCGGCGGCGGCGTGCGAGGCCTTGATGCTCGCGACCAGGGAGCCGTCCGCGGCCGCGACGATGTCGAAGACCAGGCCGGAGCGCTGGTAGGTGCCGACGTAGCGGCACGGGTCGGGGACGACGGTCGACGCGAGGCGCTCGGGGTCCTGGCGCGGCTCGACGCCGAGCCGCTCCTGGAACAGCCAGCCGGCCAGCTCGCGGTACATCGACAGCGCGCTCTCCACGTTGGTCTGCAGGCAGAAGCCGAACCGCTGCTCGGGGGCGACCCGCATGAACGCGTTCTGGCCGAGCGAGTTGCCGTCGTGCCCGATCACCTGCACGTCACCGAAGCGGTCCAGGATCCAGCCCAGCCCCCAGGCCTCGCCGAGCACGGTGTCGTCGACCAGCCTGATCTGCGGCTCCTGGGCGGCGGCCACGATGTCGGCGGAGAGCAGGCGGGTGCCGTCCGCGGCCACGCCGCCGTCCAGGTGGAGCAGCGCGAACCGGAGCACGTCGCCGGCGCTGGCCACCAGGGAGGCGCCCATCGGCCCGCACGACCGGTAGAGCCCCCACGGGTCGCTGACCCGCAGGGCCTCGGGGTTCTCCGGGTCGGGCTCGTGGCCGACGGAGAGGGGGTGCGGGATCGCGTCCTCGGGGAAGACCACGGAGTGCTTCAGGCCGAGCGGGCCGAGCAGCCGGTCGCGCAGGGCCGTCTCGAAGACCGTATCCGCGACGACCTCGACCAGGCGGCCGAGGATCGAGAAGCCGCTGTTGCTGTAGCTCCAGATCTTGCCGGGCTCACAGATCTGCGGCAGGTCGACGATCTCCTTCATGTAGCGCGGGAGCGCGTCGTCGCCGCGGCCGGTGTCGATGAAGACGTCACCGTCGAAGCCGCTGGCGTGCCGCAGCAGGTCGCGCACGGTCACGGTGTCGCGGGCGTGCTCGTCGCGGACCTCGAAGTCGGGGAGGTAGGTCTTCACCGGACGGTCGAGATCGATCAGCCCCTCGTCGACGAGCATCAGCACCAGGGTGGCCGTGTAGAGCTTGCCGATGGACCCCGGCAGGAACAGCGCGTCGGTGGTGACCGGGCTGCCGGTGCGGATGCTGAGGACGCCCGCCGTCACCTCGGTGATCTCGTCGCCGTCGAGCACCGCGAGCTGGGCGCCGGGGACGTGGTGACTGTCGATGAGCTCTGCCAGCTTCTTCTCGAGCTCGGCCTGCGTGAACGACACGGTTCCTCCTGGGGGTGACCTACGGTGTAGGTAAGCGTTAACCTACGCCGTAGGTTTGTCAAGAGGCAGCGAGGGTGGAGATGGCACTGACGCGGGAGCGGATCCTCCGGACCGCGGTCCGGCTCGCCGATCGCGACGGCCCCGACGCGGTGACGCTCCGCAAGATCGCGGGCGAGCTGGGGGTCCACGTGACGTCCCTCTACAACCACGTCCCCACCCGCGACGCGGTGACGGACGGGATCGTCGAGCTGCTGCTCGACGAGGCCAAGCTGCCGACCGGCCCGGTGACGTGGGACGAGTGGGTACGGCGGTTCGTCGACGGGGTCGTCGGCATCGCGGCGACCCACCCCGGCGCCTTCCACGCGCTGCGGCAGCGCCCGGTGCAGGGTGCGCGGGCGACCGCGTCCTTCGAGATCGGGCTCGCGGCGTTCGCCGAGGCCGGCTTCAGTGCCGCGAACGGCTTCGCGGCGATCAAGGCCGCGTCGTACCTGGCGCTGATGATCGGGATGGAGCGCAGCATGGTCGCGCGGGGCGAGCTCCTCGAGACCCAGCTCGACGAGCTCCCGGCTGCGTCGTTCCCGCTCGTGCGCTCGGTCGCCAGCGACGTGACCGACTACGAGTACGTCTGGGCGTTCGGGGTGGAGACCCTCATCGCGGGACTTCGCGCTCAGCTGCCGGCGTGAGGTCGGCGGTGATGCTGCGCGCCTCCCGGATCGCGTAGGAGACGATCACCAGGGCGGCGAGGGGGTCGGCCCACCACCAGCCGAGAGCAGCATTCAGCACGAGGCCGACGAGCACCGCGACGGCCAGCAGCCCGTCCACGCTCGTCACCGATGCCTCGTGGGTGAGGACCGGGTTCCGAAGGGCGAGACCGGCCCGGCGCTTCCCGGCCGCGAGCGCGAACATCGCCAGTCCGGTGAGGGCGGTCCACGCGATGCCGGCCGGGCTGTGCTCCGGGCGCGAGCCGGACAGCAGGACGACCAGGCTCTGCACCGCCAGGTAGGCCGCCAGCGCGACGAACGCCGCCCTGATCAGGCCGAGGGCCCGCCGCTGCCGCTGCTCCCCCGTCCCCGACAGCTCCCAGAGGACGACCGCGCTGGCCCCGATCTCCACCAGCGAGTCGAGCCCGAAGCCGGCGAGCGCGACGGACCGGGCCTCGACGGCGGCCACCGCGAGCACGACGACACCGATGACGTTCCAGGCGAGGGTCGCACCCTCCAGCAGTCGGCCCCGGCGTAGCAGGACGCTCGCTGCCACGACTGCGCCGTCGGCTGGTTCGCTCACGCCTGCACCGTAGCCACCGGTCGCCCGCGCGGCCCCGTGCGTCCCGCGTCGGCCGACCACACGCTGGGTACGTCGGCGCGTACTCACGAAGGCGTCGACGCCCGCGACCTCCGGGTGGGGTGCGGACGCCGACGCCCGGTCGCCGCGTGGCTGCGGCTGCCGTCAGCTCTCGGTCGAGCCCGCCTCGCACTTGTCGAGGCGCGCCTGCGCACGGGCGACCCGCTGGGCCTGAGCCTTCTTGGCCTTCTGGTTCTTGTGGGTCGGGTGCTCGGCGAACTTCTGCTGGAGCGCGTCGTACTTCGCCTGCGCGCGGTCGACCTGGGCCTGCTGCTGGTCGCAGGAGCCGGCCGCGTCGTCGGCGACCGCCGGAGCGGCGGTGGTGCCGAGGGCGAGGACCGAGGTCAGCGCGGCAGCGGTCAGGCGGATCTTGCTCATAGGTGTTTTCCTCCCTGTCGTGTGGCTCCCCCGTCGACCCCCACCTGTCGCGAGCACGACCCAGCGTTACCTCGGGTCACCACCGGATTACTTGACCGGTACAGAAGTCAAGGCGTACTGTACCGGTCAAGAGAGTCCCGGAGGAGGAGCCATGACATTCGATCCCATCGCCGCCGACCTGGCCGTCCGGGCGGCTCGCGCCACCGCGGGCAGCGCCCGCCCCGACGCACCCGTCGTCCCCGACCGGGCGCCGCGCCCGCCCCGCCTGCGCACCACCCGGACCAGGTCGGCCGCCGTCCTGCACGCGGTCGCCCGGTGGGTGGAGCCCCAGCCCGCGGGGAGCCCGCGCCGCGCATGAGCGTGCCTATCCTTGGCCCTGCCATGGCCAAGGTGACCCTCCAGTCGATCGCGGACCGCGTCGGCGTCAGCCGGATGACGGTCTCCAACGCCTTCTCCCGGCCCGACCAGCTCTCCGCCGACCTGCGCGCGAAGATCCTGGCCGCGGCCGACGAGCTCGGGTACGTCGGGCCGGACCCGGCCGCGCGGGCGCTGGCCCGTGGCCGCACCGGCTCGGTGGGCCTGCTCATCAACGGCAGCCTGAGCGAGGCGTTCGAGGACGCCGTGTCGGCGGCGTTCCTCGCCTCGGTGTCCGACGAGCTGTCCGCGCGCGGCCTGGCACTGACGCTGCTGCCCGCGTCGTCGGACCAGCAGTTCGTGCCCGCGCGCGACGTGGCCGTGGACGGTGTCCTCGTCTACATCTGCGACCCGACCTCGCCCGACATCGCCTGGCTGGAGCGGCGCAACGTGCCGCTGGTCGTCGTCGACCACAACGTGCGCGAGGGGATCGCGTCGGTGAACGTCGACGACCGCGGCGGCGCCCGGCTCGCCGCCCAGCACCTGGTCGACCTCGGCCACCGCCGGGTCGGCATCGTGACGCTGGCCACCGAGCAGGACGAGCTCAACCACCCGGCCCGCGAGCGGATGCTCGGCTGGCGCGACGCGCTCGACGCGGCCGGTGTCGACCCGGCGGTCGTCGCGACGCCGTACCACCCGCCGACGCAGGCGTACGACGCGGCGCGGGCGCTGCTGGACCGGCCGGACCGGCCGACCGGCGTGGTCTGCTTCTCCGACGCGTTCGCCCTGGCGACCGTGCGGGCCGCGGAGTCCCTGGGGCTGCGCGTGCCCGAGGACCTCTCGGTGGTCGGCTTCGACGACAGCGTGCTCGCGGCCGCGAGCCGGCCGCCGCTGACGACCGTGCGCCAGGAGGTCCCGGCCAAGGGCGCCGCCGCCGTCGCGGCGATCGCCGCGGTGATGGCCGGCGGTCACCCGGAGCCGGTCGTGCTCCCGACCGGACTCGTGGTCCGGGAGAGCACCGCACCACCCGGCGCGTGAGCTACGTCGCGATGAAGAGGATCTCGTCGCGGCCGTACTCCATGCCGGGATGCGCGGCGGCGAGGTGCTGCTGGGTCAGCTCGACGAGCTCGTCCTCGTCCTGGGCCCTGATCACCTCACCGCAGGGGCAGGTCAGCCTGGTCTTCATGGACTCAGACTAGGACGTGTTCTAGCCCCGCTCGGCGTCGAGCGCGGCCGCGACCCGGCGGTGTGCCTCCCAGATCTCCTCGGGGAGGTTGTCGAACTGCTTGAGGTGCGCCTCGCGGAAGCCCATCTCCTGGCACCAGCGCTCGACGTCGATGGTCAGGATGACGTCGAGGTCCTCCTGGCTGATCTCCATGCCGTCGAGGCGCAGTTCCTCCGGCGTCGGCAGCACGCCGACCGGCGTCTGGCGACCGGTGACCTCGCCGGCCTTGAGCTGGACGAGCCAGAGCAGCGCGCGCAGGTTCTCGCGGTAGCCGGGCCAGCGGAAGTGGCCGTCGTCGGGATCGCGCTGGAACCAGTTGACGTGCGCGAAGATCGGCAGGTCGGACACCTGCCCGAGGATCCGCAGCCAGTGCGCCGCGTAGTCGCCCTCGCCGTACGCCATGAACGGGCGCATCGACATCGGGTCGTAGCGCAGCTGGCCGTCCACGCCCTCCGCTGCGAACGTCGCCTCGGCGCCGAGCGTGAGGCCGTCGTACACGCCCTCGGCCAGGTCGTGGATCGCGCGGACGAGCGGCTCGCGGTCGCTGGTGCGGCCGCCGAAGATGATCGCGTCGATCGGCACGCCCGCGGGGTCCTCGAAGTCGCGGGCGACGTTGGGGACGTTCGCGAGCGTCGTGGTGAAGCGGCTGTTCGGGTGCGCCCAGGGGGAGTCGTCGCCGGGCTCGCGCTCGGAGATCAGCTGGCCCTTCCAGTCGCGCCAGCCGGCGACCTCGGACGGCGGCTGCTTGGTCTTGCCCTCCCACCAGACCTCGTGGGTGTCGGCGTTGTACGCGACGTTGGTGAAGATCGCGCCGGAGCCCGGCCGGATCGAGTCGAGCGCGGTCGGGTTCGTCCTCTCGTTGGTGTCCTTGGCGACACCGAAGACGCCGTTCTCCGGGTTCATCCCGTAGAGCCGGCCGTCCTCGGGGTTGACCCACAGCCAGGTGATGTCGTCGCCGTAGAACTCGACGGTGTAGCGGTCACCGAGCGCGTCCGGCGCCAGCGTCATCGCGAGGTTGGTCTTGCCCGAGGCGCTCGGGAACCCCCCGCAGACGTGGTACTTCTTGCCGGTCTCGTTGTCCACGATGCCGAGCAGCATGAACTGCTCCGCGAGGAACTCCCGCGACGCCCAGCCGTCGTAGCAGGCCTGCCGCAGGCCGTGCGCGATCTTGCCGAGCAGCGCGTTGCCGCCGTACGACGAGCCGTAGTGCAGGATCGTCCGCTCGTCGGCGACCGTCACGAAGTAGCGCTGGTCGTCGGGCGTGCCCTGGCCGAGGTTCTCCAGGTCGCCGGTGACGTGCACCGCGCGCACGAAGCTGTCGGGGTCGGCCAGGCTGTCGACGTACTCCGCGCCCACACGCGCCATCCGGATCATGTGCAGCGCGACGGTCCGCGTGTCGGTGAGCTCGACGCCGGCGGCGTACGCCTCGAGCGGCGAGCCGGGCGGTGCCATCAGGTAGGGCACGACGTACATCGTCTTGCCCCGGGATGCGCCGCGCATCCGCTCGATCAGCATCGGCTTCATCTCCGAGGAGGGCCGCCAGTTGTTGTAGACGCCCTTGTCCGCGGGGTTGCTCGTCGCGACGATCGTGCGCTCCTCGGAGCGCGCGGTGTCCTTGAAGTAGCTGCGCGAGTAGTACAGGCCCTCGCCGGCCGGCTGCAGCTCGCCGACGTCCAGCGCCTCCTGCACGAGACGGGCGTCGTCGTCAGCGCTGACGACCTCGACCCGCTCCGCGCCGGTGATCTCGGCCCAGTGCGCGACGTACTCGCGCACCCTCGGATTCTTCAAGCCCGCCTCGTCGAGGACAGTCTCCACGTCGACCATGAACTGCACACCCTTCGGTCCGCTCGCCCGGTGCTCGCACCGTACCCAACATCGCGCACCGGTGCGCCTCCGGGGTAGGGACGGAAGTCCCGATCGCTGACACCGTCTGCAACGGCGCTCCCACGGTGCGGGTCACGCCGCCGGCCCGGGTCCATGACGAGCGTCACCCGGTCGAGCCACCACGGTCCGGGCTCAGCGCAGGCCGATGCGGTGCGAGCAGGTGGGCCAGGCGCCCCACCCCTGGTGGTGCTTGATCCGCTCGGCGACCCGGATCTGCTCGGCCCGGCTGGCCCGGCTGGGCAGCGAGGCGAGCTTGCCGCCGCCGTACCCGCGCCAGGTGCCGATGCTGATCTGCAGGCCGCCGTAGTAACCGTTGTGGGTGTTGATGTGCCAGTTGCCGCCCGACTCGCAGCGGGCGAGCCGGTCCCAGGTCCTGCCGCTCGCGGCGTGGGCGGGGGCGTCGAGGGCAAGGACGGGGACGAGGGTCGTGGCCGTGAGGGCAAGGGCCGACACGAGGGTGCGCATGCGCATGGAACAGCTCCTCCGTGCGCCTGCGAGGTGAGCTGTCGGGTTCGGGCTGGAGTTGCCCGGTCACGGCCGTCGTCCGGCACGTGGCTTCACCCCGAGGGCCGCGGTGCGGCCCGTGGAACCTGTGGGTCCCCCGCTCCTGTCCGAGCGTGTTCATCGATGACCACCCTCCGGCCGGACAGGACTCGGCGCGCTCGGAGGGTCACCCCGCGGTGGCAGGGCTCCTCGACGGTAGGCAGGCGGCCGGCCGCGGACCAACTCCGCGCCGGTGTGACTCACCGCACCTGCACGCCAGCAGGCGGTCGGCTCAGACGCCGCTCAGCTCCTGGGCGCGCTCGGGGTCGAGCTGCTCGATCCGCCTGCGGCCGAGGAGCAGCAGGCCCAGTCCGACCAGCACCAGCGGGATGCCGACAGCGAGACCGACGACCGGGACGGTGGTCTCGATCAGGGTCAGCAGCGAGAGGTTGTCGCGGGCGTCGTCGACGTTGGTCTGCACCTGGCCGGCGGTGAACGCGAGGTCCAGGTCCAGGACCGTGCCCACGCCGTCGGCGACGCGCTGCTGGTGGATGACCTGGTTGATGATCGCGCCGGTGCGCGGCTCGATGTAGTACTCGGTCGAGCTGGCGTAGCTGCCCGGGAGGTCCGCGACGACGTCCACGCCGTCGGCGTTCGCGACCGCACGGTAGACGTAGGTCTCGAGGCCGTCGATCTCCTCGGTGCCCTCGTACGTCGCGTCGACGGCGGCGCCGACCACGCCGTCCCAGACCGGGTAGGTCTTCTTCTCGGCACCGAACGGCCACTTGTTCTGCAGGCCCTCCTCGTGCAGCGCGTCCGCCGGCAGGTACTCCGGGTCGTCGACCGTGAGGCCGGTGTGCCGGTCCGCCGCGAACACGTCGGTCTCGGCGGAGATCAGCCGCGGGTCGTCGCCGTCCACGCAGCCGTCGATGCCGTCGGCGTCCCGGACCAGGCAGAGCGAGGTCGCGAACGCGACGACGTCCTCGTCGGAGGCGTCGGCGTCGGCCTTGTTCGTGCTCCACGCCAGGACCGGGGTCTTCTCGAGCTGGAGGTCGGCGTTCGGCACCTCCGCGGTACCGGAGAGGTACGTCGTGTTGTCGGTGTCCAGCGGGGTCCGCTCGATCTGGCCGGGCGCCCACGCCCGGGCCACGATGCCGGCGACCACGAGGAACACTCCGAGCCCGACCAGGACCAGGGCGACGATCTTGCGCATGCTTCTTCTTCCGTGTATCCGGACGGGGGCGGTCCGAGAGCGGGCAAGTCCACCACAGCCGGACCCGCGCCGGCACATCGGGCCGGCGTCCGAGCCGCCTGAACAGGATCGCCCGCGCGCCGCCGAGCCGCGCCGGGCGCAGGTCGTCACCGTCGGGCTCGCTCGTGGCCACCTCCACGTCGGCGGACCGCAGCCGGCCCTCGGGCCGCACCGTGACCTGTCGCCGGTGCGCAGCTTCCGCGCCCCTCCGGCGGAAGCCGGCAGGCCCAGCAGCTACGCCTGCGCCGGTGGCGCCAGACTCGCCGCGACCCCACGCAGGGCGCGGCGCGACCTGATCCCGAGCTTGGTGAAGATCTTTCCCAGGTGCCACTCGATCGTGCGCGTGCTGAGGTACAGCCGCTCACCGATCTCCTGGTTCGTGAGCCCTTCGGCGGCCAGCGTGGCGATCTGCTGCTCCTGGGCGGTGAGGTCGGTCCTGGACTCCTCCGTACGACGGCGCACCCTCTCCCCCGTGGCCAGCAGCTCGCGCCTGGCACGCTCGGCGAACGCCACCATCCCGATCGTGTCGAACATGGTGTACGCGGACCGGACCGCATCGCGAGCGTCCGACCGCCGGCCCTCCCGACGCAGCCACTCGCCGTAGAGGAGATGGGCGCGGGCCAGCTCGGGCCGCAGCTGGGTCCGCGCCAGCTGCTCGACCGCCGTCCGGTAGCAGCTCTCCGCCTCGTCACCCTCGCTGAGCAGGGCCCGGGACCGCGCTTCGACCCCCCACGCCCAAGCCGTCTCCGCCGCGGTTGCGGCGTCGGTCAGCCGGGCGAGCGCCTGTCTCGCGGCGTCGTCGTGGCCCGATCGCACTCCCGCCTCCACCAGCTCCGGGAGCGCCCAGGCGGAGAGGAACAACTCCGGCTGCTCCGCGCTTGCCTCCTCCGCGGCGACGAACGCCAGTTCGTAGCTGCCCACGCCGTTGAGGAGGACAGCCCTTGTCCATCGGGTGAACTGCAGCTCAAAGCCATGGCCGACCGCGCTCCCGTGCTCGTTGACGGTGTCGATGAGCGCCGTCGCCTCCTCCGTGCGACCGCGGAGAGCTTCGACCAGCATGGCGCCGTACGGCGCGATCCGGGTCCCGGTCGCCTCGACCACCGCGTCCACCTCCGCCTTGGCCGCGGCGGCACCGGCGAAGTCACCTCGCCAGGCAGCCACGATGGCCATGGTCGACACCAGGAGAGGGAGCCGGGCCAGCGCACCGGCGGCCCGCATGAGATCGACCTGGCGCTGCAGGATCCGCTGCAGGGCCTCCTCGTCCCAGAGCAGGGACGGCGGGTTGCCCATCATCCAGCCCCACCGCAGGCTGTCCTCGACCGAGAGGTCGGGCGAGGCGAAGATGTTCATGGCTCGTCGCAGCAGCGGCGCCGCGGCGACGCGCCCCTCGGTGATCGAGGTCGACAGACCCTCCAGGAGGATCCCGGCTGGTCCGGGATCCGCCACCTGTGGCAGTCGAGCCGCCGCCGTCGAGACGGCGAGCAGGCTGGTGTCCCCGCCCGGCTCTCCGGCGAAGACGGCGGCAGCCCAGGCCTCCAGGTAGGTCTCACGCGCCACCGTCGGGTCGAGCTCCTTCAGCTGTTCGGCGGCGGACATGAAGAGTCGGATCGAGTCACGGGGCCGGCCGGAGGCAAAGGCCAGCTGCCCACGCAGCAACAGCGCATGAGCGACCTGGTCGTCGTCGGTTGCCGCTGTCTCGACGATGGTCATCATCCGGGCCGCCAGGTCGAACTCCCCCGCGTGCACGCTGACCCGTGCGGCTGCCCGCGCGCGGCGAACGCGGAGCGACGGCTGCTCCGTCAGAGCGACGGAACGTTGGAGGAAGGCGGCAGCGGCCACGAGGCCACCGCGGGCCTGCGCACGCTGCGCCGAGAGCTCGAGCTCCTCGGCCACGGCCTCGTCCGGCCCCGTCGCAGCTGACGCCCGGTGCCACGCCCGGCGATCCGGGTCGACGAGCGGGTCGGTGACCTCAGCGATAGCGCGATGGACGCGACGTCTGTCCGCCATCGTCGCCCCTTGATAGACGGCTGAGCGCACGAGCGGATGCCGGAAGGTCACTCGGTCGTCGATCGTCAGAAGCGCCCTGAACTCGTCGGCCGATCCGGCACCGCCGTCGATGTCGAGCTCGTTCGCGGCCTGCCAGAGCAGCGCGGCGTCCCCCATGGGCTCGGCGGCCGCCACCAGCATCAGCAGGCGCGCCTGATCCGGCAGCTCCGCCGCGCGCGCGAGAAAGGTCTCCTCGAGGCGCCTCGACAGCGGCTCCCTCGCCCGAGCCGTGGTCCGCGCGGCCCGTCCGACCAGCTGCTCGGCCGCGGGCCCGCGAGGGAGCTCGAGCAGCGCGAGCGGGTTGCCCCGAGCCTCGGCCACGATCCGGTCCACGACGCGTCGGTCCAACGGCGCCGGGGTGATCGAGCCGAGCAGCACCCTGGCATCGGAGTCGCCCAACCCGGCGACCTCCATCTGCGGGAGCCCCTCCAGCACCGGCAGCTCGGCACCGGGCGCCCGTGTCACGAAGACCATCAGGATCGACTCGGCGCGCAGCCTCCGCGCGACGAAGCCGAGCACCTGAGCCGAGGCCCGGTCGAGCCACTGGGCGTCCTCGACGAGGCAGATGCACGGTCGTTCGGAGGCGGCGTCGGCGAGGAGGCTCAACACCGCCAACCCGACGAGGAACTGGTCGGGCGCCGGCCCGGCGCGGTGGCCGAAGATCGTCTCCAGTGCCGTCCGTTGCGGTGTCGGCAGGTCCGGCAGCCCGTCCAGCAGCGGGGCGCAGAGCTGGTGCAGCGCGGCGAAGGCCAGCTCCATCTCGGACTCGACCCCCTGTGCCCGCAGCTGGCGGGTGCCGGTGGACGACTCCACCACGTGCTCGAGCAGCGCCGTCTTGCCGACCCCGGCGTCACCTCGGACGACGAGGACCCGGCTCTCGCCCTGGTGCACGGCGGACAGCAGGGCGCCCAGCGCCGACCGTTCCTGCTCGCGGCCGAGGAGCACGGAGGTCACATCGGCCCCAGGCGAGGCCCTCGTTGCCGTCGGGGGGCGTCGAGCCCGGCGCGTTCGCTCCCCCGGTCGAGCAGCCCCGACCCTGGAGAGGCTGCCTCGTGCACGTCTGCGTCCACGGCCTTCCGCCCTCTCCCTTGCGAGGTCATCACAGGGTGGCCGGCGACCCGGCGGCTCCGTGAGCAGGTTGCACCCGATGCTACGGCGAACTCCCGTCCCTTGACAGGGCGACCGTGCCCCGCCCGGGATGGTCGCCTCCATGACCGTGCTGTCCGACCACCAGTACGGCAGGTCGGCTGGGGCCCGGCTTTGCTCGAAAGGTTCGCTCAGGGTGTCGGGTCGATGCTCCCGATGCTTGCGGTGGGCGACGCGACTGCCGGCTTCAGAGAGTGATCCTGCCGGGAATGCGCTCGGTGACCTCCTGGAGGACCCACGTGTTGCCGTCCGGGTCGGAGAACGCCGCCTGGCTGACGTACGAGCGACCCTCCGGATCGCGCCCGGGCTCGGGCTGTCCACCCGGTGCAGCGTGGAAGACGTCGCTGATCTCGATGCCGCGACTCCCGATCTCGGCGTGGGCGGCCTCGATGTCGTCGACGATCAACAGCAGACCCTCCAGCGGAGGACCCGCGGGCGGGCCGAACTGGACCGAGGCCGGGGAGCCGGGCGGAGTGAACTGCACACCGCGCACCTGCTCGGTGAACTGGAGATCGATGTCGAGCTGCCACCCCAGGCGCTGGTAGAAGTCCTTCGCCCGGTCGAAGTCGGTGATCGGGATGCGGGTCACTTCGAACTTCATGGGCACTCGCGCCAGGTCCTGCCCTTGGGGCGGCGAAGGAATGCTGGTGACGGTCATGACGGCTCCTTCTGCGTACTGATGGTTGTGAGGATGTCGAGATGTCGCGCTCGTGTCGCGAGGGTGGGCCTCTCCAGGGCGTTGACCCGGCGGGCTGGGTGGACGACCCGACAGCTGTGCCGCCAGATCGGCGGCGATCGGACGGCTCCTGCCGGCCGTGAGCGTCAGTTCAAGACGTTCGCGCTCCAGAGCTGGTTGCGGCAGACGTGGTCCGGGTTCCCCCTCAGACGCTTGATCTTGATCTGCGGCACCCTCTTGTGCGCCGGGTTACCGACCAGCGTCATCGCGAACGGGTGTCTGAAGTTGGTCGTGTTGCCCATGACGATGGGGAAGTACAGCGGAGCGGTGGACGGCGAGTCGGTGACGTCGAGGATGAAGACCGTCGATCCTGGGGTGTCGCACGGCTGCAAGGTGAGGCCCGAGTTCTGGTGGGGCTTCCCCGGCAGGCCTGAGCAAAGACCAGTGGGTACACCGTTGGGCGCGTACTCCAGCTGGACCGCGTCCAAGGGGCCGTAGTGCTCATTGATGGCGGCGGAGACCATGCCGATCTCGTAGAAGGACGTCACGGTCCCGGCGGCACTCACAATGATGTCGCCGGCGGGGTCGGTCGTGCTCGGCGGCGCCAGGATCGCTGGGGTACCCACGGCCGCGGTGCCGCGATACACGGTCTCGACGAATCGAGGGTCGGTCGGGGAGCCGTACCTGGCGCTGAAGACCTGGATGCAGTGCGGCGCGCACCCGGGCGTCGCGGCGTTCGCTGGGACCGCTGCCAGTGCGCCTGCAGCGCAGAGGACTCCTCCCATCGCCCCCAACGTCAGCTTGTTCTTCGTCGACATGCCAGTTGTGGTCCACATACCAGATCCCTCCGGGTCTGAAATCTGCGAGAAGCAGGGCTTCCCTCGATCATCTGCGAGAACCCTCTTGCTCGACCCCGGGCATACCCGGGTCTGAGCCCGGGTCCTAGGGACATGACCGAGTCGCGCGGGTGACGAGACGCCGACGCCGTGCGCACCCGGATCAACGGGGGGTTCAGCCAGCGGCCGTCGCCACCCGATGGTCGGCGTACAACTCGTGGACAGGCCTCGAGCCGGCGGCGCCGGTGACTTCCCACGTGCTGTCAAACCGCTTCCTCCGCCATAGGGGTAGCCGCTAGCAGGCGTGGGGGAAGGTCGTGCCGCGCCATCAGAGGAGGTGCGGCTGCGCTGCTCTCCCACCGCGTCGTGGGAGCTGAGCTCGACAGAAACCCAGGGGATACCCGGGCGCGACAAGCCACCAACGGCCAGGAGACTTGAGTGACCGAGAAGACAACCGACGGCAAGTGGCAAACGTGGACAGCGTGGGAGTGGCCGCTCGTCACCCAGCAAGCACGCCAAGGGTTGGTCGGCTGGACGACTGGTCATCGCGACAGCGGTGGGTGGTGGTGGGACAACGGGACGGGCGGAAGCTCCCTGGCGCTCAGCGTGGCCGGGGGCGGGGCACTCCTTCATCCTCGACGCCGTCGGGCCGGTTGCCGCACAGGCGCACACGCACACACATCCACCGAGCCCTGTCTTGTGCCGGGTTCAGAAGGAGGCAATGGATGACGTACATGGGAGAGTCCTACTACCCGTGGTGGCTCGACAACCTGGCCGATGACGTCACCGGGGAAGGGGCCGCCATCCAGGGCACCCTCGAAGGCGCCGACTCGGTCCGCACCCTCGTGCTCGACGCTCGCCAGCTCTATGAGAACCAGACCTTCAGCTATGTGGGCGACTACGGCGACAACGGGTTCATCGAGGAGTACACGTGCCGCATCCACGGCGAACCCACCCGCGTCGTCGTCACGGTGGCACGCAATGTCAAGGGGCAGGCGCAGCACCTCGTGGTGAACCACCGACCCCGCAGCTCGGTGTTGCTCTTCGCCACGCTGATGGGAGAGAAGTACGCGGGCACCGAGCTCGCCCCGTACTTCGCCAGCGAACCCGCACCGCCCGTGGCGACCACTGCAGATTCCTAGGAGACCTCGCTTCTCTGCTCCGCACCCACTCGCGCTCGGAGGGCAGCCCACGTGAACGTTTGCTGGCCCCTACTCGCGGACCATTGAGACCGCGCTGCACCTCGACGCCACCCCTCGCTCGGTGGGCCGAACGAACGCTGGGACAGACCTTGGTAGGAGCGGATTCACGTGACACACGTCAGCGTTATCGGAACCGGCAGCATGGGGCAGGCCATCGCGGGCCTCGTAACCCGAGGGGGCAACACCGTCGAGCTCTTCGACCGCAGCAACGCCGGGACGCCGGTCACAGGCGACATCGTCGTCCTGGCTGTACCCCACTCCGCGGTTGCAGAGATCATCATCGAACGCCGCCGCGAGCTGGCCGGCAAGGTGGTCGTCGACATCACCAACCCACTGGACTTCACAACTCTCGACCGGCTCACCGTTGCCCCCGACACCTCGGCGACCGCGGAGATCGCCCGCGAACTTCCCGAATCGCGCGTGGTCAAGGCATTCAATACCAACTTCTCAGCCACGCTGACCGCCGGAACGGTCGGCTCGCACCCGACCACTGTGCTGATCGCCGGCGACGACGTGCAGGCCAAGTCGTTGGTCGCTGCGATCGTCGCGGACGCCGGACTGCCAGCGGTCGATGCCGGGTCCCTTGCGCGCGTCCGAGATCTCGAGGCACTGGGCCTCCTCCAGATCACCCTGGCCGCGGCCGACAGGATTTCGTGGAGCGGTGGGTTCGCCTTCGTTCCCTGACACCCGCATCCGTCCTTCGCGCCAGCGCTGGCGAGTGGGGTCCGGTTCGTGTTCGCCGAAGCCGCGGAGCCGCGCCGAGTTGTCGCTGACCTGGCGCCAGCGGCTACGGCGCGGCAACGATGCGACGTCGCGGATCAGCCCACACCAGGGAAACTACGGGCGCGAGCGAATGCCGTCGACGCCATGGTGGTGTCGGCGGCCACCCCATCCATCCAAACCTTCGGCGGCAACCGATCAGGAGGAGGACGCCCATGCGTTCCGACGTTCATCCCGGCAGCACCTTCCCTGATTTCGCTCTGCCCGACCACACCAGCACCGTCCGCACGCTGAGTGAGCTGCAGGGATCCGATCCCCTGATCCTGACACTCGCGCGTGGTCATTACTGCCCAAAAGAGCACCAGCAGCACCTTGAACTGGCCGCCTTCCAATCAAAGCTCGCAGTCGCCTACACGGGGATCGTCACGATCTCCACAGACGAGCACTACTCGCTCCTGGAGTTCCGCGCCTCTGTCGGGGCCCAGTGGACATTTCTGTCCGATCCGGGTCGCATCGTCCAGAAGGATCTCGACATCCAGGAGTACACCGACCCGAAGAACGACCCGATGATCCCGCACACCCTGGTTCTGAAACCGGGGCTGATCGTCCACAGCATCTACAACGGCTACTGGTTCTGGGGGCGGCCGTCACTTGCCGACCTCTGGCGCGACCTGCGGGCCGCGACAATGGAGGTCCGCCCGGATTGGGATCTGGCCGCGCCTGGCCTACGCGAGGCATGGGACTCAGGCGACGCTGCACCATTTCACGGTTGGGACAAGCGCGAGCGATCGCTCGCGTCCGCCGAATGAACACCCTCATCTCGCGCACAGTCGCAACACCTGGACCAAGGACGTGTCCCACGGTCGGGCGACCTGAGACCCCCGCCAACGTGTCCTGAAGGCTGGAGGTCAGGTAAGGGCGAAGGACGTTCAGATGGGTAGGTATTCGAGGGTTGAGACGCAGGTCGTGACCGCCGAGAATGACGTCCGCTACGCGTATCGGACTCTGGACGTTCATCGCGCGGCGATGCCGCTGGTCCTGCTGCAACACTTCCGCGGCAACCTGGACAACTGGGACCCGGCGCTCATCGATGCGCTGGCAACCGGTCGTCCGGTGATCGCGTTCGACAACACCGGCGTCGGAGCGACCAGCGGTCGCACGCCCAGCACGATCGCCGCCATGGCCGAGGACGCCATCGAGTTCGTCGACGCACTCGGACTCGACCAGGTCAACCTGCTGGGTTTCTCCATCGGCAGCTTCGTCGCCCAGGAGGTTGCGCTGCATCGGCCGGACATGGTCAACCGGCTCGTGCTCGCGTCCGGCGCACCGCGCGGCGCTCCAGGCATCCACGGGTGGCGTGCAGACGTCATCGATGCCGTGGGCGGGCGGGAGCCCTCTCCCGAGGGCTACCTGCAAACGTTCTTTCCCGGGACCCCGGCAGGACTCGAGGCGGGTCGGGCTCTCCTGGGTCGGATCTACGGGGAGCGACGCGAGGGACGTGACGATCCCACGGGTTGGCAGACGCGCCAGGCCCAGTACGACGCCGTCACCGAATGGGGCGTTCCGAACCACGCCATGCTCGAGCGGCTGCAGGGGATCCGACACCCCGTCTTCGTAGCCAACGGTGACAGCGACACGATGATCCCGGCTCGGTACTCCTACCTGCTGGCTGGACTGCTCCCGGACGCTCGGATCAAGATCTACCCCGACGCCGCCCACGGGTTCCTCTTCCACCATCACACGGAGTTCGCGGACGACGTGAACGACTTCCTATCACTGTAAAGACGATCGACGCATCAACCTCCGCGTCCTCCGACCACGGACGCCGGCATTCATCGAGCGCGCTGCTCGGACAGGTGACATCTGACCTATCTCATGTGTCGGCGCCCGGAGGACGTGCGGCCGACGACCACGGTGCTCAGTCCAGACGACCGCATCATGAGGATGAGCGTCATGTGCGTGAGCCAGAGAGTCGTAGACCGACGGGAACGCACGTGGAAACGTGTTGGTCATCGCCAAGCAACTTCGAACAGGTGGGATAGCGGGGCTCGGGATTCGCTCGGTTTCCAGGCGATGCGGTGCGCGTGCGCGTGGAGACGCCAACGTCAGGCCGGGCTCAAGATGATCGAACGGTGACAAGCAAAGCTCGACAAGCCACGTACAACACAAGGACCACAAGCACCGCGCCGGCCTCGGGAACGAGGAACGCGCAGCGCTTCGGGTCGCTTCCTTTCGGCCATCCTCGCCAGACTTCCGCACGCACGCCTGGAGGCGGACGTGAACGGCACCACGAATCACCTATCGACCAGCCAGCGTCCGCTGCGCGGGCGGCGCAGGGAATGCGAGATCTTGTGCCAGCTGATCTACGCCGCCCACGCCGGACGCGGCGGGGTGCTGATGGTTCGCGGAGAGCGCGGGATCGGCAAGTCAGCCCTGATGGACTACCTGGCCGACGCCGCCTCGGGATGGCGAGCCCTGCGAATCGCAGGCGTCCAGTCCGAGATGGATCTGCCGTTCGCTGGATTACAGCAGTTGTGCGGTCCCCTCTTGGACGGGCTATCGGGGCTACCGAGACCGCAGTCCGACGCGATCGGAACCGCACTCGGGTTGCGCGCAGGCGCCTCCCCTGATGCATTTCTCGTCGGTCTTGGTCTGCTCAACCTGCTGACGGACGGCGCCACCAAGCAGCCCATGCTCTGCTTGATCGATGACGCACAGTGGCTGGACGAGCCCTCAGCAGAGGCCCTGGTCTTCGTGGCCCGCCGGTTGGCGGCCGAGGCGGTCGTTCTGATCTTTGCAGCCAGAACGACCGACGACACGAGATGGGCGGGTTTGCCGCAATTGACGCTCCAGGGCGTCGACGAGACCGAGGCGCAAGCGATCCTCGCGTCGGCTCTGCCAGGTCCCCTGGACCTGCGCGTGCGTACTCGGATCTTGGCCGAGGCGCGTGGGAACCCACTGACGCTGCTCGACCTGCCGCGGTCTCTGTCGGCGACGGAGCTGATGTTCGGTGCGAACGACACGGGCACGATGACGATGACGAGCCCCCTCGAGAAGAGCTTTCTGCACCAGCTCGAACCCCTGCATGAGCAGGCTGGTCGCCTGCTGCTCGCTGCGGCCGCTGAACCCCTCGGCGACATCGGGCTCCTGTGGCTCGCGTGCGAAAGGCTCGGCGTCGGCATGGACGCGGCCAGAACGGCCGAAGCGACTGGTCTGATCGAGCTGCGTGAACGGGTGCGCTTCAAGCACCCGATGCTGCGCTCGGTCGTCTACCGATCCTCGCCGCCGCGGGAGCGTCAGGCGGTGCACAGCGCTCTCGCGGATGTCACGGATCCAGAGGTGGACCCAGACCGACAGGCGTGGCATCGCGCCCACGCGGCTGCCGGACCCGACGAGGAGGTTGCAACCGCCTTGGAGGCCTCCGCGCACCGAGCGCTCGCACTAGGCGGGTTCGTCGCCGCAGCCGCCTTGATGGAGTGGGCGGTGCAATTGACGCCAGACGCGGCGCAGCGTGGCCGGCGCGAGCTCAGTGCCGCGGAAACGATGCTGCACGCTGGCGCGTTCGGCGGCGCGCTGCGCATGCTGGCCGCGGCGGACCTGGCTCCACTCAGCGCACTCCAACGTGCGCGGGCAGATCTGCTCCGCGCCCGGATCGGCTTCGCGGCGAACGGCGGCAACGAAGCCCTGCCTGTGCTCCTCACCGCCGCGCGCCGGTTGGAACCGCTCGACGTGGGACTGGCACTGGACGGTTATGTGGACGCGATGACCGCTGCGGTGTTCGCGGGCCGCCTGACATCCGGGCCTCCGGCGGTCGCTGTCGCCGAGGCGACCCTCAGCGCGCCGGTCCCCACCCCGCCACGACGTGGGGACGTGCTCCTCCGAGGGTTGGCCCTCCTGGTCACCGACGGTTATCCCGCCGCAGTGCCGTCGCTCAAGGAGGCTGTCCATGCGTACGACACCGATGCGGGGTCGACGGAAGAGGGGCTGAGGTCGTTGTGGTTGGCCACGCTCGCGGCGTCGGTTCTGTGGGACCACCGAGGTTGGGAGAAGCTAGGAAGTCGGCACGTGAAGCTCGCGCGGGACTACGGCGCACTCAACTCGCTACCGCTTGCTCTAGATACCCGCGTGTTCGTCGACCTGTTCGCCGGTGATCTGGACGCCGCGTCGGCCTTGGTCGAGGAGATCCGAACGGTTACCGAGGTGTCGGGGACTGCAGTCACAAGCTACGGCGCCATCGGCCTGGCCGCCTTCAGGGGGCACGTGGATGAAGCAGCACCATTGATCGCGATCGCCATGGAGAACATAGCTGCGCGCGACGAGGGCATCGGCGTGGCGCTCACGCACTGGGCGCAGGCGTTGTTGTGCAACGCGGTCGGCCGCTACTCGTCTGCCTTCGAGGCTGCCCGTGTCGCTGCCGCCTGCCCGCAGGAAGTCGGTGTGTCGAACTGGGGACTGATCGAGCTCGTCGAAGCGGCGGCGCGCTCCGGGCAATCTGCGGCAGGGGACGCCGCTCTCGAGGAATTGTCCGCGATGACCCGATCCGCCGGCACGGACTGGGCGCTTGGAGTCCAGGCACGCTCAGAGGCACTGCTTCGTGTCGGGGACCAGGCCGAGCCCCTGTACCGAGAGGCGGTCGAGCGACTCCAGAAGACCCCGGTGGCCGTCGAACTTGCCCGCGCCGAACTCGTGTTCGGCGAGTGGCTGCGTCGTGCCGGTCGCCGGGTCGAGGCACGTGAGCAGTTGCGGACGGCCCACGCTGCGCTGACGGCTATGGGCATGGACGCATTCGCCGAGCGCGCACGCCGTGAGCTCGCGGCGACCGGGGCGACCGTGCGCAAGCGGACGGATGACTCTCGACGGGACCTCACTGCGCAGGAGCTTCAAATCGCCCGCTTGGCAGCGGACGGCCTCACCAACGCCGAGATCGGCGCGGAACTGTTCATCAGCCCTCGCACTGTCGAATGGCATCTGGGAAGAGTGTTCACGAAGCTCGAGATCACCGGTCGCTCGCGGTTGCTCAAGGCCCTACCCACCACCGTCTCCTGAGGCGGTCTCCGGCTGTCGATAGACGACGACGAAGATGATCGAGGTGGGGCGCCCGATCGCGCCGGCCCGCCCCAGAGATTGCTCCTGTCTGCACGGTCACTCCGGCGCCACGACATGCTTGACTTCGGCCATGTAGCGGCGGGCGATCTGAGCAGCCTGATCGGCCGTGCTGCCGGTCTGGCGCGCGTGCGCGTACGCCGCGTACCAGTCCCACCAGTCGTGTGGTGGGGAGGCCTTCTCGAAGATGTCGTGGTGCTCGGCTGTCTCATGCAACAGTGCCGCTAACGATGCCACCTCGTCGGTAGTGCTCATGTCAGTTGTCTCCTGTGTGCCGGCCCTGCGCCGGCAGTTCGGGGTTCTTTCCTCACGACTCGGACCCTCGCGGGACGACGTCGTGCCACAGCTGAGATGCGGGCCGAGGTACGACAGCGAGCCAGTCAAGGTGTGGTGCCGAAGGGGCCGAGGGAGTTGAGATCCAGTCGAAGGGTTTCGGCCATCGCCCAGGCATTGGGCAGGGTGAAAACGTCAGCGCCGCCGAGGCGGTCCTTCCAGCGAGGCACCAGGTCGTCGGCAGTCTGCGCAGCGACAGCATCGAGATAGGCCCGGAAGACCGCCCACTTGTTGCCGGTGTCGATCGACGCCATCATGCTGGCGAGGTCGACGCTCGAGAGCGCGGCTTCTGCCGTGGCGCCCAGGTCGTGCATGTACTCCAGCTGGACGCGGACGTCCTCAGGAGTGCCCGTACGGGTTACGTGGCCGCTGACCAGACGATCGAACTCGTAGTCCAGCGCCTGCTCGTGTGCGCGTACATATCCCGGCACGAATGCGGAGAGGGCCAAGTTCGAGAACGGCACCCACCCGGGGAAGATCACATCGACCAGCATCAGCACCCGCTGCTCCGGCGCGTAGATGAAGCTGTTGCCCTCGCTGTGGTTCGGACCCGGGTAGTCGAGCCGCAGGGTGTGGTCGCCGGCGTCGATGGTCACGGTCTCGTCGAAAACCTCGGTGGCCAACGGTCGGTCGGGGTCGTCCAACAGCCTGAGCCGCTCGGCGGTGGCCCTCTGGGCGTAGCGGGGCACCCCGGGCGGGTATATCGACATGGCTCCTACGTGGTCCGAGTGGTGGTGGCTGTACACCACATGGGTGATGGGCTTCTGCGTGACCCGGTCGATCGCCCGCAGGATGTTGTGCCCGAGGGTCGGCGGCGCGTCGACGGCGATCACGCCTTCGCCCGTGACCACGAACATCGTTTGATAGGTGCCGTCGCCGAGCCAGAAGATGCCATCTGCGATCTCCTCCAGCACGTACCCCTCAGCCGGGACAGCCGGGCCCTTCGCGGCCTCCGGAACGAGGGCAGTGGGCCGCTCTCGCAGCCTCGTGGCGTCCTCGGAGAAGCACGCTATGCCAGACGCGTGACGAGGGTTGTCTGTGGTCGTTGACATGTTTCCTCCTGGCTCCTGGCCTGAGACCAAAGGATCGGGCCGCGCGGACAAGCGAACTGAGCGCTCAGCGGGCGGAGACCGGCGGCAGACCTTCCGCACTCCTGCCGGTGTGCACCGTTCGGTACCGATGCGGGAGATCCTTCCCCGCAGAGTCGACGTTCGCGCCCGGGCACTCCCCGGTCCGGGCACCTGGTTCCAGACCGAAGTCCGTCGCGCGCCGGTCGCCTTCGGCTTCCGGGGCAGCGGACACGCGTGACGGACACGCTCGACCTCCCTCGCCTGCACGACGTTGCCGAGGAGGCCGTCCGACCAGTAAGACGATCGACTCGATTGCCTTCCCAAGAACTCGCCGCCCGGCATACCGTGATGGAGCCGGGGGCGGTGGGTCATTCGACCAGTGCGGAGGAGACGAAGCGGTAGTGGAATCTCCCGGGCACGGAGGAAGCAACCCGGTCGACCTGCGCCAGGTCCACTACTTCCTCGCCGTGACGGAGGAGCTGAACTTCAGCCGTGCCGCAGAGCGGCTCCACATCTCTCCGCCGTCGCTCTCCCAACAGATCAAAGCGCTGGAGCGTTTCGTCGGGGCTGAACTGCTGATACGGGACACGCGCCGCGTGCGCCTCACTGCAGCCGGCGAGGTCTTTGCGGTATCCAGCCGTCAACTGCTGCACCAGGCAGCGTCCGCGGTGGACGAGGCGCGCGACGCGGCCGGCTCCAACCCCGGACATCTGGTGCTGGCTGCCCTGCTCGACGCGGAATCGGCCTTCGAGCCGTTCCTCACCGAGTGTCGCGCCACATTTCCCGACCTGCAGGTACAGATTGCCGCGATGCGCCACGCCGACCTGATCGCGTCACTCTTCGAGCGACGAGTCGACGCCGTGCTCACGTGGTCGTACCTGTTGGACCGATCCACTGACAGCGACGGGCTGCGCTCGATCGGGGTCGCGGCAACCGAGGTCTTCGCCGCCCTTGCTCCACAACATCCACTCGCAGCCCACGCCAGCGTCACACGAGGGCAGGCGTTGCGTGGGACCTCGGTGACCCTGTTCGAACGGGGGTACTCACCCGCCAGTTTCGACTACACCATCGAGGAGCTGTACGGATCTGGGTATGTCGACCCCCCGGTCCGGGAAGTCAACGTCAACGTACGAGCCCAGGAGACGATGGCGCGTCAGATCGGTGTGGAGGGTGGGCTCACAGCGTTGAGCCAACCCGTCGCCGATCTCTTCCGAGGCACCTGCGAGATCCGGCCGTTCGACCCACCCTGGTTCCTCGAGGGTCGGGTGGTCTGGCGCAATGGCGATATGTCCAGTGCCCTCATGAACTTCGTCGCCGCGGCGTCGGCCGTGAGCCGGATACGACTCGCGGTACCTCGGCCCCGAGATCCCGAGGCACCGCGCCGCAGCGGGGTGAATCACACTGCTCGCCTTGGTCCGTCGTTCAGCACGACTGGACCGGAACATTGACGGCTCGACTCCGTTCGGCCGCCAGCCTGCACGGCGGGCTGCAGCGCGAACCCTCTCCTTGAACAACTTCCTGGCGGCCGGCGATCTCGTGAGCCGGCACCAGTGCCCACTCACTCGCGGAGCCAGCGAGACATCGCGGCCTGCCGGTGAGCACGGACCGGGGTTAACACGGGTGCGAGGAAAGCGCGTCGAGGCCAGAGTCGTGACATCGGTATGTGTCCCATCCTCCGGCACAGCGCCGCACGCACCTGGGATCCCGTCTAGGAAGGCCACGCCATGTCAATCCTCATCCAGTTCGGCCAGCTGCGCCGTCGGCTAGGCATCCTCGTGGTTCTTCTAGTTGGGACACTCGTGTTCGCCGGTCCGACGACGATGGCGGTCGCAACCACCCCGGCCGGCTCAGGGGCGGCAGTCGGCCACAAGCCGACCGTGGTTCTCGTGCACGGGGCGTGGGCGGACGGCTCGAGTTGGAGTGGAGTCGCCCAGCGGCTGCAGCGCCTTGGCTATCCGGTACGGGTACCTGCTGTCACACTGCGCAGCCTGGCCGACGACGCGAGCAACCTGGCGAACTTCGTCGCCGCGATCGACGGTCCCATCGTCCTGGTCGGCCACTCCTATGGCGGCGGCGTCATCAGTGACATGCCCCTCGACCCCGACGTACGAGCACTTGTGTTCGTCGACGCCTTCGCTCCCGCAGAGGGCGAGGCCCTGGGAGGTCTTGCCGGACCCGATTCAGCGCTGGCGGTGTCCGATCCCACGTCGATCTTCGACTTCCTTCCCTACGCGGGCGGCCCTGAAGGTGACGTGGAGATCTATCTCAAACAAGACTTCTTCCGGACCGCGTTCGCAAGCGACCTTCCGACCCGTCGAGCTGACGCGCTGTGGGCCAGCCAACGGCCGGTGACGGGCAGCGCCTTGAACGAGCCCGCCTCCGCCCCCGCCTGGAAGTCGCTGCCGTCCTGGTATGCACTCGGCGAGCGCGACAAGATCATCCCCCCGGCCACCCAGCGCGCCATGGCTGAGCGTGCCGGATCCACGGTGGTTCGCGTCCGCGCCGGTCACCTCAGCCTGGTGTCTCGACCCAGGGCCGTGACAGCTGTCATCCTCGAAGCAGCCCGAGCTACCGCTGACTGATTCATCGAGCTGACCGTGTTGCAGGCGAGCGGACGCCCTCGGGCGAAAGCCGCACGTTCGCTCTCCAGGTCGTGGGCTGGTCGATTGCCCACCACATGCGCACGCTGCGGCGGGCGGTGCTCTCGGGTCAGGAAGTGGCCGATACGGCCTCGTTCAGCTGCTGCTCTCGCGCCGCTCGGACGCTCTGAACGACCAGACCCAGCAGGGCGAGGGCGATGACGGAAGCGGCGTAGGACTCGAAGGTCGGGATCAGTCCCCACCGGGGAGCGAGCTGGCCCGCCACGACCACCGGGACCCCGAAGGCGAGGTAGGCCACGGTGTAGACGGCGGAGAACAGGCTTGCGCGGTCGTGGGCGCTGGCGTGGGGAGCCAAGAGGCGGATCTGCCCACCGAAGGTGCCTCCGAATCCCGCCCCGCCGAGCAGCGCGCCGAGCCACACCAACGGCAGCACGGTGGCGGTGACTCCCGTGAGAACCACGACCATCCCGAGCAGGACCAGGGCCAGGCCGGCCAGAGTCCCCCGGCGCGGGTCGTGGCGAGCGAACAGGAAGCCGGCCAGCGCGGCCGAGAACGGCCCCACGAAGGCGGTGAACCCGATGACCAGGCCGCCGGTCAGGCCGAAGTGCAGCCGCAGGACGGCCGGGGACAGGCCGAGGAAGAACGCGGGAAACATCCAGCCGGCCACGTGCACCGGGATGCTGGCGAGGAACTCCCCGCGGGCAGTTGTGGGGACCGACACGGTCGGCGCCAGGGAGCGAGCTGCGCCGGGACGGCGGATACCGGTCTCCGGGGTTCTGAGGACGAACGCGAAGGCCAGGAGCATGAGCACGGTCAGGGTGGCGAAGACGACCGTGTTGGCGTCCGCGGACAGCTGGATGGCCGCGCCGGTGAGCAGCGCCCCGAGACCGAGCCCCCCCGCGACGGACGCCGCGGCCAGGCCGCCAGCCAGCTTCTTCAGGTGCAATGGTGCGTGTTCGGCAACCGCTGCGCTGAAGGCGCTCGTGCCCAACCCGGTGGCCAGGCCCTGAACGGCGCGGGCCGCGATGACCCAGCCGATGGAGGGGGCCAGCAGGAAGCCGACCATGGAGACGGTCTCGGCGGCCAGCGCCGCCAGCAGCACGGGGCGCCTACCCAGGTGGTCGGACAGCGACCCCCCGACCAGCAGAGCCACGAGCAGAGCGACGGCGTAGACGGAGAAGGCGATCGTGAGCAGCCCGGCGGAGAAGCCCCACTGGGCCTGGCGCAACGCCAGGAGAGGGGTCGGGGCGCCCGCGGCGAGGAAGAAGAGGGCGAAGATCGAGGCGATGCCGGCGAAGGCGGTCACGGGACGGACGGTGGATGACACGTGCGACTCCTTGGACTGATCTGTCTAAACGGTGGTTGTGCGCCTAGTTAGACAGATCGGTCTAAGAAAGTCAAGGCGTGTTAGACAGATCTGTCTGATACGCTGGTCACATGACCGACTCCCGGCCTTCGACGACGCGGACCAGTGCCCGCGAGCGCTTGCTGCGGACTGCCGACCGGTTGTTCTACGCCGAGGGCGTGCACACCGTCGGAATCGACCGACTCATCGAGGAAGCCGGCGTGGCCAAGGGCTCGCTGTTCTACAACTTCGCCGGCAAGGACGAGCTCGTGGCCGCCTACCTCAAGGGCCGCGCCGACCAGCGTCGTGAACGCATCGCAGCACACCAGGAAGGCATGGACGACCCGCTCGAGAAGCTGCTGGCCGTCTTCGATGCCCTCGCCGAGGCGGCTGCGTCTCCGACGTACAACGGCTGCCCGTTCGTCAACGCCAACGCCGAAGCAGCTGCGGAGGGCGTCGAGGCCCAGGCGCTACGCGAGTTCCGAGGCTGGCTCCACGGTCTCTTCGTGGACCTCGCCGACCAGGCAGGCTTCGCCGATCCGGCGGCAGTGGCCACCCAGCTTCAAGTCCTCTACGACGGCGCGGTGTCGACGTCACACCTCGACCACGGAGCGGCTCCGGTTGCCGTGGCGCGAGACCTCGCTGCTCGCCTGCTCGAGAGCTCGGCACGCTCACCGCGGCACCAGCCTCCGACGAGCGCGGCGGGGGGGCCCGAGACGGTCGACGCGCTTCGGTGAGACCGCGCTCCTCAGTCAGAGGCGCGGTTGCCGGCCGGCGCCGTCTGGGTGTCGGCGCCTGGGTCGACCTTGGGGCAGCTGCCGGGTCGCCCCTCGGCCGGGCGCGGGGGTCGCCCGGCCGAGGGAGTTCGAGGTACAGGTGACGGGAGTCGCCTGCTGGAGCAGCAGCGTCGGTCGACCTCGACGGTCAGCGGACGCGGACCGGCGCGCTGGTCCGGGAGACCGGCTGATAGCCGGCGAGCCGTCCGGTCACGACCACCGTGATCCGGTGGTGTCTGTTGGCTCGCCTCACCTGGTAGTGGATCCCGTGCCCGATCCGGTGGCCGTCGCGGTACCAGACCACGCCCAGCTCTGCGGCGGCCGGCTCCCAGGCACCGGTACGGACCGTGAGTCGGTGCCCTGGAGCCGCCGTGCCGGTGATCGTCGGCTTCGGGGCCGTGGTGAACGCCCCGAGGCGAACGCTGACGGGCCGGCTGGTGCGGCTGACCGGCTCCGTGCCGTCCAGGGTGCCGGTGACACGAACGGTGACCTGGTGCAGGGCGTCCGCCGCGACGAGGTGGTACCTCGGGCTGGCTGCCTGAGCGATGGGGCTACCGTCGCGCAGCCACTGATAGGCCAGCCGCACTCCTGCCGGGCTCCACGTGTTCGGCACGGCGCGGAGTGTCGACCCGACGACGGGTTCACCTTCGACGGTCGGGGTCACGCCGCTGATCGGCGTGACCGGCGGTGTGCCGACCTCCGGGGTGAGGTCGTGGACGGTCAGCGCCGGGACGAGCACCCACGCGGTCCGCAGGAACAGGATGCCGGGCGGGTCGACGTACTCCTCCCAGTCCGAGGACGCCCAGAGCGGAGAGCCCTCGGGCACCGGGACCGACCGGCTGAGGACGGGCCCGCGCTCCTGGATGACATCCGTGGGGATTTCGTCGGTGTAGAACGGCTGCTGCTGGAACCGCTGGGTGCCCTCACCGACAGCGAGGTTGAAACCGCCGCTGTGCGGGGCGTACCGGTTGCTGACCTCCATCGTGATCGGCTTCGCGGGGTCGTACGACGGGTCGCCGTGCGGTGTGGCGGTCATGGTCGCCCAGTAGTTCTGCGAGATCGACATCTTCGACGGGTCGCAGGTGCCGGTAGCCGCCGGGTTCCGGTAGGTGGCGATCACCTGCCCGAACTGGTCGACGACGTCGACGTCCTCCATCCCGGTCAGGTTCCACCGCTGGGTTCCGGTGCCCACCGGGACGAATCCGAAGGCGACGACGTAGCGGCCGTCGCAGCCGTGGTAGCGGACCATCGTGGAGTACTGCGTGAAGGAGTTGTTCACCGTGCTGACATCGACGACGTTCGGGTCGCTGTTCGTCGGCGTGAACGTGGTCGTGCCGGCGTCGAAGTGGTCCACCGGCGCTGGTGCCGTCGTGAAGCTGGGCCCATCGCTGCCGTCCGGCATCACCGGGGTGATGACTCCCTCGACATCCTCGTCTCCGATCGCGGACCAGTCGCTGCTGTACGACCAGGTCGTCGCACCCTCGAACGCGTTGACGTGCACGGTCTTCTCCGCGTACACGTGGCCACCACCCACGGACTGGATCCGGTACTGGATGTCGCCGTAGCCGGCGTACTCGACGTCGAGTCGTGCGAACGCCTTGCCGTTGAACGCCGTCCACGGGAAGGGGGCGGCGTCGGCGATCTTGACCGGTGTGACGCGGAAGGGCGCGTGCAGGGTCGTGCCCGCCCCCGTCAGCGTCAGCGTGTTCGGACCTGTCGGCACGTCGGCGGTGATGGTGATCATCCAGTCGATGGCGCCGTTCGCCGACGCCTTGCCGGTGCGCAGGACGGTGCCGTCTCCGACTGTTGCGGCGTACGTCACCCCTGGTGTCAGGCCGGACGCAGTCACGCGCAGGTCGTTGGTGCGCGCGACCCAACCGCTCGCGTCAGGGGAGACGGTCAGGGTCGGGGTCCCGGGCTCAGCAGGGGTGTCGGTGCCGGCGTCGACGGTCACGACCGTGCTGATGCCGGTGTCACCGAACCGGACCACCCCGAGGTACGGGCCGGGCGCCAGGTCGTTCCAAGACGCGGTCAGCGTGGGCGTGTCGCCCACGTCGGCGTGGATGGTGTCCGGGCTGACGTGGAAGCCGCCTGCCGTGGTCGACGGATCGACGACGTAGCTGGTCAGGGCGTAGTCGAGGTCGTCGCCCTGCTGCTGGCCTGCGCGGTAGAAGCTCACCTCCGCGATGTAGGTGCCGGGGACCGGTTGCTCCAGGTCCAGCTCCTCGTCGGGACTGTCGGTCGCCGACGCGTCGACGAACCACACGTTGCCGCTGGACTCGTCGACCCGGTAGACGAGCAGATCGACGTCGCCGGTCTGGTCGGCCGCGTCGAGATCGAACCGGGCGAACGTCGCTCCGTCGGGGACGGTGACGGCGTACCGGTGGGTCGGACCGCCCACGGTTCCCGTGCCCTCGACCCGTGAGCCGTGGGCGAGGCCCTCGACCGTCAGCGGGACGTCGGAGGTGTCGCCGACGCTGACCGTGACGTCGGCCGAACCGCTGGTGCCGCCGGCGGCGACCTCGGCGGGTGCGTCGAACGCGACCGGTCGGACCGCGAGCGCGCTGCGCACGTCGGTCCTGCCGTCGGACCAGGTCAGGTACCCGGTCGTGAACTCGCCGAGCGGCGCATCGTCGCGCAGGAACGTGACGGTGAAGGTGTGCTGTTCACCGGCCTCGCCGAACGTCAGGGTCGAGGGCTGGACGTCTGCCTGCACTCCGTCGAGGCCGGTGACCGTGGCCGTGAAGGTGCCCGGGCGCGTCGCGGTGACCGTGCGGGTCACGGTCTGCCGACCGGGCAGGCTGCCGATGCCGATGGAGGCGAGGTTCAGGTCCGACCCGTCGATGGGTGAGACACCGGACGGCGTGGCCTCACCGAGGCCGGCCAGGTAGGAGCTCCAGTCGTCGGCATCGTTGAGGTAGACCAGTCCGGGGTCGAGGTAGTGGCGGGGCACGACCTGGCCGTTGCCCTGGGCGAAGGGCTCCGGGTCGGGCCGGCCTTCGGCGTCGACGGTGTCGGTCGCCGAGGTCATCAGCGCCGACTTGATCTCAGCCGGGGACGCGCCCGGGTTCGAGCCGAGGTAGAGGGCAGCCAGGCCCGCCACGTGCGGGGACGCCATGGAGGTGCCGGACATGTAGCCCCAACGAGGGCCCCCGTCCTGGGGGTTCGCAACGGCCGCGAGGACGTTGACGCCGGGGGCGGCGACGTCCGGCTTGATGATGTCGGAGCCGTCGGCCTCGACCGGCCCGCGAGAGGAGAAGCCCGCGATCTGAGGGGTGGGCGCCGAGGGGTCCGCGCCGGCGTTGCCGGCCACCAGGGTCACCGTCGCGCCAGGGGTCTCGGCATAGGCGTGCAGCTGGTCGGCGTACCGGGCGTCGACGTGGATGGTCGGCACGGAGTGCTCGTCGACGTCGGTGGAGTCCGGCGAGGTGTTGACCAGGACCATGCCGACGCCGCCGGCGCGCTTGACCTCGGCCGACTTCTCGACCCGGGCGACGACGCCGCGGTCGCACAGCACGATGCCGCCGTCGACCTTCGTGGGGTCGAGGGTGCCCGTGCCGCACAGCTCCGGGTGCTGCGCGCCCGGCTGCGCCGCATCAGCGCCGTAGACGAAGCTGCCGGCGACACCCGCGCTGGGCACGGTGATGGAGGCGCCGAGCGCAGTGGTGCCATCGCCGAGGCGGACCGTCGCTTCGGGAGCGGGGAACGTCGAGGCGGCGACCGTCGTCTCCCAGGGGGCGGCGTTGTCGAGGGTGGAAGCGTCCGGGCCGGAGTTGCCACCCGCTGCGGCGACGAAGATGCCCGCGGTCGCGGCCGCCATGAACGCCTGGTCCGTCAGGGAGTCGGTCGTCTGGGCGGGGCCTCCGCCGATCGAGTAGTTGATGACGTCGACGCCGTCGGCGACGGCCGCGTCGATGGCGGAGAGCAGGTCGAGGGTGGAGCAGCCGTCGTCGTCCTCGCCGGCCGGGTTCCTGCCCGACCAGCACGCCTTGTAGACGGCGATCTTCGCGGCGGGGGTGACGCCGGAGATGTGAGTTCCCTTGGAGGTCGTGACGTCGTGGTCACCGGCGGCAGTGCTCGCGGTGTGCGAGCCGTGAGAGGTGCCGTCCCGGGGCGAGACGTACTCGCCGGTCGACGCGTCGCCGATGTTGCCGGCACCGAACCCGTCGATGAAGTAACGGGCGCCGATGATCTTCTGCGTGCAGTCGTCGGCGGTGAACTGCTCTCCGGTCTCGCAGATGCCGTGGAAGTCGGTGCCGTCGCTCTTGTGGAACACGATCGAGTCCCCGTCGCGGTAGGGCTCGGGACCGTCGTCGGTGCCCAGCGGGTCGCCCGCGAACGACGGGTTCTCTGGCGCGATGCCGGTGTCGACGACCCCGACGACGACGCCCTTGCCCGCTTGTGCCGGGCCGCCGAGGTCCTGCCAGACGCCGTCGTCGCCCTCGAGGCCGAGATAGCCGGTGGAGGTGGTGGCGTCCTGGAGGTGGAGCAGCTCGCTCCTGACGACCTGCTTGACCCTCGGGTCCGTGGACAGCTGTGCAGCCTGCTTGGCGGTCAGGTGCGCGCCGAACCCGTTGGTCGTGAGCGAGTAGGACACGCGTGGGGTCACCCCCACCGAGGACGCCACCTGGCGCTGGCTGCGTGCCAGGTGTGACACGTAGCTGCGGGTCCGCGGGGATCGCGCCGAGAACGACCCGCGGGCGGGAACGGCTGCCTTCAGACCGGAGATCCCGCCGCGGTAGCTGGCTGCGGCCGGGTCCCGGAGCACCACGACGTACGTGCCGGCCCGGTAGCCGGACCGGCCGGCCGTCGGAGTGAGGGGCTTCGAGGCCGACGGGGTGCCGTGCGTGCCGGCGGGCCTCAACGTCGTGCTGGTGTCAGCGGCGGTGGCCGGGACCGCGAACGCGGTGAGAGCTGCGGAGAGGAGGACGGGAAGTCCGAGCGCCCTGGTTCGCCACACGCGGCGTCGCCAGGTCGGGTGGGGGCTGGTCACAGACGTTCCTTCGAGGGTTCGGTCGGCACCCGGGATGGGCCGCGAGCCGGGACGCTATGCGAACCCGTTGGCATCGCGCTGCCAATGACCGCAGCAGGCCACGCCCCCACTGCGAGAGCTCCCGCGAACGCCCGGTCAGACCCAGCCCCTGCGGGCGGCCTCCACCCCGAGCTGGAACCTGTTGTCGGCATTCAGGTCGTGCATCAGCTGCTGGCTCCGACGGCGTAGCGACCGGACGGAGAGCCCGAGCCGAGCCGCGATCACCTCGTCGGTCAGTCCGGCACCGATCAGCGCGAGGATCGCCTGCTGCTCACGCGTCGGTGGCACCGCCGCGCGCGTCCCTCCCGGGGCCGGCGGGTGCTCCAGCTCGCGCTGTTCTAGTGCTTCGCGGATCTCGGCGGACGTCGTCGCGCCACCGGGGCCGAGCGGCAGCGCACGCTCCCAGTAGGCCTCGAAGGTGTCGACCAGGAGCTTCACCAGGGGTGGAGACTCGGTCACCATCGACTCGACGCTGATGCCGTCGAGCCGGAGCCCCAGCAGCGCACAGCTGCGGTCGACCACCACGACCTTGAACGGCACCGACGGCGCAACCCGGGCCTGCTCCCCCTGCTCGCTCATCCGCACCGTCTCGTCCCACGCGTCGTCGCGGGAGAAGCTCTCCGCGGCGTAGACGACCCTCCAGCTGACGCCGCGGGCGATGGTGCTCACCTGCAGTGGCTCCATGCCCAGGGAGATGTAGGGCGGCCGGTCGAACGTGAGCATCTCGCTACGGACCTGATGCTGGAGTCGTGCGTACCACGACGCCACCTCGACGGGATCTGTGAGCACCAACGTCATCGGCGCCACGTGCTCGCCGGCCACACCGCTCCTGAACTGCTCGACCAACGCCGGAATGCGGTCGCGAAGAGCTGCCGCCCGCTCGTTGAGCTGGTCGACCGCAGCTCCGAGCGCGATCTGTGGATCAACGGCGGCGTAGGCGCCGCCAGGAACCTCGGGAAGCGCCACCAGGCCGACGTCGCGTAGCCCGTCGAGAACCTCGACAGCCGTCTCGGCGGACAGCCCGAACGCCTCTGCGACGTCATCCGCCGAGGTCCGGCCACGTTGCACGACGAACAGGTACACCTGCTCGCTGGTGCGCGACAGCCCCAACGCGCTCAGCAGACTCTTGTCCGTCTCAGCCATCCCGATCCCCTTCGCGCCCGGCCCGGCCAGACCACCCTCCGTCAGCAAGGCGCCGGAGAGCCAGCACTCCGGTCGAGGAACGACGGGCCCGTGATCTGCAGTGCGCAGGTCACGGGCCCGTTGTCTTGCGCGCCTGTAGGGATTCGAACCCCAAACCTTCTGATCCGTAGTCAGATGCTCTATCCGTTGAGCTACAGGCGCCCGTCGCCACCCGGGGTGAACGACTGGTCGAGGATAGCCGACCCCGTCGGGGTTGCCGAAATCCGGTCCCGTCAGCGACCGGCCCACGGTCGCGGCACCGGTCAGGGGCCCGAGCGCCGACGAAGCGCCCTTCTTAGGTCTGGAAAAGGCCGAAGCCCGGCTCTTGGAGAAGGGACTTTCCCGCTCAAAACAAGGGATGTGACGCACCCCACGAGGCATTGATCGATCCAATGTGAGTGCGATCGAGTGCGGGGGTACTGTCGGCCCACCCACGGGGTCGGGCACGGTCCGCCGCCGCACCACGGGGGCCCACCAGAGTCGCCGACAACGACGCCGAGCGAGCCACCGCGAACGTGCGAGAAGGAACCGCCATGACCGCCACGACGACCGCCCCGACGACCCACCAGGGCATCCTCGACTTCGTCAACGAGGTCGCAGCGATGACCCAGCCCGACCACATCCACTGGTGCACCGGCTCCGACGACGAATGGACCCGGATCACCGACGCGCTCGTGTCGACCGGGACCTTCACCCGGCTGAACCCGGCCATCAAGCCGAACTCCTTCCACGCCGCCAGCGACCCCATCGACGTCGCCCGCGTGGAGGACCGGACCTTCATCTGCTCGGTCGACGAGCGCGACGCCGGACCCACGAACAACTGGATGGACCCCGAGCAGATGAAGGAGCTCATGCGCGGGCTCTACCAGGGCTCGATGCGGGGCCGGACCATGTACGTGATCCCGTTCGTGATGGGGCACCTCGAGGCCGAGAAGCCGATGTTCGGGATCGAGCTGACCGACTCGGCGTACGTCACCGCCTCGATGCGCGTGATGGCCCGGATGGGCAGCCACGTGCTGCAGCGGATGGAGGAGCTCGACGCCGAGTTCGTGCCGTGCATCCACTCCGTCGGCCACCCCCTCGAGCCGGGACAGCAGGACGTGGCGTGGCCGTGCAACGACACCAAGTACATCGTCCAGTTCCCCGAGGAGCGGGCGATCTGGTCCTACGGCTCCGGCTACGGCGGCAACGCGCTCCTCGGCAAGAAGTGCTACGCGCTGCGGATCGCCTCCGTGATGGCACGCGACGAGGGCTGGCTCGCCGAGCACATGCTGATCCTCAAGCTCACCTCGCCCGAGGGCACGGTCAAGTACGTCGCCGCCGCGTTCCCGAGCGCCTGCGGCAAGACCAACCTCGCGATGCTGCAGCCGACCATCCCGGGCTGGAAGGTCGAGACGCTCGGCGACGACATCGCCTGGATGCGGATCGGCGAGGACGGCCGGCTGTGGGCGGTCAACCCGGAGTACGGCTTCTTCGGCGTCGCTCCCGGCACCAACGAGCACACCAACCCGAACGCCATGAAGACCATCAACAAGGGCAACTCGGTCTTCACCAACGTCGCGCTCACCGACGACGGCGACATCTGGTGGGAGGGCCTCGAGAACCCGCCCGCCAGCGCGACCTCGTGGAAGGGCGAGCCGTGGGGCCCGCAGTCCGAGGAGCTCTCCAGCCACCCGAACTCCCGCTACTGCACGCCGATCAAGCAGTGCGACATCCTCGCGGCCGAGTACGACGACCCGCGCGGTGTCCCGATCGACGCGATCCTGTTCGGCGGTCGCCGCAAGACCACGGTCCCGCTGGTCTTCGAGGCCCGCGACTGGACGCACGGCACGTTCCTCGGTGCGACGCTCTCCTCGGAGACCACCGCCGCCGCCGTCGGCGCGGTGGGCGTGGTGCGGCGCGACCCGATGGCGATGCTCCCCTTCATCGGCTACAACGCCGGCGACTACTTCAACCACTGGATCACGGTCGGCAAGGACAACGACGCTGCGAAGCTGCCGCGGATCTTCTACGTCAACTGGTTCCGCCGCGACGACGACGGCGGGTTCCTCTGGCCGGGCTTCGGCGAGAACAGCCGGGTGCTCAAGTGGGTCGTCGAGCGGATCGACGGTCGGGCCGAGGCGGTCGAGACCCCGATCGGCCACGTCCCGACCCCGGACGCCCTCGACACCGACGGCCTGGACATGACCCCCGAGGCGCTCGCTGCGGCGCTCCACGTCGACCCCGAGGAGTGGAAGGCCGAGCTCCCCCAGATCCAGGAGTGGTTCGAGAAGTTCGGCGACGACCTCCCGGCGGTGCTGTGGACCGAGCTCGACGGCCTCCGGGCGCGCCTCGGCGGCTGACCACCGACGTGCTCCCCGGCGTACCGCGATCGTCCCCGTCCGCGCCGGACACGGGCCGATCCCGTCTCACCTGTGGAATCATCTGCCCCAAGAGTTCGACTTACGGGGGATGGTCGAGAGGGGACGAGCAGGGTGGAGAGCTACGGGCCTGAGGAGCGCGCGCTCTTCGAGCGAGCCGGCGCCGCCCTGTTCGAGGAGATGGTGGCCTCGGCCGGACTTCGGGCCGATGATCCCCGGGTCCTCCCGGGCGGTGAGTTCGCGGAGGCACTCGATCTGCTCCGCCACATGGGTCTGGCCAAGCTCAGTGTCGACGGCGAGCAATGGGATGCGTTGGACCCGTCGGCCGTCCAGTCCCGCGTGGTGTCTCCGCTGGGCCAGGAGGGTGCCCGGCTGCTGAGCGAGTCGTCGCACTGGGCGCACGCCTTCGGTCCACTCACTCAGGCCTGGCGCAAGGCTCCGCAGGAGATCTCTGGCGGACCTTTCACCTATCTGCCGCTGGAGGAGATCGACCCGTTCATCGCCAACCTGATGGCTGAGTGCGAGGAAGAGATGCTCACCGCGCAGCCGCAGGCGCTCCGGGACACCAAGACCATGCCGCACGTCGTGCTGCGCGACACCGCCCTCCTCGAGCGGGGCGCCAGGATCCGCACCCTCTACCAGCACAGCGCACGGCGGAACGGCGTCACGCGGGAGTACGTCGCGCAGGTGACGGAGCGCGGCGGCGAGGTGCGCACCGTCGACGAGTTCTTCAACCGGATGATCGTCGTCGACCGGCGGGTCGCGATCATCCCCAGCAAGGAGACCGTGCGGGTCGCCCTGGTGGTCCGTGAGTTGTCGGTGGTGGCCTACCTGGTCGACGTGTTCGAGCGGGCCTGGGAGCGGGGTCGGCCGTTCACCAGCCGCGAGGCGTCGGTGATGAAGGACATCGCCGCCGAGCAGCGGTCGATGACGCTGCGGATGCTGATCGAGGGCCACTCCGATCCGGTGTCGGCGAAACGGCTCGGGGTCAGCCCTCGCACCTACGCCGGCTACATCTCGGACCTCAAGGAGGAGTTCGAGGCGGAGACCCGATTCCAGCTGGGCTACACGATCGGCCGGCGAGGGATCACGGGTCGTGACGAGGAGGACGACGCGGCCGAGGGGTGAGCGGCGCCCGGCGCAGACATGACGAAGGGCAGTGACCTGAGGTCACTGCCCTTCGTCATGGTGGTCGAGCCGGGCCGGGGGGGGTGGCACTGGGACCGAACAAGTGGGGGGTGAGTTGGGTCCCCGACTCGACCGAGTTCTTCAGCTGATCAGCGGCCGCCGGCGGGGGGCCGGCCATTCCAACTGCTGTCGGCGTGCGCCGGGGCCGAGATACCCAGCAGACCGAAGCTCAGCGTCGCGGTGACGACCGCGATTGCGACCTTTCGCGTAACGTTCATTTCCCTCTCCACCTTCATGCTCATCGGGTCCCACGGAAGACCCGGTGTCACCAGTGTGGGCGAGGTACACCCCTGAGCACGAATGGAACGATGCCTCAGAAATGTGCATTGCACATTTCTGCAACGTTGCAGGTTTCTGCAGCGCAGGACCGGATACAGCATTTGGCCGCGGCCCCCGGGCGCGAGGCGCACCGGGGGCCGCGGACTGGCGGAGGCGGAGGGATTTGAACCCTCGATGGGGTTGTAGCCCCAAACCCGCTTAGCAGGCGGGCGCCATAGACCGGACTAGGCGACGCCTCCCGACAGCCCGCACAGGCTACAAGGACCCCGCGGGCGACGGCCAATCGGGCGGGTTCAGAGCGGGCGCAGGCCCTGGCCGTGCTGCAGGTGCCCCTGGAGGTCGCGCACGAACTCCTCCCGGTCCGCGGCCAGCAGCTGCACCGGGATCGTCGTCGACCGGCCGTCGCGGAGCCTGAGCACGACCACCGGCGTGCCGCCCGGTGTCGCCGTCACGGCCTCGACCACCTCGACCCAGGCCGCCCGGTCGGCGCCGACGTTGCGGACCATCCGCACCCGGTAGCCCTCGGTCCCGAGACGCACGACGGGCACCCGGCGGAGGACGGCGTACGCCGCGACCGCCACCGCGACCAGTCCGAGCACGCCGATCGCGACCACCGGGCCCAGCGAGAGGTCCAGGAGCGCGACGACCAGCGTCGCGAGCGCCAGCAGCAGCGCGAGCGCGACGAGCAGTGCCCCGGCGAACCGGGCGCCGAAGGCGGTCGCGAGCCGATAGTCGGACGTCTGCACGGGTTGATTGAACAAGACACCGGAATTTGCCTTGCTACCGGGTTGTGGGCGGTGCCGTCGGGAGTGACACTCGAAGTCCCCCCACCGCTCCGGGCCTCCGGGAGGTTCTCATGACCGTCACCTCCATCGGGATGACGAGCGCGATCCAAGGCCTTCAGCAGGCCCTGGAGGCCTTCCGCCGGCCCGGAGTCCAGCTCGGGAACTGGCGATGGGGCGTCCGGCAGCGCATGGGTGCGGTCCGTGACGCGCTGGTCGCCGAGACGGGCCAGGGTGGCGAGGGCTGGCTCGCCGCCCGCGAGGTGGGGCTGCTCCGCGAGCGCAACGCGCTGCTCGGACGGCTCAGTGCGCTCGGACGCCAGGTGCTGGAGAACCAGGATGTCGACGAGGTCCGCGCGGAGCTGCACCGGCTGCTCGTCGACGTCTCCCACCACGTCCAGCGCCTCCACGACCTGGCGTACGACGAGGTCGAGCTGGAGCTCGGCGGCTCCGAGTAGAGCACCGAGTACGGCAGAGGGGGCGGGATTCGAACCCGCGGTGGGTCTCCCCACGACCGCTTTCAAGGCGGTTCCGATCGGCCACTCCGGCACCCCTCCGTGTGCCCGCGGGCACCGGTGGAGTCTAGCCGGGCGGGTCCGCGGCGCCTGGCCGTCCACGACGGCGGACGGCGTTCGACGGCCACGTCGCCGCCCTCCGCGCGATCGCCGACCCGGTCCAGAGCGACCTGTCAGCCGACCAGGACCTCGACGAGCACGTCGCCCTCCTGGACGACGTCGCCGGGTGCGACCTTGATCGCCCGCACGGTGCCGGGCGCCTCGACGAGGACGGGGATCTCCATCTTCATCGACTCCAGCAGCACGACCGTGTCACCGGCGGCCACGGCCTCGCCGGGCGAGACGGCCACGCTCAGCACGTTGGCCACCATCTCCGCCACGACCTCGACCACCTGCTCGCGCGCCATGCTGCGAACCTAGCCGTTACCGGGAGGTATCAGAGCAACGAGCGGGTCCGGGCGGGCTCGGGTCGCAGCGCATTGGCCTCCTCGGCCCGCCGGCCGCGCCGGCCGGCCGAGCCGGTGAACGCCAGGTCCAGGCGGATCACGACCAGGCCGATGACCAGGCCCACCACCACGCCGTACGCCACCGAGAGAGCCGTCTCCTCGAGCGAGATCGACGGGTTGACCAGCGCGTTCGCCACGGGGGTGGTCGCGGCGACCCCGAACGCGCACACCCACCAGCCCTGGCGCCGGCGGGCCCGCATGTGCGTGCCCCAGGCGAGCGCGGGGACGCCGAGCACCGTCTCGAGCGGGCGCGGGAAGGCGCCGAGGTTCTCCCGGCTCCAGGCGACACCGTCCAGGAGGCTGCCGACCAGACCGGGGGTGCCGTAGCGGCGCAGCAGCTCGGCGTACGCCAGCGTGAGCGCGAGGACCGCCGTCCCGATCAGCACCGTCAGCGCGCCCCGCCGGCCGAGGCCGTGCAGGCCCGCGCCGAGCCGGAAGACGACCGCGAAGGCCCCGAGCAGGGCCAGGCCGAGCGTGACGTACTCGAAGCGCGCGATCGTCACCACCGGCTCGAAGCCCACGACCGCGAACGCGCCGATCGCGGCCACCGCGATCGCGACCACGACCTCGCGGACGGCCTGCGCGTAGCGCACCGCCGGGACGGTGACCATCACCGCGAGGACGGCCGCGACCACGCAGGTGAGCACCGCGGCGCCGGTGCGCAGCCGGTCGTCGTCGCTGAGCACGACCAGGACGCCGAGGACCAGGGCGAGCAGCCCGACCACCACCGGGCGGCCGCCGGTGCGCGCCGCGAGCGCCCACGAGTACGCCGTCGCGATCGCGACCGATCCGGCGCCGCAGACCCAGGGCAGGCCGACGTCGGCGACGCAGCTGCCCAGCGCGGTTACGCCGGCCAGCACGATCACCACCCACACCGCGACGGGGAGCCGCGAGCTCGCGACCCGCTCCGCACGGGTCCGCGCGCCCGCCGCCATCCGGGCCCTCCGGGACGGCGGCCGCTCGGCACGACGACGCGGGGCGGACCTGGGCACGGCAGGGAAGGTTACATTCGCCGGTTGTCGAGCGAGGGGTTGGTCTTCCGGGCGGTGGCGAGGCTCTCCCGGTCGAGCACGGCGGAGACCACCTCGGGCCCCTCGCCCGCCTCCGCGAGCACGTCCCCGAGCGGGTCCACGACCAGCGAGTGGCCGCTGTACCGCGGGCCGGGCTGCGCGGCGGCGACGACGAACACGGTGTTCTCGACGGCGCGTGCGAGGGCCAGCGTGCGCCAGTGCTCGACCTTGCGCGGCCCCGCCACCCAGGCGGCGGGCACGACCAGCACCTCGGCGCCCTCGTCGACCAGGCGCCTGGCCAGCTCCGGGAACCGCAGGTCGTAGCAGGTCATCAGCCCGAGTCGGAACCCGCCGAGGTCCGTCAGCACCGGCCGGACCGGCCCGGCCGTGAGCCGGTCGGACTCGCGGTAGCCGAAGGAGTCGTACAGGTGGATCTTCCGGTACGACGCCTCGGCCGCGCCGCGCATCACGAGGGTGTTGAACGGGCGCCGCGGGTCGTCACCGCGCTCGAACATGCCGGCGACGACGGTCGTGCCGCGCTCGCGCGCCACCCTGCCGACCTCGGTCGCGAACGGCCCGTCCAGCGGCTCGGCGTACGGCCCCACGTCCGACCCGGCCTCGCCGAAGTCGCGGGCGAACGCCTCCGGGAACACCACGAGGTCCACGTCGCCGGGCGTCAGCGCGGCGAGGAGCTCGCGGTTCGCGCCCGGCTCGAGGCCGGACGCGTGCTGGACGAGGGCGACTCGCAGGCTGGCCACCCTGCGAGACTGCCACACATGAGCTTCGCCGCGATCGTGCTTGCGGGCGGTCGGGCCGTGCGGATGGACGGCGCGGACAAGGCGTCGGTCGAGCACGACGGGCGGTCCCTGCTCGAGCACGCGATCGAGGCGCTGCTCGATGCCGACGAGGTGGTGGTCGTGGGCGACCCGGTGCCGACCACGCGTCCGGTCACGTTCTGCCGCGAGAGCCCGCGGTACGGCGGACCGGTCGCGGCGCTCCTGACCGGGTACGACGCACTGGTCGACCGCCCCAGCACGGTCGGCGTGCTGGCGGTCGACATGCCGCGGGTGACTCCCTGGACGTTCCGCCGGCTGCGGGAGGCCGCCGCGGGCCGGGACGGCGCGTTCCTGACGGACGCGGACGGGCGCCGACAGCTCGCCGGGGTCCTGGACGCCGCGCGCCTCGCGGGCGTCCGGCCGGACCACGAGGGACAGCACGGGATGCCGATGCACCGGCTGCTCGGGGGGCTCGACCTCGCCGACGTCGCCCCCGAGGGGGACGAGGGCCGCGACGTCGACAGCTGGGCCGACCTGCGGGACCTGTAGGGGGTTGCGGACCCGCGGCGGTTGACGCGAATCTGGGGCTCGTGAACCTCCACGACTGGATCGACGAGCTGAGTGACGTCCTCGACGTCGACACCGATCTCGACGAAGGTCTGGTGCTCGACCTGGCCCGCGTGGCCGCGCACAACGTCGCTCGCCCGGCGGCGCCGATCACGACGTACCTCCTCGGGTTCGCCGCGGGGTCACAGGACGCCGACCCCGAGCGGCTGGAGGCGCTGGCCGCTCGCGTGCAGCTGCTCGCGGACGGCTGGGACCGGCCCGCCGGCGCGCCCGATCCCGACGACGTCGACGACGTCGTCCCGGACGACAGCTGGGTCGACCACACCGGCGACGCCTTCGAGGAGGAGTGATCGCTAGGTTGGCGTCATGCGTGCGGTCGTAGCGAACGGAGCCGGTGGTCCCGAGGTCCTCTCGGTGGGCGAGCTGCCCGATCCCGAGCCCGGGCCGGGCGAGGTGGTACTGGACGTCGTCGCGGCGGGTCTGAACCGCGCCGACCTCCTGCAGCGGCAGGGCTTCTACCCGCCGCCGCCGGGGGCTTCCGAGGTGATCGGGATGGAGTGCAGCGGCACCGTCGCCGCCCTCGGGGAGGGCGTCGAGGGCTGGTCGGTGGGGGACGAGGCGTGCGCGCTGCTCGCCGGCGGCGGGTACGCCGCGCAGGTCGCCGTACCCGCTGGGCAGCTGATGCCGGTGCCCGCGGGCGTGGACCTCGTGACCGCGGCCGCGCTGCCCGAGGTGGCGGCGACGGTGTGGTCGAACGTGTTCATGGTTGCCGGGCTCCAGCCCCGCGAGACGCTGCTCGTGCACGGCGGCGCCGGCGGCATCGGCACGTTCGCGATCCAGCTCGCGCACCAGCTCGGGTCCCGCGTGCTGACCACGGCCGGTACGCCGGAGAAGCGGGCCGCCTGCCTCGCGCTCGGCGCCGACGTGGCGATCGACTACCGCGAGGAGGACTTCGTCGAGAAGGCGCGGGAGGCGACCGACGGCCGCGGCGTGGACGTGGTGCTCGACAACATGGGTGCGAAGTACCTCGACCGCAACCTCGACGCCCTCGGCACCGAAGGACGGCTGGTCGTCATCGGCCTGCAGGGCGGCTCGAAGGCCGAGCTCGACATCAACAAGCTGATGCGCAAGCGCGCCGCGATCATCGGGACGACGCTGCGCTCGCGGCCGGTCGCCGAGAAGTCCGCGATCTGCGCCTCGGTCGTGGAGCACGTCTGGCCGCTGGTCGCCGAGGGGCTGGTGGCGCCGGTGGTGCACGGCGCCCTGCCGGTCGCGGAGGTGGCGGCCGCCCACGAGCTGATGGAGTCCGGCGAGCACAGCGGGAAGATCCTGCTGACCTTCTGACAAGGGACCGCCGGATAGGTTGGGCCCATGAGCGAGGAGCAGCAGAAGGTCGTGGTGATCGGACCCGACGGGCGGCCGATCGGCGCCCCCGAGGGCGACGAGGAGCGCTCGGTGACCGAGCTCGTCGAGCAGCCGGCGAAGGTGATGCGGATCGGCAGCATGATCCGCCAGCTCCTGGAGGAGGTGAAGTCCGCGCCGCTGGACGATGCCAGTCGCAACCGCCTCAAGGAGATCCACCAGGCCTCGATCAAGGAGCTGGAGGAGGGCCTTGCCCCGGAGCTGGTCGAGGAGCTCGAGCGGCTCTCCCTGCCGTTCACCGAGGATGCGACGCCGTCGGACGCCGAGCTGCGGATCGCGCAAGCTCAGCTGGTCGGGTGGCTGGAGGGTCTCTTCCACGGCATCCAGACCGCGATCTACGCCCAGCAGATGGCCGCCCGGGCGCAGTTCGAGCAGATCCGCAAGGCGCTGCCGGGCGGGATGGCGCCGCCGCAGGGCCAGGTCGAGGACCCGCAGCAGCCGCAGCAGCCGGGCGGCTCCGGCGGCATGTACCTCTAGCTGCGGCGGCGGCCGAGGCTCGCCACGAGCAGCAGGCCCAGCAGCCCGACGATCACCATCGCCACGCCGGGCGCGGCCAGCCGGGCCAGGCTGGTGCGCTCGCCGGCGACCATCGTGAACGTCGCCTGCACGGGCTCGGGCTGGGCCGGCGACGTGCCGGCCCCGAGCAGTCGCTCGACCCGCTGCACCCGGGCGTCGGTGACCGGGGCCGCACCGTGCGTCCCGATCCGCGGCTCGGTGCCGTGGCCGCTCGCGAAGAACACGTAGTCCCGGCCCACCTGGAGGTCAGGCTCGCCGCAAGCGCGTGCGCTCCGGGGGGTGCTGAGCCTCGCCCGCTCGCCGACGCCGCCCTTGTAGACCTTCTGCACGTCGACCGAGTAGTGGATCCCCGGGCCCCGGCGGGTCCGGTCGGCGACGGTCCCGGTGAACACGGCGTCCGCGTTCCTGACCAGCGAGGCCGGCGAGCTGTCGACCCGCGGGCACGCCGAGGCCGGTGCGCCGAGGGCGAGAACGCCGCCGCACACGAGCAGCAGGACGGCCAGCAGTCGGGGGATCACGACGTCCATCTCAACAGATCACAGGTCGAGGAGACCAGCCAGCACCCGCGCGACCCCGTCCTCGTCGTTGGCGGGCGCGGTGTGCGTGGCCGCCTCGAGAACGGTCGCGTGGGCGTTCGCCATCGCGTACGACGTGCCCGCCCAGGCGAGCATCGGCAGGTCGTTGGGCATGTCGCCGAACGCGACCACGTCCGTCGCGTCGACGCCGAGGTCGGCGCACAGCAGCGCGAGCGTCGAGGCCTTGGTGACGCCGGGCGCGCTGATCTCGAGCAGCGCCGTCGCCGACGACCAGGTGATCACCATCCGGCCCTGGACGACGGCCTCGGCGGCGTCCCAGAACTCCTGCGCCGAGAGCTCCTCATGGCGGGCCAGCAGCTTGAGGGCCGGACGGTCGAACAGCTCCGCGACCGGCGCGCGACGGGCACCGTCGGGGATGGCGTGCCGCTCGAGGAAGTCCTCCTCCAGGCCGATCCCGTCGAGCGTCTCCACCGCGAAGGTCGAGCCGGGGATCGCCTGGCGGATCAGCGCGCAGACCTCCAGCCCGAGCGCCGGGTCGATCAGCCGCTCGAGGTGCGGCCGGTGCCGGGCCACGTCCCAGACGAGGGCGCCGTTCGAGACGACGGCCAGGCCGTGCTCGCCGACGTGCTCGAAGACCTCCTCGGTCCAGCGCAGCGGCCGTCCGGTCACGAACACCACCGGGACGCCGAGCGCCTCGACCCGGGCGAGGACGTCGGCCGTGTACGGCGACACGCTGCCGTCGCTGCGGACCAGGGTGCCGTCCAGGTCGGTGGCGACCAGCCCGGGGCGGGTCATGGGGCGGGCAGCGGCCTGGCCATCACCAGGTGGCCGTCCTCGTCGCTGCCGCGGAGGTCGGTGAACCCGCACTTGGCGAGCACCCTGATGCTGGCCTGGTTCTCGGGCTCCACGCTGGCCCGCACCCGGACGCCCGCGCGGTCCGTCTCCACGAGCACCGCCGCGAGCGCCTCGGTCGCGAAGCCCCACCCGCGCGCCTCCTCGACGAGGCCGTAGCCCACCTCGACCTCGGGCACGCCGTCGGCCGCGTCCTCGGGCGGCCCGAAGAAGCCCAGCGACCCGAGCGCGGTCGTACCGCGGATGACGTGGCGAGGCGCCCAGGGGTCGCCGGCGTGGTACATCGTGGCGGCGTCGCGGTCGTCCTGGCGCGGGTAGTCGGTGTGCCAGCCGTCGCGGTGCCGCCCGGCCAGGATGTCGGCGGCCTCGCCCGGCGTCCAGAGCGGGAGCCGGAGCCGGTTGCTGGCGATCTCGTCGGGCAGCGTCATCCGAACCACGTGTCCAGCTCGGTGGCGAGGCCGTCCTCGTAGACGCTGTCGGTCACGGCGTCAGCCGCGGCGATGACGTCCTCGATCGCCTGTCCCATCGCGACCCCGCGGTGCGCCCACTCGAACATCTCGACGTCGTTGCGGCCGTCGCCGACCGCGAGGGCGTCCGCACCCGTGAGGCCGAGCCGGTCGGCGACGTGGGCGAGTCCCGAGGCCTTCGAGACGCCGACCGGCGCGAGGTCGAGCCAGGCGGTCCAGCCGACGACGTAGTTGGTACCGTGCAGACCCAGCTCGCCGGCGAGCGCGACGAACTCGTCGGCCGTCGACTCCGGATCGCGGATGATCACCCGGCTGACCTCGGCGGCGACCAGGTCGGCGACGTCCGTCACGATCATGTCCCCGGAGAGCTCGCCGTCGGGGAAGTGCGAGTTCACCCGGTAGCCGACGCCGCGCTCCTCGACCGCGACCAGCGCGTTGGGGTGCCGCGCCAGGATCGCCTCGACCGCGGGCCGGGCGTCGAACTTCTCCTCGTGCACGACCTCGAGCGGTGGGTAGCGGAACACGACCGCGCCGTTCGACGCGACGCCCCAGAGCCGCTCGCGACCCTCGCCGTGGAGCTCGAGCATGTCCGCGACGTTCGTCATGCCGTGCGGAGAGCGGCCGCTGGCGAGCACGACGTGCGCGCCGGCCTCGACCGCGCGCTGGACCGCGTCCTTCACCGCCTGCGAGATCTCCTCGCGGGTCGTTCCGGAGCCCTCCACCCACTTCAGGAGCGTGCCGTCGATGTCGAGCGCGACGAGCTTCGGCCGCCAGCCGGTCACCCCGTCGCTCACCGAGCGACCGGTTCCAGCACCTCGCGGCCACCGAGCCAGGGCTGCAGCGCCTTGGGGACCCGCACCGACCCGTCGGCCTGCTGGTGGGTCTCCAGGATGGCCACGATCGCGCGCGGGATCGCGCAGAGCGTGCCGTTGAGGGTCGCGACCGGCCTGATGTCCTGGCCGAACCGGCCCCGGGTGTCGAGGCGGCGGGTCTGGAACTCGGTGCAGTTCGAGGTCGAGGTCAGCTCGCGGTACTTGCCCTGCGTCGGGATCCACGCCTCGCAGTCGAACTTCCGCTGCGCCGACAGCCCCAGATCCCCGGCGGCGGTGTCGATGACCTGGTAGGCCAGCTCGAGCTTGTCCAGGAACGACTTCTCGATGCCGAGCAGTCGCTGGTGCTCGGCGAAGGACTCCTCGGTCGTCGTGTAGACGAACATCTCGACCTTGTCGAACCAGTGGACCCGGATGATGCCCTTGGTGTCCTTGCCGTGCGAGCCGGCCTCCTTACGGAAGCAGGGGCTGAACGCGGCGTACCGCAGCGGCAGCGAGTCGCCGTCGAGGATCTCGTCGGAGTGGTACGCCGCCATCGGCACCTCCGAGGTGCCGACGAGATACATGTCCTGCCCCTCGATCCGGTACACGTCGTCGGCGGCCTGGCCCAGGAATCCGGTGCCCTCCATCGCGCGGGGCTTGACCATCGAGGGCGCGACCACCTGGGTGAACCCGTACTCGCGCGCGGTCTCGTTGGCGAGGTTCACGAGCGCGAACTCGAGCTCGGCGCCGACGCCGGTGAGGAAGTAGAAGCGGGAGCCCGAGACCTTCGCGCCGCGGTCGAGGTCGATGGCACCGAGGATCCGGCCGAGCTCGACGTGGTCGCGGGGCTCGAAGCCCTCGGCCGTGAAGTCGCGGGGCGTGCCGATCGTCTCCAGCACGACGAAGTCGTCCTCGCCGCCGGCCGGCGCCTCCTCGGCAGCGAGGTTGGGGATGCCCATCACGGCGTCGTGCCAGGCCGCCTCGGCCTCGACCTGCGCGGCCTCCAGCTCCTTCACCTCTGCGGCGAGCGCCCTGGTGCGGGTCAGGAGCTCCTGCTTCGCCTCGCCCTGTGCCTGGGCGACCTGCTTGCCGAGCAGCTTCTGCTCGGCGCGCTTGGCCTCGAACGCCGCGATGGCGGCCCTCCGGGCCGAGTCGGCGGACAGCGCACGATCCACGACCTCGTCGGACAGCCCGCGCTTGGCCTGGGCGGCGCGCACGCGGTCGGGGTCGTCTCGGAGGATGCGCGGGTCGATCATGCCGGCAAGGCTATCCGGGGCGGCGGCACGGACGCTCGCCAGATACCGGCAGGCATACTTCCCCTCATGCTCGATCGACCCCGCGCCGCGTTCCTGACGTGGGCCGCGGTCTGCTTCGCGGCGTTCGCACTGCTGACCGCTGGGGTGATCGGCGGGTGGGGCTCGTTGACGTCGCTGGACGATCGCGGCGAGCGCGCGGAGACCTGGGCGGTCGACTCGGCGTGGCTGCGGAACCCGCTGAACGTGGTCGAGGACGCCTTCGGGACCGTCGGCATGACGATCCTGACCGTGGTGATCGTGGTGTTCCTGCTGGTCCGCGGCCATCGCCGCGCGGCGTTCTTCACCGCCGGGGTGATGATCGTGGCCTCGTTGGCGACCACGGCGCTCAAGCTCCTGGTCGGCCGCGGCAGACCCGGGTGGCAGAACCCCGACGAGTTCCTGCACAGCATGTCCTACCCGTCCGGGCACGCGTCGTCGATCGCGGCGCTGGGCGGGGTCCTCGCCGTGCTCGTGTCGATGTTCGTGCGCCGCGCGAACCTGCGCCGGGCGGCATACGTCGGGCTCGTGCTGGTCGTGCTGCTGGTGGGCGCGGACCGGGTGCTGCTGGGGCGGCACTACCCGAGCGACGTCGTGGGCGGCTACCTGCTCGGCATCGGCATGGTGCTGCTGGGCATCGCGCTCTACAACCCGCTGCCGCGCAGTCACGCCGCGAGCAGCGAGCCCCTGCCCGAGGTGTACGTCTCCGACCGGCGGCTCGCGGTGGTGCTCAACCCGATCAAGGTCGAGGACGTCGGCCAGTTCGAGGCGATCGTGACCGCGATGGCTGCCGAGGCGGGCTGGTCGGCGCCGACCTGGCACTACACGACCATCGAGGACCCCGGCACCGGCATGGCCGAGGCCGCCTCGGTCGCGGGCGCGGACCTGGTGCTCGTGTGCGGTGGCGACGGCACCGTCCGCGAGGTGTGCGCGGAGCTCGCCGGCACCGGCATCCCGGTCGGCATCATCCCCGCCGGGACCGGCAACCTGCTGGCGCGGAACCTGGACATCCCGCTCTACCTCCGCGCCGCCATCGACGTCGCACTCACCGGCCAGGACCGGGCGATCGACCTGGTCGAGGTGTCCGGCGACGGGATCGAGGACACCCACTTCATGGTGATGGCCGGTATGGGCTTCGACGCGGCGATCATGGAGGGCGTCAACGAGGACATCAAGAAGCGCGTCGGCTGGCTGGCCTACGTGCTGTCGGCGCTGAAGTCATTGATGTTCCCCGCCGTCCGCGTCGAGGTCTCGGTGGACGGCGCCGAGTTCACCAAGCACCGCGCCCGCACCGTCGTGGTCGGCAACGTCGGCTTCCTCCAGGCCGGCATGCCGCTGCTGCCGGACGCCGCGATCGACGACGGCGTGCTCGACGTGGTGCTGCTGCACCCCCGGAAGTTCCTCTCCTGGATCCCGCTGGCCTACCGGGTGCTCGCCCGCCGGCCGCGCACCGACGACCTCGTCAACCGGATGACCGGTCACACGGTCGCGATCCGGGCCGCGGTCGACACCCCGCGCCAGCTCGACGGCGACTCGATCGGCCCGGGCAAGGAGCTGCGGATGACCTGCGTGCACGGCCGGCTGCTGGTCCGCGTCCCGCGCTGAGCCTCAGCGCGGGGTGAGCCAGAAGACCGGGAGCTCGCGGTTGGTGCGCTCGGCGTACCGGGCGTAGTTCGGCCACGTCTCGAGCATGATCGGCCACTTCTCGTCGCGCTCCGGGCCCTCGAGCAGGCGGGCGTCGGCGGCGACCGTCCGGCCCTTGAACGTCACCAGCGGCTCGTCGGCCGCCTCGAGGTTGCCGACCCAGGCGGGCCGTTCGGGCGCGCCCCAGTTGGAGCCGGCGACCAGCCAGCCGTCGCCGTGCGGGACGCAGAGCAGCGGCGTCGAGCGGAGGATGCCGGTCTTCCGGCCGGGCACCTGGAGCAGGATCTCGGGCAGGCCGGCAAAGGTCAGCAGGTCGACGCGACCCCGCGTCACCCGTTGCAGCAGCTTGTCGAGGCCGACGATGGCACCGGCGAAGCGGTGCAGCCAGGGCTGGGCGCCGAGCTTCAGCGCCATCCACCGCATCGGGTTCATGGCCGGAGCATAGGAGTCAGGACGGCCGCGCGTGCTCGATCGCCTCGAGCTCCTCCGGGGACAGCTGCTGCTCGCAGGTCCACCCGCCGACGCTCTTGGCGTAGCTGCGCGCGTCGCTGCGGCCGTGGATGGAGGTCAGCACGACGCCGTTGCCCCCGTCGTCGAGCAGCGCGACCGACCAGGAGAGATGACCGCCCATGTCGCCGAACGCGTCGTACCGGACCACGGCGAGGTGCCGCAGCGCGTCCTTCGCCTCGGCCCGGAGTGCGGCGACCTCCTGGCGCAGGCCGTGCACGTCCTCGGGCACCGCCTCGACGCCGTCGCCCTTCCTGGGCGCGGTCCGTCTCAGCGTCACCGCCACGAGCAGCAGGGCGACGACAGCGATGACGAGTGCGACGAGGTCCACCCCCCGAGGGTAGGTCTGGCGGGCGGACAGGAGCCGGAGCGGCGCGCGCCCGCGTGGGACCATGACGGGCGTGACCCGACGCATCGCCTACCAGGGCGAACCCGGCGCCAACTCCCACCAGGTGTGCATGGAGCACTACCCCGACTGGGAGGCGGTGCCCTGCGCGTCCTTCGAGGACGTCTTCGCGGCCGTGGAGTCCGGGGGCGCCGACCTGGCGATGATCCCGATCGACAACTCGATCGCGGGCCGGGTCGCCGACATCCACCACTTCCTGCCGGACTCCGGGCTGCACATCGTCGCCGAGCACTTCCTGCGGATCCGGTTCTGCCTGATGGGTGTCCCGGGCACCACGATGGACACCATCAAGACCGTGCACAGCCACGTGCACGCCCTGGGCCAGTGCCGCCGGATCATCCGCGAGCACGGCTTCAAGCCGGTGATCGCCGGCGACACCGCGGGCGCCGCGCGCGAGGTCGCGGAGTTCGCCGACGTCACCCAGGCCGCGATCTCGCCGCCGCTGGCCGCGGAGATCTACGGGCTGGAGGTCCTCGCCGAGGACGTCGAGGACGAGGACCACAACACCACGCGCTTCGTCGTCCTCTCCCCGGAGCTGGTCGAGGCGCCGTCGGGCAACGGCCCGGTCGTCACCAGCTTCATCTTCAACGTGCGCAACCTGCCGGCCGCCCTCTACAAGGCGCTCGGGGGCTTCGCCACCAACGGCGTGAACATGACCAAGCTCGAGAGCTACATGGTCGGCGGCGAGTTCACCGCGACCCAGTTCCTGGCCGAGGTGGACGGGCACCCCGACGACGTCGGCGTGAAGAACGCGCTCGAGGAGCTGGCGTTCTTCACCACCGACATCAAGGTCCTCGGCGTCTACCCCGCGGACCCGTTCCGCGCCGAGGTCAGCCGCTAGCTCGGGTTCTGCATCAGGTTGAACATGCCGCCCTGCGGGTCGGCGAGGACCGCCATCCGGCCGACGCCGGGCACGTCGAACGCCGGCGCGACCACCGAGCCGCCGAGGCCGGTCGCCTTCGCGACGGTGTCATCGACGCTCTCGACGTTGAAGTAGACGTTCCAGTGCGGCGGCACGCCCTCCATCATCGGGGGCATCGCGCCGCCGACCTGGCGGCCGTCGACGACCAGGCAGGTGTAGTCCATGCCCCCCTCCATGGGCGCCGCCTCCCAGGAGACACCGAGGACGTCGCTGTAGAACTTCGTGGCCGCCGGCAGGTCCGGGCTGATCAGCTCGTTCCAGATCGGCGTGCCCGGCTCGTTGGCGCGCACCGTGCCGATCGTCGCGCCCGCCTGCCAGAGGTTCACCCGGGCCTCGCTCGGGTCCTTGATCGCCGCCATCCGGCCGAGGTCCATCACGTCGAACGGCTCGGCCTCGACCGTGCCGCCGGCCGCGGCGACCTTCGCGACGACCGCGTCCACGTCGTCCACCGTCAGGTAGACGCCCCAGAACGCCGGGTGCCCCTCCATGCCGGGCATCTGCCCGCTGATCCCCGCGACCGAGTCGCCCTCCTTGCCGACCGCCACGTAGTAGCCGGCATCCCCCAGCGGGACGTCCTCGAGCTCCCACCCGAACAGCGGGCCGTAGAACTCCTTGGCCGCCGCCTGGTCGGTCGTCACCAGCTCGACGTAGCTCGGCGTGCCCTGCGCGTACTTCTCGATCTTCGGCATTGCTCCTGCTCCTCACTCGGTGCGACCCCACCGGCCAGCCAACACCCGGCCGCCGACAGTGGCAATGCCGATCTCGGGACGACGACGTGAACGTTGTGGGACCGGACGAGTAGGTTCCTCACGTGGACGAGCAGGACCCCCGGATCGCCGACCTCGGCTTCGCGCGCGTCGACGTCGACCGCGCCGCGCGCACGGGCGACCCCGAGGTCGTGTACGGCGCCGGCAAGACTCCCGACCAGGTGGTCGCGATCCTCCGCGCGCTGCACGAGAAGCATCCCGAGCGCGCCGTGCTCGCGACCCGGCTCGCCCCCGAGGCGCTGGACACGGTGAGCCGGGTGCTGCCGGACGCCGAGATCGACCTGGTCGCCCGGGCGGTCACGCTCGGTCCGCTTCCCACTCCTACCGGGACCGTCGCGATCGTCAGCGCGGGCACCTCCGACGCTCCGGTGGCGGCCGAGGCCGCGCTCACCGTCGCCGTCCACGGCGCCGGGGTCGACCGGATCGACGACGTGGGCGTGGCGGGCCTGCACCGGCTCCTCGGCGTACGCGACCGGCTCCACGCCGCCGACTGCCTGGTCGTGGTCGCCGGCATGGAGGGCGCGCTGCCCTCGGTGGTCGGCGGGCTGACCGGCGTGCCGCTCGTGGCCGTGCCGACCAGCGTCGGGTACGGCGCCTCGCTCGGCGGCGTCGCCGCACTGCTCGCGATGCTGAACTCGTGCGCGCCCGGCGTGACGGTCGTCAACATCGACAACGGCTACGGCGCGGGCGTGCACGCGGCGCGCGTCGCGCGCCAGAGCGTCCGGCGATGAGCGACGTCTGGGTCGACGCCTCCGCGGGCGCCAGCGGCGACATGCTGCTGGGCGCTCTCGTCGGCGCCGGCGTGCCGCCCGCCGTACTCCAGGAGGCGGTCGATGAGGTCGCCCCCGAGCCCGTCGCCCTCCGCGTCGAGGAGGTACGCCGGGGTGGGCTGGCCGCCACCCGCGTGCACGTCGACGCCGCCGAGTCCCACCACCACCGCACCTGGCGCGACGTCCGGAGCATGCTGGCCGGGCGCGACCTGGCGCTGTCGGTCTTCGAGCGGCTCGCGGTCGCCGAGGCGGCGGTGCACGGCACCACTCCCGACGAGGTGCACTTCCACGAGGTCGGCGCACTCGACGCGATCGCCGACATCGTCGGGGTCTGCGCCGGGTTCGAGCACCTCGGCGCCCGGACCGTCACGGTCTCGCCAGTCGCGGTCGGCTCGGGCACCGTGCAGACCGCGCACGGCACCCTCCCGGTGCCGCCGCCTGCCGTCGCCGAGCTGCTCCGTGGCGTGCCGACGCATGCCGGCGCCGTCGCGATGGAGCTCTGCACGCCGACCGGCGCGGCGCTGCTGACGACGCTCGCGACGGCGTACGGTCCGCAGCCGGCGATGACGGTCGAGACCATCGGCGTCGGGGCCGGCGGGCGCGACCCGGAGGGTCATGCGAACGTGCTGCGCCTCTTCGCCGGCGCCGCGACGGGCTCCGGAGGAGGTGAGCCGCTGCTCCTCGAGTGCAACGTCGACGACCTCGACCCGCGGGTCTGGCCGGCGGTGATCGCGGCACTGCTCGAGGCCGGCGCCTCCGACGCGTGGCTGACGCCGATCCTGATGAAGAAGGGCCGCCCGGCCCACACGCTGCACGCGCTCGTCGACGGCGCCCGCGCCGAGGAGGTGCGGACCGCGATCTTCCGGCAGACCAGCACCATCGGGCTCCGGGAGCAGCCGCTGCGCAAGCACGCCCTGGACCGTGAGATGGTCGCGGTGGAGGTCGACGGCCGTGAGGTGGCCGTCAAGCTCGCCCGCCACCGCGGTGTCGTGGTCAACGCGCAGCCGGAGTACGACGACGTCGTCCGGGCCGCCACCGACCTGGGCCGACCGGTGGTCGACGTGCTCGCCGAGGCCACCGCCCTCTCCCGAAAGTTCCGGTAAGTGGATCCTGTCGTCATCGGCCTGAGCTTCCTGGCCATCTTCGTGGTCGAGCTGCCCGACAAGACGTTCCTCGCGACGCTCGTGCTCGCGACGAAGTACCGCCCGATCCTGGTCTGGATCGGCGTCGGCCTGGCGTTCACGGTGCAGACGATCGTGGCGGTGCTCCTCGGGCACGCCGTGTCGTTCCTGCCCGAGGACGTCGTGCGCCTGGCTGCCGGCGTGATGTTCCTGCTCGGCGCGATCATCCTGATCCGGGAGGGCCGCAGCCACCAGGCGGCCGAGGGCGAGGACGTCGAGACGAAGGACGTGCACGGGCTGCAGGCGGTGATCGCCAGCTTCCTGGTGCTGTTCGCCGCCGAGTGGGGCGACCTGTCCCAGCTGCTCACGATCTCGCTGGTCGCGAAGTACGAGGCGCCGGTCGAGGTCTTCATCGGCGCGCTCGGCGCGCTGCTCGTCGTCAGCGGGCTCGCGGTGGTGGCCGGCCGTCAGCTGCAGAAGTTCGTGAAGCTGCACGTCCTGCACTACGTGGGCGCCGGCGTCTGCCTGGTGCTCGCCGCGATCACGGCGTACGACCTGCTCTCGTAGTCGTCTCCTAGGCTGTCCGGCATGTCCACGCACGGCGCCGACAGCGAGGTCGGCACGCTCCAGACCGTCATGCTCCACCGACCGGGGAACGAGCTCAAGCGGCTCACGCCGCGGAACAACGACCGTCTCCTGTTCGACGGGATCCCCTGGGTCGCCCGGGCGCAGGAGGAGCACGACGGGTTCGCGCAGCAGCTGCGCGACCGCGGCGTCGAGGTGCTCTACCTGACCGACCTGCTGACCGAGACCCTGGAGAACGACGACGCCCGGAACCACGCGATCACCACGGCGCTGGCGGGGCTGCACCTCGGCGACACGCTCCGCGGGTACCTCGCCCGGTTCCTCCGCGAGGCCTCGCCGGCGGAGCTCACCGACTACCTCACCGCCGGCATCCGGAACGACGAGGTGCGCGGCGGCTTGGGCCTGGTGACCTCGCTGCTGGCCAGCGACGACTTCCTGATCGACCCGCTGCCGAACCTCCTCTTCACCCGCGACTCGAGCGTCTGGGTCCGGGACCGCGTCGCCATCACGTCGCTCGCGATGCCGGCACGCACCCGCGAGACCCAGCTCACCGAGCTCATCTACACCGAGCATCCGCGCTTCCGGGGGACCCGGAAGATCCATGGCTGGCACCACGAGCACGTCGAGGGCGGCGACGTACTGCTGCTCGCGCCCGGCGTCATCGCGGTCGGCGTCGGGGAGCGGACCACGCCGGCCGGCGTGGAGCGGTTCGCCCGCCAGGCGTTCCACGCGGGACTGGCCCACACCGTGCTCGCCGTACCCATCGCGCAGGAGCGGGCGACGATGCACCTCGACACGGTGTGCACGATGGTCGACGCCGACAAGATCGTGATGTACCCGAACGTCGCCGACTCCCTCCAGGCCCACGCCGTCACGCTGGCCGACGGCGCCGAGGACGACCGCGACCTGGTGCTGGCGGTGGCCCGCGCCGAGCCGTTCCTCGTCGCCGCGGCGAAGGCGATGGAGATCGACACGCTCCACCAGATCGACACCGGCCTCGACCCGGTCACCGCCGAGCGCGAGCAGTGGGACGACGGCAACAACACCCTCGCCATCGCCCCCCGCGTGGCGGTCGCCTACGAGCGGAACGTCGAGACCAACGACCGCCTCGAGGAGGCCGGCATCGAGGTGGTCCGGATCTCCGGGTCCGAGCTCGGCTCCGGCCGCGGCGGCCCTCGGTGCATGAGCTGCCCGGTGACGAGGGAGCCCCTCACCGTCGGCTGATCTCGGGTAGTCCCTGCCCGAAATGTCCTGTGGGAACGTTCCCACAGGACATTTTCGTCAGGGACTACCGCTCAGGCGGCCCAGGGCTCGGAGTCCAGGTCCGGGTCGGCCTCGGACATCGCCATCGGCCTGGGGCGGAGGAAGACCCCGCCGACGACCGCGGCGGCGAGGGCGGCGACCGCACCGACCGCGAAGGCGAGCTGGAAGCCGCCGTTCAGGGCCTCGAGCGGGGCCGAGCCGGACGCGGTGAGGGACTCGGTGCGGGACGCCGCGACGCTGACGAGCACCGCGAGGCCGAGGGCGCCGCCCATCATGAACGAGGTGTTCACGACGCCGGAGGCGAGGCCGGACTCGTGCGGCTCGACGTCGCCCATCGCGGCCAGCAGCACCGGGTTGAACGCGATGCCGGCACCGGCCCCGAGCAGCAGCATCGAGGGCAGTACGTCAAGCGCGAAGTCGCCCCCGACGGGAGCGCGGGAGAACAGCGCCAGGCTGACGGCGGCCAGGGAGAGGCCGGCGACCAGCGGCGGGCGGATGCCGAACCGCATGATCAGCTTGTCGGACACCCGCAGCGAGCAGAAGGCCATCACGACGCTGGTCGGGACGAAGGCGAGACCGACCTCGAGGGCGGTGTAGCCCAGCACCTGCTGGAGGTAGAGCGCGGCCAGGAAGAACCATGCGAACATCGCGGCCGCCCACAGCACGCCGACCACCTGCGAGACCACGACGTTGCGGAGGCGGAACAGCCGGAGCGGCACCAGCGGCGCGGCGGTGCGCGACTCCCAGAGGACGAACGCCCCGAGCAGGACCGCGCTGCCGCCGAGCAGGACCCAGTGGCTGCTGACGATCCCGTAGACGGAGAGCATCAGCGCCGCGGTCACGAGCACCGCACCGAGGACGTCGATCCGGGCACGCTCCGTCGCGGCCTCGTCGGCCGGGAGCACGCGGCGCGCGGCGATCCAGACGCCGACGCCGATCGGGACGTTCACCAGGAAGATCCAGTGCCACGAGAACAGCCCGGTCAGAACGCCGCCGAGCAGCACGCCCACGGCGCCGCCGCCGGACATCACGAACCCGAAGAAGCCCATGGCCTTGGCCCGCTCGGCCGGGTCGGAGAACAGCCCCATGATCAGGGACAGGGCGACCGCGGACACCGCGGCGCCGCCGAGACCCTGGATGGCCCGGCCGACGACCAGCAGGCCGGCGGACGGGGCCAGCCCGCAGGCGATCGACGCGACGGTGAACGAGACGACGCCGCCGAGGAAGACCCGGCGGTTGCCGAGCAGGTCGCCGAGCCGGCCGGAGAGCAGCAGGAACCCGCCGAAGGTCAGCAGGTACGCGTTCACCACCCACGCCAGCGCCGACTGGGAGAACCCCAGGTCCGTCTGGATCGACGGCAGCGCGACGTTCACGATGCTCGAGTCCAGCACGATCATCAGGTCGCCGAGGCACAGCACGTACAGCGCCAGCCAGCGGCTCTTCAGGTCGGTCATCGTCGTCTCCTCGGGTGGCAGGTGCCTTCACCTACTCCACGAACCAGCTCCTACGATTTCGACAGACCTGCCGAGACTTTCCGATTCATCGGTCCCGGACGCTCAGACGTGCCGGCGCGACTGGATCACCCGGAAGCGCGACGCGACGTACGCGCCGTCGGTGTACGACGCGTTCGCGGCCGGGTTGGCGCCGGTCCCGTGGAAGTCGGAGAACGCCGCGGACTGGTTGACGAAGACCCCGCCCAGGAGGTTCTCCGACAGCGCCACGCCGGCGTCGAGCGCGGCGTCGCGCATGTCGGCGATCACCTCGTCGGAGGTCGAGTAGACGGCGGCGGTCATCGCGCCGTGCCGCTGCACGGTGTCGCGGAACAGCGCGATCGACTCGTCGGTGCCGCCGGTCTCGATCAGGTACGCCACCGGGCCGAAGCACTCGGACTCGTAGACGTCGGCGTCCTTCGCGGTGAGCCGCAGCAGCGTGGGCGTGCGCACGGTCGCCGCGTCGAACGCGGGGTGGGTGACGGTGCGCGACGCGACCAGGACGTCGCCGTCGGCGGCCGCGTCGAGGCGGGAGAGCACACCGTCGTTGACGATGCCGCCGAGCAGCTCGACCGCGCGGGCATCGTCGCCGAGCAGCCGCTCCAGCGCCGCACCGATGCCGTCGGCCACCTCGGCAGGCGTCTTCACGCCGTCCTCGGTCGCGACACCGGACGCGGGCAGGTAGACGTTCTGGGGCGCCGTGCACATCTGGCCGGAGTAGAGCGAGAACGAGAACGCGAGGTTCTGGCACATCGCCGCGAAGTCCGAGGTGGAGTCGACGACGACCGTGTTGACGCCGGCCTTCTCGGTGAACACCACGGCCTGCCGGGCGTGCTCCTCCAGCCAGTCACCGAACGCGTTGCCGCCGGTGAAGTCGATGAGCCGCACCTCGGGGCGTACGGCGAGGGTCGCGGCCAGGTGGTCGTCGGGCTCCTCCGCGGCCAGGGTGACCAGGTTCGGGTCGAAGCCGGCCTCGGCCAGCACCTGCTGGCACGCCTGCACGGTGATCGCGAGCGGCAGCACCGCCGCCGGGTGCGGCTTCACCACGACCGGGTTGCCGGTCACGAGCGAGGCGAACAGGCCCGGCCAGGAGTTCCAGGTCGGGAACGTGTTGCACCCGATCACGAGCGCGACGCCGCGCGGCACCACGGTGAACGTCTTCTCCATCCGAAGCGGTTCGCCGCGCCCGGGCTTCTCCCAGACCGCGGTCGCCGGCGTCCGGGTCATCTCGGTCCACGCGTAGGCGATGGCCTCCAGGGCCCGGTCCAGCGCGTGCGCCCCACCGGCCTGGAAGGCCATCACGAACGCCTGGCCGCTGGTGTGCTGCACGGCGTTGGCGAGCTCGAAGATGCGTGTGTGGAGCCGCGACAGGATCTCCAGGCACACCCCCGTCCGTCCCTCGGGACCGGCGTCGCGCCACTGCTTCATGCCGGCACGCGACGCCGACAGCAGGGCGTCGACGTCCACGGCCCGTGGGTACGAGACCCCGAGGTCGAAGCCGAAGGGCGACCGCTCGGTCGACACGGTTCCGGACGCGCCGGGGGTGCTGAGCGGGAAGGTGCCGCCGAGCCACGCCTCGAACGCCGCCTTGCCGGCACCGGCCGCGTCCTCGCCGTACACCCGCGGCGAGGGCGACTCGTCGAACGCCGAGTAGTAGGTGCGGCTCGCACTGGCCGCGACCGCGTCGTCGAGGCGCTGGCGGTGGCGGTCGAGCAGGGCGTCGGTCATGGCACATTCTCCCTTGTGACGGTGTCGAGCAACTCTTGCACAGAAGTGTCACAAGTCGGCACCCCGACTACCCTCCTCCCACATGAGGGTGCGGTGGGTCGGGGTGACGCTCGCGCTCGTGCTGCTGGGCGCCGCTGCCGGGTACGGCATCGGCGTGCTCCGGCAGGAGGAGCCCACCACCGTCGCGGTCGCCGCTCCCGTGCCGGCGCAGTCGCCCTCGATCCCGGTGCTCCCGACGCGGGGCTACTCCCCGGACATCGACTACCCGCCGCTCGAGACCGACCTCGACTACAAGGCGCACAAGCTGGGCGACCCGACCTACCAGTGGCGGTACGACGTGCCGAAGGGCTGGGCGCCGGAGGAGGTCTCGCCGCTGTTCGAGGTCCGCTGGCGACCGGCCGACGAGCCGACCATCGGGGGCTACAGCCTCCGCGTGAAGCTGGTCAACGAGCACCGCACCAACGAGGAGATGGTCGCCGCGAAGCTGGCCGCGGTGCAGGCGATCTACGACGACGTGCACGTGCTCGCCCGGACCGACGACATGCTCTCCTTCCGCTACCGGGACCCCGACCACAACACCGAGCGGTTCAACACGTTCACCTGGTTCACGGTCCCGGGCGGCACCCTCGCGGAGTTCGAGATGAGCGTGGTCGGCCGCGCGGTCGACGTCCCCGGCCTCGACAGCCTCCGCGACCACGTCGCGGCGAGCATCGAGAAGCTCCCCTAGCTCCCTCAGCTCAGAAGCCGCGCGCCTGCACGTCGTCGAGGACGTTGTTCGCGGTGGCGCGGCTGGCGCTGCGGATCTGCACCCAGAGCAGCCGGTTCGCGGCCAGCCGGACCACCCGCTCGACGGTGACGCCGCCGGGGCAGTCGGTGTAGAGCACGGTCCGGGAGGGGTGTCCGCCGAAGGTGCCGGGGACCGGCTCCTGCGCGCTGGCGCACTCGGGGTGCCGCGGCATCCGCGCGGGCAGCTCGGTGCCGGGCAGGATGCCGAGGAAGACGCCCTGCGCGCGCGAGCTGACGTCGGTCCAGTCCGTCACAGTGCCGACCGACAGGGCCGGGAACTCGCCGCCGTCGGTGGGCGCCTCCCAGCCGCTCGGCGCGACCGCCCGCTCCCAGTCGCCGGGCACGGTCACGAACAGCGTGCCGGTGTCGTCACCGACGGTCGCCTCGCCCTCCCCGCGCTGCTCGGCCCAGTACCCGGCACCCACGCCGACCGCGAGTGCCAGGAGACCGGCGAGCGCGCCGATCGCCCGGCGGGTGCGCCGCCGGCGCGGCGGCACCGGTGCCGGCAGTGGCTCGTCGGACGGCCGCTGCGAGGGCCGGGCTCCGGGCTGGGTCAGGTGCGGGTCGACCGGCAGCCAGGCAGCCGACCGGTCGCCGGCCGCGGCCGCTCCGAGAGCGTCCTCGAGCGCGTCGACGTACGACATGACGTCGGGCCACCGGTCCGCGCGGTTGACCGAGAGCCCCCGGCGCACGACGGCCTCCACCGGCGTCGCGAACGGCCGGTCCGGGGTCGACAGCGGCGCGGGCGCCGCCGGCGAGGCCGCGGCGGACAGCGACGCGTGGGCGTACGGCGCCCGGCCACTGAGCAGCAGGTAGGTGATGGCCGCGAGGGAGTACTGGTCGGCGCGGGGGTCCAGCGGCTCGCCCTGCGCCTGCTCGGGTGCCACGAACGTCGGCGTCCCGGCGATCATCGTCAGCCGCGACGAGACGTCGAGGGCCTTGCCGAGCCCGAGGTCCGCGACCATCGCCCGCACGGTGCCGTTGCCGGAGTCCTCGACGGTGCGGAACAGCACGTTCGCCGGCTTCACGTCGCGGTGCAGCACCCCGCGCTCGTGCAGCGCCTGGAGTCCAGAGCCCACCTGGCGCACGACCTCCATCGCCTGCGCGGGCGTCACGCCCTCGAGCTCGAGCCGGTCGGCGAGCGTGCCCTGGTCGGCGAAGGACATCACCAGGTAGGGCCGGCCGTCCTCGAGCTCGCCGGCGTCGTACACGCTCACGACGTACGGCGACTCCACCTTGCGCAGGAACCGCCCCTCCTCGAGGAAGCGCTGCCGCACGGCCGTGTCCTCGGTCCAGTTGTCCGCCAGCACCTTGACCGCCACGGGCGAGTCCAGCTGCTCGTCGTAGGCGAGCCACACGGTCGCGAACCCGCCGGACCCGATCCGGCGGCGCACGGCGTACCGGCCGAGGCGGGAGGGCATGGACACCCGGCCATTATCAGGGACCCGGGGCCCGACCCCGAGCCTCCACCCCGGGAGGGGCCGGGGTCGGCTCAGGGACGAGGCGCCCCACTTCCCTGATGTGGGCACCACGCTCCAGGCGACAGGCTCGTGGCCATGATCAAGGTCGATTCACTCACCAAGAGGTACGGCGCCTTCACCGCCGTCGACGACGTCAGCTTCACCGCCCGGCCGGGCCGGGTCACCGGCTTCCTCGGCCCGAACGGCGCCGGGAAGTCCACGAGCATGCGGGTCATGGTCGGGCTCACCCCGGCCACCTCCGGCTACGCCGAGGTCAGCGGCCGGCGGTTCGCCGACCTGCCGAACCCCGGCCTGGAGGTCGGCGTCCTGCTCGACGCCTCCGCCCAGCACGCCGGACGCACCGGCCGCGAGATCCTCACCATCGCCCAGCGCACCATGGGCCTGCCGGCCGGCCGGGTCGACGAGATGCTCGAGCGCGTCAGCCTGACGCCCACCGAGTCGGGCCGCCGGGTGCGCAACTACTCCCTCGGCATGCGCCAGCGCCTCGGCATCGCGACCGCGCTGCTCGGCGATCCCGAGGTCCTGATCCTCGACGAGCCCGCGAACGGCCTGGACCCGGCCGGCATCCGCTGGATGCGCGACCTGCTGCGTGGTTACGCCGACCAGGGCGGCACCGTGCTGCTCAGCAGCCACCTGCTGCACGAGATCGAGGTCATCGCCGACGACCTCGTGGTGATCGGCAACGGCCGGATCGTCGCCCAGGGCACGAAGGCCGAGCTGCTCGCCTCCGCGGGCACCCTGGTCCGGACCCGGGACGTGCCGACGCTGTCCCGAGCCCTGGTCGACGCCGATGTCGAGTTCTCCCCCATGACCGACGCCCTCCGCGTCGAGGCCGACCCCGACGTCGTCGGACAGGTCGCCCTGCGGGCCGGCGTGGCCCTCACCGAGCTGCGCGCCGCCGACGGCGCCGGCCTCGAGGAGATGTTCCTCGAGCTCACCGCAGACACCCAGCGAGAAGGAGTAGCAGCATGACCGCCACGACCGTCGAAGGCGCGGTGCAGACCGAGGTCGTCCGCGCGCCGCGACCCGCGCCCGCCCGGATCCCGTTCTCCCGGATCGTGACCGTGGAGCTGCGCAAGTCGTTCGACACCCGGTCCGGCTTCTGGCTGATGGCCAGCATCGGCATCCTCGCGGTGATCGCGACGGGGGCGACCATCCTGTTCGCGCCGGACGACCAGCTCACCTACGACAGCTTCGCCGCCGCGATCGGCTTCCCCATGGCCGTGGTCCTGCCGGTGATCGCGGTCCTGTCGGTGACCAGCGAGTGGAGCCAGCGCACCGGACTCACCTCGTTCACGCTGGTGCCGCACCGCGGTCGCGTGATCGGCGCCAAGCTGGCAGTCACGGTCGGAGTCGGCGTCGCGTCGATGCTGGTCGCCGCGGCGATCGGAGCTCTCGGCAACCTCCTGGGCTCAACGATCGCCGGGACCGACACGGTCTGGGACGTCAGCGCCCTCGAACTCGCCTACATCGTGCTCGCCAACGTGCTCGGCATGCTCATCGGATTCATGCTGGGCGTCCTGCTGCGCAACTCCGCGGCCGCCATCGTGGGCTACTTCGTCATCAGCTTCGTGCTGGTGCCGCTGTCCATGCTGCTCGCGCAGAGCCAGGCCTGGTTCGAGAAGGCCCAGCCGTGGGTCGACTTCAACTTCGCCCAGGGCTACCTGTTCAACGGCGACATGTCGGGCCAGCACTGGGCGCAGATCGGGGTCACCAGCCTCTTCTGGTTGATCATCCCGATGACGATCGGGCTCTGGAGCGTGCTGCGCTCCGAGGTCAAGTAACCGTTTGGTCACCCTTCCCCGTCGTCCGACTAGGGTCGGTACGACGGGGAAGGGTGAACTGCGTGATGGAGGCACTGACGCCGGACGAGATCGACGATCTCGCCCGGCGTGCTCAACAGGGAGACCGGGACGCGCTGGAGGCGCTGCTCACGGCGGTCCGGCCGCGCGCGCTGAACGTGTGTCGGGGCGTGCTGCCGCACCTGCCGGACGCCGAGGACGCCTGCCAGGAGGCGCTGATCAACGTCGCCAACAAGATCGGATCCTGGGGCGGCCGTGGCCGGTTCACCACCTGGATGCACGTCGTGGCCGTGAACAGCGCGCGCACGACGTACCGCCGGATGAAGAACCAGGCCATCGCCGCCGACCCCCAGGAGGTCGGCCCGCTCGACAAGCCGGACCCGCGCACCACCAGCGTCATCGCCGGCACCCGCCTCGACCTGCTCGAGGCGATGGAGACGATCGAGAAGGACCACCCGCAGTTCGTGGAGCCACTGCTGCTCCGCGACGTCTACGGGCTCTCCTACGAGGAGATCGCCGAGCAGGTCGGGGCGCCGCTCGGCACCATCAAGGCCCAGATCCACCACGGCCGCAAGCTCGCCCGGCCCCTGCTCCGGGGTGACGGATGAAGGACGGCGCGGCCGCCCTCGCGGCCCTCGCCCCTCCTGCTCACCGGCTGCACCTCCGACGCCGGCCGGACCTCACCGCAGCCCGCCGCGTCCCCCACCGGCGACGTCGCCGACGGGTTCAGCAGGACCGTCGAGGACTCGGTCTACCCCGAGGTCGGCGATCCCGGCGTCGACGCCCTCCACTACGGGCTGGCGCTCGCCTGGGACCCCCGCACCTCCACGCTGGACGCGACGGAGCGGCTGCACTTCCGCTCGACCGCCAGCGCCGACGACTTCCGCCTCGACTTCGCCGCGCCGCTCGACCCGAGCTCGGTCACGGTCGACGGCGAGAAGGCGACGTACGACCACGACGGCAAGGACCTCGTCGTCGACCGTCCGGTCGAGGCGAACGCCGAGTACACGCTGGTGATCCGGTACTCCGGCAAGCCCGCGCCGGTTCCCGCACCCGTCCAGCGCAGCGACTTCAGCAGCACCGGCTGGACGGTGACCCGGGACGGCGGCGCGTGGACCATGCAGGAGCCGTACGGCGCCTACAGCTGGTACGCCGTCAACGACCAGCCGTCGGACAAGGCGCTGTACGACGTGACGATCTCGGCGCCCGCCGGCATGGTCGGAGTCTCCAACGGCGCGCTCCTGTCCCGCCGCCGGGAGGACGGCGACACCGTCACCCACTGGCGGCTCGACGAGCCGGCCTCGTCGTACCTCGTGACGGTCGCGATCGGCCACTTCACGATGACCGAGGACCGCTCGCCGTCCGGGGTGCCCATCACGTACTGGACGCCGGTGGACCGCCCGGACCTGCTCCAGCGGCTCCGCCGGGCACCGGCCGCGATGGCCTGGCTCGAGGACCGGCTCGGACCGTTCCCGTTCGACCAGCTCGGCTTCCTCGTCGTCGACTCCAGGAGCGGCATGGAGACGCAGACGATGATCACCCTCGGCGACACCCGCTACGCGACCTCGCCCGAGGTGCTCGTGCACGAGATGGCGCACCACTGGTACGGCGACGAGGTGACGCCGCTCGACTGGCGAGACGTCTGGATGAACGAGGGCATGGCCACGTACCTCCAGGGCGTCTGGCAGAGCGAGGACGAGGGCACGCCGCTCGAGGACCGGATGGACTACTGGGCCACGCTCGACACCCAGCTGCGGCAGGACGCCGGCCCGCCCGCGAACTACCGGAAGGACTCGTTCGGCGCGGGCAACGTCTACTACATCCCCGCGGTGATGTGGGACGAGCTGCGCAAGAAGCTCGGCGACGACGAGTTCTGGAAGCTGGTGCGGGCCTGGCCCGCCAGCCACGAGGACGGCAACGCGGACTACCAGGAGATCACCTCGTGGTGGTCGGAGAAGAGCGGCCAGGACCTCCGGAACTTCTTCAACGCCTGGCTGCTCGGGCCGGAGACGCCGCAGCGCGGCTGAGCGTGCAAACCCGGGCGGGTTTCTCCGGTCGGCCGGTGAAACCCGACGGACACGCCGGGCGGGATCGGCGTGTCCGTCGGGTTTCCCCCGACAAGTCCCCGCTCCCGGCCCGTCTGCCATGGGCGGAATCCCTTGCGGACGTACGCCGGACCGGGAAGCGTGCCGCTCGTGAAGATCCTGGTGCTCGGCGGTTCGGTGTTCCTGTCCAAGGCGGTTGCGACGGACGCGCTCGAGCGCGGCCACGAGGTGACCTGCGCGACCCGCGGCACGTCCGGCCCCGTGCCGGACGGTGCCGCCTTCGTGGCGTGGGACCGCACCCAGGAGGTCCCCGGCGAGCTGGCCGGCGAGTCGTACGACGCCGTGGTCGACGTCGCCCGGATCCCCTCCTGGGTCCGCAAGGGCGTGGCGGCCTTCCCGTCCGCGCACTGGGTCTTCGTCTCGACCGTCAACGTGTACGCCGACGACTCCGTCCCCGACGGGACGCCCGGCACGCTCGAGCTGCGGGAGCCCCGGCACGAGGACGCCGACCTCGGCACGGACCCGGAGGCGTACGGACCGATGAAGGTCGCGTGCGAGCAGCTGGTGCGGGAGGGCGCGGCGTCCTGGACGGTGATCCGCCCCGGGCTGATCGTCGGCCCCGGCGACCCGACCGGCCGCTTCACGTACTGGCCGGTCCGGCTCGCCGACGGCGGTGAGGCGCTCGCCGGCGGCCGCCCCGGGGACCGGATGCAGGTGATCGACGTCCGTGACCTCGCGGCGTGGATCGTCACCTGCGCCGAGCAGCGGACGGGCGGCGACCTCGACGGCGTCGGCGAGGTCATGCCGCTCTCGCGGATGCTCGCCGAGACAGCCGCGGGAGTCGGCTCGGACGCCACGTTCACCTGGGTCCCGCAGGAGTTCCTCGCCGAGCAGGGCGTCGAGCCGTGGATGGGGCCGGAGGCGCTGCCGCTCTGGCTCCCGCGTCCCGAGTACGACGGCCTCGGCACCCACGACCCGGCGCCGTCGTACGCCGCGGGCCTGGTGCTCCGGCCGGTCGCCGACACCGCGCGGGACACGCTGGCCTGGGTGCGGGCCACCCCGGACGCGCCCGTGAGCGGAATGTCACGCGACCGCGAGGCCGCGGTCCTCGCCGCGTGGCATAGCCTCCGGGAGTGACCCGCCTGTCGGCCGCCGAGCTCATCGACCTGGTCCTCGACGAGGGCTCCTGGACCTCGTGGGACACCCCGCCGTCGTACGGCGACCTCAGCGAGGAGTACGCCGCCGAGCTGGCCGCCGCCCGCGAGAAGAGCGGGGTCGACGAGTCGGTGCTGAGCGGCGAGGGCCTCATGCACGGCCGCCGGGTGGCGGTCGTGATGGGCGAGTTCCGGTTCCTCGCCGGGTCGATCGGTCGCGCCGCGGCCGACCGGCTCGTGGCCGCGATCGAGCGCGCCACCCGCGAGGGGCTGCCGCTGCTGGCCGGGCCCGTGAGCGGCGGCACCCGGATGCAGGAGGGCACGCCGGCGTTCGTGCAGATGGTCCGGATCACCGAGGCGGTCGCGGCGCACAAGTCCGCCGGCCTGCCGTACCTCGTCTACCTCCGCAATCCCACCACCGGCGGAGTGATGGCGTCGTGGGGCTCGCTCGGGCACATGACCGTCGCCGAGCCGGGCGCACTGATCGGCTTCCTGGGCCCACGGGTGTACGAGGCGTTGTACGGCAGGCCGTTCCCGGAGGGCGTGCAGACCGCGGAGAACCTCTACGCCCACGGCATCCTGGACGCCGTCCTGCCGCCCGAGGAGATCGCCGGCATCCTCGACCGCGCGCTCGCGATCCTGCTCGCGCCCCGCCACGGCATTAAGCCGGTGCCCGCGCCGGTCCGGCTGACCCCGCTGCCCGACGTCGACACGTGGGACGCGGTGACCCGGTCGCGGCGTCCCGACCGGCCCGGGGTCCGCCGCCTGCTGAAGTACGCCGCCAGCGACGTGATCCCGCTCAACGGCACCGGCCAGGGGGAGCGGGACCCCGGGCTGCTGCTCGCCCTGGTCAGCTTCGGCCAGGCGCCGTGCGTGTTCCTCGGCCAGGACCGCCGCGGCCAGACCGCCGAGCACCCGATGGGCCCGGAGGCACTCCGCGAGGCCCAGCGCGGGATGCGGCTCGCGTCCGATCTCGGCCTGCCCCTCGTCACGGTCATCGACACCCAGGGCGCGGCCCTCTCCCCGGAGGCCGAGAACGGCGGCATGGCCGGCGAGATCGCGCGCTGCCTCGCCGAGCTGGTCACCGTCCGGGCGCCCACCCTGTGCCTGATGCTCGGCGAGGGGAACGGCGGCGGGGCGTTGGCGTTGCTGCCGGCGGACCGGGTGATCGCCGCCCAGCACGCCTGGCTCTCGCCGCTGCCGCCGGAGGGCGCCAGCGCGATCGTGCACCGCGACCTCGACCACGCTCCCGAGATGGCGCGCGCCCAGAAGGTGCGGGCGCTCGACCTGCGCGAGGCCGGCATCGTGGACCGGATCGTCGCCGAGCTCCCGGACGCCGCCGACGAGCCCGAGGCGTTCTGCGAGCGGGTCGGCGCGGTCCTCGAGCACGAGCTCGCCGCGCTCCTCGACGCGGGGCCGGGCAGTCCCGCCGATCGCGCCCGCCGGTACCTGTAGCAGTCACCGGGCCTGTAGAACAGGTTACAGTTCCGGCCCATGAAGACGTACGTCGTGAGCGGGGCCGCGTCCGGCATCGGGGCCGCCACGGCGGCGCTGCTGCACGAGCAGGGTCACCGGGTGATCACGGTCGACCGGGTCGAGGTGGGCCGCGAGGGCGGCGGGATCGACGTGCTGGCGGACCTCGCGACGCCGGAGGGGCGGGCGCACGCGGTCGCCGGTGTCCGGAGCCTCGCCGACGTCGTCCACGGCGTCGTGCCGGCAGCCGGCATCGCCGGCCGCACCGGGGTCCCGTCCGACCTGCTGGTGTCGGTGAACTTCTTCGGCGCCGTCGCGCTGGTGCGCGGGCTGCACGCCGAGCTCGCGGCAGCGGGCGGCGCGGGCGTGGTGTTCCTCGCGTCGAACTCGATCACCGGCATGCCCGGCTGGAACGCCCCCGTCGCGCAGGCCTGCCTCCGCGACGACGAGCCGCTCGCCCGGGAGGAGGCCGCGCAGGTCGACTCGGTGATGGTCTACCCGTCCAGCAAGGCGGCGCTCGCCTGGTGGGCTCGCCGCGAGGGCGTGAAGCCGGAGTGGGCGGGCGCCGGCATCCGGCTCAACTCCGTCGCGCCGGGCGCCACCGAGACGCCGATGGTCGACCAGATGCGGGCCGATCCGCTGCTCGGGGCCGCGATCGACGCGTACCCCAACGCGATCGGCCGGCTCGGCCGGCCCGAGGAGGTCGCGGCCGCGATCGGCTTCCTGCTCTCCGAGCCCGCGGCGAACATCGTCGGCGCGGTGCTCTTCATCGACGGCGGGACCGACGCGATGCTGCACCCGATCGCGCCGCCCGGCTGGGAGGTCGGGCCGATCGAGGCCTGACCGGTCAGCCCACGCAGGACTGCGCGGCCAGCGTCAGCGAGTCCTTGACCTCGGGCTCGTGGGCGAGGTCCGGGTTCAGGAAGTGCCCCTCCTCGTCGAAGAGCCCCGCGTCGACGAGGGCGTCGAAGCCGAGGTCGTCGACCACGTGCTGGGCGACGCACTCGGCCCGCACGTCGTTCATGGCACCGTCGAGCGAGTCGGCGAGCTCGCTGGTCGCCCGGTGCTCGACCTCCACCGGCGCGGCCGGTGGCGGCCCGTCGTCGGAGCGGGTGAGGGCCCACACCGCGCCGGCGACGGCGACCAGGACCACGACCGGGACGGCCACGAGCCACCCGCGCCGACGCGCCGATGCGGCCGGCGGCTCGCCCGCCAGCCGGGCCGCGGCCGCCAGGCCGTCGCGGAACGCCGCGGCGGACGGATAGCGCTCCGCCGGGTCCTTCGCCAGCGCCCTGGCCAGGACCCGGTTGACCGCGACGGTCCGGGCGTCGGTGCCGGGCAACTGCGGGACCGGGCCGTCCGCGCGCGGCGGGCGGCCCTCCAGCGTCGCCCACAGCAGGCAGCCGAGCGCGTAGACGTCCGAGGCGACGCCCTCGGGCGACATGTACGCCGGGGTGCCGGCGTCGTCCGGCGCGCTCCCGACCGGGCCGGCGATCCCGAAGTCGCAGAGGTACGCGCGAATCCGCGGGCCGCGGCGCAGCAGCACGTTGGCGGGCTTGATGTCGCGGTGCTCGAGCCCGACGGCGTGCGCGTCCGCGAGGCCGGACGCCACCTGGCCGATCAGGTCGAGGGCGACCGGGACCGGCGGCGCGCCGTACTCCCGCAGCAGCCGACCGAGGTCGCCGTCGGGGATCAGCTGGCTGGCGATCCAGAGCCGGCCGGCGTCCTCACCGTGCGCGTAGACGGGCACGACGTGCTCGGACGTCAGCGCCGCCTGGGTCCGGGCCTCCCGGACGAAGCGCTCGCGGAAGCCGGGGTCGTCGGCCAGCTGCGGCGAGATCACCTTCAGCGCGACCGAGCGCTCGAGCCCGGTGTCCCACGCCTCGTGGACGACACCCATCCCGCCGCTGCCGAGGCGGCGGACGAGGCGGTAGGGCCCGAGCGTCTCCACGCTGCGACTCCTACCCCGGTTCCCTAGGGTGCCAACATGAGCTCCCACCGCGTGGCCTTGGCCCTGGGCTCCGGCGGTGCCCGCGGGTACGCCCACATCGGCGCCATCGAGGAGATCCGGGACCGCGGGCACGAGATCGTCGCGATCGCCGGCACCTCGATGGGCGCGCTGGTCGGCGGCCTCGCGGCGGCCGACCGGATGGAGCCGTACGCCGAGTGGGCGCGCTCGCTCACCCAGCGAGACGTGCTGCGCCTCCTCGACCCGAAGTGGTCCGCGCCCGGCGCGATCCGGGCCCAGCGGATCTTCGAGCAGGTCGAGGAGCTGGTCGGTGACCGGCTGATCGAGGACCTCGCGGTCCCGTTCACCGCGGTCGCCACCGACCTGCACGCCCGCCGCGAGGTGTGGTTCCAGCGCGGTCCGCTCCTGTCGGCGATCCGGGCCTCGATCGCGATCCCGGGCGTGATCACGCCGGTCGAGATGAACGGCCGCCTGCTCGCCGACGGTGGCTTGATGAACCCGGTGCCGATCGAGCCGACCGCGGCCGCGGCGGCGGACCTCACCATCGCGATCTCGCTGTCCGGCGCCCGGCTGCCGCAGGAACCGTCAGCGCCCGCGCGGGAAGCGGCCGAGCCGTCGTGGCGCGAGGAGCTGGTGGACCGGGTCCGCCGTACCGTCGGGCGGACCGTCGAGCCGGTCGCCCCGAGCCTGCTCGACGAGCTCCGCATCTCCGACGTGGTGGGGATGTCCATGGACGCGATGCAGGGCCTGATCAGCCGGTACCGGATGGCCGGCATGCCGCCGGACGTCCTGGTGACCGTGCCGGTCAGCGCCGCCCGGTCGCTGGAGTTCCACCGCGCGGACGAGATGATCGAGCTGGGCCGCCGGCTCACGGCCGACGCGCTCGACACGGCCGGGCACTGATGCCGCCCGCCGGCGTGCTGCTCCTGTCCGGGCCGCCGTGCTCGGGGAAGTCCTCGATCGGGCGGCTGCTCGTCGCCGACCGGGTCCACCTCGAGGTCGACGCGCTCTTCGACGTGCTGCTCCCGGGGTCGGGCCGGGGCCGCGAGGACCGGATGCTCGCGTACGACGCCGCGCACGTCCTCGCCCGCCTGGCGCTCGACCGCGGGCGGGACGTGCTCCTCGAGTGCACCTACGCCCGGCGCGAGCAGCGGGCCAGCCTGGTCGCGGCCGCGCCGGACACCCCGCTCTGGGTCGTCGAGATCCACGTCCCGCCCGACGAGGCGGTCCGCCGCTTCCGGGGCCGACGCCAGGAGACGGACCTCGACGAGGCCTCGGTCCGCGAGCGGGCCGCGGCGTTCCCCTACTCCGACCAGGCGTTCCGGCTGACGTCGGCCGCGGCGGCACCGGCCGACCACGCCCGGGCCGTGGCCGCCTGGCTGCGCGGCGGACCGCCGCCGGTGCGACCGGACAGCTGGGCCGCGGCCGGCCGCCCGTGGAACGGCCCCTAGAAGACCAGCGCCGTGGCCGGGTCCTCGAGCATCCCGGCGACGTCGGACAGGAAGCGCGAGCCCTTCTCGCCGTCGATGTGCCGGTGGTCGAAGGACAGCGCGAGCGTGCAGACCTGCCGCACCACGATCTCGTCGTCGACGACCCACGGCGCCTTCTTGACCGCGCCGAAGCACAGGATCGCGGACTCGCCCGGGTTGATGATCGGGGTGCCGCCGTCGACGCCGAACGGCCCGACGTTCGTGATCGTGAAGGTGCCGCCGGCCATCTCCGCCGGCTGCGTCCTCCCCTCGCGCGCGGTCGCGGTCAGCGCGTTCAGCGCCTGCGCGAGCTCGAGCAGCGACATGGACTCGGCGTCCTTGACGTTCGGCACGACCAGCCCGCGCGGGGTGGCCGCCGCGATGCCGAGGTTCACGTAGCGCTTGAGCACGACCTCCCCGGCCGCCTCGTCCCACCACGAGTTGATCTCCGGCGTACGCCGCATCGCCAGCATCACCGCGCGGCTCAGCACCAGCAGCGGCGAGATCTTGACCTCGCGGAACTCGCGGCGCGACCGCAGCCGCTCGACGAGCTCCATGGTCCTGGTGACGTCGACGGTGACCCACTCGGTCACGTGCGGCACCGTGAACGCCGACTGGACCATGGCCTGGCCCATCATCTTGCGCACACCCTTGATCGGCTCCCGGGTCTCCCGCTCACCCGGCCGGGTGTCGTACGACCTGGCCACCGGAGCAGCCACCTCGGACGACGTCCCGCCGGCGGCCGACTCGACGTCCTCGCGGGACACCGTGCCGTTCGGCCCGGTCGGCGTCAACGACCGCAGGTCGACGCCGAGGTCCTTGGCCAGCTTGCGCACCGGCGGCTTGGCCAGCACCTGGACGGACGCGGCAGGCGCCGTCGTTGCGGGCGTGGACGGCACCGGCGTCTCGTCCGCCTCAACCATCGGAGACTCGCCGGCCTCGAACGCGGCCTGCGCCTGCATGTGCGCCGCAGCGGCGCCGGACGCGACCTTGCGGGCCCGTCGGACCGGGCCGCGGTCGGCCTTGTTGCGGCCGACCAGCGACTCGCCCTCGCCGCCACCGGAGGCGGCGGGGTTGGACAGGTCGATCTCGACGGGGGCATCGGCGGTGGCCGCGGCGGGCTCACCGATCGCGATGATCGGCGTGCCGACCGGGATCATCTCGCCGGCCTCGACCAGGATCGCGGTCACCTCGCCGGCGTACGGCGACGGCAGCTCGACGATCGACTTCGCGGTCTCGATCTCGACGACGATCTGGTTGATCTCGACGACGTCGCCGACCTTGACGTGCCAGGCGACGATCTCCGCCTCGGTCAGGCCTTCACCGACGTCGGGCAGCTTGTACTCAGGCATGGCTCAGAACTCCGGTTCAGAACTCGAGGGAGCGGTCGACGGCGTCCAGGATCCGGTCCAGGTCGGGGAGGTAGTCCTCCTCGATGCGGGACGGCGGGTACGGCGTGTCGAACGCGCCGACCCGCAGCACCGGGGCCTCGAGCGAGTAGAAGCACTGCTCGGTGATCCGCGACGCGATCTCCGCGCCCATGCCGAGGTTGACGTGCGCCTCGTGCGCGACGACGGCGTGACCGGTACGGCGCACCGACTCGTAGACCGGGGCCATGTCCAGCGGGGACAGCGTGCGCAGGTCGATGACCTCGACGGACTTGCCCTCGGTGGCGGCGGCCTCGGCCGCGGCCAGCGCGGACTTCACCATCGGGCCGTAGGCGAGCACGGTGGCGTCGGTGCCGGCCCGGACCACGCGCGAGGTGAACAACGGCTCGGGCGTGGCGGACTCGTCGAGGTCGGCCTTGTCGGCGTGGTACTGCCGCTTCGGCTCCAGGAAGATCACCGGGTCGTCGCTGGCGATGGCCTGCTGGATCATCCAGTAGCCGTCGACCGGGTTCGAGCAGGCGACCACCTTGAGGCCCGGCGTGTGCGCGAACTGCGCCTCCGGCGACTCGCTGTGGTGCTCGACCGCGCCGATGCCGCCACCGAACGGGATCCGGATGACCATCGGCATCTTCAGCTTGCCCTGCGACCGGAACTGGATCTTCGCGACCTGGCAGACGATCTGGTCGTACGCCGGGTAGACGAACCCGTCGAACTGGATCTCGACCACCGGGCGGTAGCCGCGCAGCGCCAGGCCGACCGCCGTGCCGACGATGCCGGACTCGGCCAGCGGCGAGTCGATGACGCGGTCCTCGCCGAAGTCCTTCTGCAGCCCGTCGGTGATCCGGAAGACGCCGCCCAGCTTGCCGACGTCCTCCCCCATGAGCAGGACCTTGGGGTCGTCCTCCATCGCCTTGCGCAGGCCCATGTTGAGGCCCTTGGCGAGCGTGATCCGCTGCGTACCCTGCGTCGCCATCAGTGCGCCCCCTCGAAGCTCTCCAGGTAGGCCGCGAACCCGTCGCGCTGGGCGACGAGCTCCTCGGTCATCTCGGAGTAGACGTGGTCGAACATGCTCAGCGGCTGCGGGTCCGGCAACGCCTTGCAGCCCTCGCGGAGCCGGTGGCCGAGGTCGTCGGCCTCCTGCTGGACGCCCGCGAAGAACGCGTCGTCCGCGACGCCGTTGCGGCGCAGGTACGCCTTCACGCGGGCGATCGGGTCCTTGAGCTTCCAGCGCTCGAGGTCGTCGCTGAGCCGGTAGCGCGTCGGGTCGTCGGTCGTGGTGTGCGCACCCATCCGGTACGTGTAGGCCTCGACGAGCGTGGGGCCCTGGCCGTCGCGGGCTCGCTGCAGCGCGGCCTGGGTGACGGCGTACGTCGCGAGGACGTCGTTGCCGTCGACGCGGACGCCGGGGAAGCCGAAGCCGAGAGCCCTCTGGTAGAGCGGGATCCGGGTCTGCCGCTCGATCGGCTCGGAGATGGCCCACTGGTTGTTCTGGCAGAAGAACACGACCGGGGCGTTGTACGACGCCGCGAAGATGAACGACTCGTTGACGTCGCCCTGCGAGGAGGCGCCGTCACCGAAGTGCGCGATGACCGCGGCGTCGCGGTCCGGGTCGCCGGTGCCGACGACGCCGTCGCGCTGCAGGCCCATCGCGTAGCCGGTCGCGTGCAGCGTCTGCGCGCCGATCACGATCGTGTACAGGCCGAAGTTGTTGTCGGCGGGGTCCCAGGAGCCCTGGTCGACGCCGCGGAACAGCCCGAGCAGGTCGAGCGGGTCGACGCCCTTGCACCACGCGACGCCGTGCTCGCGGTAGGTCGGGAAGACGAAGTCCTGGGGACGCAGCGAGCGGCCGGCGCCGATCTGCGCGGCCTCCTGGCCGAGCAACTGCGCCCAGATGCCGAGCTCGCCGTGCCGCTGGAGGGCGGTGGCCTCGGTGTCGATGCGACGGGTCAGGACCATGTCGCGGTAGAAGCCGAGGATCGCGTCGTCGCCGAGGTCGAAGGAGAAGTCCGGGTGCTCGACCCGCTCCCCCTCGGGGGTCAGCAACTGGACGAGCTCGGGGCCGCCGTCCTGCTGCGAGGGCCCGAAGACCTCCACGAGGTCGGGCCCGAAGCCGGGTGTCTCACCCGATGACTGCGTGCTCACGTGCGCTCCTTCGATGTCGTCGGCGGTACGGGGTCTCCGCGTGCCGATGGCTGTCGCTCCGGACGCGGGACGCGGGGGTGGTGCGTCCTGTGACCCGGAACACAATCGTGCACACTCAACTTACCTGCGTCGTCGTCGCCCCCGCCAATCGTCCTCGCCGGCCCTAGTGCACCTCACCGAGGTCCTCGTGCTCCTGGTGCGTCTCCGGCTCGACCTGGAACGTCGAGTGGCGTACGTCGAAGTGCTCGGCGGTGCACTCGGAGAGCCGGTCCAGGATGCCGCCGACGCCGTGCTCGTCGAGCGCCTCCTGGGTGACGGTGACGTGCGCGGACAGGCTCGGCATGCCGCTGGTGATCGTCCAGGCGTGCAGGTCGTGCACGTCCACGACACCGGACATCTCGAGGAGGTGTGTGCGCACGTCGTCGAGGTCGAGCCCCGCCGGCGCGACCTCGAGCAGCACCAGCGAGGCCTCGCGCAGCAGCACCAGCGAGCGCGGCAGGATCAGCGCGGCGATCGCCAGCGAGGCGATCGGGTCGGCCCGGTCGAAGCCCCAGAGCAGGATCGCGAGACCGGCGAGGACGGCCAGCAGCGACCCCAGCAGGTCCGCGAGCACCTCGTTCAGCGCACCGCGCAGGTTGAGCGAGCCGGTGTCGGAGCGGTTGAGGACGTACAGCGACCCGCCGTTGGCGACCAGGCCGACGAGCGCGAACAGCACCATCGGCCCGGCGTCCACCTCGACCGGTTCGGCGAGCCGCGAGATCCCCGCCCAGGCCAGGTAGCCGCACACGACGAGCAGCACCAGCGCGTTCACGAGCGCGGCGAGGATCTCGGCCCGGTGCAGCCCGAAGGTCGAGCGCGGTCCGCCGCGGAGCGTCGCGACGTACGACGCCCCGAGCGCCAGCACCACGGCGGCGGCGTCGGTGGCCATGTGGCCCGCGTCCGCGAACAGCGCGAGGGACCCGGTGACGATCGCGCCGACCACCTCGAGTGCCATCACGACGAGAGTCACGACGAGCACGACGCGCAGCCGCCCGCGGTCCGCCGCGCGACCGGCGGCGTGGTCGTGGTCGTGGTCGTGGCCCATGCGTCCATTGTGACGATTCGGCGTGTTGTCCTGCGCGCGGCCGCCCGGCGGGTGATCCTGTGCGCTCACAACCGGGTGCGAGTGGTGGGGCGGCAACAGGTGCGGTGGGGGATTCGGGCGGCGTCGGCTGCCCTCGTGGTGATGATGACGGTCTCACTGGGCGGCGGCGCGGACGCGTCACTGGCGCCGCTGCAGCGGGCGACGCCGCTGATCCACCAGGACCGGTTCGCCGATCCCTCGGTGGCGTCCTTCTCGCGGGGGTACGTCGCGGTCGCGACCGGCTACCTCGCGCCCCGGGCGGTGTCCCGCTCGCCGCGTGGGCCGTGGCGCCCCGTGCGCCGAGCCCTGGTGGACCTTCCGCGGTGGGTCAGGTCGGACCAGGTCTGGGCGCCGGACCTGGTGCAGGCGAAGCGCGGCTGGCTCCTGTACTACTCGGCGGTGGCGCACGGCCGGCGGCGCTGCATCGGTGTCGCTGCGGCTCGTCACGTGCTCGACACGTTCCACCCGGTCGGCAAGCACCCCCTGGTGTGCCCTCCGCAGGGCGCCATCGACCCGTCCGGGTTCCGGCGGGCGAACGGTGGCCGGACGCTGCTGTTCAAGACGCAGGGCAACCCGACGTCGATCCGGATGATCCGGCTCACCCGCGACGGCCTCCACCGCGGCGACCGCGCGAGGGCCCGGGTGCTGCTGCGCAGCGGGCACACGGTCGAGAACCCGGTCCTCGTCCGGCACCGCAAGCACCTGGTGCTGTTCACCTCCGAGGGCTACTTCGGCAGCTGCGACTACCGCACCACCTGGCGGACGTCGCGGCACCTCTTCGGGTGGCGGCACGCCCGCGCCCACTCCCTCCTGCGCCGCGACAACACCCGCATCTGCGGTCCCGGCGGCGCCGACGTCCTGACGGCCGGGCGCAAGCAGCCGATCATCTACTTCCACGGCTGGACGTGCGGCCACGGCCGGCGCCCCTGCCCGCACCGGTTCGAGCTCGGGCGGGCGGCCCGTCCGTGGGCGCGCCGGGTGCTGTACGCCGCGTACCTGCACTGGCGGCACGCCACACCGCACGTGCACGGGTTCGTCCGCCGCTGACCCCGGCTCGGCCCGCCTAGGCTGTCGCCGTGGAGCTGGAGTTCAGCGGCGAGGTCTGGGAGTGGCGCGGCCCCGCGCCGTACCACTTCGTGTGGGTGCCCGAGGACGAGGCCGAGCAGCTCCAGGAGACCGCCGCGGCGGTGACCTACGGCTGGGGCATGATCCCGGTGACGGTGACCATCGGTGCCACCGAGTGGACGACGTCGCTGTGGCCCAGGGACGGCAGCTACGTGGTGCCGCTCAAGGACCGGGTCCGCAGGGCCGAGGGCATCGAGCTCGGCACGGTCGTTGACGTGCGGCTGCAGGTGGACGTCTGACCGCCCGCGGACACGTCCGGATCCCGGCGCGCCGGCGCCGCGCGGGCTGGGGCCGCGCGGGCTGGGGCCGCGCGGGCTGGGGCCGCGCGGGCTGGGGCCGCGCGGGCTGGGGCCGCGGCGGGCTGGGGCCGCGGCGGGCTGGGGCCGCGGCGGTCGCCGCCCGCAGCGTGATCACCGAGCCGATCGCGGCGTACCGGTCGCCGCTCACCGCCACGTTCGGCGACCACCAGTAGCCCCTCCCGCCACACCGGTCGGGCACTTCTGCCGCTTTTCGGCCGTTGCAACGCCCGAGAAGCGAGGGGATCCCCGGCGAGCCGGGGATCCCGTCACAGCTGTCCCGCCAGAGCCGGGCATGGTCGTCGACGTGCGGCTGCAGGTGGACGTGTGAGCGCCCGCGGACACCTCCGGATCCCGACCCGCCAGCCGGGCCGCCAGCCGGGCCGCGCCGGTCGGGGCCGCATCGTGATCACCGAGCCGATCGCGGCGTACCGGTCGCCGCTCACCGGCCACGTTCGACGACCACCAGTAGCCCCTCCCGTCACACCGGTCGGGCACTCCTGTCGCTTTTCGGCCGTTGCAACGCCCGAGAAGCGAGGGGATCCCCGGCGAGCCGGGGATCCCGTCAGAGCGCCGATCCCGGTCAGAGCCCGTCCCGCCCGTGCGGCGTCAGCCAGACCGAGTTGTCGGGACCCTTCGGCACGATGCCGCTCGGGTTGATGTCGGAGTGCACTACGTAGTAGTGCTTCTTGATCTGGAAGAAGTCGATGGAGTCGCCGAAGCCGGGCGTCTGGAACAGGTCGCGCGCGTAGCCCCACAGCGCCGGCATCTCGGTGAGCTTGTTGCGGTTGCACTTGAAGTGCCCGTGGTAGACCGCGTCGAAGCGGGCCAGCGTCGTGAACAGCCGGATGTCCGCCTCGGTGATGGACGGACCCATCAGGTAGCGCCGGTCGGTCAACCGGTCCTCGAGCCAGTCGAGGGTCGCGAACAACCGGTCGTACGCCGCCTCGTACGCCTCCTGCGACGTGGAGAACCCCGCGCGATAGACGCCGTTGTTCACCTCCGTGTAGATCCGCTCCATGACCTCGTCCATCTCCTCGCGGAGGTCATCGGGCCACAGGTCGGGTGCGTCGGGCCGGTGGAAGTCGCGCCACTCGTGGAAGAGGTCGTGGGTGATCCACGGGTAGTCGTTGGTGACCACGCCGCCCGACTCGATGTCGACGACCGCCGGCACCGTGATGCCGCGCGGGTAGTCGGGGAACCGCCTGAAGTAGGCCTCCTGCAGACGCTCGTAGCCGAGCACCGGGTCGCGGCCGCCGGGATCGAGATCGAAGGTCCAGCTGCGCTCGTCGTGGGTGGGTCCGCACAGGCCCATCGAGATCACGTCCTCGAGCCCGAGCAGGCTGCGGACGATGATCGAGCGGTTCGCCCAGGGGCACGCTCTTGCCGCGACGAGTCTGTACCGGCCCGGCTCGACCGGCCACAACTCGCCCTCCACGGGCCCGTGCTCGGGCTTCCGGGCGCCCCGGGTGATCCGGTCGGGGATGTAGTTGGCGTCGCGCTGGTACTCGCCCGAGTCGCTCATGGCCTCACTGTAGGCAGCAGGCCCTGACGGTCCTTCGCCCTCAGCACCCGCAGCGCCGCGGCGTCCACCTTGTCCCGGAACTTCTCGCTCGTGCGCGCCCGGGCCAGCACCGCGTCGTACATCGCCGGCAGCGGGTCGGGGTCGACCGTGAGCACGATGTCGCCGCCGGCGCCGATGAACCGCAGCGCCCGCCCGGCGGGGCTGAACGAGGCCACCTGCTTCGCGCGCGCCAGGTCGTCGGAGATCACGACGCCCGTGAAGCCCAGGTCGCCGCGCAGCACGGTCCCGATCACGAACGGGGAGAACGCCGCCGGGTGCCTCGGGTCGAGCCGCGTGTAGTACGCCGTCGACATCATCACCGCGGCGCCGGCGGTGACCGCCGCCCGGAACGGCCGGAAGTAGGGGTCGTGCCGCCGGGTCACGCGGTCGGTCACGTTCGCGTGCGTGTCGGTGTTGGCGCGCACCCGGCCCAGGCCGGGGAAGTGCTTCACGGTCGGTACGACGTGGCCGTCGGTCATCCCCCGCAGGAACGCGACCCCGTGGTGGGCGACCACGCGCGTGGTGAACCCGAACTCCCGCTGGTACCCGCCGATCGGCGGGTTGTGCTGGGCGGCCTGCGGGCTCGGGACGGTGTCCATGACCGGCGCGAGGTTCATGTTCACGCCGGCGCTCTGCAGCTGCCCGGCCCATGCCCGCGCGGCGCCGCGCAGCTTCGGCAGCCCCCAGCTCCCCTGGGTCAGGGCAGAAGGCATGTCGGAGAAGGCGCCCCCCTGGAGCACCTGCACCAGGCCGCCCTCCTGGTCGGTGGCGACCAGCAGTCGCACGCGGTCGGTCGAGGCCGCGTCCACCTCGGCACGCATCACCTTCGAGACGTGCTTCGGCGCGCGGACGCCGCCGTAGCTGCGGCCGGTCAGCATCACGTTGCCCACGTGGTAGCGCCCGATCTGGGCTCGGGTCCGCTGGTCCACCTCGGCGGCAGGCGTCCCGACCATGAACAGCTGCCCGACCCGCTGCGCCAGCGACATGTCCGCGAGGACGTCCGCAGGCCGGTCCGGGGCCGCGTGCGGGAGGGCCATCGCGAGGGTGGCGACGAACGGGACGAGCAGCTGAGGGAGCACAGCGGCGACGCTACAAGACGTGACTGCAAAGAACTGTTTGCAAATGGTTCTTTGCAGTCGTACGGTGCTGCCATGGACGTCACCTCCATCACCCCGAGCCCCGAGGCCCTCAAGGCGCTGACCCACCCGCTCCGGCTGCGGATGCTCGGCCTGCTCCGCATCGACGGGCCGGCCACGGCGACCACGCTGGCGACCCGGCTCGGCCTGAACACCGGCGCGACGTCGTACCACCTGCGCCAGCTGGAGCGGCACGGCTTCGTGGCCGAGGACACCGCGCGTGGCAACGCCCGGGACCGCTGGTGGCGGGCCGCGCACCAGTCGACGACGACCGACACGGCCCGGCCGGCCGACCCCGCGGACGCCGAGACGCTGGAGGCCTACCTCCAGTCCGTCGCGGTCGTGATGACCCAGACTCTCCAGCGCTCCGTCGAGGAGCTCGGGCTGCTGCCGCCCGCCTGGTCCGACGCGACGACCTACAGCGACTGGGTGATCAAGCTGACCCCCGCCCGGGCCAAGGCGCTCGTCGAGAGGCTGGCCGAGGTCCTGCACGCCGAGCCCGAGCAGGAGGACGACGACGAGGCGGTCCAGTACGTCGTGCAGCTCAACGGGTTCCCGTACCCGGGCCGGGTCGGCGGGGCCGAGGAGTGACCCTGCGCCGTACGCCCCTCTACGGCTGGCTGACCGCGGAGGCGGTCTCGCTCACCGGCACCCGAGTGTCGATGATCGCGCTGCCGTTCCTGGTCCTCACGACGACCGGTTCGGCCACCCAGACCGGCCTGGTCGCGCTGTTCGAGACCCTCCCCATGGTCGTGCTGAAGGTGCTCGGCGGCCCGATGATCGACCGGGCCGGTGCGCGCCGGGTCAGCATCGCCTGCGACCTCGGCAGCCTGGTCGTCGTCGGCTCGATCCCGGCGCTGCACCTGCTGGACCTGCTGTCCTTCCCGCTGCTGCTGGCCCTGGTCGCGGTCGCGGGTGCCCTGCGCGGACCCGGCGACTCGGCCAAGCACGCGCTGGTCCCGGCGATCGCCGAGCACGCGAACGTGCCGATGGAGCGGGTCACCGGCCTGGCCGGCACGGTCGAGCGCACCTCGTCGATGCTCGGCGCGGCGCTCGCCGGCGGTCTCGTGGCTGTCGTCGGAGCGACCAACGCGCTCGTCGTCGACGCCGCCAGCTTCGGCATCTCGGCTGTCGTGCTGATCCTCACGACCCGCTCGCTGCCGGCACCCCCGCCGGTGGTCGAGGACGACGAGGCGTCCTACCGGCGCCAGCTGCGCGAGGGCTGGGACTTCCTGCGCGGCGACCGGGTGCTGCTCGGCATCGCGGTGATGGTCGCGCTCACGAACCTCCTGGACGCGGCGTACGTCAGCGTCCTGGTGCCGGTCTGGGCGGTCGACTCCGGACGCGGCGCGGGCGCGATCGGTCTCGTGTTCGCCGTCTTCGGCGGGTGCTCCGCGCTGGGCGCCGTCTGCGCCGCGGCGTGGGCGCCACGGCTGCCGCGCTACCGGACCTACCTGCTCGCGTTCCTGGTCTGCGGCCTGCCGCGGTACGCCGTGTTCGCGTTCGACAGCCCGCTCTGGCTGATCGTCGCCGCGACCGTGGCCTGCGGCTTCGCCGCGGGGTTCATCAACCCGGTGCTCGGCGCGGTGATCTTCGAGCGCATCCCGCAGCCGTTGGTCGGCCGGGTGTCCTCCCTGACGACGGCGATGTGCTTCGCGCTGATCCCGTTCGGCGGCCTGCTCGGCGGCGTGCTCGTCACCGGCGTCGGCCTCGAGCCGGCCATGCTGGTCGTCGGCCTCGCCTACTTCGCGGTCACGATGCTGCCGGCGGTCGACCCCCGCTGGCGCGAGATGGATCGGCGGCCCGACGCGAGTGCGCATGCGGAGGTCGAGGTGGCGCCTCGCTGACGCCGCGCCCCGGCCTAGCGCGGGAAGGCCGCGGCGACCGCGAGCAGCCGGTCGTTGGCCTCGGTCTCGCCGATCGACACCCGGCAGCCCTCGCCCGCGAACGGGCGCACGACGATCCCGGCCTCGTCGGCCGCGGCAGCGAAGTCGAGCGTCCGCTCCCCGAGGTCGAACCAGACGAAGTTGCCCTGCGCCTCCGGCACGTGCCAGCCGGCCTCACGCAGGCCGGTCACGACGCGGGTGCGCTCCGTCACCAGCGCGTCGACGCGCTCGAACAGCTCGTCCTGCCGCTCCAGGGACGCGATCGCCGCCGCCTGCGCGACCGTCGAGACGCCGAACGGCAGCGACACCGCGCGCAACGCCGCCGCGATCGGAGCGGGCGCCACGGCGTACCCCACCCGGAAGCCCGCGAGCCCGTAGGCCTTGGAGAAGGTCCGGGTGACCACGACGTTCTCGTGGCGGCGGTAGGTTGCGATGCCGTCCACGGCGTCGGGCATCCGCACGAACTCGACGTACGCCTCGTCGACCACGACCAGGACGTCCGAGGGGACCCTCGCCAGGAAGGCGTCCAGCTCGGCCTGGGTGACCGCGGGGCCGGTCGGGTTGTTCGGGGTGCAGACCAGCACCACCTTGGTGCGGTCGGTGACGGCGGCCGCCATCGCGTCCAGGTCGTGCCGGCCGTCGGCCAGCACCGGCACCTTGACGCCGGTCGCGGCCGCGGCGGTGACCGCGATCGGGTAGGCCTCGAAGGACCGCCACGCGAACACGACCTCGTCGCCGGGGTCGCAGAACGCCTGCACGAGCTGGTAGATCAGCCCGACGGAGCCGGTGGCGACCGAGAGGTGCCCGGCGGGCACGCCGAACTTCCGCGACAGCGCCTCGTAGAGCGCCGAGGCGCCCATGTCCGGGTAGCGGTTCATGGCGCCGACGCCGGCCTGCACGGCCTCGACGACACCGGGGAGCGGCGGGTACGGGTTCTCGTTCGACGACAACTTGTAGGAGGTCATCCCGGGGCGCACCGTCGGCGGCTTCCCGGCGACGTACGGCGGGATCTCCGCGACGTTCGACCGGGGCTGGGGGCTGGTCATGGGCAGCACCCTAGCCACGGCGCCACGGGCGGAGCGCGAGCGCCAGCAGGATGCCGACGGCCACCCCGACGACCGCGCCGGTGACGTTGTCGATCACGTCGGTCACGTCGCACGCCCGGTCGATCCGCGCCAGCGCGAGCTGCGTCGCCTCGATCCCGATCGAGTACGCCGCCAGCAGCACCAGCCCGACCGGCACGCCCACCCACGCGAACCGCGGCCAGCGGGCGAGGGCCAGGACCAGCAGCGCCCCCGCGGGCACGAACACCACGGCGTTGAGCGTCCGCTGGCCGCCGCCGAAGATCCAGAAGCCCTCCGGCGCCGGGCCACCGATGTCCCAGGAGCACGTGGCCAGCCGGCCCTCCGCGGACACGATGCCCGGAGCGCCGTTCGCGGGGATGAGGGTGATCGAGCCGATGACCAATACCGACCAGACCAGCCCGGCCACCGACACGGCAGTCAGCCAGCCGAGCCATCGGCTCAGCCCCACCGCGAGCAGCGCGCAGCCGAGGCCAAAGACGACGACGAGGGCGAGCATCACCCCCACGCCGCCGACCGGAAACACGCCTCGACCGTAGCGGGGCTCCGGCGGCGCGCTCGGGGTTGTCGGGGGAAACCCGCCCGACACGCCGCTGGTGTCCCGGCGTGTCGTCGGGTTTCTCCGGTCAGCCGGGGAAACCCGCGGACACGCCGCACCTCGCCCGGCGTGTCGTCGGGTTTCTCCGGTCAGCCGGAGAAACCCGCCCGGGCCCGCCCACTACGGCAGCAGCACCTCGCCGCCCGGCACCGACGGCAGGTCGCGCCCGATGGTGACGTCGACGGGGTTGGTCAGGCAGCGGATCGAGCCGCCGCCCTTGTGGAACTCGGAGACGTCCGCGAGCACGACCTCGAAGCCCCACTCCTCGAGCCGGGCGCGCACCCGGTCGGGGCAGGCGGGCATCACCACGGTCCGGCCGAGCACGATCGAGTTGGCGCAGAACGTCGTCAGCGCCTCCTCCTCGGTGAGCACCAGCGGCTCGGGCACCAGGTCGAGGAGCGCGGCCGCGGACTCGTCGTCCAGGGCTGCGGGGCAGACCAGCGCACGGCGGTCGTCGAGGGGGCAGAAGGCCAGGTCGAGGTGGTACATCCCCGGGTGGGTGATGCGGAGGCCGCGGACCCGGACGTCGAGTTCGGTGGCGAGGTGCTTGAGCGCGAGCTCCTCGGTGCGCGGGCCGTAGCCGACGACCAGCGCATCTCCGAACGCGAACGCGTCACCGGCCTCGAGGTGCGGGCCGACGGCATCGCGGCCGACGTACGACGTCGCGAAGCCCCGCGAGGCGAACCAGGGCTGCGCCGAGAGCGTCTCCATCCGGCGCTCGGGGTAGCGCATGTGCGACATCACGACGTGGGGGACGCCGTCCTCGCGGACCAGGGCGAGGCCGAGGTTCATCGCGTAGACCATGTCCGGCGCGTCCGCGCGCTGCGGGACCACGTCGACGGTGCCGCCGAACCGCTCGATGGTGGCGACCAGCTCGCGCCACTGGGCGAGCGCACGCGCGGGGTCGGGCTGGTCGGCGAGGTCCATGAACGGGTTGATCCGGTATTCGACCCGGAAGTGGGTCGGCTCGACCATCACGTAGCGGCGGCCCCAGTGCAGGTCCATGGTCCCTCCTCAGTTCACGCGCAGGTGCTCGGTATTGCCAGATTGTCAGACAACCTGACAGACTCGAGTGTAGAGCAGAATGGCCCCCATGGCCGAACCGCCGTTCAGCACGCTCCACCTCGAGCTCTCCTCGACCGTGGACCGCGTCGCCGACGAACTGCGCCGGGCCCTGTTCGACGGCGAGCTCGAGAGCGGGACGCCGTTGCGGGAGGTGGCCCTGGCCGAGTCCCTCGGCGTCTCCCGCCCGACCGTCCGCGAGGCGCTCGGGCTGCTGGTCGCGGAGGGGCTGGCCACCCGGGAGCCGAACCGCGGGGTCTCGGTGGCGACGACGGAGGCGACCACGGTGCACGACATCTGCCGCGCCCGCTGGGTCCTCGAGGGCGCCGGCGTCCGCTGCTGGCGGCAGGCCGACGAGCGGCTGCGGGACGCCGTCCGCACCTCGCTGGTCAGCTACACGGGGGCGGTCCGCAACGCGGCGACGTACCAGGAGCTGAACGAGCGGCACCTCGCGTTCCACATCTCGCTGGTCGGCCTCACGGGGTCGCCGCGGCTGGTGGCGATGGCCGAGAGCCTGGTCCGCGAGCTCAAGCTGGCCCTGGCCCAGGTGGACCGGATCCGCCGCAACGCCCACGACCAGGCCGACACCCACACACAGCTGGTGATGCTCCTGGAGAGGGGCGACGTCGACGGGGCCTCGGCGTTCCTCCAGAAGCACCTCGACGACGCCGAGACGTCGATCCTCAGCGCCCTGGGCCTGGTCACCCCCTAGGGTGGCGTCGTGGGTTTCGCGAAGTTCGTCGGGTGGCTCGCCACCAATGCCGTGGCGCTGGCCGCGGCCGTCCTGATCTTCGACGGCATCGGCTTCACGGGTTCGTCCGGCTGGGGCGAGGTCGCCGACAACGTCTGGGCGCTGCTGTTCGTGGCGCTGATCCTCGGCATCGTCAACTCGTTCGTCAGCCCGATCATCAAGTTCCTGTCGATCCCGTTCATCATCATCACGCTCGGGATCTTCCTGCTGGTGATCAACGCGCTGATGCTGCTCTTCACCGAGTGGCTGGCCGGGCTGTTCGACATCGACTTCTACGTCAACGGGTTCTGGAACGCCGTCGGCGGGGCCATCGTGATCACGGTCGTGACCTGGGTCGTCGGCCTGCTCTTCGGTGACGCCCGGGACGCCTGAGCCGCGGCGGCCCGGGAGCTACCGGGTCGCCCTGGTCTGCCTCGGGAACATCTGCCGCTCGCCCATGGCGCACGTCGTCCTGGCGGCGAAGCTCGCCGACGCCGGGCTCGACGACCGTGTCGAGGTGACCAGCGCGGGGACCGGCGGCTGGCACGTCGGCAATCCGATGGACCGGCGCGCCGCGGCGACGCTGGCAGCCGCCGGGTACGACCCCACGCACCACCGGGCGCAGCAGTGGGCCGGGACCGACGACCTCGACGCCCAGGACCTGGTGCTCGCGATGGACGCCCAGAACCTCGCGGACCTGGGCGGCCGCAGCGACCGGGTGCGGCTGTTCCGCGACTTCGACCCGCTCGAACCGGGCGGAGACGTGCCGGACCCGTACTACGGTGGGGACTCCGGTTTCGAGGAGGTCCTCGCCATGGTCGAGCGAACGACGGCGGCGCTGGTCGCCGCACTGGAGGAGCGCGCGGCGTGACGCGCCAGCCGCTGGTCGCCCGCAGGGCCGAGGAGCTCCTCGGCTCGTCGGTGGTGGCCACGGCGCCGATCGCCGGCGGCGACATCGCCACGTCCACCCGGCTGCGGCTCAGCGACGGGACCACGGCGCTGATGAAGACCCTGCCGCACGCGCCCGAGGACTTCTTCACCGCCGAGGCGGCCGGCCTGCGGTGGCTGGCAGAGCCGGCGCCCGACGGGGCGGCGCACGTCCCCGAGGTGCTCGCCGTCGACCACGAGTGCCTGATCATCCGCTGGGTCGAGCCCGGCAAGAGCTCGGTGGATGCCGCGGCCGCGCTCGGCCGCGAGCTGGCCACCACCCACGCGGCGGGCGCGCCGTCGTACGGCCGCGATCGGGACGGCTTCATCGGGAAGCTGCCGATGCCCAACAAGCCCTGCGACAGCTGGGCCGAGTTCTACGCGGTCCGTCGGCTGCTCCCTTACGTCAAGCTCGCCCGGGACCGCGGCTCGGCGACCCCGGAGCAGGCGGCCGCGATCGAGGCGGTCGTGCCGCGACTGGCCGCGCTGGTCCCCGAGGAAGGACCGGCGCGGCTGCACGGCGACCTCTGGAACGGCAACGTGCTCTGGGGCCTGGACGGCCACGCGTGGCTGATCGACCCGGCGGCGTACGGCGGCCACCGGGAGATCGACCTCGCGATGCTGGCGCTGTTCGGCCTGCCGCACCTGCCGCGGATGCTCGACGCGTACGCCGAGGCGTGCGCCGGCACGAACCCGCTCGCCGACGGTTGGGAGGACCGGCTCGCCCTGCACCAGCTGTTCCCGCTGCTCGTGCACGCCTGCCACTTCGGGGGTGGGTACGCCGGTCGCGCGGCCGACATCGCGGCCCGCTACACGTGAGCGCCGCTCTCAGTGCGGACTCAGGCATGGCTGGCACAGTAGGGACGTGATCACCGCTCCCGGACCGAAGCCGCGCGTCCTCGTCGTCGACGACGACAAGGCGGTCCGTGAGTCGCTGCGGCGGTCCCTGGAGTTCAACGGGTACGCCGTCACCCTCGCCAGCGACGGCGCCGAGGCGCTCGCCGGCATCGCCGCCTCCGCCCCGGACGTGGTCGTGATGGACGTGATGATGCCCCGGCTCGACGGCATCGAGGCGACCCGCGCGCTGCGCACCGCGGGCAACGACCTGCCGATCCTCGTCCTCACCGCGCGCGACGCCGTCGGCGACCGGGTCGAGGGGCTCGACGCCGGCGCCGACGACTACCTCACCAAGCCGTTCGCCCTGCAAGAGCTGCTCGCCCGGCTCCGGGCGCTGCTCCGCCGGGCCGCCCCTCGGGACGAGGACGCCGAGGACGAGGTGCTCTCGTTCTCCGACCTCTCGATGGACATCGCGACCCGTGAGGTCCGGCGCGGGGAGCGGCCGATCGAGCTGACCCGCACCGAGTTCACCCTCCTGGAGATGTTCCTGCGCCGGCCCCGCCGCGTGCTCGAGCGCTCCTTCATCCTCGAGGAGGTGTGGGGCTACGACTTCCCCACGACCGCCAACTCGCTCGAGGTCTACGTCGGCTACCTGCGCCGCAAGACCGAGGCCGAGGAGGAGCCCCGCCTGATCCACACCGTCCGCGGCGTGGGCTACGTGCTGAAGGAATCGTGACCGTCTTCCCACCCGCCGGCCCGGACGGGCGGTGGCACTACCGCCGCTCGCTGGCCTCCCGGGTCACCGTCCTCACCACCATCGCGGCCGGCGCGACGGTCCTGCTGGTCGCCTTCGGCGCCTACCTGACCGTGCGGATGCAGCTGCAGGCGACGCTCGACGACTCGCTGGTGCAACGGGCGACCCAGGCCGCGAAGTCGCAGGCCCTCGCCGAGATCACCAGCGAGTGCGAGATCCCGACCTGGGCCCTGGGAGCCGCCGACGTCCGCATCGCCTTCATCCAGGTCGGCGCGACCCCGGCGGTCCGTACGTGCTCCACCACGAAGAGCTCCGACGACCAGCTCGAGCTCGGTCAGCAGGAGGTCGACGTGGCGACCGGCGATGCCCACGAGAGCATCCGCACCATCTATGCCGCCGGGCAGGCGTTCCGGGTGGTCACCGTGCCGACCCAGCAGCCCGGCCAGGCGCTCGTCGTGGCGCAGTCGCTCGAGTCGCAGGAGAAGGTGCTGCGCAAGCTCGGCATCGTGATGTTCCTCTTCGGGCTGGCCGGTGTGATCGCCTCCGGCATGGCCGGGTGGGCGGTGGCCCGCAACGGCCTGCGCCCGGTCCGCCGGCTGACGGCGTCGGTCGAGGAGGTCGCGCGCACCGAGGACCTCCGCCCGATGCCGGTCGAGGGCGACGACGAGATCGCCCGCCTCACCGCGGCGTTCAACCAGATGCTGGCCGCCCTCGCGGCGTCCCGGGACCGGCAGCGACAGCTGGTCGCCGACGCCGGGCACGAGCTCCGCACGCCGCTGACCTCGCTGCGCACCAACCTGGACCTGCTCAGCCAGGCCGACAGCTCCGGCGGGCTCCCGCCCGGGGCCAAGGAGGAGCTTCTCGACGACGTGCGCGCCCAGATCGAGGAGATGACCACGCTGATCGGCGACCTGGTCGAGCTCTCCCGCGACGAGCCGCTCACCCACGTGGTGGAGGAGGTCGACCTCGCCGACCTCGTCGACCGCACCGTGGGCCGGGTGCGCCGGCGCGCGCCGGGCACGACCTTCGACGTCGACCTCGAGCCGTGGTTCGTCGTCGGCGAGCAGGCCGGCATCGAGCGTGCCGTCACCAACCTGCTGGACAACGCGGCGAAGTGGAGCCCGACGGGCGGCACCGTGACCGTCCGGATGGCCGACGGGACGCTGGTCGTCGACGACGAAGGGCCGGGCATCGGTCCCGAGGACCTGCCGCACGTGTTCGACCGGTTCTACCGCTCGGAGGAGTCCCGCTCGATGCCCGGGTCGGGGCTCGGCCTGTCGATCGTGCGCCAGGTCGCGTCCCGGCACTCCGGGACCGTCGAGGCCAGCACGTCGCCGTCCGGCGGCGCCCGGATGACCCTCTGGCTGCCCGGCTCGATCGCCCCGGTCCCGGACTGGACTCCCGCGTCGTGAGGGGACGCGCCGTCCCCGTCGCGCTGGCCGCGGCGGCGCTGCTGGCCGGCTGTTCGTCGTCCGACCCGTCCGGCTCCCCGGCCCCCTCCGCGCAGGAGACCCTGGCGGCCCACGTCGCGTGGAGCCCCTGCGACGGGCTGACGGCCGCGGCGGTCAGCCGGATCGCCGGGGAGCAGGTGACCGAGCAGACCGGGACCACCGACCAGCCACGCTGCACGTTCGTGCCGAAGGAGAAGGGCGGGCCGGCGTACGACGTCTCCTACCTCTACTTCGACGGCGGCCTCGACGCGGCCCTCGACTCGATGGGCGCCATCGCGACCCAGCTGCACCCGGTGACGGTGCCCGGCGCCGACGCCGCCCGGATCGCCGTCCGTGAGCGGAGGTCCGGGATCCTGGTGACCGGGTTCGTCCAGACCAAGGGCCTCGTCCAGAGCGTCAACGCCGTGCACCTGAGGCCGTACGACGAGGACGAGTTCGTGACGAGCGCCACCGACCTGCTCGCGGTGCTGGCCCGGAAGGCTCCGCGAGAATAGGCCGGTGACCGACCCGATCTCGTTCTTCACCCGCGCCGGCGCCGACCTCGTCCCGACCCCGCTGGCGTGCAGCATGTGGAGCGACGACCAGATGCACGGCGTGGCCGTCAGCGGCGCGCTCGCCCGCGCCGCCGAGGAGGGTCTCGCGGGGGCCGGGCGCACCGACCTGCGGCCCGCGCGGTGGTCCGTGGACCTGTTCCGGCAGGCGCGGATGCAGCCGTGCGCGTTCACGACCGAGGTGGTGCGCGAAGGGTCGCGGATCTGCCTGGTCGACGTGACGATGAGCCAGGGTGGCGAGCGGGTGGCCCGGGCCAGCGCGACGTTCCTCAAGCCGTCGGCGAGCACGGACGGCGAGGTGTGGGAGCCGGCCGGGCGCCCGTCCCCTCCTCCGCTCGACGTGGCGCCGCCGAGCGACGAGCCGCGGGTGCCGTTCCTGCTCTCCGGCGGCACTTGGTCGCAGGACTTCACCCAGCACCAGAACGCGGACCGGAAGGCGTACTGGACCAGCGCGATCCCCGTCGTCCCGGACGAGCCGCTGACCGGCTTCCAGACCGCGGCCGCCGCCGCCGACAGCGCCAGCATGGTCACCAACTGGGGCACCCGCGGGGTCGAGTACATCAACACCGACATCGCCTTGACGTTGGCCAGGCAGCCCGCGGGCCTCGAGATCGGGCTGCTCGCGACCGACCGCGTCGAGCACGACGGCATCGCGTCCGGGACGTGCGCGATGTTCGACCGCAGCGGCCCGCTCGGGACCGTCACCGTCGCGGCGCTCGCGAACAGCCGGCGCGCCGTCGACCTCAGCGGCGTCGAGTACTCCGACAACGGCGAGCGCCGGAAGGCGCCGGGGGTCTAGCCGTAGACGTTCGGGTCGCGCCAGGAGCGCTCGAACGGCAGGCGCCAGGCGTTCGGCGCGACCAGCTGGTGGATGGCGTTGGGGCCCCAGCTGCCGACCGGGTACGTGCGGACCGGGGGCGGGCTGGCCAGCAGCGGAATGGACTTCGCCCAGAGCGTCTCGATGCCGTCGGCCGTCGTGAACAGGGTGTGGTCGCCGCGCAGCGCGTCGTGGATGAGCCGCTCGTACGCCTCCAGGACCGCGAGCGAGGACGACGTCTCGTGGGTCGCGAACTGCATGGAGAGCTTCTCGAGCTTCATCCCGGGCCCCGGGCGCTTCCCGTAGAACGACAGCGACATCCGGGACTGGTCGGCGAGGTCGAAGGTCAGGTGGTCAGGCCCCTGCGTCCCGGCGTTCGAGCCACGCGGGAACATCGCCAGCGGAGGCTCCTTGAACGCGATGGAGATGATCCGCGCCCCCTCGGCCATCTTCTTGCCCGTGCGCAGGTAGAACGGCACGCCCGCCCAGCGCCAGTTGTCGATCTCCACCTTGAGCGCCACGAAGGTCTCGGTGTCGGACTCCTCGGCGACCTCGGCGTGATCCGTGTAGCCGGCGTACTGGCCGCGCACGACGTTGTGCGGCTCGATCGCCCGCATCGAGCGGAACACCTTGAGCTTCTCCTCGCCGATGGGGTCCGGCGCGAGCGAGGTCGGCGGCTCCATCGCCATGAACGCAAGCACCTGCATCAGGTGCGTGACGACCATGTCGCGGTAGGCGCCGGTGCTCTCGTAGAACTTCGTGCGCATCTCCAGGCCCAGGGTCTCCGGGACGTCGATCTGCACGTGGTCGATGAAGTTGCGGTTCCAGATCGGCTCGAAGAGGCCGTTGGCGAAGCGGAACGCCAGGATGTTCTGGGCCGCCTCCTTGCCGAGGAAGTGGTCGATCCGGAAGATCTGGCTCTCGTCGAACACCTCGTGCAGCCGGGCGTTCAGCCTGCGCGCGGACTCCAGGTCGGTGCCGAACGGCTTCTCCATCACGATCCGCGACTGCTTGACCAGCCCGGCCTGGTCGAGCTGGTGCACCACGTCGAGCGCCGCCTTCGGCGGCACGCTCAGGTAGTGCAGGAAGTCCACCGCACGGCCGCCGTGCTCGAGATCGGTCTCCGCGGCGCGCACCGTCTCGGCGAGGGCCGCCGGCCCGGCCGTCTGTGGGACGTAGCTGAGCAGCTGCGAGAACCGCGCCCACTCCTCCGGGCTCATCGGCTTCTTGCAGAACTCGTCGCAGGCCTCGCGCGCGAGCTTCACGAAGGTCTCGGTGTCGATCTCCTCCAGCGACGTGCCGACGATGCGCGAGTCGTCGATGAGTCCGGCCTGCCACAGGTGCATGAGGCCGGGCAGCAGCTTGCGCCGGGAGAGGTCACCGGTCGCGCCGAACAGCACGATGACGTGCGCGTTCTCCATGCCCTCCACGGTAGATCACCGGTCGATGCGGGCGTTCGGCGCGACGCCCGTTCCGGGTCATCGCGGGGTCGTCCCACGTCGCTCGGCCGGTTCCTGGGTGGTGCGTTCTCGCGAGGCCAGCGCGCCCAGGAGCCGCTCGGCCTTCCAGCGCGACTCGGCGTACTCGTCCTCCAGCCCGGAGCGCACGGTGATCCCTCCTCCGGTGCCGAGCCGGTACCGGCCGTCGCCGGCGGTCGTGAGGCTCCGGATCACGACGCCCAGGTCGGCGCGGCCGTCGGCCGACACCCAGCCGAAGGCGCCCGAGTAGACGCCCCGGGGCGTGTCCTCGACAGCCTCGATGACCTGCATGGTGCGCAGCTTCGGTGCACCGGTCATGGACCCGGCCGGGAAGAGCGCCCGCAGCGCCTGGACGGTCGTCACCTCCGGCCGGAGCGTGCCCCGGACCGTGCTGACCAGCTGGTGCACGGTCTCGTAGGACTCGACGTCCATCAGCGTCGGCACCGTGACCGACCCCGGTAGGCAGACGGTCGCGAGGTCGTTGCGGAGCAGGTCGACGATCATTAGGTTCTCGGCGCGGAACCTGGGATCGGTGGCGAGGTGCCGGCGGGTCCGCTCGTCCTCCTCGGGGGTCGCGCCTCGCGGCGTGGTGCCCTTGATCGGCTTGGTCTCCAGGGTGCGGTCGGCCCCGACCAGGGCATACCGCTCGGGACTGCTGCTCAGCAGCCAGGCGCGGGCCCCGGGCAGGTCGTGCTGGAGGAACCCGGCGTACGGCGCGGGGTTGAGCTCGCGGAGCCGCAGGTACGCCGTCACCGGGTCGAGGTCGCTCTCGGCCTCGAGCCGGTAGGTCAGGTTGACCTCGTAGGTGTTGCCCGCGTGCAGCTGCTCCTGGACCTCGGCGAACGCGGTGGCGTACTGCGTGCCGGGACCACCGGTCGGACGCGGATCCCTGCCGTCATCGGCCGCGGCGGCGCTCGACGACGTCAGGGGACGCCCGACGACCTCGTGCTCGAAGAACCTGATCTCGCGGGGCCGCATCCAGACCGCGTCCGGGAGCAGGCCGCCGACGGTGGCCGGCAGGTCGGGCCGGCAGGCGTAGCCGAGGTAGCCGATCCAGTGGTCCTCGGGCGAGCCGTCGGCGAGCTCGGCCTCCAGGGCGGCGAACACGTCGTCGCCGACGACGTCCGCGCGGCCGGCGGCGTGCCGGGTGACGGTCCGCGTCGCGGCGTCGTACGTCAGCGAGAGGTCGTCCTCGTCGAGCCAGCCGACCATCGATCGGCGACCGGACCACTCGCGGGCGCCGCCGCCGTCCAGCCAGAAGCAGCGCGGGTGGGCCGCGGCGGTCTCCCGGAAGAAGGCGACGGGGTCGGTCACGCGACGCCCAGGAAGTTGGCGACCAGCCGGGCACCGTGCTCGGAGAGGATCGACTCGGGGTGGAACTGCACGCCCTCGAGCGGCAGCGACCGGTGCCGCACCCCCATCACCACGCCGTCCGCCCAGGCGGACACCTCGAGGCTGTCGGGCACGGCGACCGCGGCGAGCGAGTGGTAGCGCACCGCCGCGAACGGTGACGGCAGGCCCGCGAACACCCCGCGGCCGTCATGGGTGACCGCGGCGACCTCGCCGTGGGCGGGCTCGACCCGGTCGACGGAGCCGCCGTACGCCGTCACCAGGCCCTGCAGGCCGAGGCACACGCCGAGCACCGGCCGGGCGCCGGCGGCGAGCACCTCGCGGCCGACCGCGAAGTCCGCGGGGACGCCGGGGTGGCCCGGGCCGGGCGACAGCACGACGTGGGAGTGCGCGAGCACCTGGGCCGCGGACACCTCGTCGTGCTGGACGACCGACGGCAGCGCCCCGGTCACCGCCGCGATGAGGTGGACCAGGTTCCACGTGTAGGAGTCGTGGTGGTCGACCACGACCACGTCCGGAGCCACGGGCACAACCTAGTCGCGGCGTCAGGTCCTCGGCGTGTCGGGCGTTGCGGATTGGTCACCAACCGCAGGTTCCGGCCCGAAATCCGTGCGGTTTGGTCACCAACCGCGGACCTGGGGACGCGAACCGGGCCACCAGCCCACCCCTGGGGACGCCAACCGGGCCGACCACGAACGCCCCGGAAATGCGGAAGGGCCCGATGAAGCTGGGGGGCAGTCTTCACCGGGCCCACGAGCGGATTCCCGCCGTGTCACAGGCAAGAGCGTAGCGAATCAGGAACTCGATGTACCGCGTTCGAGGAGAAGGTCGCCGACGATTTCGTGCAGCAGGTCGTACCCGTGCTCGGTGAGGATCGACTCGGCGTGGAACTGGATGCCCCGGAAGTGCGGACCGGTGACGAGGTGGATGTCACCGGTCTGGACGTCCGTCTCGACCGCGACGCCGTCGGGGAGGGTCGCGGAGCCGACCCGGCCGACGAAGGTGTTGTAGAACCCGACACGCTCGGTGCGGCCGGCGATGCCCACCGGTGACTGCGTCCCCTGGAACACGATGTCCTTGTAGGCGAGCGGGATCCCGAGGTGGTGGCACAGCGTCTGGTGCCCGAGGCACACCGCGAGGAACGGCCGCCGGGCCGCCATCAGGTCCGCGACCGCGGCCCGCAGGCTCGCCATCTTCGGGTCGTCCCCGTCGCGCGGGTCGCCCGGGCCGGGGCCGACGATCACCAGGTCGAAGCCGTCGAGGACGCCGGGTGCGTAGTCCTTGTGGCGTACGACGGTGCTCGTCATGCCGAGCACGCCGAGGACGTGCCGGAGCATGTTCACGAAGTCGTCCTCGCCGTCGAGGATCACGACGCTGAGCCCCGCCAGGCGCGGGTCCGGCGGCGAGCCGCCCTGGTCGGTGAGCCAGAAGCGGGAGAGCCGCCGGTTGCGGGAGTTCAGCTCGAGCAGCACGTCCTCGTCGTTCACCAGCTCGGCGACGTTCACGCTCGGGACCGGCGCCGGCTCGACCAGGCCGAAGGCGCTGAGGATGCCGCCGGCCTTGGCGTGCGTCTCCGCGACCTCGTACGCCGGGTCCGAGTCGCGGACCAGGGTCGCGCCGGCTGTGACGGTGAGCCGGCCCTCGAGGTCGACGGCGGCGGTGCGGATGACGATCGGACTGTCCACCACCGGTCCCCCCTGGGCATCGCGGCCGAGGATCGCCAGCGCGGCGCCGTAGTAGCCGCGCCCCTCGGTCTCGTACTGCTTGATCAGCCGGCACGCGTTCTCGACCGGTGAGCCGGTCACGGTCGCGGCGTACATCGTGTCGCGCAGCACCTCGCGCGGGTCGCGCCGGGTGCGCCCGGCCAGGAGGTACTCGGTGTGGATGAGGCGGCTCATCGGCTTGAGGAACGGGCCGAGCACCTGCCCGCCCTCGTGGCAGATGTCGCACATCATCTTGAGCTCCTCGTCGACGACCATGAAGAGCTCGTAGATCTCCTTCTCGTCGCGCAGGAAGTCCAGCAGCCCGCCGCGCAGGTCCGTCTCCTCGCGGGGCAGCCGGAAGGTGCCGCTGATCGGGTTCATCCGCACGTCGCCGCCGTGGATGGTCACGTGCCGCTCGGGGCTCGCGCCGATCAGGTACCGGTCGCCGGTGAAGAAGACGAACGTCCAGTACGCGCCGCGCTCACGCTCGAGCAGCCGGCGGAAGACCTCCAGCGCCTTGTCGGCGCCCCAGTCCGCGACGGTCGCCCGGTAGTGCCGCCCGATGACCACGTTGGCGCCCTCGCCCTGCCCGATCTCGTCGGTGATGATCGCCGCGACGAGCTTGCCGTAGGCGTCGTCGTCGGTGTCGAACCCCCCGCGGTCGGAGAACTCCACCGCCACCTCGTCGATCGCGTCGACGACCTCGGCGACGGTGAACTCCAGCTCGGTCTCGACGTCGACCACCACCAGCGGAGTCCCGTCGTCGTGGGCCTCGAAGCCTCGCTCGCGCACCTGCCGGAACGGTACGGCGAGCAGCCGGTCCGCGATGTGCCCGGCCTCGGGCACGCCCTCCTCGAGCGGTACGTCGAGGATCGACTCGACCACGTGACGGCGGCCCCCCACGACGCCGACCGTGTCGCGGTCACCCGCCCGCGTCGAGCGCCGGATGATCGCCCACGCCTCGTGCCCCTGGACGGCCGCAATGGCTTCCCGGGCAGAGGGGGTCGTCGTCATGGGACGACTGTAGTGATCAGCCCAGGCGCAGCCGGAAGCTGTCCGCGACGCAGCCGCTCAGCACCACGTTGCCGAGCTCGCGGCTGCGGCGCAGGTGGTCGATGCCGCTGACGCGTACCTCCTCGCCCGCGAACCGGTGCGGCACGAACACCCGCAGCCCGCATCGGCCCGCGCCGTTCCCGACCCTGCCGCGCAGGTCCAGCTCGCCGGTGCGGCCGTCGGAGGTGAGCGCCGTGATCGTGCCCGGCACCGCCCGCGGCACCGGCCGGCCCAGCACGTCGCCGAACGCCGGGTCGACGGGCGAGGCGACCTGCTCGGGGCAGGAGTACCGGATCAGGCTGGGTGAGACCGCCGCCGGCTCGCCACCGGGCTGGTTCACCACGTGCGGGTCGCCGCAGGCCTGCTTCCAGTCCCACCATGCGCCGCCGTACCCGGCGGAGTCCTCGGCCGCGGCGTACCGCTCGATCTTGTCCGAGGCGTCGGCCGGGTGCTCCGGCCAGAAGCCCCACTCGCCGCCCCACACCGTCACGCCGTGCTGCCGGGCGACGGCCCGGGCGCTCGCGAAGCCGCCCGGGATGCTGTTCGGCGACAGCGACTCGGCGTAGATGTGCGGCGCGAACACGAGGTTGCGGTCCCGGGTGAACCCCGGGGCCGGCACCGGGTTGCTGCCGAAGGCCGACCACAGCACGCTCGGCTCCCAGAACACGATGTGGTGGAAGCCCCCGCCCGCCCGCTCCCCCGCCCGGATCGCGCGGATCGCGCGGCCGTAGAAGGCGCCGAGGTCGGTGGTGCCGTTGGCGGTCGGGTCCAGGCCGAAGCCCGGCTCGTTCAGCAGGTCGAACCCGGCCACGGCACGGGTGCGCGCGAAGTCCTGGGCGAGGCGTCCCCACGTCTCGACGAGGTGGGCCTGGATGCCGTCCGTGTCGTCCCAGAAGTGCTGCCACGCGTGGATCACCGCGGGCGCGAGCTCACGCTCGCCCGGCCGGCAGGTCGAGGCGCCGTCGGTGATCGTCGCCCACTCCGGGGCCCCGTCCCAGCCGTTGTTGGGCACGGTGCCCTTCGGGCAGGTCACGTCCTGCGGGGTGTCGACCGCAATGCCGTAGGCGTCCTGGTGCATGTCGAGCACGACGTACAGGCCGTACGACGCCGCCCACCGCACCGCCTGCCGGATCCGGGCGACGTACGCCGTGTCGTAGGCGCCCGGGGTCGGCTCCAGCGCCGACCAGCTGACGATCAGCCGCACGCTGTTGAAGCCGAGCCGCGCGATGTCGTGGAAGTCGTCCGCGGTCAGCGGCACCGTCGGCGCGAGGTCGGGGCTGGCCTGGAAGTACTCGCCGACCTGGTTCACGTTGACCCCGCGGAGCAGGACCTGCGCGCCGTGCTCGGTGCGGATCGCAGCCTTCGCCCCGTGGGTCGCGTGCAGCCGCGGGAGCGGGTCGGCGGAGGCGACCGCCGGGCTCAGGAGGACGGCGGCGAGGGCGAGGGCGAGGGCACGGAGCACGCGCGCATCCTAGAACCTGTTCTCGCCGTCAGCTCAGGCAGGTCAGCAGCTGCGTGGCGCGGGTGAGCACGACGTACAGCGTCGCCCGGCCGGTGGCCGACTCGTCCTCGATCTCCTGGGGGCGGACGACGACGATCCCGTCGAACTCCAGGCCCTTGGTGTCCAGGCCGGTGAGCACGACGACCCGGTCCTCCCCGGACGGCGTGACCGAGGAGTCGATGGCCGCCCGGGCGCCCGGTGCGTCGTCGGCGAGCTCCGGCCAGGACGCCAGCCAGGCGTTGACCTCCGAGCGCCGGGCGACGGGGACCACGATGCCGACCGTGCCCTGGACCTGCGCCGCGACCTCGGCGACCGCAGCGCGGGTGGCGGACTCGAGGTCCGCCGCTCCTCCGACGACCTGCGGCTCGACGCCGGTCGACCGGACCGCGGTCGGCAGGTCGGCGTCCAGGCCGACCCGCTGGGCGTACGCCGCGGCGAAGGCGTAGATCTCCGAGGAGTTCCGGTAGTTGGTGGACAGGTGGAACTCGTGGATCTCCTTGCCCTCGAGCGCCGCGGCCCGAGCCTCGGCCGCCTCGGCCGGCACCGGCCACGAGGACTGCGCCGGGTCGCCCACGATCGTCCAGGACGCCGTGCGGCCCCGGCGCCCGACCATCCGCCACTGCATCGGCGTGAGGTCCTGGGCCTCGTCGACGAGCACGTGGGCGTACGGGTCGTCCTCGATCCGGTGGGTGGGCGGTGCCCACGCCCGCCCGCTCGGCGCGAACTCGCGGTCCGCCGCCGTGAACAGCTCCTGGACGTCGACACCGCCCTCGAGCAGGCCGGTCTCGTCGAGGTCGCGCTCGTCGTCGGTGCGGGCCGGGACGTCCCCGATGGCGTACCGCAGCTCGTCGAGGAGCGGCACGTCCTCGATCGACGGGGCGCCGGCCGTCCACGACTTCGCGAGCAACCGCTGCTCCTCGTGCCCGAGGACGCCGTCGGCGACCCGGGCCAGGAACTCCGGCTCCCGCAGCCAGCCGAACACCTCGGTGGCGTCGAGCGGCGGCCACCAGGCGGCTGCGAAGTCGACGAACGCCGGCGTCGACATCATGTCGTCGTCGAACGCCTCCCGGCCCCGGTCGCGACCGCGCTCGCCGCGCACCTGCCGCCACATCGCGTCGAGCAGCGTGGGCACGACGCGCGGGAGCTGCCGGTTGCGCCGGCCCTGCGACATCAGCTGGCGACGCAGCCGGCCGAGGTCGCCGCGGCCCAGCACGATCGTGTCGTCCCGCCAGAAGATCCGGAACTCGGCGGGGCTGCCGGGCGCCTGCTGCCGCGCGGTGCGCCGCATCACCTCGGCCATCCGTGCCGAGCCCTTCACGTCGGCGACGGCCGGCTCGTCGTGCCGGGTGGCGCGCAGGCCGTCCACGACCTCGCCGAGCGAGCGCAGCGCGACCGCCGTCTCCCCGAGGCTCGGGAGCACCCGCTCGATGTAGCGCATGAAGACGCCGCTCGGGCCGACGATCAGCACGCCGCCGCTCTCGTAGCGCCGCCGGTCGGTGTAGAGGAGGTACGCCGCGCGGTGGAGCGCCACCACGGTCTTGCCGGTGCCCGGCCCGCCGGAGATCGTGACGACGCCCTTGCCCGGGGCGCGGATCGCCTGGTCCTGCTCGGCCTGGATGGTCGCGACGATCGAGTGCATCGAGCGGTCGCGTGCCCGCGAGAGCTGGGCCATCAGCGCGCCCTCGCCGATGATCGGCAGGTCCGCTCCAGACTGCTCGAGCGCGTCGGCGTCCAGGAGCTCGTCCTCCACGCCGACCACGACGTTCCCCGCGGCGCGGAGAACCCGGCGCCGGATGACGTCCTGCGGCTCCGCGGCGGTGGCCTGGTAGAACACGGCGGCGGCGGGAGCGCGCCAGTCGATCAGCAGCGAGTCCCGGTTGGCGTCCCGCAGGCCGATCCGGCCGATGTAGCGCGGCTCGGGGTCGACCTCGCCGCGCAGGTCGAGGCGTCCGAAGACCAGCCCCTCGTGCGCGGCGTCCAGCTGCGCGATCCGGCGCGCGGCCTGGAACACCATCGCGTCCCGCTCCACCAGACCACCCTCGTGGCCGAGCCGGCCACGACTGTGGCCCTCCTTCGCGATCTCGGCTGCGGCCCTGGCGGACTCCGCCAGCTGCACGTACACCCGGTCAACGAACGCCTGCTCGTTGGCGATCTCCCGATCGACCAGCTCTTCCGACAACGCCTGTCTTCCCCTCGTACCGGACCGATTCCGGCAAGTCGACAAGCGTACCCGTCGGCTACTTCTTCCGTGTCAGGAACGCCGTCATCGCGGACTTCGCCTCGTCGGAGGCGAACAGCCGGGCGGACAGCTCGGCCATCTCGGCGCCGTGTGCGTCGATGCGGGCGACCAGCTCGCGGTTGAGGATCCGCTTGGACTCACGCAGGCCCTGCGGGGCGCCGCCGGCCAGCGACGCGCAGACCCGGGCGACCTCGTCGTCGAGCGCGTCGGCGGCTACCGCGGTGGTGACCAGGCCGTACGCCGCCGCGTCGGCGCCGCTGAACACCTCGCCGCCGAGGGTGGTGAGCGCGGCCGCGCGGGGGTTCATCCGTGCGTGCACGGTGAGCGAGATGATCGCGGCGGCCAGCCCGAGCTTGACCTCGGTGAGCGCGAACGTCGCGTCCTCCGCGGCCACCACGACGTCCGAGGCCGCCACGATGCCGATACCGCCCGCGCGCACCGCGCCGTACACCCGCGTCACCACCGGCTTGTCCAGGGTCGCGATCAGTCGCTGCAGCTCCACGATCCGGCGCGCACCCTCGTCCATCCCGCCGGTCGACGCCTCGGAGAGGTCGGCGCCGGAGCAGAACACCCGGCCCTCCGCGGTGATCAGCACCACCCGGACGCCGTCGTCGGCGGCGGCCCGCTCGACCCCCTCGAAGAGCTCCGTCACGAGCTGGCGCGACAGTGCGTTGCGGTTGTGGGGCGAGTCCAGGGTGATCGTCGCGACCGCCCCGGACCTGGTGTAGTGAACGAGCTCGGGCATGCGGCCCATCCTGACAGGAGAGCCTGCCGCAGGCCCGAGCTCGCCCCCTGGGGTCCTGGTGTCAGTGCCGGAGGCGCACCGTCCGCGTGTCCCCGCCGATCCTCAGCGTGGCCTTCTTGAGCGCCTTGGACCCGAGGGCCCTCTTGCCGGCGGCGGTCGTGTGCAGCCGCAGCATGCCCTTCTTGCCGGACCGGATCTTGTACGCGCCCTTCGCGAGCACCGTCCCGGCCTTGATGGTCCGGCCGCCGACCTTGATCGTCGACGCCGTGACCAGCGTGGCCCGGCCCTTGCAGGTGCCCCCGCCGCTGCCGCAGCGGACGGCCGCGGACACCGTCGCACCGGACACCGCGAGCGGTGCCAGCGGCGTGACGACCGGCGAGTCGTCGACCTGGATGCTGACGCTGTCGCTGTTGTCGACGCTGGTCGTCTCCGGGGTCGAGGTGGTCACGGTCGCGGTGTTCACGACGTGGCCGCCCTGGTCGGCGCCCTTCTCGGTGCGGTTCTTCAGGCAGAGCAGGTACAGGTCACCGCTCAGCGGCTGGCTGGTCGGGTTGTAGAACTTGAACACCCGGATGATCGGCCGTGGGTCGTTGCCGAGCACGACCAGGCCCGCGTCGATGTCGTAGCCCGCCACGATGCCCTTGGCGTCGTCCGCGCAGCTGAGCGTGAACTCCGCCTCCTGGCCAGGCTGGACGGTGATGTGCTGACGCACCTCGTCGAGCCCGAGGTGGTGGGTGTGCCCGTCCGCGACGCTGACCAGGTCGTCCAGGCAGCGCATGGTGAACGTGCCCGTGGTCGCGCCGCCGTCGTTGACGACCCCCCACGTCCAGCCGTTGGTGCCCGACGGGTACGTCGTCAGGACCGGCGCGATGCCGTCGAGCACGTAGCCGGGCTGGATCGGGGTCTGGCCCGGGCCACAGTTCAGCGTGACGTCGGTCCGGCCGTGCGGCAGCGGCTCGGTGTGGCTCATCAGGTCACCGACCACGATGTGGTGGCTGTGGCCGTTGACGACCTCGCTCTCGGTCTTCACGCACACCGAGAACACCTTCGCCTGCGCTCGTCCCGTCGCCTCGTTCACGAAGTGCGCTCGCCAGCTGTCGTTGCCGACCGCGTGGTTCTCGGTCATGTGCAGGTCGGCGAGCGTTCCGGTCCCCTGGTCGACGTGGTCGATGCGGCCCGAGCCGTCGGTCACGACGTACCCGGTCGGGCAGACGACGGTGCCGGTGGCCTCGTCGCCCGGCTCGACGTCGACCTGGACCTCGGCCTTCTGCACGTCGAAAAGGTGCTGGTGGTCCGCACCGAGCTCCGGCAGCGGGTCGATCCTGACCTGGACGTCGACGCTCCGGGTGCCCCCGGCCGGGACCGTGCCCAGCTCGCAGCGGACCGTCGAGCCGGAGCGGTCGCACGCGGCGTCCGCGGACACGAAGGTCACGCCGCTCGGCAGGGCGTCGGTCACCACCACGTCGTGGGCGTTGGCCGCGCCGGTGTTGGTGACGGTCAGCGTGTAGGTGATCACGTCCCCGACCCGCGGAGTGGCGTCGTCGACGGTCTTGACGACCTTGACGTTGGTCACCGTCGGCTGGACCGGGGTGTGGGTGGAGTCGGTGTCCTGCACCGTGCCGCCGTCCGGCGTCCTGCCGGTCGCCGTCGCGGTGTTGTCGACGCCGCCGCTGGTCACGTCGGCCGCGGTGACGGTGTAGACGACGTCCGTGCACTCGAAGGACTCGTCCGGGTCGAGACCGCCCGATGGGCACGTCACGGGACCGACCTTCGGGTCGCTCACCGTCACCGGGTCGAGCTTCACGTTGCCGGTGTTGGTCACCTGGAACGAGTAGCTGACGGTGTCGCCGGCGTCCGGGCCGTTGCCGTCCAGGTCGTCGACCGCACTGGCGGTCTTGGACAGCTGGATCGAGCCGGTGGCGGGCAGGTCCACGGTCCGCGAGTCGTCGTCCGTCACGGTGCCGCCGGTCGGCGTGCTGCCGGTGACGGTCGCGGTGTTGTCGACCGAGCCGTTGTCGACGTCGGCCTGGGTCAGCGTGTAGGTGCGCGGGTCGCAGTCGACCGACGCACCCGGCGCCAGCGGGCTGCTCGGGCAGGACACCGGACCGACCTTCGGGTCGGCGACGGTGATGTTGGTGAGCGTGACGTTGCCGGCGTTGGTGACCTTGAACGTGTAGGTCACGGTGTCACCGTCGTCGATGCCGTTGCCGTTGAGGTCGTGTACCGCGCTGGCGGTCTTCACCAGGTTGATCGATGCGCTCGGCGCCACCGGGGTGGTCGTCGAGTGGGTGTCGGTGACCTCGGAGCCGGTCGGCGGGGTGCCGTGGGCGGTCGCGGTGTTCGCCACCGTGCCGGCGTTCACGTCGGCCTGCGTCAGTGCGTACGTCCTGTCGGTGCACGCGACGGTCGCACCGGGTGCGAGCGGACCCGACGGGCAGCTGATCGCGCCACCGAGCTTCGGGTCGCTGACCGTGACCGGGTTCAGCGTCACGTTGCCGGTGTTCTTCACCGTGAACGAGTAGACGATGGTGTCGCCGGCGTCGGGACCGTTGCCGTCGGTGTCGTTGATCGAGCCCGCGACCTTGTCCAGGAAGAGCGACGGCCCGGCCGGGACCGGCGTCGTCGTCGAGTCGGTGTCGGTGACCTCGGAGCCGGTCGGCGGCGTGCCGTGGGCGGTCGCGGTGTTCGCCACCGTGCCGCCGTCCACGTCGGCCTGCGTCAGTGCGTACGCCTTGTTCGTGCAGGCGACCGTCGCACCGGGCGCCAGCGCGGTGCCCGGGCAGGTGATCGCGCCGAGCTTCGGGTCGCTCACGGTCACCGGGATCAGCGTCACGTTGCCGGTGTTCTTCACCGTGAACGAGTAGGTGACGGTGTCACCGGCGTCCGGACCGTTGCTGTCACCGTCGACGATCGGCCCGGCCGACTTGTCGAGCTCCAGCGCCGGAGCCGCCGGCACCGGGCTGTTCGTCGTGTCCTGGTCGGTGACCTCGGGACCGGTCGGCGGCGTGCCGTGCGCGGTCGCGGTGTTCTGGACCCTGCCGAGGTCGACGTCGGCCTGGGTGAGGACGTACGCCGGCGCGGTGCACGTGACGGACGCGCCCGGCGCGAGCTGGTTCGGCGAGCAGGTCACGGTGCCGACCTTCGGGTCGGTCACGGAGACGGGGTTCAGCGTCACCGTGCCGATGTTGGTGACCTTGAACGTGTAGGTGATCCGGTCGCCCGCGTCCGGCCCGTTGCCGTCGAGGTCGACGATCGCGCCGGCGACCTTGTCGAGGTCGACGAGCGCCGTGGTGCCGGTCAGGATCGTCGTCGTCGAGTCCTCGTCGGTGACGTTGCTGCCCGTCGGCGGCTTGCCCGTCGCGGTCGCGGTGTTGTCCACGCGGCCGTTGTTCACGTCGGCCTGCGTCAGCGTGTAGTCCTTGTTCGGGCAGGTCATCGACTGGCCCGGGTCGAGCGAGCTCGTCGGGCACGGGATGGTGCCGCCGAGCTTCGGGTCGCTGACCGCGACGAGGGTGAGCCCGACGTTGCCGCGGTTGGTCACGACGAAGGAGTAGGTGATCACGTCACCGACGTCCGGGCCGTTGCTGTCGAGATCCTTGAGCGTGCTCGCGGACTTGTCGACCTCGATCGCCGGCAGCGACGGGACCGGGACGGTCGCGGTGTCGGTCGCGGTGACCGCCGAGCCGGTCGGCGGCGTGCCCTTCGCGGTCGCGCTGTTGTTCACCACGCCGGCGTTCACGTCGGCCTGGGTGAGGACGTACGGCGCTGCCGTGCAGGTGACGGAGTCCCCCGGAGCGAGCGTCGTCGGCGCGCAGGTCACCGTGCCGACCTTCGCGTCGGTGACGCCGACCGAGGTCAGCGGCACGTTGCCGGTGTTGGTCACCTTGAACGTGTAGGTGATCTTGTCGCCGGCGTCCGCGCCGTTGCTGTCCTGGTCGACGATCGCGCCGGCGACCTTGTCCAGCGCGACCCTCGGGTTGGCCGGCACGATGGTCGAGACGGTGTCGTCGTCGGTGACGATCACGCCGTTGGGGCCCTTGCCGGTGACCGAGGCGGTGTTGTCGACCTTGCCGGCGGTGACGTCGGCAGCGAGCAGCGTGTAGCTCTTGGGCGTGCAGGTCATGCTCGCGCCCACCGCCAGCGTCGTCTGCGGGCAGGTCACCGCGCCGACCTTGGCGTCGGTCACGGCGATGTTGCTGAGGGCGGTGTTGCCGGTGTCGGTCACCTTGAACGAATAGGTGACCGTGTCGCCGGCGTCCGGCCCGTTGCCGTCGAGGTCGCTGATCGCGCCAGCGGTCTTGTCGATCTCGATCGCCGGGAGCAGCGGCAGGTTGGTGAACGTGCAGACGGCGGTCGTGCCGGAGGTGCTCGGCATCGTGAACGTGCCGCTGTTGCCGGTGCCCTCGGAGAGCGTCGAGCCGTCGCCGGCCTTCACGCACTTCCACGTCGTCGTGTAGTCGTTGAGGTCCGTGCCGCCCGAGGCGGTCTGGGTGATCGTGTAGGTCGTGCTCGGCAGCACGACGACCGGGCCCGCGACCTCGCCGGAGGCGTCCTGCAGCCCGGTGTCCGTGCCGGTGGTGGTGCCGGTGTTGCCGGTGGTCACGCCGCCGCCCGTGATCGCGACCTTGAACTGGTCGGCGCTGTCGTGGCGGCCCTGCGGCAGGTCCACACGCGCCGAGGCGACGCTCGGCGCCGTGCACGAGGCCATGTCGGACAGGCTCAGCGAGACGGTCTTGGTCTGCACGAGCACACCGCTGGAGGGATTGATCTTCAGCACCTTGCCGGAGCCGGTGCCGACGACCAGGTAGCCGTCGCCGTTGAACGCCATCGAGGCGTACTGGCCGGAGTTGTCCGGCAGGGTGGTCAGGAGGTTCGCGGTCAGCGCCGTCGTACCTGCGGTGGTGGGCAGCGGACCGTTGACGCGGGCCAGCGTGCCGGCCGCGGTGGTGCTGGCGTTGCTGACGACGTACAGGTTGCCGGTCGCGTCGAACGCCATGTCGCCGTTGCTCGAGAGGCCGCCGAACGTGCCGACCTGGCCGATCGAGGTGTTCGTGTTGGTGTTGAACGCGAACAGCTTCCAGGTCGAGCCGCCGGAGGCGTAGTAGTAGATCCCGTTCGCGGGGTTGATCGCACCCGCGATCACGCTGCTGGCGCTGGAGTTCGACGGGGCGCTCCAGGTGTCGGCGTCGTTGGTCGTCGCGTCGAACCGGATGATCGAGTTGTCGGCCCGGTTGAAGGCGTAGATGTACCGACCGCCGCCGCTCGGCAGCGCGAGTGCGTTGATGTCGTCGCTGCCGTCGGCCGGGATCGTCCCGTTGGGCGTGGACGTGCCGGCGGTCGGGTTGACCTTGCTGAGCACGTGCGTGTTGCCGTCGACGCTGTACACGACGTCGGTGGTGCACACGAAGCTCGGCGAGGACGACGAGCCACCTCCGGCCGCACGCGCGGGTGCGGCAGGCACCAGCACGAGAGCCAGGGCAGCTAGTGCCATGGTGAGCACGACGACGCCCGCTCGACGAGCGTGGTCGTGCGGATACGCAGAAATGAGTGCGCGCGTCAGCGGCTTCATCGCGGTGGCCCCCCAGCCTCAGCCCGTCTCCGGGCAGTACGGTGCGATCGGCGAAACGGTAGGGGCTCCGCGGGTCGCCCGCGGCATCTTGAGGAAATCCTGAGAACCGGTCGGCTCCGAATGCGCTGTATGCGCACTCGTCTGCTGTACGCCGGCTTCGGAGTCCTCGCCGCCCTCGTCGGGGTCGCGGCCGGGCATGTCGTGGCCGCCGCTCTCGAGCCCGCGTCGTCACCGGTGCTGGTGGTCGGGTCGACGGTGATCGACCTGACGCCCACACCCCTGAAGGAATGGGCCATCCAGCGCTTCGGCACGCACGACAAGACGGTGCTGGTGGGCTCGGTGATGGTGGGCGTGCTGCTGCTCGCGGCGGTCGCGGGGCTGCTCGCGCGACGCCGTTTCCGGTACGGCGCAGCCCTGCTCCTCGTCCTCGTGGCGATCCCCGCGGTGGCCGCGCTGCGCCGTCCCGGAGCCGCTCCGAGCGACGTGCTGCCGAGCCTCGTGGCGGCGGTCACGGGGGTTGCGGCGCTGGCCTGGCTGGTCCGTACCAGTACGCCACCGGAGGCCGGCGGGCGACGCGGCGTGCTGCTCGCCGGCGGGGTCCTCGTCGGCGCCGCGGTCGGCCTCGGGGCGGCCGGGCAGTGGCTCACCTCGTACCGGACCCGCCCGGTCAGCATCGACCTGCCGGCCGCCGCCGACCCGGCCGGGCCGTTCCCGGCCGGCCTGGACCAGCGGGTGCCCGGGATCACGCCGTTCCGCACGCCGCGGTCCGACTTCTACCGCGTCGACACCCGGCTGACGCTGCCGATCGTCGACCCGGACGGCTGGACGCTGACCATCGACGGGGACGTGGACGACGAGGTGACGCTCACCCTCGACGACCTCCTCGCCATGCCGCTGGTCGAGCGCGACATCACGCTCACCTGCGTCTCCAACGAGGTCGGCGGCACGTACGTCGGAGCCGCGCGCTGGCTCGGCGTCCCCCTGACCGACCTGCTCGACAAGGCGGGCATCGACCGCACGAAGGCCGACCAGATCCTCAGCACCGACGTCGACGGCATGACGATCAGCACCCCGCTCGACGTCGCCACCGACGGCCGGGACGCCATGATCGCGGTCGGGATGAACGGGGCGTCGCTGCCACGCGAGCACGGCTTCCCGGCGCGGATGGTGGTGCCCGGCCTGTACGGCTTCGTCGGCGCCTGCAAGTGGATCACCCGGATGACGCTGACGACGTACGCCGAGCAGGACGCCTACTGGACCCATCGGAAGTGGGCGACCGACGCGCCGATCAAGCTCTCGAGCCGGATCGACACCCCGAAGCCGCTCTCGACCGTCGACGCCGGGCGCACCGTGATCGGCGGCATCGCGTGGGCGCAGCACAGCGGTGGCGTGCAGAAGGTCGACGTGCGCGTCGACGGCGGCGCGTGGCTGCCCGCCCGGCTCGGCCCGAGCGCGGGCAGCGACTACTGGCGCCAGTGGTACCTGCCGTGGACGGCCGAGCCCGGCCAGCACACCCTCGCCGTACGCGCGACCGACGGCGACGGCGAGGTGCAGACGATGGCGCGCGCGACGCCGTTCCCGGCCGGGTCCAGCGGCGTGCAGCAGATCGTCGTCAACGTCAGGTGACCGACGTCACCCATCCGGTCGGCGAGCGGCTCCGAACCACTCACCGACCAGACCCGAACGGGAAGGCAACACCATGAACCGCTCCCTCCGCCGTACCAGTGGCATCGCCGCACTCGCACTCACCGCCAGCATGGGGCTGGCCGCGTGCAGCAGCAGCGACTCCTCCGGTGACTCCACCGCGAGCGACACCCCGAGCTCGATGAGCAGCCCCTCCGACGACATGGGGTCGGACGCCGCCGTCGACGCCGGCGCCCAGACGTTCGGCGCCGGCTGCGCCGCCGTTCCCAGCTCCGGCGGCGGCTCGTTCAACGGGATGGCGACCGAGCCGGTCGCGACCGCGGCGAGCGCGAACCCGTTGCTGAAGACGCTCGTCGCCGCCGTCGGCGAGGCCGGCCTCGGGGACACGCTGAACTCGGCCGACGGCATCACGGTGTTCGCACCGACCGACGACGCGTTCGCGAAGATCCCGAAGAAGGCCCTGAACGCCGTCCTGGCCGACAAGCAGACGCTGACCAAGGTCCTGACGTACCACGTGGTGCCGGGCCAGCTCACGCCCGACCAGCTCGCCGGCACGCACCAGACCCTCGAGGGCGACGACCTGACGGTGCAGGGCTCGGGCGAGGACTTCACCGTGGGGTCGGGCGACGCGCACGTCCTGTGCGGCAACATCCCGACCGCGAATGCCACTGTGTACGTCATCGACTCCGTGCTGATGCCCTGACGGGCAGGAGGAGCGACACGTGGACCACATCCGGCCTGTCGAGTCCGGCGGCCCGTCCCCCGAGGACGGGCCGCCGGCTCCCGACCTGGTCGACCTGCTCCGGTCGTCCGGTCGCGGCGACGAGCGCGCGTTCGCCCTCCTGTACGACGCCACGGCGTCGCGGGTGTTCGGCCTCGCGCTCCGCGTCGTGCGTGACCGGGCCCAGGCCGAGGAGGTGACCCAGGAGTCGTTCCTGGAGATCTGGCGCACCGCCGGGCGCTACGACCCCGACCGGGGCAGTCCGCTCTCGTGGCTGCTGACGATCACGCACCGCAAGTCGGTGGACCGGGTCCGGTCAGCGGAGTCGGCATCGCGACGCGACACCACGTACCAGCACCACAACCAGCCCGTCGATCACGACTCGACCGCCGAGGCCGCGCAGGCCTCGCTCGAGGCGCGCCGGGTCAGGGGGGCGCTGGCGCACCTGACCGAGGTGCAGCGCGAGGCCGTCAGCCTCGCCTATCTCGGCGGCTACACACACACGGAGGTGGCGACCATGCTCGACCTGCCGGTCGGCACTGCCAAGACCCGCATCCGGGACGGACTGATCCGGCTGCGCGACGCCCTGGGGGTGGGCTCATGAGTGAGCGAAGCGAACTCGTCATCCAAGACAGCGTGCCATGTGCCTCATGCGCGCACGGAGCGAAGCGAGTACGCGCATGAGTGACATCCACGCTCTCTCCGGCGCGTACGCCGTCGACGCGCTCGACGGCCTCGAGCGCGCGGCGTTCGAGCGCCACCTCGCCGAGTGCCCGGAGTGCCGCGCCGAGGTGGCCGGCCTCCGTGAGGCCGCCGGCCTGCTCGCCGAGACGACGCCCGTCGAGCCGCCCGCCGAGCTCCGCGCCGCGGTGCTCGCCGGCATCGGCTCGATCCGTCCACTGCCCCCCGAGGTGCCGGTGGCCCGGCCGCGCCCGCGGCGTACCGCCCGGTGGCTGGTCGCCGCCGCGGCCGCCGTCCTGCTGGCCGGCGGAGGTGCCGTCGCCTGGCAGCAGCCGTGGTCGGACACGAGCCAGGGCAGCGTCCCGATCGCCGACCAGGTGCTGCACGCGTCGGACGCCAAGAGCACGTCGCTGGACTTCCCCGGCGGCGCGAAGGCGACGGTGACCCACTCCGACGGGCTCGACAAGGCGGTCATCGTCACGAAGGACATGCCGGCCCCGCCGGACGGGAAGGTCTACCAGCTGTGGCTGGACCAGCCCGGGCGCGGCATGGTCTCCGCCGGCGTGATGCCGGTCGCCGCCGACCAGACCGTCATCCTCAGCGGCGACGCCGCCACGGCACTCGCTGCGGGCATCACCGTCGAGCCGGCAGGTGGCTCCACATCGCCCACGACCAAGCCGATCGCGCTGTTCGACTTCGGGAGGACCAGTGCCTGACCCACGACAGCGCGTCGCCGTCGTCGGCTCCGGGGTCGCCGGGCTGACCGCGGCGTACGTCGCCTCCCGCACCGCACGGGTGACGCTCTACGAGGCGGACGACCGGCTCGGCGGCCACGCCGACACGCATCAGGTCGAGGAAGGCCCCGACGGGCACGCGATCGACACCGGCTTCATCGTGCACAACGAGCGGACCTATCCCACGCTGCTGCGGCTGTTCCGTGAGCTCGGGGTCGCGACGCAGGAGTCGGAGATGTCGATGTCCGTGCGCGACGACGTCTCCGGGGTCGAGTACGCCGGGGCGCTCGGCGCGCGGGGGCTCTTCCCGGGCGGCCGCAACCTCGCCAGCCCGGCGTACCTGCGGATGCTCGTCGACATCCCACGGTTCCACCGGCTGGCTCGGCGGCTCCGCGACGACGTGACGCTCCGCGAGTTCCTCGACCGGCACCGCTTCCCGCCGTACTTCCGCCGGCACTTCATGGAGCCGCTGGTCGCCGCGGTCTGGTCGTGCGACCCGGCGGTGGCGCTGGAGTACCCGGCGCGCTACCTGTTCGCGTTCCTCGAGCACCACGGGATGCTGTCCGTGTCGGACTCGCCGCAGTGGCGCACGGTCACCGGCGGCTCGCACGAGTACGTGCGCCGGGTCGCGGACGTGCTGCCGGACGTGCGGCTCGGCACCAAGGTCACCTCGGTCCTCGAGACCGCGGACGGGGTGGACGTCACGGACGGCAACGGCTCCGTCGAGCGGTACGACGCCGTCGTCCTCGCGACGCATCCGGGCCAGGCGCTGGCGATGCTGGCCGCGCCGACGGCCGCGCAGCGCGAGGTCATGGGTGCGATCGACTACTCGCACAACGTCGCGCTGCTGCACACCGACACCTCGGTGCTGCCGCGCGCCGAGGGCGCCCGCGCGTCGTGGAACTTCCACCGGCCGGCCGAGGCCCGCGGCCACGTCACCGTCACCTACGACCTGACCCGGCTGCAGCGGCTGCCCACCACCACGCGCTACCTCGTCACGCTCGGAGGCGAGGACCTCGTCGACCCGGCGCTGGTCCTCGGCCGGATGGAGTACGAGCACCCGCTCTACACGCCCACGTCGGTCGCCGCCCAGGCCCGGCTGCCCGAGCTCGACACCGACCGGCTCGCGTTCGCCGGCGCGTACCACGGGTGGGGCTTCCACGAGGACGGCGCGCGCTCCGGCGCCGCCGCCGCGGCGCGGCTCGGGTTCGACTGGGGTGAGCCCGAGCCGTCGCCCGGCGTCTACGCGACGACGATCCGGCACACCCGCCGGGCGCCGTTCCGGCGCACGTTCACGCACCGGTCGCACACCTGGGTGGTCGACCTGGACCGACTTCCCGACCACGGCGTCCTCGGCCGGTTCGAAGCCCGGGACCACCTCGGGGACCCGACGCTGACGATCCGCGACAACGTGGCGGCGTTCCTGCTGCGCCACGGCGTCGAGCTCGGCGCCGGCCGCTTGTGGATGGCCGCCCACCCCCGCGCGCTCGGCTACTGCTTCAACCCGATCAGCGTGTTCTGGGTCTTCCCGGAGCAGCAGCCGCCGTGCGTGGTCGTCGAGGTGCACAACACCTACGGCGACCGGCACGCCTACCTCGTGCACCCGGACGCGCACGGCCGGGCCTCCACCCCGAAGGCGATGTACGTGTCGCCGTTCCACGGCACCGACGGCCGGTACGACCTTCGGGTGCCGGTGCCGGGCGACGACCTCCTCGTGGCGGTCACGCTGACCAGCGACGACGGCGCCCGGTTCAGCGCCTCGCTGACCGGTCGCCGCTCGACCCACGGGCCGCTGCGCGCGGCGCCCGCCGCCCTGCGCGGCGCGCTGCTGATCCGCGCCCACGGCCTCGCTCTCTGGCTGCGGCGGCTCCCGGTCCGCCCGCGCCCCGACCACCACCAGGAAGCTGTCCGATGACCATCACCCCGACCCGGGCTGCCTGGCCCTCCCTCGAGGACGTCCCGGGCGGCGCACGCACCGCGGTCTCGGCCCGCGTTGCCCGCGGGCTCTTCCGTTCGGCGATGAGCCGGCTGCCGTTGGAGCCCTACGCGATCACCCTCCACCGGCCCGACGAGGTGTACGCGCGGCTCGGCCGCGACGGGCTCATCGGGTTCGGTGAGTCCTACCTGACCGGTGCCTGGGACGCCGAGGACCTGACCGGGTTCCTCACCGTCCTCGCGTCGAACGTCGCGGACCTGGTCCCGCGGCCCCTGCAGCGGATGCGCCGACTGGTGCTGCCCGGGACCCCGCGCGCCCACCGCACGACGAAGGACCACACCCGCGAGCTGATCGCCCACCACTACGACCTCTCCAACGACCTGTTCCGGCTGTTCCTCGACGAGTCGCTGACGTACTCCTCGGCGCTCTTCGACGGGACCACCGACCTGCACGAGGCGCAGCTCCGCAAGATCGACCGGCTCCTCGACGCGGCCGCCGTCGGCCCCGGCGCCCGGGTGCTCGAGATCGGCACGGGGTGGGGCGAGCTCGCGATCCGCGCCGCTGCCCGGGGAGCTACGGTCCGCTCCCTCACGCTGTCGGTCGAGCAGCAGGCGCTGGCCCGCGAGCGGATCGCGGCTGCCGGGTACGCCGACCGCGTGCAGGTCGACCTCTGCGACTACCGCGACGCGACCGGGTCGTACGACGCCGTCCTCTCGGTCGAGATGGTCGAGGCGGTCGGGTACGAGTACTGGCCGACCTACTTCCGCACGCTGGACCGGGTGCTGGCGCCCGGCGGTCGCGTCGGGCTGCAGGCGATCCTGATGCCGCACCACCGGATGCTGGCGACGCGCGGCAGCTACACGTGGATCAACAAGTACGTCTTCCCCGGTGGCTTCCTGCCGTCGGCCCGGGCGATCGACGAGATCACCTGCCGGGAGACGACGCTGCGGGTCGTGGACCGGCTGGCGTTCGGCGCCGACTACGCCGAGACGCTGCGCCGGTGGGACGAGGCGTTCCTCGCCCGCCGGGACGAGGTGCTCGCCCTCGGGTTCGACGAGACCTTCCTGCGGATGTGGCACTTCTACCTCTGCTACTCGCGGGCCGGGTTCGCGTCCGGGTACCTCGACGTGCAGCAGCTGACCCTCGCCCGGGAGGACTGATGGAGTGTGCCCGTGCCTGACTTCCTGATCGTGGCCGGCCTGTCGCTCGCGGTCGCGCTCGTCGTGATGACGCTGACCGCGCTGGCCGCCGTACGCCTCGGCCGCGTGTCGGTCGTCGACGTCGCCTGGGGACTGGCCCTGGTCGGGGTCGCGCTCGTCTGCGCGGTCGTCTCGGGTGACTGGCAGTCGTGGCTGCTGGTCGGCCTGGTCGCGGTGTGGGGCGGCCGCCTGTCGTCGCACATCTTCACCCGTGCCCGCGGCCACGGTGAGGACCCGCGCTACCGCGAGCTGCTCGGCGGATCGCTTCCGGAGGTCGGCGTCGGCGTCGCCGTACGCCGGGTCTTCCTGGTGCAGGGCGCGGCGGTCTGGCTGGTCTCGCTGCCGCTGCAGGCCGCGGCCCTCTCGTCCACCTCGTGGACGTGGGCGGTCTGGCTGGGGCTGCTCGTCTGGGTCGTGGGCGTGGTGTTCGAGTCCGTCGGCGACGCCCAGCTCTCGGCGTACAAGCGCGACCCGGACCGCGGCCCGGTGATGGACCGCGGGCTCTGGTCCTGGACGCGGCACCCCAACTACTTCGGCGACGCCTGCGTCTGGTGGGGCATCTGGCTCGTCGGCGGGGTCGCCTCCGGCTGGCTGGCGGCGGCCGTCACTGTCCTCTCGCCGGCCGCCATGACCGTCTGGCTGGTGTGGATCACCGGCGCCCGGCTGCTGGAGAGGACGATGATGAAGCGCGCGGGCTATCCGGCGTACGCCGCGCGCACCTCGATGTTCGTGCCGCTCCCGCCGCGCCGGGGCGCGCGCCGGGGCTAGGTGTACCCGGCAGGGACGTTGCCGGCCGCCGGCCTGTGGCTTGCGGACCGTGGGTGGTGGCGACCGACATGGCAGCGGACCGGGACGGCGGGTGGGTGGTGGCGGTCGTTCCCCGGCTTGCGGTCCGCGGCTGGTGGCGACCGACATAGCAGCTAGGGGGCGGCGGGTGGGTGGTTGCGGTCGCCTCCCGGCTTGCGGTCCGCGACGCGTCGGCATGTCTGCGGGTTGCGGGCTGATCGGTGGTGACGACCGACATGGCAGCGAACGGGGACGGCGGGCGGGTGGTGGCGGTCGCCTCCCGGCTTGCCGGCCGCGACGCGTCGGCATGTCCGTGGGTTGCGGGCTGGTCGGTGGTGACGACCGACAGGCAGCGAGCGGGGACGGCGGCTGGGTGGTGGCGGTCGCCTCCCGGCTTTGCCGGCAGCCGGCCACCACCAACTGTGGAAACAGGCCGAAAACCGTGACCGGTTCGTTACCCAGACCCCTGTGAAATAAGGCCTTTCAGGCCTCTCAGTGTCGGTGGTCGATGCTTGAGTAGGTGTCATGGCAGCCACCACGATCACCCGCGCAGCACAGGTGATCGACGCTGCCCGCGAGCAGCACCAGATCGAGAACGCCGCCGCGATCCGCAAGCTCCAGCTCGCGGTCCAGTGGGTCGAGCTGCACCCCGGCGACGAGGTCGACGACGAGTCCGCGGAGGGCGTGGACTGGTCGATGCGGGACCTGCAGATCGCCGGGGCGGGGGCGCCCACGATCGACGAGGGCGCGGTCGCGGAGTTCGCGCTCGCGGTCGGGCTGTCCACCGACGCCGGCCGGGACTACCTCGGCGACGCGGTCGAGCTCGCGCACCGGCTACCGCGGATCTGGCACCGCGTCCTGGACGGCCGGCTGCCGGTGTGGAAGGCCCGCAAGATCGCCCGGGCCACCCACTCCCTCCCTCCCGCGGGAGCGGGGTTCGTGGACCGGGCGCTGTACTTCGTGGCCCACAAGTGCACGTTCGCCGAGCTCGACCGGCAGGTCGAGAAGGCCCGCGCCGAGCACGACCCCGCCGAGACCGAGCGCCGCCGCCTGGCCGCGGCCGAGCAGCGGCACTTCAAGGTGCACCTGAAGTACATGACCGCCGAGGGCCTGGTGCCGATCTCCGGGATGCTCGACGTCGCCGACGCGGTCGCCCTGGACGCCGTGGTCGCGGCGAAGGCCGACACCCTGGACCCCGCGCTGCCCCTCGAGGTGCGCCGCGCGATCGCGGCCGGCCTCCTCGGCGACCCACCGGCCGGGCAGCCGCGGCGGGAGGTGGTGATCTACGCCCACACCCGCCCCGGCCAGACCATGGTCGACCTGGACAACACCCGCTCGGTGATCACCCCCGAACACCTCCAGCACTGGTGCCAGCAGGCCGGCACGAAGGTGACCGTGCGGCCGGTCATCGACCTCAACGAGGAGCTGGCCACCGAGACCTACCAGGCCACCCCGGTGATGAAGGAACAGGTCCGGCTCCGGCACCCCGAGTGCCCGTTCCCGTTCTGCCACCGGCCTTCCTGGCGCCAAGGCCAGCACGCCGACACCGACCACACCATCGAATGGCCGCTCGGCGCGACCACCACCTCGAACCTCGCACCCCTGTGCCGAGGACACCACCGGCTCAAGACCTTCACCGACTGGACCTACCACCACGCCCCCGGCACCGGGTTCATCTGGACCAGCCCCCTCGGCCACCGACATACCGGCTGACCCCCACCCCGCCGACCACGGCCGGCGGGGCCTCAGTCGTGTCCGTTCCCGCGAAAAGCGCCCCGGCGGTCCAGCTGTACCCGGCAGACAGGTTCATGACAGTCGGCTCGCGGAGAGCTGGTAGCTGAAGTGGTTGTCGGTCCTCACCCGTTCGATGCGGGTGATGCCGCGGGTAGCGAAGTACGCCGCGGCGCGGACCAGGAAGCCGGCGCAGGTCGCGCCTCCTCGTCCGGCAGGACCTCGGAGTAGGCCAGCCGGAGGTGGTCGTCGATGAGTTAGTGGACGTGGTCGAACCCGATCTTCGCGCGCTTCTTCGCCGCGGTGGATCCGGCCGACCTCCAGAGCCGGGAGGCAACCGCAACCACCCACCCGCCATCCCCGCTCGCTGCCTAGCGGCCGCCACCACCGACCAGCCGCAAACCCGCGGACATGCCAACGAGACTCACGGCTCCGTGCGGTCACCCGTCTCCCCGTCGCCCTGCTCGCGCTTCCGCTGCTCGTCGTACGCCTTGCGCTGGGCCTCCGCGCGCTCGCGCACCTGGCGGAGGAACTCCTCGTCCTTCTCCGGGTCGACGGCGGCGGCACGGCCGGGGCGGTCGTACTCGGGGAACGACGGCTGCTGGCGCTCGTACGCCGACCGGCGCGCGGCGCCGTCGTCGGGGCGGCCGGCGACCAGCCAGGCGATCGAGCCCACGAACGGGAACAACAGGACGATGATGATCCAGGCCGCCTTGGGCAGGTTGCGGACCCGGTCCGCCGGGCTGCCGATCGCGTCGACCAGGCAGAAGACCCAGAGCGCGAACGCCACCACCCCGAAAAGACCCTCGATCTTGATCACGGCGGCAGTCTGGACCCCCTCCGCTCCCGACGTCAGGAGAATCGCGTGGTTGACTCGCGGGCATGGACGCCGATCGGGTCGGCGAGGCGTTCGCGGCGGTCCCGCGGGCGTGGTTCCTCCCGCGGTCGCAACGCGGGCGGGCGGCGTACGACGGCCCGATCGACATCGGCCACGGCCAGACGAGCTCGCAGCCGCGCACGGTCGAGAACATGCTGCGCCTGCTCGAGGTGCGGCCGGGCGACCGGGTGCTCGACGTCGGCTCCGGCTCCGGGTGGACGACCGCCCTGCTCGCGCACCTGACCGGACCGGAGGGCGAGGTGCTCGGCCTCGAGCTCGAGCCGGAGCTGGTGGAGTTCGGCCGTGGGAACCTCGCCCGCGGCACCTGGCCGCGGGCGCGGATCGAGGCGGCGGACCCGGACGTGCTCGGCGACCCGGCCGGCGCGCCGTACGACCGGATCCTGGTCTCGGCCGGGGCACGGGAGCTGCCCGCCACCCTCGTCGACCAGCTCGGACCGTCGGGCCGGATGGTGATCCCGGTGAACGGCGAGATGCTGCTGGTCGAGAACGATGACGGGCAACCGGTCGTCAGCCGGCACGGCTACTACCGGTTCGTGCCGCTGCGGTGAGTGCTACGAGGAGGGATAGACCTCCCACGCGTACCAAGTGCTGCCGGGCGTCCGCCACTCCCCGACGACCTCGTCGTCGCTGATGAAGTGTCCCTTGTAGCACCAGTCGCGCGAGCAGACCTCGTTCCAGTGGCCGGTGTTGTCCACGGTGGTGCTCGGGAAGTCACCGAACCCGTTCACCGTGAACCCGGAGACGTGGGTGCCGTTCCACCTCAGGTGCATGTTGTTCCCGTGGTGGTCGAAGCCGCGCCAGGTGCCCTGGAAGTAGCTCGGTCCGGACGGGGTGCGAGCGCTCCACACGTGGTAGGTGCGGTCCCCGCCGCGCCGCCACTTCCCCACCACGTCGGTGGGGCTGACCCACCGGCCGGAGAAGCAGACCCCGTTGTTGCACCGCTCGTCCCAGAAGTCGTTGCCGCCGACGTGCGCGTTGCCGAAGCTCAGCTGCCCGACGTAGAAGCTCTTCACCTCCGTGCCGTCGAACTTCAGGGTCACCGGGAGGTTCTGGTGGTCGGCCCCGGTGTAGTCGCCCCGCTTCGGGATCGTGCTGCGCTCGTGGGCCGGCGAGCCGGCGGCCGCGGCGTGCTTGCCGCCGTGGGCGTCGGCGGTGGAGCCGATCAGGCAGGCGACGACGGCGGTGAGTGCGATGGTGAGTGCGCCGATCCGGCGCGGGATGCTCGGCGCGCGCATCAGTGGGCGTACACGTAGGCGGTGAAGTGGGACTCGTGGCCCTGGTTCGGGTCGTTCCAGATCCCGAAGAACTCGGTGTCCGACGCCCAGTGGCCGCGCACGCACTTGCGGGTGTGCGAGTCGCACCTGTGGTGGACGGTGGCGCCACTGACCGGCGCGCTGCTCACGATCAGGTGGCCGTTCACCGTGACGTTCGAGAGCGAGTGCCCGTCGAAGTAGAAGCGCACGGACCGGTCGTGGCCGTCGCGGCCGAGGTAGTGGCCGTGGTACGGCAGCACGGACCGGGCCTCGAGCCCGGCGTGCGCCGCGTCCGCCGGAGCGGTGACGACGAGCCCCACCCCGGCGGTCATGAGTAGTACGGCGAACGTCGCGCCGATCCTGCGCAGCATGATGTGTCTCCCCTCGAGTCCCCTGTGCCCCCCGGCCTCGCCACGCTAGGTGGGCCACCCCCCGGAAGCCATCGCCTGACCGGGCCATGGCGCCGCTGGGGTCGGGACCGTTCACCGCCCGTTCCCGGGCCGCCCCTATCCTGCGCGGGTGACCGATGCGCCCGCCGAGCTCCTGCGGCTCGCCTCCGCGGACAACTTCCGCGACGTCGCGGGCACCGGGTCCGGCCACCCGACCCGGGACGGCGGGCGCGTCCGCCGCGGGGTCTTCTACCGGTCGAACGAGCTCCAGCTGACCGACGCCGACGCGACGGCCCTCGCGGACCTCGGCATCGCCGCCATCCACGACCTGCGCAGCACGCCGGAGGTCGAGGCGCACCCGGACGTCGTGGTGCCGGGCGCCGCCTGGCACCACGTCGAGGTCGCCGGCATCCCGATGGCGATGGTGGACGGACTCCACGACACCGCCGCCGCGGAACGCGTCATGCGCGAGGTGTACGACGCGTTCGTCCGCTCGGCGGGGGCGCGGGCGTCGTACGCCCGCCTGCTGACCGCGCTCGCGACCGGGGAGCTGCCCCAGCTCTTCCACTGCACCGCCGGGAAGGACCGCACCGGCTGGGCCGCCGTACTGCTGCTGGAGATCGCCGGGGTCGACCGCGGCACGATCCTCGCGGACTACCTGCTCACTAACGAGGTGTCGTCGGCGACCCGGGAGAAGTATCTCGCGCTGATCGCCGAGCACCTCGGCCCGGACAAGGTCGCGGTGTACGAGCCGACGATGATCGTGGAGCCGGGCTACCTCCAGGCGGCGTACGACGCGATCGAGGCCGACTACGGCTCCGTCGAGGGCTACTTGCGGGACGGTCTCGGTCTGGACCAGTCCCTGCTCGACGCGTTGCGGGCCAGACTGATCGCGTGACCCGCCACCCGTACGCCGTCCGGGAGGTCGGCGTCGTGGTCGCGATCCAGGCGCTGGCCCTGGTCGCGCTCTCGCCGTTCTACGGCCCGCACCGGGACGAGCTCTACTTCGTCGTCGCCGGGCACCACCCGGCGTGGGGCTACCCGGACCAGCCGTCGTTCACCCCGCTCGTCGCGGCGTTGATGGACTCCCTCGCACCGTCGCACCTGCTGGTGCTGCGGCTGCCCGCCGTGCTGGCGGTGGCGGGCGTCGTGCTGCTCTCGGCACAGGCGGCGCGGCTGCTCGGTGCCGCGCGAGCCGGCCAGGTGCTGACCGCGGTGGCCGTCGCGTTCTCGGCGCTCGTGCCCGGGCTCGGGCACCTGCTCGAGACCTCGACCTTCGACCTGCTGTTCCTCACCGCCGTCCTGGTCGTCGTGGCCCAGTCGCTGATCGACGACCGGCCACGTCTCTGGCTCGTGGCCGGTGTGCTCGCCGGGCTCGGCCTCAACAACAAGCACTCGGTGGCGTTCCTCCTGCTCGGCCTCCTGGTCGGCGTCGCACTCACGCCCGGGACCCGGCCGATGCTCCGGACCCGATGGCCGTGGCTGGGCGGACTCGTCGCGCTGGCGATGTGGGTGCCGAACCTCGTCTGGCAGGCACAGCACGGTTGGCCGGTCTTCGCCCTGTCCGCCGACATCGCCGACGAGTACGGCGGGGTCGGCGGGCGGATCACCCTGGTCCTCGAGGCATTCGTCATGTACAGCCCCGTGATCGGGGTCGTCTGGATCGCGGGCCTCGTGCAGCTCCTGCGCCGTCCGGACTGGGAGCGCGCCCGGCCGGTCGCCTGGGCGTTCCTGGTCGTGCTGCTCGTCTACCTGGTCACCGGCGGCAAGGGGTACTACCTCGGCGGCCTGGTGCCGCCGCTGATCGCGGCCGGCTGCACCCACCTCGCGGCGAGCCGACCCTCCCGCCGCGTCGTCGGGGTCGGGGCCGTCCTCGTCGCGACGTCGGCCGTGGCGTACCCGGCGGTCGTCCCGGTGCTGCCGACCTCGACGTTCTCCGGCTCGTTCTGGGCCGACGTCAGCGACGTCCAGGGCGACACCATCGGCTGGCCGGGGTACGCCGACCAGGTCCGCGCCGTCGTCGACTCGCTCTCCCCCGAGGAGCGCGAGCACGCCGTCGTCTTCACGACCAACTACGGCGAGGCCGGGGCGATGAGCTGGTACGACGTCGGGCTGCCGGCGTACAGCGGCCACAACGGCTACCGCAACTGGGGGCCGCCACCCGAGGACGCCTCGCCCGTCGTGCTCGTCCTCGAGACCCCGCCCGACGACTTCCGGGGCTGCGAGCTCCGGGACCGGCTGCGCAACGACACGAGCACCGACAACGAGGAGGTCGGCGCGGGCGTCTGGGTCTGCGACGGCCCGGTCGGCGGCTGGCGCGCGGCCTGGCCGAGGCTCGTGCACTACAACGCGTAGCGGCCGGTCAGAGATCGACGACGAGGTCCCCGGCCGGGGTCGCGGAGCAGATCAGCACCTCGTCCGCGCCGGGCGCCTCGAGCGGCGGGGTCGCATACGCCACCGAACCGGACAGCACCGCGGTCACGCACGTGTGGCACACACCGGTCCGGCACGACCACTGGGTCGGGACGTCGCACGCCTCCGCGAGCTCCAGCACGGAGCCGTAGCCGTCGGCCCAGGCGGCTGTGATCCCCGACCGCCCGAAGGTCACGGCCGGCCCGGTGCCCGGCGGTCCCGGTGGCTGGTGCGGCGGCGGGGTCGGGGCACCGACCACGCCGGGGTTGATCGGGGACCGGGACCCGAACCGCTCGGTGTGGATCCGGGTCGGGTCCAGGCCGGCGGCCGCGAGCGCCGCACCGACGTCGGCCATGAAGGAGTCGGGGCCACACACGTACGCGCTCGCCGTCGCCGGGACGCCGAGCGCGGCGACGGCCTCCGCGGTCAGGCGTCCCGTCCGTACGCCGCAGCCGGCCGCGGGCGGTTGCGCCGGGGTCGTGTAGTACACGACCGAGTGCGACGCCGGAAGCCGCCCGAGCAGCCCCGTCACCTCGCCGGCGAACGCGTGGCTGTCGGCATCGTGGGTCGTGTGGACCCACCACACCTCGCGGGTGCTGTCCTCGCTCGCCAGCCGGTGCAGCATCGCCAGCACGGGAGTCAGGCCGATGCCCGCCGAGACGAGGAGGACCGGCGCACCGTCGTCGTCCAGCACGAAGTCCCCGCGCGGCGCCGCCACCTCCACGGTGTCCCCCGGCCGCAGGTGGGCCTGCAGGTAGGAGCTCACCCGGCCCTGCGTCTCGCGCTTCACGCTGATCCGGTACTCGCCGTCGGGACCTCCCGACAGCGAGTAGGTCCGCACCGGGACCGGGTCGCCCGAGCCGGGGACGCGGAGGGTCAGGAACTGGCCGGGACGGTACGGCGGCAGCGGGTCGTCCGAGGCCAGTCGGTACGACGTCACCGACGAGGTCTCCGCGACGACGTCGGTGACCGTGAGGGTCCGGAAGCCCGGCCAGGCCGGTGGCGGGGCGACGGCGACGCCGGCCGGCTGGCCGGTCCCGCCGCTCTCCAGCATGCTCCGGAACGACCCCTGCCAGCCCGGGCTCAGGGCCGGGATGTCGAGCGCGTCCGCCAGCCGCTCCGGGTCGTGTCCCGGCAGGTAGAGGAGCGCGTCCGCGGCGGCCACGCTGAGCTCGTGCGGGCCTCGGCGGGTCCGCTCGATCGGGTCCCCAGCACGCACGTGGCCCTCGGTCAGCACCCGGAGGTAGAAGCCGGGACGGTGGTGCGCGACCAGCAGCGACGGCAGTCGTGGCTCGCCCAGCCGCATCCCCACCCGGAAGCAGGTCACGCGTGGCTGGCTGACCTCGAGCTCGGCCTCGCCGATCCGGTAGCGGTCACCGATGCAGACCTCCTCGTCGGCGAGACCCTCGACCGTGAAGTTCTCGCCGAAGGCGCCGGGCTCGAGGTCCTCGCGCTGGAGGACCTCCGCCCAGTACCGGTAGGACTCGACCTGGTAGACGAGCACGGCGCGCTGCTCCCCGCCGTGTCCCGCCAGGTCGCCCTGGCCGTCGCCGTCGATGTTGAGGCGTCGTACCAGCCGGGGACCCCGCACCGGGCTCTTCCACACCCCCGTGTGCACGGTCCGTCCGCGCCAGGACACGTCCTTCGGCATCCCGACGTTGACCGACAGCAGGCGGGCCATGGCCCCAGCCTCGCCGATCCGACCGCGTCTGTCACGACACGTGGTCGGCGCCGTCGTCCTCCTCTTCGCGCATCGTGATCCGCTGCTCGGCGAACCGCACCTCGACGGTCTCGAATCCCTTGTGACGCTGGGCTCTCGCGTAGCCGACGTACGCGCGCCGGTCGGCGTCGGTGAGGTCGACCCGGTCGGTGAACGGCGTCAGGAGGGCTCGTGGCCACAGCCGTCGCTCGAGCACCACGTTGACCTCGATGCCCAGGACGCCGATGACCGCGGTGAGCCAGAGGAGCCCCATCAGGCCGAGGACCAGGCCGAAGGTCTGGTTCATCGCGCTGGTCTCGGTGAGGACGTTGGTGACGTAGGCCGTGCCGATGGTCTGGAGCCCGATCCACCCCAGCGACGCGGTCACCGCGCCGGGCACCGAGCCGGTCCAGATGCTATGGCTGCGGGCGGCGCCGACGCGGAACAGGGCCGTGAGCACGACCGTGTTCACCAGGACCGTGAGGACCGTGATCGGCCACCGGTACGACGAGACCGTCTCGCCGAGGACCTCGGTGTTCGCCGCGAGCGTCGACAGCACCGAGATCGTCAGGACGGCGATGCCCGCGGTCAGCAGCAGGAACAGGCTCTTGAGCCGCAGCAGGATCGGGTTCGGCCGGCTGTTGCGCGGAACGGACCACGCCACGTTGAGCGCGTTCTGCAGCGCCTGGCCGAGGCCGAGCGCGCCGTACAGCGCCACCAGGCCGCCGACGATGATCGCGGTGCTCGAGCCCGTCAGCCCCTCGGGACGGCCGAGCTGGTCGCCGATGACCGGGAACTGCGCGAGCGCCGAGTCGATCAGGTCCCCCTGGAGGTCGGGGTTGCCCTGGAGGAGGAAGCCGAGGATCGAGGAGCCGAGGAGCAGTAGCGGGAAGATCGCGATGAAGGCGTAGTAGGTGATGATCGAGGCCAGGTAGTTGCCCTGGTCGTCGAAGTACTTGTAGATGACCGCGAGCGGGTATCCGAGCACGGACCAGCGCCGCTGGGCGCGATCGGCGCCGTCGATGACCCGTCCCACCCCGCCACGCTACCGAGGTCGCGGTCCCAGAACGGTCAGGTTGCCGCCCCGGTCGGTCGTGAACAGCTCGACGCCGTCGGTCACCGTGGGCGCGTCGGCGCCCAGGGCGACCGCGATCTTGTTGGCGGCGTTGCGGGTCACGTCGAGCACCACCTCGACGACCTGGTCCTCCGGCAGGTGGCTCCGGGCGGCCGCGGCGACGTCCGCGGGGACGGCGTACGGCGTCCAGATCACCGCGTCCGTCAGGGCGAGCGCTGCCTTGGCGTGGACCGGCAGGTCGCTGTCGGCGTACCAGTCCACGGCCTCGAACGTCGCCTCGTCGGCGCCCTGCTCGATCGCCGCGACGGAACGCCGGGACCGGCAGACCCGGCAGTCGTGCTGGCGCGCGCCGCGGAGCCGGACCAGCTCGGTCGTCACCGGGTCCAGCGCGTCGAGCCGCGCCACCTCGCGCATGAACTCCTCCAGCGCCGGCCACAGCTCACCGCCGTCCTCGACCGGACTGCCGACGGGACCGAGCAACGCCGGCACCCGCGGCCAGAAGTCGTCGACGAAGATCGCCTGCACGGCGACGAAGGCCGCCGGTCCGGTCGCCGCCAGGAAGCCACCCCGGAGCTCGTCGTCGATCACCGACACGTCGACCGCGAACTGCTCCGCGAACGCCACCACCCGCGGGTCCGTGAGATCGACGTCGAGGGCACGCCGCGCACCGAGGACGGCGCCGTACGACGGCGGCAGGGTCGACGGCGGCACGAGGTCAGCGTAGGGGCCCGGGATCGGGGAGCGTCGGCATCTCGAGGCCGGTGCGCCTGCCGACCAGGGCCGCCCGGGTGACCGACGCCGAGCCGAACCGGTCACGAACCCGGTCCAGCGCCGCGTCCAGGCCGTTCTCGTGCACGACGTCCGGGAACAGCGGCAGCTCCAGCTGCCGGGACCGCCCGTCGACCAGGCCGGAGATCGTGATGCCGAGCAGCGTGCACCCCCGCTCCTCGATGAGCGCCCAGTTGTCGGCGAGCAGCCGCCGGCCGGTCTCGAGCCAGGTGGCGGTGGTCGCCGTGGAGTACTTCAGCGTCGCGGAGCGGGTGGCCCGGGTGAAGTCGTCGAAGCGCAGCCGGAGCGTGAAGGTCTGACCGATCCGCTCGCCGGCCCGCAGCCGCCGGGCGACCCGGTCGACGAGGCCGGCGAGCAACGCGTCGAGCTCCTCGCGCGACTTCGGCTTGCCGGCTCGCCCCATGGCGCACTGCGACCCGATCGAGCGCCGCCGGCGGCCGACCTCGACCGCGCGCGGGTCCATCAGGTTGGCCAGTGCCCACAGGTGCCGGCTGGCGGCCCGGCCGACCGTCGCGCTCAGCTCGACCTCCTCCCGCCGGGCGAGCTGGCCGATCGTGCGGATCCCGTCCGCGTGCAGCTTCCCGGCGGTGATCGCACCGACTCCCCAGAGCCGCTCGACCGGCAGCGGGTGCAGGAACTCCTCCTCGCCGTCCGGGGCCACCGCGAGCAGGCCGTCGGGCTTGCTGACCGCGCTGGCCACCTTGGCGAGGTACTTCGTCCGCGCGATGCCGACCGAGATCGGGAGCCCGACCTCCTCGCGCACCCGGCGCCGGAGGTCGACCGCGATGGCCTCGGGCTCACCGACCAGCCGGCGCAGCCCGCCGACGTCGAGGAACGCCTCGTCGATCGAGATGCCCTCTACCAGCGGGGTGGTGTCGTCGAAGATCGCGAAGACCTGCTTGCTGGCCTCGACGTACGCCGAGAAGCGCGCCGGCACGACCAGCGCGTCCGGGCACAGCCGCGCCGCCTGGCGCCCGCCCATGGCGGAGCGGACGCCGTACGCCTTGGCCTCGTAGCTCGCGGCCAGCACGACACCACCGCCCACGATCACGGGCCGGCCGCGCAGCCGCGGGTCGTCGCGCTGCTCGACCGAGGCGTAGAACGAGTCGAGGTCGGCGTGCAGGATCACGGGACCCATGATCGAACACATGTTCGATCATGGGCAAGTGTCGGGAGCGCACCGGCGCCGGGCGCCGGGTCAGGCGGCGAGGGCGGTCTCGATCTTCCCGGCGGAACGGCGCGCACCGTCGAGCACGGCCTCAACGGCCTCGGCGGGGGTGAGCAGCTCGTGCGCGGCCGCGACGACGGAGTCGGGCATCGCGGCCGGGGTCCGGATCATGGCTTCGGCGATGGCCAGTGCTGCGCGCGCGGCGTCCGGCCGCTCGTTCGACGCGTCGTGGTGGGCGTCGACCTGCATCGAGATCGACTCGAGGAAGCTCGAGATCGCGTCGCCGGTGTCCGCGACCGGGTAGCGGCGCCGACCCGGCCACGTCTCCGAGGGCCCGAAGAGGGCGTCGAGCGCGACCCGGACGCGGGGCGCCACGTCGGCGATCCAGATCATGTTGGCCACGGCTGCGGTGTGGCCCGCGGTCGCGCGGACGAAGGCGTCGCGCACGCGACCGTCGATGGCGGTCGCGTCCCGGCCGAACTGGTCGGCGAAGGCCACGACCTCCGGCGCCTCCAGCATCTCGTCGTGCACTCCGGACGGCCGCACCGAGACCAGGACCGTGTAGGACGCGAGGGTGGCGGGCGCGTGGGTCCCCAGAGCGGTCGCGCCGCCCCCGGTCCAGTCGTCGTGGGTCACTCCCCTGACTGTGGCACGTTCAGTACGACTTGGGCAGTCCCAGGGAGTGCATCGCCACGAAATTGAGGATCATCTCCCGGCTGACGGGCGCGATCCGGCCGGCCCGGGTCGCCACCAGCAGCCCCGCCACGCCGTACTCCTGCGTGATGCCGTTGCCGCCGTGGGTCTGCACGGCCGCGTCGGCGGCGTGGCAGGCGGCCTCGGCCGCGGCGTACTTGGCCATGTTCGCGGCCTCGCCCGCGCCCATGTCGTCGCCGGCGTCGTACAGCGCCGCGGCCTTCTGCGTCATCAGCCGCGCCATCTCGGTCTCGATGTGGCACTGGGCGAGCGGGTGCGCGATCGCCTGGTGGGAGCCGATCGGGTCCTTGAACACCGTGCGCTCGCGGGCGTAGGACGCCGCCTTGTCGAGGGCGTAGCGCGCGAGTCCGGTGGAGAACGACGCCGCCATGATCCGCTCCGGGTTGAGCCCGGCGAACAGCTGGACCAGCCCACCGTTCTCGTCGCCCACGATCGCGTCGGCCGGCAGCCGGACGTCGTCGATGAACACCTGGAACTGCAGCTCCGGGCTGACGATCTCCATGGGGATCGCCCGGTACTCCAGGCCCGGGGCGTCGGTCGGCACCACGAAGAGCACCGGCTTCACCTTGCCGGTCCTGGCGTCCTCGGCGCGCGCGACGACGAGCACGTTGTCGGCCTCGTCCACGCCGGAGATGTAGATCTTGCGGCCGTTCAGCACCCACTCGTCGCCGTCCTTGCGGGCGGTCGTCGTGATGTTGTGCGTGTTGGTGCCGGCATCCGGCTCGGTGATGGCGAACGCCATCGTCGAGGTGCCGTCGCAGATGCCGGGCAGCCAGCGCTGCTTCTGCTCCTCGGTGCCGTAGCGGCTGATGATGGTGCCGCAGATCGCGGGGCTCACGACCATGAGCAGCAGCGGGCAGCCCTGCGCGGACAGCTCCTCGCAGACGGCCGCGATGTCGCCGATGCCGCCGCCACCGCCGCCGTACTCCTCGGGGATGTTGATGCCGAGGTAGCCGTTCTTCCCGATCTCCAGCCAGAGCTCGGTGGTCTTCTCGCCGCTGCGCGCCTTCGCGGTGAACCACTCGCGGCCGTACTTGCCGGCCAGCCGGGCGACGGCCTTGCGCAGCTCCTGGCGCTCCTCGGACTCGCTGAACGTGCTCACTCTGCTTCCTCCACCACTGCGAGAACCTCGCCGGCCGCGACCTGCGTGCCGACCTTGACGTCGATCTGGGCGAGGACGCCGGCGTGCGGCGCGGTCACCGGGTGCTGCATCTTCATCGCCTCGAGCACCAGCACCTGCTGGCCCGCCTCGACCTGCTGGCCCGCCTCGACCGCGACGCTGACGACGGTGCCGGGCATCGGGGCGAGCAGGCTGCCGCTCGCGACCTGCTCGGCCGGGTCGACGAACCTCGGCACCCGGGTCAGCCGGACGTGCCCGTGCGGGCCGTCGACGTCGACAGCTGCTCCGTCGACACTGATCCGGTAGGTCGTGCGCACGCCGTCGGTCTCGAGCGTGACGCTGCCGGGACCGGCGTCGATGACCTCGTGGCCGTCGACGGCGTAGGCACCGAGCCACTCGACCGTGGCCTCCTCGAAGACCGTCCGCTGCGGCTGGGACACCACGTTGCGCCAGGCGACCGGGATGCCACGCTGGACGGTCCGCACCTCCTTCGCCCGCTCCGCCAGCGCGATCGCCGCGGCGACCGCCGAGCGGGTCGTGTGCCCGGGGCGTGTCTCCGGGTCGTTGTCGGGCATCCGATCCAGGAAGTCGGTCGACACCTGACCGGAGAGGAACCGCGGGTCGCGCAGGATCGCGACGAGCTGGTCGCGGTTGGTGACCAGTCCGTGGATCCGCGCCCGGGACAGGACGCCGGCGAGCTTGCGGGCCGCCTGCTCCCGGCTCGGCGCGTGCGCGATCACCTTGGCGAGCATGGCGTCGTAGTGCGTCGACACCTCGCTGCCGGACTCGAAGCCGGCGTCCACGCGGACGCCGTCCTCCACCGGGATCTCGAACGTCGTGAGCACGCCGCTCTGCGGCTGGTAGCCGGCAGCGGGGTCCTCGGCGTAGAGCCGCACCTCGATGGCGTGGCCCCGCGGCGGGTCCGTCCACCCCATGTACCAGTCCGACTCCGCCGAGATGATCTGCAGCTCGACGAGGTCGACGTCGTGCACGAGCTCGGTGACCGGGTGCTCGACCTGGAGCCGGGTGTTCATCTCCAGGAAGAAGAACCGCTCGGTCGCCGGGTCGTAGAGGAACTCGACCGTGCCGGCGCCCCGGTAGTCGACGGCCTCGGCGGCCTTGCGGGCGGCGTCGTGCAGCGCGGACCGCGTCTCGTCCGGGAGGTTCGGCGCGGGTGCCTCCTCGACGACCTTCTGGTGCCGCCGCTGGAGCGAGCAGTCGCGCTCGCCGTAGACGCTGGTGCCGACGACCTGCACCTCGACGTGCCGGCCGTGCTCGACGTACGGCTCGACGAAGACGGTGCCGTCACCGAAGGCGGAGGCCGCCTCCGACTCGGCCTTCTCGATCTCGCCGGGGAGGTCCTCGAGGCGTCGGACGACGCGCATGCCGCGGCCGCCGCCTCCGGCGGACGCCTTCACGAGCAGCGGCAGGTCGGCCTCGGTCGGCTCGTCCGGCGCCTGGAGCACCGGCACGCCGGCGGCCTTCATGATCTCCTTGGCGCGGATCTTGGAGCCCATCGCCTCGATCGACTCGGGCGCGGGCCCGACCCACGTCAGCCCCGCGTCGACCACGGCCCGGGCGAAGTCGGCGTTCTCGGACAGGAAGCCGTAGCCGGGGTGGATCGCGTCGGCACCGGAGCACCGGGCGGCGTCGAGCACCAGGTCGATGCGCAGGTAGGTCTCGGCCGGTGCGTTGCCGGGCAGGCGTACGGCGGTGTCCGCCTCGCGCACGTAGGGCAGGCCGGCGTCGGCGTCCGAGTGGATCGCGACCGTCTCGATGCCGAGCTTGCGGCAGGTGCGGAAGACCCGCGAGGCGATCTCGGCCCGGTTCGCCACCAGAAGTCGGGTGATCATCCTGCGCACCTCACTGGGTCTCGACGCGCCCCTCGCGACCTCGTTCCTCGGTCGCGGGGCTTGCTCGACCTCGTCTCGCCCACGCGCCGTGCTCGTTCCTCGCACGCCGCTGCTCGCTTGATCACGGGCGGAACACCCCGAACCGGTCGGCGCCGACGACCGGCTTGTTCTCGATGACCGACAGGCAGATGCCGAGGACGGTTCGGGTGTCGCGCGGGTCGATGACGCCGTCGTCGTACAGCATCCCGGACAGGAAGTAGGGCATCGACTGCTCCTCGATCTGGGCCTCGACGATCTCCTTCACGCCCTTGAAGCCCTCGGCGTCGAACACCTGCCCCTTCGCCTCGGCGGATTGCTGGGCCACGATCTCGAGCACGCCGGCGAGCTGGGCCGGGCCCATCACGGCGGACTTCGCGGACGGCCAGGTGAAGAGGAACCGCGGGTCGAAGGCGCGGCCGTTCATGCCGTAGTTGCCGGCGCCGTACGACGCGCCCATGATCACCGACAGGTGCGGGACCCTCGAGTTGCTGACCGCGTTGATCATCATCGCGCCGTGCTTGATGATGCCGCCCTGCTCGTACTCCTTGCCGACCATGTAGCCGGTGGTGTTGTGCAGGAAGAGCAGCGGGGTGTCGACCTGGTTCGCGAGCTGGATGAACTGGGTGGCCTTCTGCGCCTCCTCGGAGAACAGCACACCCTGCGCGTTGGCGAGGATCCCGATCGGGCGGCCGTGCAGCTTGGCCCAGCCGGTGACCAGGGAGGTGCCGTAGAGCGGCTTGAACTCGTCGAAGACCGCGCCGTTCGCTCCCCCGGATCCCGGGGCGGAGACGCCGTCACAGATCCGGCGGATCACCTCGCGCGGGTCGAACGGCTCCTTGAGGTCGGTCGGGATCAGGTCGAGCAGTCCCTCCGGGTCCTCGTCCGGCTCGGCCCAGGCGGCGGGCGGCGCCGTCGCCTTGCGCCGGTTCAGCCGCGCCACGATGCGCCGGCCGATCCGGATCGCGTCGAGCTCGTCCTCGGCGAGGTAGTCGGCCAGGCCGCTGGTCCGGGCGTGCATCTCGGCGCCGCCCAGGGACTCGTCGTCGGACTCCTCGCCGGTGGCCATCTTCACCAGCGGCGGGCCGCCGAGGAACACCTTGGCCTGGTCGCGGACCATCACGGTGTAGTCGGACATGCCGGGCACGTAGGCACCGCCGGCGGTCGAGTTGCCGAACACCAGCGCGATGGTCGGCTCCTTGCGCGCGCTGGAGCGGGTGATGTCGCGGAAGAGCTTGCCGCCCGGGATGAAGATCTCCTTCTGCGTGGGCAGGTCCGCGCCTCCCGACTCGACCAGGGCGACCGAGGGCAGCCCGTTCTCCTCGGCGATCTGCGAGGCCCGGAAGATCTTCTTGACCGTCCACGGGTTCGAGGCGCCGCCCTTCACGGTCGGGTCGTTCGCGGTGATCATGCACTCGACGCCCTCCACGACGCCGATGCCCGTCACCACCGACGCACCCACCGCGAAGTCGGAGCCCCACCCGGCCAGCGGCGACAGCTCGAGGAACGCCGAGCCCTCGTCGACGAGCAGCTCGATCCGCTCGCGGGGCAGCAGCTTGCCCCGCGCGTGGTGGCGGTCGACGTACTTCTGTCCCCCGCCCTCGACGGCCCTGGCGTGCTCGGCGTCGAGGTCGGCGATCTTCTCGAGCATCGCGGTCCGGTTGTCGCTCATTGCTCGACCACCGCCTTCATCCGCTCGAGGGTCGTGCGCATGCCCTTCTCGTTGGTGCGGCCGCGGAGCCTGCCCATCACCAGCCAGTAGGCACGCAGGTAGAAGACGGGCTCCAGCCGGTAGTACTCGGTCACCAGCGCGCCGTCGCCGTCCGGCTCGATCCGGTAGCCCCAGTTGTTGACCGTCACGTCGTCGGTGCCGACGGAGAACTCGAACAGCTCGTTCGGCACGCACGCCGTGACCTTGCAGGGAGTCCAGTAGGTCGGCCCGACGCCGTTGCGCTTCACGTGGCCCTTGAAGTACGCGCCCTCCTCGGGCCCGGTCGAGCCACGGGTCCACTCCGCCTCGAAGGTCTCCGGCGAGAACTCGCCGATCCGGGTGACGTCGCTGACCAGCGCCCACACCTTCTCGGGCGGGGCGTCCATCCGGAGCGTCACCTCTCCCCTCATCGATGCGGTCATTCGGGGTCCCCTCGGAATCGTGGGATGGAGGAGCGAAGCGGGGGAATCCCGCGATTTCGTGGGGTGATCATGCGTAGCCCAGCAGCTTGGCTGCGAGATCGGTCAGCACGTCGCTGGCCCCTCCTCCGATCGGCAGGATCCGGGCGTCGCGGTAGTGCCGCTCCACCTCGGTCCCGTGCATGTATCCCGTCCCGCCGTGCAGCTGGACGGCCTGGTCACAGACGTAGGTCGCGCAGTCGACCGCGGTCTGCTTCGCCAGGCAGGCCTCGGCGACCACGTTCTCTCCCGCGACGTGGCGGCGGGCGACCTCGCGCGTGTAGGTGCGCGCGACCTCGACCTGCCTCCGCATCTCCACGAGCCGGTGCCGCACCACCTGCCGGCTGAGCAACGGCTTGCCGAAGGTCTCCCGGTCGCGGCAGTAGGTCGCCGTGAGCTCGAGCGAGCGTCCGGCGATGCCGTAGGCGTGCACCGCCAGCGCGAGCCGCTCGACGACGAACTGCTCGGCGATCTGGAGGAACCCGGTGTCCTCCTCGCCGACCAGGTTCGTGACCGGCACCCGCGCGTCGACGTACGACAGCTCGGCGGTGTCGGAGCAGTGCCAGCCCATCTTCTGCAGCGAGCGGTCCACGGTGAAGCCGGACGTGCCCTTCTCGACGACGAGGAGGCTGACGCCCCCCGCCCCCGGACCACCGGTCCGCACGGCGGTCGTCACGAAGTCGGCGCGCACGCCGCTGGTGATGAACGTCTTGGACCCGTTGACGACGTACTCGTCACCGTCGCGTACGGCGGTGGTGCGGATGCCGCCCACGTCGGAGCCGCCGCCGGGCTCGGTGATCGCGAGCGCGCCGATCCTCTCGCCGGCCAGCGCCGGGCGGACGAACCGGTCGACGAGGTCGGCGTTGCCGGATGCGGCGATGTGCGGGAGGGCGATGCCGCCGGTGAACAGCGCGGCCATCAGCCCGCTGCTGGCACCGGCCTCGAACATCCCCTCCTGGAGGTCGACCGTGTCGAGCAGGTCGCCGCCCTCGCCACCGACCGACTCCGGGAACGAGACGCCGAGGAGGCCCTGCTTCGCGGCAGCGGCGTGCAGCTCGCGCGGGACGGACCCGGCGTCCTCCCACTCCTGGAGGTGGTCGACGACCTCGCGGCGGGTGAACTCCGCGGCGACCTCGCGCAGGTTCATGCCAGGTCCTCCTGGACGTGCACCATCCGCGAGCGGACCCACTCGCCGAGCCCCTTGGCCTGCGGGTCGAACCGCGTCGACGCGGCGACGCCGTCGCCGAGCAGCCCGCGGACCAGCACGTTCACCGCACCCAGGTTCGGCAGCAGGTAGACCTCGACGTCCAGGTCGGCCGCCTCGGGCACCAGCTCGCGCACCTTGCGCGGGGTGACGAGCTTCTGCAGCCAGGTCACGCGGTCGGCGTACTTGTCCGAGCCGTCGTGCGCCACCCAGAGGCCGAGGTTCGCGTCGCCGCCCTTGTCACCCGATCGCGCGTGCACGAACGTGCCCAGCGGCATCCGGCGGGTGAGGGAGTCCGTGGGCGCCGGGTACGGCGAGGGCCGCCGGCCCTCGGCGTCGTCCACGGCGGCGAACTCCGTCGGGTCGGCGATCACCTCGCGCCGGCCGTCGGCGTGCACGACCGTGTGCGTGACGGCCGACCGGTCGACGTACGCGGGCCGGTAGACGCCGTACGGCGCTGGCTGCGCCGGCGGGCCGGTCATCGTGAAGCCGGGGTACGACGCCAGCGCGAGCTCGACGGCCGGGCCGGTGAAGGCCCGGCCGACCGGGTCGGGCGCGGCGTCGCGCACCGTGCAGCGCAGGAGGCAGGACGCGCCCTCCTCGGTGTCCGCGTCCGGCGCGGGCAGGGCGCCGAGCGTCCAGGTCACGTCGGCGGCGGTCAGGGACGGGCTGAGCTGCTCGCGCACCCAGTCGGCCTTGGCCTCGATGTCGAGGCCGGTCAGCACGAACTCCACGGTGTTGCGGAAGCCGCCCAGCTCGTTCACGCAGACCTTGAGCCGCTCGGGCGGCGCCTCGCCGCGCACCCCGCTGATCTCGACCCGGTCCGGCCCGACCTCGCGCAGCCGCACCGAGTCGAGGTGCGTGGTGACGTCCGGGTTGAGGTAACGGGTCGTCTGGATCTCGTACAGCAGCTGCGCGGTGACGGTGTCGATCGTGACCGCCCCGCCGGTGCCGGCGTGCTTGGTGATCACGCTCGACCCGTCCGCGGCGATCTCGGCGAGGGGGAAGCCGAGCGGTCTGGTGTGGTCCGGGAGGGACCGGAAGCCCGAGAAGTTGCCGCCGGTCGCCTGGGTGCCGCACTCGAGGACGTGCCCGGCGACGACGGCGCCGGCGAGCTCGTCGTACGACTTGGGTGTCCAGCCGTGGTGCGCGACCGCCGGCCCCACCACCAGCGAGGCGTCGGTGACGCGTCCGGTGACGACCACGTCGGCGCCCGCCGAGAGCGCGGCCGCGATGCCGAAGCCGCCGAGGTAGGCGTTCGCGGTGAGGGCGCCCTCGCCGATCCCGACCTCGGCGAGTCCGCGGACGTCGTCGCCCTCGACGTGGGCGACCTGCGGGTCGAGCCCCAGCCCGCGGGCGACCTCGCGGATCCGCTCCGCGAGACCCGCGGAGTTGAGGCCGCCGGCGTTGCTGACGATCTTCACTCCCTGCTCCAGCGCGAGCCCGAGGCAGTCCTCGAGCTGCCGGGCGAAGGTCTTCGCGTACCCGAGCGCCGGGTCCTTCATGGTGTCCCGGCCGAGGATCAGCATGGTCAGCTCGGCGAGGTAGTCGCCGGTCAGGTAGTCCAGGCCCTGCCCGTCCTCCTGGCGGCCCTCCAGCATCTCCCGCATCGCGGAGAGCCGGTCACCGTAGAAGCCCGAGCAGTTGCCGATCCTCATCGCCTCTGTCGCCCGTCACCCGCGGGACCGGCGAACGCCTGGGCGATCGCCAGCCACTGCTCCGCGTCCGCCCCGACGGCGACCAGGTCGGTGTCGTCGCGGTGCACGCGCTGGGTGACCAGCAGGCAGAAGTCGTAGGCGGGGCCGCGCACCGACTGTGCCGCGCCCTCCGGCCCCCAGGCCCACAGCTCGCCTGAGGGCGCGGTCAGCTCGACGCGGAACTCCTCGGCCGGCGCCTCCAGTCCGTGCACCGAGAAGGCGAAGTCCCGCGTGCGTACGCCGAGGTGGGTGACGTGGCGGATCCGGTCGGTGAGCTCGGGGACGACCTCGAGGGCGTCGTACACGTCCAGCGCGTGCGCCCACGTCTCCATGAACCGCGCCGTGGCCATCGAGGCCGGGGACATCGGTGGGCCGAACCACGGCATCTTCTGGCCGACGGGGAACTCGCGCAGGGCCCGCGGTAGCGCCTCCCGGGCCGCGCCCCAGCGGCCGAGCAGCGCCTCGGGCCGCAGGCGCGCGACCTCGTGCGCCTGCTGGTCCACGAACCCCGTCGGGTCCTCCAGCGCACGCAGCACCAGCGCGTCCCACGCGTCCTGGTCGGTCGCCGCGATCACCGCGACCTCGTCGGTCCACAGGAGGTGGGCGACCTGGGTGGCGACCGACCAGCCCGTGGCCGGCGTCGGCGTGTCCCAGCCGTCGTCGTCGAGACCGACCACGACGTTCCAGAGCCGGTCGCGCTCCGCCTCGAGGTCGTCGAGCAGCTCGTCCAGAAGGGTCATCGCAGCTCCTGCTCCAGGACGTCGGCCCAGCGGTCGAGGATCCGGCCGCGGCGTCGTGCGTCGTCGGTGATGGTGTTCGCGAGGCCGAGGCCGCGGACCAGGTCGAGGGTCGCCTGCACCAGCTCGCGGGTGCCGGCCACGGACTCGTCGGCCCCGAGCAGCTCGACGGTGAGCCGGTGCGTCTCCCGGCCGACCCGCTGCTCGAGCGGAGCGACGGCGGCGAGCAGGGCCTCGTCGGTGCGGGCGGCGACCCAGAGCTCGAGCGCGGCGGTGAAGACCGGTGAGGTGAAGTGGTCCGCGAGCACCTGCAGGACCGCGCGGGTGTGGCGCGGTCCCTCCGGCACGGCCGCGGCCGCCGCGGCGAGCTCCAGACCGCGCTTCTCGGTGAGGTGCTCGACGGCCGCCACGACCAGGTCGTTCTTGGTCGGGAAGTGGTGCAGCTGCGCGCCCCTGCTGACGCCGGCCCGCTCGGAGACCAGCGTCGTCGACGTGCCGGCGAAGCCGCGCTCGACCAGGCAGTCCACGGTCGCCTCGAGCAGCCGCGCCCGCATCACCCGGGTGCGCTCCTCCTGGGGGACGCGCGTCGTCCCGGCGGTGGTCACGCGGCCAGCATGGCGCGATCACCAACAAACAGTCAAGACTGACTGTTTGTCATTCCAGCCGCGCGACCATCGGCAGCCGCGACCGCGTGCTCAGCCCGACGATCAGCGCGGTCACCAGCGGCAGCCCGACGACCAGGCCGAGGATCATCAGCCACGGGACGTCGAGGAACGGGCCGGTGTCGGAGTACGCCGGCGCCGTCAGCGGCACCGTGATCGCGAGGCCGGGGATGAACCCCACCACCGCACCGAGCACGGCGCCGACGAAGCCGACCACCAGCGCGTACGACGCCGCGACCCCGCGCCGGCGGCGCGGGGAGGCGCCGACTGCGGAGAGCGTCGCGAGGTCCGGCCGGGCGTCCGAGAGGGCGAGGAACGTCGCCGTCAGCGTGCCGCCGAGCATCAGCACCGCGCCGAGCCCCGCGAGCACCAGCTGCACGATCTTCGTGCCCTGGTCGGCCTGGTAGCCGCGCTCGACGTAGAACCCGGCGTTCCGGCTGACCGCCGAGATCGCCTCGGAGAGGTTCTCCTGCTGGGTCGCCGAGATGTCGGTCCCGGTGACGGCGAGGGCCCCGGTGGACGTCTCCGCGCCGAGGCGCTCGGCGACCGCGGGCGGCACGATCGCGGCGAGCGGCGGGTAGGAGCCCGCGGTGAAGCGGACGTAGGCGGCCGGCACGGTCACCCGCTCGTGCCCCCGCCGCACCACCGCCGTCTCGTCGTCGACCCGGTCGTCGGTGAAGGCCACGACACCGCCGCGCGCGAGAACCTCGTCGGCTCTCGCGCGGTCCTCAGCAGTACCCCGGGGACCACCGACGGGACCGCCCCGGCCACGAGGATCGAGGAGCCGAAGTTCTCCGTCATGGTCTCCAGGAGCGGACCGCGGTGGTGCGGCGCCGTGATCTGGACCGAGCTGCCCCGCCCGGCCGCGGCGAGCACGGGCTCGACGTCCGCGTCCGGGACCTCGCGCCGCACCGCATCCTCGATCTCGTCCCACTTCGCGGGCTTCAGGCCGTACCCCGTCACCGCGGCCTGCCCCATCGCGAGCGTCGGCGTGTACGTGCCGCGGTTCTCCGCCTCGTCGCTGGTGACCGCGATGCCGAGCGCGACCACGCCCGCGACGGTGGCCGCGACCGCGGCGACCGCGGGCACGGTGCGCGTCCGGTGCCGGGCGGCGTCCCGCGCGGCGTACCGCGGCGACAGCGGCAGCCGGCCGGCCAGCCGCGCCACGCCGATCACGACGACGGGCACGATGAAGAGCATCCCCAGCACGGCCAGGATCGCGGCGCCGGCGATGAGGAACGCCCCGGTGTCGCCCGAGGTCGTGCCGAACACCGCCATCGCGACGGCGCCGCCGATGAGGAGGACGCCCGCGATCGGCGAGCGCGCCGACGGGGGCCGATCGGCTCGCCGGCCGGCGAGCACCGCCACGACGTCCTGGCGCGAGGCGATGACGGCTGGGACGACGGCCGCCAGCACCGCACTGGCCAGGCCGAACGCGGCGACGCCGAGCAGGTGCGGCCACGGCACGTCGAACGGGCCGAACCAGGTGCTCGACCACCGCTGCACGACGGGCACGAGCAGCCACCCGGCACCGATCCCGAGGATCACGCCCAGCACCGCGGCGGCGCCCCCCAGGACGACCCCGCCCGCGAGCACGACCCGCCGGGCCTGGGCCGGGGTGCCGCCGGAGGCGGCCATCAGCGCCAGGCTCCGCGACTGGCGCCGGGCGCTGACCGCGAACGCCGGACCGGCGAGCAGCACCACCTCGAGCAGCGCCATCACCACGACGAGCGCGACGGCCGCGATGACCGCGTTGTCGCTCCCGGAGCTCCACGACCGGATCTCCGCGGGGACCTCCGAGGCGGGCGGAGGATCCTCGATGACCGCACGGGACAGCACGGTCGCCCCCATCGCGTTGAGGTCCTTGACCGTCTCCCAGGAGACCGGTCCACCAGCGGCCAGCCAGGTCGGACCGCCGGCATACGCGGCCGAGACGCCGAGGCTGCCGACCGGGCCGGCGACGTAGGGGTAGGTGCGCAGTTCGGGCGACTCTGCAACGCCCACGATCACCGGCGACGGCGCGCCCTTGCCGCGGATGTCGAGCCGGTCCCCGACGGCGTACCCCTTGTCCAGGAGGGCCCGGTTCACCACCACCTCGCCGGCGTCCTGCGGGAGCCGGCCGGAGGTGAGGTCGACCAGGCCGGCGGCGACCGGGTCGCGCAGGTCGACCTCGACCGAGTCCGCCGACGCGTAGCCCTTGTCGGTGCGGACGTCGACGCCGCCGGTGCGCTCCACGACCAGCCGTGCGCCGCCGAGCGCGGCCGAGATGTCCGCCGCGGCGGGCGGCTCCTGCTTCCGGCCGTCGGAGGTGTTGCCGTCGTACGGGTCGAAGGCCTGGATCATCGGCCGTCCCTCCGCGGGCACGACGACCTGAGCAGCCGCCGACCCGAGCCGGCGGTCGAGCCCCTCGACACTGCTGACCGACTGGGTCTGGATCAGCACGTCGGCCGCCGTCACCGCGAGCACGGGCAGCGCGATCATCACCAGTACCAGGACCGACCGGCCGCGGGCGCGCAGCGCCTCCCGTGCCGCGATCCGCAGCGCGAGTCGCCAGGAGGTGACCCGGCCGGCTCCCGGTCGGCTCATCGGGTGACGCCCGACTCGAGCAGCCCCTCGGCAGCGTCGGTGCCGGTCTCGTCGATCACCACTCCGTCGCGCAGGAACACCACCCGGTCGGCCCAAGCGGCGTGCCGCGCCTCGTGCGTGACGAGGACGCCGGCGGCGCCCGCGTCGCAGCGCACCCGGAGCAGGCGCAGGATGTCCTCGCCGGTCTCGCTGTCGAGCGCCCCCGTGGGCTCGTCCGCGAGGATCAGGCGGCGGTCCCCCACGACCGCCCGGGCGATCGCGACGCGCTGCTGCTGGCCACCGGACATGTGGTCGGGGAACCGGTCGGCGAGGTCGCCGATGCCGACCTCGTCGAGGGCCGTCCGCGCCGCCGCGCGAGCCGTGCGGGTGCGGACGCCGTCGAGTTCCAGCGGGAGCGCGACGTTCTCCACCGCCGTCAGCGCGGGGATCAGGTTGAAGTCCTGGAAGACGTAGCCGATGGAGGTACGCCGCATCCGGGCGCGGCCGCCGTTCCCCAGGGTGGCCAGGTCGACACCCTCGACGGAGACCGTGCCGGAGGTCGGTGCGTCCAGGCCGCCGGCCAGCGTGAGCAGCGTCGACTTGCCGGACCCGGACGGGCCCATGACCGCGACCAGCTCGCCGGCGGACGCGCGGAAGGAGACGTCGCGCAGGGCGCGCACCTCGGTGGCGCCCTCGCCGTGCACGCGGGTGACGACGTTGAGGTGCAGCACCGAGCTCATCGGGCCACCTCCGGTGCGTCGACGGGAGCCGGGACGGCCGGCTTCTCGAGCGCGGCGCGCCGCAGCCGGGCCTCGCAGTGATCGAGCCAGCGGATCTCCGCCTCGGCCGCGAACACGAGCGAGTCGAGCACCAGCCCCCACGCCAGGTCGTTGCCCCCGTCGCGCTTGAGCCGGGTGTAGTCCTGCAGGGCGGCCATGGTCGCGGAGCGCTGCTGCTGGATCACGCTGCCGACGTCGACGCCGGGCATCGTGACGGCGAGGGCGAGCTTGATCGCCAGCTCGTCGCGGGGCGGCTGGGTGCGCGGCACCGGCGTGGTGAACCAGGCCGCGACCTCCTCACGCCCGGCTGCGGTGACCCGGTAGATGACGTGGCCCTCGCCGTCCGCGCCGTCGGCCTCGACGAGGCCGTCGCGCTCGAGCCGGGTCAGGGTCGTGTAGACCTGCCCGACGTTGAGGGGCCACGTCGACCCGGTGCGCTGCTCGAACTCCGCGCGCAGCTGGTAGCCGTATCGCGGGCCCTGCTCGAGGAGGGCCAGGAGTGCCTGTTTCACCGACATACCGAGTATGTATACCCGGTATGCACCGCGCTGGCAAGATGGTGCTGGCAGGGCAGAATCGGTCCGGTGACCACCACGCGGATCCCCGGTCTCGTCCTCACCGACCACACGGTCGAGGTGCCGCTCGACCACGCCCGGCCGGACGGGCCCACGATCGAGGTCTTCGCGCGCGAGGCGGTCGCCGCCGGCCGTGAGCACGACGACCTGCCGTGGCTGCTCTTCCTCCAGGGCGGACCGGGCGGGAAGTCGCCGCGCCCGGGCGGCGGCGCCGACGCCTGGGTCCGGTTCGCCACCCGCACGCACCGGGTGCTGCTGCTCGACCAGCGCGGGACCGGCCGGAGCACGCCGCTGACCCGCCTGTCGGTCGCGGGCAGGTCCGACGCCGAGATCGCGGCGTACCTCCGGCTGATGCGCGCGGACAGCATCGTCGCCGACGCCGAGGTGCTGCGCGCCCGGGTCGCCGGCGGCCGGACCTGGGAGACCCTCGGCCAGAGCTACGGCGGCTTCGTCACGATGGCCTACCTCTCGCGCGCCCCCGAGGCGCTCGACGCCTGCTACGTCACCGGCGGGCTGCCCGGGCTGACCGCGACCGCCGACGAGGTCTACCGGCGCACCTACCCGCGGGTGGCCCGCAAGAACGCGGAGTTCTACGCGCGCCACCCCGGTGACCGTGAGCTGGTGCGCCGGATCGCGAACCACCTGGACGCGCACGTCGTCGTGCTGCCCGACGGCGACCGGCTGACCACGCGCCGGTTCCGGCTGGTCGGCAGCGCGTTCGGGATGAGCGACGGCTACGAGCGGGTGCACTGGCTGCTGGACGAGGCGTTCCACGGCCACCAGCTCTCCGACGTCTTCCTGTCCGGGGTGACGGCGCTGACGTCGTACGCCGAGGGGCCGCTGTTCGCGCTGCAGGAGTACACGTACGGCCGGCCCGGCGCCGGCCCGACCGCGTGGGCTGCCGAGCGCGAGATGGCGCGGCACCCGGAGTTCGCCGAGCACCAGGACCCGCTGCTGCTCACCGGCGAGATGTTCTACCGCTGGATGTTCTCCGACATCCGGGCGCTCGAGCCGTTCGCGGGAGCGGCGGACCTGCTGGCGGCGTACGACGACTGGCCGCCGCTGTACGACCTCGACCGGCTCGCCGGCAACGAGGTGCCGGTGCTCGCGGCGGTCTACTTCGACGACATGTACGTCGACGCCGAGCTCCAGCTCGAGACCGCGCGACGGGTCGGCAACGTCCGCACCTGGGTCACCGACGAGTTCGAGCACGACGGCCTGCGGGCGGACGCGCCGCGGGTGCTGGGACGGCTGATGGCGATGCGCGCCGGTCAGGTGTAGCTGTTCGAGGGCCAGCCGTTGGCGTCGAGGTACCAGACTGCCGAGGTCAGCACGACGAGGATCAGCAGCGCGAACAGCAACCCGCCGGCGACCGGCAGGAACCAGCCCGGCGCCCGCTTCGAGCGGACGGCCGTCACCTTCACCACGACCGCACCGAACACCGCGCAGCCGAGGACGCCGTGCACGACCGTGCGCAGCGGCACCTTCTCGCCGTCCGGCAGGTGACCGCTCTCCAGGCCGAGCGCCCAGATGCAGTGGTAGGCCACGAACACGCTCAGCAGCAGGGCGACCGCGCCGGTGGCGCGGTGCGCGGTGCCCAGCCAGGACGGCACCGCGAGCCCGAGCTTCCCGTAGAGCCACAGGGCGCCGAGGAGCTGGAGCACCGCGAGCACGCCGATCACGCAGGTGACCGCGACCTTCATCGCGAGCACGGTGTCGAACCCGAGCGTCGTCGTACCACTCAGGGTCGGGTCGTGGAGGGTGCCGAAGACGCCGACGAGCAACGCGACGACGGCGCCCGCCGCGAACGCCGTGAGGGGGACCGTCATGCCCCTGCCCATGGGCACAGCATGCTCCCGGCGGGTGCTCAGCGGTAGGTCAGGTGCTCGCCCTCGAGGTGCGGGTGCTCGTTGAACGTGAGGATCCGGGCGCCGGTCGAGCCGACCACGACGCGGGTGAACGACGAGTTCACGATCGTGGTGTTGAAGCGGCTCCAGAGCCGGCCGAACGTCGCGTCGTCGGCGCCGGGGTCGACCAGCGCGGCGCAGGCCGCAGCGATCGGGCCGCCGGACGTGACGACGACGGCCGTGCCGCCCGGCCCGGCCTGGGCGCAGACGTCGTCCAGCGACGCGGTCACGCGGGCGCGGAACGCCGACCACGGCTCGTGGTACTCGCCGTCGTGCTCGCCGGCGGTCCAGCGCGCGGTCGCGAGCTCGAAGACCCGCTGGAACTCGCGGTTGTCGAGCTCGCCCGGCGGTACGTCGGGGTACGCCGCCACCACGCCGAGGTGGTCGAACTCGTCCCACCCGGGATCCACCACCGCGCCGGCCCAGCCGGCCGCCTCGGCCGTCTCGCGGTGCCGGCGCATCGAGCCGCGGACGACCGCGGTCGGCCGGTCGGCCTTCTCGCGCAGCCACTCGCCCAGCAGGCGGCCCTGCTGCCAGCCGGTCTCGGACAGCACGTCGTAGTCGTCGGCCCCGAACGACGCCTGCCCGTGACGGACCAGGATCACCACACCCATGCCCGGCAGGCTAGAGGAGGGCCCGTCCGTGCCATTCCCGGTCCCGGGTCGCGGGACCTACCGTCGGACCATGTTCATCCAGGTGTTCCAGGGTGTCTGCACCCGGCACGACGAGCTGAAGGCGGTCCTCGACCGCTGGCCCGTCGAGCTCGGGCCGGGCGCCGACGGCTGGCTCGGTGGGACCTACGGGTTCACCGACGACGACTACTTCGTCGCCGCGGTGCGGTTCGAGGACCGCGCCGCCGCGGAGGCGAACTCCCGGCGCCCCGAGCAGGGTGCGTGGGCCGAGCGGCTGATGGCGGCGTTCGACGGGCCCGTGGAGTTCCACGACGCGGACGACGTGACGCTGCTCTTCGACGGCGGCTCCGACGAGGCGGGCTTCGTGCAGGTGATCCAGGGCCGGGTCGACGACCCGGGGCGGTTGCGGCGGCTGATCGCCTCGGAGCCCTCGGAGCTGCGCCGGATGCGTCCCGACATCATCGGCGCGACGTTGGCGATGGAGCCGGACGGGTCCTTCACCGAGACCGTTGCGTTCACCGACGAGGCGAGCGCCCGCCGCGCCGAGGGGCAGGAGCCGCCCGCCGACGTCCGCGCCGAGCTCGAGTACGCGATGGCCGGCGCGCGGTTCTACGACCTGCGCCATCCCTGGTTCGCCTCGCCGTAGGGACGTCGTCCGAGGTGGTCGCGGGAGCGACCGACTCGGACGACGTCCCGGCGCGGGTCAGGCCGGGAAGGAGCCGTGCGACGCGGCGAGGTCACGCAGCCACGCCGAGGCGCGGAACCGGTCGCCGTACCTCTCGGCGAGCTCGTCGGCGCGCTTCACGAACGCCCCGAGGCCGATCTGGCCCTCGGCGTTCTCGTAGCCCGTCATGAACTGCGCGGCGCCGCCGGTCATCGCCGGGAAGCCGATGCCCATGATCGAGCCGATGTTCGCGGCGGCCGCGGACTCGATGACGCCCTCCTCGAAGCACTTCGCGGTCTCGATCGCCTCGACGAACAGCAGTCGGTCCTTGACGTCCTGGAACGGGACCGGCTGGTCGGCGACCGGGAACGCCTCGGCGAGTCCCGGCCAGATCCCGACGCGGGACCCGGACTCGTCGTACTCGTAGAAGCCGGCGCCCTTGAGCCGCGACGGGCGGCCGAGCTCGAGCATCCTCTCGACGACCGCGGTGCCCGGGTGCGGGGCGTAGTCGATCCCGTCGCGCGCGGCGGCGTCGGCGGTCGCCTTGCCGATCTTGGCCATCAGCTCCATGTTGAGCTCGTCGCTGAGCTGCAGCGGGCCGACCGGGTAGCCGTCCTGGGTCGCGGCCCGCTCGATGCTGACGGGGTGCACGCCCTCGGCGAGCATCGCGAGGCCCTCGTTGACCATGGTGCCGATCACCCGCGAGGTGTAGAAGCCGCGGCTGTCGTTGACGACGATCGGCGTCTTCCGGATCTGCTGCACCACGTCGTACGCCTTGGCCAGCGCGACGTCCGAGGTCTCCTTGCCCCTGATGATCTCGACCAGCGGCATCTTGTCGACGGGCGAGAAGAAGTGCAGGCCGATGAAGTCGGAGGGCCGGTCCACGCCGGTCGCGAGCTCGGTGATCGGCAGCGTCGAGGTGTTGGAGCAGAGCAGCGCGTCGGGGTCGACGTACGGCGCGATCTCCGCGAACACCTGCTGCTTCAGCGCCGGGTCCTCGAAGACGGCCTCGATGACGAGGTCGCACCCCGCGAGGTCGGCCGGGTCGGCGGTCGGGGTGATCCTCCCCAGCAGCTCCTCCGACTTCTCCTCGGTGAGCTTCCCGCGCGAGATCGCCTTGGCGTTGAGCTTCTCGGAGTACGCCTTGCCCTTGTCCGCGCCCTCCTGCGAGACGTCCTTGAGCACCACCTGCATGCCCGCCCGGGCGCACGAGTAGGCGATGCCGGCGCCCATCATGCCGGCGCCGAGGACACCCACCTTCTTCGCCGTGTAGGGCTCGATGCCCTGCGGTCGCAGCTTGCCGGCGTTGATCGCCTGCAGGTCGAAGAAGAACGCCTGGATCATGTTCTTCGAGCCCTGGTTGACGATCAGGTTCGTCAGGTAGCGCGACTCGATCCGCGACGCCGTGTCGAAGTCGGTCAGCGCGCCCTCGACCGCGGCGGACAGGATCGCGCGCGGCGCCGGGTAGACCGCGCCCTTGGTCTGCTTGCGCAGCAGCGCGGGGAACGCCGGCAGGAAGCCCGCCAGCGCGGGCGACGTCGGCGATCCGCCGGGCATCTTGTAGCCGGGCCTGTCCCACGGGTTCTGGTGCTCGTCCGGGTTGGCCCTGATCCACGCCTTGGCGGCCGGGACCAGCTCCTCGCGGGTGGCGACCAGCTCGTCGACCAGGCCCTTCTCCTTCGCGGCGCTCGGCTTGAACTGGGTGCCGGGGAGCAGCACGTCCATCAGGCCGGACTGCAGGCCGAGGAGGCGGACGACGCGGGTCACGCCGCCCCCGCCCGGGAGCAGGCCGAGCGTCGACTCGGGCAGTCCGAGCTTGACGCTGTCGTCGTCGACCACGATGCGGTGGTTGCACGCCAGGCAGATCTCGAAGCCACCCCCGAGGGCGGCACCGTTGATCGCGGCGACCACCGGCCTCGGGTACAGCTCGAGCTTGCGCAGGCCGGCCTTCACCGCCTCGCCCATCGCGAACACCGGGGCGGCGTCCGCCTTGGTCGCCTGGACCATGTTCTTGAGGTTGCCGCCCGCGAAGAACGTCTTCTTGGCGCTCGCGATCACGACGCCCGTCACGCTGTCGACCTCGTCGTACAGCCGCTGCACGGCGGCCGACATCGACTCCTGGTAGACCTCGTTCATGGTGTTCGCGCTCGCGGTCGGGTCGTCGAGCGTGAGGGTGACGATGCCGTCGGCGTCGCGGTCGTAGCGGACGGCGGTCTGCTGGTCAGTGCTGCTGGTGCTCATCGGGATTCCTGTTCTGGGTGCCAGGTGAGGTGATGGTGCTCAGGGAGAGCGACTGGGTCTCGATACGCCCTGGTCCGCGACCTCGTTCCTCGGTCGCGGGGCTACTCGACCACCGACGGGTCGCTCCGGCTCGTCAACGGTGGTCTGGCGGCTCCGCCGCTCAGACCACCTCGACGATCGTGGCGATCCCCATGCCGCCGCCGACGCAGAGCGTGGCGAGGCCGCGGCGCAGGTCCCGGCGCTGGAGCTCGTCGATGAGGGTGCCGAGGATCATCGCGCCGGTGGCACCGAGCGGGTGGCCCATCGCGATCGCGCCGCCGTTGACGTTGGTGATCTCGTGGCTGATGCCGAGGTCCCGCATGAACCGCATGGCGACGGCGGCGAACGCCTCGTTGATCTCGAAGAGGTCGATGTCCTCGACCTCGAGACCGGCCCTGGCGAGCGCCTTGCGTGCGGCCGGTGCGGGCCCGGTCAGCATGATCGTCGGGTCCGCGCCCGACACGGCGGTCGCCAGCACGCGGGCCCGCGGGGTCAGGCCCAGTGCGGAGCCGACCTCCTCGGTGCCGATCGCCATCAGGGCCGCGCCGTCGACGATGCCCGAGGAGTTGCCGGCGTGGTGGACGTGGTCGATCCGCTCGACCCAGTGGTACTTCTCGAGCGCTACGTCGTCGAAGCCCGCCTGTGCGCCGATGTCGGCGAAGCTGGGCTTCAGCCCGGCCAGGCCCTCGGGGCTCGTGTCCGGACGGATCGTCTCGTCGTGGTCGAGCACCGTGAGGCCGTTGAGGTCCTTCACCGGGACGACGGCGTTCGCGAAGTAGCCGTTGGCCCAGGCCTTGGCCGCGCGGTGGTGGGACTCGGCGGCGTACGCGTCGACGTCCTCCCGGCTCCAGCCCTCGATCGTCGCGATCAGGTCGGCGCCGATGCCCTGCGGCACGAAGCCGGTCGTGAGCGCGGTGGCGGGGTCGGACGCCCACGCGCCGCCGTCGGAGCCCATCGGCACCCGGCTCATCGACTCCACGCCGCCGGCGAGGATCAGGTCCTCGAAGCCGCCGCGGACGCGGGACGCGGCCTGGTTGACGGCCTCCAGGCCGGACGCGCAGAAGCGGTTCAGCTGCACGCCCGCGACCGTCTCCGGGTACCCGGCCTTGAGCGCCGCGGTCTTGGCGATGTCGCCGCCCTGCTCGCCGATCGGCGACACGACGCCGAGGACGACGTCGTCGACGCGCTCCGGGTCGAGCGTGGGGTTGCGCACCTTGATCTCGTCGAGGAGCCCGACCATCAGGTCGACGGGCTTCACCTCGTGGAGGGAGCCGACCTTCTTGCCCTTGCCGCGCGGCGTGCGAATGTGGTCGTACACGAATGCCTCTGCCATGCAGCGATTGTGACACTATTACTGTCACCGTCAACAGGATGGATCGTGTGGTGCGGGTCACGAGGAGTGGGATGGACGAGCTGCTGACGCTCGAGGAGCTGACGACGCGGGTCGGCATGAGCGTGCGGAACATCCGCTTCTACACGACCAAGGGCCTGGTCCCGCCGCCGATCCGGCGCGGCCGCTCCGGGTACTACAGCAGCGACCACGTGGCCCGGCTCGAGCTGGTCCAGGAGCTCCAGGCACACGGCTTCACCCTCTCGGCGATCGAGAAGTACGTCGCACGGATCCCGGCCGACGCCTCTCCCGAGGACATCGCACTGCACCGGACCATGCTCGCGCCCTGGCAGGCGGACCTGCCGGTCGAGATGTCGAGGACCGAGCTCGAGAAGCGCACCGGCCGCCCGCTCAGCGACGACGACCTGACCACGCTGGCCGCCCTGGGCATCGTGTTCCGCACCAAGCGCGGCCGCTACGAGGTCGCGGTCTCCCAGCTCTCGGTCGGCCTCGGGCTGCTCGAGCTCGGCTTCCCGACCGAGGCTGCACTCGCCGCCGCCGACGTGTACGCCGAGCACGGCCGGCAGATCGCCAAGGAGCTGAACGAGCTGTTCCGCACCATGGTCTGGCCGGTCTACCGGGAGTCCGGCGCCCCGCCCGACCGGCTGCGCGAGGTCGTCGAGCGGCTCAAGCCGCTGTCGGTGGCGAGCCTGGTGTCGGCGTACGAGGCCGCGATGGACGAGACCCGCCGCGAGAACATCGCCAAGCGGGCCCGCTGAGCGCGACCGGCTCCACGACCACTACCGGGGCCGCCGGGTGGGTACGGCAGGACCCGTGAGCACCGTCCTCGTCACCGGCGCGACCGGCTTCGTCGGCCGCCACCTGGTCCCCGCGCTCCTCGAGCGCGGCTTCGACGTCCGCGCGATGACCCGACGCCCGGAGGAGTACGACGCCCCGGGGGAGCCGGTGGCCGGCGACGTCTCGGACGCGGGCAGCCTGGCCGCTCCGCTCGAGGGCGTGGACGTCGCGGTGTACCTCGTGCACTCGCTCGACGAGGACGACTTCGAGCAGCGGGACGCCGAGGCGGCGCGGGCGTTCGGGCTGGCCGCCGCGGCGAGCGGGGTGCGCCAGATCGTCTACCTCGGCGGCCTCGGCAAGGACGACGGCCGGCTCTCGCCGCACCTGCGCTCGCGGCGCGAGGTCGAGCGGCTGCTCGGTGGGTCGGGCGTCCCGGTCACGGTGCTGCGCGCGGCGATCGTCGTCGGCGCCGGTGGCATCTCCTGGGAGATGACCCGGCAGCTGGTGAAGAACCTGCCGGCGATGGTGGTGCCGAGGTGGGCGGAGACCCGCACCCAGCCGATCGCGCTCGCGGACGTGGTGCGCTACCTCGCCGGCGTCGTCGGCCGGGAGGAGGCGTACGGCCGGGCGTACGAGATCGGCGGCCCCGACCAGCTCAGCTACGTCGACATGCTCCAGCAGGCGGCCGAGGTGATCAACGGGCGCCGGGTGCCGATCGTGACCGTGCCGGTGCTCACGCCCCGGCTCTCGTCGTACTGGATCTCGTTCGTCACCGACGTGGACGCGACGACGGGGCGGAACCTGATCGACTCGATGGGCACCGAGGTGATCGTCACCGACCACGCGATCCGCGACCTGGTGCCGGGCGAGCCCCTGACCTACGCCGAGGCGGTGCGGCTAGCGCTGGAAGAGAGCGGGCAGCAGGAAGAGCATGGTGAGTGACCACGTGCAGTGCGTGAGGATCGGCGGCAGCAGGGCGTCGTAGCGCCGTCGCTCCAGGGCGACGATCACGCCGAGCACCACGGCGGCGAACGCGAGCAGCAGGTTGCCGGTCGCCAGCGTCGTGAGGCCGTAGACGGCGGTCGTCACCGCGACGGGGTGGCGCGGGACGAGGTCGTAGGCCGCGCCGCGGAAGAACAGCTCCTCGGCGATGCCGGTGACGACCGTGACGAGGACGAGCAGCGGCCACGAGCCGCGGGCCGCGTGGTCGGCGACGTCGCGCACCTGCCCGTCGAGGAACGCGACCTGCCTGACGACGAACGAGCCCACGACGAACAGGCCCACCAGCGCCGCGCCCGCCGCGACCGGCACGAGCACCGGGCGAGGTGGGCCGAGGCGCGGTGGGCCCACGGCGTACGCGGCCACGACCCACACGCCGGCCAGGGCCAGCGTCGCCGCGTAGAACCACGCACTTCCGGGCGGGATGCGCAGGGAGACCCCGAGCACCGCGCCACCCAGAACGACGAAGGCGGCGGCGATCAGCCGTCGATCGCGCACACGCCCCCCTGCGTCGTACCGGCTACTTGGAGAGTCCGTCCTTGACGTCCTTGGCGGCGTCCTTGACGTGCTCGCCGGCGTTCTTCACCTTGCCGGAGGTCTGGTCCGCCTGGCCCTCGGACTTCAGGTCGCGGTCACCGGTGGCGCTGCCTGCCGACTCCTTGCCCTTGCCCTTGAGCTCTTCAGCCTTGTTCTCTGCCTTGTCCTTGAGTCCCATAGGGCTCCAGTGACCGGTCAGGGGTACGCCGAAACGTCAGGAGGCGCGCTGGCGCGGGCGACCGCGGCCACCGCGGGACCGCGATCGGCTGCCGGCGGGGCGGTTGCCCGTGGTCCGGTTGGCCTGCCGGGCGGCAGGCGCCTCGACGACCAGGCCACCGGGCACGGTGCTCCGCTCGCCCGGGGCCAGTTGCGCCAGCATCGGGTGGCTCGCACCCGTGAGCTTGGTGACCGTCGGCTTGATGCCCGCGGCGCGGGTGAGCGCACGGACGTCGCGCACCTGGTCGTCGGTCATCAGCGTCACCACGGTGCCACGGGCGCCGGCGCGCGCCGTACGGCCCGAACGGTGCAGGTAGGCCTTGTGCTCGACCGGCGGGTCGGCGTGCACGACCAGCGCCACGTCGTCGACGTGGATGCCGCGGGCCGCGATGTCGGTCGCGACCAGCGTGGTCGCCCGGCCCGCGTGGAACGCGTCCATGTTGCGGGTCCGCGCGCCCTGGCTGAGGTTGCCGTGCAGCTCGACCGTCGGGACGCCGTTGCGGTTGAGCTGGCGGGTGAGGGCCTTCGCGCCGTGCTTGGTGCGGGTGAACACCACGGTCCGGCCGGGCGCGCTGGTCAGGTCGGTCAGCACCGAGACGCGGTGCTCCCGGGACAGGTGCAGGACGTGGTGGTCCATGGTCGAGACGGGAGACTGCGCCGAGTCGGCCTCGTGGGTGACCGGGTCGGTCAGGAAGCGCTTCACGATCACGTCGATCGCCTTGTCCAGCGTCGCCGAGAACAGCAGCCGCTGCCCGTCGCGCGGCGTCCGGTCGAGGATCCGGCGGACGACGGGCAGGAAGCCCAGGTCGGCCATGTGGTCGGCCTCGTCCAGCACGGTGATCTCGACCGCGCCGAGGTCGCAGTGACCCTGGCCGATCAGGTCCTCGAGACGACCGGGGCAGGCGAGCACGATGTCCGCGCCCCGGCGCAGGCCCTGGACCTGCGGGCCCTGGCCGACACCGCCGAACACGGTCTGGGTGGTGAGGCCGGCGGCCCTCGCCAGCGGGTCGAGCGCCTCCTTGATCTGGCCGACCAGCTCGCGGGTCGGGGCCAGGATCAGGGCGCGCGGCCGGCCGGAGCGGACCTTGCGGCCGGAGGCCGACAGTCGCGCGACCAGCGGCAGCAGGAAGGCGTAGGTCTTGCCGGAGCCGGTGCGGCCCCGGCCCAGGACGTCGCGGCCCGCGAGCGAGTCGGGGAGCGTGGCGGCCTGGATGGGAGTCGGGGAGGTGATGCCGCGGGTCGCGAGGACGGCGGCAAGGTCAGCGGGCACGCCGAGATCGGCGAAGCCCGCAGTGTGAACTGCAGAAGACAAGAGAGAGTCACTCACTGCTGGGGGTGTCTCGCCAGCATGGGTTCCGAGATGGCGCAGGAGCCGGGGCTCGCGCGGGCCCGAGGCAAGACAGAACGGGCTCCGTCCGTAAGTCTACGCAGAAGGTGCCGGATCCGACGATTCAGCGGCTCACCGGAACGTCAGCACCCCGTCGTCGATCCGGTCCCGGTTGATGGACCGGACGTCCTTGAGGTAGTTCTGCCGCAACTTCCAGGGCTCCCGGTCGCCCTGCTTCGGCAGCTCGTCGAGGGCGCGGAGGATGTAGCCGGAGCTGAAGTCGATCAGGCGCTCCTCCCCGACGGACGGGTCGCGGGGCGCCACCACGCGGCGTACGCCGTGCTCGTCCAGGTGGCGGAGCAGCCGGCAGACGAAGTCGGCGACCAGGTCGGCCTTGAGCGTCCAGGAGGCGTTGGTGTAACCGATCGTGAAGACGAAGTTCGGCACGTCGCTGAGCATCAGCGCCTTGTAGGTCATCGTGTCCTGCATCTTGACCTCGGCGCCGTCCACGGTGAGCTCCACGCCGCCCATCGCCTTGAGGGTGAGCCCGGTCGCGCTGACGATGACGTCGGCCTCGAGCTCCTCGCCCGAGCGGAGCAGGATGCCGCGCTCGGTGAACCGCTCGATGTGGTCGGTCACGACGGACGCCGAGCCGCTGCGCAGCGCCTCGAACAGGTCGCCGTCCGGCACGAAGCAGACCCGCTGGTCCCACGGGTTGTAGGCGGGCCTGAAGTGCTCGTCCACGTCGACGTCGGGCGGCAGCTGCTTGGCCGCCTCCTTGCGGATGAACCCCTTCACCATCTCCGGCCGGCGGCGGGAGAGCTGGAAGAACAGCGTCGAGGCGAGGATGGCCTTGGCGCGCACGATCCGGTAGCGGAGGGCCGACGGCAGCCGGTGCAGGCGGGTGGCGATCGGGTCGCGCCCGGGCAGCGACAGGACGTACGTCGGGGAGCGCTGGAGCATGGTGACGTGGGCGGCGCCGGCCTGCGCCATCGCGGGCACCAGGGTGACCGCCGTCGCACCCGACCCGATGACCACGACCTTCTTGCCGGTGTAGTCGAGGTCCTCCGGCCAGTGCTGCGGGTGCACGATCGTGCCGCGGAAGTCCTGCTGGCCGGGGAAGTCGGGCGTGAAGCCCTTGTCGTAGTCGTAGTAGCCGCCGCAGGCCCAGAGGAAGCCGGTCGTGATCGTGCGGGTCTCGCCGTCGTGCTCGACCTGGACCGTCCACAGGGACGTCCCGGAGTCCCACGCGGCACCGACGACCCGGTGCCGGTAGCGGATCAGCCGCTCGACGTCGTACTCCCGGGCGACCGTGCGGAGGTACTCCAGGATCGACGGGCCGTCGGCGAGCGCGACGTCGCCCTCCCAGTGCCGCCACTTGAAGCCGAACGTGAACATGTCCGAGTCCGAGCGGATCCCCGGGTAGCGGAACAGGTCCCAGGTGCCGCCCAGGGCATCGCGCGCCTCGAGGACCGCGACGGACTTCCCGGGGTGCTCCGTGCTCAGCCGGCAGGCGGCTCCGATGCCGGACAGCCCGGCGCCGATGATGAGGACGTCGACGTGCTCGCTCATGGCACCCACCTTACTGAATATCTGTCAACAGGCATAGAGCTCGACGAACCGGCCCAGCAGCCGCGGCGGGTGCTCGACGTGGCTCCGCCGGGCCAGCGCCTGGACCCGCTCGGCCTCCTCGGGCGGGTCGAAGTAGCCGTGGTGGCGGTAGATGTCGATGCGCAGGCAGATGCCCTCGACGTCGAGCTCGGGGTGGAACTGCGTCGCGTAGACGTTGCTGCCCATCCGGAACGCCTGGACCGGGCAGGTGGCGCTCCCCGCGAGCCTGGTCGCGCCCGCGGGGAGCCTGCTGACGGCCTCCTTGTGGCCGAGGAACGCGTCGAACTCGCGCGGCATCTCCCCCAGCAGCGGGTCGGCCGCGCCCGCGTCGGTCAGCGTGACGCGGACGGCCGAGATCGGCTCGCCGTACCTCCGGTCGACCAGGCCGCCGCGCAGCCCGCCCAGCACCCCGATGCCGTAGCAGGCGCCGAGGAACGGGAAGTCCTGCTCGAGGACCCGCTCGGCGAGGCCGCGGAGCTCGGCCTCCGCGCGCCGCTGCGCCGCGCTCTTGGCCTCCTCGGGGTCGCTCGCGTTGTACGGGCCGCCACCGAGGATGATCCCGGACCAGTCCGCGAGCTCGACCGGCCCGAGCTCGCGCGCCTCGAGGCGGATGCGGCGTACGTCGCGCTCGTCGAGCCCGGAGCAGGCGAGGACGGCGGCGTACTCGCTGTCCGCGGCGGCGTCCTCGGCGCGGGTGCCCAGGAACAGGAACGGCTTCACTGACCCGGGGGTGCCTGGACGGCGGCGCCGGTCGCGATCAGCTCGTCGGCGTTCGTGACGCCCCAGGCGGCCAGCGCTTCCCGGGTGCTGTCGCCGGCGGACTCGGCGAGGCGGCCGATCGTCGCCCCCGTGCGGGAGAACCGCGGGGCAGGGGCGGGCTGAAGGTAGCCGTCGTGGTGGACGAGGGTGCCGCGGGCCCTGATGTGCGGGTGCTCCGCCGCCTCGGTCAGCGGGATGATCCCGGCGACGCAGGCGTCCGTGCCCTCGAAGACCGCGACCCACTCGGCCTGGGTCCGCTGCCGGAACGTCTCCGCGATCAGCGTGCGCAGCGCGTCGGCCCGGTCGGCGTCGTACCGGTCCGGAGCCGTGTGCTCGATGCCGAGCAGGCGCACGAACTCGGCGTAGAACTGGGGCTCGAGCGCGCCGACCGACATGTGCCTGCCGTCGGCGGTCTCGTAGAGGTCGTAGTAGGGCACGCCGCCGTCGAGGAGGTTCGAGGCCCGCTCCTCCTTGAAGCCGCCGGACGCGAGGAACGCCGCGGTCATGGTGTTGAGGTGCGTGGTGCCGTCGACGATCGCGGCGTCGACCACCTGGCCCCGGTTGCTGACCCGGGCTTCGATGAGCGCGGCGAGGATGCCGATCACGAGGTACGTCGATCCACCGCCGAAGTCGCCGACCAGGTTGCCCGGGAAGTGCGGCCGGCTCCGGTCCTGGCCGAGGCCGTGCAGCGCGCCGGTGATCGCGATGTAGTTCATGTCGTGGCCGGCCACCTGCGCGAAAGGCCCGTCCTGGCCCCACCCGGTCATCCGCCCGTAGACGAGGCGCTCGTTGCGCTCGTGGCAGGCCTCCGGTCCGAAGCCCAGCCGCTCCGCCACGCCCGGCCGCATGCCCTCGACCAGCACGTCGGCGTTCTCGACCAGTGTCAGCACGGTCTCGACGGCGTCGGGGTTCTTGAGGTCGAGCGCCACGCTGGGACGGCCGCGGTTGAGCAGCATGTGCGGCCCGCCGCCCGCCAGCGCCTGCCCGCCGGGCCGCTCGATCCGGATCACGTCGGCACCGAGGTCGGCCAGGATCATGCACGCGTGCGGCCCGGGCCCGATCCCGGCGATCTCGACCACCTTCACGCCCTTGAGCGGACCGGTGCCCCGGCCGAGTTCGATGCTCATGCCCGGCATCATGACAGAGGCGCTGTCAGCGTCCCTGTGGATGGGCGGTCGCGCTCGTCGGCGCTCCGCGCTGGGATCGCGGCATGCGTCCGATCCCGCCCGAGCTGCTGCGCGGACCGTTCACGCGGTCGCGTGCGGCGGAGCTCGGGGTGACGAGCCGCCAGCTCGAGGGCGCGCGCTTCGTCCGCGTCTTCCCCCGGGTGCACCGGTGGTCGGACCACACGATGACCGAGAGCGACTGGGTGCATGCCGCCCGGCTCTCACTGCCCGACGACGCCCAGCTGACCGGGATCACGCGGATCCAGCAGCTCGGGCTCGACTTCGGTCCCCGGCGGCCGATGCGGTTCGTCGTCGACCGCGACCTCCACCTCGCCCTCGACGAGATCTTCCTGCACCGGACCAGGCGGTTGCCGCCGACCGACGAGGACGGAGTCGTCCCCGCCGGCGCCTACCTCGCCTACTGCGCGCGGGCCCGGGTGATCGACGCGATCAAGGTCGGCGACTGGCTGCTCCGCCACCAGCACACGACGCCGGAGGCGATCCGCGACGTCGCCCTGTCAGCACCCTGGCGCGACGGAGCCCACGAGGCGGTGTGGGTCCTCGACCACCTGGTCGCTGGCTCGAGGTCGCTGAAGGAGAGCGAGACCCGGGCGGTCCTGTCGTTCGCCGGCCTCCCGCCTCCCGAGACCAACGTCGCTGTCGACGTCCGGGAGAACGTCGAGGTCATCGGGGACCTGGTGTACCGGGACCTCGGGCTCGTCGTGGAGTACGAAGGCGCCCACCACCAGACCGACCGCTCGCAGGACCTCTGCGACGTCGACCGCTACGCCCTGCTGCGGACCGCGAACGTGCCGTACGTGCAGGTCACGAACGAGAAGCTGGGGCGGCCGAAGACGCTGGTGGGCGAGGTGTACCGCGGTCTCCTGGCCGCCGGCTACACAGGGCCGGCCCCGCGCTTCGACGATCGGTGGCGGTTGCTCTTCCTGCCGCTGTCGACGGCGGTGGGGCCACGCTGGGCCCGCATCACCGGGCGAGCGGTGGGTTAGCCACCTTCTGCGCGGTGGATTCGGTGGCTGGGTCACCGGCGGCCCGGCGTTCACCCTCTCGGCCCGGGCCGGGCCAGCGGTGCCTCAGCCACCCTTTTCGACCCGGATTCGGTGGCCAGCCCACCGCTCACCGGCGCCCGCCCGGGCCAGCGGTGCCTCAGCCACCCTTTTCGACTCGGATTCGGTGGCCAACCCACCGCCCGCCAACGCCCGCACCCGCCCGCCCGCACCCGCCAGCGCCGCCCGCCAGCGCCACGGCGTCCAGTCAGAGCACCCGCCGCAGGAACTGCCGGGTCCGCTCCTCGCGGGGGGAGGTGAAGATCTCGGACGGCGGTCCCTGCTCGAGGATCCGGCCCTCGTCGAGGAAGCACACCGACGTGGCGATGTCGCGGGCGAACGCCATCTCGTGGGTGGCGAGCACCATGGTCATGCCGGCCTCGGCCTCGGCCCGGACGATCGAGAGCACCTCACCGACCAGCTCGGGGTCCAGCGCTGCGGTGATCTCGTCGAGCAGCAGCAGCCGGGGCGAGGTGCAGAGCGCGCGGACCAGGGCGGCGCGTTGCTGCTGGCCGCCGGACAGGCGGTCCGGGTGCTTGGCCGCCTGGTCCTCGAGTCCGAAGCGGGACAGCAGGGACATCGCTCGTTGGGAGGCCTCGGCCCGCGACAGGCCGTGCACGAGCCGCGGCGCGAGCGTGCAGTTGTCCAGGACGGTCAGGTGCGGGAACAGGTTGTACGCCTGGAACACCAGCCCGATCTGCGACCGCACCGAGCGGGCATCGACGCGCGGGTCGGAGATCTCGGCGCCGTCGAAGGAGATCACCCCGTCGTCGATCTCCTCGAGCAGGTTCAGGCAGCGCAGCAGCGTGGACTTCCCCGACCCGGACGACCCGATCAGGCAGATCACGTCGTGCTGCTCCACGGTCATCGAGACGTCGTCCAGCACCACGCGGTCGCCGTACGACTTCCGCACCCCGGACACGGTCAGCAGGCTCACAGCGCCCCCGCGAGCTCGCGGCGCCGCATCCGAGCGGTCAGCCAGTCGCACAGCCGGGCGAGCGGCACGGTCATCGCGATGAAGAAGCAGGCGACCACGACGTACGGCGTGTAGTTGAAGTTGTAGTTCCCGTAGTCGCGAGCGACGAAGACCGCGTCGAAGACGCCGATCGCGGAGGCGAGCGCCGTGTCCTTCTGCAGCGACACGAAGTCGTTGAGCAGCGGCGGAATCACCCGGCGCACGGCTTGGGGTACGACGACGTGCCGGAGCGCCTGACCGCGCGAGAGTCCCAGCGACTGCGCACTCGCCCACTGCGACGGGTGGACGGACTCGATGCCCGAGCGGAACACCTCCGCGACGTAGGCGCTGTAGGAGATGATCAGCGCGACCGTCGCCCAGAAGAACGGGCTGATCGGCAGGCCCTGCAGCTGCAGGCTCGGCATGCCGAAGCCGAGCAGCAGCACCAGCAGGATGGTCGGGATCCCCCGGACGACGTCCGTGTAGACGATCGCCGTGATCCGCAGCGGCATCAGCCAGGGCGACCTGCTGACCCGGGCGATCGCGATCAGCATGCCGAGGACCAGGATGAAGACCTCGGCGACCAGGAACATCTTGATGTTCAGCCAGATCGCGTCCCAGACGTCCGGCAGCACGGCGCGTGCGTGGTGGCCGTTGAAGAACGTCTCCTTCACGGTCGCCCAGCCCGGGGAGCTGACCAGGCCGACGCCGATCAGCACGAACACGACGACCGTGGACACCGTCGCGATCAGGATCGAGCGGGTACGCAGGCGCCGCCGTACGACCCGACGATCGAGCTCGTGCCGGCTCGGTGACCAGTCACTCACTGAAGCGTGGGCACGTTCACGACGTCGGAGAGCCACTGCTTCTCGATCTGCGCGAGGGTGCCGTCCTCCTTGAGCTTCGCGAGAGCGGCGTCCACGCACGGGACCAGGAGGTTGCCCTTCTGGAACAGCATGCCGAACTCCTCCTGCTGTCCGGTCTCCGGTTGGAACTGGCCCACGATCGTGCTGTCCGGGATCTCGACGGCACTGATGTAGAACGCGGTCGGGAGGTCGGAGAGGATCGCGTCGACCTGGCCGTTCTGCAGCGCCTGCTTCGCGGCGTTGGTGTCGTCGAACACCGCCGGGTCCTCGGTCGGCTGGATCACGTCCCGGATGGCGGTGAGCGACGTGGTGCCGGTCTGGGCACCGAGCTTGAGGTCCTTGAGGTCCGCGATGCTGGTGGCCGCGGCACCCGGCGTGCCGTTCAGCGCGATGACCGCCTGCGCGGCCTGGTAGTAGCCGTCGGAGAAGTCCACGACCTCGGCACGCTGCGGGGTGATCGAGATCTGGTTGATGTCGAAGTCGAAGTCCTTCTCACCCGGGGCGTAGGACTTGTTGAACGGCACCTTGACCCACGTGACCTGGTCCTTGCTGAAGCCGAGCTGCTCCGCGACGGCGTACGCCACCGCGGACTCGAAGCCCTTGCCGTTGCTCGGGTCGTTGTCGACGAACCACGGGTCGTACGCCGGGGAGTCGGTGCCGACCATCAGCTGGCCGGGGGTCCGCAGCGGCAGCGAGTCGGTCGCACACTGGTTCGCGGTGGCCGACGGGTTCCCGGTGTCGGTCGCGGTGGCACCCCCGTCGGACTCGGGCGCGCACGCGACGGCGGCGAGAAGCAGGGGTACGGCGGCAACCGCCAGGGATCCACGCAGGCGCATGGCGAAAGCGTAGGACCACGGGGCCCGCGACGACGCATTCCGCAGATTTGTGGACGTGGTGAGATGGACCGGTGCTCCGCGACCTCACCGACGACCAGGCCCGGACCGCGCTCCCGTTGAAGTGGGGCGCGACCGAGCCCGGGGTGCTGCCGGCCTGGGTCGCCGAGATGGACTTCCGGCTGGCGGAGCCGATCGAGGACGCACTCGTGCGCGCCATCCGCGGCAGCGCCCTCGGCTACCCGCCGCCCGCGGACGGGCTCGGTACGGCGTTCGCGGGGTTCGCGCAGCGGCACTGGTCCTGGCGCGTTCCCGACGACGCCTCGATCGCGACCGGCGGGGTGATGAGCGGCATCCGGCTCGCCCTCGAGGCGCTCTGCCCGCCGGGACCCGTCGTGGTGCCCCAGCCCTGCTACCCGCCGTTCCGCGATGTCGTGGCGGTCACCGGTCGCGAGCTGGTGACCGTCGACCTCGACCCGGACGCCGACGTCGCGACCCTGGACCTGGCCGCGATCGAGGCGGCGTTCGCCGCGGGCGGCCGCACCTTCCTCCTCTGCAACCCGCACAACCCGCTCGGCCGAGCCTGGACCCGGTCCGAGCTGGAGGCGCTCGCGGAGCTGACCGGGCGGTACGGCGTACGCGTGGTCTCCGACGAGATCCACGCGCCGCTGGTGCTGCCGGACGCGACGTTCACGCCGTACCCCACCGTGGACGAGTCAGCCGTCATGGTCACCAGTGCCTCGAAGTCGTTCAACATGCCGGCCGTGCACGGCGCCCAGCTCGTGCTGCTCGACCCGGCCGACCGCGAGCGCGTCCGCGCGCTCCCGGTCCCGGCGCAGAACACCTGGTCCTCGCTCGGCGTCGTCGCCGGCGAGGTCGCGTGGCGGGACTGCGACGAGTGGCTGGCCGCGCTGGTCGAGCGCCTGGACCGGAACCGGGCGCTGCTCGCCGACGAGCTGCCACCGAAGGCACGGATGCGGCCGCTGGAGGCGACGTACCTCGCATGGCTCGACCTGCGCGCCTACGCCGCCGACCCCTGCGCGGTCGCGCTGCGGCACGGCGTTCGACTCGCGCCCGGTGGCGACTACCAGCCCGGCCTGCCGGGCCACGTCCGGCTCAACCTCGCGACCAGTCCCGACCGGCTGGCGGAGATCCTTCACCGGCTGGTCACCGGGCTCACCACGGCGGGGACGGGGACCGACACCTAGGGTGACGCGCCTGGACTCACCGTCATCGGGTGTGGCGTCGACGTGCTTCCGCACCGACCGGAAGCCGCCGACCTCGCGAAGCGCTCAGACATCCAGCCGGCCGCGACGCTGGACGAGCGGCCGCGGCGCCTGCGGCAGCCAGGTACGGGTGATGTGGTCGACGACGTGCACGCCGGCCGGTGCCTCGACCCGCTGGAGCCCCTCGACCTGCTCCCCGCGGCCCTCCATCAGCGCGCTGTAGACCTCCCACTCGCGGCGCTTGCGCGGTGCGCGGGACGACTCGTCGAACGAGGTGTGGCTCCAGTGCGCGAACTCGTCGGCGTCCAGCCACTTCAGCTCGACGCACAGCCCCTCGGGCATGATCAGCCGCTCCGACGTGCTCGGGAACTCGCGCACCTCCCACTCGAACGCCTTCACGAACGTGAACTCCGGCCCCATCGGGTAGATCCACGGCTCCAGGAACCGGAACCCGAGGTCGATCCACGCCACCGACTCGCTCTCGATCGAGACCGGGTGCCGCGGCACCAGCACGACGGCATCCGAGCCCTCGAGCTGCCACGACAGGTCCGACAGTGCGGCCACGCCCTCGCGGGTCAGCACCATGTCGCCGTCCCACTTCATCGAGTACGACGTGCGCACGTGCGCGAACGACCAGTTGTAGAAGTGGGTCAGCGAGTGCACGGAGTCCGGCGGGGTCGCGAGGTGCTCGTGACCCGCGCGGCTGACCCTGAACGGGTACGACGTCAGCGTGAAGCGCCCGGTCGCCCCGCACTCCTCGGCCACCCGCTGCGCGACCTCGGGCGTGCCGTCGTCCGAGCCGTTGTCGACCAGCACCACGTGCTGCACCGCCTCGAACATCGGCGGCAGCACCCAGGGCAGGTTGCGCGCCTCGTTCTTCACCCGGAACACGCAGGTGAGCCCGGGCGCCAGCGGCCCCCGCGTCCACGGCCAGGTGACGTCGTACGCCGTCTCGCCCTCGAGGTTGGCGATGTCGACCACGGTCAGCGCTCCCGGCCGAACGCCTTGCGCAGCCCGCGGCGCATCGTCGGCGGCACCAGCGCACGCACGCCGTGCGGGAGCCTGTCGGCGCCGCGTCGGACGATGGCGGGTGCCGGCTGCTGGGCGAGGCCCTCGCGGCGCGCGGCCAGCGCGGTCGACTGGGCGATCGCCTCGGCCTCGTCGTAGAGGTCGGCGTACGCCGTGCGCAGCTGGTCGAGCACCTCGTGCACCTCGGGGGTGTCACCGTCCTCCTCGGCGAGCCGGTCGAGGTGCTGCCAGCTCTCCTCCGCGATCTCCCGCAGCCGCGCGGGGACCGCGACGTCCTCCCACGTCAGCTGGACCCGGCGCAGGGTCGGGTCGATGAACTGGTGCACCCGGCGCACGTCGTTCGCGGTCGCGGACTTCACCGCGTCGATGTCGAAGGCCTGCCCGATCGCGAACACCGGGACCGTCCAGTCCCGGAGCATGTCCTGGTAGCGCACGAACCGGCGCGCGGACCCGCGCGTGGAGCGCTCCGTGTGCAGCATCATGTTCACCCAGGCCGCGGTGCGCTGCACGTCCCCCGCCTCGGGCGCGTAGTCCTTCTGCTTGCTGCCGACCACCTCGGTGACCGGCCGGAGCATCGTCACGTACGCCGGCGCCGCGTCGCAGCGCAGCGCGGCGGAGCGCCAGAGGCCGAGGAACCACGCGAGCCGCGGGTCCTTGACGACGAGCTCGGGGCCGGCCTCGGAGAACTGCTGCGCCAGCCAGTCGTGCAGGCGCCCGCGCAGCGGCTCGAACGCCGCGAGCTTCCCGGCCTCGAACCACGCCGACGGGCGCGCGTCGGAGACGTGCACGTTGCAGCGGTTGAGCAGCTCCTCGTGGAGGTCGACCACCCACTGCGGCTCGCCGAAGCCCTTCGGGTTGGTCTCGTCGGCGACGACCTCGGGCTGCGGCACGCGCATCCCGAGCGTCTGCAGCGCCCCCGCCATGGTGCTGGTGCCGCTGCGACCCGAACCGACGACGAACACCACCCGGTGCTTGACCGGGACGGCCTCGGACAGCGGGGTCGGCGTCGACATGGCCTGCACTCTATTGACCGCGGCGGCGCAGGAGCGAACCGATCGCGCGGCGCTTCGCGGGCTGCTCCGCCGGAGGCTGCCTCCGCTCCGGCCGCGGCGCCGCTGTCCTCCCGAGCTCCCGCCAGGGGTCGGCCAGGTCCCGGGCGGCGCCCGCGGAGCCGCGCGTCATCTGACGCCGACTCGGCGCAGTCTCAGCTGAGATGGCGCCGAGTCGGCGCAGTCTCAGCTGAGATGGCGCCGACTCGGCCTCAACCGAGCGACTTCGTCTGCGCGGCGATGACGTCGGCGTACCACTGGAACGACCGCTTCGGCGTCCGCACCAGCGTGTCGTAGTCGACGTGCACGAGCCCGAACCGCTGCGTGAAGCCTTCGGACCACTCGAAGTTGTCCATGAGCGACCACGTGTAGTAGCCGCGTACGTCGACGCCGCGCTGCACGGCGGTCGCGACCGCGCGCAGGTGCGCGTCGAGGTAGTCGATGCGCGGCTGGTCGTCGACGACGCCGTTCTCGTCGGGTCCCATGTTGTAGGCGCAACCGGACTCCGTGACGAAGATCGGCGGGAGCGCGGCGCGGTACCGGGCGCGCAGGATGATCAGCCACTCGCGGAGCGCGTCCGGCACGACCGGCCACCCGAAGTCGGTGGTGGGGTAGCCGACCAGCTCGCGGAACTCGAACGGCAGCTCCGCGTCCTCGCGGGCGGCGCCGATCTTGAACGGGTTGTAGTAGTTGACCCCGTAGAAGTCGAGCGGCTGCCGGATCACGGCCAGGTCGCCGTCCTGCAGGATCCCCTCCAGCAGCGGCTGGAGGTCCTGCGGGTAGCGGCCCAGCAGCATCGGCTCGGTGAACATGCCGTTCCAGAGCGCGTCGAACAGCTTGGACGCACCCACGTCGGCCACGTCGTCGGAGGCCGGCCACATCGGCGCGTGGTTGTTCGCGCAGCCGACGCTCGTGGCGCCCGCGGCGCGCAGCGCGATGGCCGCGCGGCCGTGGCCGAGCAGCAGGTGGTGCGCCACCGGCATCGCGTCGAACATCAGCGTCTTGCCCGGCGCATGCCTGCCGATCGCGTAGCCCATCATCATCACGACGTTCGGCTCGTTCACCGGGATCCAGTGCTCGACCCGGTCGGCGAACCTCTCGCCGAGGATCGCGGCGTAGTCGGCGAACCGCTCGACGGTGTCCCGGTTGAGCCAGCCACCGTCGTCCTCGAGCGCCTGCGGCAGGTCCCAGTGGTAGAGCGTCACCATCGGCTGCACGTCGTTGGTGAGGAGCTCGTCGATCAGCCGGTCGTAGAACGCGAGCCCGGCAGCGTTCGCCGGCCCGGAGCCGGTCGGCTGGATCCGCGGCCAGGAGACCGACAGCCGGTAGCCGCCGACCCCGAGGCGCTCCATCAGCGCGACGTCCTCGGCGTACCGGTGGTAGTGGTCGCACGCGACCGCCCCGCTCGACCCGTCGACGATCCGACCCTCCTGCGCGGTGAAGGTGTCCCAGATGCTCGGGCCCTTGCCGTCCTCGGTCGCCGCCCCCTCGATCTGGTACGACGCCGTGCTCGTGCCGAAGCGGAAGCCGGGTGGGAGCTGGGGAAGGGGCGCTGGGGGCGCATGGTCGGGCACGGGCACAATGATGCAGATGACTGTCGAGATCCGCCGGGGAACCGAGCGCTTCCTCACCCGGAGTGAGGGACATTTCACCCGGCACTCATTCTCCTTCGGGTCCCACTACGACCCGGACAACGTCTCCTTCGGCCCGCTCGTCTGCCACGACGACCACCGGCTGAAGGCGGGGGCCGGCTTCCCCGAGCACGAGCACCGCGACGTCGAGATCGTCACCTGGGTGCTCTCCGGGTCGCTCCTGCACACCGACTCCTCGGGGAACGACGCGGTCGTGCGCCCGGGTCAGGTGCAGGTGCTCTCGGCCGGTTCCGGCGTGACCCACTCCGAGATCGCCGGGCCTGAGGGCCAGGTGCGGTTCGTCCAGGCATGGCTGACGCCGGACGAGGCCGGTACGCCGCCGTCGTACTCGCTCACGCCGGTGGAGCTGACCCCCGGCGAGCTGAGCCCGGTGACGGCGATCGGGTCGTCCCGCCTGCTCGTCGCCCGGCTGGCCGCCGGGCAGACGGTCACGCTCCCCGACGAGCGGCTGCAGCACGTCTTCGTCGCCGGCGGCGCACTCATCCGCTCCTCGCTGGCCGAGCCGCTCGCCGACGGCGACGCGTTCCGCATCACCGACACCCCGGGGCTGACGGTGACCGCGGCGGTCCCGACCGAGCTGATGGTCTGGGCCTTCGACCGATGACCCGCCGGGCACTGCTGCTGCCCGGCCGGGCCTACCCGGTCTCGATGCCGCTGCTCGCCGCCACCGGCGCCGTACTGTCTCGGCACGGCTGGGCGGTGCACCCCGTCAGCTGGGCGGCACCCGAACCGGTGCCGACCGACGGCGCCTGGGTCGGCCAGCAGGCGGCAGCCGCGATGGGCGAGGACCCCGGACCGTGGCTGTTCGCCGCGAAGTCGCTCGGCACCCGCGTCACCCAGTCGCCCGTCCGGGCCGCGGCCTACGTGCTGCTCACCCCGCTGACGGCCGACCCGGCCGCCACCTCGGCGATCGCGTCCCTCGTGCGGGACGGACGTCCGGTCCTGCTCGTCGGCGGCACGGCCGACCCGTTCTGGTCGTCTGCCGCGTCGGCCGCGACCGGTGCGGACGTCGTCGAGGTCGAGGGCGCCGACCACGCGATGCTGGGCCTGCACGACCAGGTCGCCACCGCCGTGGACTCCTTCCTCACCACATTGAGTCGGGACTCGACCGTCAGCAGATGACGGGGAGGGCGCCCGGGACGATCTCGACGGTGGCGGGTGGGGAGCCGAGGGTCGGCAGCGGGCCGAGCGGCTCGCCGTCCGCGCCGACCGGGATCGGGGCGCGCGCGGTGCCGCGGATCTCGACCCGCTTGCCCGACAGCACGGTGACCTCGGCGAGGTCGACGTGTGCGCCGTCGTACACCTTCGGCAGCGAGCGCATCAGCGCGATCCGGCCGGCGGCCTCGATCACGACGACATCCAGGACGCCGTCCTCGACCGACGCGGGCGGCGCGATCCGCATGCCCTTGCCGTAGTACGCCGAGTTCGCGACCACCACCGTGGCGGCGGCGTACTCGTGCTCGATCCCGTCGACCGCGACCCGGTAGCGCCCGGGCTGGTACGTCGCGAGCGCGCGCAGCGCGGCGTACGGGTACTGCAGCGCGCGGGGCAGCCACCTCGCCCGGTCCACGATCTCGGCGGCGCGGGCGTCGACGCCGGCGTAGACGGACCCGGCCACGACCCGGCGCTGCCCGCCGAGCGTCGCCGCGAGCAGGTCGACCTGCCGCACCTCACCGGAGAGCAGCAGCGTGGCCTGCGCGTCCGGCTCCTCGGGCACCCCGAGCATCCGGGCGAAGTCGTTGCCGCGACCGGCCGGCAGCACGCCGAGGGTGCCGCCACGGGCGGAGACCAGGCCGGCGAGCGAGGAGAGCATGCCGTCGCCCCCCACGGACACCACCACGTCGCCGCGGCCGACCGCCTGGTCGACGAGCTCGACCATCGCGTGCGGGCCCGGCGAGTACGTGACGTCGACGGTCGCGCCCGCCTCGCGCAGCAGCCGCGCGACCGGTACGACGGCGCCGGGTGCGGCGCCGCCGCCCGACGTCGGGTTGACCAGGAAGGTGAACGCCCTGCCGTTCCTCGGCAAGCTCACGGGACCAGCACCCCCGGGTTGAGGATGCCCGTCGGGTCGAGGTCGGCCTTGACCGCGCGCAGCACCGAGACGCCGAGCGGCCCGATCTCGCGCGCGAACCACGGCTTGTGGTCGGTGCCGACCGCGTGGTGGTGGGTGATCGTCGCACCGGCGGCGATCATCGCGTCGCTCGCGGCCGCCTTCGCGACCTGCCACTGCGCGAGCGGGTCGTCCGCCTCCTTCGCGGCGACCGTGAAGTACAGCGAGCAGCCGGTCTCGTAGACGTGCGAGATGTGGCAGAGCACGATCGCGGGGTCGCCGAGTGCGCCGGTCAGCGCCGCCTTCACGTCGGCATACAGCCGCTCGACGTTCGACCAGAACGTCGCCGTCTCCAGCGTCTCGACCAGCACCCCGGCGTCCAGCATCGAGTCGCGGAGGTACGGCGCGTCGAAGCGACCGCTCGACCACTTCTCGCCCGGGGCGGTCCCCGCAGCGGTGCCGCCCAGCCCGGACAGCACCGCGGTGACCGCGGCGCGCTTCGCCTCGACCGCGGCCGGCTCGCCCTCGTAGCCGGTGATCATCAGGCAGCCGGTGGCGGCCGCGCCGCCGATCGCGCCCGGGTCGGCGAGGTTGAGCGCGGTCTCGGCCTCGTCGGAGAGGCGCAGGACGGTCGGCATCAGCCCGGACTGGGCGAGGGTGCGCAAGGCGGCCGCGCCGTCCGCGAAGGACGGCCAGCGCCACCCCTCGTACGCCGTGACCTCGGGCCGCCTCCGCACCCGGACGGTCACGGCGGTGATCACGCCGAAGGCGCCCTCGGAGCCGAGGAACAGCTGGCGCAGGTCGGGGCCGGCGGCGTTGGCCGGGGCGGTCCCGAGGTCGAGCCGGCCCCGAGGGGTCGCGACGGTGAGGCCGACGACCAGCGCGTCGAACCGGCCGTAGCCCGCGCTGGACTGGCCGCTGGAGCGGGTGGCGGCGAAGCCGCCGATGGAGGCGTACTCCCACGACTGCGGGTAGTGCCCGATGGTCACGCCCTCGGCCGCCAGCAGCTCCTCGGCCTCCGGGCCGCGAAGGCCGGGCTCGAGCACCGCCGTCATCGAGGTGTGGTCGACCGAGATCAGCCGCTTCATCCGCACCAGGTCGAGGCTGAGCACGCCCGCGAAGCCCTCCCGGCGGGCGACCAGGCCACCGGTCACCGACGTACCCCCTCCGAACGGCACCACCGCCAGGTGGTGCTCGACCGCGAGCGCGAGGACGGCGGCGACCTCGTCGTGGTCGGCCGGGCGTACGACGGCGTCGGGCGCGTCGGACAGGTCACCGGAGCGGGCGCGCAGGAGGTCGGGCGTGGACTTGCCGCGGGTGCGCAGCCGGCGGGTCTCGTCGTCGGTGCGGACGTGGCCGGCGCCGACCACCTTCTCCAGCTCGGCCAGCACCGCGGCGTCGAGCGCCGGTGGCGCGAGCGGCACCGGCTCGACGGCGGGCCGGTCGTCGGTCCCGAAGACCAGCTCGACCATCCCGCGGGCGTCCTCGGGCAGCGCCCGCGCTCGGGCCGGGTCTCCCCAGCGGGACGGGTGCATCTCGCTCTGGTCCATGCGTTACACTGTGACATATGACGTCACTTCGTCACAAGCAGGAGCCGCGCGACGCCTATCTCGACGCCGCCCGGGACTGCATCCTCGACGTCGGCTGGCGGCGTACGACCCTGACCGAGGTCGCCCGGCGGGCCGGCGTCTCCCGGATGACCATCTACCGCACCTGGGCCGACATGCCCCAGCTGCTCGCGGACCTGATGACCCGGGAGTGGGGCGGCGTGGTCGCCGAGTCGCTCGCCGCGGAGGACCCGGCGGCCCCGACGGTCGACCGGCTCGTCGGCGACATCGTCGGCACCGTGCAGCGGCTCCGGGAGAACGAGCTGTTCCTCCGCATCGTCGAGCTCGACCCCGAGCTGCTGCTCCCCTACCTGCTCTCGCGCCGCGGCCGGTCGCAGGACGCGATCCTCGACCTCACCGCCCGGGCGATCGCAGACGGCCAGGCGGAGGGCACGATCCGCGCCGGCAACCCGCTCGCCATCGCCCGTGGGCTGCTGCTCGCCGCCCACGGCCACGTGCTCTCCTCCCACACGATGGTGGACGACGACGTCACCGAGGAGGAGCTCGACGCCGAGCTCGTGCTCACCCTGAGCCGGAGCCTCCGGCCATGACCGCCCGCATCTCCGGAGGCCTGACGGACGTCCCGACGGACGTCGACGTCGTGGTGATCGGCCTGGGCATCACCGGCGCCGGTGTGGCCCTCGACGCGGTGACCCGCGGTCTGTCGGTGCTCGCGGTGGACGCCCACGACCTCGCGTTCGGCACGTCGCGCTGGTCCTCGAAGATGGTGCACGGCGGCCTGCGCTACCTCGCCAAGGGGCAGATCGGCGTCGCCCACGAGAGCGCCGTCGAGCGCGGCATCCTGATGGAGGTCACCGCGCCCCACCTGACCCGGCCGATGCCGATGCTCGTCCCGCTGTCCGCCAGTGTGAGCCGCCTCCAGACCGCGTTCACCCGCGGCGGGCTCTGGGCCGGCGACCTGCTGCGGCGCGGCGCCCGGACCGACGCCGCGACCCTCCCCCGCCCGCGGCACCTCTCCGTGACCGAGGCGCTCCGGCTGGTCCCCGCACTGCGGCCTGACGGGCTGCGCGGCGCCATGCTGGGCTGGGACGGGCAGCTCGAGGACGATGCCCGGCTGGTCACCACGGTCGCCCGGACGGCCGCGGCGTACGGCGCCCACGTCCGCACCCGCGCCCGGGTGCTGCAGGCCACGGGCACCAGCGTCGAGCTCCGCGACGAGACCCTGTCATCGGGGGCCGGCGCGACCGCCACCGTCACCGCGAGAGCCGTCGTCAACGCGACCGGCGTCTGGGCCGACACCCTGGTCGACGGCATCACGCTGCGCCCCAGCCGCGGCACCCACCTGGTGCTGCGCCAGGAGACCCTGCCCGGGCTCACCGTGTCGGTGTTCTGCCCCGTGCCCGGCGAGACGAACCGGTTCGTGATGGTCCTGCCCCAACCCGACGGCACCGTGTACGTCGGCCTCACCGACGAGCCGGTCGACGGCGAGATCCCCGACGTGCCGGAGCCCTCGGAGCCGGAGATCGGCTTCCTCCTCGACGTCGTCTCCGCGGCGTTCTCCCGGCAGCTGCACCGCACCGATGTCGTCGGGGCGTACGCCGGGCTCCGCCCGCTGCTCGACAGCGCCGACGGCTCGACGGCCGACCTGTCCCGGCGGCACGCGGTGCTCACCAGCCCCGACGGCGTCGTCACGATCGTGGGCGGCAAGCTGACGACGTACCGCCGGATGGCCGAGGACGCCGTCGACGCGGCGGTCACCCAGGGCCGCTTGGACGCGGGCGCGTGCCGGACCAGGACCCTGCCCCTGCTCGGCGCCGCGTCGCGGGCGGAGCTCGCCCGGCTCGAGCTGCCGCCGCGGCTGGTGCGCAGGTTCGGTACCGACGCCGCGCTCGTCCTCGAGAACGCCCGGACGGTGAGCGGGCTGCCGGACGAGGAGCTGCTCGCCCCGGTCGCGGACGGTGTCCCCGTGACGCTGGCCGAGCTGATCTTCGGCGTGACCCACGAGGGCGCCCTGGACGTGGCCGACCTCCTGGACCGGCGTACCCGCGTTGGTCTGGTGCCCGCCGACCGGGAGCTCGCCGTGCCCGCCGCGGAACGCGCACTGCGCATCGCGATGATCCAGGGCGATGCCCCAGAGCGATGATTTTGTGCGTCGACGCCGGTCGGTACCTGCAGGCAGACTGGAGGACCGATGACGACCACCGAGCTCGACGACTTTCCCACGCTGACGCAGCGCTACCAGCGGGAGCTGCTCGCGCACTGCTACCGGATGTCCGGATCCGTCCACGAGGCGGAGGACCTGGTGCAGGAGACGTTCCTGCGCGCCTGGAAGGCCTCGGCTGACTTCGAGGGACGATCGTCGGTGCGGACCTGGCTGTACCGGATCGCCACGAACGTGTGCCTGACCAACCTGGAGGGCCGCCCGCGCCGTCCGCTGCCCGCCGGGCTCGGCACGCCCGACGCGATGGCCGGCGACGCCCTCGAGGCCGACCACGAGATCGCCTGGCTCGAGCCGGTGCCCGACGCCGCCGTCGTGGTCGCCGAGCGGGACTCGATCCGGCTCGCGTTCGTCGCGGCGCTCCAGCACCTTCCCGCACGTCAACGTGCGGTGCTGATCCTGCGCGACGTGCTGCGCTGGTCGGCCGCCGAGGTGGCCGAGGCCCTCGACACCACGAGTGCGGCCGTGAACTCCGCCCTCCAGCGCGCCCACGCCCAGCTCGCCGAGCGCGGCCTCACCGAGGACACGGTCGAGCCCGACCTGACGCCCGAGCAGCAGCGGATGCTGGAGCGCTACGTCGACGCGTTCTGGCGCAAGGACGTCGACTCGATCGTCGGCATGCTCACCGCCGAGGCGACCTGGGACATGCCGCCCTTCACCAGCTGGTTCAAGGGCACCGAGAGCATCCACTGGCTGATCGCCAACGAGTGTCCCGGCGGCGCGCACGACATGCCGATGCTGCCGACGCAGGCGAACGGCCAGCCGGCGTACGGCCTCTACATGCGTACGCCGAGCGGCGACTTCATCCCGTTCCAGCTCCAGGTGCTCGAGCTCGACGGTGACCACGTGCGGCACGTCACCGCGTTCTTCGACCATCGCCTCTTCGAGACCTTCGGGCTGCCCATGCGGCTGCCCGCCGACCACCTTCCGGCGCCGAGCCCGCGGTGACGGCCACGCTCGGCGGTTCCGTCGAGCTGCTGGAACGGGCACTCGGCTACACCCGCGCCCGGCTCGGCCGCGTCCACGACGACCTGCTCGACCGGCCCACGCCCTGCGAGGGCTGGACGCTGGGCGACCTGCTCGCGCACATGGAGGATGCGCTCGACGCGTTCACCGAGGCCGCCGGAGGTGAGGTCGTCGTGCGCGGTGGCAGCCGCGCGGCCGGCCGGATCGCCGCGATCCAGGACAAGGCGTGTGCGCTGCTCGGCGCGTGGGGCCGGCCCGCTCCGGGGGACGTGGTGATCGCGACGTCCGCCGGTGGGCTCGACCTGATGAGCACCCTGCTCGTCGCCACCGCCGCTCTCGAGGTCACCGTGCACGGCTGGGACGTCGGCCGAGCGACCGGCGAGTGCGTGGCGATCCCCGCGGAGCTGGCGCGGGAGCTGCTGCCGGTGGCCGAGCGCGTGGTCGGCCCGGCCGACCGCGGGGTCCGGTTCGCGGCACCGCGGCCGGCGGCGGCGGACGCCGCCGACGACGTCCGGCTGCTCGCCCACCTCGGACGGACCTGACTGGACCGCTGCCCGGGTTCCCCGCATTCCCGACCGCCACCGGGCGGCCGTTCCTAGGCTGGCCCGCATGCTGACGCCCCAGGCGGATCTCGCCGAGGCCTCGGCCCGGGAGGACCTCCGCACCCTGCACGCCCTCGTGGCCCGCGGCTGTTCGCGAGCCCGGGCGGGGCAGATCACCGCGGCCCTCGCCGACCTCGACGAGGCCCGCCAGGACTGGCTCCGCCTCTCCGACCTGGACCGCGCGGCGCTGCTCACGACCTCCATCGACTGCCGGCTCGCACGGGGCGAGCTGACGCCCGCGACGACGGACGGCGATGCGCTGGGGGTGCTGCTGGACGGAACCGGACTGGTCGGTGCGACCGCGCACTTCGGCCGGGGCGAGCTGTCCGCCGCGTCCGGCGACCCGGATCTCGCGGCCGGCCACTACGCCCGCGTCGGCCGGATCCTCGACGACGAGGAGCCCGACCTGCTGCCGTGGCGGGCGTACGCCGCGCTCGCGGCCGTTCGAGCGGGACGGCGGGCCGACGCGGTCGTGCTCGCGCGTGAGCACGTGGCGCTGGCGCGCGAGGCGCGGGCGCCGTACGCCACCGCCCTCGGCCTGCGGACCCTCGCCACCGTGGACATGCACGTGGACCGCACGAGCACCCTGCGCGAGGCGCGCGCGGCGCTGCTCGCGACCCCCGCCGCCCGGCTGGCGGCCCAGATCGACACCGACCTCGCCGGCCTGCTGCTGCTGTCCACCCACTCCGGTGGGGGTCGTGACGAGGCGCGGGAGGCCGTCCAGCTGCTCCGCTCGGCCGAGGAGTACGCCGGGTGCGAGGAGCTCTGGCCGCTGCAGAGCCGGATCCGGCGGCTGCTCGAGCGGCTGGGCGAGCCGGCCCGTCCGGTGCTCGGCGAGGCGCTGCGTGCGCTGACGGCGTCCGAGCGCCGGGTCGCGAAGCTGGCCGCCGACGGGCTGACCAACCGCGAGATCGCGCTCCAGCTCGTGGTCACCGTCAAGGCCGTCGAGTGGCACCTCTCGCACGTCTACCGCAAGCTCGGCATCCGGTCCCGCGCCGGGCTCGCCACCAGCCTCGGCGTCGCCTGACCCACTCAGAGCCAGCGCAGCCACGCCCCGTGGCCATGGGTGAGCGCGACCGCGCGGCCGTCGATGCCGAGCACGAAGCCGCGGGCGTCGGACGGCACCGGTCCGCTGGCCGTCACCTCCGGCAGCACGCACGCCGCCTCGTTGCTCACCCAGTGGCAGCGTCCCTCCGCGACCAGCCCGGTCATCAGCGCCTGGAACCGGTCCCGGTCCTCGGGCGAGAGGTACACCGCGACCGCGCTGTGGAACACGACGACCGGACCGTGCGCGGCCGCGGTCGCCACGAGCGCGGGGAGCTCGTCGAGCAGGTTGCCCCGCACGAGCACGGGCGGCGCGGAGCGGGCGATCGCGACCGCCGTCGCCAACCGGGCGCGCCGCTCCTCGTGCTCGGGCCAGACCAGGAACGACAACCACCGCATGGCGTCGTCGTCGGTCACGTCGAGCGGATTCAGGTCGACGCCGGCGCGCCAGGCGACGGACGGCACCGCCGCCGGCAGGGGCGGGTCGCCGGAGACGGATGCGGTCAGCAAGGGCCCCGAGCCGATCGTCCGCCCGCCCCAGGCGTAGGAGTAGCGGTCCGGGAAGAGGTTCAGCCCCGCGCTGGCGCCGACCTCGATCAGCGCCACCGGCCTGTCGGCGACGAGGGCGAACGCCGGCACCAGGGTGGCCAGCCGGCCGACCTCGTTCGTCTGCGTCGAGCGCGCCCGGATCGTCGCGACGATGGTGCCGTCGTCCGCCAGCAGTGCGGACCGGAAGGCGTCGTACGGCCCCGGCGCCGGTACGCCGTGCCAGCGCGCCGCGGCGAGCACGAGGTTCGGCTGGCGCTTGGGCGGCGGCAGCCGGTCCAGCCAGGCGAGCACCTCGGCGTCGTCGGCGACCCGCGTGCACCAGTCGTCGTAGCAGGGCGAGTAGTCGCGGGCATCGAGCGCGAAGTCCCGGTACTGCTCGGCGGTGTCCGCTGCGAGGTCCACGACGCCATTGTCGATTCCCGCCCGGCGGCCGGGCCCGATGGGTCACCATTCTCGGCATGAGGACCTTCGGGGGGCGAAGGGCGGTGGCGCGTGCCTCCGTCCTGGTGGCGCTCGCGCTGCCCGTCGCCGTCCTCACCTCGTGCTCCGGCGCTCTCGACCAGGCGCACAGCGTGCAGACCCGGCTCAACCGGATCGACGAGGTCACCGACGCGCAGGTCAGTACGCCGTCGGCGCAGACCGGGGCCGCGATCGAGGTCACCTACGACGACGCCGGTACCGAGCGGACGCTCGCGCGACTGATCAAGGAGATCAGCGCCGTCGCGGCTGACGAGGACTACCCGTCGTACCGCCTCGACCTGGTGCCCGCCGGCTACGACCGCGACCGGCTGACGGTGGACGACTCGTTCAGCGGCAGCGAGGAGGAGTCCTCGGTGCTCGGGAACTGGTTCGCGACCACCTCGGCGCTGCTCGGCGACGTCGGCTACCGCTTCGAGCCGGGCGCGGAGGAGATCGACGTCGACTCGGGCGCCGGCATCGCGCACGACGTCGGCGAGGCGAGCCGGATCCACTACGGCTTCGCCGGCACGGTCTGGACGTTCCGCGACGGGGACAGCTCCTTCGTCGCGGCGGGCCGGGTGTCACCGACCGACGTCCTGCTCTTCCAGGGGGCCCAGCGCTCGGTCACGTCCGAGGTGCTGCCGGCCCCAGCCTCCCGCTGGCGGCTCGAGCGCCGGGACGGGCACGTGCTGCTCGACCTCGACGTCGGGTTCCCTGGCGGGTCCGTGCCGCCGGAGCGCCTCACGCTCCAGAGGTACGGCGCGGACGTCGCGCGCCTCGCGAGCGCGGCGATGGCCGCGGTGCGGGTCGAGTCGCTGCCCGTGACGATGCGACTCCGCAACGTCACCCCGGAGGGGGACGACGTGTTCGGGTACTGGGTCTCCGACCAGCGGCCGGTGCGCGGCCGCGACCAGCTGGTGCGCGGGTGGGACCTGTGGTTGACCCACCTCGCTCAGCAGCTGGGCGATCAGCCCGCCGGCAGCGCGACGTAGGTCGTCTCGAGGTACTCCTCGATCCCCTCGAAGCCGCCCTCGCGACCGAAGCCGCTCGACTTCACGCCGCCGAACGGCGCCGCCGGGTTGGAGATCAGGCCGCTGTTGATCCCGACCATGCCGAACTCCAGCGACTCAGCCATCCGGATGGTCCGGGCCAGGTCCCGGGTGTAGACGTACGACGCAAGGCCGTACTCGGTGTCGTTGGCGAGGCGGACGGCGTCCTCCTCGGACTCGAACGTCGTGATCGGCGCGACCGGCCCGAAGATCTCCTGGACGTTGATCTCCGAGTCCGCCGGCACGTCGAGCAGCACCGTCGGCGGGAAGAAGTAGCCCGGGCCGCCGGGGGCCTCGCCTCCGACCACCACCCGGGCGCCGTCGTGGATCGCGTCGGTGACGAGCCGGCCGACGCTCTCCACCGCCTTCTCGTCGATGAGCGGGCCGACGTCCACGCCGTCGGTCTGGCCGCGCCCGACGGTCAGCGAGCCCATCCGCTTGCCGAGCTTGTCGGCGAACTCCCCTGCCACCGAGCTGTGCACGAGGAACCGGTTCGCCGCGGTGCAGGCCTCGCCCATGTTCCTCATCTTCGCGATCATCGCGCCGTCCACGGCCGCGTCGACGTCGGCGTCCTCGAACACGAGGAACGGCGCGTTGCCGCCGAGCTCCATGCTGAGCCGCTGCAGCTGGTCGGCCGACTGCCGGACCAGCACCTTGCCGACGCCGGTGGAGCCGGTGAAGCTGACCTTGCGCAGCCGGTCGTCGCCCTGGAGCGCCTGGCTGAACTCGCCGGTGTGGCTGGTGGTCACCACGTTGAGGACGCCGGCGGGCAGGCCCGCCTCCTCGAGCAGGGCCGCGAGCGCGAGCATCGTCAGCGGCGTCTGGCTGGCGGGCTTGACCACCATCGTGCAGCCCGCCGCGATCGCCGGGCCGATCTTGCGGGTGCCCATCGCGAGCGGGAAGTTCCAGGGCGTGATGAACAGGCACGGGCCGACCGGCTTCTTGATGGTCAGCAGCCGGCTGCCGCCGGCGGGCGCCTGCATCCAGCGGCCGTGGATGCGGACCGCCTCCTCGGAGTACCAGCGGAAGAACTCCGCGCCGTACCCCACCTCGCCCCGGGCCTCGGCGACGGTCTTGCCCATCTCGAGGCTCATCAGGTGCGCGAACTCGTCGGCGCGCTCGGTGATCAGGCCGAACGCCGTACGCAGGATCTCGCCGCGCTCGCGGGGGGCGGTCCGCGCCCACGACGCCTGCGCCTCGACGGCGGCGTCGAGGGCCTCGACGGCGTCGCCGATCGAGGCGTCGGCGACGTCGGTCAGCACCGAGCCGTCGGCGGGGTCGATGACGTCGAGGCGCCGACCGCCCTCCGCCTCGCGCCACGCGCCGCCGATGTAGAGGCCCCGCTGTTGGGGGCCGAGGAGATCGAGTCCGTTCATGGAGCCATCTTGCACCCGCCGTGGTGGCAAACCGCTGACAGGCCCTTGCCGACGTGCGACCCTTGGATTGTCGACTTCGGAGGGAGCACCTTGTCGTCGGCAAGAACCCCTTGCTGACCCCATGCAGCGAGGGGTTCACCCTTGATGGGCCTGCCCCGGTGCACCCCTCGCACCCGGAGCTGACGAGGTGCCCGTGAAGGGGCGAGGGCCCCGGCACGTCCGGGGCCTTCGCGCTCCCGCCGAGCGAAATCAGACCCTTGCGCGTCGCCGCGATGAGGGGTTCGCTCGGAGCAGGAGGTACGACCATGGGCGACAAGGGCAGCACCCGGAGAGCAGCCGGCCACGATCTGGTGGCGAGCAGCCCGGACCGGATCCGCAACGTGGTGCTGGTGGGCCCGGCAGGGTCCGGGAAGACCACGTTGGCCGAGACCCTGCTCGCCGCCTCGGGCGCGATCCCCCGCGCCGGCTCGGTCCGCGACGGCACGACCGTGACGGACTTCGAGGAGTCCGAGCACGTCCACGGCCGGAGCATCTCGCTCGCGGTCGCCGCACTCGTCCACCGGGACACCAAGGTCAACCTGATCGACACCCCCGGGTACGCCGACTTCGTCGGTGAGCTGCGCGCCGGGCTGCGCGCCGCCGACTGCGCGCTGTTCGTGGTCGCCGCGAACGAGGGCGTCGACGACAGCACCCGCGCCCTCTGGCGCGAGTGCGCCGCGGTCGGCATGCCGCGGGCCGTGGTGATCACCAAGCTCGACCAGGCGCGCGCCGACTACGAGGGCGTCCTGCGCCAGGCCCAGGAGTCGTTCGGCGGTCCGGCCGGCAGCAAGGTGGTGCCGCTCTACGTCCCGGTCCGCTCCGGATCGGAGGTCACCGGTCTGACCGGTCTGCTCCGCCCGACCCCCGAGGCCGAGGAGAGCGGCCTGCGCGGCGAGCTGATCGAGGCCGTCATCGAGGAGTCCGAGGACGAGACCCTCATGGACCGGTACGTCGGCGGCGAGGAGATCGCCGAGGAGGTGCTGGTCGACGACCTCGAGCGCGCCGTCGCGCGTGGTTCGTTCCACCCGGTGATGCCCGTGTGCTCGGTGACCGGCGTGGGTTGCACCGAGCTGCTCGACCTCGCCGTCCGGGGCTTCCCGTCGCCGGCCGAGCACCCGTCACCGGAGGTGTTCAAGCCGAGCGGCGCCGCCGCCGACCCGATCACCTGCGACAAGGGGGGCGCCCTCGTGGCCGAGGTCGTGAAGACGACCAGTGATCCGTACGTCGGGCGGCTCAGCCTCGTCCGCGTGTTCTCCGGGACGCTGCGGGCGGACCAGGCGGTGCACGTGTCCGGGCACTTCTCGTCGTTCTTCGGCGAGGTGGCGGGCCACGAGGACCACGACGAGGACGAGAAGGTCGGAACGCTGTCCTACCCGTTCGGCAAGCAGCAGACGCCCGCCGACCAGGTGGTCGCCGGCGACCTCTGCGCGATCGGCCGGCTGACGCGGGCCGAGACCGGCGACACGCTCTCCGGGGTCGACGACCCGCGAGTGCTCAAGCCGTGGTCGATGCCCGAGCCGCTGCTGCCGGTCGCGATCGTCGCGCAGACCAAGTCCGACGACGACAAGCTCTCCCAGGCGCTGTCCCGGCTCGCGGCGGAGGACCCGTCGCTGCGCATCGAGAACAACGCCGAGACCCACCAGCTGGTCCTCTGGACGATGGGCGAGTCGCATGCCGACGTCACGCTCGAGCGGCTGACCGAGCGGTACGGCGTGCACGTCGACCAGGAGCCCTTCGTCGTGTCGATGCGTGAGACGTTCGCCGGCAGCGCCATGGGCCAGGGCCGGCACGTGAAGCAGTCCGGCGGCCACGGGCAGTACGCCGTCTGCCACATCGAGGTCGAGCCGCTGCCGGAGGGCGCGGGGTTCGAGTTCGTCGACAAGGTCGTCGGGGGCTCCGTGCCGCGCCAGTTCATCCCGAGCGTCGAGAAGGGGGTGCGTGCCCAGATGGAGCGCGGCTGCCGCCTCGGCCACCCGATGGTCGACCTGCGGGTGACGCTCGTCGACGGCAAGGCGCACAGCGTCGACTCCTCGGACATGGCGTTCCAGACCGCCGGCGCCCTCGCCCTGCGCGAGGCGGCGGCGGCGGCGACCGTGCGGATGCTGGAGCCCTTCGACACCGTGCGCGTCGTCGTACCCGACGAGATGGTGGGGTCGGTGATGAGCGACCTCTCCGCCCGGCGGGCGCGGCTGCTCGGCACCGACAAGGTCGGCGACGACCGCACCCAGGTGCTGGCCGACGTGCCGCAGACCGAGCTGGTCCGGTACGCCGTCGACCTGCGGTCGGCCACGCACGGCGCCGGTGTCTTCACCCGGGAGTTCGCGCACTTCGAGGCGATGCCCGAGGAGGTCGCCAAGGGCATCCCGGCTCGCGGCTAGCTCCGGGCCGCCCGCAGGAACCCTTCCAGGATCGGCCCGGCGGTGCCCGAGCCGGACGAGCCGACGTCCACGAAGACCGCGACGGCCAGGTCACCCTGGGCCGCGATCATCCACGCGTGGGTGAGGACCTTGCCGCCCTTGTCGAACTCGGCGGTGCCGGTCTTCGCGATCACCGGTGGGCCGGGGACGTCCAACAGCCCGGTGCCGCTGCCCGAGGTCACGACCGCGCGCAGCAGGTCGCGGAGCTGGGCGGCCTCCTGCTGGGTCAGCGGGTCCGCCTGCTCGGGGACCGACACGTCGACGGAGTCCAGCAGCCGCGGCACCACGGTGTGGCCGGCCTCGATCGAGGCGACCGCCGTCGCCATCGCCATCGGCGAGGCGAGCACGGTGCCCTGGCCGATCATGTCGGCGGCCGCCTCGGTCTCCGAGGCGGGCGGCCGGACGCTGCCGAAGTACGCCGGAAAGCCGAGGTCGTGGTCGATCCCGAGCCCGAGCGAGGCCGCCGCGCCGGCGAGGTCGCCGTCGTGCAGCCGCCCGGCCTGGGAGATCACCGCGGTGTTGCACGAGTTGGCGATCGCCGTACGCAACGGGATCCGGCCGAGGGCGCCGCTCGGGTAGTCGTCGTAGTTCTCGAACCGCTTGCCGTCGACCACGATGGACGAGGTGCAGGGCACGATCGACGACGGTGTCAGCCCGGACCGCAGCAGCGCGAGGCTGCTGACGCTCTTGAACGTCGAGCCCGGCGCGAGCCGGCCGTACGTCGCGAGGTTGTAGCCGTCGTTCCCCGGACCGTTGGCGGCCGCCAGGATGTTGCCGGTCGACGGCCGGATCGCGACCAGCGCGCTCCCAGGGCCGACGCCCGCCAGCTGGTTCTCCGCGATCGTCTGCAGCCGCTCGTCCAGGGTGATCCTCAGGGGCGCGCCCGGCTGCGCCTCGACCCGGTAGAGCTCGCGCTCTCCGCCGCCCCCGCCCTCGCGGTTGACGACCACGCCGTCGGTGCCCTGCAGCTGGTCGTCGTACCGCGCCTGCAGCCCGGAGAGCCCGGCGACGTCCCCGGTCTGGTACGTGTCCGGGTCCTTCTTGACCATCTCCGCGGTGACCTCGCCGACGGTGCCGAGGATCGGCGCGGCGAACTCGCGGGTCGGCGCCAGTGGGATGTCGTCCGGGATCGCGCGGACGCCCTCGATGTCGTCGTAGAGCAGCGCCGCCTGCTCCGGCACGTCCTCCTTGCGGAACACGATGGCCTCGACGAACGCCCGGTCGCCGGCAGCCTCGACCTGCTTGACGTACGCCGCCGGGTCGATGCGGACCAGCTGCGCGAGCCGTCGCGCGGAGTCGCCGGCGCGCGCCTCGGACACCAGGGTCTTGTCGATGCCGAAGCGCAGCACCGGGCGGTTCGTCACGAGCTCGAGGCCTCCGGCCCCGACGATCGGGCCGCGGGCGGCGGCGATCGGAGTCAGGTCGAGGACGGACTTCCTGCCGAGGCTGGACTCGACCATCTCCCGGGACCAAGCGACCTGCCACTGGTCGTCGGTCTCCGTCATCGTGGCCTCGGTCGTGTAGGTCCACTCGTCCCCGCCGACCGGCCACGTCCAGGAGATCGGCGCGGTCGCGGTGCCGTCGCCCTCCTCGACGTCGCCCGCGGTGACCACCGGCTGCAGCTCACCCATCCCCTCGACGACCTCGCCGTACTCCGCCGTGACCTCGTCGGGCGTCGAGTCGGTGAAGGCCACGTCAGCGAAGTCCCCGGACTCCAGGGCGTCCGCGAGCGTGTCCGCGGCCTCCTGCGGGTCGGGACCCGTGACGGTGTCCGAGGGGTTGCACGCGGTCAGGGCGACGACCAGCACGACAGTGGAGACGAGGGAGCGCACGCCTCGGTTCTACCAGCGCACGCCCCGCCCCCGTCAGAACCCCCGACTCAACGGTTCTTGTGGCGGGGCTTCCGGTCGCGGGCGGGCGAGCCGCCGCCGGAGTCGAGCTGGAGCTCGATGAGCTTGCCGGAGATCCGGGTCTGGCGCAGGGCGTCCCAGACGGTGCTGGGGAGCTCGGCGGGCAGCTCGACGAGCGAGAAGTCGGGGCGGATCTGGATGTGTCCGAAGTCGTTGCGGCGCAGGCCGCCCTCGTTGGCGATCGCGCCGACGATCTGGCGCGGCTCGACCTTGTGACGCTTGCCCACGTTGATCCGGTACGTCGCCATCGGCACGTCGCTCGAGCCACGACGCTCGCGGCTCGCGGACCGCTCCGGGCGGTCGCGCTCCTCGCGGGGTGCCCGGATGGGCTTCTCCGCGGCGGGGTCGATGAGCAGCGGGGTCTCGCCCTGGGCGACGACCGCGAGCGCCGCGGCGACGTCGACCTCCGGCACGTCGTGCTCGCGCACGTAGTGGCTGATGATGTCGCGGAACCGCTCGATCCGCGAGGACTGCTCGAGCGCCTCGGTGATCGCGTCGTCGAAGCGCGAGAGCCGGGTCGCGTTCACGTCCTCGGCGGTCGGGAGCTGCATCTGGGTGAGCGGCGAGCGGGTCGCCTTCTCGATGTGCTTGAGCAGGTAGCGCTCGCGCGGCGTCACGAACGAGATCGCGTCGCCGCTGCGCCCGGCCCGGCCGGTGCGGCCGATGCGGTGCACGTAGGACTCGGTGTCCGTGGGGATGTCGTAGTTGACGACGTGGCTGATCCGCTCGACGTCGAGGCCGCGCGCGGCGACGTCGGTGGCGACCAGGATGTCCAGCTTGCCCGACTTGAGCTGGTTGACCGTCCGCTCGCGCTGGGCCTGCGCCACGTCGCCGTTGATCGCAGCGGCGGAGAGGCCACGGGCGCGCAGCTTCTCGGCGAGCGTCTCGGTCTCGTTCTTGGTGCGGACGAAGACGATCATCCCCTCGAAGTTCTCGACCTCGAGGATCCGGGTGAGGGCGTCGACCTTCTGGGGGTAGGAGACCATCAGGTAGCGCTGGGTGATGTTCGGCGCGGTCGCGGTCTTGTTCTTGACCGTGATCTCTTCGGGGTTGTTGAGGTACTGCTTCGAGATCCGGCGGATCTGCGCGGGCATGGTCGCGGAGAAGAGCGCGACGTTCTTGTCGTCGGGGGTGTCGGCGAGGATCGTCTCGACGTCCTCGGCGAAGCCCATGTTGAGCATCTCGTCGGCCTCGTCGAGCACGAGGAACCGCAGCTCGGTGAGGTCGAGGGTGCCCTTGTCGAGGTGGTCCATGATCCGGCCGGGGGTCCCGACCACGACGTGGACCCCGCGGCGCAGCGCGCTGAGCTGTACGCCGTACGCCTGGCCGCCGTACACGGGCAGCACGTGCACGCCCTTGATGTGCGCGGCGTAGCGCTCGAACGCCTCGCACACCTGGAGCGCCAGCTCCCGGGTGGGTGCCAGGACGAGTGCCTGCGGGGTCTTCTGGGAGAGGTCGAGGCGGCTCAGGATCGGCAGTGCGAACGCCGCCGTCTTGCCGGTGCCCGTCTGCGCGAGGCCGACGACGTCGCGGCCCGCCAGCAGCGGCGGGATCGTGGCGGCCTGGATCGCCGACGGCGTCTCGTAGCCGACGTCTGCCAGCGCCTTCAGCACCTTCGGGTCGAGGCCGAGGTCGGCGAACGTCACCTCGGGCGTGGTGGGGTCGTCAAGGTCCTCGTTGCTCACCCGACAACGGTAGTGGTTGCACGCGGGGGCGCCACCTTCGTCAACGCGGTGGGCTGGCTCACTCCACCGTCACCGACTTGGCCAGGTTGCGCGGCTTGTCGATGTCGTGGCCCAGCCGGAGGGCCGCGTGGTAGGCCAGCAGCTGCAGCGGGATCGTCATCAGGATCGGGTCCAGCTCGCGCTCGTTGCGTGGTACGACGACCCGCTCGGCCTCGACGTCCCCGAGGTCGACGCCCTCGTGCGTGACCACGACGAGCGGCCCGCGCCGGGCGGCGATCTCGTGCAGCGCCCCGACGTTCCTGTCGGTGAGCTCGTCCTCGGGCACGATCGCGACCGTCGGCACGTCCGGCGAGATGAGGGCGAGCGGCCCGTGCTTGAGCTCCGAGGTCTGGTACGCCTCGGCGTGCCGGTACGAGATCTCCTTGAACTTCTGCGCCCCCTCGCGCGCGACCGGGAACCCGCGCACGCGGCCGACGAAGAAGAGGCTCTCCGCCTCGGCCAGCCGGCCGGCCAGCGCGGCGAGCGCCTCCTCCTGGGCCAGCACCTCCTCGATCTGCTCGGGCAGCCTCTGCAGCCCGGCGATCAGCCGCCGGCCGTCCGCGATCGAGAGGTCACGCACCCGCCCCAGCTGCAGGGCCAGCAGGGCGAAGCCCAGGAACATGTTCGTCAGCGCCTTCGTGGACGCGACCGCGACCTCCGGGCCCGCGTGCAGGTAGATGCCGCCGTCGCACTCGCGGGCGATCGCGCTGCCGACGACGTTCACGAGGCCGATCACGCGGCCGCCCTTGCGCCGGATCTCCTGCACCGCCAGCAACGTGTCGATGGTCTCGCCCGACTGCGAGACCGCCACGTACAGCGTGTCGGGCTCGATGATCGGGTTGCGGTAGCGGAACTCGCTGGCCGCCTCGGCGTCCGCCGGGATGCGCGCGAGCTCCTCCACGAGCGAGGCGCCCATCTGCCCGACGTAGTACGCCGACCCGCAGCCCAGGATCTTGACGCGCCTGATCGCCCGGGTCTCGCGGGCGTCCATGTCCAGGCCGCCGAGGTGGGCGGTGCCGAACCGCTCGTCCAGCCGACCGCGCAGCACCCGGACCGCCGCAGCCGGCTGCTCGAGCATCTCCTTGTGCATGAACGACTCGTGGTCGCCTGCCTCGTACGCCGCCGGGTCGATGTCCAGCGTGGTCGCGTCCCGCGCGGTCCGCGAGAGGTCGAGGCGGTACGTCGTGAAGCCGGTCGCTGTCAGCGTCGCGATCTCGCCGTCGTCCAAGTGGGCGACCGTGGTCGTGTGCCGGACGATCGCGGCCAGGTCGGACGCGACGTACATCTCCCGGTCGCCGACGCCGACGAGCAGCGGGCTGCCGTTGCGGGCGACGACCAGCCGGTCCGGGAAGTCCGCGTGCAGGACGGCCAGGCCGTAGGTCCCCTCGACCGCGGAGAGCGCGTCGCTGACCTTGCCCTCGAGCGTGTCCGCTCCCGAGCGGCCGACGAGGTGCGCCAGCACCTCGCTGTCGGTGTCGCTGACCAGGTCGGCGCCCTCGTCGGCCAGCCGCTGCCGCAGCGCGGCCGCGTTGTCGATGATCCCGTTGTGCACGATCGCGACCAGCCCCTTGGCATCCGTGTGGGGGTGGGCGTTCACGTCGTTCGCCGGACCGTGCGTCGCCCAGCGGGTGTGGCCGATGCCGACCTTGCCGGCGAACCGCTTGGGGAGCCCGTCGGCCAGGTCCCGCACCCGGCCGGCCCGCTTCGCGACCTTGACGCCCGTGCTCCCGAGCACGGCGAGGCCGGCCGAGTCGTAGCCGCGGTGCTCGAGCCGGGTCAGGCCCTCGACCAGGATCGGGCTGGCCTGCTGGGTGCCGACGTAGCCGACGATTCCGCACATGTGATGGCTCCTCTTCAGCCGTAGACGATGCGCCGCAGCTGGCGCTCGGTGAGGTCGGGAGCGGCGACCACGCGGCCGGCCAGCTCCTCGGTGATCCGGGCGAAGATCTCGTGGTTCCTCGCGCCGTAGGTCTTCAGGTGCGCGTGCCGGCGCCGTACGTAGTCCTCGACCGGCTCCGCGTGGAACGCGATGACGTCCTCCACCACCCGCGCCGCCTCGGTCGGCTCGAGACCGGTGCTGGCGACGATCCGGTCGACGATCTCGGGGTCGGGAGGCGCGGGCACGACGACGATCTTCCGGGTGCGGCGCGCGAATATGCAACTTCCTGCCCGATTTCGGGCAGGAAATGGGCCGTTGTTCCAAAGCGCCACAGCCGTTCCGCGCCCCGCTCAGGTGGGGCGCGACCGGCGACCGGACCCGCTCCGGGTCCCTCCAGTGGAGGACCGCGCGGGATCTCGTGGGTTCCTTGGCGGTCACGGTGGAGGCGCGGTACCTTTGGTGAACAGAACGTGAACAACAGACGTCCGAGGAGCGACACGATGACCAACAACCTGGCCATGACCTGGGTGACGGTCACGGACGCGACCGGGCAGACCCGTCTGGAGGCTCGGTGGACACCGGCCCAGCAGAGCGGTGCACCCACGCAGGCCACCCACGCCGCCTGACCCAGCTTCATCGTCGGCCCGCCAGTCACGCACTGGCGGGCCGATGCACATTCTCGGGTCGGTTCGGGATACCGGGAATGAATCGGACCGCAGTCCGGTTCAAGTCATCAAAGCTTCAACAACCCCGATCCCGAACCAGGAGCCATCTGATGTCGTTCTTCAACCGCCAGGCCGCCGAGCAGTTCGACGCCCCCACCGCCGCCGTCGAGGACATCTCCGGCGACTACACGATCGACCCGGCGCACAGCCGGATCGGCTTCAGCACCCGCCACGCGATGGTCACCACCGTCCGCGGCCACTTCTCCGAGTTCGCCGGCACCGCGCACGTGGACTCCCAGAACCCCGCCAGCTCCCGCGTCGAGCTGACCATCCAGACCGGCAGCATCGACACCGGTGTCGCCGACCGCGACGCGCACCTGAAGTCGGCCGACTTCTTCAACGCCGACGAGAACAAGGAGATCGCCTTCTCCTCCACCGCGGTCGAGCGCGACGGCGAGGACTGGGTCATCACCGGCGACCTGACCCTCAACGGCGTGACCAAGCCGGTCACGGTGACCTTCGAGCCCACCGGCTCGGCTCGCGACCCGTACGGCAACCTCCGCATCGGCTTCGAGGGTGGCACCACGATCAACCGCAAGGACTGGGGCGTCTCCTGGAACGCCGCGCTCGAGACCGGCGGCGTGCTGGTCTCCGAGAAGGTCAAGCTCGAGTTCGACATCTCGGCGATCCGCAACGCCTGATCGCCTGACTCCCTGGACGGGGCCGCCGGATATCCGGCGGCCCCGTTCGGCATTTGCTGGTTCGATGTGCCGGTGCACGACATGATCGAGCTCCCCGCGGGCCTCACCAGCCGCCCGCTCGCGATGTCCGACGCTCGCGCGGTCTTCGAGGTGATGGCGGCCCAGGAGCAGCGGGACATCGGCAAGGTCGCCATCGAGGAGGCCGACATCCTGGCCGACTGGCAGCGGCCGTCGTACGACGTCGGCGCGGGCACCGTCGGCGTCCTCGACGGTGACCGGCTCGTGGCGTACGCCGAGCACATGGGCGCCGACAAGGGCGACGCGGCCGTGCACCCGGCGTACCGAGGCCGCGGCATCGGGACGGCACTCGCGCACTGGATGCAGCAGCGGGCCAGGGCCTCCGGCGCGACGGTGGTCGGGATGCCGGTGCCGCAGGGCTCGGACGGCGACCGGCTGCTCGCCGCGCTCGGCTACCACGTCCGGTGGGAGACGTGGGAGCTCTACCTCCCCGAGGGCGCGGAGATCCCGGCCCGGCCGCTGCCCTCCGGCTACGCCCTGCGCGAGGCCACGCCCGCCGACCACCGCGCGTGCTGGACGGTGCTCGAGGACGCGTTCCTCGAGTGGGCCGCCCGGGACCGGCAACCGTACGACGACTTCCTCGCCTCGGTCGTCGGCCGGCAGGGATTCGAGCCGTGGCACCTGCGCGTGGTCACCGATCCTTCCGGGGAGGTCGTCGGCGTCTGCAACGTGCTGCTGTTCGGCGGCGACGAGGGGTACGTCAGCAAGGTGGCGACCCGCGCAGACCAGCGCGGCGGCGGGCTCGGTCAGGCGCTGCTCGTCGACGCGTTCGCGGCGGCCCGGGCGCACGGCGCGACGCACTCGGGGCTCGCCACGGACTCGCGGACCGGGGCGCTCTCCCTCTACGAGAAGGTCGGCATGCGGGTCACGTCCACCTGGCTGAACCGCGCCATCGACCTGTGACCGGTCCCGGCGAGCGGGTCCTCGCGGCGTTCGGGCTGACCGGGCGACCGGTGCCGCTGCCCGGCGGTCAGGGCCGCACGTGGGCGGTGGCCGACGCGGTGCTGCAGCCGAGCCGGGGAGCCGTGGCCGACCGGTGGACCGCCGAGACCACCGCCGGCCTCGTCGAGGACGGCTTCCGGGTGGCGCGGCCGCTCCGGCCGGGCGACGGCTGGACGGTCGACGGCTGGACGGCGTGGACGCGGGTCGCCGGCGAGCACCGGACCTGGGACGCGGACTGGCCCGTCGCCCTCGAGGTCGCCGTCCGACTCCACCGCGCGCTGCGTGGCGCGGCCCGCCCGCCGCACCTCGACGACCGCACCGACGTCTTCGCCCGCGCCGACCGGTGCGCGTGGGGCGAGGCCGAGATCGATGCCGGTGGTGCGGTGGGCGCCGGGCTCACGCACCTGCGCCGGTGGCGGACCCCGCTCGACCTGCCCGCCCAGGTCGTGCACGGCGACGTGGCCGGCAACCTGCTCTGGGCCGACGAGGCGCCGCCCGCCGTCATCGACCTGTCGCCGTCCTGGCGACCCGGGGGCCTGGGCGCCGCGCAGGTCGTGGTCGATGCGGTGCTCTGGTACGGCGCCGACGTCTCGCTCGCCGAGCTGTTCCTCGAGCACGAGCCGGCCGCGGGTCGGCAGCTCGTGCTGCGCGCGCTCATGTTCCGCCTCGCGATCGACGCCCTGCTCGCCGACGGCGCCGACGGCGACGTCCGCTGGTCCCCCGACCAGGTCCTGTGGGACCTGGAGCGCGCGGACCCGCTCGTGCGCTGGCTGGGCCGATGAACCCGCGGCAAGCCGCCACCCACCGCGGAGGTAGAACAGCGGCGACGGGGTACTGGCTCGGCCATGGAGGTGAGGCTCACATGGCCACGACCAAGCAGAAGGAAGCGGCGAAACGCAACCTGAAGAAGGCCCGGGCGGCACAGAGCGACCGCGCGCACGGCGAGGACGTGCCCCGCCGGGCCGAGGGCATGAGCACGGCAGAGGAGAACCGTCTGTCGGACAAGGATTTCGCATTCCCCGAGCAGCGCAAGGAACCGTTGAGCGACGCCAAGCACGTGCGCAACGCGATCGCACGCTTCGATCAGGTGGAGGGTGTCAGCGACGCCGACCGCGATCGTGCCTGGAAGAGGATTCTGTCCGCCGCGAAGAAGTACGACATCGACGTGGACGCTGACGATTGGCGCGAGTTGTTCAAGGGCGGCCGGGCCAAGAAGAAGTGACCGTCGGCCGCGAGCTGGTCACCCTGACCGGCCCGATCCGACGCGCGCGAAACGCATCGGTCTGCCTCGGCGAGGCCTCGCACGGGACGCACGAGTACCACCAGTGGCGGGCGCACCTAGCGGATCGGCTCGCCCGAGACCGACCGGGCGATGACCAGCCGCTGGATCTCCGAGGTGCCCTCGAAGATCGTGTAGATCCTGGCGTCGCGGGCCATCCGCTCGACCGGGTACTCGCGCGTGAAGCCGTTGCCGCCGAGGATCTGCATGGCCTCGCCGGTCACCTTGACCGCGGTCTCGCCCGCGAACAGCTTGGACATCGAGCCCTCGGCGTTCTCGAACTTGCTGCCCTGCCGCGCCATCCAGGCCGCGCGCCACACGAGCAGCCGGGACGCCTCGATCGAGGTCGCCATGTCCGCGAGCTTGAAGGCGATGCCCTGGTTCTCGATGATCGCCTTGCCGAACTGCTCGCGGGTCTTCGCGTAGTCCAGGGCCACCTCGTACGCCGCGCGCGCGATGCCGATCGCCTGCGCGCCGACGGCCGGACGGGTGCGCTCGAAGGTCGCCATCGACGCGTTGCCCCGGGCGCCGCCACCCTCGCGGGCGCGGGCCAGGCGGGCGTCGAGCTTCTCCTTGCCGCCGAGCAGGCACCGGCCGGGCACCCGGACGTGGTCGAGCACCACCTCGGCCGTGTGCGAGGCGCGGATGCCGTGCTTGTGGAACTTCTGCCCCTGGCTGAGCCCCTGGGTCCCCGGCGGTACGACGAACGACGCCTGACCGCGCGTGCGCAGCTCCGGGTCGACGACCGCGGTCACCACGTGCACGTCGGCGATGCCGCCGTTCGTGGCCCAGGTCTTGGTGCCGTTGAGCACCCACTCGTCGGTCGCCTCGTCGTACGTCGCGCGGGTGCGCATCGCGCCCACGTCGGAGCCGGCGTCCGGCTCGGAGGAGCAGAACGCGCCGAGCCTGAGGTCGCCCGGCGTGCCGTACATGGCGGGGACCCACTCGGCCACCTGCTCGTCGGTGCCGTTCGCGCGAACGCCGGCGGCGGCGAGTGACGTCCCGACGATCGAGAGCCCGATGCCGGCGTCGCCCCAGAACAGCTCCTCCATGGTGATCGGGAAGCCGAGGCCGGTCTCGTCCAGGGCCTGCGCGACGATGAAGTCGACGGAGTAGATGCCCGCCTTCGCGGCCTCCTCGACGACGGGCCAGGGGAACTCCTCCTTCTCGTCCCACTCGGCCGCGGCCGGACGGATGACGTCCGCCGCGAAGCCGTGCAGCCAGTCGCGGAGGTCGAGGTGGTCCTGGTCCAGGTCGAAGGAGGGGGTCATGCGCCGAGGCTACCGACGGACCGGAACACGTTCTACTGTGACGGCTGTGGCCACCACCACTCCGCAGCCGCAGGTCCGCGAGCTGCCGCACGCGCCCCGGGGTCTGCCGCTCATCGGCCGCAGCCTCGAGTACGCCCGCGACCCGATGGCGCTGTTCCGCAAGCAGTGGGAGGCGTACGGCGCGGTCTCGCCGATGAGCCTGGTCGGCAGGGACCGGTGGGTGATGCTGCTCGGGCCGGACGCGTGCGAGGTCGCGCTGCGCAACCCGGACAAGGCCTTCGCCAACGGGCCGGCGTGGACCTACCTGGTCGGCCCGTTCTTCGGGCGCGGCCTGATGTTCCTGGACTTCGAGGAGCACCACCTGCACCGCCGGATCATGCAGCAGGCGTTCACCCGCGACCGGCTCGCCAACTACACCGCGGCCATGCACCCCGCCATCACCGCGGGGCTCGCCTCGTGGACGCCGACGCCGGGATTCCAGGCGTACTGGGCCCTCAAGGACCTGACCCTCGACATCGCCACCAACACCTTCATGGGCGGCGCCGAGCACAGCTCGCCCGAGGAGATGGAACGGGTCAACCGGTCGTTCATCTCTTGCGTCCAGGCGGCCGCCTCGATCATCCGGCACGACGTGCCGTTCACCCGCTGGCGCCGTGGCCTGCGGGGCCGCCGGCACCTCGAGGACTTCCTCACCACCTACCTGTCCGAGCGGCGGGCGACCGCGACCGACGACCTCTTCTCCGTGCTCTGCCACATCGAGTCCGAGGACGGCGAGCGCTTCAGCGACGAGGACGTCGTCAACCACATGATCTTCCTGATGATGGCGGCGCACGACACCTCCACCATCACGCTGTCCACGATGATGCAGCTTCTCGGGCAGCACCCCGACTGGCAGCAGCGCTGCCGCGCGGAGGCCGAGGAGCTCGCCGCCCGGGTCGGTACGACGCCGGGCCTGGCCGACCTCGACGGCCTGGCGTCCGTCGACCTGGTGATGAGGGAGTCACTGCGGCTGCGCGCTCCGGTGCCCGTCGTGCTCCGCAGGACCGTCAAGGACACCGTCGTCCTCGGCACCCGCATCCCTGCCGGGACCTACGCGACCGTAGGCCTCCAGTTCAGCCACCTGATGGCGGAGTACTGGACGGACCCCGAGACGTTCGACCCGGAGCGGTTCGGCCCCGGCCGGCGCGAGGACAAGGCGCACCGCTACGCGTGGGCACCGTTCGGCGGTGGCGTCCACAAGTGCCTCGGCATGTACTTCGCGGGAGCCGAGGTCACCGCGCTGATGTTCCACCTGCTGCTCGACTTCGAGTGGACCGTCGACCCGGCGTACGTGGCGCCGATGAACAACCACTCGCTGCCGTTCCCGAAGGACGGGCAGCCGGTCGACCTCAGGCGTCGTTGACCGGGTGGTCGACGCACCCCGCCGGCCGCTAGGAGATGACCGCGTCGACGGTCTTCTTCAGCGCGCTGGGCTGGGACGGCCGGCGCGGCGCCTTCTCGCGTGCCTCGGCCATCTCAGCACCGATCTCCTGGAGGGTCTTGCGTCCGAGCGCCTCGCGCACCTGCGGGAACCACTCGTCCTCCTCCTCCTCGATGTGGTGCCGCACGCTCTCGATCAGCACCGTCGTCTTGGCCGTGAACCGCTCGTCGTCCGGCTTCATCGCGGCCAGCTCCATCACCAGCACGTCGGCGACGTGGTGCTCCTCGTAGGACTCCAGGACGTCGTCCTCGAGGTCCGGGACGAGCTCACGCACCCGCGGGTACATGACCTCGTTCTCGATGTAGGTGTGCACGGTCAGCAGCTCGATGATCCGGTCGACCAGCTTGCCCTTGGTCTCGATCGCGTCGTCACCGGCGTTCTCGAACTCGCGGAACGCGCGGAGGATCTCCTTGTGGTCGTTCTTGAGCATCACGATGGCGTCACTGGACATGGGTGTTCTCCTGAGTGGTCGTGGCGGTGGTGGGAGAGACGTCGTCGCCACGCGAGTGGCGCGCGCGGCGGTAGGCGGGTCCGCGCAGCCGGCGTACGGACGGGTACTGCTCGAGCCCGGTGATCTGGTGGACGACCGGGTCGAAGGACAGGTGCTGCTCACGCCGGCCGGTCGACAGGCGGAGCACGGCGAAGGCGTGCCACGGGCCGTCGGGGCGGGCCCACGACAGCTCGTAGACCTCCGCCCCGATCGCCTCGGCGGCGAGGACGACCGCACCGGTGTCCGTCCGGTAGGGCAGCAGCGTCGTCATCGGCCGGGTCTGCGGCCGGCGGCTGGGGGTCAGCAGGAACCGGGTGAGCCTCCCGACGCCGGTGGTGGCGAACAGGACGTCGCCCACCCCGTCGGGGGCGTGCACGCGCAGGGCGAGGCCGTGGATGTCGGGGAGCGCGCCGGGGAGCCCGACGGCCCGGGAGAGGCGGACGTCGGCGTCGTCCTCGCCCGGCTCGTCGAGCCAGCCGACGCCGGTGGGTTCGGCCGAGCCGCTGCGGAAGACCCGTGCGGCCAGGATCTCGCCGTCCGGGTGGAGCGGCTTGCGCGCGGGCCGGAGGACCGCCAGCACGCCGGTGGCGGCGGCCAGCAGACCACCCCCGGCGGAGGAGGCGGTGCGGGCCAGGCTGGGCATGGTCCGCCTGTACCCCGGTGGCCGGATCTCAGGCGTGCACCGGAGTGCCCGAGCCGAGCTCCTCGTCGACGCCGGCGTCGCCGATGTCGGCGTGGTAGTCCTGCGGCGTCGTCTGGTCCCGTCCCGCCGCGACGCCGGCGGCAAGCAGCAGCGGCGTGAGGACGACCGCCACGAGCAGGTTCAGGCCGAACGCGAGGAGGGCGATGTAGACCTTCGTGGTGGTCCCGGGGAAGTTCACCAGCGGACCTCCGAAGTGGTCCTGGGTCGGCGAGGCGACGCCGTAGGCGAGCCAGGTCCCGTAGGCCATGCCGACCGCCCAGCCCGCGAAGAGCGCCCACCGGTGCAGCCAGCGCGTGTAGAGCCCGACCACGATGGTGGGCAGCGTCTGCAGGATCCAGACCCCGCCGAGGAGCTGGAGGTTGATCGCGAAGTCCTTCGACAGCGCGAGCACGAACACCAGCGCACCGAACTTCACCAGCAACGACACGACCTTGCTCTGGGTCGCCTCCTGCTGGTGGGTGGCAGTGCGGTTGATGAACGCCTTGTAGACGTTGCGGGTCCACAGGTTCGCAGCGGCGATCGACATGATCGCCGCGGGCACGAGCGCGCCGATCACGATCGCCGCGAACGCGACGCCGGCGAACCAGGGGCTGAACTGGTCCTCGAAGAGCTGCGGCACCGACTGCTGCGGGTTCTCCACCTTCACCCCGGCCGCGATCGCGACGAACCCCAGCAGGGCGAGCAGGCCCAGCAGGAAGGAGTACGCCGGGAGGAGCGCCGCGTTGCGGCGGATCACCGACCGGCTGCGCGTCGAGAGCACGCCGGTCACCGAGTGCGGGTACATGAACAGCGCCAGCGCGGAGCCCAGCGCCAGCGAGGAGTAGGCCCACTGGCTGATGCCGGCGGCCGGCATGGTGGCCTTCGGGGCAGCGTCCCCGGCGGCGATCGCGTCCGCGTTGTCCTTGTTGAACGACGCGAACGAGTCGCTCACCGTCGAGAAGATGTGGTCCCACCCGCCGACCCGCGACGGGATGTAGATCACCGCGACGATGATCACGACGTAGATCAGCGTGTCCTTGACGAACGCGATCAGCGCCGGCGCGCGAAGCCCGCTGGAGTACGTGTACGCCGCCAGCACCGCGAACGCGAGGAACAGCGGCAGGTCCTTGACGAACCAGCTGTCGCTGCCGGTCCCGATGCCGATGACCTGGAGCACGACCTGCATGCCGACGAGTTGGAGCGCGATGTACGGCATCGTCGCGAGGATGCCGGTCAGCGCGATGACCAGCGCGAGCGACCGGCTGTCGTAGCGACCCTGCACGAAGTCCGCCGGCGTGACGTAGCCGTGCCGGTGCGACACCGACCAGAGCCGCGGCAGGAACAGGAAGATCAGCGGGTAGACCACGATCGTGTACGGAACCGCGAAGAAACCCGTCGCGGCCCCGGCGTACAGCGTGGCGGGCACCGCGATGAACGTGTAGGCGGTGTAGATGTCGCCGCCGATCAGGAACCAGGCGATGAAGGTGCCGAAGCCTCGGCCGCCGAGGCCCCACTCGTCCAGGCTGTCGAGGCTCTCCGCGCGGCGCCACCGGGCGGCCGCGAAGCCGAGCACCGTGACGAGCAGGAAGAGGAAGACGAAGACGCCGAGCACGACGCCGTTCACGTGGTCGATCACGGCCGCGCCCCCTTGCCGGGCTCACGGGGCTCGGGCGGCTCCGCGGGCAGCCCGTGGCGCTCGCGGTCGGCGCGCTCCGCGCCCTGCGACAGCAGGTACGCCGGCACGGTCAGCCCGACCGAGGCGACGATCAGGGCGAACTGGAACCAGAAGAAGAACGGGAAGCCGAACAGCGTCGGGTCCTCCCGGTTGTAGAGCGACACGCACAGCGGCAGCACGATCGCCGGGGCGAGGAGCAGGCCGATCACGGCCCATCGTCCGCGTGAGGACATCAGGCACCTCCCGACAACGGGGACAACGCGCCCGTACCCCATTTGCCCGAGAATGACGCCCATGGACCCCTGGGAATCCTCCGCGGACCTGACCAGGTACGACGGCTGGCTGGCCCTCCTGCGAGAGCTGGGCGAGACCGACCGCGACGTCCGCGTGGCCTGGGTCGGCGGCAGCGCGGCGACCGGCGGCTGGGACCAGTGGTCCGACCTCGACGTCGACCTGCTGTGCACCCCCGGCGAGGCGTCCGCCGTCCACGACCGGCTGATCCGCCGTGCCCGGGAGCGCCTCGCCGTCGACCACGTGTGGGAGCTGCCGCCGTCGACCTGGCCGGACGGGCGGCAGTGCGTCGTGAGCATGCAGCACCGTCCCGGCTCCCTCACCGAGCCGACGAGGATCGTGGACCTGCACGTCTCCGACCTCTCCGACCGGCACCGCTTCCTCGACGTCCGCCGGCACGGGACGCCCATCGTCCTGCACGACCCGGACGGCCTGCTGGTGCTGCGTCACGACGACCGGGCGGAGACCGACCGCGCCATCGCCGAGGCGGTCGACCAGGCCCGCCAGCGCCGGGCGACGGCGGAGTGGCTGGTGAACCGCGCGGTGGCACGCGGCCACCTGCCGGAGGCGACCGAGCTGTACCTGCGCTTCGGGCTCGGGGTCGTCGTCCGGCTGCTGCGGATCCGGCACTGCCCGTGGCGGCACGACTTCGGGATGCGCTACCTGCGCACCGACCTGCCCCCCGAGATGGCGGACCGGGTCTACGCGCTGCTGCCCGGCGCGGCCCCGCTGGCGGACCTGGCCGCGGCGTGCTTCCTGTGGATGGACGAGCTGCTGTCGGGCAGCGGGGCGCCCTCGTCGGCGTGGTAGCTCCGCGAGGAGTCGCGGTGCGCGTCCGCGGCACGCTCAGGGCGCGGACACCTCCACCCGGTCGGGACCGTGGTGACCCCGCCGGGCAGGACGCGCACTCCTGTCTGGTGCGTTCCCACCCGGCGGGGAGCCTTCTCCGGGAATGCCTGAGCCCGCCCCGGAAAGCAAGCCCGGGACGGGCTCAGGTGTTCGGCTCACGCGGCTGTCGCGTCGTGGCTCGTCAGTCGGTCACGGAAGCGGGAACGACGTACGGCTGTTGACGCACAAGGTGCCGTAGCGGACCTTCGCGTTGCTCCCGGCGTGGTTCCAGAAGGTGAACGCACGGGTCTTCGGTCGAGGCTCCATGCCCAGGTACCAGTTCTGGTCCCAGTGCGTGTCGAGCCAGAACCACGCCACCATCGCCTTGTAGGCGTGCAGGGCCCCGTTCTGCTGGTCGCAGGTGTACTGCTTCTCCACCGGGTCGCCCAGGACGATGTCGGACTGGTACCAGCTCGCGTAGTCCCAGCTCGGCAGGCCGACCATGCCCAGGGAGTGCTTGGGCGTCGGCCCGTCGACCACCCGGCGCGAGATGCAGCGGCCGTAGACATCGATGTTGACCGACGCCGGGAACGGCGTTCCGTCGGAGATGAAGGACCAGCCCCACGACCGCCCGCTCTGGCGCGGGTAGGTGCCCCGGAGCCGCCAGTTCGTCGAGTGGACGTCGAAGCCCGGAGCCACGAAGTACTCGTCGGAGCGGCACGAGCCCCACGGCTGGATCTGCGGCTCGGAGCCGTACCAACCACCCTGGTCGTCCATCTGGTAGGCACCGCCGAAGAGATCCCGCACGACGACCTGGTGGCGGTGCGAGTTCGTGTACTCGGTGTAGCCGCGGATGCAGGTCAGGAAGAGCTTGACCTGGGCGTCTCCCCACGCCTTGTTCTCCAGGTTGAACTGCCAGGACCGGAAGTCCGACGGGCCCTCGAAGTGGACCGGGTAGGAGGCCTGCACCCAGACGTCGCGCTCGTCGTCGTAGACGCCGTGGAGGGTCGGCGCGCTCGGGAAGTCGGGGTCCTCGTCGGGATCAGGCTGCGGCGGCTGGTACTGGTCGACGTGCTTGACCGACCACATGCCGTCGAGCACCGAGTCACCGGAGTCGCACTGCAGGATCTGTGAGCCGGAGTCGGCGCTGGAGTCGCTGCCCACCCCGGAGAGACGGATGTTCTTCTCGACCTTGTACATGTACACCTCGTGCTTGTGCTTCGAGGTGCCTGCGTCCGCCGGAGCGGAGGCGGTCGCGACCAGGGCCATCGGGGCGATGAGCGCGCCGACGGCCGCGGCAACGCGGAACCGGGTTTGAATCGCCATGACGACGATCTCCTTGCATTGACAGGAAATAGGGCGTGAGCACGTCTTCCCGAGATCGTTCCTCCGGCCCCCCCGGCCCGGTACCGGTCAGGTTAGGACCGCTGCCGCGCGGGACGAAGGTGGTCTACCGCCCTGGTCTACGCCAATGGTCTAGCGGGCCCACCTGGACCAGTGCCGCCGCCGGCGACGAGCGCCGACGAAGAACAGCACCAGCAGGCCGGCGAGGATCAACGGCACGTGGGTGAGGACCGTCAGCACGAGGAGCACCACGAGCACGGCCAGCAGCGGACCCGGGGGGCGACCCCGAACGGGCGGTCCCGGTGCCCAGTACGCCGGTCGGCGGGCGTCGCGGTCCGGCTGCGGGGCGACCGGCCCGTACCGGCCCGGGAGGTCGTCGAAGATCGGCGCGAGCTCGCCGCGGGTGCGGCTGGACCAGATCCGGTCCAGCCGCTCCGCGTGCTCCTCGACGGTGATCCGACCCTGCGCGTAGTGCTCGGCGAGCTCGGCCGCGGCCTGCTCGCGCTCGGCGTCGCTGATCCGGAGCTGGTCGTCCATCACGCGTCCTCGGGCTGCTCGGGGTCGCCGTCGGCGAGCACGCCGTACAGCTTGCGCCGGGTGTCGACCAGGATGTCGACCGCCGCGCGGCGCTGCTGCTCGCTGCCAGTGGTGACGATCTGCCAGACCGCACCCATCACCTGCCCGATCTCGGGCCGGAGGTCGGCGAAGCCGCTGTCCTCCTCGCGGTCAGGCTCCTCGAACGGCGCCCACACCGCGGCGAGCTCGTCGGCGTGCGCCTCGGCGTACTCGGTGCCGGCGTCGGTCAGCCGCAGGCTGCGCCGGCCGTTCGCGTCGGTCGTGACGACCAGGCCCTCGTCCTCGAGCTGCTGGACTGTCGGGTAGACCGAGCCGGGGCTCGGCCGCCACGCTCCGTTGCTGCGCTCGGCGATCTGCTGGATGACCTGGTAGCCGTTGATGTCCTCGCCGTTCGACTGCGCGGTGCGGACGACGTCCAGGATCGCGGAGCGGACGTCGCCGCGCCGGACCCGCGGTCCGCGCTGCCGCTCGCCCTGGGCCAGGCCGAACAGGCCGGCCACCCACGGCGGCGGGCCCGGGTGTCCCGGACCGCCGAAGCCGCCGGGGCCGGCCCAGGGCGGGCCGCCCCAGCCGCCGCGTCGCCCGTGCTGCTGCCACTGCTGGTCGGGGTGGCTTCCCCACTGTCGGTTGAATCCTCGGTGTCCCATGACAGGACTCCTCTCTGCTATGTCGGTGGTACCGCACCGCGTGACTGTCGCCGACGGGTCGCGATATATCGCGACCGTACGCCGACTGCTCGGGCGGCGCAAGGGCGTGATCCCCGGTGAGCCGGGTATCCCAGCGCTTGTCGGGTGCTGCAGTGCCCGTGAAGCGACGGGATCCCCGGTGGACCGGGGATCCCGCCGCCCCTACCGCGCCAGCCAGGCGGCGTACGCGTCGAAGGTGTAGGGCCGGCCGAGGAAGTCGGCGACCAGGTCGGCGGCATCGCGGGAGCCACCGGGGGCGAGGACGCGGTCGCGGTACCGGCCGGCGACGGCCGCGTCGAAGAGGTCGCCGGGGTCGAAGGCCGAGAACAGGTCCTTCGCGATCACCAGCGACCACATGTAGGTGTAGTACGCCGAGGAGTAGCCGGACAGGTGGCCGAAGCTGGCGAACATGTGGGTGCCGTCGATGTAGGCGAACGGCGAGTACCGGGCCTGCAGCTCGCGCATCGCGGCGGTCAGGTCGGAGGGCCGGTCGGTGTGGAACCGGTAGGACATCGCCGCGTAGAACATCTGGGTCCGGGCCTGGTAGCCCTTCCCGAAGTCGTCGGCAGCCCGCATCCGCGCGACCAGGTCCGCCGGGATCGGGTCGCCGGACGGCGAGAGTGCGAACGTCCGCAGCACGTCGGCGTCCCACGCCCACTCCTCGAGCATCTGGCTCGGCGCCTCGACGAAGTCCCACTCGGTCGCGACACCGGAGAACCGCGTCCACTCCCCCGACCCCGCGAGCACGTGGTGGACCAGGTGGCCGAACTCGTGGAACAGCGTCACCACGTGGTCGTGCTCCATCAGGCCGCGGCTGAAGTTGCAGACCAGCGCACCCTCGGCGAGCTGCCGCCCGGCCAGCCCGTCGACGAGCGAGAACTGCGCGGCGTGCTTGTACTTCCCCTCGCGCGGGTGCAGGTCGAGGTAGATCCGGCCGATCCGCGCGCCGTCCCGCACCACGTCGTGGGCCGTGACGTCCTCGTGCCAGACCTGCGCGTCCGGCACCGCGACGTACGAGATGCCGAACAGCCGGGCCGTCACGTCGAGCAGTCCCTGCCGCACCCGGCCGAAGTCGAAGTAGGTCCGCACCTGCTGGGCGTCGACGTCGTGCCGCTCCTGCCGCACCAGCTCCTCGTAGTAGGAGGCGTCGGCCGAGTCGATCCACCCGGCGTCGGGCACGTCGCGGCGGTACCGCTCCAGCAGCAGCTCGAGGTCACGCCGCATCGGCTCGGCGGCCGCATCGGTGATCCGGTCGATGAACCCGGGGATCGCCGGCCCCGTGCCGATCATCTTCACGTCCGCGTCGTACGACGCCCAGTCGGCGTACCCGACCAGCCTGGCCAGCTCCTCACGCAGCGCGAACAGCTCGTGCAGGAGCGGCTCGTTCTCGGGCCAGCCGCGCTCGAGGAAGGCCACGGTGACATCGCGGCGCACGGCCGCGTCGTGGACGAACATCCGGGCCGGCACCGAGTCCGGGTAGTCGGTGGTGACCGTGACCAGGCCGTCCTCGTCGGCCGGGTGCGCGTCGAGCCAGTCCTGGGGGAGGCCGTCGAGCCGGGCGGCCGGCACGCGGACGGTCCGCACGTCGTCGCGGATGTTGCGGCCGAACTCCTGCCCCACCTCGGTCAGCCGTTCGTTGATCTGCGCCAGCCGGGTGCGCGCCTCGTCGTCGAGGTCGACGCCCGCGCGCCGGAAGTCGTCGAGGGTCTTGGTCAGCAGGCGGGCCGCGACCGGGTCGAGCCCGTCGGCGGATGCAGCCGCGAACACCTCGAAGAGCCGCCGGTCCTGGCGCAGCTCGGTGACGTACCGGTCGACCTCCAGCTCCGCCTGCTCGCAGGTCGTGCGGACCCCCTCGAGCGGGTGCACGTTGGCGAGCAGCGACGCGGTCGCCGCGACGTTCGACAGGTGCCGCGACACCGCGTCCCACTGCCGCAGCAGTGCGAGGGGGTCGGCCGGCGGGTCCGACCGGAGCCCCTCGACGAGCTCCCGCGCCGCCGCGAGTCCGTCCCTGGTCCGGCCCTCCACCCACTCCTGCGCGTCGTCGGCCGTGGGAAGGGCGAGGGGCGTCATGGCGCCAGACTGCCACGCCGCCTGGAGAGGTACGCCCGCTCCGCCGGGTTCTCGGTCGCGGCGATCGCGGCGTCGTACGCCGCCCGCGCCTCGGCGCTCCGGCCGAGCCGGCGGAGCAGGTCGGCCCGGGTCGCGTGCCAGGCGTGGTACGACGTGAGCCCGAGCCCGTCGACCTGCGCGAGGGCGACCTCGGGACCGTCCAGCTCGGCGAGCGCGACGGCCCGGTTCAGTGCGACGACGGGGGTCGGCGCGACGGCGTAGAGCTGGTCGTACAGCGCCGCGATCTGTCCCCAGTCGGTGGCCGACATGTCGGGTGCGTCGGTGTGCACGGCGTTGATCGCCGCCATCAGCTGGTACTGCCCCGGACGGCCGATCTGCAGGCACTCGCGCACGAGCGCGTGGCCCTCCGCGATCAGTTCCCGGTCCCAGCCGCCGCGGTCCTGGTCGCGCAGCGGCACCAGCTCGCCGGCGGCGTCGACCCGGGTCGGCCGGCGGGCCTCGATGAGCAGCATCAGCGCCAGCAGCCCGGCCACCTCCGGCTGCCCGGGCAGCAGCTCGCGCAGGATGCGGCCGAGGCGGATCGCCTCGCCGGTGAGGTCCTCGCGGATCGAGTGCTCACCGGAGCTCGCGAGGTAGCCCTCGTTGAAGACCAGGTAGACGACCGCGAGCACACCCCCGAGCCGCGCCGTCAGGTCGTCGGCGTCCGGGACCCGGTACGGGATGTTCGCCGTGCTGATCTTCTTCTTCGCGCGCGTGATCCGCTGCGCCATCGTCGTCTCCGGCACCAGGAACGCCTGCGCGATCTCGCCGACGGTCAGCCCGCCCAGGAGGCGCAGGGTCAGGGCCACGCGAGCCTCCGGCGCGAGCGCCGGGTGGCAGCAGGTGAAGATGAGCCGCAACCGGTCGTCCTCGACCAGCCCGGTCGGTTCGTGCGGGGTGTCGTCGTGGATCATCAGGGCCGCCTGGTGCTTCGCGTCTCGGTGGGACTCGCGGCGGATCCGGTCGATGGCGCGGTTGCCGGCGGTCGTGGTCAGCCAGCCGCCCGGGTTGGGAGGTACGCCGTCGACCGGCCACCTCTCGACCGCGACCAGCAGGGCCTCGCCGGCCGCCTCCTCGGCGATGTAGATGTCGCCGAACCGTCGTACCAGCGAGGCGACCACCCGGCCGTACTCCTCGCGGTAGATCCGCTCGATCGCCGCCTGCGTCACGCAGGCTCGTCCTGGAACGGCCGGACCTCGACCTTGCCGCCGCAGGCGGCCGACGCCTCGACGGCCCAGCGGATCGCGGTGTCGCGGTCGGGGAGGTCGAAGACCCAGAAGCCGCCGAGCCACTCCTTGGTCTCGAGGTACGGCCCGTCGACGAGGATCGGGTCGCTGCCGGTGCCGTCGACGGTCGTGGCGGTGTCGCCGGGCTTCAGGCCGCCGGCGAACACCCAGATGCCGGCGTCGCGTGCCTTCTCGTTGAAGCGGTCGACGGCCTCGAAGGCCGGCAGCATCTCCTCGAGCGGGCGGGCGTAGTCGTCCGGGCCGCTGTGCACGCTGAGCAGGTACTGGGTCATGGCTTCCTCCTGGGGTCGGGGTCCTTCACTGTCTCCACGAACGACACGACCCCGGTACGACACCCTTCCCGAAAAGAATCCTGTCTGCCTACTGTGAGGCCCATGTCGGCTCCCGAGTTCCGCCTGTCGTCGACCGTGCTCGGCACCGCCGACCCCCGCGGCCTGGCCGCCTTCTACCGGGACCTGCTCGGCTGGGAGGTCCGGACGGACCGGCCGGAGTGGGTGGTGCTGGAGCCGCCGGCAGGTACGGCGGGCCTCGCGTTCCAGCTCGAGGACGGGCACGTGCCACCCAGCTGGCCGTCCGGCCCGGGCGAGCAGCAGATGCAGTCGCACCTCGACATCGCCGTCGACGACCTCGACCAGGGTGTCGCCCGCGCGAAGGCGCTGGGCGCCGGGCTGGCGCCGTACCAGCCGCAGGACGACGTCCGGGTGCTGCTCGATCCGGCCGGCCACCCCTTCTGCCTCTTCGCACCGGTGCACTGAGCGGTCTACCGTCTGGCCATGACCGACTGGGGTGTGCTGTACCGGCACAACGTCGCCGCCGTCTCCGCGCTCGCCGGCGACCTCACCGACGAGCAGCTCGGGACGACGGTCCCGGGCACGCCCGCATGGCGGGTGCACGACGTGCTTGCCCACCTGGCAGGGGGCGCGTCCGACGCGGTCACCGGACGGATGGACGGGGCGCCGACCCCCGAGTGGACCTCGCGGCACGTCAGCGAGCGGCAGCAGCTCCCGGTCAGCGACCTGCTCGCGGAGCTGGACACCCACCAGGACGCGATCGTCGAGACGACCGTCGACAACCCGCGCCCCGCGATCGTCTGGGACATCTCGGTCCACCATGCCGACCTGCACGAGGCGCTCGGCCTCGGGATGCTGCCCGAGGGCCTGTGGGCCCCGGTGCTGGCCGGCGTCGCCCCGATGAAGTTCGGCACCGCCGGGGTACCCGAGGACGTGGACCGCTACGAGCTGTTCCGCGCGATCTTCTCGCGGCGCTCGCGCACCCAGATGCAGGCCTGGGGACTGCCGCTGTCTCCCGAGCAGCTCGACGAGCTGTGCATCTTCGGTCCCCGCGAGGACGATCAGCCCCTACCCTGATCGGGTGCTCCCTCGGTCCGTGTCGACGCGCGCGGTCGCGCTGCTGGGCGCCCTCGCGCTGGGAGTGGTCGGCCTGGTCGCCCCGAGCGCCGCAGACCCGGTCGGGCACCACGTCGTCGCCAAGACCGACCCGCGCAAGAAGCTCGGGCTGTTCGTCGACCCGAAGATGCCGGCGTACCAGCAGGGCGGCGCCTACCGCCAGGAGATCGGCAGTCGTGCGCAGGCGTTCTGGGTGATCCCGGAGGCCTACGACACCAGCCACGTGAAGGACAAGATCCTCGAGTACACCGGCGACGCCGCCGCCGCTCGGAAGACCCCGGTGCTGACGATCTACGGGATCCCCGGACGCGACTGCGGCCAGTACTCCTCCGGCAACCCCTTCACGACCGCCGCGCAGTACCGCGGTTGGATCAAGCAGATCGCCGCCGGGCTGCGCGGCACCCGTCCGCTGGTGATCCTCGAGCCGGACGCGCTGCCGCTCTTCAGCAGCTCTGTGCAGTCCTGCCCGACCAAGCCCGACGGCTGGCAGGCCATGCTGCGGTACGCCTCCCGGAAGCTCAGCAGCGCCGGCGCATGGGTCTACCTGGACGCCGGGCACTCGAACTGGACGCCGTACGACACCAGGCCCAAGTACCTCAAGGCGGCCGGCGTCGCCTTCGACCGGGGCTTCAGCACCAACGTCTCGAACTTCCGCCCCCTCGCCGACGAGAAGGCGTACGCCGCAAAGATGCTCCGCGGCCTGCGCAAGCTCGGGATCACGGGCAAGCACTACGTCGTCGACACCTCCCGCAACGGGGCGGCGCCCCCGGACGGCAGCGGGTACGACGTCATCAACCCGACCTGGGCGCGGCTGGGCAGGGCGCCGCGGCTGGTCTTCGACGGCGCCTTCGACGGGACCCTGTGGGTCAAGCACCCCGGCGAGTCCGACGGCCAGGTCAACGGCGGCGGGCCGTCCGGCCGGTGGTGCGACATGCTCGCCGACCGGCTGATCGACGACACCTCGGACCAGGGCTCCTGCCCGTAGGCGCGCGATGGCGACGTACGAGCTCAACCCCGATGCCGTCGCCCACGCGCGCGCCCTGATCGACAAGCGGCAGTACGTCCTGGACAGCGACTGGGGCGAGGTGCAGCCGCGGGCCGACGACGAGAACGCCTACCTCGAGGGGCACTCCTGGGCCGAGTACGCCGTCTGGCACCTCGGCCTCACCGAGGGCGCGAAGGACGAGACCAAGGCCCGCTACGCGTTCGCGTACGGCGACCTGCGCCGGGTGCACCGCAGCGGCCTGATCGCCTGCGTGTACCGCGCGGCGGAGTGGCGGCACAAGAAGATCGAGCGGACGGCGTACGACCTGCTGCAGCACCTCGACCGCGTCGCCGGCATCGAGTAGCGGCCCTCAGGAGATCCTCTCCTCCAGGTGCACGGTCACGCTGTCACCCGCCTGCCTGCCCGACTCCACGCGCAGCGCCGACTTCACCGGCAGCTTGTGGTTGCCGTCGCCGAGCGCCATGAAGCTGCTCTCGAACGGGACCCCGTCCACGGTGCCGCGGACCTTCACCAGACCGTGGGTGCCGAAGAAGTCGGCGGACCTCGGCCACACCACGTAGGTCCAGCCGCCCTTCGCGTCGCTCTTCCGGAGCACCGCCTCGAACGTCACGTCGATGTCCGTCATGACACTTCGACCGTCCTCGCCGGCCGAAGTCATCGCTCACCAGCCGATCGTGCGGGGAACAACGTCCGCGCCGGTAGGGTTCGGTGATCGTGCGCAGGTTCCGGGCTCTGGTGGCCGACACCCGACCCCTCCGGAACGAGCACTTCCGCCGCCTCTGGCTCGCGAACATCGTCACGGTCGTCGGCGCCCAGCTCACGGTGGTCGCGGTGCCGGCCCAGATCTACCAGATCAGCGGGTCGTCGGCGTACGTCGGCCTGACCGGCCTGTTCGGCCTGGTGCCGCTGATCGTGTTCGGCCTCTGGGGCGGCGCGCTCGCGGACGTCTTCGACCGGCGCACGATGCTGATCTGCACGACCGCCGGGCTGATCGTCACGAGCGGGCTGTTCTGGCTGCAGGCGGCGCTCGGCAACACCGACGTGTGGCTGCTGCTCGGCCTGTTCTCGGTCCAGCAGGCGTTCTTCGCCGTGAACCAGCCGACTCGCAGCGCGGTGCTGCCGAAGCTGCTGCCCGCCGAGCTGCTGCCCGCGGCGAACTCGCTCAACATGACGATCTTCCAGGCAGGCGCGATCGGCGGTCCGCTGGTGGCCGGCGTGCTGATCCCGGTCTTCGGGTTCGAGTGGCTGTACCTCATCGACACGTTCACGCTGTTCGCGACGCTGAGCGCCGTCGTACGCCTCCCGCGGCTGCCGGTCGAGGACGCCGCGAAGGGGACGCCGGGCCTGCGCTCGGTGATCGAGGGCTTCACCTACCTCAAGGGTCACCCGGTGCTGCTGATGTCGTTCGTGGTCGACCTGATCGCGATGGTCTTCGGCATGCCGCGGGCGCTGTTCCCGGAGATCGCGCATCTCTCGTTCGGCGGTCCGGACGAGGGCGGCCTCGTCTTCGCGCTGCTGTTCGCGGCGATCCCGGCCGGCGCGGTGATCGGCGGCGTGTTCTCCGGCTGGGTGTCGCGCGTCGATCGGCAGGGGTACGCCGTGATCGTCTGCATCCTCGTCTGGGGCCTGGCGATGACCGGCTTCGGGCTCGCGGTCGGGCTCGCCGACCACTGGCAGCGAGCGATGCTGGTCGTCGCGCTGCTGATGCTGGTGATCGGAGGCGCGGCCGACATGGCGTCGGCGGCCTTCCGGACCTCGATGCTCCAGAGCGCCGCCAACGACTCTGTCCGCGGCCGTCTCCAGGGCGTCTTCATCGTCGTGGTCGCGGGCGGGCCCCGGATCGCCGACGTCGTGCACGGCACCAGCGCGGCGCTGGTGGGCACGGCCGCCGCTGCCGCCGGCGGCGGACTGCTGGTCGTGGTCGGGACCGTGGCGGCGGCCGTCGTCGTCCCGTCCTTCGTCCGCTACCGGGTCACCCGGTCGGCCTCACCGGTCGAGTAGCCCGCGCAGGTACGCCGCCTGCCCGACGTGCTGGGCGTCGTCGTCCGCGACGCTGACCAGCCGGACGCCGAGGCTGACCGGCGGGTCCCATCGCTCGTCGACGATCCGGTCCAGGTCGCCCTCGCTCAAGGTCTTCAGGTACGCGACGGTCGCGTCGTGGCAGGCGCGGAGGTAGTCGGCCAGCAGCTCGCCGCTGGCCCGGACCTTCCCGACCTGCTCGCTGGTGTGGCCGTACCCGTGGTCGTTCGGGTCGAGGTCCAGGCCGAACCGGTCCACCCAGCCCTGGGTGAACCAGACCTGCTCGGTGCCGGCCACGTCGGCGATCTGGGCGTCCTGGACGCGGGCCGCGTGCCACACCAGCCAGGCGATGGAGTTGGCGTCGGCGGTCGGGCGGTGCGCGAGGGTGTCGTCGTCGAGGCCGCCGACGACGGCGACGCCGTTCTCGAGGACACGCTCGAAGAAGTCGATGTACACGTCCGCTGGGGTCATGGCCCCGACGTTACGCCCGCGCCGAATGGGTACTCCGGCCCCATGACCAACTTCGGCTACACCCTGATGACCGAGCAGAGCGGGCCTCGCGAGCTGGTCCGGTACGCCGTCGCCGCGGAGGAGGTCGGCTTCGACTTCGAGGTGTCGAGCGACCACTACTCGCCCTGGTTGACCGAGCAGGGCCACGCGCCGTACGCCTGGACCGTGCTCGGCGCCGTCGCCCAGGCGACCTCGCGGGTCGGCCTGATGACCTACGTGACCTGCCCGACGATGCGCTACCACCCCGCGGTCGTCGCCCAGAAGTCCGCGACCCTGCAGATCCTCGCCGAGGGACGGTTCACGCTCGGGCTCGGCAGCGGCGAGAACCTGAACGAGCACGTGGTCGGCGAGGGCTGGCCCGCGATCCAGGACCGCCAGGACATGCTCCGGGAGGCCGTCGAGATCATCCGCGCGCTGCACACCGGCGAGCTGGTCGACCACCGCGGGGAGTACTACCAGGTCGACTCGGCCCGCGTGTGGGACGTGCCCGAGGAGGGCGTCGACATCGGCCTGGCCGTGGCCGGGGAGCGCGCGATCGAGACGCTCGCGCCGCTCGGCGACCACCTGATCGGCGTCGAGCCGGAGGAGTCCCTGGTGAGGGACTGGAACGCCGTCGACGGTGCACCGGAGATCGGCCGCGGCGCGCGCGCGATCGGGCAGATCCCGATCTGCTGGGATCCCGACGAGGACACCGCGGTCAAGCGTGCCCACGAGCAGTTCCGCTGGTTCGGCGGTGGGTGGCAGGTCAACGCCGACCTGCCGACGCCGGCCGGCTTCTCCGGCGCGACCCAGTTCGTGCGGCCAGAGGACGTCGCCGGGGCGATCCCGTGCGGCCCGGATCTCGACAAGGCGGTCGAGGCGATCTCGGCGTACTGGAAGGCCGGCTTCACCGACATCGCGGTCGTGCAGATCGGGGACGAGGGGCAGGACCGGTTCCTGGCCGAGGCCGCCGGCCCGCTGCTGGAGAAGCTGCGCGCCGCCGCGCCGTAGTCGCGCGGCTGGCTACCCTCGACGCGGCATGAGGCAGCTTCTCGGAGTCCTTCTCGGCGGCGTCGGCACCGCCGCGCTCTACGTCGCCTGCCTGGGGTGGAACACGCCGAAGGACCCGGGAACGTGCACCGGCCCGTACGACGCCGCCCAGGTCGTCCCCCTCGCCCTCGGCATGGTCCTGCTCGTCGTCGTCGCCTCGTTCCTCCGCGCCGAGGTCGCGGCGGCGGCCGCAGCGACCGTCGAGGTGACGGTCCTGTTCGCCGTCGACGCGATCACCATCGACGACCCGTGCGCTGAGGGCACCATCTGGCCGGTCGGCGCGCTGCTGCTGCTCGTCGGCGCGGGCCTCGGGCTCGGGCTGGTCGCGCTGCTGACGAGCCGGGTACGGCGTCGCGCCGGGCCTACTACATCAAATTGATTTGATGTAATCTCGGCGGATGGTCGAACCGTTCGTCCGGCTCGCGAGCCACCCGCTCCGCTGGCAGCTGGCTGCGGCGCTGGGCTGCAGCGACCTGCGCGTGCGCGAGCTGGTGCAGCTGGTCGGCGAGCCGCAGAGCCTGGTGTCCTACCACCTCCGGGTGCTGCGCGACGACGGTCTCGTCACCGCTCGCCGGAGCAGCCTCGACGCGCGCGACACCTACTACCACCTGGATCTCGACCGGTGTGCCGACGCCCTGGCCCGGGCCGGCGCCGCACTGCACCCCGGGCTGCGGATGGTGCCGGCGCCACCCGAGCCGCGCCGACTGCCGCCCGCCTCGGTCCTGTTCGTCTGCACCGGCAACGGGACCCGCTCACCGATCGCGGAGGCGCTGCTGCGCCACCACGGGGGCGGCCGCGTCCGCGCCGCCAGCGTGGGCACCTCGCCGCGCGACCGCACCGCGCCGCACGCCGTCCGGGTGCTCCGCGAGCGGTACGGCATCGACGTCGCCGGCCGCCGGACGCGCGGCATCGAGGACCTGGGGGACCAGCGGTTCGACCGCGTCGTCACGCTCTGTGACCGCGCCCGCGAGGTTCTTCCCGGCGGCACCGAGCCCGCGCGCACCCACTGGAGCATCCCGGAGCCCGACGGCTACCGGGACACCGTGGCGGCCGCGACCGAGATCGACGCCCGAGTCCGGCACCTGCTCCCGACCCTGACCCACGACTCCTGAGGAGGAGACATGACCGAGACGATGGCCAGCGTCCGCTACGTGGTCGACGACGTCCAGGCGGCGCTCGACTTCTACACCACGCACCTGGGGTTCACCGCCGGCCGGCTCGCGGTGCCGGCGTTCGCCGAGGTCGTCTCCGGCCCGCTGCGCCTGCTGATCTCGGGGCCGGCCAGCTCCGGCTACCGCTCGACCCCCGACGACGCCGCCGTACCCGGCCGCAACCGCGTGCTCGTGCTCGTCGACGACCTCGAGGCCGAGGTCGCCCACCTGCGCGGTGCGGACGTCCCGTTCCGCAGCGACGTCACCGCAGGGCCCGGCGGCCGGCAGATCCTGGTCGCGGACCCAGCCGGGAACCTGGTCGAGCTGTTCGAGCCTGCGGGCTGACGGGGCAGCGCGCTGTGCCTCCGCGTTGGATACGCATTCGGATACGAGACATCTCGGCGCCTGTCGGCGCCAGCGGAACAGCCGGACATGCCGATGGGTGACGGTTCGTAGCGACTAGTGGGGATGCGACCTGGGCGGAGCTCGGTCAAGTCCGCAGGGCGCTCGAGAGACCCGCAGGGTGGGCGAGCTTCACGTCTGCGAAGTCGCTTGGCCGGAACGAGCGAGGCTCGTTGCGCCCGCGAGGGCGGCGTTGGCAGGTTCGTTCCCACCGCGTCACGAGGGAGGCGTTGATGTGGACCTGTGGGCCTGATCCGTTCAGAACGGCACGAACGTCGCCATCAGCCCCGCGCCGGAGCCGCGTCCGGACAGAATCCGGCAGAACTGTTCGGCGTCGAGGCTGATCGCCTCACCGGACGCGCCGGACGCGCCGGACGCGCCGGACTTCCAACGGCCACCGGCGGGTCCGGTCAGGATGAGGTCGAAGGGCTGCCCGTGCCGGAGGGCCCACTCGGCAACCACGTCAGCGACCACGACGCCGTCGTGCTCGCGGGTCAGCTTCATGGGTCGTCCCAATGCCTGGGCGATGTCGCTGCGGTGCATCCAAGGGTCACGGGTCAGGATCGTGTCGGTCAGGAAACCGACCTTCCAGCGCTCCGGGCTCGCTCCGTCCGGCCCCTGGTCGATGATGGTCATCGCCCGCATCAGCGCCGGCCGACGGCGGCGCCCGGCGACCGCCTTGGGCCCGATGCGCTGGACCGCACCGACCAGATCCGCGACTCTGAGCTGCTCGTGCTTGCGAACCTGAAGGTCGGTGAGCTCGTCGATCTGTGGCTTTCCCGACCGCTTCGCGGCGCGGGAGGCGCGGATCAGCTGACGCGCCATCTCAGGAAGCGACCCTGCGAGCTCGGCCATCCCGAGCGTGTGCCCGGCCATGTCGCGGATCGTCCAGCCGGTACAGCTGGTGGGCATCTGCCAGTCCTCCTCGGCCAGGCCGACGAGGGTGTCGGCGAATCGGGTGTACTCCTCGGCCGCCAGAGCCATGGCGGTCTGGTGGTCGAACCGGGAGTCATGGACAGTGGCGTGGTCTGCAACCTGCGTGGGCATGGCAGTCTCCTCAGAATCCAAAGTGGTCGGCGAGCATGCCGATAGCCCGTTCGAGCTGCCGCGCATAGCGCTCTCCGCCGGGGTCATTGGCCAGCTGGGCGTCGACGAGGCCCCCGACGACCGCTGAGTAGAGGTCGAGGTCCGCCTCTGCGGTCACCCCGATCATGGCGAGATGGGTCCGGCTCAGCTCCCAAACAGCGAGCGAGGGCGCGTACGCCTCTGGGCTGGGCTGGAAATCGGCGCTGATCCGGGCGTTCATCAGCTGGTTGCGGGCCTCGTCGGCGACCGCGTACTCGAAGTAGGCGCGGCCCATCACGGTCATCGCCACTCGCGGGTCGTCAGGAAGCCCGCGGTCCGCGGCGGCGCGCAGTGCGTCCAGGCAGCCTTGCCAAGCCTGGCCGAACATGGCGTCGTAGATGGCGTTCTTGGATGCGAAGTGCGAGTAGAGCGATGGCGGGCGCATCCCGACCCGGTCGGCAACGTCCTTGAGAGTGACGGCGGCGATGCCCTTCTGGTGGGCGACTTCCCAAAGCGGCGTCGATGATCTCTCGACGGGCCGCCTTACGACGTTCGGCAACCCTATCGTGCGTAGGTGAACCTAACATGATTAGGAGAATCCGCCGCCCAAACGCTCCTTGTCAAGGGGCACGGAACCCGGCGCCGCCGGAAAAAGCCGTCCAGATCTTCCGCGAGACCCGCGTCCGAGCGCGTCTATCCGCCGCCTGTCGGATGCGCGGATCTGCCGATGAGCCGCGTGTTGAAGCGCAGCAGGTCGCGCTGGTCCTGCCGCGGCAGGACCAGCGCCACTCGGTCGCCGGTCAAGTCAGTTCCGAGGAGTCGTTTCATCTGCGGCATGTCGCGCGATATTTGCCAGCACCGTGTCCGCGGCTTCGCGCACGGCGAGTACCTGGGCGGGCGTCAGGCTTGAGAAGAAGAGCTCGCGGACCCGTGCGACGTGGGTGGGGGCTGCGGCCCGGATGACTTCGAGACCCGTCTTGGTGAGGCAGACGAGCGGGGCACGTAGGTCATCGGTGCAGGCGTCCCGGCGGACGTACCCTCGTTGCTCCATGCGTCGGATGTGGTGCGCCAAGCGGCTCTTCTCCCACTGCAGCTCGGATCGCAGATCGCGTGCGCGCAGGACTCCGTCGGGTGTCTCGGAGAGGATGGCCAGTACCTCGTAGTCCGAGATGGACATGTCGGAGTCGGTCTTGAGCGCCTGGGCCAAGGCGGCGGTCAGCTGGGCGTGCATCCGCAGGACGCTGCGCCAGGTTCGCTGTTCGTCTTCGTCCAGCCAGTCACTCATGGCGGCCTGTTCCGCGAGCGTCGGCCACGAGCTCCCTGACTGCGGGGGCAACCTCGGCGGCGAAGGTCTGCGTCAGGGCCGTGTCGTCGGACGCGAGGATGAAGCCGCTCGTTCCATAGGTGAGGGCCACCTCGGCGAGCTCCTCGGCCCATTGGCTCGGCGGACCCTGGAGAAAGCCGCGGCCCTGGGCAGCGAACTGGCCGCCGATGTTGAGGAAACGGCGGATGTCGCGCGGTTCGCGGCCCGCGGCGTGGGCGGATTCGTCAATGTGACTGTTCATCTCGGCCAGCTCCGGCAGGCCCTTCTGCAGGTATTGGATCGAGGGGAGCCAGCCGTCCGCGGCGCGACCGACCAGGCGCAGGATGCGGGGCTTGTACGCGCCGACCCAGATACCTACCGGGTGCGCGGGTGCCGGCCCGCGCTTGGCGCCGCGGACGCCGTAGTGCTGGCCGCGCACGGACAGGGCGCCGGACTCGCCGGTGTTCCAGACGCCGCGGATGATCGCGATCGCCTCTTCCAGCGCCTCGATCGACTCTCCGGGCCCTCGCCGCGGCCCGCCCATGCCGGCGACGCCGTCCCAGAACGCTCCCGCGCCGATGCCCAGCTCGATCCGGCCGCCGCTGAGCAGGTCGAGGGTGGCGATCGCCCGGGCGAGCACGGCCGGCGGGCGGAGCGGGAGGTTGGTGACGTTCGCCGACAGGTGGATTCGCTCGGTGCGGGCGGCGGCGTAGGCCAGCAGGGTCGAGGTGTCGTGGAACCTCGCCACGTACGGGTGGTCCTGGAACGTGACCAGGTCCAGCCCGGCGCGGTCGGCGACGACGGCCTGCTCGACGGCCTGGTGGACGGGGTGGTTCGTGGGGGTCACGAAGGTGCCGAAGAGCAGGTCGTGGCCGTAGTCGGTGCTCGCTCCGGTGTTCGTGCCGCTGTTCGTGCCGGTGTTCATGTGGCACTCCTGGTGTGGTCGTGGGCGGGGAGGATGTTGAAGTTGTCCTGGAACAGGTTGTGGGGGTCGAGCTTCGCCTTGAGTCGGCGCAACCGGTCCAGGGTGGCTGGCGGGAACGCGTCGGCGATCCGGTCTGGGTGGCGGTCGCTCTCGAAGCTGAGGTAGAGGCCGGAGGCGTGCCGGCGGACTGGCTCGAACCAGCGGTCCAGGCGCTGCGCGTTGCTGCCCATCACGGCGAGGGCGAACTTGGCGTCACGGTGCGTGTATGCGGTGGCGTCCGGAGCGATGTCCGCCACGGCACCGCCGACGGTGCGGATCTGGTACCAGTGGGATGCGCCGCTGCGGATCAGGTCGGCCGACGCGGAGGCGAATCCGGGGGTGATCTCGCGGGTGAAGGCTGAACGTGAGACCGGTTCGCCGCGCCCGTTGTGCGCGGTCTCGGGGAACATGTTCATGACCGCCGCGTACGGTGCGATCACGACCTGCTGCTGTACCAGGGGTGCGATCTCGGCGAACGGCTGGAGCTGACTGACGATCACCTCGGGGTCGGAGGAGTCGACCATCGCCATCAGCTGCGCGACCCCCTGTCCGAGGATCAGGAACGGTGTGGTCTCGCGCGGGGTGTCGGCGACCACCCGACCGAACGCCTCGAGGTACGCCGCCGGATCGGGGGCCTGGAACGCGAGCTGGGCCCAGCCCACCTCGTCGACCTCATCGACGACGAACTCGAAGGCGACCGCGACACCGAAGTTCGCGCCGGCGCCCCGGGCTGCCCAGAACAGCTCGGTGTTCTCGGTCGCGCTGGCCCGCACGACGGTGCCGTCGGCGAGCACCATGTCGACCGCGCGGAGGTGATCGATCGTCAGACCATGCTTGCGGGAGAGGAATCCGATGCCGCCCGCGGTGGCGAGCCCGCCGACGCCCACCCCGCCATAGTCGCCGGAGCTGAGGGCCCATCCGTGGGGCTGTAGCGCCCGGGCGACGTCGCGCCAGCGGGCGCCCGCCCCGATGCGGACCAGCCGCGCGGCCTCATCAAGCACGGTGATGTCATCGAGCCCGCCGACGTCGATCACCAGGCCACCGTCGTTGGTCGAGCGGCCACTGATGCCGTGGCCGCCGCTGCGGATGCCGAGAGGCAGATGCATGTGCTCGCGAGCGAAGCCCACGGCACTCGCCACCTCCGCCACGGTGCGCGGCCGCAGCACCAGGCCGGGGTCGCCGCCCCGCAGGTACGTCGAGCGCACCTTGCCGAACGCTGCATCTCCGGGCTCGACGGCGGTTCCCGCCAACTCTTCGGGAACCTCGTTGTAGGCGATGCCAGGTCGGCGACGCGCTCGGGCGTCGGCCCGACGCACCGGGCGCGAGGAAAGCGCACCTTGTGGGAGCGCGCGCTCGGCACCTTCGCGGATCGCGGGTGCGACATCGTCCAGGAACGTTCGCAGCGTGGTCACGTCGTCGGTCCCGATACGGAGCACCAAGGAGCTCACGCCGTGGTCGACCACCAGTGCGACCAAAGCGCTGATGTCGGCCGCATCGCCGCGGGCCAGGGTCACCGACCGTCGTACCTCACGCGCATCGCGCCCCGCATCGGTCGCGGCGTGGTCCAGGACCTCGTTCAGGGTCGCGAGTCCCTCGAGGCCGACCTCCTCGAGATCGACCATCCATCCGTCGGCGAGCCGGCCGGCCAGCGCAGCGACGGCGGTGTCCGAGCCCTGCAGCCACAGCGGGACGTCCCGCTCCAAGGCGGGACCTGGCTCCGCGTCGGCCAGACGGTGGTGAGTTCCGGCCGAACTGACCTGGTCTCGGGTGGTGTCCTGCAACGCGCGGATCACCATGGCGGCCTCCTCGACGGCGTCGAGGTCCGCAGCCGCCGACCCTGCTCCGAGCACCAGCATCGCCCGACCATCTGACAGCAGCTGGAGACTCCCAGCTCCCCGGGCGAGCACCGAAGCGGGTCGCTCGGTGGCGTCGAGCCGCGACGGAGCGATCTGCACGGTCCTCGTCCGCCCAGCCGTCCACGCCGTCAGGCTCAACGCATCGGCGCCGCCCAGGCCAACACCCTCAGGGAAGGTCACCAAGTCGTAACCGAGCTCCTCGGCAAGCACCGCCAGCGCGACCGAGTCAGCGGGTGCGTCGGCACCACCGACAACCTCGACACCGAACCGGATGGCGTGGCCGTAGTTCGTCACAGCGACACTCCAAGGAGATAGGTGGTTGACATGTCAACCAATATACGCCGCTTAGGTTGATGTATCAACCGGCCCTCAGCGGGTCGCCGGAGTCCAGCGCAGCCCGCACGCCACGCACCCGCCCACGACGCGTCGGGGCCGGGTGCGAGCCGGGCGACCGACCGACGGGGTCACATCGACCGCGCTCCTCGTTGACGAGCCGAGCGGCTACCGTGGAGGCGAGGAGCTCAAGCTCGGATCGACGGAAGGAGGACCGATGTCGGTACCTCCCACCAGGTCGACGCTCGCAAGCCGTCCGCCTCGTTCGGACGCGCAGCGCAACAGGGACCGCATCATCGACGTCGCACTGCTCCAACTGGAAGCGGACCCCGACGTAGCACTCCGCACGATTGCGAAGAAGGCCGGCGTCGGGCAGGGCACCCTCTACCGCCACTTTCCCGACCGTGACGCGCTGTTGTGGGCGGCCTACGACCGCGAGGTGCAGCGCCTCGTGGACGCCGCGGCCGAGCTGCTTGACCGTCTGGCGCCCTTGCCCGCCCTTCGGGAGTGGATGCGCCGACTGGGAGCGTTCGCGGTCGCGAACACGAACCTCGGGCTCGCGATGCACCGGTCCATCGCTACCGGCGACGACCCGGCCCCCCTTGGCTACACACGGTGCGCCGATGCCGTGTCCACCCTCCTCGGGGCCAACCAGCGGGCAGGCACGATCCGACCCGACCTCACCCGCGACGACCTCCTGCTCGCTCTAGCCGGCATCTGGCAGTTGAACGACCCCGAGCCAGCGGCCCGCGAAGCGCGTGCCGAGCGACTCATCGACATCGTGATGGCCGGCGTCACCACCGAAAAGCACGACGCCGTCTGAAAGAGCTGCCCGAACCGCGACTCCTGTGCGCGTCCAGGATGTCGGGGAGCTGGTCGATCCACCGGATCACCACCCGCACCTGCTCGGCCAGCACCCGGCCGGCAGCCAGCGCGTCCCGGGTGGCCCGATGGGCGTCGAGGTCACGACCCAACTGCCCGCGGCGTACGCCGCCGACCGGGTCGCCTTCGTCTGGTCGGCGAGCCAGTTCGCCGCGGACGAGGCACCGACCTCCTGGCCGACGTGCAGGTCCTCGGCGTACACCGCGACCCGGGCCTTGAGCTCGACCAGCCGCGCCTCGGCACGCTGCAGCGCGACCAGGGTCTGGCCGGTCTCGACCGGGTCCATCGACCACACCGACGCATCGGCCACGGCGTCGAGCTCGGCGTGCACGTGCTCGGTCGCGACACCGACCCGGTGCCGGGGAGTCGCGATCGCCGTCATGGATCCAGCACAGCACTCGGCACCGACACTCGAGCGCCGAGAATCCCCTTGTCCACAAGGGTTCTGGTCACGATCAGGTCACGATCACCGACCGATCTCCACAGGCACCGGGATGGTGGTTCCGAGGCTCGTCGCCGGCGCTAATCTCACCTCAACAACCGCGCCCGCTGCTAGCCCGTCATCCGCTCCAGCCGCGTGCGCAGCAGCCCCCGCCGGTGGGCGTTGCCGGGCAGGTCGACGTACTGGTCGCCGAACGCGGCGAGCAGCGCGTCGTCGAGCCGGCGGACCGCTCCGGGCGGGTAGCGGTAGTCCATCTTCGCGACCAGCGCGCCGCCGTCGACGCGGCCCAGGACGTCGCCGAGCTCGGCGAGCGTGGTGAGGCCGAGCTCGGGCAGCAGGCCCCCGATCCACTCGTAGTGGTCGGGGCGGGACCATTCGGCGTCGGCGTACTGCCCGGCGAGGTACGCCGCCAGCTCGCGCGGCGAGATGCCGTCCGTGGCCGGCTCGTCGACGGAGGCGCCGCGGAGGCGCTCGCGGATCGTGGTGAACTCCTGGTCGGCGAGCTCGAGCAGGCCGGCCGCGAGCGTGAAGCGGCGGTCGAAGTCGCGGGCGTGCTCGGCCGGGACGTTGCCCTTGTAGCGGATGTCGTGCTCGAACTCGGCCCACGCGTGCTGGAGCACGGTCCGGACCTGGACCTGCGCGACGGTGCCGTCCTCGCGGGAGACCAGCAGGTGCCGGCTGGCGTAGCCGAACCGGCCCTCGCTCGCGGTCTCCTGGCCGAGGTCGCGGTCGTCGAGCACGCTCAGCTGTGCTCCCAGGACGTCGGCGACCGCGGTGACGTCGCTGCGCACGTAGGTGATCACGCGGACGCCGACCTGGTCGGTGATCTCGCGCAGCGGGTCGGCGTACGCCGGCACGCCGTCGTCCGTGCGCGCCGCCTTGGTCGCGAACGACTCGACGCTCTTGGCCCGCCCGGTGACGCTCAGGTAGTTGATGCCGGCCTCGTCCAGGACCAACGTCACCAGCGCGACGTACTCGTCGGCCACCACGGCGAGGCGGGGCTGGCGTCGCGCGTACTCCTCGATCGCCTTCCGGATCGCGGCGTGGGCGTCGTCCAGCGTGGGCGTGACGATGTAGCCGCGCTCGAAGTCGCCGTACGTCGTGACCCGCTCCGGCCAGCGCTCGGCGAACAACGCGACGTACGCGCAGACGACCGCGTCGACCTGGTCCTCGGCACGGCCGAGCTCGCTCTTCCGGGTCGCGGCCTCGACGTCGGCGCGCAGCGCCTGCCAGGTGCGGCCGGTGGGAACGATCCGCTCGAGGTGGTCCATGAGCTGCAGCAGCTCGCCGCGCATGGAGTCGATCGTCCGGCCGCGCTTGTCCTTGTACTTGAAGGTCTTCCGCAGCCCGAACAGCACCACGGTCGCGGGGTGCGGGTAGACCTCGATCGCGCGCCGCTCCCGGCCCGACCGCGGGTCCATGTCGAGGCGGAGCAGCCGGCAGATGCGCGCGCCGCGGGTGCCGTTCGCGAACTCGGGCTTGCCGGTGTTCGACGGGTGCGTGCCGGCCTCGAAGCTCCGGAAGTCGCGGTTGAGCTCCTGCTCGGCGATCCGGGAGCCGGTGGGGTTCGTGACGACCAGGGGTGCGTCGATGCCGACCCGGCACGGGCCGTCGACGTACGGCGCCAGCGCGTCGCGGATCTCCTCGTCGGTGTGCACGCTGGAGAGGTGCACCAGCCGGCCGTCGGCGTCGAGGACGGCGAGGCCGGTCCGCTGCCGCTCGCCCCAGGCGAGGTCGATCCCGACGAAGTGCACGGGGTCAGACTGCCCTATCGGGGCCGGCCCTACCGGCGCTGGCCGATCGACGGCGCCACGAACCGCTCGACCATCCGGCGCTCCTCGGCCCCGTCGCGGCCGGGCACGATCAGCAGCGAGACGATCACCCGCACCAGCCAGCGCGCCGCGTCGGGATCGCCGGCGGCGCCGAGACCGAGGGCGCCGACCACCTCGCTGGACTGCGCGAGCTCGGCCGTCGTGCCGGCGTCGGCCGCGCCGAACCAGGCCAGCAGCTCCGGTCGGGCGCGGACGTGGCCGACCGCGGCCAGCACCGCATCTGCGAGGTCCGTCTCACCGGCGAGCAACGCGCCGATCCGGCGGGCCTCCCGGTGCACGAACGCGAGGTGCAGCGCGTGCCGGTCCGAGAAGTAGCGGTAGAGCGTCGCGCGCGAGCAGCCGGCGGCGCGGGCGACCTCGCCCATGCCGACGACGTTCACGCCGTGCTCGGCGAACAGGCCCGCGGCGGCATCGAGGATCCGCTCCGGGCTCATGCCGCCGCCCGGAACGGCACGGTCGTGGGCCGCCGCACGTACGGACCGGGGGCCCACGCGACGCCGTCGAGGTCGACGGTGAAGTCCGGGCAGCTGGCCAGGAGCTCCTCGAGCGCGACCCGCGCCTGCAGCCGGGCGGCGGCGGCGCCGAGGCAGTGGTGGCTGCCCTGGCTGAACGTCAGGAGCTGGCCGGGCCGGCGACGGACGTCGAGGTCGTCGGCGTCGGGTCCGTAGCGACGTGGGTCGCGGTTCGCGGCGGCGTACAGCAGCAGGACGCGGCGACCCGCGCGGATGGTGCGGCCGTGCAGCTCGACGTCGCGGGTCGTCGTCCGCGCCAGGCCCTGGACGGGCGAGGTCAGCCGGAGCAGCTCCTCGACGGCGTCCTTGACCAGGGCGGGCTCCTGGAGGAGTACCCGGCGCTGGTCGCGGTCCTGCTCCAGCAGCTGGACCGCACCGCCCAGCATGCCGGTCGTCGTGTCGTTGCCGCCGGTCACGACGGTGAAGACGTAGGCGAGGATCGAGAGCACGCCGCGGTCGTCGTCGCCGACGCCGGCCGCGACGAGGTGCGAGACCGTGTCGTCGCCGGGCTGGGCCCGGCGCCGCTCGATGAGCTCGGCGAAGTAGCCCGTCATCTCGGTGAGCGCCTCGGCGGCGCCGGTGATCGCTCCGGCCGAGCTCGCCGAGACGATCGCGTGCGTCCAGTCGTCGAAGCGCTCGCGGCCGTCGTCGGGCACGCCGAGGTAGTGGGCGACCACCATGCTCGGCAGCGGCTTGAAGAGCGTCTCCACGATGTCGCCGCCGCCCTCGTCGCGCAGCCGCTCGAGCCGCTCGACGACGAACGCGCGCACCAGCGGCTCCAAGGTGCTGACCTGGCGGGGCGTGAAGCCGCGCGCCACCAGCTTGCGGAACGCGGTGTGGTCCGGCGGGTCCAGCATCACCAGGGGCCGGTTGTCGGCGAGGCCGATCGTCTCGAGCTCGTCGTACTCGACGGTGAGGCCCTCGGCGGAGGAGTACGTCGCGGTGTCGACCGCCGCCGCGAGCACGTCCTCGTGCCGGGACAGCACCCAGTAGTCACGGCCGCCGGGTCGCTCGACGTGGTGGGCGGGGTCTCGGTCGCGCAGGCCGGCGTACATCGGCCACGGGTTCGCCCAGGTCTCTTGCGTGGCGGGTCGGTACATGCCGGCCACCATGAGACAGATCGCCCGATTTGTCCAGTCGCCGCGAGGTGTCAGACGCCGGCGCGCTGGAGGGCGGCGCGCGCGCTGAGGGCGGCCGCGATGGCGCGGTCCGGCCGGCCGTCGGGGCGGTGGGGGCGGGGCTGGTTCGTGGTTCGCTTCTGCACGCTGCTCAGGAGCTCGGGCCCGTGCTGCTGATACGCCGGTCTGGACCGCGCCCGCCACTCGTCAGGCCAGCGCCGCCCACTCCCGCGCGACCGCCGCACCGAGACGGGCGTTGTGGCGGACCAGGGCGATGTTGGCGGTGAGCGAGGCGCCGCCGGTGATCTCGACGATCCGGCCGAGGAGGTACGGCGTGGCGTCCTTGCCGTGGATGCCGAGCCGGTCCAGGTCGGCGAGCGCCTGATCGATGATGACACCGATCTCGTCGGCCGGGATCTCGTCCTCGGCGGGGATCGGGTTGGCGACGACGAGGCCGCCCTCGAGCCCGAGCCGCCACTTCGCGGCCATCACCGCGGCGATCTCGGCGGCGGTGTCGACCCTGTTCGGCGCGGCGTACCCGCTCGACCGGGAGTAGAACGACGGGAACTCGTCGCTGCCGACCGCGAGCACCGGGACGCCGAGCGTCTCCAGGGTCTCCAGGGTGAGGCCGATGTCGAGGATCGACTTCACGCCCGCAGACACGACCGCGACCGAGGTCCGGCCCAGCTCGGTGAGGTCAGCCGAGACGTCGAAGGTCTGCTGCGCGCCGCGGTGCACGCCGCCGAGGCCTCCGGTCACGAACACCCGGATGCCGGCCAGCGCCGCGAGCCGCATCGTCGCGGCGACGGTCGTGGCGCCGTGGGCGCGCCGCGCCATCACCAGCGGCAGGTCGCGCACGCTGACCTTGGTGACGTCGCCGTGGCTGGCGAGCAGCTCGAGGTCCTCGGCCGACAGCCCGATCCGCGGCACGCCGTCCAGCACCGCGGTCGTCGCCGGCACGGCCCCGTGCTCGCGGATGATGCCCTCGACCTCGGTCGCCATCGCGACGTTCTGCGGGTACGGCATGCCGTGGCTGATGATCGTGCTCTCCAGCGCGACGACCGGCGTACCGTCCCCCAGCGCGTCGGCCACCTCCTCGGTGACGGTCAGCATCGGGTGGGTCACAGCAGGCTCCTGACGAGTCGGTCGGTGAGGTCGGGGCGGACGGTGTGCGGGCTCGCGACGGTGAGCGCGGCCGCGGCGTGGCCGTACGCCGCCGCCTCGGCCGGCTCGCTCCTGGAGAGCAGCGCGTGGCAGAACGCCGCGAGCATCGCGTCGCCGGCGCCGGTGACGTCGGCGACCTCGGCGGGCACGGCGGCCAGCGCGGTCGCGCCGTCGCGCGTGCTCAGCAGGGAGCCGGCCGCGCCCAGCCGCACCCAGACCAGCTCAACTCCGCGGTCGTGCAGCGCGGCGGCGGCCTTCGCCACCTGGCGGGCGGTGCGGGTCGGCAACCCGGTGAGGGCGGCGAGCTCGTCGCGGTTGGGGGTGATCGCGTACACCGGGTGCTCGGTGCACACCAACGGGGCCAGCGCGGTCGCCTTGGGGACGCTGACCGGCTCGAGCACGACCCGGGTGCCGTGTCCGACAGCGAGGTCGAGCGCGAACCTCAGCGTCTCCGTGGCGAGGTTGCCGTCGAGCACCACCAGGCCGGCCGCGGCGACCAGGTCGCGCGCCGCGTTCACCTGGTCGGCCGCCAGCTCGTCGGTCGCGGCCATGTCCGACACCGCGACGACCAGCTCGCCGTCCGCGTCGAGGACCGCGGTGTAGGTGCCGGTGGGCCGCGCGGACCGGCGCACGTGCTCCACGTGCACGCCCGCGCCGGAGGTCGCGGCGAGCACCTGGTCGCCGAGGCGGTCCACGCCGATCGCCGCGACCAGGTGGGTGCGGGTGCCCAGCCGGGCGAGGTTCTCCGCGATGTTGCGGCCGACTCCACCGGCGGCCATCGACCCGGTGCCCGGGTTGCTCGTGGCCGGTACGGCGGCGCGGGTGCTGCGCGCCTTGACGTCCACGTTCGCGCCGCCGATCACCACGACCGACGGCTCCTCGCTGAGCACGTACCCGCGGCCGCGGATCACGCCCTTCTTGCCGAGGTTCGAGAGGTGCACGTTGACCGCGGCCCGCGTGGTGCCGAGCGCGGCCGCGATGGCGGCGGACCCGATCAGCGGGTCGCGGCGCAGCAGGGTCACGACCTCGCGCTCGCGGTCGGTCAGCGTCATGCTTGTCAGCATAAGGTCCCTTCATCACGACAAGGCCCCGCGCTACGGACCGACGCCGGTCGGCGACGGGGCTGGCGACGCGACGTGGCTCAGACGAGGACGTCCCGGCGCTGGAACCACCAGGCGCTCACCGCCAGCGGCGGCACGGCGAACAGGGTCGAGACGAGGAGCGCGTGCCACAGCGCGCCCGTGTCGACGGTGGTGCCCAGCACGCCCTCCCACGCCGTGAACTGGTCGGTGAGCAACCACCTCGTGATGGACTCGGGGACGTTCGGCAGGAACGCGATGATCTGGTTGGCGAAGCTGAACACCAGCATCCCGACGATGGCGGCCGCGCTGTTGCGCGACAACGTCGAGAACAGGAAGCCCCACGCGCTCACCGCGAGCAGCGGAGCGGCGTAGGCACCGAGGCAGATCGCCAGCCGGCCGAGCATCGAGCCCGCGCCGATCTCGTGGGCTCCGAGCGTGAAGCCGGTGGCACCCAGGGGCACCCCTCCCAGGGGGACCGGTTCCGCGCCGTTCGCGAGGACCCCGATCACCGTGCCGCTCAGCCCGAAGCAGACCAGCAGCACCAGGACGTACGTCGCGGTGGCCAGCATCTTGGCCCGAAGCAGCTGCCACCGGCTGGTCGAGCGCGCCAGCACCGTCTTGAGCGTCTGGTTGGAGTCCTCGGCCGCCACGATGTCACCGGCGACGAGGGCGCACAGCAGCGGTACCAGGACCAGCGAGGAGAAGAACAGCGCGATGAGCGGAAGGACCAGGCCGGAGCTGTTGTAGGCCAGCGAGATGTAGACGTCCGGGTCGACCGGCCCGCCCGGCTCCGGCGCCTTCGGAGGGTTGATCGCGAGGCCGATCGCGAAGGCGGCCGGGATCAGCGTCGCCGCCACCCAGCCCAGGTAGGTGCGGCGCTGGGCGAGGAGCTTGCGCATCTCCCAGGCGTAGGTCCTCACCGCTCGACCCCCTCGGTGAGGTCGAAGAACAGCTCCTCGAGCGACGGCGCGGCCGGCAGCATCGCGAGCAACCCGATCCCCGCCCGCCCCAGCGCCACCGTGAGCCGGGCGGCGTCGCCGGGACCGTCGACGGTCACCAGGATCTCGGCGGCTCCCGCCGTCGGCTCGGCCCGGACGCCCGGCACCTCCCCGGCGACTGCCAGGGCCCCGACCACGTCGGTCACCCGCAGCAGGTGGTCGGGGCCGTGCTGGCGCGCACGCAGCTCCTCGAGCGTGCCGGAGAAGCGGATCCGTCCGCGGGCCACGATCGCCAGTCGGGAGCACAGTTGCTCGACCTCGTTCATCAGGTGGCTCGACAGCAGGACGGTCAGGCCCTCGTCGGCGAGCGTGGCCACCAGGCGGCGCATGTCGCGCATGCCGCCGGGGTCGAGCCCGTTCGTGGGCTCGTCGAGCAGCATCAGCCGCGGCTCGCGCAGCAACGCCGCCGCCAGGCCGAGCCGCTGCCGCATCCCCTGCGAGTAGGTGCCGACCTTGTCGTCACCGCGCCCGTCGAGCTCGACGATCTCGAGCACCGGCTCCACGCGGTCGTGGTGCCGGCCGCCGTCCATGTCGGCCAGCAGGTGCAGGTTCCGACGACCCGACAGGTAGGCGTAGAACGCGGGGTTCTCGACGAACCCCGCCACACCGTCGAGGGCCGCGACGCCGACGGCGGCCGGGTCCTGACCGAACAGCTCGACGCTGCCGGAGGTCGGACGGACCAGGCCCAGGAGCATCCGCAACGAGGTGGTCTTGCCAGCTCCGTTGGGGCCGAGGTAGCCGAACACTCCGCCCGCCGGGACCTCGAGGTCGATCCCGTCGACGGCGGCGATCCGGCCGAACTCCTTGCGCAGCCCCAGCATCCGGACGGCGGGGGCAGAGGACGGCACCGATCCATCCTGCCTCCCGCAACCTGACGACGACCTGATCCCGGGTCCGGGTGCTCGGCGCTCAGGCCCAGCGGCCGCGCACGCCGTACCGCTCGAAGCCGAGCGACGCGTAGAGGTCGCCGGCCGGGTTGTCGAGGTTGACGCTCAGCCAGGCCTCGCCGACCAGCCCCGCGAGCGCGCGCACCACGAGGTGCGCGCCCAGGCCGCGGCCGCGCCAGGCCGGGACGACCCCGACCTGGTCGACCCAGCAGCCGAGCACGTTCACGAACCCGACCGGCTCGCCGTGCTCGCCGAGCGCCACCGCGGAGACGTCGCGGCGCCACTCGGGGTCCCCGTCGAGCTCCTCGAGCCACTCCTCCTCGGTCGGGTCGGGGAAGCCGGGGCGATCGCTGAAGGACGCGGCGTACGCCGCGAACAGGTCCGCGCGGCTCGCGTCCGCGACCGGCACCAGCGTCACGCCCTCCGGCGCGGCCACGTCGGGCACCGACCCGAGCGGGTGCCGCATCACCTGCTCCGCGAAGAACCGCTCCAGGCCGAACCGCGCGTAGAGCCGCTCGGCCGAGGGATTCACGTTCTCGCACGTCACCGTCAGCGGTACGCCGCCGGCGCGCTCGAGCGCCCAGCCGAGCAGCTCGCGCCCGTGCCCCTGCCCCCGGTGCGCGGGGTGCACCAGGCCCGAGGTCGAGGCGCCGTCCCCACGGACCGTCACGGCCGCGGCGGCCACCAGGCTCCCGTCCGGGGTACGGATCTCGCGGGTCTCGCCCGAGTGCAGCCGGGCCCGCAGGATGTGCTCCTCGGTCAGCAGCGGGAGGCCGCCGTCGGCGTCGAGACAGGCCTGGGCGAGGGCGCGGAGCTCAGTCACCGGCCGAGACCAGCAGGTCCCGCGTGATCTCGTCAACCGACTTCACGCCCGCCAGGGCCATGGTCAGGTCCAGCTCGGCCTGGAGGTGCTGCAGCACCGCACGGACGCCGTCCGCGCCGGCGAGCGCGAGGCCGTAGACCCACGGCCGGCCCACGAGCACGGCCCGCGCGCCGAGGGCGATCGCGACGAAGGCGTCCGCGCCGCTGCGCACCCCACTGTCGAACAGCACCGGCACCCGACCGTCGACCGCGTCGACGACCCCGGGCAGCGCGTCCAGGGACGCGATCGCGTTGTCGACCTGGCGGCCGCCGTGGTTGGAGACCACGATGCCGTCGACGCCGTGCTCGATCGCCAGCCGCGCGTCGTCGGGGTGCTGGACGCCCTTGAGGTAGATCGGCATCGAGGTGCGCTCGCGCAGGTAGGCGAGGTCCTGCCACGTGAGCGTGGACCGGGAGAACACGTCGAGGAACGTCTCGACCGCGGCCCGGGGCACCGGCGAGCGCAGGTTGTCGAGCATCTTCCCCGGATAGTGCCGGGCGATGCTGAGCAGCGACCTCACCGCGGCGACCGTCGGCCGGGGCGTGGGATCGCCGGACGGGTTCTGCGCGCGAGCCTCGGCGAGGGCGCGGAACGCCGGGTCGCTGGTGTACTGCGCGATGCCCTCGGCGCGCGCGAACGGCAGGTACCCGAGGTCGAGGTCGCGGGTCCGCCAGCCGAGCAGGTGCGTGTCGAGCGTGACCACCAGGGCGTCGCTGCCGATCGCCTCCGCCCGGCGTACGAAGGAGTCCACGACGGTGTCGTCGTTGCTCCAGTAGAGCTGGTAGAGCCGCGGGCTGTCGCCGAGGGCGCGGGCGGTCTCCTCCATCGGCACCGAGCCCTGGGTGGAGATCACCATCGGCAGGCCGAGGTCGCGGGCGGCCTCGGCGACCGCGTGCTCGGCGTCCGGGTGCGCCATCTCGAGGACGCCGATCGGCGCGAGCAGCAGCGGCGCCGGCAGGGTGCGGCCGAGCAGCTCGACGGACAGGTCACGCTCGCCGACGTCGACGAGCATCCGCGGCACGATGCGGTGCCGCGCGAACGCGTCGGTGTTGGCCTGCACGGTGCGGTGCTGGCCGGCCCCCCCGGCGACGTACGCCCACGCCTCAGGGCTCATCCGGCGCTCGGCGGCGGCCGCGAGGGCCACCGGCTCGACCGGCACCACCGGCTTGTGACCGAAGACGCCGGCCCGGTAGATGTCGCCCTGGATCTCTCGACCGATGCTCACCACGGGAAACAGTGTGCCGTCGAGGCCCGGTTGCCCGCAGAATGGGCCGGTGCCGACGACCAGCCAGTGGCTCGCCTTCGTGGTGGCGAGCGCCCTCTTCATCCAGGTGCCCGGGCCGAGCCTGCTGTTCACGATCGGCCGCGCCCTCACGGTCGGCCGCCGCGACGCGCTGCTCTCGGTGGTCGGCAACGCGATCGGCGTCACGACCCAGGTCATGTTCGTCGCGGTCGGCCTGGGTGCCGTCGTCGCGGCCAGCACCGAGGCGTACGTCGTGCTGAAGGTCTGCGGCGCGGTGTACGTGATCTGGCTCGGGATCCAGGCGATCCGGCACCGCGCGGACGCCCGGGCGGCGCTGGACGCCGTCGACACGTCCGTGGTGGTGCGGGCCGCCGCGCTGCGCTCACTCCGGGTCGGCTTCACCGTCGGCCTGACGAACCCGAAGACGATCGTGTTCTTCGTGGCCTTCCTGCCGCAGTTCGTCAACGAGGCGGCCGGCCACACCGGCCTCCAGCTCGCCCTGCTCGGCGTGATCTTCGGCGTGATGGCGGCGTGCTCGGACTCGGCCTGGGCGCTGGCCGCCTCGCGCGCCCGGGACTGGTTCGCCCGGCGTCCGGCGCGCCTCGACAAGCTCGGCGTCGCCGGCGGCGTGATGATGATCGGCCTCGGCGCCACGCTCGCGGCCACGGAGTAGCGACGCGCCGGCGGGTTTCTCCGGTCAGCCGGAGAAACCCGACGGACACGCCGAGGCGGCCCGGCGTGTCCGTCGGGTTTCCGCGGACAAGTTCCTCGTCAGCGCAGCTCGCGGGCCTGGTCGTACGCCAGCAGCGCCACCCCCAGCGACAGCCGGGAGGCCGGGTCGTCCAGCGGGTGTCCGACCAGCTCCTCGAGCCGGCGCAGTGCGGGGTAGAGCGAGGTGCGGTTGCGGTGCGCGACCCGCGCGAGCTCGGTCTTGTTGCCGCCGACGGCGAGGAACTGGCGCAGCAGGTCGACCAGCCCGCCGCCGTGCCGGGCCTCGTGCTCGAGCAGCGCACCGAGCTCGGCCTCGGCGAACTCCTGCAGCCGGGCGTCCTCGCGGAGCGACATCAGCAGGCCGGGCAGCCGGATGTCGGCCTGCCGCACGCACCCGGACACGCCCGGCAGGGTCGCCGCGACGTCGGCCACCGCCCGCGCCGAGCGCAGCGAGGCCGCCGCCGCGAGCACCCCGGACACCGGGTGACCGGCGGCCAGCACCGCGTCGGGCTCCAGTGCGGTGAGCCCGCGGGCGATGCCGTCGAGGTCCGCACCGGCCGGGACCAGCAGCCCCACGTGCACCGCGTCGAGCACGCCCACCAGGCCCGGTATCCCGCCCAGGGCGGACACCAGCCGGTCCACCGGTCCCTCGGAGCGCAGCCGCGCCACCGCGCCGACGAACGTCCCCGACCCGGGTACGCCGAGGCCTCGCAGCCGGGCCGCGGCCACGGCCTCGGTGCCGAGCCGGTCGTCGAGGAGGTCCAGCAGGAAGCCGCCGTGCACACGCAGCTGCAGCGAGGTCTCGTCGCGCTCGATCATCCGGCCGAGCTCGAGCGCCTGAGCCGCCCGCTCGGCTACCAGCCGGACCCGGGCCTCGTCGCGCGGCGCGGTCACGACCAGCCGTCCCCACGCCCCGCCCTGGATCCCGACGGGCGTGGTCAGCCACCGCTCGGGCCCGCCCACGCCCGTCGTCCGGAGGTACGGCGTCAGCCGGGACCGCCGCTCCCAGTCGGTGAGCAGCCGGTCGACCGGCTCGGCCCGCGCGGCCGGCACCAGCACCCGCCGCGAGAGATCCTCCAGCACCACCGAGCTCCCGGCGAGGTCCGCGGCCGCCTCGACCAGCCGCGCCATCGGCGCGCGGGCCAGGCCGAGCTCGGTGAACGTCGCGTGCACGTCACCGGCGAACCGCACCTCCTCGAACTGCTCGGCCACGATCGCCCGGTGCACCGCCTCGGTCACGTCCACGAACCGCACCGGCCGGTTGAGCACCACCACCGGGAACCCGGCCGCCCGGGCCCGTCGCAGCGCCGGCTCCGGCACCGAGGGGTACGCCGCGCCGAGCTCGACCACCAGTCCGGCGGCGCCGACCCCGACGAGCTGCCGGACGACGTCGTCGGCCGCGTCCGCCGACGCAGCCATCCCGAGACCGGTCGTCAGGACGAGCTCGTCGCCGGACAGCAGGCCGCCGATGTCGTGCAGCTCGGACACGTGCACCCAGCGCAGTGCCGCGTCCAGCCCCGCCTCACCGCTGAGCACGACCGGGTCGCCGGCCGACAGCGCGGGGAGGGCGAGCGCCTCGCGGACGGTGACCGGCATGCGACACAGTGTCGCATCCGTCGTACGACGAAGGACAGATCGTCCCTCGCCCGTCCGGCGGTGGGTCGCCAGCATGGGGGCATGAGAACCATCCCGCACTGGATCGACGGCCAGGCCCACCCCGGCACCAGCACCCGCGCCGGCGACGTCACCGACCCGGCGACCGGCGAGGTCACCGGCCGCGTCGCCTTCGCCGGGGCGGAGGACGTCGAGGCCGCGGTCGCCTCGGCCAGGAAGGCCGCGGTCGACTGGGCGGCCACGTCGGTCAGCGCCCGCACCCAGGTGGTGTTCCGGTTCCGCGAGCTGCTCAACGAGCGCAAGGAGGAGCTGGCCCGGATCATCACCAGCGAGCACGGCAAGGTGCACTCCGACGCCCTCGGCGAGGTGGCGCGCGGCCAGGAGGTCGTGGAGTTCGCGTGCGGGATCCCGCACCTGCTCAAGGGCGGCAACTCCCCGCAGGTCTCGACCGGCGTCGACGTGCACAGCGTCCGCCAGCCGCTCGGCGTGGTCGGCATCATCAGCCCGTTCAACTTCCCCGCGATGGTCCCGATGTGGTTCTTCCCGATCGCGATCGCCGCCGGCAACGCGGTCGTGCTGAAGCCCAGCGAGAAGGACCCGTCCGCCTCGATCTGGCTCGCCGAGCTGTGGGCCGAGGCCGGCCTCCCTGCCGGTGTGTTCACGGTCCTCCAGGGCGACAAGGTCGCCGTCGACGGGCTCCTCGACCACCCCGACGTCGCCTCGATCAGCTTCGTCGGCTCCACCCCGATCGCCGAGTACGTCTACGAGCGCGCCAGCCGCACCGGCAAGCGGGTGCAGGCTCTCGGCGGCGCGAAGAACCACATGGTCGTCCTCCCCGACGCCGACCTCGACCTGGCCGCGGACGCGGCCGTCAGCGCCGGCTACGGCTCGGCCGGCGAGCGCTGCATGGCCATCAGCGTCGTGGTCGCGGTCGGTGACACCGGTGACGCGCTCGTCGAGAAGATCGCCGAGCGCACCGGCACCCTCAGGGTCGGCGACGGCGAGCGGGGCACCGACATGGGCCCGCTGGTCACGCTGGCCCACCGCGACAAGGTGGCGTCGTACGTCGACGCCGGCGAGTCCGAGGGCGCGAGCCTCGTCGTGGACGGTCGGCAGGTCGACGCCGACGGCGCGAGCGACGGCTTCTGGCTCGGCCCCACGCTGTTCGACCACGTCACGCCGGAGATGAGCGTCTACACCGACGAGATCTTCGGGCCGGTGCTCAGCGTCGTCCGCGCGGACACCTACCAGGAGGCGCTGGACCTGGTGAACGCCAACAGGTACGGCAACGGCGTCGCGATCTTCACCAGCAACGGCGGCGCGGCCCGCGCCTTCGAGACCGACGTGCAGGTCGGCATGATCGGCGTCAACGTGCCGATCCCGGTGCCGATGGCGTACTACTCCTTCGGCGGCTGGAAGGCCTCGCTGTTCGGCGACACCCACGCGCACGGCACCGAGGGCGTGCACTTCTTCACCCGTGGCAAGGTCGTCACCACCCGGTGGCCCGACCCCGCCACCGCCGGCGGCCTCGAGCTCGCCTTCCCCAAGAACCACTGACAGGAGCCGACATGAGCACCGCCTTCGAGCTGGACCGCAAGCACGTCTTCCACTCCTGGTCCGCGCAGGCCGAGATCACGCCGATGGTGATCACGGCCGCCCGCGGCTCGTACGTGTGGGACGACGAGGACCGCCGTTACCTCGACTTCTCCAGCCAGCTGGTGTTCACCAACATCGGCCACCAACACCCGCGCGTGGTCGCCGCGATCAAGGAGCAGGCAGACCGGCTCTGCACGATCGCGCCCCAGTTCGCGAACGACCAGCGCTCCGAGGCCGCCCGGCTGATCAGCGAGGTCGCGCCGGACGGCTTCGAGAAGGTGTTCTTCACCAACGGCGGGGCCGACGCCAACGAGCACGCCGTCCGGATGGCCCGGCTGCACACCGGCCGCTTCAAGGTGATGTCGACCTACCGGAGCTACCACGGCGGCACCCAGACCGCGATCAACATGACCGGCGACCCGCGCCGCTGGGCGAACGACACCGCGACCGCCGGGACGGTGCACTTCTTCGGGCCGTTCCTCTACCGCTCGGAGTTCCACGCGACCACCGAGGCCGAGGAGTGCGAGCGCGCGCTCGCCCACCTCGCGCGCACCATCGAGGCCGAGGGACCGGACACGATCGCGGCGATCATCCTCGAGACGATCCCGGGCACGGCCGGCATCTTCGAGCCGCCGCCGGGCTACCTCCCGGGCGTCCGCGAGCTGTGCGACCGGCACGGCATCATGCTGGTCCTCGACGAGGTGATGGCCGGCTTCGGCCGCGCCGGGTCCTGGCTGGCGCTCGACCGGTACGACGTCGTACCGGACCTGATCACGTTCGCCAAGGGCGTGAACTCCGGCTACGTGCCGCTCGGCGGCGTGATCATCAGCGACCCGGTCGCGGAGACGTTCGCGCACCGCCCCTACCCCGGCGGCCTGACCTACTCCGGTCACCCGCTCGCCACCGCCGCGGCGGTCGCGACGATCAACACGATGCGCGACGAGGCCATCGTGGAGAAGGCGGATCGCCTCGGCCGTGAGGTCCTCGGGCCCGGGCTGGCCGAGATCGCGGCGCGACACGCGTGCGTCGGCGAGGTCCGTGGAGTCGGTGCGTTCTGGGCGATCGACCTGGTGATCTCGCAGGAGACGAAGGCGATGCTGTCGCCAGGCGCCCTCAACGAGGTGGTCGCCGCCTGCAAGTCGGCCGGGGTGCTGCCGTTCTCGAACACCAACCGGATCCACCTGGTCCCGCCGTGCACGATGAGCGACGAGGAGGCCCGCGAGGGCCTGGCCATCCTCGACGACGCGCTCAAGGCCGGCGACCAGCATGCGCAGTCGTAGCACCGTCTACGAGCGACTCGCCCCTCCCGCCGCCGTCGTCGACGCCGCGCTGGCACCGAGCCGGCACGCGGTGTTCTGGCTGGAGGACGCACCCGGCACGTCGTACCCGGCGCTGACCGGCGACGGCAGCGCCGACCTGACCGTGGTGGGAGGCGGCTACTGCGGGCTGTGGACCGCGCTGCTCGCCCAGCGGCGCAACCCCGGCGCGCGGGTGGTGCTGCTCGAGGCGCAGTCCGTGGGCTGGGCGGCGTCGGGGCGCAACGGCGGCTTCTGCGAGGCGAGCCTCACGCACGGCGAGGAGAACGGCCGGCGCCGCTGGCCCGCGGAGTACGACGTCCTCGACCGGCTCGGCCGGGAGAACCTGGACGCGGTCGAGGCCGATGTCTCCTCGCTGGGCCTCGACTGCCAGTTCGAGCGCACCGGCGCGCTGTCGGTCGCGGTCGAGGAGCACCAGGTCGAGTGGCTGCGCGAGTCGCCGGACTTCCTGGACGCGGCCGCCGTACGACGGGAGATCGACAGCCCGCTCTTCCTCGCCGGCGAGTGGGACCGCGAGGGCTGCGCACTGGTGCACCCGGCCCGGCTGGCCCGCGAGCTCGCCCGGGTCGCCGCCGGCCTGGGCGTCGAGATCCACGAGCGGACGACGGTCACCTCGCTGGAGACGCCTGCGCGCGGACCGGTCCGCGTCGGCACGCCGGGTGGCACCGTCACCAGCGAGCGGGTGGCGCTGGCGACCAACGTCTTCCCGTCGCTGCTGCGCCGGACCCGGCTGCTCACGGTGCCCGTCTACGACTACGTCCTGATGACCGAGCCGCTCACGTCCGCGCAGCTCGCCTCGGTCGGGTGGGCGAACCGGCAGGGCCTCGGCGACCTGGCCAACCAGTTCCACTACTCCCGGCTGACCGCCGACGACCGGATCCTCTGGGGCGGGTACGACGCCATCCACCACCGCCGCGTCGACAGCGCGCACGAGGAGCGGCCCGCGACGTACCGTCGCCTGGCGTCGCACTTCCTCACGGTCTTCCCGCAGCTCGAGGACGTGCGGTTCAGCCACCGCTGGGCCGGCGCGATCGACACCTCGACGCGGTTCGCGGCGTTCCACGGGCTGACGGCCAAGGGGCGGGTGGCGTACGCCGCGGGCTTCACGGGTCTCGGCGTGGGCGCGACCCGGTTCGCCGCCGAGGTGATGCTGGACCGGCTGTCCGGCCTCACCACCGAGCGGACCTCGCTGGAGATGGTGCGCCGCAAGCCGCTGCCGTTCCCGCCGTCGCCGGTCGCGGACCTGGGCATCGAGCTGACCCGCCGGTCCCTCGACCGGGCCGACCACCGCCAGGGCCGCCGCAACCTGTTCCTCAAGGCGCTCGACCGGGCGGGCCTCGGGTTCGACTCCTGACGGGTCGTCCGCCTCTCGCGCGTGAATACGCCACCCTCAGGCGGACGACCCGAGATCGCCGGTTTGACTGACCCGCGGTACCTCGACGTACCTTGGGCGACCATGAGCTCGACGCACCGCCTCCGCCGTACCCTCGCGACCCTCGGCACCGCCGCCCTCGTGGCCACGCTCGCCGCTCCGGCCCAGGCGCAGCCCGCACCGGGCCCGGTGCACGCCGGCAGCGTGTACGGCTGGGGCAAGGCGCCGGTCGACTACCGGTTCGTGGGCCCGCTCAAGCACAGCCAGTGGCACGTCTCCGGGCCGGGCGCGGTCCGCAACCAGCACGGCATGCTGACGCTGAACACCGCGAAGCGCGGCACCGTCAGCGCCACCCAGGTCACCAGGGGCCACGAGGTCGGTCGCTGGGAGATCCGGCTGCGGTCGCGCCAGTACGGCCACGGCCACCAGAACTACCGCGTGATGACCGAGCTGGTGCCCGCCGGCAAGCGCCCGGAGTACTGCGGCGCGAACAACATCGCGCTCGAGGCCTACACGCCGAACAAGACGATCGTCAGCCACTACATCCGGACCCGGCCGCACAACCGCTACATCATGCGCAAGGGCCTGGGGCTGCACAACGACCAGTGGCACACCTTCGCCGTCGAGGTGACCCGCAAGCGGATCTCGTGGTTCGTCGACGCCCACGTGGTCAGCACCGAGAAGCGTCAGGACGCGCTCTCCGGGGTCCCGTTCGCGGTGCGGTTCACGATGCTCGCCGAGGACGGCAAGCGGATGAACCAGGCCCGCATGCAGATGGACTGGCTGCGCTACTGGACGCTCCGCAAGCCGAACCAGCGGTCGACCACCGCTCCGCACCCCGCTCTCGGCACGTACAAGGACACCTGCGCCGCACGCCACAAGTGAGCAGAATGGCGCGGTGACCCAGGACCTCAGCGCCGTACCCTGGCCGATCCGCACCGCCCGCCTCACCCTTCGCCCGGCCACGCCCGACGACGTCGACGCGACCTGGGCGTTCCGCCAGGAGCCGTCGGTGTGGGAGTGGCTGACGCACCGGGTCGAGGACCGCGAGGAGTACGCCGGGGTGTTCCTCGCCGAGGACCGGCTCGCGTCCACGCTCGTCATCGAGCTGGACGGCGAGGTGGTCGGCGACCTGATGATCCGGATCGAGGACCCCTGGGCCCAGGCCGAGGTCGTCGAGGAGGCGAAGCGGACGCAGGCCGAGCTCGGCTGGGTCGTCGCGCCGCCGTACGCCGGCCGGGGCGTCGGCACCGAGGCGGTGGAGGCTGTGCTGGAGATCTGCTTCGCGCACCTCGGGCTGCGCCGGGTCACGGCGCTCTGCTTCGCGGACAACACCGCCTCGTGGCGGTTGATGGAGAGGGTCGGCATGCGTCGCGAGGCCCACAACGTGCGCGACTCCCTGCACCGCGACCGCGGCTGGCTCGACGGCATGGGCTACGCCCTGCTGGAGGAGGAGTGGCGTGCGCGTCGATGACGTACGCCGGGTGCCCCTCGGCACCTTCACCCGGCCCGCCGAGGAGACCGGCGGCGCGCCCCGGGTCGAGGTCGTCAACGGCTACCTGGTCCGGCACGACGCCGGCCTGGTGCTGCTCGACACCGGCATGGGACGCGGCGACGACGAGACCGAGGCGTGGTACCAGCCGCGGCGCACCGACCTGCGCGACGCCCTGTCCCGCGCCGGTGTCTCGCTCGACGAGCTCCTGCTGGTCGCCAACTGCCACCTGCACTTCGACCACTGCGGCGGCAACCCGCTGCTCGGCCCGACGCCGGTGCTGGCGCAGCGGCGCGAGCTCGCCACCGCGCGAGCAGGTGGCTACACGTTCGAGCACCTCCTCGAGGGGGTGACCTACGAGCTGCTCGAGGGCGAGGCATCCCCCCTCCCTGGACTGCACGTCGTCCCGACGCCGGGCCACGTCGACGGCCACCAGTCGCTGGTGGTCGAGTGCGACGACGGGTCCGTCGTGCTCGCCGGGCAGTCGCACGAGCACGCGGTCGACTGGACCGCGCCGGACCAGCCCGGGTGGATGGCCCGGCTGCTCGAGTTCGACCCGAGGCGCGTGGTGTTCGCGCACGACGACGAGGAGTGGTGCCCGTGACCGAGGAGTTCTACCGCAGGGACCTGACCGGAGCGCGCGTCGAGGAGGTGGACCTCAGCGACTCGTGGTGGCGCAACGTCTACCTGCGCAACGTCGTGATGCGCGGCCTGTGGCTCGAGAACGTCGACATCGACGCGGGCATCCAGAACGTGACGATCAACGGCGTCGACATCGGCCCCCTGATCGAGGCAGAGCTGGACCGGCGGGACCCCGACCGGGTGCTGGTCCGCGCGGAGACCGCCGACGGTTTCCGCGCCGGCTGGGAGATGACCGAGCGTCGCTGGGCGGCCACCATCGAGCGCGCCCGCGGCGTACCGGAGGAGATGCTCCACGAGCGGGTACGGGACGAGTGGTCGTTCATCGAGACGCTGCGGCACCTGGTGTTCGCGACCGACGCCTGGGTGCTGCGTGCCTACGTCGGCGACCCCTGGCCCTACGATCCGCTCGGCCTGCCGTTCACCGAGATGGAGGACATCCCCGGGATCCCGAACGACCCGGATGCGCGGCCGAGCCTGGACGAGATCCTGGCCGTCCGGGAGTCCCGCTTCGCGGTCGTCCGGGAGGTGCTGGCCGGCCTCACCGACGAGCGGCTCGCCGGGACGACCCAGCCGGTCGAGGGTCCCGGCTACCCGGCGCCCGAGCGCTACCCGGTCACCCGCGTGCTCGGCGCGATCCTGACCGAGGAGTGGCTGCACCGGGAGTACGCCGAGCGCGACCTCGCCGTGCTCGTCGCGAACGTGTAGGTCACGGACGGTCCGTCCAGCACCCGCAGGGCGTTCGGCGCCTGGTGGGCCACCAGCCGCGCGACCGCCTCGTTGCCGGCGCCGCTGTACGCCTCGATCCGGGTGATCCCGCGGGCGGCCGCGTCGTCGACCAGGGCCTGCGCGAGCGCCGTACCGATGCCGGTGCGCTGGTGCGCGTCCGCGACGACCAGCGCGACCTCGGCGGCCCGGCTGGCGCGGACCCAGAGCCCGTGCGCGACCACCTCGTCGCCGGCGAAGGCCAGCAGTGCGCCCTCCGGGGGCAGCAGGGCGCGGACCAGGCTCGGGCTCGGCTCGCCGATGCCGGTCTGGAAGCGCTGGTACGCCGAGTCGCGCGACAGGCCGCGCAGCAGCCCGTCCAGGAGCGCGAAGTCCCCGGGGCCGGCCGCGCGCACGTCGGGGGTCACCGCGGGCTCCCGTCGAGGAACGCGACCACCTCGGCGACGACGCCCGGGTCGCCCAGGATCCGGGAGTGGCCGAGCCCGCTGGTGCGGACCAGCTCGCCACCCGCGGCGACGAGCACGTCGGCCTGGCGGACGTCGACGACCCGGTCCTCGGCGTCGTGCACGACCAGCAGCTCGCGGCCCGGCACCGGTGCGACCGAGAAGCGCGCCCAGATGCCGGTGTCCCCGTCGAAGTACCGACGTTCGATCGCCCGCCGCAGCTCCCGGTTCACCGCCTCGCCGGCCCCGAGCTCGGCACAGAACCCGTCGGTCAGGTAGCCGAAGTCGCCCATCCCGCTGATCGCGGCCACCCGGCCCGCCGAGACCGCATGCAGCGCCACCGGGACGCCGAAGGAGTGGGCGACCACGCCCGCGAACCCGCCGTACCGCTCCGCGAGGGCGTCGATCACGACTTGGTGGTCGAGGATCGTGCGGACCGGGCCGGGGCTCGCGCCGTGCGCCCACGCGTCGTACGACACCGGGCTGTAGCCGTGGTCCAGGAGCGCGGCGACGAGGCCGGCGAACCGCGAGGCGCGAGACCCCCAGCCGTGCACGAGGAGCACCGGCCGCTCGCCATCGCCCCAGGAGTACGCCGTGACCCGGCCGCGGTGGTCGACGTACGAGATCGTCGCCGCGTCGTGGACGGGGCGCTCGGACGTGCGCACCGACCCGGGCCGGCCCGGGCGGCGCCAGAGCTCGAGGGCGACCCGCCCGGCGAGCCGCGGGGAGACGCGGGCGGTGGCGTCGAGCAGGGCACCCGCCCGGGCGTGCGCGGCGGGCCGGGCCGGACGCGTCTCAATCTGTGTCATAATACGAACGATCGTACTATTTGTTTGTCCTGTCAAGACGATGCCGCTCACTAGGCTGGGGACGATGACCGACCAGCTCGCCGACGCCGCCGGCACCACCGCCGACCCCGCCGACACCGACGGCCGGGTCCGCCGCGGGGACCGCACCCGACGGCTGGTGCTGGGCCGCGCGGTCGACGTGGCCTCGGTCGACGGGCTCGAGGGGCTCTCGATCGGGCGGCTCGCGACGGAGCTGTCGATGAGCAAGAGCGGCCTGATCGCGCACTTCGGCAGCAAGGAGCAGCTCCAACTGGCCACGATCCGGGCCGCCCGCGCGATCTTCGCCACCGCCGTCGTCGAGCCGGCGCTCCGGGAGCCCCCCGGCCTCGGCCGGGTGCGCGCGCTGCTGGACGCCTGGCTGGACTACTCCAGCGACCGCCGGTTCCCCGGTGGCTGCTTCTTCGCGCGCGCCACGCACGAGTTCGCCGCCCGCCCGGGCCCGGTGCACGACGCGCTGGCCGCGGCGGACACCGAGTGGCTCGGACTGATCGCGCGGACGATCGCGGAGGCCCAGGCGGCCGGCGAGATCCGCGCCGACGTCGACGCCGACCAGCTCGCGTTCGACCTGGCGGCGTACCTCGACTCGGCCAACCTGCGCTCGCTGCTGCTCGGCAGCTTCGCGGTGTACGACCAGGCGCGCGCGGCACTGGACCGACGGCTCACCGAGTCGGCCTCGTGACCGGCGAGTCGCCGACCGAGCGGCAGCGGCGCGTCTGGGACAAGGCGGCGCCGGCGTACGACCGGCAGATCGCGTTCTTCGAGCGGATCTGGTTCGGCGGCGGCCGGGAGTGGCTGGCCGCCCACGCGCAGGGCCGGCTGCTCGAGGTCGCCGTCGGCACCGGCCGGAACCTCGGGCTCTACCCGCCCGGGGTCGCGGTCACCGGCGTCGAGCTCAGTCCGGAGATGCTGGCGATCGCCCGGCGGCACTCCGCCTCGCTCCGGTTGGACGTCGACCTCCGCGAGGGCGACGCCCAGCGGCTGCCGTTCGACGACGCGTCGTTCGACACGGTGGTCTGCTGCCTCGGGCTCTGCACGATCCCCGACCCGCGCCGCGCGCTGGCGGAGATGCACCGCGTCCTCGTCCCCGGCGGCCGGCTGCTGCTGCTCGACCACGTCCGCAGCACCTGGCCTCCGGTGTACGCCGGGCAGTGGCTGCTCGAGCAGGTCACCGGCCGGACCGCGGGCGAGTACTTCACCCGCCGCCAGCTCCCGCTCGTGGCAGAGGCCGGCTTCGAGCTCGTCGAGTCCGAGCGGCTCAAGGCCGGGTCGATCGAGCGGGTCCACGCGACGAAGCCGGCGTGATCACAGCTCCTGGAACAGCGTGAGCTGCAGGTCGGCCGGCGCCTCGAGCCGTGCGTTGAGCGAGTCCCACGGCGTGCGGGTCGGCGGCGCGACCAGCTCCGCTCCGCCGTCCACGAGCCGCTCGGTCGCGGTCGCCACGTCGGCGACCTCGAACGCGACCCGCAGTCGCGGCGCCACCCGGCTGCCGACCTCGACGTCGTCGATCATCTCGACCTGCTCGCGGTTGGACAGCTCGAGCGTGGCCCGGCCGACGTCGAGGATCGTGACCTTCTCGCCGCCCTCGCCGTGCACCTGCAGCTCCTCGGTCGCGCCGAGCACGTCGCGGTAGAACCGCACGGCCTCGTCGTAGTCGTCGACCTCGACGACCAGGCGCATCTGGAGCGGACGTCCTGCCATCAGTGCGCCATGTCCACGAACCGGGAGTAGTGGCCCTGGAAGGCCACGGTGATGTCGCGGGTGGGTCCGTTGCGGTGCTTGGCGACGATCAGGTCGGCCTCGCCGGGGCGGGTCGACTCCTTCTCGTAGACGTCGTCGCGGTGCAGCAGGATCACCATGTCGGCGTCCTGCTCGATCGAGCCGGACTCGCGCAGGTCGCTCATCATCGGGCGCTTGTCGCCGCGCTGCTCGGGGCCACGGTTGAGCTGGGACAGCGCGATGATCGGGATGCCGAGCTCCTTGGCCAGCAGCTTGATCTGGCGGGAGAACTCCGAGACCTCGAGCTGGCGGGACTCGACCTTCTTGCCCGACGTCATCAGCTGGAGGTAGTCGATGACCATCAGCCGCAGGTCGTGCTTCTGCTTCAGCCGCCGCGCCTTCGCGCGGATCTCCATCATCGTCATGTTCGGCGAGTCGTCGATGAACATCGGAGCCGACGACACCTCGCCCATCTTGCGGGCCAGCTTGGCCCAGTCGTCGTCGTTCATGTTGCCGTTGCGGATGTGGTTCAGCGGCACCTTCGCCTCGGCCGAGAGCAGCCGCATCGTAATCTCCGAGCGCGTCATCTCGAGGCTGAAGAACGCCGAGGTCAGGTTGTTCGCGATCGACGCCGCCCGGCAGAAGTCGAGCGCGACGGTCGACTTGCCCATGGCCGGACGCGCGGCGACGATGATCATCTGGCCGGCGTGCAGCCCGTTGGTCAGGTCGTCGAGATCGGCGAAGCCGGTCGGCACGCCGTACAGCCCGGCCTCGCGGTTGGAGATCGCCTCGATCTCGTCGAGGACGCCGTCCATGATGTCGCTCAGCGGCGCGTAGTCCTCCGACGACCGCTTGTCGGTGATCTTGTAGACCTCGGCCTGCGCCTCGTCGACGATGTCGTCGACCTGGCCCTCGCCGGCGTACCCGATCTGCACGATCTTGGTGCCCGCGTCGACCAGCCGGCGCAGGATCGCCTTCTCGCGGACGATCTCGGCGTAGTAGCCGGCGTTCGCGGCGATCGGCACGTTCGCCGAGAGCGTGTGGAGGTACGGCGCGCCGCCGATCCGCTGGAGCTCGCCACGGCGCTGGAGCTCGGCGGCGACGGTGACCATGTCGACCGGCTCGCCGCGGCCGTAGAGGTCGAGGATCGCGTCGTAGACGGTCTCATGCGCGGGCCGATAGAAGTCGACGCCGCGGATCGTCTCCGTGACGTCGGCGATCGCGTCCTTGGAGATGAGCATCGCGCCGAGCACGGACTGCTCCGCGGCCATGTCCTGCGGCGGCGTGCGGTCGCCCGGGCGGGTGGGGCGCTCGCCGGGGGCGTACGCCGCCGGCCCGTCCCCCCAGTCGTCGTACGACGCCTCGGGACCGCCCCGTGCATCCTGCTCGACGCTCAACCTGGCCCCCTCGACCGACCTGCTCGATCATGTGTTCGACTACGGCAGCGCCGAGGCTAGAGACGACCACCGACACCCGACCGACGACGGGCCGGACGCTACGTGGCCCGGGCCCGTGTGCGACAGTGCCGTATCCACACCCCCCTGGGTGCCTTGGGGATAACCCGCGGATCGGCGTGGAGGACACGCCGACAGCTGTGCACAGCTTGGGGAGCGCTCTGTGGACAGAGCCCGCAGGCACGGGTCTCGCACCGCGCTGACCTGCGGAAACGCTCGCTCACAGGTGTGGACCGAAAATACCCGGGCAGGAATTCCCGTTCAGGTGCTGGTCACCTGGCGGCCATCTGGCGGTTTGTCGACTTACCGTGGACAACCGAGTTTTCCCAGCGTTGTCCACAGATGTTGATAACTAGTCCTGTATCGACCATGGACGCTTGAACACTGCTTACCATGACTAGGAGGGTCCGTGGCCGACGCCCGGGACCGGGAGATCGTCCGGCTCGCCGTCCCGGCGTTCCTGGCGCTGGTGGCCGAGCCGCTGTTCCTGCTCGCGGACGCGGCCATCGTCGGTCACCTGGGCACGGCCCCGCTGGCCGGCCTCGGCATCGCCGCCGCCGTGCTGCAGACCGCGATCGGGGTGTGCATCTTCCTCGCCTACGGGACCACGGCGAGCGTGGCGCGGTTCCTCGGGGCCGGCGACCTGCGCGGCGCCCTCGCCCACGGGATCGACGGGCTCTGGCTGGCGGTCGGCATCGGCACGGCGGTGACCGTCCTCGGCGTGCCGCTGGCCGAGCCGCTCGTGCAGCTGTTCGGGGCTTCCGAGCAGGTGACCGGCCCGGCCGCGACGTACCTGCGGATCGCGTTCCTCGGCACCGTCCCGCTGCTGCTGATGCTCGCCGCGACCGGCGTGCTCCGCGGCCTGCAGGACACCCGTACGCCGCTCGCGGTCGCGGTCGGCGGCAACGCCCTCAACGTCGTCCTGAACCTGGTGCTCGTCTATCCCGCGGGCCTCGGCATCGCCGGCTCCGCGCTCGGCTCGGTGATCGCCCAGGTCGCCAGCGCGACCGTCTTCGTGGTCGTCGTGGTCCGGGCCGCGCGGCGGCACGGTGCGTCGCTCCGGCCCGACCTGCCCGGCATCCGGGCCGCCGGGCGCGCGGGCGTCCCGCTCGTGGTCCGCACCATGACCCTCCGGGCCGCGCTGCTCGTGACGACGTACGCCGTCACCCTCGGCGCGACGGGCACGCGGGAGCAGGAGGTCGACCTCGCGACGCACCAGCTCGCGATGACGATCTGGACGTTCCTCGCCTTCGTGCTCGACGCGATCGCGATCGCCGCACAGGCGATCACCGGCCGGGCGCTGGGCGCCGGCGACGTCACCGGGACCCGCGAGCTCACCACCCGGATGGTCCGCTGGGGCGCGGTGAGCGGCGTGGTCACCGGGCTGCTCCTGGCGGCCGCGAGCCCGGTGCTGGGGCGCCTGTTCACCGGTGACCCCGACGTCTCCGACCTGCTCGTCCCGGTGCTGCTCGTCGCGGCCCTGGGGCAGCCGGTCGCGGGCGTCGTGTTCGTCCTCGACGGCGTGCTGATCGGTGCCGGCGACGGACGCTACCTCGCGATGGCCGGCCTGGTGACCCTGCTCGCCTACGCTCCGGTGGCCCTCGCCTGCGGCGCCGCCGACGCGGGCCTGGTCGCGGTCTGGGTGTCGTTCTGCGCGGTGTTCATGGGCGCCCGGCTCCTCGTGCTCCTGCACCGCCAGCGCGGGGACGCGTGGCTGGTCACCGGTGCCAGCCCCGCCCGTAGGGTGACGCCGTGAAGCCGCTCCAGTCCGTCGCGATGGGCCTGGTGATCGTGGCCCTCGTCGCCCGGCTCGACGGTTACGACCTGCTGCCGGACCCGGTCGGGTGGGCCCTGGTCCTGCACGGCGTACGCCGGCTGCCGAACCTGCCCTGGCCCGGGGCCGTGCGGTTCCTGTGCTGGCTGGCGCTCGTCGTCTCGGTCTTCCTGTGGTTCCCGGCCGTCCCGGACGCGCTCGCCGACACCGACGCGTCGCTGGAGTGGGCGGGCTCGCTGCCGCAGGTCGCGGCGGTCGGCACCGTCTGCGCGGCCCTCGCCCGGCTCGCGGAGGAGGCCGGGGACCGCCGGGCGCGCGCCTGGCTGCGCACCGCGTGCACCCTCGTCGTCCTCACCGGGATCGCCCCGGCCGTCGTGCTCGCCGCCGAGCCCGGCGCCGTCGGCGCGATGCTCACGCTCGGCGTGGTCACGATCGTGCTGGTCATCGTGCTGCTGTTCCGCTACGCCGCCCGCCCGTGGGCCGTTCCGCCGGTGGACCAGACCAGCACGGGCTGACCGGGTTGGCCGACGTACCCCGCGGGCAGACGGTCCGTTGGGCGGGTGGGAGCACCGTCTGAGATCCAGGGAGGGTCCATGCCTGCGTACCGTCGTGCCGCCGCGATCGGCACCGTCGTCCTCGCCATCGCCGCCGGACTGGTGGCCGTCTCGCCCGCGGCCGACGCGGCCGACCCGTGCTACAGCGAGAGACAGCCGACCGGTCCGCTCGGACTGCCGAGCGGGGCCGGCTGCGACGACACCGTCCCGCCCGAGACGACGATCGACAGCCCGACGCTCAGCACGCCCTGGCTCCGCTCGACCAGCGTGACGATCGCCTTCCACGGCGCCCACCCGGACGCCGACACCGACGCGATCGGCTACGAGTGCCAGTTCTACGACTCCGTCAGCGCTCCGACGACCTGGCAGTCGTGCACCTCGCCGTTCACCCAGGACGGGCTCACCGAGAACGGCGCGACGCCGTACACCTTCCGGGTGCGGGCGGTCGACACCCCGGACGACGCGCACGACCTGACCACCGACGCGTGGCCCTACACGGGCAGCACCGACGCCCCCGACCACGACCAGACGCCCGCCCAGCTCGTGTTCACCGCCGACGCGACGGCCCCGAACACCTTCGGCTTCCTGCGTACGTCGTACCCCGACGAGTCCGGCTTCGACGGGCCTATGCTGGTCGAGCCGAGCGCGCAGCTGCGGCTGCAGAGCACGCAGGGCACGTCGTACCGCTGCAGCCTCAACGGCAAGGCGGTCGCGTGCAACGACGGGCTGACCACGCTCCGCAACCTCACGCCGGGCGGCAAGCGGTTCAGCGCGGCGGCCGTCGACCCGGCCGGGAACGTCGACCCGTCACCGTTCGTGCAGGAGTTCTTCGTGCCCCGCAACCTGGCCCTCGGTGACGCCGACCGTGCGTCCCGCGGCGACTGGCGGCGGTTCCGGGACCCGGGCGGGTTCGGGGGCGACTACCTCGAGACCTCGACGTACGGCGCGGTGCTGAGCTTCCCGGTCCGCAACGTCCGCGAGATCCAGCTGCTGGCCCCTGCCGGCCCGCAGCTCGGGCGGGTGGAGATCCGCGTGGGCCGGGGCCGGTGGTACCCGGTCGACCTGCACAGCAAGGACCCCGCGAAGCTGAAGGTCTACGCGGTGCGCGACGCGATCAGCGGGCTGCTGGCCGGCACCCTCCAGGTGCGGGTCGCCTCGCACGGCAAGCCGGTCCGGGTGGACGCCGTCTCCGCGCGCTAGGTGTACCCGGTACGGCGCGGCACGGCGCGGCACGCAGCTGCAACGCGGGGTCATGGACGCTGCCCACGGCTCATGCGGGCGCTACAGCGAGGGTAACCCCGCGTGACAGCGATCGTGGCGCCACCGGAAATGGCGACGACCCGCCCGACGGGGTCGGACGGGTCGACGGCCTGGTGCCGCTGCGCTGCAGGAGCTGATGCTCCGGGGGTCAGGCCGGGATGACGTTGAGGGCCACCGTGGCCGACACGTCGTCGTGCAGCTTGACCGACACCTCGTGGGCGCCGAGCGACTTGATCGGGTTCTCGACCACGATCGTGCGCTTGTCGACCTGCTCGCCCGAGGCGTCGGCGAGGGCGCCGGCGATCTCGGTGACCGTGACGGCGCCGAAGAGGCGGCCGCCGGAGCCGGCGCGCACCTTCACGCTGACCGGCTGGGCCTCGAGCTTGGTCTTGATCTGCTCCGCGTGGTCGAGGTCGCGGACCGCGCGCGAGGCGCGGGCGGACTTGATCGACTCCACGGTCTTCTCCGCGCCACGCGTCCAGCGCAGCGCGAGGCCACGCGGGACGAGGTAGTTACGGCCGTAGCCGTCCTTCACCTCGACGACGTCGCCGGGAGCACCGAGACCGGTGACCTCCTGGGTCAGGATGAGCTTCATCTCCGTGCCTCCTCTCAGCGACCGGTCGACGTGTAGGGCAGCAGGGCCACCTCGCGGGCGTTCTTGACGGCGGTCGCCACGTCGCGCTGGTGCTGGACGCAGTTGCCGGTCACCCGACGCGCGCGGATCTTGCCGCGGTCGGAGATGAACTTGCGGAGCAGGGCGGTGTCCTTGTAGTCGACACCGGTCGCCTTCTCCTTGCAGAACTGGCAAACCTTCTTCTTCGGCTTGCGAATCACTGCCTTGGCCATTGTGGTGCTTCCTCTCTAGAAGCCCGGCCCCACGAGTGGGTTGAGTGCCGGAATGGTTGAGGGTGTTCGGATTTCTTGGTGGTGGATCAGAACCGAGCTGGTCTCGATACGCGCGTCAGGACTTCGCTTCGCTCAGTCCCGGCGCTACTCGACCTGCCCGCCGATCCGTCGCCTCGCGCCTTCGGCGCGAGCCGGCGGGCGACTCAGAACGGCGGCTCGTCCGAGCCGGCGCCCGGGGCGCCCCACGGGTCGTTGCCCGCGGGAGCCTGGCCGCCGGACGGAGCGCCGCCACCCTGGGAGGCAGCGGGCGTCGCCCACGGGTCGTTGCCGCCACCGGACTGCGGACGGGACTGCCCGCCGCCGCCGGAGTAGCCACCCCCGCCGCCCGAGCGGGAGGCGCGGGTGACCTTGGCGGTCGCGAACGCGAGCGCGGGACCGACCTCGTCGACCTCGAGCTCGATGACCGTGCGCTTCTCGCCCTCGCGGGTCTCGTAGGAGCGCTGCTTGAGGCGGCCCTGCACGATCACGCGCATGCCGCGCTGCAGGGACTCGGCGACGTTCTCCGCGGCCTGCCGCCACACCGAGCAGGAGAGGAACAGCGCGTCGCCGTCCTTCCACTCGTTGGTCTGACGGTCGAAGGTGCGCGGCGTCGACGCGATCCGGAAGTTCGCCACGGCTGCACCCGACGGGGTGAAGCGCAGCTCCGGGTCGTCGACGAGGTTGCCGACCACCGTGATGACGGTCTCGCCTGCCATGAAGAGCTCCTAAGGCTTGGTTCTGATCAGAGTCGTCCGACCACGTCCGCACATCGTTGCGTCTCGCACCGACAGGCGGAAGGGCCGATCCACAGGACGGAGTCCTGGGGCTCAGTGCACGTCGGGCCGGATGACCTTGGTGCGCAGGATCGACTCGTTGAGGGTGAGCTGGCGGTCGAACTCCTTGACCGTGGCCGGCTCGGCGTTCAGCGTGATGACGGCGTAGATGCCCTCGGCGTTCTTCTTGACCTCGTAGGCCAGGCGACGCCGGCCCCACACGTCGACGGACTCGACGGTGCCACCGTCGGTACGGATGACGTTGAGGTACTTGTCGAGAGAGCTCTCGACGGTCCGCTCTTCGATGCTGGGATCGAGGATGACCATCACTTCGTAGGCACGCACAGCGGTCTCCACCTCCTCTGGACTCGGGCGGCCACGGACTCTCCGTGGCAGGAGGGCGATGCGATTCCGTACGGCGAGCCGCACGGGTCCCCTGCGAGCACCCGTCGGTGGGCGCGGAAACAGAGAACGCCCAAGATTAACAGCGCCACGACGCGCCCACACAATCGCTGCCACGCAGGCGTGGACAGCGTCCCGCGGGTCGGGACCACGTCGGAGGCGGCGCCTAGGCTGGCCGCATGAGCATCGCGATCGGCGCCCATGTCGACCAGACCGACCCGATCGCCGAGGCGCAGGCGCGCGGGATGTCCCACGTGCAGTTCTTCCTCGGCGACCCGCAGGGGTACAAGGGCCCCGAGTTCCGGTACGCCGGCGGCGCGGACGGCCTGCGTGCCGACGCCGAGGCCGCCGGGATCGGGCTGTACGTGCACGCGCCGTACATCGTGAACGTCGCGACCACGAACAACCGGATCCGGATCCCGAGCCGCAAGCTGCTCCAGCAGCACGTGGACGCCGCCGCCGCGATCGGCGCCCGCGGCCTGATCGTGCACGGCGGCCACGTGAACAAGGACGACGACCCTGCGGTGGGCTTCGACAACTGGCGCAAGGCGATCGAGGCGGTCGACCTCAAGCTGCCGCTGCTGATCGAGAACACCGCCGGCGGCGACAACGCGATGACCCGCCACCTGGACCGGATCGGGCGGGTGTTCGACGCGATCTCGTCGACCGAGCAGTTCGACCTGGTCGGCTTCTGCCTGGACACCTGCCACGCGCACGCCGGCGGCAACGCGCTGGAGACCGTGGTCGAGGACGTCCGCAGCCGCACCGGGCGGATCGACCTGGTGCACTGCAACGACAGCCGCGACGAGTTCGACTCCGGCGCCGACCGGCACGCGAACCTCGGCGCCGGCAAGGTCGACCCCGACCTGCTGGCCGCCGTCGTGCGGGACGCCGGGGCGCCGGTCGTGCTCGAGACGCCGGGCGGTGCCGGAGAGCACGGCGCCGACGCCGACTGGCTCGAGGAGCGGATCGGATGACGTCCCGGATCACCGAGCTCAGCGTCGACTGCGCCGACCCGGCCGCGCTCGCGCGGTTCTGGGCCGCGGCCCTCGACTACGTCGTGCTCGACGAGGACCCCGACCTCGTGGAGATCGGACCGGCCGGCCGCGAGGACGCGCGGCTGCTCGCCGAGGTCCGCTCCGGGCCGGTCCCGCCGACGATCTTCTTCGCGCGGGTGCCCGAGGAGAAGGTCGTGAAGAACCGGGTGCACCTCGACATCTCCCCCGTCGACACCGACCGCGACGCCGAGGTGGCGCGGCTCGAGGCACTCGGCGCCCGGCGTACCGACCTCGCGCCGCCGGACAAGAGCTGGGTCGTGATGCTCGACCCCGAGGGCAACGAGTTCTGCGTGCTGCGCAGTCTCGCGCCTGAGCACTTCTCCTTGTAGGCGCCGACGGTCCCGGCTGCTCAGCCGACGAGCACCAGCAGGTCCCTGACCTCGCCCGAGCCGGGTCGGTCGACCCGACTGCGGACCAGGCGGAGCGGCTGCGGCCCCTCGCCCTCCCCGCGGAACACCAGGAAGTGGAAGCCGTGGTCCCCCACGTCGAGGGGCACCAGGTGCGCAGGCCGGTCCTCGACCTGCCAGCGGCTCAGGCCGAGCCCCCGGCGACGGAACCGAACCTCGAGGCGACTGCCGGCCGGCAGGCGCACGATCTCGCCGGGCTTCGGGTCACGCAGGATGCGGTGCTGGATCGTGATGGGCATGTCTTCGAGGAGCGACCCCGACCCGCCCTGATACCGGTCAGCCGAAGCACACGAGCGGCACCGGGGCGGTGTCGGCCGAGACCGCGGGTACCGCCGCGGCGAGTGCGACGGCCGGGTCCACCCCGGCGACGAGCTGCTGGTGGACCGTCACGAGGACGTCGTACGCCGCCCGGTCGTTGACGGCTGCCGCCGAGGCGATGACGCGGCGCGCACCCGCGTGCAGCCAGGCGGTCGTCATGCCGATCAGCTCGTCCCCCCACCGGACCGTGGAGCGACCGACCTCGCACGCGGACAGCAGGACGACGTCGGGCACCTGGCGGAGCTGGTCGATGTCGTAGCCGAACCACGGGCCGTCGGCGAGCTGGAGGCCGGAGAACATCGCGTTCTCGGAGCTGTGCCGGCCGTGCGCGGCGACGTGGAGGACGTCGACCGTCGACGCGAGCTCCGAGACGGCGCCGGCGGTCGCGACCTCCCCGGTCAGGATCCGCGCACCGTCCCACTCCTTCGCGGCTGCGGTGACCTCGTCCTCGGCACGGGCGACCCGCGGACCGGCGACGAGGCCGGCCGTGGTCGAGCGCAGCGGCGTCGTTCGCCGGGCCAGCCAGCTGGTCGCCGACTGCGCGACCGTGACGGGACGACCGGTGAACCCGGGCAGCAACGTCCACGGCACCCCGGCGAGCACCCCGGACGGCGTGAGGACCACCGCTCGCTCCCCGACCGCTGCCAGCAGCGGCTCGACGAGGGTGGCCGCGATCGCGGCGAGCCGACCGGCCAGCTCCGCTCGCACGAACCCGGCCATGGCCTCCGGCAGCTCGGCGGCCGCCATGTCGAGGTCCGGCAGGAGGCCGCCCAGGAGCGCGTCGACCTGTGCCCGGCCGCCGAGGTCGACCCGGGTCACGTCGTCGGAGGTGACGACCAGCGCGACCACGCGGTCCGCCGCGACGACGTACGCCACAAGTGCCTCGCCGTCGAGGACCGGGCGCAGCGCGTCGAGCGTCACCGGGTCCGCGACCTCGCCCGAGCCCCCGTGCTGCCAGGCCCGCTCCCGCACCCGTTGCCGCAGCTCGGCCTCGCGCTCGGGGTCGCGCTGTCCTCCCTCGGCGGCCATCTCGCGCAGCTCGGCGAGGTCCGCCACGATCTGCTCGTCCTCCGGCGCCCGCACCGGCTGCACCCGGCTGGCGAGCATCCGCGCCCGCTCCGACCACTCGAACAGCACGTCCAGCCTCGGCGACTCGACGGCCAGGGCGAGACCACGCGCCGCGAGACGTACGCCGTGCCCGGCCACGCCGGTCTGCAGGTCGAGGGATCCGAACGAGCTCTGCCAGGAGTGCAGAGCCGTCAGCCCCGTCCGGAGGTGCTCGAGAGCCCGTGTCGGGCGGCCCCGCGCGACGTCGACCTCCGCGCGGACGTCGCAGTCGTCGATGCGCAGCGCCAGGGGCGCCGCTGTCCCCATCGGAGCGCCCAGTCGGACCGCTGCTCCGTCAAGGTCTGCGCGTCGGGCGAGCACCCGAATCGCGTCGAGCTCTGCCGACCGGACCCGCCACGGCAGTCCCAGCCCGCTCAGCTCCTCGGCGACAGCATCTGCGGTCGCAACCAGCCGAGGAGCGGTGCCTCCCAGCGATACCTCCGCCGCCACCACCTGTGCCTCGGCGCGCGCCCTCCACACGTCCGACGACAACGCCCGGAATCGCCGGCGGGCGCTCCTGGCCGCGGTGAGGGCGACCCGGGCGTCGAATGGCTGGACATTGATCGCCAGCGCGAGCTCTGCCTCCGCCTGACGTTGTCGCATCCGTCGCCGACCGTAGTCCGCAGCCGCTCGATGCAGGAGACGAACCCCTTCGCTGACCAGGCCCGCGGCGAGCAGGACCTCGGCACGATCCTGCTCACAGGTGGCCTTGACGACGGGGCTCACCGGTTCGAGCACCACGTGCGCCTGCTCCATCGCCCTGAGGGCGCCGACGAGGTCTCCGGCGAGGAAGCGGGCGTAGCCGAGGTTGTGCTCGGCCTTCGCGCGCGCGATCGCGTCGCCCGTCAGGTTGTAGTTCGCCGCCGCGGACTCGAAGTCGCTCGCAGCAGACTGCGGGTCACCACGATCCAGGTGGACGGTCCCTCGATTCAGCTGAGCCTTCGCGAGATCCAGAGGCGCCTCGGCCAACAGCTCGATGGCCTGACCGAACGCGTCCAGAGCGCTGATCGCGTTGCCGGTCCGCCGCAGGATGAGGGCGCGCTGGCACAGCAGCACCCCTCGATGCTGACCCCGCAACTGCTCCTCGTTCAGAGCTCGGTCCAGGAGCCGCAGGGCGACGTCGGGATCTTGCGTGTCAGCGGCGACGTAGGCCGCCGTCGCATCGATACGAGCGAGCAGGGCGGGATCCATCGTGCGCTCCCGGGCAGTCGCGAGCAGGCGCTGTGCCTGACCGAGCCGCCCGGCGTTGACCGCGACCATCCCTTGAAGGTGCAGCTCCTCCGCCGATCGCACCCGCTCACTATGGCGTGATGTCGGTCAACTCCGCGACGCACGCCCAGGCGCGACCGATGACGGTGGCCAGATCCTCGTCGTCCTGAGCCGTCTCGAGAAGTCGCGCGGCGATGGCGCCGGCCAGGAGCGGCGCCGCGAACGACGTCCCACTCCAGACCCCGAAGCCACCGCGGAAGTCGTCCGGGTCGATCGACTCGCGCAACCGGCCGAACGCGTGTGTCCTCGCCACCGGAAGGAGCCCCCCTTGGAACGCCGGCATCGTGCTCATCACTGCGGCGCCCGGAACGTACGCGCGAACCCACGGCCCAGCGTTGCTGAACAAGGCGTCGGAGCAGCCGTTGGGGTTCGTGGCTCCGACGGAGACGATGGGCGGACGTGCGGCCTCGACGGGCACCGGACCGCTCCCGTCGGCCCACGGTGCGAACGCGGCCGGAAAGCTCGGTCGGCTCGTCGCGTCATTTCCGGCCGAGCACACGACGACGGTCCCGTTCGCGGACAGGTCGGCGAGAATGGCGTACAGCGTCGGATCGAACAGCAGGTCTTCCGGGGTCTCGTGGTAGTAGCCGAGCGAGAGGCTGAGTACGTCGATCCGTCGCCCGCCGGCCTCGCCTGCCCGGTCGCGGCGCACGAGCTCCGCGATCTGCGACAGCGCAACGATCCAGTCAGACTCCGCGATCGGGCCCGCGGACGGCACGATCCGCCACGACAGGATGTCGGCATCAGGGCACGCTTGGTGCACGATGCCCGCGATGAAGGTGCCGTGCCCCGACAACGGATCGATCATCCCGTCGAGGTCGCCCACGAGGTCACCGTGAAGATCCGGATCGGTCGCCGGATCGTCGAACCCGATGGAGTGCCCATCGAGGGTGACGTCGGTCTGGACGACGTCGTCGAGCCACGGATGTGGAGCGCAGCCCGTGTCGAGGAGCGCCACGACCGGTCGACGTCCCGGTAGCGCAGCGGCCCTGCGTCGCCGCGGTGGTGGTCCGACGTAGGCGACCGGCTGTCGACCTCCGCTCCCCGGGATGCCGTAGGTACTCATGGGCCGGTAGCCGCCCTCAGCCGGGTGGCTCTCGTTGAAAGGGTGCGATTCGTTGAACGGGTGGCTCTCGTTGAAGGGGTGGGACTCGTTGAACGGGCTGACGAACACGACGTGGTCGAGCCCGACGCCGCGAACCGACTCCACCCCGAACTGGGCGCGCGTCTGCTGAAGGAGGGTCCAGCCGTCGGGGGCGATAGTGGCGCGGTCGGAGGCCACGACCAGGCGGACCGGCCGGACGCCGAACCTCAGGCTCACCGTTCGCGGATCCTCCGGCTCCGGCTCGACGTCCCAGCCGAGCGGTGCGGCCACGGCGCGGAGAACCCGCATCGCGCCCTCGAAGTCGACGGACTTCGAGATCACGAGCCGCGGACCGACGTACACGGTCGGTCGCGGGGTGACGCCCTTGACCGTGATCGCGGTGGCCGGGTCCAGGATCCGTCCCTCGACGGTGGCGATCGCGGACGGCCGCGGCGGCGAGGGGTCGCGGTCGAGGGGCTTGCGGGCAGGACGCTTGGGCTCGGGCTGCTGCTGGACCATGGCTCCTCTAGATCTCGAACGTCGGCGTCGCGAACGCCGGACGGGTGGTGTCGTGCGGTTCGAGCCTCAGCCGCAGCAGTCCGAGCGGCAGGTCGGTGAGCTCGAAGCGTCCGGTGTCGGTGACGACCGACGACCAGTCGGTCGGATTGTCGCCGGGCAGCGCCCGGACCGTCATCGGCTCGGGCGGGACCACCCAGCCGTCGACGCGGGACCGGACGCCGTCGACCGCGACGCGCAGCAGCAGGTCGGTGTCGCCGTGCACGAAGCGGAGCGTGTACGACGTGGACCCGCGCGCGCCGACCAGCTCGGTCGCCCGCTCCACGAGCTCCATCAGCTCCACGTCCAGGTCGGAGGCAGCGATCGCGGCGGCGGCCTGCATGGTCGCCACCAGGTGGTCGGGCACCGGGTCGTGCCGCTCCCACACGTCACGGACGATGCCCAGGAGGGCGTCCCTGCTCAGCTCGCTCATCGGGGTCCCCTCGAAGTTGTCGGACGGAGGAGCGCAGCGGGGGAGGACGAGAACTTCATGGGGTGGATCACTTGAACTCCCCCGTCTGCATCAGGGCGACCCGCAGCTTCGCCAGGCACCGGCCCCGGGTGGGGCCGATGCTGCCGACCGGCATGCCCAGGTCGGACGCCAGCTCACGGTAGTCCGGCCGGTTCTCGAACGCGACGATCCGCAGCAGCCGGCGGCACCGCTCGGGCAGGCCGTCCACGGCCGCCCAGATCCGGTCGCCCTCGTCGTGCTGCACCGCGGCCTCCTCGGCGGACCGCGCCGCCGGGATGCGTGGCTCGAGGTCCTGGTCGGCGACGGGGGTGGTGCGGCCGTCACCCTGCGCCACCCGCCACGCCTCGCGACGCGCGGTCGTGGTCAGCCAGCCGCCGATCGCGACGGAGTCGACGATCGAGGACCGCCGGCGCACCAGCGCGAGCCAGGTCGACTGCACGACGTCCTCGGCCGCCGACTCCGAGAGCCGGTAGGACCGCACCACGTGCCACAGCACCGGCGTCATCACGGCCACCAGGTCGTCGAGCCCGGCAGGGTCGCCCGCGACCCAGCGGTTGAAGCCGGCGGTCGCCTGGCCCCAGACCTCGCCGGCGCGCGCCGAGACGCCGTCGGGGCGATCGCCGCCACCCACCGGCCGGGCCGAGCCTGCTCTGCTCACGTGTCGCGCCGCTCCCCGATGCTGGACATGTCTCTCGATCAGGATCACGGCATGGAGGAGGTTCCGGGGGCCGATCCTGATACCTGGTCACCGGAATCTTCCGCCGACCGGTCTGGACCGGCATCGCCCGGTCCGGGTGAGACCGGCCATTGGATAACCTCGGACGGTGCCCCGGCCAGAGCTCAGCGTCCGCGAGATCTCCGCGAGCGACCACCTGGAGCACATCCGGGCCAGGCGCTCGGTCAGCTTCCTCCAGACCCCGGCCTGGGGCCGGGTGAAGTCGGAGTGGCGGCACGAGTCGATCGGCTTCTTCCGCGGCGGCGAGCTCACTGGCGTCGGCCTGGTCCTCTACCGGCAGCTGCCCCGCCTGAAGCGCTACCTCGCCTACCTCCCCGAGGGCCCGGACCTGGACTGGGACGACGAGGACCTTGCCGCCTGGCTGGCCCCGATGGCGGCGTACCTCAAGGAGCGCGGGGCGTTCGGCGTCCGGATGGGCCCGCCGGTGGTGACCCGCCGGTGGGACGCCGCGACGGTCAAGGAGGGCATCGCCGACGACGCCGTACGCCGGCTCGGCGAGCTGGCGCCCACGGAGCGCTCCAGTGCCGGCGCCCGGGTGGTCTCCCAGCTCACCGAGCTGGGCTGGCGACCGCAGGCGGCCGAGGGCGGGTTCGCGGCGGGCCAGCCCCAGTACGTCTTCCAGGTCCCGCTCTCCGGCCGCACCGAGGACGACGTGCTGGCGGGCATGAACCAGCAGTGGCGCCGCAACATCAAGAAGGCCGCCAAGGAGGGCGTCGAGACCGCGGCGTACGCCGGCGTCGCGATCGAGCCGGAGCTCAAGTCCTTCCACGACCTCTACGTGCACACCGCCGAGCGCGACCACTTCACGCCTCGGCCGCTGTCGTACTTCACCACCATGGTCAAGGCGCTGGCCGCCGAGGACCCCGACCGGATCGTCCTGCACACCGCCCGGCACGAGGGCACCCTCGTCGCCGCGACGATCGCGATCCGGGTCGGCGCGCACGCGTGGTACTCCTACGGCGCCTCCTCCACCGAGAAGCGGGAGGTCCGCGGCTCGAACGCCGTGCAGTGGGCGATGATCCGGGCCGCGATCGCCGCGGGCGCGGACGTCTACGACCTCCGCGGGATCACCGACACCCTGGCCTCCGACGACCCGCACCTGGGCCTGATCCAGTTCAAGGTCGGCACCGGCGGCGAGGCGGTCGAGTACGTCGGCGAGTGGGACCTGCCGCTCAGCAAGCCGCTCTACCGGGCCTTCGACCTCTACATGCGGCGGCGTGGATGAGCCTCACCCTGACGGTCGACGGCGACCGCTGGCGCCGCCACCTGCGCGCCTGCGCCGACGCCACTCCCGGCCTGGTCCCGGTCGCGAAGGGCAACGGCTACGGCTTCGGCCTCGGCCGGCTGGCCCGCAAGGCCGGGTGGCTGGGTCTCGACACCCTCGCCGTCGGCACCTACGACGAGCTCCCGGAGGTCGCCGGGCGGTACGACGGCAGCCTGCTGGTGCTCACGCCGTGGCGGCCGTTCGGCGCCGCTCTCGACGTCAACCCCGCGATCGCCGGGCGGGTCGTCCACACCGTCAGCCGCACCGAGGACGTCACCGACCTGCTCGACCGGCAGCCCGACGCCCGGTTCATCCTCGAGCGCGAGACCAGCATGCTCCGCCACGGCATGACCGCGCGCGGTCTCTGGGCCGCGGCCCGCGAGGTCGCCGCGCGCCCGGGCGCGAAGGTCGAGGGCGTCGCGCTGCACCTGCCCCTCGCCCACGGGGCGCACCTGACCGAGGTGCGCCGGCTGGTCAACGACGTGGTCGCCGCCGAGCTGCCGCTCGAGACCATCTGGGTCAGCCACCTCAGCGCGGCCGAGCTCGGGGAGCTGCGCTCGGCGTACCCCGACCTGACCTTCCGGCCGCGGGTCGGCACGGACCTCTGGCTCGGGGACCGCGGGGCGCTGCGGGTGACCGCGACCGTGCTCGACGTGCACGAGGTCGAGCGCGGCGACTCCTACGGCTACCGGCACCGCACCGCGCCCAAGGCCGGGCACATCCTCGTCGTCAGCGGCGGCACGGCGCACGGGATCGGCCTCGAGGCGCCCACCGGCGACGCCTCGATCAAGGCCCGTGCCGCGACGCTCGCGCGCGGTGGCCTGGACGCGGCCGGCTTCGTGCGCTCGCCGTTCTCGATCGACGGCAAGCAACGGCTGTTCGCGGAGCCCCCGCACATGCAGGCCTCCATGCTGTTCCTCCCACACGGCGCGCGGGTGCCCGCGGTCGGCGACGAGGTGGACGTGCGGGTGCGCTACACCGCCACGGCGTTCGACCGCGTCGTCCTGAGCTGAGGCTCCCACTCCGCCGCCCGGACCGGGTCGTGACGGGGTCGCCAGATGTCGCGGACCACCATCGCCACCAGCCACAGCTCGCAGGCGACCCGGATCAGGATCGCGGCCCAGTAGAAGCCCGAGTCGCCGCCGGACGCGGGTGCGAGGAAGCCGCCGAGGTACCACCAGACCGCCGCGAAGTAGAGCACCTCACCGGCCTGCCAGATGATCAGGTCCCGCCAGCGCGGCCGCGCCAGGACCGCGAGCGGCAGCAGCCACAGCACGTACTGCGGCGAGTACACCTTGTTCACGACCAGGAAGCCGGCCACCACGAGGAACCCGAGCTGGGCCAGCCGCGGCGTCGACGGCGAGGTGAGCCCGAGGACCAGCACGCCGATGCACCACGCCCCGAAGAACAGCCAGGACCCGACGTTGATCGTGTGCGGCTCGAACGCGAACGGGTCGCCGGTGCGCTCCATCGCCTGCTGGACCACGAGCCACACCGAGCCGAGGTCCGCACCGCGGTCGGAGTTGAAGGTCCAGAAGACCTTCCACTCCGCCGGCCCGGAGAGGTACGCCGGCGCGTTGGCCAGCACCCAGGCCGCAGCCGCCCCGAGCGTGGCGAGCCCGAGCTCGCGCATCCGGCGCTGGCGCAGGCAGATGACCAGGATCCCGCCGAGCAGGAACAGCGGGTAGAGCTTGGCCGCCGTCCCGAGCCCGATCAGTACGCCGGTGAGCAGTGGTTTCTCCCGACGCCACGCCCAGAGCGCGCCGGCGACGAACACGACCGCGACCAGGTCCCAGTTCACGAGGCCCGTCAGCAGCAGCGCCGGTGACAGCGCGAAGGCGGCCGCGTCCCACGGCCGCCGGCGGTTGACGCCCGCGAGCAGCCACGCCGCGAGCAGCGTCAGCGCGGCGAACCCGAGCGCGTTCACGATCACGAAGATCCGCATCTCGCGCAGCACCGGCGCCGTCCCCGACAGGTCGCCGACCGACTGGGAGTACCGCGGCTCGATGTCGGGCGAGCCGTTGAGCCAGTGCGTCACCCACGCGGCGCCGTACGCCCAGTAGGCGATGCCGACGGGGTACTCCATCACCTCGTAGCGCGCCCGCGTCTGCGGGTCGTCGCTGTAGGGCCAGCTGAGCTCCGCGAAGCCGCGGCCGGTGTAGAGGTACGGCAGGTCCGAGTAGCACATGTGGGTGTAGCGGGCGTTGCCGTCCTGCCACGTGTCGTCGTAGCAGTTCGTCTTCTGCCACATCCCGAGCGCCATGACGACCGCGGTCATCGCCAGCACCACCCGCACCGGCGTCCACCACGGGTGCCGCGCGGCGCGTGGGCCGGCCGGGCCGCCCACCCCCTCGCTCAGCGCACCGACGACGGGATCGTCCGACGTGGGATCGACCCAGTCACCCCGCGCCGGCGACACTCAGGCCACCGGGGTACGCCGCCGGCCGCGCCGGCCCCTGGTGTGTCCGCCCCCGGGCCCCGACGGGCTGCCCGTGGGCGAGCTCGCGGTGTCGGAGGGCGACGGGGTGCTCGACGACGAGCCGCAGCCGAGCAGGCCACAGCTGTCCGACGGCGACTCGGTCGGCGACTCGCTCGGGCTCTGCGAGGACGGCGGCGCCGACGACGTCTGGGTGGACGGCGTGCTGGACGGCTGCGCGGTCCTGGTCCTCGTCGGCGGCGGCGGAGCCGGCTCGTGCCCGGTGTCCGGCGCCTCGCCGTCGAGGTTCGCCGCCAGCGGGAACTCCTCCACGGGCAGGCCCTCCATGTCCGCGCGCATCACGGCGGTCCAGGTGCGGGTCGGGTAGTCGGCGCCGAAGTACGACGGCAGCCATCCGTCGAGCTGCTCGTTGCCCTTGCCCCGGACGTACATGACCGCGGTCGCCAGCTGCGGCGTGTACCCCACGAACCACGAGGACGAGACCTCGTCGTCGCCGTTGGTCGCCGTCCCGGTCTTGCCCGCCGCCGGACGGCCCAGCGCGAGGGCGTTCTGGCCGGTGCCGCTCTTCACCACCTGCTGCAGCGCGTAGGAGGTGTCCGCGGCGATGTCGCTGTTCATCTGCTCGTCGTCCGCGTCGAACGCCGGGGTGGTGTGCTGCTTCCACGTGTAGTTGTGGCCGCCCTGCTCGTCGACGACCTTCTCGATCACGTGCACGTCGGCCGCCTCGCCGCCGTTCGCGATCGTGGCGTAGGCGTTGGCCATGTTGACGGGCGCGACGGTGGCCGATCCGAGGGCGATGCCGGAGATCGGCTCGAGGCCGGGGCTGGTGTGCAGGTGGTTGAAGCCGGACTGGGACTTGTCCCACTTCGGGATGCCCGCCGCGTTCGCCGTGTCGAGGATCTTCTGCGGGCCGTCCGGGATCGACATGGTCAGGTCGGCGTACGCGGTGTTGATGGACTCCTCGGTGGCGTACAGGAGGCTGACGGCGGAGCCGTAGTCGGTGCCGAGGCCGTCCGGTCCCGAGCCCTCGTTGCGCACCCGGTCACCGGTGCCCTCGCCGTTGTAGTAGTACGGCGAGTCCCCGTCGAAGGTGTCCGTGAGCGAGAAGCCCGCCTTCAGACCGGTCGCGAGCGCGAACGGCTTGAAGGAGGAGCCCGGCGAGCCACCGGTCACCGCCCAGTTGATCTGGGAGTCGAGGTAGTCCTGGCCGCCGTAGAATCCGCGCAGTGCGCCGGTGCCGGGCTCGACGCTCGCCACCGCGATGTGCAGCTGCTTGTCGCCGAAGCCCTCGGGGCGCTCGTCCACGACCCCCTGCTTGGCGGCGTCCATCGCCTTGGGGGTGAAGGTCGTGGTGACCCGGAGGCCTCCGCCGTCGATCTGCTCGTCGCTGTAGCCGAGGTGGTGCAGCTCGTCGCGGACCATCGTGAGCATGTGGCCGCGCTGGCCACCGAGCCGGCTGTCGGCCTTGACGGGCGGGAACTTCGGCAGGTGCTTCTTCGCCTTGTCCGCTTCGTCCTGGGTGATGTTGCCCGCGTCCGCCATGCCGTCGAGCACGTAGTCGTAGCGCTCGTGCAGGTCGTGTTTGGACTGCTTGCCGTTGGCCGGGTCGAAGTGGGTCGGGTTGTTCAGGACGCTGGCGAGGACCGCCGACTCCTTGAGGTCCAGGTCCTTGGCGTCCTTGTCGAAGTACGCCTGGGCGGCGGCCTGCACGCCGTACGCACCCCGGCCGAAGTAGATGGTGTTGAGGTAGCCCCGGAGGATCTCGGACTTGCTCTGCTCGCGCTGGACCTTCAGCGACAGGATCGCTTCCTTGACCTTGCGCTTGTAGGACCGCTCCTGGCTCAGGTACAGGATCTTCACGTACTGCTGGGTGATCGTGGACGCACCCTGGGTCGAGTTGCCGGACGCGTTGCTGAACGCGGCCCGGATGATGCCCTTGGGATCGATGCCCTTGTCGGTCCAGAAGGTCCGGTTCTCGGCCGCGACGACGGCGTCCTGCAGGTCCTCCGGCATCTCCTCGAGCGTGATCGAGTCGCGGTTCTGGACCGCGAAGTCGCCGAGCTCGGTCTTGCCGTCGGCGTAGTAGATCTTCGAGGTCTGGGTGAGGAAGTCCTGGTTCGGGTCCGGGATGTCGATCATCTTGTAGAGGACGACGAACCCGCCCACCGCGACCAGCGCGAAGGCGAGGAACGCGATCCCGAGCCACTTGGCGAGCCGGAGCACCTTCTGCTTGCGCGTGCGGGGTCGCTTCGCCGCGGACTTGCTGGGCGCGCTGCGCTTACCACTCACTGTCGCTGGCTCCGCGGGTCGAGGTCGAGATCCACGTCAGGGTACGGGGACCCGGCAACCGGGCCCAACACGGCGCCCGGGTGCGCTGCGACACGTCCGTCAGGTCATCTGGACCGGTACCCGGTTCGCAACGCGCGGATATATCGCTACGATAGGTCGCATGGCACGTCGGGCAGAGACCATCGAGCTGGCAGTCCTCGGACTGCTGCACGAGGGACCCATGCACGGCTACGAGCTCCGCAAGAGGCTGAACCTCATGCTCGGATGGGGTCGCGTGCTCTCCTACGGGTCGCTCTATCCCACCTTGAAGAAGATGCTCCGCGGCAACCTGATCGAGGAGGCGGCCACCACCGTCACCCCCGTGACCCGGCGGCCGCGGATCGTCTACCAGCTCACCGAGGCCGGGCAGGACGAGTTCGAGCGCCTGATGATGGAGGTCGGTCCCACGGCGTGGGAGGACGAACAACTTCGACATCCGGTTCGCATTCTTCAGCCGCACCGACATGGAGATCCGCCTGCGGGTCCTCGAGGGTCGTCGGACCCGCCTCCAGGAGCGCCTCGAGCGGGTGCAGAGCCAGCTGTCGATGACCCAGAAGGAGGTCGACAGGTACGCCATGGAGCTCCAGCGCCACGGCGTCGAGTCGGTCGAGCGTGAGGTGCGGTGGCTCTCGGACCTCATCAACGCCGAGCGCAGCGGAGAGCAGAACCGTGTCGACACCTCCGCGATCACGGACCCCGGTGCCGACACCACCACCAGCAACGGCCAGCAGGCCACCTCAGAAGTGAAGTGACGTGAAGTGACAAGGAAGGAATCCCCGATGGGTTCGGTTCGAGTGGCAATCGTGGGGGTTGGCAACTGCGCCACCTCCCTGATCCAGGGCGTGCACTACTACGAGGACGCCGACCCCGCGGGCACCGTCCCGGGTCTGATGCACGTGACGTTCGGCGAGTACCACGTCGCCGACGTGGAGTTCGTCGCGGCGTTCGACGTCGACGACAAGAAGGTCGGCAAGGACCTCTCCGAGGCGATCAACGCCTCCGAGAACAACACGATCAAGATCTGCGACGTCCCCACCCTCGGCATCGAGGTGCAGCGCGGCCACACCCTCGACGGCCTCGGCAAGTACTACCGCGAGACCATCGAGGAGTCGGCGGCCGAGCCGGTCGACATCGTCCAGGTCCTCAAGGACACCCAGGCCGACGTGCTCGTCTCCTACCTCCCGGTGGGCTCCGAGGAGGCCGACAAGTTCTACGCGCAGTGCGCGATCGACGCCGGCGTGGCGTTCGTGAACGCGCTCCCCGTCTTCATCGCCTCGGACCCGGTGTGGGCCAAGAAGTTCGAGGACGCGGGCGTCCCGATCGTGGGCGACGACATCAAGTCCCAGGTCGGCGCGACCATCACCCACCGCGTGATGGCGAAGCTGTTCGAGGACCGCGGCGTCACGCTGGACCGCACCTACCAGCTCAACGTCGGCGGCAACATGGACTTCAAGAACATGCTCGAGCGCGAGCGCCTGGAGTCCAAGAAGGTCTCCAAGACCCAGGCCGTCACCTCGAACCTCACCGGCGAGCTGGCCGGGAAGAAGTACGACCGCAACGTGCACATCGGTCCGTCGGACTACGTCGCGTGGCTCGACGACCGCAAGTGGGCCTACGTGCGCCTCGAGGGTCGCGCGTTCGGCGACGTCCCGCTGAACCTCGAGTACAAGCTCGAGGTCTGGGACTCCCCGAACTCCGCCGGCATCATCATCGACGCGATCCGCGCCGCGAAGATCGCGAAGGACCGCGGCATCGGCGGCCCGCTCATCTCCGCGTCGTCGTACCTGATGAAGTCCCCGCCGGTGCAGCTGCCGGACGACGAGGGCCGCGCTCGCGTCGAGGCGTTCATCAAGGGCGACGTCAGCCACTGATCCACAGCACCACAGAGCACCGCACACCGCCCCGCCAGGACACCGTCCCGGCGGGGCGGTGTCGTTCACTGGCTGTAGTGCGCCCAGATGGTCTGGAAGTGGCGGCTGTACGCCGCGAGCGCCGAGGCGAACGGGACCCGCACGGTGACCTCGTCGTTGAACCGCGAGACGTTGGACCAGTTCTCCGAACCGGTCCACACCCCCTTGAACGGGTGCCCGGCCCAGGTCCCGGACAGCGACATCCACTTCTCGTGGGAGAAGACCTCCCAGCCCGTGTCGTCGAAGCCCGTGAGGGGGTCGTCGTCGAGGTCGAGTGCGGACCTCCGGATGGCGACGCCGGACCTGTGCAGCACGGCGTGCACCCTGCGCCCGGCACCGCTGACCAGCACCAGGACCCGGCACCCGGCCCGCGAGAGCGCGGCGACCTTGCGGGCGAGCATCAGGCCGCGCGCACCCACCCAGCCGTACATCATGATCCGGATCGTGGTGTGACCGTTGTCGCCGTACCCGGCCGGCGCTCGGCAGCCCACCCGGTCGAGGCGCTGGTAGACGTGGTCCCTGGACCCGGTGGCGTGTGGGTCCGATCCGAACTCGACGGCGTACTGGCCGTCCTGGACCGCCACGTAGGGATGCTTCCGCCACCGGTCCTGCGCCATCTGCGCGAAGATCGTGCTGAAGTCGTCGAACATCTTCTGGTTGCCGAGTACCGTGTAGAGGTCGTTCCAGTGCACGTCGGCGGCGAAGCTCATGAGGTTGTTCGAGCCGAACATGACGACCGGCTTCCCGTTGCCGGTCGCGGAGAACAGGTAGAACTTGCTGTGCTGGTTCGACCGCTCGCTGCCCAGCCGGCAGGCGCCCTGGCAGACCTTGAAGAAGCTCGGCACCGGGTACGGCTTGCGCCTCGGGCCGTACTTCCTCGGGTGACACCGGTCCCGGAACCTCGGGTGCGTGTCCCGGCCGAGGTACCGGATCATGCGGTTGGCCTCGGCGCCGATCGCGTTGTCGTTCAGCACCAACTGGACCGACACGTGCCGTCGGCACGCGCGGATCAGGGCGTCACCGATGTCGCGGCGGTTGTAGGAGTAGACCGCGATCCTGATCACGCCGTTGCGCGGCACGCTGTCGATCGTGTTCCGCACCTTGGCCATGTTGACGTTGCGCGCCGTGTAGTCGCCCCGGGGGTTGTTCCACGTGGGTCCGGGGCGTGGCGTGAACGACGTCGCCGCGGCCACCGGACCCGTCGACAGGCACCCGAGAACGACCGCCAGCACGACCACAGCAACACGCTTGAGCACCCGATTCCCCCTGCCTGCACCCGCACGACTCCTGGATCGTAGGCGCGCGACGGCGGCGCCGGTGGGAGAAACGTCGGGGCTGCGGCATCCCTGCGGTCCAGACCGGTCCCGGGACGCGGTCTGGCTGCTGCGAGACACGGGTACGCCGGTCGTAACCCGCTCGACCGACCCGTCGTTGGGGTGGCACCGCGTCGCCACCCGCGACCCATCCCGAGATTGCGTCCGCCCATGAGCAAGCACTCCCTGCGGCGTGCCGCCGCGGTCACCACCGCACTGGCCGCCTGCCTCGCCACCGGGTTCACGACCCTGACCCTCCCGGCCACCGCCGCGCCGCGGGTCCCGGCGGCACCCGCGCTGTCCGTCGCCTTCGACGGCCAGACCGCGACGATCGTGCGCGGGGCCCAGTTCCCGGTCTCCGGGACCGTCGTCACCGCCGCGGAGAAGGGCGTGCCCGCGAGCTTCACGCTCGCGATCACCGACGCGAGCGGACAGGTCCTCGCCACGCAGGACGTCACCGCCGCCGGCGACGGCTCGTTCGCGACGACCGTCCCGGGCAAGGTCACCAGCGCGCTGCCGCGCACCGGCGAGGCCACGCACCTCGCCGTACGCGCCCTCGACGCGGAGTACGCCGACCGCCGGGTCGCCGACGCCGGGGCGGGCGACGTCGCGGTGCAGGCCGCGAGCGACGACCTCCAGGTCGAGGACAGCTTCGTGTCCTCGGTCGGCTGGGTGAAGCCGGGCGAGACGTACCCGTCGCGGATCATCGTGCGGAACCCGGCCGCCCTGCCGGTCACCGGCGCCTCGGTCACGGTGACCGCGCCGGAGGGCACCTCGTTCGTCGACGCCAGCGGCCCGGGCACCCACCCGGTCTCGCCGCGGTCGGTCACCTGGACGCTGCCGCCGGTGCCCGCCGCGAGCGGCACCTCCCCGGGCACCGTCACGCTCGTGCTGCAGAGCCGCGCCGACACGGTCGCCGCCGAGCCGACGGTCGTGTGGCGCGACCTCTCCACCACCGCGCGGCTCACCGCGCCCGGCACCAGCCAGACCGTCAGCTCCCACGGCCCCAAGGTGATCCCGCCGGGCGAGGCCTACGACACCGCGCGGTACGGCGACCGGCCGTTCCCGGTCATCCCCGTCGAGTACACCGACCGCTCCTACCTCGCCGACCACACCGGCGAGCAGCTCGAAGAGGTCATCGACTCGCCGGCCAGGCCCGGGTCGACGTACAACCTGTACCAGGAGATGTCGCTGGGCCAGCTGTTCCCCGACGGCAACGTGCCGTCGGCCGGGATCGCGACCGCCGGCTTCGACTACGGGCCTGGCTTCCCGTTCACGAAGACCGACCCGACCACGGTGTCGACGTGCGTCGGCGGCCTGACGTACGGCGACCTGCCCCAGCTGGCGGGCACCCCGGCGTACCCGGAGCGGATCACCAACGGCGTCTACAACCTGCCCGGCACCACCGGCTACTACGGGTCCGACGGCGCCGGCTCGGCGGTCGTCGGGTCCCTGACCGGCGTGGCCGCGCTGATGCAGATCGACAGCGGCTGCGGGCCGACGGGCAAGGTCGTGGCCGACGCCGCGGCGCTCGCCGACCCGGAGATCGACTACTCCGACTACGACACCGACAAGGACGGCGTGGTCGACTTCTTCATGGCCGTGTTCGCCGGCTGCGGCGGCAACGGCGCCTCCCAGCTGGGCGCGTGCACCAGCGACCCGCAGGACGCGCTGCCCTACGACAACATCTGGCCGCACAGCTCCTCGCTCGAGTACACCTACAGCGACCCGGCGACCGGCCTGCCCGGCTTCGTCACCGACGACCAGCTCAAGGACCTCGAGGGCAGGCCGCTGTGGTGGACCGACGACACCTACAAGGACATGACGACCACCGACAAGGGCGATGCGCTCAAGGTCTTCGTCCGCGTCGGGCCCTACAACCTCAACCCCGAGACGGCGATCGACAAGGCGAGCGTGATCTCGCACGAGTACGGCCACTCCCTCGGCCTGCCCGACTTCTACTCCCTGGGCAGCCGTGAGACGTACGGCGACTGGAACCTGATGGCCACCGACAAGTCGCAGGACATGGACGCGTACTCGCGCCAGGAGCTCGGCTGGGTCGTCCCGCGGGTGCTCGGCCCGGGCACGCAGACGGTCAACGACTGGACCGACTCCAAGGAGGACACCGGCGAGATCCGCTGGCGGACCAAGGACGGCACGCCGTACACCCTGGTGAACGGGCGGGACGGCACCGTGCACAACTCCGAGATGTACGTCGCGAAGCTGCCCGGCCGCCAGCTGCTCGATCCCGCCAAGTTCGACACCGGTGACAAGGCGAGCAAGTCCCACGCCTGGTACTCCGGGTCGGGCAACGACTTCGGCTGTGCGACCGACGACGGCGGGCACAACCTCGACGTCGCGATCCCCGGCATCAAGGACCTGCCGGCCGGTTCGACGCTCCAGCTCGACCTGAAGTCGATGTTCGACACCGAGTGGGACTTCGACTACGGGTTCGTGCTGACGTCGAAGGACGGCGGCAAGACGTTCGCGTCGCACGCCTCGGAGCGCAGCACCCCGACGACCACGGCCGGCACGTCCAACCCGAACCAGAACGCCTGCCAGTCGGCGTACGGCAACGGCATCACCGGCTCGAGCGGGTCCTACACCGACCCGGTCACCGTCCAGCTGGACCGCACGGCCGGCAACTACCCGGCGTCGGAGTTCCTGGCCGACACCTTCGACATCTCCGACCTGGTCGGCGCGGCCGCCCCGGTGCTGCGGTTCAGCTACTCGACCGACCCGGGCGTCGCGCGGCCGGGCTGGTTCATCGACGACCTGAAGGTCACCGCGACCACGCCGAGCGGCCAGCAAGTGCTGCTGCAGACCGACCTCGAGAAGGACGGCGGGCCGAACGATCCGCGGATCTTCAACGGCGGCTGCCAGGCCGACAACCCGGGCGGTGACTGCACCAAGGGCTGGCAGTACGTCGCGGCCGGTGAGCAGGCGAGCTTCGACCACGCCTACTACCTGGAGATGCGGGACCGCTCCGGCTTCGACCTCGACGGGCACGGCCAGATCGACCGCGACCCGATCGGCTTCGAGCCCGGTCTCTACCTCTCCTACACCGACGAGGCGCACGGGTACGGCAACGCCGGCACCGACGACCCGCCGGCCCAATCGCCTCTCGACTCGACGCCCGAGCCCGGCAACGACACCCCGGACCTGAACGACGCCGCGTTCACGGCGGCGGCCGCCAGGTCGTCGTACTCGGACGCAAGGTCGGCCCCCCACGTCGACAACTACGCGGACCCGTCGTCGGCGTCCGGGAACTGGGAGTTCGGCTACGACTGCCTGGCGTTCAAGGTGCTGTCGATGACCGGCAACGCCAACGGCCCGGCGACCTCGAACGGCGACCTGACCGGCTCGGTGCGGTTCACGATGAGCGACGGCTGCGGCGACTTCGACTACGGCTACGCGCCCGTGGTCGCGCCCGCGAACACCGCGCCGGTCGCCCACGCCGCGGCCGACCGGTCGACGGCCGGCACCGGCCAGCAGGTGACGTTCACCGGCAGCGGCAGCCGTGACGCCGAGACGCCGGACGACCTCGACTACAGCTGGGACTTCGGCGACGGCGGCTCCACCAAGGACGCCACCGGCGAGGTCGTGAAGCACCCCTTCTCCCGGGCCGGCACCTACGACGTGACGCTGCTGGTCACCGACCCGTCCGGCGCGACCGACACCGACGCCGTCCGGGTGGTCGTCACCCAGGGCCCGCCACCGAAGCAGACGATCGTGCAGTGCGGCTCCAAGCAGGTCACGCGGACCGGCAACTGGCGCAACGTCCGGGCGGCCTCGGCGCCGGGCGGCCGCTACTGCGACAACCTCGGCAAGGGCAAGGGTCGCGACACCATGACGCTCACCAGCGTCGGCGGTGCCCTGGACGTCCTCTTCGGCAAGGCGACCGGTGGCGGCCGCGCGAAGCTGCTGGTCGACGGCACCGAGGTCTCGACCTTCCGCTTCCGCGGCGCATCCAGGAAGCCGGCGTTCGTCCACCGGAAGCTCACCGGCCTCGGCTCCGGCCCGCACCGCGTGAAGCTGGTCGTGACGAAGGGACACGCGTACCTGAAGTCCTTCCGCTTCTAGCGGGCCCTCCGCTGCGCGTAGACCGTCGAGTGACGTGAACTGGCTGTGAATCTGCCCCGATCACAGCCAGTTCGCGTCACTCGACGGGGAATCCACAGGCCCGCGGGACCCCGGTTTCCTCCACAACCGGACCCGGGCATCGGCTCCGCATGCCGCACCGCTGGGATCCCGTCGCGCCGCCCGTCCCGACCTTGGTGCGCCCGGTCCGCATCGATCCCGCCGGACGGACCGGCCCGACCCGAGGACAGGCCCGCGGGCCGGCGTGGCAGTCCGTCGGTCCCGGGCTCGTGGTGGCCGCGACCGCCGGGCACAGCTTCGAGCAGCGGATCGTGGAGGCGCACGCCCGGGTCGGGGACCGCGCGGTCATCACCGGCGCCGCGGCCCTGCGGCTGCACGGCGCCGGCTTCTTCGACGGGCTGGCTCGCGACGGTCGCACCCGGCTGCCGGTGCAGGTGGCGGCGAACGGCGAACGCCTCGGATCCGACGACGCCATCACGGTGCTCAGGTACACGGTCCCGCCGGACGAGGTGGTCCTGCTCCACGGGGTCCCGTGCACGACCGTCGAGCGCGCGCTGTTCGACGAGATGCGGCGGATCGGCCACGTGCGCGAGATGGCTGTCGCCGTCGGCGCGGTGTGCGCCGCGCGGCTGACGTCGGTGAAGCGGATGCGGTTGTACGCCGCCACCCGGCGCTGGTACCGCGACGTCAGGGTCGTCCGCGAGGCCGTCGAGATGGCGGTCGAGGGCTGCCGGTCACCTCAGGAGGACCGGTTCCGGATGATCTGGGAGTACGACGCCGGCTGGGGCCGGCCGCTCCTCAACCGGTCGATCCTGGACCGGCACGGTCACCTGGTCGCCGTACCGGACCTGCTCGACGCGAAGCGCGGCGTGGTCGGCGAGTACGCCGGCGCCGACCACCGCGACATCGACCGGCACGAAGCGGACATCGAACGGGAGGCCGCAATCCGCGGCGTCGGCCTCGAGTACGTCGAGGTCGTCGCCGGGGACCTCCGCTCCAGTGCCCGCGTGGTCGGACGGATGGAGGACGCGTTGGCCCGCACCGGGCGGCTGCCCCAGCTCTGGACGTTGGGCCCGGCTCCCTCACCCACCCTCGACGAGCTCCTCGACCGGCGTGACGGGCTCGTCGAGTGACGCGAGATGGCTGGAATCCGGGCCGAATGACAGCCAGTTCGCGTCACTCGACGGGGAATGACCTAGCGCGCGGCCCACCAGGCGAGCAGCGCAGCGGCGGCGTCCTCCCCGGACATCGGGCCGTGGTCCATCCGCAGCTCCAGCAGGAACGAGTACGCCGCGCCGACGTCGCGCCCCGGACCGATGCCGAGGATCGACATGATCTGGTTGCCGTCCAGGTCCGGGCGGATCGAGGCGAGCTCCTCCTGCTCCGACAGCCGCGCGATCCGCTCCTCGAGGTCGTCGTAGGTGCGCTGGAGCAACTCGGCCTTGCGCCGGTTCCGGGTGGTGGAGTCGGCGCGCGTGAGGATGTGCAGCCGCTCGAGCTGGTCCCCGGCGTCCCGCACGTAGCGGCGTACGGCGGAGTCGGTCCACTCACCGGAGCCGTAGCCGTGGAACCGCAGGTGCAGCTCGACCAGCTTGCTGACCGCGTCGGTGTCGTCGTTGGAGAACCGCAGCGCCTTCATCCGCTTCCGCGTCATCTTCGCGCCGACCACGTCGTGGTGGTGGAAGGTCACGGTGCCGTCGTCGAGGAACCGCCGGGTGCGCGGCTTGCCCACGTCGTGCATCAGGGCAGCGAAGCGCGCCACGAAGTCCGGTCCGCCGCCGGGCAGCCGCGACTCGAGGTCGATCGCCTGCTCCAGCACCGTGAGCGTGTGCTCGTAGACGTCCTTGTGCCGGTGGTGCTCGTCGCGCTCGAGCTTCAGCGCGGGCAGCTCCGGCAGCACCAGCTCGGCCAGCCCGGTGTCGACCAGCAGCGCCAGCCCGAGCCGGGGGTACGGCGCGGTGACCAGCTTCACCAGCTCGTCGCGGACCCGCTCGGCCGAGATGATCTCGATCCGCCCCGCCATCTCGGTCATCGCCGTCACCACGGACGGGTCGACGGAGAACCCGAGCTGCGCCGCGAACCGCGCGGCCCGCATCATCCGCAGCGGGTCGTCGGAGAAGGAGTCCTCCGGTCGCCCCGGCGTCCGGAGCACCTGGTTCGCGAGGTCGACCACGCCGCCGTACGGGTCCTCGAGCTCGCGACCGGGCACCAGCACGGCCATCGCGTTCACCGTGAAGTCGCGGCGGCCGAGGTCACCGGCCAGCGTGTGGCCGAAGTCGACCTCCGGCTTGCGCGAGGAGGGGTCGTACGCCTCGGACCGGTAGGTCGTGATCTCCACCTGCCACGGCCCGCGCCGGCAGCCGATGGTGCCGAACGCACGCCCCATGTCCCAGATCGCGTCCGCCCAGCCCTTGAGCAGCCGCTCGGTCTCATCGGGCCGCGCGGAGGTCGCGAGGTCGAGGTCGTTGTGCTGCCGCCCGAGCATCGCGTCGCGCACCGGACCGCCGACCAGCGCCAGCTCGTGACCGGCGGCGGCGAACCGTCGGCCGAGGTCGTCGATGACCGGCGCGATCCGGTCCAGCTCGACCGCGACGGCGCGCTGGACGTCGGCCATCTGGGGCGGAGGAGGCGGGGCGTCGGGCACGGGCCAGCAGTCTAGTGGCGACGGGGTGGGCCGCCGATTCGGCACAGCCCGGGCCAGTAGAGTCGCGGGCGTGCTTCGCCCGGTGTCGCTGCTTCCTGCCCTCGTGGTGGTGGCGACCCTCCTCGGCTTCGGCACGGGCACCGCGGAGGCCTCGGCACCCCGGCAGGCCCGGCAGGAGGCCGTCCGTACGCCGCTCGCGGTCAGCATCGACAGCCTCGCGCCGTCGGTGATCCCGAAGCGGGGGCCGGTCACGGTCACCGGCACGGTCACGAACCGCGACGACGAGACGTGGACCGACATCAGCGTCTACGCGTTCGTCTCCGCCACGCCGATGACGACGGCGTCCGAGCTCGCCGACGCCGCCGCGATCGGGCCGAGCCAGCCCGTGGGCGACCGGATCCTGGACACCGGCAGCTACGACGACACGATCGGCGAGCTGGCCCCCGGTGAGAGCCGGCAGTACTCCCTCGAGGTCTCGCACGCGGTGCTGGCCAGCCACATCTCCGGCGGCCCGGGCGTCTACTGGTTCGGCGCCCACGCCCTGGGCTTCAACGCCGAGGGCGGCGACTCCAACGCCGACGGCCGGGCCCGCACCTTCCTGCCGCTGGTGCCGCCGACCGACAAGTCCGTCGACACCGCGCTCGTCATCCCGGTCCGCGGGCTGGTCACGCACGCGCCGGACGGGTCGATCGGCAGCCTGGACCGCTGGAACGAGCAGCTGGCCCCGGGTGGCTCGCTCCGCTCGCTCGTCGACCTGGGGGTCGCCGCCGGCTCCCGCCCGGTCAGCTGGCTGGTCGACCCGTCGGTCGTCGACGCCGCCCGTCGGCTCGCCGCCGGCAACCCCGGTCGCTCGCTCGAACCGACCGTGGGCGAGGCCCCGGACGAGGGCGGCGCCAGCGGGTCGCCGTCGCCCAGCCCGTCGCCGTCGAGCGGCACCGAGGATGACGACAGCGACCTGAGCGCCAGCGCGGCAGCCGCCGCCGGCGCGGCGACGGACTGGCTGGAGCGCCTGCACGAGGGCCTCCAGGGCGGCGAGATCCTGAGCCTGCCGTACGGCGACGTGGACGTCGCGGCGTCGGCCGCCCACGACCGGCGGGTCTACCGGCAGGCGCGCAAGCGATCGGCCGGCGACCTGCAGCCGTGGGGCCTGCCCACCACGCCGGCCGTGTCCTCGCCCACCGGGTACCTCGACACGGCCGGCATCCGCTCGGTCGAGTCGGCCGCGACGCTGCTGCTCACCGACCGGATGTTCGGCCCGCACGCGCCCGCGGTCGCGCACGCCGCCGGCCACACGGTCGGCGTCACGTCGTCCGGCGCGGTGGCCGGCGGGCCCGGTCCCGACGACCGGCTGGCGCCGCTCGCGGTCCGGCAGCGCATCCTCAGCGAGGCCGCGATCCGGGTGCTCACGCCGGGGCGGAAGCCGCTGATCGTGGTCTTCCCGCCCACCTGGTCGCCGGACGAGGTGTCCGGCTTCTGGGAGGGCCTCGACGTCGACTGGCTGAACCTCACCACGGTCGCCGACGCGATGCAGCGGGAGGGGACCGACGTCCCCGCCGACCGGCTCGACTACCCCGGGAACCAGGCGAAGCTCGAGCTGGACCCCGCGTCGTTCGCCGCCGCCGACGACCTCGTGCAGGCCGGCGACTCCCTCCAGAACCTCTTGACCCGCAACGACCAGGTCGCCACCGAGGTCCGCGACGAGGCGATGACCGACCTCTCGTACTCGAGCCGGCTGCGGCCGGACAGCGCCCGCGCGTCCGCCGACCAGTCGCGCACCTGGATCGAGAGCAAGCTCCGCTCCGTGACGGTGGACGCGCCCAAGGCGGTGATCCTCTCCAGCGGCAGCGGCCGGTTCGCGGCCACCGTCACCAACAAGCTCGACCAGCCCGTCAGCGTCAAGATCCAGGCCATCTCCGACGCGCCGCTGCGGATCTCGGTGCCGGGCGAGACCATCGACCTCGGTCCCGAGCGGAGCACGACCGTGCTCCTCAACGCGTCCTCCTCGGCGATCGGCATCCGGAACGTGACGCTGCTGCTCACCGACACCGACGGCGTACCCCTCGGCTCGTCCGACGACGTCCCGATCCGGTCCAACCGGGTGAGCAACGTGATCTGGCTGATCCTCGGCACCGGCGTCGCGCTGCTCTTCGGTGCGATCGTCGTCCGGCTCTTCCGCCGGGTCAGGGCGGCGAGGGGCGCATGAGCGACGAGCAGCAGACCGAGCAGCAGCGGGTCCTCGCCAACAGTGCGGTGATGGCCGCCGGCACGATCGTGTCGCGGATGAGCGGCTTCGTCCGGTCCGCGCTGCTCGCCGCGGCGCTCGGCGCCAAGCTGCACGCCGACCTCTTCACGATCGCGAACACGATCCCGAACATGCTCTACATCCTGCTCGCGGGCGGGGTGGTCAACGCGGTGCTCGTCCCCCAGCTGGTGCGGTCCATGCGCCACGACCCCGAGCGGGGGTACGGCGTACACGAGCCGGATCATCACGCTGGCCGGTCTCTTCCTCGGCGCGGTCACGGTGCTCCTGGTCGTGGCCGCTCCGTGGGTGATGGACCTGTTCCTGTCCAGCAGGTACGACGAGCCGGCGCTCGCCGAGCAGCGCGAGTCGATCGTCGCGTTCGCGCGGTTCTGCCTGCCGCAGGTGTTCTTCTACGGGATGTACGTGCTGGTCGGGCAGATCCTGAACGCCCGCGGCCGGTTCGGCCCGATGATGTGGGCGCCGATCGCGAACAACGTCATCTCGGTGGGCGTGCTGGTCGTCTACCTGTTCGTCTTCGGCCCGGCGCAGGGCAGCGAGGTCTTCGGCGCGTTCAGCCACCAGCAGGAGCTGCTGCTCGGGCTCGGGGCGACCGCCGGCATCGTCGCGCAGTTCGTGGTGCTGGTGCCGTACCTCCGCGCGTCCGGCTACCGCTACCGGCCGCGCTTCGACTACCGGCACACGGGCCTCGCCCACACCCTCCGGCTGGGTGTCTGGACGGTGCTGTTCGTGATCGTCAACCAGATCGCCTACACCGTCGTGGTCCGGCTGGCCGGCGGCGGCACGGCCTCGTCGGGCGACGGCACCGGCTACACGGTCTACTCCTCGACGTTCCTCATCATGATGGTGCCGCACTCGGTGGTGACCGTCTCGCTGGCGACCGCGATCCTCCCGCGGCTGTCGGCACGCGCCGCCGCGGACGACCGCGACGGCCTGGTCCACACGCTCACCGACACCCTGCGCACCGCACTCGCGGTGGTGATCCCGTTCGCGCTGCTGCTGCCGGTGATCGCGCCCGACCTGGCCCGGGTGATCTGGGGGTACGGCGCCGCCGCGAGCTCGACCGGCCTGTACGCCGCGTCGCTCGCGCTGTTCGGTGGGGGGCTGGTCTTCTTCACCGTGCACTACCTGATGCTCCGCGGCTTCTACGCGCTCGAGCTGAACCGTACGGTGTTCTGGATCCAGTGCGCGGTGGCCGCGACCAACATCGTGGCCGCGGTCTGGCTGGTGCACTCGGTCGACGCCGAGCACACCTCGCCCGCGCTGGTGGTCGCCTACTCCGCGTCGTACCTCGTCGGCTCGGTCGTCTCGTACGCCGTGCTCCGCCGCCGGCTCGGCGGCCTCCGCACCCCGACCCTGGTGCGGTTCCTGGCCCGGCTCGCGATCGCCGTGCTGGTCGCCACCGCTGCCGCGGCGCTGGCGGCGTACCTCCTCCACCGGCTGCAGGACGACCCGAACTGGGCCGTGGCCGGCGTCTGGGTGCTCCTCGTCGGCACCCTCGACGTCGTGGTGCTGGTGCTGATGGCGCGCGTGCTGCGGCTGCGCGAGGTGACGACCGTGGTCGACACGCTCACCAGCCGTGTCCCCCTGCTCCGCCGACCCTGACCCGCCTTACGATGGGCCCTGTCCGGGACTCGACGAGGGGAGCTGCGTGCCGAGCTCGATCCGGCCCGGCGAGGTGCTCGCCGACCGGTACCGCCTGATCGACCTGCTGACCGAGAGCAGCAGCGGCCGGTTCTGGCGAGCCCACGACAAGGTGCTGGAGCGCTACGTCACCCTGCACGTGATGGCGGAGGACGACCCGCACGCCGGGCCGCTGCTCGAGGCGGCCCGCCGGTCGGCCACGGTCCACGACCGCCGGCTGCTGCGGGTCCTGGACGCCGACCGCGCCGACGGCCTCGTGTACGTCGTCAACGAGTGGGGCTCCGGCGACTCCCTCGACATCATGCTGGCGGCCGAGGGTCCCCTGGACGCGCGCCGGGCCGCGTGGCTGGTCTCCGAGGTCGCGTCCTCGATCGCGGCCGGGCACGAGGCCGGTGTCTGCCACGGCCGGCTCGTGCCCGAGAACGTCCTCGTCGACCACGCGGGCGCGGTGCGGCTGATCGGCTTCGCCGTCGACGCCGCGATGTTCGACATCACCGCACGGCCCTCCACCGACGTCGCCGACCTCGGCGGTCTGCTGTACGCCGCGCTCACCGGCAAGTGGCCCGGTCCCTCGCGGTCGCAGGTGCCGCCGGCGCCCGTGGTGCAGGGCCGGGTGCTCCGGCCGCGGCAGGTCCGGGCCGGCATCCCCCGGCCGCTCGACGTCCTCTGCGACGAGGTCGTGAACCCCTACGCCGGCCACGACGGCTCGCGGCTGCGCGAGACCTACGACCTGGCCAGCGCCCAAGGCATCGCGGACTACCTGGCGACCTTCGTCGGCGACCCGACCGGGCTGGCCGAGGCCGAGGCCGCGCTCGGCCACCGCGACACGACCGAGACGATCTCGCTCCCGGCCATCAAGGACCCGCCGCCCCGGGCGCCGGAACCCGAGCCCGCACCGGAGCCGGACCCGGAGCCCGCCCCGGTGTCGACCGAGCTGCCGACGGAGGCCGGGCTGCCGATCTTCGACGACGAGAACGACGACGTCTCCTGGGTAATGGCCCGCTCCGACCCGGCCCCGCCCCCGCCGCCGTTCGAGGACCCGCCCGAGCGTCCGCTCTTCGCCCCCGAGCCGGCCGAGGGCCCGGCCAGACGGCCGCGGCGACCCCTGCCGGCGGCGGCAAGCGCGGGGAGCGCGGCGTACTGGCCCTGGGACACCGGCTCCGGCCAGCCCACCGGCACCGGTACCGGTCTCACTCCAGCGGTCGAGGAGCCCGGGGACGACGAGGTCCCCGGCCGCAGCTGGCTGCGCCTGGCCGCGGCCATCGCGGCCGGCCTCCTGCTGCTCCTCGCGATCGTGGTCGCCTACAACCTGGGCCAGGGCCGCAGCCCGCTGGCCGTCCCGGTCGGCGGCGGCGACGGGGACCCGACCGCGACCAGCCAACCCGCCACCCAGCCGGCGGCACCGATCAGCGGGATCACGGCGCGGGACTTCGACCCCCAGGGCTCGCCGCCGTTCGACGAGCACCCCGAGCTCACCGGGCTCGCGGTCGACGGCAAGCCGGGCACCGCCTGGTCGACGATGACCTACGACCAGAACTTCGGTCCCGCCGGCCTCAAGACCGGGGTCGGCCTGGTCCTCGACCTCGGCAAGGCCCACGACGTCAGCGCGGTCGACCTGACCTTCCTCGGCGGCCCGACGGGCTACTCGCTGTACGTGACCGACCAGCCGCCGACCGCGGTCAAGGGGCTGACGCCGGTCGCGACCGGCACCTCGGCCGACGACGGCCACGCCCGGTCGGACCTGGACTCGCCCGTGAGCGGACGCTTCGTGACCGTGTGGCTCACCTCGATCCCGGCAGTCGACGGTGGCTTCCGCGGGCAGGTCGCCGAGGTGACGGTCCGCGGATGACCCCCTCCGGATGACCCCCCAGGAGCTCGAGGACGCGAGCGACCACGAGCTGCTGCGCGCCCACGTGGACGGGGACCCGTTCGCGTTCGGGGCGCTGTTCCAGCGGCACCGTGACCGTCTCTGGGCGGTCGCAGTTCGGACCATGGGCAACCGGGAGGACGCCGCGGACGGGCTCCAGGACGGGCTCGTGGCGGCGTACCGCCGGGCCGGCACGTTCCGCGGCGACTCCGCGGTCACCACCTGGCTGCACCGGGTCGTCGTGAACGCCTGCCTGGACCGGCTCCGGGCGGCGAAGGTACGCCGGGCCGAGCCGCTGCCGGACGACCTCGAGGAGTACCGCGGCCGGGGCTCTATCGCCTCCGCCTCCGACGAGGACCCCGCGGACCGCTCGGTCGGTGCCGAGCGCAGCCGCCTGGTGCTGACGGCCCTGCAGCAGCTGCCCGACGAGCAGCGTGCCGCGCTGGTGCTCGTCGACATGGAGGGCTACCCGGTCGCCGAGGCGGCCGCGATGCTCGACTGCGCGGTCGGGACCGTCAAGTCCCGCTGCTCCCGGGGCCGGGGCCGGCTCGCCGAGCTGCTCGCGCCCCTGCTCGAGGAGGGCGAGGGTGAGGCGGACCACGCGCTCCCACGGAACCCCGACCCGGCCGGGCCCGTCGAATCCGACGATGCCCCACGTGGCCCCCCGGCCTGACCCGGGACCGCCCGGCACCACCGGCACCACAGCTCACATCAGACATCAGGAGGAGGTGAACCCCGTGTCCGAGCACGACGACCGGATCCGCCGGCTGCTGGCCGAGGCCAGGCACGACGGACCGATCCCGCCCGACGTCGCCCGACGGATGGACGGGGTGATCGCCGATCTCCAGGCCGACCGCCCGGTCCGGTCGACCGTCGCCGATCTGGCCGCCGCCCGGCGGCGGCGCCGCGCGCGTGGCCTCCTCGTCGCGGCCGCCGCGGTCGTGGTCGCGGGCATCGGGATCGACCAGCTCCGCGGCGCCGACCTGAGCGGCGGCGGCGCCGACGGTGGCAGCAGCTCGTCCGTCGCCGGCGACCAGGCGGACCCCGGGGCCGAGTCGGGAGCCGGCGGAGGCGCCGGCCAGCAGCCGGCGTCCGAGCCCTCGTCCCGGGCGTTCGACGGCGAGCCCGCCCGGCTCGACGCCCGCAGCTTCGCGCGAGAGGCCGCGAAGCTGCGGGAGTCCGTGGCCGCCCGGAACCAGACGGACGACGGGTCCCACCAGTCCCTCGACGCCACCGACGGGCTGATGGCGGCCCCGGCCCCGACCTGCTCGTTGCCCGCCGTCGGTCGCGGGCGGGTCGTCGCGGTCCGGTACGACGGCGCCCCCGGTGCGCTGGTCTTCCGGCGGCCGACCGGCGACAGCCAGGTCGTCGACCTCTACCTGTGCGGACGCGGCGAGCCGGTCCGGTCGGTCACGCTGCCCGCGCCGTAGCCCGGGAAGATTCCTCACCTACGATCGGTTCTACTGGACGCGCCACCGCGCCAGCACCGACCTCCGAGGAGACCCGCACTCCATGACCGACGTCCGCGATGTCATCGTCATCGGCTCCGGCCCGTCCGGCTACACCGCCGCCCTCTACACGGCCCGGGCGAACCTGAAGCCCCTCGTCTTCGAGGGCTCGGTCACCGCAGGCGGAGCGCTGATGAACACCACCGAGGTCGAGAACTTCCCCGGTTTCCGCGACGGCATCATGGGCCCGGCCCTGATGGACGAGATGCGCGCCCAGGCGGAGCGGTTCGGCGCCGAGCTGGTCGCCGACGACGTGGTCGAGGTCGACCTGACCGGCGACGTGAAGGTCGTGAAGACCTCGACCGACACCTTCCACGCCCGCTCGGTGATCCTCGCGATGGGCTCCGGCTACCGCAAGCTCGGCCTGCCGCGCGAGGAGGAGCTCTCCGGCCGCGGCGTCTCCTGGTGTGCGACCTGTGACGGCTTCTTCTTCCGGGACCAGCACATCGCCGTGGTCGGCGGTGGCGACTCCGCGATCGAGGAGGCGACGTTCCTCACCCGCTTCGGGTCCAAGGTCTCGCTGATCGTGCGCCGGGACGAGCTGCGCGCCTCCAAGATCATGCAGGAGCGCGCGTTCGCCGACCCGAAGCTCGAGATCATCTGGAACGCCAAGGTGCGGGAGATCAACGGCGCCGACCGGCTCGAGTCCCTGACGCTGGAGGACACGGTCACCGGCGAGACGAGCAACCTGCCGGCCACCGGCCTGTTCATCGCGATCGGCCACGACCCGCGATCCGAGCTGCTGCACGGGCAGGTCGACCTCGACGAGAACGGGTACGTCGTCGCCAGCCACCCCTCGACCGGCACCAACCTGCCGGGCGTGTTCGCGGCGGGCGACCTGGTCGACCACCACTACCGCCAGGCGATCACCGCCGCCGGCACCGGTTGTGCCGCGGCGCTCGACGCCGAGCGCTACCTCGCCGAGCTGGACCACGCGGCGACCTCCCCGCGCGACGCCCAGGACCGGGCGGACGCCGAGATGGTGACCGAGGCCGTCCAGACCGCGGGTGCCTGAGGTCGCCATCCGGCTGCCCGGGCGCGGCGGGGAACATCCGTCGCCGCCCTGCTGTTGAGTGTGATCAGACCTCAGTGTTCATCGAAGAAGGGAATCATCCGTGGGCAACATCAGTGCCGTGACCGACGCCGAGTTCGACGCGCAGGTCCTCAAGTCCGACAAGCCGGTCCTCGTGGACTTCTGGGCGGAGTGGTGCGGTCCGTGCCGCCAGGTCGCCCCGATCCTCGACGAGATCGCCTCGAGCCACGGTGACAAGATCACCTTCTACAAGATGAACGTGGACGAGAACCCGGTCACGCCGTCCAACTACCGGGTCACCGGGATCCCGACCATCAACGTCTACCAGGGCGGCGAGGTCGTGAGGACCATCGTCGGCGCCCGGCCGAAGGCCGCGCTCCTCAACGAGCTCGCGGACTTCATCGCCTGAGCTGAGCTGCCCTGGCCTGAGCCTGCGAAGGCCAGGATCCAGCAGCCAGGTCGAGTAGCGACGGGCGTATCGAGACCCGTTCAGCACACCCTGACGATCACCTAGCTCAGCTTCGTTCGCGAGGCCCGGGTCGCCTTCGGCGCCGGGCCTCGCGCCGATTTCGGGGCCGGGCGCATGACGCCGACCAGTCGCTCGATCGCGGCCTCGACCTCGTCCCGCCACGTGACCGCGGTGCTCAGGTCCATCCGCAGCCGGGGCCTCGCCGGGTGCGCCCGGTGGGTCTTGAAGCCGACGCCGCCGAGGAAGTCGACCGGGACGACGCAGTGCCCCGCGCGTCCCTTCGGGTCGCCGAACGCCTCGACCGCTCCCACGCCCCCGCGGCGGATCAGGTCTCGGGCCATGCCCTGCACCAGCATCCGGCCCAGTCCGCCGCCCCGGTGCGCTGGCTCGACGTACGCCATGGTGAGGAGCACGGCGTCCGGCGACACCGGCGCGGTGGGGAAGCCGGCGGCACCGGGGACGAACGCCTCGGGCGCGTAGACGAGGTAGCCCACCGGGCGGTCGTCGACGAGGGCCACCCGGCCGCAGGACCCCCACTCGCGCAGCACCTGGGAGACCCAGGCGTCCTTCTCCGCACACGGGTCGGCGACCCGCTCCCGCCGGACCGGGTCCAGCTCCCAGAACAGGCAGGACCGGCAGGGCGCGCGGAACGTCTCGAGGTGGTCGAGCGTCAGCCGGACGATCTTGCGCGACATCACATCTCCGTCCCGTGGTCCTCGTCAGCCATGGTAGGCCCGCGCCTGCGAGGATGACTGCGTGCGCAAGATCCGACAGAGCCGGAAGCTGCAGAACGTCCGCTACGACGTACGCGGGCCGATCCTCGTCGAGGCGCAGCGGCTGGAGGCCGAGGGCCACCACATCCTGAAGCTGAACATCGGCAACACCGCGCCGTTCGGCTTCGACGCCCCGGAGGCGATCGTCGCCGACATCGTCCACCACCTGCCGGACTCGCAGGGCTACAGCGACAGCCAGGGCATCTACCCGGCACGCACCGCCGTCGCGCAGTACTACCAGAGCCACGGCCTGCGCGACGTCACCGTCGACGACGTCTTCATCGGCAACGGCGTCTCCGAGCTGATCGGGATGGTGCTGCAGGCGTTCCTGGACGACGGCAACGAGATCCTGGTGCCGGCGCCCGACTATCCGCTGTGGACCGGCGCGATCACGCTCTCGGGCGGCACCGCCGTGCACTACGACTGCGACGAGGCGAACGGCTGGGACCCCGACCTCGCGGAGGTGGAGTCCAAGATCACCGAGAACACCCACGGCCTGGTGATCATCAACCCCAACAACCCGACCGGGGCGGTCTACAGCGAGGACACGGTCAAGGGGCTCATCGACATCGCCCGGCGGCACCAGCTCGTGGTCTTCGCGGACGAGATCTACGAGAAGATCATCTTCGACGAGGCGGTGCACCACCACGCCGCGACGTACGCCGGCGACGACGTGCTCTGCCTGACGTTCAGCGGCCTCTCGAAGGCCTACCGGGTCTGCGGCTACCGCGCCGGCTGGGTGATGATCTCCGGGCCGAAGGAGCTCGCCGAGGACTTCCTCGAGGGACTGACGCTGATCGCGAACATGCGGATGTGCGCGAACGTGCCGGCCCAGCACGCGATCCAGACGGCACTCGGCGGCTACCAGTCGATCCAGGAGCTGATCGTGCCGGGTGGCCGGTTCTACGAGCAGAACAAGCTCGCGGACCGGTTGCTGAACGAGATCCCGGGCGTCAGCAACGTCGCCCCGCGCGGCGCGCTCTACTGCTTCCCGCGGCTGGACCCGGAGGTCTACCCGATCCAGGACGACGAGACGTTCGTGATCGACCTCCTCCGGGCCAAGAAGATCCTGGTCACCCACGGCACCGGCTTCAACTGGCCACGTCCCGACCACTTCCGGCTGGTGACCCTGCCGGACGTCCACGTGCTGGAGGAAGCGATCGGCCGGATCGCGGACTACCTCGAGACCCGCTACTGATGGCCGCCGGCATGCGCGACCTCACCTATCCCCCGGTCATCGTCGCGGCGAAGACCGCGTTCCGCGCCCTCGGGCAGCGGTTCCAGATGAGCGGCACCGAGCACGTGCCGCGATCCGGGGGCGTGCTGCTCGCCTGCAACCACATCGGGTACGTCGACTTCGTCTACGGCGGCCTGGCGGCCGACCCGGCCGGGCGGCTGGTGCGGTTCATGGCCAAGCGCGAGCTGTTCACCCACCGGTGGGTCGGCCCCCTGATGCGGTCGCTGCACCACATCGAGGTCGACCGCGGGGCCGGCGAGCCGTCGTACCGGACCGCCGTGGAGTACCTGCAGGCCGGCGAGGCCGTGGGCATCTTCCCGGAGGCCACGATCTCGCGGTCGATGGAGCTGAAGGAGTTCAAGACCGGCGCCGTCCGGATCGCCGCCGACGCCGGCGTCCCACTGGTGCCGGTGATCCTCTGGGGCACCCAGCGGATGATGACCAAGGACCATCCGCGCGACTTCTCGCGCGGCAAGACCATCGCGATCCGGGTCGGCGCGCCCCTGCACCCGACCGGCGCGGACCCGGTCGCCGAGACGGCCGAGCTCCGCGCTGCGATGACCGACCTGCTGGACGAGGCGATCCGGGAGTACCCCGCCGACGAGCAGCCGCCGGGCTGCTGGTGGCTGCCGGCGTCGTACGGCGGGACGGCTCCGACCCCGGAGGAGGCGCTCCTCCTGGATGCCGAGGAGAAGGCGCGCCGCGCTCGCTAGGCCTGGAGTCGTCAGGTCGACGAGTCGTTTTGTCGACTTATCGCTTTAGCGATGGATCGAGTCAGATCGGGCGGTCGGTCCGGTTCCGCGGATCCATGATGTCGACGATGCGCTGGAGGTCGTCGAGCGAGGCGAACTCGACGGTGATCTTGCCCTTGCTGCGGCCCAGGTCGACCTTCACCCGGGTCTCGAACCGGTCCGAGAGCCGCTCGGACAGGTCCACCAGGCCGGGTGCGACCGGCTTCCGGCGGACCACCCGCTGCGTGGGTGCGTCGGTGTCGCGCACGGCGACGATCTCCTCGAGTCCCCGGACGCTGATGCCCTCGGCCACCACCCGCTGCGCCAGCCGGTCCTGCAGGTCCGGGTCCTCGACGGCGAGCAGGGCACGGGCGTGTCCGGCCGAGAGCACGCCGGCAGCGACCCGGCGCTGGACGGCGGGGGTGAGCCTGAGCAGCCGGAGCGTGTTGCTGATCTGCGGACGGGAGCGCCCGATCCGGGAGGCGAGCTCCTCGTGGGTGCACCCGAAGTCCTCGAGCATCTGCTGGTAGGCCGCGGCCTCCTCCAGCGGGTTCAGCTCCGACCGGTGCAGGTTCTCCAGCAGCGCGTCGCGCAGCATGTCGATGTCGTCGGTCTCCCGGACGATGGCGGGCACGGTCTCGAGGCCGGCCTCCTGGGTGGCGCGCCAGCGCCGCTCGCCCATGACCAGCTCGTAGTCCTCCGGCCCGTGCCGGCGCACGACGACGGGCTGGAGCACCCCGATCTCGCGGATCGAGTGCACGAGCTCGGCCATCGCCTCCTCGTCGAAGACCTGGCGGGGCTGGACCCGGTTCGGCGTGATCTGGCCGACCGGGACCTCCGCGAAGTAGGCACCCGCGACCGTGGCGAGGTCGTCGGTCGCCCCGGCCGCCGTGGGGGCGTCCTCGGCCGGCGCGGTGGGGATCAGGGAGCCCAGTCCGCGACCGAGTCCGCGGCGCTGCGGCGGGCGTTGGGCGGCGTTCATGCGGGTGCTCCCTTGATCGCGATCTCGCGCGCCGCCTCGAGGTAGGACAGCGCGCCCGGCGATCCGGGATCGTAGGTCATCACGGTCTGTCCGTACGACGGCGCCTCCGAGACCCGGACCGAGCGCGGAATCGTGGTCTTGAGGACCTGGTCGCCGAAGTGCTCGCGCACCTCGTCCGCGACACCGGCGGCCAGCCGGGTGCGGGCGTCGTACATGGTGACGAGGATCGTCGAGACGTCCAGTGACGGGTTCAGGTGCGCCTTGACCATCTCCACCGTCTCGAGGAGCTGTCCCAATCCCTCGAGGGCGTAGTACTCGGCCTGGATCGGGATCATCATCTCGTTGCCGGCGACGAGCGCGTTGAGCGTCAGCAGTCCCAGTGAGGGCGGGCAGTCGATCAACACGTAGTCGAAGCGGTCCTCACCGACGTCCTCCGCGGAGCCGACCAGGGGGTGCCCGTGGATCGCCTTGCGCAGCCGGCCCTCGCGGGCGACCACCGACACCAGCTCGATCTCGGCGCCGGCCAGGTCGATGGTCGCCGGGACGACCATCAGGGTGTCGACCTCGGGACTCGGGCTCGCCACGTCCGCGAGCGGGACCCCGTCGACCAGCGCGTCGTACGTCGACGGCACCCCGCGCCGGTGCTCCACGCCCAGCGCCGTCGAGGCATTGCCCTGCGGGTCCAGGTCCACGACCAGCACCCGCTGGCCGAGCTGGGCCAGCGCCGCGGCCACGTTCACCGTCGAGGTGGTCTTCCCGACCCCGCCCTTCTGGTTCGCGACCACGAAGACGCGGGTCGCACGGGGGCGCTCCAGCGGTGGCCGCATCCGGGCGCCGTGCCGGGCCAGGACGACGTGCTCGGCGGCACGGGCCAAGGGCGTCGAGTGGTCGCCCCCGAGGTCGGCGGTGCCCGGGAAGTCCGGTGCGGCGACCGCGATGTCCGCCGCGGTCCGGACCGAGATGCCCGTCGCGGGTCGGGTCGCGTCGGTTTCACGTGAAACATCGGCATCCGACGAATGGCCGCCCGCCTGTGGATGACCGGGCCCGACCTGTGGATAACCACGCTCAGGGGGTGCGCCGTCGCCGGTGGAAAACTCGCTCACGCCCGACGCCTCCGGTTCGACTTGGTCTTCGCTCTGGGTGCCGCAAGCGGCCAAGATACCCGTCCCGGATCCGCCCAGGCCACCCGGACCGCAACGGTGGTGGACGACACGAGACCCGCACCGAGCACGCGTACCTCCGGCTCGGCGCATCCCCACCGGTCCAACACCGGCCGAGCGGCCTCGATCTCGTCGGTGATCGTGGACCCCTTCATCGCGACCAGTGCTCCCTCCGGGTCCACCAGTGGCATCGACCAGCCGAGCAACCGGTCCAGCGGTGCGACCGCGCGCGAGGTGACGACGGCGAACCGACGCTCCCCGTGCAGGGAGTCCGCACGACCCCGCACGACCTCGACGCCACTCAGCGCGAGGTCGGCGATCACCTCGTCCAGGAACGTCGTGCGGCGCAGCAACGGTTCGACCAGCGTGAGCCGGAGGTCCGGGCGGGCGATGGCCAGCACCAGGCCCGGCAGGCCGGCGCCGGAGCCGATGTCGCAGACCGCCGCGTTCTCGGGCACCAGGTCGGCGAGCAACGCGCAGTTCACCAGATGCCGCTCCCACAGCCGGGGGGCCTCGCGCGGGCCGATCAGCCCGCGGACCACCCCGTCGGTGGCCAGCAGCTCGGCGTACCGCTCCGCCAGCGGCAGCCGCGCAGACGGGAACACCCTCCGCGCCACCTCGGGCGCGGAGGGTGTTTCACGTGAAACCTCGCTCATGTGGTCACGCGGGGAGCACCACCACATGGCGTCGCGGCTCGACACCCTCGGACTCCGAGGTGAGGCCGGCGGCTGCCACGGTGTCGTGCACGACCTTGCGCTCGAACGGCGACATCGGGTCGAGCGAGACGGGGGCGCCGGTCTCCTTGACGTGGGCCACCGTCTCCTCGGCCAGCTTGACCAGCTCGGTCCGCTTCTCGGCCCGGTAGCCCGAGATGTCGAGCATCAGCCGGGACCGCTCGCCGGTCTCGCGGTAGACCGCCAGCCGGGTGAGCTCCTGGAGGGCGTCGAGCACCTCGCCGTTGGCACCCACCAACTGGGACAGGTCCGCGCCGACGATCGAGACGGCCGCCCGGTCGCCCTCGACGTCCATGTCCAGGTCGCCGTCGAGGTCCGCGATGTCGAGCAGCTCCTCGAGGTAGTCGGCGGCGATGTCGCCCTCCTGCTCGAGCCGCTGGATGCGGGATCCCTCCCCGAGCGGGGCCTCGGTCCCGGTCTCGCCGTCCCCCTCGGTCCCGGTGTCGGTGTCCGCCCCGGGCTCGGTCTCGTTCGCGGCGTCAGTCATGGGTGCCTCCCTCGGGCTTCGGCTTCGGGGCGGGCTGCGGCCCGCTGGTCTTCTTGCGCTTCTCGCGCGACTGCTTCTTGGGCTGCTGGCGCTGCTGGGGGCGACGCTCGGGCTCCGGCTCCTCGACCACGGTCTCGACCACCGTCCCGTGCTTGAGCGCCTTCTCCCGGTCGCGGTCCTCCTTGGCCTTCGCCGCCGCGGTGCCCGGCGCCGGGTTGTTCCGGATCACGTAGAACTGCTGGCCCATGGTCCACAGGTTCGACGTGGTCCAGTAGAAGAGGACACCGATCGGGAACGCGATGCCGCCGACGGCGAACACCACGGGCAGCACGTAGAGCAGCAGCTTCTGCTGCTGGGCGTACGGACCGCTGAGCGCGTCCGGCGGCATGTTCTTGCTCATCAGCTGCCGCTGGGTGGTGAACGTGGTCGCGGTCATCGCGACCACCAGCACCGCGGCCAGCACCTGCACCGCGAGGACGCCGCCGGAGTGCAGGAAGCTCGCGGTGATCGGGATGGTGCCGAACAGCTTGGCCTCGCCGAAGCTGCGCGCCAGCTCATCGGTCAGGAACGCGAATCCCGGAGCTCTTCGCGGCGTGGTGGTCCAGCAGCCGGAACAGGGCCAGGAAGATCGGCATCTGGATCAGGATCGGCAGGCACGAGGCGAACGGGTTGGTGCCGCTCTCGCGGTACAGCTTCATCGTCTCCTGGGCGAGCCGCTCCCGGTCGTGGCCGTACTTCTTCTGCAGCTCCTTGACCTTCGGCTGGATCAGCTGCATGTTCCGGCTCGACTTGATCTGCTTGACGAACAGCGGGATCAGGGCGGCCCGGACGGTCAGGGTCAGGCCGATGATGGACAGCACCCAGGTGGCGCCGCCGGCCGAGTCCATCTGCAGGATGTTGACGAACATCCAGTGCCAGGCCACCAGGATGGCCGAGATGGCGTAGTACAGCGGCGTCATGATGAAGTGGCCGATGTCGCCGAGGGGTCCCACGCGATCAGGCTCCTTGCTGGGGTGAGGGGGATGAGCCCGCGCTCAGGCGGGAAGTCTCTGCGGGGTGACCGCGACGCGGCACCGGGTCGTAGCCCCCGGCCGCCCAGGGGTGGCAGCGGCCCAGCCGGCGGACCGTCAGCCAGCTGCCCACCAGGCTGCCCCGCACCGTGACCGCCTCGAGGGCGTACGCCGAGCAGGACGGGTGGTACCGGCAGACCTGACCGTACAGCGGGCTGATCAGCAGCCGGTAGAGGCGCAGGAAACCGATCAGCAGCCAGCGCACCGGGTCGTACCTCATCCGCCCACCTCCTGCGCCAGGGCCCTCTGGAGGCAACGTGCGAGATCGGCGCCGAGTTCCGCTGACGACGCGGTCGCCGCGGCCGGCAGCGCCCGGACCACGAGCACAGCAGAGCCCGGGAGCGACGTGACGTGCTCCCGGGCCTGGTGTCGGAGTCGGCGCTTCACGCGGTTGCGGGTGACGGCATCGCCCACGGCCTTGCTGACCACGAAGCCCACCCGCGGGGGTCGGTCCGCCTCGGACGACTGCTTCGTCGCCAGATGCACGACGACGGTGCGTGCTCCGCAGCGGCGGCCCGTGCGGACCGCCTCGCGGAACGAGGCACCGTCGCTGAGGCGGTGAGCCGAGGACAGCACGCGGCTGACCTGGGTCTCGGCCGGCTCGGCCGTCAGACGGCGAGGTCCTTGCGGCCCTTGCGGCGGCGCGAGGACAAGATGGCGCGGCCGGCGCGGGTACGCATGCGCAGGCGGAACCCGTGCACCTTGTGGCGGCGGCGGTTGTTCGGCTGGTACGTACGCTTGCTCACGAGCTTCTCTCCATGGTGTTGTCAGGGCAGCCACGCCGGGCCGGAGCGGCAGTGCTCAGTCGGACCTCTGCGGGCCTTCGGCTGGCACCGCGCACCCACGAATAACCGCTCGTGCGGCTGCTCTGTCGTGGACATGCGGCACCGGTCGACACCGGGTGACCGAGCAACGGTACGCGCTGGCAATCCACAGGGTCAAACCGGCGCCAGGCCCCCGCCAGACTACCTGTGGATGACGGCTTGCCCGCGCCCGCGCGGGCTTGTTACGTTCGCTGCCAACGAGGTTCCCCGCCACCCGTGCACCGGCCCGGATCGGCAGCAGCTGTGACGCCCGCCACAATCGGGACGACAGGCTCCTGACCTGCAGAAACACCGCATCGGACCGGCCGTCGGGTGGTCTCGGACCGAGGCTCTCCACAGCGGAGGGCCCGGGTTCACAACCTGTGGACAAAGTTGTGGATGCAGAACGGAGCCCCGGCGTCCCGGTTCTCGCGGTTCTCCTGCGGGAGCGAGCGGCGTCACCGACGATGGTCGGCATCGACCGGGAGCCGACCGGGCCCCGGCCGACCAGCACTGACCAGAAAGCGGGAACGGTGGAGCAGAGCACCTCGGACCTCAGCCCGGACCTCAGGACCGCCTGGCGCGGTGTGGTCGACGACCTCCAGCCGAACCAGCGCGCCTGGCTGCGCGCGAGCGAGCCGGTGACCCTCCACGAGAGCACCGCGATCGTCGCGGTCCCCAACGACTTCACCCGCAACCAGCTCGAGGGCCGGCTCCGGGCCCAGCTCGAGGACGCGCTCACGGTCCGGTTCGGGCGCGAGATCCGGATCGCGGTCACCGTGAACCCGGCCCTGGAGGAGACGGCCGCGGCCGAGCCCACCGCACCCGGGCCGCAGGAATCGGCAAGTCGACATGTTGATATGTCGATAAACATCCCCACCGAGGCGCCGCCCACCCCGGTGCCGTCGAGTCCCGTCGAGCCGGCGCTCGAGCCGGGCACGACCGGCCGGCCGACGGCCCTGGAGACCCGGCTGAACCCGAAGTACACCTTCGAGACCTTCGTCATCGGGTCGTCCAACCGGTTCCCCCACGCCGCGGCGGTGGCCGTGGCCGAGGCGCCGGGCAAGGCCTACAACCCGCTGCTGGTGTACGGCGACTCCGGCCTGGGCAAGACGCACCTACTCCACGCGATCGGCCACTACGTGCGCTCCCTCTACACCGGCGCGAAGGTGCGCTACGTGTCCAGTGAGGAGTTCACCAACGAGTTCATCAACGCGATCCGTGATGACCGCCAGGACCGGTTCAAGCGGCGGTACCGCGACGTCGACGTGCTCCTGATCGACGACATCCAGTTCCTGGAGGGGAAGACCCAGACCCAGGAGGAGTTCTTCCACACCTTCAACACCCTCCACAACGCCAACAAGCAGATCGTGCTGACCTCCGACCGCGCGCCCAAGCGCCTCGAGGCCCTCGAGGACCGGCTGCGCAACCGGTTCGAGTGGGGCCTGATCACCGACGTCCAGCCGCCGGACCTCGAGACCCGCATCGCGATCCTGCGCAAGAAGGCCGCGATGGACCGGCTGACCGCTCCGCCGGACGTCCTGGAGTTCATCGCCTCGAAGATCCAGACCAACATCCGGGAGCTGGAGGGCGCGCTGATCCGGGTGACGGCATTCGCGAACCTGAACCGCCAGGAGGTCGACATGACCCTGGCCGAGATCGTGCTCAAGGACCTGATCCCCGAGGGCGGGGAGCCCGAGATCACCGCTGCGCTGATCATCGCGCAGACCGCGGCGTACTTCGGACTCTCGATCGACGAGCTGACGGGACCGAGCCGCGGCCGGCACCTGGTGCTGGCGCGCCAGATCGCGATGTACCTGTGCCGGGAGCTCACCGACCTGTCGCTGCCGAAGATCGGCGCCCAGTTCGGCAACCGGGACCACACGACGGTCATGTACGCCGACCGCAAGATCAACCAGCTGCTGGCCGAGCGTCGCGCCGTCTTCAACCAGGTCTCCGAGCTCACCAACCGCGTCAAGATGCAGGCCCGCCAGGTCTGACACGGCGACAACCTGTCGCCCCCCACGCCTGTGGAACCACATGTGCGCCACGCCGACGGGAGCCGGGAGAGCCTGTGGACGGAACACGACATCCCCACGCGGTCCCGGCGGCGCTGCACACCCACCACCAGGTCGTCCCCGCTTCGTCCACAGGGCCTGTGCACCACAAAAACCCGGTCTGACCTGCGCGAACGCTGGTTCTCCACAGTCTCCACCGTTGCTATGACTCCCACGTACCTCCAGACAGATCGATCATCCGTGAACATCCATCCGGGCCCGTTCCTGGGGACAACTCCCGCTGGTCGGTCCTGCATGGCAGGATTCGCATCCCCACGCACGTGTGATCCACCGACCTCCATCGACCCGAAGGAACCATCGTGAAGTTCCGCGTCGAGCGCGACGTGCTCGCCGATGCCGTCGCCTGGGCTGCCCGCAGCCTGCCCGTCCGTCCCAGCGTTCCGGTGCTGGCCGGCCTCCTGATCGAGGCCACCGACGACGGCCTGGTGCTCTCCACCTTCGACTACGAGACCTCGGCCCGGGCCACGCTGAGCGCCCAGGTCAACGACGAGGGCAAGGCGCTGGTCAGCGGCCGGCTGCTCGCGGACATCTGCCGCAGCCTCCCCGACAAGCCGGTCGACATGGTGCTCGACGGATCCCGCGTGTCGCTCACCTGCGGCTCGGCGCGCTTCAGCCTCCAGACCATGCCGGTCGAGGACTACCCGTCGCTCCCGGACATGCCGAGCGCGACCGGCACCGTCGCGGCCGAGGCCTTCGCGCACGCGGTCGCACAGGCCGTGACCGCGGCCGGCCGCGACGACATGCTCCCGGTCCTCACCGGGGTCCGGATCGAGATCGACGGCAGCACCATCTCCCTGCTGGCCACCGACCGGTTCCGCCTCTCGCACCGGGAGCTGGACTGGAACCCGCGCACCCCCGACGAGTCGGCGGCGGCGCTCGTCCCGGCCCGCGTCCTCGGTGACACGGCCAAGTCCCTGACCGCCGGGGGCGAGGTGACCATCGCGCTCGCGACCACCGGCACCGGCGAGGGGATCATCGGCTTCGAGGGCCAGGCGCCGGGCGGCGTACGCCGGACCACCACGCGGCTCCTGGACGGAGAGTTCCCCAAGGTGCGGAGCCTGTTCCCCAGCGAGCACCAGACGACCGCCCTGGTCGACAAGGCCGCGCTGGTGGAGTCGGTCAAGCGGGTCGCGCTGGTCGCCGAGCGCAACACGGCGGTGCAGCTCGCGTTCAGCGACGGCGTGCTCACCCTCGATGCCGGCTCGGGCGACGAGGCCCAGGCCTCGGAGTCGATCGAGGCGACCATCAACGGCGAGGACATCACCACCGGGTTCAACCCGCAGTTCCTCCTCGACGGCCTCACCGCGATCGACCAGCCGGTCGTCGAGCTGGCCTTCACCCAGTCCTCCAAGCCGGTGGTGCTCAGCGGTCGGGCCGGGGACGGCGGCGGCGACGCCCCGTTCCGGTACCTCCTGATGCCCCGGCGTCTCCTTTCCTGACCTTCGGTCACGCGGCCTAGGCTGAGCGCATGGACATCGGACTCGTCGGACTCGGCAAGATGGGCGGCAACATGCGCACCCGGCTGCGCGATGCCGGGCACACCGTGGTCGGCTACGACCGCAACCCGGATCTCGCGGACGCGGACAGCCTGGCCGCGATGGTGGAGAAGCTGCCCTCCCCCAAGGTGGTCTGGGTGATGGTCCCCTCCGGGGACCCGACCCGCGAGACCATTCGCGAGCTCGGGGGGCTGCTCGGCGAGGGCGACCTGGTCGTCGACGGCGGCAACTCGAAGTGGACCGACGACCAGCGGAACGCCGAGATGCTCGCCGAGAAGGGCATCGGCTTCGTCGACTGCGGCGTCTCCGGTGGGGTGTGGGGCCTGAAGAACGGCTACGCACTGATGTGCGGGGGCACCGACGAGGACGTCGCGAAGGTGCAGCCCGCCTTCGACGCGCTCAAGCCTGACGAGGGCGGGTTCGTCCACGCCGGCCGGCAGCCCGGCGCCGGCCACTTCGCGAAGATGGTCCACAACGGGATCGAGTACGCCATGATGCAGGCGTACGCCGAGGGTTGGGAGCTGCTCGAGAAGGTCGACCTGGTCGACAACGTCCCCGAGGTCTTCGACTCCTGGCGCTCCGGCACCGTGATCCGCTCCTGGCTGCTCGACCTGCTGGTCGCCGCGCTGGAGGACGACGAGCACCTCGCCAAGATCGCCGGCTACGCCGAGGACTCCGGCGAGGGCCGCTGGACCGTCGAGGCCGCGATCGACAACGCCGTACCCATGCACGTCATCGCCGCCTCGCTCTTCGCCCGGTTCACCTCGCGCCAGGACGAAAGCCCGGCGATGAAGGCGATCGCCGCGATGCGCAACCAGTTCGGTGGCCACGCGACCCGCACCGAGCCGCCGGTGGGCGGGGACGCCAAGCCCTAGGGCCTGGCCCAGCCGTGTACGTCTCGCACCTGACCCTCCACGACTTCCGCTCGTACGCGTCCGCAGACGTCGCGCTCGAGCCCGGCGTCACGGCGTTCATCGGGCGCAACGGGCAGGGGAAGACGAACCTCGTCGAGGCGATCGACTACCTCTCCCGACTCGCGTCGCACCGGGTCGCGAGCGACACCCCGCTCGTGCGGGCGGGCGCCGACCAGGCCGTGATCCGGGCGGCCGTGGTCAGGGACGGGCGGACCGCGGTCCTCGAGATCGAGCTGAACCCCGGGAAGTCCAACCGGGCGCGGATCAACCGCTCGCCGCTCCCGCGATCGCGGGAGCTGATCGGCCTGGTGCGGACCGTGGTCTTCTCGCCCGAGGACCTCACGCTGGTCAAGGGTGACCCGAGCGACCGGCGCAAGTTCCTCGACGACCTGCTCGTGCTCCGCACCCCCCGGCTCGCAGGCGTCAGGTCCGACTACGACCGGGTCCTGCGGCAGCGCAACTCGCTGCTCAAGACCTCGCGGATGAGCAAGGGCAGCCTCGAGACGCTCGGGGTGTGGGACGCGCACCTCGCCCGCACCGGCGCGGAGCTGCTCGCCGAGCGGCTCGCGCTCGTCGAGGCGCTGCGCCCGTACGTCGGCAAGGCGTACGAGACCGTCGCCCGCGGCGCGACCCGCGACGACGCCGACATCGAGTACAAGCCGTCGTTCGACCTGGCGGGCCGCACGGAGCGTGACGACCTGACCGAGGCGTTGCTCGCCGAGGTCGAGCGCCGGCGCGGCGACGAGCTGGACCGGGGCCTCTCCCTGGTCGGCCCGCACCGCGACGAGCTGCTGCTGCGGCTGGGCGAGCTGCCGGTGAAGGGCTACGCCTCGCACGGGGAGTCGTGGTCGTTCGCGCTCGCGCTCCGGCTGGCGTCCTACGACCTGCTCCGCGCCGACGGCGACGACCCGATCCTGATCCTCGACGACGTGTTCGCCGAGCTGGACACCGAGCGACGCGCCCAGCTCGCCGACCTGGTGGCCGGCGCCGAGCAGGTGCTGGTCACCGCGGCGGTCGCGGCCGACGTGCCGGCAGCGCTGGCCGGCACCCGGTACACCGTCGGGAACGGTGAGGTCGTCCGTGAGCAGTGACGGGCCCGAGCCCGGCGAGCAGGGCCATCGCGACGATGGCCTCGACCTGGCCCGCGCGCTGACCCGGGCCACCGCCAAGACCACGCCGGCCGCGCGCAAGAGGCTGCGCAAGAAGGACTCCCCCGCCCGCGGCCGGGTCTCCGGCGCGCACCCCGACGACCGGGACCCCCAGCTGCTCGACGCGACGCTCAGCCGGCTGGTCGACGACCACGGGTGGGGCCTCGACCTGCGCGTGCACGGCGTGTTCGGCCGCTGGGAGGAGCTGGTCGGGGCCGACGTCGCGCAGCACTGCACGCCCGAGTCGTTCGCCGACGGCCGCCTCGTGGTGCGCACCGACTCCACCGCCTGGGCCACCCAGCTCCGGCTGCTCGCGCCCACCGTCGTCCGGCGCCTGAACGAGGAGCTCGGCCACGGGACCGTCACCGCGATCGACGTCCAGGGCCCGCACCTGCCGACCTGGAAGAAGGGCCCGCGCTCGGTCCGCGACGGCCGCGGCCCCCGGGACACCTACGGCTGAGCCGACGGTGCCCGGCTGGGTCGCCGCAGACGATCTGGCGGGCGTTCCGGCGTACCGGGCCCTGTCCGCACCCCTGTTCGGCCGTGCGATCGGGCCCCACGAGCCGCTCAGGCCCCTTTTTCATCCACAGACACCCCCCGTGACGGAGGGGGCACGTGGAATGCGGCCTTCTGACGGGTAACATGGACGATGGCCGCCCAGCCCCAGCGCAGCGGCCATCTCCATGTTCGACCCGTGTTCAGTCCCCTGTTCAGCCCCATGTCCATAACGCCGTCAGAAGAGGTGCGCGTGAGCGACGAGATCACCGACGAGACCCCCGCCGCACCGACTCGCCCCGCCACGGGTGAGGTCGAGTACGACGCCTCCGCGATCCAGGTGCTCGAGGGCCTCGAGGCGGTCCGCAAGCGGCCGGGCATGTACATCGGCTCCACCGGCGAGCGTGGCCTCCACCACCTGATCTGGGAGATCGTCGACAACTCGGTCGACGAGTCCCTCGCGGGCTACTGCGACCGGATCGTGCTGACCCTCCAGGAGGACGGCGGCGTCCGGGTCGAGGACAACGGCCGCGGCATCCCCACCGACACCGCGCCCGGGCAGGAGGTGCCGGCGCTGACCCTCGCGCTGACCGTGCTGCACGCCGGCGGCAAGTTCGGCGGCGGCGGGTACAAGGTCTCGGGTGGTCTGCACGGGGTCGGCGTCTCGGTCGTGAACGCGCTCTCCAGCCGGCTCATCGCCGAGGTCAAGAACCGTGGCCACCTCTGGCGCCAGACCTTCACGGTCGGCGTCCCCGACGGTGAGCTCGAGCAGGTCCGGCCGCTGGAGCCGGGCGAGGGCACCGGCACCACCATCACCTATTACGCCTCGCCCGACATCTTCGAGACGACGTCGTACAGCCTGGAGACGATCAGCTCGCGGATCCGCGAGATGGCCTTCCTCAACAAGGGCCTGACGATCGTCGTCCGCGACGAGCGCCCGGCCGCGTCCGAGATCGTCGACGCGGTGGAGGACGACACCGTCGCCGCCGACGTCGACTCCTCGCGCGACGACGCGATCAAGCGCGGCGACACCGGCGGCATCGAGCAGACCTTCTGCTACCAGCGTGGCCTGGTCGACTACGTCGAGTACCTGAACCGGCGCAAGCAGGTCGCGAACCCGACCGTCATCTCGTTCGAGGCCGAGACCCCGGACGGCACCGCGAACCACATGAGCCTCGAGGTCGCGATGCAGTGGAACACGACCTTCTCGGAGTCGGTCCACACCTTCGCCAACACCATCAACACCCACGAGGGCGGCACCCACGAGGAGGGCTTCCGTGCGGCGCTCACCTCGCTGGTCAACAACTGGGGCTTCGAGTGGGGCCTGATGAAGAAGCCCGAGGACCGGGTGTCCGGCGACGACATCCGCGAGGGCCTGACCGCGATCATCTCGATCAAGATGGGCGAGCCGCAGTTCGAGGGCCAGACGAAGACGAAGCTCGGGAACACCGAGGCGAAGGGCTTCGTCCAGCGGATCATGAACGACCAGCTCGGGGCATGGCTGGAGCAGAACCCCGCCGAGGGCCGCGACATCATCCGCAAGTCGCAGGCCGCGGCCCAGGCGCGGATCGCCGCGCGCAAGGCGCGCGACCTGGCCCGCTCCCGCAAGGGGCTACTGGGCAGCGGCAGCCTGCCGGGCAAGCTCTCGGACTGCCAGTCGACGAATCCCGCCGAGTGCGAGGTGTTCATCGTCGAGGGTGACTCCGCAGGCGGCTCCGCCCGCCAGGGCCGTGATCCCCGGATCCAGGCGATCCTCCCGATCCGCGGCAAGATCCTGAACGTCGAGAAGGCGCGCATCGACAAGGTCCTGGGCAACCAGGAGGTCCAGTCGATCATCTCGGCGCTCGGCACCGGCATCCAGGAAGAGTTCAACATCGAGAAGCTGCGCTACCACAAGGTGGTGCTGATGGCCGACGCCGACGTCGACGGCCACCACATCAACACGCTGTTGCTGACGCTGCTCTTCCGGTTCATGCGCCCGCTGATCGAGGGCGGCTTCGTCTACATGGCCCAGCCGCCGCTGTACCGGCTGCGCTGGAACAAGCCGCACGAGCACGAGTTCGTCTACTCCGACTCCGAGCGCGACGCGCTGCTGCGGGCCGGCCAGGAGGCCGGCAAGAAGCTGCCGAAGGAGAACCCAGTCCAGCGGTACAAGGGTCTGGGCGAGATGAACGCCAAGGAGCTGTGGGAGACCACGATGGACCCCGAGCAGCGGCTGATGCTCCAGGTCACCCTCGACGACGCCGCGCACGCGGACGAGATCTTCTCGATCCTGATGGGCGAGGACGTCGAGCAGCGTCGTTCCTTCATCCAGCGCAACGCCAAGGACGTCCGATTCCTGGATATCTAGGACTCTAGCCAGATCCCTAGATTCCGGTAGAACCGACCAGAGAGAGCAAGAACCTTGACTGAGACCCCCACCGACGGCGGCACCACTCCCCCGTCTGACGGCGGCGGCCCGGGCGGCCGGATCGAGCCCGTCGAGCTGCAGACCTCGATGCAGCGCGCCTACATCGACTACGCGATGGCGGTCATCGTGGGCCGCGCGCTGCCCGACGTCCGGGACGGCCTCAAGCCGGTGCACCGCCGGGTGCTCTACGCGATGTACGACGGCGGCTACCGGCCCGACCGGGGCTTCTCGAAGTGCTCGCGCGTCGTCGGTGACGTGATGGGTCAGTACCACCCGCACGGCGACACCGCGATCTACGACACCCTGGTCCGGCTCGCGCAGCCGTGGGTGATGCGCGCACCGCTGGTCAACGGCCAGGGCAACTTCGGCTCACCGGGCAACGACTCCGCGGCCGCGATGCGGTACACCGAGTGCCGGATGGCGCCGCTGGCCATGGAGATGGTCCGCGACATCGACGAGGAGACCGTCGACTTCCAGCCCAACTACGACGGCCGCTCCGAGGAGCCCGTCGTACTCCCCGCCCGGTTCCCCAACCTGCTGGTCAACGGCTCGGCCGGCATCGCGGTCGGCATGGCCACCAGCATCCCGCCGCACAACCTCGGCGAGGTCGCGGACGGCGCCCGCTGGGCGCTGGAGCACCCCGACGCCACCCGTGAGGAGCTGCAGGAGGCGCTGCTCGAGCGGATCAAGGGCCCCGACTTCCCGAACGGCGCGCTGATCGTCGGCCACCAGGGCATCGAGCAGGCCTACCGGACCGGCCGCGGCTCGATCACGCAGCGCGCGGTGATCGAGGTGGACGAGGACGCCCGGGGCCGCACCTGCCTGGTCGTCACCGAGCTGCCGTACATGGTCAACCCGGACAACCTGGCGCTGAAGATCGCCGAGCTCGCCGACTCCGGCAAGGTGCAGGGCATCTCCGACGTCCGCGACGACACCTCCGACCGGACCGGCCAGCGGCTCGTGGTCGTGCTCAAGCGCGACGCCGTCGCCCGCGTGGTCCTGAACAACCTGCTCAAACACACCGAGCTGCAGACGAACTTCAGCGCCAACATGCTCGCGCTCGTCGACGGCGTGCCGCGGACGCTGTCGATCGACCAGTTCATCAGCAACTGGGTCACCCACCAGATCGACGTGATCCGCCGGCGTACCGAGTTCCGGCTGCGCAAGGCCGAGGCCGACGCCCACATCTGGCGCGGCCTGGTCAAGGCGCTCGACATGCTCGACGAGGTCATCGCGCTGATCCGCAGCTCACCGGAGGTCGACGACGCCCGCCAGGGGCTGATCGAGCTGCTCGACATCGACGAGCTCCAGGCCAACGCGATCCTCGACATGCAGCTGCGCCGGCTCGCGGCCCTCGAGCGGCAGAAGATCGTCGACCGGCTCGCCGAGCTCGAGGTCATCATCGCCGACCTCCAGGACATCCTGGCCAACGTCGCCCGCCAGCGGCAGATCGTCTCCGACGAGCTCACCGAGATCGTCGAGAAGTACGGCAACGAGCGGCGCACCCAGATCATCGCGGCCGACGGGGACCTCTCCATGGAGGACCTGATCCCGGACGAGGACCTGGTCGTCTCCATCACCCGCGGCGGGTACGCCAAGCGCACCCGCGCGGACCAGTACCGCACCCAGAAGCGCGGCGGCAAGGGCGTCCGTGGCGCGACGCTGCGCGGCGACGACGTCGTCGAGCACTTCATCGCGACCACCAACCACCACTGGCTGCTGTTCTTCACGACGGCCGGCCGGGTCTACCGCACCAAGGCGTACAACCTCCCGGAGGCGTCGCGCGACGCCAAGGGCGGGCACGTCGCCGGCCTACTGTCGTTCCAGCCGGACGAGAACATCGCCCAGGTGCTGGCGATCCGCGACTACGACCAGGCGCCGTACCTCGTCCTGGCCACCCGCAACGGGCTGGTGAAGAAGACCCGGCTGGGGGATTACAACAGCCCGCGGCAGGCCGGTGTCATCGCGATCAACTTCCGCGAGGACGACGACGAGCTGATCGGCGCCGAGCTCGTGAACGCCGAGGACGACATCCTGCTGGTGTCCCGCAAGGGCTCGGCGATCCGCTTCAAGGCCGAGGACAGCCAGCTGCGTCCGATGGGGCGCGCGACGTCCGGCGTCACCGGCATGAAGTTCCGCACCGCCGAGGACTCGGTCCTGTCGATGTCGGTGATCCGGGCCGAGCAGGTCGCGGCCGAGGAGGCCGCGGAGGCGAAGGCCGAGGCGGCCGGTGAGTCCACCGAGGCCGGCGACCTGCCGGGCGTGAAGGAGCAGTACGTCTTCACGATCACCGACGGTGGCTACGCCAAGCGGACCCGGATCTCGGAGTACCGCACCACGAACCGCGGTGGCCTCGGGATCAAGGCGATGACCCTCACGAACGAGGAGCGCGGCCAGCTGGTCGGCGGCTTCATCGTCGAGGAGGGCGACGAGATCCTCTCGATCACCCAGAACGGCCAGGTCGTGCGCAGCCCGATCAACGCCGACTTCCGCCCGACGGGACGGTCCACGCAGGGCGTCAAGTTCGTCACGCCGAAGTCCGGCGACTCGGTCGCGGTCGTGGCCCGTTCCGTCGAGGCCCGCGAGGACGACGAGCTGTCCGACGAGCCGGAGGACGAGCTGGCCGACGAGCTGGTGGTCGACGAGCTGGTCGACGAGGCAACCGGTGACGCGGTGGAATCGTCGGATGAGGGTACGGATGCAACAATCGACGTGACCGAGCCCGACGGTGCCGACCCCGACGGCGAGAGTGAGGCCTGATGACCGACCGCCAGGAGACCGCCGTGCGCGCCCCCCTCGGCGAACGGATCTCGGCCAAGCTGTCGAACGCCGCCGACGAGCACCGCGCCAACGCCCAGCCGGAGTCGACCAGGGCCGCGAAGAAGGCCGCGCCGGGCCGGCGCCCGCCGCGGCGTGCGCGGCTGCGGCTGACCCGGATCGACCCGTGGTCGGTGATGAAGACGTCGTTCCTGCTGGCGATCGCGTTCGCCGTGGTCACCGTGGTGTCGGTGTTCATCATCTGGTCGGTCCTCGCGGCCGCCGGCGTCTGGGACTCGATCAACCAGACCGTGCAGGACGTGGTCGGTGGCCAGGACGCCGCCGGCTGGGACGTCGAGAAGTACGTCGGCATGTCCCGGGTCATGGGCTTCACCATCCTGGTGAGCGTCGTCGACGTCATCCTGATCACCGCGATCGCCACCCTCGGCGCGTTCCTCTACAACATGGCCGCCGCGCTGCTCGGCGGCGTCGAGCTGACGCTCGCCGAGGACGAGCGCTGAGGCGGCGGGTTTCTCCGGCTGACCGGAGAAACCCGCGCGACACGCCGGTCCGCATCGGCGTGTCGAGCGGGTTTCCCCCGACAACCCTCCCGTTTTGTCCCCGTCCTGCGCGGTCGGGTAGTGTTCCCCCTCGGTTCGAGGGCCTATAGCTCAGACGGTTAGAGCGCTTCCCTGATAAGGAAGAGGTCACAGGTTCAAGTCCTGTTAGGCCCACCATCCCGGCCCAGTTCGGCAGTCATCCCGCCCGCCACGAGGGAGCCACCATGAAGAAGATCCTGTTCCTCCTGCTCCTCGTCGGCGGCGCCGTCGTCGTCAAGCGGAAGCTGGACGAAGGCAAGAAGGAGCAGGCGCTCTGGGCCGAGGCGACCGACCCGGTCGAGCGGGCCTGACGCTCGTCCCTGGGGCCTGGCCCCGCACGGGGCCTTGGCGCAATTGGTAGCGCACCTGCTTTGCAAGCAGGGGGTTAGGGGTTCGAGTCCCCTAGGCTCCACCACTCCCGTGGCCGGCTGATCTCCCGTCGAGCGACGCAAATTGGCTGCTCAGCGGCCCGATTCACGACCAGCTCGCGTCACTCGACGGCAAAGACAGCGAGCTCCGACGCGTCGTGGGCGCAGAAGACCGTGACCTCGTCGGAGTGGGACCGCTGGAGCTCGCGGAGGCGCTCCTGGTTCGCGACCCGGCGTTTGTTGTCGACGCCCATCAGGACCTGGAAGGCCCGCAGCGAGTACGGCGCGGCCGGCTCGGACTGCTTCTCGGAGGCGTGGAAGTACGAGTCGCCGGCGTGCAGCAGCCATCCACCGTCGGGCCGGCGTACGGCGACGCCGCAGTGCCCGCGGGTGTGGCCCTGGAGCGGGATGAGGAGCACGTCGTCGGCGAGCGCGGTGACGGAGCCGAAGCCGAACCACTCGTCACCCGGGACGTCATGGGTCACCCAGCGAGGCCCGTGCGCCCGCTGCACGTCGAGGTAGCGGCCCTTCTCGCGCAGGGTCGGATGCAGCGCGGCGTCCAGCTCGTCGGCGAACACGTGCACCCGCGCCGCCGGGAAGTCGGCGAGCCCGCCGACGTGGTCGAGGTCGAGGTGGGTCAGGGCGATGTCGGTGACGTCGGCGGGGTCGTGGCCCAGCGCCCGGACCTGGGCGACCGCCGTCTCGGCGGGGTCGAGCACCGGGCGGACCAGGGCGCGGAACGGTCGGCCGAGCCGCTTCGGGTCGGCACAGTCGGCGGCGCCGAAGCCGGTGTCGACGAGCAGCAGGCCCTCGGGCCGCTCCACCAGCAGGCAGTGCGCGACCATGCGTGGCGCAGCGAGCGGGTTCATGCTCGCGCAGTTGAGGTGCCGGATCGTCATGGCTGCATCCTGCCCGCCTCGGACCCAGGACGCTGACGGTCACGAAGAAGGAGCGCCCTCCCGGGCGTGCAGGTCGCGCACCGTGGGGGAGGTCGTCACCGACGCCGGGTCGGGGTAGGTGCCGAACAGGCGGTCCGTCGTACCGGCCGTGGTGACGGTGAACCAGTAGTGCTCGTTCTTGTAGTGGTGCAGCCGGTGGTTGCGCCACACCGACCGGAACCAGCGGGACCGCGGCCGGTAGTCGCTGTGCACCAGGTAGTGGGTCCACTCGTAGCCGAGCTTGATGCCGTAGACCGCGACCAGCAGGGTGAGCATGCTGGTCCTGGTGGGCATGGCCAGCCAGGCGACCACGACGTACGCCGGGAGCAGCCAGGCCAGGGCGCGCCAGGGGATGAACACCAGCGGGAGGTCGCGCGGGTCGGCGTGGTGGGCGCGGTGCTTGCGCGCGAGGAGCGAGTCGACCTGGACCGGCCCGAGCCGGCGGGGGCGCCAGTGCAGGATGCAGACGTGGATGACCCACTCGATCGCCGGGAACAGCGCGACGAGCCCGGCCGGGACGAGCACCTCCCACCAGGAGCCGGCGCCCGCGAGGACGCGGCCGACGACCGCGGCGAGGAGGAAGGTCCCGATCAGCCAGGGGCTCGGCGCCCGCCAGAACGAGCCCCACGCCGTACCCAGCGAGATGTTGGTACGTCGGGAGCCGGTGATGCGCTGCTCGTCGGCCGCCAGCCGCTCGGCGGCGAGCATCTCGATCTCGGCCGGGGACACCGGGTCCTGTCTCTCCGTCATGACTCCTCCAGCGCGCAGAGGGCGGACAGGATGCTGGTGGTGGCCGGCCGGAGCACCCGGTCGGCCGCGACCCGCGCGGTGTCGGGGTCGCCGGCGCCGATCGCAGCCGTCAGGACCCGGTAGGCGCCGACCTGGCCGACCTCCTCGGCCATCACCGGGGCCAGCGCCTCGAGGGCGGGCTCGTAGGCCGCCCGCAGGCTGTTGAACATCAGGCGGAACACGAGCGAGTCGGCGGCGTCGACCACGTGGTCCCAGAAGGCCAGCGCCTGGAGCTGCCGCTCGATGTCGTCGTCGGTCGCGGCCAGCGCGTCGAGGGTCTCGGTGAGGGTGGCCTCGAGCGCCGGTCCGCCGCGCCCGGCGGCCAGCGCCGCGACCCCGGGCCCGACGACGAGCCGCGCCTCGAGCACGCTGCGGACCACCGCGGTGTCCAGGTCGCCGCCCCGCACGAGCAGCCGGGGCAGCAGGTCGAGGCCGGCGTACCGCCGGAAGTCGCGGACCGTGGTCGCGCCGCCGTGCCGGACGTCGAGCAGCCGGGCCTGGGCCAGCCGCTGCAGCGCCTCGCGGACCGCCGGCCGGGAGACGCCGAGCACCTCTGCCAGCCGGCGCTCGCTGGGCAGCGGCTCACCGGCGGCGATCCCGCCGTCGACGACCTCGGAGAGGACCTGGTCGAAGACCTCGTCGGGCACGGAGCGGCGGGTCACCGGCTGGAGTGGCATGTCCCGGACGGTAGGCAGGGTCGATGAGGTGGTCAAGTGGTCTGACCAGATGGTGGACCCGTACGCTGGCGGCGTGTCCAGCAAGCTCGCCCCGCGGTACTGGGGCGCGCACCTGCTGGCCCTCGTCCTGGTCGCCGCCGCGGTGGGGCTCGGCCTGTGGCAGTACGGCGCGTGGCAGGCGCACCGCGACGCGCAGGCCGCGGACCTGACCAGCGCCAAGCCACTCCCGCTCGACCGGGTGCTCGGCCCGGACGACCCGTTCCCGGGGGACCGGGTCGGCCAGCCGGTGACGGTCTCCGGGACCTGGGTCCCCGACGGCACCGTCTACGTCTCCGGGCGCGAGCGCGACGGCGTCGAGGGGTACTGGGTCGTCACCCCGCTCGCCGTCGGCGGACCGGACGCGCCGGCGCTCCCGGTCGTGCGCGGCTGGGTCGCGCACCCTGACGACGCCCCGGCGCCGCCGACCGGCACGACCGCGCTCCGCGCGTGGCTCCAGCCGCCCGAGGGCACCGGCCAGGCCGACGACGACCCGAGCGACGACGTGCTGCCCCAGCTCCGGATCGCCGACATCATCCAGCACGTCGACCAGGACCTCTACGGCGCGTACGGCGTGGCCGAGGAGCCGGAGCGCGGCCTCGACGCGGCCAGCCTGGAGCAGCTGCCCGACGTGGGCGCACTGACCAGCATCCGCAACCTGCTCTACGCGATCGAGTGGTGGTTCTTCGGCGCGTTCGCGGTGTTCATCTGGTGGCGCTGGGTGACCGAGACCCCCGAGAAGGAGCGCGAGGAGGACTCCGGGGACGTCCCCGTAGGCTGAGCCTGTGAAGCTGTTCCAGACCTACCGCGTGCTCGCGTTCATCGTCGGCGTGCTGCTCGCATTCTGCTCGTTCGTGGCGCTGCCGCTGCGCTACCTGCCCACCCAGGGCTCGGACCTGCAGCAGCTCGGCGAGACCCTGAGCCTGCTGTGGATCGCGCACGGCTGGGTGTTCATGGCGTACGTCGTGGTCACGTTCCTGCTCTCCCGCAAGCTGCGGTGGTCGATCGTCTTCACCCTGCTCAACCTCGCCGCCGGCCTGATCCCGCTGCTGATCTTCTGGATGGAGCACCAGGTCAACCTCAAGGTGCGTGCCGAGCACCCGGAGCTCGTGACACCCTCGGCTGTGTGACCACGGCGTTCGTCCTCGGCGGCGGCGGCGTCCTCGGCGCCGTCGAGGTCGGCATGCTCCGCGCCCTGCTCGAGCGCGGGGTCACCCCCGACGTGGTACTCGGCACCAGCGTCGGTGCGCTCAACGGCGCGATGGTCGCCCGCGAGCCCCGGATCTCGGTGATCGACAAGCTGACCGAGCTCTGGCGGGGCGTCGGCCAGGCACAGGGCCCGCAGGTGTACGGCGACTCCGCGCTGCGGACCGTCCGGCGGGCGATGGCCACCGGCACCCACCTCTGGTCCTCCAAGCCGCTGCGCCAGGCGCTCGACGACGAGTTCGGCGGGATCACGTTCGAGGAGCTGCCGGTGCGGTTCCAGGTCTGCGCGGCCAGCATCGAGCGGGCGGCGGAGCACTGGTTCGACAGCGGGCCGGTGGTGCCGGCGGTCGTCGCGAGCGCCGCCGTACCCGGACTGCTGCCGCCCGCGCAGGTCGACGGCGAGCACTATCTCGACGGCGGCATCGTGAACTCCATCCCGCTCGGCCGCGCGGTCCAGCTCGGTGCGACGCGGGTGTTCGTGCTCCAGGTCGGCCGCATCGACCGTCCGCTCACCGTGCCACGCCGGCCGTGGGAGGTGGCGCGGGTGTCGTTCGAGATCGCCCGCCGGCACCGCTTCAACCGCGAGCTCGAGGAGCTGCCCGCGAGCGTGGAGGCGCACGTGCTGCCGGCCCGCGGGACCTCGGGCAAGGACGACAGCCTCATGGGGAGCAGGGACTTCTCCGGCGTCCAGCAGCGGATCGACGAGACGTACGCCGCCTCCGTCGCGTACCTGGACCAGCACACATGAGGTGGGCCCTGCGACGGCTGGTGATCGCGCCGCTGGTCGTCGGGCTCACCGTGCTGCTGTGGGTGACGCTGCCGCTCTGGGTGATCGGCGCGGCAGCGCTCTCGCCCGTCCTGCCCGGGCGGCTGCGCCCGCTGCGCATCATGTGGGTCGCGATCGTCTACCTCACCTGCGAGGCGCTGCTGCTGCCGGTGATGCTCGGGCTGTGGATCGCGTCGGGGTTCGGGTGGCGGCTGCGCACGCCGTACTTCGAGGGCATCCACTACGACCTGGTGCAGGGCACGATGTGGGTGTTCTTCCGCGAGGCCCGGCGGGTGCTCCGGCTGAGCATCGAGACCGAGGGCCCGACGCCCGCGGCGTACCCCGGGCGCCCGATCCTGGTCTGCTGCCGGCACGCCGGGCCCGGTGACTCGTTCGTGCTGATCCACACGCTGATGGCGTGGTACGACCGCGAGCCCCGCGTCGTCCTCAAGGACACCCTCGCCTGGGACCCGGCCATCGACGTTCTGCTGAACCGGATCCCCGCCCGCTTCATCACCCCCGACCCGGGTCACGGCGACCGGCTCGAGGACCAGATCGCCTCGCTGGCCACCGGTCTGGACGGGAACGACGCGTTCGTGATCTTCCCCGAGGGCGGCAACTTCACCCCGCGCCGCCGCCAGAAGGCGATCGACCGGCTCCGCCGTCTGGGCCTCGAGCGGATGGCCCAGCGGGCCGAGCGGATGGTCCATGTGCTCCCACCGCGGCCCGGCGGCCTCCTCGCGGCGCTGGACGCCGCGCCGGAGGCGGACGTCGTGCTCGTCGCGCACACCGGCCTCGACCACCTCGTCACGGTCGGCGACATCTGGCGCGAGCTGCCGATGGACAAGCGCGTCGTGATGCGCTGGTGGCAGGTGCCGCGGGCCGAGATCCCGGCCGGCCGCGACGCGCGGATCGAGTGGCTGTTCGGGTGGTGGGAGCGGATCGACGACTGGATCGCCGAGAACCGCCCCTAGCCCTCGCTCGCGCTACTTCTGGTCGTCGACGTCCACGACGTCGGCCGGGTCGTCCGGCGTGGTCACCGGGTGCGGCGCCTCGGCCGAGTCGGCGATCGCCTCGTCGGGCGACGCACCGCCGGTGTCCTTCTCCGGCGCCGGGCGCGGCGCGGGCGTCGGCGTGTACGACGACTGCCAGTTGTCGCTCTGGCCCCTGCCCTGCAGCTTCTTGACGAGGAACGCAGCGGCGGCGGCGATGCCGGTGAAGATGAGCAGCTTCTTCAGCTTGCCGCCCTTCTTCTCCTTGGTCGTGGCAACGGCGTCGACCTTCTCGGCGGCGGCCTGGGCGCCGGCGGCCGCCTTCTCGGCGGCGATGCTCGCGCCAGCGGCGATCTTCTCCGCGGCGATCGCCGCTCCTGACGCCACGACCGGTGCGGCCTTCGCGCGGGCGTCCGCGATCACGGGCGCGGCCTTGGCCTTGGCGTCGGCGAGCGCCGGGCCGGCCTTGGCCTTCGCGTCGGCGAGCGCCGGGCCCGCCTTCTCCTTGGCGGTGGCGACAGCGGACTCCAGCTGCGGCTTCACCTGCTCGGCGTACTGGGAGACGGTGTCGGTCGCCTGGTCGAGGAGGGACTTGTTCTTGCGCGAACCCATCGTCGGCACTTCCTCTCGTCGTGTCTTGTCATTCGATCATGACACCCGGGAGCCAACCGCCGTCCGGCCACCACGTGGTCCGCTTGGCGGGCCGTGCGAGGATCAGGGACGCACATTGCCCGAGGTACGCCCAGGGTGTACCCACCAGATGCGAGAGGCACTCATGGCTGACCAGGCCGTTCTCAAGACCAACCGGGGCGACATCACGCTGAACCTGTTCCCCGACCACGCCCCCGAGACCGTCGCGAACTTCACCGGTCTCGCCGAGGGCACCAAGCCGTACGACGCCGGCAACGGCAGCACCGGACCGTTCTACGACGGCCTCACCTTCCACCGGGTCATCTCGGGCTTCATGATCCAGGGCGGCTGCCCGCTCGGCACCGGCACCGGCGGTCCCGGCTACACGTTCAAGGACGAGCCCCACCCGGAGCTGACCTTCGACAAGCCGTACCTGCTGGCCATGGCGAACGCCGGCCCGGGCACCAACGGCTCGCAGTTCTTCGTCACCGTGGGCGCCACCCCGTGGCTGAACTTCAAGCACACCATCTTCGGAGAGGTCGCCGACCAGGCCTCGCGCGACGTCGTGGACGCGATCGCGACGACCCCGACCGGGCCGGGCGACCGGCCGGCCGAGCCGGTCGTCATCGAGTCCGTCCAGATCGTCCGCGGCTGACCTTGGCGCAGCCGCCGACCCCCGAGACCGGGGTGCCGACCTGCTACCGGCACCCCGGCCGGGAGTCACACATCCGCTGCCAGCGCTGCAACCGGTCGATCTGCCCGGACTGCATGCGGGACGCCTCGGTCGGCTTCCAGTGCCCCGAGTGCGTCGCCGAGGGCAAGCGCGCCACCCGGGCCGGCCGCACCGCCTTCGGCGGGCTGCGGCCCACGAACGCCGCCATCACGTCGTTCGTCCTGATCGGCATCAACGCCGCCGTCTGGCTGGCGATCGTCGCGACCGGCGGCAGCACGAGCCGGCTGCTGCGCCTGTTCGAGCTGCGCGCCAAGGGCTACTGCGACCTCGGGAACGGGCTGATGAGCGTCCGTGCCGACGAGGCCACCTGCGTGGCCCACGGTGCCACCTGGGCCCCGGGGGTGTCGGACGGCGCCTACTGGCAGCTGCTCACCAGCACGTTCACCCACGTCGCCCTGCTGCACATCGCGTTCAACATGTTCGCCCTCTACATCCTCGGCCCCCAGCTCGAGATGGTGATCGGCCGCGCGCGGTTCCTCGCGCTGTACCTGCTCTCCGGACTGGCGGGGTCCGCGCTGGTCTACTGGGCGGCTCCGGAGTACCAGGCGACGGTGGGGGCCTCCGGCGCGATCTTCGGCCTGATGGGCGCGCTGCTCGTCGTCGCGCTGAAGCTGCGCGCGAACGTGCAGGGCATCCTCGTCTGGATCGGCATCAACTTCTTCCTGACGATCAGCGTCAGCGGCATCTCCTGGCAGGGCCACCTCGGCGGCTTCGCCGGGGGCATCGTGATCGCCGGGATCCTGGTCTACGCCCCCCGCGGACCCCGCCGTACCGCGTTCCAGGTGTCCGGGTTGGTCGCCGTCGGCGCGCTGATCGTGCTGGCGATCGTGCTGCGCACCGCCGCGCTCAGCTGAGGGCCGGGATGGATCCCCGGTGAGCCGGGGATCCCGTCGGTTATGGGGCATTGCAACGCCCGCCAAGCGTACGAAGTGCCCGGGCAGTACGCCGGGCAGCGAGACCGCCGGAAGTGCACAGGTGCTGAGGGCGGGGATGGATCCCCGGTGAGCCGGGGATCCCGTCGGTTATGGGGCATTGCAACGCCCGCCAAGCGTACGAAGTGCCCGGGCAGTACGCCGGGCAGCGCGACCGCCGGAAGTGCACAGCTGTGGAATCTCCTGTGGAGAACTACATGCATGTAGTTCTGCACAGGGATATCCCCAGCTGTGCAGAACGCCGGCCACCCGAGGGGTGACCGGCGTTCGACGAGGCGGAAGGGCGGGTCTCACTCCCACCGGGTGGCGAAGGTGAAGCCGACGGCCATGAAGCCGATGCCGACGACCAGGTTCTTCTGCCCGAGGTCGTTGAAGACCGGGATGTCGGAGATGTTGTTGCTGAACACGTAGTACGTGCAGATCCACAGCAGCCCGACGAGGAAGCACCCGAGCATCCCGACCACGACGCCGCGGCCGCGGCCGAGCGGGGTCGAGGGGTGCGCGGTGAGCGCGAGCCCGACGAGCAGCAGGCCGAAGCCGATCAGGTAGTTCCAGTTGCCGAGGTCGGCCATGAACGTCGGGCTGCCCGGGTCGGGCGCCGGGAACGCGGTCGGGTCGACGCGCACCGCGATGTAGTAGTAGGCGATCCAGGCGACGCCCAGCACCATCAGCACGATGGCGACCACGAAGCGCGGCGTGAGGATCGGGCCCCGGGCGGGGGCGAGGGGGTCGAGCTTGGCCTTGGCCACGGGTGCTCCTGGATCATGGTGGGTCGAGGACTCCGGGTTACCTTAGTCGTCGTGACCGGAGGATCCCACGTGCAGCCCCCGGAGTCGGCGGACTCCGGGCATCGGCGCCGTCGCTTCATCCCCGCACAGCCGCGCCGTCCGCGGGGCGTCTGGCGGATCGGTACGCCGGTGGTCGTGCTGCTGTGCGGCGGCCTCTTCGTCGTGAGCGCCGCGAACAGCGACGGCACCGACCTGCGCCCGGGGCGCTACACCGACCTCGCGTCGCTGGTGAAGGACGAGTCCGACCAGTACGACGGGCTCAAGCGGCAGGTCTCCGACCTCGACGCGCAGGTGCAGTCGCTGAGCGCCGGCATGAGCGACCGCGAGGTCAACCGGCTCCACCGGCGGGTCACCGAGCTCAAGGACCCCGCCGGCCTCGAGCCGCGCAGCGGCCCGGGCCTCACGGTCACCCTCTCGGACGCGCCCGAGGACGTCATCAACTCGACCACCGGCAACGTCAACCTGCTGCTGGTGCACCAGCAGGACATCCAGGCCGTGGTGAACGCGCTCTGGAAGGGTGGTGCCACCGCCGTCACGGTCGAGGGCCAGCGGATCGTGTCGACCACCGGCATCAAGTGCGAGGGCAACGCCGTCCAGCTGCAAGGCGTGCCGTACCCGCAGCCCTACGAGATCCAGGCGGTCGGCGACCAGGGGTCGCTGCTGATGGCGATCGAGGACGACTCCTACCTGCAGGCCTACCGCGAGCAGGCCGCCGACCCCGCGATCTCGGTCGGCTGGGACCTCCAGCTCGAGCCGACCGTCAGCGCGCCGGCGTACGACGGGCTGCTGGACCTCAGTTTCGCCGTACCGCTCGATGGTGGGACGGCGGGCTGACCCGGTGCCCGTCACCCGGCAGCAGCACGCTGGGGCTCTCGGTCGGTGACGACGGGGTCTCGCTCGGGGACGGCGACTCCGACGGCTCGAAGCTCGACACCACGATCGTCACCGTCGTCCCCTGGTCGGCGGTCTGGCCGCCCCGAGGCGACTGGCTGAGCACCGTGCCGGCCGGTTCGGTCGTGTTCGGGTTCTCGATGACCTCGACCTGGAAGCCGGCGTTGCGGATCTTGTTCTTCGCCTCCGGCTGCATCAGCCCGACGACGTCCGGGATCTGCTCCGGACCGTCGGAGTAGAAGACCGTGACCGTCGTGCCGTCCGCCACCGTCTCGCCCTGCGAGGGCTCGGTGCGGATCACGATGCCGGCGTCCTCGTCGGAGTCCTCCTCCTGGAGGCGGACGACCAGGCCCGCCTGCTCGAGGTGCGCCTTCGCCTCCTCCTTGGTCATGTCCACCACGAACGGCACCTGCACCTCGGGCTTCCCGAGCGAGACCACCAGGTCGACGGCGGTGTCCGGATCGACGTACTCGTCGGCGTCCGGGTCCTGGCTGATCACCTTGCCGGCCGGGACGGTGTCGCTGTTCTCGCGGTCGATGTTGCCGACCGCGAGCCCGGCGTCGCCGATCAGGGAGCGCGCCTGGTTCTCCGACTTGCCGGTCACGTTGGGCGTCGGCACCTGCTCCGGCGCCGACTCGAAGAGCCGGGGCATCAGGTACGCCGCGCCCGCGATCAGCACGATGAGCAGCAGCCCGAGGGCGATCAGCAGTCCCGTGCGCCCGCGGTTGTCGTCGTCCTCGTCGATCGGGGCGGCGGGGACGACGGCGGTCGCCGCGGTCGGGTAGGAGGGCGTGGTCGGCGGCACCGGCGGCGGGATCGGTGCCTGCACGGGCCGCCCGGCGAGGTAGCGCTCGATGTCGCTGCGCATGGCGGCGGCCGACTGGTAGCGGTCCTCGACCCGCTTCGCGAGGGCCTTCATCACGACCGCGTCGATCTCGGGCGGGAGGTCGGTGTCGTGGTCCGACGGGGGCACGGCGGGCTCGCGGACGTGCTGGTAGGCGACCGCGACCGGGCTGTCGCCGACGAACGGCGGCCGCCCGGTGAGGAGCTCGTAGAGCAGGCAGCCGGCGGAGTAGACGTCGGAGCGCGAGTCGACGGTCTCGCCCCGGGCCTGCTCGGGGGAGAGGTACTGCGCGGTGCCGACCACGGCTGCGGTCTGCGTCATCGTCGACGAGGCGTCGCTGATCGCGCGGGCGATGCCGAAGTCCATCACCTTCACGTCGCCGGTCGGCGTGAGCATCACGTTGCCGGGCTTGATGTCGCGGTGGATGATCCCGGCGCGGTGGCTGTAGTCCAGCGCGGACAGCACGCCGCTGGTGATCTCGAGGGCACGCTCGGGCAGGATCTTGCGGCCCTCGCGGAGGATGTCGCGCAGGGTGCGACCCGCGACGTACTCCATCACGATGTAGGGCTGGGAGACGCCGGACCCGTCGGCCGCCGGCTCCTCGCCGGTGTCGTAGACCGCGACGATCGCGGGGTGGTTCAACGAGGCCGCGGACTGCGCCTCGCGGCGGAACCGCGCCTGGAACGTCGCGTCGCTGGCCAGGTCGGTGCGCAGCCGCTTGACCGCCACGACCCGACCGAGCCGGGTGTCGGTGCCCTTGCGCACCTCGGCCATGCCGCCGCGTCCCAGGAGCTCTCCGAGCTCGTAGCGCCCACCGATCAGGTGCGGCTCTTGGTTGCTCATCGAGGGGTGTCCTTTGCCTGACTGCTCGAGGTGGCGGAGGGTTCGACGGCCGCCGGTGACGCACTGGACGTCGTCGCGGTGTCCGACGGGGTCGAGGTGTCGCTCGGCGTGGGCGTAGGCGTGGGCGTGGGCGTGGGCGTGTCCGACTCGGTCGGCGTGGGCGTCGGCGTGTCCGACGGGGTCGGGGTGGGTGTGGGGGTGGAGGTCGGCGTCGGCGACGTGGTCGTCGGCTCCGAGGTGGGCGTCGTGTCGGACTTCGGGTGCGACGCGGTCGGGGAGTGCGTGGGCTCGTCGGTGGGCGCCTCGTCGTCCATCGCCTGGGCGATGAGCACGACCGCCAGGATGACGACCACCACCAGGGCGAGGACGGCGAGCACCGGCCAGAGCGCGCTCCGGTGCCGCACCCGCTCGTCGTCCTCGGGCAGGTGCCCCGCGGTCGGGCCCGGGACGACCGGTGCCATCACCATCGTCTCGCTCGCGGGTGGCGGGGCGGCCGCCTGGGTGACCGCGGTGTGCGGGTCCCGGAGAGCGGCGGCGAAGGCCGCCCCGTCGGCGAACCGGTCCTGGGGCAGCTTCGCCATCGACCGGCGTACGACGGCGGCCAGGTCGCCCGGCACCGTCTCGGGCAGCTCCGGCACCGGCTCCCGCAGGTGCGCGAGGGCGGTCGCCACGGCGGTGTCGGCCTGGAACGGCCGGTGGCCCGCGAGGCACTCGAACGCGACGACGCCGAGGGAGTACACGTCAGACGCCGGCGTCGCGGTCTGGCCCTGGGCCTGCTCGGGCGAGAGGTACTGCGGGGTCCCCATCACCTCGCCGGTCTGCGTCAGGCCCAGCCCCTCGGCCGCGCGCGCGATGCCGAAGTCGGTGACCTTGACCCGGCGGTCCGGGGTGACGAGGAGGTTCGCGGGCTTCACGTCGCGGTGCACGATCCCGGCGGCGTGCGCCGCGCCCAGCCCGTCGGCGGCCTGGGTGAGCAGCTCGCGGACGGCGTCCGGGTCCATCGGGGTGTCGGGGCGCAGCACCGCGGAGAGCGGCTGCCCGTCGACCAGCTCCATCACCAGGAACGGCCGGCCGCCGCCCGATCCGTAGTCGTAGACCGTGGCGATGTTCGGGTGGTGCAACGAGCCGGCGTGCTGGGCCTCGACCTCGAAGCGGGCCCGGAACGACGGGTCGTCGGCGTACTCGTTCTTGAGGACCTTGACCGCCACCTCGCGGCCCAGGTTGGTGTCCGTCGCGCGCCACACCTCGCCCATGCCGCCGGTCGCGATCCGGGCGTCGAGGCGGTACCGCTGGGCGTCGTCGGCGTACGTCGGAGGTGCGCCGGGTGTCTCCGTCACTTGATCACCGCCTCCATCACGGCCTTCGCGATCGGGCCGCCGAGCAGGCCGCCCGCGATCTCGTCGCGGGGGATGTCGGCGTTCTGGATCATCACGGCCACCGCGACCTGGGGGTTCTCGGCGGGTGCGAAGGAGATGAACCACGCGTACGGCGACTTGTCGGTCTGCCCGGTCTGGGCGGTCCCGGTCTTGCCGGCGACGTCGATGCCGGGGATCGCGGCCGGCGACGCGGTGCCGTTCTGGACCGTCGAGACCATCAGCTTGGTGACCTCGCTGGCCGTCGTCGACGACACCGCCTTCGAGAGCTCCTGGGGGTCGGTCTTGTCGAGCACGTCGAGGTCGGCGGAGAGCTCCTCGTCGACGAGGTAGGGCCGCATCACGGTGCCGCCGTTCGCGAGCCCGGCGGCGACCATCGCCATCTGCAGGGGCGTGGCCGAGACGTCGAACTGGCCGAAGCCGGTCTGTCCCAGCTGGGCCTCGTCGATCTCGGTCGGGAACACCGACTCGGCCTGCGGCGTCAGGTCGTCGAAGTAGTGGCTGTTGAAGCCGAAGCCCTCCGCGGTCTTGGCCATGTCGTCGGCGCCGACCTGCCCGGCGATCTGGGCGAACGAGGTGTTGCAGGACTGCTCCATCGCCTGCGTGAACGGGATCTTCGAGCCGTTCGCGCCGCAGGAGCGGCCCTCGTTGTCGATCAGGCCGGTGGGCCCGTGCGTCAGCGGGAGCTGGTAGGTCACGCCGCCGGGCACCGAGTCCTCGGCGGTGTACAGACCCTTGTCGATGGCCGCCGCCGCGGTGACGACCTTGAACGTCGAGCCCGGGGGGAGCCGGGTCTGGATGGCCCGGTTCAGCAGCGGCTGGGTCGGGTCGGCGTTCAGCGTCTTGAACTGCTGGGTGACCTGCGTGAGGTCGTGCGAGGCGAGCTTGTTGGGGTCGTAGGTCGGCAGCGAGACCATCGCCAGCACCTTGCCGGTGTTCGGCTCGAGGGCGACCACGGCGCCCTGGACGTTCGGGCCGAGCCCCTTGAGCCCGTTGTACGCCGCGTCCTGCGCCTTCGGGTCGACCGTGAGCAGCACGTTGCCGCCCTTCGGCGGGTTGTTGCTGAGCAGGTCCACCAGCTTGGTGACGAACAGCCGCGAGTCGTCGCCGGAGAGCACGTCGTTCTGGGTGCGCTCGATGCCGGTGGAGCTGTAGTAGGAGAACCAGCCGGTGATCGGGGCGTACTCCAGCGGCTTCGGGTAGGACCGCTGGAACTTGTACTCGTCGTCGGACGGCTTGCTCTGCGCGACCGCGCTCCGGCCGACCTGGATCGCCCCGCGCTCGCGGGAGTACGACGCCACCAGCACCCGCCGGTTGCGCGGGTCGTCGTTGAGCTTGCCCGCCTTCCAGTACTGGAGGTAGGTCGCGTTGACCATCAGCGCCAGGAACAGCAGGAGGCAGAAGATCGAGATGGTGCGGATCGGCTTGTTCATCGCGGCATCACGTCGCTCATCACAGCTTCACCACCTGAGTGGCGTCTGAGTCGATGGCGGTGGTGTCGTCGGAGAGCTGCGGGACCGGGCGCCGCGCCTGGTCGGAGATGCGCAGCAGCAGCGCGATGATCACCCAGTTCGCGATGAGCGACGAGCCGCCGTACGACAGGAACGGCGTGGTGAGGCCGGTGAGCGGGATCAGTCCGGTGACGCCGCCGACGACCACGAACACCTGGAGCGCGAACGCCGTGCCGAGGCCGGTCGCCAGCAGCTTCCCGAAGCCGTCGCGGCAGATCAGCGCCGTGCGCAGCGCCCGTTCGACGATCAGGCCGTACAGCATGATGACCGCGATGACGGCGGTCAGCCCGAGCTCCTCGCCGATCGCGGCGAGGATGAAGTCGGAGTTCGCGTACGGCACGCGGAACGGGTCGCCGTCACCGAAGCCGCGGCCGATCAGGCCGCCCCACCCCATGCCGAACAGCGCCTCGACCGGCTGGTAGCTCTGGCCGCCCTGCTCGGCGGAGTAGTAGTCGAAGGGGTGCAGCCAGATGTCGAAGCGGATCCGCACGTGCGGGATCAGGGCGTACGCCGCGGCCGCGCCGGCCACGAACAGCACGCCACCGACCACGAGCCACCCCGGCCGCTCGGTCGCGACGTACAGCATCACCAGGAAGAGGCCGAAGAACAGCAGGCTGGAGCCGAGGTCCTGCTGGAAGACCAGGATGCCGAGGCTGACCAGCCACATGGCGAGGATCGGGCCGAGGTCGCGGCCGCGGGGCAGGTCCACGAACAGCACCCGGCGGCCGGCCAGCGCGAGCGCGTCGCGGTGCAGCACGAGGTAGCCGGCGAACGCGATCACCAGCAGCACCTTGGCGATCTCGCCGGGCTGGAGGCTGAACGGCCCGAGGTGGACCCAGATGCGCGCGCCGTTGATGGTCCGCCCGATGCCGGGGAGCATCGGCAGCAGCAGCAGCACGATCGCGGCCAGCCCGCTGGTGTAGGTGAAGCGCTGGAGCACCCGGTGGTCGCGCAGCATCACCAGCGTGAACGCGAACAGCAGTACGCCGACGGTCATCCAGATCAGCTGCTGCTGGGCGAACGCGTGCGGGCGGTCGGCCGCCTCCGCCGCGAGGTCGAGGCGGTGGATCACCGCGAGGCCGAGGCCGTTCAGCGCGCCGACGACCGGCAGCAGCACCGGGTCGGCGTACGGCGCGACGACCCGGATCACCAGGTGCGACCCGATCAGCAGAGCGGCCAGCCACCCGCCGTACCCGAACAGGTTGGCGGGGACCTCCTGGTTCACGCCGAGGCCGACCGCGACGTACGCGCCGATGCCGACCAGCAGCGAGAGCACCAGCAGGAACAGCTCGGCGCCGCGGCGGCGCCGGTGCACGAAGCCCATCAGCGTGCTCTGCTGCGCCATCACGAGGCCGTCCCCGGGTCGGGCTCCTGGTGGGAGGCGAGGTCCTGGACCTTGGCGCGGGCGTCGTCGAGGTTGTCGTAGGCGATGCCCTCGCCGACGCGGTCGGACTCGATCTGGCTGAGCTTCTCGACCTGGACGTCGGTGGTCTCGTAGGGCTCGGAGAGCGCCAGCCCGGCCAGCTCGGTGTTGATGCCGCGGAAGATGACGACCACGCCGTCCTGCTCGCCGACGTAGAACTGGTCCTGGCTCCAGGAGTACGCCCAGGCCAGGGCCACCCAGACGACCCCCACGACGAGCACGAGGGCGAGCAGCCGCTTCAGCCAGACGAACCGCCGCGGGGGCCGCGGCGCGTACCGCGCGGCCTCGGGGTCGATCGGGTCGGCGGTGATCGCGTAGCCGGGCAGGTCGTCGGGGATGTCGGCCTGCACCGGCTCGAGCTCGCCGGTGTCGCCGGAGCGGTGGCCGCGGAACAGGCCGCCCATGCCGGCGCGCCCGCGGGTGCTGACCGGCCGGCGCTCGGCGGCGGCCCCGACGACGAGCGGCTCGTCCAGCGGGCTGCCGTCGTCGGCGACCACGTCGGCGACCAGGCAGGTGACGTTGTCGCTGCTGCCGGCCTCGAGGCTCGCGCGGACCAGCTCGGTGGCGGCGTACTCGGCGCTGCCGCCGGACAGGATGTCGGCCAGCCGGCCGTCCGTGAGCACGCCGCTGGCACCGTCGCTGCAGAGCAGCAGCCGGTCCCCGGGGGTGAGCTCGAGGACGAAGAGGTCGGGCTCCGCCTCGTGCACGCCGTCGAGCGCCTTGAGGATCAGGTTGCGGTGCGGGTGGACCCGTGCCTCCTCCTCGGTGATCCGGCCCTCGTCGATCAGCGTCTGGACGAACGTGTGGTCGGACGTGATCTGGCTGATCTCGCCGTCGCGGAAGAGGTACCCGCGGCTGTCGCCGACGTGCCCGATGCCGGCCCGCGCGCCGTCGAAGAGGGCGACGGTCGCCGTGGTGCTGGTGCCGTTCAGGGCCGGGTCCTCGTCGACGAGCTCGCCGATCCGGTCGTGTGCCCGGTGCAGTGCCCCCGCGACCCGGGCGAGCAGGTCGTGGTCGGGGTCGTCGGTGGGCGGTACGTCGAGCTTGCGCAGCTGGGAGATCGCGGTCGCCGAGGCGACGTCACCGCGCGCCGCGCCGCCGACGCCGTCGCAGACGGCGACCAGCCACGGGCCGGCGTACCCGGAGTCCTGGTTGTCCTTGCGGACCCGGCCGACGTCGGAGACGGCGGCGAACCGCAGCCGCAGGCTCGATCCGGCCTCGGCTCCGGGTGCGGGAGTCCCCTCGGGGGTCGCGGTCATCCCGGCTTACTTCCTGAGCTCCAGGACCGTCTTCCCGATGCGGACCTGGGTGCCGAGGCTGATCGTGGTCGGCTGGGTGATGCGCACGGTCCCGACGTAGGTGCCGTTGGTCGAGCCGAGGTCCTCGACGAACCACTGGTCGCCGGAGGCCGCGATCCGCGCGTGCCGGGTGGAGACGTAGTCGTCGTCGAGCCGGATCGCGGCGTCGGAGCCACGGCCGATGAGGACGGGGGCCCGGTCGAGCTCGGCGCGCTCGCCGACGTTCGACCCGGCGGTGACGATCACGTGGGTCGGCGCGCCCTTGCCGCTTGCTGGGCTGCTTGGCGGGCTTGGGCGCCTTGCCGGTGCGGGCCCCGCCGCCGCGGGCCGCCTCCGGGACGCGGGCGCCGAACATGTCGGAGCGGATCACCGAGATCGCCGAGAGCACGAAGATCCAGAGGATCGCCAGGTAGGCGATCCGGATGAGGAACAGCGTCAGCTCGGACAAGCTCAGCCCTCCTCGAGGACCCGGACGGTCATCGTGGTGTTGCCGATCTTCACCTGGGACCCGTCGCGGAGGCCCGTGGAGGAGATCCGGTGGCCGTCGACGAGCATGCCGTTGGTCGAGCCCAGGTCGACGACCTTGATCCGCAGGTCGTTGCCGCCGCCCTCGACCACGAACTCCACGTGCCGGCGGCTGACGCCGGGATCGTTGATCCGGACGTCGGCCTCGGTGCCGCGCCCGATGACCAGGCCCGGCGGCTGCAGGGGGTGCCGCGTGCCGTTGACCTCGAGCACCGCCCGCGCGCGGCCCACCTGGGTCTGGGTGGCCTGGCTGGTGACCTTGGCCTGGGCGCGGCTGCGGATCCGGAACCGGCCGGTCGTCAGGTCCTCGGCCGGCTCGAACGCGATCGAGATCGGTCCGGGGAAGGCGTAGCCCTGCTGGTCCGCGTGCGCCCGGAGCTGCTGCGACATCTCGTCGGCCAGCGCGGCGTTGTACGCCGAGAGCCGCTCCAGGTCGGTCGCCGCGAGCTCGACGTGGAAGTCGTTGGGCACCAGGCGGCGGTCGCGGGAGAGGATCTGGGCGTTGTTGTCGCACTCGCGCTGGAGCGCGGCCGAGATCTCCACGGGCTGGACCGCGGAGCGGAAGGCCTTGGCGAAGGCGCCCGAGATCATCTGCTCGAGCCTGTGCTCGAGGCGTTGGAGTCCGCCCACTACCGCTCCTTCCGCAGTCCCGGTGGTCGTGCCCGCTGGCGGGCCGGTCAAACCGGACGAGGAGGTCCCCCGACTCTCGACCTCGTCACGGCAAGCAGAGCAGCCCGGCACCGCCGGGTTGCGTCGATCGTAACGGGGGACAGGGCTGGCGCCCCGGTTTGGGCCAGACCGACGCGCTGGGATAGCCTTGGCCCGCTTCACGCGCGAGTGGCGGAATAGGCAGACGCGCACGGTTCAGGTCCGTGTGTCCGAAAGGACGTGGGGGTTCAACTCCCCCCTCGCGCACCGCAACCCGGGAGATCTCCCGGGCCCGAGGACCGGGTGACCAGGGGACTGGTCGCCCGGTCCTCGTCGTTCCTGGGGCAAGTCGACGCGAGCCACGGTCCCGAGGCGGCGCTTCGGCGCAACCATCGTCCGCGCCATCCCGCACGTCCGGGACCCTGGCGGGTCCCGCGGGCTCGTCACCGCGCGCCCAGGATGACCTCGGGACCCGACTGCGCTCCCGGCCGAGGTCCGGACCGAGGAGGCCATGACCCACCGACTCGCCACCAAGCACCACACCGATCACCGCCGCCGAAGCGCGACCCGCATCGGAGCGGTGGGCCGCCCGGACTCCGACAAGTGCGCGAGTCGGCTTCGACCAGTCGCACGAAGCAAGGCGAGATGCGGTGCGAGGTGCTGATGCGGTCAGCCGATCGGATCGACGAGCGAAGCGTCGGTGGGCTCGTCGGACAACTCGAGCAGGCTCAGAAGATACTGGCCGTAGCCGCTCGCGGTCAGCGTCTCCGCCCGAGCCCGCAGCGCGTCGTCACTCAGCCAGCCCTGCCGCCAGGCGACCTCCTCCGGCGACCCGATCTTGGCACCTTGGCGCACCTCGATCGTCCGGACGAAGTTGCTGGCGTCATTGAGCGAGTCGAAGGTGCCGGTGTCGAGCCAGGCGGTTCCGCGGGGAAGGATCTCCACGCGCAGCCGCCCCTCCTCCAGGTAGCGGCGGTTGAGGTCGGTGATCTCCAACTCGCCGCGCGCACCGGGCTGGAGGTCGGCGGCTCGGTCGACGACGTCCGGGCCGTAGAAGTACAGACCGGGCACGGCGAGCCGGGATCTCGGGCGCTGAGGCTTCTCCTCCAGGGATACGGCGATCCCGTCGTCACCCATCTCCACGACGCCGTAGCCGCGCGGGTCGGCGACGCGGTAGCCGAAGATCAGCGCGCCGTCGATCGTGCGGAAGCGGTTGAGAGCCAGACCCATCCCGGCGCCGTAGAAGATGTTGTCACCGAGCACCAGCGCGCAGGAATGTCCGCGGACGTGGTCCGCGCAGATGTGGAACGCCTGCGCCAGGCCCTGGGGCTCCTCCTGCACCCTCCACGAGATGTCCAGGCCGAACTGGCTGCCGTCGCCCAGCAGGTGCTGGAAGGCGCCCTGGTCGTACGGTGTCGTGATGATCTGGATCTCCCGGATCTGCGCCAACATCAGCGTGGTGAGCGGGTAGTAGATCATCGGCTTGTCGTAGACCGGCATGAGTTGCTTGCTGAGCGCCAGCGTGATCGGCTGCAGCCGGGTGCCGGAGCCACCCGCCAGGATGATGCCTCGCATGGGGTCACCTTGGCACAGGCGGTCCGGGGCGGCTCGGCCCTACTGTCCGGTCTCGGCGTACGCCGATTCCACCCGCTGCTTGTCCGGCGCCCACCACGCTCGGTGGTCGGCGTACCAGGTGATCGTGTCGCGCAGGCCGGCATCGAAGTCGGCGAAGCGCGGCTCCCAGCCGAGCTCCGTGCGCAGCTTGGACGGGTCGATGGCGTACCGCAGATCGTGCCCCACGCGGTCGCTGACCCGGTCGAAATCGTCTTCGTCGTGCCCCAGGGACCGCAGGATCGCGCGGACCACCTCGGTGTTGGCCCGCTCGTTCTCCACGCCGATCAGATAGGTCTCGCCGATCTCGCCCCGGTCGAGGATCGCGAGCACGGCCGAGCTGTGGTCGTCGACGTGGATCCAGTCGCGGACGTTGAGCCCGGCGCCGTAGAGCTTGACCCGACGCCCCGACAGGAGGTTGGTGATCTGCCGCGGGATGAACTTCTCGATGTGCTGCCACGGGCCGTAGTTGTTGGAGCAGTTCGACAGGGTCGCCCGCACCCCCATGCTCCGCACCCACGCCCGCACCAGGTGATCGGCGGCGGCCTTGGACGCGGAGTAGGGGCTGCTCGGCCGATAGGGGCTGCCCTCCTCGAACCGACGCCGCTCGTCGAGCTCGAGGTCGCCGTACACCTCGTCGGTCGACACGTGGTGCAGGCGCACGTCGTGACGCCGGACGGCCTCCAGCAGGACGGCGGTGCCGACGATGTTCGTCTGCACGAACGGCCACGGGTCGCGCAGGGAGTTGTCGTTGTGGGACTCGGCCGCGAAGTGGACGACCACGTCGGTGCCGGCGACCAGCTCGTCGACGACCTCGGCGTCGGCGACATCACCCACGACGGTCCGCACCCGGTCCTCGGGGAGGTCGGCCAGTGCCTCGGGGCTCGCGGCATAGGTCATCTTGTCGAGCACGACGACCGTGTCGTCGGTGTGGTCGACGACGTGGCGGACGAAGTTCGAGCCGATGAAGCCGGCGCCGCCGGTGACCAGGAGGTTCCTCACCCGCTGGAGTCTAGGAGCGCCGGCGAAGCGCGCCTGTAGGCTGACCCGGTCCACGAGGAGGGGTGTGTGACGTCAGCCGTACGACGCCGCTCCGTCGCCACGCTCGGCCTCGGCTCCGTGGGAGCCGGGATCCTCGCCTACGTCTTCTTCGTCACCGCCGCCCGCGCCCTCGGCCCGGAGGACGCCGCGTCCATCTCGGTGCTGTGGACCTGGTGGAGCTTCAGCGCCGCGGCGGTCACGTTCCCCCTGCAGCACTGGATCGCCCGCACCGTGAAGGCATCCGGCGGAGAGAGAGCCGTGCGGAACGGCCTGCCCCGGCTGGCCGTGCTGGTGACCGTCGTGGCCGTGTTCGCCGGGCTGGTCTCCTGGGTCTGGGGCGAGCGGCTCTTCCGGACCAGCGGCCCGGCCTTTCCCGCGCTCGTGGTCGCCGTGACCCTCGGCGCGGGCCTGCTGGGCGTCGTCCGTGGCCACCTGACCGGGCGGGGACGCTTCTCCGCGGTCGGCCTCAACCTGATCCTGGAGAACGCCGTTCGCAGTGTCGCGGCTCTCGCACTGGCGGCAGCGGGGTGGACCGAGCCATGGGCGTTCGGGCTCGCCCTCGTCGCCGGGTACTCCGTCGCGGTCGCCAACGGCCGCGCGCTCGTCTCGTGGGACGACAACGGGTCCGGCGAGGCCGGTAACCCGGTCGCGGCTGTGGGGTCGACCGGGCTGGGGCAGCTTCTCGCGCAGGTGGCGCTCACCGGCGCGCCCGTCGTCCTGGCGCTGTCGGGAGCACGACCCCAGGACGTGACGGCCCTCTTCGCGGGCCTGGCACTCTTCCGCGCGCCCTACACCGTCGTCAGCGCCATGATGGCCTCGGTGACCGGGCGCCTGACCCTGCTGTGGCTGAACGGGAGTGCGGCCGCCTGGCGACAGGTGGAGAAGGTGGTCGTGGCGGTCCTCGCCGTCGGCGGCACCCTCGTCGGCGCGCTCCTGGGGTGGTGGGTGGGACCCTGGCTGGTCGCGCTCGTCTTCGGCAGCGACGTGGTGCTCCGGGCGGACGTCGCCGCCCTGCTCGCCGCCGGCACGGTGCTGGCGATGGCGAACCTGGTGCTCGTCGTGATGATCGTCGCCCAGGGGCGCAACGCAGCGCTCATGCGCGGGTGGACGACCGCTTTCCTCGCCGGACTCTGCTGGGCTCTGGTGTCGCCGCTCGAGCCAGTCCTCGGGGTGGCCTGGCTCTTCGTGGGCGTGCAGGGCGCGGCGCTCGTGTGGTTGGGAGTCGAGGAGGCCCTGGGCGCTCGACACCCCCGGGGGCTCAGCGCCGCAGCGCGCCGAGCAGCGCCTCCGCGACCCGCTCGGCCTCCGCGTCGGTGAGATTGTTGTGGAAGGGCAGCCGCAGCAGTCGGCTGCTGACGTCGGTCGTCACCGGACACTCGGTCGGACGCGCTGCGAATCTGCGGCCACCCTCGGAGTCGTGCAGCGGGACGTAGTGGAACGTCGCCTGGACGCCCTGTGCACGCATCTCCGCCATCACGCGGTTGCGGGTGGCCGCATCCGGCAGCAGCAGGTGGAAGAGGTGGTACGCCGGATCGCTGGCGGCGGGCACGACCGGCAGCTGCACACCCAGGTCCGCGCACGGCTCCGCGAGCAGGTCGACGTACCTCTCGTGGACGTGGCGACGCTTCGCCTGGATGGTCTCGCGCACCTCGAGCTGGCCGAGGAGGTGAGCAGCGAGCGTGTCGGACAGTCCGAACGAGGAGCCGATGTCCCGCCAGGAGTACTTGTCGACCTGACCCTCCATGAACGCGCGGCGGTTGGTGCCCTTCTCGTAGAGCACCCACGCCCGCTCGAGGTCCGCGGCGTCGTTCACGACGAGCGCCCCGCCCTCGCCACAGACGATGTTCTTGGTCTCGTGGAAGCTGAAGGTGGAGAGGCGGCCCAGGCTGCCGAGCGGATGATCCTTCCAGCGTCCGAACGGACCGTGGGCGACATCCTCCACCAGCGCCACCTCGGGCCGCGACGCCAGAACGTCCATGAGGCCGGACACGTCGCCGGCGATCCCGGCGTAGTGCACCAGCACGACTGCACGGACCGTGTCGTCCATGAGCTCCGCGACGTGGGCCGGATCGGCGGCGAGCGTCTCGGGCTCGATGTCGCAGAAGAGCACGCGAGCACCCTGCCGGACGAAGGCCAGCGCGGTGGTCACGAAGGTGAACGACGGCACGATCACCGTGTCGCCCGGCTGGAGGTCGAGCACCATCGCGCTGAGCTCCAACGCCGAGGTGCACGAGGTCGTGAGGAGGACGCCCGCACCGCCGATCTCCTCGCGGATGACATCGCCGGCTCGGCTCGAGAACGAACCCCCTGACGAGCTGTGGCCGCTGCGCATGGCCTCCGCGACGTACTCTGTCTCGCGCCCTTCGAGGGAGGGGACGTTGAAGCGGATCTCCTGCTCAGCCATGTGCTTCCTCCTGTCGGTCCCCGCCCCAGGGCAGCGGGCGCCCGAGGAGCTCGATGAGCGCTTGGTCGCTGGGAGCGAAGTACTCACGGAGCCGGGCGACCAGACCGGCCTCGAGCGTGGGAGCCGGACCGGGGCTCACGTTGGTCGGCTCGGTCACGACCCGGGCCTTCCCCAGGTCGAGCGAGGCGAAGAGGTCCTCCACGGCCTTCCCACTGACGACCTCGTCGAGGAACAACACCCGGAACCGGTCACCGAAGCGGTCCATCCACGGGATCAGGGCCTCGGCGTACCGACCGCGGCTGAGATAGGCGAACGGCGAGGCGGAGTAGCGCGACCGGTCCCATGATCGCTCCTCGGTCAGGCTGTCGATCAAGGCAGACTCGAGGGGGCGGTCCTCCACGCCGTGCTCGGACGAGAAGCGCCAGTGCGAGATGGCGCGGGCCACGGGGTCTCTCAACTGGGCCAGGACCAGCGGACGCCCGAGCACTCGCTCGATCCGCTCCCCGGACGCCGGGTGGTCGAGGTAGCTGGTGCTCTTCTCCACCAGCAGCCTGGCGGCGCCCCGGTGGGGGAACCACGTCTCGACGTACCACTCGACTCCCCGTGCCACGACCTCGTCGTCGAGGAAGACCTTGGGCTCCGGCCGCCGCGGTGTCGCCAGGACGACGCCGGGCTGGGCGCCCAGTGCGTCCGCGAGGTACGTCGTCCCGCAGCGTTGGGCGCCCACCACCACCAGGTGCCGCGTCACCGGGCGCCATCCGCGCCGGCGGGGTCACCGGTGCCGTCGGCCGACACGCGCTCGACGACGTGGTAGGACCGCGGCACGGTCACCGCGTTGAGGATGCGCACGAGGTACTCACCCAGCATCGAGACCAGGGCGATGAGGAAGCCGTTGAACACGGCCAGCAGGACGACGAGCGACGTCCAGCCCGGCACGCGCGAGTCGGTGAGGATGCCTCGCAGAAAGAAGCCACCGCCCAACAGGATCGCCAGGCCGGCCACGGCGAAGCCCAGGCCGGCGGCGAGACGCAGCGGGAACAGCGAGTAGCTGAACAGGATCGTCAGCACCAGTCGCACGATGCGCAGCAGGTTGTAGTTGCTGGACCCGACCGTGCGGGCGTCGTGGCGTACGAGCACGTTGCCGGGTTCGTTGCTGTAGAGCAGCGCCTGCCCCGTGATGTAGGGAAAGGCGTTGTTGTCGTTGCAGATCCGGTCGACGACGTCGCGGCGCAGGATGCGGAAGTTCGACACCGCGAGCCCGGGCGGCTGCCCGAAGATCCGGCGGTTGATCAGGCCGATCATCTTGCTGCCGAGCCGGCGGTAGCCCGCGGCCTGCTTGGTCTCGAACTCACCGAAGACGACGTCGTGCCCGCCGGAGTGAGCGGCGTCGATGAGCTTGAGGGTCTCCTCCGGTGGGTTCTGCAGGTCGTCGTCGAGCGTGATCACCCAGTCGCCGCGCGTGGCGCGGAAGCCGGCCAGGTTGGCGTGGTGCTGGCCATAGTTCTTCAGCAGGTTGATCGCGAGCACGTGCGGCGTGTCGCGGGCGCGGGAGGAGATGACCTGCCAGCTGTCATCGGAGCTGCCGTCGTTGACCAGGACCAGCTCGAACCGCAGTCCCGCCTGCGTGAAGACCTCCACGACGCGATCAACGGTGTCACCGACGATGGGATCGGAGTTGAAGACGGGGATGACGAGCGAGTAGAGCGGAGTGGTCTCGACGGGCGCGACCGTCGCCGGCTGAACCATGCGCCGATGGTGCCACGTGCCGGGTGGCTCACCCGCGCAGGGCCCTCCTCGCGCGCGCCACCTCGTCCTGGGGAACCTCGTCGGAGACGAAGAAGCCGTAGCGACCGACCGGGTCCGTGCCGACGCGCACGTAGCCCTCGTCGATCACCTCCTGGACCCAGCTCGGACGAAAGCCGGACTCCACCACCAGGACGGTGGGTCGTCGATCGAGGACCCAGGTGACCAGGCCGTCGAGGCCGCCCGGCCAGACGTCGTCCACGTAGTCCTCGAGCCCCAGGCTGAACTGCTGGTGGACGATCGGGTTGCGCCTGCCGGTGAGCACGAGCGGCGCCGGCGCCTGGATCGACATCATCGTCGCGTCCGGACCCAGGATCCGCATCATCATCACCGCCCGCGCTCGCTGCTCCGCGAGGTCGTCCGTCCGGTGCGAGACCGCGTACGTCGTGCCCAGGAGCACCGACAGCGTCGCCCATGCGGCGACCACCGCGAGAACGACCCTGGTCGATGCCCTGCGCAGGACGGCGCCCAGCAACAGACCGACACCGAGGACGCCGAACGGGATCGCCAGGAAGGCATCCGGCCAGCCGTTGTAGGCGCGGACCGTCCAGACGACCGCGACGACGCCGCCGGCCAACAGCACGACGGCCTCTTCGTCCGCGCGTTCCCGCCCGCCGTCACCCCGGCTGCCGACGACGCGTGCGAGGCCGATGACGCCCCGGACCACCACCGTGAGCAGCCCGGCGACCAAGACGTAGAGCGACAGCCCGTAGGCCTGTCGCAGGTCGTCGACGTGGTGTCCGAACCCGGTGAGCATGCTCGGTTGCCGGGTGTACCGGACGTGGACGAGCACGAGGCCGTCCAGGAAGACTCTGAGGTGGCCGATGGCGGCGTACCAGATCAGGAATCCCAGCAGCGGGATCAGCCCGCCCACCACCCCCCGGACGAGGCCACGAAGGCGGTGGCCGACCGGTTCCAGGAACAGTCCCGTCGCCGCCGCGGCCGCTGCGGCGAAGAACACCGGCTGCCACGTCAGGGTCGCCAGGGCGATCATCGCGCCGGCGAGACCCCAACGCCGTCGCACGATGGCGTGGAGGGCGAGGATGAGCAGGAGGACCATGAGGGTCTTCTCGCGGGGCCCCCGCGAGGCATAGTCGACGAACCCCTGCACCATCAGCAGGGTGAGCCCGGTGGCAGCCCCGATCGCCGTGGATCCGGTGAGCGACCGCGCCAGCCGGTACATGGCGACGACGGCGGCGACGCTGATCACGAGGAACAGGAGGCGTGCGCTGACGACGTCTCCGACGCCGACGATGCGACCCACCCAGATGCCGACGCCGGGGACGAGGTGGCTGAGTGGGCCCGCCCGGTTGAAGACCCCGAGGTACGGCGGCGTCCCGTCGGCCACCGACTGACCTGCGTAGGTGTAGATCGCGAGGTCGCGGTCGAGCCGCCCGTGGAGTCCGTGGGCGAGGAAGACCGCGGCGGCCGTCAGGCACAGCCCCACTCCCGTGAGGTCGACGTTCCGACCGCGATGGTGCCCGAGTTCTGCCGTCACCACCCGGAGTGTAGGAGTCGACGGGCGCCGGACCGCCGCGGCCCGCTGGATTGCGCCTGCCCCACCGCCGTCACGCGGTGCCGCGTGAGGGCCGCTGCGCGACCAGGAGTCCAGCGGTTGGGTGAAGAACCCGTCCGGGTCGTACTGCTGGCGCGGCCGCCAGAGCGCAGAAGACCCACGATGGGCGCCCGCTCCGCTGCACCTCGCGCTCGCATGTGAGCCCGGTCCTCGTGGCGACTCGCCGGGAGGCCACGTTTCAGGCCGGATGATCGAGTTCCAGGGGGTCAGGCGAACGCGTCGGCGGCGAGGATCGAGAGGCGCGCGGGGGAGTCGGCGGCCCGGCAGTCTGCACGGAAGCCGGGCTTGACCGCGGCGGTGGTGACGGTGCGGAGCAGCTGGAGGTAGGCGCCGGACTGGTCGTCGGGTACGGCGAGCAGGAAGACCAGGTCGAAGTCGTGGCCGTTGTCGGTGGCGATGGGCGTGGGCAGGGACGCGACGGCGACGGTGGGCTCGAGGACGGCGGCGCTCCGGGCGTGGGGGAGCGCGACCCCGCCCGGGAGGGCGGTCGAGCCCTTGGCCTCGCGCGCGAGCACGTCGGCGACGAAGGCGTCCACGTCGGAGAGCCGGCCGGTGCCGTCGAGCAGGGTGGCGAGGCTGCGGACGCACTCCTCGAGGGTGCTGCCGAGGTCCTGCTGCACGGAGACGGTCTGGAGGTCGACGAGCTCTGCCATGGTCGCGAGTCTGTCACGCCGCCGAGAGGACCCAGGCGGGGGCGAACGGCTTCACGGTGAACGAGGCGCCCTCCGCGAGGAGGATCCGCACCAGCTGCACCCGGTCGGTGTCCAGCACGTCGTGCTCGACCTTGGCGACGACGCCGTGCTTCCACTCCCCGTGCTCGAGGACGTAGGCCCAGACGAAGACCAGGTCACCGGGGACCAGGTCGGCCGCCGTGCAGCGCCCGCCCTCGCCGGCGCGCTCGGCGACCCGGCGCCAGTGCCGCACCCGCACGACGCACCAGACGGCCATCCCCGCGACCAGCACACAGCCCGCCGCGAGAACGACCGTGCCGAGATCCACGGTCATCCCTCACCCCCGGCGGTCACCCCTGCCGCCTCACGGGTCACGGTACGTCCGCGCGGACCGGAGCGGAAGGGTCAGGCGAGGTCGAGCTCGAACCAGACGGTCTTCCCGCCCGTGGTCGGCCGCGCGCCCCACCGGGAGGCGAAGGCGGCCACCATCAGCAGGCCGCGTCCGCGCTCCGCCTCCAGGTCGATGGCCCGTGGGCCGGGGAGGGTGGCGTCACCGTCCGCGACGTCGACCCGCACGCAGCGGTCGTCGACGAACGCGTCGAGGACCGCCCGCCCACCGCCGTGCTCGTGGGCGTTGGTCACCAGCTCCGACGTCAGCAGCGCGGCGACGTCAGCGGTGCCGGCACCGGTCTCGGCGTCCACGCAGAGGCCGTGGACCGCAGCGCGTGCCGAGCGGGCCGATCGGCTCTGGGCGGAGACCACGAGGTGGGTCCTCAGCGGCGAGTGGCGCACGGGCCCTCCTTCGTCCCCCTGTCTCTACCCGCACTGTCGGGTGAGGAAACGGACGGCGGCCTCCCCTTACGATGTCGTGGTGGATGACACCCCCTACGCGGCGGCGTACGACGCCTCGGCTGCGTTGCTGACCGTCTCGGGCTCCGTGGACGAGCTCTCCGGCCCGACCTTCCGCTCCGACCTGGAGAAGCACAGCGACGGCTTCAGCCGCGACCTCGTCGTCGACCTCTCGGCGGTGGACTTCTTCCCCAGCCTGGCCATCGGCGTCCTCGCGGTCGCGGCGAAGAACGCCCGCAACGCCGGCCACCTCCTCGACGTGGTCGCGGCGCCCGGCTCGATCGTCGCCCGGGTGCTGACGATCTCGAACCTCCCGTTCCGGGAGCAGCCCTGACGGCCGTCGGGTGAGCGAGCCCACCGGCTCCCCGCACACCCCGTCGTACGGCGAGGTCGACCTCTCCACCTGCGACCGCGAGCCGATCCACATCCCCGGCGCGATCCAGCCGCACGGCGTCCTGCTGGCCCTCGACGGCGACCACCAGGTCCGGATGGCGTCTGCGAACTCGGCGACGCTGCTCGGCGTCGGGCCCGACGACGCGCTCGGCCACCCGCTCGCCGACGTGGTCGGCGAGGCCGCGGCCGCGGCGATCATCGAGCGGGAGGCCGCCGGACTGCCCAAGACGCCGCTGGTGCTCCACCTCGACGAGGGGACTGAGGTCGACGTGCACGTGCACCGCTCCGGCGCCCGCTTGGTCATCGAGCTGGAGCCGCTCGCCGCGCCCGACCGCGCGGCGCTGTCGTACCACACCGCCCGCGGGGCGATGTCGCGGATGGCCGGGGCGGCGTCGGTCCACGAGCTCGCCGGACACCTGGCCCACGAGGTCCGCGAGATCACCGCCTTCGACCGGGTAATGGTCTACCGGTTCGACCCCGAGTGGAACGGCGAGGTCATCGCCGAGGAGCGGCGGGCCGACCTGAACCCGTTCCTCGGGCTGCACTACCCGTCGACCGACATCCCCGCCCAGGCGCGCCGCCTCTACACGGTGAACTGGACCCGCCTGATCGCGGACACCGGCTACGAGCCGGTGCCGCTGCACCCGGTCTTCGACCCCGGCACGGGTGCGCCCCTCGACCTGTCGTTCGCCACGCTGCGGAGCGTGTCCCCGATCCACCTCGAGTACCTCTCCAACATGGGCGTCACCGCGTCGATGTCGGTCTCGATCGTGGTGGAGGACCGGCTCTGGGGCCTGGTCGCGTGCCACCACTACTCCGGCCCGCACCGGCCCAGCCACGACGCCCGGGCCGCCGCCGAGTTCCTCGGCCAGGTCGCGTCCCAGGTCGTCGTCGACCGGGAGCGCGCCGACGCGCGCGAGGCCGCCCTCGAGACCCAGTCGATGATGGCCGGGATCACCGCCCGCATCACGGCCGGAGCCCGGTCGCCGCTGGAGAGCCTCATCGAGGACCCCGAGCTGCTCTCCCTCATGGACGCCGAGGGCGCGGCGCTCTGCTACGACGGCGTGCTGACGGTCCGCGGCACGGTCGCCGACGAGACGACGCTGCGGCGGGTGGCGGCCGCGCTCGAGTCGCCGCTCAGCTACGCGACCCAGACCGACAACGTCGCCGCGCTGCTCCCCGACCTCGCCGGCGTGCCGGAGGTCGCCGGTGTGATGCGGGTCGGCTCCGCGGAGGACCGCTGGCTGCTCTGGCTGCGGCCGCAGCAGGAGCGGGTGGTGGACTGGGGCGGCGACCCCACCAACAAGCTGATCGCGGCCTCGGAGGGTCCCGAGGTGCGGCTGAGCCCGCGCAAGTCCTTCGAGAAGTGGCGGCAGGTGGTGAGCGGACGCAGCCTGCCGTGGACCCCGTGGCAGGTGGACGCGGCCGACGCCCTCGGCAAGCACATGCAGGGCCTGCTGCTGATGCGCTCGCGCGAGCAGATCGCGATGGCCGAGTCGGTCCAGCGCAGCGTCGTGCTCGACCGGGCGCCGGCGTTCCCGGGCCTCGAGGTCGCGGCCCGCTACCTGCCCGCGACGACCTACCAGCTGGGCGGCGACTGGTGGGACGCCTTCGAGCTCCCCGACGGCCGGATCGCGCTCGCGGTCGGTGACGTCGCGGGTCACGGCGTCTCGGCGGCGTCGGCGATGACCCAGATCCGCACGGCGCTGCGGGCCTACGTGTTCGAGGGCCACGACCCGGCCGCGTGCCTGGACCGTCTCGACCGGCTGATGGACGGCCTGCTCGACCAACGTGTCGCGACGGCCGCCGTCGCGGTCCTCGACCCCGCCACCGGCCGGATGCGGATCGCCGGCGCCGGGCACCCCCAGCCGCTGCTGGTCCGCGACGGTGACGCGGTCGAGGTGGGTGTCGTCTCGCGCCCGCTCCTCGGGGTCGGCTGGGGCACCTCGACCTCGACCGACCTCGTCCTCGAGCCGGGGACGACGCTGCTCGTCTACACCGACGGACTCGTGGAGGAGCGCGGCGTCGACATGGCCGAGCGGATGGACCACCTCCGCCGGCTCGCGGCCGACACCCATCCCGGCGTGGACATCGACCAGTGGATCGACGGCCTGCTCGCCGTCCAGGGCGACCGGCCGGACGACGACACCACCCTGCTCGCCGTCCGGGTCACACCGTGAGGTCCCGACCGTGAAGAACTGGGCGGGCAGCCACGAGTACGCCGCCGCGCGGATCCATCGCCCGACGTCGGTCGAGCAGCTCCAGGAGCTCGTGGCGGGGTCGCGCCGGGTCCGGGCCCTCGGAACCCGGCACTCGTTCACCGACCTCGCCGACACGACCGGCGACCTGGTCTCCACCCTCGACCTGCCGCCGACGGTCGACGTCGGTGACACGACCGTCCGCGTCGCCGCCGGGGTCCGGTACGGCGACCTCGCGCTCCGCCTCCACGAGCACGGGCTCGCGCTCGCGACGATGGCCTCGCTCCCGCACATCTCGGTCGGCGGCGCGGTCGCGACCGGCACGCACGGGTCCGGCGACCACACCGGGTCGCTGGCCGCCGCCGTCGCCGCCCTCGAGCACGTCGGCGCCGACGGTGAGCTGCACCGGGTCGCCAGGGGCGAGGAGGACTTCGCCGGGCACGTGGTCGCGCTCGGCGCCCTCGGGGTCACGACCCATGTCACCCTCGACGTCGAGCCGGCGTACGACGTCCGCCAGGACCTGTTCACCGACCTCGACTGGGACGCGGTCGACCTCGACGAGCTCACCGGGGCGGCGTACAGCGTCAGCCTGTTCACCGGCTGGACCAACGGCCGGATCGACCAGGCCTGGCTGAAGAGCCGCGGCACCGAGGCACCCGTCCTGGCCGCCGAGCCCGCCGCGACGACCCTCCACATGCTCGCGGGCGCCGACGTCGCGGCCGTCACCGAGCAGGGCGGCCGCCCCGGGCCGTGGCACGAGCGCCTCCCCCACTTCCGCCTGGAGTTCACGCCGAGCCGCGGTGAGGAGCTCCAGAGCGAGTACCTCCTGCCCCGGGCCCGCGGCACCGAGGCGGTCGACGCGCTGCGCCGGCTCGCGCCCGGCTTCGCGCACCTGCTCCAGGTCTCCGAGGTGCGCACCATCGCCGCCGACGACCTCTGGCTGTCCGGGGCGTACGCCGGCGACGCGGTCGGGCTCCACTTCACGTGGGTGCGCGACCGGCCCGGGGTGTACGCCGCGCTGCCGGCGATCGAGGCCGCGCTGCTGCCGCTCGGCGCCCGTCCGCACTGGGGCAAGTGCTTCGTGGCGACCGCCGAGCAGCTCGCGCCGGCGTACCCGCGCCTCGGGGACTTCCGGGACCTGGCCGGACGCCTGGACCCGGAGCGGAAGCTGCGCAACGAGTTCCTGGCGCGGCACGTCGGCCTGGAGTGGAGGAACGAGCCGTGAGCGACGGCGCGGTCCAGGTCCCGGCGGTGTGGTCCGACGCGCACGCCTCACGGTCGCCGAGATCGCTCCTGAGCCGGCCGCCTTCCCGGGCGCGGGCCCGGCGCTGCTCGAGCGCCGGCTCGCAGGTCTTCACCCAGACCGCCGGCCCGGTCCACCTCGGCGACCGGACCCAGTGCCGGTGCCCGGGAGGCGTGGCTCGGTTCGCGGCGCCAGCCACGCCAGCTCGGCGCGGGTGAGCCCACCACCGGTGGGAGGGGGCACGTAGTCGCTGCCGGCTGTCGGACTCCAGCGGACACTGTGGGACCGCTTCGTCCAGAGCCACCCGAAGTCGGCCCGGTAGGCCGGCAGGTCTCCGATGCTGCCCTCGATGACGGCGATCAGCTCGTCGCCGCGCAGTCCGCCCGGGGTCCAGTTGCTCGAGCCGGTCACGACGGTCCTGGCGGAGCGGTCGCCGTCGTAGTGGCCGGAGATGAACAGGTTCTTCTGGTGCGCGTAGAGGTCGAGCTCGCCGTCGTCGTTCGTGTCGTATCCGGTCGACCGGATCGGGACCCGGCCGCGGCTCGTCGGACGGGCGAGCTCCCGTCGTACCCCTGCCCCGGCCATCCCGTACAGCAGGCGGACGTCACAGCCGTCGCCGTACAGGTCGCGCAGTCGGCGGGCCAGGTACACGCCCCGGTCTCCGACCCACGCGTGCATGACCACCCGGATCAGGGTCCGGCCGTTCGTGCCGGTGTTGCCGCCGGCTCCTCGGCATGCGACCTTGCGGAGCACCTTCATGATCGGGTCGTCCTCGCGGTCGGCGCCGGGCAACGGCGTCGCGTGGATCTGGATCGGGCCGATGTCCTGCACCCAGTACAGCGGCCGGTCGACCCGGTCCCGCTTCAGCCGTTCGAACAGCGCATGCACCGCGCCGAACAGGTCCTTGTCGTCGTTGATGGTCCACAGGTCGTTGTACTGGTTCTTGTGCCCGTTCAGCTTCATGTTGATCGAACCGATCATCACGACCGACCGCGCCGCGCCGGTGTGGGAGAACAGGTAGAACTTGTCGTGGAGGCTCTCGCCCGGCGACCGACAGCCGTTCTTGCACTGGTAGATCCAGCTCTTCCTGGTCCGGTCCGTCCCGAGCTTCTTGCGCAGATAGAGCTGAGCGCGGGTCACCTCGTGGTCATTGACGAGAACCTGCACGCTCACGCCTCGTTGCTTCGCCCTCGCGAGCGCTGTCGCGACCGGCAGGCGGTCGAACGAGAAGATCGAGAACCGGATCAGCGAGCCCCTGTAGGCGTGCCGAACGGCTCCGAGTACCTGCTGCTCGAGCCGGAACATGTTCCCGGGCCGGCCTCGGGGAACGTTGAACCTGGCGCCCTCCGTCGGCGTGTAGCGGACGCCGCGTGCTGTGGAGGCGGTCCTGGCCACCGCGCCCGCGACACCGGCCTGCATCCGTGCGGATGTCGGCACAGGTGCCGAGGCGACGGTCGCTGCCTCGTTCGCGAGCACCGCCAGGACCGTCGCCAGCGTCGCGACCACCAGACGTGCCGCCACGGCGTGGACTCCACCCCGTTCGGCTCTGTCATCCCGGCGGCCTCGAGGCCGGTTGTCTGACGGGCACATCGTCAACGCCTGCTGTGGACCCGCCGCAGCTGATAGCCCGTCGTGCTGGCCAGCACCGAGTTGAGCCGCTCGCGCCACCCGCGAGCGGGTCGCGAAGGCGGCGCTGTCTGCGCGGGGGACCCTTTCTGCGCGGGGGGCCCTGTCTGCGCGGGGGGCCCTGTGGTGGTCCGTTGACCCTGGAAGCGGCACCTCACGCTCACGCGGCCGCCGTGCGCGTAGATGGCGAGACCAGGAAGGGGCGGTCGGCCCGCCAGCCTGCCCTGCCAGTCGTAGTTGGACTCGACATCGAAACCGTACGACTGCAGCAGCAGCTCGAGCGAGGGCAGCGAGGGCCGCAACACCAGCACCCGCCCCACCGAATAGGGATCGGCAGCGGCACTGCGGAGGTCCTCGACGTTCTTCTCGCGGATCAGCTTGAGGGTCGGCTGGGTCTGGTGCGTGACCATCGTGTCCACGATCAGGTGCCGCGGCGCCACGTGGTGGAGGCGGTACATCAGCTCCGTGTGCCGGTACGTGTGGTAGAGGAACCCGAGGCACAGCACGACGTCGACGTCGAACTTCTCCCGGGCCAGCACCTCGAAGAGATCGCCGCACACGAAGCGATAGGTCTCGGGGGGCTGGCCGTAGAAGGCAAATGCCTCCTGAGCGTTGTCGATGAGGCTCTTCCTGGCCTCCACTCCGGTCACGTGCGCTGCTCCGGTCTTCAGCGCGGCGAACGAGTAGCGTCCGTCGTGGCTGGCCAGGTCGAGCACTCGGGCTCCGTCGAAGATGTCCCGGTTGCTCGCGAACAGCGCTTCGTAGCGCTCGTTCATCCGGTTCCGCTGCTCGAGCTCGCTGCGCCGGTCCGGCCGTCTGTTCGACCCGTCCTGCGTGAGCTCGCTGAGCGCGCTGAGCTCGGCGAATCGTGGGTAGTCGTCGCCGAACATCTGACCCCCTGTTGGCTCAGGGATGTTCGCCTCATGAAAACCCACGGATGGTTGGGACACAAGGGTCCGGAACAGAAGAGGCGACTCCCGCCCGTCGGGCGGAGCGAAGATCGGGAGCCTCTGGACGAGACATTCCACGACCGGACGCCGCCGGTGGGGAGCTACCCCGGCCAACGGCTACGGGGTGCACGACATGATCGGGAACGTCCGGCAGTGGACCCGCACCCGGTGGGCGGCCGACCACGGCGTCGACGACAGCACCTCTCACCTCGGCTTCCGCTGCGTGCGGCGGGACTGGGCCGGCTCACCGGACCCGCGCGCCGTACGCCGGGCGTCCGCTCGTTCCTCGGCGTGCATGCGGACCCGGTTGGACAGTGTCGTGACGGCCGTCGCGATGACGGCGACGTTGAAGACCATGGCGATCAGCACCACCACCCGAGCGGTCTGGCCGACGGCGTGGATGTCGCCGTACCCGATCGTGAGCAGCGTCGACATCGTGAAGTAGAGCGAGTCGACCCGGGTCTCGATGCCGGGTATCTGCCCCGGATAGCCGACCTCGAGGCGGAAGAAGGCGAGCGCAAACGCGAGCACGGCGACGACCAGCGCGATCAGCAGGCCGTCGACCTGCCGACTCGGGTCCTCCACGTGCAGGACCACCTGCCAGATGACGGCGGCCGTCAGGAGGACCAGCGCGAGCAGGCTGATCAGCAGCCGCACGCCCACGGACTCGTCCTTCACGCCGACCGGGACGACGAAGTACGCGACCAGCGCGAGGGCCGTCATCACGAGCAGGCGCAACGCCCGCCTCCAGACCGTCACGCGCGCCTCCCTCTCGCGGTGTCACCCGCTGCGGGTGAGCGGCCGGGTGCACCGTCCGCCCACGCTGGCTCCATCCTGCCGGAACGGACGGCGACGGGGGGCCAGGCACGCACGGACGTCCGGGCGCTCGGCGACCGGCCCCGGGAGCTCGTCGGCCGGACCACGGTGCCGCACCTGGTCAGGTCGGCGGGGCCGGTGGCGCGGTCGGGGCGGGCTCGACTGCGGCCGGGGGGCGGGACAGCAGCTCCACCACGAGCAGCACCACCGCTGCCACCACCACCAGGGTGATCGTGAAGCCCGGCGAGGGGTGGTCGGCCATCACGTAGCCGATCAGCGCCAGGCCGAGCACGACGCCGCGGATCACCGCCTTGTTCATGTGCAGGAAGACGCCGAAGCGGCCGGTGTCCAGGCCGGCCCGCTCGCCGCCGCCGCGGACCGCGCCGATCACGGTGCTCGTGCCGCTCCGCACCCGGCCCGCAGCTGCCCCGGGGCCCGACACCCAGGCCACGAAGGCCACCACGAGGGTGAGCACCAGGAGCGCGCGCAGGTTGACCCGGATGAACCAGACCAGGGTGTCGTAGATCGCGCCCGCCGCGTCGTGGTCGACGCCGGAGGGCAGCGCATCGAGGTAGACGACGCGGGACGCGTTGAGCAGGAAGCCCAGCACCAGCATCGACCCGGCGACGACCAGCATCGACGCGATCACCGTCGTACGCCGGTTGCGGGCCAGTCCGATCGCCACCGCGAGCAGGACGAGGATCAGGATCGGCAGCCAGGTGTTGAGGGCGCTGAGCAGCCGGAACGCGTTCTGGGCCTTGGTGATGTCGGCGGACTGGAAGATCGTGAACTGCGCGTCCACCGTCGGCAGCCGCTCGGCGAGGGTGAAGCCGCGGTCGACGAGGCGTTGCTTCACGGCCTCGATCACCGTCGCGAGGTTGACGCTCACCGCGTTGTTCGAGATCTCGACCAGGTCGGAGTCCTTGCCGGTGAGGACCGCGACCAGCTGGGTGTGCGCCTGCCGGTTCGCCTCCTCCCAGGCGGTCTGGAACTGGTCGGACTCCACGAGGTTCGCGACCTGGTCGTGGATGAACCCCTCGATCGCGTCGGACAGCGGTCCGCCGAGGGCCTTCAGGCTGGCGGCGGCCAGCGGCGGCAGCCCGCGCTCGGAGAGCGCCTGGATCGCTTGGCCGGTGACCGCCTCGACCTGGAGGCGCGTGATGAGCTCGGTGGTGATCCGGTTCGTGACCGCGGCCTGCACGGCGGGGTCGTCCGCGAGCGGCGCCACCGACTGGACGTACCGGTCGGTGTCGGCGACCTCGTTGTGTGCCCACCTCGCGACCACGCCCAGCGGGGTCAGGACCGCGATGAGGGCGACCAGGATCGTGACGACGACGGGACGCCACCAGCCCGGTCGCCGCGGCTCGCCCGGCTGCGCTGCCTGGGCTGCCTGGGCTGCCTGGGCCGCCTTGAGTCGCTCGACCTCGGCGCGGAGCTCCTCGACCTCGTTCACGTCGGTCACGCGGTTCACGTCGCTCACCGGGTCACCACGTGTCGATCCGGGCGTTGCGGAGCTTCAGCGCCGCGACGGTCGCGATCGCACCCGCGACCACGAGCCAGAGGCCGGTCAGCACCACGAGGACCTTGAGCGAGATGTCGGTCCACTCGATGAGGATGGCACCGAAGGCGATGCTGAGGACACCCGCGAGCACGTCCCAGCCGCGACCCTCCCGCTCCACGCCCATGAAGACACCGAGGATGTCGATGACGCCCGCGATGATCCAGAACGCCCCGAGGATCATCGTGACGACGAGCACGGACTGCAGCGGATCGCGCAGGATGAGCAGACCGACGATCAGCGCGAGCCCGCCGGACAGCCCGATCAGCGCGCCGGCGGCGCCCTGCCGCCGTTCCGCCGAGACGGCCTGCACGATCCGGACGACACCGGCGATCACCAGCTGGATCGCCAGCAGCACCGCGAAGACCGTGATCGAGGCGTTCGGCCAGACGAGCAGCGCGACGCCGAGACCCAGCGTGATGAGGCCGTAGGCGAGGACCAGGCCCCAGTGCTCCGCCAGGGCCCTGATCACGGGCGGCACCTGGACGTCGCGGGGACCCGCAGCGGCGTGGTTGCTCATGGGGTCATGGTCGTCCGGCTGCGGCGGGGCCGGGCTCGCCCGAATCGGGTGGACCTACAACAGGTGCATGGATCGCGCGGCGGCGAGGGCGGCGCTGCGCCGGTTGACCGAGAGCTTGCCGTAGAGGCTGGAGACGTGCGTCTTCACGGTGTTCTCGGACACGAACAGGTTGGCCGCGATGTCGGCGTACGTCGAGCCGCGAGCCAGCTCGTTCAGGACGTCCCGCTCGCGCGGGCTCAGGACGGGCGCGACCAGGCCGTCGGGGATCTCGACCTTCTCACCGGGAGCCGCGGTCGTCGGGCCGAAGTACGTCGCGATGCTGGCGAGCCCGCCGGTGGTGCCGACCAGCTCGTCGACCCACGCGGTGGGGTGCACCCGCTGCTGCCGGTCGAGGAGCTTCGCCACGGTGGTGCCGTGACGGGTCCAGCCGAGGAACGGCACGGCGTTCCGGCGCACCTCCGTGGCGACCATGGCGCCATCCATCAGCTCCCGCGCGGTCTCGGGCTCGCCGAGCTCGTCGCGCAGCTGGGCGGCGCCGACCAGCGCCAGCGCCCGCACCGGAGGTTGCGGCAGGACGGCCGCCTCGGCGGCCCTCTCGAAGCGCGTGGCCGACCCGCGCCGGTCACCGCGCAGGTCGGCCCGGAGGGCCGCGACCAGCGAGGCCTCACCCGGGAACCCGCGTTCCTCGAGGCGCTCGTCCAGCTCGCCGAGCGGTGTCTGGTCGCCCGCCAGCGCGGCCAGGAAGCCGCGCTCCACCTGGAGCGCCGCCCAGAGGTGGTCGGGCAGGTCCGGGGTCTCGATGGGGAGCTCGAGGGCCCGCTCGGCGCCGCACAGCGACCCGGTCCGCAGCTCGGTCCGCGACCGGAGCATCCGGGCCCAGAACTTCGTGGGCAGGTCGGCGGCGTGCACGGGGAGGTCAGCAGCGTGCTGGACCGTGCGGCCGACGTCGGTCGCCGGCAGGTCCGTGAGCAGCGCCAGCTCGCGCACCAGCATCGCCCGACCGCGGGAGAACCGGGCCTTCCAGGGCTTTCCCTGCACCTGCGCGAGCACCTCGTCGGCGAGCTCGACGCAGGAGGCCTCGTTGCCCTGCATGAACTGGGTGAGCGCCAGGTGGGAGAGCGCGACGGCCGTCATCGCCGGGAGCGCGCGCGACCCGCTGAGCTGGAGCGAGGTGCTCAGGCTGGCGGCGGCCTCGTCAAGGCGGCCGAGCCAGTTCTGCGTGATCGCCAGCTCGCAGAGCAGCACGGGCACGACCGCGTCGTCCGCGTCGTGCTGCTGTCCTTCCAGCACCAGCTCGGCGTAGGCCGCCGCGGCCGGGATGGACTCGAGACCCAGGCGCGACCGCATCAGCCGCGCGCACGCGAGCTGGAGGCGGGTGGCCTCGTCGTCGGGGAGCGGGTCGGTGACGATCCGGTCCAGCCAGTGCCGGGCGGAGCTCGTGGCGTCGGTGAACCAGCGGTCCAGCGCGATCGTGAACCACGAGCCGGGGGTGACGTCGACCGCCGAGGGGTGCGCGAGCGACCAGGCGTTGATCCCCTCGCCGTCGCCGCGCAGCAGCAGGGCCGGGCCGCTGGTCGCGAGCAGCTCGGCGACCCCCGCGTGGTCGCCGATCGCGACCAGCCGGGCGAAGGTGTCGTCGGTGGTTCCTGCGGCGACGTCGAGGCGGACGGACCGCTGGACCGTCGCGGCCGCGCGGAGCACGTCGACCCCGCCGGCCGCCGTACGCCGGCGCACCACCTCGGCGAGCAGGGGGTGGATCGCGTACCGGGCGCCGTCGGCGTCGGGGAGACGGGTGACGAGCAGGCCCATCCCCTCGAGCTCGGCGAGGACCTCGGCGGCGCGCGGGTCGTGGGTGAGGTGGACTGCCGACTCCGGAGTGACCACCGGTTCGGCGCCCACGCAGAGCAGCAGGTGCCGCTGCCGCGGCTGGAGGGTCGCGAACACCTCGGACGCGACGCGGTCTGCGACGGCGCCCCCTTCGTCGGCGTACCGGCGGGCGTGGGCGACGGGGTCGTCGGAGGCGGCGACGGCCCGGGCCGTCATGACGACCGCGGCGCACCAGCCCTGCGTACGACCGGCGATCGCCCGGGCGACGCTCGCGGAGTCGGTGGACACGTGGGCGGCGACCAGCGCCTCGGACTCCTCCTGGTCGAGGCGCAGCAGCTCGCCGCGCAGGACGGTGTACTGGCCGAGCAGCTCGGCCGAGAGCCGGGTGAACGCCAGGTCCCACCGGGAGAGCAGGAGCAGCCGGAGCGAGTCCGGGTCGGTGTCCAGCCGTGCGTCCAGCGCGCGGATCGTCGAGATGGGGAGCTCGTGCGCGTCGTCGACGACGACCAGCCGCTCGGCATCGAGCAGCGCCAGCAGCCGCTCCGGCGTCCACGTCGCGTCGGCGCGCACCCAGGTCGTGTCCTCGGTGCGGCCGGTCTCGCGCAGCCAGCCCGCGACGCCCAGGGTCTTGCCGGCACCGCCCGGCCCGACGAGCAGGGTGGCGGCGCCGTCCATTGCCTTGTCGAGGTGGGCCCAGAGTCGACGTCGGGGGACGTAGGCGCGCGGCAGGCGGGGCAGGTGATCGGTGTGGACCGCGACCCGTGGTGCTGAGGACATGGCGCCCCCTGTCTGCCGCGGACGACCCGGACTTTCCGCCCTCGGGAGTCGGAATCTAGGGCAACCCACGATACTCCTGCGTCACCCGTGAAGGGTGATCCCGCGGGTGAGATCAGGTGTTGACGACGAGTGAGCTGAGGGCCCAGATGACGAGGACGTCGATGGCGATCAGCAGGATCGCCCAGAACGGGTAGTACGGCAGGAAGGCGAAGTTCGCGACCGCCGACAGGACCGCGATCAGGATGCCGGCGGCGCGTGCCCAGGTCTGCCCGTACAGGACGCAGAGGCCGATGGCGATGCCGACCGCTCCGAGAGCCATGTGGATCCAGCCCCACGCCGAGAGGTCGATCGAGTAGACGTAGTCGGACGTCTTGACGAAGACGTCGTCCTTGAAGGCCGCGGACAGCCCCTGCAGGAACTGGAACAGTCCGAGCATGACAAGCACGACGCCGGCGAACGACGCGAGCCCGTAGGCCCAGGCGCCCTTCGTCGAGTGGTCGTAGTCCATGCGGGAAGAAGTGCTCATGCCGGCACCGTAGGAGCACCGGCTCGCCTCCGGATCACCCGAAACGCGCTAGATCAGGCCGCGTGCACGGGCGACGCGCAGCGCGTCGACCCGGCGCTCCACGTCGAGCTTGCGGTAGATCGAGGCGAGGTGGGTCTTCACGGTGTTCTCGCTGACGAACAGCGAGCGGGCCAGGTCCGCGTTCGCCCCGCCGAGCGCCAGCTGCTCGAGCACCTCGAGCTCGCGGGGGGTCAGGAGGCTGCGTGCGTCCGCGTCCCGATCGCTGCCGGGCGTGCGGTGCGGCGTCAGGTCGGGGTAGGGCCGCTGGTACCCGGAGAGCACGTCGTAGGCCTCGGTCGCGAAGGGGTGTGCGGCCCCGTTGTCGCGGTGCTCGGCGATCAGGTCGACGAAGCCGGGGCTGATGATGGGGCCGAGCGACAGCATGCAGAGTAGTCGCTGCGGGGCGGCGCGACTGAGCAGGTCCGGCAGCAGCTGTCGCGCCGTGTCGAGGGCGAGAGCCGAGCCGGCCCGGTGCAGGAGCGCCACCCGGGCGACCGCGGCGGTCAGCCCGACCACCTCGGGCTGGTCGACGGCGGACGGCACCAGCCCGTCGAGCAGCCGCACCGCCCGGTGCTCCTCGCCCCCCAGCCCGAGCACGAGGGCGTCGCAGATGGCGGCCCCTGTCGGCTGGCCTGCGGCCCGCATCCGGCTGGCGGTGCGCCCCAGGGCGGCGAGGTCCCCCATGGAGACCTCGATCAGCATCCGGATGAACAGGTCCGCGCCCTCGATCGCGACGGGCAACCGCGCGGGGACGTCGCCCTGGCCGTCGAGCAGCCTGCGGGCCTCGTCGCCCCGGCCGGTCGCGGTCAGCACGCAGGCCCGCAGAAGGCGGCTGTAGGTCAGGAGGAGCGGATCCATCTGGTCGCGCGGGGTGGCGTCCAGGGTCGCGATGGACTGCTCTGCGCCGGCGAGGTCGAGCTCCTGGAGGCGGGCCCAGCCGCGCGCCAGGTGGGCGCGGGCATCGGCGATGTCGGGTGGTCCCGGCACCCGGTCCCTCAGCGCGAGTGACGCGTCCGCGGACGCCAGCGAGCTCTGGTAGGCGCCGGCCACCATCTCGAGGGTCGCGCGCAGGGCGAGGACGGAGCGATCGAGCAGGGGCAGGTCGACCCGCCGGCAGTACATGTCCGCGTCCTGGAGGTGGATCGCGGCCCGGTGGAGGTCACCGAGCCAGACCTCGAACGACGCGAGCTCGATCATCAGCCAGTGCGCACGGATCCCGGAGAGCCCGGCGAGGTCGTGGGCGCTGACCTCACCGTCGTGGCGGCAGCCGAGTACCCGTCGGGCCCGGGCCAGCGCGGGCTGGTACTCGCGCCAGCCGAACCTCGCCTGCCACAGGTCCAGGGCGGCCAGCTCGGCGTCGACGTCGCCGGAGACGCGGCCCGCGAAGTTGCGGGCGTCCGCGGCCAGGGCCCGGTCGGCCGCGGCCTTGGCACCCTCGATGTCCTGCTGCGCACGGAGCACGGTGGCGTGCAGGACGAGCAGGTCCTGGTGGTGGGACCGGATCTCGAGCGGGACGGCGGCCAGGGCCTCGGCCACGACCACCGACCGTCTCCTGGTGATCAGCTCGCCCGCGAACTCCCGCAGGACCGAGACCTGGAGGTCGAGGTCGCCGGTCAGTCGTGCGTGGAGGAGGGCGCGCTCGGCGTCGCGCCGGTCGGCGTACTCCGCGCACGCCCGGTGGTGGGCCGCCACGACCAGCGCCCAGTCCGGACCGGTCGGCGCCGTCCTCCGGCGAAGCAGGTCGAGGAGCAGCGGGTGGTAGCGCCAGCCGTGGGTGCCGTCGAGGTCGTCGCGGTAGCTGGTCACGAGCAGGCCGGCGGCCGAGGCCTCGCCGAGCAGGTCCGCCGCCGCGGGTACGCCCGAGAGGAGGAGCGCCTCCTCCGCGGTGACGTGGTCCTGCTGGCAGGTCGTCAGCAGCACCCGGACCAGCTCGGGAGGCAGTGACTCGAACACCTCGTGCAGCAGGTAGTCGAGCAACGGGCGCCGCGTCGCCGTGAGGGAGGCCCGGGCGTCGGCGGGATCGCCCGACGCACGCAGCGCGCGGGAACCGAGCACCAGCGCGGCGGCCCAGCCGTCGCCCTGTTCGAGCACGGCGGCAAGGTCGGCCTCGCTCGCGTCGGGGTGGTGCATCCGGACCAGGACGGCCGCCTCCGCGTCGGTGAACCGGAGGTCGTCCACGCGGATGCTGCGAGCCCGGTCGTCGAGGAGGGCGGACACCGGAATCCAGCCCAGGGCGCGTCGCGAGACCAGCACGAGCCGCACCGACTCGGGCGCGTTGACCAGGACGTCTACGAGTGCCGCGGCGCCGTCCTCGGGCAGCTGGTGGGCGTCGTCGACGACGAGCACGGGACGGGACGCGGCCTCGCGCGCCATGGCCAGCGCCTCGGTGAGCAGGTCGACCCGGTCGGGGCGGAACCAGTTGACGGTGATACCTGCCGCCCGGGCCCTCTCGGTGTACGCCGCCACGGCGGCGGTCTTGCCGGCGCCCGCCGGGGCGACGACGAGCGTCGCGGCGTAGTCGGGAACGGCGTCGAGGAAGTCGGTGACCCGTGGACGCACCACGAAGTGGTCGGGCGGCCTGGCCGTCGCCGGAGCGGCGCGCGGCGCTGGCAGCGCGGCACCCGGAGCCACCGTGACTGATCTGCGCGCTCCCATCGCGCCCCTTCCCTCCGGCCGCCCGTTTCCTGAGCGACCGGCCCTCACCACGAGTCTCGGCGCTCGGGGGCTGCGGAGCAACCATGTCCGAATCGCGGAGCGGTCACGGCTCCAGCAGTCGGCGCAGCTCCTCCGCCGTCTCGTCGTCCATCTCGGCGTGGATCAGGGTGCCCTCGCCGGCCGCCAGGGCCGGTCCGACGACCTCGGGACGGGCGTCGCTGGAGACGACGAACAGCGCGGAGGTACCCGGCTCCAGCGCCCCGCGGAGCGCGTCCACGGTCTCGGCGGGTACGCCGGCGTGGCGTAGCCGGGAGACCACCGTGGCGGCGGTGGCGCCGACCGCCGCGCCGGCCACCGGTGCGAGGACCAGGGTGCCGACCAGCGCGCCCCAGAACGTGCCCTTGCCGGCCGCGCCGGCGGCGCGGTGCCGCACCCGACGCACCACGGGCTGCTCGGCGCCGGGCATCCAGAACACCGCGACCGCGTCGTGGACGGTGAGCGCGTCCTGCTCCTCGAGCCGCCGGAGCAGCAGCTCGCCCGCGTCCACGCCGAGCGGGGTGGGGTAGCGCCACACGGTCAGGCTCGGCACCGCTACCCCTGGTCCCCGAAGATCTCGCGGAGCGCCGCTTCCTGCTCGGCGCTCACGTCGGTGTGGATGAGCTCGCCCTGCGGGCCGTCCGCGAACGCGTCGTGGATGCGGTCCAGGACGGCGTCGGACGTCAGCACGAAGAGTGCCGAGGTGCCCGGGGTGACCTGGTCGCGGACCCGATTGATGAACCCGTCGTCGATCCCGACGTCCGTGAGCGAGCCGGCGATCGCGCCGCCGGCCGCTCCGATCGCGGCACCGAGCAGGGGGACGAAGAAGATCAGTCCGAACAGCAGTCCCCAGAAGCCACCGCTCAGGGCGCCGGCGCCGGCGGTGCTGGTCAGCTGGCGCGTGCGCGGCTTGCGCTTGCCGACCTCCCACGAGACGACGGCCGCATCCTGCACCACTACCTGGTGGGCGCGTTCGAGGTCGGCCAGGAGGTCGGCGGCCCGCTGGGCGTCGTCGACGGCGTCGAACCTCCACACGGTCAACGTCGCCACCGCACCAGCGTCCCGCCCGCCCGTGGCCCTGGGCTCACCCGTTCTGCGTGAAGTCAGCGGTCGGCGCCACGCCGGGCCTGGAACGACCGCCCGGCGAGGGCGAGGGCGACCCAGAGGACGGCCAGCACGACGCCGCCGGTCGCATCGTCGGGACGCCGCAGCCCGGAGGTCAGCCCGGTGTCGACACGGCCGATCCCGGTGAGCACCATCGCGGCGCCGGCGAGCGCGGTGGCCCACGGCAGGAACGCCTTCTTCCAGTGGTGGGCCAGGAAGCCGCCGAGCAGCGCGACCGACGGCACGAACACCAGGGCGAGCAGCCAGCTCGCGTCGCCGCGGTCGAGCACCTCGAACAGCTTCGCCCCGACCGCACCGCCGAGCACGAAGCCCGCCGCGAAGAGCGCGAAGCGCGCGAGCAGGATGCTGAGCACCAGCGCGCCGCCGGCACCGGCGAGGGCGACGAGGAACGTCGTCCCGGTGCTGGCGTCGAGCTCGTCCGCGATCAGCCAGGCACCGCAGAACCCTGCCACCAGGACGGCGAAGCGGACCGAGGCCGAACCCAGGAAGCAGAGGAAAAGCCCGAGGAGGATGAACATCACGGCGGTCATCGCGACCAGCCTCGCGAAGGACCACCGCAGTGGCCTCGCCCGTTTCCGGTGAGGCGTCGCCCGACGCCGCCGCCTACCGTCGCCGCTACGGGACCGACGAGGCCGAGGGACCAGTGCCGATGACCAGGATGATGATCCGCGTGGACGCGGAGATCTCCGACGAGCTCTCGGGCGCGTTCCCGCACCTGACCGCCCGCACGCAGCGCGCGACGACCACCCTCACCGGCGAGATGGCCGACCAGGAGGAGCTCCAGGGCGTGCTCAACCTGCTGAACTCGCTGGGGATCTCGGTGGTCGAGGTCGTCACGATCCCGGACTGAGGTCCTCCGCGGGCAGGGCGTCGTCCTTGTTCGAGATGAGTGGTCTCAGCCAGCGGGTGTCCGGGTCGGCGTCGACCAGCAGTGCCTTCGCGAACAGCGTCAACGGGATCGCGAGCAGTGCGCCGAGCGGCCCGATCACCCAGGTCCAGAAGACCAGCGAGAAGAAGCTGAGGGTCGTCGACAGGCCCACGGCGTCGCCGACCACCTTGGGCTGGATCACCGACTGGATCACGACGTTCAGCACGCAGTACGCGGCGATCACCGCGAGCATCAGGCTCGGTCCGCCCTCGAGCAGCGCGAGGATCGCGGGCGGGATCAGGCCGATCACGAAGCCGATGTTGGGGATGTAGTTGGTGATGAAGGCCAGCAGGCCCCACGTGAGCGCCAGGGGTACGCCGAGCAGCGCGAGGGCGATGGTGTCGAGCACCGCGACGATCAGGCCGAACACGGTCGAGACGCCGAGGTAGCGACGGGTCCCGTGGGCGAACTCCTCGAGCGCCTCGACCACCTGCGGCTTCGATGCCCGCGCGCGCTGCAGCTGCCGGGGGAACGAGCTCCCGTCGACGGTCATGAACAGCACCAGCGACAGGATGAAGAAGAGGTTCGACACCAGCCCGAGCAGGTCCCCGAGCAGGTCCCCCACGAACCCGCCGAGTGCCTCGAAGTCGAACGACGAGCCCAGCTCGTCGATCTGCGCCTGGTCGACGCCCAGGTCGCTGAGCCACCCGGTGAGGTCGTCGACGCGCTGGTGGAACGCGTCCGTGTACGACGGCAGGATAGCGGCGAACCGGGCGACGGACACCACCACCGCCACGGCCAGCGCCACGATCAGCAGGTACACGGCCGCGATGCAGATCGCGGACGCGACCCACGAGGGCATCCAGCGGTCGAGCCAGTAGCGGAGCGGGTGCGCGAGCACCGTGAGCACCAGCGCCAGGAAGGTCGGCGCCAGGATCGAGGAGATCCCGTGCATCCCCGCGACGACGACGACGCCCGCCGCCAGCCCGACCAGGACGAGCACGCCCCGGGGCAGTCCGGGCACGGCCCGGGCGGAGGAGGTCGCCACGTCCACATCGTGCGGGCGCGTTCCCTACGCCGGGCTCACCCGACTCGGGTGACCCTCCGGCGTACGCCCGTCCCTAGCGTGACCGTCATGTCCGACTGGGCGGCCACCCTGGTCGCGATCCTGGGCGCCGCCCTCGTCGTGGCGAACATCGCGATCGTGGTCGCGGCGTTCGTCGTGATCCCCGGGGACCGCCGGCCGCAGACCGCCATGGCCTGGCTGGTGCTGATCCTCGCGCTGCCGTTCCTCGGCTTCCTCCTGTTCCTGCTGTTCGGCCGCACGACGGTCGGCCGCAAGCGGCGCGGACAGCAGGAGGAGGTGAACGCCGCGATCCTGGCGGCCGCACACCTCGAGGACATCGAGGACCACGCCGAGCGGCTGCGGCTGCCGCCCCTGGTGCAGAGCTTCGCGAAGCTCAACCGGCGGCTCGGGGTGCTGCCGCTGAGCTTCGGGAACACCGTGGAGCTGGTCGAGGACTACCAGGCCCAGATCGACGCGATGACGCGCGAGGTCGCCACGGCCACCGACTACGTGCACGTCCAGTTCTACATCTCGGCCTGGGACGAGGTCACCGGGCCGTTCTTCGAGGAGCTGGTGCGCGCCACGGAGCGCGGGGTCACCGTGCGGTTCCTCTTCGACCACCTCGGCTCCCGCGGCATCCCCGGCTACCAGGACTTCGTGAAGAGGCTCGACGCCACGAAGATCCGGTGGACGCCGATGCTGCCGATCCGGCCGTTCAAGGGCGAGATCCGCAGGCCCGACCTGCGCAACCACCGCAAGATCCTGGTCGTCGACGGTCGGGTCGCCTTCAGCGGCTCGCAGAACCTCATCGAGGCCTGCTACGACAAGCCGAAGAACCAGCAGCTCGGCCGGGCGTGGGTCGAGCTGATCGCCCGGATCGAGGGCCCAGCCGTCCAGGAGCTGAACGTCGTCTTCGCGACCGACTGGTTCACCGAGACCGGGGAGAACCTGCAGGGCCTGGTCGCCGCCGTGCCGCCACCCCCGACCGACCGCCCGGGTGCGCTCACCGGCGTCGGCGTCCAGGTGGTGCCGAGCGGCCCGGGGTTCGCGACCGAGAACAACCTGCGGCTGTTCAACAGCATGCTGTACTCCGCCGAGCGTCGGCTCTCGCTGACGAGCCCGTACTTCGTGCCGGACGACTCGCTGCTGTACGCCGTGACGACCGCCGCCCAGCGCGGTGTCGACGTCGAGCTGTTCGTCAGCGCGACCGCCGACCAGTTCATGGTCGCCCACGCGCAGCGCTCCTACTACGAGGGACTGCTGACCGCCGGGGTGCGGATCTGGCTCTATCCCGAGCCGTTCGTGCTGCACGCGAAGCACTTCTCGGTCGACGACCGGGTCGCCGTCGTCGGGTCGAGCAACATGGACATGCGCTCGTTCGCGCTCAACTACGAGGTCGTGATGATGATGACCGGCCCGGAGATCGTGGCCCGGCTCGCCGAGGTCCAGGACACCTACCGCGCCCTGTCGACCGAGCTCACCCTTGACGACTGGCAGGGGCGAACCCGCGGGCAGCGGTACGTCGACAACGTGATGCGGCTCACCGCCACCCTGCAGTAGGCCGGATACTGGCCGGCATGACCCAGTCCCGCCGGCGTGCCGCGCTCCTCGTCGTGCTGCTCGCGGTGGTGGTCAACCTGCCCCTCCTGCACAGCTGGTACCAGGACCAGAAGATCGCCTCGTCCGGCAAGGACGTCACCGCCACCGTCGTCGACGACCGGGTCGTGGACGGCGACCAGTTCTGGCTGTCCTTCACGTTCCCGCAGGACGTCGACCCCGACCAGAAGTCCTGGCAGGCCGAGGTGAGCGAGGAGGCGTACGACGACGCGGTCGCCAGCGGCCGGATCACGGTGCGCGTGGCCGACCACGACCCGTCGGCGTACCGCGCGGAGGGCACCGTCGACAGCCGGGTCCCGCTGGTCCTCACGCTGGGCGCTGACCTGATCCTGCTGCTGGTCGTGCTGCTGATCTGGCGGTACGGCGGCCCGCGGCGCGCACTGCTGCGCGCGGTGGCGCTCGGGGACGTGGAGAGATGCCCACCGGAGACGCTGCTCGAGCGGATCGGCGGGGAGGACTACCTGATCAGGGGCGAGGTGCTCGAGCTGGGGGAGGGCACGGTGACCCTAGACCTGGGCAACCGCTCGATCGTCGTGGTGCTCGACGGACACGCGAACCCCGTCGGCCACCAGCAGGCCGCCCAGGTGCGGGCCCGGCTCGTCAGCTGAGTCGCCGCGCCGTGCCAGCCCGGTGAGGAGCACCCCGACCATCGCGAGGGGTGCGAGGAGCACGAAGGCCATCAGGGCGAGCAGGACGAGCTGTGGTGCGGACATGTCACGCAGGTCCCCCGTCGGGGGGTCAGCGCAAACCTTCCGGCGGCGTGTTCTGGACGACACCGAGGACGTCGGGGTCGCCGCACGCCTCGGCGTACGCCGCGATCCGGCCGCGGATCTCCCGGCCCAGCAGCCACCGCCCGATCGGGTCGGCGGCCGGGCGCAACCAGGACGGGTTCGCCGTCCACGTGTACGTCCAGACCGCCCGGGTGCCGGCGACGCCGTCCCGGGTCTCGGGGGTGAACCGCCACCCGCCGCCGAACGACGCGAAGAACCACGGCCCCCTCTCCATCGTCATGCCCACCGAGGTGGGCGGTCGGTACGACACGTAGCGGCTCACCATCGAGGGCCCGACCCGGGCGCGGGTGTAGGTGCGGACGCCCGCCGCGGGCTGCTCCGCGCCCAGCAGGTGCTGCTTGCGGATGAACGGGTCCCAGCGCAGGCGGACCGCGCCCGTCGTCTGCGAGACGGCGAACGCGGTGTCGGGCGGCACCGGGACCCACGCCTCGGCCGTCACCTGGGGCATGGCACCAGCCTGCCACCGAGCGAGCACATCGAATCCTGCCGCGCCGGGTAGGGAGTCGCCATGACCCGCTTCTCCGCCGACACCCGGGCCGAGGCCGTGGTCGCCGCGCACCGCGCCGACATCTGGGCGGCCCTGACCGACCCGGCGCTGGTCGCCGAGCTCACGCCGTTCGTCCGCCGGATCACCGCCGACGGCGACCACTGGCGCTGGGAGCTGTCCGGGCTCACCGTGCTGGGCGTCGGCGTCGCGCCGGCGTTCACCGAGCTGGTGACGTACGACGAGCCGAGCCGGATCGAGTTCCGCCACGACCCGCCCGCCGGCACGAGCGAGCGGTCGGCGGTCGAGGGGTGGTACTCCCTCGAGGACGCCGAGGGCGGCACCCGCCTGGTCACGGCCCTCGAGATCACCCTGGACCTGCCGCTTCCACGGGCGTCCGGGCGCGCGGTGCGCGGCGCCATGAGCCGGGTGATCGACCAGATGGGCGACCGGTTCTCCAGGAACCTGCTCGCGCACCTCGGCGCCGAGGAGGTCGCTTAGGGACGGCGCACGCGTCCGACTTGCCGGTAACCGACCGGCAGCGAGAGGGTCGGGACATGGCCGCCACCCCCTCGTCGTACTCGATCACGATGCGCCTGCACACCGCGCCCGACCACGGGGTCGTCGGTGCGGTGGCGACGACGATCACGCAGGCCGGCGGCATCGTGACCGCGATCGACGTCGCCGAGTCCAGCCACGAGCGGCTCGTCGTGGACGTGACCTGCTCGGCCAGCGACGCCGCGCACGCGAAGGTGCTCGAGGCGGCCGTCGACGCCCTCGACGGGGTCGACGTCCACCGGGTCAGCGACCGGACGTTCCTGATGCACATCGGCGGCAAGATCGAGGTCACCTCGAAGGTCCCGCTCCGCAACCGGGACGACCTGTCGATGGCCTACACCCCCGGCGTCGGCCGGGTCAGCATGGCGCTGGCCGAGCACCCGGAGGACATCCCGCGGCTGACCGTGAAGGGCAACTCGGTCGCGGTCGTCACCGACGGGTCCGCCGTCCTCGGCCTGGGCAACATCGGCCCCGGTGCGGCGCTGCCGGTGATGGAGGGCAAGGCCGCGCTGTTCAAGCGGTTCGCGGACATCGACGCGTGGCCGATCTGCCTGGCCAGCCAGGACACCGACGAGATCGTGAAGGCGGTCGAGATGATCGCCCCGGGCTTCGGCGGCATCAACCTCGAGGACATCGCCGCACCGCGCTGCTTCGAGATCGAGCGCCGGCTGCGCCAGTCGCTCGACATCCCCGTGTTCCACGACGACCAGCACGGCACCGCGATCGTCGTGCTCGCCGCCCTCACCAACGCGCTGCGCGTCGTGCGCAAGGAGCTGCCGTCGGTGCGGGTCGTGGTGTCCGGCGGGGGAGCGGCGGGCACGGCGATCGTCACCCTGCTCATCGCCGCCGGGGTCACGGACGTGGTCGTGGTCGACCGCGCCGGGGCGCTCGCGGCCGACGACGACTCGCTCGCGCCGGCGCACCGGCAGCTGGCCGCCGTCACCAACCCGCGCCGGGTGCGCGGCGACCTGCACACGGTCCTGCACGGCGCGGACGTTTTCATCGGGGTGAGTGCCCCCGGCGCGCTGAAGGCCGAGTGGATCCGGGACATGGCCCCCGATGCGGTCGTCTTCGCCCTCGCGAACCCCGATCCCGAGGTCGACCCCGCCGAGGCGGACAAGTACGCCGCCGTCGTCGCCAGCGGCCGCTCGGACTACCCGAACCAGATCAACAACGTGCTGGCGTTCCCCGGCGTCTTCAGGGGGCTCCTCGACGCCCGCGCGCACGAGGTCACCATCGACATGCTGCTGCGCGCCGCCGACGCGATCGCGCACGTCGTCGACGACGACGAGCTCAACCCGAACTTCATCATCCCCACCGTCTTCCACCCCGACGTGCCCAAGGCGGTCGCCGCCGCGATCCGCGGCGACTGAGCGGCCGTCGCGGGCGCCCTGACCCGGTCGGGTCGGCCGTCAGCCGCCGCCCTCGCTGGCGTAGAGCGCCGCGCCGACCACGCCGGCCTTGTTGCGCAGCGTGGCGGGCACGATCTCGGTGTCGAGGTCGAGCAGCGGGAGGAACTCCTCGCTCTCCTTGCTCACCCCGCCGCCCACGACGAACAGCTCGGGGGAGAACAGCATCTCCAGCGTCCGGTAGTACCTCGTCAGCCGCTTCGCCCAGTGCTCCCACGAGAGCCCCTCGCGCTCGCGGGCGCTGTTGGCGGCACGCGACTCGGCGTCGTGCCCGTCGACCTGGAGGTGACCGAGCTCGGAGTTCGGGACCAGGACGCCGTCGTGCACCATCGCCGAGCCGATGCCGGTGCCGAGGGTCGTGACGATCACCAGGCCCGAGCGGCCACGCGCGGCGCCGTACCGCACCTCGGCGAGACCGGCGGCGTCCGCGTCGTTGACGACGTGCACCTCCCGGCCGGTGGCCTCTGTGAGCAGCTTGTCCGCGTCGGTGCCGACCCAGGACTTGTCGATGTTCGCCGCCGAGTACACGACGCCGTGGCGGACGACGCCGGGCACCGTCACGCCGACCGCGCCCTTGCAGTCGGGGAACTGGGCGAGCAGGTCGACGAACACGTCGCGCACGTTGTCGGGCGTGGACTTCTCCGGAGTGCGGATGCGAACCCGCTCCCCGGCGAACTCACCGGCGTCGAGGTCGACGGGCGCGCCCTTGATGCCGGTGCCGCCGAAGTCGATGCCGAAGGGTTGCTCCGTCATGGCGCCAACCTACGCTCCTGGACTCGCCGCATGGCTGGCGAGGAGACCCGGATGCTGCTCCTCGGCGCCGTGGCGCTCTTCGAGCCCGTCAACGGCTACCAGATCCGGCGGGAGCTGCTGTCCTGGCAGGTCGACCGATGGGCGCACACCAACCCGGGGTCGATCTACCACGGGCTGACCTCCCTCACCCGGCACGGACACCTGGTCCGGCACGACCTCCAGAACGGCGGCCGCGACCTCGCGGTCTACGTGCTCACCGACACCGGGCGCGCCGAGCTGGACCGGCTGCTGGTCTCGGCGCTGGAGACCGTGGACCCCTACGAGCGCACGGCGTTCCACGTCGCGTTCTCGATGCTCCCGCTGCTCGAGGACGAGCCGGGCTGGCAGATGAACGCCGACCGCGAGAGGTACCGCGCGCTACTTGGCCGGTGAGGCCTTCGTGGCCGGGGCGGCCTTCTTCGCCGCCCGCTTGCGCGGCGCCCGCTGCGAGCGCAACCGGACCCGCGGCTGCCCACCCTCGGGGTGGTCGAGGTCCAGGTAGCTCTGCGCGCCGGCGAGCGCGCTGAGCCGCGGGAAGCCGTAGTGCCGCGGGTCGAAGGCCGCGTGCGTCTTGCCGAGGTAGGTGCCGACCGCGCCGAGCGGTGCCCAGCCGTCCTCCTGCCCGGTGCTGCGAACGGCCGCCTCGAGGATCGTGCGCAGGTCGGGCAGCGAGTCCTCCTCGGCCTCCGCGTCGCTGTCGTCGGGGGTGTCCTGCTCGTCGCGCAGCACCTCGAGGAAGATGAACTTGTCGCACGCCGCCTGGAGCGAGGCGGGGGTACGCCGCCGGCCGAGGCCGTAGACGGTCTTGCCGGACTCCCGCAGCCGGGTGGCCAGCCGGGTGAAGTCGCTGTCGCTGGACACGATCGCGAACGCGTCCAGGTTGCCGGAGTACAGCAGGTCCATCGCGTCGATGATCAGCGCGGAGTCCGTCGAGTTCTTGCCGACCGTGTTCGCGAACTGCTGGACGGGCTGGATCGCGTGCCGCGCCAGCTCGCCCTTCCAGCCGCCGAGCTGCGGGGTCGTCCAGTCGCCGTACGCCCGCTTGACCGTTGGTACGCCGTACCGGGCCAGCTCGGCGAGCAGTGCGGCGGAGTGCGAGGAGGACACGTTGTCGGCGTCGATGAGGACGGCGAGGCGGACGGCGGCGGGCTCGGTCACGCCCCACTCCTACCACCTCCGGGTAATCCGGGTGCCGCGCGCCGCGCGAGGTGTCACGCTCGGCACGTGCCCACCCAGCTCCCCCTGGCGCGCCACCTCGACGGACTCCGCTCCGCGATGGTCGCGTTCGTCCGGTACGCCGACCGCGCCGGCCTGCGCGCGCCGGTGCCGACCTGTCCCGGGTGGACGGTGCGGGACCTGGTCGCCCACCAGGGCATGGTGCACCGCTGGGCCGCCGGCCTGGTGCGCGGCGAGCGGGACATCGACCCCGACGTGCTCGAGGCCGCCGGCCAGGAGGAGTCGGACCCGCTGGAGTGGCTGCGCGACGGCGTGATCGAGCTCGCCGACACGCTGACCCGGGCGCCGGCCGACGTGCAGGCGCCGGTGTTCCTCCATGACGCACCCGCGCCGCGGGAGTTCTGGGCCCGCCGGCAGTGCCACGAGACGACGGTGCACGCGGTCGACGCGCTGTCCGCGGCGCTCGGCCGGTCACCGGATCCCGCCGAGACGTGGATCGAGGTCGACCTGGCGGTCGACGGGATCGACGAGCTGCTCGGCGGCTTCCTCACCCGGCCGCGCTCGCGGCTGCGCTGCGAGGAGGAGTCGGTGCTCGTCGTCGCGCCCGACGACGCGCCCGACTGGTGGCGGCTGCGACTGGGCCCGCGCCCGGCCGTCACCGAGCGGCTCGTCGGCCCGCGCCGCGGCCTCGGCGACGCCGACTGGGTGCTCAACGGCACCGCGGTCGACCTCTACCTCTCCCTCTGGAACCGCTCCGGCCGGCCCGCGCTCGAGGGGACCTGGCGCGAGCAGGCGGCGGTCACCTGGTCCTGACCCGATGAGTCCGCGGCGCGGCCCGGGTCAGAGCTGGCCGACGCTTGCTATGCGTGTGTTCAAGTTTGAATAGATGACGAATCCAGGGAGTCAGGATGATCGAGGCACGGGGGCTCGTGCAGACCTTCCACACGGGACGCGGGAAGAACGCCAAGGAGGTCCGGGCCGTCGACGGCGTCGACCTCGACGTCGCCGAGGGCGAGGTGGTCGGGTTCCTCGGCCCCAACGGCGCCGGCAAGACCACGACGCTGCGGATGCTGACGACGCTGCTCCGGCCGACCGCCGGCACCGCCACGGTCGCGGGCTACGACGTCGGGAGGGAGCCGGTCCAGGTCCGGCGCAGCATCGGCTACGTCTCGCAGGTCGGCTCGACGTTCTCCGGTGCGTACGCCGGCGACGAGGTCGTCGACCACGGGATGCTCTACGGGATGAGCCGGGCCGACGCCGTACGCCGGGGCCAGGAGCTGTTCGAGCGGCTCCAGCTCGACGGGCTCTGGACCCGCCAGCCCAAGAACATGTCCGGCGGCCAGAAGCGCCGCCTCGACGTCGTGATGGGGCTCATCCACGACCCGACGCTGGTCTTCCTCGACGAGCCGACCACCGGGCTCGACCCGCAGGCGCGGGCGAACCTCTGGGACCACATCGGCGACCTGCGCGCGCGGCACGGTGCCACGGTCTTCCTGACCACGCACTACCTCGACGAGGCGGACGCGCTCGCGGACCGGATCCTGATCATCGACCAGGGCCGGATCGTCGCCGCCGACACCGCGGACAACCTCAAGGCCCAGGTCGCGGGTGACCTGGTCGACCTCGAGGTCGCCGCCGACGACCAGGTGGGCCTCGCGGCCGCGAAGCTGGGCGCGATCGCCGACGGGGTCGAGACGGACGGCCACCACGTGCGGGGGCGCGTGGGCCGCGCGGGGCGCGTCGTACCCGGGCTGCTGCGGGAGCTGGACGCCGCGGGCGTCACCCTCGACTCGATCGAGGTCGCGCGGCCGACCCTGGACGACGTGTTCCTCACCCTCACCGGCCGGTCGCTGCGCGACGCCGAGGCCGGCTCGGAGAAGGACGACGACAAGGAGCAGGTGCCGGCATGAGCTTCACGCGAGAGAGCACGATCGTGTTCCGCCGGCAGATCCGGATGAACCTGCGCAATCCCGCGTGGGTGCTGATCGGGATCATGCAGCCGGTGCTCTATCTGGTGCTGTTCGGCCCGCTGCTCGAGCCGCTGGTGTCGTCGTTCGGCACCGGCACCGACAACGCCTACACGTTCCTCGTGCCGGGTCTGCTGGTGCAGCTCGGCATGTTCGGCGCGTTCTTCGCCGGGTTCGGCCTCATCGGCGAGTGGCGCGAGGGCGTGATCGAGGCCGAGCGGGTGACTCCTGCCAACCGCTCCGCACTGCTCGTCGGCCGGCTGATGCGCGACGTCAGCCAGCTGTTCGTCCAGGCGGTCATCCTGGTCGCGCTCGGCTACGTGATGGGCCTGCGCGGCTCGTTCGGCGGCATCGTGCTGGGCATCCTGATCACGCTGATCATCGGCGCGGCCTGCGCGGCCGCCTCGAACGCGCTCGCCCTGACCACCAAGAGCGAGGACGTGATGGCGCCGATCATCAACATCGTGATGATGCCGGTGCTGCTGCTCAGCGGCATCCTGCTCCCGATGACGATCGGGCCGGAGTGGCTGCAGAACGTCAGCGACCTGATGCCGTTCAAGTACGTCGTCGACGCGGTCCGCGACTCCTTCTCGGGGAGCTTCGGCACCTCCTCGGTCCTGTGGGGCACCGTCTGGGCGGTCGTCCTCGCGGTGCTGGGGACCTGGTGGGGCACCGCGACGTTCCGCAGGGAGAACGCCTGACGGAGACGCGACCGCGGATCCGTCGATGGTGGTCGAGCGAGCCGCACGGCTGGGCTCTCGACGAGCTCGGCCACCGAGGCAGCCCGGAGGTCGGTTTACAAATCATCTCCTCTTGTCAAAGTCGCTTGACATTTCGTACGGTTCTGTCAAGCAACCGACGAGGGCTACGGAGGCATGGGGATGTCCGAGCAGATCGCGAACAGCACCGTCCGGGCGGGGTCGACCGACTCCTGGCGGGACCGCAAGCGCCACCTCTGGCTGATCGGCCTGGTGGTGCCGTCGCTCGCCTTCATCGGGTACGCCGCCTGGGCGCTGACCGGCTGGGGCATCTGGTTCTGGATCGGCCCGGTCGTGATCCTGGGCGTCGTCCCGGCGATCGACCTGGTGGCCGGGCTCGACCGGTCCAACCCTCCCGACGACGTGATCGAGGCGCTGGAGCGGGACCGCTACTACCGCTGGATCACCTACCTGTTCCTGCCGATCCAGTACGCCGGCTTCGTGGGCGCCATGTGGCTGATCGCCGGTGACGACCTCTCGACGTTCGCCAAGATCGGCCTCGCCGTGAGCGTCGGCTGCATCGGCGGCATCGGCATCAACACCGCGCACGAGCTCGGCCATAAGCGCGAGGAGAACGAGCGCTGGCTCTCGAAGGTCGCGCTGGCGCAGAGCTTCTACGGGCACTTCTACATCGAGCACAACCGCGGCCACCACGTCCGGGTCGCGACCCCGGAGGACCCGGCCAGCAGCCGGGTGGGCGAGAGCTTCTACCAGTTCTGGCCGCGCACGGTCGGCGGCTCCCTGAGGTCCGCGTGGAACCTCGAGAAGCGCCGCTACGCCCGCAGGCAGCAGCACCCGTTCCGGATCGGCAACGACGTGCTCAACGCCTGGCTGATGTCGGTGGTCCTCTGGGGCGCGCTGGTCGCCTGGCTCGGTGTCGGGATCCTGCCGTACCTGGTGATCCAGGCCGTCGTCGGCTTCTCGCTCCTCGAGGTCGTCAACTACATGGAGCACTACGGGATGCTGCGCCACAAGGTCGGCGTCGGCGAGCGCCAGCGCTACGAGCGGGTCGACCCCACCCACTCGTGGAACTCCAACAACATCGCGACCAACGTGCTGCTCTACCACCTGCAGCGGCACAGCGACCACCACGCCAACCCGACCCGCCGCTACCAGTCCCTGCGCGACTTCGAGGAGAGCCCGGTGCTGCCGACCGGGTACGCCGGCATGATCGTGCTCGCGATCGTCCCCTCCGTCTGGCGCCGGGTGATGGACCCGCGGGTGCTCGCGCACTTCGACGGCGACCTGTCGCGCGCCAACCTCAGCCCCCGCAAGCGCGACAAGATCCTCGCGAAGTACCCCCCGCCGGGCCCGGCCGGGACGTCGGGAAGCCCGACCGCCGACGCCGCCGGCGCGCCGGCCGAGGAGGTGCTGGCCGCCCGCTGCCCGGGCTGCGGCTACACGTACCGGGTCGAGGAGGGACACGAGCACGAGGGCTTCGCGGCCGGTACGCCGTGGGCGGACGTGCCCGACTCCTGGTGCTGCCCGGACTGCGGCGTCCGGGAGAAGGTCGACTTCGTCCCGCTGACCGAGGCGGTGGCCTGATTCCTACACTGGAGGCCATGGCCTCCACGATGCGTGACCGCGTCGTCGAGGCCGCGGTCGCGATGACCACCGAGTCCGGGTGGGCGGCCGTCACCATGGGCTCGATCGCCGAGCGGGTCGGCGTCAGCCGGCAGACCGTCTACAACGAGGTCGGCACCAAGCCGGGCCTGGCCGAGGCGATGATCCTGCACGAGCTGGACCGGTTCCTCGGCGTGGTGACGGCGGCCTTCGACGAGCACCCGGCCGACCTGGTCGACGCGATCCGCGCGGCGTCGCGCGGCGTCCTGGAGCTCGCGCAGGACAACCTGCTCCTGCACGCGGTCGTCTCGGCGACCCACGGCGCGGACACCGAGCTGCTGCCGCTGCTGACCACCCACGCCGAGTCGCTGCTCGCGGCCGCGAAGCTCGTCGTGCGCGACCGGGTCGCGCCGTACGACGTCCGCCTCGACGAGACGCACCTCGACGCTGCCATCGACATGGTCGTCCGGCTGGTGCTCAGCCACGTGATGCAGCCGTCCGGCCCGCCGGCGCGGACCGCCGAGGACATCGCGTGGATCGCCGCGCGAGTGCTCCGCGGCTAGGACGCTCACGCAGCGGCGCGGGCCTCGGCCACCTCCGCTGCATCCCGGCATGCGCGAGGGGCGATCCGCGGGTGCTCGAGGCCGAGCCGGTCGACGTGGTCGGCCCGGCATCGGGGTTTTCGCCGATCTCTCCTAGGCTCATCGGAGTGAGCGACTCCTCCGGATTGCCCGGCGTACGCCTCGGCACGGTGACCGGCCGGGCCGTGGTCCTCGCCGCCGTCCTCGGATCGGGCATGACGATGCTCGACGGCACCGTCGTCAACGTCGCGCTGCACACGATCGGCGAGGACCTCGACGCCTCGCTGGCCCAGCTGCAGTGGGTGTCCAACGCCTACCTGCTGTCGCTGGCCAGCTTCATCCTGCTCGGCGGCTCGCTCGGCGACCGCTTCGGACGGCGCCGGGTCTTCGTCGTGGGCACGGTCTGGTTCGCGATCGCCTCGCTACTCTGCGGGATCGCGCCCTCGCCTGGGGTCCTGATCGCGGCCCGCACGCTCCAGGGCGTCGGCGCCGCGCTGCTGACACCGGGCAGCCTGGCGATGATCCAGGGCGCGTTCGTGCGCGAGGACCGCGCGAAGGCGATCGGGTCGTGGTCCGGGCTCGGCAGCATCGCCGCCGCGATCGGGCCGTTCGTGGGCGGTGCGCTCGTGCAGTACGCCAGCTGGCGCTGGATCTTCCTGATCAACCTGCCGATAGCGGTCGTCACCGTCGTCACGGCGCGGCGGGCAGTGCCGGAGACGCTCGACCCGCAGGCACCCCGGGAGTTCGACGTCGTGGGGGCGGTGCTCGCCGCACTCGCCCTCGGTGGCCTGACCTACGCGCTCATCGAGTGGGGGAGCCCGCTCGCCCCGTGGGCCGTTCTGGTGATGGTGCTCGCCGCTGCCGGGTTCCTCGTCGACGAGCGCCGCAGCGACCACCCGATGCTGCCGCTCGGCATCTTCCGGGACCGCACGTTCAGCGCCGCGAACCTGATGACGATGGTCGTGTACGCCGCGCTCGGCGCGGTGCTGTTCTTCCTGGTGCTCCAGCTCCAGACCGTGAGCGGGTACGGCGCGCTCGAGGCCGGCGTCTCGACGCTGCCGATCACGCTCTGCATGCTGTTCCTCGCCCCGCGCGGTGGCGAGCTCGGCACTCGCATCGGCCCGCGCATCCCGATGACCGTCGGTCCCCTGGTGATGTCGGCCGGCGCCCTCCTGCTGATGCGGGTCGGCGCGGACGTCAACTACTGGACCGACGTGCTGCCGGGACTGACCGTCTTCGGCCTCGGCCTGGCGCTGATGGTGGCGCCACTGACCGCCACCGTGCTGGCTGCGGCCCCGGACGAGCACGCGGGCATCGCCAGCGGGGTCAACAACGCCGTCGCCCGGGCCGGCTCGCTGCTCGCGGTGGCCGCGCTGCCGGTCGCCGTGGGCCTGATGGGCGCGGACTATGCGGACCCGGCGGTCTTCGACGCGGCGTACGGCCAGGCCGTGATGATCTGCGCCGGGCTGCTCGCGCTCGGCGGCGTGATCTCGTGGGTGACGATCCGCGACGCGAGGGTCTAGACTCGGCGACGTCGGTGCGCATCACGAAACGAGTTCCACCATGCGCAACAAGTCGTCCCACGTCCAGACCCTGACCCGGCTGCTGGAGCAGTCCCGGTACGAGGTGCTGCCCACGCCCTCGACCGAGGACAAGGTGCTCGCCCACCTGCCCCGGGACGTGGGGGTGACCGTCACCGCCTCGCCGGGCAAGGGCCTGGAGGCGACGCTCGACCTGGCGGAGCGGCTGACCGGCCACGGGTACGCCGTGGTGCCGCACCTCGCCGCGCGGATGGTGTCCGGCCGCGCCGAGCTCGCGGAGATCTGCGAGCGGTTGACGGGGAAGGGCATCACCCGGATCTTCGTTCCCGGCGGGGACGCCGACCCGGCCGGGGACTACCCCGACGCGCTGGCGCTCCTCGAGGACCTCGCGGACCTCGGCCGGCCGTTCGCCCACGTCGGGATCACCGGCTATCCCGAGTCGCACCCGACCATCCACGACGACCTGACCGTGCAGTCGATGTGGGACAAGCGGCGCTTCGCCACGCACGTCGTCAGCAACCTGACGTTCGACCCCGCCGTGATCCACGACTGGGTGCACCGGATGCGCGGGCGCGGCATCACGATGCCACTGCTGCTGGGCATCCCGGGCCCGGTGGACCGCACCAAGCTGCTCGCGATGGCGACCAAGATCGGGGTGGGCGAGTCGACCCGGTTCCTCGCCAAGCACAAAGGCACGTTCGCCCGGCTCGCGGCGCCGGGTGGCTTCACCGGCGAGCGGTTCCTCGAGAAGTGCGCACCGACCCTCGGCGAGCCCGCGGCGCTGGTCGAGGGGTTGCACGTCTTCACGTTCAACCAGGTCGCGGAGACCGAGGCCTGGCGGCAGGACCTGCTCGCTCGCCTCCGCAACCGATGAGTCGAGGAAGCGGGCCCAGCGGGACCGGGTGGCGCACCTTCTCTACGACGTGAGGCGCTGGACCGACGGAGGCACCGGCAGGTCGGCCGACCAGGGCGCCGGGACCGGAGGGTCGTAGGACGTGCGGACCGGCACCAGGCCGCTCCATACGTCCGGCTCGGCACCTGCCTCCGCGGGCGTGGCCGGCCACTCGGCGGCGACCTTCAGCAGCCAGTTGTCGGCGCCGATCGGCAGCGACAGCGCCGTGGTGCTCGCGAGCTCCTTGCGCGTCGACGCCCGGACCTCGGTCGTCCGACCAGGGAGCAGGGTCTCGCTGAACACGTCGAGCGCCGCCTCCTTCGGGTCCACGGCAGTGAGCGATCCGCGGATCGTCGCGGACCGGTAGTTGACCGACGACTCGAACGTCGTCGGCGCGACCACGAGGGCGTCCAGGGCGAAGACCGTGAGCACGGCGGCCGCGCCGGCGCCGACGGCCCGCAACGCACCTGCGCCGGTCGAGCCGTGCAGCAGGACCCGGTCGCCGTCGCGCGCGTAGAGCATGGGTACGGCGAGCGGCGCGCCGTCCACGACCGTCGAGAGCACGCCGGCCCACTGGGAGTCGAGCAGTGCGTCGAGCGCGGAGCGGTCGGTCACGCCGTACTCGCTGAGACGGTTCAGGTGGGACGTCATCCGAGCTGGCCGTCCGGGGGACCGGTTCGGACGACGTCCGGCGGGGCGAGCGCGAGATCGAGGGCGCGCACGTCCTGAGGAGGGGTGTGGTCGTTCGCGAACGCCAGGTGCCGCTCCAGCAGCTCCCCGACGTCGTCGGCGCGGGGATCGCCGTCCCCGATCACGCCCTCCATGGGCGCAGGCTAGCCGCTGACCGAGATGACGGTCTTGTCTCCGGTGCGGCCGACGGCGTGCTCGAAGGCCGCGGCGGAGCGCTCGAGCGGGAACCGGTCGCTCACCAGGTCGTCGAGGTCGATGCCGGTGGTCGCGAGCCGGATCGCCCGCGGGTAGGTCTCGTGCATCCGGCGCACCATCGCGAAGGTCAGGCCCTTGCGGCGCGCCGGAGCGGCGGGGAACGCCGACAGCGGGGTCGAGGGGATCCCGCCCAGCGCGAGCCGGGCGCCGGGCCGGGCGCACGCGACGGCCGTGGCGATGCCGGCGTCGGCGCCGGCCATCTCGACCACGACGTCGACGCCGCGGCCCGCGGTCGCGGCCATCAGCTCGCCCTCGGCCTCCTCGGGCGACCAGGCCGCGTCGGCCCCGAAGCGCAGGGCGGTACGCCGCCGGTGCGACAGCGGCTCGGACACGAAGACACGCGCCGCGCCGGCGCGGCGGGCGACCGCGGCGGCCAGCACCCCGATCGGGCCGGCTCCCACGACCAGCACGTCGTGGCCGGCGCGCACGTGGGCGTGGTCGACCGCGTGGATGGCGACACCCAGCGGCTCGAGCAGCGCGCCGGCGTCGTCGCTCATCCCGTCGGGGAGCGGGAACAACAGCTCGTCGGGCCACACCAGCCGCTCCTGCAGGCCGCCGTCGAGGCTCTCGTGCCCGGCGAACCGGATGTTCGGGCACAGGTTGCCGTGGCCCTCCAGGCACTGCTCGCAGCGCCCGCACGGGATCGCGGGGTCGACCGCGACGCGACGCCCGGCGTACGGGCCGTCGAGGGCGCGGCCCGCGAACTCGTGCCCGGGCACGACCGGGTCGCCGATCGAGACCTCGCCGGTGCCGCCCTCGGCGTACCAGTGCAGGTCCGACCCGCAGAGCCCGACCGAAGTGACCGCGACCGTCGACCAGCCGGCGGGCGGCGCGCCCGGGTCGTCGGCCTCCTCGATCCGGAGGTCCCCGACGGCGTGGAGCTTCGCGACACGGTGCACGCGCCACATCATCCCCGCTGGGCGCCGGCGCCGCCTCGTCAGGCGACGAAGATGCAGAACGGGTGACCGGCGGGGTCCGCGAACACGTACAGCGGCTCCTCGTCGTCCGCCGTGCGGTCGAGCAGGACCGCGCCGCCGAGCTGCAGCACGCGCTGGCGCTGGAGCTCCAGGCTCGCCACGTCGGGGACCGCCATGTCCAGGTGCAGCATCATCTGCTGTTCGCCGGGCCGGTCCGCCTCCGGCGTCCACACCGGCGCGACGTACTCCGGGTTGGCCTGGAAGGCGAGGCCGTGCGGGCCGTCGTTCGGCCGGAGCACCAGCCAGTCCTCCTCCTCGCGGGGCGTCTCGTCGCCGGGCCGGTACTCGTAGCCGAGCAGGTCGCGGTAGAAGTCGCCCAGCCGCCGCGGGTCGTGGCAGTCGAGCACGGTCTGGCGGACGACGGGGTGGCTCACCCGGCGACGGTACGACGCAGTGCGTCCTCGAGGCGAGCGTCGCCGGTCTCGACCACGGTGAGCGGCAGCCCGATCCGCTCCGCCGCGGAGGACGCCAGCCGGCGCAGCTCGTCGTCGGGGCGCTGCGCGAGCCAGACGACCCGCGTGTAGTTCCCGAAGTAGGCCTCCCGCAGCTCCGGCCAGCGGTCCAGGCCGAGCTCCTGCTCGACGGTCCGCGCGAAGGACCTCACCAGGAAGTCCGTGAGCAGGTAGGTGCCGGGCTGCGCGTCGAAGAACGTCTCGATCCGCGATGCGCCCGCGTAGAGGTCGTAGCAGTGCAGGCCGGGCAGCCGGGCCAGCCCGAGCTCCTCGCACACCTCGTCGAGCGCGCCGTACGTCCCGCAGTCGGCGTACCCCACCACGACGGAGTCGTAGGTCGAGGCGAGCGTGCTCGCCAGCGCGCGCACCTCGCCCGCGATCAGCTGGGGCTGGTTGTGCAGCAGCGGCGGCAGCGGGTGGACGTCGACCGGCCAGTGGTTGCGGTCCACGATCTCCTTGCAGGGCTGGGCGATCGCCCCGCAGGCGATGAGGGCGACCCGGTCAGAACCCGAGCTGGTCGACGAATCGGTCGTTGAAGTCGGTGCGGTCGGAGAGCTCGACATAGGTCACCTCCTCCAGCAGCGCCTGGGCACCGGCGCGCTCGCGCACGGAGAGCAGCGCCATCTTCGCCCCCTCGCCCGCGACGTTGCCGGCGGCCACGATGCGCAGGACCGGCAGCTTCGGCACCAGCCCGATGCGGACGGCCGACGCGGCCGAGAGGTAGCTGCCGAACGAGCCGGCGAGCAGCACCTGCTGCACGTCGCGGTGCTCGAGGCCGAGCTCCTCGAGCAGCAGCGTCCAGCCGGTCGAGATCGCGGCCTTCGCGAACTGCAGCTCGCGGACGTCGCGCTGCGACAGCACCACGCAGTCCTCGGGCTCGGCGTCCGGTGTCGGGCGGTGCAGGACGAACACCCGCTCCTGGGCCCCCTTGGAGTTGCTGAGCATGGTGAGCCGGTCGGCCAGCGCGGGCGCCACCTCCTTGGCGACGTCGTCGGCGACGTACCGCCCGGACGCGTCGAGCAGGCCCGCCTTCACGAGCTCGGCCACGGCGTCGACGAGACCCGAGCCGCAGAGACCCTTCGGCTCGACGTCACCGATGACCCCGAGCTCGACCGTGTCGCCGAGCCGGACGACCTCGATCGCGCCGTCGGCGGCGCGCATGCCGCAGCGGATCGCGCCGCCCTCGAATGCCGGGCCGGCCGGCGCGGCGGTCGAGAGGATCCGGTCGCCGTCACTGACGACGATCTCGCAGTTGGTGCCGACGTCGATGAACAGCCGGGTGCGCTTGTCGCGGTCCATGCCGGTGGCGAGCATGCCGGCGACGATGTCGCCGCCGACGTACGCACCGAGGGCCGGGAAGAGGGTGGCCCGGGCCCGGGGGTGGAGGGTCAGGCCCAGGTCGGAGGCGAGCAGGTCCGGCGGCTGCGCACTCGACATGATGAACGGCGCGACGCCGAGCGGCTCCGGGTCGATCCCGAGGGCCAGCGCGGTCATCGTGGCGTTGCCGGCGACGGCGACCTCGTAGACATGGGTCGGGTCGACGCCGCCCTCGTCGCACACCTGGGCGGCCAGCGTCGCGAGCGTCTCCTGGGCGGCGGTCTGCAGCCGACCCAGCGCGGCCGGGTCCATCATCGTGGCGCTGATCCGGGTGATCACGTCGCCGCCGAACGGCTGCTGCCGGTTGAGCATCGAGGCGACCGCGACCGGCGTGCCGGTGCCGACGTCGAGCAGCGTCGCGACGACCGTGGTGGTGCCGAGGTCGAAGGCGATGGCGTACTGCTGCCGGGTCGTGTCGCCGGGCTCGACATCGATCAGCGCCTCGTCGACGACGACCGCGGTGACCTTGAAGTCGGCCTGCCGCAGCACGGTCGGGAGCCGGCGCAGCAGGTGCAGGTCCGGCACCGGCTCGAGGTCGTCGACCGCCGCGAGCAGCCGCGCCAGGTCGGTGCGCTGGTCGGCGAGGGTGGGCTCCTCGAGCTCGACGTACCGCTTCTGGATCGCCGGTCGCAGGATCACCTGCCGGCCGACCCCGACGGTGGCGGCCTTGGGCCGGGTGGTCAGCGGGGGTACGTCGACGGTCAGGTCCCGTGTCGCGTTGACCAGGCAGGCGAGCCGCCAGCCGGCGTCCAGCTGGTCGCGGGTGAACGTCTTGACGTCGTGGCGCGTGATCGGGCTGGGGCCGTCGATGCGCACCTTGCACTTGTGGCAGGTCCCGTGGCCGCCGCAGGTGGAGTCGATCGCGATGCCGTTCCACGACGCGGCGTCGAAGACGGTGACGCCGGGCGGCACCCGGACGGTCCGCTGGGCATCCTCGACGGTGAACGAGAGGTCGACCCGGCCGGTCCCGTCGGGCTGAGCGCCGTCGTGGAGCTCCGTCACGCGCTCGCTGCCGCCTTCGCCCGGTGGGCGGCGATCCACGCCATGCCCCACTCGTCGTGGCCCAGGAAGACGTCGGCGGCCTTGACGGCCTCGACGATCTGCGGGGTGCGGGTGTCCATGATCGCGCTGGTGAGCCCGGCGGTCATCGCCATCGGCAGCCACGCGGCTCCGAGGGTGTGCCGGTCGGGCATGCCGAACGACGTGTTGGACGCGCCGCAGGTCATGTTCACCCCGTGCTCGTCGCGGATCCGGCGCATCGTCTCGAAGGTCACCAACGTGGTGGAGGTGTCGGCGCCGATGGGCATCGCGAGCGGGTCGATCACGATGTCGGCCTGGGCGATGCCGTACTCCTCGGTGGCCACCCGGATGATCTTCGCGGTGAGGTCCAGGCGCTTGTCGGCCTCCATCGGGATCTCGTCGTGGTCGTTGGGCAGCGCGATGATCGCGGCGTCGTACCTCTTGACCAGCGGCAGGATCGCGGCCAGCCGGTCGTCCTCGGCGGTGACGGAGTTGACCAGCGCCCGGCCCTGGTAGACCGACAGCCCGGCCTCGAGCGCCTCGACGACCGAGGAGTCGATGCAGATCGGCAGGTCGCTGATCGACTGGACGAGCTGGATCGCCTTCGCGAGCAGCTCGGGCTCGTCGGTGAGGGGGACGCCCATGTTCACGTCGAGCACGTCGGCGCCGCCCTCGGCCTGCGCGATGACGTCCCTCTCGATCGCGGACAGGTCGCCCGCGCGCAGCTGCTCCTGGAAGATCCGGCGGCCGGTGGGGTTGATCCGCTCGCCGATCAGGCAGAACCGCTGGTCGTGGCCGAGCACGACCTCGCGGGTCGCCGACCGCAGGACCGTGTGGAGCGGCTCGCTCATCCGGGGTCCCCTCGAAAGTGCGGGCTGGAGGAGCGAAGCGGGGGAAGCTCGCAGTTTCGTGGGGTGGTCATGCGGGGACCTTCGCGCGCCGCGCCTCGAGCATCGCCTTGGCCTTCTTGACCGTGGCCGAGGCGTCGGCGGCGTACCCGTCGGCGCCGACGGCGTCGGCGTACTCCTGGGTGACCGGGGCGCCGCCGACCATGACCACCACGGAGTCGCGGAGGCCGGCCTTCTCGAGGGCGTTGATGTTGGCCTTGAACATCGGCATCGTGGTGGTGAGGAACGCCGAGAAGCCGACGATGTCGGGCTGGTGCTCCTCGATCGCGGCCACGAACTTCTCCGGCGCGACCTGGACGCCGAGGTCGATGACCTCGAAGCCGGCGCCCTCGAGCATGATGTTGACGAGGTTCTTGCCGATGTCGTGCACGTCGCCCTTGACCGTGCCCATCAGGAACTTGCCGACCGTCTGCACCCCGGTCTCGGCGAGCAGCGGCCGGAGCCGCTCCATGGCACCCGCCATCGCCCGGCCCGCTATCAGCATCTCGGGCACGAAGAAGTCGCCGCGCTCGAACCGCGCGCCGACCTCCTCGAGCGAGGGGATGAGCGCGTCGAAGAGCAGCGTCTGCGGCTCCATCTCGATCGACAACCCCTCCTCCGTCAGCTCGAGCACCCGGGGTGCGTTGCCGACCAGGGTCTCGTCGTAGAGGCCCTGCAGGATCTCCTCCGGTGAGGTCATGCCACACCCTCCTTGGGTGCTGAGCCGCGCAGCAGCGTCGACAGCTGCGTGGCGTGGGACGACAGGTTCTTTCCGAGCTCCTCGAGGCGGTCCTCGAGGCGTGTGGTGGGTCCCGAGATGCCGAGCGCGGCGACCACGTCGCCGCGGGCACCGTGGACCGGTACGGCGACGCCGCTCAGGCCGATCTCGAGCTCGCCGTCGGTGACCGCCCAGCCGCGCTGGCGGGCGCGCTGCCCGTCGCGGACGAGGAGGGCGGGGTCGGTGATGGTGTTCTCGGTCAGCGCCGCGAGCGGCCCCGCCGGGACCGGCAGCGCCTGCCAGGCGTAGAACACCTTGCCGAGCGCGGAGGTGTGCGCCGGCACGTCGATCTCGGTCCAGTCGCGGGTGCCGAGCAGGTAGCGGCTGTCGACCTGGGCGACCTGCACGACCTTGTCGCCGCGGGCGACCGAGAGGTGCACGGACTCCGAGGTCTCCTCGCCGATCCGCTCCAGCGCCGGTCGCGCGAGCCGGACCAGCTCCTCCCACGGGTCGTGGCGGGCGGCGTACAGCCAGAACAGGCTGCCGGCGACGTACGAACCTCCGGCGTCGCGCTCCAGCAGGCCCCCGCGCTCGAGCGCCGCGAGCATCCGGGAGGTGGTCGACTTCGCGAGCCCGCTCGCGGCCTGGAGGTCGGCGAAGCTCAGCGGCGCGTCGGCGTGCACGACCGTCTCGACCAGCGCCGCCGCGCGGTCGACGGCCTGGGTGCCAGTGCTCGCCTCTGCCCTCGTGGATGACACGCGCTTCCGTCCTGTTCCATGTTGTGGAACGCTGGTCCCACATGATGAGGTTAGGCAGGAGGAGCGATGTTCCGCAACCGGATGCCCCGTTACGAGGTGCTCTCCGAGGACGCGATGGCGACGCTGGACGCCGGTTGGCGCCGGCTGGTCAGCGAGATCGGCGTCGAGTTCATGGACGCCCGGGCCCGGGACCTGTTCGCCGCGGCCGGGCAGCGGGTGGAGGAGAACACCGTCTTCCTGGACCCCGACTTCGTGCTGGAGCAGGTCGCGAAGGCGCCCCGTGAGTTCGACCTCCAGGCCCGCAATCCCGAGAACTCCGTGCACATCGGTGGCGACGCGATGGCCTTCGGTGCCGTGTACGGCCCGCCGTTCGTGCGCCAGGGCGACGTGCGCCGCGACGGCACCATGGAGGACTTCCGGAACTTCGCCAAGCTCTCGCAGTCCTTCGGCGTGCTCGACTCCGCCGGCGGCGTCGTGACCGAGCCGAACGACACCCCGCTCGACAGCCGGCACCTCGACATGACGTACGCGCTGCAGACGCTCACCGACAAGATCTACATGGGCAACGTGGTCTCCGGCGTCAACGCTCGCGACACGATCGCGATGACCGAGATCCTGTTCGGCTCGCGCGAGGCGATCGAGGAGACCCCGGCGCTGATCTCGCTGGTCAACTGCAACAGCCCGCTGCGCTGGGACGACCGGATGCTCGAGGCGCAGTTCGAGTACTCGGCGGCCAACCAGCCCGTCGTGCTCACGCCGTTCATCCTGATGGGCGCGATGTCGCCGGTGACGATCCCGGCCGCGCTCGTGCAGCAGATGGCCGAGGCGCTGTCCGGCATCGCGCTCTCGCAGCTGATCCGGCCGGGCTGCCCGGTGGTGTTCGGGTCGTTCCTCTCCAACATCGACATGCAGTCCGGCTCGCCCACGTTCGGCACGCCGGAGTCCGGCATCGGCCTCCTCTGCACCGGCCAGATCGCACGGCACTTCGGGCTGCCGTTCCGCACCGGCGGCGGCCTGACGTCCTCGCAGGTGCCGGACGCGCAGGCCGGCTACGAGGCGATGATGACGCTGCTGCCGACGTTCCTCGCCGGCGCGAACTGGGTGATGCACTCCGCCGGGTGGCTCGAGGGCGGCCTGGTGTCGGGCTACGAGAAGTTCGTCATCGACTGCGAGCTCGTGCAGATGCTCCAGCACGAGTTCACGCCGCTGGAGATCGACGAGGCGTCGCTGGCCTTCGACGCGCACCAGGAGGTCGGCCACGGCGGCCACTTCCTCGGCGCGATGCACACGATGGAGCGCTTCCGCACCTGCTTCTACCGCCCGTTCCTCTCCTCCTCCGAGAACTACGAGCGCTGGATGCGCAACGGCGCCAAGGACACCGCGGCCCGGGCCGGGGACATCTGGCAGAAGCGCCTCGAGGAGTACGAGCAGCCGCCCCTCGACGAGGCCGTCCGCGAGGAGCTCGAGGCCTACGTCGTACGCCGTCGCGCCGAGCTCGGGGACTGACCCGCTCTCACGGTCGAGTCGGGGGTTCTGACGGTTGAGGTGCCGCGGTCCAGACCGGCTCGCCGGGGTACGTTCAGGATCCGGGCGGTCGGGGAACCGTGCCGGCATGACGACGCTGCAGGACCGACCGGTGCGGGAACGCCGGCCGCACCCCGCCGCATCCACGCCGACGTCCCGACGCGAACGGGACGAACCGCGGCGGGCGCCCACGGTGGCGCTCTCGGAGCTGATGGGCCGACGGCCCGACCTCCACGACGTCTACCCGCCCGCGACGATCGCGGCCGACTCGATCCTCTGGTCGGCCTGAGCAGATCCGTGGGTTGTCCGCCGAAACCCGCTCGACACGCCGTGTCGCCTCGGCGTGTCGCGCGGGTTTCTCCGGTCAGCCGGAGAAACCCGCCCCGCTACCGGAACACCACCGTCCGCGACCCGTTCAGCAGCACCCGCGACTGGGAGTGCCAGCGGACCGCACGGGAGAGGACCTGCGCCTCGACGTCGCGGCCGGCGCCGACCATGGCGTCCTGGTCGTAGGAGTGGTCGACGCGCATCACGTCCTGCTCGATGATCGGGCCCTCGTCGAGGTCGCCGGTCACGTAGTGCGCGGTCGCGCCGACCAGCTTCACGCCGCGGTCGAAGGCCTGGTGGTAGGGCTTCGCGCCCTTGAAGCTCGGCAGGAACGAGTGGTGGATGTTGATCGCCCGGCCGGCCAGCGACCGGCACAGGTCGTCGGAGAGGACCTGCATGTAGCGGGCCAGCACGACCAGGTGGACGTCCAGCTCCTTCACCAGCGACAGCAGCCGCGCCTCCGCCTCCGGCTTGGTGTCGGGCGTGACGGGCACGTGGAAGAACGGCACGCCGTACGACGCCGCCATCTCGGCGGCGTCCTCGTGGTTCGAGACGACGGCCGGCACCTCGATCTGCAGGGAGCCGGTGGAGGTGCGGAACAGCAGGTCGTTGAGGCAGTGCAGGTGCTTGGACACCATGATCAGCGTCCGGTACGGCGCCCGCGCGTCCCAGAGCTCGAAGCGCATCTCGAACTCCGCGGCGATCGGCGCGAACTCGGCGCGCAGCTCCGCGGCCGTCGCCGGCCCCGGCACCTCGACGTCGATGCGCATGAAGAACGTGCCGCTGAGCCGGTCGCCGAACTGCTGGCTCTCCAGGATGTTCCCGCCGCGCGCGACCAGGAACCCGGACACGGCGTGCACGATGCCGGGCCGGTCCGGGCAGGAGAGGATGAGCACGAAGTCGCCGGCCGCGATGGTCGGGGGCGCGAGAGAGGGCACGGGACAACCTTCGCATCAGTGTTGCGCTGGCAGAAACGCGTCCTGCGATACGCAACAGATCTCCGCTACTGTCGCCATCGTGAACGACGCGAGCGCCGGCGTCCAGTCCGTCGACCGGGCGCTGACCATCCTCGCGGTCCTCGCGCGCGTCGGCGAGGCCGGCGTCACCGAGATCGCGGGTGAGCTCGGCGTGCACAAGAGCACGGCGTTCCGGCTGGTCTCGACCCTGGAGTCGCACCGGCTGGTGGAGCAGACCACCGACCGCGGCCGCTACCGCCTCGGGGTCGGTGTCCTGCGGCTGGCCGGCGCCACGACCGCGCGGCTCGACCTGGTCCAGGAGGCGCGACCGGTCTGCCGCCAGCTCGCGGCCGACACCGGCGAGACGGTCAACATCGCCGTCCTCTCCGAGAGCTCGGCGCTCTACCTCGACCAGGTCGCCGGCACCTCGGCATTGCAGCCGCACAACTGGGTCGGGCAGCACATCCCGCTGCACGCCACCAGCAACGGCAAGGTGCTGCTCAGTGGACTGGACGAGGAGCGGGTCGCGGAGGTGCTGGGCTCGCTGTCGCGCTACACCCCGCTCACCATCACCAAGAAGGCCAAGCTGCGCGCCGAGCTCGAGCAGGTCCGCGCGCAGGGGTACGCCGTCGCCGTCGACGAGCTCGAGGAGGGACTGACCGCGGTCGCCGCCCCGATCCGCAACGCGCACGGTGACGTGATCGCGTCGATGAGTGTCTCCGGCCCGACGTTCCGGCTCCCGGACGCCCGCGTCGATGAGGTGCTGCCGCAGCTCGTCGAGGCCGCTGCCGAGGTCTCTCATCGGCTCGGCTGGGGTCACCGCTGAGTCACAAGTCGGCTGCGGCGCTTGACGACCGGGTGACCGGACTACATATTCAGGACAACAAGTAAGTTGCGCTGAGAGCATCGAGTTGCGTGATACGCAACTCAGGATGGGGTCGCAGGTGGCCGAGCTCTACCTCGACGGCGCGTGGACGAGCGCGCAGGGTGAAGCGCGCCGCGAGATCCGGTGCCCGGCCGACGGCTCGCTCGTCGCCGAGGTCGACGAGGCCGGCGCCGAGGACACCGAGCGCGCGATCGCCGCGGCGCACCGCGCCTTCCACCACGGATCCTGGCCGCTGCGGTCCGCCCGGGAGCGCGGCGACCTGCTGCTCACTGTCGCCGACCTGCTCGAGCGGGACGCCGACGAGGTCGCGCGGATGGAGTCGCTCGACACGGGGAAGCGCTTCGTCGAGAGCCAGTACGACGTCGCCGACGTCGTCGCGGTCTTCCGTCACTACGGGCGGGTCGCCGCCGAGGACGCCGGCCGGATGGTCGACACCGGGAACCCCGACGTCGTCAGCCGGATCGTGCACGAGCCGGTCGGCGTCTGCGCGCTGATCACGCCCTGGAACTACCCGCTCCTCCAGGTCTCCTGGAAGGTCGCGCCCTGCCTGGCGGCGGGCAACACGTTCGTCCTCAAGCCCAGCGAGCTCACCCCGCACACCGCGATCCACCTGATGCGGCTGCTCGAGGAGGCCGGGCTGCCCGCGGGCGCCGGCAACCTCGTCCTCGGCGCCGGCGCGACGGCGGGTGCGCCGCTGGCCGTCGACCCCCGCGTCGACCTCGTCTCCTTCACCGGCGGTCTGGAGACCGGACGGCGTCTGATGGCGGCCGCGTCCGGGACGGTGAAGCGGGTGGCGCTCGAGCTCGGCGGCAAGAACCCCAACCTGGTGTTCGCCGATGCCGACCTCGAGGTCGCCCTCGACTTCGCGCTCACGGCGGTCTTCCTGCACTCGGGCCAGGTCTGCTCCGCGGGCGCGCGCCTCGTCGTCGAGGAGTCGATCCACGACGACTTCGTGGACCGGCTGGTCGAGCGCGCCGAGCGGATCCGTCTCGGCGGCCCGTTCGACGACAAGGCCGAGACCGGCCCCCTCACCAGCGCCGCCCATCGCGACAAGGTGGAGGCGTACGTCGCCCGTGGGATCGCCGAGGGAGCCGTGCTCAGGACGGGCGGGCGGCGCCCGCACGACCCGGCGTTGGCGGACGGCTTCTACTACCTGCCGACCATCCTCGACGGCTGTCGCAGCGACCTGTCGGTGATCCAGGACGAGTCCTTCGGCCCGGTGCTGACCGTCGAGACGTTCCGCGACGAGGACGAGGCGGTGCGGATCGCGAACGACTCGATCTACGGCCTGGCCGGGGCGGTCTGGACCCAGGACGCGGGCAAGGGCCAGCGGGTCGCGGCCCGGCTGCGGATGGGCACGGTCTGGATCAACGACTACCACCCGTACGTCCCGCAGGCGGAGTGGGGCGGCTACAAGCAGTCCGGGATCGGCCGCGAGCTCGGCAACGCCGGCCTCGAGGAGTACCGCGAGACCAAGCACGTCTGGCACAACATCCGCCCGGCCGAGCAGCGCTGGTTCCAGGGATGAGCCGCGACCGGTACGACGTCGTCATCGTGGGTGGTGGCTCGGCCGGGTGCGCGCTCGCCAACCGGCTCTCCGCCGATCCCGGCACCTCGGTGCTCGTGCTCGAGGCCGGGCGCTCGGACTTCCGCATCGACCCGTTCATCCACATGCCCGCGGCGCTGCCGTTCCCGATCGGGAACCGGCTCTACGACTGGAAGTACGAGACCGACCCGGAGCCGAACCTCGACAACCGCAAGGTGTTCCACGCCCGCGGGAAGGTGCTCGGCGGCTCGTCCTCGATCAACGGGATGATCTTCCAGCGCGGCAACCCCCTCGACTACGAGCGCTGGGCCGCCGAGCCGGGGATGAAGGAGTGGGACTACCTCCACTGCCTGCCGTACTTCAAGAAGATGGAGAACTGCCTCGCCGGGGCGGACCGCTGGCGGGGCGGCGACGGCCCCCTCGTCCTGGAGCGCGGACCGGCCGACAACCCGCTGTTCGGCGCGTTCTTCGAGGCCGTCCAGCAGGCCGGCTACCCGCTGACCGACGACGTCAACGGCTATCGCCAGGAGGGCTTCGCGCGGTTCGACCGCAACATCCATCGCGGCCGCCGGCTCTCCGCCGCCCGGGCCTACCTCCACCCCGTGAAGGACCGGAAGAACCTGAAGGTCGAGACCCTCGCCTTCGTCACCGGCGTCCGCTTCGACGGCAAGCGCGCCGTCGGCGTCGACTACGTGCGCGCCGGCCGCGCCCGCCGTACGGCGCACGCCGGCGAGGTCATCCTCTGCGGCGGCGCGATCAACAGCCCGCAGCTGCTCCAGCTGTCGGGCATCGGGGACGAGGACCTCCTGAAGCAGCACGGCATCCCGGTCGTGCACCACCTCCCCGGCGTCGGCGCGAACGCGCAGGACCACCTCGAGGTCTACATCCAGCACGCGTCGAAGCAGCCGGTCTCGATCGCGCCGGGCCTGAAGTGGCGCAGGCGGCCGGGCATCGGCTACCAGTGGCTCGTCCACCGGAGCGGCCTCGGCGCGACCAACCACTTCGAGGGCGGCGGCTTCTGCCGCAGCAACGCCGACGTCGACTACCCGAACCTGATGTTCCACTTCCTCCCGGTCGCGATCCGGTACGACGGGTCCGCGCCGACCGAGGGACACGGCTACCAGGTGCACATCGGCCCGATGTACGCCGACACCAGGGGCCACGTGAAGATCCGGAGCCGCGACCCCCGGCAGCACCCCTCGATCCTCTTCAACTACCTCTCGACGGCGAACGACCGCCGCGAGTGGGTCGAGGCGGTCCGGGTCGCACGCAGCATCCTCAACCAGCCCGCGTTCGCGCCGTACAACGACGGTGAGCTCTCGCCCGGCGCCCAGGTCGAGACCGACGAGCAGATCCTGGACTGGGTCCGCGCGGACGCCGAGACCGCGCTGCACCCCTCGTGCACCGCGAAGATGGGCGTCGACGAGATGTCCGTCGTGGATCCCGGCACGATGCGCGTGCACGGCGTCGAGGGTCTCCGTGTCGTCGACGCCTCGGTGTTCCCCTTCGTCACCAACGGCAACATCTACGCCCCCGTCATGATGGTCGCCGAGAAGGCGGCCGACCTGATCGCCGGCAACACGCCCCTCCCGCCCGCCGACGTGCCGTACTACCGCTACCGCGACGGCATGCCCCTCAACCCGGAGGAACTCTCATGAGCGACGCCGCACTCACGGTCAAGAACCTCTGGAAGATCTTCGGCCGGGGCGCCGACAAGGTCGTCGGTACGCCGGACGCGGACCTCTCGCGCGCCGACCTGAAGGAGAAGACGGGGTGCGTGGTCGGCGTGCGCGACGTCTCGTTCGACGTCGCCCCGGGCGAGGTGTTCGTGGTCATGGGCCTGTCCGGCTCCGGCAAGTCCACCCTGGTCCGCTGCCTCACCCGGCTGATCGAGCCCACCTCCGGCGAGGTCGTGATCGACGGCCGCGACATCACCGGGGCCAGCGAGAGCGAGCTGCGCGACCTGCGGCGTACCCATGCCTCGATGGTGTTCCAGCACTTCGGGCTGCTCCCGCACCGCCAGGTGATCGACAACGTCGCCTACGGCCTGGAGGTCCGGGGCATGAGCCGCAAGGAGCGCCGGGCCAAGGCCGGGGAGGTCGTCGACCTGGTCGGTCTCAGTGGCTACGAGATGTCCTACCCCGACCAGCTCTCCGGTGGCATGCAGCAGCGGGTGGGCCTGGCTCGCGCGCTCGCCAACGACCCGTCGCTGCTGCTCTTCGACGAGCCGTTCTCCGCGCTCGACCCCCTGATCCGGCGGGACATGCAGAACGAGGTGATCCGGCTCCACCACGAGCTCGGCAAGACGATGGTCTTCATCACCCACGACCTGCAGGAGGCGCTCAAGCTCGGCGACCGGATCCTCATCATGCGCGACGGCGCGATCGTCCAGATCGGTACGCCGGACGAGGTGGTCGGCGCCCCGGCCGACGACTACGTCAAGGACTTCACCTCCGACGTCCCGCGCTCGCACGTCCTCACGCTGAAGTGGGTGATGCGGGAGCCGCGGCCCGACGACTCCACCGAGGGTCCGGTGATGAGCCCGGACACGATCGTCCGCAAGGCCGCCCACGCCGCGCTGGCCTCCGAGCACCCGCTGCGGGTGGTCGACGGTGACCAGCTGGTCGGGATCGTCGACGACGACGCGATCCTCCGGGTGGTCGTGGCGGAGGAGTCGATCGCATGAGCGTCGCCACCGCGGGCGCGAGGACCCGGGTCCGCAGCGACGACGCGGTCGTCGCGTCGCTGCGTGCCCGGTGGCGCCTGTGGGCGCTGCTCGCGGTGGTGGTCGGGTGGATCGTCATCTGGTGGTTCGCCGAGGGCAAGCACACGCTCGAAATCTCGACGTCGGCCATCACCGACGTGCACGCGCGGCTGCAGGACCTCAGCGACTCGGTGTCGAACGCGTTCGCGTCCCAGTCGAACTGGCTGGTGGCCGCGGTGAACTACTTCGCCGACAAGCTGGACCTCTGGTTCACTCGGCTGCAGCACGTGTTCACCGTCGCGCCGTTCCCGCGGCCGCTGCCCCAGGTCGGCTGGCTCGGCACCATCGCCCTCGCGGCGCTCGTGACGTTCGCAGTCTCCGGCTGGCGGCTGGTGCTGCTGGTGGTGCCGGCGTTCCTGCTGTTCGGGACCCTCGGCTACTGGACCGACTCGATCGACACCCTGCTGATCACGCTGTTCTGCGTGGTCATCGCCTGCGTCTTCGGCATTCCGCTCGGCGTCTGGATGGCCCACAGCAAGGTAGTGACGGCGATCGTCACGCCGGTGCTCGACGTGATGCAGACGATGCCGTCGTTCGTGTACCTGCTGCCGGCAGCCATCCTGTTCGACATCGGCCCGGCCGCGGCGATCATGGTCACGCTTGTCTACGCGGTCCCTCCGGTGGTGCGCATCGGTGCCCACGGCATCCGCACCGTCAACCCGGGCGTGCTCGAGGCGACCAGCTCCCTCGGCCAGAGCCGGCTGCAGCGCCTGACGAAGGTGGAGCTGCCACTGGCCAAGCGCACGATCATCGTCGGCGTCAACCAGACGACGATGGCCGCGCTGGCGATGGCGACCATCGCGGCGTACATCGACGGGCCTGGACTCGGCCAGCCCGTCCTCGACGGACTCCAGCGGGGCCAGCTGGGCACCGGGTTCGTGGCCGGCACCTGCATCGTGATCCTCGCCGTGATGCTCGACCGCGTCACCACCGCGGCCAGTGTGCGCGCCGAGCAGGCCCGGCGCGCGGGCGACCGGAGGCGCCGGTTGCGCCGGCTCGTGCTCGTCATCGGGTCAGTGGGCACGCTGATCGCGCTCTACTTGTCGCACATCTATGTCTGGGCGAACGAGTTCCCGTCGCGCCCCGACCTCGGCACCCCGATCAGCAACGCCGTCGACGACTTCGGGACGTGGCTGCTCACTGACCTGTCCGGCTTCACGTCGTCGATCCAGACGGGCTTCACCAACCACTTCCTGAACCCAGTGCAGAGCGTGGTCGCCGAGTCGCCGTGGTTCGTCACCGGCACCGCGATCCTGCTCATCGCGGCGATCGTCGGTGGTGTGCGGGCCTTCGTCGCGAGCGTGGTCTGCCTCGCCGGGATCTACGCCCTCGACCTCTGGTACAACGCGATGGTCACGCTCACCTCCGTCCTCGTGGCCACGGTGTTCGTCGTCGCGATCGCGGTGGTGCTCGGCGTCGCGATGGGCCGCAGCCTCGCCGTCGACCGCGGGCTCCGACCGCTCCTGGACGCGGGGCAGACGATTCCGCCGTTCGTGCCCTTGATGTTCGTGCTGATCCTTTTCTCCTCGAACCGGTTCACCGCGATCATCGCGGCCGTGATCTACGCCGTACCGATCGCGACCAAGCTCGTCGCCGACGGTGTCCGCGGCGTGTCGGCGGAGACGATCGAGGCGTCCCGTTCCACCGGGGCCAACCGCTGGCAGGAGATCACCAAGGTGCAGCTGCCGATGGCCCGCGGCTCGGTGCTCCTGGCCACCAACCAGGGCCTGCTCTACGTGCTGTCGATGGTCGTTATCGGCGGCATGGTGGGTGGCGGCGCCCTCGGCTTCGACATCGTCAAGGGCTTCCGGCAGGCCGACTACGCGGGCAAGGGTCTCGCTGCCGGGATCACGGTCGTGCTGCTCGGGATCATGCTCGACCGGATCACGACGTATGGCGCGCAGCGGGCTTCGGGGTCCAGTCAGCCGTCATCGCGGCGCCTCACCAGGCTCCGTTTCGCGGAGCGGCTCGCTCCCAACCGAGGAAGGGTGTAAAGAATGAGAGTCAAGCGCACACAGGGGGCCATCGCCGCCCTGGTGACGGCGTCGGCGCTCACGCTCGGTGCGTGTGGCGGCGACTCCATCAAGAACGCAGACCAGCCCGCTGGGGGCAAGGACTGCGGCGAGATGAACATGGCGGTCAACCCCTGGGTCGGCTACGAGGCCGACGCGCACGTGGTCGGCTACCTCGCCCAGACCAAGCTCGGCTGCACGGTCAACTACAAGAACCTCGACGAGCAGGTGTCCTGGAAGGGCTTCGGCAGTGGCTCGGTGGACGTCGTGATCGAGAACTGGGGGCACCCCGAGCTCCAGAAGAAGTACATGTCCGACCAGGGCGGCGACGGTACCGCGGTCGACGCCGGCCTGACCGGGAACGACGGGATCATCGGCTGGTACGTCCCGCCGTGGCTGGCCGAGAAGTACCCGGACATCACCGACTGGAAGAACCTGAACAAGTACGCCGACATGTTCAAGACCAGCGAATCCGGTGACCTGGGCACGCTCTACGACGGCGACCCCGGCTTCGTCACGAACGACGAGGCGCTGGTCAAGAACCTCGACCTGGACTTCAAGGTCGTCTATGCGGGCAGCGAGAACGCGCTGATCCAGGACTTCCGCAACGCCCAGCAGAACAAGACCCCGATGATCGGCTACTTCTACGAGCCGCAGTGGTTCCTGTCCGAGGTGCCGCTGGTCAAGGTCGACCTGCCGAAGTACACCGAGGGCTGCGACGCGGACCCGGAGAAGGTCGCGTGCGACTATCCGCCGTACCCGCTGAACAAGGTCGTGTCGTCGTCGTTCGCCGACTCAGGCAGCCCGGCGTACGACCTGGTCAAGGCGTTCAAGTGGACCAACGACGACCAGAACCTGGTCGCCAAGTACATCGCCGAAGACCAGATGGACCCCGACGACGCGGCGAAGAAGTGGATCGACGCCAACCCGGACAAGGTCGACGCCTGGCTCAAGGCCGCCGGCGTCAGCAGCTGACCCGCTGACCGACGCTCACTCGTCCCGGCCGGGGGGTTGACCTCCCGGCCGGGGTCGGGTGATCCTTGAGCAGTTCCGTAATACGAATCCTGTTGCACGATACGCAACACACTCGGACACAGACCGGAGAGTTCCATGGCCACCGTCCCCGCCTCGGCCAAGGTCGTCGTGATCGGCGCCGGCATCGTCGGCAACAGCCTCGTCCACCACCTCGCCCGGCTCGGCTGGCGCGACATCGTGCAGCTCGACAAGGGCCCGCTGCCCAACCCCGGCGGCTCGACCGGGCACGCGTCCAACTTCATCTTCACCGTCGACCACTCGCGCGAGATCACGGACCTCACGCTCGACTCCGTGAAGCAGTACCAGGAGATGGGGGTCTTCACGCAGTCCGGCGGCTTCGAGCTCGCCCGCACCGAGGAGCGGATGGAGGAGCTGCGGCGCCGGATGTCGAGCGCGCGGGCCTGGGGCATCGAGGCCGAGCTGGTGAGCCCGGACTTCGTCAAGGAGAAGGTCCCGTTCATCGAGACCGACCAGTTCATCGGCGCCTTCTGGACACCCGGCGTGGGCGTCGTCGACTCCCTGCGCGCCGGCACGATCATGCGCGAGCGCGCGATCGAGCTCGACGCGCTGACCGTGGTCGCGAACGTCGAGGTCACCGGCCTCGACGTCGAGGGTGGCCGGATCCGCCGGGTCCGCACCGACGGAGGCGACATCGAGACCGAGTACGTCGTCATCGCGTGCGGCGTCTGGAGCCCGAAGATCGGCGACATGGCGGGCGTCTCGATCCCGCTGACCCCCGCCGTGCACCAGATGATCAGCGTCGGACCGTGCCCGCAGCTGGCCGAGCGGGAGGGCGAGATCTCCTTCCCGATCGTCCGCGACATGGACACCTTCTGCTACGAGCGCCAGCACGGCGCCGACATGGAGGTCGGCTCCTACGCGCACCGCGCGATCCTGCACGAGCCGGAGGAGATCCCCTCCATCGAGCAGTCCAAGCTGTCGCCGACCGAGATGCCGTTCACCTCCGACGACTTCGACCCGCAGCTCGAGCAGGCCTACGAGCTGATGCCGGAGCTGCTCGGTGCCGAGGGCGCCGAGATGCGGTACGCCATCAACGGCCTGCTGTCGCTCACCTGTGACGGCTGGCCGATCCTCGGCGAGAGCGAGGTCCAGGGTCTCTGGACGGCGGCCGCGGTCTGGATCAAGGAGGGCCCGGGCGTCGGCCGTGCGGTCGCCGAGTGGATGGTCAACGGGCACTCGGAGATCGACGTCAGCCACAGCGACATCGCGCGGTTCCACCCCCACCAGAAGCGCCGCGAGCACACCCGGCTGCGCACCACCGAGTCGTTCATCAAGACCTACGGGATCATCCACCCGGCCGAGCAGTACGAGTCCGACCGCGACCAGCGGCTCGCCCCGATGCACGAGTCGCAGAAGAAGCTCGGCGCGGTCTTCTTCGAGACCGGCGGCTGGGAGCGCCCGTTCTGGTACGAGTCGAACGCCGCGCTCCTCGATCAGTACGGCGACGCGGTGATGCCCCGCGAGCACGAGTGGGACTCGCGCTGGTGGAGCCCGATCATCAACGCCGAGCACCTGCGGATGCGTGAGGCGGCCGGTGTCATCGACCTCTCGGCGTTCGAGATCTTCGACATCGCCGGGCCGGGCGCGCTCGACGCGGTGCAGATGACCTGCGTCGCGCAGTGCGACGTGCCGGTCGGCAAGGTCGTGTACACACCGGTGCTCGACGCGGCGGGCGGCTTCAGGTCCGACCTCACCGTGATGCGCCTCGGTGAGGACCACTTCCGCGTGGTGACCGGCGCCGCGCACGGCCCGGCGGACCGGCAGTGGTTCGCGCGCCACGTGCCCGACGGCACCACGCTCACCAGCCGCACCGACGACGTGGTGACGATCGGGCTCTGGGGCCCGCGGGCGCGCGACATCCTCGCCGGGCTCACCTCGGACGACGTCACCGACGGTGGCTTCGGGTTCCTCACCTGCCGCGAGATCCAGGTCAAGGGCACCGCGGTGCTCGCCTCGCGGATCTCCTACGTCGGCGAGCTCGGCTGGGAGCTGTACGTCGCGGCCGACGACGCCGCCGGAGTGTGGGACACGCTGCTCGAGTCGGGTGCCGCGCACGGCGCCGTACCGGTCGGCATCGGGGTGTATGGCACCACCGGCCGGATCGAGAAGGGCTACCGGGCCTTCGGCTACGAGCTCGACGCCGAGCGCTCGATCGTCGAGGCCGGGATGCAGCGGCCCAAGGTCAAGGCTGCCGACTTCGTGGGGCGCGATGCGTACCTGGCCCAGCGCGCTCGGCTGGATTCCGGGGAGGCGCCCGCGTCGGTGCTGTGCACGCTGGTCGTCGACGACCACACGTCGGCGTCGGGGGTGAAGCGGTACATGCTCGGCGGGGAGCCCATCCTGCGTCGCGACGGCGGGGCGCTGACCGACGGGCACGGCCACCACCCCTACGTCACGAGCGCCGGCTCGGCGCCGTCGCTCGGCAAGCACCTGCTGCTGGCGTACCTGCCTCCGGAGGCGGCGGTCCTCGGCAACGAGCTGGCCGTGTCGTACATGGAGGAGCTCTACCCGGTGACGGTCGGCTCCGTCGACGCGACGCCGCTGCTCGACCCGGCCAACGAGCGACTGCGATGAGCACCCTCGTCTGCGTGAAGCGGGTGGTCGACTCCTCCAGCGAGGTCGTGCTGACCGAGGACGGTCAGGCCGTGGACGGGCGGTACGCCGGGTTCACGATGAGCGCGCACGAGGAGTGTGCCGTGGAGCTCGCCGTGCGGATCGGCGCTGCCACGGTGATGACGCTCGGGGACGCCGACGCGGTCGAGCAGCTGCGCGCGGCGCTGGCCGTCGGCTGCGAGGCCGCGACCCACGTGGTGGCCGACGCGGGGGCGTTCGGCCCGGCCGACGTCGCGCGCGAGATCGCGGCCGTCGTCCGCGACGGCGGGCACGACCTGGTGCTGCTCGGCAACGACGCCGCGGACACCGGCGACTTCCAGGTCGGCATCCGGCTCGCCTACGAGCTCGGCCGGCCGGTCGTGAACGGCGCGACCCTGGTCTCCGTCGACGACGGCGTGGTGACGGCCGAGGTCGACGGGCCGGACGGCCACGAGACCTACCGGGTGCCGCTGCCCGCCGTCGTGACCGTGCTCGAGGGCGGCGTCGCGCCGCGCTACCCGTCGGTGCCGGGCCGGATGAAGGCGAAGAAGGTGCCGATCGAGGAACGGCAGCCCTCCGCCCCACCGACCGGACCCGGTCGGGTCCGGCTCCTGCTCCCGCCGCCCGCGCCGTCGACCGTGCAGGTCCTCGGCAAGGGCCCGGAGGCCGCGGCCGCCGTGGTCGACCTGTTCGAGCAGCTCGGGGTGCTGGCCCGATGATCGTGGTGCTGGTCGAGGTCTCGCCGTCCGGCGAGCCGGTCGAGGTGTCCCGCGAGGCGGTCACGTTCGCGCGGTCGCTGTCCGCCGCCGGCGGTGGTGTGCCGGTCGACGTGGTGGTGGTCGGTACCCCGTCCGGCGCGCTGGTCGAGACGATGGCGGCGTACGGCGTCCGCCGGGTGCACGCGCTGACCGGCCCCGCGTTCGAGGCGTTCTCCGGAGCCGCTTGGGCGTCCGGGATCCTCACCGTCCGGGAGCAGGCCGGTGCCGTGGTCGTGCTGGCCGCCGGGACCCCACGCGGCGGCGAGGTGATGGCACACGTCGCCGCCCGCGCCGGCGTACCGATGGCCGCGAACGTGCTGTCCTTCGGCGGGCTCTCGCCGTTCGTCGTCACCCGCCAGGTGGTCGGCGGTGCGGTGCTCGAGGAGATGCAGCTGTCCGCGCGGCCGGCGGTCTTCACGGTGGCGGGGCACGCGGTCGAGGCCGCTCCGGCCGAGGCACCCGGTGCGGCCGAGGTCGTCATCGAGACGCCGTCGGTGGCGGACGCGGATCTCGTGGCCCGGGTCGTCTCGACCGAGGAGCCCGAGGCCGACCTGTCCGGCTCGCTGAAGTCGGCCCGGGTGGTCGTCGGTGCCGGCCGCGGTGCCGGCTCGGCGGAAGGCTTCGAGGACATCCTCGAGCTCACCGCGCTGCTCGACGCCTCGCTCGGTGTCTCCCGGGTGGTGACCTCGCTCGGCTGGCGGCCGCACCACGAGCAGGTCGGCCAGACCGGGTCCCGGATCTCGCCGGACCTCTACATCCCCTGCGGCATCAGCGGCGCCATCCAGCACTGGGCCGGCTGCTCGTCGGCGAAGCACATCCTCGCGATCAACACCGACCCCGAGGCACCGATGGTCACCCGCGCGACGCACGCCGTCATCGGTGACCTGCACGAGGTGGTGCCGGCGATCAACGCGGAGATCCGGCGGCGTCGCGGATAGGCACGGCTCCGGCGGGGTAGACGTACCCTGAATCCGGGGAGGGACCATGCGACTGGGGCGTGCGCTGGGTACGGCGGCATTGGCCTGCGCGCTCCTGACCGGGTGCAACGGGAGCACCGAGGCCGGCGACCCGGCACCCAGCGAGACGACGAGCACGACCCCGGCGGCCAGCGGCCAGACCGCGGCACCCGCGCTCGACCCGAAGCACGCGGTCGACCCGCCCGGCCGGCGTACCGGCCTGATCGCGCCGGCCGACATCGTCGCGAACGGCTCGAAGACGATCCCGCAGGACAAGGTCGACGCGATCCGCAGGCTCGACGGCGTCCTCGACGTCGAGCAGATCTCCTTGGCGTCGGTGCCGGTCGAGAACCGGACCCTGAGCGTCGCGGCTGTCGACCCGGCGACGTACCGGAACTGGGTGACGAAGTCCGCGAGCGCCCAGGCCAATCAGGTCTGGAACCGGGTCGCCGGCGGCGAGCTCGCGATCCGCCCCGCCCTGGAGAAGCGGGCGCCGATCGACAAGGAGGGGTTCCTCGCCCTCGGCAGCACCGCGGACGCGGCGAAGGTGCACGTCGGGGCCTATGCGCAGCAGTCCTGGCTGGTCGACGCGGTCGTCAACGAGACCTGGATCAAGGACCTCGACATGACCGAGGGCAACGCGCTGCTGATCCGCACCGGCGGCACCGCGCCGGAGCCGCTGCGCAAGCCGATCGAGAGGATCCTCCGGGGCACGGACGCCGCGGTCTCGATGACCGACGTGGTCGCCCGCGAGGGCCTCGACCCCGGCGTCGTCCAGACCGCGGTCGTCGTCGGCACCATCGCCGACGCGGTCGGCACGTTCCGCTACACCGTGCTCTCCGGCGGTCACATCGCTCCCGACCCGGCCTGGGTGAGGAGCCACATCGCCACCGAGCCGGTGCCGATCCTCGGCAACGTCACCTGCAACAAGCTGATCTTCCCGCAGCTGCGTGCCGCGCTGGAGGATGTGATCACCCAGGGCCTGGCCGACACGATCCACCCGACCCAGTACGCCGGCTGCTTCTACCCGCGCTTCATCGCCGGGACGACCACGCTGTCCAACCACGCGTTCGGCCTCGCCCTCGACATCAACGCGGTCGAGAACCAGCGCGGGACCGCCGGCCGGATCGACCGCGGCGTGGTCGCGATCTTCAAGCACTGGGGCTTCACCTGGGGCGGCGACTGGCACTACACCGACCCGATGCACTTCGAGATGAATCAGCTGGTGCAGCCTCGCTGACGAGGGTGCTTGCCCCGTTGGTTGGCAGTAGCTCGCCGCCCGCTGGGTTCAGGACCGATATGGCAGCGACGGGAACGGCGGCGGTTGGTCGCCGTGGCTTCCCGGATTGCGGGTCCGCGTCGGTGACAGCGGGCTGCAGGCCATGGGTGGTGGCGACCGAAAGGCAGCGACGCGGGTAACGGCGAGCTCAGGTCGAGGTGGCTTCCCGGCTTCCTGGGTCCGCGGCGGGGCTGCGAAAATTTCTGCTGAAGAATCTTCCGGAAGTGTCCGAATGCTGGTCAAAACAAGGGTTCTGAGCGTCTGACTGTCGGTGGCCGGTGCTGTGATGGATCCATGACAGCGATCGCGACGCCCCGGCACCGGGTCAGTGTCGCGACCGCGCACCTGCACGCCGAGCTCGACGCGGTCGCGGATGCGTCGGTGTGGTCGATGGACCCGGTCGAGACTGGCCAGACGCTGGTCGCGCTGCAGCGCGCCGAGGCCCGGCTGGTCGAGCTGAAGGCCCGGGTGGCCGCGCACGCCGAGGACCTGCACGTCGGCCACGAGGTCGGCGCCTCGTCGGCGGCGAGCTGGCTGGCGCACGAGACGAAGGCGACCCGGGCCGCGGCGTACGCGGCGGTGCGGCTGGGTCGTGACCTCGAGGCGCATCGCCCGACCCGGGACGCGCTGGCCGCTGGGCGGGTGTTGGCCGACCAGGCGCGGGTGGTGATCCGGTGGGTCGAGGACCTGCCCGCCACGGTCCCGGCCGGGAAGGTCGCCGCGGCCGAGGCGCACCTGCTGGAGCTGGCCCGGCACCACGACGCGAAGGCGTTGAACCGGCTCGGGAAGCACCTGTTCGAGGTGGTCGCCCCCGAGGAGGCCGATGCCCGCGAAGCCGCGCTGCTGGCCAAGGAGGAGGCCGCGGCCGCCAAGGCCTGCCGGCTCTCGATGTACGACGACGGGCAGGGCAAGACCCACGGCACCTTCACGGTGCCCACCTTCCACGGCGCCACGTTGCGGAAGATCCTCGGCGCCCTGGCCGCGCCCCGGCACGTGGCCGCCACCCAGGGTCCCGGGGTGGAGCGGCCGGAGACCCCCGAGGCGTGGGGGCGGGCGTTGTGCGAGCTGATCGAGCGGTACCCCGCCGACCGGCTCCCCACCACCGGCGGCGTTTCCGCGACCGCGGTGGTGCTCCTCGACCTCGACGTCCTGCTCGGCCGCCTCGAGAAGGCCGGGGTGCTGGACACCGGGGAGAAGATCTCCCCGAGCATGGCCCGCCGGCTCGCCTGCCAGGCCGGGATCATCCCCGTCGTCCTCGACGGCGACTCCCAGCCCCTCGACGTGGGCCGCAAACGCCGGCTGTTCACCGAGGCCCAACGGACCGCGATGCTGGTCCGCGACCGCGGCTGCCGCGCCCAGGGCTGCGACCGCGCCACCGGCCTGCACGCCCACCACAAGCAGCGGTGGGTCGACGGAGGCCACACCAACCTCGCCGACGGCATCTCCCTGTGCCCCTGGCACCACGCCCGCGCCCACGACACCAACTACCGGACCACCCACCACCCCAACGGCGACGTCACCTTCCACCGGCGAACATAGGCGACGCATTCGGGCTTGAACGGCGGTCATCGCGTGCCGGGCCTGGGATCAGGTGAGCCGCTCGAACACCATCGTGGCCTGGATCCGGTCCCCGCCCCCGAGCCCCTTGCTGCCAGAGGCGGCTGTCGAGATGGTGTGGAGCCGGTAGCCCAGTGCTGCCTGGACTCCGATCTCGCTCGCGCACTGGTTCGTGACGGTGTCGTGCTCGTGGTGCACCGCCATCCACCACATCGGTGCTACCCCGACTGGTCGGCCCTCGTCGGCGACCATGTCGGGCCGGACGAGCCGCCTCGTCATCAGGCCGACCTCGCAGACCTGAACGTGGTCCACCGATCAGCCACCCGAGCGTCCTGAGCGCGGTCCACGTCGGTGGGACGGTGCGCGATCCCTTCCACGGCCACCGCTAACGTCAGGCCCATGCGCGCCGCCCAGGTAGTCACGACCACCGGTCCCGCCGACGTCGTCGTCAACGACGTGCCCGAGCCGACGCCCGGGTCCGACGACGTGCTCGTCGAGGTGCACAGCGTCGGCATCTCGTTCCCGGACCTCCTGCTGAGCAAGGGCGAGTACCAGATGAAGCCGGAGGTGCCGTTCACACTCGGCGTGGACTTCGCCGGCACGGTCGTCTCCGGCCCCGACGGCTTCGAGCCGGGCCAGCGGGTCGCCGGCGTCGGCGGCTGGGGCGGGGCGGCCGAGCTGGTCGCGAACCCGGCCATGTCCACCTTCGCCCTCCCCGACCACGTGTCGTACGACGAGGGCGCGGCGCTGCCGATGAACTACCTGACCGCGCAGTTCGCCCTGGCCGAGCGCGCAGGCCTCGAGGCCGGCGAGACCGTGCTGGTGCACGGCGCCGCCGGCGGCGTCGGCACCGCGACCATCCAGGTCGCCAAGGGGTACGGCGCCCGGACGATCGCCGTGGTCAGCACCGAGGAGAAGGCCGAGGTCGCGCGGACCGCCGGTGCCGACGAGGCCGTCCTGCTCGACGGCTTCCGCGACGCGGTCAAGGACCTCACCGGCGGGAAGGGCGTCGACGTGGTCGTGGACGTCGTGGGCGGTGACGCGTTCACCGACTCGCTGCGCAGCCTCGCACCGCAGGGCCGGCTGCTCGTGGTGGGCTTCGCCGCCGGGCAGGGCATCCCCGAGGTGAAGGTCAACCGGCTGCTGCTCAACAACGTCGACGTCCGCGGTGTCGGCTGGGGTGCGTACGCCATGGTCCGGCCCGGCTTCATGCAGCAGCAGTGGCAGGAGCTGCTGCCGATGCTGGAGTCCGGGGTGGTCAGGCCGCCGATCGGCGCGACGTACGACCTCGACGGCTTCGGTCAGGCCCTCCTGGACATGGAAGCGCGCAAGACCCTCGGGAAGTCGGTCGTCCGGGTCCGCTGATCGCCGCCACCCCACCCGCGTCAGCTCGGGTCGACGCCGATGTCCTCGAACCACAGGTCGGGGCGGTCGGCGATGAAGCGCTCCATCAGGTCGATGCACTCCGGGTCGTCGAGCAGCACGACTTCGACGCCGTTCTCCGCGAGCCACTCGTGACCGCCGAAGAAGGTCGTCGCCTCGCCGATCACCAGACGGGAGATGCCGAACTGGCGCACCAGGCCGGAGCAGTACCAGCACGGCGAGAGCGTCGTGACCATCGTGGTGCCGGCGTAGGTGCGCTGGCGGCCGGCGTTGCGGAACGCCGAGGTCTCGCCGTGCATGGACGGGTCGTCGTCCTGCACCCGGCGGTTGTGGCCGCGACCGAGCACGGTGCCGTCCGCGGCCACCAGCGCCCCACCGATGGGGATGCCGCCCTCGGCGAGGCCCACCCGGGCTTCCGAGACGGCGACGGCCAGCCAGTCGCGAGCGGTGGCGAGGTCGAGCGTCATGCCTCGGACCGTACCGCGAGCGGCTTGAACAGCACGGCGTAGAGGAGCGCGGCCAGCGCGAAGCCGATCACGGGGGTCAGGTCGCCGATGCCCGGGTGCGCCTCGGCCACGGGCCCGACGTACTTGGTCTGGCTCGAGAACAGCCACACCGAGACCACCGTCGCAGCCACGAACGCGATCGGTCCGGCCCAGTTCGAGTAGCCGCGCTCGAGCAGCGCCCGCGGAGGTACGCCGCCGCCGCGCAGCAGCCGGTCGGTCAGCACGACGCCGAGCCACGGGGCCACCCAGTAGGCGATGACGAGCAGGAAGTTCTCGTACTTCGCGCCGGCATCCGAGAGCCCGGACCACGCGAAGAGGAACCCGATCACGCCGAACACCAGCGCGACCAGTGCCCGCCGGATGTGGGACGGGATCTTGATCTCGAGGGCGAGGAAGGCCATCGAGCCGGAGTAGATGTTGAGCACGTTCGCGCAGACGGCTCCCAACGCGATGCAGAGCAGGGTGAGGTCCCCGATCGCGGTGGGGAGCAGGTCGGTGAAGGCCGTGGTGGGGTTGCCGAGGAACGCGTCCGCGCCGGTCGTCACCGCCGCCGCGCCCGCCAGCTCCAGCAGCACGCACGCGCCGAAGATGCCGAGCCCGGAGAACAGGAAGACCTGGCGACGGTCGGCGTCGGGCGCCAGGTAGCGGGTGTAGTCGGAGGCGTACGGGTTCCAGCCGGCGGCGTACCCGAAGCTGGCGGCGGCCAGCAGCATCCAGCCCCCGAAGCCGCCCCCGGCGGCACCGGCGTCGGCCTTCGTGAAGACGATGACGGTGGCGACCACGAAGACCACCGCGAGCAGGGGGAACGCGTAGCGCTCGAAGACGTGCACGAGGTTGTAGCCGAAGAACGCGACCACGACCTGGGCGACCACCACCACGAGCAGGCAGAGGACGTCGGGCAGGTCGGTGAGCGAGGCCAGGGCCAGCGCGCCGCTGACGCTGTTGACCGCGAACCACCCGATGCCGGCCATCAGCGCGTTCACGGTGGCCGGGATCGCGTTGCCCGCGAAGCCGAACGCCGAGCGCGCCGCCACCATCTGCGGCAGCCCGGTGCGCGGGCCCATCGTGGAGAGGTACCCGTGCGTGAGCGCCCCGGCGAGCGTGCCGGCGACGATCGCTGTCGCCGCCTGACCGAAGCTCAGTCCGAAGAACAGCGTGCCGAGCGCGCCGACGAAGACGGTCGCGAACTCGAAGTTCGGCGACGCCCACGTCCAGAGCAGCTGCACGGGCCGGCCGTGCCGTTCCTCCAGCGGGATGAACTCGATCCCGCCGGGCTCGATCGCGCCGACCTTGGTGCCGTAGTCGCGCTCGTCCGCAGGCATCTCGAGTGAGGACATGACGGGAGTATCCGCCATCAGCGGGCTAGGGTCGTCGCGTGAGCACCCTCGACGAGGCCCGCGAGGGCATGAACCCCGACATCCGGCCGCAGGACGACCTCTTCGGCCACGTGAACGGCCGCTGGCTCGACGAGACGGAGATCCCGTCGGACCGCTCGAGCTGGGGCCCCTTCGTCCAGCTCGGGGACGCCGCCGAGGAGCACGTGCACGCGATCATCGAGGACCTCGCGCGGCAGGTCGCCGAGGGCGCGGACGTCGACGACGACGCCCGCAAGATCGGTGACCTCTTCGCGTCGTTCATGGACGAGGACACCGTCAACGCCCGCGGCACCCGGCCGATCCGGCCGCTGGTCGACGCCGTGGCCGGCCTGCGCGACGTCCGCGACCTGGCGGCCTTCCTGGGCGAGTTCGAGCGGATCGGCGGGCACGGCCTGTTCGGGTCCTACGTCGACACCGACTCCAAGGACTCCGACCGCTACCTCTTCAACCTCGTCCAGGGCGGCCTGGGCCTGCCGGACGAGTCGTACTACCGCGACGAGAAGTTCGCCGAGGTGCGCGAGAAGTACGTCGCCTACCTGACCCGGCTGTTCACGCTCGCGGAGCACGACGGCGCGGAGGCGGCGGCCCGGACCGTGCTCGACATCGACACCCGGCTCGCGGCCGGGCACTGGGAGCGGGCGGAGACCCGCGACGTCCAGAAGACCTACAACCTGATGACCAAGGCCGAGCTGGTCGAGCTGGCGCCGGCCTTCGACTGGGACGCCTACGTCACGAACCTCGGCGGCTCGGACGAGACGCTCGCCGAGGTGTGCGTGCGCCAGCCCTCCTACGTCGCCCACCTCTCCGGGGTCCTCGAGGAGGTCGGCATCGACGAGTGGCGGCACTGGCTGCTCGCCCACGTGCTGCGCGCCTCCGCGGGGTACCTCACCGACGACTTCGTCGAGACCAACTTCGACTTCTACGGCCGCACCCTCAACGGCACGCCCGAGCTGCGGGCCCGCTGGAAGCGCGGCGTCGCGCTGGTCGAGGGTGCGATGGGCGAGGCGGTCGGCAAGGAGTACGTCGCCCGGCACTTCCCGCCCGCGTCCAAGGCGATGATGGACGACCTGGTCGCGAACCTGCTCGCGGCGTACCGCCAGTCGATCTCGAAGCTCGACTGGATGACCGACGAGACCAAGCAGCGGGCGTACGAGAAGCTCGACACGTTCCGCCCGAAGATCGGCTACCCGGAGAAGTTCCGCGACTACTCGCGGCTCCAGGTCACCCGCGACGACCTGCTCGGCAACGTCGCGGCGGCGTCCGCGTTCGAGACCGACCGGCAGCTCGCGAAGATCGGCTCGCCGGTCGACCGGGACGAGTGGTTCATGCTGCCTCAGACCGTCAATGCCTACTACAACCCGGGCACCAACGAGATCTGCTTCCCGGCCGGCATCCTCCAGAAGCCGTTCTTCTCCCCGGACGCCGACGAGGCCGAGAACTACGGCGGCATCGGCGCGGTGATCGGCCACGAGGTCGGCCACGGCTTCGACGACCAGGGTGCGCAGTACGACGGCGCCGGCAACCTCAACGACTGGTGGACCCCGGCCGACAAGGAGGCCTTCCAGGTCAAGTCGCGGGCGCTGATCGAGCAGTACGACGCCTTCGAGCCTCGCAACCTGCCCGGTGAGCACGTCAACGGCGCGCTCACCGTGGGGGAGAACATCGGCGACCTCGGCGGGCTGACGATCGGGCACACGGCGTACCTCATCGCCCAGGGCGGCGAGGCCTCGGTCGAGGACCGCCGGAAGCTGTTCCTCAACTGGGCGTACTGCTGGCGGACCAAGCGGCGCAAGGAGCAGGACCTCCAGTACCTCACCATCGATCCGCACAGCCCGCCGGAGTTCCGCGCGAACATCGTGCGCAACCTCGACGAGTTCCACGAGGTCTTCGGCTCCGCCGAGGGGGACGGCCTCTGGCTGGACCCGGCCGACCGGGTCCGCATCTGGTGATCTCCTTCGAGTGGGGCCCCACCGGGGCCGCCTCGATCGCCGAGCCCGGCGGGATCGCCGTCGTGGTCGACGTGCTGTCGTTCACCACCACGCTGAGCGTGGCGGTCGAGCGCGGGATGACGGTGTACCCGTTCCGCTGGAAGGACGAGCGTGCGGTGGCGTACGCCGCGGAGCGGGGCGCCGTCCTGGCGACGGGCCGGTCGCTGCGCGACGGGGTGAGCCTGTCGCCGGCGTCCGTGCGGGCGGCGGAGGGTGTCGAGCGGCTGGTGCTGCCGTCGCCGAACGGCTCGGCGATCGCGTTCGGCCTCGCCGGGGCCGGCGCGACGGTCGTCGGTGCCTCGCTGCGCAACGCGTCGGCGGTCGCGCGCTGGCTGGCCGAGCGGGACGGACCGGTCGCGGTGGTCGCCGCCGGCGAGCGCTGGCCCGACGCCACCCTGCGGCCGGCGATCGAGGACCTCTGGGGCGCGGGGGCGGTGATCGCCGGGCTGGTCGACCTGGGCCGCTCCGGGTTGACCGCGGAGGCACGGGTGGCCGAGCGGGCCTACCGCGCGGCCAGGCTCCCCGACGACCTGGTCGCCTGTGCGAGCGGGCAGGAGCTGGTCGGCATCGGCTTCGGGGTCGACGTCGACATCGCCGCCGAGCTCGACGCGACAGACGTCGTGCCGGTGCTCCACGGGGAGGCGTTCGTCGCCGGTTCGCCCGTCGAGTGACGCGAGCTGGCTCTCTCCGAGGCGAGATCGCAGCCAGTTCACGTCACTCGACGAGGACCGGGGCTCAGCTGAAGCGCTGGTACGTCACGGTCGGGTAGTAGAGCGTCGTACCGCTGCCACCGGTGTCGGTGACCTTGAGGCTCAGGGTGTGCTGACCCTTGCCGATCTTGGTGCAGAACTGCACCGCGCCCTGGTCGAGCGTGGTGCCGTAGGCGAGGTACTTGCTGCCCTCCGACGTCCCGACGCCGTCGCGGTAGAGCTGGACCGACGACCCACCGCTGTACGACATCGCGTACAGCGTCACGAGCACCGTGTCGGTGCCCTTCGTGGGACCCTTGACCTGCAGCTGCGAGCCCTCGACCTCGGCGGCGGCGCCGGCGGCCAGACCCTGGTAGTCGGTGGCCCGCCGGGACATCGAGATCTCCTGGCCGCCCGAGCAGCTGGAGACGAGCGACCGGGCCTCCGGGCGCGGGGGCAGGCGGTGGGCGCCGCCGTCGGCCTGGGCGCTCGTGCCGGTGAGTGCGGCTCCGCCGGCGAGGGCGAGGGCCGCGGCGCCGGCGGCGGTGATCGTGCGGAAGGTGGTGATCATGACAGCTCCTGTGACCGGCGGCCCCTAGCGAGCCGCGCTGGTGGTGAGGAGCGCGTCGTCCACAGGCAGATACCACCCGGTCCGGTCCTGTCACCGGCGGCTGGTAGACAGGCGGCATGACCCGAGGCTCCCTGACCCGTGGCCCCGCGACGCCAGGATCGGTCACCCGGGAGGGGGCCGAGGCCCATCTCCGTGCTCTCGTCGGGAGCGACGACGCGGTCCTGCGCGAGGACCAGTGGGCGGCGATCGAGGCGCTCGCCGTCGACCGGAGGCGCGCGCTGGTCGTGCAGCGCACCGGCTGGGGCAAGTCCGCGGTCTACTTCGTCGCGACCCTGCTGCTGCGGGAGCAGGGCGCCGGGCCGACCGTGATCGTCTCGCCGCTGCTCGCGCTGATGCGCAACCAGATCGCGGCCGCCGAGCGGGCCGGCATCCGCGCGGTCACCATCAACTCCACCAACATGGAGGACTGGGAGCCGATCCAGGAGGCGATCCGCGCCGGGGAGGTCGACGTGCTGCTGGTCAGCCCGGAGCGGCTGAACAACCCCGGGTTCCGCGACGAGGTGCTGCCCCGGCTCGCGGCGACCTGCGGCCTGCTCGTCGTCGACGAGGCCCACTGCATCTCCGACTGGGGCCACGACTTCCGGCCCGACTACCGGCGGATCCGCACGCTGCTCGGCGACCTGCCCGACGGCATCCCCGTGCTGGCGACGACGGCGACCGCCAACCAGCGGGTGACGAACGACGTCGCCGAGCAGCTGGGCACCGCCGGGTCCCTCGGCGACGTGCTGGTGCTGCGGGGATCGCTGGACCGCGAGTCGCTCCGGCTGGGCGTGGTCCGGCTGAAGACCCCGGAGCAGCGGCTGGCCTGGCTCGCCGACCACCTCGCCGAGCAGCCCGGGTCGGGCATCGTCTACTGCCTGACCGTCGCGGCCACCCAGGAGATCGCGGACTACCTGCGCTCGCGGGGCCACGACGTCGCGGCGTACTCCGGCCAGACCGAGACCACCGAGCGGCACGCCCTGGAGCAGGACCTCGCCACCGGCCGGGTCAAGGCGCTGATCGCCACGAGCGCCCTCGGCATGGGCTTCGACGCGACCCTCGGCTTCGTGGTCAACATGGGGGCGCCGGCGTCCCCGGTCGCCTACTACCAGCAGGTCGGCCGTGCCGGCCGTGGCACCGACGAGGCGACGGTGGTGCTGCTCCCGGCGATCGAGGACCGCGACATCTGGGCCTACTTCGCCTCGCTGGCCTTCCCGCGCGAGGAGCAGGTGCGCCGCACCCTCGAGGTGCTCGCCGAGGAGGGTCGCCCGCTCAGCACCGCCACCTTGGAGACGTACGTCGACCTCAACCGCACCCGGCTCGAGACGATGCTGAAGGTGCTCGACGTCGACGGCGCCGTACGCCGGGTGCGCGGCGGCTGGGAGGCGACCGGCCGGCCGTGGACCTACGACGAGGAGCGATACCGCCGCGTCAGCGAGGCGCGCGAGCGTGAGCAGCGCGCGATGCTCGACTACATCGCGACCGACGGCTGCCGGATGCGCTTCCTGCGCGAGCAGCTCGACGACCCGGAGGCAGCGATCTGCGGCCGCTGCGACAACTGCGGGGGCCTGAGCCTGTCGGCCGACGTCTCCGCGGCCGCCGTCGAGGAGGCCGGCGCCCGGCTGTCCCGGCCCGGCATCCCCGTCGAGCCGCGCAAGATGTGGCCGACGTCGCTGGCCAACCTCGGCCTCGACCTCAAGGGCAAGATCGCCGACACGGCCGGGGAGGGCCGCGCCGTGGCCCGGCTCACCGACCTCGGCTACGGCAACGCGCTCCGGGAGCTCTTCGCGCCCGGGACGGCGGACGGCCCGGTGCCGATCGGGCTGGTCAAGGCCGTGATCGAGGTGCTGGGCGACTGGCAGCCGGCGGTCGACGGGATCGTCGTGGTCGAGTCCGCGAGCCGGCCGGCGCTGACCGCCGACCTGGCCGACGGGCTCTCGCGCTACCTGCAGGTCCCGGTCGTCGGACGCTGGGCGATCGTCGACCCGGACGTGCTCCCCGGGCAGGGTGCGGCCAACTCCGCACAACGCGTCGCGGCGGTCGGCCGCCGCTTCGCGCTCCAGGCCGACGACCTGTCCGGACAGCGGATCCTCGTGGTCGACGACCTCGTCGTCACCGGCTGGACCCTCACCCTCGCGGCCCGGGCGGTGCGGGCGGCCGGGGCGACGGAGGCCCGGCCGCTGACGCTCGCGACCACCACGTAAAATCAGGGAGTGAACCGCGTTCCCGTCCTCGCCTACTTCGCCGACGATCCCACCCGGACGTACCAGCTGATCCAGTGGCTCCCCGTCCTGGAGCTGCTCGACCAGCAGCAGCCCGTCGGCCTGGTGCTGCGCGACCCGGAGTCGGCCCTGGTGCTGCGGGAGCGGACCCGGCTCCCCATCTCGGTCGCCCCGGCCTTCGCCGAGCTCGCCGAGCTCTACGCGGAGCTGGACGCCAAGGTCGTCCTCTACTGCAACAACTCGGTGCTCAACTTCCAGTCGCTGCTGCACACCGGGATGCTGCACGTGCACATCAACCACGGCGAGAGCGACAAGCAGAGCATGGCGTCGAACAACGCCAAGGCCTACGACCGCGTGTTCGTCGCCGGCGAGGCCGCGGTCCAGCGGTACGCCGCCGAGGTGCTCGAGCTCGACACCGCCAAGCTGGTGCGGACCGGCCGCCCGCAGCTCGACCTGCGACCGCCCTCGCTGCTCGAGCCGAGCGACCGGCGTACCGTCCTCTACGCCCCGACCTGGGAGGGCGACGCCGAGTACAACGACTACACCTCGGTCGACACCCTCGGCGTCGAGATCGCCCGCGGCATCCTGGCCGTTCCCGACGTGCGGCTGGTCTACAAGCCGCACCCCAAGGTCACCACGAGCGAGACGCCGGCGGTCCGGGACGCTCACCACGCGATCCTCGCGCTCGTCGAGGCGGCGGGGCCGCTGCACCGGTCCGTCACGTCCGGCGACATCCTGGCGGTCCTGCCGGACTGCGACGCGATGGTCACCGACGTGTCGTCGGTCGGGCTGGACTGGTTGTACCTGCGCACCGAGCGCCCGATCTTCATCACCGACCGGCACCACGACGCCGACCGGCTCCGCCGCGACGTCCCGGTGAGCCGGTGCGCGGACGTGCTCGCCGACGTCGACGCCGCCGAGGTGGCGGCACTCGTGGCGGCCCGGCTCGAGCACGACGAGCACCACCTCGCCCGGGTGGCGATGCGGCACCACTACTTCGACGACCTCGGGATCGGCGAGAGCACGGCCCGCTTCATCGAGTCGGTGTCCCAGCTGGCGGCGCTGCGGGACCGCCTCCTGGGCGCCGTCGCGATCACCGCCTGACGGGCGGCCCGCCACCGGCGGCCCTGTGCAGCGGCTAGAACACGTTCTACTCTGCCGCCCATGGACAGACCTCTGCGCGTGATCCAGTGGACGACCGGCAACATCGGCCGGCGGTCGCTGCACGCGATCCTCGGCCGCCCGGACCTCGAGCTCGTCGGCGTGTACGCGCACGGTGCGGAGAAGGTCGGGCGCGACGCGGCCGAGCTCTGCGGCTGGCCGGCGCCGACCGGCGTGCTCGCGACGAACGACGTCACCGCGCTGCTCGCGCTCGGCGCCGACGCGTGCTGCTACAACCCGCTGTGGCCCAGCATCGACGAGCTGTGCGCACTGCTCGAGGCGGGGGTGAACGTGTGCAGCTCGGCCGCCTGGATCACCGGCGGCAAGCAGTCGCCGCCCGACCTGGACCGGGTCCGGAAGGCCTGCGAGCGCGGCGGTACGTCGATCTTCGGCAGCGGAGCCCACCCCGGACTCACGAACACGGTCGGGATGGTGCTGAGCGGGGCGTGCGAGCGGGTCGACGAGATCCGGATCACCGAGTCCGTCGACTGCTCGACGTACGAGAGCGCGGAGACCCAGACGGCGATGGGGTTCTCCCAGCCGCCGGACACCCCGGGCCTCGGCGAGAGCGTGCGCCGGGAGAGCGAGGTGTTCGCCGAGTCGGCGGCGATGATGGCCGACGCGATCGGGGTGACCCTGGACCGGGTGACCTTCGACGTCGAGTTCACGGCGGCGACCGGCGACAGCGACCTCGGCTTCATGACCATCCCGGCCGGGACCGTCGGCGGAGTGCTCGGCTACCACCGCGGCTGGGTGGGCGACCGCAACGTCGTGAGCGTCGGCTTCAACTGGGTCATGGGCGAGCACACGGTACCGCCGAAGCCGCTCGCGCACGGGCACGTGATCCAGGTGTTCGGCGTGCCGAACATGCGCACCGTGCTGCACTGCCTCCCGCCGCAGGACTGGGCGGAGGGCTTCATGGGCCTCGGCATGATCTACACCGCGATGCCGGTCACCAACGCCGTGCCGGCCGTCGTCGCCGCACCGCCCGGGATCGTGACGCTCGCGGACCTCCCGCCGATCACCGGACGCGTCCGACGCTAGGCGGTGCCGACGACGAGGACCCGGAGGTCACCCGCTCAGCCGATCAGCTCCTCGATGGCGGAGACGAGGCGTGGGTCCTCGGGCTCGACCTTCGGACGGAACCGGCCGACCACGGACCCGTCACCGGCGACGAGGAACTTCTCGAAGTTCCACTGCACGTCGCCCGCCTCGCCCTGCTCGTCGGGCGTCGAGACGAGCGCCTCGTAGATCTCGTGGCGGCCCTCGCCGTTGACCTCGATCTTCTCGGTCATCGGGAAGGTCACGCCGTACGTCGCGGAGCAGAACTCGGCGATCTCGGAGGCGGAGCCGGGCTCCTGGCCCATGAACTGGTTGCACGGCAGGCCGACCACGGTGAACCCCCGGGCGGCGTACCGCTCCTGGAGCTCCTCCAGCCCGGTGTACTGCGGCGTCAGGCCGCACTTCGAGGCCACGTTCACCAGCAGCGCCGGCCGGCCGCCGGTGATCTCGCCGAGGGTCGTGGACGTGCCGTCCAGCCGGGCGATCGGGGTCGAGAGGATGCTCATGCGGCCAGCCTAGGCAACCCCCGGCCGGGCCCTGGACGCTGCCCGTCAGCCGGTCTGCTCGAACAGGGACACGATGATGCCCTCGGGCCCGCGCACGTAGGCCATCCGCACGCTGCCCTGGTAGTCGCCGATGCCGCCGACGAGTCCGTAGCCGTCCGCGGCAACGGCGTCGACGGCCGCGTCGAGGTCGCCGACCTCGAAGGACACGTTGCGCAGGCCCAGCTCATTGGCCATCGCCGCGGGCGAGCCGGGCACGTGGTCGGGCGTGACGAAGCTCGAGAGCTCCAGCCGGCACCCGCCGTCCGGTGGGCGAAGCATCACGATCTCGCAGCGGGCGCCGGGGATGGCACAGACGGTCTCCACGAACTCACCCTCCACGGATCCCCTGCCCTCGACCTCGAGGCCGAGCCCGACGAAGAACGTCGTGGCCGCGTCGAGGTCCGCGACGGTGATGCCGATGTGATCGAGACGGTGCACGTGGGCCACGCCGCCATCCTTCCAGCCGGCTGTCGTGTCGGCGCGGTCCCGTTCGTGGTGGGGGTAGAGAGTGGTCACCAGGACCACCGGGACAAGAGGAGAAGTCCGATGACTCGATACCTGCTGAGCGTGCACGGCCCCGCCGAGACGACCGAGTTCGGCAGCTACGGCTCCCGGGAGGAGATGGAGGAGTCGTTCGCCGAGACCGGCGCGTTCAACGAGAAGCTCCGCGCCGAGGGCTACTGGGTGTTCGCGGGCGGGCTGGCCCCGGCCTCGAACGCGACCGTCGTCGACGGCCAGGGCGAGCGCCCGGTGATGACCGACGGGCCCTACCTCGAGACCAAGGAGGTCATCGGGGGCTTCTGGATCATCGACGCTCCCGACCTCGACGTGGCGCTGGCGCTGGCGGCGGAGGGCTCCCGGGCGTGCCGGGGCAAGGTCGAGGTCCGTCCGTTCGACGGCCTCGGCTGAGCGCCGGGCCGGTGCGCGCGCCCGGAGGGACGCGGGTGTAGGCGCCGCGGGCTACCGTCTCCGCGTGTCCTTCGTCCCCGTGACCGGCCCGGCGACCTTCCGCCCCGCCGAGCCCCCACGGGAGGGCGTCGTGGAGTTCACGGACGCGAAGCGGACCGTGAGCCTGCCGATCCGGGCGGCGCTCCCGGTGCTCGCGAAGGCCCGGTCGCGCGAGGACCTGCACCCCAGCGTCGGCCTGCTCTCCGGGGCGGCGCTGCTCGGCATGCGGATCGTCGCGGCGGGCAAGTTCGCGCCGTCCGGGGACCCGCCGCACTGGCGGGCGGCGGGGCTGGACGCCGACGACGAGGACCGGATCGGGATGCTCGCCGCGGGCAGCGGCGAGCAGGAGCGGGTGGTCCGCGACCTGGTCGACGCGATCGCCGACGCACTGCCACGCGGCGCACCGACCACTGCTGCGGCACCCGTACGACGTACGCAGCGGCCGACGTTCGAGCAGCGGCTGCAGGCGCGGCTGGCCCGCCACCAGCGGCTCGACCCGAGGGACCTGCCGCAGCTCGTGACGCTGTCGCTGCGGGTCGAGGCGGACGAGGAGGAGCTGGTCGCGGGCGCCGTACGCCTGGTGCCGCAGGCGCACGACGACCAGAACCCGCTGCACCTCTGCGACCTCGCGCTGCTCTGGACCGGCACCGTCGACGAGCACGGCTTCGGCGACCGGGCCCGGACCCACGCCACCATCGCGTTGCGCGCGGCCGCCGACGCGTGGCCGGTCCTCGACCGGCTGCTCGAGCTGCGCGTCCCCGACGAGATCACCCTCGACACCGACGAGATCGTGAGCCTGCTCGACGAGGGGGTCGGGGCGCTCCGGGCCGCGGGCGTCGACGTGCTGTGGCCGCGGAGCCTGGGACGCGACCTGACCGCCACGGCCGTCCTCGACCGAGCGGCGCCGGGGCCGGGCAGCCGGGAGGAGCCCCTCAACGACCCGACCCTCGGCCGGGACGCGCTGTTCGCGTTCAACTGGCAGGTCGCCCTGCACGGCGACCCCCTCTCCGCCGAGGAGATGGACCAGCTCGCGAACGCCGCCAGCCCCCTCCTCCGGCTGCGGGGCAGCTGGACCGTGGTCGACCCGGCGATCGCCGGGAAGGCCAGGAAGCGGCTGATCCGCACGGTCAAGCCGGCCGAGGCGGTCGCCGCCGCGCTGACCGGCACCGCGCAGGTCGCCGCGCCCGGTGGCGAGCAGAGCGAGGAGCAGGTCGTCGTCGGGGCCTCGCTCCTGAAGGTCCGCGAACGCCTGCTGACCGCCGCGACCCGCGAGCCCGTCGAGCCGCCGGCCGCGCTGACGGCGACCCTGCGCGACTACCAGCGGCACGGCCTCACCTGGCTGGCCGAGATGACCGGGCTCGGCCTCGGCGCCTGCCTCGCCGACGACATGGGCCTCGGCAAGACCGTCACGCTGATCGCCCTGCACCTGCACCGGGCCGGGACCGGGCAGGGCGGGCCCACCCTCGTCGTCTGCCCCGCCAGCCTGCTCGGCAACTGGGAGGCCGAGGTGCGCCGGTTCGCGCCCGGCGTACCTGTCGTCCGGTTCCACGGCACGTCCCGCGACCTGCAGGCGGCCGGGAGCGGCTTCGTGCTCACGACGTACGGCACCATGCGGAGGTCCGTAGCACTCGAGGTGGCCGACGAGGGTGGTTGCGGAGGTGGTGGCCTACTGGGTACGCGGTGGGGCCTGGTCGTCGCGGACGAGGCGCAGCACGTGAAGAACCCGCGCACCGCCACGGCCCGGGCGCTCCGCTCGATCGGGAGCGCGGCCCGCGTCGCGCTCACCGGCACGCCCGTCGAGAACGACCTGACCGAGCTCTGGGCGATCCTCGACTGGGCGACGCCGGGCCTGCTCGGCAGCCGCAACGCGTTCCGCAAGGTGTGGGCCGCGCCGATCGAGTCGGGGCTCGAGCCGAGCAAGGCCCGGCAGTTCGCGGACCTGATCGGGCCGTTCCTGCTGCGGCGCCGCAAGTCCGACCCGGGGATCGCGCCCGAGCTGCCGCCCAAGACCGAGACCGACCACCCGTTGCGGCTGACCCGGGAGCAGGTGGTCCTCTACGAGTCCTTCGTGCGCGACACGATGGCGCGCATCGAGCGGGCCGACGAGGACAGCCGCCGCGGGCTGGTGCTGATGCTGCTCACCGGGCTGAAGCAGATCTGCAACCACCCCGACCACTTCCTCAAGCGGTCGGGCGCGCGGCTGTCCGGCCGCTCCGAGAAGGTCGACCTCCTCGACGAGCTGGTCGGCACGGTGCTCGCCGAGGACGGCGCGGTGCTCGTGTTCACCCAGTACGTCGCGATGGCCCGGCTGCTCGAGGGACATTTGGACCGCGCCGGCGTACCCCACCAGCTGCTGCACGGCGGGACGCCCGTGCGCGAGCGCGAGGCGATGGTGGACAGGTTCCAGGCAGGAGCGGTGCCGGTGTTCCTGCTGTCGCTCAAGGCCGGTGGCACCGGGCTGAACCTGACCCGCGCCGACCACGTCGTGCACGTCGACCGCTGGTGGAATCCCGCCGTGGAGGAGCAGGCGACCGACCGCGCCTACCGGATCGGCCAGACCCGGCCGGTCCAGGTGCACCGGATGATCACGCAGGGCACGATCGAGGAGAAGGTCGCCGAGCTGCTGGACCGCAAGCGGGCACTGGCCGACGCCGTGCTGGGCCGGGGCGAGGCGGCCCTCACCGAGCTCAGCAACGACGAGCTCCGCGACCTCGTCGCCTACCGGGAGGACTGATGTCCTCGGTCCTGCACGCCCGCGTCCCGCCCCGGCGCGCGGCCGCGCGGGCCGGCACCTGGTGGGGCAAGGCGTGGGTCCGCGCGGTCGAGGAGGCGGCGTACGCCGAGTCGGACCTGCGCGCCGCCCGGACGCTGGCCCGCGGCGGCCACGTCGGCCAGATCGCCACCGAGCCGGGGCGCTACGTCGCCGCGGTCGAGGACGGCACCGGCCTCTGGACGGTGGAGGGCACGATCCCCGTCCTCGACCCGCGTGACGTCGACGCGCTCGTCGAGGCCGTGGCCGCGGAGTCCGGCCGGGTCGCCGCGCTGCTCGCCGGCGACCTCCCGCACACGCTCGTCGAGCACGCCGAGGAGGCTGGTGTCGAGCTGCTCCCGTACGGCGGGGAGCTCGGCTCGACGTGCACCTGCGACCACTGGGCCGACCCGTGCACGCACGCGCTCGCGGTGCTCCAGCAGCTGGCGTGGCTGGTGGAGGCCGACCCGTTCGTGCTGCTCCAGCTGCGCGGACTGGCGCGCGACGACCTGCTGGCCCGGTTGCACGCCCGGAGCGAGCCCGACGAGGACGACGACGAGGGCCCCGACCTGGACGCCGCCGTCGAGGCCGCGCTCTACGCGGCCCGGCTGCTCAGCGACGCTGCGGACCCAGGGCGCCCAGCGTCATCTGGGTGAGGACGCTGCGCATCTGGTCGTCCGGGAGCAGGCCGCTGTGGGGGGTCGAGTTGATCAGCCCGAAGGCTGCGTGCGCCATCGCCCGCGCGGTGGCCCGGTCGAGCGACGGGTCGAGGGTCCCCAGCTCGGCGGCCCACAGATCGACGTACTCCCGCTGGAGGGCGCGCACCTGCTCGCGCGCGTCCGCCGGCAGCGACTCCCAGTCGCGGTCCTGGACCACGATCAGGGGGCGGTGCCGGAGGGCGAAGTCGACGTGCCAGTCGACCAGCGCGGCCACGGCCGCCGACGGCCCGTCGGCGGCCGACACCCGCTCCCGGCCGACGCGGAGCAGCTCTTCGCTGATCGAGACCAGCATCTCGGCGAGCATCGCCTGCTTGGACGGGAAGTGCTTGTAGAGCGCCGGCCCGGAGATCCCGCACGCGGCGCCGAGATCGGCGACCGAGACGCCGTGGAACCCACGACTGGCGAACAGCTCCGCCGCGGTCTCGAGGATCTGGTTCCGGCGGCTCACGCGGTCAAGGTTAGCGTTCACTAACTGTCGTGGTAGCACGTTCGTGCTGCCGCGGACGGGGCCTGGAACCGGTGCGCCTGTGTCATGCCGACTGACAGCGTCCGTCCGTAACGTCCGAGAGCGGTGGCAACGGCGCCACCCTGTCTCTCGGAGGACCATCATGAAGTCTCGTCTCGCGTGGGGATCGGCCGGAGCGGCCGTCCTCTCGATCGCGACCGCCGCCGCGGCCGTCGCCAGCCCGGGCGTCAGTCCGGCGCACTACTCCCACGCCCTCGATCCCGGGGGGTACGTGACGATCACCAAGACGGTGGAGACACCGCCCATCCCGCCGCAGCCGGACATCGTGCTGATGGCCGACACCACCGGGAGCATGGGGTCGAGCATCGCCAACGTGCGCTCGAACGCCGGCTCCATCCTGGGCCAGGTCCAGGCGGCGCAGCCGACCGCGCAGTTCGCCGTCGCCGAGTACAAGGACGACGAGTCGACCTCACCGTTCGCCTACCGGGTCGACCAGCCGCTCACGGGCAGTGCCGCCGCCGCGGTCACCGGCATCAACGCGTGGTCCGCCGGTGGCGGTGGCGACGAGCCGGAGGCCTGGCTCGGGGCCCTCGGCCGGGTCCCGTCGACGATCTCGTTCCGCCCCGACAGCACCCGAGTGCTGGTGATGTTCGGCGACGCGCCGAGCCACGACCCGTCCCTCGGCTTCACCGAGGGCAGCGCGACGAGCGGCCTCGTGGCCGCGGGGGTCCAGGTGATCGCGATCAACGTGAACGGCCAGAACGGCGCGCACCTCGACAGCTCCGGGCAGGCCACGCGGGTCACCGCGGCGACCGGCGGATCGCTGGCGGCCGCCGACCCGGACCAGGTCGCGGCCACCATCTTGAGCGCGCTGCGGAACCTGCCGGCGGTCGTCACCCACGACACGACCTGCGACCCGGGCGTCAGCCTGTCCTTCGACCAGCCGGCCAGGACGGTCACCTCCGGTGACACCACGACGTTCGACGAGACCATCACGCTCGCCGGCGACGCACCGCAGGGACAGACCGTCACCTGCACGACCAGCTTCCTGGTCAACGGCGGGCTCCCGGGCCCGGAGTTCGTGCAGACGGTCGAGATCGCGGTCAACGACGTCACACCACCGGTGGTCACCGTCGAGAGCAAGACCGTCGAGGCGACCTCGCCGAGCGGCGCCAGCGTGTCGTACGACGCCAGCGCGGTCGACAACGTCGACGGTCCGCTGACGCCGGCGTGCACGCCGCCCTCGGGCAGCACGTTCGCGCTCGGCGCGACGACCGTGACCTGCCAGGCGACCGACGCCGCCGGCAACACCGGCACCGGCACGGGGACGATCACGGTCCGCGACACCACGGCGCCGTCCGTCGGCTGCCCGGAGGGCCCGAACCCCGGCGGTCACGTGCCCGGCTCGCACAACCCGGACGGGTTCTTCGAGCTGGTCGGGACCGACGCCGTCGACACGGCGCCGAGGGTGTTCCTGCGCGACACGGGCAGCGGCACGGTCTGGGGGCCGTTCGCGTCCGGGCAGGACGTCAAGTACACGGAGAACAACGCGAAGCCGTCGATCAAGCAGATGCCGGGGGGCATCTGGAAGATCACCGGAACCGGCGACGCGGAGGTCTTCGCGACCGACTTCAGCGGCAACACCTCGGACCCGGTGGCCTGCCGGGTGCCGCCGCCGCCGAAGTGATCCCGGGCTGAGCTGACCGTGGGGCGGAGGACCAGGTCCTCCGCCCCACGGCTGCTCTCATCCGGGGTCAGTCGTGCTGCGGCTGCCCCTCGGTCGCCTGCTCGGCGATCTGGCGGCGTACGTCGTCCATGTCCAGGTCCTTGACCGCGGTGATCACCTGCTCCAGCGCGGGCGCCGGCAGGGCGCCGGGCTGGGCGAAGACCAGGATGCCGTCGCGGAACGCCATCAGCGTCGGGATCGAGGTGATCTGCGCCGCTGCCGCCAGCGACCCCTCCGCCTCGGTGTCGACCTTGCCGAACACCACGTCCTCGTGCCGCTCCGCAGCGGCCTCGAAGACCGGCGCGAACTGCCGGCACGGTGCGCACCAGGACGCCCAGAAGTCGACGAGCACGATGTCGTTCTCGACGACGGTCTGCTCGAAGGTGTCGGAGGTCAGGGTGGTGGTGCTCATGCCTCTCCCAACGACCCGCCCCCTCCCCGCATTCCGCCGAGTCCGGATCGAACGTTGGACCGCTTGGTTAATGATCGCTAACCTGAGCCCGTGAGCCACATGAAGGAGCTGGTGGAGGAGCTTCGCGACCGGATGGCGGCCGCGCGGCAGGGCGGGAGCGAGGCGGCCCGGGCCAAGCACACCGGCCGGGGCAAGCTGCTGGTGCGCGACCGGGTGGACCGGCTGCTCGACCCCGGCAGCCCGTTCCTGGAGCTGAGCCCGCTGGCGGCGTACGACATGTACGGCGGAGGCGTGCCCAGCGCCGGGGTCGTCACCGGCATCGGTCGGGTGGGCGGTCGCGAGGTCGTGGTGGTCGCGAACGACGCGACCGTCAAGGGCGGCACCTACTACCCGATGACGGTCAAGAAGCACCTGCGCGCGCAGACCGTCGCGGCCGACAACCAGCTGCCGTGCGTCTACCTCGTCGACTCCGGCGGCGCCTTCCTGCCGATGCAGGACGAGGTGTTCCCCGACCGCGAGCACTTCGGCCGGATCTTCTTCAACCAGGCCAACCTCTCCGCCCGCGGCATCCCGCAGATCGCCAGCGTGATGGGCTCCTGCACCGCCGGCGGCGCGTACGTCCCCGCGATGTCGGACGAGACCGTGATCGTGCGCAACCAGGGCACGATCTTCCTCGGCGGCCCGCCGCTGGTGAAGGCCGCGACCGGCGAGGTCGTGACCGCCGAGGAGCTCGGCGGCGGCGACGTGCACGCCCGCACCTCCGGCGTCGTCGACCACCTGGCCGAGGACGACGCGCACGCGCTCGCGATCGTCCGCAGCATCGTCGGGACCCTCGAGCGGCGGCCGGCGGGCGCGCCGTACCAGCTCGCCCCCGTCGAGGAGCCGCACGAGGACCCCACCACGCTGTACGACGTGGTCCCGGCCGACACCCGGACGCCGTACGACGTCCGCGAGGTGATCCGCAGGGTCGTCGACGGCAGCCGGTTCCACGAGTTCAAGAAGCTGTACGGCGAGACCCTGGTCACCGGCTTCGCGCACGTCTGGGGCCACCCGGTCGGCATCGTCGCGAACAACGGCATCCTCTTCAGCGAGTCCGCGCTCAAGGGTGCCCACTTCATCGAGCTCTGCAACCAGCGCGGCATCCCGCTGGTGTTCCTCCAGAACATCACCGGCTTCATGGTCGGCAAGGAGTACGAGAACGGCGGCATCGCCAAGGACGGCGCCAAGCTCGTCACCGCGGTCGCCTGCTCGGTCGTCCCGAAGTTCACGATCGTGATCGGCGGCAGCTTCGGGGCCGGCAACTACGGCATGTGCGGGCGCGCGTACGACCCGCGGTTCCTCTGGATGTGGCCGAACGCCCGGATCTCGGTGATGGGCGGCGAGCAGGCCGCGTCCGTCCTCGCGACGGTCGCGGGCCGGCCCGACGACGAGGAGTTCAAGGCGCCGATCCGGGAGCAGTACGAGACCCAGGGCTCGCCGTACTACTCCACCGCGCGGCTCTGGGACGACGGCATCATCGACCCGGCCGACACCCGGCGCGTCCTCGGCATGGGCCTCGCGGCCGCCGCCAACGCCCCGACGCCGGCGCCCTCCTACGGCATCTTCAGGATGTGATGGCGATGCACACGCTCCTCGTCGCCAACCGGGGCGAGATCGCCCTGCGCGTCATGCGGACCGCCGCCCGCCTGGGCATCCGCACCGTCGCGATCTACACCGACCTCGACACGACGGCGCCGCACGTGCGCGCCGCCGACGAGGCGCGCCACGTGTCGAGCTACCTCGACATCGACGCGGTCGTCGCGGCCGCGCAGGCAGCCGGTGCCGACGCCGTGCACCCCGGCTACGGGTTCCTCTCCGAACGCGCGGCGTTCGCCGGCGCCCTGGAGGCGGCCGGCATCACCCTCGTGGGCCCGTCCGCCGACGTCATGGACGCGATGGGCCGCAAGGACGCCGCGCGCGAGATCGCCGTCGCTGCGGGGGTCCCCGTGGTGCCGCGTGGTGAGGACGCCGGGTTCCCGGTCCTCGTGAAGGCCGCCGCGGGCGGCGGCGGCAAGGGCATGCGGGTCGTCCGCGAGGAGTCCGAGCTCGAGGAGGCGAAGGCGGCGGCGGCCCGCGAGGCGCTGAGCGCCTTCGGCGACGACACCCTGCTCGTGGAGAAGTACGTCGAGCGCGGCCGGCACATCGAGGTCCAGGTGCTGGCCGACGCGCACGGCAACGTCGTCCACCTCTTCGAGCGGGACTGCTCGACCCAGCGCCGCCACCAGAAGGTGCTGGAGGAGGCGCCCGCGCCGACGATCACCCCCGAGGTGCGCGCGCTGGTCACCGGCAGCGCCGTCACGCTCGCGAAGCACGTCGGTTACCGCAACGCCGGCACCGTCGAGTTCCTGCTGGACGACGCCACCGGCGAGGCCTACTTCCTCGAGATGAACACCCGCCTCCAGGTCGAGCATCCCGTCACCGAGGCGATCACGGGCGTGGACCTGGTGGAGCTCCAGCTGCGGGTGGCCGACGGCGAGCCGCTGCCGATCACCCAGGACGACGTGACCGCCACCGGCCACGCGATCGAGGCCCGGGTGTACGCCGAGGACTCGTTCCACGGCTTCCTCCCGCAGGCGGGCCGCACGTCGATCGTCCGCTGGCCGGAGGGCGTCCGGGTCGACCACGCCCTGGAGCCCGAGCAGGTCGTGAGCACGTCGTACGACCCCATGCTGGGCAAGATCATCGTGCACGGGTCGGACCGTGAAGCAGCGCGCCGGGCGCTGGTCGCGGCGCTCGACCACACGGCGATCCTCGGCCTCACGACGAACGTCGGCTTCCTCCGCGCGCTCGCCGCGAGCGACGAGTTCCGCGACGCGACCATCGACACCGCCTGGCTGGACCGCAACACCGTGCCGGCGCCCGACGACGAGCTGCCCCGCGTGTTCGTCGCATGGGTGAGCGCGATGCTCGCGGCCTTCGAGGACGGCGACCAGCCGTTCCGGTCCGACGGCTGGCGCTCCGGCGCCGACCCCGCGCCGACGATCGTGGAGCTGGACCGGCCGGTCGTCGTGGACCGGTACGCCGGCCGCGTCGACGACCTGCCCGTCCGCCAGGTGTACGGCGCGAACCACACGCTCACCCTCGAGGTCGGCGGCGAGCTGCGCACGGCCGTCGTCAACGTGCAGCCGCACGTGGCCGAGGTGGCGTACCGCGGCCAGCGCTTCGTGTTCGAGCGCCCGGACGTCTTCGGCGACCACGCGGTCGACGTCGGCGACGGCGTGATCACCGCGCCGATGCCCGGCACCGTGCTCGACGTCCGGGTCGCCGACGGCGAGCTGGTCGAGGCGGGCCAGGTGCTCGTCGTCCTGGAGGCGATGAAGATGGAGCTGTCGCTGAAGGCGCCGTTCGACGGCACGGTCTCCGGGCTCAGTGCCACGACCGGTGGCCAGGTCGCGCTGGGCCACACGCTGCTGGAGGTGGAACCGCATGAGTGAGCTGCCGATGACCGTCCGCGCGGACGGCCTCCCCGAGCGGGTCACGATCTACGAGGTCGGACCCCGCGACGGCCTGCAGAACGAGAAGACCCTCGTGCCCACGGGCGTGAAGGCGGAGTTCGTGACCCGGCTGCTCGCGGCCGGGCTGCCGGTCGTCGAGGCGACCAGCTTCGTGCACCCGAAGTGGGTGCCCCAGCTCGCCGACGCGGCCGAGCTGATGGAGCTGCTCGGCGAGGCCGGTCGCGACTGCCCGGTTCTGGTCCCGAACGAGCGCGGCCTCGACCGCGCCCTCGAGCTGGGCGCGCGGCACATCGCCGTCTTCGGCTCCGCGACCGAGACGTTCGCGCAGAAGAACCTCAACCGCGGCCTGGACGAGCAGTTCGCGATGTTCGAGCCGACCGTGCGGCGCGCCCGCGACGCCGGGCTCGACGTCCGCGCCTACGTCTCCATGTGTTTCGGCGACCCGTGGGAGGGCGGCGTACCCGTCGAGCAGGTGGTCGGCGTCGGCAAGCGGCTCATCGACCTCGGCGCCAGCCAGCTCAGCCTCGGCGACACCATCGGCGTCGGTACGGCGGGCCACGTGACCGCCCTGGTCTCCGCCTTCGAGGCCGCGGGGACGGCCACCGGCCAGCTCGCGATGCACTTCCACGACACCTACGGCCAGGCGCTCGCGAACACCCTCGCGGCGCTGCAGGCCGGCATCACGACGTTCGACGCGAGCGCCGGCGGCCTGGGTGGCTGCCCGTACGCGAAGAGCGCCACCGGCAACCTCGCCACCGAGGACCTCGTGTGGATGCTCACCGGGCTCGGCATCGAGCACGGGGTGGACCTCGGCGAGGTCGTGGCGACCAGCGTCTGGATGGCCCGCCACCTCGGGCGCCCCAGCCCGTCCGCCGTCGTCAGGGCACTGGCAGAATCCGGGGCATGAGCCGGAGGGTCTACCTGCACGTCGGTGCGCCGAAGACGGGGACGACCTACCTCCAGGACCGGCTCGCCCTGAACGCCAGGTCGTTGAGCGCGCACGGCGTGCACTTCCCGACCACGTCACCGCTGGTCAGCCCCGGGCTCGCGCACTTCCGCGGGGCGCTCGACCTGCTCGGCCAGGACTGGGGCGGCGCCCCCGGCCACGCCGACGGCAGCTGGGAGGCGCTGGTACGCCGGGTGCGCCGGCGCTCCGGCACCGTGGTGATCAGCCACGAGATCCTCGCCCCGGCCACGCCCGCCCAGGTGGCGCGCGCGATGCGCGACCTGGCCGGCAGCGAGATCCACGTCGTCTACACCGCCCGGGACCTCGGCCGACAGGTCCCGGCCGCGTGGCAGGAGAGCGTCAAGCAGGGCCGGCGGTGGAGCTACAAGCGGTTCCTGGACCGGTTCGAGAAGGGCAGGACCTGGTTCTACCGGGCCTTCGACGTGCCGCGCGTGCTCGGCACGTGGGGCGCCGGGCTGCCGCCCGAGCACGTGCACGTCGTCACCGTCCCGCCCTCCGGTGCGAGCGACCAGACCGCCGACCCGCTCTGGGGGCGGATGTGCGGCGTGCTCGGCATCGACCCGGCGTGGGCCCCGCTCGACAGCGACCGGTCGAACCGCTCGCTCGGCATCGCCGAGACCCAGGTGATCCGCCAGCTGAACCGCCGGATGGACCGCCAGGCCCGTCGCGAGTCGTCGTACGACGAGCTGATCCGCGACATGCTCGCCCAGGGCGAGCTGGTCCGGCGGCGGTCGGCCGCGGTGACGCTGCCGCCGGAGCGGCACGCCTGGGCCGAGGAGCAGGCGGAGCGCTGGATCGAGTGGATCGTCGGCAGCGGGGTGGACGTCGTCGGCGACGTCGAGGAGCTGCGACCCGCCCCCCACGACCCCGCCGAGCGCTGGCGCGATCCCGACAGGGTGCGCGCGAAGCGGCAGCTCGGCACCGCCCTGGACGCGCTCGCCGCGATGACCCGCGAGGCCGCGCGCCGCCCCGACCCCGAGCGCCAGCTCGGCCAACGGGTGCGCGCCGGCGTCCAGCGGGTCCGAGAGAGATGAGCGAGGACACTCCCGGCGTACGCCGCGCGTGGGGCTGGACCGCCCACCTCCTGGAGGGCGGCACGACGCCGTGGCACGACTGGACCGAGGAGGGCGCGCCGCGGGGCCGGTACCTCCCCGGCGCGCAGCAGCTCGAGCTGCTCCGGCGGCTCAACGCGACGGGCCGGCCCGGTGCCGGGCTCGCCGGCCGGGTGCTCGACGCGAGCGCGCCCGGACGCGGCCGCCCCGACCTCGAGCTCGAGGGCGCCGTGGAACGGCTGGCGTTCGGACCGCCGCCCGTCGATCCCGCACGCCTGCCCGACGACGAGCTGATCCGGGTCGCGGCCAACGTGCTCGCCGAGGATGTGGTCGCGGCCGGGCTGCCGGACCAGCGCCACCAGGCCCGGCCCCGGCTCTGGCGCACGAAGTACCGCCTCGTGGGCGACCCGGTTCTCGCCGACCCGATGCGAGCCGCCCTGGTCGCCCAGGGTCGGCCACCGGGCGGGCGCGGCTCGACGGTGCTGGTGCTGGGCACCGACGCCGGCACCATGCTCACCCACGCCTGGACCGCGGGCAGCCTTGCCGACGGAGCGCCGGCCTGGCGGGACTGGCTGGCCGGACGCGCCCGCGGCCGCGCGCTGCCCCGCCGCGTGGACCTGCTCCGCACCGCCCGCGCCTGGGCCGAGCGCGTCGGCCCCGAGCGGGTGCGCGTGGTGCTGGACGCCGCCGAGGTGCCCCGGCTCGTCGGGGTACGCCGACCGCTGCCGGGCCCCCACCCGCTGTCCGCCGACGCCACCGACCTGGCTCGCCGGGTCGGCCAGGTGCTCGGGCTGCTCGCATCCCCGGGCCGGAAGCGGGCGCTCGTGCACCAGGCCCTGCTGCCGAGGCTGGTGGCCGTCGGGGGGCCGCCGCTCGTCGTACCCCCGGAGCACGCGGACTGGCTGCACGCGCGGGCGGTGCGGGTCCGCGACGGCCTGCTCCGTGCTGGCTACGCTGTCCACGGTGACCCCGACCGTCTGCTGCCGGTCGAACGGGCCGGGGTTCCCGAGCCGTCGGATGCCGGGGTCCTCGCGCTGGCGATGCGCCTGCTGCTGGAGCCCGGAGAGAAGTAGAGCCTGGTGAGCAAACGAGTCCTGCTGCACGTCGGCACCCCGAAGACCGGTACGTCGTACCTCCAGGACGTGCTGTTCCGGAACCGGCGCACCCTCGCCGGCCACGACATCCTCTATCCGGCGGACCGCTTCGACGCCCACTTCCTCGCCGCGCTGGACCTGATGCGGCTGCCGTGGGGAGGGCTGGAGTCCGAGGCGGTGGGGGCCTGGGACGCGCTCGCCGAGCAGGTGCGCCACCACCGCGGCACCTCGATCATCAGCCACGAGATCCTCGCGACCGCCTCGCGCGCGCAGGCCGGCCGCGCGCTGGAGTCGCTCGGCCACGGCGCCGGCGCGGAGGTGCACCTGGTGCTGTCGGTGCGCGACCTGGTCCGCCAGATCCCCGCGGAGTGGCAGGAGAACGTCAAGCACCGGGCGTCGCTGACGTACGGCGCCTTCCTCGACCAGATCCGCGACCCCCAGCGGCAGAGCCGGATCGCCACCTGGTTCTGGGGCGTCCAGGAGCTGCCGGACATCCTCAACCGGTGGGGGCACGACCTGCCGCCCGAGCGCATCCACCTGGTCACGGTGCCGCCGGCGGGCGGGCCGCAGCAGCTGCTGTGGAAGCGCTTCAGCCTCGCATTCGGGCTCGACGGGATCGACTTGGAGCTCGAGGGCGAGCGGTCCAACCCGTCGCTGGGCGCACCCGAGACCGCGCTGGTCCGGCGGATCAACCGCGCCGCCAACCGCGAGCTGAACCCGGCGGACTACCGCCCGCTCGTCCGGGAGCTCCTCGCGCACCAGACCCTCTCGCGGCGTACCCGCTCGCCGCGGCTGGCGCTCCCGCCGGACGCGCACCCCTGGGTCGGTGAGATCACCCGGTCGTGGATCTCCGAGATCGAGCGGCGGGGGTACGACGTGGTCGGCGACCTGCACGACCTCGACGGCGCGCCCCCGGTGGTGCGGTACGCCGACCCGGACCACCCGTCGGAGAAGCAGGTGGCCGCCGCGGCCCTCGACGCGGTCAAGGCGCTGCTGCTGGAGGGTGCCCGGCTGCGGCAGTCCGAGGAGCGGCTGCGCCGCGAGCTCGAGGAGACCCAGCGGGCGCTCGAGCGCTCCTACCTGCGCCCGACGTACCGCTGGCGCGAGAAGCTGGTCCGCCGGCTGCAGACCGGGGCGACCGGCCGCGGCCTGCTCAAGGCCTACCGGCGGTTGCGCGGCCGCAGCTCGCGCGCCGCGTAGATCCCGACCCGCCAGGTCGCCCAGCCGTCGGCACCCATGCCGAAGGCGCCGCCGACGATCGGGGTACGCCGGGCGATGCTGATCGCCAGCCGCTTCCCGCCGACCCGCTGGATGAGGTCGGTGGCCACCTCGGCCGTGAGCACCCGGGACAGGTCGGGGTCGTGGACCGGTGCCGTCGCGATCGCCATCGGCGGGCCGGGGAGCTGGTGCTCCTTGACCTTGCGGTCCACGGCCTCGCGGCCGAGCATGCAGGTGAGGATGGCGTTCTCCACCCGCGGGTCGCCGAGGTCGTAGCCGCGCAGGTGCGCGATGCACGCCACCATCCGGGCCTGCACCAGTGCGAGGCCGGCGAGGTTCGCCGGGATCGTGACCGTCGCGGTGAGCACGCCGCCGAGGCCGGTGAGCAGCCCCTGGGCGCCGGCGTACCGGACATGGGTCTCGACCACCTCGTGCACGGAGCCGAGCCTGTCCGCACTCTCGGCCGCGGGCTTCAGCGGGCCCAGGCCGTCGATCGCGCGGTGCAGCGCCTCGCTGACGAACGAGTGCGTCAGGTCCGGGGCCAGGTGCGGGACCCGCGGCGCGACGCGCTGGGTCACCAACCGTCCGGCACTCGTCACCACGCCCATGCCGTCGATCGTACGGTGGCCGCCTTAGGGTCGAGCCATGCCCGCCGAACCGCCGCCGACGCGCTGGGCGTTCGGCGATCCGTCGGGCTACGACCCGCTCGACGACCTGGTCGCGGTCGGCGCCGACCTGGAGCCGGGGACGCTGCTGGCGGCCTACCGGCGCGGTCTCTTCCCGATGCCGTCGGGCGAGGCGGGCGACCCGATGTTCTGGTTCTGCCCCGTCCGCCGCGGCGTGATCCCCCTGGACGGGCTGCGGGTGTCGCGGTCGTTGCGCCGGTCGGCGCGGGACTTCGAGGTCCGCGTCGACACGGCGTTCGCCGACGTCGTCGCCGGGTGCGCCGACCCGTCCCGTCCCTCGGGCTGGATCGACGGCGAGATCGCCGCGGCGTACCTGCGCCTGCACCGGCTGGGCTGGGCGCACTCGGTGGAGGCCTGGCGGGAGGGCCGACTGGTGGGCGGGCTGTACGGCGTGGCGATCGGCGGCCTGTTCGCGGGCGAGTCGATGTTCCACGTGGAGCGCGACGCGTCGAAGGTCGCGCTGCTCGCCCTGGTCGAGGTGCTCTCCGACGCGCACGCCGCCCAGCGGGTCCTCGACGTGCAGTGGCTGACCCCGCACCTGGCCTCGCTCGGCGCTGTCGAGGTGTCGCGGGCGGCGTACCTGCGCCTCCTGCCGGCAGCGCTCGCGGTCCCCGCGCCGGACTTCGGTCGCGCGAACCGCCCCCCAGGGGGCAGGGTGGGTCCATGAGGACAGCACTCGCGCTCGCCGGATTCGTGCTCGTCATGGGCAGCCTCGTCGGCTGCAACAGCGACGACAGCAGTGACGGGGACACCGGCAGCAGCGGCAGCAGCGGCAGCAGCGGCAGCATGCCGACCACCGCGTCGAAGGAGGACTTCTGCGCGAACTTCCGGTCGCTCGCGGAGGACCTCGGACAGCTGGACCCGAAGGCGGACCCGTCCTCCGCGGTGAAGACGCTGAAGGACGCGGTGGCGGAGATGCGGTCCACCGGCACCCCCGAGGACATCCCGGACGACGCACGGCACGGGCTCGAGGTCACCCTCGACGCGCTCGGCGGCCTGCCCGACGACGCGAGCGCCGAGGACATCAGCGGCCTCGCGGACACCCTCAGCGACGCCGAGCAGAAGGACGCCGACGCCTTCGACTCCTACCTCGGGGACGAGTGCGGGTCGCTCGGATGACGAGGGTCGGCGCGGTCGCCGTCGCCGGCGGCCTCGCGCTCGTCGCGGCGCTGACCGGCTGCAACGGGGACTCGGACGGCCGCGACGGCGCCGAGGCGTCGACGGCGGACTTCTGCGCCGCCTTCAACGACCTCTTCGACGAGGTGCTCGGCGCCGACGCAGCGGACTCGGCGGCGACGGTCCGGGCGTTCAAGTCGTGGGCCGTCGACATCGAGAAGGTCGGTGCGCCGGCGGACATGCCGGACGACGCGCGGCACGGCTTCGAGCTGTTCGTCGAGCAGGCGAAGGGCATCGACGACGACGCCACCCTCCAGGACCTCGAGCAGCTCGACGAGGGCCTGAGCGACGCCGACCAGGCGGACGGGAAGGCGTTCAACAGCTGGACGACCGACAACTGCCCGCTCGACCTGCCGACGTCGAGTGCGAGCTGATCGGGAGGAGTTTGCTCGATCCCGCCCGGACCTCCAGGGCGCGCGCTAGCGTGCGGTCGTCGATTCGGCGGCACCCGCGCACGAGCCCGTCGGTCCTGGAGGTCTGCTCATGTCGAAGTCGCGCATCTTCCTGCGGCCTCACGTCGCCGTGGTCCTGGCAGTTGCCCTGCTCGTGGCCGCCGGTGGTGTCGCGTACGCCGTTGCCGGTCGTCAGGGTGGTGATCGTCCCTGGCCGACGGCCCGTCACATCTACGCGTGCGTGGACCCCGGCACCCGGGTCCTGAGCCGGACGCAGGTCGGTGAGCCGTGCCCACCCGGCGCGAAGAAGATCGGGTGGAACGTCGAAGGCGTGGCCGGAGCCCGAGGTCCGATCGGGCCCGAGGGCGTGGCGGGTGAGGCCGGCCCCGCCGGTCCGGCAGGACCCGCAGGTCCGCCCGGACTGCCCGGTGCCGACGGTGCCGACGGTGCCGATGGCGCGGACGGTGCCGACGGTGCGGACGGTGCCGACGCGATCTCCGAGTACGCGGAGTTCTTCGCGCTCATGCCGCCCGACAACCCGGCCACGGTGGCGATCGGCGGGGACGTCGACTTCCCCCAGGACGGCCCGAGCACCGGCTCCATCGTGCGGGCCGGTACCGACTCGTTCGTCCTGCCGCGCATCGGGACCTACCGGGTGTCGTTCTCGGTGCCGGTCGTCGAGCCCGGCCAGCTCGTCGTCACCCTCGACGGAGTCGATGTGCCGTACACGCTCGTGGGGCGGCCCACCGGCACCACGGCGATCGCCGGTGAGGCGCTGGTGACGGCCACGGTCGTCAACACGGTGCTGACGGTCCGGAACTCGACCTCCGGCTCCGCTCTCACGATCACGCCGTTCTCCGGGGGCACGGGAGCATCGGCGGCCACCCTGGTCATCGAGCAGCTGCAGTGAGCTGACGACCGGCATTCCTGCCCTGGGCGGGGCCTGGTGAGGACCCGGCACACAGCCTTGTCACCACGACCGGGTCACGTCATACCGTCTAGACGACCTGCGGCGGCCCGTCGTACTCGCTGACCATGGAGCGGCCGGCTGCCGCCCAGTCGAGCATCCCGCCGGCGAGGTTCACGACCTCGTGCCCCTGCTGCTGCAGCCACATCGCCGCCTGCGCGGACCTGCCTCCGACCTTGCAGACCACCAGCGTCTGCGCGTCCGGGAGCTCGGCGTGCCGGGCCGGCAGCTCCGACATCGGGATGTGCAGCGCGCCCTCGATGTGGCCGTACTGCCACTCCACGGGCTCGCGCACGTCGAGCACGACGAGGCCCTCGGGGAGCGGGTCGGGGACGCCGTCGATCGTCACGGTGGGGATCACTTGAGGAGCCTGCTCATTCGTCGGTCGGCCAGCGGCTTGCCGCCGGTCTGGCAGGTCGGGCAGTACTGGAGGCTGGAGTCCGCGAACGACACCTCGCGCACGGTGTCGCCGCAGACCGGGCACGGCTGACCGGTGCGCCCGTGCACCGCGAGGTTCGACTTCTTCTCGCCCTTGAGCTCACTGGCCGCGAGCCCGCGCGACCGGTCGACCGCGTCGCCGAGCGTCGTGCGGAGGGCGTCGTACAGGATGTGGAGCTCGTCGTCGGTGAGGTTGCCGGCAGGCTTGAACGGCGACATCTTCGCGGCGTGCAGGATCTCGTCGGAGTAGGCGTTGCCGATGCCGGCGATGGTGCCCTGGTGGCGCAGGACGCCCTTGAGCTGCTTGCCGCCCTCGCGCTCGAGGATCTCCTTGAACCGCTCGATCGTGAACTCGTCGGTCAGCGGGTCCGGCCCGAGGCTGGCGAGGCCGGGCACGTCCTGGGGGTCGCGGACGACGTACGCCGCCAGGCTCTTGCGGGTGCCCGCCTCGGTCACGTCCAGCCCGGACCCGTCGTCGAGCACCACCCGCAGCGCGAGCGTGGACTTCGGGCTCGGCTTCGGCGGGATCGTCGGCACCTCCTCGCGCCACCGCACCCAGCCCGCGCGGGCCAGGTGCAGGACCAGGTGGACCCCCGACGCCTCGATGTCGAGGAACTTGCCGTGCCGGCTCACGTCGTCGACCAGCGTCCCCTCCATCGCGGTCAGCGGCGGGTCGAAGGTCTTCAGCGCGCTGAACTGGGCCAGGTGGATCTTCGCGAAGGCGTGCCCGTCCAGCCGGCCCTTCAGGTCGAGGGCCAGCGCTTCCACCTCGGGCAGCTCGGGCACGACCCGATCCTAGGCAGGAACCGGTGACAGGCTGCTCCTGTCGGGCGCATGATGGTGGTGTGCCCGCCGTACGCCCGCTCCCGCAGACGGGGTCGATCTACCTCGACGCCCGCGGCGGCGACCGCGCCCTCCGGGTGTCCTGGCACGAGGAGTCCGGCATCGTCGTGCTCTCGCTGTGGCGCCAGAACGTCTGCGCCGGCTCGTTCCGCCTGGGCATCGAGGACGTCCCGGCGCTGATCGAGGTGCTCCGCGAGGGCCTGGTGCACTCCTACGAGCAGGCCCGCGACCGGCTCGGCGCCGTCGAGTCCGCCTGACCCGCCCCGCACGGCGCGGGAGCGTTTCTACGGAATCCGCTAGACAGCCGGGTAGCGTCCCCGCGTGGACCCGATCCGGAACCCGTACGCGCCGGGAGCAGGCCAGCGGCCGCCCGAGCTGGCCGGCCGCGACCGCGAGCTGGAGCAGTTCGAGATCACCCTGGAGCGGGTCGCGGCGGGGCGGCCGGAGCGGAGCATGGTCCTCAGCGGCCTGCGCGGCGTCGGCAAGACCGTCCTCCTCAACGCCCTGAGGGGCCAGGCGGTACGACGGGCGTGGGGGACCGGCAAGATCGAGGCCCGTCCCGACCAGAGCATCCGGATCCCGGTGGCCCAGGCGGTGCACGCCGCGGTCCGCGAGGTGGCGCACCGGCACCGCGACCCCGACCGGGTCGACGCGGTCGCCGGCGTGCTCAAGAGCTTCGGGACCAGGACCGCGCTCGATGACCGCAAGGGGATGCGCTGGACGCCGCCGGTCGACGTGCCGGCCAGCCGGGGCCGCGCCGACTCCGGCGACCTCGAGCTCGACCTGGTCGAGCTGTTCACCGACGTCGCCACCCTCGCCGGCGACCTCGGCGTCGGGATCGCGCTCTTCGTCGACGAGATGCAGGACATCGCGCTGCCCGAGCTCGCCGCGCTCTGCGGCGCCTGCCACGAGATCAGCCAGCAGGGTGCGCCCCTGGTCGTCGTCGGCGCCGGTCTCCCGCACCTCCCCGTCGCGCTCGCCGCCTCCAAGTCGTACGCCGAGCGCCTGTTCCGCTACGTCTCCGTCGACCGGCTGCCCCGGGAGATGGCCGACCGGGCCTGGCGGCGCCCGGCGGCCGAGGAGGGGGTGGCCTTCGCCCCGGACGCGCTCGACGAGCTCTACCGGCTCACCGACGGCTACCCCTACTTCGTGCAGGCGTACGGCAAGGTCACCTGGGACGTCGCCCTCGAGTCGCTGATCACGGTCGCCGACGTACGTGCGGCCGCGCCGGAGGCGGAGGCCGAGCTCGCGGTCGGGTTCTTCGGGGCCCGGTTCGACCGCGCGACCCCGGCCGAGCGCGACTACATGTCCGCGATGGCCGACCTGGGCGCCGAGCACGGCGACGGCGCCGTCGCGACCGCCGACGTGGCGCGGCACCTGGTCCGCAAGCCGCAGTCCCTCTCCCCGGCCCGCGACGGCCTGATCAAGAAGGGCCTCGTCTACTCGGCCGAGCGGGGGAGCGTGGCCTTCACGGTCCCGCACTTCGGGAAGTTCCTGCGCTCTCGCTGATGTGCCTGCGGGCCTGACATCATCGGGACGTGGACCTCGTCCAGATCGCCCAGCACGCCGACGACCTCGAGCGGGCGACCGCCTTCTACACGACCCTGCTCGGCACCGGCCCGCGAGCGACGTACGACCCGCCCGGCCTGGTGTTCTTCGACCTCGGCGGGGTGCGCCTGATGATCAGCACCGGCAGCGCGCCGGCGACGATCTACCTCCGGGTCGGCGACATCGACGCGGCGGTCGAGCGGCTCCAGGAGCACCTCGAGTCCGAGCCGCACGTGATCTTCCAGCACGACGACGACAGCCTGGGGCCGGCCGGCACCGACGAGTGGCAGGCGTTCGTCCGCGACACCGAGGGCAACCTCGTCGGCCTGGTCGAGCACCGGCTGCGGTGAGACCCCAGATCGTCGCGCACCGGGGCGCGAGCCACGACAAGGCCGAGCACACCCTCGGGGCGTACGTCGCCGCGCTCGACGACGGGGCGGACGGGCTGGAGTGCGACGTCCGGCTGACCGCGGACGGGCACCTGGTCTGCGTACACGACCGGGACCTGCGGCGGATCGCCAGCAACCGGGGCATCGTGTCGACCATGGAGCTCGCGGAGCTCGACCAGCTCGACTTCGCGGCCTGGAAGAACCCGTGGGCCGACCTCGACGACGAGGCACCCGACCGCGACGAGCGGCTCGACCGGGTGCTGACGCTGCGCACGCTCTTCGAGACCGTGGCCGACTACGACCGCCGGATCGAGATCGCGGTCGAGACCAAGCACCCCACCAGGTACGGCGGCCTCGTCGAGCGTCGCGTGGTCGACCTGCTGCGCCACTTCGGGTGGGACCGGGCCGGGTCGCCCGCCCGGGTGATGAGCTTCAGCTGGACCGCCTTGCAGCGCGTCGAGCGGCTCGCCCCCGGCGTACCCCTGGTCCAGCTGGTCGAGAAGGCGCATCACTGGCCGATGCTCAGCAAGGTGATCGGCGCCGACTGGCTGGTCGGCCCGGGGATCCGTGAGCTCGCCGACCACAAGAAGCTCGGCCCGCGGATCACCAGGGCCGGCCACGACCTGCACGTGTGGACCGTGAACACCCCGGCCGACCTCGACCTGTGCCTGCGGCTCGGCGCGAAGGCCGTGATCACGGACCGGCCGGCGTACCTGCTCGACCTGCTCGAGGAACGCGACAGATAGCCTCGCCCGCATGGCGAAGAAGTCCCGCACCAAGGCCCGCCCCCACCAGCCGGTCGAGGGCGAGGTCAACCCGCGGCAGCCCTGCCCGTGCGGGTCCGGCAAGCGCTACAAGGCCTGCCACGGCGCGCCCGGCGGCGCGCCCGCGCCGTTCGTGAGCCGGCCCTTCGAGGGGCTGCCGTCCGAGTGCGACGTCGTCGCGATGCGCGAGCTGGTGCCGGCGGCGACCGCGCCGCTCGCCCTGACGGAGCACGCCGACCGCACCGTCCAGCTCTGCACGCTGCTGCCCATGGCCGCGCCGGCGATGGTCCGCGACAGCGGCGAGATCTGGCTCGGTCTCCAGGTGCAGCACCACTTCGGCGACCCGGCCCGCGACCTCGGCGCCGTGCTGCTCCGGGCGCTCGAGTCCGAGCCGGGGATCGTCGGCCTCACCGACCAGCCCGGCGACGGCCCGCGCCTCCAGGACCTCGTGGCCGGCGACGCGCTGGCGGTGACGGTGCACGACGGCTTCGACTTCTGGATCGCGGACGTCGAGGAGTCCGAGCGGGCCGGGATGGCCGCGGCGCTGGAGCACGCGAACGCCGCCGCGTCCCCGACCGCGCGGCTCACGACCGTCGAGGCGGCGTACTGGACGAACGTCGGGACCAAGGAGCACCTGCGCTGGGTGATGCCCGAGCCGGAGGGCCCGCTGCTCGACGCGCTCGCGCGTCTGCACGCCGCCGGCCGGGACCGGCTGGTCGAGGGGTCGCGGTTCGTCGGCATGTTCCGCGCTCACGGACTGCTCGCCCCGGTGTGGGACCTGCCGCTCGGCACCGGCCCGGAGCCGCTCGAGGAGCCGGCGGAGAAGTTCGCCGCCGACCTGGCCGAGGCCCTCGCCGACGGCTCCGACCTGACGACCGACGAGCGCGCCGCCCGCTCGGGGCTCGCGAACCGTCAGGTCACGCTCCGTTGATTTGTCCTTGAGATCGCGACTCGCCGCGTCCACAGAGTTGTGTGCGCCGCCTCCCGACACGTACATTCGCGGGGCTCGGTCGTTGTCGTATCCCCCGTCGGCAACGGCCGAGCGCCTTCACTTCCCGGGACCGTCGGCAGGTGCTCGTCGCAGCACGAACGGGTGCAGCCGGGCGTAGCCCTTCACCGGCGTCCTCCGCATCTCGCGGAGCGTGTACGCCGGCTCCGCGGCCAGCTCGTCACGGCAGCCGCGGTCGACCAGCACGCTGCCCGGCCGGGCCACGCCGGTGAGCCGGGACGCGATGTTCACCGTGGGGCCGAACACGTCGCCCAGCCGGCTCACCACGTCGCCGTACGCCAGCCCGACCCGCACCGACGGGAACGGCTCCTCGCGCTCGGTGAGCAGCAGCGCCACCTCGGCAGCGGGTGCTGCGCCGTCGACCACGAAGAGCACCTCGTCGCCGATCGTCTTGATGATCCGGCCGCCGTAGTCGACGACCAGCCCGGTCGTCGCGGCCTCGAAGTGCTCGAGCCACTCCACGAGCTCGCGCTCCTCGAGGTGCTTGCTCCGCGAGGTGTAGCCGACGATGTCGACGAAGCCGACGGCGAGTGCGCTCGTCGTACCGCCCTCCCCGGCGGCGGCGACCCGCGCCGACGCGCTCGCGAGGTGCCGGCGCCAGGTGTAGGACTGCAGCGCCTCGACGCGCGGCAGCGCCTCCCGGGCGAGCTCGTCGGACGGGTCGATGGCGGCGAGCAGCGACGCCTGCCACTCCGCGAGCCGGGCGTAGCTCCGCCCCCAGGTCCGCACCAGCGCCGACTGGGAGTCCGGCCCGATCACGCCGAGCTCCATCAGCTCGCGCGCCTGGCGAAGCGCGTCGACGTCGGCCTCGGTGAACGCCACGTCCTCGTCACCGGTCCGCGGGAAGCCCAGCAGCCGCCACAGCTCCTGCGCCAGGTCCAGCGGTACGCCGGCGCGCGCGGCGACCTCCACCCGGTTGAGCGTCGGTCGGCCGCCCAGCAGCAGCGGCTCGAGGTCCAACTACCTGGCCCCGAACCGTTCGACCGCGACCGCCTCGAGTGCGGACTTGAACGACGGCATCTCCTCGCAGAGCGCCCGCACGGCCTCGTCGGTGAAGTGGATCATCTCCAGCGGCGTGAGCGCGACGATCGACGCGGTGCGCAGCGAGTGGTTGACGATCGCGGCCTCGCCGACGATGTCGCCGGGGCCGAGCTGCGCGATCTCGGAGCCGTGCTGCCGCACCGAGACGCTGCCGTCGAGGATCAGGTACGCCTTGTCCGCCGGCGTCCGCTCCCAGATCGGCGACCACCCCTCCGGGACGTGCACGCGGGTGCCGGCCGCACTGATCCGCGCGATCTCCTCCGGAGTGAATGCGTCGTAGAACGAGTCAGCCATGGTCCGCCTCTCTGCTTCTCACCCTCCGCGGCCGATCATGCCCGGGGGCGGCGCTGGGGTAAACCGGCGTCCCACTAGCGTGCCCATCGTGTCTAGCCACCTCATCCGCAGCGCCCGGCTGGTCCCGCTCCGTGACGGCGACCGCGCACCCGACCGACCCGTCGACGTGCTCGTCGAGCAGGGCGAGGTCACGGCGGTCGGCGCGGGCCTCGAGCGCCCGGCGGGTGTCGCCGAGGTGGACGCCGCGGGCCGCTGGCTGATCCCGGGCCTCTGGGACCAGCACACGCACCTGGCCCAGTGGACGCTCGCCTCCCAGCGCCTCGACCTCGCCGGCGCCCGTTCGCCCGAGGACGTCACGCGCGCGGTGGCCGAGCGGATCGCGTCGTACCCCGATCTCCCGGTCGTCGGCTGGGGGCACCGCTCCGGCGGCTGGGACCGCGAGGCGACCGTGGCCGAGCTGGACGCTGCGTCCGGCGACACCGCGGTCGTGCTGATCAGCGGTGACGCTCACCACGCGTGGCTGAACACCCGGGCGCTGATGCACTTCGCGATGCCGGTCCGCGACTCCGTGGTCCGCGAGACGGAGTGGTTCGCGGCGTACCCGCGGCTGGTCACGCTGGTCGGCAACGACGGCACGTCGCCGGAGGCGTACCGCCGGATGCTCGACGACGCCGCCGCGCAGGGCATCACCGGCATGGTCGACTTCGAGTTCGGCGCGAGCCGCGAGGAGTGGGCCGAGCGCTGGACGCAGGGCTGCGACAGCCTGCGGATCCGCTGGGCGACGTACGCCGACACCCTCGACGACGTGATCGCCGCGGGCCTGCGCACCGGCGACCCGCTGGCCTGCGACCCGCGGCTGACGATGGGACCGCTCAAGATCATCAGCGACGGGTCGCTCAACACCCGGACGGCCTGGTGCTGCGAGCCGTACGGCGACGCGCACAAGCTGGAGCACCCCGCCGGCCAGCCGAACCTCGACGGCACCGAGCTCCGGGAGCTGTTCGCCCGCGCCCGCACGAGCGGCCTCGAGGTCGCCTGCCACGCCATCGGCGACGCGGCGGTGGGGGAGGCGCTCGCGGCGTTCGCGGAGACCGGCGCCGGTGGCTCGGTCGAGCACGTGCAGATGGCCCGGCGGGACGACGTGCGCCGGATGGCCGCGCTCGGGGTGCGGGCGAGCGTGCAGCCCGCGCACCTGCTCGACGACCGCGACCTGACCGAGCGGGTCTGGGGCGAGCGGTCGGAGCGGTGCTTCGCGTTCCGGTGGATGCTCGACGACGGGGTGGACCTGGCGCTGGGCTCGGACGCGCCGGTGTCGCCGCTCGATCCGTGGCTGGCCATGGCGGCCGCCGTGCACCGCACCGCCGACGACCGCGACCCGTGGCACGGCGAGCAGGCGCTGACCGTGCGCGAGGCGCTGGCCGCGTCCGTCGACGGGCAGCCGATGGCGCAGCCGGGGTCCCGCGGCGACCTGGTGCTGCTCGACCGCAACCCGCTGGCCCTCGAGGGCGACACCGCGTCGGTGGGTACGGCGCTGCGCGCGATGGCGTCGGCGTACACGGTCGTGGCCGGCGTGCCGGTCCACGACACGCTCAGCTGAGCTGGTCCAGGATCGCCTGCGCGGCCTGCTCCTGCTCGACCGCGAGCGGGTGGTAGGCCAGCGCCGTCTCGGCGCTCGTCACCCGGCCGTTGATCCACGGGTCGTCGGCGCAGATGTCGTGACCGGCGGTGAGGTGCCAGAGGTCGACGTACTCGGCATCGCCCTGCACCGCGCCGCGCCGGACCGCCCGGTCGAGGCCCTCGTTGATGCTGCGGGCGAACGGGTAGTCGCCGTCGGCCAGCGGCAGCAGGTCGCAGGTGCCGGTCTCCGGGATGATCTGCGGGTAGCCGACCACCAGGATGCGGGCGTGCGGTGAGCGCTCGCGCACGCCGCGGACGACGTCGGCGATGTGCCGCTCGATCCCGGCGAACGTCGTGTGCAGGAGGTCCGGGTCGTCCCGCCGGAACGACCGCGTGCACGGGTCGCCGCTCGGATCGGTGCGCGCGATCTGCATGCACCGGCCGAGGACCCCGCCGAACAGCTGGCCGTCGTTCCCGCCGAGCCCGATGGTGACCAGGTCCGTCGTGCGCCGGAGGGCATCGAACTGCGGCGGCACCGATCCGGTGCGGCCGACCTGCGGGCTGAACGTGTTCCGGGTGCTCGCGCCGCTGCAGCTCACGTCGGTCAGCGCGGTGCCCGGCATCGCCTGCGCGACCAGGGCCGGGTAGTTCACGCCCGAGCGCAGGCAGATGGTGCTGGTGTCCGTCGGCGGCACGAGCGGCGCGGCCGTGTACGAGTCGCCCAGGGCAACGTACTGGTCGTACCTCGTCGGCGCCTGGGCCGGTGACCCGGTCGTCCGCGCGGGCGCCGCCACCGGCCGGTCGCCGCCGTCGCTGCCGCTGCAGGCCGTCAGCGCCGCGACCAGCACGGGGAGGACGAGGAGCCGGCGCATGCCACGACCGTACGTGCGAGGTGCGGGAGCCCGCAGCGTGGGTACGGGGCACCCATGTCCGCCACCTCCTCGCTCCCGCGCGAGCCCGCCGACGACCAGTCGCTGCTGACCGTCGTCGTCGCCCTGGTCGCGAACGGGCTGCTCGCGCTCGCGAAGTCCGTCGCCGCGGCCCTCACCGGCTCCGCCTCGATGGTGGCCGAGGCCGCGCACTCGTGGGCCGACACCGGCAACGAGGTGTTCCTCCTCGTCGCCGAGCAGCGGGGCGGGCGGCCCCGCGACGAGGAGCACCCGCGCGGCTACGGCCGCTCGACGTACATCTGGTCGCTGGTCGCGGCGTTCGGCCTGTTCACGGCGGGTGCGGTCGTGTCGGTCTGGCACGGCATCAGCGAGCTCGCCGCCGACTCCACCGAGGCCAGCTTCCTCGTGAACTACGTGGTGCTCGGCATCGCGTTCGTGCTCGAGGGCATCTCGTTCCTCCAGGCCACCCGGCAGGTGCATGGTGCCGCCGAGCGGTTCGGCCTGCACCCGCTGCGCTTCGTGGCCCGGACCTCCAACTCGACGTTGCGCGCGGTGTTCTTCGAGGACTTCTCCGCGTTGCTCGGCATCCTGCTCGCCGGCGGCGGGATCGCGCTCCACCAGCTCACGGGGAACCCGGTCTGGGACGCGGTCGGCTCGATCGCGGTCGGGGTGCTGCTCGCGTTCGTCGCGGTCTTCCTGATGCGCCGGAACATGGACTACCTGCTGGGCGAGGGGCTCACCCCCGAGATGCGGTCCCGGGTGATCGCCAACCTGCTCGAGCACCCGGCGATCGAGCGGATCACCTATCTCCACGTCGAGTACGTCGGCCCGCAGCGGCTCTTCGTCGTCGCCGCGGTCGACCTCACCGGCGACGACCCCGAGCCGCACCTCGCCGTACGCCTGCACCAGGTCGAGGCCGACATCGAGCTGGACCAGCTCATCGAGGACGCGATCCTCACCCTGTCGCTCCCCACCGATCCCGCGCTGGTCCCCTGAGGGTCGAGTCAGAACTCCCGACTCAACGGATCGAATGTCGCGCGACCTCTTGACGGGGAATATGTAAGTGCGCTGAACTAACAAACGTGACGACGATCTCACCGGTGGGCCGGCCGCTCCGGCCGCGCGGGAAGCTCCTCCAGGAGGACACCCGACGGCACCACCGGTCGCTGCTGCTCCAGCAGCTCTTCCGGGAGGGGCCGGCGAGCCGGGCGGACCTGGCCCGGAGCACCGGGCTGACCCGGGTCACGACCTCCGACCTGATCGGTGAGCTGATGGCCGACGGCCTGGTCGAGGAGCTCGGCGCACCGGCCGGGAGCCGGGTCGGCAAGCCGCCGATGCTGGTCGGACTGGCCGCCGACTCGACGCACATCGTCGGCATCGACCTCTCCAACGACGACCGGATGACCGGCGCGGTCATCAACCTCCTCGGCCAGGTGCAGGCCCGGGCCGAGGTGACGATCGACGGCGCGTCGGGCCAGGCCGCCGTGGACAAGGTGCACCGGCTCGCCGCCGACCTGATCGCGTTGACCGACCGCCCGGTGCTCGGCATCGGCGTGGGCAGTCCGGGTGTCGTGGACGCCACCGGCACGGTCATCGACGCCCCGAACCTGGTCTGGGCCGACACCCCGCTCTCGGCGAGCCTGGCCCGGGCCTTCGACCTCCCGGTGTTCGTCGCGAACGACGCGAACACCGCCGTGCTCGGCGAGCACACGTTCGGCGAGACCGGGACCGGTGGCCTGATGGTGCTGCGGGTCGGCACCGGTGTCGGCGCCGGCCTGGTGCTCGAGGGCTCGTTGCTGCACGGCCACCGCGGCGCCGCAGGCGAGATCGGCCACGTCGTCGTCGACCCCGACGGCGAGCTGTGCGCCTGCTCCCGGACCGGCTGCCTGGAGACCATCCTCGCCGTGCCGCGGCTGCGCCGCCGGCTCGCCGAGAGTGAGGACGCCGAGGAGGTGCTCACCCGCGTCGGCGAGCAGCTCGGCGCCGCGCTGGCCCCGGTGGTCGGCACCCTGAACCTGCAGGAGCTCGTGCTGAGCGGCCCGCAGGAGCTGCTGGACGGACCTCTCCGTGAGGCCGTCGACCGCAGCATCCGCTCCCGGACCATGCCCGTGAGCTCCGAGGGCCTGGTCGTCCGGGCCTCCACCCTCGGCGAGGACGTCGTCCTCGTCGGCGCCGCCGTCCTCGTCCTCTCCGGACAGCTCGGCGTCTCCTGAAAGTCCCGTCTCGGGCCGACCCCAACAGAGAAGTTCGCAAGAGAGGAACACTGCGGTGCGTATCAAGAAGACACTTGCGGGTGCTGCGCTGGCCGGTCTGGCCCTCACCGCCCTCGCTGCCTGCGGCAGCGACAGCAGCGACGGAGAAGGCTCGTCGGGCGACTCCGCCCCCCAGGCCGCCGACATCCGGGTCTGGCTCAACGGCACCGACACGCCGGACGAGGCCCGGCAGTGGTTGAAGAAGGCCTTCGAGGAGCAGAACCCTGGCTCCACCCTCACCATCGAGGAGCAGGAGTGGGACGGCCTCGTCGAGAAGCTGACCACGGCCCTGTCCAGCGAGTCGGAGACGCCGGACGTGGTCGAGATCGGCAACACGCAGGCGCCCACGTTCACCTCGGCGGGCGCGTTCTCGGACCTCACCGACCAGCTCGACTCGCTCGGCGGTAACGACCTGCTCCAGGGCTTCGTCGACGGCGCGACCGTGGACGGCAACACGTACGCCGTCCCCTACTACGCCGGCTCGAAGTACATCTTCTACCGCACCGACCTGTTCGAGAAGGCCGGCATCACCGACGTGCCGACGACGATGGACGAGTTCGTCGACGACGCGATCAAGCTGAAGGACGCCAACCCCGACCCGGCCAACTTCTCCGGCTTCTGGTTCCCGGGCCAGGACTGGCGCAACGGGGCCGCGTTCATCTGGGACGCCGGCGGTGACCTGGCCACGGACGACGGCGGCGAGTGGAGCGGCGCCCTCGGGGACGACGCCTCGATCGCGGGCCTCGAGACCGCGCAGAAGCTCTTCGAGCAGGCGTCGGGCGCGGCCAAGGACGGCAACGAGGCCGACCCGTGGACGCCGTTCTGCGCCGGCGAGACCGGCATGATGTCCACCCCTGGCTGGGTGATGGGCCTGCTCAACGACCCGAAGACCGGCTGCCCGGACCTCGCCAAGAAGGTCGGCGTCTTCGCCCTTCCGGGCTCCGACGGCCAGCCCGCGCCGGTGCTGCTCGGCGGCTCCGACATCGCGATCGCCGCGAAGTCGCAGAACCAGGAGCTCGCCCAGAAGGCGGTCGCCCTGATGCTCAGCGACGACTACCAGACGATCCTCGCGAAGAACGGCCTCACCCCGGCCAAGAGCTCGCTCGCCTCGCTCCTGGGCGACGACATGTTCGCGCAGGCCACGATCGCGGCGGCGTCGAACGCCAAGCTCACCCCGGCGGCGCCGGGCTGGGCGAACGTCGAGGGCTCGCGGGTGCTCGAGGACCTGTTCAGCAAGATCGCCCAGGGCGGCGACGTCAAGGAGCTCGCGGCCGCGGCCGACGAGCAGATGAACTCGCAGCTCAACGGCTAGCGGCGCTGCGCAGCGACGCGAGCCCGGCCGGGGCGGTGCAAGCCGCCGCCCCGGCCGTGCCATGCCCGAGACTCGCCCCTGAGAGGTCCAGGAAGGAGGAACCGTGAGCGAGACCGCGCCCCGCCCCCGCCGTACGGCGCTGCCGTACCTCCTGGTCCTGCCCGCCGTCCTCGCCCTCGGCTTCGCGCTGGGCTACCCCCTGGTCCGCCAGGTGCTGCTCTCGTTCCAGGACTACGGGCTGGCCCAGCAGTTCGGCCGCCCGCCGGAGTGGATCGGCCTCGACAACTACCGGGAGCTCGTCACCGACGAGTACCTGTGGCGGGTCACCCTGCGCTCGCTGGTGTTCTGCCTCGTGAACGCGGTCGCCACCCTGGTGCTCGGCGTCGGCCTGGCGCTCTTGATGCGACACATGTCGAAGCCGGTCCGGATCGCGGTGCAGAGCGCGCTGCTGCTCGCCTGGGCGATGCCGGTGGTCGCGTCGCTGACCGTGTGGCAGTGGCTCTTCGACACCCAGTACGGCATCGTCAACTGGTCGCTGACCAGGATCGGGATGGACTACGAGGGCCACTCGTGGCTGCTGCAGCCGCTCTCGTTCTTCTTCGTCGCCACGGTGATCGTGGTCTGGATGAGCGTGCCGTTCGTGGCGTTCACCGTGTACGCCGCGCTCACCCAGGTGCCCGAGGACCTGGTCGAGGCCGCCGAGATCGACGGCGCCGGCCCCGTCGAGCGGCTGCGCCACATCGTGCTGCCGAGCATCCGCGACGTGCTGCTCGTGGTCGCGCTGCTCCAGGTGATCTGGGACCTGCGCGTCTTCACCCAGATCTACGTGCTCCAGCAGGCCGGCGGCTCCACCCACGACACGAACCTGCTCGGCACCTACATCTACCGGCTCGGCATCGGCGGCGGGAAGTTCGGCGTGGCCTCCGCGGTCGCCATCTTCATGCTGGTCCTCACCGTGATCCTGACCGGCCCCTACGTCCGCGCGATGCTCAAGAAGGAGGAGGACTGACATGCCGCGCCCTGTCCGCCGGTCCCTCAAGGTCACCGCGAACCTCGCCGGTGTGGTCGCGTTCCTGCTCTGCGCGTTCCCGGTCTACTGGATGGTCAACAGCTCGTTCCTGCCGCGGAACAGGATCCGCAACCCCGACCCGACCTGGCTGCCCCTCGGCGGCACGCTCGACAACTACCGGACCGTCTTCGAGGGCGACCAGTTCCTCAACGCCCTCAAGATCAGCCTGATGGTCACCGTGCTCACCATCGTGGTCGCGCTGGCGTTCGCGTTCGTCGCGGCCGTCGCGGTGTCCCGGTTCCGGTTCCGCGGGATGAAGTCGTTCGTGGTCGCGCTGCTGGTGATCCAGATGATCCCCGTCGAGGGGCTCTTCATCTCCCAGTACAAGATGCTCGAAGGCGTCAACCTGCTGAACACCGTGGTCGGCCTGTCGATCGTGTACGTCGCCGCCGTGCTGCCGTTCACGGTCTGGACCCTGCGCGGCTTCGTCTCCGGTGTCCCGTACGAGCTCGAGGAGGCCGCGATGATGGACGGCTGCTCGAGGGTGCAGGCGTTCTTCCGGGTGACGTTCCCGCTGCTCGCGCCCGGCCTCGTCGCGACCGGCGTCTTCGGGTTCATCCAGGCCTGGAACGAGTTCACCCTCGCTCTGGTCGTGATGACCCGCGAGGACCGGCGTACCCTCCCGCTCTGGCTGAGCACCTTCACCGACGTCAACCGCGGCACCGACTGGGGCGGCATCATGGCCGGCTCCACCCTGATCGCGATCCCGGTCGTCGTGTTCTTCCTCGTCGTCCAGGGCCGGATGGTGGCGGGCCTGACGACCGGGGCGGTGAAGGGATGAGCCTCGACCGCCTCGCCCTGCAGGTGCTGCTCCCCGGCTTCCCGGGTACGACGCTGCCCGCCGACTGGGCCGATCTTTTCGGCGAGGGCCTCGGCGGTGCGTGCCTGTTCGGCAGCAACACCGCCGACGGTCCCGCGGCGGTCGCCGACCTCACCGCCGCGATCCGCGCGATCGCTCCGGACGCCGTCGTCGCCGTCGACGAGGAGGGCGGGGACGTCACCCGGCTGCACGCGACGACCGGCAGCCCGGTGCTCGGCCCGGCCGCCCTCGGCGCCGCGGACGACCTGGCGCTGACGCGCGCCACCGGCCACGCCATCGGCACCGAGCTCGCGGCCGCCGGCATCGACCTCGACCTCGGTCCGGTCGCCGACGTCAACACCGATCCCGCGAACCCGGTGATCGGCACCCGCAGCTTCGGAGCGGACCCGGCCGACGCCGCCGCGCACGTCGTCGCCTGGGTCGAGGGACTCCAGGCCGCCGGCGTCGCGGCCTGTGCGAAGCACTTCCCCGGCCACGGCGACACCGCCCAGGACAGCCACCTCGAGCTGCCGACGGTGGACGTGCCGCTGGCGGTGCTCGAAGCCCGCGAGCTGGTGCCGTTCGCGGCGGCGGTCCGCTGCGGCATCGCGTCCGTGATGACCTCGCACATCGTCGTACCCGCCGTCGACCCGGTGCTGCCCGCGACCCTGAGCGCGCCGGTCCTCGGCCTGCTGCGTGAGCGGATGCGGTACGACGGCGTGATCGTGAGCGACGCCCTCGACATGGCCGGCGCGTGCGCCGGGCGCGGCATCCCCGAGGCCGCGGTGCTGTCGCTGCTGGCGGGCGCCGACCTGCTGTGCATCGGCGCCGACAAGGACACCGGGCTGGTCCGCGAGATCCAGGCCGCGATCGCGGCCGCCGTGCGCACCGGCCGGCTGCACGAGGCGCGGCTGCGCGACGCCGTCGACCGGATCGCCCGGATGCCGCGGGGTGCCGGGACCCCCGGGCGCCTCGACATTGCTGCCCAGCTGGTCGGAGCGCGGGCTGCGACGACGGTGGAGGGGGAGCTGCCCGACCTGCGCGGCGCGGAGGTCGTGAGCGTCGCGACCGCCGCGAACATCGCTGTCGGGGAGGTGCCGTGGGGGCTGGCCCCGGACCGCGTCGTACGCCCGGGGCAGCACGTGGCGGTCGACCGCTCGGTGGTCCTCCAGGTGCGCGACGCGCACCGGCGTCCCGAGATCGACGTCACCGGTGCCGCGGTCGTGGTGGAGTGGGGCTGGCCCGGTCCGTACGACGGCGGGCCGCCGAGGATCTGCACGCGTGGGTACTCCCGGCCGGGGGCAGTCGTGGTCGAGGAGCTGCTGAGGAAGGCGGGGTGGGAGCGGTGAACGTCGGCCTGGACATCGGGGCCACCAAGACCCTCGGGGTCGTGATCGACGACGCGGGCGAGATCCTCGCCGAGGTGCGCGAGGCCACCGAGCCCGGCACCGAGGGAGTCGTCCGTACGGCGGCGCGCGTCGTGGACGCCCTCCGCGCCGCGACCGGCCAGCCGCTGACGGGCCCGGTCGGCGTCGGCATCCCCGGCCTCGTGGACCACGAGCGCGGCGCGGTGAAGCACGCGGTGAACCTCGGCCTGGACGGCGACTGGTTCGAGCTCGGCGCGCAGCTCGCCGACCGGCTCGGTGTCCGGGTCGTCGTCGAGAACGACGTCAACGTCGCCACCCTCGGCGCCGTCGCCATGAGCGGCGAGGACGACCTCGTCTACGTCAGCATCGGGACCGGCCTCGCGGCCGGCCTGGTGCTGGAGGGCCGGCTCCGGCGCGGTGACCACGGGGCCGCGGGCGAGGTCGGGCACATCCCGGTGGACCCGAACGGCATCGTCTGCGAGTGCGGCCAGCGCGGCTGCCTGGAGACGATCGCATCCGGCTCGGCCCTCGCCACCGCCTGGCCGTCGGCGGGCCACGTCGCGCCCGCCCAGGCGCTGTTCGGCGCCGCGCAGTCCGGCGACCCGAAGGCGATCGCGCTGCGCGACGAGTTCGCGGCCGGCGTCGCCTCGGCGATCCGGGTGCTCGCGCTCGCCGTCGACCCGCGCACCGTCGTCCTCGGCGGCGGTGTCGCGCAGCTCGGCGAGCAGCTCCGCGTCGCGGTCGCCGGCGCCCTGCTCGACCAGGCCGCGTCCTCGCCGTTCCTTGCCTCGCTCGACCTGGCCGGCCGGCTCCGGGTGGTGCCCGCCAACTACCCCGTGGCCGCCGTCGGTGCCGCGCTGCTGGGCCGATGAGGGGGAGCCGATGAGGGGGAGCCGATGAAGGTCCCGGGCCTGGTCGACCTGCAGGTCAACGGCGCGGCCGGCATCGACCTGACCGCCGAGCCGCACCGCCTCTGGGAGGTGGCGGCCGCCCTGCCGGCGTACGGCGTGGTGGCGTTCGTGGCGACCGTCATCACCGCCGACCCCGCGGCGCGGACGACCGCGCTCGCGACGTTCCGCGCGGGCCCGCCCGCCGGCTGGTCCGGGGCCGAGCCGCTCGGTCTGCACTTCGAGGGGCCGATGCTCGCGCCGGCGCGGAAGGGGGCGCACCCCGCGCACTGGCTGCGGCCGCCGTCCCTCGACCTCGTCGACGGCTGGTCCCGCGAGGCCGGGGTGGTGCTGGCGACGATCGCGCCCGAGCTCCCCGGCGCGCTCGAGGTCGTCGAGCGGCTGACCTCGAACGGCGTGCTCGTCTCGGTCGGTCACACGGACGCGACCGCCGCGGAGGTCGCGTCCGCCGTCGAGGCCGGCGCCCGTGTCGTCACCCACCTCGGCAACGCGATGCCGCCCCTGCTGCCCCGCGAGCCCGGCCCGGTCGGCGCGGCGTTCGGCGGCAGCGACCTGGTCGCCGGGCTGATCGTGGACGGCCACCACCTGGACCCGCTGTTCGTGCGGACGGCGTGGCGTGCGCTCGGCCCGGACCGGTTCCTGTCGGTGTCCGACACCACCGCGGCGCTCGGCCTCCCCGACGGTCCGGCCCGGCTCGGCGACCAGGACGTCGTCGTCTCCGGCGGTACCGTGCGGCTCGTGGACGGCACCCTCGCCGGCTCGGCCGCCTCCCTCGCCGACTGCCTGCGGCTGCTGGTCGCGCAGACCGGCTGCTCGCGCGAGGAGGCGGTCGCCACCGCGACGAGCACCCCGCTGCGGCTGCTCGGCCTCCCGCCGCGCGAGGAGACCGTCGAGCTGGAGCTCGGCTGATGGAGGTCGTGATCACCTCCGACGCCGCAACGCTCGCCGCCGACGCGATCGAGGCGCTCGTCCGCCGCAACGCCGCTGCTGTCCTCGGCCTGGCGACCGGCTCCAGCCCGCTCCCGGCGTACCGGGAGCTGGTCCGGCGGCACCGCGCCGGGACCGGTCCGTCGTACGGCGAGGTGCGCTGCTTCCTGCTGGACGAGTACGTCGGGCTGCCCGCGGGCCACCCGCAGACCTACCGGGAGACGATCCTCCGCGAGCTCACCGATGCGCTCGGGATCGACCGCGACCGGGTCAGCAGCCCGGACCCGTCCGACCTGCGGCGAGCGGGAGCCCGCTACGAGGAGGCGATCCGCGCCGCCGGTGGCGTCGACCTCCAGGTGCTCGGGATCGGCGGCGACGGGCATCTCGCGTTCAACGAGCCCGGGTCCTCGCTCGGGTCGTCGACGCGGATCAAGACGCTCACCGAGCGCACCCGCCGTGACAACGCGCGGTTCTTCGACTCGGTGGAGGCGGTGCCGCGGCACGTGCTGACGCAGGGACTCGGCACCATCCTCCGCGCCCGGCACCTGCTGCTCCTCGCCGCCGGCGAGGCCAAGGCGGAGGCCGTCGCGGCTGCGGTGGAGGGTCCGCTCTCGGCGAGCTGTCCGGCGTCGGTGCTCCAGCTGCACCCGCACGCGACGGTGCTGCTCGACGAGGCGGCGGCCTCCGGGCTCGAGCGATCGGCGTACTACCGCGAGATCTGGGCCGAGAAGCCCGACTGGCAGGGTCTCTAGTCAGCCAGGACCCGACGCCGCCGAGAGTCGCCGGCCGAGCTCCTCGACGGCAGCGGACAGCTCGGGCGCGTCGACGACGCGGAAGGTCACCGGGATCGCGGCGAGCTGCCGCGCGTACCAGTCCGGGTCCTCGGTCGTGGCGACCATCCGGGTCCGGTCGCCCTCGGCCTCCTCGAGCCGCGCGAGGCTAGGCGACACCCAGCGCCGGACCCAGACCGGGGGAGCGTCGACGAGCACCTCGACGGCGTACCGCCACCCCTGGGAGAAGTGCGCCTCGACGACCGCCATCGCGTCCAGCCCCTCCGGCGGCGGGAACGTCTCGGGCAGCGACTGCACCCCCGCGATGCGATCGACCCGCAGCACCCGCTGGGCGTCGCGGCTGCGCGACCAGCAGAGCAGGTACCAGTGGCCGTGCCGCAGCACCACCGCCCACGGCTCGACGTGCATCTCCGAGGTGCGCTCGCCGATCCGGTACGACACGCGCAGCAGCCGGCCGGACTCGCAGGCCGCGAGCAGCCGGTCCAGGTGCTCGGCCGAGGCGACGTCGCCGGCGCCGGTCGGCTCGGGCCTGGGCGGCGCCACCCGGTCCGGCAGCACCCGCAGGATCTTCGCGAGCGCGCCGCCCACCACGTCGGCCGGGTCCGCGGCGCCGCGGTGCCCCTCGAGGGTGGCCATCACCAGCCCGGTCGCCTCGGCGGCGGTGAACATGAGCGGCGGCAGCCGGAGCCCGCGGCCGACGCGGTAGCCGCCGTACGGCCCGCTGGCCGACTCGATCGGCAGGTCGGCCTCGCGGAGGATCGCGACGTACCGCCGGGCCGCGCGCCCGGTGACGCCGAGGCCCGCGCCGAGGTCGTCGGCTGTGATGCCGGGGCGCGCCTGGATCAGCTCGAGCGCGAGAAGTGCTCGGGCCGTCGGGGAAGTGGATCGTCCGGGAATGGTCCTAGTGTCGCGCACATGGAGATCAAGATCGGACAGGAACCACCGCTCGCCGGCACCGAGGTCGAGGCGCTGGTCGGCTCGCTGGACCGGCTGCGCGGCTACCTGCTGTGGAAGTGCGGCGGCCTCGACGACGCGGGCCTCAGGACGACCCTCGGCCGCTCGACCCTCACCCTCGGCGGGCTGCTCAAGCACCTCGCGGTGGTCGAGGCGATCACCCTCTCGTGGAAGCTGCACGGGCGCGCCCCGTTCGCGCCCTTCGACCAGGCCGACTGGGACGACGAGGACTGGCACTTCCGGGTCGAGGACGACGACACCGCCGAGTCGCTGGAGCGGCTCTACGTGGAGTCGGTGGCGAAGGGCCGGGCGCTGCTCGCCGAGGCGGTCGCCGACGGCGGCCTCGACGGTGCGGCGGACGTCTCCGACGACGAGGGCAACCACCCGAGCGTGCGGCGCCTGGTCTTCGACCTGATCGAGGAGTACGGCCGGCACGTCGGCCATGCCGACCTGATCCGGGAGTCCGTCGACGGACTCGTGGGGGAGGACCCCCTTCCGGGCACCTTCCCCGGCATCTACAACGTATAGCGGAGTGGGGGCCTTGCGGCAAGGCCCCCGTCCGGCCTCACCATGGGCCGTCGTGACCGCCTTCGCACTCGATGCCCACCCCGCCAAGGCCGCCCCGGCGCTCGTCACCACCGACGAGCTGCACTTCGCCGCGATGGCGGCGAGCCTCGAGCACTCGATCGCCGACCTGACCGAGCGCCTCGACGCCGAACGCCGGGCGCCCGGCGGGAAGTGGCAGCAGGCGCTGGAGCGCGACCAGGAGGTGCACCGGCTGACGACGCGGCTGCGGACGCTGCGCCGGTTCAGCCTGGACCTCTGCCTGGGCCGGATGGTGTGGGCGGACGGCCCGGAGCCCGTGTACGTCGGGCGCCTCGGGCTCACCGACCGCACCGGCCGCCGGCTGCTGGTCGACTGGCGCTCGCCCGCGGCCGAGCCGTTCTTCGCCGCGACCCCGGCCGACCCGATGGGCCTGGCGAGCCGCCGCCGGTACCGCTGGACCGGCGGCCGGGTCACCGACTACTGGGACGAGGTGCTCACCCCCGGCGCACTCGACAGCGACGTCGCGCTCGACGACGACTCGGCGTTCATCGCCAGCCTCGGGAGCAGCCGGGAGCCGCGGATGCGCGACGTGCTCGGCACCATCCAGGCCGACCAGGACGCGATCATCCGCGCGAGCTCGCGCGGCGCCCTGGTCGTGGACGGGGGCCCGGGCACCGGCAAGACCGTGGTCGCCCTGCACCGGTCGGCGTACCTCCTCTACGCCGACCCGCGGCTCGGCGCCGGTCGCGGCGGCGTGCTGTTCGTCGGCCCGCACCGGCCCTACCTCCGCTACGTCGCCGACGTGCTGCCGAGCCTCGGCGAGGAGGGTGTGCAGACCTGCACGTTGCGCGACCTGCTGCCCGAGGGCGAGGCCGCCGTGGCCGAGACCGACCCGGACGTGGCGCGGCTGAAGGCGTCCGCGGCCGTGGTCGCGGCGGTCGAGCCTGCGGTCCGGTTCTACGAGGAGCCGCCCACGCAGGGCATGTTGGTCGAGACGCCGTACGCCGACATCTGGCTCGGTGCCGACGACTGGGCCGAGGCGTTCGCGGCCGCCGACCCCGGGACGCCGCACAACGAGGCGCGCGACGAGGTCTGGGACGCGCTCGTCGCGATCCTGGTGGACAAGTGCGAGGCCGACGTCCCGCCCCAGCAGCTGAGAAGGGCGCTGGCGCAGGACGAGGCGCTCGTCGACGCGTTCGGCGGGGCGTGGCCGCGCATCGACGCGGCCGACCTCGTGGGCGACCTGTGGTCGGTCCCGGCGTACCTGCGCCGGTGCGCGCCCTGGCTCGACGCCGACGACGTACGGCGGCTGCAGCGCAGCGACCCGCAGGCGTGGACGGTGGCCGACCTGCCGATCCTGGACGCGGCCCGGCAGCGTCTCGGTGACCCGGAGGCGTCGCGGCGGCGGCGTCGACAGGAGGCCGCCGTCGCCGCCCGGCGCGAGGAGATGGACGCCGTCGTCGACCACCTGATCGAGACCGACGACTCCGAGATGATGGTGATGCGGATGCTGCGCGGGCAGGACCTGAGCGCCGTCCTGGCCGACGAGGGCACCCAGGCCCTCGACCCGGACCTGCTGGCCGGACCGTTCGCGCACGTCGTCGTGGACGAGGCGCAGGAGCTGACCGACGCGGAGTGGCAGATGCTGCTCCTGCGCTGCCCGTCGCGGAGCTTCACGGTCGTGGGCGATCGCGCCCAGGCCCGGCGCGGGTTCCCGGAGTCGTGGCGCGAGCGGCTCGAGCGGATCGGGTTCGACGAGATCCGGGAGTCGTCGCTCACCATCAACTACCGCACGCCCGAGGAGGTGATGTCCGAGGCCGAGCCGGTCATCAGGGCCGCCCTGCCGGACGCGAACGTGCCGACCTCCATCCGCACCAGCGGCCTGCCGGTCGTGCACGGGTCGTACGACGAGCTCGCCCGGGTCCTCGCGCAGCACACCGAGGGGACGGCCTGCGTCATCGGCGACCCGACACTCGCCGACACCGAGCGGGTCCGTTCGCTGACCCCGGAGCTCGCGAAGGGGCTCGAGTTCGACCTCGTGGTGCTCGTGGACCCCGAGTCGTGGAGCGCGGTCGACCGCTACGTCGCGATGACCCGCGCCACCCGGCAGCTGGTGCTGCTCGGTGACGCGGGTCGCCGGTGACGCTCAGAGGTCGATCGGCAGCAGCACCCGGTCGATCGCGTGGGCGATCTGCGGGTTGCCCTTGTTGATGTCGGTCGCGATCACGCGCGGGTTCGGCCGGTCCGGGTCGGCGTCGCCGAGGGTGACCTGCTTGCTGCCGACGTGGACGGTGATCGTGCCGCCCTGGGCCGTCGCGAGCTTGCTGCCGTCGGCCTTGACGACCTTCGCCGCGGTCAGCGTCCGTCCCGGCACCACGTGGTAGAGCAGCACCTGCTCGACGGTGTCGATCCCGGCCGCCTTCGCGATCGCGTTGAAGGTCGCCTTCTCGGTCTTCGGCCACGACTTCGTCAGCGTGTGGGCCAGCTTCCGGAACGCGCGGTCGGTGGGCGCGAAGGCCGTGAGCTTCGTCCTCCCCTTCGCCAGGACGCCGACCGGGCTGTCGGGCTTGGCCTCCAGGACTGCGCCGACGGCGGCGTCGAGGATGTCGAAGTCGCTCCAGTTCCGGTCGAAACGGTGGCCGTCGGCCGCGAGGACCTGGGCGATGCTCGTCGGCTTGGCGGCCGCGGCCTGGGCCGGAGCCGGGCCCGCGAACGTGGCGGCGGCGAGCGCCGCGGCCGCGAGGCCGGCGGCGGAGGTGAGGACGGTGCGGTGGATGGACATGGGGTTCCCTCCCGAGGGTGTGTCATGGACACCTGTGGTTCGGAACCCGGCCCAGACCGGATTGGTCCAATCCTCAACCGAGCGCGACCGTGAGCGCCAGCACGGTCTCGGGGTCGTCGAGCCGTTCGCCGTACAGCTCGCGCAGCTGCCCCATCCGGTAGCGCACGGTCTGGGGGTGCACGAACAGCGCGGCCGCCACGTCGTCGCGCCGGCCCTGGTGCAGCAGCCACGAACGGAGGGTGTCGGTGAGCTTCTCGGCGGTGCCGGGGCGCAGGTCGGCGAGCGGTGCGAGCAGCTGGTCGCGCAGGTCGGCGCGCGCGGGCGCGTCCGCGTCGAGGACCAGCTCGACCAGGTGCGCCTCGGTGTCCAGCTCGAAGCCGGCGGCGCGCCCGCGGAGGGCGCGGTCGTAGGACGCCCGCGCCTCCAGCCACGGCCGGGCCGGACCGGCCAGCGAGCCGCGGTCGGCCAGCGCCCGCAGCAGGCCGGGGCGCCGGCGCCCGTGGGCGTCGGGGACGAGCAGCAGCACGCCGTCCTCGAGCTCGGGCAGGTCGGCGGCCTGGAGGGTCGCCGGCGCGACCGACGAGAGCACCGGTCGCACCTGCGACTCGGGCACGATCACGGCGGTGAGCGTCTCGGGCGGCTCCCAGCCGGCCCGGGCCGCGGCCGCCACGACCTGGTCGACCGGCGACTCCCGCAGCAGGTGGTGGGCGACCCGCTCGAGCATCCGCTGCCGGACCCGGCCGCTCGTCTCGAGCTCGTCGGTGTGGCCCGCCACGGCCGCGGCGGAGAGCTCGTCGATGTAGGCGAACACCAGCTCCGCGAACCCGACCAGGGCCTCGCCGTCCACACCGTTGTCGACGGCCGTCATCGACATCTCCCGCCAGGAGACGCGGGCGCCGATCCGGAACGCCGCGAGCAGCGCCTCGGTGGTCCGGCCGCTGCGGGCCTCGCCGCGGCCGAGCTGGTAGGAGCCCTCGACCGCGGGCGCGGTGGGGGTGCCGGCGTCGGCGCCGCGACGGCCGCTGGCCAGCGACAGGAAGCCCGCCAGCGCCAGCTGCACCGCGTTCCGGATGGTCTCGCCCATCTGCCCGCTGAACGCGTCGGTGTAGCTGGGCACCTCGTCGATGATCGCCGCGACCACGTGCTCGGCGACGCCCGGCAGCTCGGCGCGCATCTGCTCGACCGCCGGAGCCGGGAGCCGGAGCCCGTGGTCGGCGGTCCGCCGCGGCGTACGTCGTTCCATATGACCCTCGAATTGTTCGACCCGAACAAATGTGACGTGGATCTTCACGTCCAGTGGTCATGATGTTACGCCCTGCGTGTAGCACACTGGACCCATGAGCATCGCTGTCCCGTCCGGTCGCGCCCGGTCGAGCCGCGGGTTCAACCTGCGCCAGGGCTTGCGCCGGGTTGTCGAGGCGGCCGTCACCCCGCTGGAGATCGACGACGTCCTCGACGTGTTCCACCCGCTGCGCCGCGGCGCGGAGCTGCGCGGGCGGATCGTGGAGGTGCGGCCCGAGACCACCGAGGCCGCGACCATCGTCATCAAGCCGGGCCGCGACTGGGCGGGCCACCAGCCCGGGCAGTACGTCCGGATGGGCGTCGACGTCGACGGGGTCCGCCTCTGGCGCACGTACTCCCTCACCCACGGGCCGCGCCCGGACGGATGCATCAGCATCACCGTCAAGGCGATCCCCGACGGCGTCGTGTCCCACTACCTCGTCCATCGCTCGCGTCCCGGGCAGATGATCCAGCTCGCCCAGGCGCAGGGTGAGTTCGTCCTCCCGCAGCCGGTGCCCGCGAAGCTGCTGCTGGTCACCGCCGGCTCCGGCATCACCCCCGTGATCGGGATGCTGCGCAACCTGTTCAGCCGGTCCGAGCCGTGCCGCGGCGACATCGTGCTGCTGCACTCGGCGATGACCCGGGACGCCGTGATCTTCGGGCCCGAGCTGCGCGGGTACGCCGCGCGCGGGCTGATCCGCCTGGTGGAGCTGCACACCGACCGGCATGGCCTGCTCGACGTCGCTGACCTCGACGAGCTGGTGCCCGACCTGGCCGAGCGGACCGCATACGCCTGCGGGCCCGCCGGCCTCCTCGACGCGCTCGAGGAGCACTACGCGTCGCGTGAGCTGCTGCTCAACACGGAGCGGTTCCGGCCGGTCACGGTCGAGCCCGGCGAGGGCGGGACGGTGTCCTTCGCCGACGGTCGCACCGTCGACGCCGACGGCGCCACCCCGATCCTGGACGCCGCGGAGGGCGCCGGCGTCCTGATGCCGAGCGGCTGCCGGATGGGCATCTGCATGGGCTGCGTGCTGCCGATGAAGGAGGGCGCCGTCCGCGACCTCCGCAACGGCGCGATCACCGTCGCGGTGCCGGGGGAGACCGGCCCGGGCGGCGTACCGATCCAGACCTGCATCAACGCGGCCGCGGGGCCGTGCCACCTCGACCACTGAGAGATCGCGAGGAGACACCATGACCGCCATCACCAAGAAGCCCGAGAACCCGACCGCCCACCTCACCCCCGAGGACATCGAGCAGCTCGGCATCGAGCTCGACGCGATCCGCCAGGACGTGCTCGACGACCGGGGCGCCCGCGACGCGGCGTACATCCGCAGGATCGTCGACGTGCAGCGCCGCCTCGAGCTGGCCTCGCGCGCAGTGCTCCTCGGCTCCGCGCTGCCGCCGCTGTGGGTGCTCGGCACCGTCGGCCTCTCCGTCGCCAAGATCCTCGAGAACATGGAGATCGGGCACAACGTGATGCACGGCCAGTGGGACTGGATGCGTGACCCGAAGATCCACTCGACGACCTGGGAGTGGGACAACGCCTCGACCGCCGAGGGCTGGAAGCACTCCCACAACGAGATCCACCACACGTACACGAACATCGTCGGCAAGGACAACGACCTCGGCTACGGCATCATGCGCGTCGACGAGGACCAGCGCTGGCACCCGATGTACCTCGCCCAGCCGCTCTGGAACTTCATCAACGCGTGCTTCTTCGAGTACGGCATCGCGGCGTACGACCTCGAGCTGGGCAAGAACCTGTCCGTCCCGAAGGAGAAGCGCAGCGAGACCTTCAAGGCCAACGCGAAGAAGACGCTGAAGAAGATCCGCAAGCAGGCCACCAAGGACTACGTCGTCAACCCCGCGCTGGCGATCCCGTTCGGTGGGTTCCTGCCGACGGTGGCGGCCAACTTCACCGCGAACCTGGTCCGCAACGTCTGGTCGCACTCGGTGATCATGTGCGGCCACTTCCCCGAAGGCGTCGAGACGTTCGAGCGGAGCGCGATCCCGGACAACGAGACGCGCGGCGAGTGGTACCTGCGGCAGATGCTCGGCTCCGCCAACATCTCCGGCTCCAAGGCCATGCACCTGATGACCGGCAACCTCTCGCACCAGATCGAGCACCACCTGTTCCCGGACCTGCCGAGCAACCGGTACGCCGAGGTGGCCCCGCGGGTGCAGGCGCTGTTCGAGAAGTACGACCTGAACTACCACGCGGCGCCGCTGCCGCAGCAGGTCTACTCGGCCTGGCACAAGGTCGTCCGGCTCTCCTTGCCGAACGGCTGGCTGGCCACCACCAACGCGAAGAACCTGCCCTCGCAGGCCAAGCTCCTCTGGGCGATGACCACCAAGGGCCCGAAGGTGCGCCGCGCCGCCGCGGCCCGGCTGCAGCAGCAGGCGCGGAAGCAGGCGGCGGCTGCCTGAGGTCGAGGGCGGGTTTCTCCGGCTGACCGGAGAAACCCGCGGACACGCCGGGAGGCACGCGGCGTGTCGTCGGGTTTCCCCCGGCAACCCCCGGCCCGGGCAGTGACGAGCACGCGGCATGCTTGCCCCATGCGATTCACCGAGCACGAGCTGACGGTCGCCCTGACCGGGGTGGCCAAGAACGTGCTGGCCGTGCAGGACAAGGACGTGCGCAAGGGCCGGCGCACCGAGGACGAGCTGTGGGAGTCGCTCGGCCGCTACCAGCGGTTCGTGGTGCTCGACGGCCTCGGTGACCAGCTGCTGCCGGCCCTCGTCGCGCTCCCGGACGTCGAGGTGGCCACCGGGGAGAAGCCGGCGTACACCGACGAGCAGATCACCGCGGCCGTCGAGGAGCGGATGGGCGAGGAGCGCGGCGTACGGCGCAAGGCGCTGGTCACCGCCCGGGTGGCGTTGGTGAAGCTCGCGCTCGAGTGCCTGCCGCCCCGGCAGGACCCGGACACGCTGACCGTGCCCGACCACCTGTGACCTGGGCGACCTGAGCGACCTGAGCGGACGTCAGCTCCCGAGGGCGGCGCCGACGACCGCCTTCGCCTCGTCCTGCACCTGGGCCAGGTGCTCGGGGCCGCGGAACGACTCCGCGTAGATCTTGTACACGTCCTCGGTGCCGGACGGCCGGGCCGCGAACCACGCGGACTCCGTCGTGACCTTCAGGCCGCCGATCTTCGCGCCGTTGCCGGGCGCCTCGGTCAGCTTCGCCGTGATCTCCTCGCCGGCCAGCGACGTCGCCGCCACGTCCGACGGCGAGAGCGCGGCGAGGGCGGCCTTCTGCTCCCGCGTGGCCGGCGCGTCGATGCGGGCGTACGCCGGCTCACCGTGCCGGGCGACCAGATCGGCGTAGTGCGCCGAGGGCGAGGAGCCGGTCACCGCGAGGATCTCGGAGGCCAGCAGCGCCAGGATGATGCCGTCCTTGTCGGTGGTCCACGCCGAGCCGTCGCGGCGCAGGAACGACGCGCCGGCGGACTCCTCGCCGCCGAACCCGAACGACCCGTCGATCAGCCCGGGCACGAACCACTTGAACCCGACCGGCACCTCGACCAGCTCGCGGCCGATATCGGCGGCCACCAGGTCGATCATCGAGGAGGAGACGAGCGTCTTGCCGATCCGCGCGGTCGACGGCCACTCCGGCCGCGCCCCGCCGAACAGGTAGCCGATCGCCACCGCGAGGTAGTGGTTCGGGTTCATCAGCCCGGCGTCCGGCGTGACGATGCCGTGCCGGTCGGCGTCCGCGTCGTTCCCGGTCGCGAGGTCGTACGACGAGCGCTGCGCGATCAGCGACGCCATCGCGTCGGGCGAGGAGCAGTCCATCCGGATCTTGCCGTCCCAGTCCAGCGTCATGAAGCGCCAGGTCGCGTCCACGAGCGGGTTCACCACGGTCAGGTCCAGGCGGTGCCGCTCCGCGATCTCGCCCCAGTACGCCACCGACGCGCCGCCGAGCGGGTCCGCCCCGATCCGCACACCGGCCGCGCGGATCGCGTCGAGGTCCACCACGTGCGGCAGGTCGTCGACGTAGATCCCCAGGAAGTCGTACGGCGCAGCCGCGGCCCGGGCCCGCGCGAACGGCACCCTCTTCACGTCCGCCAGCCCGTCTCGGATGATCTCGTTCGCCCGCGCCGCGATCACCGACGTCGCGTCGCTGTCGGCCGGCCCGCCGTGCGGCGGGTTGTACTTGAACCCGCCGTCGTACGGCGGGTTGTGCGACGGCGTGACCACGATCCCGTCGGCGGTGCCGCCGCCGCGGTTGGCGCGGATGATCGCGTGCGACACCGCGGGCGTCGGCGTGTACCCGTCGCGGTCGTCGACCAGCACGGTCACGTCGTTGGCCGCCAGCACCTCCAGCGCGCTCGCCCACGCCGGCTCGGACAGCCCGTGGGTGTCCCGGCCGAGGAACAGCGGGCCGTCGTACCCCTGCGACGTCCGGTAGTCCACGATCGCCTGCGTGGTCGCGAGGATGTGCGTCTCGTTGAACGCCGTCCGCAGCGAGGACCCGCGGTGCCCGCTGGTGCCGAACGCGACCTGCTGGTCGACGTCGTCGGGGTCCGGGACCCCGGTGTAGTACGCCGTCACGAGGTGCGCGACGTCGACGAGGTCCGAGGGCTCGGCGGGCTTACCAGCGCGCGGGTCGCTCATGGCGCCATCATGCACTGTCGCCGCGAGTGCCGCGCTCGGCCGGGCTGGCGTACTGTGGGGCGCGCGGGGCGCTCTCGCGATCTTCGTGACGACGGGACCCCATGCCTTCCACCGGGACCACCACCCACCCGACCCTCCCCGCCGTGATCAGGCGGGTCGCCCTCAGCCTCCTCGTCGCCTGCGCGGTCCCGGCGGCGCTCTTCTACGCGTGCGTGCGCCTCGAGGGCGTGTGGACCGCGATCTTCGCCGCGCTCGCCTGGTCGTACGGCGCGATCGCGTGGCGTGCCCTCACCCGCAGACGGGCCTCGGGCCTGCTGGTTCTCACCGCGCTCGTGATGACCGGCCGGACGCTCGTCGCGCTGCTGACCGACAGCACCTACCTGTACTTCCTCCAGCCCATCATCAGCGACGGGCTGATCGCGTCGGCCTTCATCGCGACGCTGGCCTCGGCGCGGCCGATGGTCGCGCGCCTGGCCGGCGACTTCTACCCGATGGACGACGAGCTGCACCTGAGGCCGCGGATCCGGCGGCTGTTCTGGTACCTCACCCTCATGTGGGCGCTGCTGTGCCTGGCGAAGGCGGTCGCGACCCTGTGGCTGCTCGAGTCCCAGTCGCTGCAGACCTTCGTGCTCGTCAAGGGCGTCTCGATGCTGCTGCTCAACGCCCTGGCGGTGGTCGCGACGATCGGCGCGGCGACCCTGGTCGCCCGGCGGGAGGGCCTCCTGCCCGTTCCCGTGCCCGTACCCGTACCTGCCTGACCGTCAGCCGATCGCGTCCAGCACCTCGAGGTCCTCCTCGTCCAGCTTCAGCCGGGACGCCGCGAGGTTCTCCTCCAGGTGCGCCACCGACGAGGTGCCGGGGATCAGCAGGATGTTCCGCGACCGCTGGAGCAGCCAGGCCAGCGCGACCTGCATGTGCGTCGCCCCGTGTCGCTCGGCCACGTCCGAGACGGCCGACAGCTGCAGCGGGCTGAAGCCGCCGAGCGGGAAGAACGGGACGTACCAGATGCCCTGGGAGTCCAGCTCGTCGATGAAGTCGTCGTCCTCGCGGTGCGCGACGTTGTAGGCGTTCTGCACCATCGCGACCGGCGCGATGTCCTGCGCGATCTTCACCTGCTCCGGCGTGCAGTTGCTCAGCCCCAGCTCGCACACCAGCCCCTGCGACTGCAGGTCGGCGAGCACCGTCCACTGCTCCTCGAACCCGCCCTCGACGCCGTCCATGAAGCGGAGGTTCACGCCGCCGAGCCGCTCGACGCCGAGCCGGCCGAGGTTGTCGTGCACGGCCTCCTTGATCTCGTCGGGCGCGAACGCCGGCAGCCACGCGCCGTCGTCGGTACGGCGCGCGCCGACCTTGGTGACCAGCACCAGCTCGGGCGGATAGGGATGCAGGGACTCCCGGATCAGGTCGTTGACGACGTACGGCCCGTAGTAGTCGCTGGTGTCGATGTGGTCGACGCCGAGCTCGATCGCGCGCTGCAGCACCCGCCGGGCCTCGTCCGGGTCGGCCGGCGGCCCCATGATCCCGGGACCCGAGAGCCGCATGGCGCCGTACCCGATCCGCTTCACGTCCGAGAGTCGCTTCATGTCGTCCTACTCTGCGTCGTCGCGCCTCGCGAACCAAGGGCCGTCCACGACCTAGCCTGTCGGGGAGATGAGGTTCGCGCGTGCGGCCGCCCTGCTGGGCGTGGCCCTGCTGTGGTGGGCGTTCGGCCCGGTCGTCCTGCTGCTGGCCGCCGGCTCGCTGTACTTCCGCCGGGTCCGGGAGTGGCTCCGGCCCACCCGCCGCGTCGTCGTCCGGTGGGCCGTCGCCGTGGCGGCGGTCGCCGTGCTCGCGTACGCCGTGCCCGACGGCTGGGTGCGCATCCCGCCGGGCGCGGGCGCGCTCGTCGCCCCGTCGTACGTCGGCAGGCCCGCGATCGTGACCACCGGTCGGGTCACCGCGCCGCTGGGGGAGTCGCCGCGGGTGACGACGAAGTCGTACGGCACCTCCGACTGCCGCGAGATCGGGTTCGACACCCACGGCCGGCTGGTCACCACGTGCGGCGGGACGCTGCGCCTGCTGGACCCGGAGAGCCTGCGCCAGCTGGCGTCGAAGGACCTGGGCACGGACTGCCCACCGGCGTTCGGCGTGGTCGGCGCCCGCGCCCTGGTCGCGGCCGGCGGGCAGCTGCTCGCCGTCGCGACCGCGGACGCGGAGGGCGCCCCCGACCTGACGACCGCGGCCACCGTCGACCTGCCCGACGTCGGCTGCCTCACCGGCATCGGCGCCGACGCGCACGGCCGGACCTGGTTCTCGGCCGCCGACGGGGCCGTCGGGCTCGTCGACGGCGACCGGGTTCGCACGCTGGACCTCGACGACCACGTCGACCGGCCGCTCGCGATCGCGGACGACGCCGTGTACGTCGCCGGGGCGGACGCGCTGCACAAGGTGATCGCCGCACGCGGCAAGCCGGTCCTGGCCTGGTCGTCGGCGTACGACGGGGGCGAGCGGGGCAGCGCTCCGGTGGTGCTGCCGTCCGGGCTGGTCGCGGTCGCCGACGACCGCGACCCGCGGCTCCAGGTCGTGCTCCACCGCGGCGACACCGGCGACGTGGTCTGCCGGGTCGAGCTGTTCGAGGACGACGAGAGCGCCACCGACGGCGGGATGGTCGCCGCCGGTGACGGCGTGCTCGTCCTCAACTCGCACGGGTACGCCGGACCGCTGTCGACCGCCCTCGGCCGCACGACGACCGGCGGCATCGCGCGCGTCGACGACCACTGCGCCGTCAGCTGGGAGTCGGACCTGGACGCACCGAGCGGCGCTCCGGCGATCTCGACCGAGGCCGGGCTGGCCTACGTCTACACGAAGCGGCACAGCTGGCTCGGCGTCGACGCGTGGTACCTCACCGCGGTCGACCTCGACAGCGGTCGCGCGGTCTGGGCGCGGCGGACGGGGCTCGGCGTGCTGCGCGACAACCACGGCGGCGCCGTCGCGCTGGGCCCGGACGGCTCGGCGTACGTCCCGGTGCTGGGCGGGTTCGTGCGGGTGCACGACCGGGACTGACGGGACCGGTCAGGGGTAGCGGATCCCGGTCACCTCTTCGCTGAGCTGCCACAGCCGGCCCTGCGCGGCCTCGTCGTACGACAGCCTGGTGCTGGTCGTGACCTTGGGCCGGCCGCCCCATTCCAGGAAGCCGTCCGGCCCGACGTACGTCGCGCCGGGCAGGTCGGCGGTGGCGGCCATCAGCGTCGGCCAGGCTCCCTGGTCCGCGGAGTTAGGCGAGACGGCCTTGATCGCCGCGTCCAGGATCGAGGCGCGGCCGCCACTGGCGCGGCCGTACTGGCCGTTCGCCGCGAGGTGCGTCGAGGCGAAGCCGGGGTGCGCGGCGAGGGCCTTCACCGGCAGCTCGGCACGGCGCAACCGGCGGTTCAGCTCGTAGGTGAAGAGCAGGTTGGCGAGCTTCGTCCGGGCGTACGCCGGCCAGCGCTGGTAGCGCCCCCGCTGCACCCGCGGGTCCTCCAGCGGTGCCGTCCGCGCGACCCGGTGCATCTGCGACGACACCGTCACGACACGGCCGTCCTCGCTCGCGGCCAGCTGCGGGAGCAGCAGGCCGGTCAGCAGGAACGGGCCGAAGTGGTTGGTCGCGAGCTGGAGCTCCAGGCCGTCGGCGGTGCGGTGGTACGGCGTGCCCATCACCCCCGCGTTGTTCACCAGCACGTGGATCGGGCCGAGGCCCGCGACCTCGACGGCCGCGCGGCGCACCGAGGCGAGGTCCGCGAGGTCGACGGTGAGCTCCTCCAGCCCGGCGTCCGGCACCTCGGCGAGGATCGCGGCCCGCGTCTCGGCCGTCCGCTCCGGTCGGCGTCCGGCCAGCACCACGCGGGCGCCGTGCCGGGCGAGCTCGAGCGCGGTGAAGAATCCTAGCCCGCCGACGGTCGGTCCCGTCACCAGGGCGGTCCGGCCGGCCAGGCCGGGGAGGTCGGCCGGCGTCCAGGGGTCGGTCGCGGTCTTCACGGTGTGGTCGCGAGTGCGTCGAGGATGCTCTTCCCCAGGGTCTCGTCGCCGTCGACCAGCAGGGTGCCGGGCTCGGGCTCGCACCGGCCACCGGCGAGCCGGATGAACGCCTCGCGGTCCATCCGCAGGCACACGTCGGGCGCGTCCGGCGCGTCGGGCAGCCGCTCACCCCGGCCGGCGTCGGTCACGGCGAACGCGAACGACGCGCTGCCCTCCATCTCCAGGACGGCCGTGGTGCCCGCGGGCGCGCCGACCCGCTTGGCGAGCACGTAGCCGAGGCTCTCCGCGAGGTACTCGGCCGTGTGCCGGGCGGCGGGCGAGTCCAGGCCGCCGGGGCGGTCGGTCGCCCGGCGTACGTCCTGCTCGTGCATCCACACGTCGAGCGGCCGGTTGCGCAGCAGGGTGCGCCAGCTCCACGGGACGCCGCCGAAGATCCGCTCCGGCCGGGCGTCCCCGTCGGTGGGCGGGTCCGCGACGAGCGCGGTGTGCCGGGCGGTGGCGGCGGCGCGGATCTCGTTGATGATCGCGTCCGGGTCGGCGTCGCGGCGGTTCACGACGCCGATCTCGGTGTAGAGCCCCATCGGCCCGGTGACGTGCTCCGGGTCGCCGATCTCGGCGGTCTCCTCGGGGTTGCCGGCGAGGATGCCCTCGAGATGGGCGATGTGGGAGGCGACCGCCTTGACGTCCCAGCCCGGGAGGTCGGTCGGCGCGGACCAGTCCTCCGGGCCCAGCTCCTCGAGGAGGTCGGTGAAGTCGTTGATGGCCTGCCACCAGACGTCGACGTACCCGCTGAGCAGCTGCTGGTCGGTCATGCGTCCGACCCTAGATCAGGAACTTCACCGCCAGCACGGCGACGTCGTCCTCGAGCCGGCCGGGCACCAGGTCAACAAGCACGGCCTCGAGGAACTCCTCGACCGGCTTGCCGTGGTGCCGCGCGGCGGCCTCGCGGAGCCGTTCGAGACCGTCGGAGAGGTCCTCGCCGCGGCGCTCGACCAGGCCGTCGGTGTAGAGCAGCAGCACCGACTCCGGGTCGATCGTGGCGCGGTTGTCCGCGCGGTCGGCGGACGGCTGGACGCCGACCATCAGGTCGGGTGTGCCCTGCTCGAGCAGCCGGGGCACGCCGTCCGGGCCCACGACCAGCGGCGGCGGGTGCCCGGCGTTGGTCCAGCGCAGCGAGCGGCCGCCGTGCCCGTCCTGCTCGATGCGCGCGTAGACGAGGCTGGCCATCCCGTCCACGGCGAGGTCGTGCATCGCCTGGTCGAGCCGGGCGACGTTGCGTGACGGCGCATCGTCCACCGTCCACGCGATCGCGCGCAGCATGTTGCGCAGCTGGCCCATGATCGCGGCGGCCGCGATGTCGTGGCCGACGACGTCGCCGACCATCAGGGCGGTGGCCCCCGACGGCATCACCACGGCGTCGTACCAGTCGCCGCCGACCTGGTCGCGCGAGGCCGCAGGGTGGTAGCGGGCGGCGAGCTCGAGGGAGTCGGGCTGCGGCAGCCGCGGGAGCAGGGAGTTCTGGAGGGTGACGAGGGCGTCGAGCCGCTCCTGCACCAGCTGCGCGCGCTGGAGGGCCTGGGCGGCGTACGACGTGAGCGCGTCGATCGTGACCCGGTCCTCCTCCGAGAGCTCCCGGGTGGACTGCCACAGCAGCACCAGGCTGCCCAGGACCTCGTCGCGGCTGACCAGCGGCACGAACGAGCGCGCGTCGCCGACCTGCTCGGTGGTGTCGAGGTGCGGGTAGAGCTCGTTCTGGATCCGCTTGTCGGCGAAGTGCAGCGGCTGCCGGCGCAGGATCGCGGAGCCGAGCGGGTTGGTCTCGTCCAGCGGGAGGTCGCGGTTGTTGTGCGCGGAGGTCCAGCCGCCGCCGGGGTAGTCCACGTAGCGCAGCCGCTTGCCGGCCCTCGTCGACGTCGAACAGCCAGATCCCGGCGCGCAGGCACCCGAGGTGCTCGAGCGAGGTGCGCTCCACCGCACGTGCGACGTCGGTGAGGGTGCGAGTGGCGGACAGTGCCTCGCTGAGGGCGAGGAGCACCCGGCTGCGGTGCGCCAGATCCTGCTGGGAGAGCTCGGTGGAGCAGGCGCTCGCGAGGTCCTCCAGCAGCTGGAGGTCGCCGGCCGACCACGTGCGGGGCTCGCCGGGGACCGCACACAGGGTACCGACGATCGCGCCGGTGTGGTCGGTGATCGGCCAGCCGGCGTACTCCTCGCCGACGACCGGCCCCTGGGCCTCGACCACTGGTCGAGCGCAGGCGTCGGTGGACGTCAGTGACACCCGCGCGTCCGCGACGCCGAGCGACTGGCGCACCATCCGGGCGTACCGGTCGAGCGGCGGGTCGGACTGCACCTCCGCACGCTAGCGGCCCGGCCGGATTCGCGGCTCACCCCAAAGCAAGGGAAATGGCGATCAGGAGCATGGTCGCCCCGATCAGCAGGTCCAGGACCTGCCACGCCCGCGGCCGGGCCAGGACGCCGCCGGTCGCGCGCGCGCCGTACCCCAGCGCGGCGAACCAGATCGTGCTCGCCACGCAGGCGCCGACCGCGAACCACCAGCGGCCGACGTCGCCGTGGTGGTTGGCGATCGAGCCGAGCAGGAGCACGGTGTCCAGGTAGACGTGCGGGTTCAGCCAGGTCAGGGCGAGGGCGCGGACGGCGACCCGCCGGCTGCTGCTGGCGGGGCCCCCGTTCGACGCGCGCAGGGCCTCCGGCGTGCGTGCCCGCAGCAGCGAGCTGACGCCGTACCACGTGAGGAAGGCGACGCCGAGCCAGCGCACCACGTCCAGCGCCCACGGGGCCTGCTCGATGATCGTGCCGATCCCGGCCACGCCCGCGGCGATGAGCACCACGTCCGAGAGCGTGCAGATCGCGACGACCAGGCCGACGTGCTCGCGCGCGAGTCCCTGGCGCAGCACGAAGGCGTTCTGCGCGCCGATCGCGACGATGAGCGACAGGCCGGTGACGAGGCCGGCGGCCAGGGAGTCGAGCACGCGGCCACGCTAGGGCGCCGGTCACGTGAAGGCCAACGAAAGATTCTGTAGAAGGTTTAGCATCGCTTCATGGACCTCGTGCCGTCCCAGCTCGCCGCGCTGGTCGCGATCGCCGACCACGGCACGTTCGAGGCGGCCGCGCGGCACCTGCACGTGACGCCGTCCGCGGTGAGCCAGCGGATCCGCGCCCTGGAGTCCTCGATCGGCCGGGTGGTCGTGCAGCGGACCACGCCGTGCCGGCCGACCCCCGACGGCGAGGTGCTGCTCCGGCTGGCCCGTCAGGTGCAGCTGCTGCACGACGAGGTCAACGACGCGCTCGCGCACAGCGCGACCAACGTGGACCTCCCGGTCGCCGTGAACGCCGACTCGCTGGCGACCTGGTTCCGCGGCGTCGTCGGCGAGGTCGCGGGGTGGGTCGACGTCGCGCTCCGGCTGCACGTCGAGGACCAGGCGTTCTCGGCCGGGCTGCTGCGCAGCGGCGACGTCCTCGCCGCGGTCACCTCCGAGCCGGGCGCCGTGCAGGGCTGCTCGGTCGAGCGGCTCGGCACCCTGCGTTACGTGCCCGCGGCCGCGCCCGCGCTGGCCGAGCGCTGGCGGCGGGGCCGCGGGCCCGACTGGGCCGCGATGCCGATGGTGGTGTTCAACGAGAAGGACGCGCTCCAGCACGACGTGCTCGCGGGGCGGGGCGTCTCCGAGCCACCGGTCGTGCACCGGGTCCCGACATCCGCGGACTTCCTCGAGGCGGTCTGCCTCGGCCTGGGCTGGGGAATGGTCCCCGAGCCGCAGCTGGGTCCGGCGGTCGCCGCCGGCCGGGTGGTCCCGCTGGCCGGCCGGCTGCACGTCGACGTACCCCTGCACTGGCAGCGTTGGCGCCTCGACTCACCCGTGCTCGACCGGCTCACCGACGCCGTACGCCGATCCGCGCGGTCCAGCCTGCGCGCCCCCGAAACGCCGAGTCGGCGCAGTCTCAGCTGAGACTGCGCCGACTCGGCGTCGGGTGGGTCAGAAGGACGACTCGTCGAGGTCCATCAGCGCGAGGTCCACGGACTCGGCGATCGCGCGCTCGGCGGCGATCCTCGGCAGCACGTTCTGTGCGAAGAACTGGGCACCGGCGACCTTGCCCTCGTAGAACGCCTTGTCCTTGCCAGGCTCGCCGCCCAGCTTCTCGAGGGCGACCTCGGCCTGGCGCAGCAGCAGCCAGGCGCAGACGACGTCGCCGAGCACCATCAGCAGGCGGCTGGTGTTGAAGCCCACCTTGTAGATGTTGCGGACCTCGTCCTGCGCGGACATCAGCTCGTTGATCATGTGGCCGACGATCGCCTGGGCGTCCTCGAGGCCCCGGGCCAGCAGCTCGCGCTCGTTCTTCAGGCGGCCGTTGCCGGCCTCGCTGTCGAGGAACTTCTGGATCTCGCCGGCGAGATGGCCGAGCGCGGCACCCTGGTCCTTGACGATCTTGCGGAAGAACAGGTCCTGGCCCTGGATGGCCGTCGTGCCCTCGTAGAGGGTGTCGATCTTCGCGTCGCGGACGTACTGCTCGATCGGGTACTCCGTGAGGAAGCCCGAGCCACCGAAGGTCTGCAGCGACTCGGTGCCGAGCAGCGTCCACGAACGCTCCGAGCCGTAGCCCTTGACGATCGGCAGCAGCAGGTCGTTGACCTTCTCCGCCAGCTCGTCCCGCTCGCCGGCGTGCTCGGCGATCATCACCTGGTCCTGCCAGGAGGCCGTGTAGAGCACCAGCGCGCGCATCGCCTCGGCGTACGACTTCTGCGTCATCAGCGAGCGGCGTACGTCGGGGTGGTGGGTGATCGTGACGCGCGGCGCGGTCTTGTCGCCGGACTTCGCCAGGTCGGCGCCCTGCACCCGCTCCTTGGCGAACTCGAGCGCGTTGAGGTAGCCGGTCGACAGGGTCGCGATCGCCTTGGTGCCGACCATCATCCGGGCGTTCTCGATGACCTGGAACATCTGCGCGATGCCGTTGTGGACCTCGCCGAGGAGGTAGCCGACGGCGGGCTCGCCGCCACCGACACCCGGGTCGCCGAAGGTGAGCTCGCAGGTGTTGGACACCTTGATGCCCATCTTGTGCTCGACGTTGGTGACGTAGGCGCCGTTGCGCTCGCCGAGCTCACCGGTCTCGAGGTCGAAGTGGTACTTCGGCACGATGAACAGGCTCAGTCCCTTGGTGCCGGGGCCGCCCGCGCCCTCGACGCCGACCGGCCGGGCCAGCACCATGTGGATGATCTGGTCGCTGAGGTCGCTCTCGGCGGAGGTGATGAAGCGCTTGACGCCCTCGATGTTCCAGGTGCCGTCGTCGTTCTGGGTGGCCCTGGCGCGGCCCGCGCCCACGTCGGAGCCGGCGTCCGGCTCGGTGAGCACCATGGTCGTGACCCAGCCCCGGTCGACCACGAGCTGGGCGATCTTGCGGTCCCGCTCGTTGCCGTTGCGGTGCAGCACGCCCGCGAACATCGGGCCGGCGCCGTACATCCAGATCGCCGGGTTGGCGCCCAGCACCAGCTCGCCCATCGCCCAGCAGATGCTGGAGGGCGCCGGCGTGCCGCCGAGCTCGGCGAAGGTGTTCAGGCGCCAGAACTCCGCGGCCATCCACGCCTCGTAGCTCTTCTTGAAGGCCTCCGGCACCGGCGCGGTGTGGGTGGCCGGGTCGAAGACCGGCGGGGTGCGGTCCGCCTCGACGAACGATGCGGCGAGCTCCTCGCGGGCCAGCCGGTCGACCTCGGCGAGCACCTCGCGGGCGGTGTCCGTGTCGACCTCGCCGAACGGACCGGTGCCGAGGACCTCGTCGCGGCGCAGTACCTCGAAGAGGTTGAACTCGATGTCGCGGATGTTGCTCTTGTAGTGGCTCACGGCCCCACCTTCGCCAGATCGGTGCAGATTCGTACTCGTCGGTAACAACAAGGGTACGTACTGGTCAGTAACCCCGCAACCGCTCCCGCGCAAACGTCCGGGGGCGGGTGGCGTACGACACCGGTGCGGCGACGGGACGGTCGGCGATTCTCCTGGCACCGGTAGCCCCCAAGATCGAGTGAGCAAGTCGACACATCTGACACACTGGACGCATGCGAGTTTCCGCGAAGTCCGACTACGCCTTGCGTGCGCTGATCGAGATGACGTCGCGGGCGGACGGTCGCGCGGTCAGCGCGGAGGAGCTCGGCCGCCTCCAGGACATCCCGCACGGGTTCCTCCAGGCGATCCTCGCGGACCTGCGCCGCGCGGGCATCGTGATGTCCCAACGCGGCCAGTCGGGTGGCTGGCGGATGGGTCGCGCCTCGACCGACGTCTCGGTCGCCGACGTGATCCGTGCGGTCGACGGCCCGCTGGTCTCCGTCTACGGCCTGCGCCCCGAGGCGGTCACGTACAACGACACCGCCGATGTCCTCCAGCACGTGTGGATCGCGGCCCGCCGCTCGCTGCGTGACGTCTTCGAGAGCGTGTCGATCCAGGACCTCGCGGACCGCAAGCTGCCCGTCGAGGTCACCTCGCGGACCGCCGACGAGGACGCCTGGCAGCCGCACTGAGCCGGCCGGGCCGGACGACGTCGGTAGAACGTGTTCTACCATGGCGCCATGATCACCTCGGACGCCATCACCTGGACCGCGCCGAACGACGAGCACCCGGCCCGGACGGCATCCCAGCGGTCCTACTCCGCCGTGGCGAAGGGCGACCTCGCCGAGTGGCTGACCGTCTACGCCGAGGACGCGGTGCTCGAGGACCCGGTCGGGCCCTCGATGTTCGACCCCGAGGGCAAGGGCCACCGCGGGCACGACGGCATCGCGGCGTTCTGGAACCTGGCGATCGCCCCGATCGCGAAGTTCGAGTTCGAGATCCACGACTCGTTCGCGAACCCGGGCAGCAACACCTGCGCGAACATCGGCCGGATCCGCACGTCGTTCCCCGACGGCAGCCACACGACCACCGAGCTGATCATGGTCTACGTCGTGAACGACGACGGCCGCGTCGCCTCGATGAAGGCCTACTGGGAGCCGGACCGCACGATGGCGACCTTCACCAAGGGCTAGACCCGCACGTGCTCCGCGACCCAGTCGACGAGCGGGCGGAGCCGCTGCCAGTCGGCGCGAACGAGCTCGAGCAGCTCGGGCGTGTGGATCACCGGCTCGAAGCCGAGCGGGTGGCCGGCCGTCAGTGACCGGTGCCGGAGCAGCTCGATGCGTGGGTGGTCGGCGTCGTAGCCGCGCGGGCTGGTCTTGAGCCGGTCGCCGCCGATCTCGAAGCCCTGGTTCTCCAGCGTGGCCAGGACCCGCTCCAGGCCGCGACCGAACCGGTCGTGTGCGACGGCCTGGCGGAAGGCCGCCAGCCGCGGACCGCTCGCCTCGTAGAACCCCGCACCGGTGCGAACCCCGCGCGGCGACACCTCGACGTACCAGCCGGTCGCCTCGCCGACGCGAGACGAACGCGCCCTGATGGGTCTTGTACGGCGTCTTGTCCTTGGCGAACCGGACGTCCCGGTAGGGCCGGAAGATCTTGGCGCTGCCGAACTCCGGCTCGAGGGCTGCGCACAGCGCGCTCATCGGCGCCTTGACGGCCTCGTCGTACACGGCCTTGTGCTTCTCCCAGAACGCCTTCGTGTTGTCGACCTCGAGGTCGTCGTAGAAGTCGAGGGCGGCGACCGGGAAGCCGTCGAAGGATGCACTCACCCGCCCGAGAGTACGAGACGGGATGGCCGCGCCCGCTGCGGCGCTGCCACCCCGCCGTTCCATCGGAACCCCATGCTCCGACACACCGTCCAACGCAACCGATCCGGATGCGTGACGGGCTCCGGGACGTTTTCTTCACGAAAGGACGGCGGTGACCTGCTCGTCGCCCTGCTCGGCCATCGCGGTCACGGTGATCGCCTCGCCACCGCAGCGCGGCGCCGAGAGGAACGCCCGCCCGCCGGGCGACTCGTAGGCGACGGTGAGCCCGTCGGCGGCGGTCCAGCGCATCAGCGCGGCCGGATCGCCCTCCTGCTGGGGGTCGCGCACGAACCACGCGGCGTCCCCGCACCACACGAGCGTGCCGGCCGTGCCGGGGCCGAGATCGGCCTCGCCGTCGGCAGAGCGTGCGTAGAAGTGCGCCTGCTCGATGCGGTGCTCGTTCGGGATCACCGACCACACCGCCCCGTCGTCGGTGAGCAGGCCGTCCCAGGCGGTGCAGTCGGGCACCCCCGGGAACGGCGTGCCGGCCGTGTCCTCCAGCGACAGCAGCGTGCGGCACGACGGCCGGCCGGAGTCGAAGCTCAGCACCGAGGCGCCGGCCGGCGTGATGTGGGCACCGTTGAAGCCCGTCCGCCGGGGAGCGCACCAGCCCACCTGCGACTGGCGGGTCGCCAGGTCCACCTCGGCGACGCAGTACGAGCCCTTGCTCACCGTGGCGTGCAGGAGCCGGCCCTGGCCGAGTGCCCACGTGCCGCCGTTCGTGGTCGGGACGTCGGACGTCCCGTCGATCGTGAACGTCTTGCCGGTCCTCAGGTCGGTCACCTGCGCCCGGCTGGGCTGCTGCTCGGTACGGTCCTGGAGCACGACCACCGCCCAGTCGGCGTCCATCAGCGCGTCGCTGACCCGGAAGCCGGACGTGGGCCCGCCGCTCTCGTCGCGCGGGCCGTCCAGGGACCAGGTGCCGCCGTTGTTCTCCACGGTCAGGGTCCAGGGTCCGTCGGTGGTGACGCTGTCGCGTACCGGGCCGTCGACCGGCTCCCAGTCGAGCTCGTCGTGCGCCGGGCTGGCGGGGGACGACGAGGACGCCGTGGCCTGCGGCGCGCTCGGCGACGACGACGCCGTCGGGGACGGCCCCGGCGCCCGCTCGGCCTCGCGGCCGTCGCTGCTGCAGCCGGCCAGCGCGAGGACGAGAGCCGCGGCGCCGGCGTACCGGGCGGCGAGCATCAGACCCCGACGTTGTGGGCGTAGTGGGTCTCGTTCGCGCGGTAGCTCTTGTACGCGTCTCGCCACTGGACGCGGTCGATGTACGGCTCGGACGGGTCGAACCGCTGCTGGTTCCAAGGCTCGAAGTAGCCGAGCACGTCCGGCTTCTTGCCGAGCTTCGCGTAGCCGCGGCCGACCTGGAAGTGCCCGGAGGCGTCGTCGTCGAGATACGGGTAGAAGCGCTTGAGCAGGATCGGGTGCAGGACCACCGGCGCCTTGTAGTCGTGGATGTGCCGCATCATCAGCAGCATCCACTGGGAGAAGCTGTAGTGGCCGATGTCGAGCACGATGTACGGGCCGGCGTGCGACTGCTTGTCCCAGCCGGTCGACTGGTTGACGACGCGGGCCATGTCGTTGATCGAGGTGCCGCTGGTCGTGGTGTGCAGGCGCTTGGCCCACCAGCCCTGGGGCTGCCGCTTGTGCCGCCAGCCCCACACGATCATCTGCATCGAGGTCGGGCCGCACCAGTACGTGCGGGTCTGCGCGGCGACGTCCTTGGGGTCGAGGATCGCCGACCGCGGCGGGTATGCGCTCATCGGCTTCACCGCCGACTTGGTCGCGCTGGCGCTCGGCTGCGTCGGCGTCCGCGTCGGTGAGCTGGTGGGCGACTTGGTGGGTGACTTGGTCGGGGTCGGCATCGCGGTGTTGGGGGTCGACGTCTTCCGGGCCACGGGTACGGCGGCGCGCGCCTCGGGGTGGTTCGCCAGGAAGTCGGCGGGCAGCGGCACGCCCTCGATCTGGTGCCGCAGCAGCCAGACCTTCGCGACGGAGCGGGCGGCCATGGTCAGCTCGGCGCGGTCGGCGGCGGCGCGGGTGGCCGGGCTCATCCGGGCCTCGCGGAGCAGCGCGGCCTCGGGCGACAGGTCGCCGGTGTTCTCGACGGTACCGGCCGAGCGGGCCGCCATCCGGGCTGCGGTCGAGACCCGGGACCGGACCTGCGCCTCGGTGTCCTCGGTCCAGCCGGCGCCGAGGCAGTACCGCTGGCCGTCGAGGTCCGCGCAGCGCACCAGCGACGCGGCCAGCTGCTCCGGCGACGCCTTCCCGGACACGCGGGCCAGGCTGCGGCCGGCGGCGACCACGCGGTCGATCTCGGCCTGCATGGCGGGCGTGACCGCCGAGAAGCCGGCAGTGTCGGCCGGCCGGAGGGCGCCCACCTTGCCGTCGCCGGACGGGACGAGCGAGCCGTCGTCGTCGCCGCGTGGGATGAACGGCGTGAGGGCGAGGAGCAGGGCCAGGGCGCCGACGACGATGACGATGCTGCGGCGGGACATCGAGGACCTCGAGACTCACAGGGGGAAGGGAGCCGTTCCACTGTCACCTCTCGCCACTTGAATAGTCAAGTGCACCACCAGTCACACGGTGGCGTGGGGGCGCGTCGTGCTGACCTCAGGGTCGGAGGTGCAGCGGATGACGAGACTCGAACTCGCGACATCGACGTCGGGCTGAGTGTCGCGCTCGCGAGCGCCGGGGTGTGGAGCGGATGACGAGACTCGAACTCGCGACATCGACGTCGGGCTGAGTGTCGCGCCCGCGAGCGCCGGGGTGTGGAGCGGATGACGAGACTCGAACTCGCGACATCGACGTCGGGCAGAGTGTCGCGCTCGCGAGCGCCGGGGTGTGGAGCGGATGACGAGACTCGAACTCGCGACATCGACCTTGGGAAGGTCGCGCTCTACCAACTGAGCTACATCCGCATGACCGCTGGGGTCGCGGAGATACTAGTCGATAGGCCAGAGCGTCGGACGCTTCGGGTCGAGCCCGTCGCCGCCCGACCGGCCGGTCCGGACGGCGCCGGGCGGAGCGCCGGTAGGGTGCCAGCGTGCTGCTGTCTGACCGCGACATCCTGGCCGAGATCGATGCCGGCCGGGTCGCCCTCGAGCCCTACGACCCCGAGATGCTCCAGCCGTCGTCGATCGACGTCCGGCTGGACCGGTTCTTCCGGGTGTTCGAGAACCACAAGTACCCGCACATCGACCCCGCGGCGGACCAGTCCGACCTGACCCGGATGGTGGAGCCGGACGGCGACGACCCGTTCATCCTGCACCCGGGCGAGTTCGTGCTCGGGTCGACGTACGAGGTGGTGACGCTGCCCGACGACATCGCCGCCCGGGTCGAGGGCAAGTCGTCGCTGGGCCGGCTCGGCCTCCTGACGCACGCGACGGCCGGCTTCGTGGATCCGGGCTTCAGCGGGCACGTGACGCTGGAGCTCGCGAACGTCGCGACGCTGCCGATCAAGCTCTACCCGGGCATGAAGATCGGGCAGTTCTGCTTCTTCCGGCTCACGTCGCCGAGCCAGCACCCCTACGGCTCGGAGAAGTACGGCTCGCGCTACCAGGGCCAGCGCGGCCCGACCCCGTCGAAGTCGTTCCAGAACTTCCACCGCACGCGGATCTGAGGCCGGCTCGTCGGCCCGGCCGACGTGCTCAGCCCTCGATCCGGTCCGCGAACCGGCGCAGCCGCTGCGCGAGCAGGTGCCGGTGGGCGGTCGCGGGGATCTTGGGGGCGCTGGCGCGGGCGATCCGCTCGGCGAGCTGCTGGCGGTTGGCCTCGGACTCGAGGGCCAGGTTTCCGTACTCCATGACGTTGCTCCTCGGTGCTCGTGCTGGTGGGTTGGTGGTGGTCAGACCTGGGTCAGGACGATGTCGCCGCTGACGACCTTCGCCCGGACCTCGACGTGGTCGGCGCCCTCCTGGGGCTGACCGGCGCCCTGGAGGGTGGAGCGGATCTCGCCCGAGACGGTGGAGATGTCGGTCCACACGGGTACGCCGGCCGGGACGCCGACGCGGACGTCGCCCGACGCGCCCTTGGCCGTCATCCGCCCGCGGCGCGCCGTGCTCACGACGACGTCGCCGGAGCCGGTGGTCACGCTGACGTCGCTGCCGGCCTCGCCGACCTTGATGTCGCCCGAGCCGGTCTTGACGACGACCGGCCCGTGGGTGGTCCAGAGCTGGACGTCGCCGGAGCCGGTGCTGACCATCAGCGTCGCGCCGGCGTCCACGACGAGGACGTCGCCGGAGCCGCTCTTGGCCTTGAGCTCGGCGTGCGCCTCCTCGACCCGGATGTCCCCGGACCCGGTCTCGACGACGAGCGCACCATCGGCGGTGTCGACCTCGACGTCACCGGAGCCGCTCTTGATCTGGGCGACGCCGACCGTGCCGGTGACGGTGATGTCGGCGCTGCCGGTCCGGATCGAGAGCTCGCTGCCGGTCGGCAGCTCGACCGTGACCTCGAGGCGGTTGTCGGTGCCGAAGAACCCGCCCCGCTGCTTGGGCCCGATGACGCTGATGTGGTCGCCGTCCTGGCGGACCTGGACCTCGGCGGCGTCCCGACCGGAGATCGCGACATGGGTCTGGGTCGTGTCGGTCGCCGTGACCCGCACCGCGCCCTTGCCGATCTCGGTGAACAGGCGGACGGGCTGGTGGGTCTCGAAGTGGTACTCGGACATGGCTGTCTCCTGGGATGAGGGTGTGCTCGTCCACGGGTCCGGCCTGCTTGCCGGACCCGCGAGCTCGGGTGGGGGTGGGTGCTAGACCCAGCCGGTCATCCGGCGGTTCGCGCGCTTGCCGCCGAAGGGGTCGTTGCCGCTGAGGAACGGGATGCTGGACAGGTCGATGTCGACGTTGATCGCGCCCTCGCCGCGGGTGGCGGCGCGGACGACGTTGACCAGCCAGGTGTTGAGCGAGTGGCCGGAGCGCGCGGCCATCTCCTCGGCCCGGGTCTTGACCGACTCCGGGATGCGGAGGGTGATCCGGGCGACGTTGCCGTCGGACTCGTCGGACTCGTCGGTCGCGGCCGGTGCCGGAGGGGCCGCCTCGGCCGGTGCGGCCTCGGTCGTGTGCACCACGAAGTCGAGTTCGCGACCGCTGAGGCGGACGTCGACCCCGCCGTTCGCCATCTCGGCGGTGATCTCGGCGGCGGCCTGGCTGACCGCCTCCATGAGCGCGAGCCGGGCGGCCGGGTCGAGGGCGAACGCGAGGCGCTCGGTGGCCTCGCGGGCCTCGGGCCCGGCGGCCTCGGCGGCGGCGACCAGGTCCCGGCGGAGGCTCTCGACGTACGGCGTGATGTCCATGCGCATCACTCTGACATCACGCTGACATCATGTCAAGCACGATGTGACACCAGATGACGTCACGACGACGCCGCGCTGGTGCCGAGGTTTGTCGTCCGCGACATCGGGGCACGTCCACCGATGGTCTTCCCTCGGGTGTGAAAGGCGTCCCCATGCTGAGTCCGACAGTCCTGGCGAGCACCATCATCGATGCGAGCCCGGTCGACTACCTGATCGTCTTCCTCTACTTCGCCGTCGTGCTCGGCATCGGCCTGCTGGCCCGGCGGCAGATCTCCGACTCCCTCGACTTCTTCCTCTCGGGCCGCTCGCTGCCCGCGTGGGTCACCGGCCTGGCGTTCATCTCCGCCAACCTCGGCGCCGTGGAGATCATGGGCATGTCGGCGAACGGTGCCCAGTTCGGCATCCCCACGGTGCACTACTTCTGGATCGGCGCGATCCCCGCGATGCTCTTCCTCGGCGTCGTGATGATGCCGTTCTACTACGGCTCCAAGGTGCGGTCGGTCCCGGAGTTCATGTTCCGGCGGTTCGGCACCGGGGCGCACCTGGTCAACGCGATCTCGTTCGCGGTGGCGCAGCTCCTGATCGCGGGCATCAACCTGTTCCTGCTGGCCAGCATCGTGCACGCGCTGCTGGGCTGGCCGCAGTGGCTGACCCTCATCATCGCTGCCGCGATCGTGCTCTCCTACATCACGCTCGGTGGCCTGAGCGCCGCGATCTACAACGAGGTCCTGCAGTTCTTCGTGATCGTGGCGGCGCTGCTGCCCCTCACCCTGATCGGCCTGCACCGCATCGGTGGCTGGAGCGGCCTCAAGGACGGCATCACCAGCGCCGCCGACGCCCACCCCGACGCCATGGCGCCGGCCGCCGACCAGCTGAACTCGTGGCCCGGTACGGCGCTCACCGGCTTCTCCTCGGACTTCCTCTCGGTCGTCGGGATCGTGTTCGGCCTCGGGTTCGTGCTCTCCTTCGGCTACTGGACGACCAACTTCGTCGAGGTCCAGCGAGCGATGGCGTCGAACTCGCTGTCCTCGGCGCGCAAGGCCCCGATCATCGGTTCCTTCCCCAAGATGTTCGTCCCGTTCATCACGATCCTCCCGGGCATGATCGCCGCGGTCCTCGTCACCGAGGTGGCTCACGTCAAGGCCGGCGAATCGGTCGCGGGGGGCTCGTCGGGCGATGGGGTCACGTTCAACGACTCCCTGCTCTACCTGATGCGCGACGTACTGCCCAACGGGCTGCTCGGTGTCGCGATCGCCGGCCTGCTGGCCGCGTTCATGGCCGGCATGGCCGCGAACGTCTCGGCGTTCAACACGGTCTGGAGCTACGACCTCTGGCAGCGGTACATCGTCAAGGACCGCGAGGACAGCTACTACCTCGTCGTCGGCCGGATCGCGACCGTCGCGGCCGTGGTCATCGCGATCTTCACCGCCGGCCTGGCGTCGAACTACACGAACATCATGAACTACCTGCAGACGCTCTTCGGGTTCTTCAACGCACCGCTGTTCGCCACGTTCATCGTCGGCATGTTCTGGAAGCGGATGACGCCCACGGCCGGCTGGGTCGGGCTCGTGTCCGGCACGCTCGCGGCGGTCATCGTCGGCATCGCGAGCGAGGACGCACTCGGCTCGCTCAGCCAGGGCTGGATCGGCATCAGCGGCCAGGGCGCGTCGTTCGTCGCCGCCGGGGCCGCCTTCGTCGTCGACCTGGTGCTCAGCGTCGTCGTCTCGGGCTTCACCGAGCCGAAACCCGCCGATGAGCTGCGCGGGCTCGTCTACTCCGAGACCCCGCGCGAGGACCTCGTGGACCCGCACGAGAAGACGTACCCGTGGTACCAGCGCACGCTCCCGCTCGCGGGCATCTCGCTGGTGCTGGTCATCATCTTGAACGTGATCTTCTGAGGAGGCTGGGATGGCACGCATTCAGCACACTGCGGGGGTCTTCGACATCCGCAACGTCATCGGCGGCCTGATCGGCCTCTACGGGATCATCCTCACCCTGATGGGGCTGTTCGGTGACGAGGAGGGCGACAAGACCGGCGACGTGAACGCCAACCTCTGGGCCGGCCTGATGATGCTGGTCTTCGGCATCGCCTTCGTGACCTGGGCCCGGTGGCGCCCGGTGGTGGTCCAGGTCGACGAGACCGAGCCTCCCGCCGACCCGGGTCACGACCCGGGTCACGACGCGGGGTAGTAGGCAAGGGCGACGATCGAGTCGCCCTCGCGGTACACGTCGAGCCGCACCGGACAGCCGGTGCGGTCCGGCGACCGCACCAGGACCGAGAACGCGTCCGCCGTACCTGCCACGGACGGGTCCGGTACGCCGCAGCTGCCGAGCCCCTCGTCGGTGCGGGCGATCCGGATCGCGGGGATGGCGTACCGGAGCGGGTGCTCGGTGACCATCGCGACCTGGTCCGAGGCCCTCGCCAGGCCGCTGAGCACGCCGGTGCCCGCCCACGCCTCCGGTCGCTCGGCGTCCCTGCGGTCGAGGACGACCGGGGTCGCGTCCCCGGCGAACACGAAGACCCGGTCGGCGAACGGCGGCGGCCCGCCGCGGCCGTTGGCGAAGTCCAGCAGCTGCCACGCCGTCGCGCGGTCCTGGTAGTCGGTCAGGCAGGTCAGGCTCGCCGGCAGCGACGTGTAGACGGTGATCGGGTCCCCACGGTGGTACGCCGTGCCCGGGGCCGGGTCGCTCGCCACCACCCTGCCGAGCACCTCGCAGTCGCGCGCCCCCTCGACGGTCACGTCGAAACCGCGGCTCTCCAGGAAGTCCTCGGCGTCGGCGCCGTCGTACCCGAACAGCGACGGGACCTGGTCACCGCGCAGTCGGTCGGGGAGCGGCTGCTCGGGCCGGGTCACGGCGACGACCAGGGCGATCGCTGCGACGACTGCCAGGAGGGCGCCGACCCCGAGCCGACGCCGGGTGTCGTCACGCGGTGTGGCGCCGAGGACCGCGTCGTGCAGGGCGTCCAGGACGAGCGGGTCGGGGTCCTCGGCGCGTCTGATCGACCGGCGGTTCCCGTCCAGGACCCGCTGCACCACCGCCGGAGCCTCCTCGTCCGGGACGCCGAGGTCGACCGCCGCGCGCACCAGCGAGTGCCAGCGCGCGTCGAAGTACTCGCCGGGGTCCACCCTCCTAGCGTTCACCGCCCATGGCTGGACCGCCAGGTGTGACCTGTCAGAGGTCGAAGAGCGAGCCCGACTCGTTGATGTCCACGCCGGTCTTCGGCTGCTGCGCCGCGCCGCTCGCGGACGGCTTCGGCTTCTCCTCCGACTCAGGCTCGGGCTCGGGCTCCTGCTCGGCCTGTGGCTCCTCGGCCTTCGGGGCCTCGGCCTTCGGGGCCTCGGCTTCCGGGGCCGCCGCGGGCTCGGGGGCGGCGATGTCGAAGAGCGACCCGCCCTCGGCGATCTCCGCGGTCGCGGGCGCCGCTGCCGTCGGCTCGGCCTTCTTCGGTGCCGCCTTCGGTGCTGCCTTCGGTGCTGCCTCCGGCGCGGGCTCTGCCTTCGCCTCCTGAGCGGCAGGCTCGTCGGTCGCGATGTCGAAGAGCGACCCGACCGTCGACCGCTCCGACTCCGGGGTGTCGCCGGCGATGTCGAACAGCGAGCCCACCGAGGCGGTGTCGCTGGCGACCTGGGTGACCTCGGTCTGGGTCTCGGCGGTCGGCTTCGCCTCCGCGGTGGCGTCGGTGTCCCCGCCCAGGTCGAACAGGGAGCCTCCGGAGGACGCCGGCTTCGCGGCCTGCGCCTCCTCGGCGACCGACTTGTCCTCGGTGGCGGTCTCCGAGTCGGCCGGGGTGTCGAAGAGCGAGGAGCCGCCGGACGCCTTGGCCGCCGGACCGACGTCCGCGGTCTCGGTGACGGTGTCGGCGGTCTGCGTCTCGTCGCCGGCCTCCGGCTCGGCCTTGGTCTCGACCGTCGTACCGGCCGAGCGAGCCGCGGGGGCGCCACCGGCGCCGGGCGCGAGCCTGGTCGCCCGCTCACCCTTGACCGAGGCGAGCAGCATCTGCGCGACGTCGAGGACCTCGACCTCCTCGCGCGCCTCGCCCTTGGCCTGCTGGGCGGTCAGCCCGTCGGACAGCATCACCCGGCAGTAGGGGCAGCCGACGGCGATCTGGTCCGCGCCGGTGCCGACGGCCTCGACGGTGCGGTTGACGTTGATCCGCTCGCCGATGTTCTCCTCCATCCACATCCGGGCGCCACCGGCGCCGCAGCAGAAGGACCGCTCGCTGTTCCGCTCCATCTCGACGAGCTCCGCGCCCGGCAGCACCTGGAGCAGCTCGCGCGGCGGCGAGTAGACGCCGTTGTGGCGGCCGATGTAGCACGGGTCGTGGTAGGTGATCGTGCGCTTCTTGGCGCCCTCGCCGTCGCGGACCGGCGTCAGCTTCCCTTCACGGACGAGCCGGTTCAGCAGCTGGGTGTGGTGCACCACCTCCAGCTCGATGCCGAACTCCCTGTACTCGTTCTTGAGCGTGTTGAAGCAGTGAGCGCAGGTCGAGACGACCTTCTTGACCTTGAACTCCTTGAAGGTCTCGACGTTCTGCGCCGCCAGGCCCTGGAAGACGAACTCGTTGCCGGCCCGCCGCGCGGAGTCACCGGTGCAGGTCTCGCCGTTGCCCAGGACGCCGAAGCTCACGCCGGCGATGTCGAGCAGCTCCGCGACCGCACGCGTGGTCTTCTTCGCCCGGTCCTCGTAGGCGCCGGCGCAGCCCACCCAGAACAGCCACTCGACCTCGTCGAGCGACTCGAGGTCGTCGCCGACGACCTTGACCTCGAAGTCGAGGTCCTTGGCCCAGTCCATGCGCGCCTTCGGCGACATGTTCCACGGGTTGCCGTTGTTCTCCAGGCCGCGGAACAGCTGGTTGAGCTCGCTCGGGAAGTTCGACTCGACCAGCACTTGGTAGCGGCGCATGTCGACGATGTGGTCGACGTGCTCGATGTCGACCGGGCACTGCTGCACGCACGCGCCGCAGGTGACGCAGGACCACAGCACGTCGGGGTCGATGACGCCGGCGCCGCTGTCGGGCATGTAGAACCAGTCGTCACCCGTGTCGCCGACCAGCGGGCGCTCGACCTCCAGCGTGAGCGTGTCGTTGCCCTCGAGGGTGGCCTCGCGCTTGTCCTCGGCCGCCAGCAGGTACGGCGCCTTCCGGAAGGTGGCGTCGCGCAGGGCCATGATCAGCAGCTTCGGCGACAGCGGCTTCTCGGTGTTCCAGGCCGGGCACTGGGACTGGCAGCGACCGCACTCGGTGCAGGTCGCGAAGTCCAGGACGCCCTTCCAGGAGAAGTCCTCCACCGCGCCGACGCCCAGCTTCGCGTCCTCGTCGAGGTCGTCGATGTCGTCGAGGGTGACCGGCTTGCCGGCCGAGACCAGCGGCTTCACCGCACCGAGCGCGACCGGCTCGCGACCGAAGAGCACGTTGATCGGCGCCATGAAGATGTGCAGGTGCTTGGAGTTCAGCACGAAGATCAGGAACACCAGCATCACGCCGATGTGCAGGAGCAGGCCGATGCCGATCAGGGCGGTGCTGTCCGGCAGCACCGTGCCGAGGCCGTAGGAGACGAACGCCGCCTTGCCGTAGCCGTTGCCGGTGCCCATGTCGCGCGCCTGGACGGCGCCGCGGAACAGGAACATCGTCCACACGACGTTGAAGATCATGAACAGCGTGAAGTACGCCGGGCCGAGGTGCGAGCCGAAGAAGCGGGACCTGCGGCCCAGCTGCCGGGGCTGGTTCCGCAGCCGGATCGCCCAGAAGACCACCAGGCCGAGGGTGCACATCACCGCGATGAAGTCCTGCAGGAAGCCGAGCACGGCCCAGTTGCCGAAGACGAACCAGCTCCACTCCGGGTTGCGCGTGAGCAGGACCGCGTAGGCCTCGAGGTAGACCGTCGCCAGGATGAAGAAGGCCCACATCACGAAGAAGTGGGCGGTGCCCGGCACGGTCCACTTCAGCATCTTCCGCTGACCGAACACCTCGACGACCTGGCGCTTGACCGCCGCGCCGAGGCGCCCGGTCACGCCCGCGACCCGGTCCGGGGCGGGCTGGCCCGACGTGATCAGCCGGTACAGGAACCAGATCCGCTTCCCTGCGATCGGCAGGGCGATCGCGTTGATCACGAGGCCCAGGATCAGCGTTGCAGTCACTCGTCGACTCCCTGTCGGCTGGTCGTTCGGTCGCGCCGGGGTGCGCGACCGTGAGCCTATTCGCCGGCTCCGGCCACGTCAGCGCCCGGAGGACGTGAGAAGGATCCTACCGGCTGGTAACTTCAGGTCCGGCGCAGCCCGGTCACCCGGCCGGTGCCGGAGAACGTCACCGTGACCGTCACCTTCGGGTCACCGGGCGCCTTCGCGCAGAACGAGTACGTCGAGCCGAGCCGCTCGTACGGCTGCCCGACCGCCTCCATCACCTGCTTGGTCGTCATCCCCCGGTGGATCAACGCGGTCGCCCGGTCGACGCCCTTGCGCAGCTCGGGGTTGCGGCACGAGTCGGGTGCGATGCCCTCCGCGCGCTCCCACATCTGGAGGTACGCCTCGGCACCACGCTCCATGTCGGCCTCGATCCGCGCGCCGTCGCCCTTCTGCTCGGACTCCGCGACCTCGGTGAGGTCCTGGATCCAGTCCGGGTAGAGGCCGTACTGCGCGACGCCGTCGACGTTGATGTCGTAGACCCGCTCGCCGGCGTGCTGCTGCTCGACGGTCACGCCGCCGAGGCCCGTGAACGGATAGGTGACCGGGTTCGGCACGTCGGCGCCACGGGGGTCGCCCTGTGCGCCGAGTCCGTTCATGTCGGCGCCGTACCCGATGCCCCAGTAGTAGCGCGGGTCGGCCCAGCCGACGTGCGCCTTCCACTTCTCCACGAATCCGGTCGAGTCGCCGGCGTACGGCGTGATGAAGCCGCCCTCCTCGTAGATCCGCGGGTAGGCGTCCGGCGTCGACCAGGAGTGGCTGGAGACGACGCCGTGGTAGCCAAGGTCGTCGATCTGGTCGAGGGCCGCGGTCCGCGCCTTCACGCTCATGTGGTCGGGGTCGAAGATGATGTGCTCCCGGGCGAGCTTGCGGATCGTGTACTCGCCGAGGGTGGTCAGGCCGCGGGAGTTGCAGTGGTCCGGGGGCGGGTAGACCGGCGCCGCCGGCAGGTTCAGCGGGCCGAACAGCTCGGCGACCGCCCCGAAGAGCGCGTCCTGCTGGCCGGCTGAGATGTCGGGGGCCGCCAGCTGGTTGTGGTCGTGCGCGCCCGGGATGTCGGGGTCGCAGTGCTGCATGTCCCAGTACGTCCCGGTCTCGAGGAAGTTCGCGGAGTTCACCGCGGCGCCGACCTCGCCCTCGTCGCCGGCGATGCCGGACAGCGCGTTGTCGAACTTGTTGACCAGCTCCATCTGGCGGACGCCGAGCTTCTTCACCTCGTCGACCTGGCGGGAGATGTCGTCGACGTCGCAGGCCGGCACGTCGCCGCCGGGCTCGGCCTTGAACGTGCAGCCGAACGGGACGCTGGTCTCGATGCCCATGATCACGGCCATCTTCCCGGCGTTGATCACCTTCCGGGCCTGCCATGGGTTGTGGACGATCCGGTAGAAGCCCTTGCCCGGGCCGCCGAACTGGGCGTCGATGTAATCCTGCATCTGGTACATGTCCGACGCCTGGAGCCGGATCGAGTCCATGTCGTCGCAGGAGTTGTGCTTGATCGGGTAGAGCTGGCACAGCTGGTTGTTCTCGACCAGCAGGTTCACGAAGATCCGCTGCCCGCCACGCCAGGACCGTTCGAGCCACCGGTAGTAGGTGCCCTCGTGGGTGAGCGAGTTCGGCGCCGGCCAGTCCTTGAACGTCGGCCAGCCGACCGGGTCGTGGTGCGGCTCGCCGGAGAGCACCGACTCGAGCACGCCGCCGTACCCGCCGGTGGCGGTGTGGTCGGGGCAGTCGACCAGTGCGTACGGCGCGCCGTACTGGTCCCAGGGCTTGCCGCAGTGCGCGTCGCCGCCGAGGAACTCGAAGGCCATGCCGTGGGTGTGCGCGTCGACGTACCCCCGGACCTCCTGGTACGACGTGATGCCGGCGTGCGGCCGGCCGCGGACGTCGATCTGCGACTCGGGGTACGCCGTGCAGCCCGTCGTCAGCGTCGGCCGGAAGCTGCGGGCGCCGTCGACCTCGAGGGCGCCGGTCGCGTTCTGGAACGAGTAGCGACCGGTGCCGACCCTGGCGATCCGCCAGACGGTCTCGGCGCTCGGCGCGTCCGGTCGGTCGCCCTCGGCGACCACGAAGCGACGGTCGGCGTCGTAGATGAGGTATCGGCCGAGGTCGGTCGGCTTGAAGTAGAGCGGCTCGCCGCCGGGGGTGAGCGAGTAGCAGCCGTTGGCCAGCGCGTACCGGTCCTCCGGGTGCTGGAGCCGCTTCTCCGTCACCGGGACGCTGGTGAGCTGGGGGTCGGGGAGCTCGCGCTCCCGCTCGACGTACGCCGCGGCAGCAGCCTTCTCGGCGGCGGTGGTCGGGTCCCTGGTCACGTCACCGAGCTCGCCGGCGCGCGAGATCGCGTTCTTGTCGGCCTCGAGGCTGCCGAGCGCGTTCTGCGCGAAGGCGTAGCGCTGGTTCAGCCCGCCCGCGCGCAGGCCGGTGGCGCCGCCGAGCGAGATCGCCACGGCCACGGCGGTCGTGCCGGCCAGCGTGGCCCAGATCAGGCGGCGGGTGGTGGGGCGGACGGTCACCGGCGGAGCTCCTTCGCGTGCGAGTGCCCCTCCAACGAGCGGAGCGGGACCGGGTGATGGTTCCCGGTGCCCGCCCCCGGCGAACCGAGGTCTAGCCCGGCGGCGTCACCGTCCCGCTGATCCGACGGGTCAGCAGGCCGGCGGTGTGTGTGACGGCCTCCGGGAGGCCGTCGGCGTCCGAGTCGTCGGGGTAGGTCACCGCCACGGCGGCGACCGGGTGCCGGTTGTGGTCGAGCACGGCGACCGCGACGCTCGCGAGCCCGGGCGTGACCTCGCCGTCCTCGACGGCGTACCCGCGCTGCCGGGTGTCGGACAGCAGCGCCCGCAGCGCGCTGGGGGCAGCCGGCCCGCGGCCGTGCCGCTCCACGAACTCCGTGGCCGACGGGTACAGCGCCCGCACCTGGCTGGCGGGCAGCCTCGCGAGGATCGCGCGCCCGCTCGCGGTCAGGTGGGCCGGCAGCCGCACCCCGACGTCGGTCACCAGTGGCGGGCGACGCGGTGCGCGCTCCTCGACGACGTACAGGACCTCGCGGCCGTGCAGGATCGCGAGGTGCGCCGACTGCGCGACCCGGTCGACGAGGTCGGCGAGTGGACGGCGGGCGATGCGCTGGAGCGGCTCCTGGCGCGCGTACCCGCTGCCGAGTTCGAACGCCGCCGGGCCGAGGCCGAAGCGGTGCTCGTCGGCGAGGTGCACGACGAAGCCCTCCTCCTCCATCACGTGGAGGAGGTGGTACGTCGTGCTGCGCGGCAGCTCGCACGCGCGCATGATCCGGTCGAGCGGGACCGGGTCGGGCTGGCCGGCCAGGAACCGCAGCACCCGCAGCGCCCTGGTCGCAGCGGGCACCTGGCTCATGGCGCGAGACTAGGGCCCTAGCTCGAGCGGTGCCGTCCCTCGGGGTCGATCTGTTCGGCCTCACGCAGGACGTCCTCCTGGCGGGCCTCCTCCTGGTGCAGGCCGTGGGTGGCCTCGGTCGCCCGCTGCTCGGCGCGCTCCGCCTCGGCGCGGGCGATCTCCGCGCGGGCCTCGGCCTCCGCGGCCTCCTGGCGCGCGACGTCGACCGAGGGCTCGTGGGCGGCGGCCTTGGTGCGCAGCTCTGCGGCCCGCTGGCGGTTCTGCTCCTGGCGGCGCCGGTTCACCGTCACGACGACGGCGGCGATGATCGCCAGGATCACGACGATCACGATGATCCACACGATGACCTTCATCTGTTCTCCCTCTGTCTGGTCCCCGACGACGCCGTACCCCCTGTCAGCTCAGTTCACGCTCCTCGCGGACCGGCACCAGCGGCAGGGCGGCCAGGGGGAAGGCCGCCGCGAGCGCGAACGTCGCGGCGTACCCGGCGTGGGTGACGGCCAGCCCGGCCAGCGGTGGGACGGCGGAGGCGGCCAGGAACTGGGCGGTGTTCTGGATGCCGAGGGCGCGCCCGGACCAGAACGGGCCGGCCCGCTCCGCAACCGCGGTGAACGCGAGCCCGTTGTCGGCGACGGTCACCAGCGTCGCCACCACGACGAGCAGGACGGCGACCGCCAGGTCGAGCGCGGCGGTGAGGCCGAGCAGCGCCATCGTCGCGGCCGCGGCGACCGACACCCAGCGCAGCGGCCGCATCCGGCCGCCGACCACGTCGGAGAGGTGGCCCACCCCGATCCGGCCGAGCGCGCCGACGACCTGGGCGACCGCGACCACGGTGCCCGCCGCGGCGGGCGACCAGTCCCGGTCCTGCACGAGCCAGACGAGGGCGAAGGTCCAGACGAGGAACTGCGGCACGACGAGCAGCACGGAGACACCGTGGATGCGGGCGAGGTAGGCGTCGCGGCGGTACGGGTTCTCCGCCGCGGCCACCGCCGACCGCTCCGGTCGCGGGGGGTCGACGACGACGACCGCGACCACGAGGGCCGCGAGGGCGCATGCGATGGTCGGCACCCAGATGGCGGCGTGCACGCCGGCGCCGTCGGCGACGACGGCGATCGAGATGGCGGCGACGCCGACGCCGACGGGCTGCGCCATCTGCCGGACGCCCATCGCGAGCCCGCGCCGCTCGGGCGGGAACCAGCCCACGACCACCCGCCCGCCGGCGGCATTCGTGCTCGCGGCGGCCGCGCCGGCGAGGAACAGCGTGACCACGAGCAGCGCCGTACCGCCGGAGAGGGCCGCCGCGAGCCCCGCGGCCGTGGTCGCGGCGAGCCCGGTGAGGAGGGTGAAGCGCTCGCCGCGCCGGTCCGCGACCGCGCCCCACGCCACCAGCGTGAGCATCACGCCGAGCGTCGGTGACGCGGCCACCAGGCCGGCCTCGGCGAGGGTCAGGCCGCTCGCGTGCAGCGCCGGGATGAGGAACGCCGGGCCGTGCACCATCACCGCGGTCGCGGTCTGGGCGAACGTGCTCGCGGCCAGCATCGCCCAACGACGCGCGGCGCCGACGGCGTGCGCGGGGCCGAGCGTCTGGGTCACCCGACCCAGTCAACTCTCCCGCGCACGGCGTACGGCGCCGCGTCTCGTGGAGTGGTGTGTGAGAAAGCCGTCAGCGGATCTTGGCCTGGGCCACGCCCAGGTCGATCACCGCGCCGGTGCCGTCGAGCAGCGTGATCCGCAGGGCCACCACGGAGATGCCGAACTTCGACTTCTGGACGATGTTGCGCTCGAGCTTCGCCACGCCCGGGATCTCGATGACGTCGGAGTCGGGGAAGCTCTGCGGCTCGCCGTTGGCGGTGATGGTGCCGAGCGTCGTGCCGTCGGTGTTCGAGGTGGTCTTGCCGTTCTGGCGGGTGACGTTGGCCTGTCCGACGACGGCGTCGACGACGAGCTGTCCGTCACCGAGGTCGAGACCGGCCACCGAGCCGCGCTCCATCGCCACGCTCTTGCCCGGGAGCTGCTTGCCCGACTGCTGGCTGCGCAGGCCTTGGACGATGATCTGGTCGCCGAGGTCCACGTCGGCGATCGCCTTCGTGTGCACCTCGCCGTCGGTGCCCTGGCAGGGCATCAGCGAGAGCGGGGTCCGCCCGCTGGTGACGCTGTCGTCCGCGGCCTTCGACCGGGTGGCCGAGGAGTAGCCGTGGAACGTGCCGTGCTTGATGCCGTCGAGCGCCTGGGCCGCCGCGTGGCCGACCGTGAGCCGGGTCGCCGACGGGATGAAGGTGACCCGGAGCGCGTTCGACTCGGCGGTCGCCCCGCTGTCGGCGACGGTCTTCTTGGACTGGCCGACGGTGATCCTGGCCAGGCCGGGGATCTCGACCGGCTGGCCGGGCGTCGGCAGCTCCAGCTCCTGCGCGTCACCGGTCGGCGACACGAACTGCAGCTCGCCGAGGTTCACCTTGGTCTCGGCGTGGAAACCCTTGTCGTCGTGCCAGGCGTGGGCGAGCGAGGTGATCGCGCTGATCCGGAGCGTGCCGAGCCCGCTCTGGGCGAGGACGACGTTCGCGGTGCGGTTGCGGGCGTACGAGTGGACACCACCGTCCTTGCGGGCGGTCCACAGGTCGGTGCGCACGCCGCTGACCGTGCCGGCGCCGCCCGGCAGGTCCGCCTGCGCCTCGTGGTTCTCGCGCTCCATCCCGACCTTGGTGCCACAGCCGATCGCCATGAAGGCGGTGTCGCGCGAGCCGGCGGGGACCTGGCCGCCGCTGGCGCGCGTGCCGTAGCCCGCGGCCTTGAGGGCGAAGCCGGCCTCGCGGCTGCTGCGCTCGACGGCCGTCTGCGCCGTGGCCGTGCCGGAGGCGGCCGTCAGGCCACCGGTCAGTAGGGTCGTAGCGGCGATCACCGCGGCCGTTCTGGTGAGGCGTGTCATCTGCTGGTGCTCCCTGTGGTCGCGGCGTCCCCCGTGCAGGTCCCCGACGCCGAGTCGTCTGGTGTGTGGCTGTTGTTCCCCCCAACGGACCGTTCCATACCCGCGTTATGCCGGCGTGACGCACGTCTCGGATGCCAGACATCGGCCGGGGCGGCGCTCTGGTGGGGTGCCGAGGCGGGCAGGAGGATGGCGGCATGGTCACTGTAGGAGTGGGGCCGGTGTCGCCCCAGGAGCTCGTGGCGGTCGCCCGCGACGGTCAGCCCGTCCAGCTGGGCGAGGATGCGCTGGCGGCGATCGCCCGCGCTCGCGACGTCGTCGAGGAGCTGGCCGCGGCGGAGACCCCGACGTACGGCGTCTCGACCGGGTTCGGCGCCTTGGCGACCCGCCACATCCCGACCGGGATGCGCGCCCAGCTGCAGCGCTCGCTGGTCCGCTCGCACGCCGCAGGCTCCGGGCCCGAGGTCGAGCGCGAGGTGGTGCGCGCGCTGATGCTGCTGCGGCTGTCGACCCTGGCGACCGGTCGCACCGGCATCCGGGTGGAGACCGCCCAGCTGCTCGCCGGCCTGCTCGCGCACGGCATCACGCCGGTGGTGCGGGAGTACGGCTCGCTCGGCTGCTCCGGCGACCTGGCACCGCTCTCGCACTGTGCGCTCGCGCTGATGGGCGAGGGCAGCGTGCGCGACGCCTCCGGCGCGCTGCTGCCCGCCGCCGAGGCGCTCTCCGCGGCCGGTCTGGAGCCGGTGGAGCTCGCCGCCAAGGAGGGGCTGGCGCTGATCAACGGCACCGACGGCATGCTCGGCATGCTGGTGCTGGCGATCGAGGACCTGCGGATGCTGCTGCGCACCGCGGACATCGCCGCGGCGATGTCGGTGGAGGGCCAGCTCGGCACCGACCGGGTGTTCGCACCGGAGCTGCAGGCGATCCGGCCGCACCCGGGCCAGGCACTGTCCGCCGCCAACCTCACGCGACTGCTCGCCGACTCCGGCGTCGTCGCCTCGCACCGGGGCCCGGACTGCAACCGGGTGCAGGACGCCTACTCGCTGCGGTGCTCGCCGCAGGTGCACGGCGCCGCACGCGACACCGTGGACCACGCCGCGCTCGTCGCCGGCCGCGAGCTCGCCGCGGCCGTGGACAACCCCGTCGTCGTCGGCGACCGCGTCGAGTCGAACGGCAACTTCCACGGCGCGCCCGTGGCGTACGTGCTCGACTTCCTCGCGATCGTCGCCGCGGACGTGGCCTCGATCAGCGAACGGCGTACCGACCGCTTCCTCGACAAGGCCCGCAACCACGGGCTGCCGCCGTTCCTCGCCGACGACCCGGGCGTCGACAGCGGGCACATGATCGCCCAGTACACGCAGGCCGCGATCGTGTCCGAGCTGAAGCGGCTCGCCGTACCCGCCTCGGTCGACTCGATCCCCTCCAGCGCCATGCAGGAGGACCACGTGTCGATGGGATGGTCCGCCGCGCGCAAGCTCCGTCGCGCCGTCGACGGGCTGACCCGGGTGGTCGCGATCGAGGTGCTGACCGCCGCCCGCGCGCTCGACCTGCGCGCGCCGCTGGTGCCGTCGCCGGCGACCGCTGCCGTCGTCGGCCTGCTCCGCTCCTCCGGCATCGAGGGCCCCGGCCCCGACCGCCACCTGTCGCCCGAGATCGAGACCGCCGTCGGGCTGGTCGCGTCGGGCGCCGTCCTCTCAGCCGCCGAGTCCGTGATCGGAGAACTGTCGTGAAGGAAGTACGTGCCGCCCGTGGCACCGAGCTGACCGCCCGGTCGTGGCAGACCGAGGCCCCGCTGCGGATGCTGATGAACAACCTCGACCCCGAGGTGGCCGAGCGCCCGGAGGACCTGGTCGTGTACGGCGGCACGGGCAAGGCCGCCCGCTCGTGGGAGGCGTACGACGCGCTGGTGCGCACCCTCACGACGCTCGGCGACGACGAGACGCTGCTCGTGCAGTCCGGCAAGCCGGTCGGCGTGATGAGGACGCACCCGTGGGCGCCGCGGGTGCTGATCGCGAACTCGAACCTGGTCGGCGACTGGGCGAACTGGGAGGAGTTCCGCCGGCTCGAGGACCTCGGCCTCACGATGTACGGCCAGATGACCGCCGGGTCGTGGATCTACATCGGCACCCAGGGCATCCTCCAGGGCACCTTCGAGACCTTCGCGGCCGTCGCCGACAAGAAGTTCGGCGGGACGCTGGCCGGCACTGTCACCGTGACCGCCGGCCTCGGCGGGATGGGCGGCGCGCAGCCCCTGGCGGTGACCATGAACGACGGCGTCGCGATCTGCATCGAGTGCGACGACTCGCGCATCCAGCGCCGGATCGACCACCGCTACCTCGACGTCCGAGCCGCCTCGCTGAAGGAGGCCGTCGAGTTGGCGGTCGCCGCGCGGGACGAGCGTCGCGGGCTCTCGATCGGGGTGCTCGGCAACGCGGCCGAGCTGCTGCCGCGGCTGCTCGAGATGGACGCGCCGATCGACGTCGTCACCGACCAGACCTCGGCGCACGACCCGCTCTTCTACCTGCCGGCCGGGGTGCCGTTCGAGGAGTGGGAGGCGCGGCGTACCGCCGACCCCGAGGGCTTCACCAAGGAGGCCCAGGCCTCGATGGCCACCCACGTCCGGGCGATGGTCGAGTTCCAGGACCGGGGCGCCGAGGTCTTCGACTACGGCAACTCGATCCGCGACGAGGCGCGCAAGGGCGGCTACGACCGCGCCTTCGAGTTCCCGGGCTTCGTCCCGGCCTACATCCGGCCGCTGTTCTGCGAGGGCAAGGGCCCGTTCCGCTGGGCCGCCCTGTCCGGCGACCCCGCCGACATCGCCGCGACGGACCGCGCGATCCTCGAGCTCTTCCCGGAGAACGAGCGGCTGCGGAAGTGGATCACGATGGCCCAGGAGAGGGTCCACTTCCAGGGCCTGCCGGCGCGGATCTGCTGGCTCGGGTACGGCGAGCGCCACATCGCCGGCCTCAAGTTCAACGAGATGGTGGCGTCGGGCGAGCTGAAGGCGCCGATCGTGATCGGCCGCGACCACCTCGACTGCGGATCGGTCGCGTCGCCGTACCGCGAGACCGAGGCGATGCTCGACGGCTCGGACGCCATCGCGGACTGGGCGATCCTGAACGCGCTGGTGAACACCGCGTCGGGCGCGACCTGGGTGTCGTTCCACCACGGTGGTGGCGTCGGCATGGGTCGCTCGCTGCACGCCGGCCAGGTCTGCGTCGCCGACGGGACCCCGCTCGCGGCCGAGAAGATCGAGCGGGTGCTCACCAACGACCCGGGCATGGGCGTGATCCGCCACGTGGACGCCGGCTACGACCGCGCGGTGGAGGTCGCGAACGACCGCGGCGTTCGGATTCCCGTGTCAGAGTGAGCGCGTGACGACCCAACCGGTCCGGTCCCGGGCCACGCTGACCGACATCAGCTCCCGCGCGTGGGAGCACCCCGCCGACCGGGGCGCGCTGGTCGCGCTGCGGAAGCTCAAGGGCTTCGACACGATCCTCAAGGCGATGGCCGGGCTCTTCAACGAGCGCGCCGTGCGCCTGGTGTTCCTGGGCTCGGCCGTCCGCGCGGACGAGCGCCAGTTCGCGAACCTGCACCGGATCCTCAGCGAGGTCGGCCGCACGCTCGACGCGCCGGAGCTGCCCGAGCTGTACGTCGTCGCCAACCCGGCGTTCGGCGCCCTCACGATCGGCATGAACAAGCCGTTCATCGTGCTCAACTCGGGACTCGTGGACCTGCTCGACGAGGAGGAGCTGCGCTTCGTCGTCGCCCACGAGCTCGGCCACGCGATGAGCGGCCACGCGGTCTACCAGACCCTGCTGCAGCGGATGATCCAGCTCAGCGGCGTGCTCGCGGCGATCCCCGCAGGTGGCCTCGGGCTGCGCGCGATCATGGCGGCGCTGTACGAGTGGTCGCGCAAGGCCGAGCTGTCCGCCGACCGCGCCGGCCTGCTCGCGACCCAGGACCCGGCGACGGCGTTTCGCGTGCACATGCAGCTCGCCAGCGGCGGTCACCTCGACGACCTGGACACGACGTCGTTCTTCGCCCAGGGCCAGGAGTACGACGACGCCGACCTGCGCGACTCCGTGCTCAAGCTGCTCCTGATCGAGAACCGCTCGCACCCGTTCGCCGTGGTGCGGGCGAGCGAGCTCCGCAAGTGGGTCGACTCCGGCGAGTACACGCGGATCCTCACGGGTGAGTACCCCCGCCGGCAGGACGACGACCAGGCGAAGGTGACCGAGGCCGCGGCCGAGGCGGCGCGCAGCTACTCCGACGCCTTCAGGCAGAGCCAGGACGCGCTCGGCAAGATGGTGCACGACGTCGCCGGAGTGCTCGGCAGCGTGAAGCTCTGGCTGGACGAGCAGCTGCGCCGGGGCCAGGACTGAGCGGCTCCCGAAGCCTCGTCGAGCTCCTCGACCGGTTCCCTGAGGGCTGGTCCGAGGCGACGTACGACGGCCGCCGGTACGGCGTCACCAAGACGCTGCGTGCCGGCGGCCGTGCGGTGTCGCTGTACGCCGAGGCCCTGGACGGCTCCGACGTGGTCAGCACCAACGCGTACCTGACGACGGTGGCCCAGGAGCTCCGCCCGTGCGAGATGCCCGCGGCGAAGGTCCTCGACTTCCTGGAGCGCGCGGAGCGCTAGTAGACCCTCCGCCGGGTGCCGCCCATCGGCACCAGGTTCAGGATCAGGCCCACGACCAGCAGGATCGCGCCGATGGTGGTGAGCACCGGGATGTTCGCCAGCAGGCCGATGATCAAGAGGATCAGACCGAGAATCACCATTTCCGTACCTCCCTGTGAGTGTCCCAGGAGGTGCGTACCCAGCGCGGCGTCCGCCGCAAACCTTCCGGTGGATCAGCCCAGGGCCCGGATCGCCTCGTCGATCGCGAGCGTGCGACGGGCGGACTCCACGTGGAGGTTCTCGACCATCTTGCCGTTGTAGGTGACCACGCCAGAGCCCTGCCCGTCCTCGAACGCGGCGATCAGGCCGCGCGCGTCTTCGACGGCCTGCTCGGAGGGGGCGAAGGCGGCGTTGGCGCCGTCGACCTGGCCGGGGTGGATGAGGGTCTTGCCGTCGAAGCCCATCTCGCGGCCCTGCCGGCACTCCGCGAGGAAGCCGTCGGTGTCCTGCACGTCGTTGTAGACGCCGTCGAGGATCGCGATGCCGGAGGCGCGCGCTGCCAGCAGCGCGGTGTGCAGGCTGGGGAGGATCGGGGCGCGGCCGGGCACGTGCTCGGCGTACAGCTCCTTGACCAGGTCGTTGGTGCCCATCACCAGCGTGCTGAGCCGCTCGGACGCGCGGGCGATCGCGAGCGCGTCGAGGATCGCGACCGGCGTCTCGACCATCGCCCAGACGGTGGTGTGGTCCGGGGCGCCGTACCGCTCGAGCGCGTCGACGAGCTGCTGCACCTCGGCGGCGCTGTCGACCTTGGGCACGACGACCGCGGCCGGGCCGGCCTGCGCGGCGGCCGCGAGGTCGGCCTCGTGCCACTCGGTGCCGATGCCGTTGACGCGGATGGTGACGGTGCGCCCGCCGTACTCGCCGCCGGCGGCGGCCGCGCAGGCGGCCTCGCGCGCCGCTGGCTTGGCGTCCGGGGCGACGGCGTCCTCGAGGTCGAGGATCAGGCCGTCGCAGGCGATGGACTTCGCCTTCTCCAGGGCGCGCTCGTTCGAGCTCGGCATGTAGAGGACGCTGCGGAGGGGCACGAAGTCGCTCACGCCTCCACCTCGTCGTACTGCTTCTTGAGCTCGGGGTCGATCGCGGCGAGCTGCTCCGCGAGCTCGACCATCACCAGGCACTGCTTGAGGGACGCGTCGTCCTCCATCTTACCGTCGAGCATCACCGCGCCGGTGCCGTCGCCCATCGCCGCGACCACGCGCCGAGCGTGCGCGACGTCGGCGACACTCGGGCTGAAGACCCGGTTGGCGATCGCGACCTGCTTGGGGTGCAGGCTCCAGGCGCCGACACAGCCGAGCAGGTAGGCGTTGCGGAACTGGTCCTCGCAGGCGACCACGTCGGTGATGTCGCCGAACGGGCCGTAGTAGGGGTAGATCCCGTGCATCGCGCACGCGTCGACCATCCGCGCGATCGTGTAGTGCCACAGGTCCTGCTGGTACGTCGCGCGGCTGGCCTCGATGTTCGCCACGCCGTTCTCGCTCGGCGGGTCCTCGCGGACCAGGTAGCCGGGGTGACCGCCGCCGACCCGCGTGGTCTTCATCCGCCGGTCGGCGGCGAGGTCGGCCGGGCCCAGGGAGACGCCCTGCATGCGCGGGCTGGCGCCGCAGATCTCCTCGACGTTCGCGACGCCGCGGGCGGTCTCGAGGATCGCGTGCACGAGGACCGGCTTCTGCAGGCCGGCCCTGGCCTCGAGCTGGGCGAGCAGCCGGTCGACGTAGTGGATGTCCTCGGCGCCCTGCACCTTCGGCACCATCACGACGTCGAGCTTGTCGCCGATCTGCGGGACGAGCGTGGTGAGGTCGTCGAGGACCCACGGGCTGTCGAGCGCGTTGACGCGGGTCCACAGCTGAGTCGGGCCGAAGTCGGTCTCCTGGGCGATCTTCACCAGGCCGTCCCGGGCGGCGACCTTGTTGTCTGCCTTGATCGCGTCCTCGAGGTTGCCGAGCAGCACGTCGACGGTGCCCACCATGTCCGGCACCTTCGCGGCCATCTTCGGGTTGCTCGGGTCGAAGAAGTGGATCGCCCGGCTGGGCCGCGCCGGGATCTCCGTGAGGGGGGTCGGTGCGCCCACCGCCAGGGGTCGGAAGAAGTCCTTCGCGCTGCGAGATCCGCTCATGCGCCGGAACGTAGCAGCGGATCGCTACCCGTCGGTATGACGGATCTGACAGTCAGCCGTAGGTGTAGAAGCCGCGGCCGGTCTTCCGGCCGAGCAGGCCGGCGTCGACCATGCGCTGCAGGAGCGGCGGGGCGGCGTACAGCGGCTCCTTGAACTCCTCGTACAACGACTCCGCGACCGCCTTCGTGGTGTCCAGGCCGATCAGGTCGGCCAGCGCCAGGGGACCCTGCGGGTGCGCGGCGCCGAGCACCAGGCCGCGGTCGATGTCCTCGGCGGAGGCGAAGCCGGACTCGAACATCCGGATCGCGGAGAGGATGAACGGGATCAGCAGCGCGTTGACCACGAAGCCGGCGCGGTCCTGGCAGTCGATCGCCTGCTTGCCCAGCCCGTCCTGCACCCACGCCCGCGACCGCTCGGTCGTGTCGCCGGAGGTGAGCAGGGAGGGCACCAGCTCGACCAGTTGGAGCACCGGCACCGGGTTGAAGAAGTGGATGCCGATGACCTGCTGGGGCCGCGAGGTCACCACGCCCAGCTTCATGATCGGGATCGAGGAGGTGTTGGAGGCGAGGATCGCGTCCGGGGTCGTGACGATCGTGTCGAGCTGCCGGAACAGCGCGACCTTGGCGGCCTCGTCCTCGACGATCGCCTCGACCACGACGTCGCGGTCGGCGACGGCGTCCAGGTCGGTGACGACCCGGACCCGGCCCAGGACCTCGTCGACCGAGTCGATCTTGCCCTTCGCGGCGGCGCGCTCCAGCGACCTCTCCAGCCGGCCGAGCGCGGCCTTCGCCGCTTCCTCGCCGGACTCGACGACCACCACGTCCTGGCCGGCGCGCGCACTGACCTCGGCGATGCCGGAGCCCATCAGGCCGCCGCCGACCACACCCACGTTCTTCATGACCCTCCCTCGGGACGTCTCCTCCGGAGATTCCACCAGCGCCGCTTGCGGGGAGGTACGGCGGGCTCCGTACGCCGGCTCCGTCGTGCCTCGCGACGCTCCCGCCAGGCGGCCACGGTGGCCTCCACGTCCCGCGGCATCGTGATCAGCGGCGGGCCAGGGTGCAGGGAGTACCTGGCCCGGACCACCCTGGCGTTGAAGTCCTCGACGTGCCGGCGCACCTCCCCCTCGGAGAACAGCTTGTCCAGCGCGTCGTCGAGCTCGGCGTCCTCCTTGCGGAGCGCGATGCTCGGCGGCAGCACGGTGATCCGCTCCCGCTCGACCAGCTTCTTCAGCCACCAGTCCGGGTCGTGGTGCTCGCCCAGGCCCTCGATCGGCTTCCCGGCCCCGGGGAGGTTCTCGAACTCGCCACGCTCCATCGCCTGCCGGATCTGCAGGTCCACCCAGGTCTGCTGCTGCTCGATGCGCGCCCGGGCGGCCGCCCATCCCGACGCGGGCACGTCCCTGCGCTCGGGACCGCGCTCCGGACGGCCCTCCGACCTCTCCTCGCTCTCGGGCACTCTTCGACGATAGTCCCTGCCGAAACTGCTCCCGGCCGGGCCGATCGAGAGCATTTTCGCCAGGGACTACCGGAAACCGCCTACCGCAGGGCGGGCGTGGGCTCCTCGGCGACGTGCCGGGGCAGCATCAGGAGGGCGAACGCCGCGAGCAGGGCAGCGACGGCGCACACGGTCCAGACGGTGAGGTAGCCGGAGAGCGGGGCATGTCCCTTCGCCGGGTCCGCGATCGAGCCGGTGGCCGAGAGCGCGATCGCGAAGATCGCGGAGGCCATTGCGCCGCCGACGGTCTTGGTCGCGTTCGTCATCCCGGTCGCGAAGCCGGTCCGCTCCGGCGGTGCCGCGGCGGCCGCGGTGGCCGGCAGCGCCGCGACGAGCGCGCCCGAGCCGAGACCGGCGACGGCCATGTTGATCAGCGCCTGCCAGGTGTGGTCGTGGAACGGCAGCCACAGCGCGTACCCGACGGCGACCAGCAGCGCCGACGTCACCAGCGCGCCGCGCGCGCCCAGGAGCCGCGTCGTCAGCGGCAGCGTGAACGCGCCGACCGCCAGGAAGATCACGTACACCCCGATCAACGTCGAGACGAAGCCGGCGGTCGCGCCGAGGCCGTAGCCGGCGACGTCCGGGTCGGTGCGGGCGAACGTCGACAGCGGGATCTGCGCCCCGAGCACCGACATGCCGAACAGGAACGCCGTCAGCTGCACCGGCCACTGACCGGGCGCGCGGAGCAGGCCGATGTCCACCAGCGGCTGCTCCTGGGCCTCCTCGTAGCGGACGAACGGCACCAGGGCCAGCAGGCCGAGGACGACCAGGCCCCAGGCCGGCACGCTGCCGGGGCCGTCGAGGCGGATCACGATCAGGCCGGCCATCACCAGGCCGAGCGCGGCCGTCAGCAGGGCCAGGCCGCCGAGGTCGAGCCCGCCGGTCGACGTACCGGGAGCGTCCTCGATGCCGAACCAGATCACCACGAGCACGACCGTCACGACGATCGCCGGCAACGCCAGGAGGAACGTCATCGACGTCGCCTCGACCAGGGCGCCGCTGGTCACCGCGCCGATGATCACGGCCAGCTCGAGGGCCCCGACGAGGACGGCGGCACCCCGGCGGGTGAGCAGGTTCTGCCGACCGGTGTCGGCCGTACGCCGGTGGATGATCGCGACCTCGAGCGGCAGCCACACGACGTACGCGCCCTGGACGGCGAAGCCGATGAGGAACGTCGTGAACGACGGCGCGAACGCCAGGATCCACGAGCCGAGCGCGGTGACCGCGGTGGAGAGCAGCAGCACCTTCTTGTGGCCGACCAGGTCGCCGAGCCGGGCCAGCGGAGGTACGACGAGCGCGGACACGATGAGCTGGGCCGCCTCGAACCAGTTGACGTCGGCGTCCTTGATGTCGAGGTGGTCGGCGATGTCGCTGTAGATGGGCGTGTAGAACCCCTGGAGCACACCGCTGGCGAGCTCGACGCAGACGAGGAACCCGACGATCGCGAGGAGGCTCCGCGCCCGGGGGTCGGCCGTGATGCTCACTCGGGGATCCTCTCGATCAGGCGCTGGTACCACCGCACGCCGTCGACGAAGGCGTCGACCCCGAGGTGCTCGTCGTACGCGTGGATCGACTCCCGCTGAGCCTTCGTCATCCGGAACGGCGCGAACCGGTAGACCCGGGTGCAGATCCGGGTGAAGAAGCGCGAGTCGGTGGCCGCCATCATGACGTACGGCGCGGGTACGGCGTCGGGGAACACCTCGCGGATCGTGGCCTCGAGCAGCCCGAACGCCTCGTCCATCGGCGACACCGGGCTCGGCTCGTGCTGGTCGACCACGCTCACCCGGACCTGGTCGTCGTCGATCGTCCGCCGGACGTGCTCGAGGACCGAGGCGACCGTGTCGCCGACCATGATCCTGACGTTCACCCCGGCCCGCGCCGTGCTCGCGATGACGTTGAGCGCGGGCGACCCGGACAGCGTCGTGATCGCGAACGTCGTCCGGGTCATGGCGGCCGGCTCGGGGCCGGCCGCGATCAGCACCCGGGTCAGCAGCGGGCCCAGCCGCCCGGCGTTCGCCATCAGCGGCCGCAGCGCGGCGGACGCGTGCGGCGCCAGCCGGCGGAGCAGCTCGACGGTCGGCTCGGGGGTGCTCGCGGACATCTGGTGGCGGTCCAGGCGGGTGATGGCACGCGCCAGTCGGGCGGTCGGGCCGTTCCTGGCTGGGGTCGACGCGTGCCCGCCGCGGCCCTCGACCCGCAGCTCGAGGGAGGTCACCCCCTTCTCCGTCACGCCGATCACGCCGATCGGGGCGGCCACGCCGGGGAAGGCCTCGGCCGCGATCGCGCCACCCTCGTCGAGGACGAACCACGGGCGTACGCCGCGCCGCTCCAGCTCTGCCACGGCGAGCGGAGCCGCGTCGCCCGAGACCTCCTCGTTGCAGCCGAAGGACAGCCAGACGTCCTGCGCGGGCACGAAGTCCTGCTCGAGCAGGGTCTCGACCGCCTCGCACGCCGCGACCAGCTGACCCTTGTCGTCCAGGGTCCCGCGGCCCCAGACCGCGCCGTCGTGGATCTCGGCGCCGAAGGGCGGGTGCGTCCACCGCTCCTCGTCGTCGACGGGTACGACGTCGAGGTGGGCCATCAGCACCACCGGCCGGTCGGCGCTCCGCCCGGGCCAGTGGAACAGCAGGCCGTGGGTGTCGACGGGGGTCGGCTCGAGCCGCTCGTGCAGCAGCGGGAACTGCGTGGCCAGCTCGGCCAGGAACGCGTCGAACACGCCGACGTCGACGAGGCTGCGGTCGCGGTGCGAGACGGTCGGGATCCGGACCAGGGCCTGCAGCTTCTCGACTCCGCGGTGCGTCACGGCCCGAGGCTAGTCCGTCTCGGATGCGAGACCCGCGGTACGGCGCGGTCGTTGACCGCGGGACGTCGCCCCGATGGACTGGTCCCGTGTCACCAACGCCCGCGATGCACCAGGCCGTCCATCGGCTTGCGCGGCCGCTTGGTCGACGACCCGGCCGCCCCGACGGTCTCGGCCGCGTGGCCGATGGTCACGACACCCACCGGGTCGAAGTCGTCCGGGATCGCGAACGCCGCGCGCACCGCGTCCTCGCGGACGGGTGGGATGCCGATGAAGCAGGAGCCGAGGCCGTGGTCGGTCGCGGTCTGCAGCATCAGCAGCGCCGCCATCGCGGTGTCCATGTCCCAGAACGGCTTCGGCCACCGGGCCTCGTCCTGGTCCGTCCAGCCCTTGTCGCCCTCGGCGTACCGCCGCAGGTACGCCGCCTTGCTGGAGCACGGCAGGATCACGACCGGCGCCTTCATCATCCCGGCGAGCCACGTGTCCGGGTGGGCGGCGTCGTCCGCGGTCACGTCCCAGAACCGCGCGACGTCCTCGGGAGTGTCCAGCAGCAGGAACGCCCAGCCCTGGCTGAAGCCGGCGTTCGGGGCGCGGGTCGCGTTGCGCAGCGCCAGGTCCACGATGTCCGGGTCGACCGGTTCGGTCGAGTAGTTGCGGACCATCTTGCGGCGGCGGACCACGTCCTGGAACTCCATGGGAGGAACTGTGCCGGATGACTTCGAGCGGATGTGGAACGACCTCGCCCCGGTCGGGCGGTCGGCCACGTCCGGCGGCTACTTCCGGCAGCCGTTCACCGCTCCCGAGCAGGAGCTCCGCGCCTGGTTCGAGGCCCAGTGCGCGGCGCGCGGGCTGCGGGTGGAGGCCGACGGGTTCGGCAACGTCGTCGCGTGGTGGGACGCCGGCTCCGGCCCGGGTCTGCTGACCGGTTCGCACCTCGACTCCGTGCTGGACGGTGGGGCGTACGACGGCCCGCTCGGCGTCGTCTCCGCGCTGGCCGCCGTCGACCTGCTGCGCTCGCGCGGGTTCACGCCGGCGCGACCGATCGGGGTCTCGGTGTTCGCCGAGGAGGAGGGCTCCCGCTTCGGGCTGGCCTGCCTCGGCTCACGGCTCGCGACCGGCGCGATGGCGTGGGACCGCGCCCGGGAGCTGACGGACCGCGACGGCGTGGCGCTCGGTGACGTGGTGCCCGGCGGCACGTCGTCCCTGCTGTCGTCGGTGGGCACGTTCGTGGAGCTGCACGTCGAGCAGGGCCGCGACCTGGTCGACCGCGGCGAGGCGATCGGGGTGGCGAGCGAGATCTGGCCGCACGGGAGGTACCGCTTCGAGTTCGCCGGCGCCGCGAACCACGCCGGTACCACGCGGATGGAGGACCGCGTGGACCCGATGCTCACCTACGCGTTCACGGCCCTCGGGGCGAACAAGCAGGCGCGCCTGGCCGGGCAGCGGGCGACGTTCGGCCGGGTGGAGGTCACGCCGAACGGCACCAACGCCGTACCGTCCCTGGTCCGGGCGTGGCTCGACGCGCGGTGCGCGAGCGACGCCGAGCTGGAGGAGCTGGTCGAGGCGATCACCGCGCAGTCCGCGGACCGGGCCGCCCGCGACGGGACGACGCTGACGATGACGCCCGAGTCGGTGTCGCGCGCGGTCGCGTTCGACCCGACGCTGGCCGCGCTCGTCGCCGCGGACCACGAGGGCGGCGACTGGCCCGTGATCCCGACCCAGGCCGGGCACGACGCCGGCATCCTGGCCGCGGCCGGGATCCCGACCGCGATGCTCTTCGTGCGCAACCCGACCGGCGTCTCGCACTCCCCGGCCGAGCACGCCGAGATGCCCGACTGCCTGGTCGGCGTCTCCGCCCTCGCCGACACCCTGGAACGGCTCGCCCGGTGACCTCCTACCTGCTCGAGCGGGCCTGGGTCGACGGCGCCGTCCGGGACGACGTGCTCGTCGAGATCGAGGGTGGTTGCTTCGCGAGGGTCTCTCCGGCCGACCGGAGGAACCCGACCGGAGACGCCGCCACCCTCCGCGGCCTCACGATCCCGGGCCTCGCGAACGACCACAGCCACGCGTTCCACCGGGCGCTGCGGGGCCGGACCCAGCGGGAGCGCGGCACGTTCTGGACCTGGCGCGAGCAGATGTACGCCGTGGCGGAGCGGCTCACCCCGGACAGCTACTTCGCCCTGGCGCGGGCCACCTACCGCGAGATGGCGGCGTCCGGCTACACGAGCGTCAGCGAGTTCCACTACCTCCACGACCCGGAGCCCGCGATGGGCGACGCGTTGCGAGCAGCGGCAGCCGAGGCCGGCATCGCGATCACGCTGCTCGACACCTGCTACCTCAGCAGCGGCTTCGGCGCGCCCCCCGAGGGCGTCCAGCTCCGCTGGAGCGACGGGACGGCGGAGCGGTGGGCCGAGCGGGTCGGCGACGGGCCCGCCGCGATCCACTCCGTCCGGGCCGTCCCGCGCGACCAGCTGCACGTGTTCCGGGGCCGGGCGCCGCTGCACGTCCACCTCTCCGAGCAGGTGGCGGAGAACGAGGCGTGCCTCGCGGCGTACGGCGTCACCCCCACCCGGCTCCTCCACGACGAGGGGCTGCTCGGCCCCGGCACCACGGTCGTGCACGCGACCCACCTGACCGACGAGGACGTCGACCTGCTCGGCAGCACCGGGACCAACGCCTGCATCACCCCGACGACCGAGCGCGACCTGGCCGACGGCATCGGCCCGGCGCGCCGGCTCGTCGCGGCGGGCTGCCGGATCAGCATCGGCAGCGACAGCCACGCGGTGATCGACCCGTTCGAGGAGCTGCGCGGGCTCGAGATGGACGAGCGGCTCGCGACGCAGGTGCGCGGCCACTGGTCGGCGGCCGAGCTGCTCGCGATCGGCGCCGGCGGGCAGATCGCGGTCGGGGAGCGCGCCGACCTGGTCACGATCGGCACGACCGGGCCGCGCACCGCCGGCACCGGGGCCGACGAGAACACCGCGGTCTTCGCCGCCACCGCAGCCGACGTCACCCACGTGGTCGCGAGCGGCCGGGTGGTCGCCACCAGGGACCACCACGAGGAGATCGGGCGCGAGCTCGACGAGGCGCTGAGCACACTCTGGGGGAGAGCACCGTGACCACGACCCTGATCACCAACATCGGCGAGCTCGTCACCAACGACCCGGAGGCCGAGGACCTGCTCGGCCTGGTCCAGGACGCCGCGCTCGTCGTCGAGGGCAGCCGGATCGCCTGGACCGGCCGGGCCGCCGACGCACCCGACGCCGACGAGCGCGTCGACCTCGGCGGCCGCGCGGTCGTGCCCGGCTTCGTGGACTCCCACTCCCACCTGGTCTTCGCCGGCGACCGGGCCCAGGAGTTCGCCGCGCGGATGGCCGGCACGCCGTACGCTGCCGGCGGCATCCGCACGACCGTCGCAGCCACCCGGGCGGCCACCGACGAGCAGCTCACCAGCCACGTCGCCCGGCTCGTCGAGGAGATGCGTCGCCAGGGCACGACGACCGTCGAGATCAAGAGCGGCTACGGCCTCACCGTGAAGGACGAGGCCCGGAGCCTCGCGGTGGCCCGGCAGTTCACCGAGGAGACGACCTACCTCGGTGCGCACGTCGTCCCCGACGGCGACCCGGGGGAGTACGTCGACCTCGTGACCGGCCCGATGCTCGACGCGGCCCGGGAGCACGCCCGGTGGATCGACGTGTTCTGCGAGCGCGGTGCGTTCGACGCCGACCAGGCCCGCGCCATCCTCGGGGCCGGCGCCGGGGCCGGCCTGAGGGGGCGGCTGCACGCCAACCAGCTCGGCTACGGGGACGGCGTCCGGCTCGCCGCCGAGCTCGGCCTGCTCGCCGTGGACCACTGCACCTACCTGGCCGACGAGGACGTCGACGCGCTCAGGGACAGCGGCACCATCGCCACCCTGTTGCCCGGCGTCGAGTTCTCCACCCGTCAGCGCTACCCCGACGCCCGGCGGCTGATCGACGCCGGGGTGCGGGTGGCGATCGCGTCGGACTGCAACCCCGGCTCCTGCTTCACCAGCTCCGTGCCGCTGTGCATCGCGCTCGCCGTGCGCGAGATGGGGATGACCCCGGCCGAGGCGGTGCACGCGGCGACGTACCGCGGCGCGGAGGCGCTCGACCGCGACGACGTCGGCGCGCTGGTCGTCGGCCGGCGGGCTGACCTCGCGGTCCTGGACGCCCCCACCCACGTGCACCTGGCGTACCGCCCCGGCGTCCCCCTCGTCGTCCAGACCTGGATCGCCGGGCGACCAGGCTGAGCGTCTCGACCTACGGTGGAGGCATGTACCTGGAGAACCTCGTCTTCGACGCCGTCGACCCGCAGCGGCTGGGCCGCTTCTGGGAGGCGGTGGTCGGCGGCGAGCGGCTGACCGACGTGCCCGAGGGCTTCGAGACGCGGCTCGCCGTCGAGGGCGGGCCGGTGCTCGACCTGTGCTTCCAGCGGGTCGCCGAGCCGGCGCCCGGGCCGCCGCGGCTGCACCTGGACCTCGCGGGTGGGGACCGCCAGGCCGAGGAGGTCGAGCGGCTGCTGGGGCTGGGCGCACGGCACCTGGACATCGGCCAGAGCGACGTGCCCTGGGTGGTGCTCGCCGACCCGGAGGGCAACCCGTGCTGCGTGATGGAGGACCGGGCGGCGTACGCCGGGACCGGACCCGTGGCGGCGCTCCCGCTCGACTCGGCCGACCCGGAGCGGGATGCGGCGTTCTGGTCCTGGCTGACCGGCTGGACCGCCACCGACGGTGTCGCGCCGCGGTCGCTGCGCCACCCCTCGCGACGCGGCCTGCTGCTCGAGCTCTGCCCCGAGCAGGCGCCCAAGGGGACGGCCAAGAACCGGCTGCACCTCGACGTCCGGCTCGACGCGGGAGAGGACCCCGACGACGTCGAGGCCCGCATCGCCGAGCGTGGTGGACGGCGGATCCACCCCGGCTGGGGCGACCTGCCGTGGCGCACCTACCTCGACCCGTCCGGCAACGAGTTCTGCGTCCTGCCGGTGTCGACGTCGGGCGCCTAAGGCACCCGTCCCCGGGAGATAAGGCACCTGCCCGATGTGCGGGCCTACCTCAGCCGACGAACCTCGTGATCACCACCGAGGAGCTGAGGAGCCCACCATGTACGACAACACCATCCACCGTGACTACGTGAAATCCGAGCTGGAGTACCGCCTGGACCGGATCCGGGACGAGTTCACGGGCCGGCGCCGGCGCAAGCAGCTGCGTCGCCGGGACGACGGGGAAGCGGGCTGGACGACGGTGCGCTGACAGGCGCACCGTGATGGCCCCGGAATTGATCCAGCACACGACCACGGAAGAGGAGACAATCACCGGCGTGACACACACCAGCCGGACCCTGGTCGGCCGAGACGCCGAGCTGGCGGAGGTCGCTTCGCTGCTCGGCGTCCGGCCGTCCGTGGAGATGGTGAACGGCGAGACGACCGCCGTGCTCCTCTCGGGCGACGCCGGCGTCGGCAAGACCCGGCTGCTCACCGAGCTCCGCGACCTCGCCTTCACGGAGGGCTGGCAGGTGTTCGCGGGCCACTGCCTCGACTTCGGCGACTCGGCCCTGCCGTACCTCCCGTTCTCCGAGGTGCTCGGCCGGGTCGCCGCCGACCTGCCCGACGTCGTCGACGAGGTCGCCACCGCCTACCCGGCGCTCGCCCGTCTCCAGCCCGGCCGCCGGATGATGGGCCAGGCCCGCGACGACAGCCACGCGCTCGATCGCGGCGAGCTGTTCGAGGCCGTCCACGCGCTCCTCGAGGCGGCCGCCGCCAAGGCGCCGCTCCTCCTCGTCATCGAGGACCTCCACTGGGCCGACCAGTCGACCCGCGACATGCTCAGCTTCCTCTTCTCCCGCCCGTTCGGCGGCCCGGTGGCCCTGGTCGCGTCGTACCGCTCCGACGACCTGCACCGCCGCCACCCGCTCCGCCGCCAGGTGGCGGAGTGGTCCCGCCTCCGGGGCGTGCGCCGCGTCGCGCTGTCGCCGCTGTCCGACGACGCGGTGCGCGCCCTCATCGCGGAGCTCGTCCCCGACGGCCTGTCCGAGAAGGAGCTCGCCGACATCGTCGGCCGCGCGGAGGGCAACGCGTTCTTCGTCGAGGAGCTCACCAGCGCCGCGGCCGGGCCCGGGCGCTGGGTGCCGGCCGACCTCGCGGACGTGCTGCTCGTGCGCCTCGACCGGCTCGACGACAACGCGCGGCAGGTGGTCCGCGCCGCCAGCGTCTCCGGCCGGAAGGTCGCCCACGACCTGCTCGTCGAGGTCTCGGGCCTCGGTGCCGACGAGCTCGACGAGGGCGTGCGGAAGGCCGTCGAGATGAACATCCTGGTCGCGACCGACGGTCGCTACAACTTCCGGCACGCCCTCCTCGGCGAGGCGGTGTACGACGACCTGCTGCCCGGCGAGCGGGTCCGCCTGCACGAGCGGTACGCCGCCGCGCTCCAGTCCGGCGCCGGCAGTGGGACGGCAGCCGAGCTCGCGCGGCACGCCCGGCTCGCGCTCGACCTGGACACCGCGCTCACCGCGAGCATCCAGGCCGGCAACGAGGCCAGCCAGGTCGGCGGCCCGGACGAGGCGGCCTACCACTACCAGCAGGCGCTCGAGCTCCTCGTCGACCCGCGCCGCTGCGCCCAGGTCGACCTCGATCTGTCGAAGCTCGTGGTCAGCGCCGCCGAGGCCCTCTCGGCCAGCGGTGACCCGGAGCGCGCCGTGAAGGTCATCGTCGAGCAGGTCGACCGGCTCCCGACCGACGCCCCGACCGCCTGGCGCGCGCGGATGCTGTCCACGCAGGCCCATCTGATGACGATGATCGAGGGGAAGGACGACCCGGCGGCGATCTCCGAGGACGCGGTCGCGCTGGTGCCCCGACGGCGAGACCGGGCTGCGCACCCGCGTGCTCGCCAACCACGCCCGGGTGCTCGCGAACACGGGCCGCTACGACGAGGCGCAGAGCGTCGGCATGGAGGCGCTCACCCTCGCCGAGAAGCTCGACCTCAGCGAGCTGGCCTCCGACGTCATCACCACGCTCTCCGGGCTGAAGAAGGCCGGGCCCAAGGAGGGCCTGCGCGAGGCACTGGGCGACGCGGTGGCCCGCGCCGAGGAGTCCGGGGCGCTCTCGTCCGAGCTGCGGGCCCGCTACCTGCTCGGGCGCTCCTACGAGGACTGGGCGGAGTTCGAGGAGACCGAGGAGTGGTTCCGCAGCACCGTCGACCGCGGCGCCGCCGCCGGGATCCCGTTCGCGCCGTGGGCGTTCGAGGCCCGCTGGCAGCTCGCCTGGGTGTACGACGTGCTCGGCCGCTGGGACGAGGCGATGGCGCTGACCGACGTCGCGGCCGACAACCCGCCGCCGATCCCGCGCGCGCTGCTCGAGCCGCTGCGGCTGCACATCCGGCTCGCGCGCGGCGAGGACATCGCCCCGGACGCCCGGTCGCTGCGGAAGTTCTGGGCCCGCGAGGGCGGCGTCGCGATCAACGCCGCCGCGGTCGAGATCGACGCCGCCGGCTACCGCGGCGACGCGGCCGGCGCCGTGGAGGCGTACGACGGGGTCGTCGCCGTGCTCAGCCGCATCTGGCACGAGTGGTTCAGCGCGCGCATCCGGCTCGGCGCGCTCGCCGTCGCCGCGGTCAACCGTGCCGTGCCGAGCCTCTCCACGGCCGAGCGCACGGCGTACGCCGTGAAGGTCGACCGCATCCACGCCGACGGCCACGTCGTGCTCGACCGGTACTCCGACCCCTCGGGCCACTGGGGACCCGAGGGTCGCGCGTGGATGAAGCGGCTCGACGCGGAGACGCTGCGGTTCCGCTGGCTGGCCGGGATCGACGCGCCGCCGCAGGACGCCCTCGTCGACACCTGGCGCGACGCGATCGCGCTGTACGAGGACTTCGGCCACGTGCACGAGCTGGCCCGGGTCCGCACCGCGCTCGCCGGGATCCTGCGCGCGACCGGTGACGTCGCGGCGGCTCGCGCGCTGGGCGACCGGGCGCGCGACGCCGCGCACCGGCTCGGCGCCGTACGACTGCTCGAGGACCTGCGTGCGATCGGCACCACGCCGGTGCGGGCCGAGGCCGCACCCGACGCCCTGACCCCGCGCGAGACCGAGATCCTGGCGCTGGTCGCGGAGGGCCGGTCGAACGGCGAGATCGCCAAGCAGCTGTTCATCAGCGCGAAGACCGTCTCGGTCCACGTGTCCAACATCCTGGGCAAGCTGGACGCCTCCGGCCGGACCGAGGCGGCGGCGATCGCACGGCGCCGGGGGCTGGTGTAGCGCCCACGAGCCAGGCGTACCGCTTGTCCGCCGGACCGCCGCGCAGCAGACTGGCGATCACCCACGCACACAGGAGGACGCATGACACCCGAAGAGCCCCTCAGCGACGACGAGATGACGACTGCTCCGGCGGGTGACCCGCTGACCGGCGGCGACGCCGACGGCACCGACGGCGGCGACAGCGACGGCACCGACGGCGGCGACAGCGACGGCACCGACGGCGGCGACAGCGACGGCACCGACGGCGGCGACAGCGACGGCACCGACGGCGGCGACAGCGACGGCACCGACGGCGGCGACAGCGACGGCACCGACGGCGGCGACAGCGACGGCACCGACGGGGACGCCTCCTGAGCGCTCTCGACCTGCTCAGCGGTGACGCCCAGACCTTCCTCACGAAGGTCTGGGCGTCGCGCACGCACCTGCACCGGGCCGATCCGGACGCCCTGGTCGGGCTGCTCTCGCTCGACGACGCCGACCACCTGCTCACCTCGACCGCGATCCGCACGCCGTCGATCCGGATGGCCAAGGACGGCGCGGTGCTCCCGGAGTCGGCGTACACCCGCAGCGCCACGCTCGCCGGCAAGTCGCTGTCCGGCCTGGTCGACGGGCGCAAGGCGCTCGCGCTGTTCCACGACGGCGCGACCGTCGTGTTCCAGGGCCTGCAGCGCTACTGGCCACCGCTCACCGAGCTGGTCGCCGAGCTGGAGCTGGAGCTCGGCCACCCCTGCCAGGCGAACGCCTACCTCACGCCGCCGGGCTCCCAGGGCTTCGCCGTCCACTCCGACTCCCACGACGTCTTCGTGTTCCAGACCGCGGGCTCCAAGCTGTGGGAGGTGCACGGCCAGGACGGTCCCGAGGAGGTGCTCCTCGAGCCGGGGCTCTCGATGTACCTGCCCAGCGGCACCCCCCACGCCGCCCGCGCGCAGCAGACCGTCTCGCTGCACGTCACCCTCGGGATCAACCAGCTGACCTGGCGCGGGCTCGTCGAGCGCTCGCTGAAGGACGTCGTCGCATCGGTACCGGACGAGCACCTGCCGGCCGGCTACCTGCACGATCCCGGCGAGCTCTCCGCGGCACTCGCCGACCGGCTGGCCGCGGTGGCCGACGCCGTACGCCGGGTCGACGCGCCCGCGGCCGTCGAGGCGGAGATCCGCCGGTTCCTGACCAGCCGCCCGCCCCGGCTCCCGGGCGGCCTGCACGACGTGCTGGGCGAGGTCAATGCCGACACCGTGCTCCGCCGCCGGACCGGCCACCCCTGCGTGCTGCTGGACCGCGGCGACCGGCTCGAGGTGCTCCTCGGCGACCGCGCGATGACGGTCCCCGCCTGGATCCGGCCGGCGCTCGACGAGATCCGCGCCCGTGACGAGCTGACGCCCGCGGACCTGCCCCTGGACCCGCAGAGCAACCTGGTCCTCTGCCGGCGCCTGGTGCGCGAAGGGCTCCTGGCGATCGGGTGACCCCCCAGCATCGGGCGTGGCGCTGCGCGGCCGAGAGCCTCCTGCGGGACGAGCGCGTCGCCGGCACCGCGACCCACGTCCGCACCTGGCTGCTGCTGGAGCACGTCGGGCCGTGGGGTGACGACGCGCTCCTCGACGCCCGCCTCCCCGACGGCCTCGGGGCGGCACTCAAGCAGCAGGCGAAGGCCTACCGCGCCAAGATCCTGCTGATCCGCCGGTTCAGCTCGAAGCCCGACGGCGACGGCGTCCGGGTGTTCGCGGCGTACGCCGACGCGGCCCGGCCGCGGATCGAGACCGGCGTGCTGGGCGACGAGCGGGAGGTGCTCGACCTCGACCTCACCGCGTTCCGCGAGGGCGGGTCCAGCGGGCTGACGGCGTACGACGGGTCACTGTTCTGCGTGTGCACCAACGGCCGGCACGACGCCTGCTGCGCCGAGCGCGGCCGGCCCGTGGCGAAGGCGCTCGACGCCGCGCACCCCGAGGAGACCTGGGAGGTCTCGCACATCGGCGGCGACCGGTTCGCCGCGAACCTCGTGGTGCTGCCGCACGGCCTCTACTACGGCCGGCTCGACCCGGTCTCCTCGATCGCCGTCGCGGGCGCGCACCTGGCCGGCGAGCTGGACCTCGACCACCTGCGCGGCCGCGCGTCGTACCCGATGGCCGTCCAGGCTGCTGAGGTCGAGCTGCGTCGCGAGCTCGGGGCGACCCGCGAGGACGACGTCGTGCTGCTGGGGCAGTCGCGCGACGGCGACGTCACGACCGCGACCTTCGGCGTTGCCGGCGGCAGGTACGACGTGGCTGTGCGCACCACCCACGACCCCGCGTCCGCGGCCCGGCTGACCTGCAAGGCGCAGCGCGACAACCCGGTGCCGCGGCACGACCTCCTCAGCGCGGTCAGGCGAGCCTGACGACGGCGGGGGACGGAGGCATCTACGAGAACGCCGCCAGCACGTGCTTGTGCAGGTCCGGGTAGCGCATCAGGTGCGCGCCGCCGTTGATGTCCAGCACCTCGCCGGTCACCCACTCCGCGGTCGCCAGGTACAGCGCGGCGGACGCGATCTCGTCGGGCCGGCCGGAGCGGCCGAGCGGGGTGTTCTCGAGATAGTCGTCCTCGATGCCGGGGATGTCCATCGCCGGCTGGGTCAGCGGCGTGACGACCAGGCCGGGAGCGATCGCGTTCACGCGGATGCCGCGCGGTGCGAGCTCCAGCGCCGCGACCTGGGTGAGCATCGAGAGGCCGGCCTTCGACGCGCAGTACGGCGCGAGCCCGGCGCCGGGCTGGCGCGCGTTCAGCGAGGACAGCGAGATGATCGCGCCGCCCGCGGAGAGCCGGAGGCCTGCCTGCTTCGTCACGATGAACGCGCCGGTCAGGCAGACGTCCACCACGCGGCGCCACTCGTCGACGGCGAGGTCGACCACGTTGCCGAGCGTGGAGACGCCCGCGCTGTTGACCACCACGTCGAGCCGGCCGTGCGACGCGACGACGCCGTCCAGCATCGCCGCGACCGAGTCCTCGTCGGTCACGTCGGTGGCCGGGAGATCGGCGACGACCACCCGCCACCCGTCGGACTCGAACGCCGTCGCGATCGCCGCCCCGATGCCCGACGCGCCGCCCACCACCACCGCTACCCGGCCCTGCTCCATGGCTCCTCCGAAGGGATTGTTGACGCGTGTCAAGTCCGGACACTAGCGTCCCGCGCATGGCGCGACCCACGACTGCGGTGATCGGGGCGGGCATCAGCGGGCTCACGGCCAGCAAGATGCTCGACGACTACGGCATCCCATACACCACGTTCGAGTCCTCCGACCGGGTCGGCGGCAACTGGGCGTTCGGCAACCCGAACGGGCACAGCTCGGCGTACCGCTCCCTCCACATCGACACCTCGAAGCACCAGCTGTCCTTCCGGGACTACCCGATGCCCGAGGACTACCCGGACTTCCCCCACCACACCCAGATCAAGGACTACCTCGACGGGTACGCCGACGCATTCGGCCTGCGCGAGCACATCGAGTTCCAGAACGGCGTGGTGCACGCCGAGCGGCTCGCCGACGGCGGCTGGGACATCCTGGACCAGGCGGGCGAGCACCGGCGCTTCGACCTGCTGGTCGTCGCGAACGGGCACCACTGGAACCCGCGGTTCGCGGACTTCCCCGGCGAGTTCACCGGCGTCACCCTGCACTCGCACCACTACATCGACCCGCGCACGCCGATGGACTTCACCGGGCAGCGCATCCTGATCGTCGGGATCGGCAACAGCGCCGCCGACATCGCGGTCGAGCTGTCCAGCAGGGCGCTCGAGAACGAGGTCGTGCTGTCAACCCGCTCCAGCGCGTGGATCGTGCCGAAGTACTTCGCCGGCAAGCCGGCCGACAAGTACTACCGGACCTCGCCCTACATCCCGCTGAAGTGGCAGCGGAAGTTCGTCCAGGTGATGCAGCCGGTGACCGCAGGACGGCCCGAGGACTACGGACTGCCGGCGCCGAACCACAAGTTCTTCGAGGCGCACCCGACCCAGTCGGTCGAGCTGCCGCTGCGGCTCGGCTCCGGCGACGTGGTCGCCAAGGGGAACGTCGCCCGACTCGACGGCGAGACCGTGCACTTCGAGGACGGATCCAGCCAGGACTTCGACGTGATCGTCTACGCGACCGGCTACAACATCACCTTCCCCTTCTTCGACCCCGGGTTCCTCAGCGCGCCCGACAACCGGATCGACCTCTACAAGCGGATGTTCAAGCCCGGCATCGACGACCTCGTCTTCGCCGGGTTCGCCCAGGCGACGCCCACGCTGTTCCCGTTCGTGGAGTGCCAGGCCCGGCTGCTCGGCGCGTACGCCGCCGGCCACTACCGGCTGCCGCCGGTCGCCGAGATGGAGCGGGTGATCGTCGAGGAGACCCGGAAGTACACCGGCCACATGGTCCCGACGGCCCGGCACACCCAGCAGCTGGACTACTTCCTCTACGAGCACGACATGCGCACGCGGGAGATCCCGAACGGCCTCAAGCGTGCGAGGGCCGGCCGATGAGCGCGACCAAGGGCGACGAGCGCCGGACGGCCCTGCTGGCCGCGCTCGAGGAGTACCTCGAGCGGTCCAGCCTGGACGACATCAACATCGCCGACATCTCCCGGCGGGCGGGGGTGACCCGGTCGGCCTTCTACTTCTACTTCGACAACAAGGCGGCGGCCGTCGCCGCGCTCTACGAGGAGATGTACGCCGAGGGCTTCGTCGCGGCCGAGGTGCTCGGCGGCGAGGGCAGCGTGCACGACCGGATCTCCACGGCGATCCGCGCGATCTTCGTCGGCTGGGGCAACCGCACCCACCTCTACCGCGCGATCCTCGACGCCCGCGCCGCGAGCCCCGCCGTACGCGACCAGTGGGACGCCTTCCAGCAGTCGTACGTCGACCTGGTCGCCGAGCTGGTCGCGGGGGAGCGGGCGTCCGGTGCGGCGCCGGACGGGCCGGACGCGCACGCGATCGCGACCGCGCTGCTCGACCTGAACGACCGCACCCTCGAACGGCTGGTGCGCGCCCCCGAGGGCTTCGACTGGGACACGCACCTGGAGTCGGTCGTGCACGTCTGGCTGGCCGCCATCTACGGGAGGGACGCATGAAGTACCAGGAGCTGACCTTCCGGTCCGGCGACGACGAGTGCCACGCCTGGCACTTCACCGGGGAGGGCGACGTGCTCGCGACCGACGCGGGCCGGCCGGTGGTCGTGATGGCGCACGGCCTGGCCGGCACCAAGGACTCCGGGCTCCAGCCGTTCGCCGAGGCGCTGGCCGCCGCCGGACTCGATGTGCTGGCCTTCGACTACCGCGGCTTCGGAGCCAGCGGCGGCGCGCCGCGGCAGACGGTGTCGATGGCCGACCAGCTCGACGACTACCGCGCCGCGATGGCGACGGCCGCCCGGCTCCCGGGCGCCGACCCGGAGCGGCTGGTGCTCTGGGGTGTCTCGCTCGCGGGCGGCCACGTGCTCGCCGCGGCCGCGCACCGCGACGACGTCGCGGGGGTCGTCTCGCTGACGCCGCTCGTCGACGGGATGGCCGCGGGCCGGCACGCGCTGGCCCACCACAAGCCCTCGGCGATGCTCCGGTCCACGGCCCTCGGGATCCGCTCGCGGCTGGGGCGCGCGCGGATGATGCCGGTGGTCGCCCGGCCCGGCGAGCTCGGCGCGCTCACGCTGGACGGCTGCCTCGAGGACTACCTCGCGATCGCCGGGCCGACGTGGCGCAACGAGGTGGACGCGACCGTGGGGCTCGAGCTCGGCAACCACCGCCCGGGCAAGCAGGCCAGGCACGTGCGCGCTCCGCTGCTCGTGCAGATCGCCGACCTGGACCGGAGTGCGCCGCCGCACGCGGCCGCGAAGGCGGCGTTCGCCGGCCGGGCCGAGGTGCGCCACTACCCCTGCGACCACTTCGACGTCTGGCCCGGCAAGGAGTGGCACGAGCCCGCCGTACGCCACCAGGTGGCGTTCCTGCGCCGCCACCTCACGCCGAGGTTATTGACGCATTTTCAATAGCGGGCGTAGCCTCCGGGAGGTGACCACCCTCGACGACGTCAGCAGGCTGACCAGCGAGCGGTTCCGCCGGATGAGCCCGGGCAACCAGGACAAGCTCCCGCCGGTGGACGGCACCGGCCTGCCGCCGGGACCGAGGTGGCCGGTGCTGATCCAGACCGTGGGGCTGCTGCGGTTCCGGCACCGGTTCCACCCGTACCTGCGCCGCAAGTACGGCGACGTCTTCAGCGTGCGGCTCGCCCCCGGCGGCCGGCCGCTGGTGTTCTTCACCCGGCCGGAGCACGCGAAGGAGATCTTCGCCGGCGACCCCGAGATCTTCCACGCGGGCAAGGCCAACGGCATCCTCGGCCCGATCATGGGCGAGCACTCGCTGCTGCTCCAGGACTCCGGCGAGCACAAGCGCGCCCGCAAGCTACTGATGCCGGCGTTCAACGGGCACGCGCTGCGGGAGTACCAGGCGCTGGTCACCGAGGTCGCGAGGGCCGAGGTCGCGACCTGGACGCCGGGCGAGGACTTCCGCTCGCTCGACCGGATGAACCGGCTCACCCTCGAGGTGATCCTCCGCGTGGTCTTCGGCGTCACCGACGAGCAGCGGCTGGCCGAGCTGCGCCCGCGGGTGAACAAGACCGTGAACATCAGCCCGGCCGTGCTGCTCGGCTGGGGCTACCCGTGGCTGCAGCGGTTCAGCATCTGGAAGGACACCATCGAGAACCAGCTCGAGCTCGACCGGCTGATGTACGCCGAGATCCGCGAGCGGCGTACCGCTCCCGACCTCGCGGACCGCACCGACGTGCTGTCCCGGCTGATCGTGCAGGGTGAGGACGGCGACGCCCTCAGCGACACCGAGCTCCGCGACCAGCTGGTCACGCTGCTGCTCGCCGGCCACGAGACCACGGCGAGCGCGCTGGCGTGGGCGCTCTACGAGGCCGGCCGCGACCCGGAGCTGCTGGCGCGCTGTCGCACGGCCGCAACAGGGGGCGACGACGAGTACCTCGAAGCGGTCTTCAAGGAGTCGATGCGCCTGCACCCGATCATCCCGATGGTGGTGCGCACGCTGATGGAGCCGGCCACGATCGGCGGCTGGGACCTGCCGCGCGGCGCCACGGTCGGGCCGTCGATCATCCTCGCCCACCAGCGCGACGAGAACCATCCTGACCCGTGGGCATTCAAGCCGGAACGCTTCCTCGGCCAGAACCCGCCGCCCAACACGTGGATCCCGTTCGGCGGCGGGGTGCGCCGCTGCATCGGTGCCGGCTTCGCGCAGATGGAGGGCGTGGCGGTGTTGCGCGAGGTGTTCGCGTCGTACGCCGTCGAGACCGTCGGCGACGACGAGCCCAAGGTCCGCAACATCACCAGCGTCCCGCGGCGCGGCGCGCGGATCCGGGTTCGCTGATCGGCTCGCGACCGGAGCCTCGTGATCAGAGATCGCCCGTCAGGTGGGGAGTTCGTCGCTGGTGTTGACCGGCACGTGCGGCACGCCGGGCGGGCTCTAGACGAAGTCGCCCGTCAGGTGGAGGTTGCGGCGCGTGCCTGGAGCACGGTTCACGGTGGAGCAGCGGCAGCGTCGCAAGGCCCCAGGCGATGCGGCACCAGCGAGAACACCAACGGCCTGCCTCCGCCGTACTGGCCCCAGGATGCCGACCTGCAGACCAGACGCAGGCCGCGTGCGGTGGCAACAATCATGTGAGTCCGGGGCTTGCCATCGGCATAGGAGAAGCGTATAATCGAACACATGTTCGAATCATTCCGGTACTGCATCGAGTCGCTCGACGCCGCCGGGATGACGGACGCCGAGCGGGTCGACGTGATCCGCGAGCTCGAGAAGTTGAAGTGCGCCGCCGAGGCCGCCCAGGCCGAGCTCGCCGCCGCCCTCGGTGAGGGACGCGGCGCGGCCGCACAGGTGGCGCTCGCCCGCCGCGAGTCACCGCACCGCGGCCAGCAGCACCTCGCGCTGGCGCGGGTGCTGCTCGAGCTGCCGCACACCCGCGCGGCGTTCCGTGCCGGGCGGATCGCCGAGTGGCGCGCGACGCTGATCGCGCGCGAGACCGCCTGCCTGTCGCTGCAGGACCGCCGGGCCGTGGACCGGGCGATCGCCGGCGACGCCGAGGCCGTGGAGTCGTACTCCGACCGGGTCGTGCTCGGCGAGCTGCGCAAGCTCGCCGCCCGGCTGGACCCGGCCTCGGTCGCCGAGCGCCGGCGCCGCGCCGAGTCCGAGCGGTGCGTGACCGTCCGCCCCGCTCCGGACACGATGGCGTACCTCACCGTGCTGCTGCCCGTCGCCCAGGCGGTCGCCTGCTACGCCGCCCTCACCCGCCAGGCCGACACCGCGGTGGCCTCCGGGGAGCCGCGCAGCCGTGGCCAGCTGATGGCCGACACGCTCGTCGCCCGGGTCACCGGTGCGCCGCTGGTCGATGGCCGCCCCGTCGTCCCGGTCACCCTCGGGCTGGTGATGACCGACGCGGCGCTGCTCGCCGGCGCCCCCGACACCGCCCACCTGCCCGGCCACGGCCCGATCCCCGCCGAGCTCGCCCGGTCCCTGGTCGCCGACCACCTCGACACCGGCTCCCGCCTCTGGCTGCGCCGCCTCTACGCGTCGCCGGACACCGGTGAGCTGGTCGCGATGGACTCCCACCAGCGCCTCTTCCGCGGCCGGCTCCGCGAGTTCCTCGAGCTGCGCGACCAGTTCTGCCGCACACCCTGGTGCAACGCCCCGATCCGCCACCGCGACCACGTGGTCCGCGCCGCCGACGCAGGCACCACGACCGCCGCGGCCGGCCAAGGACTCTGCGCGACCTGCAACTACGCCAAGGAAGCCCCCGGCTGGCGAGCCCGACCCTCGCCCGAGGCCCGGGGCCACGCCGTGGAGATCACCACCCCCACCGGCCACACCTACACCTCCCACGCCCCACCCCTGCTCGCTCTGCGCGCCGGCACCTACCGGCAGGTCGACGACGGAGTGTGGACGCTCGTCGCCTGATGCTGCCCTCGGCGTCAATGGTGCGAACAGACCCTTGCGTCAGGATGCTGCGACGGAGGACCGGCCGTGGGCCCCGACGCTCACTCGATCGGTTCGACCCAAGGAGATCGCCATTGCGGAGGCTCGGAACGCTGGCCGTAATAGCGCGTGTCTCGAACGATCAACCCGTCGTCGTTCAGCTCGAGGATGAGCACGACGTTCCACACGTCACCGTCGTAGTCGTTGACGCCCTCGACGACCCAGGTCCGGCCGGATCCATGGACTCGTCGCAGCTGGACCTCGGGCGGGGTCGGGAATGACTCCTGCATCGCGCGCATGGCGTCGCGCCCACGGATGCGCTCATTCGACTGCGGCATCTCCATCACGTACTCGGGGTGGCGAAGCAGGTACTCCTTCTCCGCCGACAGCGCGCCCCCGTCGCTGAGGCCGAGCATCTGCTCGATGCCTCGGCGCATCGCTACGTCGTCGTTGTCGGCGATCGCCTTGCGGAACAGTGTCGTGACCTCGATGTCGTCCACGTTCGTCTCCGTCGATCGATCCTCGGCACCGCGACCGTCTTGTGCGCCCGTACCAGTGGACCTGCGCCGGCGAGTTCACACAAGAGCCCGGGTGTGCCCGAGCGGACCAAGGCTTCGTACGCCTTCGCAATCGAGCTCACCACCTGTCAAGAGCACCTCTGCGCTATGGACTACCGCCGACGCCACGCGTAGCAAGGAAGGGAACACCGGCCCGAGGCCGGTCCGACGGACACGGCCGTGCGAAACGGCCCCGACCATGCATTCGGGTCTCCGATGTGGTGATTGTCGAAGAGAGAATGCGCATCCGATGTCGGCAACGGAGGGGCATCATGCCGAACTATTCCCGTGACAGGAATGCTGAGCCGGACGAGCTCGAAGCAACCCACAGGATCCTGGGCACCGTCCAGAAGCAGATCGCGAGCTACAGGTCGTCGCTGCAGAAGGTGAAGAACCTCAAGCAGGAGTGCGACGACGACGAAGAGCTGAACAAGCGCGTCAGGTCCAGCCCCGAAGAATTCGCCTCGGTGCTGTTCGAGCGTGGTGTCGCTGCTCCGATGGCGATCGCCATGGCCGCGGAGGACTTCCAAGCACCGAACTTCGGCGGCAGTCTGGGCCTGTGGACCTGGGACTGCTGCTGCTCCAGTTGCTGCGTGACCAGCTGCATCGGAACCAACATCACCAACCTGGCAGACGAGCGACGCAACCCCGTGCCGTTCGAGGTCCTGATCGGACGCGAGGTTGCAGCGCCGACGAAGGCAGCCGGTCGACAAGGAAAGTGACGCGCGGCCATCGGGGGCACCTCATGTCTCGCAGATTCGACGAGTCGCAGGTCGGTGCGACGATGGATGTCGCCACCCTCCGGGAGGCGGAGCTACGCGCCGGCCGGCAGTTCATCGCGGACCAGTTCACGACGATGTCCTCCCGACACGATCCTGAGGACATCATCACGTTGCAGGTGCTCCTCGACTACGGCCAGGAAGCCGCGCAGCACGCAAAGGCCGGCGATCTCCTCGAAGCTCGGCGACTTCTATCAGCCGTCGATGCGATCGAGCTGCCAGATGATGATGAGCTCAGCGCGGCGCGCGAGCTCTCGACGCTTCCGGTCCACGCGCTCGTGCACTGGAAGGAGGGCAACAGCGAGGCTGCGATCGCCGACCTGACCCGAGCGCTCGATGCGGGACGGGTGCTCGCGGAAGAGTTCGGCCATGGCTATCTCACGGTCAAGCTGATCCATCTCGCATCGAACGTCGCCAGGGTCGACCAGTCGCAGGGGCGCTCTCGTGAGGCCCTCGCCGAGGTCAGCGACCTGCGCGCTGTCATCGACGGGGATGCCGCGAAATGGCGGTACGGCGCGGCCAGCATGCTCCGCGTCCCGCTGAAAGGGGTCGAGCACGGCATCATCGACATGCAGCTCGAGCGCACCACCACTCTTGCGGCGCAGACGCAGGCATGAACGGGCTGACGTGTCAGCGGCAGGGGACGACCCGATACAACAGACCATCGCCTCCGCGCGCGCGGCGGGCCTGTTCGCGGGCTGGGACACCAGCCAACTCGAGAGCTCGGCGACGTTCTGGACCGAATACCGGCCGAGGGGACAGAGCCTTCCCGAGATCGGACTGAAGCTCCACGTCTCGGCGAGCGTCGGCAGCGCGGGCGACGTGCTCGAACGCTGCCTGCCCTTGCTCGTCAGGCGAAGGGTCCCCTTCAAGCACGCCTCCACGCTGCACGAGCTCGCCTTTCTCTCCAGCGGCCGAGGCGGCATCACCCAGGTCGGCAAGTTCTTGACCGCCTACCCTCCGCACGACACCGCCGCCGCCGAGCTCGCCGCCGAGCTGCACCTGGCCACCGATGGTCTCGCCGGTCCGCAGATCCGCTCGGAGCAGCGCTACGCGGACTCGAGCCTCGTACACGTTCGTTACGGAGGCTTCACGAGTCGACGCCTCCAGCTGCTCACTGGGCGGATCGTCCCTGCACGGGTGACCGCCACGGGAGTCTTGGAAGTCGACGACAGGGCCGAGCCCAGCCCCCCGCCGGGGCATGTCGCGCTTCCCGATGGCGCACGCGATGCGGGCGAGCCTGCTGGCCACCTGCTGGAGAACCGGTACGTACGGGTTCAACGGCTGCACGCGTCGCCGAAGGGTGCGACGTCCATTGCGCTCGACATCGAAGAGCGCGGCGACTTCCTCGTCGTCGTCAAGGAGGCCTACGCACACGTGATGGAGGCGAGCGACGGACTCGACGCCCGGGCGCGCCTTCGACAGGAAGCGCGATGCCTGGAGCGACTCGCCGACACCGGAGCCGTGCCTCGGCTCCGTGATTACTGGGAGACCCCGGATGCCGCCTACCTCGTCTACGAGTTCATCGACGGCGAGCCGCTCGGAAGCGTCCTCAACGGACTCGCAGCGGCAGGCACGCGCCCGACGACGCTCCTCATCGCGCACTGGGCGGAACAGGTGTGCAGCGTGGTGTCGACGATTCATCGAGAGGGCTTCGTCATCGGAGACCTCAAACCCGCGAACCTGATCATGACCCAGACCGGCTTCAACCTCATCGATCTCGAGCTGGGCGGCCAGCTCGACGAAGCGCTCGTGGGCGGGATGGGGACCCGCGGCTACGTGTCGCCGCATCAGGCCGACAGCGCGGTCTCACGAACTCAGCAGGACGACATCTTCGCGCTTGGCGCGACCCTGCTCGCCGTAGCGACGACCGTCGACTGCGCCATGCTCCCAGCCCCCGCAGCCGTCGCTGCACTCGAGCGATCCCGTGATCCGTCGAGCCCGATCTTCCCGCTCATCGAGCGATGCCTGGCCGATGACCCGGCCGACCGGCCCCGTGATGCGTCAGCCGTCGCCGAGATCCTCGCTGCCTCCCTCGATGAGTGGTCCGCGAGCCCCGGGCCGTCACCAAGGCGCGAACCGACAGACTTCCTCCAGGCGGCTACCGAAGTCGGTGAGCTCCTCACCGCGTCGGCGGTGCACGACAGCCACGGCACGTCGTGGGTGTCGCCACATCCGATCGTCGGAGGCATCGCCGGACGGGATCTCTACGCGGGCTCGTCCGGCACGGCGCTCTTCCTTCTCCAGCTGCATCGCGCGACCGGGGAAGACGACTACCTGCGTGCGGTCGTGTCGTGCGCGAACTGGCTGGACAGGACGGAGCCGGCCGTTCCGCGCGAGGGAGACATGCCGGGCCTGTACTTCGGCGTCTGCGGGCCGGGTCTGCTCTTTCTGCGCCTCCACCAGGCGACCGGCGACGAGAGGTGGCTCGCCCGCGCCGAGACGGTGAGCGATGAAGCCGCATCGATGCGCGCACACTCGCCGGATCTCCTCACGGGAACGGCGGGCACCGGTCTCTACAACCTGGCCTTGTGGAAGGCGACGCGCAACGACACGTTCCTGGCACGTGCCCTCGACCATGCAGATCAGTTGATGGATGCAGTCGCCGCAGCCGATGCCGCTTGGGTTGTTCCCGCCGGCCACGAATCGCTCAGTGGCAACGCGTATCTCGGTTTCGCTCACGGGTCGGCGGGCATCGGGTTCTTCCTTGCGGAGTGTGCGGTGGCGACCGACTCGGACGCCGTGCGCGCGACCGTGCGACGGGTGGCCGATCGGACCCTGGCGGAGGGGGTCAGCTGCCTCATCGACGAGAGCGGGCTCACGTGGGGTACGCGGGCCAATGAGGCTCCCTCGAACTTCAGCGGGTGGTGCCACGGTGCGCCTGGCATCGCACGCTTCCTTGCCAGAGCCTATGAAGCAGCCGGCGCGGATGAGTACCTCGACGGCGCCCTGGCCGCCGCGCGAGCCACGGCCGCGCGCACCTGGCACGGCACGACGCAGTGTCACGGACTCGCCGGCAACGCCGACATCCTCATCGACCTCTGGCAGCTGACCGGGGACGACACCATCCTGCAGAACGCACGTCGTCTCGGTGAGAGCCTCATGCTGTTTCGAACCCCTGGCGGCTGGCCATCCGAGGAACTGTCGACAGTCTGCCCGGACCTGATGGTCGGTCAGGCCGGTGTCGGCGCCGCCTTCCTCAGGCTTGGACACCCGGAACTGCCACACGTGGCCGCTTGCTGAACCGGCCGCCGGTAACCGCGCCGGGCCGGTGTCGTTGTCCCAGCATGCCTGCTCTCCAACGCCGCCTCCTCATCGGAGCCGCGGCCGTCGCCGCCGCCTGCGCATGCCTGGTCGCGAACGCCTCGTCCGCACCGGCCTCGGGCCCTTCCGAGGTCAGCGTGCCGTCAGCGCCGGGGCACGCCAGCACCTCGTGGCAGGGCAACGCGCCGTTCAACAACGGCAACTCGGGCCTGGTGTGGGGCCAGCTCGGCGTCGACGACCCCACCGGCGCCTGCGACCCGGCGAACCCGAGCCTCAACAGCCAGCACCAGGTGCGCGTGTCGTTCCCGAAGGACCTGCCTCGGCGCTACGAGACCCTCGTCAGGTTCTCGGTGAGGTGGACCGACGACGCCGGTGCCAACACCACCAACGACCTCGCGATGTATCTCTACGGCCCCGACGGCAAGCTCGTGGCCGCCTCCGACGGCTCGCAGAACCTCGAGGGCATCAACGTCACCTCGCGCGTGCCCGGCACCTACAACGTGCTGGTGTGCGCGTTCCAGAACCCGCCCACGGGCACCGCCTACACCGGCACGGCCACGGCGTACACGATCAAGCCGCGCAAGGTGGCGGCCTCGAAGGCCAAGGCGCCGACCTATCACCAGTTCAGCGCTCCCGCGGGTGTCGCCGACAACGCGGGCGAGCCGAGCATCGGCAGCAACTGGAAGTCGGGCAACACCCTCTTCACCTCCAACACCGACGAGTACGTCGTCCACTTCGACGACCGGGCGCGCACCTCGACGTGGAAGAACGTCAACACCGACCCGACCGACCCCTCGAACAAGATCTCGCTCGACCCGATCGGCTGGACCGACCACACCACCGGTCGCACGATCGTCAGCCAGCTGTACCTCGCCTGCTCCGCGACGGCGTACTCCGACGACGACTTCACGACGCCGGGCAGACCCTCGCAGGGCTGCGGCACGGGCATCAACGGCTTCGACCACCAGACCATCGGCGGCGGCCCCTACCCGAAGGGCATGTCGGGCAGCTACCCGCACGCCGTCTACTACTGCAGCCAGGGCGGAGCGCTGGTGCTCGGCAAGGCCTACTGCTCGCGCAGCGACGACGGCGGTGTCACCTTCGGCGCGCCGGTGGCGCTGTGGAGCACCGAGTGCTCGGGCATCCACGGTCACGTGCAGGTCGGCCCCGACGGCACCGCCTACGTGCCGAACGCCGTCTGCGGCAACCACCAGGGCGTCGCGGTGTCCCGTGACGGCGGGCAGACCTGGACGGTCCGCACCATCCCGGGCAGCATCGCCGGCCAGTCCGACCCGTACGTCGGCATCGGCAAGGACAACACGCTCTACGTCTCCTACGCCGACGGCACCGGGGAGGCTCGCGTGGCCATCTCCCGCGACCACGGCAGGACCTGGACCCGCAACCTGAACATCGGCAGCCTCGCCGGCATCCGCAACACCGAGTTCGCGATGGTGGTGGCCGGCGACGGCGACCGTGCCTCGGTGGCCTTCCTCGGCACCCGGACGCCCGGATCGACCCAGGCGGCGTCCTTCGGCAAGTCCGCCGACGGCAAGACCTTCACCGGTGCTGCGTGGCATCTCTACATAGCCACGACCTACGACCGTGGCGCCACGTGGAAGATGGTCGACGCGACCCCCGGCGACCCCGTGCAGCGCGGGTGCATCTGGAACGCCGGCGGCAGCAACCCCTGCCGCAACCTGCTCGACTTCGACGCCATCACGATCGACCGGACCGGCCACGTGATGGTCGGCCTCGCCGACGGTTGCGTGGGTCCTGCGCTCGACAAGGCCAGCGACTGCGTCGCCAGCGACACGGTGTCGGCCAACGGCCTGGTCAACCACGGCGCGATCGTCCGGCAGCTGAGCGGCAAGACCCTGTTCGCGAAGTACGACAGATGAGGGCGGCCATCCGGTCCCGTGCCGTCGGGCTCGCCCTGGCGACGCTGGGCCTGGCGCTCACGTCGGCGTGCGGGGGTGACAGCGACGAGGCGACCGACTCACCGGCCCCGTCGTGCATGAGCAGTCTTTCCCCGGCCTCGCTCCCCAGCGACGGCACCTTCCCGACGGCCTGGCCCTTCCCGCCGGGCACCGTGGTCACCGGCACCGAGCCGGTGCCCGGCGGCGGCCTGGCCGTCACCGCCCAGGTCGGGTCGAGCTTCGAGGGAGTGCTGCCGTTCATGCAGCACGACCTCGAGGAAGCCGGCTTCGTCGCCACCCAGGGCGAGGCCGAGCACGACGACGCCGAGGCGACCTGGTCCGGCAACGGCTACTCGGGCACCTGGGCGATCAAGAGCTCGGAGACGTGCGAGGGCACGACGCTGCTGCAGGTGGCCGCGGCCAAGCAGTGAGCTCGCTGGTCCGACGCTCCCCGTGCGGGGCCGGGCCGGGTCCGGTGCCCGGTCCGACCCTCGCCGAGGTCAGGTGCGTGGAGGATGGTGCCAGTGGCGTCCCGTGGGGATGGCCACCGAGTCGGTGAACATCTCCTGGTCGTTGGCCCGAAGCCCGTTCGTCTCCGTCGCCGTGCACAACCGCGGCGGGTCGCCCGGTCCGGTGGCGCTGTCCGGGCAGAGGAACACGTCCACGGGGCGGGTGTCGCTCCACACGGGGTGGGCCCGCTCGTCGGTCACGGTGAGCCCGGTGTAGTCACCGTAGAACTGGCCGCCGTTCGGTCCCGGGAACTGGGTCGGGGGTGGCATGGAGCTCGTCGTCACGCGCGTGGTCCCGAACCCGGCGAGGTCACGGCTCCCCGAGAGGCTGAGGTCCGAGTAGCCGGTGCGCTCGTCCGAGCCGTACTGCCGGTCGTAGTAGTCGACGGCCAGGGTCCCGTGGGAGCTGAACGCCGCCCACTGCCAGAACTGGTCGGTCGTGGACTGCCGGCGCTCCTGGGTCACGGAGGTCATCGCCCGCGGGTCTGTCGTGGTGCCGGTGAACGACGCGCCGCGGTCGCGGGAGACGCTGACCAGGATGTCGTTGTTGCACCCGCCGGTCTTGACCCCGGTGTAGAGGTCCTGGCCGGTGTCAGGGGAGACGCCCGCCGGCGTGCACCCGTGGGACTCGTTCGAGTTGCGGTTGATGTAGGAGCCGACGGTCACGACGACCTTGTTCGGGTTGGTCGGGTCGACCGCGCCCGAGGGGTAGTTCGTGGCCCGGAAGACCGACTTCGTGGACGACCCCTTCTCGGGCACGCAGGCGCGCCCGGGATCCGCGCCGTCACCCTGGTAGGTGTCGCAGTCCGGCAGGTCGTAGTAGTCGCTGACCTTGACGGGCGCGCTGAACGTGGCACCGCCGTCGGTCGACCTGGCCAGCAGCACCTGGTTGCGGTTGTCGGGGGCCGTGACCGCATTGTTGAAGTTCGACCACGTGACGTACAGGGTGCCGTCCCGCCCGACGAAGGGGTCGGAGAACTGGTTCTCGTTGCAGCGGCCCTGGGGGGTCGCCACGCCGAACGTCGTGGGGCACAGGTCGCTGTCGGCGCTGACCAGGACGCGCGGGCTGAACGTCTCGCCGTAGTCGCTGGAGTACGCCTCGTAGATGTACGCGGTCCCGTCCGCGGCGAACTCGGTCCAGGTGACGTAGACGCGGTCGCGGTACGGGCTGGTCCGCGAGGCATCGACCGCGATCAGCTGCTTGTCCTCCAGGACTCCCGCGGTGCCCGGCTGGTCGAAGGTCGCGGCGACGTAGCGGCCCGGGAAGTTCCACGATGCGCCGTTGTTCCCCGTCGAGCGGAAGACGACGAACGAGCTCGACTGGTCCGGGTCGCTCGACGCGACCAGGCCGCGGTTGAACAGCTGGCAGGACAGGTACGCGTTGCCGCGCGTGTCCCAGGCGACGGAGGTGTCCCCGCCCGCCTGCCAGTACTGACGGGCGTTGGCCCCGCCGCCCCGGGTGAAGACGTCCGGGACCGTGGAGTTGTTCCACGACCGCCCGCCGTCCAGGGAGTACGCCGAGCCGCAGGTGCCGTCACCGCGGACGTAGTCGTTGTCGGAGGCGATGATGTGGCGGCGGTCGAAGGGGTCCTGCGCGATGAAGCTCTCGTTGTTGGCCTGACCGCGTCCCTGGAGGTCCGGGTCCGAGATGTTCAGGCAGTTCTGGTTGACCTTCACGTTGCTGCCGAAGCGCTGGCTGCACGCTCCGGTGCCGGCGGGCGCCACGTTGGCCGGCAGGCCGCCCTGTCCGACGCTCGGGCCGATGCTGTCCGGCGGTGTGTTCGCCGCGCCGTCGGCGCCGTGGTCCTGGTCCCCGTCGCCGCCGCCGGGGACGGAGTTCGTGGAGGCTCCCGGCCCGCTCAGCGCGGCGTGCAGCTCGCCGGAGACCAGCCGGCTCTGGATCTTGTTGAGGTGGTGGAGGTTGAACGGTGCCGCCCCGGCCGACGGCGTGCCGGCCGTCGATCCGAGACCGATGGCGAGGACCCCCGCCGACAGCGTGGCAACCAGGACACGACGACGCTTGCTCCACATGGGTGACCATCCCCGATCGAGAAGACTCACGGGGCTGTCCCCGACGGGCGTGCAACGTGGCTTCGAACCGGGCCGCGCTGCCGTGGCTGACCGAGATTCCCCAGGCATGAACGCGATGATGAAGGTGTGGCACGGCCGACAGGTCGGTCGTCGCGTTGATCATCACACCGCCCGGATCGTCGCGACACGTCACAATTGGTGAAGATCCGGCGGCTGTCGGCCTCGCTGCGACGACGCCGTTGTGCGTGCGCGGTGCCGCCCCTAGGGTCGCTGGATGGCGGCGATCTCGTCCCTGAAGGGCATGGTGTGCGCCGCGGTGACGACGGCCGTGGTGGTCGGCGGCGCGGCCGGTCCTCTCGCAGCGGCGCCCGGGCCCGGTCCGGCTCCGGGTTCGACCGGGTCGGGCGACTCGCTGTTCCCGCAGGCCGGCAACGGCGGCTACGACGCCCAGCGCTACCGGATCGTGCTGGACTACCGGCGGGACGGCTCGATCTCCGCATCGACCCGGCTGACCGCTCGGGCGCGTCACCCCCTGTCGTCGTTCTCCCTGGACCTCGAGGGGCTCCGGGTCGAGCAGGTGCGCGTCGATGGTCGCGAGGCGACGTTCCGTCGCCACGGGCACGAGCTCGTCATCACGCCGGTGCGGCCCGTGCGCGGCGCCTTCGCCGCCAGGGTCGCCTATCACGGCACCCCGCACAGCCACACCGATCCCGACGGGTCGTCGGAAGGGTGGATCGCCACCGCCGACGGGGCGACCACGGTGAACGAACCGGTGGGTGCGATGACCTGGTTCCTCGACAACGACACCCCGCGCGACAAGGCGCGCTACACCTTCGAGGTCACCGCCCCGAGCCGCCGGGCGGTCGTCGCGAACGGCATCCTGGTGGACCGGTCGCGCCACGGAGCGCGAACGACGTGGACGTGGCGCCAAGGGGAGCCGATGGCGAGCTACCTCGCGATGATCTCGATCGGCGACTACCGGGTGTTCCGGTCGACCATGCGCACCGTCGGCGGCCGCCGGTTGCCGGTCTGGTCGTTCGTCGAGCGAAGCCTCGGGCCGCAGCGCGGGGCGCGCCACCTCGTGCCCCGGATCGTGCGCTGGGAGGAGCGCCGCTTCGGCGCCTATCCCTTCGACAGCACCGGCATGGTCGCGCACGAGCTGTCGGTCGGCTACGCGCTGGAGACCCAGGACCGGCCGGTCTACCCGGGCGGCCCGGGCGTCGGCGTGCTGGTCCACGAGCTCGCCCACCAGTGGTACGGCGACTCGGTGACGCCCCGCGACTGGGGCGACATCTGGCTCAACGAGGGGTTCGCCACCTACGCCGAGTGGCTCTGGACGGCCGCCCACGGCGGAGACTCGACACGCGCGACGTTCCGCGCGCTGTACCGGCAGAACGGACCGAAGTCAGATCTCTGGAAGCCGGCACCGGCCGCGCTCTCGGATCCGGCCGACCTGTTCGGTCCCGCCTACCTGCGAGGCGCGATGACGCTGCAGGTCCTGCGGCAGCGCGTCGGGACCGACCACTTCTTCGACATTCTCCGGAGCTGGGCGAGACTGCACCGGCACGGCGGGGCGTCCACACATGGCTTCATCGGGCTCAGCGAACGCATCTCGGGTGATCGACTGCACCGGATGTTCCGCCGCTGGCTGTACACCCCCGCCCGCCCGCGCGGGTACTAGCCGGGCTCGGAACTTCCCCAGTTCGGGCGAGGGCGGGTGAGTGGGCTGGCGCCTACTCTTGAACCAGCGCTCGTGATCTCGGGCTCGTGATGCCCATTGGCCTGATCCGAGATCGTCCCTATCCGGGCGGGCGTTCCCGAGGGGACTCCGTGGGCAGTGCACGGGGTCACCCCGGGCCGGCCACCACTGCTGACCGGGCCCCGCCGTCCAGCGTTGACGTCTCAGGCGCCGGCGCTGGACGGTCCGCGCGCTGCCCGCAGCCGGCGACGGTGCGCCCCTGACCGGTCTCATCAATCGTGGTGATCCTGTCCTCCGCTCCTTCTGCCGACGGCCGTGGGGGGTGTAGGACCGCACTACCGGCGACAGGAGCGACTCATGTCCAAGGCTCGTGCCACAGCGGTGGCGATCGCGGCTGCAGCCGCGCTGTCCGTGGTGCCTGCGGCCTTCGCGGCGACGCCGGGCAACTCCTGGAGCATGGACCTCAGCAACGGCGTCGTCCGCGATGCCGACGGGACCCAGCCGGTGACCTTCACCGGACAGGGCATCGGGTCGGTGCCCGGCAAGGTCGGCGGCGCCGTGGAGTTCACCAGGGCACCCTCCCTGGGGACGGCGGCCAACAGCCGGTACGACAACCCCGGCACGCAGGACTTCGCGATGGGGATCGTCTTCACGTCGCAACCGATCCCCAACACCAGCAGCTACAGCGGCAACCTGATGCAGAAGGGGCTCTTCGGCGACCCGGGGCAGGTCAAGCTCCAGCTGGTCTCGCCCGCCCAGGGCACCGTCGACTGCCGGGTCAAGGGCACCACGGGGGCCCGGCTCATCACCTCCACGGTCAACGTCGACGACGGTGCGTGGCACACGGCGGTCTGCTGGCGGGACGACGGTGCGGTGGGAGTGACCGTCGACGGGGTGGTCACCTCGCTGGTGTGGAACCCGGGTGCCGTCAGCAACAGCCGGAACCTCACGCTGGGCAACAAGACCGCCGGCGCCGGGGCGTCGGACCAGCACTTCGGGCGCACCGACTTCGCCAGCTGGGTCGTCGACCCCGACGCCCGATCGATCGTCGAGCAGCAGGTCGCCTCCTCCGGCTGAGCGGGCCACGGAGGAGGCCGGAGGCTCAGCCGGCGTCCAGCATCCGGGCCAGGAACCGTCGGGTCCGCTCCTCCTGCGGGTCGGTGAGCACCTCGGCGCCACCACGCTCTGCCACGACGCCCTCGTCGAGGAACAGCACCTGGTCGGCGACGTCCTGGGCGAAGTGGACCTCGTGGGTGACGATGACGAGTGTCCAGTTCTCCGCCGCGAGGTCGCGGATGACGGCGAGGACCTCGCCGACCAGCTCGGGGTCGAGGGCGGAGGTGGGCTCGTCGAGGAGCAGGACCTCGGGCTTCAGGGCCAGGGCGCGGGCGATGCCGACGCGCTGCTGCTGTCCTCCGGAGAGCTGCGAGGGGTAGGCGTCCTCGCGCCCCGAGAGCCCGACCTGCTCCAGCAGCGCCCGGGCGTCGGCGGCCGCCTCGTCGGGCGAGCGCTTCTGCACCTGCACCGGCCCCTCGATGAGGTTGCCGAGGACGGTCTTGTGGGGGAACAGGTTGTGCGCCTGGAAGACCATGCCGCTGCGGGCGCGCAGCGACTTGATCGCGCGGCGGTCCGGCGGACGGGAGAAGTCGATCGAGGAGTCGCCGATCCGGACGACACCGGCGTCGGGGGTCGCCAGCACGTTCATCGACCGCAGGATCGTGGTCTTGCCCGAGCCGGAGGGGCCGAGCAGCACGGTGACGGAGCCGGCGGGGGCAGCGAAGTCGACCCCGCGCAGCACGTGGTGAGGGCCGAAGGACTTCTCCAGCCCGTGCACCTCGATCAGGTCGGTCATGTGGCGTACCTGCTCAGTCGTCGTTCGAGCGGACCCTGCGCCAGGCTGACGAGGTAGCACACGACCCAGAAGTAGAGCGCCGCCATCGTGTAGAGCGGCAGGTACTCCGTGGTCGCCGCGGCCGTCACCTGCGCCTCCCGGAACAGCTCGGGCACCAGCACCAGCGAGGCGAGGGCTGAGTCCTTGATGAGGGACAGCAGCGTGTTGCCCAGCGGCGGTACGGCGATCCGCGCAGCCTGCGGCAGGATGATCCGCCGCATCGACTGCCAGTAGTCCATGCCGATCACGGTCGCTGCCTCGTACTGCCCGCTCGGGACCGACAGGATCGAGCCACGGACGACCTCCGCGGCGTACCCGCCCACGTTGAGGCTGAGCGCGACGATCGCGGCCGGGTACGGGTCGAAGTCGAGGCCGATCGCCGGCAGGCCGAAGAACACGATGAACAGCTGCACCAGGAGGGGGGTGCCGCGGATGACCGAGATGTACGCGCGGGCGATCCAGTCGAGCACGCGGAGCGACGACAGCCGCGCGAGCGCCGCCGCGACGGCGAGCACCATGCCGATGACGAAGCTGAAGATCGTGAGCGGGATGTTGCCCTTCACCAGCCCCACGAACATCGGCCACGCCGTGTCCTTGACGACCTGCCACCTCGTGCGCGAGTCGGAGGCCTTGACGTCGACGTCCTTCGACCCACCCTGCACCGTCACGTCGGCGCCGAAGTACTTCTCGGAGATCTTCGCGAGCGTGCCGTCCTTCGTGAGCGCGGCGATCGCGTCGTCCGCCTCCTGCTGCAGCTGCGGGTCGCTCTTCCGGAAGGCCAGCGCCTGCTCCAGCACGTCGTGGCCCGCGTCCCCCGCGATCTTGACCTTGTCGTTGCCTGACGTCGCGAGGTAGTCGAGCACCGCGATGTTGTCGTTGACGATCGCGTCGACCCGGCCCTGCTCCACGAGCTGCACCCCGGGGCCGAAGTCCTGGACGTACTGCACCTTCGCGCCGGCGTCCTTCGCCACCTGCGCCCAGTTGCTGCTCGCCGTCTGCGCGGTCGTCCTCCCCTTCAGGTCGGCGAGCGAGGTGATGTCGTCGTTGTCCTTCGCGGTGACGATCACGCCGTGCGAGTACGTGTACGGCGTGCTGAACAGGTACCGCGCCTTGCGCTCGCCGGTGATCGTGACCTGGTTCGCGATGACGTCGATCCGGTTGGAGTCGAGCGCGGGGAACAGCGAGTCGAACGGCGCCTCCACGAACCGGAGGTCCCAGCCGGCCTCCTCGCCGACCGCCTTCATCACCTCGATGTCGAAGCCGGTCAGCTGGTTCGTGTCCGGGTCGCGGTAGGAGAACGGCGGGTACACGCCCTCGGTGCCGACGCGCACGACGCGGGGATCGTCGTCGGCGTACGCCGGTGCCGTGACTGCGAACACCCCGGACAGCCCCAACAGCACGGCGAGCAGCACCAGCGGGCGGATCGAGGGCACGGACCACCGTAACCCGGCCCGGCGAGGGCGAAACGCGCCAGGACCGGATGGTGGTCCACGCCGGCGCTCCCCGCCTACCCCTCCTGCTCGAGCCACTCGGCCCAGCTCGGGCCGCGCAGCAGCGCGTCCGGACCGGGCAGCATCGAGCCACCCATCATGCTCGGCGGGCCGTCGACGGCCTCGACCTTGACGTCGGAGCCGGCGCGCTCGACGAGGCGGCGTACCTGCTCGACGAGGTTCTCCTGCTCCGGGCCGGCGAGGTCGACGTCGCCCTCGACCTCCCCGGTGGCGACCTCCAGCAGCAGCTTCACGATCTCCCGGGTGTCGACCGGCTGGGTCGGCACGTCGATGATGTGCGCGACGCCGTCCTGGGTGTTCCACTCCAGCATCTGGCCGGCGAAGTCGTGGAACTGCGTCGCCCGCAGCACGACCACGCCCGGCGCGGTCGCCCGGTACGCCTCCTCCTGCTCGAGCTTGGCGACGTAGTAGTCGTAGTCGGGGCTCCTGTCCACGCCCACGATGGAGAGCACGACGGTGCGCGGCACGCCGGCCGCGGCGGCAGCGCCGCCCAGGTTGCGGGCGACGGCGGGGAAGAAGTCGCCGGCCACCTCGAGCGGGGCGGCGGTCACGTCGACGACGACGTCGGCGCCGGCCAGCGCGTCCTCGAGGCCGACCGGGGCCAGCAGGTCGAAGCCGGTCTCGCGGGCGATCTCGACGACGTCGTGGCCCTGCGAGCGGGCAAGGGCGGCGAGCTGGGCGCCGATCCGGCCCGTGGCGCCGGCAATGGCGATCTTCATGGTCTGCTCCTCTGTTCTGTAACTCGGATACCTTCTATCCACGATTAGATCACTAACTCGGATACTTGTCATCCACGAATTCGCGTAGGATGGCCGGCATGAAGCTGTCCGGCGGTGTCGAGTGGGCCGTGCACTGCTGCGTCGTGCTCAGCCAGGCCGAGGGACCGGTGCCGACCCAGCGGCTCGCGGAGTTCCACGGCATCTCGCGGACCTACCTCGCCAAGCACCTCCAGCAGCTGTCGCGCGCCGGCCTGGTCACCTCGACGGAAGGACGGGTCGGCGGCTACCTGCTGACCCGGCCCGGTGACGAGATCACCGTGCTGGACGTCGTCCAGGCGATCGAGGGCCGCGAGCCCGCGTTCCGCTGCACCGAGATCCGGCAGAACGGGCCGCTCCCGGCCAGCCCCCAGGTCTGCCAGCGCCCGTGCGGCGTCAACCGCGTCATGCAGCTGGCAGAGCAGGCGTGGCGCGAGTCGCTGCGAGCCGTCACGATCGCCGACCTGGCCGCGGGCGTGCTCCAGGACGCCGGACCGCAGACGTTCGACCGCGTCCGGGAGTGGCTGGCTACCTGATCGTGCCGACGCCCGGGACCAGCGGCAGGTCGAGGGCGGTGACCCAGCCGGCGGGCAGGTCGTTCACGTACGGCACCGCGTTCAGCGCGCGCAGGCCGGTCGCGAGGCACCCGGCCACGGCCGGCGCTCGGCCCGAGCCGTCGGTGAAGCGGAACGCCGTCTCCTGGCTGATCGAGGGTGAGCCGGCGATGTCGACGCGGTATACGTCGTCCGCCGAGCCGGCGGGCCAGTCGGGGGCGGCGTCCAGCCCGATCCGGTTGACGTGCTCGAGGGTGATCACCTCACGCCCGGCGTACACGCCGTTGATCGTGAAGCGGATGGCGGCGACGTTCCCGGCCTCGATCACGCCCTTGGCGGTCTTGCGGTCGGTGGGCGTCACCCACTTCTCCCAGGTCGTGGTGATGTCGTCGAGCTCGATGCCGGCGGCGTGCGCGATCATCGGCACCGTCGCGCCCCACGCCATGATCAGCAGCTCGGGGATCTCCAGCAGGGGCGTGAACCCCGGCGGCCGGCCGATGCCCATCTCGTCCTCGTAGTCGCCCTCGTAGTCGGTGTAGTCGAGCAGCTCCGACGCGCGCACCGAGTCGACCCGGCCGCACAGCCCCATCAGCGTCAGCGGGAAGAGGTCGTTCGCGAAGCCCGGGTCGATGCCGGTCGTGAAGCAGCTGGCTCCGCCCTCCTCGCAGGCGGCCGTGATCGGGTCGCGCCAGTCGCCCGGGACCTGCTTCAGGTCCGGCCACACCCACGGCGTCATCGCGGTCGAGCAGACGTCGATGCCGGCGCGCAGGAACGCCGAGATCACGCGGATGTTCTCGTCGGCGTACTGCGCCGTCGGGCCGTAGTGCGCCAGCGCGTCCGGCTCCAGGGCGATGAGCTCGTCGACCGACGTCGTCGTCACGATGCCGGTGGGAGGCACGCCGATCAGGGTCCCGACGTCCTGCCCCGCGCGCTCGGAGCGGGTGACGCCGACCCCGACCAGCTCGAACGCCGGGTGGTCGAGGATCTCGGCGATCACCATCGAGCCGACGACGCCGGTTCCCCAGACGACCACGCGCTTCTTCATCAGTGTCCTATCGGTCGAAGGCGGCACGGACCTGGGCTTCGGTCAGGCCGTAGTCGTCGAGCGTGTACGAGTGCGAGGGCGCGGCCTTCCCGGACCTCGACTCCGCGTCCAGCTCGGTGATCGCGACCTCGACCTCGGGGGTCCAGTCCAGGCCGAACGTCTCGTAGACCCCGCGCGCGACGCCGAGCGGGTCGGAGCGCAGGTCCGAGAACGCGACGTCGACGAACTGGTCGGCGTCGTAGCGCGGCCGCGCGTCGTGGAACGCGTGGTAGGCCCGCGACCACAGGTCCAGCTGGGTCTCGCCGATCGTGCGCCCGACGTACGTCGTCGAGTGCCCGTCGGTCGTCTCCGCCGAGAGCGAGCACGACGACGCGATGCAGACGACCGGGTCGCGGTGCGTGTAGACGATCAGCGCGTCGGGATAGACCGTCATCAGCGCGTCGAGCGCCGTCATGTGCGAGGGGTTCTTGAGCACCCAGCGCTTCTCGGGGTCGTTGAGCCCGACGAGCTGGAGGTTCTCCTTGTGCCGGGCGTACGCGTCGGTCCAGTCCTGCGCCCGCAGCCATGCGGTGTAGCGCGGGACGTTGGCGAGCGACTCGTAGGAGTTCGACTTGCCGGTCTGCCGCAGCAGCCGCCAGCACTCCTCGACGGTGGTCGCGTCCATGTAGTGGATCCCCATGAACTTGGGCGACTCGACGTGGTGCGCCGAGAACGCCTGCTGCATGGCGCCGAAGATCGGGTCGGACACCCAGGTCTCGCGCGGCGGCCGCGGCTGCGGGTACTGCGTCAGCCACATCTCCAGGCCCTGCGCCATCGGGTCCGCGTGCAGCAGCCGGTGCAGCGCCGTCGTCCCCGTCCGCGGCAGGCCCATCACGAAGACGGGCCGCTCGATCGGCACGTCGCGGTGCTCGGGATGGGCGGCGAACTGCGCCTGGGTCAGCAGCACGCCGACCAGCGCGCTCTTGACCTCGGAGCGCTGGAAGTAGTTGCCCCGCGGGGTCAGCCCGGCCTCCGCCGACGACAGGTCCTCGGTGAGCACCCGCAGGCCCTCCTCGTGGGCGCCGTCGCCGAAGTCGCTCATGCCCGTGGTCCGGACGGCGGCGGCCACGATGTCCTCGTAGCTGCCGACGTCCGGGCGCTCCCGGGTCATGACGTTGTCGGACATGTCAGTCGTGGAACTCGCCGCAGTCGACCGTCAGCATCTGGCCGGTGACGGCCGATGCGAGGTCGGAGGCGAGGAACAGCGCGGCCCGGGCGACCTCCCGCGGGGAGGCCAGTCGCTTCAGGTCGGTCGGCGCCGCCTTCTCGGCGTACACCTGCTCATGGGTCTTCTCCTCGACGGCCGCCAGGAAGTCGAAGTAGCCGCGGTTGACGTCCTCGTAGATGTACGACGGCGCGACGCTGTTCACGCGGATCCCGCGCGGTCCGAGCTCGGTGGCCAGCGAGGAGGCGAGGTGCTCGAGGGTGCCCTTGGACAGCTTGTAGCCGGCGTACTCGGGCTGCGAGGAGAACACCACGCAGGAGTTGAGCATGATGATCGAGCCCTTGCTCTCCGCGAGCGCGTCGGCGAACAGCGCCGAGAGACGCAACGGCGCGAACACGTTGGTCTCGTTGACCTTCGCGAGCTTGCGGGGCTCGATCTGGGTGATCGGGTCCATCGGCGGGATCGTGAAGGCGTTGTTGATGACACAGTCGACGCGGCCGAACGCCTCCAGGGTCCGGTCCCGCAGGTTGACCCGCGAGTCCTCGTCCGTCACGTCGGCGACCACGCTGACCACCTTGCCGCCGTGGCCCTCGAGCTCCGCCTGCAGCTCGAGGAGCCGGGACTCGGTGCGGCTGGCGATGACCAGGTCCGCGCCCATCCTCGCGGCCTCCTCGGCCAGCGAGCGGCCCAGGCCCGGGCCGATGCCGGAGACGACCAGGACCTTTCCGCTCAGCAGCGGTACGGCGGCGTACCGCTCCTCGATCGAGGTGTCGTGGGAGTCGGCGTATCCAAGCTCTGTGGTCACGCGCCCAGAGTAGAACCTGTTTCAGTTTTGGTCGAGCGGTGCGCTCCCCGCGGGGCAGATCCGCCGGGGGAGCGGGCCGAAGTTCCCTCTGGAGAGGGCTTCCCAGGCGTTGTGACGTGTGCAACACTCTCGCAACCGAGCGATCGCTCGGTCGGTTGATCAGCCGCAGTGTTCAACCGCCGTGGAGCCAGAGAGGGTTGCCGTGACGGTTGGAGTGGAGTCGTCGCCGGGTCAGGTGGCGGCCGCGTTCCGGAGCTGGTCGGACGCGTTCGGGAAGGCGATGCAGGACGGGGACGGGGCCGCAGTGCTGGACCTGCTCGACGCCGACTGCTGGTGGCGCGACCTGCTGGCGCTGAGCTGGGACCTCGGGACCTACCACGGCACCGAGCGGATCTCGGGCCTGCTGGACGACCACCTGAAGCGCGCCGGCGTCACCGACCTCACCGTGGTCACCGACTTCGGTCCGCGGTTCGTCGCGGAGGACGACGGCGGCGGCACGATCGAGGGCTTCTTCACCTTCCAGACGCCGCAGGCGTGGTGCCGCGGTGTCGCGCGCATCCGAGAGGTCGACGGTGTGTGGAGCGCCTGGACCGTGATGACCGGGATGGAGGACCTGAAGGGGCACGAGCGCGCGCTCGGCGCGCGCCGGCCGACGGGTCCCCGGCACGAGGTCGGCGCCACCACCCAGCGCAACTGGAAGGACCAGCGAGAGGCATCCGCGGCGTACCGTGACCGGGATCCGGAGGTGGTCGTCCTGGGTGCCGGTCAGGGCGGTCTCGCACTCGCGGCCAACCTCCGCCTCATGGGCGTGGACGCGCTGGTCCTCGAGAAGAGCGGCCGGATCGGCGACGGCTGGCGCAAGCGCTACCACTCCCTCGTGCTGCACGACCCGGTGTGGGCGGACCACCTGCCCTACCTGCCGTTCCCGCAGTCGTGGCCGATCTACTCGGCGAAGGACAAGATCGCCGACTGGTTCGAGTTCTACGCGCAGGCCATGGAGCTCAACGTCTGGTGCTCGGCGGACATGACGGCTGCGGCGTACGACGAGGCCTCGCGCCGGTGGACGTTGACGGTGCAGACGCCGCAGGGCGAACGCACGATCACGACGCGCGACGTCGTCCTCGCCACCGGAGCGGCCGGCGAGCCCAACGTGCCCGACTTCCCCGGGAGGGACCGGTTCGAGGGCACCGTCTACCACTCCAGCCGGCACGGTTCCGGCGGTGACTGGTCGGGCAGGAAGGCCGTCGTGGTCGGGGCGTGCAACAGCGGCCACGACATCGCGCAGGATCTCTACGAGGCAGGCGCCGACGTCACCCTGGTGCAGCGGTCCTCGACCCACATCATCAGTCAGGTGCACGGGATCCCGGCGATCTTCGGCGCCAACTTCACCGAGGCCGGCCCCCCGACGGAGTACTCGGACCTCCTGGCCAGCGCCTTTCCCTGGCCGCTCGTGCTCGAAGCCGCCAAGCAGGGAGTCAAGGACACCGCCGAGAAGGACGCCGCGCTCCTCTCCTCGCTCGAGGCGGTCGGCTTCAAGCTCAACGACGGCCCCGACGGCACCGGCCTGATGGGTTTCGCCCTGGCCAAGGGCGGCGGCTACTACATCGACGTCGGCGCGTCCGGGTTGATCGCCACCGGCCGGATCGCGCTGGCCCAGGGCTCCGGCCTCGCGGAGTTCACCGAGTCGGGGATCAGGCTTGCGGACGGTCGCGAGCTGGACGCCGACCTCGTCGTGCTGGCCACCGGCTACTCCAACATGCGCGAGACGGCGCGGCGGCTGTTCGGCAATGAGGTGGCCGACAAGCTGCCGCTCGTCCTGGGCGTCGGGGCGGACGGGGAGATCGGAGGCCTCTACCGCCGCACCGGCCAGGACGGGTTCTGGTACATGGGCGGCCCGCTCGCCTGGGTCCGCATCTACTCCAAGCACCTGGCACTACAGATCACCGCCGACCAGGCCGGGATCTCACCGTCCTGACGCTGCGGCGTCAGGTCCCCACGGGTCTCTCGGGGCTCTGCACCACCGGCCGTGAACGGCGCGCTCCAACCAGCCGCGCACGGTCATCCGATGAGGGCTGCCATCACAGCACTCACTCACACCCGGACCACGAGGTCCGGGGTGCATCGTCAAAGGAGAAGTGATGAAGGTCAGCAGCAAGAGGAGGGGGTCGGCCGTCGGCATGGTGGCGATCCTCTGCGGGCTCAGCCTGGTGGCGGCCGCCTGTGGCGGGGACGATGGAGACTCGGATGGCGGCTCGTCCTCGGGCGGCAAGCAGCTCGTCTACTTCATGGCGCCCAACACGACGCCGACCCGCTACATCGAGCAGGACGGGCCTGACTTCAAGAAGGCGCTCGAGGCGCTGGACCCCGACATCGAGGTCAAGTTCGTCAACGGCGGAGGGGACTCGGCCACCCAGCTGTCCCAGGCGAACGCGGCGATCTCTGCCGGGGCCAAGGCCCTGGTCGTCGTGGCCGCGGACCCCAACACGAGCGCCGGCCTGCTCCAGGCAGCCGGCGCCGCCAACGTCCCGGTGATCGGCTACGAGAACCCGCCGCTCAACGGTCCGATGTATGCACAGGTGATCTTCGACCCGTACAAGGTCGGACTCCAGCAGGGCGAGTACTTCAAGAGCCAGGTCGATGCCGGCGCCTTCGGCGACGGCACGGTCGACCTGGCCCGGCAGTACGGCAACAAGGGCGACGTGTACACGACCGAGATGCTGCGCGGCCAGAACGAGGTCCTGCAGCCCCTCATCGACGACGGCACCGTGCAGGTCGTCTGTGAGGACTACATCAAGGACTGGGCGCCCGACAACGCGCAGCAGGCCGCCGAGCAGTGCCTGACGAAGACCCAGAACCAGATCGACGTGTTCCTCGGGTTCTACGACGGCAACGCGTCCGGCATCATCGCGGCCCTGCAGGGCAAGAGCGTCGAGATCCCGGTGTACGGCGGTCAGAACCCCGAGCTCACCGGCTTGCAGTACATGCTGACCGGCGACCAGCAGGACGACGTGCTCAAGGCCTTCTCCGTGGAGGCTGATGCGGCCGCGAAGATCGCGTTGGCCGCGATCAACGGCGAGGACCCGCCGTCCGACCTCGTCAAGGACTCGGTCAACAACGGCACCGACGACATCCCGACCGCGAAGCTGGACACCACGCTGATCCACCTCGAGGACGGGAAGGACCCGGGCGAGGTCGTGCAGCAGGCCGTCGACCTCGGGATCTTCACGTGGGAGCAGATCTGTGACGGTGGTCCCGCTGCCGACACTCCCACGTGCAAGGCAAAGGTCGGCTGACCCACCACGATCCGGGGTGGCCGCCCACCGGGCGGCCACCCCGCACCACGAGAGGAAGACCCATGCCTGAGGTGGCTGCGGACGCCAGCGCCGTGCCCGCGACCCGCGGTGAGCTGTTGCTCGAGCTCAGCGGCGTCTCCAAGTACTTCGGTGGCGTTCGAGCGCTGCACGAGGTCGACCTCGAGCTGTACCGCGGCGAGGTCGTCGGCCTCGTCGGGGACAACGGAGCCGGGAAGTCGACACTGGTCAAGGTCATCTCCGGCGTGGAGCACCCCGACTCGGGTGAAGTCCGGGTGGGCGGTGAGCCGGTACGACTCGAGACGCCTCGAGCCGCGCAGTCCGCCGGCATCCACACCGTCTACCAGGACCTGTCGCTGTGCGACAACCTGGACGCGGTTCGCAACGTCTTCCTCGGTCAGGAGCTGACCGGCAGTCTCCTGCGCGGCCGGCCGCTCGACCGGCACCGCATGGAGGCGGCGGCGCGCACCGTGCTCGACAGCCTCGCCGTCCGGGTTCGCTCGATGAGCACGCCCGTCGGCGGGCTCTCGGGCGGGCAGCGTCAAGGCATCGCCATCGGCCGTGCGCTGATCTCGGACCCGAGCCTCGTCCTCCTGGACGAGCCGACCGCCGCCCTGGGGGTCTCGCAGCGCACCGAGGTGCTCGAGCTGATCGTCCGCCTCAGGTCGCAGAACAGAGGGGTCCTGGTCATCTCGCACGACCTCAAGGACGTCCAGGAGGTGGCGGACCGCATCGTGGTCATGCGGCTCGGCAGCAAGGTGGCCGAGTTCGCGCGCGGCCAGTACTCCTCGGGCGACCTGGTCGCCGCGATCACCGGAGCCCATGACGCCCCCCGACCCAGTGAGGGAGACCGATGAGTGTCCAGCAGTCGGCGGTGCCCGTGTCCGTGGCCTCTCCGGGCGACCTGCCCACGCCGCTGCGCGGGCGCATCGTCGCGGGCCTCAGCGGTCCGTACCGCAGCATCCCCGTCCTGATCGTCCTCGGACTGATCTGGCTCTACTTCTACTCCCAGAAATCGGCGTACCTCACCACGACCAACATCACCAACCTCACGCTGCAGATCGTCACGACCGCGATCCTGGCGCTCGGCGTGGTGTTCGTGCTGCTCGTCGGTGAGATCGACCTGTCGTCGGCCATGCTGTCGGGAGTGTGTGCGACGGTCACCGCCCAGCTGGCCATCAAGAGCGACTGGCCGCTGTGGGTCGCCATCGGCGGTGGCGTCGTCGTCGGTCTGCTCTTCGTGCTCGCCGAGGCTCTGGTCATCATCTTCGGGGTGCCCTCGCTGATCGTGACGCTGGGCGGCATGGTCATCCTCCAAGGACTCCTGCTGGTCGTGCTGCCGCCGGAGTTCGCGATCAACATCGGTGGCACCGACTACGCCAAGATCTCCTCGACCTACGTCCCGGCGGGATGGAGCTTTGCGATCGCCGGTGTCGGATGGCTGCTCTTCTGCGTGGCGCGCTATCGCAGCCACCGGAGGCGCGGCGCCTCGGCGACCTCGTCCGCCCTGCTGTGGCTGGGGGTGCCGGCGGTCGTCAGCGGTGCCGCGGTCTTCGGAGCCGTCGCGGTCCTGAGCGAGGGCCGCGGACTCCCGCTCCCGGTGCTGATCCTGGTCGGCATGCTCCTCATCGGTTGGTACTTCACCAGCCGGACCCGCTACGGCACCCACCTGTACGCCGTCGGCGGCAACCGGGAGGCAGCCCAGCGGGCTGGTATCCCCGTCTCCCGCATGGTCGTCTACTCGTTCCTGGTGCTCGGGGTCTGCGCCGCGGTCGCCGGCATCGTCGAGGCGTCCCGGCTCCTGGCCGTCTCCAACTCCTCGGGAGGCGGGCCACTCATGCTCAACGCGATCGCGGCCGCCGTCGTCGGTGGCGCCAGTCTCTTCGGTGGCCGCGGCACCGTGTGGGCCGCGCTGCTCGGTGCGCTGGTGATCGGGTCCATCAACAACGGTGTCCAGCTCCTGGGCTTGTCCACCGAGGTTCAGAGCTTCGCGACCGGAGGCGTCCTTATCCTTGCCGTTGCGATCGATGTCGTGATCACCCGTGGCTCGCTGCTGCCGAACCGCCGATGACCAGCGAGACGGCGAGGTACCGGAGTGAGAGCGGAGGTGCGGACGTGAGCGGTGAACCTGGATGGGCTCCCACGGCGGAGCAGATCGACGGCTCCCGGGTGGTCGACTTCGCCCGATGGCTCGGGACCGAAGGGATCGTCACGCTCGCCGACCCGCGCGACTACCGCGAGCTGCAGGCGTGGTCGGCCTCGGAGCCAGCGCGGTTCTGGGAGTCGGTGGCGAGGTACTTCGGTGTCGACTTCGGGGCGAAGGCCACCGAGGTCCTCTCGGCGCACGAGATGCCGGGCGCGCGGTGGTTCCAGGGCTCGTCGATGAACTTCGCCCGCGAGATGCTCAAGAACGGGGCGGCGGACCGGACGGCCATCGTCCTGGTGCGAGACGACGGGCATCGTGAGTCGATCACCTTCGGGCAGCTCCGGGAGCAGGTGGCGGCGGTGGCCGGTGGCCTGGCCGACCGGGGTGTCGGTGAGGGCGATCGCGTGGTCGCCTACCTGCCGAACTGCATCGAGGGTGTCGTCGCCTTCCTCGCGTCCGCCACCCTGGGGGCGGTGTGGTCCCAGACCGGTATGGACTACGCGCCGGCCGCGGCGATGGACCGCCTGGGGCAGCTCGACCCGACCGTCTTCATCGCGGGCACGGGCTACCTGTTCAAGGGGTTGCAGCAGGATCGTCGTGAGGCCGTGGCCGAGCTGCGTGTGCTGCTCCCGGTCGATGCGCTCGTCGTCTCGATCGAGACCGGTGGCGTGTTACGGGACGACACCACTCCGTGCGACATCACGTGGGAACAGCTCCACCGCTTCAGCAAGCCGGTGAACGCCGCGATCAACGTGCCGTTCGACCATCCGCTGTGGGTGCTGTTCACCTCGGGAACGACCGGGCGACCCAAGGGAATCGTCCACGGCCACGGAGGGGCGCTGCTCGAACAGCTGGTCTCGCCCGGCTTCCACATGGACCTCGGCGAGGACGACGTCTTCTTCTGGTTCACCACGCCCAACTGGATGATGTGGAACGCCCAGATCTGCGGGCTGCTGCACGGTGCGACCATCGTTCTCTTCGACGGCAGCCCGACGCACCCGGACACCGGGTTGCTGTGGCGGGTGGTGCAGGACCTGGGCGTCACCGTGTTCGGCACCAGTCCGGGCTATCTCCAGGCCAGCGCCCGCGACGGCGTCGAGCCCGGCCGCGACCTCGATCTGTCGGCACTCCAGCTGATCGGTGTCACCGGCTCGGTGCTGCCGGCCAGCAGCAACCAGTGGGTTCGAGACCATGTCGGTCGGGATCTCCAGGTCGGCTCGATGAGCGGCGGCACCGACATCGTCGGCATCTTCGTCGCCAGCGCCCCGAACCTGCCCGTGTACGACGGGGAGATCAGTGGGCCGGCGCTCGGCGTCGCCCTCGAGGTCTGGGACGACAAGGGCAATCGGCTGCCCGACGGCGAGACCGGCGAGATGGTCATCACCCGGCCGATGCCGTCGATGCCGATCGCGTTCTGGGACGACCCCGAGGGCGAGCGCTACCGCGACGCGTACTTCGACGTGTTCCCGGGGGTGTGGCGACACGGGGACTCGATCACCGTCACCGAGCGCGGGACCATCGTGATCCACGGGCGTACCGACTCGACGCTCAACCGCAACGGCGTCAGGCTGGGCAGCGCCGAGATCTACGAGGCCGTCGAGTCGCTGCCCGAGGTGACGGACAGCCTGGTGGTGGGGGTGGAGCTCCCCGAAGCGCGGCTACTGGATGCCGTTGTTCGTCGTGGTGGACCCGGTCGGGGACGAGGCCGAGCTGCGTTCGCGGATCGTCGAGACGATCGCGGGGCGCACCTCCCGCCGTCATGTCCCCGACGAGATCATCGTGGTCCCGCGCCTGCCCCACACACGCACGGGCAAGCGCCTCGAGGTGCCCATCAAGCGCATCCTGCAGGGCGCGGCACCGCGGCGGGTCGCGAGCATGGGCGCCGTCGACGACGTCGAGGCCTTGAAGTGGATGATCGACTTCGCCAACAAGCGCAACGGTTCGGATGTCGCCTCGACGGTCCTGCCCACGGACGCGTACGAGGACTGGCGCATCTACCACGAGCAGGACCTGCCGCGGGTGCTGAGCGCCGCCCTCGACGTGTTCGCCGAGAAGGGCTACCACGGGACGACCACGCGCCAGCTGGCCGACCGCTCCGGGCTGTCCGTGCCCGGGATCTATCACCACTACAAGTCGAAGCAGGACATCCTCTTCGACCTGATGACCGTGATCGTCGACGAGCTGATCGAGCGGAGCCGGTTCGCGGTCGCGGAGGCCGCGGACGACCCGCGTGCGCAGTTCGACGCCCTGGTGTCGAGCATGCTGCTGTTCCACGTGTACCGGCGCAAGGGCGCGATCGTCTCCACGAGCGAGCTGCGCAGCCTGGAGCCGGGCAACCGCCGCAAGTACCTCGAGCGGCGCGACGAGCTGCAGGTGATGCTCGACGGGGTCATCGACCTCGGAGTGTCGAGCGGTGTCTTCGACACGCCCTACCCGGGTGACGCGGCCCGGGCCATCACCTCGATGTGCGCCGGCGTGGCCACGTGGTACCGCCCCGAGGCTCCGCTGAGCTTCGACCCGCTGCTCGACCGATACCTCTCGATCGCCGAGGCGATCGTGGGCGTCCGCTGACGAAGGAGGCTCGAGCATGGGACGAGTGGAGGGGAAGGTCGCTCTGGTGACCGGCGCGGGCCGGGGACAAGGGCGCAGCCACGCGGTACGGCTGGCCGAGGAGGGCGCGTCGATCATCGCCTTCGACATCTGCGCCCCGGTCGCCTCCGTGAGCTACGACATGGCGAGTCGCGATGACCTCGAGGAGACCTGCGAGCTGGTGCGGGCCGCGGGCGGCCGGGTCCACGCAGCCGAGGTCGACGTCCGTGACTTCGACGTGCTGGACCGCCAGCTGGGGGCCGGGATCGAGAGCCTGGGTGGGCTCGACATCGTGGTGGCCAACGCCGGCATCGCGAGCTATGCGCCGGGACACGAGATCTCCGAGGCCGCCTGGCAGGAGATGATCGACATCAACCTCACCGGCACCTGGCACACGGTCAAGGCCGCGGTTCCGCACCTGATCGCCGCAGGTCGCGGCGGCTCGGTCGTCCTGGCGAGCTCGGCCGCCGGTCTGCAGGGCACGCCGAACCTCGCCCACTACGTGGCCGCCAAGCACGGCGTGACCGGCCTGATGCGGAGCTTCGCCAACGAGCTGGCGCCGCACTGGATCCGGGTCAACAGCGTCAACCCGACCCAGGTGGACACGCCGATGATCATGAACGACGAGATCTTCCGCATGTTCCGGCCCGACCTCGAGTCTCCCGGCCGCGAGGACATCGTCGACGTCTCGACCGCGACGAACGCGCTGCCGGTGCCGTGGGTCGAGCCACGCGACGTCTCCAACGCCGTCCTTTTCCTCGCTTCGGACGAGGCGCGCTACATCACGGGTGTGGCACTCCCGGTCGATGCGGGCATCCTGTCGAAGGTCTGAGCCGCCCGCCGCGTGGAATCCGTCAGCTGATCATCCTTCGGGCCACCGCGCGCTGTCGCGCGGCGATCCGCGCGGCGTACTCCTCGGTGGTGATGGGGGTGAAGTACAGGAGCTTGTCGGGCACGTCGGCGACCTTGACCACCTCGGTGACCGGGCCGTCGTCGGGGCCGAGGTCGCGCTCGATGCGCTGCCAACGCAGCATCAGCGAGCCGGTGCGGTGGCCGAGGCACTCGAGCCAGTTGGCGACACCGGGGTTCTGCTCCGAGATCACGAACCGCATCTTCCCGTCCGGGTCGACGACCGCCTGCGCCTTGGTGAGCGAGGTCTGGTGGGTCTCGTAGTCGGTCGAGATGTACCAGTCCGACCCGATCTGGATGGCTTGGTACGAGCAGTCGGTGCACTCGGGAACCGTGACGATCAGCGCCTCGTCGTCGGCGAGCTCGTAGTGCCCGATCGAGGAGCGCTGCGAGGAGAGCCCGCCGGGGGTCGACTGCGGTGCGGTCGGCCGGTTGACCGGCTCCTTGCGCTCGAAGAACTGCGGGAAGGCGAACCACGTCTGGATGGAGCCCGTGAGCAGCTTCGCGGCGACCTCGTACCTCCGCGCAAGCCGCTCGCGGGTCAGCGGCTTCGCGGCGACGCCGACCGTGTCGGTGCGCTCGATCCAGAGCCGGCCACGGGTCTCGGTGTCCCAGTCGTTGAAGACCTCGCGCACGATCATCGTCTTCGCGCCAGGCTCGGCGACGTAGGTGAACTCGAACGACCCGTCGTCCTCGATGTCGAGCTCGCGGTCGTCGAAGGCGAGCATCGAGGTCGCGGCCGAGTCCGCGGTGTACGCCCCGCCCATGACCTGGAAGGACAGGTCGGCGCTGGTGCCGCGCACCCCGCGGACGACGTACTCGACACCCTCCTCGAGGTAGGCGTTGAAGTAGATCGCGTCCGGGTTGTCCAGTCCCTGGCGGGAGTACTGGTGGGTGGGGTTGATGAACACCGGCCGGTCGAGGTCGTGGTCGAAGGCCATCTGCATGGCCATCCGGATCCGGCCGGCGAGATAGTCGTAGCCCTCGAGCAGGTCCTGCTCGGTGCGGATGAAGGGGGCGCCCTCGATCAGCTTCTCGGCCTCGGCGATGGCGTCCTGGAGCGGCTTCGTCAGGTCGGACATCAGAGCTTGTGGATGATCTGCTCGGCGTACTTCTCGAGGTGCTCGACCTTCTTCTCGAGCGGCTCGGTGTCCGGGCCCTTGATGTACGGCACCCGGAACCCGACGATGCAGTCGGTCACGCCCTTGTCCTCGAGGCGCTTGATGCCGTCGAGGGTGTAGGCGTCGTACGAGATCACGTGCACCTCGAAGTCGTCACGGGTGTCGCCCTCCTCCGCGCGGATCTCCGCCAGGCGGCTCAGCAGCCGGTCGAGCTCCTCGCCGTCGCCGCCGGCGTGCATCCAGCCGTCGCCCTTGACCACCGCGCGGCGCAGCGCCGCGTCCGCGTGCCCGCCCACGAGGAGCGGGATCTTCTCCGTCGCGCCGGGGCACTGCTTCAGCGCGTCGACGTCGTAGAAGTCGCCGTGGTAGTCGAAGAACTCGCCGGTCGTCAGGCCGCGCAGGATGTCCATGCACTCGTCCATCCGCTTGCCGCGCCTGGCCCAGTCGACGCCCATCGCATCGAAGTCCTCGGGCCACGGCGAGATGCCGACGCCCAGCCCGAGTCGGTTGTTCGAGAGGAAGGCCAGGGACGAGGCCTGCTTGGCGACCAGCACCGGCGGGCGGATCGGGAGCTTGAGGACGAACGGCGTCAATCGCAGCGTCGTGGTGTGCGCGAACAGGTGTGCGCACAGCACCATGGTCTCGATGAACTCCTTGCCGTCGAGGAACTCCCGGTCGCCGGTGTCGGTGTAGGGGTACTTCGAGTCGGAGTCCTGCGGGTAGATCACGCTGTCGGCCACCGTCATGCTCGTGTAGCCGGCCGCCTCCGCCGCCTGGGCGAGTGGTGCGTAGTACGTCGCCTGCGTCATCGCCTCGGCGTAGCTGAATCGCATGCGCTCACACTAGAACGTGTTCCAGTTTTGTGCCAGAGTTCGACCGTGGACCTCCAGGAGATCAGCGACCGGATGGAGATCGAGGGTGTGCTCATCCGGTACACCCGCGGCATCGACACGGGGGAGTGGGACCTGCTCGACAGCGTCTTCACCCCGGATGCCGAGATCGACTACACCGAGTCCGGCGGCATCGCCGACACCTACCCCTCCGTGAAGAGCTGGCTGGCCGAGGTGCTGCCGGCGTTCTTCCCGAAGCGGATGCACTCCCTCGCCCAGGTCGCGATCACGTTCCCCGAGGACGGGCGGAGCGGCGACGAGGCGGTTGCCACGGCGTACTTCCACAACCCGATGCCGATGACGGTGTCCGACGGGGAGGGCGGCCAGGGGGGCGAGAGGGTCGTCGAGTTCGGCGGGCTCTACCACCACACGCTCGTGCGGACGCCGGACGGCTGGCGCAGCCGCAAGCTGCACGAGGAGATCGTCTGGAAGCGGGGCCTCTGAGCACGGGGTGGACCGAGCGCGAGATCCCCGACGTGGTGCTGACGCCGCGCTGAGCAACAATGGGTCCATGTCCGAGCAGCTGCCCGAGGGTCCCGAGCACCCGATCGCCGCAGGTCTGGCTGCCCTCATCGGGGTCACGGTCGCCGTCGGGTTGATCCTCGGGCTCGTCGTGCTGGCCGGCACCAAGGTGCTCGGCCTGGACGGTGGGAGCGACAGCGGCAGCTCGAGTGGCGGACGGTCGATGTACCTGCCGAGGCCGCAGAAGACGCCGACCGAGACCGCCCCGCAGATCACGCTCGCTCCGGAGGACGAGTCGTCGTCCACCGCCTCGAGCACCCCGAGCAACAAGCCGACCGCGACGAAGTCCTCGCGCAAGCAGATCTCGCTGTCGTCGTCCACGACGCAGGCGGCACCGATGGAGCAGTTCAACCTGACCGGCGTCTACCCCGGCGGCGAGGGCGCGATCCTCACGGTGCAGCGGTTCCAGGACGGGTCATGGCAGGACTTCCCGGCGACCGGCTCCGTGAGCGGCGAGGCGTTCCAGATCCCCGTGCAGACCAGCCAGCCGGGACCCAACCGGTTCCGCGTCGTCGACTCCGACAGCGGACTCCAGTCCAACGAGATCCGGGTGACGATCGGCTGACGCCCGAGGGGTGCGGCGGAGCTTCGAGATGACCGCCGGCTGGCCGGCGACGATGCCGCCGAGGACCAGCAGCATGCCGAGCGCCTGGGTGGCGCCGAACGCCTCGCCCGCGAGTGCGATGCCGATGATCGTGCCGGAGACCGGGTTGAGCAGGCCGACCAGTGAGACGGCCGCCGCCGGCAGCCTGCGCAGGCCGCGGAACCACACGACGTACGCCAGGATCGTCGCGGCGAGGCCGAGGTAGAGGAACCCGCCCGCGGCGGAGACGTCCAGCGGCGGCGGGGCGCCCTCGACGATCAGCGCGATCGGCAGCAGCACCAGCCCGCCGGCGACCAGCTGCCAGGCGGTGAAGGTGAGCAGGTCGACCGGTGGCGTCCAGCGCTTCACGAGGACGAAGCCGAGCGAGGACATGGCGACGGCGCCGAACGACGCGGCGACGCCGACCGGGTCGACCGTGAAGTCCGCGCGCAGCACCAGCAGCGCGACGCCGACGGCGCCGACCGCGGCACCCGCGAGCGAGGCGACCTGGGGCCGCTCGCGCACCAGGGCCCAGGCGATCAGCATGATCATGATCGGTGCGGTGGCGGTCAGCGTGGCGGCCATGCCGCCGGGCAGGCGGTACGCCGCCACGAAGATCAGCGCGAAGAACGCCCCGATGTTGAGCGTGCCGAGGACCAGCGCGCGCCACCACCAGATGCCGTGCGGGAGCCGGGGCCGGAAGGCCAGCAGGAGGAGTCCGAACGGCAGCGCCCGGACCATCGCGCCGAACAGCGGTCGGTCCGGCGGGAGGAACGTCTCGGTGACGTAGTAGCCCGATCCCCACGCGATCGGGGCGAGGGCGGCAAGGCTCAGCGTGCGCCAACTGGTTTCCACGGAAGACATAATAGTTTCCGAGTGAGATATATTCCAGCCATGGCAGCAGCCGAGGAGCGCGACCTCGATCATGTCGGCCGGATCATGGCCCAGTGGCACCGGGAGCGCCCGGACCTGGACGTCTCCCCGCAGGGCGTGATCGGCCGGCTGCACCGACTGGCCGGGCGGCTGACCGAGGAGCTGGTCGCGGTGTACGGCGAGTACGGCCTCGGCGAGGGCGAGTTCGACGTGCTCGCGACGCTCCGCCGGGCGGGCGCGCCGTACGAGCTGGCGCCCAGCGACCTGGCTCGCTGGACGATGGTGTCCTCGGGGGCGGTCACCAAGCGGGTGGACCGCTGCGTCGAGCAGGGGTGGGTGACCCGCCGGGTCAGCGACCGCGACCACCGGGGCCGGGTGGTCGCGCTGACCGACGACGGACGGGACCTCATCGACCGCGCGTTCGACGCCCACCTGGCCAACGAGCACCGTCTGGTCGGCCTGCTGGACGAGCTGGAGAGGGCCCGGCTGGCCCACCTCCTGGAGAAGTGGGGCCGCGCGCTCGACGCCTGACCGCTGGCTGTGACGGGGCGGCGATCAGTCCGGGATCCAGTCCATGTTGTCCGGGTTCGGCCCACGCCGGCCGTCCTGGCCACGATCGAGCGCGGTGATGGCGGCCATCTCGTCGGCGGTGAGCGAGAAGTCGAAGATCCCGAAGTTCTCGCGCATCCGCTCGACGTGGGTCGTCTTCGGGAACACGATGTCGCCGCGCTGGACGTGCCAGCGCAGCGTCACCTGCGACGGGGTCCGCCCGTGCGCGGCGGCGATCCCGGTGATCACCTCGTCGTCGAGGACGGCGCCCTGGGCGATCGGCGACCACGCCTCGACGGCGATGCCCAGCTTCGCCGAGGCGGCGCGGGCCGCCTCGTTGCCGAAGTACGGGTGCACCTCGATCTGGTTGACGGCCGGGACGACGCCGGTCTCGTCGACGATCCGATCCAGGTGGTCCGGCTGGAAGTTGGAGACGCCGATCGAGGTCGCCCTCCCGTCCTCCACGAACTCCGCGAGCGCGCGCCACGTGGAGACGAAGTCCCCGCCGTACCGGGTCGGCAGCGGCCAGTGGATGAGGAACAGGTCGATCCGGTCGAGTCCCAGCCTGGTGAGCGTCTCGTCGAAGGAGCGACGCGCGTCGTCCGGCTCGTGGAAGCCGTTGTTGAGCTTGCTGGTGACGTAGACGTCCTCCCGCGGCAGGCCCGAGGTCCGGAGGGCCTCGCCCACGCCGGCCTCGTTCCCGTACATCTGCGCGGTGTCGATGTGCCGGTAGCCCACCTCGAGCGCCTGCCCGGTCACCTCGGCGGTCTCCTCGGGCGGGACCTGGAAGACCCCGAAGCCGAGCTGGGGGATGGTCGTCTGGTTGTTCAGGGCGATGGTCGGGACGGTCATACCTGTGCAATCACCATTCGGGGGCCGGATCATTCCCGCATGGAGTTCACCGACTACGACACCCGCCTCGGCGCGTACGCCGTGATCGTCCGCGACGGCCTCGTGCTGCTCGCGCTCTGGAACGAGCCCGAGGTCCCGACCTGGACGCTGCCGGGCGGCGGCGTGGAGCTGCACGAGGCGCTCGAGGACGGTGCGGTCCGTGAGGTCCGCGAGGAGACGGGGTACGACGTCGTGCTCGGCCGGCTGCTCGGCGTCGACACCCGCGTGACGCCGCCGGAGCGCCGGTACGTCCCGGCCGGGGACCGCTTCCAGAAGAACGTGCGGGTCGTCTACGAGGGCACCGTCACCGGCGGGGACCTCGCCGCCGAGGTGGGCGGCACGACCGACGAGGCGCGGTGGTTCCCGCTGGCCGAGGTGCCCGGCCTGGTCCGCGAGCCGCTGGTCGCGAAGTTCGTCGGCTGATCCGGGAACAACCCCGGCGCCGGGCTGCGTTGAGCCGAGTGATAGAAGTTGAGTCGATCGGACTCAACTAGTTTGGAGCCAGGGCCGGCAGAGCGGCACGATGGCTCCGGACCACAGAGCGTTGACCCAATTTCCCCGGAGGTAGCACCATGGCACGAGCGGTCGGCATCGACCTCGGCACGACGAACAGCGTCGTCGCCGTCCTGGAGGGCGGCGAGCCCACCGTCATCGCGAACGCGGAAGGCGCCCGGACGACCCCGTCGGTCGTCGCGTTCGCCAAGTCCGGAGAGGTGTTGGTCGGTGAGGTCGCCAAGCGCCAGGCGGTGACCAACGTCGACCGGACCATCCGCTCGGTCAAGCGCCACATGGGCACCGACTGGAAGCAGCAGATCGACGACAAGACCTTCACCCCGCAGCAGATCAGCGCGTTCGTGCTGCAGAAGCTGAAGCGGGACGCGGAGGCGTACCTCGGCGAGACCGTCACCGACGCGGTGATCACGGTCCCGGCGTACTTCTCCGACGCCCAGCGCCAGGCCACCAAGGAGGCCGGTGAGATCGCCGGGCTGAACGTCCAGCGCATCGTCAACGAGCCGACCGCGGCGGCGCTGGCCTACGGGCTGGACAAGGGTGACGACCAGACCATCCTCGTCTTCGACCTCGGTGGCGGCACCTTCGACGTGTCCCTCCTGGAGATCGGCGAGGGCGTCGTCGAGGTCAAGGCGACCTCGGGCGACAACCACCTCGGCGGTGACGACTGGGACTCGCGGGTCGTCGACTGGATGGTCAAGAAGTTCAAGGACAACAACGGCGTCGACCTGGGTGCCGACAAGATCGCGAAGCAGCGGCTGCAGGAGGCCGCGGAGAAGGCGAAGATCGAGCTGTCGTCGTCCTCCGAGACCACCATCCACCTGCCGTACATCACGCACGGTGAGTCGGGCCCGCTGCACTTCGAGGAGAAGCTGACCCGCAGCGAGTTCCAGAAGCTGACGGCCGACCTGCTCGACCGCACCAAGGCGCCGTTCCAGAACGTCCTCAAGGACGGCGGCGTCGCGGTCTCCGCGATCGACCACGTCGTCCTGGTCGGCGGCTCCACCCGGATGCCCGCAGTCACCGAGCTGGTCAAAGAGCTGCTCGGCGGGAAGGAGCCCAACAAGGGTGTGAACCCGGACGAGGTCGTCGCCGTCGGCGCCGCGCTGCAGGCCGGTGTCCTCAAGGGCGAGGTCAAGGACGTGCTGCTCCTCGACGTCACCCCGCTGAGCCTCGGCATCGAGACCAAGGGCGGTGTGATGACCACCCTGATCGAGCGCAACACCACCATCCCGACGAAGCGGTCGGAGATCTTCACCACCGCGGACGACAACCAGCCGTCGGTCGAGATCAAGGTGGCCCAGGGCGAGCGCCAGATGTGGTCGCAGAACCAGCCGCTCGGCAACTTCGAGCTGACCGGGCTGCCGCCGGCGCCGCGGGGCGTCCCGAAGATCGAGGTCACCTTCGACATCGACGCCAACGGCATCGTCCACGTGACCGCGAAGGACCAGGCCTCCGGCAAGGAGCAGTCGATGACGATCTCCGGCGGCTCCGCGCTGTCGAAGGACGACATCGACCGGATGGTCCGCGAGGCTGAGCAGTACGCCGAGGAGGACGCCAAGCGTCGCGAGGCCGTGGAGGTCCGCAACCAGGCCGACCAGCTCGTCTACACGACCGAGAAGTTCCTCGCCGACAACAGCGAGAAGCTGCCCGAGGACGTGAAGACCGAGGTCCAGGCCGACGTCGACGCGCTCAAGGTGATCCTCGAGAAGGAGGACGCGACCGCCGAGGAGCTCCAGGCCGGCGTGACCAAGCTCGGCGAGTCCAGCCAGAAGATGGGCGCCGCCATGTACGCCGCCGCGGAGGCTGACGCCGCAGCGGCAGGCGGGTCGGACGGCTCCACCGGTGAGTCGGACGAGGACGTCGTCGACGCCGAGATCGTCGACGAGGGCCCCGAGGACGAGGCCAAGTGACCGAGCCGTTCCAGGACGAGCAGCTGATCCCCGAGCCCGAGGAGCAGGAGACCCCTGCTCCTCAGGCCGGGGAGCCGGCCCTCGAGCCCGAGCCCGAGCCGGAGCCGGAGCCCGAGGACGAGCTGGCGCGCACCGCCCGGGCACTGGCGGAGCGGACCGACGACCTCCAGCGGCTCCAGGCGGAGTTCGTCAACTACAAGCGCCGGGTCGAGCGGGACCGCCAGCTGGTCAAGGAGAACGCGACGTACGCCGCGCTCGCCCCGATCGTCGAGGTCCTCGACACCGTCGACCGGGCCCGCGAGCACGGCGACCTCGACCCCGGTTTCCAGGCGGTCGCCGACCAGCTCGAGCGCACCGTCGAGCGGGTCGGGCTCACGAAGTTCGGCGAACCGGGCGACGCGTTCGACCCCACGATCCACGAGGCCCTCAGCCACATCGGCGAGGACCCCGAGGTCGAGGTGACGACCTGCAAGGTGATCGCGAAGGCCGGCTACCGGATCGGCGAACGCGTCGTACGCGCCGCGCAGGTCCTCGTGGTCGATCCGGCCAGCAGCGAGTAACGAAGCAACCGTGACAGAGACAGCCAGGAACGGGGAGGGAGGTGCGCGATGAGCAGCACTGACAACGGCTTCCGGGCCGACTGGGCCCAGAAGGACTTCTACGCCGAGCTCGGTGTGAAGAAGGACGCGACGGCCGACGAGATCAAGAAGGCCTACCGCAAGCTCGCGCGCGCCAACCACCCCGACTCCAACCCCGGCGACACCGCCAAGCACGACAAGTTCAAGTCGGTCGCCGAGGCGTACGACGTCCTCGGTGACCCGGAGAAGCGCACCAAGTACGACGAGATGCGTGAGCTCTACGGCTCCGGTGCGTTCCGTGGCGGCTTCGGCGGCGGCGGCGGCCAGGGCGGCGGTGGCTTCAACCTCGACGACCTGCTGCGCGAGCAGGCCGGTCGTGGCGGCGGCTTCGGCGACATGTTCGGCGACCTCTTCGGCGGCCGGCGCCAGCAGCGCACCGTCCGCCCGCAGAAGGGCGCGGACGTCGAGACCGCGGCGACGATCAGCTTCGAGGACGCCCTCGACGGCGTGACGATCTCGCTGCGGCTGACCTCCGACGCACCCTGCCCGGACTGCAAGGGCACCGGCGGCAAGCCCGGCACCAAGCCGAGGGTCTGCCCGGAGTGCGAGGGCGCCGGGTTCGTCGTGGCGTCGGCCGGCGGCGCGTTCTCGATCAACGAGACCTGCCCGATGTGCGGTGGCCGGCAGCTCGTCTACGACGAGGCCTGCCCCACCTGCCACGGCAGCGGTCGCGGGATGTCCGCCCGGTCGATCCAGGCCCGCATCCCCGCGGGCGTCAAGGACGGCCAGCGGATCCGGCTCCGCGGCAAGGGCGCGGCCGGCGAGAACGGCGGCCCGGCCGGCGACCTGTTCGTCACGGTCAAGGTCTCGCCGCACCGGCTGTTCGGCCGCAAGGGCGACAACCTGACCCTCGACGTACCGGTCTCCTTCGACGAGCTCGCGCTCGGCGCGGAGATCAAGGTGCCGACCCTCGGCGGGGCACCGGTGACGCTCAAGGTCCCGGCCGGCACGCCCAACGGGCGCACCTTCCGGGTCCGCGGCAAGGGCGCGACCAGGTCCGACGGCACGAAGGGCGACCTGCTCGCCACCGTCGACGTCCAGGTGCCCGCCGTGCTCGACGCGGCCGCCCGCGAGGCCATCGAGGCCTACCGGTCCGCGACCGCCGACAAGCCGCTGCGCTCGAGGCTGTTCGAGGAGGCCTGACGCCGTGCCGAGCAACCCGTTCGAGCCGCCGGGCCCCGACGCCGCGGTCTTCGTGATCAGCGTCGCCGCGGAGCTCAGCGGGCTGCACCCGCAGACGCTGCGCACCTACGAGCGGATGGGCCTGATCACCCCGGGCCGCACCGGGGGTGGCGGTCGCCGCTACTCCCCGCGTGACATCGACCTGCTGCGCCAGATCTCCGAGCTGACCTCCGCGGGTATCGGCATCGAGGGGGTCCGCCGGATCCTCGACCTGCAGAACCGGGTCCTCGCGCTGGCGGCGCGCAACGAGGAGCTCGTCGCCGAGCTCGACGCGACCCGCGAGGCGCTGCGCCAGGCGCTCGCGACGCGGCGTACCGACGGGCCCGCGAACAAGCTGCCGGTGCTGCACACCCCCGTCCCCGGTCAGTCCGTGGTGGTCTGGCGCCGCAACCGCTGAGTCGTTCGGGCGCGGGACAGAGGCGTGGGACGGAGACCCGGGGCCGCGACGAGCTCAGACCGCCGGCAGCTCGATCGTGAACACCGCGCCGCCGGCGGGTCCGGGGGCGTACGTCGCGGTGCCGCCCTGGGCCTCGGCGAGCGTGCGGACGACGTGCAGGCCGAGGCCGGCGCCGGTGACCGTGCTGGTGTCGGCACGCTCGAACTCCTGGAACAGCCGGTCCCGGAAGTGCTCCGGTACGCCGTCGCCGTGGTCGGCCACGTCGATCGCGACGCACGGTCCGGCGGGCCGGACCCGGACGTCGACGGGCGGGCGGCCGTACTTGCGCGCGTTGGACAGCAGGTTGCTGAGCATCTGCTCCAACCGGAGCGGGTCGGCGTGCACCAGCCGCTCGTCGGTGACCTCGACCCCGGCGTCGTACCGCCCGGCGAGCACTGCGACGACGACGTCGGCGGGCCGCACGTCGCGGAGCTGGGGCGTCAGCGTGCCGTGCCGGACCTGGGCCGTGGTGAGCAGCTCGGTGGTGACCCCTCCGCGCCGGTCCATCGCCGCGCCCAGGTACGCGACGACCGATGCCAGCGGCGCGCCCTTCTGGAGGTAGCCGTCGGCGCCACCGGCGATCGCCTTCTCGCCCATCTGGGCCGAGCCGAAGCCCGACATCACGACGATGGTGGCGTCGGGCAGCGCCGCCCGGATGTGCGGCAGCGCCTCGAGCCCGTCCATCACCGGCATCGACAGGTCCAGCACCACCAGGTCGGGCAGCTCCGTCCGGGCCACCTCGATGCCGGCGGCGCCGTCGCCCGCCTCGCCCACGACCTCGTAGCCGGCGCGCCGCAGCGCGATCCGCATCAGCAGGCGCAGGTCCTCGGTGTCGTCGACCAGCACTACGCGCGGCGCCGTCATGCCGCGGGGCGTCGGTGGAGGGCGAGGGTCGGCGCCAGCAGTGGCCCGAGCCCGGCCAGGCCGGCCATCACCAGGGCGGCGTGCACCCCGTGGGCCAGCATGGGCCGAGACTAGGGCTCGGCGGACTCCGGGGGCGGCAGGACACGAAAATTCTCAGAGTTGAGTGGAACAGACTCAACTTTGGATCCGTTGAAGCAGGTGTCGGGCACCGGTGGTGTCCGAGCCGACCATCGCGCAGGAGAATGACACCCATGAGCCAGTTCGGGGCCGAGAAGTTCACGACCCGCAGCCGGGAGGCCATCGAGGCCGCCCAGCTCGCCGCCACGACCGCCGGCAACACGCACACCGAGCCGATCCACCTGCTGGTCGCCCTGCTGCGCCAGGAGGACGGTACGGCGCGGAACCTGGTCGCCAAGGCCGGGGTGGACGCCGCCGACCTGACCGCCCGGGCCGAGGCCACGCTCGGCTCGCTGCCGACCGCGAGCGGCGCCACCGTCCAGCAGCCCGCCGCGTCGGCCGCGCTCACGCGGGTGCTCGCCGGCGCGCTGGACCTCGCCGCGGGGATGAAGGACGACTACGTCGCGACCGAGCACCTGATGATCGCGATCGCCGGCACCGAGAGCTCGGCCCAGAAGCTGCTCGCCGATGTCGGCATCACCGAGGCCGGGCTGCGCGAGGGGCTGACCGCCGTGCGCGGCAACCGCCGGGTGACCAGCGAGGACGCGGAGTCGACGTACGAGGCACTCGAGAAGTACTCCGTCGACCTCACCCAGGCCGCCGAGGAGGGCCGGCTCGACCCGGTCATCGGCCGCGACGCCGAGATCCGCCGGGTCGTGCAGGTGCTGTCCCGGCGCACCAAGAACAACCCGGTCCTGATCGGCGAGCCCGGCGTCGGCAAGACCGCCGTGGTCGAGGGCCTGGCCCAGCGGGTGATCGCGGGCGACGTGCCCGACTCCCTCAAGGGCCGCCGGGTGCTGAGCCTGGACCTGGCCGCGATGGTGGCCGGCGCGAAGTACCGCGGCGAGTTCGAGGAGCGGCTCAAGGCCGTCCTCGAGGAGATCAAGGACGCCGGCGGCCAGATCATCACCTTCATCGACGAGCTGCACACGGTGGTCGGCGCGGGCGCCGGCGGCGACTCCGCCATGGACGCCGGCAACATGCTCAAGCCGATGCTGGCCCGCGGCGAGCTGCACATGATCGGGGCGACCACGCTCGACGAGTACCGCGAGCGGATCGAGAAGGACCCGGCCCTGGAGCGCCGGTTCCAGCAGGTCTTCGTCGGCGAGCCCAGCGTCGAGGACACCATCCAGATCCTGCGCGGCATCCAGGAGAAGTACGAGGCCCACCACGGCGTCCGGATCACCGACGCCGCACTCGTCGCCGCCGCGACCCTGTCCGACCGCTACATCACCGGCCGCCAGCTGCCCGACAAGGCGATCGACCTGATCGATGAGTCGGCCTCGCGGCTGCGCATGGAGATCGAGTCCTCGCCCGAGGAGATCGACCAGCTCCGCCGGCAGGTCGAGCGCCTCAAGATGGAGGAGTTCGCACTCCAGAAGGAGCACGACGACGCCTCCCGGGAGCGGCTCGACGTCCTGCAGCAGGACCTCGCCGACCGCGAGGAGGAGCTGCGCGCGCTCGAGGCCCGCTGGGAGCGGGAGAAGTCCTCGCTCGAGGGCGAGGGCGAGCTGCGCCGCCGCCTCGACACCGTGCGCGTGCAGGCCGACAAGCTGATGCGCGAGGGCAGGCTCGACGAGGCCAGCGAGATCCTCTACGGCAAGATCCCCGAGCTCGAGAAGGCGCTCGAGCACGCCGCCCAGACCGCGACGTCCACCGTCGACCCCCTGGTCGGCGAGGAGGTCGGTGCCGAGCAGATCGCGGAGGTCGTGGAGGCCTGGACCGGCATCCCGACCGGCCGGATGCTCCAGGGCGAGACCGCCAAGCTGCTGACGATGGAGGACGTGATCGGCGAGCGCCTGATCGGTCAGCGCACCGCGGTCACCGCCGTCAGCGACGCCGTGCGCCGCTCCCGCGCGGGCATCAGCGACCCGAACCGGCCCACCGGCTCGTTCCTGTTCCTCGGCCCGACCGGCACCGGCAAGACCGAGCTCGCCAAGGCGCTCGCGGACTTCCTGTTCGACGACGAGCGCGCGATCGTGCGCATCGACATGAGCGAGTACTCCGAGAAGCACTCCGTCGCGCGGCTGGTCGGCGCGCCCCCGGGCTACGTCGGGTACGACGAGGGCGGCCAGCTCACCGAGGCGGTCCGCCGGCGCCCGTACAGCGTGGTGCTGCTCGACGAGGTCGAGAAGGCCCACCCCGAGGTCTTCGACATCCTGCTCCAGGTGCTCGACGACGGGCGGCTCACCGACGGCCAGGGCCGCACGGTCGACTTCCGGAACACGCTGCTGATCCTGACCAGCAACCTCGGCTCGGCGTACCTCGTCGACCCCACGCTGGACCCGGAGAAGAAGCGCGAGTCGGTGATGGCGACCGTCCGCGCGGCGTTCAAGCCGGAGTTCCTCAACCGGCTCGACGAGGTGGTCCTGTTCGACGCGCTCACCCAGGACGAGCTCACCCACATCGTGGACCTGCAGCTCGGCCTGCTCGAGAAGCGGCTCGCCGTCCGCCGGATCACGATCAGCGTGACCGACGACGCCCGGCGCTGGCTGGCCGACACCGGCTACGACCCGGCGTACGGCGCCCGCCCGCTGCGGAGGCTGATCCAGAGCGCGATCGGCGACCCGCTCGCGAAGATGCTGATCTCCGGCGAGGTGGCCGACGGCTCCGGCGTCACCGTGGACCGCGCGCCCGACGGGGACGGGCTGCTGCTGCTGGCGGACTGACCACGACCCGTCGGCGAGTGCGTCCCACGGGCGCGCCCGTGATGCAATGGGACCCGTGAGCGAGCCGACCCCGAAAAGCCGCCCGCGCCAGGTCACCCTGGTCGCGTGGCTGACGATGGTCGGCTCCGCCTTCGTCGTGCTGCTGGTCTTCGACCGGCTCGCCGGCCTGCACACGCTCGACACCCGGCAGTCGGTCGAGAAGTTCCTCGCCGAGCCGCCGGGCAGCGACCTCGGGGTCGGCGTCGACGGGGTGCTGTCGGCGATCCGGACCCTCGCGATGGTGGCGGCGGGGTGCGCGACCGCGGCGGCGATCCTCGGCTACCAGGTGCTCCGGCGCAGCCGCAGCGCCCGGCTCGGCCTCACGGTGCTCGCGGTCCCGCTGTTCTTCACGGGCATGGTGACCGGCGGCTTCGTGTCGTCGCTGGTGGCGGCCTCGGCGGTGATGCTGTGGCTGCAGCCGGCCCGGGACTGGTTCGACGGGGTGACCCGTCAGGCGACCGCCGTACCGGCCGCGGCCTCCGTGCCGGCAACGGCGCAGCCTCGGGCGGGCGTCCCGGTGCCTACGGCGCCGGCGCAGCCGCGGCCGGCCGGCGTGACCGTCGCGTGCACGCTGACCTGGATCGCCACCGGGTTCACGGCGCTCGGGATGGTCGCCACCGGTGTGCTGCTCGCGCTGGAGCCGGACACGCTGCTCGACGAGGTGCACCGGCAGAACCCGGAGCTCGCAACCCAGGGCGTGTCCGACGACCTGCTCGTCGGCGTCACCTTCGCGATGATCGCGGGGATCGTGCTGTGGTGCGCCTCGGCCGCGGTCCTGGCGGTCCTGGTGCTCCGGCGCACCGAGTGGGCGCGCGTCGTGCTCATCGTCTCGACGGCCGCCGCGGCCGCGCTGTCCCTGATCGGTACGGCGATCGGCGCGTTCCTCCTCGCGCTGACGCTGGTCGCCAGCGTGGTGACCCTCGCCCTCCTGCTGCGCCCGGAGGCCCGGGCGTGGTTCAGCCGGCCGCCAGGTCCGCGGCCGCCAGCCGGCTGAGCCCCTCCTCGATCACCGAGCGCTCCTTGCAGAACGCCCAGCGCACCAGATGTCGGCCGGCGCCGGAGTCGTAGAACCCGCGGGTCGGGATCGCGACGACGCCTGCCCGCTCGGGTAGCGCGAGGCAGAACGCCGTGCCGTCGTCCCAGCCGAGGTGCGAGATGTCGGTGGTGGCGAAGTAGGTGCCCTCGGGCACCCGCACGTCGAGGCCGACGTCGGCGAGCCCCGCGCAGAGCAGGTCCCGCTTGGCCTGCAGGTCGGCCGCGAGCGCGGCCGGGAAGTCGGGCTCCTCGTCGAGAGCGAACGCCACGGCCGGCTGGAGCGGCGAGCCGGAGGTGAACGTCAGCCACTGCTTGGCGGCAAGCACGGCACTCACCAGCTCGGCCGGCCCGGTCGCCCAGCCGACCTTCCAGCCGGTGAAGGAGTAGGACTTGCCCGCGCTCGACAGGGTCAGCGTCCGCTCGAACATCCCGGGCAGGGTCGCGATCGGCACGTGCTCGCCGTCGTCGAAGACCAGGTGCTCGTAGACCTCGTCGGTGATCACGACCAGCTCGTGCTCGCGCGCGACGTCGGCGACGGCCTGCAGCTCCTCGCGCGTCAGCACGGTGCCGGTCGGGTTGTGCGGGGTGTTCAGCAGCACGAACCGGGTCCGCGGGGTGACCGCCGCGCGCAGCTCGTCCACGTCGAGCCGGAAGTGTGGCGCCCGCAGCGTGACGGGGCGCCGTACGCCGCCCGCCATCTGGATCATCGCGGTGTAGGAGTCGTAGTACGGCTCGAGCACGACCACCTCGTCGCCCTCGTTCACGAGGCCGAGGAGCGCGGCCGCGATCGCCTCGGTGCACCCGGTGGTGACGACGACCTGGCTGTCCGGGTCGAGCTCGATCCCGTAGTGGCGCAGCTGGTGGCGGGCGATCGCCTGGCGGAGCGCGGGCACGCCGGCGCCCGGTGCGTACTGGTTGAGCCCGCTCTCCAGCGCGTGCACCGCGCGGGCGATCACCTCGGGCGGGCCGTCGGCGTCCGGGAACCCCTGGCCCAGGTTGACCGACTGGGTCCGGACGGCCAGCGCGGACATCGCCGAGAAGATCGTCGGCGGGATGCCGTCGAGACGGTGGGCGAGCATGCGGCCGACAGTAGCGCCGATATTGTCGGGCCCGTGGACGAGACGCTGGCAGCCGACATCGACGCGATCAGCCGACTGACCGGGGAGTTCACGCTCCGCTCGGGACAGCAGGCGACGGAGTACTTCGACAAGTACCTCTTCGAGGCCGACCCCCACCTGCTGCTGCGGGTCGCGCGGGAGATGGTCCGGCTGCTGCCGCCGGACACCGACCTGCTCGGTGGGCTCGAGCTCGGCGGGATCCCGATCGCGACCATGGTGAGCAGCCTGACCGGACGCCCGGCGCTCTTCGTGCGCAAGAAGGCCAAGGAGTACGGCACCTGCAAGCTCGCCGAGGGCCCGGACGTCGCCGGCCGGCGGGTGACGCTGATCGAGGACGTCATCACCACGGGCGGCGCCGTGCGCGACGCCACCGACGCGCTGCGGGCGGCCGGCGCCACGGTCGAGGTCGTGGTGTGCGCCATCGACCGCAGCCCGGTCGGTGAGAACCCGCTGGCCGACGCCGGGCTCGAGGTGCGCGCGGTGCTGACCAAGGCGCAGCTCGACGCGGCGCAGGGGGCCTAGTCAGACCTCGGTGGTCTCGGCCGCGGTCGGCTCGCCGGAGGTCTTCGGGTCGGCCCGACGCCGCGAGCGGTGCCGCCTGCGCTGCCACAGCTCCCAGGCGATCGGGACGACCGTGAAGGCGAGGATGACCAGGATCGCCTTGTCGATGTTCTCGCCGAGGCTCGGGAACGCGTGGCCCAGCGTGAATCCGGCGAACAGGATGCTGCCGACCCACAGCACCGCACCGACCGCGCTCCACAGGAAGAACCGGCGGCGGTCCATCCGGGTCACGCCCGCCACGACGGTGATGAAGGTGCGGACGAACGGCACGAACCGGCCGATCACCAGCGCCTTGTTGCCGTGCCGGTCGAAGAACGCGGCCGTCTGGTCGAAGTACTTCTTCTTCAGCAGCCGGCCGTTGCGCTCGTAGAGCGGTGGCCCGATCGCCCGGCCGATCTCGTAGCCGACCACGTTGCCCAGGAAGGCCGCGGCCGTCAGCAGCACGAACGCGATCAGGACCTCGACGACCGGCGGCGTGCCGAACACGTCGATCCGGCCGGAGTTGAGGAACAACCCCAGGGCGAACAGCAGCGTGTCGCCCGGCAGGAACGGGAAGAACAGCCCGCACTCGATGAACAGGATGACCAGGCTGATCCAGTAGAAGGCCCCGCCGAACTGGTCGAGCAGCCAGTTGGGGTCCATCCAGTCCATGCCCAACAGCAACGGTGCCGGGACGAGGGCGGGGATCACGTCACAACGGTACCCGTCGGACGTGAACGCGACATGAAGCATCCCCTACCGTGTCCGGCGTGGAGGAGCGCGCGCCGTACGACCCGATGCCGCACGGTCCGCCCGAGGTCGGCGTCGGTCCGTGGGAGGGGCCGTGGCCGGAGGGGGAGCAGTACGACGCGCGGCTGCTCGCGGAGGGCGACCGGCGCAACGTCGTGGACCGCTACCGGTACTGGACGGTCGAGGCGATCGTGGCCGACCTGGACACGCGGCGGCACGACTTCCACGTCGCGATCGAGAACTGGCAGCACGACTTCAACATCGGGACGATCGTGCGGACCGCGAACGCGTTCCTCGCCGCGGAGGTGCACATCGTGGGCAACCGCCGGTGGAACCGCCGCGGCGCCATGGTGACCGACCGGTACCAGCACGTCCGCCACCACCCCGACGTGCCGGCGCTCGCGGCGTACCTGCACGACCGGGAGGTGACGCTGCTCGGCATCGACAACCTGCCGGGGTCGCTGCACCTCGAGACGACGACGGTGCCGCGCCGGGTCTGCTTCCTCTTCGGCCAGGAGGGTCCCGGGCTGTCCGAGGGCGCGCGGACGGCGTGCGACGGGACCTTCTCGATCGCGCAGTTCGGCTCCACGCGGTCGATCAACGCGTCCTCTGCCGCCGCCATCGCGATGCACGCCTGGGTGCGCGAGCACGCCGACCTCTCCGACGGCGCGGCCTGGAGGGGCGGCTCGTGACCGGGTGGACACTCAGTCCCGAGCCGCCAGCGTCTCCCTGAGCGCCGCCAGCCCACGGGACGAGTGGCTCTTCACCGTGCCCTGGCTGATCCGCAGCTCGTGCGCGGTCTCCTCGACCGAGAGGCCGAGCCAGTGCCGCAGCACCACGACCTTCCGCTGCATCGTCGGCAGGGCCTGGAGCGCGTCGAACAGCGCGGACCGCTCCTCTGCCGGCAGCTCCTCCCGGGCCGGCCGCTCGACCTCGGGCAGGCCGGCCCGCTCCCGCCGCCAGGACCGCCGGTGCTCGTCGATGTCGGCGCGCACGATAATGGTGCGGACGTACGCCTCCTCCCGGCCCTCGCGGTCCAGCCGCGGCCAGGCGACGTACAGCTTGACCAGCGCGGTCTGCACCAGGTCGTCGGCGCGGTGCCAGTCGCCGCAGATCGCGTAGGCGATCCGGCGCAGGTGGGTGCGCCGGGCCCGGACGAACTCCGTGAACGCCGCGTCCCGGGCCGAGCGGTTCACCGGAGGCCCTCGCCCGAGGCGTACTGCGCCCGGGCGTATGTCAGGAGCTCCTCGAACGTGGCGCCCACGACATCCCGCGGCGGCGTCGTGATCACGTCCAGCTCGCCGTCGACGACGCGCCAGACCACGAAGTAGGACCTCTCGTCGCCGTCGACGGTGACGACCGCGGCGCCGGTGCGCGTCCCCGGCGAAGCGAAGCTCTCGCCCAGACGGGGCTCGTCGGTGCGCTGCACGATCCGCGCGCCGGCGGCTGCGACCACCTCATCCCGGTCGTCGAGCCGGACGGTCTCGGGCCACCCGTCGTCACCGGGCACGGCCGCACCCACCTGGTCGGCGACCCAGGCGGCGAAGCTCGCCCAGCCGTTGCTCGGCACGGTCGCGCTGTAGCCGAAGCCGCGGCCGGTGTGGTCCGCGAGGACCCAGCTGCGCTGGCCGCGCCAGGTGAGATCGAGGGCGTCTGACCCCTTCGGTGGCTGGTAGTCGTACGGGTTCTCGATGCGCTGGTGCACGACCACCCCGGGCCGGAGCTGCAGCTTCCCGTCGACGTAGCGGAACGGGACGTCGTCCTCCCAGCCCGCGTCGGAGGGCGACGGCGTCGGGGAGGCCGAGCCCGTCGGGTCGTTCGCGATGTGCGTGCCGGCGTCGTCGCGCGCCCCGGAGCCGGCGACGGCGTACGACGCGCCGAGCGCCACGATCGCGGCGCACGCGGCCGTCGCCACGAGACCCCGGCGTCGCCGCAGCGCCCGCCGGCCCGCCGCCAGCTGGTCCTCGACGGGCGGGTGCGCCGGCCCGTCGCCGAAGGAGTGCTCGATCTCGTCGCGGATGTCGGTGTCCATGTCAGGAGGACGGAGCAGGCGGCCGATCCGTTGTCAGGAGCCGCGCGACTTCCTCGATCGCGGCGTCCGCGTCCGCCGTCCGACCCGTGAGCACCGCGCCTCGACGCTAGTAGGGTCGGAGCATGCCCATCGTGACTCCCGAGAAGTACGCCGAGATGCTCGACACGGCCAAGGAGAACCGCTTCGCGTTCCCCGCCATCAACGTGTCGTCCTCCCAGACCCTCAATGCGGCGCTCGCGGGCTTCGCCGAGGCCGGCTCCGACGGCATCATCCAGGTCTCCACCGGTGGCGCGGACTACCTCTCCGGGCCGACGGTGAAGAACATGGTCGCCGGCTCGGTCGCGTTCGCGGCGTACGCCGCCGAGGTCGCGAAGAACTACCCGGTGAACATCGCGCTGCACACCGACCACTGCCCCCAGGACAAGCTCGACGGCTTCGTCCGGCCGCTGCTGGCGATCTCCGAGGAGCGGGTCGCGCGTGGCGAGGCGCCGCTCTTCCAGTCGCACATGTGGGACGGCTCCGCCGTACCCCTGGAGGAGAACCTGCACATCGCCGAGGAGCTCCTGGACCGCTGCATCAAGGCCAAGGTGATCCTCGAGATCGAGGTCGGCGTGGTCGGCGGCGAGGAGGACGGCGTCGCGCACGAGATCAACGAGAAGCTCTACTCGACCCCCGCCGACGCCATCGCCACCGCCCGGGCGCTCGGGTACGGCGACCGTGGCTACTACATGACCGCGCTGACCTTCGGCAACGTGCACGGCGTCTACAAGCCGGGCAACGTCAAGCTGCGTCCCGAGGTCCTCCAGGAGGCCCAGGAGGCGGTCGTCACCGAGTTCGGCCTCGAGCCCGGCTCGAAGCCGTTCCACCTGGTCTTCCACGGCGGCTCCGGCTCGTCCGCCGAGGAGATCGGCGCGGCCGTCGACTACGGCGTCGTGAAGATGAACGTCGACACCGACACCCAGTACGCCTTCACGCGCCCCGTCGCCGGGCACATGTTCCAGCACTACGACGGCGTCCTCAAGGTCGACGGCGAGGTCGGCGACAAGAAGTCCTACGACCCCCGTGCCTGGGGCAAGGCCGCCGAGGCCGGCATGGCCGCCCGCGTCGTCGAGGCGTGCGAGAACCTCCGCTCCGCGGGGAAGTCGCTGGGCTGAGGTCCAGCTGGTCAGTCGGCCGAGGACGTCGCAGCAGACCCGGCGGCGGGTACGCCGGTGTAGCCGGAGTGGCGGGGCTTCTCGAAGAACAGCACCGCGAGGAAGCCGAGCACGAACGCCGCGACCGGGAGCAGCACCGCGGTGGCCATCGCGTCGCTGAAGGCCTGGGCGACGGCCGGGGGCAGCGGAGCGCCGGAGCCCGAGCCCTCGGCCCCGCTGAACGACGGCAGGCCCTCGGCCGCGAGCCGCGAGTCGATCAGCACCGCGATCGCCGCGGAGCCGAGGACCGCGCCCACCTGGCGGGTGGCGTTGTAGACGCCCGAGCCGGCGCCGGCCAGCTGGACCGGCAGGTTGCGGGTCGCGGTCGCGCTGTTCGGCGCCCAGACGAACGCATTGCCGACACCGAACACGAGCATCGGGGGCACCGTCCACCAGATCGAGGTGTCCGGCGTCATCGCGAACGTCAGGCACAACAGGCCGACGAACAGGCAGCCGAAGCCGAACGCGGTGAGCAGCCGCGGGTGCAGCCGGTCGGTCAGGCCGCCCACGAACTTCGCGAGCAGGAGCGTCATCAGCGCCATCGGCACCAGCAGCAGCGCGGACCGGGTCGGGCTCAGGCCACGGACGACCTGCGCCCAGATCATGATCGGGATCGACAGCGAGGTGATCGAGAAGCCCATCACCGAGATCGCGACGTTCGCCAGCGAGAAGTTGCGGTCCCGGAACAGCCCGAGCGGCACCAGCGGCTCGTTGCGGTTGCGGGACTGCCAGAGCACGAAGAGGCCGAGCACCACGAGGCCGGCGATGATCGTCGCCCAGATCGTGGCGTTCCAGCTGTACTGGTGGCCCTCCTGGATGCCGAAGACGAGGAGGAACATCCCGGCGCCGCTGAGCGCGACGCCGAGCCAGTCGAACTGGTGGCTGTGGGTCGGGAGCTTCGGCACGAGCCGCAGCGCGAGCACGAAGCCGACCAAGCCGACCGGGACGTTGATGAAGAAGATCCACTCCCAGCCGAAGCCGTCGACGAGCACGCCGCCGAGGATCGGGCCGACCAGGGTGGCGACACCCGCGGTGGCGCCCCACAGCGCCATGGCCGCGCCGCGCCGCTCGGGCGGGAAGATGCGCGTGATGATCGCCATCGTCTGCGGCGTGATCATCGAGGCGCCCAGGCCCTGCACGACGCGCGCGGCGATCAGCATCTCGATCGAGCCGGTCAGGCCGCACCACAGCGACGCCAGCGTGAAGACTGTGAGGCCGAGCATGTAGAGGTTCTTGGGACCGAACCGGTCGCCGAGCCGGCCGGTGATCAGCACCGGTACGGCGTAGGCCAGCAGGTAGGCGCTGGTCACCCAGACGACGTCGTTCACGCTGGCGTGCAGGTCCTCGATGATCGCCGGTGTCGCCACCGAGACGATCGTGGTGTCGACGAGGATCATGAAGAAGCCGATGCACAGCGCGAACAGCGCCGGCCACGGCTCCTTCCCGCCGGTCGGGTCGGTGGTGGTGGGGGGAGCTGACTGGGTCACGGGTCCACCTAACACCCGACCGTGGACAATTGCTCCCATGAGCTCGTTCAGCGGATCGGACCTGATGGCGGGACCCCCGCCCACGCACCTCCCCGAGGACCCGGCCGCGGCCGACCTGGTCCCGGGCGCCGACGCGATGGACGTCGTACGCCGGCACCCCGAGTCGCCGCTCGCCTGGGCCACGCTGGCGACCCTCGCCGCGGAGGCCGAGGACGACCCGGTGACGATCTACGCGTACGCGCGCGTCGGCTACCACCGCAGCCTGGACCTGCTGCGCCGCAACGGCTGGAAGGGCCACGGGCCGGTGCCGTGGGAGCACGAGCCGAACCGCGGCTTCCTCACCTGCCTCGCGCTGCTCGCCCTCGCGGCCCGCGCGATCGGCGAGGACGCCGAGTGGGAGCGCTGCGCGGAGTTCCTGCGCGACTCCAGCCCGACCGGCTACGCGGAGCTGCTCAGCGAGGAGTGAGCAGGTCCCGCACCTTCTCGGCGCCGAGGGCGAGGAACAGCGTGGGCAGCCGCGGCCCGCGGTCGGCATCGACGAGCAGGCGATAGAGCAGCCGGAAGAAGTCCTTCTGGTCCTGCTTCACCTCGTCGGTCGGCGCGTCGTCGAGGCCGAGCCCGCGCGCCAGCTTGGGCACGCCGTAGATCAGCGCCGTGACCGAGTCCAGCTCGAGCTGGTCCGGCAGCCGGTCGAGCAGCTGGCGCAGCCAGATCTCCTCGTCCTCGCTGAGCGCGGCGAGCCGCTCGGTGTCGGGGGACGACCGGACGGTCGTCCGGTCCTCGCTCGGCACGTAGTCCGACACCCACGTCATCGCCTTGGTCAGCCGCGGCTCGAGGTCCTGGACCGACGCGTGCTCGTGGCCGACGTCGCCGACGATCCGGCTGATCAGCTCGGCGCTGCCCGCCGTGACGTCGGCGACCGACGAGAGCAACCGGAACGGCGCGACCACGGCGGGGGTCGGCAGGGTCCCCGCGCTCGAGGTCGCCGAGGCCCGCTCGAACGCGAGCACCTGGGCATCGCGCCGCGAGGGATCGGCGGCCTTCCTGCCGAGCGCGTCCCATTCGTCGTACAGGCGCACGACCTCGGCGCCGAAGTCGATGTTGAACGCCTGCTTGGGCTGCCGGCGGACGTAGAGCCACCGCAGGATCGGCGCCTCGAGGATCGTGAGCGCGTCGGCGGCCGTCGGCACGCCACCGGCCGAGGAGGACATCTTCTGCACCCCGGCGAAGCCGACGAAGGCGTAGGCGACGTACGACGGAGCCCGGAAGTCGAAGACGCGCTTCACGATCTCCTTGCCGACGGTGTACGACGAGCCCGGGGTGGAGTGGTCGAGCCCGCCCGGCTCGAAGTCGACGCCCTCGTAGGCCCACCGCATCGGCCAGTCGACCTTCCACACCAGCTTGCCCTCGTGCTGGGTCGCCACGTTGGTGACGCCGGTGAAGCCGCACGAGGTGCAGGTGTAGGAGAGGTCGGTCGTCTCGTCGTCGTACGCCGTGACCACCACGGTGTCGCGTCCGCACTGGCGGCAGTAGGGCTTGTACGGGAACCGGGCCAGGGTGCCCGCGCCGCTCGGCTGGTCGTCCTCGTCGTCGGCGACGGAGTCGGCCAGCGCCTCGGCCTCCTGCTCGTTCTCCGGTGCCGGCTCCGCCTTCTTGGTGCGGTGCCGGGCCAGCACCTCCTCGATGACGTCGCGGTGCCGGATCGCGTGGAGGACCTGCTCGGTGTAGGCACCGGCGCGGTACTGCTCGGTCTGCGAGACCTCCTCCATCTCCACGCCCAGCTCCGCGAGCGCCGCGCGCAGCGGTGCCTTGAAGTGCTCTGCCCAGGAGTCGTGGCACTCCCACGGGTCGGGGACGGCCGAGAGCGGTCGGCCGATGTGCTCGCTCCAGGAGGGGTCGACGCCCGCCGGGACCTTGCGGAAGCGGTCGAAGTCGTCCCAGCTGTGCAGGTGGCGTACGGCGATCCCGCGGCGGCGGATCTCCTCGGCGACGAAGTGGGGGGTGATGAACTCGCGCAGGTTGCCGAGGTGGATCGGCCCGCTCGGGCTCGCCCCCGACGCGCAGGTGATGACGTGCCCGGCGAGACCCTCGCCGTACTGCTGCTGGGCGTGGCGGATCGTGTCGTCGGCCGCCCGGGTCACCCAGTCGGTGGGGTCGCCCTGGTTGCCTCGTGCCATCGCGGTCGCAGCTCCTGCTGTGGGGGTTCGGGGACAGCGGCACGCTACCGAACCAGGAGAAGGGCGCCGGAACCGCCGCCGAGTGGCGGACCGGCGCCCCCGTCCTGTGCGTCCCCCGGCACGACCGATCCCCCGATGTGGGTCGTGGCGGGACCGTCGCGCCCCGAGAGGCGCGCGACCGTCGACGCGACGCGCATCGTCGCACTGACCGGTCCCTGCCATCGGGGGACAAGAGGACGCTGTCACCAACCTGCCAATCGGGCTACGCTGCGCCCATGCCCCGGCCCGGCTCGACGTCCGTCCTCACCGCGCTGGGGTTCTCGGCGCAGGTGGACCGCACCTACCAGCGGCTACGCAGCCAGTCCGGCCGGGACCTGGAGCGGCTCGCGGCGTCCATGCTGCGCACGCCCGCGGAGCTGCTCGACGAGATCGCGCCGCTGCTGCGCGCGGGGATCGTGCGGCGCGACGGCGACCAGCTGTTCGTGGAGCCCCCGGCCGAGGCGCTGCGGATCCTGGTGGCCGCGCAGGCGGTGCATGCCCAGCGCCTGCGCCGCCAGCTGGAGGGGATCACCGACGCGGTCGGGCTTCTCGCGGCGGAGGAGGGGCCGGCGGTGCCGTCCGAGCACGAGGGCCGCCTGCCGATCGACGGCGAGGTCGTGACCGCGGCGGACCGCGCCGAGATCTACGATCTGGTGCGGTCGCTGGTCCTGGGCAGCAGCGGCGACCTGCTGTGGCTGCGCCCGGACCAGTGGCGTGGACCCCGGGAGGACCGGATGGCCGGGCTCGTCGGCGAGGCGCTCCGCGGGAACGGCCGGGCGTCCCGCGCGATCTATCCGGTGCACGCGGTCGGCGACCCGAAGGTGCTCTCGGCCCGGGCCGCGGTCGGCGAGCAGGTGCGCGTGCTCCCCGAGGTCCCCACCCGGATGCTGGTGATCGGCGACTCGCACGCCGTCCTCCCTGAACCGCTCGGGTACGCCGACATGCCGCTCGCGGTCGTCCGGCAGCGGGGGGTCGTGGAGGCGATGGCGCAGTGGTTCGAGCTGCTCTGGGAGCGCGCCGCCGTACCCGCCGGCGGTGTCGCCGGGCGCCCGGACCGCCGCCGCTTCCTGCTCCAGCAGCTCGCCGCCGGCGAGCGCGACGAGCAGATCGCCCGCAAGCTCGGGATCAGCCTGCGCACGGTGCGCCGCCGGGTCGCCGACCTGATGAGCGAGCTCGGCGCCGACTCCCGCTTCCAGGCGGGCGTCGAGGCGGCCCGGCGCGGCTGGATCTGAGCTGCCCAGATCCGCCTCAGGGCAGCAGCATCGAGTAGGCGGCCGGCTCGACGTGCCAGGTCCGCTGCCGCTCCGGGCCGTAGATCTCGCCGTCCGCGCTGCACCAGAACGGGCCTCCCGAGACCGAGACCGTGCGCCCCCGGCGGTACGACACGTCCTCGCGGTGGTGGTGGGTCGCGAACCCGAGCCGCACGGTGTACAGCACCCGGGCCAGCGGTCCCGTCGACCGCGAGACGAGCACGTCGACCAGGCCGTCCTTCGGGTCGGCGTCCGGCGTCAGCTCGGTGCCGCCGCCGACCGACGAGCCGTTGCCGATGGCGACCATCAGGACCGGGTCGTCCAGATCGGTGACGACCTCGCCGTCGACCTCCACCCGCAGCCGGACCAGCGGCGGGTCGAGCGCGGTGAGCAGCGCACCCAGCGGGTAGCCGAACCTGCCCAGCCGCTCCTTCAGGCCCACGGCCCGCCGGCTCGCCTCGGCGCCGACGCCGACGTGCACGCTGTTGACGACCACCTCGCCGACCTCGTCCACGATCAGGTCCATCGGCCGGGAGCGGCCGCGGAGCACGACGTTCGCGGCCTCCTCGATGTCGAGGGGGATGCCGATGCCGCGGGCGAAGTCGTTCCCGGTGCCCAGGGGCAGCAGCCCGAGCACGGTGTGCTCGAGGTCGCGCCGGCGGTGCAGCGCCGCGATCACCGCGTGCAGGCTGCCGTCGCCACCCGCCACGACGACCGGTCGCGAGCCGGCGCGGTGCAGGACGCCGTCCAGCTCGCCCGGGTTGGAGGTCGCAGCCACCTCCACGGACGTGCGCTCGCGCAGGACGGCCAGCGCAGCGGCCAGGTTCTCCTCGTCCGCGGTGCCGGCCTCGCTGTTGGTGATGACGAGGAGGGGGTCCACGTGGCGGACCCTATCCGAGCGTTCGAACGGTCTGGTCACCCTTTGGTAGCCTCTGGCCGCAAGAGCTCCGGTGCTGTTGTGCCGGAGCTTCTCTCGTTTCGCAGGAGGCAGCACATGCCCGCCATCGCCATCATCGGTGCCCAGTGGGGCGACGAGGGGAAGGGCAAGGCGACCGACCTCCTCGGCTCCCGGGTCGACTACGTCGTGAAGTTCAACGGCGGCAACAACGCCGGCCACACGGTCGTCATCGGCCAGGAGGACGGCAGCAGCGAGAAGTACGCGTTGCACCTGCTGCCGAGCGGCATCCTCACGCCGGGGTGCACCCCGGTGATCGGGAACGGCGTCGTCGTCGACCTCGCCGTGCTGTTCGAGGAGCTCGACGGCCTCGTCGCGCGCGGCGTCGACGTGTCGCGGCTGAGGATCAGCGCGAACGCGCACGTGATCGCCGACTACAACCGCACCCTCGACAAGGTCACCGAGCGGTTCCTCGGCTCGCGCCGGATCGGCACGACCGGGCGCGGCATCGGGCCGACGTACGCCGACAAGATGAACCGGATCGGCATCCGGATCCAGGACATCTTCGACGAGAAGATCCTGCGCCAGAAGGTCGAGGGCGTCCTCGACCTCAAGGGCCAGGTGCTCACCAAGATCTACAACCGCCGGCCCGCGACCGTCGACGAGACCGTCGAGGAGCTCCGGGCGTACGCCGAGCGGCTCGCCCCGATGGTCTGCGACACCGGACTGCTGCTCAACCAGGCGCTCGACCGCGACGAGATCGTGCTGCTCGAGGCCGGGCAGGCCACGCTGCTGGACGTCGACCACGGCACCTACCCGTTCGTGACCTCGTCGTCGGCGACCTCGGGCGGCGCCTGCACCGGCTCCGGCATCCCGCCGACCCGGCTGGACCAGGTGATCGGCATCGTCAAGGCGTACACGACGCGCGTCGGCGAGGGCCCGTTCCCGACCGAGCTGAACGACGACGCCGGTGAGCACCTGCGCAAGGTCGGCGCCGAGTACGGCACCACCACCGGCCGGCCGCGCCGCTGCGGCTGGTACGACGCGGTCATCGCCCGGTACGCCGCCCGCGTCAACGGCGTCACCGACTTCGTGCTCACCAAGCTCGACGTGCTGACCGGCCTCGAGAAGGTCCCGGTGTGCGTGGCCTACGACGTCGACGGCACCCGCCACGACGAGATGCCGGTCAACCAGTCCGACTTCCACCACGCCGTACCGATCTACGAGTACCTCGACGGCTGGTGGGAGGACCTCTCCGCCGCGCGCACGTTCGAGGACCTGCCGGCGAACGCGCGTGCGTACGTCGAGGCCGTCGAGGCGATGTCCGGAGCACGCATCTCGGCCGTCGGCGTCGGGCCGTCGCGCGAAGCGACCGTCGTGAGACACGAGCTCGTCTGACCCACTAGCGTCCGGGACATGCTCGACCCCGTCGTCGCCATCGACCGGTTGCGCGCCGCGTTCCGCGGCCCGGACCGGCACCGCACGCTGCACGCGAAAGGTCGCTTCTACGCCGGCACCTTCACCGCCGCCCCGGAGGCCGCGGCCCTCGGCCGCGCCGGGCACCTGACGGGTGAGCCGGTGCCGGTACTGGTGCGCTGGTCGAACGCCGGCGGCGACGCCGAGGTGCCGGACAAGGCGCCCGACATCCGGGGCATGGCCGTCAAGTTCCGGCTCCCCGACGGCACGGAGACCGACCTGCTCGGCCAGACCGCGCGGCGGTTTCCGACCGACAGCCCGGAAGAGTTCGTCGCGATGACCGAGGCGTCGCGCAAGCCCGTGCTGGTCCCGCTGTTCATGCTCCGGCACCCTCGGATGGCGGGCGCGATGCTGGACGGCCTGCGCAGCAAGGCGGTCGCCTCGCACACGAGCTTCACCCAGCCGACGTACTACCCGATCCACGCGTACGGCTGGCGCGACGCCGACGACCGGCTGAGCTGGGTGCGCTACCGGTTCGTCGCACAGCACGCCGGGCCGCCGAGCGGGACGTACGCCGGTCCCGACCGGCTGTTCGAGGAGATGGCGGCCAGGCTCGCGAGCGGGCCGGTGCGCTTCGACGTACGCCTCCAGGTCGCCGGCGACGGCGACGACCCGCACAGCGCGGTGTCGGTCTGGAAGCACGCCCGCGAGCTGCTCGGCGGGACCATCGAGGTCACCGGGGAGCTGCCGGACCAGGACCCGGTCGTGTTCGACCCGGCCCGCGTCGTCGACGGGATCGAGCTCTCCGACGACCCGATCCTGCGGTATCGCCCCTCGGCCTACTCCGAGTCCATCGACCGCCGCACCTAGGGTTGTCGCACGTGAAGACCCTCCTCATCGGCACCGGCGGCCGCGAGCACGCCCTCGCCCGCGCGCTCGCGCACGACCCCGGCGTCACCGAGGTGCACGCCGCCCCGGGCAACCCGGGCATCGCCGCCGTTGCGACGCTGCACGACGTCGACCCGATGTCGGGCCCGGCCGTCGCCGAGCTCGCGGTGTCCCTCGGCGTCGACCTCGTGGTCGTCGGTCCGGAGGCCCCGCTGGTGGCGGGGGTCGCGGACGCCGTGCGCGACAAGGGGATCGCGGTGTTCGGCCCGTCCGGTGCCGCCGCGCAGCTCGAGGGGTCGAAGGCGTTCGCCAAGGCCGTCATGGAGGCCGCCTCGGTGCCGACGGCCGCAGCTGTCCTCTGTTCCTCGGTCAGCGAGGTCGCCTCGGCCCTGGACCGGTTCGGACCGCCGTACGTCGTGAAGGACGACGGCCTGGCTGCCGGGAAGGGCGTGGTGGTGACGAGCTCCCGCGAGGACGCGCTCGCACACGCCGCCGGCTGTGACCGCGTGGTGGTGGAGGAGTACCTCGACGGCCCCGAGGTCTCGCTGTTCGCGATCACCGACGGCACGACCGTCTACCCGCTGCAGCCGGCCCAGGACTTCAAGCGGATCTTCGACGGCGACGCCGGCCCCAACACCGGGGGGATGGGCGCCTACACCCCGCTCCCGTGGGCGCCCGAGGGCCTGGTCGGCGAGGTGCTGCGCGACGTGCTCCAGCCGACCGTCGACGAGATGGCGCGCCGCGGCACGCCGTTCTCGGGTCTCCTGTACGCCGGCCTCGCGCTGACCTCGCGCGGCACCCGGGTGATCGAGTTCAACGCGCGCTGGGGCGACCCGGAGACCCAGCCGCTGCTGGCCCTCCTCGATGCGCCGCTGTCCCCGCTGCTGATGGGCGCCGCGACGGGCACCCTCGCGGCCGTGCCGGCGCCGGTGTGGAAGGACGGCGCCGCCGTCGCGGTCGTGATGGCCTCGGCCGGCTACCCCGAGTCGGCCTCGCGGGGCGACGTGATCACCGGCACCGACGCCGCCGGGTCGCTCGACCGGGTGCACGTCATCCACGCCGGCACCGCCCTCGACGGTGCCGACCTGGTCACCGCGGGCGGTCGGGTGCTCGCCGTGGTCGCGACCGGTGGGGACGTGCAGGCGGCCCGCGCCTCGGCGTACGACGGTGTCGCCGCGATCTCGTTCCCCGGCGCCCAGCACCGCTCCGACATCGCCGCCCACGTCGAGTCGTGACTCGACGCGCGTGGGAGAATGACGCCCCGTGACCGTCCCCAACGTCCTCGCCACCCGCTACGCGTCTGCCGGGCTCGCGCAGATCTGGTCGCCGGAGCACAAGGTCGTGCTGGAGCGGCAGCTCTGGGTCGCGGTGCTGGAGGCGCAGCGCGACCTCGGCATCGAGGTGCCGGACGGTGTCGTCGAGGCGTACCGGGGCGTCGTCGAGCTCGGGGAGAAGGGGGTCGACCTCGCGTCGATCGCGGCCCGCGAGCGGGTGACCCGGCACGACGTGAAGGCGCGGATCGAGGAGTTCTCGGCGCTCGCCGGTCACGAGCACATCCACAAGGGCATGACCAGCCGCGACCTCACCGAGAACGTCGAGCAGCTCCAGGTGCGGCAGTCGCTCGCGCTGGTCCGCGACCGCGCGGTCGCGACCCTGGCCCGTCTTGCCCGCCTGGCGGCGGAGCACGAAGCCACCGTGATGGCCGGGCGCAGCCACAACGTGGCGGCGCAGGCGACCACGCTCGGCAAGCGATTCGCGACGATCGCCGACGAGATGCTGATCGGCCTGGCCCGCGTCGAGGAACTGCTCGCGCGCTACCCGCTGCGCGGCATCAAGGGCCCGATGGGCACCGCGCAGGACATGCTCGACCTGCTCGACGGGGACACCGCGCGGCTCCAGCAGCTCGAGGAGCGGGTCGCGCACCACCTGGGCTTCGAGCACGTGCTGACCAGCGTCGGCCAGGTCTACCCGCGCAGCCTCGACTTCGACGTGGTCTCCGCGCTCGTGCAGCTGGTGGCGGGCCCCTCGAACCTGGCGACCACGATCCGGCTGATGGCCGGCAACGAGCTGGTAACCGAGGGCTTCCAGGAGGGCCAGGTCGGCTCGTCGGCCATGCCGCACAAGATGAACAGTCGCTCCTGCGAGCGGGTCAACGGGTTGGCGGTCGTGCTCCGCGGCCACCTCTCGATGGTCAGCGAGCTCACCGGCGACCAGTGGAACGAGGGCGACGTCTCGGACTCCGTCGTACGCCGGGTCGCCCTGCCGGACGCGTTCTTCGCGGCGGACGGCCTGTTCGAGACGTTCCTGACCGTGCTCGACGAGTTCGGCGCGTTCCCGGCCGTGATCCAGCGCGAGCTGGACCGCTACCTGCCGTTCCTGGCGACCACCAAGGTGCTGATGGCCGCGGTCCGCAACGGCGTCGGCCGCGAGGCCGCGCACGAGGCGATCAAGGAGGCCGCGGTCGGCACCGCCCTCGACATGCGCAAGGGCCAGGCCGAGAACGACGTCTTCGCGCGGCTGGCCGCCGACGAGCGCCTCGGCCTCACCGCCGACCAGCTCACGACGCTGGTCGCGGAGCCGATCACCTTCACCGGTGCGGCGGTCGACCAGGTCGAGGCCGTCGTACGCCGGGTCGCCGAGGTCACGGCGCGGCATCCTGCGGCTGCGGCGTACTCGCCGGGCGCGATCCTCTAGCCGCGGCGACCGCGGCCGCGAGCGCGGCCGCCAGCAGCACCAGCCCGGTGCCGAGAGCGGCCCGCAGCGCCGCGCCGCCGTCGACCGCTGAGAGCGTCAGCTGGTAGACGGTCATCGACAGCGCGGCTCCGATGGAGGAGCCGATCCGCTGGCCGGTCTGGAGGGCGCCGCCGGCCGCTCCGCCCATGCGGGGCGGCACGTCCTCCAGGGACAGGGTCATGTTCGGCGACACCACACCTCCGCCGCCGAGACCGGCCAGGAACGTCACCGGCACCGCGACCAGCCACAGCCGGTCGGTCACGACCGCCGGCACGAGCACCGCCACCAGCACGACGCCCGCCATCATCACCGAGATCGCGGCCACGGTGACCCGGCGGTGGAGGTCCGACACCACGCGTCCGGACAGGGGCGCGGTGATCGCGGACCCGACGGCGAACGGGCACAGGAGCAGACCCGCCTGCAGCGCCGACAGCCCGAGCTCGTCCTGGTAGTAGACCGACAGCACGAGGAAGAAGCCGGTGAACCCGGTGAAGTACAGGGTCCCGACGGCGACGCCGCTCGCGTACCCGGGAGTACGCCGCAGCAGGCCGACGTCGAGCAGGGGTGCGCCGCCCCGGCGTACCAGCCCGGCCTCCCGGCGCACGAACAGCCAGCCGAAGACCGGCACGGCGAGCAGCAGCACCAGCGGCAGCAGGTGGCCGCCCTCGGCGTTCACGGTCGGCAGCAGGATGCACAGCACCGTGATGCCGAGCAGGGCCGCGCCGGCCAGGTCGAGCCGGGCTCCGGTCTCGCGCTGGTCGCGGGGACGCTGCGGCACCATCCGCCAGACCGCGACCATCGCGACCAGCCCGATCGGCACATTGACCAGGAAGATGTAGCGCCACCCGTGCTCCTCGCCGAACACCGCGATGATCAGCCCGCCGAGCACCGGTCCGGTGGCCGACGAGATCGACACCACGAGCCCGAACATCCCGAACGCGCGCGCCCGCTCCCGGCCCCGGAACAGCTCCTGGATGATCCCGGAGTTCTGCGGGGTCAGCAGGCCGGCGCTCGCGCCCTGCACGAGCCGGCCGACGACCACCCAGATCGCCGTCGGGGCGAGGCCGACGCCGGCGCTGGCCGCGAGGAACCCGGCCAGCCCGATGAGCATCATCGTGCGCCGGCCGTACGCGTCACCGAGGCGGCCGCCGGTCACCAGGGTCAGGCCGAAGGCGAGCGCGTAGCCGGACACCACCCACTGCACGGTCGCGGCGGACGTACCCAGCCCCGACTGGATCGACGGGATCGCGACGTTGACGATCGTGACGTCGAGCAGGGCCATGAACCCGATGACGAGGGAGACGGCGAGGATCCGCCAGCGCTCCGGGTGCGCCCCCTCGTCGTCCACCCGGTCAGGGTTCCCGCGGCAGGATGGCGGCATGCGGACTGCCCTGGACCTCACCGTGACCGGCCGCGTGCAGGGCGTCTCGTTCCGGATGTACGCCGAGCGCGAGGCCGCCCGGCTCGGGGTCGCCGGCTGGGTGCGCAACGAGCCCGACGGCTCGGTCGCGATCCACGTCGAGGGCGGCGAGGGGGCCGTCGAGGACTTCGTCCGCTGGGCGGGCGACGGCCCGAGCCTCGCGCACGTCGACCACGTCGAGGCGCGGCCGGCGTCCGACACCGGGGCGACGGAGTTCCGGACCCGGTACTAGGCGCGGGCGGTGCCGCCCCAGTTCGCGAGCTTGGTCGCGACGGTGTGCAGGTCCGCGCGCCAGACGTCCCGGGGCACCGGCGGCAGGATCTCGTCCCACTCCACGGCGTAGGACCCCTTGATCTGGTCGAACCCCTGCGGACGGGCGAAGAACCAGACGTGGGAGTGCGAGGAGCCGTCGCCCCAGCGGTTGACGTGCACGCGGCCGATGCCCGGCATCGCCTCCACGATCCGGACCAGCCGGTTCGCGATCCGGCCGAGCTCCGCGGCGTGCTCGTCGTCGAAGTCCCCGACGTCGTAGTGCTCCCGGGTCCACAGCACCAGCACCAGCGGGAGGCCGCTCGGCTCCGGCTCCGACGTCAGCACCCAGTGCTCGTCCTCCCAGACGATCCGCTCCGGCGAGAACCCGTCGCAGGCCCAGCAGGGCTTCCCGCCCGGCTCGCCCTCCCGGGGCTGCTCGGTCCCCGGTGCGCGCAGCTGCTTCGGGACCACGCCGCCGCCGGCGCTCTCCCACGGGTAGATGTCCCAGCTGCTCATCGCGGGGACGGGCAGTCGCCCGTCCGCTGCGGCGGCCAGGACCCGGGCGTAGACCTCGTCAGCTGACTCCGGCATGGGCCTCACTGTGCCAAACGCCGGGGCGCGCCCTCACCGGCACCCCCGGCATCGGCCGGACCTCCTCCGGCCGCCGGTCCCATAGTCGACTCGAAGAGTCGACTATGCTGGTCGCATGTCCGTGGAGACGCTGCCCCCCGTCCCGTCGTACGACGAGGGCGTCCGGGTCGTGGTGCCGGCGCCGGACGCCGGCCCGGGCAACTGGGCCGGCGCCGCGAGCGCGGTCCTCGTCGACGGCACCTTCTGGCTGACCTACCGGGTCCGGCGACCGCTCACCGAGGGTCGGGGCGTGTCGGTGGTGGTGGCGCGCTCGGCCGACGGCGTCACGCTCGAGCCGGTCGCGGAGGTGCATCGCGAGGCCTTGGGGTGCGAGTCCTTCGAGCGCCCGGTGCTGGTCGCGCTGCCGGACGGCCGCTGGCGCCTCTACCTGTCCTGCGCGACACCGGACTCCAAGCACTGGTGGGTCGACAGCCTCACGGCCGCGTCGCCCGACGGGCTGCCGTCCGGCGAGCGCCAGGTGGTGCTGCCGGGCGACGACGCGCTGGCCGTGAAGGACCCGGTCGTCGAGCAGACGCCCGGCGGCTGGCAGATGTGGCTGTGCTGCCACCCGCTCACCGAGGCCGGCCAGGAGGACCGGATGGCCACGCGCCTGCTCACCAGCGCCGACGGGCTGGCGTGGGACGACCAGGGCGAGGTGCTCGCCGGCCGCCCGGGCAGGTGGGACGCCCGCGGTGCCCGGGTGACCGCGGTCGTCGCGCAGCAGCCGCTGACCGTCCTGTACGACGGCCGGCCCGATGCCGCGTCGAACTGGCACGAGACCACGGGCGTCGCCCGGTGGGACGGCATCCGGCTGGTCGCCGACGACGAGGACCCGGTGGCCTCGCCGTTCTCCGACGGCGCGTGGCGCTACGCGTCGGCCGTACCGCTGCCCGACGGGCGCACCCGCTTCTACGTCGAGGCGGCCCGTCCGGACGGCGCGCACGACCTGGTGACGCTGGTACGCTAGGCGCCCTTGCGCCGCTCGTCGAACGAGCCGCGGCTCTCGGTCGACAGCCAGTCCGAGAAGTCCTCGCCGGTCAGCTCCGAGAGCAGTGCGACGTCGTCGGCGAACGCCGGGAGCAGTCGCGCCCGCTGCTCCTCGCTCAGGCGCGGGCGCGGACCGGCTCCCGGGCCGGTCAACCGGCGCACGAACGGCTCGCTCGCGCGTCGCCACACCTCGGGTCGCACGAACTGGCCCGCCCAGGCGCCCGCTCGCACCGCCGGGCCCAGGACCCGCGGCCGCCAGCCCGGCTCGACGAACGACCGGGCGTTGTCGCGCGGGATCGTCGCGACCATCCCGGGCGTGATGCCGAGGAACCGGCACGCCCGGTCCACCGCGGCCGGCGGGTCGTCGACGATGTCGCGGTACCGCATCACCAGCACCCGATCGGGATCGACGTACCGGACCAGGTGGTCGAGCTGCTCGCCGTACCGTCCGAGCTCGCGATAGCGCCAGAAGGGCGCCCAGCCGGCGCGCACGCGCTCGTCCTCCAGGGCGAACGCCGTGTCGAAGTCCGCCACCTGCTCAAGGCCGTCGGACCACAGGTGCATCCAGTTCGAGTACGCGCGGTCGATCGGGTCGCGCACGACGGCGATCAGGCGTACGTCGGGCAGCGCCTCGGCGATCCGCCGGTGCGCGCCGCGGCTCCAGAGGTAGAACGGCGTGCTCTCGCCGCGCGCCCGTCCGGGTCGGGCCGGCGCGAAGAGCGCGGCGTACTCGTCCGCCCGCCACACCCACTCCCGCTGCGAGTGGGCGTCGCCCGGCCCGCGCCAGGCCGGGGGAGGGGCGCCGTCGCAGAGCCAGAACTTCGGCTCCTTCGGCGTCGTCACGAACACCTCGGGGTGCTGGGACAGTGCGGCGTGCAGCGCCGTGGTTCCCGCCTTGGGGGCGCCGACGATCAGGAAGTCGGGATGCACGGAACTACAGTAACCCGATAGGAATACATCAAACAGCGGTCCTTCTAGAGTGATCCCGTGCTCAACATCCCGCCCGCGCCGACCGTCGAGGGCGCGACCCACCTGCACAGCGGCAAGGTGCGCGACCTCTACGAGCTGCCGGACGGCGACCTGCTGATGGTCGCCAGCGACCGGATCTCGATCTTCGACTTCGTCCTCGAGACGACGATCCCGGACAAGGGCGAGATCCTGACCCGGATGTCGTTGTGGTGGTTCGACCAGCTCGCGGGCCTGGCGCCCAACCACGTGGTCTCGACCGACGTGCCCGCGTCCGTGCGTGGCCGCGCCGTGCGCTGCGAGCGGCTCGAGATGTACCCGGTCGAGTGCGTGGCCCGCGGCTACCTCACCGGCTCCGGCCTGCTCGACTACCGCGCGACCGGGGAGGTCTGCGGCATCCCGCTGCCGGCGGGCCTGGAGGACGGCAGCCGGCTCGCCGGGCCCGTCTTCACCCCCGCCACCAAGGCCGATCTCGGAGACCACGACGAGAACGTGTCGTACGACGCCGTGGTCCGGACGATCGGCGCCGACCGGGCGGCGGAGCTGCGCGACCTGACACTCGCGGTCTACGGCCGGGCCGAGCAGATCGCCCGCGAGCGCGGCATCATCCTGGCCGACACCAAGCTCGAGTTCGGCGCCCGGGCGGACGGGACGACCGTGATCGCCGACGAGGTGCTCACGCCCGACTCGTCCCGCTTCTGGCCGGCCGACGAGTGGCGGCCGGGACGGTCGCAGCCGTCGTACGACAAGCAGATCGTGCGGAACTGGGCGCTCTCGCCGGAGTCCGGGTGGGACCGCTCCTCCGGCGAGCCCCCGCCGCCGTTGCCCGACGCGGTCGTCGAGCAGACCCGGTCGCGCTACCTGGAGGCGTACGAGCTCCTGACGGGAGAGCGTTGGTAGTCGTCGCGTTCCCGGTGCCGCGCGAGGTCGCCTTCGACTACCTCGTCGACCCGCGCAACCGGGCCGAGTGGCAGTCGTCGCTGGCCCGCGTCGCGGACGTCGACGGCGAGCCGCGGGTCGGGCAGACCTGGGTGGACGTGACCCGTCCCGGTCTCCGCCCGCTGATGGAGACGACCGAGCTCGACCGGCCCCGCCGGTGGACCGAGCGCGGCACCTGGCACGGCATCAGCGCGGCGCTGACGCTCGACTTCGCGGAGACGGCGACCGGTTGTGAGGTCACGGCGACGGTGGACACCGTCCTCCCCCTCCGGCTGCTCGCGCCGTACGCCGTCCGTGCCGACCTGCGCCGGGCCGCGAGCGTGATCTCGCAGTAGGTTGCACGCATGACGACGTACAACCTGGCGTCCCTGCTCGAGGACAGCGCCGCGCAGTACCCCGACCGCACCGCGATCGTCCTCGGGGACACGCGCATGTCGTACGCCGAGGTGGACTCGTTCGCCAGCACGGTCGCGAACCTGCTCGTCGCCCGTGGCATCCAGCCCGGCGACAAGGTCGCGCTGACCTGCCCGAACCTGCCGTACTTCACGGTGGTCTACTTCGGCATCCTGAAGGCCGGCGCCACCGTCGTACCGCTCAACGTGCTACTCAAGGGCCGGGAGGTGGGCTACCACCTGAACGACTCGGACGCCAAGGCCTACTTCTGCTTCGAGGGCACCCCGGACCTGCCGATGGCGCAGGAGGGCTACGCCGGCTTCCAGCAGGCCGACGACTGCCGCTACTTCTTCACGATCACCGCCGACCTAGGTGCGCCGTCGCCGATCGCGGGCACCGAGACAGTGGCCCAGGCCCTCGCGGTGCAGTCCGGTGAGTTCGAGACCGTCGGCACCGACGAGGACGACACCGCGGTGATCCTCTACACCTCCGGGACGACCGGTCAGCCCAAGGGCGCCGAGCTGCGGCACCGCAACATGCGCGACAACGCGCTGTCCGGCGAAGCGCTGTTCGGCGCGAACCCCGACCACCCGGACACCTATCTCTGCGTGCTGCCGCTGTTCCACTCGTTCGGCCAGTCCGTCTGCCAGAACGGCGCCTTCGCGTACGGCGGCACGGTCGTCATGCTGCCGCGCTTCGAGGCGCACGCCGCCCTCCAGCTGATGCTGAAGGAGCAGATCTCGTTCTTCGCCGGAGTTCCCACCATGTACTGGGGTCTGCTCGGTGCGCTCGCCGACGACCCGGACCTCGACGTCTCGGCGCTCGCGCAGAACCTCCGCGTCGCGGTCGCCGGCGGCTCGGCGCTGCCGGTCGAGGTGCACAAGGACTTCCAGCGGAAGTTCGGCGTCACGATCCTGGAGGGCTACGGCCTCTCCGAGACCTCGCCGGTGGCGTCGTTCTCCAAGTACGGCGAGCCGGTGCGGGTCGGCTCGGTCGGCGCGCCGATCCCGGGCGTCGAGATGAAGCTCATCGACCCGGAGTGGAACGAGGTGACCGGCGCGGACGCGATCGGCGAGATCGCGATCAAGGGCCACAACATCATGAAGGGCTACTACGGCCGGCCCGACGCCACCGACGAGGCGATCCGCGACGGCTGGTTCCGCTCCGGCGACCTGGGCCGCCGCGACGAGGACGGCTGGTACTACATCGTCGACCGGTCCAAGGACATGATCATCCGCGGCGGCTACAACGTGTACCCGCGCGAGATCGAGGAGGTCCTGATGACCCACGAGGCCGTCTCGCTGGCCGCGGTCATCGGCGTACCACACGAGAGCCACGGCGAGGAGATCAAGGCGGTCGTGATCCTGAACGGCGGCGCCGCGATCACCGAGGACGAGCTGGTGGCGTGGGGCAAGGAGCAGATGGCGAGCTACAAGTACCCGCGCCTCGTGGAGTTCGTCGAGGCGCTGCCGATGACCTCCACCGGCAAGATCCTCAAGCGCGAGCTCAGCTGACCCGGTAGCGCGCGTGCGTCGCGAGCGGTGAGTGCTCGACCTCGAGCTGCTCGAGCGCGGGCCGCACGCTGCCGTCGAAGATCCGCTCGCCGTCGCCGAGCACCACGGGGACGATGTCGAGGGTGAGCTCGTCGAGCTCGCCCGCGGCGATCACCTGTCGCACCGCCGACGCACCGCCGGCGACGTCCACGTCGCCGTCACCGGCCTCGCGGGCCAGCCGCAGCGCCTCCACGATGCCACCGGTGACGAAGTGGAACCTCGTGCCGCCCTGCATCTCGATGGGCGCGTGCTCGTGGTGGGTCAGCACGAACACCGGCGCGTGGTACGGCGGCTCGTCGCCCCACCAGCCGCGCCACTCCGAGTCCCAGGTGTCCCAGCCGCCGCGGACCGGGCCGAACATGTTGCGCCCCATCACGTACGCGCCGCGCTCGCGCAGCAGCCGGTCGGTCCAGCGCTGGTCGACCTCGTGCAGGTCGGACCCGATGTGCCACGTGTGCAGCGCCATCCCGCCCCGGCCCAGCGGGTCGTCGTACGTCTGCCCGGGGCCGGCGACGAAGCCGTCGAGGGACACCGACATGTGGGCGGTGGTGTGGGTCATGGGTGCTCCGACCGGGGCGTCACTGGAACGGGTTGGGAAGCGCGCCGGGCAGCTTGGCGAGCAGCTCGCGGGCGTCGGCGGCGACCTTGTGCTCGACGAGGACCTCGTAGCGGGTGGCGACGACCTGCGTCACCGACGAGAAGTCGCGCTGGCCGCGGGTGAGGGCGTAGCCGAGCAGCGCCCAGGTCACGCCGAACACGGCGCCGAGCAGCATCGTCGACACGAGCATCGCGAGGATGCTGTCGTCGACGAAGAAGGAGAAGATCAGCCCGACGAAGAGTCCGAGCCAGAGGCCGGACAGCACGCCGCCGAGGGCGACCCGGGCGGTGGTCAGGCGCCCGGTGATCCGCTCGACCCGCTTGAGGTCGGTGCCGACGATCATCAGGTGCTGGACCGGGAACTTGTTGTCGCTGAGGAAGTCGACGGTCTTCTGCGCGGCCGCGTAGTCGTCGTACACGGCCAGCGACTGGGGGTACTCCAGACGGAGCGGGTTGGCGCCGGGCAGTCCGGTGGGCATGCTCATGCGGACAGTCTGCCGCAGTCTTCTAGACTGGGCGCGTGCCCCGAGTCGTCGTCGACGTGATGCCCAAGCCCGAGATCCTCGACCCCCAGGGCAAGGCCGTCCACGGTGCGCTGCCCCGGCTGGGGTTCTCCGGGGTCACCGACGTCCGTCAGGGCAAGCGGTTCGAGCTCGCCTTCGACGGCGAGGTGACCGACGACGTGCTGGCCGAGGTCGAGAAGATGGCCGAGACGCTGCTCTCGAACCCGGTCATCGAGAACTTCACGGTCCGCGTGGAGGAGGGGGCGTGAAGGTCGGGGTCGTCACCTTCCCCGGCTCGCTGGACGACGTCGACGCGCAGCGCGCGGTCCGCGTCGGCGGCCACGAGGCCGTCGCCCTCTGGCACGGCGACCACGAGCTGCAGGGCGTCGACGCCGTCGTGCTGCCGGGCGGCTTCTCGTACGGCGACTACCTACGCTGCGGCGCGATCTCGCGCTTCTCCCCGGTGATGACCGAGGTCATCGACGCCGCCGGGAGGGGGATGCCGGTGCTCGGCATCTGCAACGGGTTCCAGATCCTCTGCGAGTCCCACCTGCTGCCCGGGGCGCTGATCCGCAACGACCACCGCAAGTTCGTCTGCCGCGACCAGTCGCTGCGGATCGAGAACAACCGCACGCCGTGGACCGCGGCGTACGCCGAGGGTGACGTCGTCGCCATCGTGCTCAAGAACGGCGAGGGCGGGTTCGTCGCGGACGCCGAGACCCTCGACCGGCTCGAGGGGGAGGGGCGCGTCGTCGCCCGCTACCTCGGCGACAACCCGAACGGCTCGCTGCGCGAGATCGCCGGCATCACCAACGACCGCGGCAACGTGGTCGGCCTGATGCCGCACCCCGAGCACGCGGTCGAGTCGCTGACGGGCGCCGGCACCGACGGGCTCGGCTTCTTCACCAGCCTCGCCGAGTCCGTCTTCTCGTGAGCCCGCTCGAGGACCCCGGGAGCCTCTTCCGCCGCGTCGCCGTCGCCGAGGCGGTCACCTGGGCGCTGCTGCTCACCGGCATGGTGCTCAAGTACACCGACGTCACCGACATCGGCGTCCGGGTCTTCGGGATGCTGCACGGGATCGTGTTCGTGGCGTACTGCCTCACGACCCTCCTCTTGGCCGTCGACCAGCGCTGGTCGCGCGGCCGGCTGCTGCTCGGCCTGGCCGCCTCGGTCCCGCCGTTCTGCACGGTCGTCTTCGAGAGGTACGCCGAGCGGCGCTCCGCCCTCGGGTCCTCGTGGCGGCTGCGCGGCTCGGCTCCCTCGGGCCGCGTCGAGGCCCTCGTCGCGTGGCTGGTCCGCAACCCGGTCCGCGGCGCGATCGCCGGCCTCGTCGCGGTACTGGCCCTCACCGGGCTCGCCCTCCTGGTCGGCCCGCCGGCCGGGTAGTCCCTGCCCAGGATGTCGTCGAACGACCGGTTCTACGACATTTTCGCCAGGGACTACCCCCGCCGACCGGCCGCCAGCGCCTTCCAGGTGGGCGCGGCGACGACACCGTTCGGGTCGAGGCCGACCCGGTCCTGGTACGCCGCGAGCGCGGTCGTGGTCTGGCTGTCGAAGACGCCGGTGGCCCGGATCGGGACCGAGCGGTCCGTGACGGCGTTGAGTGCCCGCTGCACCCGGCGCACCGCCGGGCTGGCAGACCCGAACTTGATCACCGGGCGGTCGCCGGCGACCAGCAGCGACATCCAGTTCCGCCGGTTCCAGGTCGTGGAGACCGGGAAGCCCTTCTTGGTCTGCCAGGCCTGGACGGCGGCCTGGGTGCGGGCGTTGTAGATCCCGTTGACCCTGCCGTCGTAGAGCCCCTGCTCGTGCAGCAGGCACTGCACGACCTGCACCTTCGCGGCCGGCGGCGTGTTGTTGCCGGTGCCCGGCTGGAGCACGGGGTAGACGCCGTAGGCGATCTTCACGCCGCCGCAGTGGTTCTCCGGTACGGCGACCGACCCGGTGCCGACGTCGAGGAAGTTGCGGTCGATGTTGATCGTGACGCCTCCCCACGTCTCGTCGTGGCCGCCCTGGTACTGCTTGATCCGGGCGTGCGGGCGCCAGCCGTCGGAGCGCAGGTACTGCGCCTCGGTGTCGGTGTTCGCGCGACCGTCCCAGCGGGCCACCCAGATCTGGTCCGGCAGCGCGACGTCGGGGCGCTTGTTGTACCGGGCGTCGTCGAGCATCTTGATGCCCGAGCCGGCGCTGGAGTAGACGCCGGAGACGTACCCGAGCTGGCGGATCTGCCAGGACCAGCCGCTGAGGAACGCCAGCGCCGACTCGCGGCACCGGGTGTTGCGCAGGTCGAAGCCCTCGAGGTCGTACCAGAGGGTGCTGCCCGCGACGATGCCGAGGTCCTGGGCCGTCCCGACGCTCCTGGCCGCCTCGGCGCTGCCCTGCTTGCGGGCCTTGCCGTACCGGCCGTCGGCACCGGGCCTGGGGATGATCGTCGGGTCGTCGCCGTACCGGGGGAATCGCGGCTGGCAGGACGCCTGTGGCCCGAGGGTGATCGGCAGGATCCGCCATCCCTTGCGGAGCTGCGCGCTCACCCAGCCCGGTGTCAGGTTCGGCTGGTCACGGCACGCGCGCGAGGCGCCGCTCATGTAGACGCCGACCGCCCAGAACGGCGAGCTCTGCAGCCAGCGGTCCATCTGCGCCTGGTCGGGGGTGTGGCACTGGTCGAAGCCGTAGCCGGTGAGGCTGCCCGGCGTCACGACGTTCGCCCGGCGGGCGGTCTTCGCGGCCGGTACGGCGTCACCGTCCGGTGTCGAGAGCGCCACGAGCGTGGCGGCGGCGAGCGCGCCGCCGGTGAGCAGGGCACAGGTGCGGCGCAGCAGGGTGCGAGCCGGGCGAGACATACGGAACTCCAAGGGTGCGGGGAAGCTCGGCCACCATAACCTCAACAGTCACACCAGTAACAGGGATCGCCGACAACGACGGGCTCGAAGTTCGCGCAAGGTTTCCTCAAGTCGGCGCCGACCGCCCCCGATGAGCTCACATTGGTGAGAGGAGGATCCGCATCTGCGGGGGGAGAGACGATCATGAGTGACGACAGCTGGAGCGTCGAGCCGTTCCTCGGCCTGGTGCCGCACTTCCACGCCGACCCGGTGGAGGGAGTGCCGCTGGTGAGCACCGACGGCCACTGGTGGTGGGACGGCTACGCATGGACGCCGGCCCCCGCTCTCGCAGGGGCCGGCTGAGTCCACGCCGGTGGTCAGGCCGCCTCGGCGGCCACCGCCTCGACGAGGTCCTCGTCGGACTCGACCACGCCGACCTTGGCCTGCCGGGGCGCCGGTCGCAGCACGAAGGTCGCGACCAGCAGGCCCGCGGCGGCGAATGCCGCCGAGGTGAGGAAGGCCGCGCTCAGGCCGGGCACGAACTCGCCCGGGACCGCGCCGGCGGCGTACACCGACACGATGGCCGCGACGCCGACCGCGCTGCCGAGCTGCTGCGTGGTCTGCAGCAGGCCGGACGCGGAGCCGGCGTGCTCCGGCTCGACACCGCCGAGCACGATCGCCGTGATCGGCATGAACACGAGTCCGGTCGCGAGACCGGCGATGGTCATCGGGCCGAACACCGAGCCGAAGTAGGTGTCGGTCGTGCCGAGCATGCTGAGCCAGGCGTAGCCGACGACCAGTGCGCCCGAGCCGACGAGGATCATCGTGCGCGGGCCGAGCGTGCCGATCAGGCGCGGCGTGACCCGCGACATCGCGAAGATGCCCAGGCTGAACGGCAGGAACGCGACGCCCGAGGCCATCGGGCCGAAGCCGAGCACCCGCTGCACGTACTGCACGACCAGGAAGAACATCGACAGGTTCGCGCCGATCATCAGGGCCATCACCGCGAGCGCGGCGACCCGGTTCCGGTTGCGCACCAGGTGCGGCTGGATCAGCGGGTGCGGGTGACGCACCTCGGTGCGGGCCAGGACCGCGAGCAGGACCAGGCCGAGCGCGAAGCCGCCGATGGTGCGGGCGGAGAGCCAGCCGTGCTCCGGCGTACCGATCAGCGCCCAGACGATGGACACCGCGCCGAGGGTGGCGGTCAGCGCGCCGACCGCGTCGAACTTCCCGGGGCGGCGCCGGGTCTCGGTGACGAACCGCGGCGCCAGCAGAAGTACGGCGATGCCGATCGGGACGTTGATGAACAGCGTCCAGCGCCACGAGCCGACGTCGGTCAGCGCGCCGCCGAGCAGCAGGCCGATCGAGGCGCCACCGGAGGACACGGCACCGAAGAGCGCGAGCGCGCGGTTGCGTGCCGCCTCGTCGGGAGCGCTCGTGGTCAGCAGTGCGAGGACGCTGGGTGCGGCCATCGCGGCGCCGACGCCCTGGGCGGCCCGGGCGGCGACCAGCTGGCCGGGCGTCTGGGCGAGCCCACCGAGCGCCGAGGCGATGACGAACACGGTGAGGCCGATCTCGAAGAGCCGGAGCCGGCCGCGGACGTCGCCCAGCCGACCGCCGAGGAGCAGGAGGCCGCCGAAGGCAAGGGTGTAGGCGTTGAGGACCCAGGAGAGCGAGGCGGGTCCGAAGGAGAGGTCCGCGCCGATGCGCGGGAGGGCCACGTTCACGACGGTGGCGTCGAGCACGAGCATGAGCTGGGCGACCAGGACGATCGCGATGCCGGCGGCCACGCGGCCGGCGTTCGGCGGCAGGTCGGTCGGCAGCTCCCGGGCACGGGAGGTGACGTTCAGGGACATGTGATGAGGTCCTGTTCTGGCCGGGTGGGCCGAGGTACAGTAGATCCGGAGGATGACTCCGCTTCCTGAAGAACAATACGGAGAGTGTCTCCGTTTAGCAACCCCTGAGGTGAGATTTCGTGCGTGCCGATGCCAGGCGCAACTACGACCGCATCGTCGAGGTCGCGCGCGAGGTGTTCCGCGAGCAGGGGTACGACGCCTCCCTCGACGAGGTCGCGAAGCGGGCCGGAGTCGGCCCCGGCACCCTCTACCGGCACTTCCCCAAGCGGGAGAACCTCCTCGACGCGATCATGCAGTCGTGGGTCGACAAGGTCACCGAGACCACCGACAAGGCGCTCGCCTACGAGGGCTCGGACCGCGACCTGCTGATCCACTGGTTCGAGGACTACGTGGGCCTGATCAGCCAGCACAAGGGCGGCCCGGCCAAGCTGACGTCCGCCATGGGCGACCCGGTCTCGCCCATCCGGACCAAGTGCCAGGTGCTCTCCGAGTCCAACGGCCGCGTCCTCGATGAGCTCCGTGCGCACGGGGCGCTGCGCGACGGCGTCGACGTCATCCAGGTCACCCGCCTGGTCGGCGGAGTGGCCACGATCGCCGACAACAGCGATCTGGACCCCGCCGCCGTACGCCCGATGCTCGAGGTCGTCGCGGACGGGCTCCTGAAGTAGCCGGAGCAGGTCGGCCCCGACTGGACTAGTTTGAGGTGCCCGACGGTCGGGCTCTCGGACCGATCCCTCGGGTCAGAGGAGCGCCGCGTCGTGGGTCTGTTCAAGAAGGCGAAGGGCGCCCTGGGTGGCGTCGACCAGCACCTGATCGAGACCGGCGTGCTCGCGCGCGGCAACGTGAAGGACGTCGACACGACGTCGATGAGCACCGGCCGAGCCGAGCAGGGCCTCGGCGCGCGGATCGTCTGCAAGGTCACGGTGGAGGTCGTGCCGCTGGACGGCTCCGACTCCTACACCGCGATCTGCACCCACCCGGTCCCCCAGGTCTACCTGCCGAAGCTCATGGAGCGCGGCGCCGCGGTCGCGGTGCGCGTCGACCCCGACGACCCGCAGGACATCGCGCTGGACCTCGAGCACGAGGTGCCGCCGGCGCCGATCCTGCTGCAGAGCGACGACGGGACCAGCGGCGTCGTCACGACCAACAAGGGGACGTACACCTACGAGGAGATCATCCGCGACGGCCGGCCGTGCACGGTCGAGGTGTCGGCGGTGTTCCCGCTCGGCCAGCTCACGCAGGCCGGGCTGCCCGCGTCCGGCCTGATCCTCCAGGTGCATCGGGACGGCGCCGCGCCGTACCAGGCCCAGGTCGGCCTGCACGTCCCCGACGAGCTCGCGAGCGTCGTCGTGCCCGGCGCACAGCTGCCCGGGAAGTGGCTGCCGGGGCCCGGGCTGCCGACCGACGTGAACCTGGTGACCATCGACTTCCCGGCCCTGGGTGGATGACCCTGCGGGCCGCGGTGACGCGGCCGGTAGATTGCTGCCGTGCTCGACACCGTCGCCGTCGCCGCCCAGGACCCCGAGCGAGACCAGCCGTGGGCCGACCTCGGCCTCAAGTCCGAGGAGTACGCCGAGATCCGCGAGATCCTCGGGCGCCGGCCGACCAGCTCGGAGCTGGCGATGTACTCGGTCATGTGGAGCGAGCACTGCTCGTACAAGAGCTCGAAGGTCCACCTCAAGCAGTTCTCCGAGCTGAGCCAGGAGACGCCGGCCGGCAAGATGCTGGCCGGCATCGGTGAGAACGCCGGGGTCCTCGATGTCGGGCAGGGCTACGCGGTGACGTTCAAGGTGGAGAGCCACAACCACCCGTCGTACGTCGAGCCGTACCAGGGCGCCGCGACCGGCGTCGGCGGGATCGTCCGCGACATCCTCGCGATGGGTGCCCGCCCGGTCGCCGTGATGGACCCCCTGCGGTTCGGCCCGCTGGATGCCGACGACACCCGCCGGGTGCTGCCCGGGATCGTCGCGGGCGTCGGCGGCTACGGCAACTGCCTGGGCCTGCCGAACATCGGCGGCGAGGCGGTCTTCGACGAGACCTACCTCGGCAACCCGCTCGTGAACGCGCTGTGCGTCGGGGTGCTGCGCCACGAGGACCTGCACCTCGCCAAGGCGAGCGGCGTCGGCAACCAGGTGATCCTGTACGGCGCCCGCACCGGCGGTGACGGCATCGGCGGCGTCTCGGTGCTGGCCTCCGAGACGTTCGACGCCGACGGCCCGGCCAAGCGCCCCAGCGTCCAGGTCGGCGACCCCTTCATGGAGAAGCTGCTCATCGAGTGCACGCTGGAGATCTTCGCCGCCGGCCTGGTCGCCGGCATCCAGGACCTCGGCGGCGCCGGGCTCTCCTGTGCCACCTCCGAGCTCGCCTCGGCCGGCGACGGCGGCATGCACGTCGAGCTCGACCGGGTGCCACTGCGCGACTCCACGCTCGCTCCTGAGGAGATCCTGATGAGCGAGTCGCAGGAGCGGATGATGGCGGTCGTCGAGCCCGGCGACGTCGGCGCCTTCATGGCGATCTGCGCGAAGTGGGATGTCGAGGCGGTCGTCGTCGGCGAGGTCACCGACACCGGCCGGCTGCACATCGACTGGCACGGGGAGCGGGTCGTCGACGTGCCGCCGCGGTCGGTCGCGCACGACGGCCCGACGTACCACCGCCCGTTCGCCCGCCCGGACTGGCAGGACGACCTGCAGGCCGACGCCGCCGAGTCGCTGCCGCGGCCCGCGTCCGGCGACGACCTGCGCAAGACGCTGCTCACCCTCGTGGCGAGCCCGAACCTCTGCGACAAGTCCTGGATCACCGACCAGTACGACCGCTACGTCCGGGGGAACACCGTGCTCGCCCAGCCGAGCGACAGCGGCATGATCCGCGTGGACGAGGAGACGAACCTCGGCGTCGCGGTGTCGACCGACTGCAACGGCCGGTACGCCTTGCTCGACCCGTACGCCGGCGCCCAGCTCGCGCTGGTCGAGTCCTACCGCAACGTCGCGACCGGCGGTGCCACCCCGCTCGCCATCTCGGACTGCCTCAACTTCGGCTCGCCAGAGGACCCGGCGGTGATGTGGCAGTTCGCGGAGGCCTGCCGCGGGCTCAAGGACGCGTGCTCGGTGCTCGGCATCCCGGTCACCGGTGGCAACGTCTCGCTGTACAACCAGACCGGCGAGACCGCGATCCTGCCGACCCCGGTCGTGGCGGTGCTCGGCGTGATCGAGGACGTCACCCGGCGTACGCCGTCGGCGTGGTCGGCGGCGGGCGAGCGGGTGTTCCTCCTCGGCGAGACCCGGGAGGAGCTGTCCGGGTCCGAGTGGGCCCACGTCGTGCACGGCCACCTCGGCGGGCTGCCGCCGCGCGTCGACCTGGAGGGCGAGGCCACCCTGGCCCGGCTCCTCCACGACGGCGTCGGCCTGCTCACCTCCGCCCACGACCTCTCCGACGGCGGTCTCGGCCAGGCCCTGGTCGAGTGCGCGCTGCGCCACGACGTCGGCGCCTCTGTCTCGATGGACGGCGACGCGTTCGTCGGGCTGTTCAGCGAGTCCACCGGCCGGGTGCTGGTGACCGTGCCCGACGGCGAGGCGGAGCGGCTGGTCGAGCTGGCGGCCCGGCACGGCGTTCCGATCATCCCGCTGGGCGTGACCGGTGGTGACGTCCTCGCCGTCGACGGCCAGTTCGAGGTGCCCCTCGCCGAGCTGCGCGACACCTGGACGGCCACGCTGCCGGCCGCGCTGGGCTGACCGATCCGGATCGCCCGTGAGCACTGGACGCCACAGCTACGGTGACGACCCGGCGCAGTACGCCGAGCTGACCCTGCCCGACGGCGAGCCGCGCGGTGTCGCGGTGCTGGTGCACGGCGGCTTCTGGAAGCCCGAGTACGGCATCGAGTACGCCCGGCCGCTGGCCCCGAGCCTGGTCGGGCGAGGGTGGGCGACCTGGGCGATCGAGTACCGCCGCGGGACCGGGGCCGCGAACACGCTCGCCGACGTACGGGCGGCGATCGACGCGCTGCCGGTCGGCGCCGGTGTCGTCGTCGGCATCGGCCACTCCGCGGGCGGCCACCTCGCGACGTGGGCGGCGGCGGGCGGCGGGCTCACGCACGTGGTCAGCCAGGCGGGGGTGCTCGACCTGCGGGCGGCGTACGACGAGGGGCTCGGCGGCGGCGCGGTCGAGCGGTTCCTCGGCCGACCGCCCGGCCCGGCCGACGCGGGTGTCGACCCGGTCCGGATGGTGCCGCTGGGCGTGCCGGTCTGGTGCGTCCACGGCCGGGACGACGACACGGTGCCGGTCAGCCAGTCGCGGTCGTACGTCGAGGCCGCCCGCGCGGCCGGCGGTGCCGCCGAGCTGGTCGAGGTCGAGGGCGACCACTTCGTGGTGGTCGACCCCGACTCCGACGCGTGGGCCCGGACGCTGGCGCACCTGGCCGGGCTTAGCGGGGGGTGAGGGCGATCGTGGTCATGGCGAGCTCCCGGGTGAGTGGGTTGCCTTCAGCTGGTCCACGAGCGCGCTACGCCCGGTGCGACAGCCTCTCCGCCAGTCTTTCCGCGGCGACCTGCACCAGGTCCGGGTCGCTCGCCGCCGCCTGCTCCGGTGCGCGGCCGAGCGTCAGCGCGGCCGGCTGGGTCAGCCAGGCCCACGCCCGCCACGGGTCCATCCCGGCGGTGAGCAGCGGCCCGATCACCGGGGCGAGCTCCGCGCGCAGCTCGCCGTCCGGGCCGAGCTGGAACGCCGGCACGACGGCCCGCTCCTCGACCGGCACCACCAGCAGCCGGTGCTCGGCGGCCGCCTTGTGCACCGCGAACCGCGTGGCGTCCGCCGACGTCCCGCGCATCGCGCCCAGCGACTCGTAGGTGTGCCACGAGGTGGCGAGCAGCTGGGTGCGCAGCCGCGCCTGGCGGCGGAGCACGACCAGCCCGACGGGTACGGCGTGCTCGGGCTCCTCACCCACGCTGCGCAGCTCGCGCTCGAGCTCCTCGAGCCGGTCCGGCTCGGTCCACGCGGCCCGCCCCCCGGCGTCCCGGGTGAAGGTCGGCAGTCCCGCCTCCGCGAGCTGCTCCGCCAACCCCAGCTCCTCCAGCCAGGTGGCCAGCTCCTCGCCGTCGCTCTGGGTCACCGGAGCACGGTAGTCCCTGCCCACCATGTCCTCGACGGGGCCCGATCACGACATTTTCGGCAGGGACTACGCCAATGCGGCCGGAACCTGACCTCAATACGGGGGTACGGTCGGGAGCATGAGCACGAGCGCGCGGATGCTGCGGCTGCTCTCGCTGCTGCAGACCCACCGCTACTGGCCGGGCGGGGAGCTGGCGGAGCGGCTCGAGGTCAGCCCGCGGACGCTGCGCCGCGACATCGACCGGCTGCGCGAGCTCGGGTACGCCGTCGACGCCGTGCGGGGCGTGGCCGGCGGGTACCAGCTGCGGGCCGGCGGCCAGCTGCCGCCGCTGCTGCTCGAGGACGACGAGGCGGTCGCGATCGCGGTGGCGCTGCGGACCGCGACCTCGAGCGGCGAGGACACCTCGCTCCAGGCGCTGACGAAGGTGATCGCCCTCATGCCTCCGCGGCTGCGCCGGCGGATGGACGCGCTGCGCTCGCAGACCGACGGCGTCCCGTGGGCCGGCGGCCCGGCCCTCGACGCGGGCGTCCTCACCACGCTCGCCCAGGCCTGCCGCGACGACGAGCCGGTGGCGTTCGAGTACGTCGCCCGGGGCGGTGAGGCCAGCCGGCGCCGGGTGGAGCCGCACCGGCTCGTCTCGGTCGGCCACCGCTGGTACCTCGTCGCCTACGACCGCGACCGCCAGGACTGGCGCTCGTTCCGGGTCGACCGGATCGCGGACGTCACGACCAGCGGGCAGCGCTTCCGGCCCCGCGAGCTGCCCGCGGAGGATGCGCCGTCGTTCGTGACCGCGGGCATCCGCTCCATGGCGACGCGGTACGACGTGCGCCTGCGGATCGCGCTGCCCGCCGCCGTCGTCGAGGCCGACATCGGCCGCTGGGCGACGGTCACCCCGGACGGCGCCGGGTGGTGCCGGGTGTGGATGCCGACCGACACCCTGGACTGGCCACTGATGGTGCTGGCACGGATGGACGCGGCGTTCGAGGTCGAGGGGCCGGACGAGCTGCGCGCGGCGGTCGCATCGGCGGCATCCCGGTTCGCTCAGGCGCAGGCAGCCGGGACCGGCACCTCGTAGCGCTCCCACCGGTCGGGTCGCGGGACCGCCCGCACCGAGCGGGAGAACGTCGGGATGCAGGCGACCAGCGCGGTGAGGAGGCCGAGCACGAGGATCGCGGTCCGGCCGCCCACGGTCGCGAGGAGGGCGCCGGCGAGGACCGGGGCCAGCGGCATCATCGACCACGACACGAACTGCGAGGTCGACTGCACGCGGCCGAGCAGCTCCGGCGGGGTGACCGCGATCCGGTACGACCCGATGCCGGCGTTCCCCGAGGGGTTCAGCAGCATCCCGAGCCCGATCGCGGCCGCCACGACCCCGGGCTCGTTCCAGAGCGCCATCGGTACGACGAGGGGCACGAAGCACCAGGCGATCGCGACCGTGAGCCAGCCGGTCGCCATCCGCTCGATCACCCACGGCGCGAGCACGGCGCCGATGAGGCCGGCGAGCCCGGCCGCGGCCTCGACCAGACCGATCTGGAAGGACCCGAACCCGCCCTCGATCAGCCGCAGGATCGCCACGAAGAACAGCGCGTTCACCGCCAGGTTGGCCAGGCCGCTCCAGACGGTGAGCACCCGGAAGAAGGGGCGCGACGCCACGAACCGCACCCCGTCGCGCAGGTCGTGCACCGGCCGCCGGCGCGGACCGTCGTACGGCTCGGGGGAGAGGTCGGCGCGGATCCGGCCGAGCTGCACGAAGGACACCGCGAACGTCACGGCGTCCACGGCGAACGGCAGCCACCGCGTGATCGCGTAGAGCACGCCGCCCAGCGGAGCGCTGAGCAGGGAGGCGACGTGCAGGCGGGCCTGGTTCTGGCTCAGCGCGGTCGGCAGCTCGTCGGCCGGGACGACGGTCCGGACCGCGGAGATCTCGGCGGGCGCGAACAGGCCCGCGCCGATGCCGGTCAGCAGCGCGACGGCGAACAGGTGCGGCACGGTGAGCCCGCCGAGGATCCCCGCGACCGCGAGCGAGCCGTAGAGGACGACGCCGGTGCCGCTCGCGATCATCATGATCCGGCGCCGGTCGTACCGGTCGGCGAGGACGCCGGCCGGCAGCAGCGTGCCGGCGACCCCCAGCAGGTAGAGCGCCTCGGCCGCAGCGGCGAGCACCGCCGAGCCGGTCATCGCGAACGTGATCAGCGGGAAGACGAACATCGTCATCCGGCTGCCGATCTCGCTCACGGTCTGGCCGACCCAGAGCGCGGTGAAGTCGTGGTTGCGGGCGAGCGAGCGGTACGACGGCACATCCGCAACATATAGTGCGCAACTGATGTTGCGCAATGGTTCGTGCGGGATTCGCGGTAGTCTGGCCGGCGTGACCTACCCCAACCGCAGCCAGGCGGTCCACGACCCCAAGATGCTGCGGGCGATCGCACACCCGGTGCGGAACCGGATCCTGACCGAGCTCGCGGCCAGCGGCCCGATGCGCGCCGCCGACCTGGCGCGGGAGCTCGATCTCCCGGCCAACCAGATGAGCTTCCACCTGCGCCAGCTCGCCAAGTACGGCCTGGTCGAGGAGGACCCCGAGGCCGCCCGCGACAAGCGCGACCGGGTCTGGCGGCCGGCCTCGCCGGACGGGGTGTCGATCAACCTCACCGACCTCGAGAAGCAGCCGGGCGGGCAGGCCGCGTCCGTCGTGTTCCGCCAGCACGCCGCGAGCTGGGGGCACCACGTCGTCGACGCGGCGTACAGCGACGAGGGCCGGGACCCGAAGACCTTCCGCACGGTCACCGAGCAGGCGGTCCGGCTCACCCGGGAGGAGGCGCTGGAGCTCGCGGCCGAGCTGGACGCCGTCGTCACCCGCTGGATGGACACGACCCGCGGCCGCGACCCCGAGCGCAGCACCTACCTGTGGTTCTCCGTGCTCCAGCCCTACCCCGGGGACCGCACCTGATGCCGGCCCGTCTCCGCCTCGCCACTCCCGAGCAGCTCGCGGCCGCGTTCGAGGACGGCGACCTCCGGCTGCTCACCAAGCACTTCATGGCCGTCCTGGAGCAGCGCGCGCCGGGCCACTCGGTCGAGGTCCGGGTCCCGCCGTACGCCGCCGTCCAGGTCATCCCGGGCGTCCGGCACACCCGAGGCACGCCGCCCGCCGTGGTCGAGATGGACGCCCCCACCTGGCTCGCGCTGGCGACCGGCGAGCTCGGCTGGCACGACGCCGAGGCGGCGGGCCGGCTGCGTGCCAGCGGCGAGCGGGCCGATCTCTCGCCGTACCTCCCGCTGGCATAGGTTGGCGACATGAGCGACATGCGCGACCGCGTCCAGGCCGTCCTCCCCGGCGTCCGCGCGGACCTCGAGGACCTGGTGCGGATCGAGTCGGTCAGCGCCGACCCCGCCCGTCACGACGAGGTCCGCCGCAGCGCCGAGGCGGTGGCCGAGCTGTTCCGTGCCGAGAAGTTCGACCAGGTCGACATCGTCAGCATCGAGGGCGGGCTGCCGGCCGTCATCGCCCACAAGGCCGGCCCGGAGGGCGCGCCGACGGTGCTGCTCTACGCCCACCACGACGTGCAGCCGGAGAACGACCACGCCGACTGGGACTCCCCGCCGTTCGAGCCGACGGAGCGCGGCGACCGGCTGTACGCCCGCGGGGCCGCGGACGACAAGGCCGGCATCGCCGCCCACCTCGGCGCGCTCCGCGTCCACGGCGACGACCTGCCCGTCAGCGTCACGATGTTCATCGAGGGCGAGGAGGAGATCGGCTCCGAGACCCTCACCGCGCTGCTCACCGAGTACCAGGACCGCCTGAAGGCGGACGTCATCGTGATCGCCGACTCGGGCAACTGGGACATCGGCGTGCCCGCCCTGACCACCAGCCTGCGCGGCCTGGTCCGGCTCGACGTCGAGGTCCGGACGCTCACCCACGCCGTGCACTCCGGCATGTGGGGTGGCCTGGTCCCCGACGCGCTGATGACCCTCGCGCGGGTGCTCGCGACGCTGCACGACGACCAGGGCAACGTCGCGGTCGCCGGTCTGCACGCCGGCCCGGCCGCCGACGTCGAGTACCCCGAGGAGCGGCTGCGCGCGGAGTCCGGAGCCGCGCCCGGCATCGAGTGGATCGGCAGCGGCTCGACCGTCGAGCGCCTCTGGACCAGGCCGGCGCTCAGCATCACCGGCCTGGACGGCCCCAAGGTGGCCGGCGCCAGCAACACGCTCGTCCCCGCGGCTCGGGCCCGGATCTCGATGCGGATCGCGCCGGGCGACACCACCGCCAATGCGCTCGACTGCCTGGTCCGCCACCTCGAGGCGAGCGTGCCCTGGGGCGCCACGCTCACGACCACCCTCGTCGACACCGGCGAGGCGACGCAGATCGACGCGACCGGCCCGGCGTACGACGCCGCGCGGGCCGCGTTCACCGAGGCCTGGGACGGCACCGAGCCCGTGGACATGGGGGTCGGCGGCTCGATCCCGTTCATCGCGGAGTTCCTCGAGGCGTTCCCCGAGGCGAGCGTCCTGGTGACCGGCGTCGAGGACCCGGACACCCGGGCGCACGGCGCGAACGAGGGCCTGCACCTCGCCGAGTTCGAGCGCGTCGTGCTGGCCGAGGCGCTGCTGCTCCGCAATCTCGGATAGTCGCCGCGACCGCGTGACGGCGGTCACGCGGCGTCGTTGCACCCCGTGTGACGACTGATTTCACGACGGTCTCCGTCGGACGACGCTCCTTCGTCGGCTGGGTGATCGGCGGCACGACGCTCGTCGCCGCCGCCGACCTGCTCCCCGCGCCCGCGCACGCCGTGCCCGGCACCCCGCAGCCGGCCGAGGGCTACGACCTCAACGACATGCTCACCGAGGCCACGATGCCCACGGCCGACCTGATCACGGTGGCCGTCCACGAGGACGGCACCGCCTCCTTCGAGCTGCCGAGGATGGAGGTCGGGCAGGGCATCACCACCTCCACGGCGATGCTGATCGCCGAGGAGCTCGAGCTGCCGCTGGACAAGGTCCGCGTGACGCTCGCCGACGCCCGCCCCGAGCTGCTGTGGAACCAGCTCACCGGCGGCTCGAACACCACGATCTCGACGTACACCCCGATCCGGGTCGCCGCCGCCGTCGCCAAGGGCGCGCTGCTCGAGGCCGCCGCGGTCCAGCTCGGCGACACGGTCGCGAGCCTGGTCGCCAGGGGCGGCGTGATCCAGGCGCCCGACGGTCGCTCGCTGACGTACGGCCAGCTCGCCCGCGCGGCCGCGAGCCGCACCACCCGCCGGGTCGACGTCCGGCTCAAGGACCCGGCCGAGTTCCGGGTGGTCGGCACCGGGCAGCGGCGGGTCGACGCGCTGGAGGCCGTGACCGGTCGCAAGCAGTACGCGACCGACCTGCAGGTGGAGGGCGCGCTGCCGACGATGGTGTGCCGGGCGCCCACGCTGAACGGCACGCCGCGCAGGCTGCGCAACCGGTCCGAGGTCCTCGCGATGCCGGGCGTGACCGACGTGGCGTTGGTCGACACCGGGGTCGCCGTGCGTGCCGAGACCTTCGGCCAGTGCATCGACGCGATCCGGGCGATGCACGTCGACTGGGCCGACGGCCCGGTGGCCGGGCTCTCCGACGACGACATCGTGGCCGAGCTGAAGGCGGCGGAGCAGCCGCTGCCGTCGCTCCCGGACACCCCGCTCGCGCGGACCCTCGAGCTCGACGTGCTCTTCTACTTCCGCAGCAACTCCGCGATGGACACCAACTCCGCGGTCGCCGACGTCCGGGCCGACCGCGCCGAGATCTGGTCGGGCCTCAAGTCCCCGATCACCGCGCAGCAGCGGATCGCCGAGGCCCTCGGGATGAGCCAGGACGCCGTGACCGTGCATGTCGTCCAGGCCGGCGGCTCCTTCGGCCGGCGGTTGTTCTTCGACGGCGCGCTCGAGGCCGCGAAGATCTCGCAGGCGATGGGCAAGCCGGTCAAGCTGATGTGGCACCGCGCCGACGACGCCCGCGTCGGCCGGGGCCACCCGTTGGCCACGAGCCGGGTGCGCGCGGTGGTGGCCGGCGACCAGGTGCTGTCGTTCCAGCAGGCGCACACCAGCGTGGAGACCGACTTCCGGCACGGGCTCGGGGAGCTGGTCACCGCGATGGCCGCGGACCTGCCGACCGGGCTCGGCAACCTCGGGTTCTCCGAGACGGTCTTCGAGCTGACCCAGGAGGTGCCGTACGACTTCGGCGCCGTCGTGCAGACGCTCGTCGAGACCGACGACCGGTTCAACACCGGCAGCATGCGCAACATCTACTCTCCCGACGTGCGCGCCGCGGGCGAGCTGATGGTCGACCAGCTCGCGAAGGCGATGAAGCAGGACCCGTACGAGTTCCGCCGCGCGCAGCTGCGCAGCGACCGGGTCCGCGCGGTGCTCGACAAGGTCGCCGACATCGGGCGGTGGGGTCGCTCGATGCCGGCCGGCACGGCGCAGGGCATCGCCATCCACAAGGAGTACAAGGGCGCCAGTGCGTGCCTGGTCGAGATCGACTGCCGGCCGCGGCAGACCGAGCGGGACATCCGCGACGGCGTCGGCGGCCCGCGCGTGACCAGGGTCGTGTTCGCGATCGACGCGGGGCTGGTCGTGAACCCGCGTGGCCTGGAGGCCCAGATGCAGGGCGGGATCAACGACGGCATCGCGCTGGCGCTGACGTCGAGCCTGCACCTGCGCGACGGCCACTTCCTCGAGGCCAGCTGGGACAACTACTTCTACACCCGGCAGTGGAACACCCCGCCGGAGGTCGAGGTCGTCGTGATGCCGTCCGACAGCGGCCAGCCCGGCGGGGCGGGCGAGGCGGGAGTGGCTGCGACGTTCGCCGCGGTCGCGTGCGCCTACGCGCGAGCGGTCGGCGAGGTCCCGGCGTACTTCCCGGTCAACCACCGCGACCCGCTGCGCTTCCGGCCCAAGCCGGTGGTCCCTCCGATCCCGCAGTCGCCGACCAACGGACTGAGGAAGGTGTACTGACATGCCCCGGCAGACCTTCATCCTCAACGGCCGCAGCGTCACCGTCGACGTGCACGACGACGTGCGCGTGCTCTGGGTGCTACGAGACCTGCTCGGCGTGACCGGGCCGAAGTACGGCTGCGGCATCAACGTCTGCAAGGCGTGCACCTCGCACATCAACGGCCGCGCGTTCAACCCGTGCTCGGTGCGCGTCGGCGACCTGGCCCCGACCGACGAGGTCACCACCATCGAAGGCCTCCCGGACACGGTCGGCGCCGACCTGCACCCGATGCAGGAGGCCTGGCTGGACCGCGACGTCCCGCAGTGCGGCTACTGCCAGCCCGGGCAGATCATGGCCGCGGTCGCGCTGGTGCGGAAGGTGCGCCGGGAGGGCCGGTCGATCACCGACGCGGACCTCGACGGCATCCGCAACATCTGCCGGTGCGGGACCTACACCCGGATCCGGGAGGCGATCGCGCAGGGCGAGCGCCGGATGTGACCCGGGGGTCGAGGCCCGGCAGCTCAGCCGAGCGGCAGCCCGACCCGGAACGTGCTGCCCCGGCCGAGCTCCGACTCGACCTCGATCCGGCCGCGGTACCGCTCCAGGACCCGCCGGACGATCGCCAGCCCGAGCCCGGTGCCGGGCTTGGCTGTCGCGGCGGGGTCGGACGAGCGGTAGAACTCCTCGAACACGCGGGCGGAGTCCTCGGCCGACATGCCGATACCGTCGTCGGCGACGGTGAGCTCGGCCTCGTCCCCGAGGACCGCGACGGTGACCACCACCGAGCCGCCCCGGTCGGTGTACTTCAGCGCGTTGCTCACCAGGTTCGAGACGACGTGCTCGATCTCGCCGTCGGCACCGCACACGACCACCGGCGCGTCCGGTACGGCGACGCGCAGGTCGATCCCGAGGCCGGCCGCCAGCGCGGCGTTGAGCTCGACCACCTCACGGGCCAGCGCGCCGAGGTCGACCCTGGCACCGGTCACCGGCTCGGTCTCCGTGGTGCTGTGCAGCACCAGCAGGTCGTCGACCACGCGGGCCAGGCGCTCGCCGCCACGCCGGATCGCGGCGGCCGCCGTGCGCGAGGACTCGCCGAGGTCCGGGTCGCCGTCGAGGAGCTCGGCGTACCCGAGCACGGCGCTGACCGGGTTCTTCAGCTCGTGGGCGACGGTGGCCACCATCCGGGCGCGGTAGTCCGAGACCTGGCGGAGCTCGTTGACGAGCTCGTGCTCCCGCATCGACCGACCCAGGTCGCGGGCGATCTCGAGCGCGGTCGCGGCCTCGGTCTCGCTCCACTCCGCGCCGCGGTGACCCCGCGTCAGCCCGATCACGCCGAAGCAGTCGGGGCCCGCGCCGATGGGCACGAACAACAGCGACTCGACCCCGACCCCGGCGAGGAACTCGAGCACGGTCTCGACCTGGTCGGCCGCCAGCGCGCCTGGCACCGGCCGCTCGGGAGCGATGACGCCGACGCACTGGCGCTCCCACGCGCGCTGCGCGTGCGCGGTCACGAGGGCGCGGACGCCGGCGGGCAGCCGCACGGTCGGGCCGCCGTCGACGTACAAGGGTCCGGCGCAGCGCCGGTCGAGGCCGATCCGCTGCAGCCACAGCGAGTCCGCCCGGAAGCCCTTGGTGATCTCGCGGCCGCAGACGGCGAGGATCTCGTCGGCCGTGTCGCTGCCGGACGCCATCCGGACGATGTCGGCGGCGGCGGTCGCGAGCCGCACCTGCTCCGCGAGCCGCTCCCGCTCGAGCGCCGCCCTGATCGCGTGGGTGGCCAGCCGCACGTACACCTCGAGCTGCCGGCGCTTCTCGGCGTCCGGGACCAGGCCGTCACGGGGGAGCTCGATGCCGAGGAAGCCGAGGAACCGGCCGTCGTCGTCCTCCAGCGGCGCGACCAGCGAGTCCTCCGGGTGCCAGGCGCCGTCCGGCACGTTCTCGCGCGGCGCGTCGGAGAACCAGCCCCACGTGTCGATGTCGAGGATGAGCTTGTCGTGGGGGATCCACTTCAGCGGGCCCCAGTCCTCGGCGAGCGCGAGCTGGTCGAGCAGGGCCTGAGTGGGCGCGAGGCTGTCGAGGAGCGTCGCGCGGGCCTCCTCGGGGCCGACGACCACCAGAGTGTGGAGGTAGCCGTCGTCGCGCGCGGCGGAGATGCCGACCAGGTCGAAACCGGCGATCTGGGACACACCCTCGGCGATCGCCTGGAGGGCGTCTCTCGACTGGCTGTCCGACCAGCGGGACCCGCGGACCGGACGCACGAAATCGGCGTCGGGCATCGGGGGGAGTCTAGGGGCGGTTCAGCCGGACGGCAGGAAGACGCGGAAGGTGCTGCCCTCGCCGAGCGCCGACCGGATCGACATCCGCCCGCCGTGGCGGGCGACCACGCGGCTGACGATGGCGAGGCCGAGCCCGGTGCCGGGCTGGGCGACCGCCTCCGGGTTCGACGAGCGGAAGAACTCGGTGCCGAGCCGCGCGACGTCGGCCTCGGAGATGCCGATGCCCTCGTCGGCGACCGTCAGGACGACCTCGCCCTCCGCCCGGGCGAGCGAGACGGTCACCGCGCCGCCGTCGGGGGTGTACTTGACGGCGTTGCTGACCAGGTTCGCGCAGACCCGGTCGAGCTCGGTGGCGTCGCCCAGCGCGAGCACCGGCTCGTCCGGAGCGTCGATGCGGACGACGAGGCCCTTCTGGCCGGCCGCGACCGTGATCAGGTCGACCGCCTCGTCCACGATCTTGCGGAGGTCGACGCGCACGGGGATCACCGGGTTGTCGGCGTCGCCGACCTTGGACAGGAGCAGCAGGTCGTCGATGACCCGCACCATCCGCCGGGTGCCGCGCTCCATCGCGTTGAGCGAGCTCCTGGTGGTGCCGGAGAAGTCCGGGGACGACTCGAGCATCTCGAGGTGGCCCATCACGGAGGTGAGCGGGTTCTTGAGCTCGTGGGCGACGGTCGCGATCAGCTGGCCCTTGTAGGTGTCGAGCTCCTGGAGCTCCTCGACGAGCTGGTGCTCGCGCTCGAAGGTGCGGGCGTTGAGGATCGCGCGCCCCAGGTCGTGGCCGATGTCCAGGGCGCTGGTGGCCTCCGCCTCGGTCCACTCGGCCGCGCCCTCGACCCGGGTCAGCACCAGGTTGCCGAGGCACTCCGGCCCGGCGCCGAGCGGGGTGAACAGCAGCGACTGGACGCCGATCTCCGCGAGGAACGCGAGGATCAGCTCGCCCTGCTCGTCGGTGATGGTGGGTCCGAACGGACGGTCCGGGGCGACGACCGCGGGCTGCTGCTGGTCCCAGGCGATCCGGGCCGCAGTCTCCGCGATCTGCACCATCGCCGGGCTCAGCTCGATCTCGCGGCCGACGGCGGAGTAGATCGCGCCGTGGCCGTCCTGGTCGAAGGTCTGCAGCCACATGCCGGCCGCGTTGAAGCCCTCGACCAGCGCCTCCCGGCTGTCCTCGACGACCCGGTCCATGCTGAGCTGCGCGGTCGCGCGGCGGACGATCCGGCGGGCCGTCTCGGCCATCCGCACCTGCTCGGACAGCGTCTCCCGCTCGAGCGCGACGATGACGGCCTGACGGGCCTGCTCGGCGTAGGTGTTCAGGACCCCGCGCTGCCCCTCGCCGGGGCGACGGCCGTCGACGGGCAGGTCGATGGCGAGGGTGCCCCGGAGCACGCCGCCGTCGTCGTACAGCGGCGCGGTCAGCAGGTCCAGCGGGTGCCAGGCGTCGGGAGCGTCGTCGATCGGGTCGATGTCCGGCACCCAGCCCCACTGCTCGCCGGCACTCGGGTCGAGCCGCTCGTGCGGGACGAAGCGGAACAGGCCCCAGTCGTCGGCCTTGGCGATCTCGCGGGAGAGCTGGTCGATCGGCGTACGCCGGCCCTTGAGGGACTCGCCCGCCTCGTCGCTGCCGGCGACGGCCATCACCTCGAGCTTGCCGTCGCTGCGGACCACGCTGATCGCGGCGATGCCGAAGCCGGCCACCTTGGTCACGCCCTCGGCGATCAGCTGGAGCGCGTCCCGGGACGGCGCGTCCGACCACTGAGTCGCCCCGCTGGTGGCAGGACGAGCATCGGTCTCCCCTGACATCGGTCCTCGTTCGTCTCGTGGGCGCGGCCCCCCATGTTACGTCGGCCACGTTCAGCGGTCTCGGCATCCCAACGACGCAGGACGTGGATGGGACACGCCGAGGAGAACACCTCTAGACTTTTGGTCGTGCCCTTCGAGAGCAACCCCCGCAGGGGTGGGGACGGCCGTCTGACGGCGGCCCTCGACCCGCACGAGCAGGGACCCCAGGACGCGTGCGGCGTCTTCGGTGTCTGGGCCCCCGGCGAGGACGTCGCCAAGTTGACGTACTTCGGCCTCTACGCGCTGCAGCACCGCGGCCAGGAGTCGGCCGGCATCGCGGTCAGCAACGGCCGGCAGATCCTCGTCTACAAGGACATGGGCCTGGTCTCGCAGGTCTTCGACGAGACGACCCTGGCCTCGCTCAACGGCCACCTCGCGATCGGGCACACCCGCTACTCGACGACGGGTGCCAGCACCTGGCAGAACGCGCAGCCGACGTTCCGCCCGACCGCCGACGGCTCCATCGCGCTCGGCCACAACGGCAACCTGATCAACACCCACGAGCTCCAGCGGATGGTCACCGACCTCCCCGGTCCCGAGGACGAGCTGGAGCTGCACACCCGGCCGCTCGAGTCCTCGACCAACGACACCGGCCTGGTCACGGCGCTGCTCGCGCACCACCCGGACACCTCCCTGGAGCAGCGGGCCCTGGAGGTGCTGCCGCAGCTCGAGGGCGCGTTCTGCTTCGTGTGGATGAACGAGAACACCCTGTACGCCGCGCGCGACCCGCAGGGGATCCGGCCGCTGGTCCTCGGCCGCCTCGAGCGGGGCTGGGTCGTCGCCAGCGAGGACGCCGCGCTCGCCACGATCGGCGCGAGCGTGGTCCGCGAGGTCGAGCCCGGCGAGATGCTCGTGATCGACGAGAACGGCCTCCGGTCCCACCGGTTCGCCGAGCCGAAGCCCAAGGGCTGCGTGTTCGAGTACGTCTACCTCGCGCGCCCGGACGCCACCATCAGCGGCCGCAGCGTGCACGAGTCCCGGGTCGAGATGGGCCGCCGGCTGGCCCGCGAGTTCCCGGTCGAGGCCGACCTGGTCATCCCGGTCCCGGAGTCGGGCACGCCCGCCGCCGCCGGGTACGCCGAGGAGTCCGGCATCCCCTTCGGCCAGGGCTTCGTGAAGAACGCGTACGTCGGCCGCACCTTCATCCAGCCCAGCCAGACGCTGCGCCAGCTCGGCATCCGGCTCAAGCTCAACGCCCTGGAGCACATGATCCGCGGCAAGCGGATCGTGGTCGTCGACGACTCGATCGTCCGCGGCAACACCCAGCGCGCCCAGGTGCGGATGCTCCGTGAGGCCGGCGCGCGGGAGGTGCACGTCCGCATCTCGAGCCCGCCGGTGAAGTGGCCCTGCTTCTACGGCATCGACTTCGCGACCCGTGCCGAGCTGATCGCGAACGGGCTGACGCCCGAGGAGATCGCGGCCAGCATCGGCGCCGACAGCCTCGGCTACATCTCGCTGGACGGCATGATCGACGCGACCGGGCAGACCGACGACCGGCTCTGCCGCGCCTGCTTCACCGGCGAGTACCCGATCGCGCTCCCGGACGAGAGCCTGCTCGGGAAGCACCTGCTCGAGAGCTCGCTCCAGGCGCCGACGCTCGGCAAGGCGCTCCCCGTCCTCAACAACCCGTAGGAGCCCCGTGTCCCAGCCCGTGCCCGAGCCTGCGTCCGAGAACGCCTACGCCGCCGCCGGCGTCTCCATCGAGGCCGGCGACAAGGCCGTCGAGCTGATGAAGGTCTGGATCGACAAGGCGCGGCGCCCGGAGATGATCGGCGGGATCGGTGGCTTCGCGGGGCTCTTCGACGCCTCCGCGCTCAAGGACTACGAGCGACCGCTGCTCGCGACCTCCGCCGACGGCGTCGGCACCAAGGTGGCGATCGCCCAGGCGCTCGACAAGCACGACACGATCGGCTTCGACCTGGTCGGCATGCTCGTGGACGACCTGGTCGTCTGCGGGGCCGAGCCGCTGTTCCTGACCGACTACATCGCGACCGGCCGGGTCGTGCCCGAGCGGATCGCGGCGATCGTCAAGGGCATCGCCGAGGCCTGCGTCGAGGCCGGTTGCGCGCTGATCGGCGGCGAGACCGCAGAGCACCCCGGGCTCCTCGGCGAGCACGAGTACGACGTCGCGGGCTCGACCACCGGCGTGGTCGAGGCCGACCGGCTCCTCGGGCCCGGCCGGGTCCGACCCGGTGACGTGGTCGTCGCGATGGAGTCCTCGGGCCTGCACTCGAACGGCTACTCGCTCGTGCGGCACGTGCTGCTCGGCCCCCCGGATCGGCAGGGTGCCGGCTGGTCGCTGGACCGCCACGTCGACGAGCTCGGCCGCACGCTCGGCGAGGAGCTGCTGGAGCCGACCCGGATCTACGCGAAGGCCTGCCTCGCGCTCGCCGACCGGACCCGGACGCACGCGATGTCGCACGTCACCGGCGGTGGCCTGGCGGCGAACCTCGAGCGGGTGATGCCGGTCGAGCTCGGCGCCCGCGTCGACCGCTCGACCTGGACCCCGCAGCCGGTCTTCGACCTGGTCCGCCGGGTGGGCGACGTGCCCCAATCGGATCTGGAGCTGACGCTGAACTGCGGCGTCGGCATGGTCGCCCTCACCCAGCCCGACGACGCGGACGCCGCGATCGCGGTGCTCGGCGAGCACGGCGTCCGGGCCTGGGTGGCCGGCGAGGTCCACGTCGCCGGCTCGACCGATCCCGGGGTCGGCGGCCGGGTGGAGCTGGTCGGTCAGCATCCCGGTTGGTGATCTTCCGCGATCCGATGTGCGGGAACACCCACCCAACAGGTAGCGTTGGGGCCACGAGAACTCTATGAGACAGTCCGGGCGCCATCGAGCCCCGGCCGAGTGTGCGAGGGGGCTGACCCTATGGGGCGCGGCCGAGCAAAAGCGAAGCAGACGAAGGTCGCACGCGACCTGAAGTACCGCACTCACGAGACGGACTTCGGGGCGCTGGCCAACGAGCTGCACGGGCAGAGCCCGAACGACGACACCGACCAGCTCGAGCCGGAAGTGCTCGAGAAGTGGTCGGACTACTCCGACTCGCGCGACTGATCTCAGTCACACCCGGCGTGTCGCCGGGTTCCGCCGGCTGACCGGGGGAACCCGACGCGTCGCGTCAGCGGGTCAGCCACATGCCGCGCAGCTGGCTGACCTCGCGCATCCGACGCTCGGCCAGTCGGTCCGCGGCGATGGCGGGCGGTACGCCGTCCGAGGCAGCCAGCTCGAAGACCATCCGGGTGGTGTCGTAGATCCCGGTGGCGCGCTGCTGCGCCCGCTCGAACGAGAAGCCCTCGAGCTCGTCGGCGACCTGGATGAGGCCACCGGCGTTCACGCAGTAGTCGGGCGCGTAGAGGATGCCGCGCTCCTCGAGCATCTTCTCGATGCCGGCGTGGGCGAGCTGGTTGTTCGCCGCGCCGCAGATGATCTTCGCGCTCAGGGTCTCGACGACCTCGTCGGTGATCGCGCCACCGAGCGCACACGGGGCGTACACGTCGAGCTGCGAGGCGACCAGCGCGGTCGTGGTCGGGACGACCTGGGCCGACGGGAACTCCTCGCGCACCCGCTCGACCGCGGCCGGGTCGACGTCGGTCACGATCACCGCGGCGCCCTCCTCGACGAGGTGGCGGACCAGGTGGTGGCCGACCTTGCCGACGCCGGCGACGCCGACGGTCCGGCCCTCCAGCGAGGGTCCGCCCCAGGCGGCGGCCGCGCTCGCGCGCATGCCCTGGAAGACGCCGTACGCCGTCAGGACCGAGCTGTCGCCCGCACCGCCGTGCGCGACGGTGCGGCCGGTGACGAACGAGCACTCGCGTGCGATCACGTCCATGTCCGCCGAGAACGTGCCCACGTCGCACGCCGTGTAGTAGCGACCGCCGAGCGACTGCACGTGCCGGCCGTAGGACCGCAGCAGCGGCTCCGACTTCGCCGTCCTCGGGTCCCCGATGATCACGGCCTTGCCGCCGCCGAGGTCGAGCCCGGCGAGGGCGGCCTTGTAGGACATCCCGCGCGAGAGGTTCAGCACGTCCGTCACCGCGTCCGCGGTGGAGGCGTAGGGGTGGAAGCGGGTGCCGCCGAGGGCGGGACCGAGGGCGGTCGAGTGGATCGCGATCACGGCCCGCAGCCCGGTGGCGGGATCGTTCGCGAAGACGACCTGCTCGTGCTCGGAGCCGAGGTCGAACACGTCGACGGAGGGGGACGCAGACATGGATGGCCCTGCTTTCTGTGGTCGGCCACGGGGTGGTGTGGCGAGGTGGGGCACGGCAGGGGTGGCGCCGTGTCCTGACTCACACGTTAACCCCCGGCCACCGACCTCGCGAAGACGACGTCCCCGTGCGTGCCGTACCCCGGGAGGGGCCCCCCGGACCGGCGGCCGTTGAAGCCCACGAGCAGCCAACCGTCGCCGTCCGGGACCAGCGTCGGCCACGGGATGTTCGAGGGGTACGGCGCCTCCAGGCTGCCCGTGCGCGCCATCGCGAGGTCGAACACGGGGTACTGCTTCGCCCTACCGTCGCTGGCCAGCACCCGCCACTCCCCGTCCAGCCGGGTGAGCGTGGTGCCCTCGGTCTGGGTCAGGTCGGTCGCGGCACCGCGCAGCGCCAGGGCGTCGAGAGCCGGCCCCGCCGCGACCGCGGGGTGGAACCGGAAGAACCTGGTCGCGCTCACGAAGCCCACGAGCCACTCGTCCCCGGTGTGCACGAGGTGCGGGTCCCAGACGCCCACCGACCGGAGCCCGTCGACCGGCAGCGGGAGCGGGGTCGTGTCGAGCAGGTGCACCCCGGACAGCAGGTCGGCGGTGGTCCGGGCGAGCGTGACCGCCACGGCCGGCGTCCGCCGGTCGAAGTCGCCCCACGTGCTGGTCGCGACCAGCCAGCCGTCGCCGTCGCGCAGCACGTGCGTCGCGTGGTCGCCGTAGACCCCGGGCCGGTCCGGCCGCCGGAAGAAGACGTCGGAGAGATGGGTGAGCCCGAGGCTGCGGGGCTCCAGCTCCCACAGCGACGTGTGCGCGGTGTCGAAGAACCCCGGGCCGGCGCTGGTCGCGGAGAGCACCACGCGGTCCGGTACGCCGGAGACCAGCCTGACGTCCCGCAGCCCCAGCTGCCCGAACCGGCCGGCCACGGGTGCGTCGGAGGTCAGGCCGGCCAGCCACTCCTCGGAGCGGGTGTCGATCCGGTCGCGCAGGTCCACCCGCCCGCGCGCGAGCCACGGGCCGGGACCGCGGGTGAGCACCGTCGCGTGGGTCCCGCTGAGCGCCAGCCCGACCTCGCGGGCACCCTCCGCGCGCGCGTGCCGCCGGGACCGGTGCCGGCTGGTGCGCCCACCGCTGGTCACCTCGAGCCAGGCCGCGGCGCCGTCGTACCGCGCCACCAGCCGGTCCGGACCGGAGGCGAGCGACACCGACGACGGGCCGGTGGCCGCGGCGTACGGCGCCACCACCTCGGCCAGCGTCGAGCCGGGCACGACCAGGTCGACCGGCCGGCGCCGGCCGGCGCGCTCGAACCTCAAGGGCGTCCGGTCGTCGCCCGCTGGAGGGCGGCGACCGCGATCTCGACCTCGGCGGTCAGGTCGCGCAGCAGCTGCCGGGAGCCCTCGGTGGTGCCGGCGATGCCGAGCGACTCGAGCTTCTGGGCGGCCGCCGCGACCCGGGGGAGCCCGAGGTTCAGCGCGCTGCCCTTGAGCTGGTGCGCGGAGGTCAGCAGCGAGGTCGGGCTGTCCCGGTCGACCGCCTCCCGGATCGCCACCAGCTGGCTGCCGACCCGGCCCATGAACGACGCCGCGGTGCGCTCGAAGAAGCTGACGCCGTCCTTGCGCAGCTCGTCGAGCATCGTGATCCGGTCCGGGTCGAGGACCCCGCGCTCGGTGGTGGTGCGCGGCGCGGGCAGCGGCTCGACCTGGGGGAGGGCATCCGCTGCCGGCGCGGGCGCCCGGACCCACGCGCGCAGGGCGCGCTCGAGCTCGGCGGCGTCCACCGGCTTCGTGAGGTAGTCGTCCATCCCGGCCGCCAGGCAGCGCTCCCGCTCGCCCTCGAGCACGGACGCCGTCATCGCGATGATCGGCACTCGCCGGCCGGCCTGCTCGCTCTCGCGGACCCGCCGGGTCGCGTCGAAGCCGTCGAGCCGGGGCATCCGGCAGTCCATCAGCACCACGGCGTACTCGTGCGGCCTCGTCAGCAGCTCCACCGCCGCGACGCCGTCGTCGGCGAGGTCCACGGTGCAGCCGAGGTTCTCCAGGATGCCGGTCGCGACCAGCTGGTTGACGCGGTTGTCCTCGACGACGAGGACCCGGATGCCCAGCCCCGGTGTCGTCTTCTCCCGCGGCGCGGGTGCGCTGGCGGCGCCGCCGAGGAGCGTCAGCAGGGTCGCCCGCAGCTCGGTGTGCCGCACCGGCTTGTTCAGCGACGTCCGGATGCCGGCGTCCTCGACCTCCCGCCGCGTCACCGACTGGTCAGAGGTCAGCAGCAGCAGCCGGAGCGCGGCGAGCGAGGGCTCGGCCCGGATCCGCGCGGCCAGCTCGAGCCCGTCGGTGTCCGGCATCACCAGGTCCAGGACCGCGACCTCGAACGGCTGCCCCGACCGGGCCGCCTCGCGCAGCGTGGCGAGCGCCTCGGCGGCGGACGCCACGGCCACCGAGCGCATCTGCCACGCGTCCAGCTGCTCGGTCAGGATCAGCCGGTTGGTGCTGTTGTCGTCGACGACCAGCACCCGCCGGCCCTGGAGCTCCCGGTCGCCTGCGGGCGGCGCGGCCGCGGTCCCCGCGGCGGCGCCGAGCCGTGCGGTGAACGAGAACGTGCTGCCCCGGCCGAGCTCGCTGGTCACGGAGATCTCGCCGCCGAGCGCTTCGACCAGCTGCCGCGAGATCGCGAGCCCGAGCCCGGTCCCCCCGTGCCGCCTGGTCGTCGACGGGTCGGCCTGGGTGAACGCCTCGAACAGCCGCCCCCGCTGGTCGGGGGTGATGCCCACGCCGGTGTCGGTGACGTCGACCCGCAGGACGACGTCGGTGCTGCTGTGGGCCTCGACCCGGGCCTGGATCAGCACCTCGCCGCGGTCGGTGAACTTCACGGCGTTCGACCCGAGGTTCGTGACGATCTGACCGAACCGGACGGCGTCGCCCCGCACCTGCCGCGGTACGTCGGGTGAGCACGCCACGACCAGCTCGAGTCCCTTCTCGTGCGCGGGCCCGCCGAGCACGGACGCGGCCTGGTCGAAGACCTGCCGCACGTCGAAGTCGACCTCCTCGAGCTCGAGCTTCCCGGCCTCGATCTTGGAGAGGTCGAGGATGTCGTTGATGATGCCGAGCAGGGTCAGCCCCGCACCCTGGAGGTTCTCGGTCAGCTTGCGCTGGTGCTCGTCGAGGGTGGTGCGCATCAGCAGGTCGGTGAGGCCGATGACGCCGTTCATCGGCGTGCGGATCTCGTGCGACATGGTCGCGACGAACTCCGACTTCAGCCGCGACGCCTCCATCGCGTCGTCGCGCGCCTCGGCGAGCTGGGCGGCGCTCCGCTCGCGCTCGGCGACCACGCCCAGCTGCCCGGCGATCTGCCGCATCAGCTGGTAGGAGTCCTCGTCCGGCGGGATCTCGTCGGCGATCAGCTCGATCACGCAGATCACCTCGGAGCCGATGCTCACCGGCAGCGCGACCAGGCTGTGGGAGTCCGCCATGGCCGACGGCGTGCCGATCGTGATCTCGCCGCTCAGCCGGGCCCGCTCGGCGAGCACGGGGTCGCACTGGACCGGGAGCTCGCCGCGGATGTCCAGGAGCTCCGGCTCGCCGGGCGCGTCGTACAAGTAGGCGCACACACCCGCCCACGTCGTGTGCTCGGGAACCCCGGCAGCCGCGACCGCCAGCGCCTCCCGCAGGGTGTCGGCCCGGTTGGCCGCGATCGCCATCTGCTGGACGAGCACCAGCCGCCGGGTGGCCTCCGCGGCCTGCTCGTCGGCGGCGCGCAGCTCGGTGATGTCCTGCGAGGTGCCGCTCACCCGCACCCGCTCGCCGTCGTCGTCCCGCTCCACGATGCCGCGCTCGCGGATCCAGCGCACCTGACCGTCCGGCCGCATCACCCGGTGGTCGAAGGAGTACTCCTCGCCGTCGCCCGCCGCGGCGGACCTCTCGGTCAGCTCACGGTCGTCGGGATGGATGAGGGCGACGTAGTCGGCGAACGTGTCCAGCGCGCCGGGCTCCACGCCGAAGATCCGGAACGTCTCCTCGGACGCGGTGACCCGGTCCGCCTCGACGTCCCACGACCAGCTGCCGATGTGGGCGATGCGCTGCGCGATGGCGAGCTGGTGCTCGCGCGACTCGAGCGCGTCGAGCAGCTCCTTGCGCTCGGTGTACGGCGTGACACGGTGCAGCCAGCCGGTGCGCCGGCCCTGGTCGTCGAGCACCGGGCGGAAGCTGACGAGTCCCCAGACCGCCGTACCGTCCGGGCGCACGAAGTACGAGTCGACGTTGTCGCGCGGCTGCCCGGTGCGCACCATCTCCGCCAGGCTGCCGGCGAAGTCCTTGCGGCCCTGCTCGTCGAGCGTGTCGAACACCGAGAGCCCGACCATCTCGTCGGGGTGCCGGCCCAGCAGCTCGGCCATCCGGTCGTTCGCCCAGGTGGTGACGCCCTGGTCGTCGAAGACCCAGAGCCCGTCGGGGATCAGCGCGAAGTACCGGCTCGCGTCGCTCCCGTCCGAGGTCATGTCCCCATTCCTACCCCGCGCCCGGCGCCCGCGGGTGCGAAGTCGACCACCCGGTTGCGGCAGTGCCGGGCCCGGTGACGGAGCGCGGTCTTCTCGGCGGGATCGACGGCCAGCCCCCAGCGCAGCTTGATGGCCGTCCAGTCCCGCACGTACCGGCACACGCTGAAGTCGGGCAGCCACTCGGCGGCGTCCCGGTCACCCTTGGACTGGTTCACGTTGTCGGTGACCGCGACCAGCGCGCGGGCGTCGCCGAGGTCGTTGGCGTACCGCTCGCGGGTGTCGGCGTCCCAGCCGCGCGCGCCGGAGTCCCAGGCCTCCTTGAGCGGCACCAGGTGGTCGATGTCGACGTCCGAGGACTGCGTCCACGTCTCGCGGTCGTACCAGGAGAACCACTCGCCGGTGCTGATCGTGCAGCCGTCGACCGGCACCCGCGACTCCGCGACCAGCACCTCCTCGCGCGTGTCCTGGCAGTCGTGGTCGGCATCGACCCAGTGCCGGAAGAGGTCGCGGTCGTAGCCGTCGGGTGTCTCGGCGGCCACGGGGAGCGCGCGCACGGCGGCCCGGAGGCGCATCGCCTCCGCGCTGGCCGCACCCGGCACCGCCCCGACGAGGAGCGTCAGGAGCAGGGCCAGGAGCAGCACACGCCGAGTCATTGTCCGATGATGACGCAATGGACCTCTCACTGCTCGGCACGCCCCACGACCCGACCTTCGGGCTCGACACCTTCGGCGACGTCGCGCTCGGCCCGGACGGCGAGCCGCTGAGCCAGGCCGAGGCGGTCCGCCAGGTGGTGGCCGAGGCCGAGCTGGCGGACGCGGTCGGCCTGGACTTCTTCGGGGTCGGCGAGCACCACCGGCCGGACTTCGCGGTCAGCGCCCCGGACGTCGTGCTGGCCGCCATCGCCGGGCGCACCCGCCGGATCCGGCTCGGCACGTCGGTCACCGTGCTCAGCTCCGACGACCCGATCCGGGTGTTCGAGCGGTTCGCCACGCTGGACGCCGTCTCGCGCGGTCGCGCCGAGGTCACCCTGGGTCGCGGCTCCTTCACCGAGTCCTTCCCGCTCTTCGGCCTCTCCCTCGACGACTACGAGCGGCTCTTCTCCGAGAAGCTCGACCTGTTCGCGCGGCTGCTCACCGAGGAGCCGGTCTCGTGGGAGGGCTCGGTCCGGCCCCCGCTGGAGGAGGTCCGGGTCTACCCCCGCACCGAGGACGGGCTGGCCGCGTGGGTGGGCGTCGGGGGTACGCCGGAGTCGGTGGCCCGCGCCGCGTCGTACGGCCCCCCGCTGGTGATCGCCGTCATCGGCGGCTCGCCCGAGCAGTTCGTGCCGCTGGTCGAGCTCTACCACCGGGCGCTCGAGCACTACGGCCACGGCACCCGGCCGATCTCGATGCACAGCCCGGGCCACGTGGCGGCCACCGACGAGCTCGCGCGCGAGCAGCTGTACCCGCACCAGGCGGCGGCGTTCACGAAGATCGGGCGGGAGCGCGGCTGGGGCCCGTACTCCCGCCTCCAGTTCGAGCAGAGCGCCGGCCCCACGGGCGCGCTGTTCGTCGGCGCACCGGAGACCGTCGCGACGAAGATCGCGTGGGCGATGCGGACGCTCGGGCTGTCGAGGTTCCAGCTCAAGTACGCCGTCGGCACGCTGCCCCACGAGGAGCGGCTCGAGTCGATCCGGCTCTACGGCACCCAGGTGGTGCCGCGGGTGCGTGAGCTGCTCGCGCTGGACGACCCCGCGTGACCCCGCGTGACCCCGCGTTACATGCGGTGACGCCGTTCGTTGACGTCACATGCGCCTGCGCCTGCTCCTGCTGATCGCCCTCGTCGTGCCCTTCGTGGTCGCCCCGCCCACCGAGGCCGCGGCGCACCCACGCCTGGTCGTGCAGGTCCTGTCGAACCGCGCCGATCTCGTGTCGGGCGGCGACGTGCTCGTCGCCGTGCAGGTCCCGCAGCACGTCGACCCCGGCGACGTCCGGGTGACGGCCGGCGGCACCGATGTGACGAAGCGCTTCGCGGTCCGCGAGGACGGCCGGTTCGAGGGGCTGGTCACCGGCCTCGACGTCGGCCGCACCGTGCTGCGCGCGAGCGCGCCGGGTGCCCGCGCCGGCCGGATCGCGATCGTGAACCACCCGAACGGCGGCCCGGTGTTCTCGGGCCCGCAGACGCAGCACTACCGCTGCCAGGAGGGCGCGGTCGACGACCAGTGCGACCAGCCGGCGACCTACGACTACCTCTACCGGTCGACCGACCCGCTCACCACCGACCTGCAGCCCTACGACCCGGAGAACCCGCCCTCCGACGTCGCGACCACGACCACCGATGAGGGCGTCGAGGTGCCGTTCGTCGTACGCCGCGAGCAGGGGTTCCAGGACCGCGACCGGTACACGATCCTCACCCTGTTCCGTCCCGGCTCGCCCTGGCGGGCGTGGGCGCCCCAGGACCAGTGGAACCACAAGCTGCTGGTGACCCACGGCGGCGGCTGCGGCGCGTCGTACGCCCCGGGCTCGCCACCGACCGCCGACTACTCCGGCACCCTCGAGGGGGCGCCGGGCGTCACGCCGAGCTACGTGACCGCGCTCGGCCTGGGCTTCGCCGTGCTGTCCACCGCGCTCGACAACACCGGCCACAACTGCTCGGTCGCGATGAACGCCGAGTCGGTGCTGATGGCCAAGGAGCGGCTCGTGGAGCGGTACGGTGCGCTGCGGTACACGATCGGCACCGGATGCTCCGGCGGCTCGATCGCCCAGCACACCGTGGCGAACGCCTACCCGGGCATCTACCAGGGCCTGATCACCAGCTGCTCCTACCCGGACACCTTCACCGCGGGTGCGCAGTTCGCGGACTATCACCTGCTGCGGCTCTACTTCGAGGACCCGTCGCGCTGGGCGCCGGGCGTCGTGTGGACCGAGCCGCAGATGGCCCAGGTCGAGGGCCACGCCTCGCACCTGAACGCGGTCGTCGCCGACGAGGGCCTGTTCAAGGCGGCCCTGAACCCCGAGAACGCGTGCTCCGGCACCCTCGACCCGGTCGCCGGCGACCCGTCGACCCGGTACGACTCCGAGACCAACCCCGGCGGCGTCCGCTGCTCGGTCCTCGACCTGCTCGTCAACCAGCTCGGCCGGCGCCCGGAGTCGGTGTGGACGCCGCAGGAGAAGGCGGCCGGGCACGGCTTCGGGGGCATCCCGTTCTCGAACGACGGCGTCCTCTACGGCCTGTCCGCGCTGAAGGCGGGCACGATCACGGCCGCGCAGTTCGTGGACCTGAACGCCAAGCTCGGCGGCCTCGACGTCGACGCGGCGCCGACGCCGACGCGGATCACCGGCGACCCCGGGGCCATCGCGAACGCCTATCGCACCGGGCTGATCAACGAGGCCAACCACCTCGACGAGGTGGCGATGATCAACCACGGCGGTCCCGACCCCGGCATCGCGCACGACTACGCGCACGCGTTCTGGACCCAGGAGCGGCTGATGGCCGACCAGGGCAACACCGACAACCGGGTGATGTGGTTCGGCCCGACGCCGCTGATCGGCGACGTCAGCTGGGCGAACGAGGCGCTGGTCGCGATGGACCGCTGGCTGGCCGCGGTCGAGGCGGACGGCTCCCGCGAGCCGCTCGCGGAGAAGGTCGCCGCCGACCGCCCGGCCGACGTCACCGACCGCTGCGTGGTCGCCCAGGCGGCCGACGCCTGCGACGTCTCGGAGCTCCAGGTCCTCCAGACCCGGCTCTCGACCCCGCGCCAGGAGGCCGGCGGACCCGTCGCGAACGACAACGTCGCCTGCCACCTGAAGCCGCTCGTCCGCGACGACTTCTCCTTCATGCTCGTCCCGTTCAGCGACGCGGAGTGGGCGACGCTGGAGGCGACCTTCCCGCACGGCGTCTGCGACTGGTCCGTCCCCGGCCAGGGACAGGGGCCCGCCGAGACGTGGCTCCGGTACGGCAAGGCCGACGGCTCCCCGGCGTACGGCGGACTCAACCTCCCGCCCGTGCCCGACAACTCCGCCGGCGGCCTGCTGAGCCCGGCGTTCGCGGAGATGCTGCGGAAGTGAGGAACCGCCGGGTCGTCGCCCGCGTCGTACCCGCATGACGACCCTGCGGACCCTGCTCGCCGGCCTGCTCGCCGCGTTCGCCCTGGTCGCGATGACGCCGGCCGCCGCCCTCGCGTGCTCGTGCGTCGTCGGCTCGACCGAGCAGCACCTGCAGGATGCCGACGTCGTGTTCACGGGCACCCTCACCGAGGTCGAGCCGCCGCCGCGGCGCGTGATCATGTCGAGCGGCGACCCCGCGACCTACCACTTCGACGTCCACGAGGTGCTCAAGGGCGACGCGCCCGTGAACGCGCGGGTGACCTCGGCGGTGTCGGGGGCCTCGTGCGGCCTGGAGAACATGACCGTCGACCAGGAGTACGTCGTCTACGCGAACGGCGACCGCGAGCTGACCGCGAACCTGTGCGGCGGTACGGCGCCCGCCGGACCCGCCCGGGTCGAGCGGCTGCGGCAGGTCACCGGCCCGGCGCATCCACCCGCCTCCGCGGTCGCGTACCCCGCGCCCGGCGACGGACCGCCGTACGCCTGGATCCTCGGCGCCGGCGCCGGCGTGGGCCTGGTCGCCGCCGGTGCCGCCGCGCTCGGGCTCCGCCGCCGGGCGGTGGGGTAGCCGCCGACCGGCGGCGCACGTCACACGCGTGAACACCCGCCGTACGGGACACCGGTGCGCATGCGCGACTACGACCCCGACGCCGACGTCGACCTGCCCGGGTTCTCGGGCAGCCTCGCCACCTACGCACTCGCCTCCGCAGCGGTCACGGCGTACGCACGACGGAGCGGCACCGCCCTGCCCGAGCGGTACGCCGTCCGCGACCTGGTCCTCGGGGGCGTCGCGACCCACAAGCTCAGCCGGCTGGTCGCCCGTGGCTCGGTGACCAGCCCGCTCCGGGCGCCGTTCACGGAGTTCGAGGGGCCGGCGGGCAACGCCGAGCACCGGGAGTCCGCGCGCGGCGAGCACGGCCTGCGCCACACGGTGGGCGAGCTGATCACCTGCCCCTTCTGCCTGGGCGTGTGGATCGGCACGGCGTACGTCGCCGGGCTCGCCCTCGCCCCCCGGGCGGCAAGGACCTGGGCCGCGGTGTTCACCGTCTCGGCGCTGTCGGACTTCCTCCAGCACGGCTACGCCCGGTTGCGCGACTGACCGCCACCGGCCTCGCCCGAACGGAGGGTTGACGCCGGCCGGGTGGTGCGGGGAGCGTGCGGTCATGATGCGCGAGCCGCACGAGAACGTGGCGACCGTCCTGGTCGATCCTCGCGTGCTGCCCCAGCTCGAGGTGCACCTGATGTCCCTCGACCTGCGGCTCTGGCCGGTCGCGACCGCCCCGATCTGCGACGACGGCCCGCGCCGGGCGTTCCAGGTCCGCCGGCGGCTGCTGATCGGCAAGCGCGGCGCCTGGGACGACGCCGCGGACTGGACGCCGGTGTGGATCGCCTTCGGCGAGAGCTGGTACGACGGCGCCGAGCCGCTGCCCTGGTCGGCGCACCAGGTGCTCTACCGCACGCTCGACCAGTACGCAGACCACGTGCGCTACCGGCTCGGCCTCGGCGGCGTGCCGCGGCTCGAGGTGCCGCACGAGCGGACCGCCTGAGGCGTTCCCCGGGCCGCCGCTACGGAACGCGGGCCAGTGTGGTGGAGGGCTTCTCCCCGAACTGCTGCCGATAGGCCGCGGCGAACCGGCCGAGGTGGACGAACCCGTACCGCAGCGCGACGTCCCGCACTCGAATGCTGCCGGGCACTGCGTCCGCCAGGTCTCGGTGCACTTCGCGAAGCCGCGCCGCGCGCAGGTAGGCCATCGGCGTCAGGTCGTGCTCACGACGAAACCCTTCCTGCAGGGCCCGCACACTCAGGTGCACGTCGTGGGCGAGAGCCACGGTGGTCCACGGAAGCTCCGGATGCTCCTCCAAGAGCTCGACGGCACGGGCGACGGGCGACTTCCCCGCCCGGGTCGGCCGGTCCAGCAGGCTCGAGTGGTTGTGCTGGTGACCCAACAACAGTCCGTCCAGCACGAGGCCCTCCACATGGCGCCCGACTCGCGGTAAACGGAACGCAGAGTCCGCGTCGTGGAGTCCGGTCACCAGAAGCCTCAGCGCCGGCGCCAGCAGACCGCTCGAGCCGTCCTTGAGTCGAAGTCGCGGGGTGAAGCGAAGAGGGGAACCGAGCGGACGCCCGCTGAGCGCCTCCAGCTCCTGGTGCAGGGCCTCCTGCGGCACCATCACGCACAAGCAGGCACAACCGTCCGACAACCAGGTGTCGGCGGCCTGCTCAGCATTGAGCACGACGCCATCTCCGGAGCGAGCGACGATGGCATCCTCTGCGTTGCCGTACCACACCGAACGCCCGCGGAGCGTCATCATCACCCTGACGTGGTCAGTCTCGGCGGTGATGATCCTGGCCGCGGCATTGATGGAGATCACCGCCGCCGTGACCCGACCGATCCGGGCCTCGGCCGTCTCCATCACGAACTCCTCCGGCGCTCCCTGGGGCAGGACGCGGACGGGAAAGTAGGAGTCCGAGAGCAGGCGCTCCGCCGCCTCCGGGCCCAGCGCGCGTCGCCTGTACGCCCGGTCCCCGACGCCGGTCCGCTCAGCCTTGGACACGACAGCGTCTGGGAGCCGTGACACGGCCATGCGATCTGTCGCACGGACCCGGCACGCACGTCCCCTGGGACCGTGACCCGTGCGTCGAGCACCTGGCTCCGGCGACCGGGCGCGAACTCGCCCCGAACCACGTCCCCAACGTCGTACGCCCTCCTCGGTGCCACCAACGACTCGCTCCCGCCGCCGCGGGATGGGCCCGCGGCAGTGCGCCCTGCTCGTCGACAGCATTCGGGTCTGCAACGACGAGCGCCCAAGGCGCGGGGTGCGGCGCAGCGCTGACCGGATAGTTCCCCACGATGCCCGCGCTTTATGGACTGAATAGTCCCATAGCCCTGGCGGCCCCAGCAGGGCGCACCGAGGAGCAGGTCCGTCGCCGGGCGCCGCCGCCGTCCTCGACCAACACCCCGGCTGCCGACGATCCTCTGCAGGGCCGGGGCTGTTCGGTGTCCGCATTGCGCGGCACCGGGACCGGAAGGCGCTGCGTGCGTGGCGACCTGGTGGTGCGGCCCACGACGAGGAGCGAGCCTTGAACTGGTACCGACCGTCCTGGAACGAATCACACCAGTAGAAGGAGTGGGCGCCGTGGAGCTCGGGCTCGGACCGTCCCCCATCACCCCCAGCGCTGCACCACGACCGGCAGACACTGCCGGGCCGATGCCATGAGGGCGGGGGAGTCGCCCCGCCGCTCAGAGGTCGAGCCCGGGCACGAGCAGTGTCGCGACGCCAGTGACAGTCCGGCGGGCCGTCCCGATGACCACGACCTCGTGCTGCTCGCGGCCTCGATCAATCATCAGCTCCGCACCCCGCTGACGGTCGTGGTGGGGCACTCCGAGCTCCTGCGCGGACAGATCGACGAGCTTCCCGCCGACCAGCGCCGGTCGATCCGAGCTCTCGACGACGCCGTGCAGCGGCTCAGCGCGGCGGTCGCCGGCGTGTGCGGCGAGCTGCGCGAAGCGAGCACCCGGGCCCGGGAGTGACCTGACTCGGGACCGCGGCGCGCCCGCCGGACCACGAAGCCCGACCGACCTCACAGCGAGGTGCGGGATGTGAAGAGCCCCCGCCGGGAACCCGGCGGGGGCCTTCTGGCAGGTCAGAGCCCTGCGTGCTCGTGGGCAGGGGCGGGGTCGAACCGCCGACCTTCCACTTTTCAGGCGGACGCTCGTACCAACTGAGCTACCTGCCCGAGCGACGGTCACCCTACAACAGTCGTCGAGGGCCGGTGAAAACGGCGTCCGCGTCTTTGGAGCGTCCGGACGGCCGACCCTATGCTTCTCCGTGCAGTCCGGCCCCCATCGTCTAGCGGCCCAGGACCCCGCCCTTTCACGGCGGTAGCACGGGTTCGAATCCCGTTGGGGGTGCTCCGCCGACATGGCCCTGGAACTGCGTTCCACGCCGGTTTCGATTCGCTGGCGGGTGGCAAAACTGCTGGTTGTGGGGAAGCCGGTCACGGCAGCGGTGGTGAGTCCGTTCGACATCGTCAGAGCGGGCTTCGCCGATGCCCTTCGCCGACACTGTGATCTGGTCGAGGTCCGGGACGTGTCCACCCAGGACGGGCATCTCTGCTCGCTCGACGTGGTGCTCTACGACCTGTGCGCTCTCGAAGGCGGCGGGGACGACCTGCGCCACCTGGTCGCCGGCAATGCGGTCGTCGCCGGGATCGAGCACGACCGTGAAGAGGCTGCGGCAGAAAGGCTGCGCGCGTTGGCGCGAGCGCACGGAGTCAGTCGGTTCGTCTCGATCCGGTCGACCGCGGACGAGATCCTCACCGCCATCCTCGACTCGGCCTCCGCCGCGGGCGGTCCGCCGAGCCCCGCGCCCGATCAGGCGAGCGGTCCGGAGCGCCACACGTCGATCCACGGGCTGACGCGCCGGGAGCTCGACGTCCTGGCTGGCGTCGTTGCCGGACAGACCAACCAGGAGATTGCCGATGACATCTACCTCAGCATCAACTCGGTGAAGAGTTACGTCCGGTCGGCGTACCGGAAGATCGGCGTCACCAGCCGCAGCCAGGCCGTCCTGTGGATGTTCGAGCACGCGTTCGAGGTGCCACTCGGGGACGCCGACGTCGGGCGCCCCGGCGAGACAGATCCGTCGGACCGCTCATAGCCGAGTCGTAACCGGGAACAAGAAACGCGTCAGTTCACGATCACCACTCTCGGGTGCCTCATCACGCAGAACACTCGCACAGGGCGACCAAGCTGGCCCCGGCCCTCGGCGATCAGGTCGCCGGGGGCTGGGTCGTTCGGACGAGTTTCGTCGGCCGTGGCGTGCCTACCATGGACGTACCGCCCCATCGTTTTCCTGTCCCCCGAGAAGCGGTGGGGCGGCTGACCACGCCGGGACGTCCTCATCCGGGATGTCGGGCGACGGCCGGATCCACCGCCGATTGGGACGCTCGGCAGTGGGTGGGTTAGAGTTCCACCGCTTCCGCAGGAAGCAAACCTGGCCCCGTAGCGCAGTTGGTTAGCGCGCCGCCCTGTCACGGCGGAGGCCGCGGGTTCGAGTCCCGTCGGGGTCGCCAGCCGATGCCCCGGATCGCGAGATCCGGGGCATCGCTCATCTCAGGGCCGTGACCACGGCTGCGGCCGCGCCGTCGATCTCCAGCAGCAGGGCCCGCATCTGCTCGGGCGGCATGGGCAACGCCGACTCGAGCATCGTCAGCATCCGCCGGAAGCCGCGCCGGCAGGTGGCCAGGGCGGCCCGTCCGTCCCGGGTCAGCTCGACGACCGCAGAGCGGGCGTCGGTCGGGTTGGCGGTACGCCGGGTGTGCCCACGCCGCTCGAGGGCGGCCAGGTGCCCGGTCAGGGTCGACGGCGTGACGCCGAGGCGCGCCGCGAGATCCCGGGGGGTCATGGCCGCGATGCCGAGCTGGCTGTAGACGGCGTACTCCGCGGGCCGGACCGCGGTGCCCGTCAGGGCGAGCTCCATCAGCTCCCCGATCCGCTGCTGGAGCACGAACAGGTCGAGGACGACGTTGCCGTCGGCCGCGCCGACCTGTCGGGGAGGGAGATCCATGGCTGAATAGTACGGAGTCGTACTAGTCTCGGGGCCATGAGACGCGCCGCACTGCTCCTGGCCCTGTTGCTCCTGAGCGGGTGCGGCTCGGGCGAGGACGCCCCGGCAGCAGCGCCGACCCCGGTGCCCACGCCGTCGCCCAGCGTGACCGAGCAACCCTGGCAGACGATCCGGGGGCCGCTCGGGCGCTGCGGTCCGCAGCCCGCGAGCGCCGTCGAGGCGGACCTGCACTACCGGGTGCTGCACGACCCCGGGGTGGGCTCGATCCCGTCGGTCTCGGCGGGCCGCGGCCGCACGGTCGCGGTCCTCCTCCACCAGACGGACGGGAACGGCCTGTGCGGCTGGCTCGAGCACGTCCCGGACCTGGTGGCGGAGCCGGGGATCGCCGTCCTGGCGGTCGACCTGTGCCAGTACGGCGGCGCGCGCTGTCACCGCGGCGTGGACCCCACCGCCGCCGTGCGGGTGGCGGTCAGCCACGCGCGCCGGGTCATGCACGCGGACCGGGTCGTGGTCATCGGGGCATCGATGGGGGGATCGGTCGCGCTGATGGCCGCCTCGACCCTCGACGGCATCGACGCCGCGGTGGACCTGTCGGGGCCGGTCGACTGGCCCGGCATGGAGCTGGTCGGCGGCGGCCGCTCGATCGACGTCCCGGTGCTGGTGGCGATGGCGCGGGACGAGGGTCCGGATCAGGTGCGCGGCGCGAGACGGATCGTCGCGCACGCGCCGCGCGGCAGCCGGTTCGCGCCCGTCGGCACCGGGCACGGGTACGACCTGCTGGCCCGGCTGGCCGCCGACGTACGCGCGTGGGTGGCCGCGGACTGACCCGCCACAATGGGCGCATGCCGGTCGAGATGAGCCCGAAGGACTTCGACGCCCTCGTGGACCGAGCCCTGGACGGCATCCCCGACGAGATCGCCCGGCTGGTCCGCAACGTCGTGGTCCTCGTGGAGGACGATGCCCCGGACGACGACCCGGACCTCCTCGGCCTCTACGACGGCATCGCGCTGACCGAGCGCTGGGGCGACCCGCTCATGGAGCTCCCCGACCGGATCTTCGTCTTCCGCAACAACCTGCTCGACATGTGCGGGTCGGTCGAGGAGCTCGAGGAGGAGGTCCGGATCACCGTCGTCCACGAGATCGCCCACCACTTCGGCATCGACGACGACCGGCTGCACGACCTCGGCTACGCCTGACCCCCGAGCCAGAAGCCGAGGCCACAGGCCGCGAGCGCCAGGACGATCGTCGCGCCGGCGTACGCCGCCCCGCGGCGTACGCCCAGCCCGTGGGTCTGCACGGCGAACGAGGAGTACGTCGTGAACCCGCCGCAGAAGCCGGTGCCGAGCAGCGCCGTCGCATCGCCGGACAGCGCCAGCGCGGAGAACGCCCCGAGCAGGAACGACCCGGTGACGTTGACGACGAGGGTCCCGCGGTGCCAGTGGCCGTCGAGCCGCGACGAGACGAGGAACCGGAGCGCGGCGCCGGCCGCGGCGCCGAGGGCGATGAGGACGGCCGTCACTCGTCGCCGCCCTCCTCCTCGAACGTCCTGCGGTCCGCGAGCGTCGACCAGTGGTCGGCGACCGCGACGGCCACCAGGCAGGTCGCCAGGGTGCCGAGCAGGTAGGCGAGCGCGACGCCGGTCCGCTCGGCGTCGAGCAGCGCCCGCGTCTGCTCGGAGTACGCCGACAGGGTCGTGAAGCCCCCGAGCACGCCGGGTCCGAGCCCGACGGCGAGCTCGCGGTGCCGGCGTACGAGCACGAACGCCGGCAGCAGCGCCAGGACGAACGAGCCGGCCACGTTGATGCCGAACGTCGCCCAGGGGAACTCGTCCGCCGAGGCGGGGAAGGCCTGGGTGAGCCCCCACCGGGCCAGTGCGCCGAGCGCGCCACCGACCGCCACCGCGGCCAGCAGCCGCGGTGTGGGGCCGTCGCTCACGAGACGCTGCTCTGCCGCCTGGACACGGGCGAATCCTGCCACGCGACCGGCGGCTCTCCCTTCTCCTGCCGCACGAACTCTCCGAGGAACCAGCGCTGGAACTGCTGCTGTTCGGGCGTGCGGGCCAGCGAGAGCAGCCGCTCCTCGCGGCAGAACGCGTCGGCCAGGTCGAGGAGCTCGAGGAAACGGCCGATCGTGGCAGCGGTCGGTCGTGGCATCGCGACGTGCAGGTCGGTCGCGGCGGTGCCGGACCGGAGGGCCTCGTCGATCTGCCGGGCGCCGATCCCCTCGCGCAGGTCGGTCTCGAGCTGCCCGAACAGGTCCGCGAGGTCCCGCGCCAGCGGGTACTCGTCCTCGTGCGCGAGCGCCAGCAGCCGCACCTCGCGACGCAGCTCGCGGTAGTGCCGCTGGAACTCCATGAACGCGCGCAGCGGTACGCCGACGACGTCGATCTGGATCTCGTCCGGGGACGGCTCCCGCGCGGGTGCCGCCGGCTCCCCGGTCACCACGCCGGGCACCATCTCGTCGCCGCTCTGCGGGGAGGGGACGAACCAGAGGATCTTGCCGTCCTCCTCGACCTCGACGCCCCAGGCGGCCGAGCAGCGCGCGACGATGCTCAGCCCCCGCCCGAAGGTCAGCAGCAGGTCGTCGTCGCTGTGCGGGTCGGCGCCGGGCAGCACCGGGAGCTCCACGGTGCCGTCCCGGATCTCGACGCGCGGGTGCTCGCGGGTGCCGCGGACCCGGACGGTGAGCGGCGGCTCGGCGTGCAGCAGGGCGTTGGTCACGAGCTCCGAGACGCCGAGCTCGGCGCACTCCACCAGGTCGCTGCGACCGATGTCATGGCAGGTCTCGACCACCCAGCGGCGTGCGTCCTGCACACCGCGGGGCCCCGTGCCCAACGACAGGGCGGGCCTGTTCAGCGGAATCGTGGTCTCCGGTCCGACGAGCTGTTGTTGGCGGCGATGCCATCGACGGCTCGTGTACCCGCCGATTTTCACTGCGAAACGTCGCCCGCCGCGCGCCCTTGATTGGTCTGGACGGCCCGGCGTGACAGGTCCGGTATCCGTGTGACCGAGGAGACGCCCCCGATTGCGCGCCGTGGTGGTCCCGGCGGAACAATGGGGTACCGCAGGGGTGTTGTCCCCACACGGTCCACAGCGCGTATGAGAGGTCTCCCATGGCAGCCATCGAGGCAGCTGGCTCGTCCACCCGTCACCAGGTCGTGGTGATCGGATCCGGGTTCGGAGGGTTGTTCGGCACCAAGGCGCTCCGCCAGGTCGACGTCGACGTCACGATGATCGCGAAGACGACCCACCACCTGTTCCAGCCGCTGCTGTACCAGGTCGCGACCGGCATCCTGTCGCAGGGCGAGATCGCGCCCCCGACCCGCGAGATCCTCAGCGGCCAGCACAACGCCCGGGTGCTGCTCGGCGAGGTGACGGGCATCGACCTCGAGGCCCGCACGGTGACCTCGCAGGTGCTCGGCCGCGAGACGGTCACGTCGTACGACTCGCTGATCGTCGCCGCCGGCGCGGGCCAGTCGTACTTCGGCAACGACCAGTTCGCCGAGTTCGCCCCCGGCATGAAGAACATCGACGACGCGCTCGAGCTCCGCGGCCGGATCTTCGGCGCGTTCGAGCTCGCCGAGATCGGCGCGACCCGCGGCGAGAACGTCGACCACCTGCTGACGTTCATCGTCGTCGGCGCCGGCCCGACCGGTGTGGAGATGGCCGGCCAGATCGCCGAGCTCGCCCACCGCACGCTCAAGAAGGACTTCCGGGCGATCAACTCCCGGGAGGCCCGCGTGATCCTGGTCGACGCCGCGCCGCAGGTGCTGCCGCCGTTCGGCCAGAAGCTCGGCGCCAAGGCGAAGGAGGAGCTCGAGAAGCTCGGCGTCGAGGTGATCCTGGGCGCGATGGTGACCGACGTCGACGAGCGCGGCATCGAGATGAAGTTCAAGGACGGCCGCGTCGAGCGCGTCGACAGCGTCACCAAGATCTGGGCCGCCGGCGTGGCGGCGAACCCGCTGGGCCGCACGCTGTCCGAGCAGACCGGCGCGCCGCTGGACCGGGCCGGCCGGATCGCCGTCAACCCGGACCTCACGCTGCCCGGGCACCCCGAGGTGTTCGTGGTGGGCGACATGATCGCCCTCGACAACCTGCCGGGCGTCGCGCAGGTCGCGATCCAGGGCGCGAAGTATGCCGCCAAGGAGATCGACCACCGGCTCAAGTCGAAGCCCTCGCAGGGCCCGTTCCACTACTTCGACAAGGGCTCGATGGCGATCATCAGCCGGTTCCGCGCGGTCGCGCTGATCGGCAAGCTCCGGTTCACGGGCGTGATCGCCTGGCTGATGTGGCTGGCGCTGCACCTGATCTACATCACCGGCTTCAAGAACCGGATCACCGCGCTGCTGCACTGGGCCGTCTCGTTCATCGGCCGCGGCAGCTCCGAGCGCACGACGACCGAGCAGCAGATCTTCGCGCGGAGCGCGCTCGGGCGGCTCAAGCGTGGCGCTGCGGACCTGGTGTCCGACCCGGGGGCGTACGACGCCGCGCGGGCGCTGCTCGAGACGACCCGGCGCGCCGAGCTCGAGGCCCAGGCGGCCGAGGAGGCGCGGCTCACGGACTCGCGCGAGCGTGGGGTCAACGCAGAGCAGCGCGTCTGACGCCTACTCGAAGTAGCGCGGGTTCTCGGGCTCCGTCCGCTCGCGCGCCCAGCGCGGCAGGATGAAGAGGCCCTCCGCCTCGACGGTCACGCCGTCCGCGTCCATCAGGTGGCCCCGCGCCCAGGTCTTGATGCCCTCGGAGCGCTCGATCCAGGCCTCGGCGCGCAGGTCGCCGAGCGGGGTGCCGCGGCGGTAGCGGAGCGTGAGCGTCCCGGTCATGCCGGGCTTCCCGCCCGCCCCGGTCGCCTCGCCGAGCAGCTGGTCGAGCACCATCGCGGAGACGCCGCCGTGCACGAGTCCCGGCGGGCCCTCGAACGCCGCACCGAGGTGGAAGCTGGCCCACGCCTTGCCAGCGGGGTCGCGCTCGACGAGCACGGGCGGCGCGGCGGGGTTGCGGATGCCGACCACCGGGTTGCCCCACGGCCGGCCGCGTCCGTTGCTGCTGAAGCGGACGCCGTACGCCCCCGCGAGCTGGCGCCGGCGCAGCCGCTCGGTCAGCGCCTCGACCTCCGCCTGGACGGCGCGCACCTCGTCCTCGTCCACCTCGGTGCGGATCGTGGCGTCCACGAGCGCCCGCACCGCCTCGGTGAACGGGACGTAGAGCTCCTTCTGCCGGTCCAGCTCGTCGTCGGTGATCTCGTCGCGCACGTATCCAGCCACGAAATGAGATGCTAGAACACGTTCCATTTGCTGGAATGTCGCATGACCAGTCTCGCCCGCCCCAGCCTCCGCCTCCGCGCCTCCTGGGCCGAGGCCGTCGCCGAGTTCTCCGAGGCCGGGGACTTCATGCACGGCTCCGGGCTGTGGGCCTTCGACGACCTGGACACCAGCGAGGCCGGCGCCGCACCGGTCATCGAGTACCTCCTCGCCCAGGCTGATCCGGACGCCGAGCTGCCCGAGGACCGGGTGCCCTGCACCTACTTCTGGATCACCGACGGGGACGAGTTCGTCGGCTACCTCGCGCTCCGGCACCGGCTGACCGCCTGGCTGCTCGAGGAGGGCGGCCACATCGGGTACGGCGTACGACCCTCGCGCCGCCGGGAGGGCCACGCGTCGCGGGCGCTCGCCCTCGCGCTGGAGGAGGCGGCCGCGCTCGGGCTCGAGCGGGTGCTGATCACCGCGGACGACGACAACGTCGCCTCGTGGCGCGTGATCGAGCGGGCCGGCGGCGTCCAGGAGGACATCCGCAAGGGCAAGCGCCGCTACTGGATCGACCTGCCGAGGACACGGCAAGCGCCCGCGTGACCGCGGGCGCTCGCCGACCCCCGTCCGCCCCGTCCTCCGGAGACCGGGCGGCTGCAGCAGGATCCGTCTGCCACCCGGAGAACGCCGCCCACCGCGGCGGCGTTATGCCGCGACCGTCGTGGTCTGGTCCAGCCGGGACCAGTCGACATCGGCCGGAAATAGAGTGAACCGCCGGCGTCTCGGGTCACCGACGGTTCAACAGCCGTGAGGTTAGGGGTAGCGGGCTTTCGTGCGCGAGCGGTTCCCGGCAACTTCACCGAGTGGAGTAGACCGGTTCGCCAGCGGTGGGCCCCGTGGGACTCGAACCCACAACCCATGGATTAAAAGTCCACCGCTCTGCCAATTGAGCTAGGGGCCCGGAGATCAGGGGATTAGTCGGGAGAAACCTCAGGAGAACATCCGTGTAGTTTGCCCAACCCTGAGCCACGAGAACCATAGCCTTCAGCACGGGGATGGACCGTCCGGGGTCCACGGTCGCCGGCAGGCGACCGTGACGTCCGGCACTTCGTCCACCCTCGCTTCAAGCCGCCACCCATGTACCCCTGCTCCGCCAGCGGACCGTCGTGCAGAAGGAAGCAGGTTCGGGAGGTTGTCGCGCCGGCGCTCCTGGTCGCTTCCGGCAGGCGAACGAGCGGCTCCGCGCGGCTTGGCGATCCTGTCGCGTCGTCGTCGAGCACGTGGCCGATGGCCGCCCGGCGGATGTCCGGGTCCGCGGCCATCGCGTCGCCAGCCTCGAACAGGACCTCGAGCGGCACGGCGCCACGGCGTCCGGGATGGTCGACGCCGTCGTGCTCTACGTCCGGTGCGTCCTCGACAGGAGGCAGTGGTCGACGAGGCACTGCGCCTGCGCCGGGCGTACCCAAGATCAGCCATCTTCCCGCGGATCCGTCGGCAGCGATGGCGCGGGATGTGTTGATGGGACTTGTCGCGCGCGTCCACGGCGACCGACTACCGCTCCTGACATGTGGACGGAGGGATGCGTTCGGCTCGCCCGCGAGCCAGCGCCCGACGGAAGGGAAGAAGCGTGAGCCTCGCCATGCACGCGAGCCGCCGCTGGCTCGCTCTCCTCGGTGCCGGCGTTGTCGCCGCATCGACGTTCGCAGTCGTGGGACCCGCGGCTGCTGCATCACCGACGAACACCAAGCTGACGACCAGCACACCGGCCATCGGCGTCGGCGGCACGGCCAAGCTCAAGGCCGTGGTCAAGCCCGTCAGCGGCACCTCGAAGCCGACGGGAACCGTCACGTTCCGGGAAGGTACGGTCACCGTGGGTACGGCCGACCTCGCGCTGGTCGGCACGGTGCAGACGGCCAAGCTCGATCTCACGACGCTCACCGCCGGCAACCACACGTTCGTCGCGACGTACAACGGGTCCACCGACTTCACGTCCAGCACGTCGCTCAGCATCACGATCGCGGTGGGCAAGACCGCCACGACCACGACGGCCAGCAGCAGCACACCGGCGCCGGGCCCCGGTCAGGACGTCAAGCTCAAGGCGGTGGTCAAGCAGACGTCCGGAACGGCCAAGCCGACCGGCTCGGTGACCTTCAAGGAAGGGACGACCACGCTCGGAACGGCGGCCCTCGTCCTCGTCGGCACGACCGAGACAGCCAAGCTGACGATCCCCGGCGGTCTGCCGCTGGGCAAGCACACGATCACCGCCTCCTACGCGGGTTCGTCAGCCTTCGAGGCCAGCACGTCCACGGTGGACGTCACGGTCGCGAAGGCCGCCAGCCTGAGCACACTCACGGTCACGCCGAGCACCACGACCCCTGGCAAGTCCACGATCGCCGTCGCGTTGACGGCCGTCGCGCCCGCCACGGGAGTCCCGTCCGGCACCGTGACCTTCGTGGTCGACACCCAGGCACCACAGGTGTTCGCCCTCAATGCAGTGGGCAAGGCTCAGTTCACCGCGACGTTCCCCACCGGAAGCACGCACACGGTCAGCGTCTCGTACGCCGGCGACAGCGTGTTCAACGCCAGCACGGCAAGCAAGACCTTCACCTCCTAGCCGCCGGAGTGCTTCCGCCCGGAGTCGACGGTTTGTCCGTCCGCTCCGGGCGGGCCTCCACAGCCCCGCCCGGACGAGGGGCACCCTGCCGACGGAGCAGCAGCACGGGACCGGCGCATACGTTCGGTTCGCGTCGACCTCCCGGTCTCGTCCGGCTCCTGGCCCCCGAACTGGCCCCTCGTCGGGAGAACCACGCCGTACAGCGCGGGCGGACCCTCACGAGCCATTCCCCTCGTTCGCGGTCGAGTACGCCACCCGGCCGTCCGAACGACGCACCCTGAGTCGCCAGGTTGATTGACCTATGGCTCAACGCATCCGCGGGTACCAGGTCTATCCAGCGCCGACGCCAGCATGAGCACGGCGACGGTGCAACGTCCAGGCTGAACAAAGGAACGCCCGGACGCGGCCGACGCCAGCTGCGAGAACCCGAAAGCAGGGCTCGGCTGCGAGGACAGCCGCCGAGAGCCGAGCCTGTAGGTTCGCCAGCTCGGCGCCGTCTCCGTCGCGAACCGCGGCCGTGAGTCCTGGGAAGGCGCCCTCGAGCGGGATACGCGAGCGACGTCCGCCGAGTTGCGGACTGTGCAGAAAACGATCGAATGAGGCGCCGCGGAACTAACTCACGCAGGTCTGGTGAAGTAGCGGCGCAAACACCGTCGATACCTGAGAGTCGCCCGCTGACGCGGCACAGCCAGCAGGTGAGTAGGCCCTCACCAAGCTGTGGACTGAGCGTCGAGATCAGCATCGGGCACGTGAGTGCGCCGCCCTTCGAGTGAGGACTCGAAGGGCGGCGTGTCTTGATTGCTCAGCGAGCGATGAGCTCGCTCGGCTCGGACGGGGTCCCGTTCAGCGACGTGGTCGGCGCCGTCTGCTCGTGGTCCTCGACGGCCACGTGCGGCAGGAGCCGGTCGAGCCATGCAGGGAGCCACCAGTTGGCCTTGCCGAGCAGTGCCATGGTCGCGGGGACGAGCATCATCCGCACGACGGTCGCGTCGAGGAAGATGGCGACCGCGAGGCCGAGGCCGAGCATCTTCAGCGACGGGACCGGGCTGAAGATGAAGCTCGAGAACACCGCAACCATGATGAGCGCCGCGGAGGTCACTACCCGGCCCGTGCCCGCGAGACCGCGGGCGACCGACTCGGTGTTGTCGCCGGTGCGGTCGTACTCCTCGCGGATGCGCGACAGCAGGAACACCTCGTAGTCCATCGAGAGCCCGAACAGAATCGGGAACATGATGACGACGATGATGGACGTGATGGGCGTCGGTCCGTCGAGGCCGAGAACCTCAGCACCCCAGCCCCACTGGAAGACCGCGACCATGACGCCGTAGGCGGCGCCGATGGACAACAGGTTCATCACAGCCGCCTTGGCCGGGACCGCGATGGAGCGGAACACCAGCATCAGGAGCAGGAACGACACGGCGATGACGGCGCCGATGAACAGCGGCAGCTTCGCTGAAAGCTGGGCGTTGAGGTCGTCGGTGACCGCGGTGATGCCGGAGATGTAGACGTTGCCGGGGATGACGTCGCGGACCTGGTCGATGGTGGTCGAGGTTTCCGGGTCGGCCGGTCCGGTAGTCGGGGTGGCAGTGAACACGACCGTGTCCCCGTCTTCGGAGGTCTGCGGGTCGCTGACCGAGACGATGCCGGGCACCGATGCGATGTCGTCGGTCACGTCTTCCACGCCGGCCGCATCGACGCCGCCGGAGTTGAGGTCGATGACGACCAGCAGGGGTGCGTTGATCCCTTCCCCGAACCCGTCGGTAAGCAGGTCGTAGGCCTGGCGGTGGGTGGTCTCCTCCGGTGCGTCGCCGGCGGCGGGGAACGCGGTCTGCATGGACAGTGCCGGCGCTGCGATGGCCAGAAGGACCGCGACAGAGCCGAGCAGGTACGGCCACGGGCGGGCGGACACGCGGTGCCCGAAGCGCCACCAGGCGGTGTCCTCGACGGCCTTGACGGGGCGGTGGTGGCGGCCGATGCGGCCCTTGTCGATGCGGTCACCGAGCAGGCTCAAAAGGGCGGGGAGCAGGGTGATGGCCGCGACCACGGAGGAGAACACCATCATCGCGGTCGCCAGGCCGATGGAGGTCAGGACACCGACGCCGGTGATGGCGAGCGCGGAGGTGGCGATGACGACGGTGCCGCCGGCGAACACGACGGCCGCACCAGAGGTGCCCATCGCGGCCGCGAGCGCGGCCTTGTTGTCGCGACCGGCCGTGCGGTTCTCGCGGTAGCGGGCGACGACGAACAAGGCGTAGTCGACCCCGACACCGAGACCGACGAGGCCGGCGACGGGGATGGCGGAGACGGACACGTTCATGAACCCGGCCATCAGAGTGATGCCGCCGATGCCGGCCCCGACCGCGACCAGGGACAGCCCGATGGGCAGCACCGCGGCGACGAACGTGCCGAACACGACCAGGAGGACCAGGAGAGCGACGAGGAGGCCGATGCCGACGTGGCCGGAGCTGCTGTCCTCGGCGTTGAGGAACACCGCGTCACCGCCGAGCTCGACCCGAACGTCCTCGGCGTTGATGTTGGTGACGCCCTCCGAGAGCGTGGTGAAGGCGGGCTTGCCCATCTCACGCTCCGGCACGTCGAGGGTCAGCACGGCGTAGCCGATGCGACCGTCGTCGGAGACGGTGCCGGCCTGGAACGGGTCGGTGACCGACGCGACGTGCTCGAGCCCGGCGACCTTCTCCAGGACGGCGGTGACGTCTGCCTGGTCCTCTTCGAGGGTGGTGCCGTCCGGTGCCTCGAACACGACGAGGGCGTTGCCCTTGGCGGCCTCGGGGAAGTTGCTGTTGACGAGGTCCATCGCTCGGGAGCTCTGGCTGCCGGGTGCGGAGAAGTCGTCGACGAACGTGCCGCCGCCGACGGCGGCGAGGAAGAAGACGGCGACCAGGGCGAATACCCAACTCGCGATCGTGCGCCACGGGTGCCTCGCGCTGGCCATCGCCATGGCGCGGGTGATTCGGTTCATGGTCGTGCCTTTCAGGTGTGGTGGCCGGCGGTGGTGTTGCCCGTTCCGAGTTGTCTGTCGGGCTGCGCGGCTGCGGCTGTGGGATTGCCTGTTGGTTGTGAACGTAGGAACCGACGTGGTGAGCAGTCCTCACCACACGTGGTGAGCTGGGTGGTGATTCCTCGACGGCTGACTCCGTCGAATGGAGTACGCCGGCCGCGTCCGACTGGAGGGGAACGCCCCGTCAGTCAGGTGCTCGAGTGCGAGCGGACGGTCGCAGTGGAGGCGAACCCTCGGACGATCAACCAGATGGCGAACGTCAGCTCGAACAAGCCACCGGGGATGGCGCCGACGACCCCTGCGCCCGGGACGCCGAACAGCTCCAGAAGGTTGCCCCCGGCGAAGCACGCGTAGCCGATGAAACCCCAGCCGGCGAGCCAACGCGGCACGAGCCCGGTGCGGAAGAGGAGGGCGCAGAAGAAGAGGCTTCCGATACCGAGCCCGGCCTCGGCGAGGCTGTAGAAAACGGCATTCGCGTCGATGGCGTCGGAGCCGGTGAGGACGATGAGGCTCACGACTCCGATGGCCAGAACGACGCCCTCGAAGATCCGCGTGCCCAGGTAGCCGGCAGCTATGGCCTTGTTGTGGGGTCGCAGGATCGGGAACATCAGTACACCGATGCTGATCACGAATGCCGAGTTGAGCAGCATCAGCGTGGCGCCGGTGGCGAACAACGCGGTGGAGCCGCTGCGGTCACGGGAGTCGACGACGCCCTGCGCTATCAGGCTGCCGACGCCGTATGCCAAGTAGCCCGCAAGGAAGAGGACGCCAACGATTCGGACGGTCCGAGGCACGCTGGAGTCTGGTCGAACGACTGGCGGGGAGGTCGTGTGATGCGGGGCAGTGATGCCGCCGGTGAGCCTGTCCATGGTCGTGCCTCTCGGAGATCGAGCGGGTGCTTCTCTGGTCCGCGAAGCTAGGTGGCGACGTGGTGAGCGGTCGTCACCAGACGTGGTGAGCCGCGTGGTGATCTCTTCCGGGTCGAGCTCCGGCAGCGCGAGTCGGGCGGACGTGAGACGGCCCCGGCTCCACAGGAGTGGAACCGGGGGCGCTGGTGTCGCTCCGCGTTGAGGATGGTCCGCGGCGGGTGACCCACTCAGGCGGCGCGGCGGGCGAGGAAGTGGCCGCGGGCCTTGTGCAGGCGCGGCATGAGCCCGTAGATGACGATGGGGACCGCGATGGTCGCCAGGACGAACGTCCGCAGGACCGGGTTCGTGTCCTTGAGCGACGGGCCGATGGTCAGGTTCAGCACCGTGAGGGTCGGGAAGACCGCGATCCAGATCATCAGCGCGAGCTGGTGCTTGGAGGGCGGCCCGACCGGTCGGGCCGCCCCGGCGGACGAGCTGACGTCGGCGTAGGGGGTGGGGTCGGACATGGTGAAGCTCCTTCGGAGTCGAGGGTGGAACGCCGGGCCAGCGGGGTGCTGGTCCGGACCTGCGCGCCCGGCGCCGCGTGTCTGTGGGACTGAGTCAGAGATGAGCTCGGACGAGGGGCTCAGATGATGGGGAGGCCGAGTCGGAAGTTGGTGACCGCGATGGGGAGGTCCTCGTCGACGAGGTCGTTGTTGATGGCGATGGCGGCCGCGGATCCTTCGCCGGCGGCGGTGATGACCTGAGCGCGCGGGTTCGCGGCGTTGCCGGCCGCCCACACGCCCGGGACGCTGGTTCGCCCGGTCGCGTCGACCGCGACCCACCCGGTGGTGTTGGTGGCGCAGCCGAGGTCGGTGAGCAGGATGTCGTTGGGGACGAACCGTGGGCGGACGAACACCGCTGAACGCGGCACGAAGTGTCCGTCGGCGAACTCGACGCCGGTGAGGCGGTCTTCGTCGACGACGAGTCGGGTGACCTTCTCCGGCACGAGGCCGATGGCCCGTGCGACGAGCTCTTCGCGTGCCGCGGCGCTCACGGTCTGGCCGTTGGCGAAGAACACGACGTCGTCGGACCACTGCCGAACCAGGTGGGCGTGGGCGAGCGCCTGCTCGAGCGTCTCGGTGTCGCCGTCGGCGTCTGCGAGGACGCCGAGAGGTTGGTCGCGGACCTCGTAGCCGTGGCAGTACGGGCAGTGGAGCAGATCGCGTCCCCACCGCGCCCGCACGCCGGGGACGTCCGGGATGTCGTCGCGGAGCCCGGTCGTGACAAGGACGCGACGCGTCGTCAGCGAGGAGCCGTCCGCGAGCCTGACCTCGAGCCCGCGGCGGGTGTGAGCGTTGGCGGGCGGGCAGGCGGTAATGGACGCGACCGTTCCGGGGATCAGGTGGCCGTCGTAGCCGGCGACCTCGACGCGGGCCGCGGCGAGGAGCTCGGACGGCGGGAGGCCGTCGGAGCCGATGAAGCCCTGCATGTGGGCGGCGGGTGCGTTGCGCGGCTGGCCCGCGTCGACGACTGCGACGCGCCGGCGGGCGCGGGTGAGGACCAGGGCTGCTGAGAGGCCGGCAGCGCCTCCACCGACTACCACCACGTCGTATGTGTTCATGTCACGAGAGTGACCCCGTTACAGGCTGACGACAACAGCTGTTGCTGATTCCGGGAACGGCGCGGTGCAATGTCTCCATGGCAACGACTCGGAGCGCCGCCGCCAACCCGGTTTCCTCTGTCACCTCAGGTGCCATGTCGTCGATGGCGGCGGCACTGGACCTGGTCGGTCCCCGACTGCGGCGGGTGCGTGAGCAGAGGGGTGTAACCCTGACCGAGGTTGCTCACATGACAGGCATCTCGAAGAGCACGTTGTCGCGGCTCGAGAACGGGCAGCGGCGCCCGAGCCTGGAGCTTCTGCTGCCGCTGGCGCAGGCTTACCGGGTGCCCATCGACGACTTGGTCGGCGCCCCGGAGGTGGGGGACCCGCGCATCCGGCTGAAGCCACGCAGGGTCAACGGGCGCACCGTGCTTCCGTTGACCCACCCGGGTGGCATCCAGGCGTGGAAGATCGTCATCCCGACGTCCCAGTCGGAGCCGAAGCCGCGCACTCACGACGGATTCGAATGGCTCTACGTGCTGTCCGGGCAGATGCGACTCGTCATGGGCGACCAGGACATCGTCCTGGGCGTCGGCGAGGCCGCCGAGTTCGACACCCAGGTGCCGCACTGGTTCGGCAGCACCGGCGAGGGCCCCGCCGAGGTCCTCAGCATCTTCGGGCGCCCCGGCGAACGGATGCACACCCACGCCAGCACATCCGAGTCCGCGCACTGACGCGGCGGGCGTCGAGTCGTTGGTCGGCCCCCCGCCGAGGACCCTGTTCGGGCCCTACGCTCGGGAGGGCGTCGGGTCCGACGCCCGGGAAGGGAGCCGCATGGCCGACCCTCTGATGGAGACGAAGCTGCTCCAGCCGAGTCCACGACGCGACGTCGTCGCGCGGCCTCGGCTCGTCGGCATGCTCGAGCATGTGTCCGGCTCGCCGGTCACGCTGGTCTCTGCGCCCGCCGGGTTCGGGAAGACATCGCTCCTCGCGGCCTGGATGAGCAACAAACCGGACACCTCAGCGAGCGAACACCCCGTCGCGTGGGTGTCACTCGACGGCCGGGACCGTCACGCGACGTCGTTCTGGACCTACGTCCTTATGGCCCTCGACCGGGCGGTCCCGGGCTCCGGTGATGCCGCACTCACCCTGCTGCAGTCGGGGCAGGCTTCGGTCGAGTCCGTGCTCGCCGGGGTGGTGAACGAGCTCAGCGTCCAGCCTGGCGATGTCACGCTGGTCCTCGACGACTACCACCTCGCTGACAGTGTCGAGGTCGCGGCGGGGATGACGTTCCTCGTGGACCACATGCCGCCACAACTACGGCTGGTCATCAGCACCCGCGCCGATCCCGCACTGCCGCTGTCGCGGCTGCGAGCACGCGGAGAGCTTGTGGAGATCCGTGCGTCCGACCTCCGCTTCACAGGCGACGAGGTTGCCTCCTACCTCAACGACCTCCACGGCTTCGGACTGACCGCGACCGACATGACCTCGCTGGAGGCGCGAACCGAGGGCTGGGTGGCGGCGCTCCAGCTCGCCGCCATCTCGCTGCGCGACCGCGACGACCAGTCCGCCTTCATCGCCGGGTTCGCCGGCGATGACCGCTTCGTCGTCGACTACCTCGCCGACGAGGTCCTCAGCCGCCAACCCGACCACGTACGCCGCTTCCTGCTCGACACCTCCATCCTCGCGCGACTCACCGGACCGCTCTGCGACGCGGTCAGCCCTCCTCCACCTGCAGGTGGGCGCAGCGGCAAGGCGATGCTCGACCTGCTGGACCGGGAGAATCTGTTCCTCGTTCCGCTCGACGGGCGCCGCACCTGGTACCGATACCACCACCTGTTCGGCGACGTGCTCCAGTCCCACCTGCTCGAGGAACGGCCCGGCGACGTGCCCGAGCTGCACCGGCGAGCCGCCGACTGGTACGCCGAAGCCGGCCACGTCGAGGCCGCAGTCCGGCACGCGCTGGAGGCCGGTGACCTCGACCGGACAGCGGATCTCATCGAGAGCTCCTTTCGAGCCCTGGGTCGCGATCGGCGCGAGGACCTCCTGAGCCGGTGGGCGCACCGGCTGCCAGACGAGGTGCTGAGCAACCGGCCGGTCCTCGCGATCGCACTCATCGGCGGGCTGATGTCGAGCAACCAGTTCGAGGGCGTGGACCAGCGCCTCGACCACGTCGAGAACCTGCTCGGCAAGGCGGAGGCGGACCTCGTGGTCGTCGACCACGGCGAGCTCGCCCGGGTCCCCGCCGCGGTTGAGATGTACCGGGCGGCGCTCGCGCTCCTCGGGGGCGACCCGCCTGCTGCCATTGCCCGCGCGCAACGCGCGATCGACGTCGCCGTTGACGGCGACGACCTCGCGGTCGGGGCAGCAGCGGCGCTGTCCGGCCTGGCGTCCTGGTCGACCGGGGACATCGCATCAGCGCACGCGAGCTATGCGCGGTCCATCCCGGCCCTGACCCGGGCCGGACACATCGCGGACGTGTTGGGCTGCTCCATCGCGATGGCGGACATGGAACTGCGCCTGGGCCGGCTCCGCGACGCCGAACAGACTTTCGCCCACGCGCTCGGGCTGGCCGAGGCCAACACCCCGCCCGGGGCCAGTGTCATGCGGGGCACCGCCGACATGCTGGTCGGCCTGAGCCGGATGGCCTGGTACCGCAACGACCTGGTCGCCGCTGCCGAGTACCTGCGTCGTTCCGACGAGCTCGGCGAGTCAGGAGCACTTCCACAGAACCCGTACCGGTGGCGAGTCGGGATGGCCCGACTGCGGGCCGCCGAGGGTGACCTGGGCGCAGCCCTCGAGCTTCTCGAGGAGGCCGAGCGGGTCTACGTCGGCGACTACTCCCCGAACGTGCAACCGGTCCACGCGTCCCGCGCGCGTGTGCTCGCCGCCAGTGGCGACCTGGCCGGTGCACGTGCGTGGGCGCGTGACCTCGGGGTCGCGGTGGACGACGAGCTGTCCTACTTCCGCGAGTACGAGCACATCACCCTCGCCCGGGTGCTGCTGGCAGAGCACGCCGCCACCGGGTCCCCGGTGCCCCTGGACGCCGCGATTGCCCTCCTGGGCCGTCTCGTTGCCGCAGCTGCCGACGGCGGCCGGGTCGGGTCGGTCATCGAGCTCGAGGTGCTCCGAGCCATCGCATACGACGGGACCGGGGAACGGGGCGCGGCGCTCGAGGCGCTTCGTCACGCGGTCAACCTCGCCGAAGCCGACGGCTGGGTCCGGGTCTTCGTCGACGCCGCGTCCGCCCTGACGCCGCTGCTTCGCGAGCTCTCGACCGCCCAAGCCGAGCCCGGATACGTCCAGGTGCTGCTGAATGCCGTGATGGCCGGTAGTGCCGCGAGCGCGATGGCCCGCGGCGCCGGCTCCCAGGCTGCGCCGTCGCCCGAACCAGCGGCGCCTGTCGAACCTGGGGTGGGGCTGGTGGACCCGTTGAGCGACCGCGAGCTTGACGTGCTTCGACTGCTCGGTTCAGACCTCGACGGGCCCGCCATCGCACGCCAGCTCGTCGTGTCCCTGAACACGGTCCGCACCCACACCAAGCACATCTACACCAAGCTCGGCGTCAACAACCGGCGCGCCGCGATCAGCCGTGCCCACCAGCTCGGCCTACTGGGGCGCTCCGGGGCCCGCTGACACTCGTGGACGTGGCTGCGTGGCTCCGCTGCCAGGGGTTGCTGCGAATGTCGGGGCCGCGGCTGATTGCGCGCGAGGAGGGGGCTGGAAGCCCTTCGTGATCAACCAGATGGCTGGTACCAGCGCTTCGAGGAGGCCGCCGGGCACGAGGAGTGCCTGTCACACCCCGGCGTCCATGTCGAGGATGCCGAGAAGGTCCAGGGGCACGCCGACAGCAAGCCGGGTGTAACCCACGAGTCCGCGGTGTTGCCGAAAGTGGGAACACCGGCCTTGAGGCTCTGGGCTCACGCGGGCGGCAAAGGTCACCACCCAGGTCACCACATGATGTGACGACCACTCACCGCTCCCGCTCCTAGCTTGCGGTATCAGGACGACTTCAGCTGTCGCTGGAACCGTCAGGACCAGCAAGAGGAGCACTCCCGTGAACACCCCACCCGTTGGCCACCACGAGCCCGGTCTGTACGAGATCCGCCTCGAAGGGCGTCTACACGAACGGTGGTTGGCGTGGTTCGACGGCATGACTCTCACCAGCGTCCCGAACCCGAGTCGGGACAGCGAGGCAAGCGCTGGGCAGGGCGTCATCACGGTCCTACGCGGCCCCGTGGCAGACCAGGCCGCCCTGCACGGCATGCTCGCCCGACTTCGCGACTTCGGGATGCCTCTCATCTCGATTGCCCGAATCGACCCAGGCCCAGCGGACAACACTGGGGACGTCGCCGGTGGTGACCGATGAACTCCGCCGCGATACCGGACCCGGCCCGCAGCACCATGTCAGGGGTTCGAGCCCGACCCCAGGCGAGCTGGCTGGTACCGGTCGCGCTCGTCGCGGTGAGCGCCATCCCGCTCACCGCAGGCACGCTGCGCCTCATCCAGCTGGCTGGCGGCCCCGCCGTCATCCCTGCGGACGCACGGTTCAGCGGCTTCCCGGTCGCGCTCGTCGTTCACATCGCCGCCGCCGCTGTCTTCGCTTTGGGCAGCGTCCTCCAGCTCGTGCCTCGGTTCCGACGAAAGCACCTGACCTGGCACCGGCGTTCAGGACACGTCCTCGCCGTGGCCGGTCTGATGGTCGCGGGGTCGGCGCTGTGGATGACGCTGATGTACGCCCGGAAGCCCGGCACCGGGGATGTCCTCTACGCGCTGCGGCTGCTGTTCGTCTCCGCAATGGTGGCCGCCATCGTTCTCGGCGTACGGGCCGCCCGAGCGCGCAACATTCCTGCCCATCGTGCCTGGATGATTCGCGCCTACGCCATCGCCCTCGCAGCCGGGACCCAGGTGTTCACAGAACCGCTGGGCGGCGCGCTGTTCGGCACCGGAAACGTCCGAGACGACCTCGCAAAGGGCGCCGGCTGGGTCATCAACCTCGCCGTCGCCGAGTGGGCCATCCGCTGCCAACCTCGACGCTCGTCAAGCAGACGACTTCGGCAGCCCAACCGCCTACGCGCTCGCGGGAGCACCGGCATGAGCACGACAACAGGCACGGCAACCCCAGCGACGACCAACCGCGGCGGGAGCACCGCGAACGAACCGCTGGCGGCCGCCCTGACTCGGACCATCCGCACCGATCGGCTCGCGCTCCGACCCTCGACTCTCGGCGACACCGTCGGCTACGCGCTCCTCGCCGACGACTGGCAGCCGCAAGCCGTAGCCCTCACCTACCCAGGAGATCTCCATGACCAGCACAACCACCGGCTCAACCACCGGCCCAACCGTCGGCATGACCAGTCGCCCAACTGAGGTCGTTCCCGCCTCCCGCTTGTCCGTGCGTCGCTTGAACGTGATGCGGGCCGGCTACCTCTTCATGGGCCTTGGGCTCGTGGTGGTGAAGTGGCCACTGCTTCCAGATGCGCACACGCTCCCGTTGTACGAGGGCGTCACCGTATGCGTTCTCACCGCGATGTCGCTGTTCGCGCTCCTGGGCGTGCGCTACCCGGCCAAGCTCCTCCCACTGCTCCTGCTGGAGACGACCTGGAAGGTCCTGTGGCTGTCCGTGGTCGCACTCCCAACGGCCATTGCCGGCGACCTGGACGCCGCGACCACCACGGTTCTCGTCAACTGCTCGTTCGTGGTCGTCATCGCGGCCGTCATCCCTTGGCGCTACGCCTGGCGTCGCTACATGGTCGAGAAGGGCGAGCCCTGGCGAACGACCTCAGGTGGAGCAAGGCTGGACGAGTGACGACGTCCTGCGTGCTGTTGGACGACTACCGAGGGTGCGACGACATTCGCCGAGTGGTCGACGCTCGACGGCATCGAGGCGACCACGGTCCGAGGGCATCGCGGCCTGGCAGGCCGAGCAGCCCGCGATCTCCTCGACTGTCACGCCGAACAGATCCGCGTACCCGAGATCGGGAAGCTCGACCTCTGGGAGAGCGGATTCCGAAGGCCGTGCGGCCTCCGGCTCGGACGCTCCTCTCGTCATCCGAAGTGGTTCCGTTCCGCGATCCACGGATCGTCCATGAGGTCCGGCTCTTCGCCGGGTACCAGGGACATGCCCTCGTCGGTCAATGTGTACTGATGCTCGGATGCTGCCGCCGCGTCGCCCTCGGAGCCCGGATGGGAAGCGGCCCCGCGTGGTAACGGGAGCGGTGACGGGAGATGCGGTCGGATCGACTGGGGCAGCAGGTCCAACGGACGGTCGCCGTGTCGACGACACCGACACCGACGTGCGGGGGGACAGGCGCGGCGGGCGGCGCGTCACGTGTGCCCGGTATCTCCGCCAATGTGGGGACGGGCCGGCCTCGAGATCGGGTCGTCCGCCTCTCGCACCTGTATGCGCCGCCGTGAGGCGGACGACCCGGCCGCCAGCGTCCGACGGTGGTCGGACATCAGTGCATGTGCAGGTGGCCGCCGCCAACGGCGTGGTCGGCGGGCATGCGGACGGCAGCGAAGACGGCGACGCCGGCTGCCATGACGGCCGCTCCGATGAATCCGGCCGAGAAGGCATCGGCTGCGCCCGCGGCGGTGGTGAGGATTCCCGCCGATGTCGCGACGGCGGACAGGATGGCGACCCCCAACGCTGAACCGAGCTCGTGGCCGGTCATCAAGAACCCGGACGCGACACCGGCGTGTGACGCCGGGATCCCGGTCATCGACGTCACGGTGACAGGGACGAACACCATCCCGATCCCGAACCCGAGGAGAACCAGGCCGGGAAGGATGCCAGTGGCGAGCTCAGAGGTGGCGTCGGCGGCGGAGAGCCATCCGGAGGCGAGCACGGCGATGAGCAGCCCGACCGTGGCGATGCCCCGCGGAGAGACGTGGTTGAGCAGGTGTCGGGCGACGACCGTGCCGATGGTGAGCGCGGCCGCGAAGGGCAGGAACACGAGCCCGGTCTGGAGGGCGGAGTAGCCGAGGACGGTCTGCAGGAAGATCGAGGTCAGGAACACGGCGCCCACCAAGATGGCGGAGACGCCGAGCATGACGGCGGTACCGGACACGAGGGGCTTGAGCTTCCAGATGTGGGGCGGGAACAGCGGCTTCGCGGGGCGACCTCTCCACGCGGTGCCCACGCTGGGAGACGGCCCGATCGACGAACCGCAACATCGGGCTGCTTCTCTTCGACCAGGTCGAGGAGCTCGACGCTGTCGGCCCGTGGGAGGTCCTCGCCTGTTGGACCCTCCTTCACCCCGAGGACGGGTGGGCCGTTGCCACCATGAGCCTCGACGGCACCCCCGTCACTGGCGCGAAGGGCCTGAGCATCGGAGCCCAGCGTTCGTTCGAGAACGCGCCGCACCTCGACGTCCTCATTCACCCGGGTGGCGAGGGCACGTACAGGCTCCAGCAGGACGCGGAACACCTCGACTGGGTCCGCTCACGAAGAGGAACGACCTCGCTGATGACGTCGGTGTCCACGGGAAGCCTGGTGTACGCCGCTGCCGGCCTCCTGACGAACAGGCGGGCAACGACCCACTGGGCGTCACTCAACCTGCTGTCCGAGCTCGATCCGACGGTCCGAACCGACGTCGACGCCCGCTTCGTCGACGACGGCGATCTCATCACCAGTGCGGGGGTCTCTGCCGGCATCGACATGGCGCTCCACCTCGTCGCACGCCTCGCCGGACGTGACCGTGCGCGCGAGGTGCGCCGAGGCATCCAGTACGACCCTCGGCCGCCGATCTGAGGCAGCGGGCCTAGTTGAGTCGTCCGAGTGCCGTGAAAAGCGCCCTGTTGTTCAGATGGTGATCGCGACCTTGCCCCGGACCTTCCCGGCCGCGAGGTGGCCCATCGCCTCCGGGACCTGGTCGAGCCGGTAGGTCCGGTCGATGCTCGGGGTGACCTGGCCGGCGTCGATGAACGTCGTGAGCCGGTCGAGGTCGCTGGCCCGTTCCTTGTTGATGAAGTTCGCGAACCGCTGTCTGACGAATCGCGAGAGCACGAGCGCGCGCAGGGTGCGATTCATGCCCCCGGTCAGGTCCCCACCGTCCTCACCGCCCACGATCACGGCCGTGCCGGTCGGCGTGAGCGCCCGGCGCAGCCGCCGCAGCCCCGGGTTCCCCGCGATGTCGAGGACCAGGTCGTACTGCCCGCTGTCTGCGAAGTCCTCGCGCGTGTAGTCGATGACGTGGTCTGCGCCGAGTGAGCGGACCAGGTCGAGCTTCCCGCTGCTTGCGACAGCGGTGACCTCCGCCTCGAGTGCCTTGGCGAGCTGGACTGCGTAGCTGCCGACGCCGCCGGACGCGCCGATGACCAGCACCCGCTGCCCCGGCTCGAGACGGCCGTGGTCGGTCAGTGCCTGGAGGGCGGTCGCTGCCGAGACCGGTACGACGGCGGCCTGCTCGAACGACAGGATCGTCGGCTTGGGGGCGAGCCTGTCCGCGCGGACCACGGCGTACTCCGCGAACGACCCGCGGCCGACGCCGTACACCTCGTCCCCGACCTGGAACCGGCTCACGCCGGACCCGACGGCGGCGACCGTGCCGGCCAGGTCACGCCCGGGCACCCGGTCCTTGGGTCCTCGGAAGCCGAGGCCGGCGACCCGCATCAGGTAGGGCTTGCCGGTCATCAGGTGCCAGGTGCCGCGGTCCAGCCCAGCCGCGTGCACCCGAACCAATACCTCCTGGTCGCCGACCTCCGGGCGAGCGATGTTCTCCAGCCGGAGGACGGCAGCGGTCCCGTACCGGTCCTGGACCACGGCCCGCATCTGGTCGTCGGCGGCTGCGCACCCTCCTCCGGCTGATGGGGCGACTGCTGTCCGAGCTCGGGGTGTGCGGTTCATGACGGTCCTCGTGTCGATGGGTTTCGTACTTAGTACGGCACGCTATCGTACTATGTACGAAAGCGCTATGGGCGCCGGCGACGCGAAGGGATACGCACCTGATGGCTGACGGTTCGAGCGAGGAAGCCGGGGAGCGACCGCGGCTGAACCGGGAGCGCGTCCTGGAGGGCGCGATGGCGGTTGCCGACGCGGGCGGTATCGACGCGCTGACGATTCGTTCCCTTGCCCAGCACCTGGGCGTGAAGCCGATGTCGGTGTACCACTACGTCGCCAACAAGGACGAGATCCTCGACGGCATCGTCGACCTCGTGTTCAGCGAGATCGAGCTGCCGGCGGCCGGCGGCGAGTGGCGTACCGAGATCCGTCGACGGGCGGACTCGGCCCGCTCCATCCTGCGAGTCCACCCGTGGGCCATCGGGCTGATGGAGTCACGGACCAGTCCCGGTCCGGCGACGCTGCGGCACCACGACGCCGTGATCGCGACCTTGCGGGGTGCAGGGTTCTCACCGGCCCTGACGGCGCACGCCTACGCGCTGCTCGACAGCTACGTGTACGGGTTCGCACTCCAGGAGGCCGGGCTGCCGTTCGACGGTGCCGACTCCGTTGGCGACGTGGCTGAGCCGATCATGGAGCGGTTCAAGACCGGCGAGTACCCCCACCTGGTGGAGATGGCCACCGGCTACTACCTGCGGCCCGGCTACGACTTCGGTGACGAATTCGCCTGGGGACTCGAGCTCATCCTCGACGGGCTCGTGCGGCGCCAGTGACGGCCCCGGCCTTCGCGGCCGCCGCGCGCTCGCCGACCGCACTTTCCAGCCGGCGAGACTCCCGGGTCCTGTACCGCATCTTGAGCATGCCGTGACGTGGGCCCAGGGCCTACGTTCGCCGAGAGGAGCTCAGGAGGTCTCGTCATGCGTCGATTCCGATCACTCGTATCCGCTGGCGTCCTGGTCCTGGGCACCCTGGTCGCGGCGACCCCGACGTTGATGGCCGGGCCCGCTGCGCACGCCACCGCGCCCGGGGCGGACGGCCGGATCGCGTTCGTACGGGCCAACCAGATCTACACGATGACCGCGACCGGGAAGGGCATCGTGAAGCTGACGTCCGCGGGCAAGAACTACCGGCCCGAGTGGTCACCAGACGGGCGACGCATCGCCTACATCCACGAGGTCAACGGGCGACGGGCGGTGTGGGTGATGACCGCGACCGGCAGCGGCAAGCGCGCCGTCACCGCCCCCGGCACGGTCGCCTCATCAGGAGTCACCTGGTCACCCGACGGGCGGACGATCGCGTACGGCGGGTCCGCGACCGCGAACCCCGACCCCGCCAGCGCGTTGATGCTGGTCCCGTCCACCGGCCGCAACGCGGTCCCGCGGGTGGTCACCGGCTACGGCACGGGCGGGTACTGCGATGAGAACCCCCCGCTGCGCTCGGACTCCTTCTTCGTCTACGACTACCTCGCCTGGTCCCCGGAAGTCGCGGGCCGCTCCCAGATCGCCGTCAAGACCAACGACTGCTACTACGACTGGGCGATCTCCATGTACCACCCTGACACCGGCGAGTTCGCGCAGGTCATGCAGTCGGGTGCCGACTCCTCGGGCTACCTGATGTGGACCGACCTGTTCTTCGGACCCACCGGCCAGTTCGGCTACACCGAGCAGGACCGCGGCGACTTCACCGGGGTGATGGGGCCACGTCTGATCGTCTACCCGGGGTTCGCGTCCCGCCACGGCGACACCGGTGGCTCGCCGTCGCCGTCAGGGCGATTCATGGCGTTCACCAACAACGCCTCCGGCACGGCGTACGTCATGCGAGCCGACGTCGACGGCACCCGCCGCCAGCGGCTCACCGTCGGCTACCAGCCCGACTGGGGAGTCAGGGTCCCGTAGCGGTGCGGCGGCCGGGTCAGGCCGCCGGACTGCTGTGTCCAGCTGAGCTGGTGGGCCGCTGGAGCCGCCTGAGCCGTGAGCAGCACCACGCCTGAGTTCGGTCATGACCCGTCACGGATCGGCGCCTTGTGCGTTGTGCCGAATGGGAGCGGGACCACGGGGGGTCCTCGTTCCGTCACCTACAGGAGAGAGACGTTGAACGCGAGATTCTCACGTCCCGTCCACCTCACCAGCCGCGTCCTGAGCGGCCTGATCGTCGGTGCCGCTCTGGGCGTGATGCTGGCCGTCGTGCTGCTCACGCGCCTCGATGCCATCAGCACCGGTCCGCAGGAGCCGAGCCCGACCACGTCGTCCGACCCGGTGCGCCAGGCGATCGAGCGGCATCACTGCTCGACGCGCGGGTTCGGCTCAGGGGCGATCCCGTCCTCGGCGCTGATCCGCACCGCCGCCGGCGATCTGTTGCTGGTGTCGTTCGACAGGGGTTGGAAGGTCTACCAGGACCGCCAGCACGCGGCGGATCTGGTCGCAGTCTGTCTCGACGACCTGCCGCCGGGCGTCGCCGAGCGGCGTCCGTGAGGTGCCGCCGGTCCAGCGGTCCTGAGGTGACCGCGCGTCGCAACGTCACCGGCATGATCCGGACGGGCAGCGCCTCCGTCTCACCGACGCTCGCCGAGGGCGGGAGCCAGCGTCGCCTGCTCGGCGCGACACCGGTCCTGTTGGGCGCCCACCGCCGTCACGGACGCCCGTAGCAGCTCGAGGACATCCTCGCGGGTCCGGTCCGGAGCGTCGTTCCAGTGGGTCAGGTCGAGTACGTGCAGCGTGCGGGCGGGCGGGCCGGGGCACCAGCGCACCGGCTGGTCGCGGACCTCCTTGAGCGTGTGCCAGAGCAGGTCCAGTGCTCGTTGCACCGGCTGCGAGCGCACGGCACGGGGACCTCCGCCCGCCTGCACGACGGCGCCGACCAGGCAGGCGCCGGTCACCGGATGGTCGGCGACCAGGCCGATGCCGGCGCCGGTCAGGACCCGGGTCCGGCCGCCGACGTCGACGGAGAACCAGGCACCCTGCACCCAGCCCCTGCCGACGACATCACCGGCGTCCTCGAGCACACCGCGGACCAGGTGCAGCTGGCCGAGCTGGGCCGACAGCGCGTCGATGCGGCAGATCCGCCGTCGTACCGCCCGTCGGTCACGTGCCGCCAGCCGGAACCCCCGGCTACTCGCGGTAACCCGGTCGGTCCGGCCGGTCCGGTCAGTCGCCTCGATCCGGTCGGGCCGGTCGGTCCGGTCGGTCGTTGTCTGTGTCATCAGAGCACCTCCTCCGACGCTGCGGATGCCACATCTCCACTCTGATCCGCCCAGCCGGTCCTGACAACCACCCGCACGAGCCGCGATCTCCCGTCGAGTGACGCGAGGTGGCTGCTTTCCAGCCTGATTTCCAGCCAGTTCACGTCACTCGACGGTGAATGCGAGGCCCGGCTGTCACGCCTGCGTCGCCCCGCCATCATCGCGACTGATGAGATTTCCGGTCGCGGATGGTTTGCTCCGGGGCAGGCATTGGTAACGTGTGCCTCGCAGAAGGTGCAAGTTCCAGCAGGTCTGACGCCCGCGGAGTTTGTGATCCAACGGCGTTTCTTCTTTCGTGGGCTCACGCAAAGTCGGAGCGACGTGTCACCACCGCATCTGATGCGGACCGTCGAAGTGGCGGTTCTCGCCCCGACTAAGGAGTATCGAGCACATGGCTCAGGGCACTGTTAAGTGGTTCAACGCGGAGAAGGGTTTCGGCTTCATCGCGCAGGAGGACGGCGGCGACGACGTCTTCGTTCACTACTCGGCGATCCAGTCCCAGGGGTACAAGTCCCTGGACGAGAACCAGAAGGTCGAGTTCGACGTCACGCAGGGCCCCAAGGGCCCGCAGGCGGAGAACGTTCGCGCCATCTGATCGCGGAGAGCTCTCGGGCCTGCTGACCTGAGACTTCAGCAAGAGGCTTCACCCTTCGGGGTGGGGCCTCTTGTGCGTCCCGCGCTTCCATGTGGGGGATGTCGCATGGCCCGGACGGGCCAAATCCGGGTGCCGGGCGTTTGGTACCCGTGACCGTCGGGCAACGTTTTCGTTAGCGAGGAGGTTCTGCCGGCATGCACATGAGGAGTGATGAGGTGCACGATCAGTTCGACGTGACCCTCGAGGACTCCGACCTCCTCGGGGAGGTGGAGCTCACCACCAACCTGATCATCGCGGCGAGCGAGTCCGACGACCACCTCTCCGAAGGACAGATCGACCAGATCCTCGGGGTCGTCCCGGAGCCTCGTCAGGAGGCGTGAGACCCGTCCCCTATACCCCTCCCGGGTATGCTGGAGGAATGGCGGATCACCAGCACGGCTACATCCACCGCAAGGACGACTACCTCAAGCGGCTGCGGCGTATCGAGGGCCAGGCTCGTGGCCTGCAGCGCATGGTCGAGGACGAGAAGTACTGCATCGACATCCTCACCCAGGTCGCCGCGATGACGAAGGCCCTCCAGGCCGTCTCGATCGGCCTGCTCGAGGAGCACATGAACCACTGCGTGGTCGACGCCGCCCGCGCGGGCGATGACGAGGCGCGCGCCAAGGTCGCCGAGGCGGTCGACGCGATCTCCCGGCTGGTGAGGAGCTGACCGCGGTCAGCAGGTCGCGAAGAGGACCGGTCCGGTCGACAGGTCCGAGAGCACGTAGCTGCCCTGCGTGGGCCGCAGGTCGAGCGTGACGACGTTGCCGTCGGCGGTCGCCGAGGCGACCGAGAACCGGTCGGCGAAGTCGCCGCCCTGGCCGGGCGCCGGGCCGCTGGCCAGCGCCGCGCGGCTGTCGGCGTTCGTCCGTGCCTGGTCGTCGCTCTCGAAGGCCATCGCCACCCGGACGTGACCGCCCGGCTGGACCGACATGGCGAAGCCGTCGATCGGGTTGACCTCCCCCGCCTGCGTGATCAGGTGCTCCGCCTCCTGCTCGTCCGACCGGTCGGCGTGGCTCATGGCCAGCGCCGAGCAGGTATAGGGCCCGTCGTAGATCGACGCCGTCAGTGGCTCGCCGGACGCCGCGACCGCGTCCTGCACGCCGTCGGGCAGGGCGCTGTCGCCGAGCGAGCCGACGACCTCCTCGAGGTACGCCTCGTTGTCGCTGGTGAGGACCAGGTGCTCGGCAGCGTCCAGCGCGACGTACTGCAGCTCGGGGGTCAGGTCCGCCCCGATGGTCGGCAGCAGCGCGTCGCCGCCGAGCCAGACCTCGCCGTCGGTCTCCCCGGTCGCGGGCCGGGTGAAGCCGCCGTGGGCGAGGTCGTCGCCGACCGCGCCGAGGTCGGCGTCGTCGGGCATCCGGACGATGACCACCGCACCCTGCTCGGACTGGCTGAACAGCTCCCACTCGGCGGTCGCGGGGGAGAAGCCGAAGCGCGCCTGGAGCACCTTCGCGGACTGCACCAGCGCCGACGTCGAGGTCAGGTCCCGGTCGAACCCGTCGTCGAGGAACGACTGCAGCTCCGAGCCGGACGACGACGCATCCAGGTGCGCCCCGAGGGCGGAGCGCACGGCCGCCCAGTCGGTCCAGGAGAGGCGCTCGGCGTCGGCCGGCGCGTACGCCGTGGCTCGCTCGAGCTCGGTCCGGTCGCGGTCCTGCCACCAGCGCAGGCCGACGACGGCCACCACGGCCACCAGCGCCACCGCCAGGGCGACCACGATCGTGATCGTCAGGCGTCTGCGCACCGTGTGAGACTAGCCGCATGCCCGCGAAGGACGTCCTCGCTGCCGGTGCCGTGGTCTTCCGCCCGGGCAAGCGCGTGCTCCTCGTCCACCGGCCGCGGTACGACGACTGGTCGTTCCCCAAGGGCAAGCTCGACCCCGGCGAGCACGTGACGTCCGCTGCGGTGCGGGAGGTCGCCGAGGAGACCGGGTTGCACGTCCGGCTCGGGCCGACGCTGCCGGGGCAGCGCTACCCGGTGGCCGGCGGCCGGATGAAGGCGGTGTCGTACTGGGTCGGCCGGGTGGTCGGCTCCGACGACGTGAGCGGCTACCGCCCCAACGACGAGATCGACCACGTCGAGTGGGTGCCGTACGCCGAGGCGTGCAAGCGGCTGAGCTACGAGCACGACCTGGACACGCTGCGCACGGCGTACCCCAGGCGCCGCAAGACGCACGCGTTCATCGTCCTGCGGCACGCCGACGCCAGGTCCCGCAAGGCGTGGCGCCGCCAGGACGACCGGCTCCGCCCGCTGCTCCAGGCGGGGCGGCAGCAGGCGCAGCGGCTGATCCCGGTGCTGGCGGCGTACGACGTCACGCGGCTCGTGAGCTCGAGCAGCACCCGCTGCGTGGAGACCCTGGGCCCGTACTCCGACGTGACCGGCTGGAAGCTCGAGCTCGACGACGGCCTCAGCGAGGAGGACGCGACCGCCCACGGCGTCCTCACCATCACCGACGACCTCTCCCAGCGCGACGAGGGGGTCGTCGTCTGCAGCCACCGCCCGGTGCTCCCGGCGGTGTTCGACGCGCTCGGCCTCGAGGACGCCAAGCTCGACCCCGGCGGCCTGCTCGTCGCCCACCTCCGCAAGGGCAAGGTCGTCGCGACCGAGGTGCACCAGATCCACTGACGTCAAGGGTCCCGACCCTTGTTCACGTGATGGCCGTCTCAGCACCGACACGGTGTCGCTGAGTGGGCGGTTCGAGTTCACCGCCCGTTCACCGTCGACCCCGGAGCCGTCCACCTGCGCTCCCTAACTTCGCTAGCGACAGAGCATCACACGAAGAACTCAGGGAGCTCCGAAGTGATCCGCACTTCCATCCGCCGGGCCGTGGTGCCCGGCATCGCCGTCCTCGCCCTCGTCCTCACCGGCTGCGGTGCCAGCAACGAGACCGACGGCGGCACCGTTGGCGGCGACACCGGCAGCGCCACGGGCCTCAGTGGCGAGCTCGCCGGTGGCGGCTCGAGCGCCCAGGACTCCGCCCAGCAGGCGTGGCGCGCCGGCTTCCAGTCCGACAACCCCGACGCCACCATCACCTACGACCCGGTCGGCTCGGGCGGCGGCCGCGAGAGCTTCAACTCCGGCGCCTACGCGTTCGCCGGGTCCGACTCCTACCTCACCGACGACGACGGCGAGCTGAGCGCGGCCAAGAAGCAGTGCGGCGACGAGGACCCGGTCGAGGTCCCGGCGTACGTCAGCCCGATCGCGGTGGTCCTCAACCTGCCGGGCGTCGACACGCTCGACCTCGACGCCGAGACGCTCGCGAAGATCTTCGACGGCAAGATCACCACGTGGAACGACCCGGCGATCGCGGGCCAGAACCACGACGCCGACCTCCCCGACACGGCGATCTCGCCGGTCCACCGGTCCGACGACTCGGGCACCACGCAGAACTTCACCGACTACCTCAACAAGGCCGGCGGCGGCGCCTGGTCCTACGACCCCGACGGCGTGTGGCCGATCAAGGGCGGCGAGGCCGCCGAGGGCACCTCGGGTCTCGTGGCCGCGGTCAAGGGCGGCGAGGGCACCATCGGGTACGCCGACGAGAGCCAGGCCCAGGGCCTCGGCATCGCCTCGGTCAAGGTCGGTGACGAGTACGTCGCGCCGTCCGCCGAGGGTGCCGCCAAGGCGCTCGCGGTCTCGAAGCCGGCGCCGACTGCGACGGCCACGATGCTGACCTACGACATCGACCGCACCACGACCGAGTCGGGTGCCTACCCGGTGCTGCTGGCGTCGTACCTGATCGCCTGCCAGCACTACGACGACGCCAACGAGGCGGACCTGGTCAGCGGCTTCCTCTCCTACATCGTCTCGGACGCGGGTCAGCAGGCTGCGGCGCAGCAGGCCGGCTCCGCCCCGCTCGACGCGTCGATCGCCACGAAGGCGCAGGAGATCGTCGGCGCGATCTCGGCCAGCTGACGGATGCCGCGTGCTCTCATCCACTGAAGCAACGGGAAAGCCGGTCGTCCGCCTGGGCGACCGGCTCTTCTCGGGCACTGCCCGCCTCGCCGCGATGCTCATCATGGTCGCGCTCGCCGGCGTGGCCGTCTTCCTCGTCGTCGAGGGGCTGCCCGGGCTCAGCGCTCCCGCGGACATCTACCGCCCCGCCGACGACTTCTGGTCGTACGTCGGCCCGCTGGTCTGGGGCACCGTGCTGGCCGCGGTCGTGGCGCTGGTGATCGCGATCCCGTTCTCGGTCGGGCTCGCGCTGTTCATCTCGCACTACGCGCCGCCGCGGATCGCCGGCCCGATCGCCTATGTGATCGACCTGCTCGCCGCGATCCCGTCGGTCGTCTACGGCCTCTGGGGCGGCCTCGCGCTCGCCCACTGGATGACGCCCTCGATCAACTGGCTGTACGACAACCTGGGCTTCATCCCGTTCTTCGCCGGCCCGCCGTCGGTGACGGGCCGGACCATGCTGACGGCAGGCATCGTGCTGTCGATCATGGTCATCCCGATCACCACCGCGATCTCGCGGGAGGTGTTCGCCCAGACCCCGCGCCTGCACGAGGAGGCGGCGATGGCGCTCGGCGCCACCCGCTGGGAGACGATCCGGCTCGCGGTGTTCCCCTACGCCAAGTCCGGCGTCGTCTCGGGCGTGATGCTCGGCCTCGGGCGCGCGCTGGGCGAGACGATGGCCGTCGCGATGGTCCTCTCCGCGACGCCGGTCGTGACGCTGAACCTGATCTCGAACAGCAACCCCGCCACCATCGCCTCGAACATCGCGGCGAACTACAAGGAGGCGACCCCGGACCGGCAGTCGCTGCTGATCGCCACCGGTCTCGTGCTGTTCATCGTCACCTTCGTGGTCAACTTCATCGCGCGGCTGATCGTCGCGCGCAGCGAGCGGAACGTGACGCGATGACGACGACTCCCCTCGACCACGACTTCGAGTCGGTCACCGTCGGGCTCGTCCAGCCGCAGCTGCCGCGCTGGGCCGCCGTCCTCATCGGCGCGATGGCGCTGGCCGTCGCCGGCCTGCTCACGATGGTGATGGGCTGGAGCATCGTCGGGGGCGCCATCCTCGCCGGCCTCCTGTTCGTCATCGGCATGCCGACCTGGTCGCGCGTGGTCGAGGGCGGCCGCGCCGCGGCCGACCGGTTCGCGACGTGCCTGGTGTGGGGCGCGTTCGTCGCCGTGCTGGTCCCGCTGATCTGGCTGGTCTGGCTGGTGCTCAAGAACGGCCTCGGCGCGATCAGCCTGTCGTTCCTCAACGAGTCGATGCGCGGCGTCGTCGGCGAGGGCGGCGGCATCTACCACGCGCTGATGGGCACGCTGCTGGTCACGCTGGCGGCGACCGTCATCTCGGTGCCGATCGGCCTGTTCACCGCGATCTACCTGGTCGAGTACGGCAAGGGCAGCCGGCTCGCCCGGGTGACGACGTTCCTGGTCGACGTGATGACCGGCATCCCGTCGATCGTCGCCGGGCTCTTCGCGCTCGCCCTGCTGGTGCTGGTCTTCGGGCCGGCGATCCGGATCGGCTTCGGTGGCTCGATCGCCCTGGCTCTGCTGATGATCCCGACCGTCGTGCGCTCGGCCGAGGAGATGCTGCGGCTGGTGCCGAGCGACCTCCGCGAGGCGTCGTACGCCCTGGGCGTGCCGAAGTGGCGGACCATCGTGAAGGTGGTCATGCCGACCGCGTTCGGCGGGATCGTGACCGGCATCGTCCTGGCGATCTCGCGGGTGATCGGCGAGACCGCGCCGCTGCTGATCGTGGCGGGCGCCACCGACTCGGTGAACGTGAACCTGTTCAACGGCCGGATGATGACGCTGCCCGTCTACATCTTCAGCCAGTACAGCTCGCCCGGGGTGCCGGCCTTCGGCACCGACGGGCCGCCGCCGGGCTACGCCCGCGCCTGGGGTGCGGCGCTGGTGCTGATCGGGATCGTGATGATCCTCAACCTCGCCGCCCGGATCCTGCAGAAGATCTACGCCCCCAAGTCCGACCGGCGCCGCTGAGCGCACCGAAGAGAGAATCACATGGCCAAGAGCATCGACGTCTCCGACCTCGACATCTACTACGGCGACTTCAAGGCCGTCGAGGGCGTCAACATGACCATCCGCGCGAAGGCGGTCACCGCGTTCATCGGCCCGTCCGGCTGCGGCAAGTCGACGTTCCTCCGCGCGCTGAACCGGATGCACGAGGTGATCCCCGGCGCCCGCGTCGAGGGCAAGGTCATCGTCTCGGGGCAGTCGCTGTACGAGCCCGGCATCGACCCGGTCGCCGTACGCCGGCAGATCGGCATGGTCTTCCAGCGCCCGAACCCGTTCCCGACGATGTCGATCTACGAGAACGTCCTGGCCGGCATGCGGCTGAACTCCAAGAAGATCTCGAAGTCCGACGCCGACGCGATCGTCGAGCGCTCGCTCCAGGGCGCGAACCTGTGGACCGAGGTCAAGGACCGGCTCAGCAAGCCCGGCATGGGCCTGTCCGGAGGTCAGCAGCAGCGCCTCTGCATCGCCCGCGCGATCGCGGTCTCGCCCGAGGTCCTGCTGATGGACGAGCCCTGCTCCGCCCTGGACCCGATCTCCACCTCCGCCATCGAGGACCTGATCCACGAGCTCAAGTCCGAGTACACGATCGTGATCGTCACCCACAACATGCAGCAGGCCGCCCGCGTCTCCGACGACACCGGCTTCTTCAACCTCAAGGCCACCGGCGAGCCCGGCCACCTCGTCGAGTTCAACCCCACCAACAAGATGTTCACCAACCCGGACGAGGAGTCCACCGAGGCCTACATCTCGGGTCGCTTCGGGTGAGTCGATCGCGGTAGTCCCTGACCAAAGTGCTGTGGATCGGGCCCGCTGACGACATTTTCGCCAGGGACTAGCCCGAATCCGGGGTGGCCTGTGGAGGACGATCCGAGCCCCACAGGAAACCGGGAAGAGTCCCGGCATGGATCTCTCGGGGGTGACGCGGCGGGTGGTGGTCCCGCTGCCCGTCGACCCCCAGGGACTGCGTGGGCCGCGACCCGGCGCGGCACGCGGCCCACGGTGGCGGGCGTCTAGCCACGGCTTCCGCGTGCCCTCCTCCGTGGACGGGTCGACGGTCGACCAGCGGGTGGTGGAGGCAGCGGCCGCGCTGCCGCAGGAGTGGGGCGGCGTGACCGGCTGGGCCGCACTGGGATGGATGGGCTCGACCTGGTTCGACGGCACGCCTTGGGGAGGCGGCCGGACGCGACCGGTGACGCTGGCCATCGGCGGCAATCGCTGGTCCCGGCAGCAACGGTTCTTCGCGACCAGCGAGGAGCGACTCGCGCCGAGGGACCTGGTCATGGTCGACGGGGTCCGGGTGACGACCGCGGTGCGGTCGACGTGGTTCGAGATGCGCTACGCCCGGGATGCGCGCGATGCGGCGATCGCGCTGTCGATGGCGTGCTTCCACGATGCGGTGTCGATCGACGAGGTCCTGGCGTACGGCGCGAACCTTCGCGGGTGGACGGGGATGCCGAAGGCACGAGAGGCGATCCCGCTGGCGACGGAGAACGCCTGGTCGCCGCGCGAGGTCGGCATGGGGCACGTGTGGGTGCTGGACGCCGAGCTCCCGCCGCCTCTCTACAACGTCCCCGTGTTCGATCTCGAGGGCAACCACATCGGGACGCCCGATCTGCTCGATCCTCGGTCGGGCGTCTTCGGACAGTACGACGGTGCGCTCCACCTCACCCGCTCCCGCCGGGAGAAGGACGTCGACCGCGACGAGGCCTTCCGATCGCACGGGCTGGAGGGAGCCATCATGGTGGCGGGTGACGTCGCGGACCCGACGGCGTTCATCCGCCGGCTGAAGGCTGCGTACGACCGAGCCGCGGACCGGCCTCCGCACCACCGTCGCTGGACCGTCGAGCGACCTGAGGGATGGATCGAGACCACGACGGTCGCGGGCCGCCGGGCGCTCAGCTCGGCCCTGCGGGCCCGCCTGCTCGCGCACCGGATCGCCTGACCTCGGGGGTAGTCCCTGACGAAAATGTCGTGAAGGGACCCCGCGGAGAGCATTTCGGGCAGGGACTACCCCCGGCCGGACGACCAGAGACCTACTGACCGATCGCGGCGTGCAGCACCTCGTAGCAGGCGGCGGCGACGAGGCCGGCCATCGGGAAGGTGAGGACCCAGGCGGCGACGATCGAGCGGGCGACACCCCAGCGGACGGCGGAGAAGCGCTTGGTGGCGCCGGCGCCCATGATCGCGGAGGTGATGGTGTGGGTGGTGGAGATCGGGGCGTGGAAGACGAACGCCGTGGTGTACAGCACGCCCGCGCCTACCGACTCCGCAGCGAAGCCACGGGCGGGGTCGAGGTGGATGATCCGGCGGCCGAGGGTGCGCATGATCCGCCAGCCACCGGAGTAGGTGCCGAGCGAGATCGCGCTGGCGGCCGCCACGATGACCCAGAGCGGGAGGTTCTCCTGCGGGTTGCCCGCCGAGTCGACGTAGTAGCCCGCGGTGGTCAGCGCCAGGAAGATGACACCCATCGTCTTCTGCGCGTCCTGCAGTCCGTGCCCGAGCGCGAGCGCCGCCGCGGAGACGGTCTGGGAGGCGCGGAACCCGCGGTAGACGCGGTGCTGGTTCCGGTGCCGGAAGATCCACATGATGGCGAGCATCACGACGAACGCCGCGCCGAAGCCGAAGATCGGCGAGAGCACCATCGGGGTCAGCACCTTGTCGATGATCGTCGGCCAGTTCACGCTCGCCCCGGAGGCCGAGCCCGCGGCGAGCGCCGCGCCGACCAGGCCACCGATGAGCGCGTGCGAGGAGGACGACGGCAGGCCGAAGTACCAGGTGATGAGGTTCCACGTGATCGCGCCCAGCAGCCCGGCCAGTACGACGACCAGCCCGTGGTCGCCCGCGGGTGTGGAGATGACCTCGGCGACGGTGTGGGCCACCTTCTGGCCGAGCAGCGCGCCGACGAAGTTCATCACCGCGGCGAGCGTCAGCGCGATCCGCGGCGTCAGCGCCCGGGTGGAGACGGAGGTGGCGATGGCGTTCGCCGCGTCGTGGAAACCGTTCGTGTAGTCGAAGCAGAGGGCGACGACGACTACCGCGATGACGATCGCGAGGTCCATGCGGTCAGGACTCCTTGACCGCGATCTGCTCCACGATGTTGGCGACCTTCTCGAACGCGTCGATCGCCTCCTCGAGAGACTCGACGATGTCCTTCAGCTTGAGCACCTCGATGGTCTTGAACTCACCGCTGAAGAGCTTGGCGAGGGTACGCCGGTGGTTCTTGTCGCCGGCGTTCTCCAGCCGGTTGATCTCGATCCAGTACTCCTCGAGCGACTGCATCGCCTGCAGGTTCGGCATCGCGGCCGCGGTCAGCTCGGCGCACCGCTGGAGCACCTCGACCTGGGTCGACAGCTCCGGGGGCAGCACCTTGACCTCGTACAGCAGGATCAGGTCGACGACCTCGTCCATCATGTCCATCACGTCGTCGAGACCGGAGCCCAGCGCGTAGATGTCCTCGCGGTCGAACGGCGTCACGAACGTCGTGTTGACCTTGCGGATCAGCTCGTGGGTCGTCTCGTCGGCGATGTGCTCGGCCTCGCGCATGCGGCGTGCCACGTCCTGGTGGTCGGCCGTCTCGCTGAGCATCTCCGCCAACAGGGCGGCACCCAGCACGAGGTGCTGGGCAGCCCTGGTGAAGAGGTCGTAGAAGGACGTGTCGACGGGCCGGATTCGCAAACCCACGGATAACTCCTGAGGAGGAGGAAGAGAACGCGCAACAGACTAGGGGGTGGCGTGCGGGATCGTGCAAGTCAGGGCGCGCCTAACGGCGCCGGCGCTGCCGCTCGATCAGCCGCTCGTGCAGGTGCACCTGGCCGCCGTTCCGCGTCCAGCCGCCCTCGCTGTCGAGCTCCCAGGCGTTCGTGCCCGGGTCGAAGGCCAGGTCGAGCAGGCCGCCGACCGCCGCGATCTCGTCCTCGCCCGGCAGCCGCACCAGGACCTCCACGCGCCGGTCCAGGTTGCGGTGCATCATGTCCGCCGACCCGATCCAGGCCTCGGGCTCGCCGCCGTTGTCGAACCAGAAGATCCGGCTGTGCTCGAGGAACCGGCCCAGCACCGAGCGCACCGCGATCGTCTCCGACAGGCCGGGTACGCCGGGGCGCAGCGCACAGATGCCGCGCACCAGCAGCTCCACCGGTACGCCGGCCTGCGACGCCAGGTACAGCGCGTCGATGATCGCCTCGTCGACCACGGAGTTCGCCTTCAGGCGGATCCGCGCGGGCTGGCCGTTCTGGTGGTGGGCGATCTCCCGGTGGATCCGCTCGACGAGCCCGTCGCGGATCGAGTCCGGCGCGACCAGGAGCTCGTCGTACGTCGCGTTCCGCGACCACCCGGACAGGTTGTTGAACAGGTGGGCGACGTCCTCGCCGATCCGCTGGTTGACGGTGATCAGCCCGAGGTCCTCATAGAGCCGCGAGGTCTTCGGGTTGTAGTTGCCGGTGCCGATGTGGGTGTAGCGGCGGATGCCGTCCGGCTCGTCGCGCACCACCATCGAGAGCTTGCAGTGGGTCTTCAGGCCGACCAGGCCGTACACCACGTGGCAGCCGGCCTGCTCGAGCTTGCGCGCCCAGCGGATGTTCGCCTGCTCGTCGAACCGCGCCTTGATCTCCACGATCACCAGCACCTGCTTGCCGGCCTCGGCCGCGTCGATCAGGGCGTCGATGATCGGGGAGTCACCCGAGGTGCGGTACAGCGTCTGCTTGATCGCGAGCACGTGCGGGTCGGCCGCTGCCTGCTCGAGGAACCGCTGCACGCTGGTGGCGAAGGAGTCGTACGGGTGGTGCAGGAGCACGTCATGGCGCCGGGCGGCCTTGAACACGTCGACGGGAGCGGCGGACTCGACCTCGGCCAGCCGCTCGTGGGTCGTCGGCAGGTACGCCGGGTACTTCAGGTCCTGCCGCGGCAGGTCGGCGATGTTGTGCAGTCCGCGCAGGTCCAGCGGCCCGCGGAGCTTGAACACCTCCTCCTCCGAGACGCCGAGCTCGGAGATGAGCAGCTCGAGCACCTGCGGCGCGATCGACTCCTCGACCTCGAGCCGGACCGGCGGGCCGAACCGGCGCCGCAGCAGCTCCTTCTCGAGCGCGGCGAGGAGGTTCTCGGCGTCGTCCTCCTCGACCTCGAGGTCCTCGTTGCGGGTGACCCGGAAGGTGTGCACCTCGAGCACCTCCATGCCCGGGAACAGCCGCTTGAGGTGCTCGCCGATCACGTCCTCCAGCGGCACGAACCGCTGGTTGCCGACCGGCACGAACCGCTCGAAGATCGGCGGCACCTTGACCCGCGCGAAGTGGTCCTTGCCGGTGCGCGGGTTCCGCAGCAGCACCGCGAGGTTGAGCGACAGCCCGGAGATGTAGGGGAACGGGTGCGCGGGGTCGACGGCCAGCGGCGTCAGCACGGGGAAGACCCGGTCGCGGAACAGCCGCTTGGACTGCTTCTGCTCCTCGCGGTCCAGGTCGTCCCAGCGCACCAGCTCGATGCCCGCCTCCGACAGCGCGGGCACGATGTCGTCGCGGAACACCCGCGCCTGCCGCTCGGACAGCTCGCGCGTGGTGGACCAGATCAGCTCCAGCACCTCGGTCGGCATCAGGCCGGACGCAGCGGGTACGGCGACCCCGGCCGCGATCCGGCGCTTGAGGCCGGCCACGCGCACCATGAAGAACTCGTCGAGGTTGCTGGTGAAGATCGCCAGGAACCGGGTCCGCTCCAGCAGCGGCAGCTGGGGGTCCTCGGCCAGCTCGAGCACCCGCTGGTTGAAGCGCAGCCAGGACAGCTCCCGGTCCAGGAACCGGTCCTCGAACTTCTCGACCGCCTTCAGCGCTTCGTGGTCCGGCACGTACGGCGGCTCGACGTCGAACGTCTCCTCGGGCACGCCCTCGCCGTGGACGGACGTCGACGGCAGGCTCTCGAGGGACATGCCTCCCAGTCTGGCACCGCCGGGTGAACGGTAGGTTGCGACCGTGACCACCCGGGAACGTCTCGAGACCCTCGGACTGCGTGCGGCCCTCGGCCTCCCGGAGCGCGCCCAGCGGATCCTGGCCGGCCGCCGGGTCGTGCACGACGGCCAGGTCCTGGCGGCCGACGTCCAGCTGATGCTGCGCCTCCAGCGGGTCACCCGCGAGGTCGGCGCGGAGACGCTGCCGATCCCGCAGGGCCGCGAGGCGATCCTGCGGCACACCCGGATGACCGGCGGTCGACCGGCGGCCGTCGCCGTGCGCGACCTGGTCGTCGGCGACCTGCCCGCCCGCCTCTACACGCCGGCCACCTCGCGGGGGTCGGGCCCGCTGCTGCTGTTCTTCCACGGCGGCGGCTTCATGTACGGCGACCTCGACTCCCACGACGCCGCGTGCCGGTTCCTCGCCGACCGCTCGGGCGTGCGGGTGCTCGCGGTCGACTACCGGCTCGCGCCGGAGCACCCCTTCCCGGCGGCGTACGACGACGCGCTGGCCGCGCACCGCTGGCTGGTCGACCACGCCGCCGAGGTCGGCGCGGACCCCGGGCGCCTCGCCGTCGGCGGCGACTCCGCGGGAGGCAACCTGGCCGCGGTGGTCGCGATCGAGGCGGCCCGGCGCGGCCTGCCGCTGGCCTTCCAGTTGCTGGTCTACCCGGCCACCGACGCGGTCCGGCAGACCGACAGCGCGGCGTCGTTCGCGGAGGGCTTCTACCTGACCAGGGCCTTCATGGACCTCGCTAACGACAGTTACATCGTCGGGAGCGACCCGACCGACCCCCGCGTCTCGCCGCGGTACGCCGACCTGCCGGCCGGCCTCGCCCCGGCGTACGTCGTGACCGCCGGCTACGACCCGCTCCGCGACGAGGGCGAGGCGTACGCGCGCAAGCTCGCGGAGGCGGGCGTGCACGTGGAGCTGCGCCGGTTCGCGGACCAGATCCACGGCTTCTTCAACGTCGTCGGCGTCGGCCGGACCAGCCGGGCCGCGAACGCCACGATCGCCGCGAAGCTCAAGGCCACGCTCACCTAACGGCGGAAGAAGCCCTTCTTCGACTGCAGCTCCTGCAGCTCCGCGCGGGCCTTCTCCAGTTCGACCGCGAGGTCGCGCGCCTTCTCCTCCGCGGCGACGCGCTCCTCCATCGCGGCCTCGGCGATCTCGGCCTGGCGGCGTACGGCGGCCTCGACCGCGCTGCGGTCCGCGGCCCGCTGCGCCGCGGCCTCCTCGGCCTCGCCCCGGAGCCGCGCCTGCTCGGCGGCCTGGCGCTCGGCGGCCTCGCGCGCCTGCACCGCCTCGTCGAGGCGGGCGAGGGCGTCGCGGAACTGCGCCTCGGCGGACTGACGGTCCGTGGCGGCCGTGGCGGCGAGCTCGGCGTGCGCCCTCGCGTCCTCCTCGGCCGCGCGGCGCTGCTCGAGTGCCTGTGCGGCGGCCCGCTCGGCGGCCTCGCGGGCGGCGGCGTGCGCCTCGGCGGCCACGTCGGCCTCGGCCCGGGCGTCGTGGGCGATGCGTGCCTGCTCGGCCTGGTGCTCCGCGCGCTGGTGCGCGGAGGTCTGGTCGGTGGCCGCCTGGGCGGCGGCCTCGGCCTGCTCACGGGCCCGCATCTCGGCCTGCTCGCGCGCGGACTGCGCCTCCTCGGCGCGGGCGGCGGCCTCCTGCGCGGCTCGCTCGGCGGCCTCGCGTGCCGCGACGGCCTCGGTGGCCGCCTCGACGTGGGACCGGGCGGTGGCCTCGGCCGCCTCCCGGGCGGAGGCGGCCTCGGCGGCCGCGGTCTCCGCGGTGGTCCGCGCCTCGTGCGCCTCGCGGGCGCGGTCGGCGTGCGTGCGGGCGTTCTCGTCGGCGGCGATCCGCGCCTCGTGGGCGGTGCGCAGCGCCTCGGCGAGCTCGGAGGCGGTGCGGTGCGCGGCCTCCTCGGCCGCGGCGGCCCGGGCGGTGGCGGCCGCCTGGTCGCGGGCGACCTCCTCGGCCGCCGTGCGCGCGGCCTGCGCCTGCTCGGCGGTCGCGGCCTGCGAATGCGCGGCCTGCTCGGCCTCGAGCCGCGAGCTGTGCGCCTCGTCGGCGAGCCGGGCGTGCTCGGCGGCGGCCGTGTCCGCGGCGGCGCGCGCCTCGGCCTGCTCGGTGGCCTTCGCCTCGGCGGCCTCCCGCGCGGCGGCCTGCTCGGCGGCCGCCTGCTCCGCCGCGGCCCGGGCCTCCCGCGAGACCAGCACGAAGTCCTCGTGCCCGCGGCGGGCTGCGGCCACCTGCTCGGCCAGCTCCGCGGCCCGGGCCTCGGCGGCCTCACGGTCGGCGTGTGCCTGGCGTGCGGTCTCTGCTGCCTCGCGGGCTCCGGCGTCGGCCGTCTCCCGGGCCGCGGCAGCCGCTGCAGCCAGCTCCGCGTGGGTGCGGGCCGCGTCCTCGGCGTCCGCCCGGGCCGCGTGGGCCTCCTGGGCGCGGCGGGCCTGCTCGGCGGCCGCCTCGTCGGAGGCGGCACGGCCGGTCGCCTGCTCCGCGGCCGCGGCCTCGGCGGCGGCCCGGGCCTCGGCCTGCTGGGCCGCCCGCTCGTCGGCGGCCTGTCGGGCCGCCGCTCCCGTGGCCAGCGCCTCCTCGTGCTCGGCGGCCAGCGCCGCGAGCCGCTTGGCGTGCGCCGCCTGCTGTGCCTCGGCGCGCTCGCTCGCCGCCTGCTCGACCTCGTCGAGGCGGCGGCCGAGCGCGGCCAGCCGCTCGGCGTACGCCGCCTCCTGCTCCTCGACCCGTGCGGCAGCGGCGCGCTCGGCGGCGGCGCGCTCCTCGGCGGCCTGCGCGACCTGCTCGGCGAGCTCCTGCACCCGCGCCTCGGCAGCCTCGCGGTCGGCATGTGCCTGGCGGGCGGTCTCCGCGGCCTCGCGGGCCGCCCGGTCCGCCTCCGCGCGCGCCCGCGTGTCGGCGGTGGCGCGCTCGGCCTGCGCGCGAGCGGCCTCCTCGGCGGACGCCCGCGCGGTCTCCGCTGCGGCGGCGCGTTCCGCGGCGAGGCGCGCGCTCTCCTCGGCCTCGGCCCGCTCAGCGGCCTGCTGCGCGGCCGCCTGCTCGGCGGCGAGCCTGAGGGCGGTGGCGACCTTGGCCGTCTCGACGAGCTTGCGGCCCGCCTCCTCGGCCTCGGCGCGCGCCTGGACGGCGGCGGTGGCGGCCGCCTCGAGCCGCTCCCGCTCGGCCGCGTGCGCGGCGCCCTGCTCCTCGGCGGCACGGCGGGCGTCGTACGCCTCCTGCGCCTTCGCGGCGTGCTCGGCGGCCTGCTCGTCGGCCTCGACGCGCGCCCGGTGGGCGGCCGTGGCGGCCTCCTCGGCGACCAGCCGCTCGGCGGCCTGCTCGGCGGCGGCCTGCTCGGCGCGCCGGCGCAGCTCGGCCGCGCGCTCGATCGCCGCCTGGAGGTCGGCCGGGGTGCGCACGGCCGGCGGCGGCGCGCTCGGGGCCGAGGCCTCGGGCTCCGCCGGGGCCTCCTGCTTGCGCTGCCACCACCGCGTGGTGCTGGCGTCGTTGTCGTCCATCAGCCGAGAGCCTAGGGGTTGGTGGGGCGGGTGTGCAGTCGATCCCGAAGCCGACCGTGACGGCAGCGGCGGTGCCGCGTTGGACCTGCATGACCTGCGTCAAGCACAACCTCCGGATGGTCCGGCTGGTCGTGGGCGGTCGGACCCGCACGCCCGAGCACGCCGCGCTGCTCACCGCCGTCCGTCGTTGCCGGCGGTGCAACCCGCCGGCGCTGCCGCCGCTGCGCTCGCGGGTGTGGGTCCCGCGTGCTCGCGTGGAGCTAGTAGACGAGCGCCTGCACCTCCGGCGCTAGCACTTCCTCGGCAAACGCCGCGGCGCCTGCGATGCGTACGCCGGGCAGCACGTCCTCCTCGGTGATCCCGCGACGGGCCGCGCACTGGGTGCAGACGGTCACCCGCCCCCCGGCGAGCACCGCCCCGACCAGCCCGGCCGGCGCCGCGGCGTGCGGCAGCTCGAACGACTCGCGGCCGGCCACGCCGAGCCACGCGCCCTCACCGGTCAGCCACAGGCTCACCTCGGCGCCCGCGGTCAACGCGGTCGCGGCGACGGTCAGCCCCTGGTTGCAGCGCTCCGGGTCGTCGGAGCCGCAGGTCACCTTGACGACGAGTGGGCGCACGCGATCAGGCTACGCGGCGGCCGGCGTACCCGGCAGGGAGAGGATCTCGGCCTCCCGGTCGGTGTCCATGCCCATCCACTCGGCGATCTCGGGATCGTGGGGACCTGCCATGGCACTCACCTCCTGGCCAAGTGTTCCCCCGCTCCACCTCGGTCATGCGGGAGGCGCGCCGCCTCTAGAGTGAAGGCATGCCGTTCGAGCTCCCCGAGAACCTCCATCCCGACTGCGGCCCGGTCGCCTGGCTGCTGGGGCGCTGGGGCGGGCGCGGGCACGGCGACTACCCGACGATCGAGAAGTTCGAGTACGGCCAGGAGCTCGTCTTCACCCACGACGGCCGGCCGTTCTTCCACTACTTCTCCCGGTCGTGGATCGTCGACGAGCACGGCGAGAAGGTCCGGGAGGCTGCTCAGGAGGCGGGCTTCCTCCGGTGCAAGCCGGGTGGCCACGTCGAGCTGCTGCTCACGCACAACACCGGCTTCGCCGAGATCTGGTACGGCGAGGCCGGGGACGGCAAGCTCGACCTGACCACCGACGCGGTGGTCCGCACCGAGACGGCCAAGGAGTACACGGGCGGCAAGAGGCTGTACGGGAACGTCGAGGGTGACCTCCTGTACGCCTTCGACATGGCCGCGATGGGCCAGGGGCTCCAGCCGCACCTGTGGGCGCGGCTGGTGCGCCAGTGAGGTCGCGGTGAACGAGTCGTGATCGGGTCATGAGGCAGGCATGAGCGAGGACCTCGCGGCCCGTCTGCACAGCCTCGGCTACCGGCTGACGCCGCAGCGGCAGTTCGTCCTCCAGGCCGTCGAGAAGCTCGGCCACGCCACTCCCGACGAGATCCTCGCCGAGGTCCAGTCGCAGTCCAGCGCGGTCAACGTCTCGACCGTCTACCGCACGCTCGAGGTGCTGGAGGAGCTCGGACTGGTCCGGCACACCCACCTGTCCGACCGCGCCCCGACGTACCACTCGGTCACCGATCACGAGCACTTCCACCTGGTCTGCCGGAATTGCCACAAGGTCATCTCGGTTGACCCTGACGAGGTGGCGCCGCTCGCGGAGCGGCTCCGCGGCGAGCACGGGTTCGTGCTCGACATCGGCCACCTGGCCGTGTTCGGCAACTGTGTGGAGTGTGAGAAGGATGCGTAGCCCCCTGCTGGACCTGCCCGGCGCCGTCGCCGCGGACGGGATCGACCGCGACGTCGCCGCCCACTACGGGTCGTTCAACGGCGAGCAGCGCACCCTGGAGAGCGGCGACGGGTTCGTCGACCTCTCGCACCGGGACGTCCTCCGGGTCAGCGGCCCGGACCGGCTGACCTGGCTGCACTCCCTGACCACCCAGCACCTCGAGGCGCTGCCGCCGAAGGTGTGGACCGGCGTCCTGATCCTCAGCCCCCAGGGCCACGTCGAGCACGCCTTCTTCGGGTACGACGACGGCGAGTCCTTCACCGCCCACACCGAGCCCGGCGCTGCCGCGGCGCTCGTGGAGTTCCTGGACCGGATGCGGTTCATGATGCGGGTCGAGGTCGCCGACGTGACCGATGCGCTCGCCGTGACATGGCGCCCGTCCGCCGCCGGCGAGGGGCCGTACGCCGGCTACGAGCTGGTCCCGCGCGACCAGCTCACCGCGTACGCCGAGGCGGCCGGCCCGGCCTGCGGCCTCTGGGCGTTCGAGGCCCTGCGCATCGCGCGCGGCGAGCCGCGGCTGGGCCTGGACACGGACCACCGCACGATCCCGAACGAGGCCGGCTGGGTCGGCCCCGCCGTCCACCTCGACAAGGGCTGCTACCGCGGCCAGGAGACGGTCGCCCGCGTGCACACCCTCGGCCGGCCGCCCCGGCGGCTGACCCTCCTGCACCTCGACGGGTCGGAGAACCGCTTGCCCACCATCGGCGCCGACCTGCTCCTGGGCGACAAGGTCGTCGGCTTCGTCGGCACCTCGGCCCGGCACCACGAGCTCGGCCCGATCGCGCTGGCGATGGTCAAGCGCAACGTCCCGCTCGACGCACAGCTGACGGTCGAGGGCATGCCCGCGGCCCAGGAGGTCCTCGTCGACCCCGAGGTGGGGTTGCACGTCCGTCCGCTGCGCTGATCTCGGATCATCACGGAGACGATCACCGGCCGGCACTGACGACGTCCCGGCGCGAGCAGCTGGAGGCCGAGAGCAGAACCCTCGACCGGTCGCCCGCGGGCCGATGAGCCCTGCGGCCTACCGTGAATCGGGGACCCTGGCTCCATCAGCGGGCCATGCCCTCCTGGGCGATGCTGACTAGTACCTGTGACGACAGTGCAACGACCGGTCGACCTCCGGCTGCTGATGCTCGACATCGACGATGCGAGGAAGACGTGCCACACGATGCGAGAGGTGCCCCACAGTCGAGCAGCTCTGAAGGCGGCAGAGCAGCGGCTGGTGACCGCGCTGGAGGCGTACGCCGCCGCGGTCGCGGCTCGTGGCCTCCCGTTGCCGCACCGCCTCCGGGTGGAGCTCATCGTGTACCGGTCCGTGGTCGCGCACCCGTGAGCCTCAACGAGGTCGGGAGTACATCACGTGCGTGTCCGGCTGGGCGTGGCCGAACCCGAGGCCCGAGTAGAGCGCGACCGCAGGAGCGTTGTCCGACTCGACGTACAGCAGCACCTCGGCGACGCCCCGGGATGCCAGGTGGTGCAGGCCGGCCAGGGTGAGCGTCTTGCCGAGCCCGCGACCCTGAGCCGCGGGGTCGATGCCGACGACGTACACCTCGCCCAGCTCGGCTGAGTGCTGCTTGGTCCAGTGGAAGCCCAGCATCCGGTCGCCGTCCGTCGCCACGAGCAGGCCGGCCGGGTCGAACCAGGGCTCGCCCATCCGCTCGGCGAGGTTCTCGGCGTCCATCGAGCCCTGCTCGGGGTGGTGGGCGAACGCCGCGGCGTTCACCCGGACCAGCTCGCCGGCATCGTCGGGTCGGTAGCTCCGGATCCGCTCGGAGTCGTACGCCGGCAGCGGGACGGTCATGTCGCGCCGCATCACCCAGAGCTGACGCACGCGTTCGAACCCGAGTGACCGCGCGAGCGCGGCGGCGGCCGGGTGGTCGCCGTGCGACCAGGCCCGCACCTCACCGGTTGTCGGGAGGGCCTCGTCTACCAGCGACCGTCCGAGGCCACGACCGCGAGCGGCCGGGTCGACGACCACGCTGAGGTCCGGGCCGATCAGCAGCGCGAAGCCATCGTCGCGCACCCACGACCGGACGGAGTCGGGATGGTGCCGGAGCGCCAGCCAGGTCGCCTCGTCGAGCGGCGCGGCGCCGTCGTGCGCCTCGGCCGCCGCCGCCACCCGCTGGATGGTGTCCACGGTCCGACCCTACGGGCGGCGTCACGTGGTGTTCACACGGCCACGAGCCGAATTGCTCGCGATCGCGACGCAAGGATGAGATTCTGGCGTCGCTCAGATCTTCGGGGGAGGTGAGGGCCCGTGGCCAGACGCGGCCGCAAGCTGGATCCGATCGCTGCGCATCGTCGCCGGCTGGTCCTGGAGACCGCCGGCATCGTGCTGGTCGGCCTGATCGCGTTGGTGCTCGTGGTGCTGGCGCTACGGCGCTGACGCCTCGCGGTCGAGGACCAGGGTGACCGGGCCGTCGTTGACCGACTCGACCCGCATGTCGGCGCCGAAGACGCCGCGCTCGACCCGGGCGCCGAGCCGCTCGAGCTCCGCGCAGACTGCGTCGTACGCCGGTTCGCTGACCGAGCCCGGGGCGGCGGCCTGCCAGGTGGGCCGGCGGCCCTTCCGCGCGTCGCCGTACAGCGTGAACTGGCTGACCACGAGCACCGGCGCGTCCACCTCGGACGCCGACCTCTCGTCGCGGAGCAGCCGCAGCTCCCAGATCTTGCGCGCCGTCCAGGCGACCTCGCCGGGGCCGTCGTCGTGGGTGACGCCGAGGTAGACCAGGAGCCCCGGCTCGTCGATCGCCCCGACGACCGCCCCGTCGACGGTCACGCTGGCCCGGAGCACCCGCTGGATCACTGCTCGCACCCGCCCAGTCTGGCGTCTGGCACGATGCCTGCGTGCCAACGACGTCACCCAGCCAGGTCCTGATCACCGTCGCCCCGACCGGGGCGGAGACAGCGAAGGCGGACTGCCCGCAGCTGCCCACGACGCTCGAGGAGCTGGTCCGGACCGCCCAGGAGTGCGAGGCGGCCGGGGCCGCGATGATCCACGTCCACATCCGCGACGACGAGCACCGGCCCACCCTCGACCGGACCCGGCTCCGCGACACCGTCCAGGCACTCCACGAGCAGACGGACCTGGTCGTGCAGCTCTCGACCGGTGGCTCCGTGCACGACCCGCTCGAGGAGCGCCTGAAGGTCCTCGACGCCCAGCCCGACTCGTGCAGCCTCACGATGGGCACCACGAACTTCGGTGACGACGTCTTCTCCAACCCGTGGCCCTTCGTGTGCGAGCTCTACCAGCTCAGCCAGGAGCGCGAGGTGGTGCCGGAGTTCGAGCTGTTCGACCTGGGCCAGGTGCACGCCGTCCACCGCCTGCTGGACACGTACGGCCTGCCGTACGGCGGCCGCGTGCACTGCGACTTCGTGATGGGCGTGCCGGGCGGGATGCCGGGCACGGCGCCCGCGCTCGTGGCCGCCGTCGGCATGCTCCCGGCCGAGGTCACGAGCTGGTCGGCGACCGGCATCGGCCGCAGCACGCTGCCGGTGATGCTGGCCGCGCTGTCGATGGGTGGCCACCTGCGCGTCGGGATGGAGGACGTGCTGACCCTCGCCCGTGGCGTCCCGGTGGAGCGGAACGCCCAGCTCGTCGAGCGAGCGGTCGCGGCCGCCGCGGTCGCCCAGCGGACGCCCATGCCGGCCTCAGACGCGCGCGCTCTCCTCGGGCTCTGATCCGTCCCTCGCGGCCGTCCCGCCGTGCTCCTTGGTCGGCAGCACGAACCGGTAGCCGACATTGCGCACGGTGCCGATGAGCGTCTCGTTCTCCGGGCCGAGCTTCGCGCGCAGCCGGCGTACGTGCACGTCGACGGTGCGCGTGCCCCCGAAGTAGTCGTAGCCCCAGACCTCCTGGAGCAGCTGCTGGCGGGAGAAGACCCGGCCCGGGTGCTGGGCGAGGAACTTGAGGAGCTCGAACTCCTTGAACGTCAGGTCGAGCGGCCGCCCGCCGACCTTGGCGGTGTACGTCGCGTCGTCGACCAGCACCTCGCCGGACCGGATGACGTGGGACTCGGGGTCGTCGGCGTCGCGCTGGGCGGCCAGCCGGCCGATCGCCAGCTTGATCCGCGCCTCGAGCTCGGCGGGCCCGCACGTGTGCAGGACCACGTCGTCCATGCCCCAGTCGTGGTGGACGACGGCCAGCCCGCCCTCGGTGCAGACCAGGAGCACCGGGACGTCGGTGCCGGTCGTGCGGATCAGCCGGCACAGGTCGCGGGCGTGGGCGAGATCCTGGCGGCCGTCGACCAGCAGCAGGTCGGCGTCCGGCGCCTCGAGGAGCGCGCTGCCCTCGGCGGGCAGGATGCGGACCTGGTGGCCGAGCAGGGCGAGACCGGGCAGCACCTCGGCGGAAGGCTGCAGGGCGCTGGTGAGGAGCAGGAGCGTGCTCATGACTGGTCTCCTCCCGACGGACGGGGAGACCGAAACGCAACGCTGGGCTTCGGCCGGTGTGTCTGGTCGGGAAGAATACCGAACCATGGCCGCCGCTCCGATCGAAGTCCACTACTGGGCCTCCGCCCGCTCTGCGGCCGGGGTCGCCGGAGACAGCCTGGAGGTGGACGGCCCGATCACCCTCGCGGAGGTCGTCCGCCGTGCGGTGGAGCTGCACCCGGGCACCCGGCTGCCTGACGTGCTGCAGATCTGCTCGACCCTGGTCGGTGACCGCCCGGTCAACGCCGAGGATCCGGGGGCGGTCCTGGTGGCCCCGGGCTCGTCGGTGGAGTTCCTCCCGCCGTTCGCCGGCGGCTGATCTCCCGCCAGCCTGCGACCACCCCAGCGCCGCCGAGCCCGCCCAGGGTATTGGCGACCACGTCGACGAAGGTGGCCGACCGGGCCGGGAGGAAGAGGCCCTGGAACAGCTCCACGGAGCCGGCGATGACGAAGGCGTACGCCGTCCAGTCGCGCCAGGTCGTCCGCGGCCAGAGCAGCGACCCGAGCGCCGACACCGGCATCAGGATGATCGCGTTGAGCACGAACTCGACCCGGATCGCGGTCGCCATCCGCTCCGGCACGCCGGCGCCGATCACGAGGTCGGCGACCCAGCCGGCGCTCGTGGACTGGGGGCCGGACGTCGGTGCGAGCAGGACCAGGGCCAGGAACACGCCGTACAGCGCGAGCGCGAGCGCGAGCTGTCGACGGGTCACGGTCGGTGCTGCCACCGGCACACCCTCGCAGGTCGCGTCGGAATGGGTTCGCAGATCTCCGCGTTGCCCCCCATGTGAGCACGGGAGCCTGGGTCGTCCTCGTTGCCGTCGTGGCCGCGCTGGCCTTCGGCGGCTACCGGCTGCTGACCGACGGCCGCTTCCGCGGGACTCGCGACGTCGGTGGTCGGGCAGCGAACGCCAGGGATGCCGGTGGTCGAGCATCGGGCGTCGATGACATCGGTGGTCGAGCAGCGGAGGTCGGTGGCCGAGTAGGGAGCGCCAGCGAGCGTATCGAGACCCCGGGGTCCCTTCTCACCGCCGCGGTCCCCGCAGCGGAGCTCGGGGAGCGGGCCACGCTGCTCCAGTTCTCCTCGGCGTTCTGCGCGCCGTGCCGGGCCACCCGCCGCACCCTGGCGGACGTCGCCGAAGCCGTGCCGGGGGTCGCGCACGTCGAGGTCGACGCCGAGCACCACCTGGACCTCGTCCGCGCCCTCGGCATCCTGCGCACCCCGACGACGCTGGTGCTCGACAGCGTCGGGCGCGAGGTCACCCGGGCGACCGGGGCGCCGCGCAAGGAGCAGGTGCTCGCCGCCCTGGGCTGGGCCTGATGTCCGCATCGTGGATGCCTGTCTCGCGTATCGAGACGTCGAGTGGGTGGCGGCGTACGTCCTTCCCTACTGTGGGAGCCATGTCCACGACACTGCTGACCAGGCGCCGGGCGGTCGACCACTGCCGCGTGCGCTCGTCGCTGTGTCGAATGCGCTGACGCACGGTCGCGCGCTCTTCTCCCTTATCCCTACTGGGTTAGTCAACTAAACTCAGGACGGAAGCCGCCGCTGGGCGTGCCGCGACCTGCAACCGCCCGGCACCGCCCCCGTCAGCAGGAGAGACATGTCCACGACCAGCACCGCCGCCACCACCGGCACCACGGCCGGCATCGACCCTCGCGGTCCCCAGTTCGCCGCCACGATCACCGCGCTCGTCCTGGTGCTGGCGCTGCTGCTGGCCCCGGCCGCTGCCGCGCTCGTGCTGCTGGCGGCCCAGACCGCTGTCTTCGCGGTGGGCGCCGCCCGCGGCGTGCAGCACACGCCGTACTCCTGGCTGTTCCGCACCCTCGTGCGTCCCCGCCTCGCACCGCCGGCCGAGCTCGAGGACCCGGCGCCGCCGCGGTTCGCCCAGGCGGTGGGTCTCGGGTTCGCGGTCGTCGGCCTGCTCGGCTTCGTCAGCGGTGTGGACGTCGTCGGCTACGTGGCCGTCGGCCTCGCGCTGGCGGCGGCACTGCTCAACGCCGTCTTCCGCTTCTGCCTCGGCTGCGAGATGTACCTGCTCCTCCGCCGGGCCACGCGCCGCATGCCCTCCTCGGTGGTCGAGTAGCCGTCGCGAGGAACGAGCGACGGCGTATCGAGACCCAGCACGCTCACACCACAACCCCAGACCCCGCGCCCCTTCCTCGGCGCACAAGAAAGGTAGATGCAATGACCCGCGAGAACTCCCTCGTCACCGCCCAGTGGGTGGAGGACCACCTCGACGACCCGAAGGTGGTGCTGATCGAGGTCGACGAGGACACCACCGCCTACGACAAGGGCCACATCAAGGGCGCCATCAAGCTCGACTGGACGACCGACCTGCAGGACCAGGTCCGCCGCGACTTCGTGAACAAGCAGCAGTTCGAGGCCCTGCTCTCGAGCCGCGGCGTCGCGAACGACGACACCGTGGTGCTGTACGGCGGCAACAACAACTGGTTCGCCGCGTACGCCTACTGGTACTTCAAGCTCTACGGCCACCAGGACGTCAAGCTGCTCGACGGCGGCCGCAAGAAGTGGGAGCTGGACTCCCGCCAGCTCACCGACGAGGTGCCCAGCCGGGACACCACGTCGTACACGGCGCAGGAGCAGGACGCGAGCATCCGCGCGTTCCGCGACGAGACCGTCGCCGCCATCGGTGTCAAGAACCTCGTCGACGTGCGGAGCCCAGACGAGTACGCCGGCCGCCTCATGGCGCCGGCGCACCTGCCGCAGGAGCAGGCGCAGCGCGCCGGCCACGTCCCGACCTCCATCAACGTGCCGTGGAGCAAGGCCGCCAACGACGACGGCACCTTCAAGTCCGACGACGAGCTGCGCGAGATCTACGGCGCTGCCGGCCTGGACGACAGCTTGGAGACCATCGCGCTGTGCCGGATCGGGGAGCGGTCCTCGCACACCTGGTTCGTGCTGAAGGAGCTCCTGGGCCACCAGTCGGTCAAGAACTACGACGGCTCGTGGACCGAGTACGGCTCGCTGGTCGGCGTCCCGATCGCCCTCGGCGACGAGCCCGGCGAGGCCTGACCACCGCCCTCGGTGGCCGGCGGAGCCTGATCAACGCCCTTCGGTGGTCGACCGGCGAGGCTCGATCAGCGCCCTTCGCTGGTCGACCGGCGGAGCCGGAGCAACGTCCTTCGGTGGTCGAGTATCGAGCGCCAGCGAGCGCATCGAGACCACTCCGAACCCAACAAAAGGAACGAAATCATGTGCGGAGCAACTGAAGGCGGCCTGTCGCTCGACGGCATCGACGTCAAGAAGGAGGCGATCGTCCAGGGCCAGGTGGTCCGCGGCGGTGAGCCGGTCGGCAACGCCTACGTGCGACTGCTGGACCGGACGGGGGAGTTCACCGCCGAGGTCCCGACCTCGGCGACCGGGCACTTCCGGTTCTTCGCCGGCGACGGCGACTGGACGCTGCGCACGCTCGCGCCCAAGTCGGAGCCAGTGGACAAGAAGGTGCACGCGGCGGTCGGCTCGGTGGCCGAGGTGGTCGTCGCACTCTGACGAGCCAGAGCTCATGGGATCACGGACCGCTGGACTAGACCGGCGGTCCGTTTTCTCATGGTGAGCGTGCCGTCGGGGAGGACGGGCGGGACGCCGCGGACAGAAGTGCCCGATCGGACAGGTCGACCGATCGGCCGTGTCGGTGGTTGACTTTCCCCAAACTTGGGGATGCGGGACGCAGGCCGATCGACGACGTGGGGTGACGAACCGTGAAGAGGACGTTGCTGGCAACGATCGCCACGTTGCTGATCGCTCTCGGCTGGAGCCCGGCTCTCGCGGGACCCAACGACGGCTATCCCGGTGTCGTGCAGCCCGACGCGGGCGCGCACGGCCCGCACAAGGCCAAAGCGGGCAAGAAGATCGAGGTCCGCGCGAGCGTCGACGTTGCCTCCAACGGATCTCCGTGCCGCGGGAAGTTCATGCTCAAGGTCACTCCGAAGGGGGCGACCAGCGATGCGCGGCTGTTGAAGCTGTTCAAGGACACCAACGGCCAGGATCGCGTATTCACCTTCACGATCGACGAGCCCGGCAAGTACATCGTGAAGGTGCGCTTCGTCCCGGAGTACCGCAGCCCGTGCAAGGGCGCGCACGACGAGTACACCATCACCATCACCTGACCCGGACTAGTCCGGGCCATGGCTCGGATGGGACCACTTCCATCCGAATGGCTGACCGCGACGGGGTGGGTGTGTGGTTGACTGCCCCTCGGAAACCCCGACTACGCATGGGACTGTGATGAAGAAGCTGATCGTCGGCATCGCCGGTGCTGCACTGCTCGTATCGAGCGCCGGCTCGGCTGCCTTCGCGGGCCCGCACGACGGCTACCCCGGCGTGATCAAGACCCAGACGACGGTCAGCGGCCCCGGGAAGGCCAAGGTCGGGCAGACCAAGACCTACAACGCCAAGCTCGTCGTGGCCTCCGACGGCAACCCGTGCAAAGGCACGTTCGACCTGAAGGTCACCAAGGGCGACGACACCGTCCAGACCGGCTCGAAGCCCCTCGGTGACGGCAACCGCTCGTTCGACGTGACCTTCGACCACGGCAAGGGCAAGTACGTCGTCAAGGTGCGGTTCATCCCGTCGAACCAGAACGCGTGCAAGGGCTCGAACGGCGCGAAGAACGTCCAGGTCAAGAAGAAGTAGGGCCGGTAGCCGGACACTCGAGCATTGACGCACTGTCGCTCTAGCTGTCCACCTACCATCGCGCCATGCGCCTCCGCCGGTCACGGCTGACCACCATCGTCCTGGTCCTGGCCGGCCTACTCGTCCTCGCGGCGCTCTGGGTGGGCTGGCAGGCGTGGCACGTCAAGAACGACCTCACCGCGGCCGGCGCCGACGCCCACCACCTCCGATCGGCGCTCGAGACCGGGGATCGGAGTCAGATCGACGTCGCCCTCGGCAGCCTCCAGGTGCACAGCGCGGACGCCGCTGACCGGACCGGGGGCGTCACGTGGTCGGCCCTGGCTCACCTGCCTGGGTGGGGGGACGACGCGCGAGGGGTGCGGGTCGTGAGCGAGGTGATCGCGGACCTGAGCAACGATGGACTGGAGCCGATCGTCGAGTCCGCCAGCAAGCTCGGCACGTTGCTGCCGAAGGACGGCACGGTCTCGATCGACGCGGTTCGCGAGCTCCAGGGGCCGGTTTCCCAGGCCACCACTGCACTAGACCGCGCGGACGCGCGCATGCAGGGTCAGGACCCCTCCGGCTTCATCCAGCTGCTGCGCGACCAGTACCGCGACCTCGCGGACCAGCTCGACGATGCTGCGCACACGATGAGGTCGGCGGACACCGCCCTCGCCGTGCTCCCCGCGATGTTGGGCGCCGATGGCCCCCACAACTATCTCCTGGTCTTCCAGAACAACGCCGAGATCCGGGCGACTGGCGGCCTACCGGGGGCGATTGCGCTGATCCGATCCGACCACGGACAGATCAAGATGGTCCGGCAGGTCACCGCGGGATCCTTTGGGTTCCGCGGCACTCCCGTGCTGCCGTTGACGGAGGCGGAGCACGAGATCTACAACCATCAGCTCGGCACCTATTTCCAGGACGCGAACTTCACGCCCGACTTCCCGCGCACCGCTGACCTGATGCGGGCCAGGTGGGAGGAGGAGCATCCTGAGCGACTCGACGGGATCCTGTCGCTGGACGCGGTCACGACCGGCTACCTGTTGCGGGCGACGGGCACCGTGCCGGTGGACGGGGTGTCCCTGACCGCCGACAACGCCGTCGACCAGTTGCTGCGGATGCCCTACCTGCGCCTCGACCCAGCCGGACAGGACGCCTTCTTCGCCGACGTCTCCCACGCCGTCTTCGACCGGGTATCGAAGGGCGACGCCGATCCTCGGACGGTTCTCGAGGAGCTGACCCGGGGAGCGCGCGAGGGCCGGGTCTACGTGCACTCGTTCCACACCGACGAACAGGCCGCCCTGGCCGGAACCGAGGTCGCGGGCGAGTTCGTCACCGACGGGTCGTCCACGCCGGCCGTCAACGTGACCTTGAACGACACGACCGGTTCGAAGATGTCCTACTACCTCCAGTACGACGTGACGGCAAAGGCAACCTCCTGCTCGGACGGAGCCCAGAGGCTCGAGGTCCATGCCGAGGCGACGTCGGCGGCGCCACGGAACGCCGCCCAGCTGCCGGCCTCGGTGACCGGCGGCGGGAACCACGGCGTCGACCCGGGCAAGCAGCTGGTCACGGTTCGCCTCTTCGCGCCCGTGGGCGGCGTCATCGCGCACTTCCGGATCAACGGCAAGGGCTTCCCCCCCGACGACATCGACATCACCGGTCGACCGGTGTCCACGGCGTACCTCTACCTCACACCGGGGGAGACGGTCGACGTCGACTGGATGCTCGTCACGGGAGCGGACCAGACCGGACCGACCGACCTGCGGGTGACTCCCTCGATCGAGAGCTCCTCCTCGGCATCGGTGCCGAGTGCCTGCTGAGGGTCATGGACAGTCCCTACACTGTCGGCGCAGTGCCAGGAGCCCAGGTGGCGATGACGGGGGAGACGTGACGGAGACGACGGCGAGGTCGGGCGCGACCGTCCTCGTGACCGGTGGAACGGGATCCTTCGGATCGACCGTGGTACGACGCCTGCTGACGACCGACGTCGCGGAGGTGCGCGTCCTCAGCCGCGACGAGCTGAAGCAGGATGACATGCGGCGGGCGATCAGCGATCCCCGGTTGCGGTTCTACCTCGGCGACGTGCGCGACTACGACAGCGTCGACCGAGCAACCCGGGGTGTGGCGTACACCTTCCACGCGGCCGCGCTCAAGCAGGTGCCGAGCTGCGAGTTCTTCCCTCTGGAGGCAGTGCGGACGAACGTCTTCGGGAGCTCCAACGTCATCGAGGCGTGCAACGCGAACGGCGTGGGGTCCCTCGTCTGCCTTGGCACCGACAAGGCGGCCTACCCGGTCAACGCCATGGGCATGTCGAAGGCGATGATGGAGAAGGTCGCCCAGGCGTTCGCCCGCAACAACCCCACTGCCGCAACGACGGTCTCGACCGTGCGGTACGGCAACGTGATGATGTCGCGCGGCTCGGTGATCCCGCTGTTCGCCGAACAGGCGCTGGCCGGGAAGCCGATGACGGTCACCGACCCGCACATGACCCGCTTCCTGATGTCCCTCGACGAGGCGGTGGAACTCGTGGAGCACGCGTTCGGACACGCACGCCCAGGTGACCTGTTCATCCGCAAGGCGCCCGCGTGCACCGTCGAGACGCTCGCGCTCGCGGTGGCCACGGCCCTCGGCGTCGAACCTCAGATCCAGGTGATCGGCACCCGGCACGGTGAGAAGCTCTACGAGACCCTCGCCACGCGCGAGGAGCTCTTCCGCGCTGAGGACCAGGGCGACTACTTCCGGGTCGCCGTCGACGCCCGCGACCTCAACTACGGCGAGTACTTCGAGCAGGGCGACGTCCGGGAGTCCGCCGCCGACGACTACCATTCGCACAACACCCTGCGACTCGGCGTCGGCGAGGTAGTCGATGTGCTCAAAAACCTGCCGGCATTCAGGGCGCTGATCGAGTCGTGACTGTGCGATGCCCCCGTCGCGTGGTACTGGTCCACCGGTACTTCGTTCCCGACACCCCGCCGTATGCATCGATGCTGTCGGCGATCGCGGCGCGCCTGGCCGATGATGGCCACGACGTGGTCGTGCTGACCTGCCAGCCGTCATACGGATCGCGCGCCCGCGCGGCCGCGAGGGAGCGGGTGGACGACTACCGGGTCGTGCGCTGGCGAGTGCTGGACGACCGCCGATCGGCGGGACGCAAGCTGCTCAACTCCGCCTGGTTCTGCGCTCGGCTCCTCGTCGGCCGCCGGCACTGGCGAGGCGCGGACGTGATCATGGCAGCCACGACGCCGCCGGTCGTCGTCGCGCTCGTGTGCTCACTGATCGCGCGCGCCTGCGGGGCTCGATTCGTCTATCACAAACAGGACATCTGGCCGGAGGTGTCGACGGCCCGGGGCGTCCTCAGCTCGACGCTGCGCAAGATGGACGGCGCCACCGACCGGCGGGCATGGCGGGTCGTAACTCTCTCGGAGGACATGGCGCGCACGACGCGGAGCCGCCCTGGCGGAGACTCGGTCGAGGTTATGGTCTTGAACAACTTCGACCCGTGGGCCCTCGACGAGCCGACCATCGAGCGCCGTCGCCGCGACGGCCTCCGCATTGTCTACGCTGGCAACCTCGGCCGGTTCCAGGGCCTCGAGCATCTCGTCGAGGTGGTGCGGGCCGCGCGTGACCTGGACGGCATCGAGTGGCACTTCTTCGGGGACGGCTCGATGCGCTCCGAGATCGAAGCCCTGGCCGCGTCGTCCGCAAGCGTCCACTGCCACGGGCACCGGCCCCCGGACGAGATCGCTGAATTCGTCCAGGACTCCGACCTGGGCTGCGTCTCTCTGAATGAAGGTGTCATCCAGGCGGCGTACCCGAGCAAGATCCTGACCTACCTCCGGCACGGGCTCCCCGTGCTGGCCCTGGTCGAGCCTGACAGCGAGATGGCCCGGATGATCGCGACCGAGGACATCGGCATTGTCGTCCGCCAGCCGGACCACGCGCTCGCCGCCGAGCAGCTCGGGAAGCTTGCGGTCGACCGCGACCGACTGGTTGCCATGCGCGCGCGCTCGAAGTCGGTGTACGAGCAGCGGTTCGCGATGTCACGGGCGCTCGACACCTGGTCGGTTCTGGTGGAAGGCCGCTGATGATCGGCGACCGCCTCCTCAAGATCCTCGACCTGGTGGTCGCGGCCGCGGCGCTTGTGGTGACGGCGCCTCTCGTCGTGATGGCCGCGCTCGGGATCAAGCTGACCTCGCACGGGCCGGTGCTATACCGAACGACGCGGGCGGGGGTCGGCGGCACGCCGTTCTCGATGTTGAAGCTGCGCACGATGCACGTGGGACGTGAGGACTCCGGCCGGGTGACCAGTGGCAGCGATGCCCGGGTCTTCCCGTTCGGTCGCTTGCTCCGTCGGTTCAAGCTGGACGAGTTGCCGCAGTTGGTCAATGTGCTGCATGGTCAGATGGCGCTGGTCGGGCCCCGGCCAGAGGATCTCAGCATCGTGCGTGGCCACTACACCGCGCAGATGTGGAAGACGCTGAGCGTCCCACCGGGCGTCACCAGTGTTGGGTCTCTGCACTACTACGCGATGGAGTCGTCGCTCCCTGGAGATCCAGCGGAGGCTGAGCGGGTCTACCTCGAGGAGCTCCTCGCCCGGAAGGCGGCGCTCGATCTCGTCTACATCGAGAACCGCTCCTTGGGCTACGCCCTGCAGGTGCTGGTGCGAACCGCGTTCGGCATCCTCGGCCGCCACCAGGTGTTCGTCCGGAAGATGGCTTGGGAGCAAGAGACCGCCGATGCCTACCTGCGGAGCCAGCGCCCATGAGTGCCGCCGGAGAGCTGCGTCCCGTCGTCCTGATCGGTGCCGCGCGGTCGGGGACCAAGGCGTGCCGTGACGCCCTCGCGATCGCCGCCGGCGTGCCGGCGGTGCCGTACGACGTGGGCTTCGTGTGGCGGCAGGGCAACGAGTCCGCTCCCGACGACATCTTGGCACCCGCGCTCGCGACGCCGCGGATCGCCGGCCGCGTCCGCAGATACCTCGACCGGTACGCCGACGCCGATGGCCGGGTCATCGAGAAGACGGTGGGCAACACACTCCGAGTCCCGTTCGTCGACGCAGTCGTCCCCGATGCGACGTATGTCCACCTCGTCCGGGATGGCGTGGATGTCGTCGAGTCCGCCCGTCGACAGTGGCAAGCGCCTTCCGACAAGCGCTATCTGCTCAAGAAGGCGAGGCACTTCCCACCTCACCTCCTGGGGTCGTACGGCGTGAAGTTCCTGCGGAACAACTTCCGACGCGGTCACCATGGGCATGTGAAGAGCTGGGGCCCTCGCTATCCAGGCATCGACGACGACGTGCGGGCAGGTGATGTGCTGACCGTCTGCGCACGGCAGTGGAGCGAGTGCGTGAATCGGGCGAGCGCCGAACTCGACGGCCTGCATCCCCGCGTGATCGACGTGAGCTACGAGGCGCTCGTACGCGAGCCTGCGGTGACGCTGGCGGGCATCCTCAACCAGATGCCCGGCTACACGACGAGCCCCGACCGGCTCGCTCGTGCCGCGGCGACCCTCATCGTCCGGAGCGACGGCGCGGCGCGGGGTCGGCTAACTGCAGCCGAGCGGACGACGCTGAGCAGGGAGATCGACAGCACGCTGGAGAGGCTCGGTTATGAACCGGTCTGAACACGCCGTGCCCTTCGCGCTGCCCGACATCACCGAGGACGAGATCGAGGCGGTCACCGAGGTGCTCCGCTCCCGCTGGATCACGACTGGTGCGCAGGCCGCTGCGTTCGAGGAAGAGTTCGCGGTCGCGGTCGGGGCTCCCCATGCCGTCGCGCTCAACTCCTGCACGGCCGCTCTGCACTTGAGCCTCGAGGCGCTCGGAGTCGGGCCCGGCGATCTCGTTTACGTGCCCACGTACACTTTCGCCGCGTCGGCCGAGGTGGTGCGGTATCTCGGCGCGGTGCCAGTCCTGGTCGATATCGACCCCGACACCCTCAACATCGATGTCCGCGCGCTCCGAGCCTTGGTCGAGGGCGCGGCCCGCGCTGAGGCTGGGCGGCCGGCGGCCGTCGTGCCGGTGCACATGGCCGGAGTGAGCTGCGACATGGACGAGATCTGGGAGCTGGCACGCGAGTTCGGTCTTGTCGTCGTCGAAGACGCGGCGCACGCATTCCCCGCGACCTACCGGGGCCGGCCGGTCGGCACGACGCCGGACGACGTCCGGTCGACGGTGTGCTACTCGTTCTATGCGACCAAGACACTGACGACCGGTGAGGGCGGTATGGTCGTGACCCGCGACGAGGAGGTCGCGGAGCGGGTCCGGATGATGAGCTTGCACGGCCTGTCGCGCCAAGCATGGGCTCGTTACAGCGGCGGGACCTGGCGCTATGACATCCTCGCGCCCGGCTACAAGTACAACCTCACCGACATCGCCGCCGCTCTCGGTCGGGTCCAGCTCCGCAGGGCGCACGACATGCACCTGCGCCGCACGATGATCGCGGCCCGCTACTCGGAGATGTTCGCTGACTTGGCGGTTGACCTCCCGACGGTCCCAGAGGACCGCACCAGCGCCTGGCACCTCTACCTGCTGCGACTGCACGAATCCCGGATCGTGGACCGGGACGGGGTGATCGAGGGCCTGCGCAAGGCGGGCGTCGGGATCAGCGTTCACTTCATCCCGCTCCACCTGCACACGTACTACCGCGAGACGTACCGGGTCACCCCGGAGCAGTTCCCGGTCGCCACCCGCGAGTTCGAGCGGGCGTTCTCGCTCCCCATGTGGAGCGCGATGTCCGTGGAAGACGTCGAACACGTGGTGACCATGGTCCGAGGGGAGCTCGCGTGAGCGTCGTCCTCACCGGAGGCGAAGGCTTCCTCGGCTGGCACCTGGCGTGCAGACTGCGCGCCAGGCACGGCATGACGCCCGTCCGGCTCGGTCGCGGTGCGCTCGACCCGGCGGCGTTCGGAACAGCCGACACCGTCTTCCATCTCGCCGGCGTCAGCCGGGCGGCGACGTCTGAGGAAGTCGAAGAGGGCAATGTCGAGGTCGCCCAGCGGACTGCCGACGCCATCCGTCTGGCGTCCCGGCCGGTTCGGCTCGTCTATGCGAACTCCATCCAGGCCGACCTCGACGACCCTTACGGTCGCGGCAAGCGTCGGGCGGGGGAACTGCTGGCCAAGGCGATCGATGACGTCGGTGGACGGTACGTCGACGTTCGTCTGCCGAACCTGTTCGGCGAGCACGGGCGGCCGTCGTACAACTCCTTCGTGGCGACGTTCGCGGACGCTGTGGCGCGGGGCGAGGTGCCGACCGTGACCGAGGATCGCGAGGTCCCGCTGCTGCACGCCCAGCGGGCAGCAGCGACCCTGATCATGGCGGCCGACGGCCCCGACAACACCGTGCGTCCCGCTGCTGAGTCGCACACTGTGTCCGACGTGCTGGCCCGGCTGCAGAGCTACCACGCTTTGTACGCCGGTCGGGGCGAGGTGCCCTCGCTGGGTGACCCGTTCGACGTGGACCTCTTCAACACCTACCGATCCTTCGTCTTCCCCGCCGCGTTCCCGATGCGCCCCGACCTCCACGAGGACACTCGTGGACGGCTGTTCGAGACGGTCCGCTCGCACGGCGGCACCGGCCAGTCCTTCGTGTCGACGACCCTGCCAGGCGCGACCCGCGGCGACCACTACCACCTGCATAAGGTCGAGCGCTTCGCCGTGGTGAGCGGCGAGGCGGAGATCTCGCTGCGTCGTCTCTACGATACGGGCGTGTTGCGTTTCCGGATCTCGGGAGACGCCCCTGCCTTCGTCGACATGCCCACGATGTGGGTTCACAACATCACCAACGTCGGTGACTCCGAGCTCGTGACGGTGTTCTGGGCCGACCAGCTGCTCGACCCCCACGATCCTGACCAGTACCCCGAGCGTGTAGAGGTGAGCGCACCGTGAAGGTCATGACCGTCGTCGGAACCCGGCCCGAGATCATTCGTCTCTCGCGAGTGATTGCACGACTCGACGAGACCGTTAACCACGTCCTAGTGCACACCGGCCAGAACTACGATCACCAGCTCAACCAAGTGTTCTTCGACGATCTCGGACTGCGCCCTCCCGACCACAACCTCCACGTGGACACCTCATCGCTAGGGTCGGTCCTCGGCGGAACCTTGGGCGGTGTGGAGCGCGTCATCGAGGCCGAGCGTCCTGATGCCTTCCTTGTTCTCGGCGACACGAACTCGTGCATCGGGGCGGTCATGGCCAAACGGATGCACGTGCCCGTGTATCACATGGAGGCCGGCAACCGGTGTTTCGACGAGAACGTCCCGGAGGAGACGAATCGGCGGCTGATCGACCACGTTGCAGACTTCAATCTCGCGTACACCGAGCACGCGCGCCGCAACCTCCTAGCCGAGGGTTTGCACCCGCGCCGCGTAATCGTCACGGGGTCGCCGATGCGGGAGGTGCTCGAGTACTTCCGACCTCAGATCGACGCCTCGGACGCGGTTGAGCGGCTCGGTCTTGAGCCGAGCGGCTACTTCCTCGTATCGGCGCACCGACAGGAGAATGTCGATCCGCCCGGTCAGCTTCGCATGCTTCTTGACTGTCTGCAACGAGTGCACGACACCTGGCAGCTGCCAATCGTGGTCTCAACCCATCCGCGGACCCGTAGGCGGCTCGCGGAACTGGACACGACCATCGATGGCGACATCCGATGGCTGGAGCCGTTCGGATTCCGGGACTACAACAAGCTCCAGATCAATGCAGCCTGCGTCCTGTCCGACAGTGGGACCATCGCCGAGGAGAGCTCTGTTCTGGGGTTCCCGGCCGTGACTCTGCGGGAGTCGATCGAGCGACCGGAGGCCTTGGAGACTGGCGCTCTCATGATGACGGGACTAGTAGCGGACGACCTCGTTCAAGCGCTCCGGGTCGTGATGGCAGACCCCGTGTCGTCCACCGCCGTTCCGACGGACTACCTGGTACCCGACACCAGCCGGCGAGTCGTCCGGTTCCTGTTGTCAACCGCCGGTCGTCATCAGGACTGGGCGGGTATTAGGGCGCGCTCATGAGGAAGCGAGGCGAACGGCTCACATGACTGCGATTGCCGGTCGTACGAGTGTCTGGCTGGTTGCGTCCAACCTACATGTGGGGGGCGGCGTCCAGGTTGCTGCGTCGCTAGTTCGGGAGCTCGCACAGCTTGTCGCTGACGGCGAGCTCGCGCTTGACATCCACTACGAGCTATCGCCCGAGGTCGCCTTGAACGTCGAGACGGGTGTGCTGGAGACCTTGGACTATGACATCGTCGATCGCCGCCCGTTCTCGCCGTGGCAGTGGCTCGCGGACCGCCGACGTCGGGAGTCCGCTGCGTTGGTCGTTTTCGGGCCCGCCTGGTTTCCGCTGCGCCGCAAGCGCTCGGTGTGCGGATTCGCGGACGTGACGAGCCTCTACGAACGGCCCACCGGGGTGCCCGCGGCGCCGTGGCCAACACGGCTCAGGCGGGCGTTTCGTCGACATTTGGCACTGAGGGAGATCGCGCGGCACGACGTCGTTGTGGTGGAGACGGAGGAGATAGCCCGCCGACTTGTTGCTCGCGTACCCGGGACCCCGCCGGCTGTTGTGGTCGCTCCGAACACGGCCAGTCGGCTCGCCGTCCAGGGTGGCCCGATCACGCGCGGCCCGTTGGCCCTTGCATCGTCGCTGACCATGCTTTACACGGCCGCCTACTATCCGCACAAGAACCACGAGTTCCTCCCCCTGCTCGCTCACGAGCTCTGGAACCGGCACCGCATCAAGGCGCGATTCCTGGTGACGCTCCAGGGGCCGGCGTGGGAGGAGCGCTCGGACGCCTTCCGGGCGGTGTGTGACAACCGCGGTCATGTGGGCGTCGCTGAGCTTCGCTGGCTGCACAAGCAGGCAGATGCTGCGATCTTCCCGAGCCTCCTCGAGGCAAGCTCGGTCACTCCGCTCGAAGCTCTGGCTTTGGGCACACCGTTGTTCGTGTCGGACCGAGACTTCAACCGGACGGTCTGCGGCAACGCGGCGACGTACTTCGATCCCCTAGACCCTGTCGCAGCCGCGGAGGTCATCGCAAAGGCTCTTGCGACCCCGGACGTCCTCGCAGAACAGGTCGCCGCGGGGATTCGCGTCGCCGCCGCCGTGCCGTCACCGCGAGAGCGGGCACGCCAGTATGGAGAGTCCGTCGCCAGAGATGTCACGCCGTGAAGGCGCCTCGGCTCCTGATCCTCAACAATCTGCCGTCGTATTACCGCACTCATCTGTACCGGGCGATGCTCAACGAGTTCGCCTCCCGCACTGGTGGGTCCGGGATGGTGGCGTACCAATACCGACGTTCGCCCGCCGAGCGCGACGACTGGTTCTTCACGCCCGACGACGAGCTCGATTTCTCGCACACGTTCCTTGCTGACCGCCCGCGCCGGATCCGGAACCGGTCGTTTTCCGCGCACCCCGGGCTGCACTTGTTCGCTCGGTTTCGGCCGACGCACGTATTTGCGGCCGGGTGGAGTACATCGGCCTCCGTTCTAGCCTCCGCCTACTGCCGCGCGACGGGGGCCCAATTAGGTGCATGGGTCGAGTCGAGCAGGCTGACCTCGAAGAATCTGAGTCGCCCTGCGGTCGCGTTTCGACGATCCTGGCTGTCACCAGCGTCGTACTGCGTTGTCCCGTCCGGTGCGAGCGAGGAGTATGTGCGAGAGCTCGCCAGGCGCGAGGTGCAGGTGCTGCGGCTTCTCAACCCGGTTGAGCTGTCCCGCCTCGCGGACCCCACTGGCGTTGCATCGCCGCGCGCCGTTTTTCTCGGTGATTACTCAGCACGCAAGGGGTTTGACCGTTTTGTCGAGGCGGCCCGGATCCTGGGTCCGCGTGGGGTGGGCGCGGTCGCGTGGGGGACCGACCGCGACAACCTTCGACAGAGCGCCGCCGGCCTCGTCGATGTTCGCAACCCGGAGCGACTGTCCGCGATTGCCCCTCAGTTGCACGGACGGGACGTCCTCGTGATCCCGTCGCGCGTGGATCCTGCGCCGTTGACATACTCGGAGGCACTCAGCCTGGGACTTCGCGTCGTGGTATCTGATCAGATCGCCTACCGCGACCATGCCTCCCGGACCGGCGGTGTCGCGGTCGTCGATTGCTCGAGACCGGAGGACATCGCCGACGCAGTCGAGCGGCTGGCCAACGGTTCGCGTCCGGACGCCAGCGCGGCGGATGAGGTCTCTGCACAGCACTTCGCCCGCACGGTGACGTCGGCAATGATGGGCGACGGGCGAGGCGGCCGAGCTTGAGGTTGTCGCTCTCGACCCCCATCAAGGGCCTCGGTAAGTCCGTCGCAGCCACCGGTCTTGTCAACGCCGTCTCGATGCTGCTTGGCCTCGTTAGCGGCGTACTCACGGCCCGAGGCCTGGAACCCGGTGATCGAGGCGAGCTGGTGTCGCTGCTCGTGTGGGGCGCCGCAGTCGGCTCATTCACGCTGATCGGGCTGGACGAAGCCATCATCTTCGAGGCGGGCGGCAGTGAGCCGCGGGCTTGGGCCCTCCGCAAGATACTAACCGGGGACGCGATCCTGCAGACCGTGGTCGGAACAGCGGTCCTCGTCGGAATGGCGATCCAGATCGTGCGCCCGTCCACTGCCGAGACCTGGGCGACGGTGTTGCTCGTCGGCCTGATCGTCCCGCTCAACTCGGTCAACCTTCTTGGCGTAGCCCCGCTCAAGGCTGCGCGGAGGCTGACGATCTGGAACACCGTGCGGATGACGCAACCGCTGGTCTACGCGATCGGTGCGGCGCTGCTTCTCGCCTCCGGTCAGCTGACCGTGTTCTACGGGGTGCTGGCGATGGTAATAGGAAGTGCGCTGACCTCCGCCGTGCTCGTGTTCATCGGGTACGGCAAGGCCGACCCCGAGACCAGTGCTGAGGATCGCCGATCCGTGGTCAGCTACGGTCGACGTCTCGTCGTGTCCACTCTTCCGCAGCGAGTTAGCGTCCGAGCCGACCAACTCTTGATGAGCCTGTTGATGTCGCCGGCGCTGCTCGGCATCTATTCTGTCGCGGCCGCGATTGCGGCTGTCGTTCAAATCCTGGGCGTGACCCTGGACCAGGTACTGTTCCCGCGATTCGTCGCCCGGCGCCACTCGACCCGCAGCATCCTCCTTGTCGCCGGCACTGGTGTCGGGGTTGCCCTGGTGGCATCCCTCCTCCTCTTGGCGATCGCCCGCCCCGCGATCAGCCTGCTGTACGGCGAGGCGTATGTAGAAGCCGTCGACCCGCTCACTCTGCTATTGCTCGGCTCGGTGTTGCGGGTCGGCGGTCTCGCTCTCGCGGCGGCTCTCAAAGCGCGGGAGGAGCTCCAGATGCTGATGATCGCGCAGTTCGGCGGCCTGATCATGCTCGTGATTGTCTTCGTAGCCGCTAGACCGTGGGGGATGATGGGGGCGGCTCTGGCTACATTCGCCGGCGCCACTACGACGGCGGTGGTCCTTCTGTCGACCGTGATCAGTCGCAACTATGAGCAGCGGGAGAGCCCGACATGACACTGGCGCTAGGCGACGCGTTGTACGTCGACGCCGCGTCGGTCCTGATTTGCGGGTTCTTTCTCGCACGTAGCAAGCAGTTCCGCCACACGCACCCGGGCGTCATCTACCTGATTTTCCACATTCTGGTGTTCACCTATCGCGGGTGGACGATCGAGGGCGGTGCGCCGCCGGTGCTGGGCCTGTCAGTTGCAAGCGCCGCCGAGGCCCTCCTCATGGCGGACTTGTTCCTTGCGTGCGCCACCGTCGGCTGGTGCATCGCACCCGGTAAGGGGTGGAACCTTGCCGTCGCCAACCCCGAGCACATACGTCCCACGATGGTGTACGCGGTCGCGCTGGCTGCGATGCCGATCGGCCTCTATTTCCTGCTGACCCATACGTACGGCAAAGGTAGCGGTACTGCTTCGATCGAGTTCTCTACGTCGTACCAGATCGTGGCGGTGACTTGGCCCGGGCTGATGCTTCTGGCTCTGATCTACATCAAGGGCTTCAAGTGGCAGTTGCTGCTGCCGTTGGCGGCTTATCTCGTCTACATGGCACTCCAGGGCCAGGGAAGGTTCCGCGTCGTACTCCCTGCGATCCTGCTGTGCCAAATGTGGCTGGACCATCGGGGAAAGCGGGTCCCAACACTGCGAGTAATCGCGGCGATGGCCGCGCTCTTCATCGTGTTCGTGGGCATGGACTCGTTCGGCACGGCCTTCCGCACGAACGAATTGAGCCTCAGCAACGCCTCCGCAATCATCTCCGAATCAAGCCAGGTTGCACTCAAGGGGCAGGCTAACGATCAACACGGCCTTGACTCACTCGGCGTCGCGGTCGAGCAGAGCGATCGTCTCGGGCGACCGCTATACGGACAGAACTACCTCGATCTCGTCTTCCTTCCGATTCCGAGGCCCCTGTGGCCGGACAAGCCACCGACGAACCAGACGATCGTGGACCTCTCGACGCCCGACCGACCCTTGAAGTCGATGGGCGCGGTCCTCACGCTCCCCGGGTCGCTCTATGTGGACTTCCGCTGGTTCGGCATCGTGGTAGGCGCGTTTGTGCTCGCCCGCTTCAGCCTGTGGGCCTTCTGCCGAGCATACGCGCGTGGATTCGGGTCAACCGGGCACTTCCTGTATCTGCTCCTGGCGGCTTCTTTGGTCCAGATCTACCGGGACAGCCTGGCCTCACTGCCGCTGTTTCTCCTAGTGAAGAACGCCCCTTTGGTCCTGATCGTTGTGCTCAATCACGTCATCAAGCCACCCCGCGAGGTCCCGCAGTTGCGCCCTGCGGGATCACGAGGAGACGGCGCAAGGTGAGAGCCCGGACCCTTGCCAGGCATGCCTACAACGCAGGGCTGCGCGCGGCTGAGCCGTTGCTCGCGCCCCGCACCGCTCCGCGGGTGACAGTCGTGCTCGGGTCGGGGCGAAGTGGTACGACCGCATTGATGGAGTCGATGTCGGTGGGCGCTGCTGCCCCGGCGATCTTCGAACCGCTGCGGCCGTCCGTCATCCGCGCCGTCGACAGAGTCGTTCCCGGACATGGGTACCCCAGGCTGGCGCCGACGGACATCGACTGGGACATGGAAGGTTTGCTGCGGAGAATCTTCCGCGGGCGCCACCTCAGCCGGTGGTCGACGGCCCAGCTGGAGTTGCGCGATTTGCCATCGGCGGACCAGCTGATCGTCAAGGAGGTCCGCGCGAATCGGATGGCCGGCTGGATCGAGCGCCAGTTTTCTGAGGTCAGGACCCAGCTGATCATCCGTCATCCGCTCGCGGTCGTAGCTTCAATGCACCGCGGAGCGTGGGGTGCACTGGATTGGGACGACGTCGTACCGCCGGCCGCAGCGGCTCTCGGCGTCCACCCACACGAGATCGCTCCCCGCAACTCGGCTCAGAGCCGGTGGTTGATGGCCCTCTGGCTCGCCGACAACACGACGGCAGTTCGTGAGGTGTCCTCGAGAACGCTTGCGAACGTTATCCACTACGAGGACCTCGTCGCCGATCCGGCTACTCAGGTAGAACGATTGGCGGGAGTCCTAGACCACTTCGACGCAGGCCAAGCCCTTATGAGCCTCGACCGGCCGAGTCGCCACGCTAGCCCTGACTATGGACGTGAGCGCGAACTGCCGTTCACCGCCGCAGAGCGCGACGACCTCGCCGCCATGCTCAGGGACTTCGAGGTCGATTACTACGAGCTTACCGAGCCGAACCCGACGTACCGGCTCGGCTCACTGCGCTGAGCGGGCCTTCCAAGCCTCGTCCACGGCGTTTACGGTTCGCTCGACATACGCCTCCCACGAGTACTCCCGGGCGCGCCGTATCGCGGCCTCCCCCATCCGTCGGCGTACCCCAGGGTCTCGGTCGAGCGCCTCCAACCGGTCGGCAATCGCGGCGCTATCATGCGGCGCAACGAGGAATCCCTCGACACCGTCGTCGACGACCTCGTCTGCTCCAGTTGGCGTCGTGATCACGGGCAGACCGTGAGACATCGCCTCGAGAACGGTTAGCGGTAGGCCTTCGAACAGCGTCGGCAGCACGAGAACGTCGGCGTTGGAGAAGATCCCTGACATCTGACCGCGCGGAACGGGAGCGGACGGCACCCACCAATCACCGATTCCAGGAAATCCTTCGGTACTGCCCTGCGGGCGTCCGATGACACGCAAGGACCAGTCGGGTCGGGCTGCGGACCGGTAGCCCTCGAGCAGGTAGGCCAAGCCTTTGGCCTGGGTCAACCGACCGGCGAACAGCACGCGGAGTCCGTCACTGGGGAGGCGTCGAGGAAGATCGACGGCCGCGACGCCGTACGGACTTACGACCACCTTCGCGGCGGCCACGCCTTCGGCGATCAGGGTGCCGGCAGCAAAACGGGAGCCGGCTAATACGACATCCGCGAGGTCGAGCTCCTCGCGAAGCCGGTCGAACTGCCGATTGGGGACGATGTTGCCGAACATGGTGTTCGCGAGGGCGGGAAAGCGCTCCGCCTCCTCGAGGATTGTCCGGTTCCTGAACGCCGGGTGAACGGTCGGCATGTTCAGCACCCGCAACCGGTGGCCAGTCTGGGTGAACGCCTCTCGGGCGGCCGCGTGCGACACAACCAAGACTTCACCGCTCAGGTCGACGGCCGCGCGCGACATCCGGACGGACCGGGCGTAGCTCAGCGACTTCGCGGAGTCCGCGAGCGGGCGCGGCAGCGCCGACCGGAGCATCTCCTCGATCGGGGCCAGGGAATGCTGACGCGCAGGTGGGATATGCAGGGGCGCGACTCGTCCCGAGATCTTGGCCTCGAAGCGACTCGGCAACAATCGCGGCGCGCGCAGGTCCCGCGGCGTCACGATCGAGTGGCCGTACGCCGCGAGCCGATGTCGACGTCCCAGGCCGTCGGCGAGGTGGCTGAGTTCGGCGCTGGCGGTGGTCACGACGGCGTACGTTGGCCGGTTCTCCGCTGCGCCCGGGCGGCGAAACACGTGAACCGAGCCGTATGCCGCTACCTCGACGAAGCCCAGTTCTCGAATGAGCCCGGCAAGATCGGTGCGGAGGTAGGAACTGCCGTTTGGTCTCGTCGTGTCATGCAGTTCTATGACCATCTCGGTGCACGCGGCAAGCGCGTCACGGTCCGACAACAGAATGTCGACCTCGGCGCCTTCGATGTCACAGAGCAGCGTGTACTCGCCGATCTCGTGCTTGCTTAGCACGTCCGACAGTCGCACAGCAGGCGCGGTGAAGCCATCTTCGGCGGTGTCGGCCCGGGCCGCACCCGCGTGGTCCAGTCCTCTGCCAAAGAGGACATCGGCGCCGGGAGCGTGGAAGTAGTCGACGGCGCCGTGTTCGATGACGCGGTCGAGGAGGGGGGCATGTTGGTTCAGGTTAGCCCGGAGGCACGGGAGAAGGTCGGGGTTGGCCTCGACCGCCACAAGTCGAGCACCCGGCGCGAGGAGCTGGCTCGATACGCAGGACAGGACGCCGAGACTGGCGCCCAGGTCGACGAGGGCGGGAGTGGGGCGAAGGTGCTTGCGCACCAGCCGGACCTCAGCACCTTCATAGATCCCAAGCCGCAACATCGCGCGGGTTCGGGGGCTGACCGCGGAGGACCGGGTGTCGATCCGTATACCGTGGGATCTCACCATCCCCCCGCCGGCCGCGCCGATGGCGCGGCCAACGAGCGGATGGGTTAGAACGCGGGCGACGTGGCCTTTGAGGTGCATGACCGTCGAGCGGTCAGGGTCACGCAGGAATCCGAGCGCGTTCACTAGCACCCCCGGACGTCGTCGCTCTGCTCAGCTTCCTGAGTTGATCATGCCGGCCCCGACAGTGACGCCGGTCGCTTCGTCGATCAGGATGAACGAGCCGGTGGTGCGGTTCTTCGAGTACGGGTCGCACAGCAGTGGCACCGTGGTGCGCAGCTGGACGCGGCCGATCTCGTTGAGGCCGAGCTCCTTGGTCTCCTGGTCGCGGTGCAGGGTGTTGACGTCCAGGCGGTACTGGATGTCCTTCACCAGCGCCCGTGCGGACCGCGTGGTGTGCTTGATGGCGAGCTTCTGGCGAGGGCGCAGGGGCTCGTTGGTCATCCAGCAGATCATCGCGTCGATGTCCTGAGAGGGCTTCGGCGCGTTGTTGACCCGCGCGATCATGTCCCCGCGGGAGACGTCGACATCGTCCTCGAGGCGGACGGTGACCGACATCGGCGGGAAGGCCTCGGTGACCTCCTGGTCGAAGAGGTCGATGCCGGCGATCTTGGAGGTCATGCCGCTCGGCAGCACGACGACCTCGTCCCCGGGCTTGAGGACGCCGCCGGCCACCATGCCGCCGTAGCCGCGGTAGTCGTGGTGCTCGTCGGACTTCGGGCGCACGACGTACTGGACTGGGAACCGGACGTCCTGCAGGTCGCGGTCGGACGCCACGTGGACGTGCTCGAGGTGGTGCATGAGCGTGGGGCCTGAGTACCACGCCATGTTCTCGGAGCGGTTGACGACGTTGTCGCCGGCCAGCGCTGAGATCGGGATGACGGAGAGGTCCGGGATGTTGAGCTTGGTCGCGAACTGCGTGAACTCGGCGTGGATCCTCTCGTAGATCTCCTGGGAGAAGTCCACGAGGTCCATCTTGTTGATCGCCAGCACGAGGTGCGGGACGCGCAGCAGCGACAGCAGCACGGCGTGGCGGCGGGACTGCTCGGTCAGACCCTGGCGGGCGTCGACGAGCACCAGGCCGAGGTCGGCGGTCGAGGCGCCGGTGACCATGTTCCGGGTGTACTGCACGTGGCCCGGGGTGTCGGCGATGATGAACTTGCGGGTCGGCGTCGCGAAGTAGCGGTACGCCACGTCGATGGTGATGCCCTGCTCGCGCTCCGAGCGGAGACCGTCGGTCAGAAGCGCGAGGTCGGTGTAGTCGTAGCCCTTGGACTGGCTGGTCGCCTCGACGGCCTCGAGCTGGTCCTCGAAGATCGACTTCGAGTCCAGCAGGAGCCGGCCGATCAGGGTCGACTTGCCGTCGTCCACGGAGCCCGCGGTCGCGAACCGGAGGAGGTCCATCTCCCGGGTCTGCTCGGCCACTTCGGCCTTCGTGAGGTCACTCATCAGAAGTAGCCTTCCTTCTTCCGGTCCTCCATGGCTGCCTCGGAGAACCGGTCGTCGCCACGGGTCGCGCCACGCTCGGTGACGCGCGCGACGGCGATCTCGTCGATGATCTTGTCGATGGTGTCGGCCTCGGACTCGACGCAGCCGGTCAGCGTCAGGTCGCCGACGGTGCGGAACCGCACCGTCCGCTCCTCGACGGTCTCGTTGCCCTTGGTCGGGTTGTGCTCGGACTCGGAGAGCAGCATGCCGTCGCGCTCGAACACGCGGCGCTGGTGCGAGAAGTAGATGGAGGGGATCTCGATGCCCTCGCGGCCGATGTAGTGCCAGATGTCCAGCTCGGTCCAGTTGGAGATCGGGAAGATCCGCATGTGCTCGCCCTCGTGGATGCGGCCGTTGTAGAGGCTCCACAGCTCGGGGCGCTGCATCTTCGGGTCCCACTGGCCGAACTCGTCGCGGTGGGAGTAGACGCGCTCCTTGGCGCGGGCCTTCTCCTCGTCGCGGCGCCCGCCGCCGAAGGCGGCGGTGAAGCCGCCCTCCTCGAGGGCGTTCAGGAGGGTGCCGATCTGGAGGCGGTTGCGGCTCGTCTTGCCGTCGTCGACCACGACGCCGTCCCTGATGGCCTCCTCGACGCTCGCCACGATCAGCCGGGCACCGAGCCGGTTCACCCAGTTGTCGCGGCAGGCGAGGACCTCGGGGAAGTCGTACCCGGTGTCGACCTGGAGCACGGGGAACGGGATCTTGGCCGGGTAGAAGGCCTTCTCGGCGAGCCGCATCATCACGATGGAGTCCTTGCCGCCCGAGAACATGAGGACGGGCTTCTCGAACTCGGCGGCGACCTCACGGAAGATGTGGATCGACTCCGCCTCCAGCTGGTCGAGCTGACTCAGCCGGTAGTCGGCATGGGTTTCGGTCATGACTGACTGGGGACCTCTCGTCGGGACAGCAGCCGTCATCGTAGCCGCCGGAGACGTCCGGGCACGAAGCGCCGCCGAAGTGGAGTGATCTGGTTCACTTCGCGGTCCGACGGTACGACGGGTCAGGCCCGGCGGGCGCGGCGTCTTGTCTCGTGGTCGGTGCGCGGGAAGTCCCCGTCGAGCTCCGAGACGGTGGGCGAGCCGAACATCGGCAGGCCCTGGGTCTTGCGGATCAGGCCCCATACGAGCGGCAGCAGCACGACCATGGCGATGCCGATGCCGCCGATCAGGCCCGGGTGCGTCTCCTCCTTGCCGAGGGGCCCCCAACCGGCCTTGTCGAGGAGGGCCACGCCCGACATGGTCAGCACGATCACGATGCCGCGGCGGATCACCGACTGCGGCACGCGAGGGGCGATCCGGCTGCCCAGGATCGTGCCCGGCACCGACCCGAGCACGAGGGGGACCAGGATCGACCAGTCGAGGCCGTTGATCGCGATGTTGGAGATGGCGGCGGCGAGCACCAGGGGCACCGCCTGGACGAGGTCGGTGCCGACCAGGCGCACCGCGGAGAGGCCGGGGTAGAGCATCAGCAGCGCGATCATGATGACCGAGCCCGAACCGACGCTCGTGACGCCGACCAGCAGGCCACCGACGGCGCCGACCAGGAGGGTCAGGAGGGGTCGGATCGGCGGGTTGGGGTCGGCGTCGCCGACGCCCCGCCGGACCCGGCGCAGGTTGATGTACAGGCGGAGCGCGTACGTCGACGCGGCCAGCAGCAGGGCGAAGCCGATGCACTCCTTGAGCAGGGTGTCGATCGACTCCGGTTCGCCCCCGGCGACGGCATGGATGAGCCAGGGCCCCAGCAGCGCCAGCGGCACCGACCCGAGGATCAGCCACTTGGCGAGCGAGAAGTTCGGCGAGCCCTCGCGGGCGTGCACGATCGCGCCGCCCGACTTGTAGATCGCCGCCGCGGTCAGGTCGGCGGTCACGACCGTGGCCGCGTCGCCGACACCGAGGAAGATCAGTGCCGGTGTCATGAGCGCACCGCCGCCCATGCCGGTCAGGCCCACCACGATGCCGACGAAGAAGCCGGCTGCGAGGATCGAGAAGAAGGTCGTGGTGAGCACGTCACTCATGGGCTGATCTTCCTCGATCCGGTCAGGGCGGGCAGCACGACGCGCAGCAGGTCCTCCAGGGACCTGGCGCACGCCTCGGCGGCGTCCGGACCCTGCCCGAACGGGTCGGCCACGTCCAAATCGGCATTGGCGGTCCCGCGTCGCTCGGCGACGGTGTCGAGCAGCGCTCGGCCGGCCAGCCCGGGCGGCGCCATCCGCACCGCTTCCGCGAACTGGCCGAGCGTGAACACCTTGCGGAACGTCGCCGGGTGGTCGTCGAGGATGAACTGGCGGTGCGCGGTCTCGGCGGTCAGCACGAGGTCGGCGTTCAGCATCAGGTCGCTCGTGAAGGGCCGGCTCCGGAACTGGGCCACGCCGGGCACGCCGCGCCCGATCAGCGTCGCCGCCATCTCGTCGGGCATCGGCCGGGAGTCGAACCCGTGCGTGCCCGCGCTCGCGAACGTCGCGCCGGCGTGCGGCCCGACCAGGTCCCGGGACAGCAGTTCCATGAACGGCGAGCGGCAGATGTTGGCGGTACAGATGTAGAGGATCCGCAGCGGCGGCTCGTGACCGCCGGTGCTGGTGCTCGGCGCCGAGGGTGGCGCCGATCGGACGCGCGGCTCGAAGCCGGCGGCCGCCTCGGCGTGCTTCTCGTCGTCCTGCTCCGCGGCCCGGATGTCCAGGCCGGCGTCGACGGGCTCGGGTTGCTGCGGATGGGTCTCGATACGCTCGCTGGCGCTCGCTACTCGACCACCGAGGGGTGGGGGCGGCGTGGTGGTCTCGATACGCTCGCTGGCGCTCGCGACTCGGCCGTCGAGGAGTGGGTCCTCGACCGGGTCCGGTGGGGAGAGCAGGTCGAGGTGGCCGGAGTGGCGCAGCGCGACCAGGACGTCGTCGAGGGCCTCCTCGATGCTGCGGCCGGTCGTGTCGACGCGGACGTCGGCGTCCTCGGGCTCCTCGTACGGCGAGGAGATGCCGGTGAACTCGGGGATCTCGCCGCGCCGTGCCTTGGCGTACAGCCCCTTGCGGTCGCGCCGCTCGCACTCCTCCAACGGGGTGGCGACGTGCACCAGGAAGAAGGCGCCACCGGCGTCGTCGATCATCGCCCGGACCTGCTTGCGCGTCTCGTCGAACGGCGCGATCGGGCTGCACACGGCCACCCCGCCGTGGCGGGAGATCTCGGCGGCCACCCAGCCGATCCGGCGGATGTTGGTCTCGCGGTCCTCCTTGGAGAAGGAGAGCCCGGCGGACAGGTTCCGGCGCACGACGTCCCCGTCCAGGCTGGTGAGCGTGCGGCCGCCGTGCTCGAGCAGCCGGTCCATCAGCGCGCGGGCGAGTGTCGACTTGCCGCTCCCGGAGAGGCCGGTGAAGAACAGCACCAGCCCCTGGTCCTCCGGCGCCGGCCGGTCGGCCGTCACGATCGCGTCGATCTCGGGGGTGAAGCTGCCCGAGGGGTCCTCGGTGACGCCGACGACGGGGTCGTCACCGGCGTAGTTGGCGACCACCTGGACGCCGAGGTGGTGGTCGACGTCGGTGTCGCCGCGGGACGCGAGCGGGATCGCGACGACCTCCGCGTCCGGGAGGTGGGTCGCCGCGGCGAGCGTGGCCCGGATCAGCGCGACGGGGGAGAGCTCCGGGGTGCCGTGGCCGACGAGGGGCAGCAGCACCACCGGCCCGACGGTCGCGAGGGCGGTGAGCTGCGGGTGGGTGAGGGCGTGGACGAGCGGGACGAACGTGCGTCCGGCGTACCGGTCCCGGGTCTGTGCAGGGCTCAGGTAGTAGCCGCGGAACGGCCCGTACTGCGCGTGGGAAAGGGGCTCGATGGTGCCGGCCGGTACGTCGACCTGCGCGAGCGGCAGTCCCTCGGGGTCGACGAGCTCGACGGCACCCGCCTCGGCCGCGAGCTCCGCGACGGCGGGCGGCAGCTCCAGCGTGACCGGGCTGCCCGGCTCGTTGAAGACCACCGTCGGCACCAGGGCGCCCGTGACGAGCAGCTCGAGGTCGTCGAGCTCGCGCGGCGAGGGGCAGTACTGCGGGACGGGGGGCAGGGGCACGCGGGCAATCCTGCCAAACGCCCGCTCGTTACCCTGCGGCCATGTCCAGCCCAGTACCTGCCCCCGTCGTCGCAGAGCTCGTCCGGTCCGGGTTCGTCGAGGGTCACCACTACGGGTCGGTGGTCGCTCTCGCAGCCGACGGCGCCGTCGACTGGGCCGTCGGCACGGTGTCCGAGCCGGTGCTGCCCCGCTCCTGCAACAAGCCGCTCCAGGCGGTCGGCATGGTCCGTCTCGGGCTGGACCTGCCACCCGACCTGCTCGCGCTCGCGTGTGCGTCGCACTCGGGGGAGCCCTTCCACCTCGAGGCGGTCCGGCGGATCCTGGCGTCGGCCGGTCTGGACGAGTCCGCGTTGCAGACGCCTCCCGACTACCCGCTCGACGACGGGGAGCGCGACGCCGTGCTCCGCGCCGGGGGCGGGCGCACCTCGCTGCAGATGAACTGCTCCGGCAAGCACGCGGCGATGCTCGCGACCTGCGTCGTGAACGGCTGGGACACCGACACCTACCTGGAGGCAGACCACCCGCTCCAGCAGGGCATCCGTGCCACCTTCGAGGAGCTGACCGGGGAGCGCGCGGCACTGGTCGCCGTGGACGGCTGCGGGGCGCCGCTGCTGCCGACCTCGCTGGTCGGCCTCGCCGGTGCGTTCCGCCGGCTCGCGGTGGCCGAGGACGGGCCCGAGCGCCGGGTCGCCGACGCAGTCCGCCGACACCCGGCGCACGTCTCGGGCACCGGGCGGGACGAGCGCATCCTGCTGGAGGCGATCCCGGGCGCGATCGGCAAGGCGGGGGCGGAGTCCTGCTACGTCGTCGCCCTGCGCGACGGCCGCGCCTTCGCGCTCAAGACCGACGACGGGGCGGCCCGGGTGCGGCCGGTGCTGATGGCGGCCGCGCTGCGGAAGTCGGGGGTCGATGCGGAGCCCGACGTCGACGGGACTGCGGTGCGGCGTACCGGGGAGGCGTTGCTGCTCGGTGGTGGCCAACCGGTCGGGGAGATCCGGCCGCTGCTCTGATTGCGCCTGCTAGCACACGAAACCCTTGAATTGTCAGGCAAAATCGCGCGCTTGTGAGTCAAGGCACACCGTGAGTGCTTGCTGTTGCTAGCACGAGCGAGCACGATGAAGGCGTGGCAAAGGGCAAGGTCGGCAAGACCGTCGAGTCGCTCGGTGACTACCTTCGGGAGCAGCGGGTGGCCGCCCACCTGTCGCTCCGGCAGCTCGCCGAGCAGGCCGGGGTCTCGAACCCGTACCTGAGCCAGATCGAACGTGGACTGCGCCGACCGTCCGCCGAGGTGCTCCAACAGATCGCGAAAGCTCTCCGGATCTCCGCTGAGCAGCTCTACCTGCGGGCCGGCATCGTCCATCCCGAGGGCGGCGTCGGCGGCTCCGTGGAGCTCGCGATCCTCGGCGACAGCCAGCTCACCGAGCGGCAGAAGCAGTCTCTGCTGGACGTCTACGCCTCGTTCCTCGCCCTCAACAAGGGCAGCGAGTGACAACCCAACCGAAGGAGAACGACATGGCCAAGGCCAAGTTCGACATCAAGACCGAGGCGACCCGCCCGATCTACGCCGGGGTCGGCGTCACCGACCTCGCCGTGGGCTTCGTGCGCGAGTACGTCGCCGACGTGCAGAAGCGCTTCGCCGGCGTCCAGAAGGACGTGCAGGCCCGGGTCACCGGCCTGGACCTCGAGCCGAAGGCGCTCCGCGACCAGGCGGCGACGGTCGTCAGCGCCAGCGTCGACGCGCTGTCCAAGGACGCCAAGGCGCGCCGGACCGCGATCGAGGCGCGTGTCGCCGAGCTGCAGAGCGCCCTGAACGAGAACGTCGCGTCGGTGGGTGACACCTACGCCGATCTCGCCAAGCGCGGCGAGATCCTGGTCGGCCGGATCCGCAACCAGGAGTCGACCAAGGCGACCGTGAAGTCCGCCAGGACCACCACGGCGAAGGCCAGGACCACGAAGACCCAGGCGAGCAAGGCCACCAGCACCACGGCCAAGAAGACCGCCAAGAAGGCGTCGACCACCGCCAAGAAGTCCTCGACGGCGCCGAAGAGCAGCGCGAAGGCGACCGCGACCGCGGCCAAGAAGACCGCCTCGAACGCCGCCTCGGCCACCACCGACGCGGCCTCGAAGGTCGGCAACTGAAGAGACGATGAGCAACTGACGCTGTTCTAGACGGCTCCCGTTCGGGGCCCGGAGCGACTGCTCCGGGCCCCGACGCGCGCGTCCTACCCCATTTTGGGGAAATTGCTCGGCGTCTGCCTTCCGTCGGCTCCACCCGCGCGACCGTGGCGAGCAGAGGTGAGCACATGACCGCTGTCGCACACGACCCAGACGTCGCCGACTGGATGGGGCTGGACACCGTCCTGGAGGCGGTCATCCTGGCCAACGCCGATGCCGAGGGCAGCCCGAGCTGTCGCTGACAGGCCCGAGCGCGTTCCGCAACCGCGCGTCCTGACACGTACGCTGTCGGAGTGCTGCACGTGCTCCAGGCCGAGATGACCTTCACGACGATCGTCGAGCTGGCGCTCCTCGCCGTGAAGCTGTTCGCGTTCGTGAACTCGCTGCTCTACTCGGCTGAGGCCTACAGCGCCGCCAACAAGCTCACGAAGCCGGCCTGGACGATCATCCTCGGGCTCGGGTTGGCGGCGCAGATCGTCTTCGGGGGGCCGATCTTCCTGGTGAACGTGGCGTTCACGATCGCGGCTTGCGTCTACCTCGCCGACGTCCGTCCGGCCCTGGCTTCCCTGACCCGCCGCTAGCAGGGCGGCTCTCGTAGCCGTATCCATAGCCGTACCCGTATCCGTAGCCGTGGCCCTTCTTGCGCGCCGGGGCCAGGTTCACGACCACTCCCACCGCCTTGGCGTCGACCGCCTCGATCCGCTCGATCGCGTGGGTGAGCTGGTCCTTGGTGGTCTTGCCGTGCCGGAGCACGATCAGCGCGCCGTCGGCCTGCGCCGCGAGCAGCGCCGCGTCGGTGACCGGCAGCAGGGGCGGTGCGTCCAGGATGACGATGTCGAACTCGTCGCGGAGCTGGCCGATCAGCTTCTCCATGGCGTTCGACTGGAGCAGCTCGGAGGGGTTCGGCGGGATCGGGCCGCTGGACAGCACCCAGAGGTCGGTGTCGGCGTACTTCTGGAGCGCGTCGCGCAGGTGCACCTTGCCGATCAGCACGCTGGTGGTGCCGACCCCGCCATCCAGGCCGAGACGCTCGGCGATCAACGGTCGTCGCAGGTCGCACTCGACGAGCACGGCGCGCTGGTTGGCCTGGGCGAGGGTCACGGCCAGGTTGACGGCGGTCGTCGTCTTGCCCTCGCTCGGCAGGGAGCTGGTGACCACGAACACCCGCTGGTCGTGGTCCACCTCGACGTACTGCATGTTCGTGCGCAGCACCCGGAAGGACTCCGACCACGGGGTGGCATCGGCCAAGGCCTCGGCAGGAGTCCTCCGGACGGCGTTGCTGTCAGCGTTGATGCGGCCGAGAATCGGCGCCGAGGTGACCTCACCGACGTCTTCGGTGGATTTCAGCGTGGTGTCGAGGAGCTCCCGGAGCACGGCGATGCCCACGCCGAGCAGCAGGCCGAGGAGGACCGCCAGGGCGATGTTGCGGACCGGCTGCGGGCTGACGGGCGAGGTCGACACCTGGGCATCGTCGACGACCGACGTCTGGATCACGGGATCCTTGCCGCCGGTCGACTCGAGATCTGCGACCTCGGTGCTCAGCGCCTCCGCGTAGGCCTGGGCGATGTCACGAGCCTGCACCGGGTCGGGGTCGGTTGCGGTGATGTCGAGGATCACGGTGTCCGGGTTCACGCTCGTGGACACCGCGCCTTGCAGGGTCGTCGGGCTCAGGCCGCCGCCCAGGTCGCCCGCCACTCGCTCGGCGAGTCTGCGCTTGCCGACCAGCTCGGCGTAGGAGTTGATGCGCTGGGTGGCGAAGAGGTTGCCCTGGTAGGCATCCGCCGTGTCGGACGGGCTGGTGGAGACGAACACGCTGGCGGTCGAGGAATACTGCGGCGTCGCCTGCCACGTGTACGCCGCCGCCGCCGCGACACACACCGCGACGACCAGCACGATGATCCGCCAGCGGCGGCGCACCGTGAGCCAGTAGTCCTTGAGCTCCACGCGTTCCTCATCCCTGGTCGGGCGCTCCCCATCGTCGCACCGCCTGCGAAGACTATCCGCCGTTCCGGCGGCGTTGTCGGCGATCCGCCGCTACCGTTGGTCACGGACTGGTGACAGGGCCGGTTCGTTGGGGGGAGACTGGTCATGATGGGTGACTTCGAAGTACGTCCGTGGGGCACGTGGCACGTCCTCGACGAGGGTGACGGCTACAAGGTGAAGCGCATCGAGGTGCGCCCCGGCCAGCGGTTGTCGTACCAGACGCACGCGCACCGTTCCGAGCACTGGATCGTGGTGTCCGGCACCGCGACCTGCCTGCTGGACGGGGAGACGGTCGTCGCGCTGCCCGGTCACACCGTCGAGGTGCCGATCGGGACCGCGCACCGGATCACGAACGTGCACGACGAGGACCTGGTGATCATCGAGGTCCAGCGCGGCGCGTACACGGGCGAGGACGACATCTGCCGGCTCGAGGATGACTACGGCCGGAGTGAGTCCCTCCAGTCCTGAGAACCACCCGCTCGGACCATGCGCGCGCCTGTTGTCCGGGGCTAGCGTGCCAAGTCCTGCCGCGCCGGCGGGAAGTCATGGCCTAGACCGGGTCGAGAACCGAGGACGTGATCGGCCGGGTCGGTGACACTTGCTGCCGGGGTAGCACAGCGTCAAGAAATTCGGGGGAGAGATCGTGAGCGACCTGGTCGCGCGTATGAGGCGTCATCGAGCGCCGCTGGCGATCGTCTTCGACGTCGGGGCGTGGCTCTTCGCCTATGCCGCGTTCGCGTGGCTTCGTCTCGACAACGATGCCTCCCAGGTGCCGTGGCGGGACGTGATGGCGGTCGCCGCGGTGACGGCCGCGCTGTACGTCGCACTCGCGGTGCCGTTCCGGCTGCACCAGGGGCGGGCGCGCACCGCGAGCCTGGAGGAGGCGGTCCTGCTCGGCGTCCTGATGGGCGGCACGGGCTTCGCGGTCTTCGTCGCAAACCTGGTCGGCCAGTGGATCCCGCGCAGCATCCCGGCGGGCGCGACCCTCGGTGCGCTGGTGCTCGCCGCCTGGGGGCGGGCGACGTGGCGGATGCTCCAGGAGAGGGACGCGCGGACCGGCGCGGGCGACGACACCGTCCGCACCGTCGTCGTCGGGGCCGGGGAGGCTGCCCGCGAGCTCGTGATCTCCATGCTGCGGGACCCCCAGCGCCGCTACCTGCCGGTCGCGCTCCTCGACGACGACCCGCACAAGCGGCATCTCCGGATCAAGGGTGTCCCCGTGGTCGGTGGCACCCGGGAGGTCGAGCGGCGCGTCGAGCAGGCGGCCGCCGCCCTGGTCGTGATCGCGATCCCCAGCGCGTCCGCGCCCACGATCAACCGGATCCGGCTGGCTGCCCTCGTAGCGGACGTGCCGGTCAAGGTGCTCCCGTCGACGACCCAGCTGCTGCACGACACCGTCGGCATCCGGGACCTCCGCGACATCAACATCACCGACGTCCTCGGTCGCAACCAGCTCGACACCGACGTGGCGGCGATCGCCGGCTACCTGGCCGGCCGCAAGGTGCTGGTCACCGGCGCCGGCGGCTCGATCGGCTCCGAGCTGTGCCGGCAGATCCACCGCTACGGCCCCGCCGAGCTGATGATGCTCGACCGCGACGAGTCCGCCCTGCACGCGGTGCAGCTCTCCATCCACGGCCGCGCGCTCCTGGACTCCGACGAGGTCATCCTCTGCGACATCCGCGACGAGGCGAGCGTGCGCCGCATCTTCGCCACCCGGCGCCCCGACGTCGTCTTCCACGCCGCCGCGCTCAAGCACCTGCCGATGCTGGAGCAGTATCCCGCCGAGGCCGTGAAGACGAACGTCCTCGGCACCCGCACGGTCCTCGAGGCCGCGGACCTGGTGGGTGTCGACCGCTTCGTGAACATCTCGACCGACAAGGCAGCGAACCCGTGCAGCGTGCTCGGCTGGTCGAAGCGGGTCGCGGAGCGGATGACCGCCGAGCAGGCCCGCGAGGCCGACGGCGTCTACCTCTCGGTGCGCTTCGGCAACGTGCTCGGCAGCCGCGGCTCCGTGCTCGCGTCGTTCGCGCGCCAGATCGCCGAGGGCGGCCCGCTGACGGTCACCCACCCGGACGTCACCCGCTTCTTCATGACCATCGAGGAGGCGTGCCAGCTGGTCATCCAGGCGGCGGCCATCGGCCGGCCCGGCGAGGCGCTGGTGCTGGACATGGGGGAGCCGGTGAAGATCATCGACGTCGCCAAGCAGCTCATGGAGCAGTCGGGCACGCCGGTGCGCATCGAGTTCACCGGGCTGCGCGAGGGCGAGAAGATGCACGAGGACCTGTTCGCCGACGACGAGCCGCGCGACATCCGTCCGCAGCACCCGCTGGTCTCGCACGTGCCGGTGCCGCCGATCACCGACGACCAGGTCAGGGCGCTGCCGACCGCGGGCACCGCCTACGAGGTACGCCATGCCCTGGAGGTGCTGAGCGCGTCATCCGTCCAGGTCGGCGTCCACCATGCGCCCGACGATCTCGTCGAACCCGACGGTCGGTGACCAGCCGAGCGCGGTCCTGGCGAGGGTCGCGTCGCCGACCAGTTCGGTCGGGTCCGCCGGCCGCACGAACTCCGGGTCGACCACGACGTACCGCTCCCAGTCGCTGAGCCCGGCCCGCGCGAACGCCGCCGCCACGAAGTCGCGCACCGAGCGGCCGACGCCGGTCGCCACCACGTAGTCACGGGGTACGTCGGCGCGCGCCGCCCGCACCATCGCGTCGACGTAGTCGGGCGCCCAGCCCCAGTCGCGCCGCGCGTGGAGGTTTCCGAGGGCCAGCACGTCCGCACGGCCCTGCGCGATCGCCGCGGCCGTCGAGGTGATCTTGCGGGTCACGAAGTGGTCGGGCCGGCGCGGCGACTCGTGGTTGTAGAGGATCGCGCTCACGGCGTGCAGCTCGCGGTGCCGGTAGACGTCGACCATGTGGTGGGCGAAGGCCTTCGCGGCGCCGTACGGGTTGACCGGACGGACCGGCGTCGACTCGTCCTGCGGGCTGCGGTCCGGCTCGCCGAAGATCTCCGCGCTGGACGCCTGCACGAACCGCACCGGCCGGCCCTGCTTCTCCTGCACCAGCAGCGCGGAGTCCAGCAGGGCCGCCGCCGCGAGCCCGTTGACCCGCGCGGTGAGGTCGGGCTCCTCCCACGAGCGGGCGACCGAGCTCAGGGCCGCGAGGTTGTAGACCTCGTCGGGCGCCAGGTCGACCAGCAGCGCCCGCACCTCGTCGGAGTCGGTCAGGTCGCCGCGGTGCAGCTCGACACCCGGCGCCTCGGGCGGCGGCTCGAGCGCGTGCGCCAGGGCGTGCACCTCGACCCCGTCGGCGAGCAGCCGCTCGGCGAGGTAGCTGCCGTCCTGGCCGCTGATGCCGGTGATGAAGGCGCGCGTCATCTACCAGCCCTGCCGGGTGGCGGAGAGGTCCGCCTCGACCATCAGCGCGACCAGCTCGTGGAACGACACCTTCGGCTTCCAGCCCAGCACCTCCCGGGCCTTGCTCGCGTCGCCGATCAGGTGGTCCACCTCGGCGGGCCGCATGAACCGCGGGTCCTGGCGGACGTACGGCGCCCAGTCCTCGATCCCGACGTGCCGGAACGCCGCGTCCAGGAAGTCCCGGATCGAGTGCGTCTCGCCCGTCGCGATCACGTAGTCGTCGCCGTGCGGCTGCTGCAGCATCAGCCACATCGCCTCGACGTAGTCGCCCGCGAAGCCCCAGTCCCGCTCCGCCTCCAGGTTGCCGAGCACCAGCTCGTCCTGGAGCCCGAGCTTGATCCGGGCGACGGCCTCGCTGATCTTGCGGGTCACGAACTCCGGCCCGCGCCGCGGAGACTCGTGGTTGAAGAGGATCCCGGACGAGGCGTGCATGCCGTACGACTCGCGGTAGTTGATCGTCATGTAGTGGCCGAACACCTTGCTCACGCCGTACGGCGAGCGCGGCCACAGCAGCGTGCGCTCGTGCTGGGGCATCTCCTGCACCTTGCCGAACATCTCGGAGCTGGACGCCTGGTAGAAGCGGATCCCGGCCGGCTTGTCGCCGGTGTGCAGCCGCACCGCCTCGAGCATGTTGAGGACGCCCTTGGCGGTGACGTCGGTGGTGAGCTGGGCGTTCTCCCACGAGTACGCCACGAAGGAGACCGCGCCCAGGTTGTAGACCTCGTCGGGGTCGGAGTCGCGCAGCGCCCGGATCAGGCTCGACATGTCGGTCAGGTCGCCGTTGTGCAGGCGTACGTCGGGGACCAGGTCGCGCACCAGGTCGAGCTTCGGGTTGTTCTGCCCGCGGATCACGCCGTGCACGTCGTACCCCTTGGCGAGCAGGAGCTCGGCCAGGTACAACCCGTCCTGGCCGGTGATCCCGGTGATGAGCGCAGTCGGCATGGACGGATTGTGCCAGCCGCTCCGGTCAGGGGGAGCGGTAGCGCACCGCGACCCGGCTGGCGTTGCCGGCCCGCCGGTGCCACCGGGTCCGACGACCGAGCCCGCGGTGACCGGGACCGGGCTCCCGACCGGGTGCCCGTCGAGGAAAGAACTGGACCGTGCGGCCGGGTCGGCGTCGCGCGGCTTGTTCGCGATTCGCCGAAAGTTCCGTGTGCAACCGATCGGTTGACATGCTGGGACGGCCATGCCAGGGTCGGTGCTCAACTGACAGGTTGAGGAGGCGGCAGATGACGGACCAGCTCTCGCGGGTGTTCCAGGCCCTGGCCGACCCGACGAGGCGCGACCTGGTCGCGCGGCTCGCGTCCGCAGGGGACGCGTCGGTCGGCGAGCTCGCCGCGCCGTACGACGTGACCGTCCAGGCGGTCTCCAAGCACCTCAAGGTGCTCGAGGAGGCGGGCCTGGTCAGCCGCAGCCGGGATGCCCAGCGGCGCCCGGTGCACCTGGAGCCGGAGGTGCTCGACCTCATGACGAGGTGGATCGAGCGCTACCGCCGGGAGGCCGAGGAGCGGTACCGCCGCCTCGACGCCGTCCTCGCCCAGGATCTCGACACGCCCGCCGATGCCGAAGGAGCCGCGTCATGAGCGAGACGACGATCGAGGCGGTGCCGGACCTCCCGGTCATCCGGATCACCCGGGAGTTCGACGCTCCCGCGGAGCGGGTCTTCCACGCGCACGTCGACCCCGAGCTGTTCGCGCGGTGGGTCGGGCCGAACAGCATCGACACGACGATCACCGCGTGGGACGCGCGCACCGGGGGTCACTACGCCTACCGCAACACCCGGGAGGCGGACGGCCTCGACACCGGCTTCTACGGCTCGTTCCACGAGGTCCGGCCGCACGAGCGGATCGTGCAGACGTTCACCTGGGAGGGCGCGCCGGACGGCGTCAGCCTCGAGACGATGACGTTCGAGGAGCTGCCCGGCGGCCGCTGCCGGATCGTCGGTACGTCGGTCGTCGAGACGATCGAGGTGCGCGACCTCGTCCTGTCCAGCGGCATGGACGTCGGCGTGACCGAGGGCTACGCCAAGCTCGAGCGGCTCCTCGCATGACCCCCGCCGAGCACCACCGCGCGGTGGCCGGCGTCTTCACCGCGACGGTCCTCGGCACCACCGACTGGGACGCACCCGCGCCGGTGGACGGCTGGCGCGCCCGCGACGTCGTCGGCCACCTCGTCACGTGGCTGCCGGAGTTCCTCGACTCCCGCGGGCTGCCCGGTCTGGGACCGGTCGACCTGGCCGATCCTGCCGCCGCCTGGCAGGCCCACGCCGCGGCCGTGCAGGAGCTCCTCGAGGGGCCGGACGCCGGCGTGCTCGTCGACGACCCGTATCTCGGCGGCCGGTCGCTGGGTGACCTCGTCGAGATGATCTACACCGCCGACGTCTTCATGCACACGTGGGACCTCGCCCGGGCGACCGGCCAGGACGACACCCTCGACCCGGCGACGTGCGCGGCGCTGCTCGAGGGCATGGTGCCGATCGAGGAGGCGATGCGGTCGAGCGGTCAGTACGGCGCGCGCGTGGAGGTGCCGGCCGACGCGGACGTGCAGACCCGGATGCTCGGCTTCATCGGCCGAGACCCGGGGTGGCGACCCTAGGCGCTCTGCTCGAGGTCGAAGGGCTTGGCGCCCATCCACTCCGCGACGTCCTCGGGCAGCGGCTCCCAGCCGCGTCCGCGCTCGAGGAGCTCTGCCTCCGCGGGCTGCCTGCGGAGCGCGGCAAGCCACGACCCGAGAGAACGTGTCATGCCCTCTCCATCGGCGGCCCGGACGCCGACTTGAGCCCTCGGGGGTGCCGGTACAGACCATCGGGCGGTGGCTAGGGTGGCCCGCATGAAGGTTCTGGTCACCGGCGGCGCCGGCTACATCGGGTCGGTCACGGCGAAGGCGCTCGAGGAGGCGGGGCACACCCCGGTCATCCTCGACTCCCTCCTGACCGGTCCGCTGGCCTTCGTCCGCGACCGGACCTTCTACGAGGGCGACATCGCCGACCGCGCCCTGCTGCGCCGGGTGGTGGACGAGCACCCCGACATCGAGGCCACCATCCACATGGCCGCCCGGATCGTCGTGCCGGAGTCGGTGGAGCTGCCCTACGAGTACTACCGCGACAACGTCGCCAAGTCACTCGAGCTCTTCGATGAGCTCGACAACCTCGGCAAGACCCGGGTGCTGTTCTCCTCCTCCGCATCGCTCTATGCGACCAAGGACGACTTCGAGGTGACCGAGGACGACGCGCTCGACCCGCCCTCGCCGTACGCCCGGACCAAGCGGATGATGGAGCAGATCCTCCAGGACATGGCGGTCGCCACCGACCTGCGCGCGATCATCCTGCGCTACTTCAACCCGATCGGCTCCGACCCCGACCTCGAGTCCGGGATCTACGCCAAGGAGCCGTCGCACGTCCTCGGCCAGCTGGTGATGGCCGCGCGCGGGCAGAAGGACGCGTTCACGATCACCGGCGTCGACCACCCGACCCGCGACGGCACCGGCATCCGCGACTACATCCACGTGTGGGACCTGGCGCGGGCGCACGTCCGCGCGATCGAGAAGTTCGACGAGGTGATCGCCGAGGCCGCCGCCCCGAGCGTGATCATCAACGTCGGCACCGGCGAGGGCGTCACCGTGCGTGAGCTGGTGACGGCGTTCCAGAACGTCTTCGGCCACGAGGTGCCGGTCCGCGAGGCGCCGCCGCGGCCCGGCGACGCCGTCGGTGCGTTCGCGAACGTCGACCGCTCGGCCCGGCTGCTCGACTGGCGCACCGAGCTCAGCCTCGAGGACGCCATCGCCTCCGCGCTGGCCTGGGGCGAGAAGCGCCGGGAGATCCTGGGCTACGAGTGAGGTACGCCGTCGCGGGGCTCGCGGCCGCCGCCTTCCTGGTCGGCGGCGTGGCGTCCCCCGTGCACGGCGCGACCGCCGACGCCGGCGCGGGGCGGCCGCTGGAGGGCCGGGTGGTCGTCATCGACCCGGGCCACCAGCTCGGCAACCACAACTTCCCGCGCGAGATCAACCGCCCGGTGCCCGCCGGCGGCTTCGACAAGCCCTGCAACACGACGGGGACCGCCACCGACGGCGGCTACCCCGAGGCGACCTTCGCGTGGCGGGTCTCGCGGGCCCTCGAGGCGCGGCTCGAGCGGCTCGGCGCGAAGGTGCGGCTGACCCGCGACACCAACAGCGAGCGCCGCTGGGGCCCCTGCGTGGACGATCGGGGCCGCGCGGGCAACAAGGTCCACGCCGACGCCAAGATCTCGGTGCACGGCGACGGGTCGTACGCCGCCGGAGCGCGCGGCTTCCACGTGATCGCGCCGACCGATCGCCGGCCCTGGACCCACGACATCTACCGGCCCTCGAAGCGGCTCGCGATCGACACCCGCGCCGCGCTCAAGACGCACGGTCTCCGGGTAGCCAACTACATCGCCGGCGGCGACGGCCTGGACTTCCGCTCCGACCTGGGCACCCTGAACCTCTCGAACATCCCCACGGTCATGGTCGAGCTCGGCAACATGCGCAACGCCTCCGAAGCCCACCGGATGACCAGCCCGCACGGACGCCAGACGTACGCCGCCGCGCTGGCCGACGCCGTACGCCGGTTCCTCGACCGGTAGCGGCCGAATCCCGGGGCAGTTCGCGGGCTCGGGCTCGGCGCCCCGCTCTGACCTCCGCGTCGTGCGGGTGAACTGCCCACGAGATCGGCCTGTGGACGACGCGCCGTACCACCGGTCGACGGGGCAGGAGACCGGCATGGACGCGGTCGAGGCGATCACCGTGCTCGGCGGGGTGGCGACGACGCAGGAGCTGCTGCGCTGCACGAGCCGCCGTCGGCTGCGGTCGGCGGTCGGTGCGGGACGGGTCGTCCGGGTCGGCCCACGCCGGTGGGCGCTGCCCGGAGTGGACGACGCGCGCGCTGCGGCTGCCCGCCTCGGGGCGTCGTCTCGCACCTCAGCGCTGCCCAGCACTGGGGGTGGAAGCTCAAGCTGCCGCCCGCGCTTCCGTGCGTGACCGTCCCGCGGCGCAGCTGTCGCCTCGACAGCGACGGCGTCGAGCTGCACTGGGCCGACCTCCGGCGCGAGGACGTGAGCCGCGGGGTGACCGAGCCCCTCCGCACGGTCGTCGACTGCGCGCGGACCTACCCGTTCGACGTGGCGCTGGCCGTCGCCGACTCGGCGTTGCGCGCGGGTCTGGACCGGGTCGATCTCCTCGCGGTCGCCGGCCACGCACCCCGGACCGGTCGTCGCCGGGCGCTGCGGGTCGTCGAGCGTGCCGACGACCGGGCGGACAACCCGTTCGAGTCCGTGCTCCGGGCGCTGGCGATCGACGCCGGGCTGGACGTCGAGCCGCAGCAGTGGGTGGGGCGGGTGGGCCGCGTCGACCTCCACGACCGGGCCCGGGCGCTGGTCATCGAGGCCGATTCGTTCGAGTTCCACGCCGACCGCGCCGGCCTGCGCCGGGACGTACGCCGGTACACCTCGTTCGTGCGGCTCGGGCAGCGGGTGGCGCGCTTCACCTGGGAGGAGGTGATGTTCGAGCAGGACTACGTCCTGGACGTGCTCCGGGACCTCCGCGTGGGCGCTACCCGTCCGTCCTCGTGGCACCGCTGAGTGCGCCGTCCATGACGACCCCGACCAGCTCGGTCGCGCGCCTGTCGATCTCCTGCGCGTCCAGCTCCCGGTCCTCGAGACGGAAGCCGAGCGTCTGCATGATGACCGAGCCGTAGATGCACTCCGCGACCGCGTTCGGGGAGACGCCCTCGATCTTGTCGCCCCGCGCTCCGGCCCGCTGCAGGATCCTCTCGATGTTGTCCACCTGGACGTCGGCGACCGCCTCGGAGAAGCGGCCCAGCCGCTGCGGGGCGCCCGCGGTGTCGATGGTGATCCGGAGCGTGGCCCAGCCCGCCGGCTCGCGGAAGTGCTCGAACAGGTTCACCGCGACCTGGTGGAGGTCGCCGCGCAGCGAGCCGGTGTCCACGGCGCCCAGCTGCCCGCTGCTGGTGCCGACCGCGTCGGTCAGCAGGGTGTCCTTGTCCTGCCAGCGCAGGTAGACCGTCGACTTCCCGACCCCGGCCCGGCGCGCGACGCCGTCCATCGTGAAGCCCGACCAGCCGTGCTCGCCGTACTCCTCGAGCGCGGCGTCGATGATGCGTTTCTCGGCGCCCGGCGTGCGTGGCCGCCCTCTGCCTCGGCGAGGCTCCCCCTGTGAGGTGGACATGGCTGATTAGACCTCGATTCCGTCCGGAGTGGGGCGGATTCGGGGGAGCGGTCTGGTCAGCGCTCGCGCTGGGAGCTCACGACCCAGCGCATCATGAGGAGGAAGGCCGCCGACCCGGCGACCAGCAGCCCCATGGCGACCACGAGCTGCCACCAGTCCGACGACTTCACCGCGGCCGTCGACGTCCCGACAACGAAGCCGGTGAGCGCGAGGAACAGGCCGAGGATCTCGATCGTGCGCAGCAGGCTGTCGTTGACCAGGTCCTCCGCCTTGCCGAGCCGCTCGTCCAGCCGCGTCTCGAGGCCGGCGAGCCGGGCCACGGTGGCGTCGGCGACGCCGGCGGTGGCCGCCACCGCAAGGATCAGCTCACGCTCCCGCACGTAGTCCTGGTGGACCGCGGTGTCCCCGCTGCCGTGCCGCTCGATCGCGAGCTCGATCTCGACCATCGCCTCGTCGTACCGACCGAGGCGCCGGAGGGCGCCGGCCCGGCGGTAGTGCGCGTTCGCCCCGCCGGCCCCGGCCGCGAGCATCTCCTCCGACAGCGCGAGGAGCAGGGTGAGGTCCTCCCGATCGCGGCTGAACCACAGGGCGTGCAGGCACACGTGGCGGGACTTGTCGTCGGCGTCGGCGGCCGCCAGCGACCTCTCGACCAGCGCGCGGCCCATCGGCTCCCCGCGCCCGAGGGCAGCGAACCCGGCCAGCGCGGTCAGCAGCGCGTCGCCGGACCCGAGCCACGGCTCGATGACCCGCTGGAGCTCGCGGAACCGGAAGTCGAACCGGAGTCGCTGGCCCGCGTAGTAGCGCGCGACCCGCTGCGCGTGGCCGGTGAGCTCGTCGGGCACCGGCGGGACCGCGCGGCCGCGGGCGCGTGCCTGCCAGGCGAGGTCGGTCACCACGCGCCGGAGCGCGGCGCGGTCCTCGGCGTACCGCTCGGTGGTGGCGGCCAGCAGGGGGTAGAAGGTGTCCGCCGCGTCCAGGAGTGCGTCGACCTCGGCCGGGTCCAGGTCGGGGACGACGGGCTCTGTCTGCATACTCTTCTCCTGTTCGGGCGGCTCGGCCGCCCATGCCTACCCCATCACCCACCTCGCCGCCGGGGATTCCGTGAACCTCAAGCTCGGTCACCGCACCTTCACCGACGACCTGCCGCTGGTGATGGCGATCGTGAACCGGACCCCCGACTCCTTCTTCGACCAGGGCGCGACGTACGCCGAGGACAAGGCCTGGGAGCGCGTCCGCCTCGTGGTCGAGGAGGGCGCGGACATCGTCGACATCGGCGGTGTCCGGGCCGGCTACGGCCCGCACGTGGACGCGGCCGAGGAGATCGACCGGGTGGCGGCCTTCGTCGGGCGCGTGCGCGCGGCGTACCCGGACCTGGTGATCAGCGTCGACACCTGGCGCGCGGAGGTCGCGCGGGCGGTCCTCGAGCAGGGGGCCGACGTCATCAACGACGCCTGGGGCGGCCACGACCCCGACCTGGTGGCGGTCGCCGCCGAGCACGACGCCGCGGTCATCTGCACGCACGCCGGCGGCCTGAGCCCGCGCACCGACCCGTTCCGCCAGGAGTACGACGACGTCGTGGCCGCCTGCATCGAGACGACGGTCGGGCTGGCCGAGCGTGCTGTCGCCGCGGGCGTCGACCCGCGCAGCGTGGTGATCGACCCCGCGCACGACTTCGGGAAGAACACCTTCCACTCCCTCGAGGTCACGCGCCGGATCGGCGAGATGGTGGCGACCGGCTACCCGGTCCTGGTCTCGGTCTCGAACAAGGACTTCGTGGGCGAGACGCTCGGGCTGCCGGCGGGCGAGCGGATGCACGGCACCTACGCCGCCACCGCGATCACCGCGATGGCCGGCGCGCGGATCCACCGCGTGCACCAGGTCCGCGAGACCCGGCACCTGGTCGACATGGCCTGGTCGATCGCCGGCCGCCGTCCCCCGCTGCGCGCGATCCGGGGCCTGGCGTGAGGGCGGTGCTGGTGCCCGGCGTGCTCGCGCTGCTGCCCGAGTACGCCGGCCTGGAGGACCCGGTGGCCGACATCCGGGCCGCCTGCCTGGACGCCGTCGGGTGGCTCGGCACCGAGGTGACCGTGATCGCCGGCCCCCAGGGTCGGCGGGTCGCCGACCACCTGCTCCGGACCACCACCCGGACGGCGGCGCACCCGTCGTACCTCGTGGTCGGCAACGGCTCGGCCAAGCGCGTCGACACCTCGCCGGGCTACGTCGACGAGCGAGCGATCCCGTTCGACGACGACCTCGGGAGCCGGCTGCGCGCCGGCGCGTTCTCCGGGATCGACGCCGACCTGGCCCGCGAGCTCTGGGCCGACACCGAGGCGATCGCGCAGCTCGACGGCGTCGTGCCGGCCGGCTGCGCCTGTAGCGTCGACTACGAGGGCGATCCGTACGGCGTCCGCTACTGGGTGGCGAGGTGGGAGTGGTGAAGGTCCTCGTCGGGCCCGACCTCGACCCGGGAGCCGATCTCGCCGAGCTGTACGCCGCCCCCGCGGACCCGTGGCTGCGGGTGAACATGGTCGAGACGCTCGACGGCGCGGCCACCGGCGAGTCGGGCCGCAGCGGCTCCATCAACAACGCCGTCGACAAGGTCGTCTACCACCAGCTGCGGAGCCTGGCCGACGCGATCCTGGTGGGCGCGGGAACGGCGCGGGTCGAGGGCTACGCGCCGGTCGACAGGCCGACCGTGGTGGTCAGCCGGCGTGGCCACGTGCCCGACCTGCTGCGCGGCGGTACGCCGGGCTCCGTGCTGCTCGCCACCTGCGCCTCCGCCGAGCTGCTCGACGAGGCCAGCGGGCTGCTCGGCGACGAGCACGTCCTCGTGCTGGGGTCGCAGCGGGTCGACCTCCCCCTGCTCAAGCAGCGGCTGGCCGAGCGCGGGCTCACCCAGTTGCTCTGCGAAGGCGGGCCGCACCTGCTCCGCGACCTCCTGGCCGCCGGCGCCGTGGACGAGCTCTGCGCGACGATCGTGCCGCGCCTGGTGGGCGGCGAGCACCCCCGCATCACCCAGGGCCCACCGGTGGACGTCCCGTTGCAGCTCCATCTCCTGCTCGAACATGCGGGAACCCTGCTCGGACGCTGGACTGTTTCCCCCGAAAGTAGAGGTGTCACGGAGGACGTCCGCGGCTAGAGTGCCAGTTCCGTCCGGTCGGGCGGGCTCGGTCCACGAGGGAGTGCCATGCCGCGTCATCTCAGATCCCTTGCCGCTCTGGCCGCAGCAGCGCTCGCCGTTGCCGTGCTGCCGGGCAGCACCTCGGCGAACGCCGCACCGGACGGCGCGATGTTCCGTTCGCTCGACGGGTTCCGACCATCGGGTCCGCACGTGCGGGTCAGCCCGGACCACTTCGAGGCGTTCCGCGTCGACACCGCCCAGGTCCGCTCGGCCCTCGCCGACGCGCCCGCCGCCGGTGCCGACGGCAGCGCGGAGATCGCGATCCCGACGCCGACCGGCGGTGTCGAGCACTTCGCCGTCCAGCGCACCTCGCTGATGCAGCCGAAGCTCGCCGCGGCGCACCCCGAGATCCAGACCTGGTCGGGCCGCTCCCTCGACCACCGCGGCACCTCGGTGGCGATGGACCTGACGCCGATGGGCTTCCACGCGAGCGTGCGGCCGGCCGGCGGCCAAAGCTCCTGGTACGTCGACCCGGCGTACAACCTCCGCGGCACGACGACGCACCTGAGCTACTACGGCGGCTCGCTCGGCAAGCAGGCCCAGCAGATGGTCGAGCGCGAGATGCCGGACGTGCAGAAGGCCATCGCCCGCCGGGGCGCCGCCAAGGCGCCGGTCGGTGGGATGGTGCAGCAGAAGGTCTATCGGCTGGCGCTGGTGACCGATCCGACGTACGCGGCCTACTTCGGCGCCGAGAACGTCATGGCCGAGAAGGTCACGCTGATGAACCGCGTGAACCAGATCTACAACGACGACCTCGCGATCAACATGCAGCTGGTCAACGGCGAGGACAAGCTGAACTTCGCCACGGACGCCATGGCCACCGGCCCCGACGGTCCGTGCGGTGCCAACCCCTGCTGGGTCGACGACCCGGACGCGACGGCCAACGGCGGCTACGTGCAGGGCCAGATCGCCTACTGCGACGTGGGGACGCTCGAGCGGAACCAGATCGTGCTCGGCCAGCTGATCGGCGCCTCCAACTACGACATCGGCCACATCATGCTCGGCGTCAACGGAGGCGGCATCGCCGGCCTCGGCGTGGTCGGCAGCATCGAGAAGGGCATGGGCTGCACCGGCCTGCCGGACCCGACCGGTGACTTCATGGCGATCGACTACGTCGCCCACGAGATGGGCCACGAGTTCGGCGGCAACCACACCTTCAACGGCAACCAGTGGAACTGCTCGGGTGGCAACCGCGAGTCGACCACCAGTGTCGAGCCGGGCTCCGGCTCGTCGGTGATGGCGTACGCCGGCATCTGCCGCCAGGACAACCTCCAGCCGCACACCGACCCGTACTTCTCGCAGCGGACCCTGACCGAGGTGAACAGGTACACGGGCAGCCCCGCGGCCGACCCGGTCGAGGTGCAGGACGTCGCGTTCCGCGGCCTCGAGAACGGCGACACCGTCACGGTCGGGTTCCCCGGCGCGGTCGGCACCAAGTCGTTCGTGGTCGGCACCACGACCGGCGCCTCGGCGTACACGGCGGCGAACATGGCCACCCAGCTCTCCGCGCTGGTCGGCAAGGACGTCACCGTCGCGGGCTGGGGCTACGACCCGTACGCCCTCATCTACACCGACGAGGGCACCTACCCGGCGACGCTCACCGAGCCGAACCTCGGTGGCTTCCAGGTGATGTTCGCCGGCGACCCGGACCCGTACACCAACGACAGCGACCGCACGGACGAGCCGGACCTCCAGGTCACGGCACCGGGTGCCTCGTACGTGCACGTCGGTGAGACCGCCAAGGGTGGCGAGCCGGGCAACACCGGCTTCCAGGTGAACCCGATCGACAACCACGACCCGGTGGTCACCGCCCCGGCGAGCAGGACGATCCCGACCCGGACGCCGTTCACGCTGACCGGCTCCGCGACGGACGCCGACGGCGACCCGCTGATCTACCTGTGGGAGCAGAACGACGACGCCCGGCGCCACGACGGCACCGCCCTGGTGGCCAACAAGAAGATCTTCGGACCGCTGTTCCGGGTCTTCGGCGTATACGCCAACGTCACCGACAAGGCGACGCTCGAGTACGAGTCGCCCGGCGAGAACCTCGCCACCGACGCGGACCGGACCCGGACGTTCCCCGACATGGCGCAGATCCTGGCGGGCGCCACCAACGCCAAGACCGGCAAGTGCCCGAAGGTGAAGATCGTCACGGACCCGTACGTCCCGGTCCCGCGCCGGCCGCTCAACTGCTACTCGGAGTTCCTGCCGACGGCGTCGTACAAGGGCACGCCGGGCATGACGCCCCACGCCATGCACTTCCGGCTCACCGCGCGTGACCGGGTGCCGCAGGGCGGCGGTGTCGGCTGGGACCAGGTGACCATCAAGGTCGACCCGAACGCCGGGCCGTTCCTGGTCTCGTCGTTCGGCGAGAAGGGCGCGTCGGTCAAGGGCGGCAAGAAGGTCGACGTCACCTGGAAGGTCAACGGCACGCGGAAGCTGGCCAAGGACGTCCAGATCCGGCTCTCGACCGACGACGGCCAGAGCTGGACGACCGTCCTCGCGAAGAGGACCGCGAACGACGGCAAGGCGACCGTGAAGCTGCCGAAGAGGAAGACCCGGACGGCCTGGATCATGGTCCGCTCCGTCGACAACTACTTCTTCGACGTCAACGACAAGGTCTTCTCGATCAAGTAGCGCTCCACTCCGGTAGTCCCTGCCGAAAATGTCGTCAACGCGGCGCGTCGACAGCATTTTCGTCAGGGACTACCTCTATTTCGCCACCGGTACGGCGAGGTCGAAGGCCCGGATCTGGTCGGCGAGGGCGGTGTCGACGAGGATCTGGCCGTCCGGGTCGACGACCTGTCCGTCGCGTCGACGACCACGACGTCGGGCTCCTGGTGCGGCAGCCCGGGCAGCCGGTCCGCCAGCGTCTCGTTGTCCGGGTCGAAGGCGACGCCGTCACTGAGGAAGCCGGTGCCCTGCTCCGCGTCGAGCGTGCACTCCCAGCCGAGCCTCCGGGCCGCGCCGCACGACTGGGCGGTGTAGCCGTCGCCGATCCAGAGCGAGTGGACGGTCGCCGCGACGGTGGGCGTGGCGGTCGGACTCGGGGCGGCGGTGCCGGCGTCGTGGGCCGTCCGGGACGCGGTCTCGTCGACCTCGTGCCGGAAGTCGACCCACATCAGGGCGGTCGCCACCACCACGACGAGCGCGAACATCGCGACCAACGCACCCCCGACGCGTGAGGACATGGCCCGACGCCAGCGGCTCGACTCCGCCAGACTGGGCAGGTGGACGTGGGGATGACGCTGCCGGTCATGGAGCCGGACCTCTGGGCCGCTGCCGACACCCTCGAACGGTGGGCCGTCGCGGTCGACGAGGGCCCGTGGTCCTCGCTGTGCTTCGGGGAGCGGATGGCCTTCGACAACCCCGACGCGCTCACGCTCCTCGGCGCCACCGCCGCGTGGACCCGGCGGGTCCGGCTGGTGACGACCGTGGTCGTGCCCCAGCTGCACGCACCGGTGCCGCTCGCGAAGGCGCTCGCGACCGGCGACCGGCTCAGCGGCGGCCGCCTCACCGTGGGGCTCGGCGTCGGCGGCCGGGACGAGGACTACCGCGCCGCGGACGCCGACCTCGGCACGCGGACCATCGCGGGTCTCGCCGAGCGGGTCGCCATCATGCGACGGGTGTGGGCGGGCGAGCGCGTCGTGGACGCCGTACGACCCGTGGGCCCGCCGCCGGTGCGGCCGGGCGGCCCCGAGCTGCTCGTCGGCACGCTCGGCCCGCGCACGATCCGCGGCGCCGCGGCCTGGGCCGACGGGCTGGCCGGGATGTCGCTCGACCTCGACCTCGCGGGGATGGCGAAGGTCTTCACGCTCGCGCGGGACGCGTGGCGCGACGCCGGGCGCCCGGCGCCGCGGCTCACCACGTCCTTCTGGTTCGCCGTCGACGACGGCGACGGCTCCGCCCGCGAGCAGGTGCACCGGCACCTCCGGCACTACATGAACTGGATCCCCGCCGAGTACGTCGACGCGCTCGCCGCCACCGCCGGGTTCGCGGGCACCCCCGGCCAGCTCGTGGAGCTGCTCGAGCGGGTCGCCGACCTCGGCGCCGACGAGGTCCAGCTGATCCCCACGAGCGCCGACGTCGACCAGGTGCACCGGCTGGCCGGGCTGGTGGGCTGACGCACTGCCGCGTTTCCGGGTCACGGGTGCCCGCATGGTCCTACCCTCGGCTCGTGCGGATGGACTGGCTGCCGGTGTCGGCGGCGCTGTTGCTCACCGGGGCGCTCGCGCTGGGCCTCGGTGGCTTCCTGCTGCCCCAGTCCGACAGCTCGGCGGAGTCCCTGCGGATCGTGCAGGAGCAGGGCGGCCAGTGGATGGCGGCCGCGGTCGTCCTGTTCATCTCCTCGATCTGCCTGTCCCTCGGACTGCCCGCGATCATGACGCTGTGCCAGCGCCGCGGCTGGACGATCGGCGTCATCGCCGCGGTGGTCCTGGAGGTCGGCTTCATCGGGACCGCGGGCTTCGCGATGCTGATGGGCTTCTTCCGGGCGCTGGTGAACACCCAGACCATCCAGGCCCAGGGCCTCGACGACGTCGCGTCCGACGCCGGCCTCGCGATCTTCCTGTACGCCTGGCTCGCCGGCCTCTACCTCGGCGAGGTGCTGCTGGCGATCGCGCTGCTGCGCGCGGGGACCACGCCCCGGTGGGTGCCGTTCGCGCTGATCGCGCACGCGCTGACGTTCCCGATCTCCGGCCTGCTGCCGGAGTACCTCTCCAAGGCGACCGTGCTGCTGCTCGTGCTCGGGTTCGCCGGCGTGGCCATCCAGGCGACGTCGCCGCAGAACCGCCGGCGCCTCACCTGAGCGCAGCGGCCAGGTCGCCCACCTGGTCGAGCGGCGCGTCGTACCCGGGGAAGTAGGCGCAGACCCGCTCCGCCACGTCGCCGAACCGGCGCTCGATCTCGGCCGCGCACTCCTCCGGCGTGCCGCGGACCGCGAGCGTCGTCAGCATCTCGTCGGTCACCAGTCCGAGCATCGACTCCCAGTCGCCCTCCTTGGACAGCCGGTTGAGCTCGGGCTGCACCTCCGCCCAGCCCTCGACGTCGAGCACGGGGCGGTACGCCGGGGTCGAGCCGTAGAACGCCAGCAGGCCGCGCACGCCCGTCGAGGCGGCCGCGAGCTCCTCCTCGGTGCGCCCCATGGCGACGATCGCCTGCGGCAGGATCGCGAAGCCGTCCCGGCTGCGGCCGGCCGCCTCCAGCCCGGCGTCGACGGCGGGCAGCGTGCGCTCCCGGAAGTGCCGGTGGCTGTGGAACGGCATCACCAGCAGCCCGTCGGCGACCTCCGCCGCGGTGCGGGTCATCAGCGGTCCGAGGGCGCCCAGCAGCACCGGCGGGACGCCGTACGGGCTCGGGCCGGGGACGAACGTCGGCGGCATCAGCGTGTGCCGCGTGAACTCCCCGCGGAAGTCGAGGCGGGTGCCGTGCTGCCAGGAGCGGAGGATCGCCTTCACGGCCTGCACGGTCTCCCGCATCCGGTCCGCGGGCCGGCTCCACGTGGCGCCGTACCGGTGCTCGATGTGCGGCTTGACCTGCGACCCGAGCCCGAGGCGGAACCGGCCGCCCGACATCAGCTGGAGGTCGTACGCCGTGTGCGCGAGATGCATCGGGCTGCGCGGGATCGCGATCGCGACGTTGGTCATCAGGTCCGTCCGGACCGCTCCCGCCGCCGCGGCCAGCGGGAGGAACACGTCGTGCGGTCCCTCGAACGTGAACAGTCCCGCGACCCCGGCGGCGACCAGGTCGCGGGCGCGGTCCGCGGCGAGGTCCGGACGGGCGTCGAGCTGGACGTCGAGGAGCACGGGTCGATTGTGTCGGAGTCAGCGCGGCTTGTGGGGCTGCCAGTCGTAGACGACCGACGTCGCCAGCACCCGGTCCTGGATGGAGCGCTGCCGCGGGTCGAGCACGACCCAGAGCAGCCCGATCGGGAACAGCACGTAGAACGCCGCGCGCAGCAGCGCCCGGACCCAGCCGACGTCGCCGCCGTACACGCCGACGACCCGCAGGCCCATCAGGAGGTTGCCGTAGGTCCGGCCGCCGGCCGCCCACGCGACGGTGAGGTAGAGACCGAGCACCAGGGCGCCGATCAACAGGCTCCGGAACAGCTTCGTGTCGGGGAACGTGAAGCCGCGGGGATCGACGAGGAAGACGAGCCCGGCGAAGCCGAGGTACGCCGCGACCAGCACCAGGCCGACCAGGGCACTGTCGATCGCCGCGGCGACCACCCGGGTCACGATGCCGGCGCGGTGCCCCTGGAAGGCGCGCGCGTCCTTGGGGATCGCGGACAGCTCGTGGTCGGACATGCTCACTCGACCCCGTCGGTCAGGGGCCGGTGCCGCATCAGGAGGCGGTCGATGACGCGGGTGACCGCCTCGTCCGCGTTCACGCCCTGGGTCCGGACGCCCCGGACGGTCTCGGACGCCATCGCGCCGGTGGAGCCGCGGATGATGTCGGGCAGGTCGATCTCGTCGAGCACGCCCTCGACGAGGACCGGCAGGTCCATCTGGGCCAGCACCTGGTCGATCACGACCTTCATGTCGACGCGGGTCAGCACCGTGTCGGTCAGGTCGAGGCGGTCGAGGATCGCCTCGACGTCGATCCGCGCGGCCACCGCGTTCAGATCGACCCGCTCGATCACGGCCTCGACGTCGAGGCGTTGCGCGACCGCGTCGAGGTCGACGGTCGCGACGAGGCCGTCCACGTCGACGTACCGCCGTACCGCCGCGTTGACGAGGAACGGCAGGAGCGCGTCGGCCTCGCGGACGACGCGCTCGCGCACGGTCCGGCCGATGTCGAGGAACGGGCGGGCGCCCCGCGCGACCAGCGGTGCGAGGCGCAGGGTGCGGATCGTCGACTCCGCGAGGTGCGCCGTGACCGCGACGGCGCCGACCACGAGGTCGACTGCGGTCAACGCGGCCGCCGCGTCGTCGGGCAGCCGTCGCACGGGGACGGTCACGCCCGCAGTGTCGCCCCGGAGGGCGGCCCGCCGCCTCACCGGAGACGGGTGAGCCTCAGCGCAGCTTCAGGCAGCCCTTGGTGTCCGCGTCCCAGGGGAGCGCGCCGTCCTCGGCGATGCGCTTGTCCAGCGCCGCCGCGACGTCCTCCGGCCACGGCGCCGTACGCCGGGTCGCCATGTCGATGTGGAGGAAGACCTCCTCCATGACGTAGCTCAGCCGCCGGTGGGTGTCGTCGAGCAGGTAGACCAGCGCGTGCGCCGCCCGCTCCGACCGGCCCAGCAGCCGCACCCGGGACGACATCCGGTCGCCGGTCCGCAGCTCGGCGAGGTAGGTGAGGTGGTGTTCGGCCGAGAAGCAGGCGTGGCCTTGCGCCGGCCAGCTCTGCGGGATCCCGAGGGGCACCAGCGACTCGTCGAGGCCCTCGCTCGCGATGCCGGTGTAGTGCCGCACGTTGAGGTGCCCGTTGACGTCCTCGAACGCGATCGGCACCGGCTGCTCGACGTACGCCGGGAGGTCGACCAGCTGGTCGTAGGTGGGGTGGCTCACGGTGGGCGACCCTACCTACTTCGACTTGCGCGCCCGCGCGGCGATCTTCGCGCGCTCGTTCTGGTCGAGGATCACCTTGCGGATCCGGACCTGCTCGGGCGTGACCTCGACGCACTCGTCGTCGCGGCAGAACTCCAGGCACTGCTCGAGGGAGAGCTTGCGCGGCGGGATCAGCTTCTCGAAGTTGTCGGAGGTCGCGGACCGGATGTTGGTCTGCTGCTTCTCCTTGGTGATGTTGACGTCCATGTCGTCGGCGCGGGAGTTCTCGCCGACGATCATGCCCTCGTAGACCTCGGTGGTCGGCTCGACGAACATCACGCCGCGCTCCTGCAGCGAGGTCATGGCGTACGCCGTGGCCGCGCCCTTGCGGTCCGCGACCAGGGAGCCGTTGTTGCGCGAGCGGATCTCGCCGGCCCAGGGCTCGTAGCCCTCGAAGATGTGGTGGGCGATGCCGGTGCCGCGGGTGTCGGTCAGGAACTCGGTGCGGAAGCCGATCAGGCCGCGCGCCGGCACGACGAACTCCATCCGCACCCAGCCGGTGCCGTGGTTGACCATCTGCTCCATCCGGCCCTTGCGGGTGGCGAGCAGCTCGGTGATCGCGCCGAGGTACTCCTCAGGGGCGTCGATGGTCAGCCGCTCCGTCGGCTCGTGGACCTTGCCGTCGATCTCCTTGGTGACGACCTGCGGCTTGCCGACGGTGAGCTCGAAGCCCTCGCGGCGCATCTGCTCGACGAGGATCGCCAGCGCCAGCTCGCCGCGGCCCTGCACCTCCCACGCGTCGGGGCGCTCGGTCGGGAGGATCCGCAGCGAGACGTTGCCGACCAGCTCGGAGTCGAGCCGGTCCTTCACGAGGCGGGCGGTGACCTTGGCGCCCTTGACCCGTCCGACGAGCGGCGAGGTGTTGGTGCCGATCGTCATCGAGATCGCTGGCTCGTCGACGTGGATGAGCGGCAGCGCGACCGGGTTCTCCGGGTCGGCGAGGGTCTCGCCGATGGTGATCTCCGGGATGCCCGCGATCGCGACGATGTCGCCGGGACCGGCGGTCTCGCCCGGCTTGCGCTCGAGGCCCTCGGTGACGAGCAGCTCGGTCACCTTGACGTTCTTGATCGTGCCGTCGCGCTTCATCCACGCGACCTGCTGGCCCTTCTTCAGGTTGCCCTCGTGGACGCGGACCAGCGCGAGGCGGCCGAGGAACGGCGAGGAGTCGAGGTTCGTGACGTGCGCCTGCAGCGGCGCGCCCTCGGTGTACGTCGGGGCCGGGATCGTCTCGAGGATCGTCTTGAACAGCGGCTCGAGGTCCTCGGAGTCCGGCAGCTCGCCGTTCTCCGGGGCGGTCAGGCCGGCGACGCCGGCGCGGCCGGAGGCGTACACGACCGGGAAGTCGAGCGCGTCCTGGCTGTGGCTCTCGTCGAGCAGGTCCATGAACAGCTCGTAGGTCTCGTCCACGACCTCGGCGATCCGGGCATCGCCACGGTCGGTCTTGTTGACCACGAGGATCACCGGCATGTCGGCGTTCAGCGCCTTGCGGAGCACGAAGCGGGTCTGCGGCAGCGGGCCCTCGGACGCGTCGACGAGCAGCACGATCCCGTCGACCATCGAGAGGCCGCGCTCGACCTCGCCGCCGAAGTCGGCGTGCCCGGGGGTGTCGATGATGTTGATGACCATCGGCTTGCCCTCGGCGGCCGGTCCGGCGTAGTGCACGGCGGTGTTCTTCGCGAGGATCGTGATGCCCTTCTCGCGCTCGAGGTCACCGGAGTCCATCACCCGCTCGGCCACGCTCTCGGCCTGGTGCTCGGTGAACGCGCCCGCCTGACGGAGCATCGCGTCGACGAGGGTGGTCTTGCCGTGGTCGACGTGGGCGACGATGGCGACGTTGCGCAGATCGGTGCGAGCGGTGGTAGGCACGAGGATCGAGTCTAGTTGTTGGGGCGCTCCGCGCCCTCATCGTCGGTGTTGGGTGACGCCCGACACGTCGGGTTTCTCCGGTCAGCCGGAGAAACCCGACGGACACGCCGAGAGCCCACGGCGTGTCCGTCGGGTTTCGGCGGACAAGCTCGGCTTCAGGCGACCCAGTTCTCGCCCCGCATCGCCGCCACGATTCGAGCGACGACGAGCTGCGGCCGGTAGAGATCGGCCCAGGTGATCCGGATGCAGCGCCAGCCGGTCAGGCCGCAGATCAGCTCCTCGCGCCGTTTCTCGCGCAGCACGCAGTCAGTGACGCTCTCGCCCGGGCGGCGATGGCGGAGGTATTTCTCCTTGCCGTCGAACTCGAGGAACACCCCGAGCTTCGGCCACGCGAAGTCGAGCCAGGCGACGACGCGGCCGGAGCCGTCGCGGACGGCGTACTGCGGGTCTGGTCTGGGCAGGTTGGCTCGGCGGAGCATGACCGCTGTGCGCGTCTCGCCGGCGGACTCGTGGCGACCGTCCGCATGCATGAGGACGACAGGTACGGCGAGGGACCTCGGGTCGTAGCGCATGCCCGGGGCTCGCCGTTCGAGCAGGCCGAGGGTGGTCTCGCCGGCGCGCAGCAGTCCGTCGATCACCACCAGGGCATGCTCCTCGTCGGTCATTTCGATCAGGTCGAGCGCGGTCCGGGTGCCCGAGGTCACCGGGAGCCCCGACCGGATCGTGGTGTCCTCGACGCGCAGGTCTCCGCGATGGGGACGACGTCCGGCGTTGCGTCGGTCGGCCTTGCGATCGACGCTGTTGATGTGGATCTCCTCGCCGAGGTCCCACGTGGGCGCACCGAGGACGCGCGCGGCCGTGGGCCCGGCCAACAGGGTGGGCTTGACAGCCCTCCGGAGGACCGCCCGGCAGAGCAGGTCGTGCCGGCCACGCTCCTCGAGCTGCTCCCAGTGCGCCGCGTAGGTGTAGGCGCCCTGGCGGATCCGGACGAGCTCCCCGCGCTTGACGAGCCGGGCGATCGCCTTGTCGTGGTAGCCCATCGCCAGCAGGTCGGCAGTGGTCATCAGGTTGTCGTCGTGCAGGACGATCCGGGGTGAATTCATCATGGGGTGGAGATCCCGCGATGCCGGGACGCCGTACCGAGCCGGATCCGGACCTGGGGACAGCCGTGCGTCGGCACCCTCCTGTGGACGGCAGTCGGCCCGGCGCGCCGGAACTTGTCGTGGGAAAGCCGACCGACACGCCGTACCGCGTCGGCGTGTCGGTCGGGTTTCTCCGGTCAGCCGGAGAAACCCGACGGGCCGCGACCTCACGGAAAACGCCACGGGGAGAGCGGCCGGACACCTACCCTCGGACACGTGGGGGGAGCGCTGCGGCGTGCGCTGACGGGGGGCTTCGCGACGACGTTGGTGGTCGGAGGCCTGGTCGCGCTGCGCGCCGAGCCCGCCGTCGCGGTGTCGACCGGGCGGCCGATCGCGGTGGCCGCCGCCGACGACGGCACGTCGTACGTCGGGTACGCCGCCGGCGACCGGCTGCTACGCCTGAGCGCCACCGGTGAGTACGCCGGCTCGGTGCCGCTCGACCAGGACGAGCCGGTCACGGGCCTCGACGTCGGGCCCGACGGCAACGTCTGGGTCGACTACGGCACCAGCGTGTCGGAGCTCTCGACCGACGGCACGGTGCTCACGCACTTCGCGGTCCAGGCGGGCGGGTCCTGCTCGGTGGACCGCGCCCACGACCCCGCGCGGTACGGCGGCCTCGAGGTCACCGGGGACGCGGTCTACGTCGCCGGCCGCTGCGTCGCGACGGTCGGCATCTACCGCCACGACGGGCAGCTGCTGGCGAGCGTCGACCTCCCGGGCACGGCGTACCCGCGGGACGTCGCCCTCGCGCCGGCGGTGAAGGGCCTGCCCGCACGGATGTACGTGTCGGTGCCGGACGCGGGCAAGGTCTACGCCTACAACACCGCGTCGCTGCGCTCGGACCCGCAGCCCGCCCGCACGCTGGTGATCAAGCGGTTCTCCGGCCACCGCAAGCCGGCACCGGGCCCGCTGGCCGCCGACGAGAAGGGCCAGCTCGCCGTCGTCGACGTCGCCAACAACGCCGTGCACTTCTACAACGGCCCCGAGGACTACTGGTACTACCGCACCCTCGGCCACCCGCCGGACGCCGCGTCGGACCGCGGGTACCTCGACCGGGCGACCGCGTTCGACAACGCCGACGGCAGCTTCCGGGACGGCTTCTGGGTGGCCGACACCGGCAACGGCCGGATCCAGCACTGGGACCACCTCGGCACCACCGACTGGATGGCCGACGCCCAGCCGCCCGGCGACCCCGGTGCACCGGTCAACGCCGGGCTGCCCCGCATCACCGGGCAGCCGTACGCCGGGAGGGTGCTCAGCTGCGACCCGGGGACCTGGGACGCCGCCCTGGCGTCGTACGACGTCGCCTGGTTGCGCGGCGGGCTGCCGATCCCCGGCGCCCACGACCTCGACCACACGGTGACGTCGGCGGACGTGTCCACCGAGCTGGCCTGCACGGTGACCGCGCACGCCGCGAGCGGCGCGAGCTCCGCACCCACCTCGAGCGAGGCGTTCCCGATCCCGGGAGCCCACTCGCCGCCGTACGTCCTCGAGCGTCCGGCGATCAGCGGCACCGCCCGGTCCGGCTCGGTGCTGCGGTGCAGCAACGGGACGTGGACCGGCCGGCACCCGACGTCGTACCTGCGCGGCTGGCTGCGCGACGGGCAGCTGCTCCCGGGGACCAACGCGCCGGAGTACCTCGTCACCGACAACGACCGCTACCACGACCTGACCTGCCGGGTCGCGGCCGTGAACAGGAACGGCGCCGGCAAGGTCGCGCTCAGCGACCCGGTCGCCGTCGACGACGGCAGCGGCGGCACCGGTCACGTCGGCCGTCCCGAGAACGTCGCACGTCCCCGGATCGTCGGGAAGGCCAAGGTCGGCACCGCGCTCTTCTGCGACCCCGGCCGGTGGCGGAACGCCCCGGTCCTCGGCTACGTGTGGCGCCGCGACGGCGCCGCGCTGGGCGGCTCCGAGAAGGACCAGTACGAGGTGCTCGGCGACGACCGCGGTCACCGGCTCACCTGCCTGGTCACCGGCACCAACCCGTCCGGGTCCGACCAGGCGAGCTCCGCGGCGGTCGTGCCCCGGCACTGAGCCTGCCTACAGTGGCGGCATGCCGAGGATCGCCACGAACGACCGCGTCGACCGCCAGCAGCTCCTGGACTTCGTCCGCACCCGGCACCACCTGGTCCTGGTCACCACCCGCGCCGACGGCCGGCCGCAGGTCTCCCCGGTGACCGGCGGCGTCGACGCCGACGGGCGGATCGTGATCTCGACGTACCCCGACCGCGCCAAGGCGACGAACCTGCGCCGCGACCCGGCCGCCACCGTGCTGGTGCTCTCCGACGAGTGGGACGACGCGTGGGTCCAGGTCGACGGCACCGCCGAGGTGCTCGACATGCCCGGCCGGGAGGCCGAGGACGGCCTGGTCGAGTACTTCCGCTGCATCGCCGGCGAGCACTCCGACTGGGACGAGTACCGCGAGGCGATGCGCCGCCAGGGCAAGTCGCTGATCCGGATCACGGTCGACCGGTGGGGCCCGGTCGCGACCGGCGGGTTCCCGCCGGACCGCGCGCCGGCCTGAAAAGCGGTCCAGTCAGCCCCCGCAGACCGTCCGTCGGACGGCCCTCGCCCGGTTAGTCTCGGCGCGTGCGCGCCCAAGCCCCCCTGGGTCGCCTTGTCGGCCTTGCCATGATCTGCGCGGGGCTCGGGACCGCGAGCTTGGCGACCCCGGACGCCGCCAGCGCCGCGACCTCCGACAGCCCCACCGCGATCGGGGTGGCGCCCAACGGCACGTCGTACGTCGGCTTCTCCACCGGTGGCAAGCTGGTCCGCGTCTCGTCCAGCGGCAAGCTCAAGGGCGGCGTACCGCTGGACCAGGACGAGGCCGTCGACGGGCTCTTCGTCACGAACGGCGGCGACATCTGGGTCGACTACGAGACCGGGTTCTCCCTCCTCGGCCCGTCCGGGAGCGTGCAGGCGCACTTCGACCACGACCCGGTGCGCTCGTGCGACTCGAGCACGCCGGCGTCGCGCTACGGCGGCATCACCGCGAACGGCAACCGGGTCTACATCGCGAACCGCTGCCACGACAGCATGTCGGTGTACGCGCGCAACGGTGACCTGGTCGCGACCATCGGGCTGCCCGGCCGGCCGCGCGGCATCACGTACGGCGGCCCGCAGGCCGGCCGCCCCGCGTTCGTGTACGTCGCGGTCCCCGACCAGGGCAAGGTGCTCGCCTTCAAGGCGGGCTCCCTGCGCAGCTCCTCGCGGCCCACGCACACCTACACCCTCCGGCGGCCGTCGGGCGGCGCGAAGCCGGCGCCCGCCGGCCTCGCGGTCGACAAGTACGGCCAGCTGACCGTCAGCGACATGGCGAACAACGCGCTCTACCTGCTGGACGCCAACCACGACTTCTCGCTCTACCGCACGCTGGGGCACCCGCCGCGGGCCAGCCGCGCCGCGGGGCGCCTCAACGGACCGAGCGCCATCGCCCAGCACGAGCAGGACGGCGGCGGCCTGTCGGGGAACCTGTTCATCGCCGACACCGACAACAACCGGATCCAGCGCTGGGACACCGGCGGCTACACGTTCTGGGCCAAGGGCGTCCGGCCCGGCAACGGCAGCGGCGGCAGCGGCGGCAGCGGCGGCGACGGTGGCGGCAACGGTGGCGGCGGTGGCGGTGGCAACGGCGGCGGCGGCAGCACCGGCGACGGGCCGGCGAACGTCACCGCCCCGAGAATCCTCGGTACGCCGGCGGTCGGTCAGGGACTCACGTGCGACAAGGGCACCTGGGACGAGGGCGGCGACCTGGTCCTCTACTCCTACAGCTGGCTGCGCGACGGGACGGCGATCCCCTCGGCCACCAGCCTCTCCTACGTCGTGGTCGCGGACGACGACGGCGCCAAGCTGACCTGCCGGGTGCGGGCCAGCAACGCGAACGGCAACACCGTGAAGGACTCGGCTGCCGTGACCGTCGGTGCCGGCGGCGGCGACCCGGGCGGGCCGACGAACACGGTGCTCCCGACGATCACCGGCAGCCCCGCGGTCGGGCAGGTGCTCACCTGCGACCCGGGCACGTGGACCGGCACGGGCAACACCTTCACCTACCAGTGGAAGCGCGGCACGACACCGGTCGGCGCCTCGAACACCTACACGGTGGTCGCCGCCGACAACGGCCAGAGCCTGACCTGCACCGTCACGGCCTCGACGCCGACCTCGGCGGCGAGCAGCCCCGCGACCTCGGCCCCGGTGGTCATCGGGACCGGCCTGCCCACCAACACCGCGGCGCCCGAGGTCCTCGGCGGCGCGTCGCCGGGCAGCGTCGTGAGCTGCACGCAGGGCACCTGGACCGGCAGCGGCAACACCTACGCCTACCAGTGGAAGCTGAACGGGACGCCGATCGCGCGGGCGGCCTGGCCGACGTACACGGTGCTCTCCGGTGACCTCTCCGGGACCCTGGCCTGCACCGTCACCGCGTCCAACCCCGCCGGCCCGGTGTCGGCGACGTCGGCCCCGGCGACCGTCACGGGCTGGTCCGGCCACGCGCCGTCGAACGACGTGCCGCCCACGATCACCGGGACGGCCGCGGTGGGGCAGACGCTCACCTGCAACGCCGGGTCTTGGAGCGGCATCCCCGAGCTCGTCTACACGACGAAGTGGCAGCGCGACGGCGCGGACGTCGCCGGCGCGACGGCCACGACGTACCCGGTCACGTCGGCCGACTCCGGGAAGGCGCTCGTCTGCCTGGTCGTCGTGGCAAATGGCTACGGCAAGGGCGCCCTCGCGACCTTCCCCCTCACCGTCCCGGGCAGCGGCGGTGGTGGCGGCTCGACCGGCGTCCCCACCGCGACGGCCGTCCCGGCGGTCACCGGCAGCGGCGTCGTCGGCACCGCCCTGACCTGCGGCACCGGGACCTGGACCGGGAACCCGTCGACGTACCGCTACTCCTGGTCGCGCAACGGCGCGCCCATCCCGCAGACCGCCGCGCCCCAGTACGTCGTCCTCTCCGAGGACGTCGGCCAGACACTGACGTGCACGGTCACCGCGGTCAACGACTCCGGCAGCACCGCCTCCACGTCGGCCGGCACGCAGGTCGCCGGGCCGTCCGGGCACGCACCGGCGAGCGCGACCCGGCCCGCGATCACCGGCTCGGCCGCGGTCGGGCAGGTGCTCACCTGTGACCCCGGCACCTGGACCGGTGACCCGGTGATCACCTACCTCTACCTCTGGCAGCGCAACGGTGACACCATCGCCAACGGCCGGACGTACACGGTCGGAGCCGCCGACGCCGGCAAGCTGCTGCGCTGCGTGGTGGTGGCGGGCAACGGCTCCGGGAAGGGCGCGGCCCGGTCCGCGCCGGTCGGCGGGGACAGCTGCAGCGGAGCCGTCGGCGTGACGATCAACGGCGGTGCGACGGAGACCCCCACGCCGGACGTGCAGCTCTCGGTCCGCCCGCCCGTCGGCGCCACCAGCGTGACGATCTCGAACGCCAGCGACTTCTCCGACGCCACCACGGTCCCGCTGGTCAGCACCTGCAGCTACGACTGGGAGATGAGCTCGATCCCGGGGCTGCCGATGTCCTGGTCGGTCTACGTCCGGTTCGACACCGGTCCGACGGCGTACACCGACGCCATCGTGGTGCGCGAGCCTTCCGCTCGCCTGCACCTGTGGTGACACTGTCGGGGTGACGCACTGCCGGTTCGTGCCGCCGTACCTGCTCAGCCGGGTGGCCCCCGAGAGCCTCGTCCTGGACGAGACGCTGCGGGGGCGACGCACCGCGCTGCACCTCGAGGGCCGCACGGCCCTGGCCCCGGGCGGTCCGGCCTGGGTCGTGCACGCCGCGGACCACGACACGACCCTGCCCGGCCGCACGGTCCGCTCCGCCGGCGAGCCGGCCTCCGGTGACGCGGCCGTGGACGAGGCCGCCGACGGCATCACGGGGGCGCTCGCGCTGTTCGCGGACGTCTACGGCCGCGCGTCGTACGACGGCGGCGGTGCGCGCGTGGACCTGACCGTCCACTACGGCAGCGACTACGACAACGCGTTCTGGAACGGCACCCAGCTGGTCTTCGGCGACGGCGACGGCAAGGTCTTCGGACGGTTCACCCGGCCGGTGGACGTCCTGGGCCACGAGCTCACCCACGCGGTCACCGAGCACACCGCGAGGCTGCGCTACCAGGGCCAGCCCGGTGCGCTGAACGAGTCGGTCTCGGACGTCTTCGCCTCCTGCCTCAAGCAGCGGCTGCTGGGCCAGTCGCCGGCGGAGGCCGACTGGCTGATCGGGGCCGGCATCTTCCTGCCCGGCGTCCGGGCACGGGCCCTGCGCGACATGGCGAACCCCGGCACGGCGTACGACGACCCCGCGCTCGGCAAGGACCCGCAGGTGGGCAACCTCGCCGACTACGTCGACACCGACGACGACAACGGCGGCGTGCACATCAACTCCGGCATCCCGAACCGTGCCTTCCAGCTCGCCGCCGTCGCCATCGGCGGCACGACCTGGGAGGGCGCGGGCCGGGTCTGGTACGACGCGCTGACTGGCGGCGCGGTGGGGCCGGACACCGACTTCGCGGGGTTCGCGGCCGCCACGGTGGCGGCGGCGGGCGGGCACGCCGACGCCGTACGCCGCGCGTGGTCGGAGGTCGGTGTCGCGAGCGGCCGCCGGGTGGCGGTGCGCCGCACCGGGGGGTTCGGCGGATTGCGGGCCGGCGGCGAGGTCGACCTCGACGGTGACGACCCGCGGGCGCGGGAGCTGTCGGGGCTCGTCGACCGGGTCGACCTCACGACGGTGCCGGGCGGTGACCCGCAGCCGGACCGGTACGTCTACGACTTCGACCTGTGCGGGTCGCGCGCTCGGGTCGCGGAGCAGCACCTCACGCCCGACCTCGCGCGGATCGCGGAGCTGCTGATCTAGTCGGTCAGGCGAGCGCGCGGTCGAGGGCGGCCGCGACGTGCAGCGTGGTGCACGGGAAGACCGGGATGTCGGCGTCGGCCTGGCGGACCAGCAGCTCCAGCTCGGTGCAGCCGAGGATCACGCCACCGGCGCCGGCGTCCCAGAGCTCGTCGATGAGGCCGACCACGGTCCGGCGCGAGGAGTCGAGCACCTTGCCGTGCACGAGCTCCTCGTAGATCACCCGGTTCACGGTCTCGTGGTGCCGCTCGTCGGGCACGTGCACGGTCAGGCCGTGCGAGGCGATCCGGTCGGTGAAGAACGAGCGCGACATCGCGAACGTCGTGCCGAGGAACCCGACCTCGGACAGGCCCTGGGCCCGGCACGCGTCCGCGACCACGTCGGCGAGGTGCAGCAGCGGGATCTGGACGGCCTCCGCGACCTGGTCCGCGACCCGGTGGAACGTCGTCGTGCAGAGCAGGAGGAAGTCGGCACCGGCCGCCTCGACGCCGCGGGCCGCGCCCGCGAGGATCTCGGCGACCTCGTCCCAGCGCTCCTCGGCCTGGAGCGCGGTGACCTCGGCGAAGTCGACGGACGTCATCACGGTCTTCGCGGAGGCGAGACCGCCGACCCGCTGCTCGACCGCCTGGTTGAGGCCCTCGTAGTAGGCCGCGCTGCTCTCCCAGCTCATCCCGCCGAGGAGTCCGATGGTCTGCATGCGGGCCACTCTCTCAGACGACGCGGTGCACCTTGTGCTGGGCGGCCTGCGCCTTGGGCCGGATCACCAGCTCGTCGATGCTCACGTGCGGGGGCCGGGTGGCCATCCAGGTGATCGTCTCGGCGACGTCGTCGGCGGTGAGCGGCTCGGCGACGCCGGCGTACACCGCCTCAGCCTTCTCCCGGTCGCCCTTGAAGCGCACCAGGCCGAACTCCTCGGTCTTCACCATGCCGGGCGCGATCTCCATGACGCGGACCGGCCGGTCGTAGAGCTCGAGGCGGAGCGTCTCGTTGACGACCTGGGTGCCGTGCTTGGCGGTCGTGTAGCTCGCGCCGCCCTCGTAGGCGATCCGGCCCGCCGTCGACCCGACGTTGAGGATCGTGCCGGCGCCGCTGGCCAGCAGCGCGGGCAGCAGCGCGCGGGTCACCTGCACCAGGCCGATCACGTTGACGTCGAAGGTGCGGCGCCAGTCGTCGCTGTCCGCCTCGGCCACCGGCCCGGACCCGAACGCGCCGCCGGCGTTGTTGACGAGCAGGTCGAGCCGGTCCCCGACGGCCCGCGCCAGCCCCACGACCGACTGCTCGTCGGTGACGTCGCAGGCGACCGGCGTACCCCCGATCTCGGCGGCGAGCGCCTCGATCCGGTCGGTACGCCGGGCGGCGCAGAACACGTGGAACCCGGCGCGGGCGAGGTGGCGGGCGGTGGCGGCGCCGATGCCGCTGCTCGCCCCGGTCACGACGGCGGTGCGGGTCTGGTCCATGGGCGCCATTCTGGTCGGGCCCGGGATGCCGTGGCACACTGACCCGCGATCCCGACCGTGTCCTTGCTCGGAGGAGGTGGGTGCGATGCGTGCAGCGGCTGCGGTGGCCGGCCTGCTCGGCGGGCTGTGCTGGGTCGTCGCCCCCTGGGTGGACGCCCTGGCGTGGCCGGGCGCGGTGCTGCTGGCGGTGGCCGTCCTCGGTGCCGGCGCCGGCCTGGTGAGCCGGAGCGCGGTGTGGCTGCGCTGCCTGGTCGCCGTCTGCTTCCTCGCGCTCTTGGGCTCGGTGCTCCAGGTGCTCCGGGACAGCCTCGACGACCAGGGCGTGCTGGCGGTCGCCGGCGTCGCGGCGGTGGTCGTGTCCGTGGCCGCGCTCGCGCGCCGGCCGGAGCCGGTCGCACGGTCCCGCGGCTCCCACGCCGCCTGAGGCGGGAATCAACCGGACCGGTCGGATGTTCTCCATGGTCGTGGACGAGTCGATCCGGCGGGTGGCGATGATCAGCCTGCACACGTCCCCGCTGGACCAGCCGGGCACGGGTGACGCCGGCGGCATGAACGTCTACGTGATCGAGCTGTCCCGACGGCTGGCCGCCCGGGGCATCGAGGTCGACATCTTCACCCGCTCGACGAGCTCCGCGCTCGACCCCGTCGTACCCGCCTGCGACGGGGTGACGGTGCGGCACGTGCACGCCGGCCCGTTCGAGGGGCTGACCAAGGCCGAGCTGCCCGGCCAGCTCTGCGCGTTCGCGCGCGAGGTGCTGCGCGCCGAGGCCGCGCAGCCCGAGGGCCACTACGACGTCGTGCACTCGCACTACTGGCTCTCCGGACAGGTCGGGGCGCTCGCCCGCGACCGCTGGGGCGTGCCGCTGGTGCACACGATGCACACGATGGCCAAGGTCAAGAACGAGGCGCTCGCCGCCGGTGACACCCCCGAGCCACTCGCCCGGATCATCGGCGAGGAGCAGGTGGTCGAGGCCGCGGACATGCTGATCGCGAACACCGACCTCGAGGCCAAGCAGCTGATCAACCTGTACGACGCCGACCCGTCGCGGGTCGAGGTGGTCCACCCCGGGGTGGACCTCGACGTGTTCCGTCCGCAGGACCGGGCCACGGTGCGCGCCCGGCTGGGTCTGCCCGCCGACGCGGCGGTGCTGCTGTTCGCGGGCCGCATCCAGCCGCTCAAGGCGCCCGACGTGCTGCTGCGCGCGGTCGCCGAGCTGCTGCGGCGTACGCCGTCGCTGCGCTCGCGCCTGGTGGTGCCGGTCGTCGGCGGCCCGTCCGGCAGCGGGCTCGAGCACCCCGAGTCGCTGGCCCAGCTGTCCCGCGAGCTGGGCCTGGAGGACGTGGTGCGGTTCGTCCCGCCGGTCGCCCAGGACGAGCTGGCGCGATGGTGCGCAGCCGCGACGCTCGTCGCGGTCCCGTCGTACAACGAGTCCTTCGGCCTGGTCGCCGTCGAGGCCCAGGCGACCGGCACGCCGGTGGTCGCGGCCGCCGTGGGTGGCCTGACGACCGTGGTCCGCGACGGCCGCAGCGGCCTGCTCGTCGACGGGCACGACCCGGTCGCCTGGGCCGACGCGCTGCGGCGGGTGGTCGAGGACGACGCGCTGCGCGTCCGCCTCGAGGCGGGCGCCCTGGAGCAGGCCCGGCGGTTCTCGTGGGAGCGCACCGCGGAGCGCGTCCTGGAGGTCTACGGTCGAGCCCGGGCCGACCTCAGGGAGACCGTGTGAGCTCATCCGATCCGCAGCAGGTGATCCGCGACCACCTCGCCGCGAGTGAGGTGGAGTTCGAGGAGGTCGCCGACGGCGTGTTCTCCTTCTCGCTGCCCGGCGAGAAGAAGCTGCAGATCGCGGTCCGCCTCGACGTCGGATCGCACGCGCTGGGGGTGCACGCGTTCGTGTGCCGCAAACCGGACGAGAACCATGAGCGCGTCTACCGCTGGCTGCTGGAGCGGAACCTGCGCATGTACGGCGTGGCCTTCGCCGTCGACCGGCTCGGCGACATCTACCTCGACGGCCGGCTGCCGCTCGCGGCGGTCACGCCCGACGAGCTGGACCGGCTGCTCGGCTCGGTGCTGACCTACGCCGACGAGTCGTTCAACGCGATCCTCGAGCTCGGCTTCGCCTCCTCGATCCGCAAGGAGTGGGAGTGGCGCAAGCTCCGCGGCGAGCCGACCCACAACCTCGAGGCGTTCCGCGGCTGGCTCGAGTCCGGCATCGACCCCTCGTAGCGGGGGATCACTGGGCGAGGGCGAGGGCCCCGAGCGCGAGCACTGCCGGGACCGCCTGCACGAACAGCACGCGGGTGCTGACCGTCACGGCGCCGAACACGCCGGCCACCACGACGCAGGCCAGGAAGAACGCCAGCACGTCGTCGCGCTGGCCGGCGATGCCCCACACCAGGCCGGCGACCAGGAAGCCGTTGTAGAGGCCCTGGTTCGCGGCCAGCACCTTCGTCTCGTCGGCGAACTCCGGGTCGAGCCCGAAGGCCTTCCGCCCGGCGGGCTTGTTCCACAGGAACATCTCCAGGACCAGGAAGTACAGGTGCAGGGCCGCGACGAGACCGGCCAGCGCGTACGCGACGACGTCCACCCGCGCATCATGGCAGGTCAGGCGGGCGGCGAGACCTCGTCGGCGACGGTGCGCGGCTTGCGCCGGGCGACGGCGACGCCGACGAGCGCGAGCGCACCCCCGACGTACGCCATCGCGGGCGGCGCCTCGTCGAGGAAGACCAGGCCCATCACGATCGTGATCGGCGGGACCAGGTAGGTCGTGACCCCGAGGCTGCTGGCGCTCATGTGGCGCAGCGCGTAGGCGTAGGTCGTGAACGCGATCGCGGTCGGGAACACGCCGAGGTAGACGATCCACACGAGCGAGGACGCCGGCGCGTCCGCGGCCTCGTCGAGGAACGTCGGCGTGAACGGCAGGCAGACGACCGCGCCGACCGTGCACGCGAGCCAGACGACGTGGATGGCGGGGAGCCTGGCGACCAGCGGCTTCTGGAGGATCAGGCTGACGGAGTAGACGACCGCGGACAGCAGGCAGAGGAGCACCCCGACCACGTCGTTGCCCCCGCTGCCGGTCATCGAGAGGCTGATCAGGCCGACGCCGGCGAACGCCAGCGCCAGTCCCAGGCCGAGGTAGAGCGTGAACCGCTCGTCGAGGAACACCGCGGCCAGCAGCGCGATCAGCACCGGGGACACCTGGATGAGCATCGCGGCCGTGCCGGCGTCGACCCGGCGCTCGCCGGCGTTGAGCGCGACGTTGTAGACGCCGAACCACAGCACGCCGATGCTCAGGATCGACACCCACTGCCGGCCGGTGGGGCGCGGCAGGCCGCGGCTGAGCGCCACGACGCCCAGGCACACCGCGCCGACCGCGAGCCGGCCGAGGCTCAGCGCGCCGGGGGAGAAGTCGTCCGCGAGGTGGCGGATCGCGACGAACGCCGACGCCCAGAACGCCAGCGTCACCGCGACCGCCGTCACCGGCAGCCAGGCCGGTGGCGTGTTGGTGTCGGGGGCGGAGGGCGGGGTCGTCGTACTGGTCACAGGAGCCAGCCTAGGGATCACCACCGACACCAGACACGCGGAAATCGGACGCGTATCCGCGACTTGCTGCCAGTCCCACCCGTCACAGGGATCCCCGGTCAACCGGGGATCCCCTCGCTTTTGGGGCGTTGCAATGCCCGCCAAGCGCCAACATCCCCGGTTAGCCGGGGATCCCGCCAACCGCCCGCCCCGAGATCAGAGGTCGAGCTTGTAGCCGAGCCCGCGGACGGTGACGAGGTACTTCGGCTCGCTGGGGTCCGGCTCGATCTTGGCCCGCAGCCGCTTCACGTGCACGTCCAGGGTCTTGGTGTCGCCGACGTAGTCGGAGCCCCACACGCGGTCGATGAGCTGGCCGCGGGTGAGCACGCGCCCGGGGTTGCGCAGGAACATCTCCAGCAGCTCGAACTCCTTGAGCGGCAGCCGCTGCGCGGCACCGTCCACGGTCACCACGTGCCGCTCGACGTCCATCCGCACCGGCCCGGCTTCGAGGGTCGCGGGCGCCAGGTCGGGCTCCTGGCCGCGCCGCAGCACGGCCCGGATCCGGGCGACCAGCTCCCGGGGTGAGTACGGCTTGGTGACGTAGTCGTCGGCGCCGAGCTCGAGGCCCACCACCTTGTCGACCTCGTCGTCCTTGGCGCTGACCATGATCACCGGCACGCTCGACGTCTGCCGGATCTGGCGGCACACCTCCGTGCCGGGCAGGCCCGGCAGCATCAGGTCGAGCAGCACGATGTCGGCACCGTTGCGGTCGAACTCGATCAGCGCGGCATTGCCGTCCGCCGCGATCGCGACCTCGTAGCCCTCCTTGCGCAGCATGTACGCGAGAGCGTCGCTGTAGCTCTCTTCGTCCTCGACGACGAGTACGCGGGTCATCGGCCTGCCTCCTGGATCTCTCGGGCCGAGATGTGTCGGGGGAGCGTGAGGGTGAACGTGGATCCCTGGCCCTCGACGGACCACACCCGGACCTCCCCGCCGTGGGTGGCCGCGACGTGCTTGACGATGGACAGGCCGAGGCCGGTGCCACCGGTGGAACGGTGCCGGGCCGGGTCGACCCGGTAGAACCGCTCGAAGATGCGGTCGATCTCGCCGGCGGGGATGCCGATGCCCTGGTCGACGACCGAGACCTCGACCATGTCGCCGTCGCTCTTGGTCGAGACCAGGACGGTGGCGTCGCACTCGGAGTACGACACGGCGTTGGCCACGAGGTTCGCGACCGCGGCCGTCACCTGCTCCTCGTTCCCGAAGACCTCCAGGTGCGGCGTGCCGCCGGAGACGATCGAGATCCGCTTGGAGTCCGCATCGATCGCGCTGGTGTCGACGGCGATCTTGATGACCTCGTCGACGTCCACCGGCATCGGCGCGTCGAGCGGCTCGTCGCCCTGGAGCCGGGACAGCTCGATGACCTGCTGCACCAGCCTGGAGAGACGGTCGCTCTCGGTCAGCATCCGGTCGGAGAACCGCTTGACCGCCTCCGGGTCCTCCGCCGCGTCGTGGACGGCCTCGGCGAGCAGCCGGATCGCGCCGACGGGGGTCTTCAGCTCGTGGCTGACGTTGGCGACGAAGTCGCGGCGCACGGCCTCGACGCGGCGCTCCCGCGTCCGGTCCTCGACCAGCGCCAGCACCATCCGGGCACCCAGGGGCGCGACGCGGGCGGTCACGTGCCGCGCCGACGTGCCGGCACGGCTCATCAGCAGCTCGGTCTCGCGGATCTGGCCGTCGCGGCGTACCTGGCGCACCAGCTCGGCGAGCTCCGCCGAGGCCAGGGAGGTGCCGCGCACCAGGCCCATGGCGTACGCCGGCGCGGAGGCCTTGAGCACGACGTCGCTGTCGTCGACGAGGACCGCGCTGCTGCGCAGCACGGAGAGGACGGCGGCGACACCGACGGGGACGACCGGCTCCTCGACGGGTCCGGCGGTGTGCTGCTGGCGGTCGCTCACGTGCCACGCGAGCACGGCGCCGCCGGCGACAACGGCTCCGATGAGCGCGGCGAGGAACGCCTGCGTCGTCGGATCCACACCGCAATCGTACGAGCCAGGTCGCCCGGAGCTCGCCACGTGAGGACCACCTACCAGATATTCACCCGGCGTTCACGCTGCGGCCTCGGCTGGACACCTGACCCACCTAGGCTCGGGCCCATGCGAGAGGCCTTCCACGAACAGCTCGACGCGATCTTCCACGATCTCGCGGGGATCTGCGGCGACGTCGAGACGTCCGTCCGCCTCGCGACCGAGGCGCTGCTCAGCGGTGACCCCGCGATCGCGGAGCGAGTGATCAGCGGCGACGTCGAGATCGACCGGTCCCGGGAGCGGGTCGAGGACTCCGCGTTCCTGCTGCTCTCGCTCCAGCAGCCCGTCGCCAGCGACCTGCGCGTCGTGGTCGCGGCGCTGCGGATGGTGAGCGACCTCGAGCGGATGGGCGACCTGTCGGTGCACGTCGCCAAGATCGCCCGCCTGCGCGTGCCGAACGTCGCCGTACCGGGACCGATGCGCCCGACCATCGAGCGGATGGCCGAGGTCGCGGAGGACATGGTGCGTCGCGTGTCGAAGGTGATCATCGACCGCGATGTCGAGGAGGCCCGGTCCCTCGTCCACGCCGACGAGGAGATGGACCACCTCCGGCGCACCACCTTCGCCGAGATGCTCTCCGCGGACTGGGAGCACGGCGTCGAGGCCGCGATCGACGTGGCGCTGCTCGGCCGGTACTACGAGAGGATCGCCGACCACGCCGTCTCGGTCGCGAACCGGGTCGTCTTCGTCGTCACCGGCGAGAACCCTGCCTCGGTCGGCGCCTGACGGTTGCGCACCATCGAGCGACTTCGTCGCTCGACGCTACTCAGCGACCCTGGTTGGCCACGGCGGCGGCAGCCGCGGCGGCGGCCTCCGGGTCGAGGTAGCGGCCGCCCGTGACGGTGGGCCGCATGGTGTCGTCGAGCTCGTAGACCAGCGGCATGCCGGTGGGGATGTTGAGGCCGGCGATGTCCTCGTCGCCGATGCCGTCCAAGTGCTTGACCAGGGCGCGCAGGCTGTTGCCGTGCGCCGCGACGAGCACGGTCCGGCCGGCCCTGAGGTCGGGGACGATCGAGGACTCCCAGTACGGCAGGAACCGCTCGATGACGTCCTTCAGGCACTCGGTGCGCGGCATCTCGGGCCCGAGGTCGGCGTACCGCGGGTCGCCGGCCTGCGACCACTCCCCGTCGTCCTCGATCGGCGGGGGAGGTACGTCGAACGACCGGCGCCAGAGCATGAACTGCTCCTCGCCGTACGCGTCGAGGGTCTCCTTCTTGTTCTTGCCCTGGAGCGCGCCGTAGTGCCGCTCGTTCAGGCGCCACGACCGGCGCACGGGGATCCAGTGCCGGTCGGCGACGTCGAGCGAGATCGCCGCGGTGTTGATCGCACGGCGCAGCAGCGAGGTGTGCACGACGTCGGGGAGCAGCCCCGACTCGCGGATCAGCTCGCCGCCGCGGACCGCCTCGGCGCGACCCTTGTCGTTGAGCGGGACGTCGACCCAGCCGGTGAAGAGGTTCTTGGCGTTCCACTCGCTCTCGCCGTGGCGGAGCAGGACCAGGGTGTGGCTCACGGCTACTCGCCCGCGTCGCGCGACTCGACCGTGCAGTCCTCGGTCGCGGCCGAGCCGTCGCCGGACTTGTCCAGGCCCTCGTACTCGTAGCAGGGCGGCACGATCGGCACGTCGAGCTCGACGCTGTCCCCGTCGCCGAAGCCGATCTCGAGCATCACGTGGCCGCCCGAGGAGATGGCGTCGCCGGTGAGCACGACGCCGCCGTCGGTGGCGAGGTTGACGAGCTGGCCCGCGTCGACCTGGATCGGCTGGAAGGAGTCGGCCTTGACGTCCGAGTCGTCCCCGGTGCCCGCGATCGAGGACACCGTGGCGGTGTTCTCCTGGTCGTTGTTCGCGAACGACGCGATCAGGGTGCCGGACCCGTCCTGCGCCGAGACGACGACCGCACCGAGCACGTCGACCATGGCGTCCCGGTCGTTCACACCCGCACCGGGCGTGTAGACGCGGTCGGTCGCGTAGTCGAAGCCACACGAGCTGAGGACGGTGGCGAGCGCGAGCGCCCCGGCGGCGGCGAGCACGCGGGCGGACATGCGGAGCTGCATCTTCAATGCCTTCACGGTCGACTGCGGCGATGTGCGGACCACAGCCTAGCGGTCGGCGGACCTGCCTACTGAGCCAGCCCGACGCTGTTCGCGACGACCAGCAGGGCAGCCAGGTCGAGCACCGTCCACGCGAGCGCGAGCACCAGCAGGCGGGTGGCGCCGATGCGCATCGCGATCCGCAGCGGGAGGTGCCGGATGCCGTCCTCGTGGTCGGCGACCAGGCCCGGCAGCGCGCACAGCACGTGCACACCGACGCCGAGCAGCGCGGCCAGCACCACCAGCGGGACCTCCGGCGGGTTGCCGGTCGCGTCGCCGCCCCAGCCGCCGTACGACAGGAAGAAGGGGTAGAGCGCGTACGCCGCCGCCCACGGCAGCCAGGAGAGCCAGACGCGCCGCAGCACGACGTTGCCGACCAGGCCGACCGCGAGTGAGGCGAGGTACGCCGCACCGGCCGGCACGCCGTTCTGGATGGAGAGGGGTACGACGAGCAGCACCCCGCAGATCAGCGCGAACCAGGCCGTGCCCGGGTCGAGGTAGCCGTCCGCGATCGGCTTGCCGCTGGGCAGCCGGGTGGCGTCGCGGCGGCGGTCGACCAGGTCGTTGTGCCACCCCAGGATCGCCTGCCCGACCAGCACCGTCGCGAGCACCAGGCCCACCTCGCGGCCGGGCCGCCCGCTGATCGCGGCGGCGATCGCCAGGCCGCCCGCGGTGATCAGCGCCTGGCGCGGGTGGGCGGCGCGGAGCAGCAGCACCGGGGTCGTGTGCGACAGGGTGCGGCGCCGTTCGCGAGAGGGGGACGCGGCATCGGGGGCGGCGATGGCGTCCTTCCGGCGGCGCAGGGTCGGCGACATACCCCGCAGTATCAGCCAGACCCGCTCAACCGTGCGGGATTCGGCGCGACGGGAGGGTCGCCATCACATGGACCCGCGTTCTGTCAAGCCCGCATTGTGCCCCTGACCTGCGCAAACGCGGTCGGAGCCGCTTCGGACGCGTGTTAGAATGGACACCTAGGAAGGGGTACCTGACATATGACTTTCACTGTCGGCGAGACGGTTGTTTACCCGAATCACGGGGCCGCGATCATCGAGGACATCGAGATGCGGACCATCAAGGGAGAGGACCGGGAGTACCTCGTACTCCGGATCGTCGCCCAGCAGGACCTGGTCGTACGCGTACCCGCTTGCAACCTCGATCTCGTCGGTGTCCGCGACGTCGTCGACAAGGATGGTCTCGACCGCGTGTTCGACGTCCTCCGTGCCGCGCACGTCGAGGAGCCGACCAACTGGTCGCGTCGCTACAAGGCGAACCTCGAGAAGCTGCACAGCGGTGACGTGATGAAGGTGGCCGAGGTCGTGCGCGACCTGTGGCGCCGCGAGCGGGACCGCGGCCTGTCCGCCGGCGAGAAGCGGATGCTGGCGAAGGCGCGGCAGATCCTCGTCTCCGAGCTGGCGCTGGCCGAGCACACCAACGAGGACAAGGCCGAGGCCCTCCTCGACGAGGTGCTCGCCTCCTGATCTCCACCGACGAGGCCCCCGGAGCGATCCGGGGGCCTCGTCGTCATGACGGGTCGTCTTTGTAGGTTGGGCACCGTGGACCCTGACGCCCCCCATCCCGCGCTGGGCGCGGTCCTGGAGCAGGACCGCGGCCACCTGCCGTTCGCGCTGATCCACGGCGAGGCGCTGGTGGCAGCCGCGGCCTGGGCGCTCGGCGAGGCCGGGGTCACGCCCATCGACACCGGTACGCCGTGGGCGGCGCTCGTCGAGGCGGAGGAGCCGCTCGTGCTGCACGACCCGCTGTGCCCGATGACGCCGCCGGCCTTCATCGCCGAGTGCGTCGCCCGCGCCGTCGAGCGCGCGGCCGTCGTGGTCGGCGTCCGACCGGTCACCGACACCGTCAAGGTCGTCGAGGACGGCCTGGTCGGCGCGACCCTCGACCGGGAGGGCCTGGTCGCCGTCGCGTCGCCGGTCGTGCTGCCGGCCACTGTCGTCGCATCCCTCGGGGGCCTGCCGTCGACCGACCTGGTCGCGCTGGTCGCCGAGCTCCGTCGCCGCTACCCGGTCGAGCTGGTCGAGGCCCCGCCCGCCGCCCGCCGGGTCGGCTCCGAGGAGGACGTGCGCGTGCTGGAGGCGCTCACCCGAGCTTGAGCGCGAGATCCAGGTCCTCGGGGAAGGTGATCTTCAGGTTGGCCGGCGTGCTCGGCACCGCCGCCACCGGGAGGTCGGTGTACCGGGCCCAGCAGGTCGCGGTGTCCGTCCCGTCGAAGCCGTCGGCCTCGGCCCGGGAGTACGCCGCCAGGAGCTCGGCCGCCCGGAAGGCCTGCGGCGTCTGCACGCCGTCCAGCTCCGCGGGCAGCTCGCGGCCGTCGAGCGCGAGCAGCCCGGACAGGCGGACGCAGGGGATCGCGCCGCCGAGCTCGCGCGCGGCGGCGATGGTCGCCGAGAAGAGCTGCCGACCCGCGAGCGGCCGGGCGCCGTCGTGGATCGCGACCACGTCCAGCTGCCCGCCCTCGATCTCCGGGCGCAGCGCGACCAGCGCGTTCCACTCCGACGCGTGCCGGGTCGGGCCGCCCTCGACCATGCCGACCTCGGCCTCGTCCAGGTACGGCGCGAGGGCCGCGGCCACGACGTCGAGCTCGCCCGGACGCACCACGACCAGCACCCGGCGTACGCCGTCGAGGGCGAGCGCGTCGCGCACCGACCAGGCGAGCACCGGCAGCTCACCGAGGGGGAGCAGCACCTTGTTGGCGCCGGCGCCGACCCGCTGGCCGGCGCCCGCGGCGAGGATCACGACGGCGGCAGGCACCCGCCGAGTTTTTCACGGATGTCACACGGCGAAACAGGGGCGTGACACCGCCCCCCTACGTTTCTCGGCATGTGGCAACCGGTCTGCCGGGTCGCCGAGCTCGAGGTGGAGCGCGGTGCGACCGCGCTCGTGCACGGCCAGGCGGTCGCGCTCTTCCGGACCCCGGACGACCGGATCTACGCCCTCGGCAACCACGACCCGTACGCGAAGGCGTCGACGCTGGCGCGGGGCATCGTCGGCGTCCGCGACGGCGTGCCGTTCGTGGCCTCGCCCACGCACAAGCACGCGTTCGACCTGCGCAGCGGCAGGTGCCTGGACGACGACCACGTCTCGGTCCCGGCCTACGACGTCCGAGTCGTCGACGGGGTCGTGCACGTCGGTGGCCGCAAGGAGGCGGCCGCCTGAGGGGGGTCAGGACGTGAGCAGGGCGGTCGCGATCGCGGCCACGCCCTCGCCGCGACCGGTGAGGCCGAGGCCGTCCGTCGTGGTGGCGGAGACGCTCACCGGTGCGCCGACGGCGCCGCCCAGCGCCGCCTCGGCCTCCGCCCGGCGCGGGCCGACCTTCGGCCGGTTGCAGATGACCTGGACGGCGACGTTGCCGATCTCGTAGCCCGCGGCCCGGACCCGGGCCGCGGTCTCCGCGAGCAGCGCCGTCCCGGACGCGCCCGCCCACGCCGGGTCCGACGTGCCGAAGTTCGACCCGAGGTCGCCGAGACCGGCCGCGGACAGCAACGCGTCGCAGGCGGCGTGCGCGGCGACGTCCGCGTCGGAGTGCCCCTCGAGGCCCTGCGGCTCGTCCGGCCAGGACAGCCCGGCCAGGTGCATCGGGACGCCGTCGACAAGGCGGTGCACGTCGGTGCCGATGCCGATCCGTTCCGTCACAGAATGATCATGCCCGAGCGGCCGCCGCTGCCGCCCGCTGGGCCACAATCGGCGGGTGAGGACCTCTCGCGGCGCCTGGGCGCTGGCCGGCCTGCTGGCCGGGTTCGCCGGGCTGGCCGCGAGCTACTGCGTCGCGATGGTGCTCACCACCCGCGACGACCCGGTGAGCGCGGTCGCGGAGCTGGTCATCCGGTTGACGCCCGGACCGGCCGTCGAGCGGGCGATCCAGCTGGTCGGCCGGCACGACAAGACGCTGCTGGTCGTCACGGTGCTGGTGCTGCTGGCGCTGCTGTTCGCGATGGCGGGCCTGCTCGCGCGCCGGGCGTGGTGGGCGGCGATCGCCGTGTACGCCGGGCTCGCGCTGGTCGGCGCGGTGGCGGTCGGCTCGCAGCGCGGCGCGTCCCCCGTCGACGCCGTCGCGCTCGTGGTCGGGTTCTTCACCTGGCTCGCCTGCCTGGCCCTGCTGATCGCGCCGCTCACCAGAGCAGAGGGCTCAGCGGGCTCCGAGCACCGCGGCGACCCCGGAGCGGCCGCGCACACCCGCCGCGGCTTCCTGCTCCGGGTCGGGGTGGTCGCCGCCCTGGGCGTGACCGCCGGCGCGGCCGGACGCGCGGTCGGCCTCGGCCGGCGGCAGGTCGAGGAGGCCAGGCGGCTGCTGCGACTTCCCGGAGTCACGGTGCCGCGGGTGCCGGCCGGCGCGCGCGTCGACGTACCCGACATGACGCCGTGGCTGACGCCCGCCGACGACTTCTACCGGATCGACACCGCCGTCTACGTGCCGGCGATCCGGCCCCAGGACTGGCAGCTGCGCATCCACGGCCTCGTGGACCGCGAGATCGTGCTCGACTACCAGCAGCTGATCGCGCGGCAGCTCACCGAGGCCTGGGTGACGATCTGCTGCGTCTCGAACGACGTCGGCGGCCCGCTCATCGGCAATGCCTGGTGGAGCGGGGTCCGGATCGCCGACCTGCTCCGCGAGGCCGGGGTGCAGGACGGCGCGGACGCGGTGCTGCAGACGTCCGACGACGGCTGGACCTGCGGCACCCCGCTGGGCGTGCTGACCGACGACCGCGACGCGATGCTCGCCGTCGCGATGAACGGCGAGCCACTGCCGGTCGACCACGGCTTCCCGGTGCGCACGATCGTGCCGGGGCTCTACGGCTACGTGTCCGCGTGCAAGTGGGTGGTGGACCTGAGGGTGACCCGGTTCGCCGACATCTCGGCGTACTGGACCGACCGCGGCTGGTCGGAGCTCGGACCCGTGAAGATCTCCTCGCGCATCGATGTGCCGCGCGACTACACGGACATCGCGGCGACGGGCGCCCGCGTCGCCGGCGTCGCGTGGGCGCAGCACACCGGCATCGAGCGGGTGGAGGTGAACGTCGACGGCGGCGACTGGCAGCCCGCCGGGCTCGGACGGGTGCCGAGCGACGACACGTGGGTGCAGTGGGCCGTCACGCTCGACCTCGAGCCGGGGGAACGCGTGCTGCGGGTGCGGGCGACAGGCAAGGATGGGACCGTGCAGACCGGTGAGGTCCACGGGGCGGTCCCCGACGGCGCCACCGGCTGGCACACGATCCACGTGAAGGCGACGGACTGAGGGGAGCAACCGTGGGCGACTTCAGCGGACGGACGGGCGCCGCGCTCGTGGTGGGCGGCAGCGGTGGCCTCGGGCTGGCCATCACCCGGCTGCTGGCACAGCGCGGCGCGCACGTGGCCGTCACCTACCGCTCGCACCCGGCGGCCGGCGCCGCCGCGGTCGAAGCGGCCCGCGAGTGGGGCGTGCACGCCTCGGCGTACGAGCTCGACCTGGCGGCCGCGGACGCGACCGCTGTCGTGGACGCCGTCGTCGCCGACCACGGTGGTCTGCACACGCTCGTCTACGCGGCCGGCCCGCACGTCCGGATGGCCCACCTCTCCTCCGTCGCGCCGGTGACGATGGCCGCCCAGCTCGCGGCCGACGCGGCCGGGTTCTTCGCCGTCGTCCAGCCGGCGTTGCCGCACCTGCGCGAGTCGGAGGGCTCGATCGTGGCGGTGACGACCGCCGCGACGACCCGCTTCCCGGTCCGCGACGGGCTGTCCTCGGCACCCAAGGCGGCGGTCGAGGCGATGGTGCGGGCGCTGGCGGCCGAGGAGGGCCGGTACGGCGTCCGCGTCAACGCCGTCGGTCCCGGCATGCTGACCGACGGCATGGCCGCTCGGCTGATCTCGTCGGGCGAGCTGTCCGAGGAGGCGCTCGCGATCACCCGGGCGAACATCCCGATGCGCCGGTTCGGCACCGCGCACGACATCGCGGAGGCCGTCTGCTTCCTCGCCTCCGACCGGGCCGGGTTCGTGTCCGGCCAGAAGCTCGACGTGGACGGCGGGTACGGGGTCTAGGTGCGGTCAGGGCAGCGGGTGCTCGTCGTCGGTGATCACGTAGACGGTGCCGCCGGACGTCGGGATCCAGGCGTTCTCGAACTGCCCGCGGTCGTAGGTGCGCCGCACGGTGGCGTCGGACGCCGCCGCGGGGTCGTTGACGACCACGTCACCGGACGCGGTGAAGCCCACGATCACCAGCAGGTGCCCGTCGGTCGACGAGATCGGGGCGCCGTCGAGCTCGCCGCGGCCGAACGCGATCGAGGCGACCAGCGGGATGCCGGCCCGGACGTACGTCTCGGCCTCCCGGAGGGAGCGGAGCCGGGTGACGAACGCGTGCCCGGCGAGGTTCGCGGCGTACGCCGTGTTGAACGGCCAGTTGCCGGTGCCCTCGTAGTCGTAGTCGTAGGTCATCCGCGCGGCGTGGTCGACCCACGGGTCGGGGCGGTCGCCGACCCACGCGTAGGCGGCCGGGCGCGGGAGCGCGTCGTAGTAGCCGAGCACCATCGAGGTCGACGTCGGCGAGCACCACGCCTCGCCGCCGCCGCCGTACTCCGGGTAGTCGCCGCGGTGGATCATCTGCGAGTACGCCGGCACGTCGAGCACGATCCCGCGGGCGACCCCCGGCCGCGACGTGGGCACCGTGGAGACGTCGGGCAGCCGCGTCGCCACTGCACCGACCGCGTCGACCGACGGCGAGGCAGCCTGGCCGGCGGCCCGCCGCAGGGTGACCCGGAGCTGGTACGACGAGACGCCGTCGGGCACGACCCAGGTGTCGACGTTCACCGAGGCGAGGTCGTCGGCCTGTCCGGACGACGTCGTACGCCGCACGAACCTGTCGCCGGCGGCCCAGGTCGCCAGCGTGTCCCAGCTCGAGAGCTGCGAACCGGACCGGCCCCGCGCCTGGACCCGCAGGAAGCTGTCGCCGGGCGTGCGCGCGGACCACGAGGCGATCAGCCGGGTCAGTGCGAACCCGGGCGCCGCCCACGGCGAGGTCCAGGTACCCGATGCCGAACCCGTCGCGAGCGAGACGCGTCCCGCCGCGACGCGCACGTCTCTCGCCGCGCCCGATCGCAGCTCCGCGGGCGAGTCCCACTGCGTGTGGGCGATCCTTCGCGCGGGGGCGGCGTCGGCTGGAGGCGTGGCGACCGGCACGAGCAGCGCGGAGGCGACGATCGCGGATGTCAGGCGGCGCACCCGCAAACCCTAGACTTGGCCGGTGACCTTCAGGCTGTACGACACTGCGACCCGCGAAGTCCGTGACTTCGTTCCCCTCGAGGAGGGGAAGGCGGGCGTCTACGTCTGCGGTCTCACGGTGCAGTCCGAGCCGCACGTCGGCCACGTCCGCTCCGGGGTCGACTTCGACGTCCTCCAGCGCTGGCTCCGCCACCTCGGCTACGACGTGACGTTCATCCGCAACGTCACCGACATCGACGACAAGATCCTCATGAAGTCTGCCGACCAGGGCCTGCGCTGGTACGAGCTCGTCGCCCGCATGAAGCGTCAGCTGGACCAGGCGTACGACGCCCTCAACGTCGCGCCGCCGACGTACGAGCCGGCCGCCACCGGCCACGTGCCGGAGATGATCGTGCTCATCCAGGAGCTGATCGCCAAGGGTCACGCCTACGCCGCCGAGGACGGCTCCGGCGACGTCTACTTCGACGTGCGCTCCTGGCCGCAGTACGGCGAGCTCACCCACCAGCGCATCGACGACATGGAGGCCGCCGAGGACGCGGACCCCCGCGGCAAGCGCGACCCGCGCGACTTCGCGCTGTGGAAGGGCTGGAAGAAGGAGTCCGAGCCGGAGACGGCTGCCTGGCCGAGCCCCTGGGGTCCCGGCCGCCCGGGCTGGCACATCGAGTGCTCCGCGATGGCCGGCAAGTACCTCGGTCCCGGGTTCGACATCCACGGCGGTGGCGTCGACCTCCGCTTCCCCCACCACGAGAACGAGCAGGCCCAGTCCCGCGCGGCCGGCCGCCCGTTCGCGTCGTACTGGATGCACAACGCCTGGATCACCACCGCGGGCGAGAAGATGAGCAAGTCGCTCGGCAACTCGCTGACGATCCCGGCGGTGCTCCAGAAGTACCGCGGCATCGAGCTGCGCTACTACCTGGTCGCCGCCCACTACCGCAGCCACGTCGAGTTCTCGTTCGAGGCGCTCGACGAGGCGGCGGTCGGGTTCCGCCGGATCGAGAGCTTCCTCGAGCGCGCCGGCACCGTCGAGCCCGGCGAGCTGCCCGAGGCGTTCGTCGCCGCGATGAACGACGACCTCGGTACGCCGGCCGCGCTGGCCGTGCTCTTCGACGTCGTCCGGGCCGGCAACCGGGCCGACGACCCGACACCGCAGGCCGCGCAGGTGCTCGCGATGCTCGACGTGCTCGGGCTGAACCCGGCCGACCCGGCCTGGGGCCCGGCCTCGAGCGACGACCAGCGGCTCACCGACGCCGTGGACGTGCTCGTCCGCGGCCTGCTCGAGCAGCGCACCCGGGCGCGGGCGGACAAGGACTTCGCCACCGCCGACGCGATCCGCGACCAGATCAAGGCCGCCGGCATCGCGATCACGGACACCCCCGACGGCCCGACGTGGTCACTGGAAGCAGGAACGAAGTAATGGCTGGGGTCTCGATACGCCCGCTCGTTCCTCACGGGCTACTCGACCACCGAAAAGGACACTGACGTGGCAGGCAACTCGCAGCGCAAGGGCGCGATCCGCAAGAGCAGCAAGGGCAACCCGACCGCGGGGTCGGGGGGCCGGGTGCGTCGCGGGCTCGAGGGCAAGGGCCCGACGCCCAAGGCCAAGGACCGGGAGTACCACCAGGCGCACAAGTCGGCGAAGCGCGCGGAGAAGTCCGCGGCCCGCAGGCCGAAGCGCAAGTCGGGCACGGAGGCCGAGTGGGTGGCGGGGCGCAACTCCGTCATCGAGGCGCTGCGGGCCGGCGTGCCGGTGACCGGCGTGTACGTCGCCGAGGGTGCCGAGCGCGACGCCCGGCTGCGGGAGGCCTTCGGCATCGTCGCCGACCGCGGCCTCAGCCTGATGGAGGTCACCCGCAACGAGCTCGACCGGATGACCAGCGGTGCGGTGCACCAGGGCCTGGCCGCGCGGATCCCGGCGTACGAATACGCCCACCCCGACGACCTGCTCGAGGCGGCCGCCGCGAACGGCGAGCCGCCGCTGATCGTCGCGCTCGACTCGGTCACCGACCCGCGCAACCTGGGCGCCATCGTCCGCAGCGCCTCGGGCTTCGGCGCCCACGGGGTGCTGATCCCCGAGCGCCGCTCGGCCGGCATGACCGCCTCCGCCTGGAAGACCAGCGCCGGCGCCGCCGTCCGGACGCCGGTGGCGCAGACGGTGAACCTGGTCCGCCAGCTCAAGGCGTACCAGGACGCCGGCCTGATGGTGGTCGGCCTGGCCGCGGACGGCGACGTCAGCCTTCCCGACCTCGATCTCGGCGACGGACCGCTCGTGGTCGTCGTCGGCTCCGAGGGCAACGGCCTGGGCCGCCTGGTCAGCGAGACCTGCGACCAGCTCGTCTCGATCCCGATGGCCTCGTCGCTGGAGTCGCTGAACGCCGGCGTCGCCGCGTCCATCGCCCTCTACGCGATCGCCGAGGCGCGCCGCTAGTGGGGACGCGGCAGCGGACCCACTGATGGTGGTCGAGCGAGCCGCGGGACCGAGCTCGCGAGGTCGCGACCGGCGTGTCGAGACCCGCCGACAGGTCGCTCACGGGCTGTCCCTGGTCGGGGTCTGGTTCGGCTGCGCCGTGCTGGCCGCGCTGCTGCTGTTCCTCACCACCAGCCGGACGACGGTCGTGGCCAGCCACGACGCCGTGATCACGCCGGACCTCAGCGGCTCGGCGGTGCTGCACACCGGGCCGGTCGTGCCGGACGTGCGCGTCGACAGCGGCAGCCCGGTCGGCGTCGACATCCGGCTGGGCAAGACCGACGCCGCCTCGGTCGACGACCTGGTGCACCGCTACGCGCTGCTGGCCAGCCAGCCCGAGGGCCAAGTCGAGAAGGTCACCGACGTCGTGCGGGGCATGGCCGTCGATGCGCTGATCCGCGGCGCGGGGATCGGCCTGGTCCCGGTCGCGGTCTGGGTGCTCGTGGGTCCGGTACGCCGACGTCAGCTGGCCGCCCGGGTGGGGCTGCCGCAGGCGATGCTCGCGCTGGTGGTCGCCGTGCTGCTGGCCCTCGCGCTGTGGCAGCCCTGGTCCGGTGGCGAGGACCCCGTCGAGGCGGGGGAGGACTGGGAGCCGCTGACGGCGTTCCTCGGACCCGCCGTACCGCTCCCGGACGGCCTCGAGGGCGTCGAGGTGCGCGGCGACGTCACCACCGCCTCGACGCAGCGTCTGATCGAGAGCGCGATCGACACCTACGACACCAGCAAGACCTTCTACGCCGACGCCGCCGAGCGCGCCGTGGACCTGCCGCTGCGCGACCCGCGGGAGGGCGACACGGTCGTCGCGTTCGTCTCGGACCGGCACGACAACATCGGCATGGACCAGGTCGCGCGCGCGATCGCCGACGCCGGCGGCGCCACCGCCGTGTTCGACGGCGGTGACGACACCTCCTCCGGCAAGAGCTGGGAGGCGTTCTCGCTCGACTCGGTGAGCGCCGCGTTCGACGGGCTCGACCGCTGGGGTGTCGCGGGCAACCACGACCACGGCGACTTCGTGCACGAGTACCTCGCCGAGCACGACTGGACCATGCTCGACGGCGACGTGGTGCCCGGTCCGGCCGGTACGACGCTGCTCGGCGTGGACGACCCGCGCTCCAGCGGCCTCGGCAACTGGCGCGACGAGACCGGCCTGACCTTCTCCGAGGTCGCGGACCGGATCGCCGACGCCGCCTGCGACTCCGACGTGCGGGTGACGACGATCCTGGTCCACGACGCGGACCTCGGCGCGCCGGCGCTGGAGCGTGGCTGCGCCGACCTGGTGCTCGCCGGCCACACCCACGTGCGCGCCGGGCCGGACCGGGTGGAGGGCCCGGACGGCGAGGTCGGCTACACATACACGACCGGGACCGCGGGCGGCGCGGCGTACGCCATCGCGCTCGGCAGCAAGCCCCGGCGGCCCGCCGACATCAGCCTCGTGACCTACCGCGACGGCCGGCCGGCCGGCATCCAGTGGGTCACGCTCCAGACCGACGGCACCTACCAGACGGGGAGCTGGGTGCCGCTCACCTATCCGGAGGGATAGCCAGATCGGCGCTCCCGGGGTGGCGAGCGTCACCTCTCCGCGCCCGCGTCGTTGGTCCAGAACTGATACGTGTTCTAGATCTGTGTGGAGGGCCCCGTGGTCCCGTTCTCCCGCGCCGCCGTGGCGTCCGTCGGCGTGCTCGTCGCGCTCTCGCTCGCCGCCTGCGGCTCGCAGCTCGATCCTGACACCGTCGCCCAGGTGAACGGCACGACCGTCAACTCCGACGGCCAGGTCGTCGGCGCCGACGGGTCGACCGCCACCGGGCCGGACGGGTCGGTCCCCGGCTCGACCGGGGGCGGTGGGACGACCGCCACCGGCGGCGGGTCGACGACCACCACGGGCGGCGGCTCCGGGGGCGGCACCGAGGGCACCGGCGACAACGCGGCGACCGGCAGCACCAGGGCCGGCTCGTGCAACGGGTTCAAGAACCAGACCGGCATCACGGACAAGACGATCACGATCGGCAACAGCTCGGACGTGTCGGGGCCGGTGCCGGGCCTCTTCGAGGCGAGCCAGGACGCGGTCAAGGCGTACGTCGCGTACTTCAACGCCACCAGCGACATCTGCGGCCGCAAGCTCGAGCTCAAGGCGTACGACAGCCGCACCGACGCCGCGGCCGACCAGCAGAACTACACCAAGGCCTGCGACGAGACGTTCGCCGTGGTCGGGTCGATGTCGGCGTTCGACTCCGGCGGCGCGAGCACCGCGCAGGGCTGCGGCCTGCCCGACATCCGGTCGGCCTCGGTCACCGCGGACCGTCAGGCGTGCACCACCTGCTTCGGTGCCCAGTCCACGATGGCGAACGAGTTCCAGAACGCCGTCCCGGACTACGTGATCAAGAACCACCCGGACGCCGCGGCGCACGCCGCGATGCTCTACATCAACGCGGGCGCCGCCGCCGAGAACGGCAAGACCCAGGTCGCCGCGATGAACAAGCGCGGCATGCACTTCGACTACGTCCAGGGCATCGACATCTCGGAGTTCAACTACTCGCCGTACGTCCAGCAGATGAAGGACAAGGGCATCGAGTACGTCCAGATGATCGGCGCCACGGCACAGTTCGTGCGGCTCGCCCAGGCGATGCAGCAGCAGGGCTTCAAGCCCGAGGTCTTCATGCTCGACCCGACCGCGTACACCACCGACTTCGTGAAGAGCGGCGGCGACGCGGTCGAGGGCACGACGCTGTTCATCAACTTCACGCCGTTCGAGGAGGCCTCGAGCAACAAGGAGCTCCAGCTGTACATGAGCTGGCTCCAGCAGGTGAAGCCCGGCGCCGAGCCGAGCTTCTTCGGGCTCTTCTCCTGGTCGGCCGCCCGGCTGTTCGTCGAGCGGGCCGCCGCCCTCGGCGGCAAGCTGACGCGCGCGAGCCTGGTCTCCGACCTCCGCAAGGTCGACGACTGGACCGCGAACGGCATGCACTCGCCCCAGCACGTCGGCCCGCACCACACCGGCGAGTGCTGGCGGTTCATCCAGCTCGAGCACGGCCGCTGGGTGCCGGTCGGCGGCACCAAGTACACCTGCAGCGGTACGACGAGCAGCTGAGGCCTAGACACTGTGAACCGCCGGACTGTGCTCCGCGTCACCTCGCCCCCCACCGGTCGTTGGAACGGCAGAAAACGTCAGCGCTCGGGGAGGGAAACCGATGCGTAGCCTGCTCCGGATCGTCGCCGCCGCGGCCCTGTGCGTTGCGTTCGCGGCGTGCGGCTCGCAGCTCGACCCGAGCACGGTCGCGAGCGCTACCGGCGGGCAGGCGGTCGGCGGTGCGGGCACCGCGGCGGGTGGCTCCGACGGCGGGACGTCGCCGGGCGGCTCCGTCCCCGGCTCCACCGCCGGGGGCGGCACGAGCACGACCGGAGGCGGGAGCACCGGCGGCGGCTCCGACGCACCGGCCGGCGGCACCCAGGGCACCGGCGACAACGCCGCGACGGGCAGCACCAGGGCCGGCTCCTGCAACGGCTTCAAGAACCAGACCGGCATCACCGACAAGACGATCACGATCGCGAACGTCGCCGACATCTCCGGGCCGGTCCCGGGCATCTTCGAGTCCGCCCAGCAGGCGACCCGCGCGTACGCCGCGTACTTCAACTCGACCAGCGACATCTGCGGTCGCAAGCTCGACGTGGAGCTGCTCGACAGCCGGGCGGACGCCGGCGCGGACCAGCAGGCCTACACCAAGGCCTGCGACGACGCGTTCGCCGCGGTGGGGTCGATGTCGGCCTTCGACTCCGGCGGTGCGGGCCCGGCGCAGTCCTGCGGGCTCCCGGACATCCGCTCCACCACGACCACCCCCGAGCGCCGCGACTGCTCGACCTGCTTCGCCGCCCAGGCCGTCGACCCGGGCCTGGTGAACGGCGCGATGCCGCGGTACTTCCTGTCGAAGATGAAGGACGCGACGCAGCACGCGGCGCTGCTCTACATCAACGCCGGCGCCGCGGCGGTGAACGCCGCCTTCTTCCGCAACGCCTACAACCGGGCGGGGTGGAAGGTCGACTACTACCAGGGCATCGACGTCTCGGAGTTCAACTACGCGCCGTACGTCCAGCAGATGAAGGACAAGGGCATCAAGCTGGTCGTCTACATCGGCCCGTACCAGAACACCGTGAAGCTCCTGGACGCCATGCAGCAGCAGGGCCTCGACCTCGACGCGTTCGTCCAGGACGCCACCATCTACGACCAGAACTTCGTCGACCAGGCCGGCGACAACGGCAACGGCGTCTACACCTGGTCGACGACGAAGATGTTCGACGACTACAGCGTCAAGGAGATGCAGCTCTACCGCGCGTGGCTGCAGCAGGTGAAGCCCGGCGCGGTGCCGAACTACTACGGCCTCTACGCCTGGTCCGCCGCTCGCCTGTTCGTCGAGCAGGCCGTGGCGCTGGGCGGCAAGCTCACCCGTGCAGCGCTGGTGAGCGCGCTCAGCAAGGTCAAGAACTGGACCGGCAACGGGCTGCACGTGCCCCAGCAGGTCGGCCAGAAGACCACCGCCAACTGTGGCTCCGTGTTCCAGCTGAACGACGGCAAGTGGAGCCAGGTCTCCCCGGCCGGCTTCCAGTGCGGCCCGCTCCTGAACGGGAACTAGACGATGTCCACGATCCTCTCCTTCACCATCCTCGGCCTCTTCACGGGCGCGGCGTACGCCATCGCGGCCAGCGGACTGGTGCTGACCTACACGACGACCCGCGTGTTCAACATCGCGCACGGCGCGTTCGGCATGGTCATGGCCTTCACGTTCTGGGACTTCAGCCAGCGGCAGGGGATGCCGACCTGGCTCGCGCTGATCCTGGTCCTGGGTGTGGTCGCGCCGGGCATCGGCTGGTTCGTGCAGCGGTTCGTCACGCGGGGCCTCGGTGAGGGCCCGGTCAGCGTCTCGCTGGTGGTCACCGTCGGCCTGTTCGTCGGCCTGATCGGCGTCGCCCAGTACATCTGGCCGCCGGCGCCGCGGACGCTCCCGCCGTTCCTGCCCGACAAGGGCGTCCAGATCGGCAGCACCTACGTCACCGCCCACCAGATCATCACGATCGTGCTCTCGGCCGTGGTCGCGGCGCTGCTCTACCTGCTGCTCAACCGCACCCGCATCGGCACGGCCATGCGGGCCTCGGTCGACAACCCGGTCCTGCTCCAGCTGTTCGGCGGCAAGCCCGACCGGGTGGCGTCGCTGTCCTGGGCGATCGGCATCTCGCTCGCCGCGCTCGCCGGGATCCTGCTCACCCCGGTGATCGGGCTGTCGTACTTCGACCTGACGCTGCTCGTCATCAACGCGTACGCCGCGGCGATGCTCGGCCGGCTCAAGAGCCTGCCGCTGACGTTCGTGGGCGCGATGGGCCTCGGCGTGCTCCAGTCCTTCGCGGTCGCGTACCTGCCCAGCCAGGGCAACCTGGCCGGTCTGCGGGCGGTCGTGCCCGCGCTGTTCCTCTTCGTCGTGATCATCCTGATGCCGCAGGCGCAGCTGCGGATCGGCCAGGTCAAGGGCATCGTGTCCGCGCCGCTGCCGTCCTTCCCCAGGTCGATCGGCTGGGGGATCGCGCTGATCGCCCTCGTCGCGTTCCTCACCGTCGCGATGTCCGACGCCAACCTGCTGCTGGTCGGCACCGCCGCGACGTACGCGATGGTGATGCTCTCGCTGGTGCTGCTCACCGGGTTCGGCGGCCATGTGTCGCTCGCGCAGTTCACCTTCGCGGGTGTCGGGGCCCTCGCCTACGCCAAGCTCGACGAGCCCAACCTGTACGGCCTGTTCCTGTCCGCGCTCATCGCCGCGATCGTCGGCGCGCTGGTCGCGCTGCCGGTGCTGCGGCTGACCGGCCTCTACCTCGCGCTGTCGACGCTGGCGTTCGGCGTGCTCATGGACAAGATGGTGTTCCAGGCGGACTTCGCGTTCGGCTACAACGGCACCCTCAAGGCCGACCGGCTCTCGGTGCTCGGCCGGTCCTTCGACTCCCTCGGCGGCTACGTGCTGGTGATGGCGACGTTCTTCGTGCTGATGGCGCTGTTCCTGCTGCTCCTGCGCCGCGGCCCGCTCGGGCGGGTGCTGATCGCGATGCGCGACAGCCCGGCCGCGTGCGGGACGCTCGGGCTGGACATGCGCTGGTTCCGGGTCGCGCTCTTCGGCCTCTCCGCCGGCATGGCGGGCCTGGCCGGCGGGCTCTTCGCCGGCCTGCGAGGGACCATCGGCGCCGCCGACTTCCAGCTGTTCAACAGCCTCCCGCTGCTGCTGCTCGCCGTGGTCTGCGGCGTGACCTCCGTGACCGGCGCGGCGCTCGGTGGCGTCGGACTGATGCTGCTGCCGGTGCTGCAGAGCAGCCGGCCCGAGCTGGCCGGGCTGGTGTTCGCGGTGCTCGGCTTCGGCGCCGTGGCCCTCGGCCGCGACCCGAACGGCCTCGCCAACCAGCTGTTCACCGTCGGCCGGCTGCTGGACCGCAGGTTCGGCGACCGGGTGCGCGCGGTCGTGCCCGTGCTGCCGCTCCCGCGCGGCCGGGCCGACGACGGTGCCGAGAACGCCGTGCCGCTCAACGAGATCACGATCCGGGGGGACGTCTCCGCGGGCCTCCCCGAGGACAGCACGACGGACAGCACGGCGGACAGCACGAAGGACGAGGAGGTGGGCGCGCATGTCGCTGCTCGAGGTTGACGACGTCGTCGTCCAGTTCGGCGGGGTGACGGCGGTCGACCACGCCGCCTTCACCGCCGAGGCGGGCCGGATCACCGGCCTGATCGGCCCCAACGGCGCGGGCAAGACCACCTGCTTCAACGTGATCAGTGGGCTCCAGAAGCCCAACCACGGCACGGTCCGCTTCGACGGCCGCAGCATCACCCGGCTGCCGGTGCACCGCCGTGCCCGCCGGGGGATGGGCCGCACCTTCCAGCGCCTCGAGGCGTTCGGCTCGCTCACCGTCCGCGACAACGTCCGGGTCGCCCGCGACATCGCCCGCGGGATCGGCGGCCTGGTCCGCCCGGCCCAGGCGGACGTCGACGGCCTGCTCGAGCAGGTCGGCATCGCGGCGTACGCCGACGAGCGCGCCGACTCGATCCCCACCGGCACCGCCCGGCTGCTGGAGCTCGCGCGCTGCCTGGCCAGCGAGCCGAAGCTGCTGCTCCTCGACGAGCCGTCGTCCGGCCTCGACGAGTCCGAGACCGACGCGTTCGGCGAGCTGCTCGCCCAGCTCGCCGCCGAGGGTCGCGGGATCCTGATGGTGGAGCACGACATGGACCTGGTGATGTCGGTCTGCGACGACATCCACGTCCTCGACTTCGGCCGGGTGATCGCCTCCGGGCCGCCGGGCGAGGTCCGTGCGAACCCCCAGGTGCAGCAGGCCTACCTCGGCTACTCCGACGCCGAGCCCGCTGCCGAGCCGTCCGACCTCACCCAGGAGCTGGAGGTCGTGCGATGACCGTCCCCATCCTCGAGATCGTCGACCTGCACGCGGCGTACGGCCGCATCGAGGTGCTCCGCGGTGTCGACCTCAAGGTCCCGAAGGGCGCCGTGATGGCGCTCCTCGGCCCGAACGGCGGCGGCAAGAGCACCCTGGTCAAGGTCGTCAGCGGGCAGAAGAAGGCGACGTCCGGCGACATCCACCTCGGCGGCGTGCACGTGCAGGGTGCGGCACCGGAGGAGCTGGCCCGGCTCGGGCTGTGCACGGTCCCGGAGGGCCGGTCGGTGTTCCCGAACCTCACCGTCGAGGAGAACCTCACGCTGATGTCGTACGCCGGCGTCGCGATCGACGCGGTCCTCGAGACGGCGTACTCCTACTTCCCGCGGCTGCACCAGCGCCGCCACCAGCTCGCGGGCACCATGTCGGGCGGCGAGCAGCAGATGCTCGCGATGTCGCGGGCGCTCGCCTCCGACCCGGCGCTGCTGCTGCTCGACGAGCTGTCGATGGGCCTCGCGCCGCTGATCGTCGACGAGCTGTACGAGACCGTCGCGCAGATCGCGCAGAGCGGCGTCTCGATCCTGTGCATCGAGCAGTTCGCGCGCACGGCGCTGCGGGTCTCGGACTACGCGGCGGTGATGACCGGCGGCCGGATCGTGGCCACCGGTGAGCCCACGGAGATTCTCGACACGATGTCCGACGTCATCCTCGGAGGCGCAGCATGAAGCGGATCCTCATCCCCATCTCGGCCGCAGCGCTCGCCGGCATCGTTCTGCCGGTGTCGGCGGGCGCGCCCGCGGCGTCCGCTGCGGACCAGGCCTTCGGGTACAGCTCGGTCGCGATGGCGAGCCCGGTGAAGATGGAGTTCTACGAGCCCACCATCCCGATCCCGGCGAACCCGCAGTTCGAGGTCGAGATGGGCTACACCAAGGTCGAGGCCGACTCCGGCAGCTCGGCGGGCCGGGCCAGCTGGCTGTGGCCGGGCGACCCGGTCGGCGAGGGCGCGAAGACGTTCGGCGAGCAGCTCAACCTGCCGCCGCAGCTGTTCGAGAACGGCTACCCGGTGCAGGTGAACTCGGGACAGCCCTCCGGCGAGCAGCAGCAGGCCGACGAGCCGTTCCCCGGTGCCGTGATGCGCACCAGCGCGAGCGACACCAGGACGATCGCCCAGGCAGGGTTCTCCCCCGACGGCCAGGTGCAGGACGGCGGGGGCAAGGACGGTGGGAACGGGAGTGGGGGCGAAGGTACGCCCGGCGCCCCCACTCTTCCCGGTCTCCCCGGGGTCCCGTCGGCCGGCGACCTGCTCCAGCAGTTCGGCGCCGCCATCACCGGCGGGTCCAGCGCCTCGGCCGACGCGCCGGCGGACGACCCGGCGCCCACGACCCCCGGCGTACCGCCGGAGCTCGCCGCGCTGGTCGACCTCGAGGGCTACACCTCGTCCAGCCAGAACGTCGTCCAGGAGGGCAAGGTCACCACGGTCTCCCGAGCGGCGCTCGGCGACGTCGCCCTGCTCGGCGGACTGGTCACGCTCGACGGCATCGTCGCCACGAGCACCAGCGGCAGCGACGGGTCCGCGAACACCGCGTCCGGGCGGTCGGTGCTCGGCGGCATGACGGTCGCCGGCCAGGAGTTCTCCTTCGGGCCGTCCGGCTACAGCGCCGGTCCGCAGCACGGGGACGCGCCGGCGATCCCGGACCAGGCGGCCGCCGCGCTGGCGCAGCTGGGCCTGAAGCTGGTGCTCCCGAAGCCCGAGCTGCACAAGAAGGGCGACACGGCCAGCAGCACGATCTCCGCGCTGCAGATCCAGATCGACACCTCCACGCTGATGAAGCAGCTGCACCAGCTGCCGATCGACGACCTGATCAACCAGCTGCCCAACGACCCCAAGGAGCTCAAGAGCACGCTCCAGGCGATCTCCGGACTGTCCCCGCGGGTCGTGATCACGCTGGCCACCGCGACGACCCAGGTCGAGACCGTGGACGGGATCACCATTCCGACCACCGTGCCGGACAACGACCCGGGCACGACCGGCAACGCCGGCGGCGGCGCGTCGTCCGGCCCGACCTCCGCGGGCGGCGGCACCCCGTCCGGCACCGCGCCCGGACCGGCCTCGGGTGGGGACACGCCCGCGGCCGACGGCGACCTGCCGCCCAGCCAGCTCACCGGCTCCGGGCTGCCCCCGCTCTACTCGATCCCCGGCGCGATCCTGATGGGGGGCATCGCGCTCGCCGCCGTCGGCGGCACCTGGCTCCGCAGGATCGGCGTGATCGCCCTCGGTGGCGCCGGCTCCTGCCCGCACGGCCTCGACAGCGGCCTGCCCGACCTCCGAAAGGCCTGACCGATGACCACCATGAACATGACGACCCCGGTCGCCTCCTCCGACGCCGAACGGCTCTCGGTCGGGCTCCCGCGGGCCGGGAGCCGCACCGGCTCCGCGTCCGGCGCCGCGCCGCTGAAGGACAACCACTGGCAGCTGCTGCAGCTGGTGCTGTTCTGGGCGGGCGCGATCCTGCTGCCCCTGGGCCTCGTGGTGATCGTGCTGGGCTGGTACGGCGCGGCCAACACGCCGTACCAGTACGACCAGCTGTCCTACCTGGTCTCCGGCGGCCTGCTCGGCCTCGGCCTCACCTTCACCGGCGGGTTCCTGTACTTCGGTGCGTGGCTCGCCCGGCTGGCGGCCGACGCCAAGGAGTCGCAGCGCCGGCTCGCGGACACCCTCCTGCTCCTCGCGGACGTCACCTCGCGCTCGGCGAACCTGCGCGACGACGGCGTCGACGTCTCGGCCCTGCCGGTGACCGCCGGCGACGGCACCACCATGCACCGCCGCGACTGCGCGCTGATCGCGCACCGCGCCGACCTGCACCCGGTGGGGGAGAGCAACGGGCACCTGACGCCCTGCCGGGTCTGCCGTCCCTGACGCCGACCCGGCGCAGTCTCAGCTGAGACTGCGCCGGGTCGGCGTCACTCGTCGGCGGCGAGCTGCTCCTCGGGCTTCTCCATGAGGTACCGGTCGATGTAGTCGCGGGCGGTCTCGAAGATGCCGACCTCGTGGCCGGCCTGCTCGGAGAGGTACCAGCGGTGCACGAGGATCTCGTGGAAGATCTCGGCCGGCTCGAGCTTGCCGCGGGCCTCGGGCGGCACCAGGTCGATGACCGGCTCGTAGATCTCGGTGAGCCAGCGGTTCGCGACCAGGCTGCGGTCCTCGCGGCCGAGGTCGAAGTGCGCGGTGAACGACGCGATGTCGTTGAGCAGCCGCTGCGCCTGCGCGTCCTCGACGTTCAGCCCCGTCAGCGCCTGCAGCTCGCGGCGGTGGTGGCCCTCCTCGACCACCTTCGGCTGGATCCGGATCTGCTCGCCGTCCCAGTCGGTGACGATGTCGAGCTCGTCGACGTCGAAGCCGAGCTCGTTGAGGCGGGCGACCCGCTGCTCGATCCGCCACATCTCGTGGGGGGAGAACTGCTCGGCCGCGGTCAACTCGTCCCACAGTGCCTGGTAGCGGTCCTCGAGCAGGGCCACCACGTCGTGGGCCGGCACCTCGTGGGGCAGTGAGTCACTGGCCTGCAGGTCGAGCAGCTCGGCGAAGACGTTCTCGGTCGCGACGGTCAGGTCGTACTCGCGCAGCTGTCGGGACAGGCTCGTCTTGAGCTCCCCGGTCTCCGCGTCCACGAGGTACGCCGCGAAGCCGCCGGCGTTGCGGCGGAACAGCACGTTCGAGAGCGACACGTCGCCCCAGTAGAAGTCGGCGAGGTGCAACCGGACCAGCAGCACCACCATCGCGTCGACCAGGGCCGGCAGGCTGTCGGCGCTGAGGCCGTGGGCGAAGAGGCTGCGGTACGGCAGCGAGAACTGCAGGTGCTGGGTCAGCAGCGCGGACGGCAGCTCCTCGCCGTGCGCGTCGAGCCGGCCGGTCACGACGCCCTGCGGGTGCACGGCCGGCAGCCCGATCCGCTGGAGGTCGCGCAGCGTCCGGTACTCCCGGAACGCCATCTCCTCGGTGGTCTCCTTGACCGCGTACGTCGCGTCGCCGAGCCGGACGATCCGCACCACGTGCCGCGACAGGCCGCGCGGCAGCTGCACGACGTGCTCGGTCCACTGGTCCAGCGGCAGCGACCACGGCAGGGTCAGCAGCGCCGGGTCGGCACGGTTCGCGACGATCCGCATGCCGCTCAGGCTAGAGCCTCCAGAACGACACCGCCGGTCCGTCGGTGGCCGGGACCGTGACCACGCCGTCGCGCTCGGCCAGGTCCCCGTCGGCGCCGGTCGTCAGCAGCAGCGTGCCGCCTGCGAAGCCGAGCGGACCCGCCGGCAGGTCCACGGCGGGCGCGGCCGAGCGGCGCGCGGCGACCAGGACGGACCCGGACGGGTGCTCGCGAGCGAACACCAGCACGTCGTCGCCGACGTGCGCCCAGCGCAGCCCGCCGCGGCGCAGCGCCGGCTGCTCGTGACGCAGCCGCGCGAGCCCGGCGTACGTCGCGAGCGTGGCGTCGTCCCACGCCTCGGGGTGCGCCCACGGGAACGGCCGGCGCGCGTCCTCGCCGGTCACGCCCTCGAGCCCGATCTCGTCACCGGCGAACAGCATCGGCACGCCCGGCAGCGCGAACTGCAGCCCGGCCGCGACCCGGTGCGCGGCCCCGGAGCCGGTGAGGGTGCGGATCCGCGCGCTGTCGTGGGAGCCGAGGATGTTCCAGGACGCGGTCGTCGCCCGCCAGCCGTACCGGCCCTGCCACTCGCGCAGGCCGCGGACCACGGCCGGGCCGTCGCGCCGTGGCACGGGCACGGGCCGCCCGAACGGCCTCGCCGGCGAGCCCGGGTCGCGCAGCCACGACCACACCGGCCAGGAGAACCCGGAGTAGTTCATGGTCGCGTGCCAGCCGTCGCCGTCGAGGTCGGCCGAGGCGTCGTGGTTGTGCTCACCGATCACGAACGCGTCCGCGCGCTCCGCCTCCGCGGTCCGGCGGACCAGCCGCGCGACCTCGTGGTTGATGTCGACCGCACCGAGCCGGCCGGTCATGTTCGCGACGTCGATGCGCCAGCCGTCGAGGTCGAACGGCGGCCGCAGCCACCGCGCCACCACGGACCCCGGCCCGTCGACCATCGCGGCACGCAGCGCCGGATCGGCGTGGTTGAGCTTGGGGAGCGTGGCGTACCCCATCCAGCACTCGTAGGAGCCGTCGGGCAGGAAGTGGTAGAAGGACCGCGTCGGGGCCCCGGGCACGTCCCGGGCCGCGACGAACCACTCGTGGGTGTCGCCGGTGTGGTTGGTGGTGAGGTCGCCGAGGATCCGCCAGCCGCGGTCGTGCACGGCGGCCGCGAGCCGGGCGTACGCCGCGTCGCCACCGAGCCACGGGTCGATCTCGTCGAAGGTGGAGGCGTTGTAGCGGTGGTTGCTCTCGCCGGGGAAGACCGGCGTCGTGTAGACGACCGTCACCCCGAGCCGGGCGAGGTGGTCGAGGTGCTCGGTGATCCCGTCCAGGTCACCGCCGAAGTACTGGACCGCCGTGCGCGGGTCGGAGAGCTCGAACACCACCTCGTCGTCCCAGCCGGCCGCCTCGGCCCACGGCGGGACCTCGCGCTCGCCCGCGGCCGCCGAGCGCGCGAACCGGTCCGGGAACACCTGGTAGACCACCGCGTCCCGCGCCCAGTCCGGCGGCGGGCGGTGCGAGCTGAGCCGGAAGTCGAACGCGTCCGGTGGGTCGTGCTCCACCACGCCGGCACCGGTCAGCCAGCGCTGCCGGCCCGGCCCGTCGGTCGCCGACGTCGCCAGCAGGAAGCGGTAGTGGGTGACGGGGTTGTGGACCGGCAGCCGGGCCTCCCACCAGACCGTGTGCTCGTCGCGGGACGACTCGACGCACGGGTGGTACGTCGGCTCCGCGTCGTACGACGTGCGCACCCACACGCGGTCCACAGGGTCGGCGGCGCTCGTGCGCAGCCGGACCAGCACCTCCGCACCGGGCGCGGGCGCGTCGTCGGGGACGTACAGCGGCGAGCCGTCGTGGTGCGGCTCGTGCAGGAGCGTCACCGGCGAGCGCCCCTGGGCTCCAGGAAGACGGGGCCCGGCCCGTACGCCGCCATCTCGTCACCGGGGTTGCTGAGCGCGCACGTCTTGAGGCTCAGGCAGCCGCAGCCGATGCAGCTGTCGAGCCGGTCGCGGAGCCGCTGGATCCGCTCGATCTGCTCGTCGAGGCGCGGCCGCCAGGCCTGGCTGAGCCGGCTCCAGTCCGCCTTGGTCGGCGTCCGCCCGTCCGGGAGCGTGGCCAGCGCCTCGCCGATCTCCTCGAGGGAGAGGCCGACGCGCTGCGCCGTCCGGATGAACGCGATCCGCCGCAGCGTGGACTGCTCGTAGCGGCGCTGGTTGCCGGTGGTGCGCACCGAGGAGATCAGCCCCCTGGACTCGTAGAACCGGATGGCCGAGGTCGCCACCCCGGCGCGCTCGGCGAGGTGCCCGATGGTCAGCTGCGTCATGCGTTCCACCCTGACGGAACTTCAACCATCGTTCAAGTTCCCAAATAGAACCTGTTCTAGTACCGTCCCGTCCGTGCAGCTCACCGACGGCGACCGCATCCGCGGCCTGCTCGCGACGTACTGCCGGCTCATCGACGCCGGTGACTTCGCGGGCGTCGGGGTCCTGATGGCCGACGCCGTGCTGAGGACCGAGGACGGCACGACGATCGCCACGGGTGCCGCCGAGGTCGAGCGGCTGTACGCCGGCCTGGTCAGGCTCCACGACGACGGGACCCCCGGCACCCAGCACGTCGTCGCGAACACCACCTTCGACGAGCCGGCCGCGGACGGCACCGTGACGGTGACGTCGACGTACCTGGTGTTCCAGGCGCTGCCCGACGTGCCGCTCCAGCCAATCATCACCGGCACCTACGTCGACACCTTCATCGGCGGCGAGCGCGGCTGGAAGTTCCTGGAGCGCCGCTTCGGCATCGGTCGCTCCGGCCACCTCGACCACCACCTCACCATCACCCTCTGAAGGGGCTCGCATGAACCAGCCTGGCAACCGCGTCGTCGTCATCACCGGGGCCGCCTCCGGCATCGGCCGCGCCACCGCGGAGCTGTTCCGCGACCTCGGGGACACCGTGTTCGGTCTGGACATCAACGACACCGTCCCGGACGGCGTGACCTACGTGCCCTGCAACGTCGGCGACCGGGCCGCGGTCGACGCCGCGATCGAGACCTGCGCGGTGCACGGCCGCATCGACGTGCTGGCGAACGTGGCCGGCATCGTCCAGTTCGGCCGGATCGAGACCGTGACCGAGGAGGAGTGGGACCGCGTGCACGCGGTCGACCTCAAGGGCCCGTTCTTCCTCATCCAGGCGGCGCTGCCGCACATCCGTGCCGGCGGCGGCAACATCGTGAACGTCTCGTCGGTCGCCGGCAACGTCGCCCAGCCGTACGCCACGGCGTACGCCGCCGCCAAGGGCGGGCTCACGCAGCTCACCAAGGCGCTCGCCCTGGAGCTGTCACCCGAGGGCATCCGCGTGAACGCGATCTGCCCCGGCACGGTGGACACCCCGATCGTCGAGCAGGTGTTCCACAAGCTCACCGACGACCTCGACACCCGGGTCGCGGACCGGCTGATGATGATGCTCCCCGGCGGCGCCATCACGCCGGCGGAGATCGGCGAGACCATCGTCTGGCTGGCGTCGCCGGCCGCGCGGATGGTCACCGGCGCGATCATCGCCCACGACGGCGGGATGAGCTGAGCGTCTCCTAGGATGTGCGCGCTGCCGGTGTAGCTCAGTTGGTAGAGCGCGTCTCTTGTAAAGACGATGTCGCGGGTTCGATTCCTGTCACCGGCTCTCGTCCCGACCCGAAGGTGCGTGGGCGGTCGTCCCAGGCTGCCTCCTCGGTGACCACGCCACGGCTCCTCTTCCTCGTCGGTCTCGCCCGCTCGGGGACGACGGCGCTGCTGCACGTGCTGAACGCGCACCCCGAGGTCGTCATCGGGATGGAGCGGTACAAGCGCGTCGTGAGCGGAGGCTGTCGCCCGAGCCGGCTCTGGCAGTCGTCCAGCGGGCCGTACGGCTAGCGAAGCCGCCGCACCTCGAACGTCGCCGGCGGGTCGGCGATCGCGTCCTGCGCCGCGACCAGCTGGATCTCGCGGGTGCCGGCCGCGATGGTCTGCTCGAGGACGGCGAAGACGGTGCCGGCGACCCGCGCGAGCGCGGTCGGGGCGGAGCCGGTGCTGCGCAGGTGCGCGAGGTAGAGCGCGGCGGTCACGTCGCCGCAGCCGTTCGGGGTGATCGGGAGCAGCGGCGTCTCGACGGCCCAGGCGCCGTCGCCGGACACCGCGACCATGTCCAGCCTCCCGTCCGGCACGTCGCCGTGGATGACGCTGGTGACCAGCACGTCACGCGGGCCGCGGTCGCGGACCTCGTCGACGGCGATCAGGATGTCCGGCAGGGTCGAGGTCGAGCGGCCGGCGAGGAAGTCGAGCTCGAAGTGGTTCGGCGTGAGGATGTCCGCCTGCGGTACGACGGTGTCGCGCATGAACTCCGGGATGCCCGGCCGCACGAACATGCCGCGGCCGACGTCGCCCATCACCGGGTCGCAGCAGTAGACGGCGTCCGGGTTCAGCTCCTTCACCCGCGCCACGGCGTCCAGGATGACGCCTCCGACGGCCGGGTCGCCCTGGTACCCGGACAGCACCGCGTCCGCCTCGCCCAGCACGCCCCGGTCGTCGATCCCGGCGATCACCTCGCGCACGTCCTCGGGGGCCAGCAGCGGGCCGCGCCAGGCGCCGTACCCGGTGTGGTTGGAGAAGTGCACGGTGAGGACCGGCCAGACCTCGTGACCCAGCCGCTGGAGCGGGAAGACCGCGGCGGAGTTGCCGACGTGGCCGTACGCCACCGAGGACTGGATCGACAGGATCTTCACCGGTGCATCCTCTCGCGCTGGAGAACTAGAACTTGTTACAGTATGGCGATCCGCACATTCTCTCGGTATGTGAAGCAGAGGTAGCACGTGGCGAAGAAGTCGTCGTACCGCAACGAGGCCGACTACGTCGTGGTCGGATCGGGGAGCTCCGGAGCCACGATCGCGGGCCGGCTCGCGCAGTCCGGGGCGAGCGTGATCGTGCTCGAGGCCGGCAAGAGCGACCAGCAGTACCTCGTGAAGAAGCCCGGGATGATCGGCCCCATGCACGCCGAGCCGAAGCTCAAGGCGCGCGTGGACTGGGGCCTCTACTCCACCCCGCAGAAGCACATGCTGGACCGGAGGATGCCGGTGCCGCGCGGCAAGGTGGTCGGCGGCTCGAGCTCCATCAACGGCATGGTCTATGTGCGTGGCAACCGTGCGAACTACGACTCCTGGGCGGCCGAGGGCAACACCGGCTGGTCGGCGGACGAGGTCAACGCGGCGTACCGCCGGATGGAGGACTTCGAGGACGGCGCGAACGACTACCGCGGCGCCGGCGGCCCGATCAAGGTGACCCGCAACGGGATCCCGCAGGAGGGCTCGCTGCAGTTCCTCGAGGCGACGTCGCAGGCACTCGGCGTGCCCGTGCTCGACGACTACAACGCCGCCTCGCAGGAGGGCGTCAGCCGGATGCAGCAGAACGCCGCGCGCGGCTTGCGCTACTCGGCGTCCCGCGGGTACCTCCACCACCTCGACGTGCCGACGCTGGAGCTGCAGACCGAGGTGCTGGTCCGCAAGGTCGTCATCGATAACGGCCGCGCGACCGGCGTCGAGGTCACCGACAAGGACGGCTCGCAGCGCACCGTCCGCGCCGGTAGGGAGGTCATCCTCTCGGCGGGCTTCGTGGGCTCCGCGCAGCTGCTGATGCTGTCCGGCATCGGACCCGCGCAGCACCTGCGCGACCACGGCATCGACGTGCTCGGCGACCTGCCCGTGGGCGACAACCTCCACGACCACCTGTTCCACGCGCTGACCTTCCACGTCACGTCGACGAAGATGCGCGGCACCCCGGCGTACTTCGCCAAGGGGGTGCTGATGGAGACGTTGCGGCCCGGGCGGACCTTCCTCGCGAACTCGGTCTTCGAGTCCGTCGCGTTCCTGCGCACGTCGCAGGCCAACGGCGTACCGGACCTCCAGCTGCACCTCCTGCCGTGGGCCTACGTCTCGCCCAACCAGGACGAGCCGATCCGCCACGACGTCGACAAGCGGACGGCGCTCACGGTGCTGGCCACGCTGATCTACCCCAGGAGCCGCGGCACCGTGCGGCTCGCGTCCGCGGACCCGACGGCGTCGCCGCTGATCGACTTCCAGTACCTCTCCGACCCGGCCGACCTCGAGGTGCTCGCGGAGGGCTCCGAGATGGCCCGCGAGATCTTCGCGAGCCCGGCGTTCAAGGGCGCGGTCAAGGAGGAGATCCACCCGGGCGCCGCGCTCCAGGGCCAGGACCTGCGGGACGCGATCCTCAACCGGGCCACGTCGGTCTACCACGGCGTCGGCACCTGCCGGATGGGCGTGGACGAGCTCGCGGTCGTCACGCCGGACCTCCGGGTCCGTGGCGTCGAGGGCCTGCGGGTCTGCGACGCGTCGATCATGCCGTCGATCACCGGCGGCAACACCAACGCGCCCGCCATCATGATCGGTGAGCGCGGCGCCGACCTCGTGCTCGGCCGTATCTCATCCAAGGGGCACTAGGACATGACACTGCAACGACCCGCCACCCTGACCGACTCGTTCCTCCAGGGCCTGGTCGCCCGCGTGCCGTCGACCAGCGGGGGCTCGTGGAAGCTGACCGAGGTCTACACCGGTGACCTCCTCGTCGAGCTGCCGCAGTCGACGCCCGCTGACATCGAGCAGGCGTTCGCGACCGCGCGGGCGGCGCAGGCCGAGTGGGCGGCGCGCCCGCTCAAGGAGCGGCTGGCGGTCTTCAAGCGCGCGCACACCCTGTTCCTCGACAACGCGCAGACCACCACCGACCTGATCCAGGCCGAGAGCGGCAAGAACCGCCGGATGGCGATCGAGGAGACCTGCGACCCGGTGATGGTGATGAGCCACTACCTCAAGCGGGCGCCCAAGCTGCTCGCGCCGGTCAAGCGGGGCGGGCCGGTGCCGCTGCTGTCGACGTCCACCGAGATCCGCCAGCCCAAGGGCGTCGTCGGCATCATCGCGCCCTGGAACTTCCCGTTCGCGACCGGCATCTCCGACTCCATCTCGGCGCTGATGGCCGGCAACGCGATCGTGCTCAAGCCGGACAACAAGACCGCGTTGTCGCCGTTGTACGGCGTGCAGATGCTCGAGCAGGCCGGCCTGCCGCAAGGTCTCTTCCAGGTCGTGTGCGGCGAAGGCCCGGACGTCGGCCCGACGCTGATCGACAACGCGAACTACGTGATGTTCACCGGCTCGACCGCGACCGGCCGGGTGATCGGCGAGCGGGCCGGGCGCAACCTGATCGGCTGCTGCCTCGAGCTGGGCGGCAAGAACCCGATGATCGTGCTCGACGACGCGAACCTCGACGAGGTCGTCCACGGCGCGATCTTCGGTGCGTTCGGCAACACCGGGCAGATCTGCATGCACATCGAGCGGATGTACCTGCCCGAGTCGCGGTACGCCGAGTTCCGCGACCGCTTCGTCGCGGCCACGGAGGCGCTGACGATCGGCGCGGCGTACGACTTCGGTCCGGACATGGGCTCGCTGGTCTCGCCCGACCACATGGAGCGCGTGAAGTCGCACGTCGATGACGCGGTCGCCAAGGGCGCCACGGTGCTCACCGGCGGCAGGCCGCGGCCCGACCTCGGCCCGGCGTTCTTCGAGCCGACGATCCTGGAGGGCGTCACGAAGGACATGCTCGCGGGCGTCACCGAGACCTTCGGCCCGGTCGTCGCGCTGCACTCCTACCGGACCGTCGACGAGGCGGTCACGCTCGCGAACGACACCGAGTACGGCCTCAACGCCTCGGTCTGGGGCGGCGACGTGAGCACCGCCTGCCAGGTCGGCCGGCGGATCGAGTCCGGCAACGTCAACGTCAACGACATCCTCGCGACCGCGTTCGCCTCCAAGGGCACGCCGTCCGGCGGCGTGAAGCAGTCCGGCGTCGGCGCGCGGCACGGTGACCAGGGCCTGCTCAAGTACACCGACGTCCAGAACCTCGCCGTGCTGAAGAAGCAGGTGATGGGCGCGAAGCCCGGCCAGGACTACGACAAGTACGTCAAGGGGATGCTCGGCGGGCTGCGGATGATGCGGAAGACCGGCATCCGCTGACCGTCGTACGTTGGGGGCATGTCGCTGCCCCGGCCGTACCCGCCCGACACCTACCACGGCGAGGGCGGTGAGGTCTCGGCGTGGCTGCGTCGTGACGACGAGCCGCCCGAGATCACCTACCGCGGCGGCGGGACGTGCGAGTACCTCGCCACCGGCGGACAGACCGCGGGCCGCTTCGGGCTCTACCGCTGGACCTTCGGCGCCGCCGAGACCGGGCCGGACCCGCACTTCCACCGGGCCATCTCCGAGCAGTTCTACGTGCTCTCCGGCGAGGTGCGGCTGTACGACGGGCGCGAGTGGGTCACCGCGCGCAGCGGCGACTTCCTCTACGTGCCCGAGGGCGGGCTGCACGGGTTCCGCGGCAGTGGCGGGGCGTCGATGCTGCTGATGTTCGCGCCGGGCGGCCCGCGCGAGGACTACTTCGAGACCCTCGCGAGGGGCGAGCAGATGACCGAGGAGCAGCGGGCGGAATTCATGCTCCGCCACGACACGTACTGGGTGTGACACCGCGACGTACTGTCGCTGCCGTGGAGATGACCTACCGCCCGCTGGGCAGCTCGGGACTCATGGTGAGCGCGGTCGGTGTCGGCTGCAACGCGTTCGGGCGGCGCGTCGACCTGGCCGGCGTGCGCGGCATCCTGGCCGCGGCGCGCGACGTCGGCGTGACGCTGCTCGACACGGCGGACATCTACGGCGATCCGGCCGGCGCCAGCGAGGAGCTGCTCGGTGAGGCGCTGCAGGGGCAGCGCGACGACTTCGTGGTCGCGACCAAGTTCGGCATGGACATGCGTGGCGCGAACGGTGCCGACTTCGGCGCGCGCGCCTCGCGCCGCTACGTACGCCGTGCGGTCGAGGCGTCCCTGCGGCGGCTGAGGACCGACCACATCGACCTCTACCAGCTGCACGAGCCCGACGGCGTGACGCCGATCGAGGAGACGCTGTCCGCGCTCACCGACCTGGTCCGCGAGGGCAAGGTCCGGTACGTCGGCTGCTCGAACTTCGCCGGCTGGCAGGTCGCCGACGCCGCCTGGACGGCCCGCTCCGCCGGCCTCGAGGCGTTCGTCTCGGTGCAGAACCGCTACTCGCTGCTCGACCGCACGGTCGAGGCGGAGGTCGTGCCGGCCGCGACCCAGTTCGGCCTCGGCCTGCTGCCGTTCTTCCCGCTGGAGTACGGCCTGCTGACGGGCAAGTACAAGCGCGGCGCCGATGCGCCGGCGGGATCGCGCGCCGCGCTCGACCCGGCCCGGTCTTCGTGGCTGAGGAACGCCGACTGGGACCGCATCGAGGCCTTCGAGAAGTACGCCGCGGCGCGCGACCTCACCCCGCTCGACGTGGCCGTCGCCGGCCTCGCCGCCCAACCCGCGGTCGCCTCGGTGATCTCGGGTGCGACCTCGGGCGACCAGGTCCGCGCGAACGCCGCGGCGCTGCGCTGGCGGCCCTCCGAGGACGACCTGGTCGAGCTCGACGCGGTCACCGCGCGCTGAACTTGTCCGGGGAAACCCGACGGACACGCCGATGGTGCCCGGCGTGTCGGTCGGGTTTCTCCGGTCAGCCGGTGAAACCCGACGTGTCAGGCAACCTGCAGCGAGCGCTTCGACAGCCCCATCCAGAACCCGTCGATGACCTGGAGGCCGGGGGACTCGGGGTCGGTGGCGGCGCCGAGGGTGACGAAGAGCGGCGTGTAGTGCTCGACGGTCGGGTGGGCGTACGGCATGCCGGGCGCCTCGGTGCGGTAGCGGGCGAGCGCGTCGACGTCGCCGCGCGCCAGGGCCTCGCCGGCCCACGCGTCGAAGTCGGTGGACCAGCCCGGCGCGGCCGCGTCGATGCGCCACTCGGTCAGGAAGGGGAGGCCGTGGGTGAGGAAGCCGGATCCGATGATCAGCACGCCCTCGTCCCGCAGCGGCCGGAGCCGCTCGCCGAGTGCCAGCAGCCGGACCGGGTCCTGGGTGGGCAGCGACAGCTGCAGCACCGGGACGTCGGCCTCGGGGTACATGATCCGCAGGGGCACCCACGCGCCGTGGTCGAGGCCGCGGCTGGCGTGCTGGTGCACCGGCTCGGTCGCCGGCATCATCGCGGCCACGCGGGCGGCGAGCGCGGACGCGTCCGGCGTCTCGTAGGTCATCCGGTAGTACTTCTCGTCGAAGCCGCCGAAGTCGTAGACCAGGGGCGCGCCGCTCGCGGAGAGCATCACCGGCGCGGACTCCCAGTGCGCGCTGACGATCAGGATGGCCTTCGGGCGCGGCAGGTCCTGCGCCCAGGCCGCGAGCTGGCCGGACCAGATCGGGTCGTCGAGGAGCGGCGGCGCACCGTGGCCGATGTAGAGGGCAGGCATCCGGTCGGTCATGTTCACCTCAACTGGTTGTATCTTCAACTGTATTCCCCTGTGGCGCCGGGACCAGACCCCCAGTCCAGCCCGGGTGCCAGGCGTTGCGGCACCCGCGCAGCCGGAACGCGCGAAGGTCCCGCTGGTCAGGCCGCCGGGATCCGCCAGTCCACCGGCTCGCCGCCCTGCTGCTCGAGCAGCGCGTTCACCTGGCTGAACGGCCGGGAGCCGAAGAAGCCGCGGTACGCCGACAGGGGCGACGGGTGCGGGGACTCGACCACCGGGACCGCGCCGAGCATCGGCCTGAGGTTGCGGGCGTCGCTGCCCCACAGGATCGCAACGCACGCGCCGCCGCGGTGTACCAGCGCCTCGATCGCGCACTGGGTGATCGGCTCCCAGCCCTTGCCGCGGTGCGCGGCCGACTTGTGCGGCTGCACGGTCAGTGCTCGGTTGAGCAGCATCACGCCCTGGTCGGCCCACGCGGTCAGGTCGCCGTGCGGCGGTGGCTCGATGCCGAGGTCGGACCGCAGCTCGGTGTAGATGTTGACCAGGCTCGGCGGCAGCGGCCGCACGTGGGCGTCGACGGCGAAGGACAGGCCGATCGGGTGGCCCGGGTTGGGGTACGGGTCCTGCCCGACGACGAGCACGCGGACCTCGGACAGCGGCCGCTGGAACGCCCGGAAGACCCGGTCGCCGGCGGGCTGGTAGCCCCGGCCCGCGGCGTTCTCCTCCCGCAGGAACCGGCCCATCGCGCCGATCCGGTCGTCCACCGGCGCCAGGGCCTCGGCCCAGTCCGGCGCCATCAGCCCCTTGTCGACGAGTCCCGCGAGTGCGCCGCCCATGCCGGGAGGCTAGAGGGTCGCGCGCCTCGGCAGGTACGGCGCACGCCCGGCCTCGCCGACGTACACGTCGAGGATCGCCTGGTGGGTCCTGTCGCCCTCGACAGCGGACTGGTTGGCGACCAGCACCCGCTTGCCGAGGAACGTCGCGCTGCACGGGGTGTCGAACGGGATCGGCGAGCCGTTGTCTCCGGTCAGCGGCGCGTCCGGGAAGCGCGCCACCTCTTCTCCCGCTGCGGTCAGCTCGACGAGCTGGTTCGACAGCCCGGCGAGGGCGACGTACAGGTGGCCGGACCGCCCGATGCCGAAGCCGTCCGGCAGGTCGCCGGGCTGTGAGGTCCACAGCGTCTCGAGCTCTCCGGGCGAGCCGTCGCCTCGGACCGGCAGCCGGTAGAGAGCCCCGTTGGTCGGCAGGTCGCTGCCGTCGCTCACGGTCTGCTGGGTGATGAGGAAGTCGTGCCGGCCGGGGCGGTAGCGGATGCCGGTGGTGCCGAACCCGATCGCGCCCGCCAGCGCCGGCGACTCGAGCCACCGCTGGGGCGTGTGCGAGCCGTGCGGCAGCCGCCAGATCACGCCCTGGCCGTAGTCGGTGACGTAGAGCGCGCCGCCCGGGCCCCACGAGGCATAGTTGGGGATCGCGCCCTCCGGGAAGGTCGCCACCCGGTGGAACCTCCCGGTCGTCACGTCGAGGGTGAGGACCGACCTCGTCGAGGTCTCCAGGAGAACCAGCCGCCCTCTCCTCGTCTGGTTCGCGACCTGCACGCCGTGGTCCTCGTCGAGGTGCTGGCCGGGCACCCGCCAGGACCGCAGCAGGGCGCCGTCCTTCGTCCACTCGAACACCCTCGACGGCACCGTGCTGCCCGACGAGATGTAGGTGCCGGCGTACACCCGGCCGTTCGTGTGCACGTGCACGTACGCCGGGTAGCCCGGCGCCGGGACCAGCGAGAACACCTGGGTGTCCCACTTCTCTCGAGGTACGGCGGCCGCAGGAGCGGCCACCAGGAGTGCCGCGACCAGCACGGCGAGCAGCCGCCTCACAGCTGCTCCCCCACCTCGATCGCGGCGCGTTCGCCGGCCCGCACCGCGCCGTCCATGTAGCCGGTCCAGTACGTCGAGGTCTCGGTGCCCGCCCAGTGCACGCGGCCGAACGGCCTCCGGATCGCCGAGCCGAACTGCAGCATCGTGCCCGGCGCGTAGTTGGCCACCGGACCGCCGGTCGTCCAGCGCTCCTCGGTCCAGTCGTGCTCGACGTAGTCGATCGGGTGCAGGGCCTCGTCGCCGAACATCGCGGCGAACCCCTCGAGCACGGCCTGCTTGCGCTCGGCCCGGGACAGCACGCCGTACTGGCGCCAGGTCCCGCCGCCGACGAACGCGAGCAGCACGCCGGGCTCGCCCTCCTTCGGGCAGTTGTCGAAGACGGCCCGGCACGCGCCGGAGTCGTTGATGCCGAAGCCGTTGAGGCCCGCCTGGCGCCAGAACGGCTTCGCGTAGACGGCGTCGCACTTCATCAGCTGGCCCATGTCGAGGTGGCGGAGGAGCTGCAGGCGCTTGGCCGGGAGCTTAGGGAACCAGTCGATGTCGAGCACCAGCGGCGGGGGAGCCGCGACGATCGCGCGCCTCGCGCGGACCACGCCGCGGGCGCTGTGCACCACGACGTGCCCGTCCTTCTGCTCGATCCGGCGCACGGGCGCGCGCAGCGTCACGATGTCGCCGAGCTTCTTCGCCAGGCCGAGCGGGATGAGCTGCGAGCCGCCGACGAACCGGCGCTCCTGGGCGCCGTCGGCGGTGTCGGAGTTGCGCGAGAAGGTGCCGGGGTTCTGCTCGTTGCCCGAGCACGCGACGTACCAGAGGACGTAGAGGAGCGAGAGCTCGTTGGGGTCGGCGCCGAAGCCGGGCTGGGTCCAGCACTCGATGAGGTTCTCGACGCCCTCGCCGTTGACGGCGTTCGCGCGGATCCACTCGCCGAGCGTCTGGGCGTCCCACTCGGCCGCGCTCGGGTGCGTCCACGGCGCGGCGACGTCGATCTCCGCCGCCATGTTGTCGATCCGCTGCAGCAGCACGGCGGCGTCGGGGAGGATCGTCGGGTCCGGGGGGACGGTCCCGGAGTACTCCATCCGGCCGGTGGTCGAGGAGACGTAGACGCTCGACCCGGTGTTGTACTCCAGGAACGTCGGGACCTTCAGCTCCTTCGCCAGGGCGGCGATGTGGTCCTGCGTCGGGCCGATGAACGCGCCCCCGGACTCGATGGTCGCGCCGTGGGTGCCCGGTCCGGACAGGTGGTGGTTGAGCACCCGGCCGCCGACCCGGTCGCGGGCCTCGAGGAGCAGCACGTCGTGCCCCGTGCGGGCGAGCTCGCGCGCGGCGACGAGCCCGGAGATGCCGCCGCCGACCACGACCGCGTCGACCTGCTTCGGCAGGGAGCCCTGCCGTGAGGCGGCGGCGACGGCCTCGTGCAGGGCGCCGGTGCCGAGCAGGGCTCCGGTGGCGGCGGCACTGCCGAGGAGGGATCGGCGCGTGAGCGTCATGGCGGCTCCTGGGGTTGAATGTGAACGTGTGTCAGATTCGGTTTCGTACCCTACACTCGTCGCCATGCCTGCGGCTGCGATCCCGACCACATCCCCGAAGCGACGGGTCCCGCGGCAGGAGCGCAGCCGTCGCCGCGTCGAGGGTCTCCTCGACGCGGCGGCGCGGCTGGTGGTGGAGCGGGGCGTCGAGGCCCTGACGACCCGCGACATCGCGGAAGCCGCCGGCGCCCCGGTCGCCTCGCTGTACCAGTACTTCGCCGACAAGGAGGACGTCCTCCTCGCGCTTGCCCAACGAGACATGGACGAGATGGACACGCAGGTCGCGGACGACCTGGCGGCGCTCGAGGTGCTGTCGGTCGCGTCCCTGGTGCGCACCACGATGGGCGCGTACGTCGCGGTCTACCGCCGCCGCCCCGCGTTCGTGGAGATCTACCTCCGCGGCCGGACCAACCTCGCCGTGCACCGGTTCGGGCGCGAGCACAACGCGAGCACCGCCAAGATGCTGCTCGAGTACGCCGTCGGCTCCGGCCTGGCCCGGCCCGACATCGACCTCGAGATCGCGACCCTGGCCGTCGAGGTCGGCGACCGCGTCTTCCAGCTCGCCTACGAGCACGACGACGCCGGGAACCAGCGCCTCGTCGAGGAGGGCATCACGATGATGACCGCCTACCTCGAGCGCTACGCCACCCCCGCCGGCCTGAAGGGGGTCAGGCAGTGAGCCTGCGTGAGCAGGTCGCCGCCGCGTCGCGGCGGCTGGCGGCCGAGGGACTCCTCATCGGGACCGCAGGCAACGTCTCGGCCCGCGAGGGCGACCGGATCGCGGTCACCGGCACGGGTGTCGTGCTCGGCGAGTGCGTCGCCGACGACGTGACCGTCGTGTCCCCGACCGGCGAGGTGCTCGAGGGCACACTCGTCCCCACCTCGGAGCTCGACCTGCACCTGGGCGTCCACGCCGGCAGCGGATCGGCCGCGGTCGTCCACACGCACGCGCCGTACTCCACCGCGGCGGCGTGCGTCCTCGTCGAGCTGCCGGTGCTGCACTACCAGCAGCTGCTGCTGGGCGGAGAGGTGCGCGTCGCGCCGTACGCGACGTTCGGGACGCCCGAGCTCGCCGACGGTGTGCTCGCCGCGCTGCACGGCCGGCAGGCCGCGCTGATGGCCAACCACGGCTCCGTCGCGGTCGGCGCCACCCTCGCGAAGGCGGTGGAGAACGCGTTGCTGCTCGAGTGGCTCGCTGCCCTCCACCACCGCGCCACCGCGCTCGGCACCCCGCGGCTGCTCACCGAGCAGCAGCAGCTCGACGTCATCACCCAGGCCCTGCAGACCAGCTACGGCACGACCCAGGAGAACCCCCGATGAAGATCGCCACCGTCGGCGTCCACGTCCTCGACACCCACGTGATCGGGATCGAGTCGATCCCGGACGGCTCGGACGGCCAGCTGGTCGAGACGATCCGGATGTCCCCGGCAGGTACCGCGGGCGGGACCGCCGTCGTGCTCAGCCGGCTCGGCGCCGAGGTGCTGTCCTTCGGTGCCGTGGGCACCGACCCGATCGCGGACACCCTGCTCGCACTGCTGTCCCGCGAGGGCGTGGACGTGAGCGGGCTCGTCCGCAAGCCCGGCCACCAGACCTCGGCGTCGGTGATCCCGGTGCGCCCGAACGGCGACCGCCCGGCGTGGCACTGCATCGGCGCGAACGGCGCCTTCACCCTCGACGACCTGGACCTGGCGGACCTGGACGGCATCACGCACGTGCACCTCGGTGGGCCGGAGTTCCTGGGCGGCGAGGCGGCCGGCAAGCTGCTCGCCCACGCGCGCTCGACCGGTGCCGTGACCTCGCTCGACATCCTCGCACCGGGCGACCCGGACCTGCTGGCCTGGATCGGCGACGCGCTCCCGCACACCGACTACCTGCTGCCGAACGACGAGCAGGTGCTGGGCTTCACCGGCGCCTCGTCACTGGCCGACGGCGCCCGCGCGCTCGTCGACGCGGGCGCCGGCTGCGTGGCGGTGACCCAGGGCAGCAAGGGCGCCCTGGTCGTCACCGCGGACGAGGTGATCGAGGTGCCGGCGTATCCGATCGACGTGGTGGACACGACCGGCTGCGGCGACGCGTTCTCCGCCGGGTTCCTGCGCGGGCTGTCGCTGGGTCTCGACCTGGGGGCCGCTGCCCGGCTCGGCTGCGCGACGGCCGCGCAGGTGGCGACGGGCCTCGGCACCGACGCGGGGAGCTACGACCTCGACACCGTGGTGGCCCTCGCCGGCTAGCGGTTCGGGCGCTGGAGGCGATCGAGGAACGCCACCAGGAGCGCCTCGCGCATCCGCGGCGAGGCCAGGTCGAGCATCGCGTTCACCTCAGCCATCCGGTCGGGCAGCGCCAGGCCGCCCGGCCGGTCGCCGGCACCGACCAGACCCGCGGCGACCAGCAGCCCGTCGAAGTCCTCCTCGGAGAGGATCGCCGGGTCGAGGGCCTCGATGAACGCGGCGACGCCGGGGTCGACGCCGACGGGCCCCGCGGCGACGGCCGCCGCGACCGCCTCGCGGAGCGCGCCGAGGAGCTCGTCCACGTGCGCGTTCGTCGCCGCGCTGACCGAGAGGTGGATGGTCGCGGGCCAGCCGCCGTGGCCCATCTGCGGCTGGACGTACCACCCGCGCGCGGCCATCTCGTCGCAGACGGTGAACGGGTCGCAGGTCGCGTCGGTCGCTAGCGCGAGCAGGGTGGAGTCGGGCGGGACGACCAGGCGCAGGGCAGCGATGTCGGCGACGCCTGCCACGATCCGGTCGACGGCTTCGAAGACCTCTCGGGAGAGGAGCTCGTACCCCGTGTCGCCCAGCGACCGCACCACCGCCCACGCGCCGGCCAGGGGCCCGCCCGACTTCGTGGACTGCATCGTGGAGTTGAGCATTGTGTAGCCCGGCCAGTCGGCGTGCGCGAAGTACTGCGGGCGGCGGTGCTCCGACGTGCGGTGCAGCAGGACCGACGTGCCCTTGGGTGCGTAGGCGTACTTGTGCAGGTCGACCGAGATCGACGTGACGCCGTCGACGGCGAACGTCCACGGCGGGACCGGGCGACCCAGTCGGGCGGCGTACGGCAGCACCCAGCCACCGATGCACGCGTCGACGTGGCAGCGGAGGCCGCGCTCGGCCGCCGCGGCCGCGACCTCGCTGACCGGGTCGACGACCCCGTGGGCATAGGACGGCGCGGACACGACCGCGAGCACGGTGCGGTGCAGGTCGTCGTCGAGCGCGGCGGCCATCGCGGCCGGGTCGACGCGGAAGTCGGGTCCGACCGGCACGACCACGGCCTCGACCCGGAAGTAGTGCGCGGCCTTCAGGAACGCCGCGTGCACGGTCGACGGCACCACCATGCGCGGGTGTTCGACGTCCGGGCGGCTGTCGCGGGCCGACTGCACCGCGAGCAGGCACGACTCGGTGCCGCCGGAGGTGACGGTGCCGACCGCGGTGCCGGGTGCGTCCAGGAGGTCCGCGGTGAATCCGACCAGGTCGTTCTCCATCTGGAGCAGGCTCGGGAACGCCGTGGGGTCGAGGCCGTTCGAGCCGGCGTACGCCGCGACGGCCTCGCGGCCGATGCGGTCGACGTCCGGCAGCCCGGAGTCGTAGACGTAGGCCAGGGTGCGGCCGCCGTGCACCGGGAGGTCGGCGGCCTGCATCTCGCGCAGGCGGGCGAGGGCGTCGCTCATGCCGGCACGCTCTCATTGACCTCGTCGGCGCTCAGCGAGTACCTCCGCAGCCACCACAGGCTGGCCAGGACCAGCACCGCCGGCAGCACCGAGAAGCCGAGGGTGATCGCGGTGAGCGCGGAGTCGGGCTGGAGGACGTGCTCGTCGTCGGTCGAGGACCGGTAGCCGCCGATCGCGAGGACGAGCGCGAAGATCGCAGGGCCGAGCGCGAGGCCCAGCGTCTCGCCGGCGGTCCACACGCCGGTGTAGACGCCGGCCCGGTTGGAGCCGGTGCGCCGGGCGTCGACCGCCGCGGCGTCCGGGAGCATCGCCATCGGGAACACCTGGCAGCCGGCGTACCCGACGCCGACGAGCACGACCGCGAGGTAGACCAGCGCGGCCGGCGCCACCTGCGCCGTCGCGGCGAGCAGGGCGCCGGCGGCGAGGAAGGCCGAGGAGGCGACGTACCCGCTCTTCTTGCCGATGCGGGTGCCGATCGCTGCCCAGGCGGGCGTGAGCAGGAGGGCGGGGCCGACGAAGCAGACGAACAGGATCGTCGAGGCCCCGTCCTTGCCCAGCACGTTCCTCGCGAGGTAGTCGACGCCGGCGAGCATGCAACCGGTGGCGAGCGCCTGGATCACGAACGTCGTGAGCAGCCAGCGGAAGTCCCGCGCGGTCGCGACGATGCGCAGCTGGTCGCGCAGGCCACCGGCGCCCGGCTGCGGCGCGGTGACCGGAGCGCGGCGGGTCCCGACGTACGCGCTGACCACCCCGACCAGGATGATCACGGCCATCACGACGCCCATCACCCGGTAGCCGGCCCGGCCACCGACCGCGTCGCGGATCGCCGGCGCGGTCGCGCCGGCGAGCATGATCGTGAAGGCCAGGATCGCGACCCGCCACGTCATCAGCCGGGTGCGCTCGTCGTACGACGCGGTCAGCTCGGCGGGCATCGCGACGTACGGCACCTGGAAGAAGGCGTACGCCGTCGCGCAGGCCAGGAAGAGCGCGAGCACCCACAGCGCCTCGAGTCCCACCGCCATGTCCGGAGCCGCGAACAGCAGCGCGAACCCGGCCGCCAGGCCCAGGCCGGCGCGCAGCAACCACGGCCGGCGCGGGCCGCGCGGGTCGACCGTCCGATCGCTGATCCGGCCCGCGACCGGGTTCAGGACGACGTCCCACGCCTTGGGGAGGAACACGATGAACCCGGCCGCGAGCGCGGCGATGCCGAGGCTGTCGGTGAGGTAGGGCAGCAGCATCAGGCCCGGGACCGTGCCGAAGGCGCCGGTGGCCACGGAGCCCGACCCGTAGCCCACCCGGACGGAGCGCGGCAGGCTGTCGGTCGCTGGCATGCCCGCAAACTAGCGGGCCTCAGCGGGAGAGCGCCCGCGAACCCCCGGACCCGTAGCGCCGGCTCGGGTTCGAGCCGATGCTGTCCGTGGACGGGGCGGGCTTCTTCGCCGCAGTCTTCTCCGCGGCAGTCTTCTTCGCGGGGGCCGCCTTCTTCGCCGGCGCCGCCTTCTTGCGCGTCGCGGGCTTCTTCCTCGGCACGACGCCCTTCGGATCGTCGGTGCCCGACCACTGCTCGATCCACTCGTCCAGCACCCGCCACGTCGTACCCCGCGCGGCGCGGCCGGTGAGCATGCCGAGGTGGCCGCCCGGGACGATCTCGAAGCGGACGTCCCGCGCGCCGGACAGGAGCGGCACGACGGCCCTGACCGCCGCGACCGGGGCGATGCCGTCGGTGGCGCCCGCGAAGACGAGGACGGGTGCCTTGATGTCGGCGAGCGAGACCTCGTGGGCGCCGACGAGGACCGAGCCCGCCGCGAGGGCGTTCCCCTTCGCGAACCGGTGGTACAGCTGCCCGAAGCTGCGTCCCGGGTACGCCGTCATCTGCGCCGTGAACCGGTCCACCGCCTCGAGCTGCGCCAGGAAGTCGGCGTCGTCGAGGTGGGTGGCGATCGCGATCGGCTTGGTGACGAGCTTCTGGAACGACGAGAGCTGGAACGCCCACCGGACCAGCGGCGTGGGCGCGCCGCCGGCCGCGCGGTAGGCGCGCGTCACCAGCCCGTGCCCACGGGTCAGGTCGAGCAGCGGCCGCAGCGGCGCGACCAGCGGCACCTTGGTGACGTCGACCGGGGAGCCGATCACCGACAGCGACGCGATGGGCAGGTCGGGGGCGTCCGCGGCCGCGAGCATCGCGAAGATGCCGCCGAGGCTCCAGCCGACCACGTGCACGGGGCGCCCGCCAGCGTGGGCGGACACCTCGCGCACAGCCGTCGGCACGACCTCCTCCACCCAGTGCTCGAGGCCGAGGTTGCGGTCGCGGAACGAGACGTTGCCGTACTCCACGAGGTACGTCGGCCGCCCGCCCTCGACGAAGTGCTGGACCACCGAGCAGCCGCGCCGGAGGTCGAAGCAGATCGCCGGCGCGGCCAGTGGGGTGACCAGCAGGACCGGGTCGCCCTGGGCGCGGACGTTGACCGCGGGTCGGTAGTGGTACACCTCGCGCAGCGTGCCCTCGTCGATGAGCGTGCGCGGCATCGGGCGGAGATCGGCGAGCCCGCCGTACATCACGACGTGGGCCACGTTGCCCGCGGCGGCGACCAGCTGGTCGGGCTTGGGCACCAGGTCCATGGCGGGAGACTACGGGTCAGGAGCGCTTCGCGGGGCGGACCGTCTTGCCGTGCGACGGCCGCACCGACGACAGCTCGTGCAGGAACGACCGCGCCCAGGCGGAGACGTCGTGCTGCGTGACGGTCTTCCGCATCGCCCGCATCCGCCGGGCGAGGTCGCGCCCGTCGGCGTCGTAGGCCTCCCGGAGCGCCGCCTTCATGCCGTTGATGTCGTACGGGTTCACCAGCCAGGCCTGCCGCAGCTCCTCGGCGGCGCCGGCGAACTCCGAGAGCACGAGCGCGCCGTCATCCTCGAACCGGCACGCGACGTACTCCTTCGCGACCAGGTTCATCCCGTCGCGCAACGGCGTGACGACCATGACGTCGGCGGCCCGGAAGAACGCCGCCATCTCCTCGCGCGGATACGACGAGTGCAGGTAGTGGATGACCGGCTGTCCGATCTTCCCGAGGTCGCCGTTGATCCGGCCGACGAGGCGCTCGATGTCGTCGCGGAGGATGCGGTACTGCTCGACCTGCTCGCGCGACGGGGTCGCGACCTGGACGAACACGGCGTCCTCCACGTCGAGGCTCCCCTCGGCGATCAGCTCGCCGAACGCGCGCAGCCGGGCGTAGATGCCCTTGGTGTAGTCGAGCCGGTCCACACCCAGGAAGATCCGGCGCGGGTTGCCGACCGCCTCGCGGATCTCCTTGGCGCGCTCCGTGACCTCGGGCGAGCGGGCCAGGTCCTCGTACGCCGTCGCGTCGATCGAGATCGGGAACGCCGCCGCGCGCACCATCCGGCCGTCGGGCAGGTAGACGAGGTCGCGGTGCGTCTTGTGGCCGACGCGCCTGCGGACCAGCCGGATGAAGTTCTGGGCGGCACCGCTGAGCTGGAAGCCGACCAGGTCCGCGCCCAGCAGCCCCTCCAGGAGCTGCCGCCGCCACGGCAGCTGGGAGAACAGTTCGTTGGGCGGGAACGGGATGTGCAGGTAGAACCCGATGCGCAGGTCGGGGCGCAGCTCGCGCAGCATCGCCGGCACCAGCTGCAGCTGGTAGTCGTGCACCCACACCGTCGAGTGCTCGGCGGCGACCTCCGCGGCGCGCTCCGCGAAGCGGCGGTTGACCGACACGTAGGCGTCCCACCACTTCCGGTGGAACTCCGGCTTGGCGACCACGTCGTGGTACAGCGGCCAGAGGGTCGCGTTCGAGAACCCCTCGTAGAAGTCGGAGATCTCCTCGGCCGTCATCGTCATCGGCACCAGGTCGAGGCCGTCGTCCTGGAACGGCTGGAGGTCCTGCTCGGTGCCGCCCGGCCAGCCGATCCAGATCCCGTCGTTCTCACGCATCACCGGCTCGAGCGCCGAGACCAGGCCCCCTGGCGAGCGCCGCCAGCCCGCTGAGCCGTCGGGCTCCTCCACGCGGTCCACGGGGAGGCGGTTCGCGACGATGACGAGGTCTGCAGAGCCGGGTGCACCCACGACGGTCACCCTAGTCCGCGCGCGAGGTGTCGGGCTCGCCCGACCGAGGTCCTCGGGCTGGCAGGATCGTGCCGAGGCCGCGGCGTTCCTAGCGTTGTCGGCATGACGGAGACGGTCAGCATGCCCACCCAGTTCCCGATCGCGGCGTCCGCAAGACCCCGCGGCGTCCGACGTGTCCTGTACGACACCGGCTACAACCTGTCGGCGTTCGTGATCGCCCTGGTGGCGTTCGTCGTCGTGCTGCTCGACATCGCGCTCGGCGTCTCGCTGTCGATCCTGATCGGCGGGGTCCTGCTGATCCCGGTCGGTGTCATGGTCGCCCGCGGGTTCGCGCGGTTCGAGCGGATCCGGATGCGCGGCATGCTCGGCAAGGAGGCGCCCGCCCCGCGGTACCTCTGCGCACCCGAGGGCTCCGGCTTCTGGCGCCGCATGCTGACCCCGCTCCGGGACCCCCAGTCGTGGCTGGACGTCGTCTGGTCGCTGGTCGGCCTGGTGACCGGGACGCTCGCGTTCGCCGTCGCCGTGGTGTGGTGGGCCGCCATGCTGACCGGCCTGACCTACTGGTTCTGGCAGATGTGGATCCCGGACAACCCGGACGACGAGGGCCTGGCCGAGCTGATCGGCCTCGGCAGCGGGCGTACGGCCGAGAGCCTCCTCAACCTCGCGATCGGGGTGCTGCTCCTGGTGACCCTGCCGTTCGCCATGCGGTTGGCGGCGCTGATCCACTCCAGCCTGGCCTCGGTGCTGCTGTGCAGCCGCGCCGAGCTCCAGGACCAGGTGGTGCGGGTCGAGGACAGCCGCGACGCCGCCCGGCTGGCCGAGGCCGAGTCGCTGCGCCGGCTCGAGCGCGACATCCACGACGGGCCCCAGCAGCGGCTGGTGCGGCTGACCATGGACCTCGGCCGGGCCAGGAAGCAGGTCGCCGACGACCCCGACCGCGCCGCCGCCACGCTCGACGAGGCGCTCACGCAGGCCCGCGAGACGGTCGCCGAGCTGCGCTCGCTGTCCCGCGGCATCGCACCGCCGCTGCTGGTCGACCGGGGGCTCGCGGCCGCCCTCGAGGAGATGCTGACGCACAGCGTCGTGCCGGTCTCGAGCCGGATCGAGGTGCCGGAGCAGCTGCCGCCGCACGTGGAGACCGCGGTCTACTTCGTGGTCGCCGAGGCCCTCACCAACGTCGCCAAGCACAGCGGCGCGAAGTCCGCGGACGTCGCGGTCGTCCTCGACGGCGGCACTGTGGTGGTGCGGGTCGAGGACGACGGTGTCGGCGGCGCGCACCCGGCCAAGGGCCTGGGCCTCGCCGGGCTGCGCCAGCGGCTCTCTGCCGTCGACGGCACCCTCGAGATCACCTCCCCGGAGTGGGGCGGCACGACGCTGGTCGCGAGGATCCCTGCATGAGGATCGTGGTCGCCGACGACTCGCTGCTGCTCCGTGAAGGGCTCCAGCTCCTGCTCACCGAGGCCGGCCACACGGTGGTCGGCTCCGTGGGCGACGGCCCGGCGTTCGTCTCCTCGATGCTCGAGGAGCGGCCGGACCTCGGCATCGTCGACGTCCGGATGCCGCCCAGCCACACCGACGAGGGGCTGCGCTCGGCGGTGGAGGTGCGCCGTACCTGGCCGGACGCGAAGCTCCTGGTGCTCTCGCAGTACGTCGAGGTGTCCTACGCCGACGACCTGCTCGCGGCCGGCACGGGCGGCGTCGGATACCTGCTCAAGGACCGGGTCAGCGACCTCGACGACTTCCTCGGCTCGGTGGCCGCGGTCGCCGCCGGCGGCACCGTGCTCGACCCGCTGGTCGTGCGGCAGCTGATGGGCCGCCACCGCGACCCGATCGCCGACCTCACGCCGCGCGAGCGCGAGGTGCTGTCGCTGATGGCCGAGGGGAAGTCGAACGCCGCGATCGCCGCCGCACTTACGGTGTCGCTCGCCGGGGTCGAGAAGCACACCCAGCGGATCTTCGCGAAGCTCGGCCTCGCGCCGGACGACGACGCCCAGCACCGCCGGGTCGCCGCGGTCCTCGCCTTCCTCCGCAGCTGACGGCGCGCGCAGCGTCAGGCGGGGAAGCTGACGCCGACCTGCGCGCGCACCTCGTCCATCTGGCGCATGATCGCCAGCGTCTGGGCGTGGGGGACCAGCGGGCTCTCGCGCCGTCCCGCCTTCAGGCAGCGACCGACCTCCACGATCTCGTGGGCGTACCCGCGGCCCAGGAGCGGCTGGCCGGGCTCGATCGCCTCCGGGTCCCCGATCACCACGGTGTCGTTGGTGTCACCGGTCGTGTACGACGTGAACACGATCCGCGAGGGGTGGTGGAAGTCGTCGACGTCGATCCGCCCGAGGTCGGTCGCGATGCCGGCGCGACGGCTGGACCACGACGTCATCGACGCGCTCAGGGTGGCCAGCGCGCCGGCCGGGTAGCGGCCGGCGATTGCGACGTCGAGGTCGATGCCCCGGTCGGAGAGCTCGGCGGTCGCGGCCAGCGAGAGGGCCTCGCCGAGCATCAGGTGGGCGAAGGTCAGGGGGTAGACCCCCATGTCGAGCAGCGCGGAGGCGCCGAGGCCCGGGTCGAGCATCCGGTCCGCCGGGGGCGCGTCGACCCGGAACCCCAGCTCGGCGTGCAGCTGGCGCGGCGTACCGAGCTCACCGGACGCGAGCCGCTCGCGCAGCGTGATCACGGCCGGGTGGCACGCGGTCCACATCGCCTCCATGAGGAACCGGTCGTGGACGCCGGCGAGCCGCACCATCTCCTCGGCCTCGGCGACCGTCAGCGTGAGGGGCTTCTCGCAGAGCACGTGCTTGCCGGCCTCGAGGCAGAGCCGAGCGTTGTCCAGGTGCAGGGCGTGCGGGGTGGCGATGTAGACGACCTCGACGGCGGGGTCCGCCACCAGCTCCTCGTAGGAGCCGTACGCCGTGCCGCCGTGCTCGGCCGCGAACGCGCGAGCACTCTCGGGCCGGCGCGAGCCCACGGCGACCAGCTCCGCACCGGGAACCAGCGCCAGGTCGCGCGCGAACGTGTGCGCGATCCTGCCGGTCGCGAGGATGCCCCACCGGGTCGTCATGGGGCGAGACTAGCGACGCGCCCGCGAGGCGAATGACATCGTTGTGGTTCGTCACCTACAGTGAAGCCTGACCTGCTTTGTAGGACGTGATCCCGGAGGACCGCATGGACGCCGCGAACGCTCTCGGTGGCGCCGCCGACGCCACGCCGGCGTTGAGCGACCGCGACCGCGAGATCCTCGACTTCGAGCGCCAGTGGTGGAAGTACGCCGGCGCGAAGGAGACCGCGGTCCGGGAGAAGTTCGACATGTCCTCGACGCGGTACTACCAGGTCCTCAACGCCCTGATCGACCGCCCCGAGGCGCTCGAGGCGGACCCCCTGCTGGTCCGCCGGCTGCGTCGGCTCCGCTCCGCCCGCCAGCGCCAGCGGTCGGCGCGCCGCCTGGGCTTCGAGGTCTGAGGTGCGCACCCGCAACCAGCGCGGCGTCGCGATGCCGTCCCCGGTCGTGATGCTCAGCGTGATCGCCGTGGCGATGGCCGGCATCGCCTTCGTCGCGACCCGCGGCGCGGAGCCGACCGAGCGCGAGGTCACCACCGTCTCCGACACTCCGACCGGCGCCCCGACCGGCACCCCGACCGGGACGCCGTCCCCGACGTTCACCCCGTCGAAGGATCCGAAGCCGCAGCCGCCGAAGGTGCAGCGCGGCAAGGTCTACGTCGAGGTCTACAACAACTCCGGCATCACCGGCCTCGCCGGACAGGTCGGCGAGCGGGCCACGGGGATCGGCTGGCAGGTCGTCGGCTCCGACAACTGGTACGGCACCATCCCGGCGACGACGGTGTACTACCCGGCCAAGCTCAAGGCCGCCGCGAAGCAGCTCGCCCTCGACCTGGGCATCAAGCGCACCGCCCCCGCCGTCGACCCGATGCGGCTCGACCGGCTGACGGTGATCCTCACGGGGCCGCTGTCCTGAGCTCACCTCCGGGTGACAGGCTGGGAGGCATGGAGTTCACCTCGCCCGAGGGGGAGCACAAGTACGCCGCGCTCGTGCGCGCCGCCGACCGGGCGGTCGTCGGACTCGACTTCGACGGGACACTCGCCCCGATCGTGGACGACCCGGAGCGCGCGCACATCCACGCGGAGGCGGGCGACGTCCTCGTCGACCTCGCCGACGTGGTCGCCGCCGTCGCGGTGATCACCGGGCGCCCCGCGCGCCAGGCCCTCGACCTCGGCGGGCTGGAGGCGGTCGGCAACACCATCGGCGACCACGGCAAGGAGCTCTACCTGTTCGGGCAGTACGGCAACGAGCGGTGGAGCTCGACCCGCCGCCGGATCGTCTCGCCCCGGCCGCCGCAGGGGCTGGCGACGTTCCTGCGGGACCTCCCGCGCACGCTCCGCAACGCCGACGCCGCGGACGCCTGGGTCGAGGACAAGGGCCTCGCCCACGCGGTGCACACCCGGCGGATGGCCGATCCCGACGCGGCGTTCCAGCGGCTGCTCGGGCCCCTGCGCGACCTCGCGGACCGCAACGGGCTGGTCCTCGAGCCCGGCCGGAACGTGATCGAGGTGCGGGCGCCCGGCATGGACAAGGGTCGGGCCGTGGAGGCGCTGGTCGAGGAGGTGGGCGCCGGTGCGTTCCTCTTCGCCGGCGACGACCTCGGCGACGTCGAGGCGTTCGAGGCGGTCGCCGCCCTGGCCAAGGAGGGGATGCCGACGCTGCTGGTCTGCTCGGCCTCCGACGAGGTGAGCGCGCTGGCCGAGCGCGCCGATGTCGTGGTCCGCGGACCCGAGGGAGTGCTCGACCTGCTCCGGCGGCTCACGGCCGACGCGCGTTCGTCCTGAGCGAACAGGAGGGCCTCTCCGGAACACCGGCCGCACCCGGGGCGTTCTGGAGGCATGTCCCTGAAGCTGCCTGTTCTCTTCGTCTCTGACCTGGTCGTCCTGCCCGGCATGGTCGTGCCGCTGGAGCTCGACGACGCCGCGCACGCCGCGATCGACGCCGCCCGCGCCGGCAGCGACAGCCAGGTCCTGGTGGCCCCGCGTCTCGAGGACCGCTACGCGTCGTACGGCGTCGTGGCGACCGTCGAGCGCGTCGGCCGATTCTCCGGCGGCAGCCCCGCTGCCGTCCTCAAGGCCGGTCCCCGCGCCCGCATCGGCAGCGGCGTCTCCGGTCCCGGTGCCGCCCTGTGGGTCGAGGTCGAGCCGGTCGACGACGTCGTCACCGACCACGCCCGTGAGCTCGCCGAGGAGTACAAGCGGCTCGTCGTCGCCGTGCTCCAGCGCCGCGAGGCCTGGCAGGTCATCGACACCGTGCACCAGATGTCCGACCCGGCGGCGATCGCGGACGCGGCCGGCTACGCGCCGTACCTCTCCATCGACCGCAAGCGCGAGCTCCTCGAGGACCCCGACGTGGAGTCGCGGCTCGAGAAGCTGATCGGCTGGACCCGCGACTACCTCGCCGAGGCCGAGCTCACCGACAAGATCGGTGAGGACGTGCGCGACGGCATGGAGAAGCAGCAGCGCGAGTACCTGCTGCGCCAGCAGCTCGCCGCGATCCGCAAGGAGCTCGGCGAGGGCGAGCCCGAGGGCGCGGAGGACTACCGCGCCCGGGTCGAGTCCGCCGACCTGCCCGAGGGCGTCCGCGAGGCCGCGCTGAAGGAGGTCGACAAGCTCGAGCGCTCCAGCGAGCAGAACCCCGAGGCGGCGTGGATCCGCACCTGGCTCGACACCGTGCTCGAGCTGCCCTGGGGCGTGACGACCGACGACGTCAACGACGTCGTGGCGGCGCGCGCCGTGCTCGACGCCGACCACCACGGCCTCGACGAGGTCAAGGAGCGGATCGTGGAGTACCTCGCCGTGCGCGCCCGGCGTGCCGAGCGTGGCCTCCAGGTCGTCGGCGGCCGCGGCTCCGGCGCGGTCATCCTGCTCGCCGGGCCTCCGGGAGTCGGCAAGACCTCGCTGGGCGAGTCCGTCGCCCGCACCATGGGCCGGAAGTTCGTCCGGGTCGCCCTCGGCGGCGTCCGCGACGAGGCCGAGGTCCGTGGGCACCGGCGGACGTACGTCGGCGCGCTCCCCGGCCGCATCGTCCGGGCCATCAAGGAGGCCGGGTCTATGAACCCGGTCGTGCTGCTCGACGAGGTCGACAAGGTCGGCTCGGACTACCGGGGCGACCCGGCGGCGGCGCTGCTCGAGGTGCTGGACCCGGCGCAGAACCACACCTTCCGCGACCACTACCTCGAGCTCGACCTGGACCTGTCGGACGTGCTGTTCATCGCGACCGCCAACGTCGTCGAGCAGATCCCGTCCGCGCTGCTGGACCGGATGGAGCTGGTCACGCTGGACGGCTACACCGAGGACGACAAGGTCGCGATCGCCCGCGACTTCCTGCTGCCCCGGCAGCTGGAGCGGGCGGCGCTGACCGCCGACGAGGTGAGCGTGTCCGACGCGGCGCTCCGCGAGATGGCCGCCAGCTACACCCGCGAGGCCGGCGTACGCCAGATGGAGCGGCTGCTCGCGAAGGCGCTGCGCAAGGCGGCCACCCGCCTGGCGACCGGCGAGACGCACGTCGACATCGACGTACCCCAGCTCAAGGACCTGGTCGGGCGGCCACGGTTCACGCCGGAGACGCACGAGCGGACCTCGGTCCCGGGTGTCGCGACCGGTCTCGCGGTCACCGGTCTCGGTGGCGACGTGCTCTTCATCGAGGCGTCCGCGTCGGAAGGCACCGCCGGACTCACCCTGACCGGCCAGCTCGGCGACGTGATGAAGGAGTCCGCGCAGATCGCGCTGTCCTTCGTCCACGCCCACGCGGCCGAGCTCGGCGTCGAGCCGGCGTTCTTCGAGAAGGCGATCCACGTGCACGTGCCGGCCGGCGCGACGCCCAAGGACGGACCGTCCGCGGGTATCACGATGGTCACCGCGCTCACGTCCCTCGCGACCGGTCGCCCGGTGCGTTCGGAGGTCGGCATGACCGGCGAGGTGACCCTCAACGGCCGGGTGCTGCCCATCGGTGGCCTCAAGCAGAAGCTGCTCGCCGCCCAGCGCAACGGACTCACCGAGGTCTTCGTGCCGCTGCGCAACGAGCCCGACCTGGACGACGTGCCCGCCGACGTGCTCGAGTCGGTCACGGTGCACGTGGTCGGCGACGTGCTCGACGTCGTCCGCGGCGCCCTCGTCCCCGCCCCCTCCGAGGCTCGGGGCGCCACCGCCGCCGCCTGACGTCCGCGTAGTCCCTGCCCAAAATGCTCTCGACACGCCGTGCCGACGACATTTTCGGCAGGGACTACCGCGTTCGCACGTCCAGCATGCGGATGCGGTGTGCACATGCTGAGACGGCCCGCGTACAGTTCCTGACAGCTCATCCAGAGGGACAGAGGGATACGGCCCTGTGAAGTCCCGGCAACCGCCGCGAGCCTCCGCCGCCCGGAACATCGGGAAGCGGTTCGCGGAAACGGTGCCAATTCCGCCCGGCGCGACCGTCGCAGCCGGGGAAGATGAGAAGGAGGACTCATGAGCGCCGCTGTCGTCGAGAAGGCATCCACCACCCGTGAGGGCGCGTTCGGCAACGCCGTCGCCCTGTCCTGCCGGGAGTGCGGCCACCGGGTCGACCTCGGGCCCTTCTACGCGTGTCCGGAGTGCTTCGGCCCGCTGGAGATCGCCTACGAGTTCGGCGAGGTCACCCGCGAGCAGATCGAGGCCGGACCCGCGAACATCTGGCGCTACAAGGCGCTGCTGCCGGTCCCGTCCGACATCGAGCAGAGCCCGAACATGGAGCCCGGCTTCACCCGGCTCCTCAAGGCGGACAACCTCGGCGCCGAGCTCGGCATCGCCGACCTGTGGGTGAAGGACGACTCCACCAACCCCACCAACTCCTTCAAGGACCGGGTGGTCGCCTGCGCGCTGAGCGCCGCTCGCGAGCTGCACGCCAAGGTCTTCGCCTGCCCCTCGACCGGCAACCTCGCGAACGCCGTCGCCGCCGCGGGCGCCCGCGCCGGCATCAAGACCGTCGTGTTCATCCCGAGCAACCTCGAGCAGCCCAAGCAGGTCAACAGCGCGGTCTTCACCGACTCGCTGGTCGCGGTCGACGGCAACTACGACGACGTGAACAAGCTCGCCTCGGAGATCGCCGGCGAGGAGGACGGCTGGGCGTTCGTGAACGTCAACGTCCGCCCGTACTACGCCGAGGGATCGAAGACCCTGGGCTACGAGATCGCCGAGCAGCTCGGCTGGCGGCTGCCGGACCAGATCGTGATCCCGGTCGCGAGCGGCTCGCAGCTGACCAAGGTGCACAAGGCGTTCCAGGAGCTGATCGCGCTCGGCCTGGTCGAGGACAAGCCGTACCGGGTCTTCGGCGCGCAGGCCGAGGGCTGCTCGCCGGTCTCCGGCGCCTACAAGGCGGGCGTCGACGCGATCCGCCCGGTCAAGCCGGACACCATCGCCAAGAGCCTCGCGATCGGCAATCCCGCCGACGGCATCTACGTGCTCGACATCTGCCGTGGGACCGGCGGCGCGGTCGAGGACGTCACCGACGACCAGGTCCGCGAGGGCATCGTGCTGCTGGCCCGCACCGAGGGCATCTTCACCGAGACCGCCGGCGGTACGACGGTCGCCGTACTCAAGAAGCTCGTCGAGACCGGCCAGCTCGACGCGTCCCTCGAGACCGTCGTCATCAACACCGGCCACGGGCTCAAGACCCTCGACGCCGTCTCCGGCTCGGTCGCCCCGGCGGCCACCATCGCACCGACGTACGCCGCCTTCGCCGCCACCGGCCTCGCCTGAAAGGGAGTCGCATGTCAGTCTCCGTCCGGATCCCGACCATCCTGCGCACCTACACCGGGGGCGAGTCCGAGGTCACCGCCTCGGGCGCGACCCTCGCCGAGGTTCTCGACGACCTCGACGGGAACTACAGCGGCATCAAGGGCCGGATCCTCGACGAGTCCGGCGAGCTGCGCAGGTTCGTCAACGTCTACGTCGACAACGACGACGTGCGTTTCCTCGACAACCTGGCCACGCCCACGCCCGACGGCACCCAGATCTCGGTGATCCCGGCGGTCGCGGGCGGCTGCTGATCCCGCGTCACAGCTGGGCGCGGCGCTCGATGAGGTGGGTGCGCTCGGCGAGGTTCGAGCAGCGGCCGATGGCTTCGTCGTACGCCGTGCCGGCCTCGGCGGACCGACCGAGCCGGGCGAGCAGCTCGGCGCGGGTGGCGGGCAGCCGGTGGCCGGGGAGCACCAGCCCGTCGAGCAGCGCGAGCCCCGCGGCCGGGCCGGACGCCTCGGCGACCGCGACCGCGCGGTTGAGCCGGACGACCGGCGAGCCGGTGAGCTCCTCGAGCTCCTCGTAGCGCGCCGCGATCCGGTCCCAGGCCGTCGCGGAGGCGGTCGGCGCGATCGCGTGCTCGGCCGCGACCAGCGCCTGGAGGAGGTACGGCGAGGGTGCCGCGTCGACCCACGGCCGCAGCAGGTCGAGCGCGGCGCTGATCTCGGCGGTGTGCCAGCGGCTGCGGTCCTGGTCCGGCAGCAGCACCAGCCGGTCACCGTCCACCCGGGCGTCCCGGCGCGAGTGCTGGAGCAGCATCAGCGCGAGCAGCGCGTCCAGCTCGGTGTCCACGTACGACAGCACGGAACGCAGCACCTGCACCAGCCGGATCCCCTCGCCGGCCACGTCCGCGCGCAGCACGTCGGGGCCCGAGCCCGGCGCGTAGCCGGTCGTGAACGCGAGGTAGGCGACGTCGGCCACCACCGCCACCCGAGGAGCCAGGTCGGCGGGTACTGCGAACGACTCGCCGGCGAGCCTCTTGCGCGCTCGGGTCAGCCGGGCGGCCATCGTGGGCGTCGGCACCAGGAACAGCCGCGCGATGTCGTCGGTCGGCACGCCCAGCACCAGCCGGAGCGTCAGGGCCGCCGCCGACTCCCGCGGCAGCGACGGGTGCGCGCAGAGCAGGACCAGGCGCAGCCGCTCGTCGACCACGGTCTCACCGGCATCTGCCATGAACGCCTGCGCCTCCTCCTGCACCGACGCCTCGACCGCGAGCATCGGCAGCTTCCGGGCCGCGACGCCCTCGCTGCGCAGCCGGTCGACGATCCGCCGGCGGGCAGCGGTGAGCAGCCACGCGGGCGGGTTGTCCGGCGGCACCGTCCAGGTCCGCGCGGCGGCCTCGAAGGCGTCGGCGAGGCCGTCCTCGGCGAGATCGAGCCGGCGGAACTGCGCGACCAGCAGGGCCAGCAACCGGCCCCACTCGTCCCGCAGCACCGCGGCGAGCTGTTCCTCGGTCAGGCGGCGCCTCCGTTGTTGTCGACGGTCGCGCGCACCTCGATCGCGCCGTCGGTGCCGGCCAGCACGCGCACGACCTCGAGCAGGTCGTCCAGGTCGTCGGTCTCGACCAGGTAGAAGCCCGTGAGCTGCTCGACGGTCTCGGCGTACGGCCCGTCTGTGACGCCGCTGGCACGGACGACCTTGGCGTTGCGCGAATGCGTGAGCTCGGCGCCGCCGGTCACCTGGTGACCGCGCTCCCCGAGGAGCCGGGCGAACTCGCCGTGCCGGGCGTACATCGCGGCGCGCTGCTCCTCGGAGGCGGACTCCCAGGTGGCTTCGTCACCGGGGAGGAGAACGGCGTAGGTGGTCATGGTGGTTCCTCTCGACGTGGGATGAGTCTGTCACCGCGATGACGGGCGAGGCCTGACAGAATCGACAGCTGCCGTTCACCCGGACCTGCCCGAACGGACGCGTGAGGCGCTCGGGATGGACGTCGACGTGCCGTTCGGACACCGGCTCCGGAGCCCTTGACAGGGTCGTCGCCAGCGGCCAGAGTGAGCGCAATGGGAACGCTCCCACTCACCACGACCGACCGGGGGTGGACCGCATGATGGCCCTGGCCGGACGTGTGGGGGTGCCTGCCGCGAACGGCGGTTCCGCGGCGGGCCCATCCGTGTGGCGGGCCCGGGAACTCCTCGACGTCCCGGGCCCGCTGCTCGACGGGATACTGGCGCCATGACCCAGCCGACCCTCGAGCAGGTCGCCGCCCTCGCCGGCGTCGGCCGGGGCACCGCCTCCCGCGTGATCAACGGGGGCGAGAAGGTCTCCGAGCGATCCCGGCGGGCGGTCGAGGAGGCCATCGAGCAGCTCGGGTACGTCCCGAACGCCGCGGCCCGGGCCCTCGTCAAGCGCCGCACCGACACCGTCGCCCTGGTGATCGCGGAGTCGGAGGAGCGGGTGTTCGGCGAGCCGTTCTTCGCCGGCATCGTCCGCGGCATCGGGTCCGCCCTCGGCGCGGCCGACCGGCAGCTGGTGCTGCTGCTCGCCCAGGCGTCGGAGCGGCGCGGCGGGCTGGACCGCTACCTGACCCGGCAGCACGTCGACGGCGTGCTGCTGCTCTCCCTCCACGACGACGACGAGCTGCCGGAGCGGATCCGTGCGCACGGCGTACCCGTGGTGGTCGGCGGCCGCCCCCGCGAGGACGTCGCGAACGGCTCCGTCGACGTCGACAACGTGCAGGGCGCCGGCCTCGCGGTGGCGCACCTGGTCGAGCGCGGCCGCAGCCGGATCGCCACGATCGCCGGCCCGACCGACATGGTCGCCGGCAGCTCGCGCTACGAGGGGTACGTCGCCGGGCTGGCCGCCGCCGGGCGCGCAGTCGACGAACGGCTCGTCGAGCGTGGCGACTTCGGGCAGCAGAGCGGCGCCGACGCGATGCGGGCGCTGCTCGAGCAGGCGCCGGACCTCGACGCGGTCTTCTGCGCGAACGACCTGATGGCGGTCGGCGCCCTCCAGGTGCTCCGCGACGCCGGCCGACGGGTGCCGGAGGACGTCGCGGTGGTCGGTTTCGAGGACGCGCCGATCGCCCAGTCGGCCCATCCACCGCTCACGACGGTGCACCAGTCCCCGGAGCGGATGGGCCGCGAGATGGTGGCGTTGCTGCTCGAGACGATGGCCGCGCCCGAGCGCGATCACGCCGCACGGATGTTGTCCACCCGTCTGGTCGTCCGCGACAGCAGTTGAGCCACCGCTTAGCATTTGCCCATGGAGCATCGCGGTGAGGCCCAGGTGCCACTCGTCCTGCTCGCGACCAGTCGCGAGTGGGCCGAGGGCGAGCCCGGCCACGGCGCGCTCGACGCGGCGCTCGCCGCGCACGGCCTCGCGAGCCGGTGGGTCGTCTGGGACGACCTCGGCGTCGACTGGGGCACCGCCGAGGTCGTGGCGGTCCGCTCGGCCTGGGACTACGACGGCCGGCTCGGGGAGTTCCTCGGCTGGGCGTCCGGTGTCGGCCCGACGCTCCTCAACGGTGCGTCGGTGTTCCGCTGGAACACCGACAAGCGCTACCTGATCGAGCTCCAGGACGCCGGCCTCCCGGTCGTCCCGACGGTCGCGGCCGACACCATCTTCGACGTACGCGCCGCCGCCGACGGGTTCGGCCTGGCCGTGGTGAAGCCGCGGGTCGGCGCCGGCGGCCGCGGCCTCGAGGTCGTCACGGACGGCCGGGTCTGGCTTCCGAAGGACGGTCACGAGGGTCCCTGGGTGGTGCAGCCGCTGGTCGAGTCGATCCACACCGAGGGCGAGATCTCCGTCTTCGTGATCGGCGGCCGGCCCGTGAGCCAGGCGCAGAAGACCCCGAGCGCCAATGACATCCGGGTCCACGAGCAGTACGGCGGCAGCTCGCGCTCGGTCGAGCTGGGGGAGCAGGCCGCGTCGCTGGCGGCCGAGGCGATCGCCACCGTGGTCGACCTGCTGGGCGAGGAGATCGTCTACGGCCGGGTCGACATGATGCGCTACCGGGACCGCCTCGTGGTCAGCGAGGTCGAGCTGACGGAGCCGGGCCTGTACCTCGACGTCCTCCCGCTGAACGCCCTGCCGTTCGCCGAGGCCGTCGCCGCCCGGGCCTACCCGAAGACCTGGTGAGGTCCGCCGCCCGGCTGTGCTGAGGGCCCCGCTTCTTGCACTCGCAGGGGTCGAGTGCTAAACATGACGCTGGCACTCTCCTAGCGAGAGTGACAACCGGATCGGTGCCAGTTGAGGCCCGCCGCGCCGGCGAGAAAGGGTTCGCCGGGTCAGCGGGGCCGTCCGTCGCGGGCAACCCATCGAGCCGGATCCACGAACTCTAAGCGTGAGGAATCGCAGGAGTTATGCCCAAGCTGATTGCTTTCAACGAGGAGGCCCGGCGCGGTCTCGAGCGAGGCATGAACACGCTCGCCGACGCCGTCAAGGTCACCCTCGGCCCCAAGGGCCGCAACGTCGTTCTCGAGAAGAAGTGGGGTGCCCCCACGATCACCAACGACGGTGTGAGCATCGCCAAGGAGATCGAGCTCGAGGACCCCTACGAGAAGATCGGCGCCGAGCTGGTCAAGGAGGTCGCCAAGAAGACCGACGACGTGGCCGGTGACGGCACCACCACGGCGACGGTCCTCGCGCAGGCGATGGTCCGCGAGGGTCTGCGCAACGTGGCCGCGGGTGCGAACCCGATGGGCCTCAAGCGCGGCATCGAGGCCGCCGTCGCCGCCGTGTCCGAGCAGCTCTCGAGCATGGCGATCGACATCGAGACCAAGGAGCAGATCGCCGCCACCGCGTCGATCTCCGCCGCTGACACCACCGTCGGCGAGATCATCGCCGAGGCGATGGACAAGGTCGGCAAGGAAGGCGTCATCACCGTCGAGGAGTCGAACACCTTCGGGCTCGACCTCGAGCTCACCGAGGGCATGCGCTTCGACAAGGGCTACATCTCGGCGTACTTCGTCACCGACCCCGAGCGGATGGAGACGGTCCTCGAGGACCCCTACATCCTGATCGCCAACCAGAAGATCTCGTCGGTCAAGGACCTGCTCCCGCTGCTGGAGAAGGTCATGCAGTCGGGCAAGCCGCTGCTGATCCTGGCCGAGGACACCGACGGCGAGGCCCTGTCCACGCTGGTCGTCAACAAGATCCGCGGCACCTTCAAGTCCGTCGCCGTCAAGGCACCGGGCTTCGGTGACCGCCGCAAGGCCATGCTGCAGGACATCGCGATCCTGACCGGCGGCCAGGTCATCTCGGAGGAGGTCGGCCTCAAGCTCGAGTCGACCGGCATCGAGCTGCTCGGCCAGGCCCGCAAGGTCGTCATCACCAAGGACGAGACCACCATCGTCGAGGGCGCGGGCGACGCCGACCAGATCGCTGGTCGCGTCAACCAGATCCGTGCGGAGATCGAGAAGTCGGACTCCGACTACGACCGCGAGAAGCTGCAGGAGCGCCTGGCCAAGCTGGCCGGCGGTGTTGCGGTCATCAAGGTCGGCGCGGCCACCGAGGTCGAGCTCAAGGAGCGCAAGCACCGCATCGAGGACGCCGTTCGCAACGCGAAGGCGGCCGTCGAGGAGGGCATCGTCGCCGGTGGCGGCGTCGCCCTGGTGCAGGCTGCGGCCACCGCGTTCGACAAGCTCGAGCTCGAGGGTGACGAGGCGACCGGTGCGAACATCGTGCGCTTCGCCTCCGACGCCCCGCTCAAGCAGATCGCGATCAACGCCGGCCTCGAGGGCGGCGTCGTGGCGGAGAAGGTGCGCAACCTGACCGCTGGTCACGGCCTGAACGCCGCCACGGGCGAGTACGTCGACATGATCGCCTCGGGCATCATCGACCCCGCCAAGGTGACCCGCAGCGCGCTGCAGAACGCCGCCTCCATCGCGGCGCTCTTCCTCACCACGGAGGCCGTCGTCGCCGACAAGCCGGAGAAGTCCGCCCCGATGGGCGACCCGTCCGGCGGCATGGGCGGCATGGACTTCTGAGTCCGACCCGCTCCACGTAGCATCGTTCGAACGGCCCCAGTCCCCCGGGACTGGGGCCGTTCGCCGTCTCCCGCCGGCCGGTTCAACGGGAGTGGTGGGGGTGGGGCAGAGTGGTGACCGTGGACGAGAGCCGCCGCGAACGCTTCGAACAGGTCGCGCCCGGGCTGATCGAGCCCGTGCGCCGCTACCTCGCCCGTCGTACCGACGCCGCCACCGCCGAGGACGTGCTCGCCGAGACGCTGCTGGTGTGCTGGCGGCGGGCCGACGACCTCCCCCCGGACCCGCTGCCGTGGGTGTACGGCGTCGCCCGGATGTGCCTGCGGAACGCCGAGCGGTCCGCGCGCCGCCAGGAGCGGGTGGCGGCGAAGGTCGCCGCGATCGACCCGCCGGCCGAGGCCCTGCCGGGTCCCGAGGAGCGCGACGAGGACCTCGCCGCCGCGCTGGCCGCGCTGCGGCCGAACGATGCCGAGCTGCTGCGCCTGTGGGCGTGGGAGCAGCTGGCGCCGGCGCAGATCGCTACCGTCCTGGGCATCACGGCGAACGCCGCGAGCATCCGGCTCCACCGGGCGCGCGGCAAGCTCGCGGACCTGCTGCGAAAGAACGGCGCCGCGTCCGGACATGAGGAGTCGAGAGAGGGGAGAAGACCGTGACCGACCAGCACGACGACCAGCACGACGAGCTGCGCGACCGCCTGCGGGCGGCCGACCCGGCCTCCTCCCTCCCGCCGGCCGGCCCCGAGCGGGCGACCCGACTCGTGGAGGACGTCATGAGCACCGAGCTGACCACCGAGAACCGCGCGACGGGCACCCGCAACCGCGGCCCGCTCACCTGGCTCGTCGCGGCCGCGGCGGTGCTGATCATCGCCGGTGTCGGCGTCTTCGCCGTCGTCAGCCACGACGACGACCCCGCCGCGCCGCCGACGGCGGCCGACCACACCACGGTCACCGAGCTCGGCGCGCCCAGCCCGGCGACGTACGACGCGAGGTGCATGGTGCCGAACGCCGAGACCCTCGCGCAGCAGTCGCTGGCCTTCGACGGCACCGTCACCGCCGTGGCCGGCCGGGTCGTCACGCTCACCGTCGGGCACTGGTACGCCGGCGGCCCGACCGACCTGGTCCGCGTGCAGGCGCCGGAGGAGGCGCTCCAGGACCTCGTGGGGGCGGTGCACTTCGAGGACGGCGGGCGGTACCTCGTGAGCGCGAGCGACGGCCAGGTGACCGTGTGCGGGTTCAGTGCGCCGTACTCCGCCGACCTGGCCGCGCTCTACGACCAGGCCTTCGGGTGACGGTCGCCGGGCTGCTCCTCGCCGCGGGGGCGGGCTCGCGGATGGGCATGCCCAAGGCGCTGGTGCGGGACCGGTACGGCGAGCCGTGGCTGGTCGCCGCCGTGCGCGCGCTGGCCGACGGCGGGTGCTCGCAGGTGACGGCCGTGCTCGGCGCCGGGGCCGAGGACGCGCTGCCGCTGCTCGACGGCACCGGTGCCACCGCGGTCGTCGCCGCGGACTGGGCCGAGGGCATGTCCGCCTCGCTCCGCGCGGGCCTCGTCGCGGTCGACGGCACGGACGCCGACGCGGTGGTCCTCACCCTCGTCGACCTGCCGGACGTCGGTGCGGACGTCGTCCGCCGGCTCCTCGACCCGCCCCCCTCGGCCGCCACGCTCCGGCGCGCGTCGTACGACGGACAGGTCGGGCACCCGGTGGTGATCGGCCGCGACCACTGGGCGGGCGTGGTCGCCGAGACCGACGGCGACCGGGGTGCGCGCGGCTACCTCGCGAGCCACGACGTCGAGGTCGTCGAGTGCGCCGACCTGGCGTCGGGCCGCGACGTCGATCGCCCCAACCCCTGACCAACAGGCCCCGCGTAGCCTTGGCTGCATGGCCCTCGAGTCCCCTGCAGCCGTGGCCGACCGCCTCGGCGGCACCGGCTACCTCGCCGACGACGCGCTCGCGACGGTGGCCTTCCTCGCGCTGGAGATGCAGCGGCCGTTGCTGCTCGAGGGCGAGCCCGGCACCGGCAAGACCGCGCTCGCGGAGGCCATCGCCGAGAGCCTGGAGCTGCCGCTGGTCCGGCTCCAGTGCTATGAGGGCATCGACGCCACCCAGGCGCTCTACGACTGGGACTTCCCGCGCCAGATCCTGCACCTGCGCGCGCTCGAGGCCGCCGGCTCCGCTCGCGGCGAGCAGAGCGTCGAGGAGGCCGAGAAGAGCCTGTACGACGCGCGCTTCCTGCTCGCCCGCCCCGTGCTCCGGGCGCTCCAGGAGAGCCCGGCGGTGCTGCTGGTCGACGAGGTGGACCGGGCCGACGACGAGTTCGAGGCGTTCCTGCTCGAGGTGCTCTCGACCTACCAGGTGACCATCCCCGAGCTCGGCACCGTGCGCGCCGCGACCCCGCCGATCGTCGTGCTCACCTCGAACCGAACCCGCGAGCTGCACGACGCGCTGAAGCGGCGCTGCCTGTACCACTGGATCGATCACCCGGGCCTGGAGCGCGAGGTCGAGATCCTCCGCAGCCGGGCGCCCGAGGTGTCCGAGACGCTGCGCCGGCAGGTGGTCGAGCTCGTCCAGCAGCTGCGCGGCCGGGACGACCTCCAGAAGCCACCGGGCGTCGCGGAGACGCTCGACTGGGCGCGCGCGCTCCACCACCTCGGCACCGCCGAGATCGACATCGAGACGGCCGCGGCCACCCTCGGCGCGCTCGTGAAGTACCGCGAGGACTCCGAGCGGGTCCGCCACGCCCTCGACCAGATGCTGCGGCCATGAGGGACCCGGACGTCGTTCTGCTCGCCTTCACGCGCGCGCTCCGCGCCGCCGGCGTCCCCGTCACGCACGACCGCGCGCAGGGCTTCCTCGCGGCGACGGCGGTGCTGGGCGCCGGTGACCGGCGCGCGGCCTATCTGGCCGGCCGGGCCACCCTCTGCGCCGGCCCGGACGACCTGGCCCGCTACGACCAGGTGTTCCACGAGTACTTCGGCTCGCGGGACGGCCTCCCGCTGCCCCGGCCGAAGCAGCGGGTGGAGGCGCCCGCGTTCTCGGGGCTGCCCCTCGACGAGGGGACCGGGGCGGCGGAGTCCGACGAGCAGGAGGTCGTGCGGGCCACGGCCAGCGACACCGAGGTGCTGCGGCACCGCGACGTCGCCGCGCTCTCGGCCGCCGAGAAGCACCGCCTGGTCGGTCTCTTCGCCACGCTGCGGCCGCGCCCGCCGGTCCGGCGCACTGCCCGGCACCAGCGCTGGCACCGCGGGCGGGTCGACGCCTCGCACACCCTGCGCGCCTCGCTGCGCCGGATGGGCGAGCCCGCCGAGATCGCCTGGCGGCGCCGCGGCACCCGGCCGCGCCGCGTGGTCCTGCTGGTCGACGTCTCCGGATCGATGAGCGGGTACGCCGACGCACTGCTCCGCCTCGCGCACCGGTTCACCCAGGCGGCCGGGTCGTCGGGGTCGGTCGAGACGTTCACGGTCGGCACCCGGGTCACCCACGTCACCCGCGCGATGCGGGTCCGCGACCCGGAGCGGGCGCTGGTGGCCGCGGGCGAGACCGTGCCCGACTGGTCCGGCGGCACCCGGCTCGGCGAGACGCTGCGGTTCTTCCTCGACCGGTGGGGCCAGCGCGGGATGGCCCGCGGCGCCGTGGTCGTGGTGTTCAGCGACGGCTGGGAGCGCGGTGACCCGACCATGCTCGGCGAGCAGATGGCGCGGCTCCGGCGGATCGCGCACCGGGTCGTGTGGGTCAACCCGCACCGCGGCAAGGCCGGCTACGAGCCGGTCCAGCAGGGCGTCGTCGCGGCCCTGCCGCACTGCGACGACTTCGTCGCCGGGCACTCCCTCGCGACGTTCGCCGAGCTGGTCGAGGTGGTCTCCCGTGCGTGACGTGCTGCCCGAGCTGCTGGCGTGGTGGCGCTCGGGGGAGACGGTGGGGGTCGGGACCGTGGTCGCGACGTTCCAGTCCGCGCCGCGGCCGCCGGGCGCCTCGATGCTGGTCGGTCCGGACGGGACCGCGGTGGGCTCGGTCTCGGGTGGCTGCGTCGAGGGCGCGGTCTACGAGCTCGGCCAGTCCGTGGTGGAGTCCGGCACGCCCGTGCTCGAGCGGTACGGCGTCTCCGACGACGACGCGTTCGCGGTCGGGCTGACCTGCGGCGGGATCCTCGACGTGTACGTCGAGAAGGTGGACCGGGAGACGTTCCCCGGGCTCGGGGAGATCGCCGAGGACGTCGAGGCCGGCCGGCCGGTGGCCCTGGCGACAGTGATCGAGCACCCGGACCCGGCCTGGCTGGGCCGCCGGCTCGTCGTGCGCCCGGACGAGCCGCTCGCCGGGTCGCTGGGGTCGCCGCGCGCGGACGATGCGGTCCACGACGACGCGCTGGGGTTGCTGGCGGCGGGCCACAACGCGACGCTGGGCTACGGCCCGGACGGCGAGCGTCGCGGTGAGGGGATGCGGGTGTTCGTGTGGGCGTTCGCGCCGAAGCCGCGGATGCTGGTGTTCGGGGCGATCGACTTCGCGGCCGCGGTCGCCCGGGTCGGCAGCTTCCTGGGCTACCACGTGACGGTGTGTGACGCGCGGCCGGTGTTCGCGACGAACAGCCGGTTCCCCGAGGCCGACGAGGTGGTCGTGGACTGGCCGCACCGCTACCTGGCGGCGGAGGCAGAGGCGGGCCGGGTCGACGGCCGCACGGTGGTCACGGTGCTGACCCACGACCCGAAGTTCGACGTGCCGCTGCTGGAGGTGGCGCTGCGGTTGCCGGAGATCGCCTACGTGGGCGCGATGGGCTCCCGGCGCACCCACGAGGACCGGCTCGAGCGGTTGCGCGAGGCGGGGCTGGAGGAGAAGGAGATCGCCCGGCTCTCCAGCCCGATCGGGCTCGACCTCGGTGCCCGGACGCCGGAGGAGACCGCGATCAGCATCGCCGCGGAGATCGTCGCCGGCCGCTGGGGCGGGTCCGGAGAGCGGCTCGGCACCCTCGAGGGACGCATCCACCGCGACCTCCACTGAGGGTGATCCGCGTCACGCTCCCGGTGCTACCTTCGACCGCATGGCTCGCAGCGAGCTCCAGACCCGCAGGATGGACGCGGTCCGTGCCTGGACCTCGTTCCTGGAGCACGCGGACGGGACCCTGCCGGCCGTCCGCCCCGAGATCCTGACCAGCTGGACCCGGTCCGAGGCCGCGATCACCACCGACGTCCGTGAGGCGCCGCTCGCCGACGAGGCCGAGACCGCGGCGTACTGGAACGGCTCGCCGCTGCAGACCGCCGTGGGCCGGGTCGAGGCGGAGCTCCGGCGTACCGCCGAGGACGGCGACCTCGTGGTAGCGGTCACCGATCCGGAGACCCGCATCCTGTGGACGTACGGCGGTCGCGTGATGCGCCGCAAGGCGGAGACGGTGAATTTCGTGGCCGGCGGGCGCTGGGACGACGAGTCCGTCGGCACCAACGCGCTCGACCTCGCGAACCGGCTCGCCGCGCCGGCGATGGTGTTCAGCGCCGAGCACTACGCCTCGATCGTGCACAACTGGGTCTGCTGGGCCGCGCCGCTGCACGACCCGGTCACCGGGACCCAGCTCGGCGTCATCGACATCTCCACGACCTGGGACCGGACGCACCCCATCGGCCTGGCCACCGCCCGGGTGCTCGCGCGGCTCATCGAGACCGCCATGCCAGCCTCGCGCGCCCACGCCGGTCCGGCCGTGCTCGACGAGCAGGACGAGCCCGGCCTGGTGATGCGGCTGCTCGGCACCGCCGAGACCTGGCTGGACGGCCAGCGGCTGCTGCTCAACCGGCGCCAGACCGAGGTGCTGGCGCTGCTCGCCATCCACCCCGAGGGCCTCTCGCTCGAGCACCTGCACGCCCTCGTGTACGGCGACCAGGCCGTCACGCTGTCCACGCTGAAGGCCGAGGTGTCACACCTGCGGGCCGCGCTCGGCGGCCAGCTCGCCTCACGCCCCTACCGGCTGATGATGCCGGCCGCGACCGACGTCGACCTCGTGCTCGCGCTGCTCCGCGGCGGCCGGGTCGCCGCCGCGGTCGACGCGTACGGCGGGGACCTGCTGCCCGGGACCAACTCCCCGGCCCTCACCGAGCTCGCCGAGTACGTCGCGGTCGCGGTCCGCGAGGCCCTGCTCGCCGACCCGCAGCCGGACGCGGTGGTGCGCTACAGCGACCTCGCGCCGTACGACACCGAGGTCGTCGAGGTCTGCCTGGCCCGGCTGGCGGGCACCCCGCACCCCGCCGTCCCTTTGCTCAAGGGGCGGCTCGCCGCCGCCCGGCGCTAGTGGAGCTGCGCTACGCGCTGGCCGTCGTCACCGGCGCCGGGGCCGGGCTCGGTCGCGAGGTCGCGGTGGCGATGGCGCGCCGGGGGACGGCGGTGCTGGTCGCGGACCGGGACCCGGCGGCCGCCGAGGAGGCCGCTGGGCTGGTGCGCGAGCAGCGCGTCGGCGGGTGGGCGTTCCCGGCCGACGTCAGCGAGGAGGCCGACCTGCGCGCGCTGGCCGACCGCGCCCGCGACCTCGGCGGCGCGGACGTGCTCGTCAACAACGCCGGCGGCTGGACCGCCGGTGACCAGTACCCCGCGGCGCCGTACGACGCCTGGTCGCGCACGCTCGACCTCAACCTCCGCGCACCGATGCTGCTCACCCAGCTCTTCCTCGAGGGCCTGGACCAGCGCCGGGGACCGCGCCGCGTGGGCGCGGTCGTCAACGTCGCCTCCAGCGCGGCGGTGGGGACCGACGGCTACGGCTCGCCGGAGTACGCCGCGGCCAAGGCCGGCCTGATCCGTCTCACCACCGCGCTCTCCGACCCGGGGACCGCGGCTCGCGCCCGGGTGATGGCGGTGGTCCCGGGCTGGATCGGGCTGCCCCGCGCCCAGGTGGAGTGGGCCGCCCTCGGCGAGGACGAGCGGGCTCGGCTGGGCCCCCTGGTGCCGGTCGGCGCGGTCGTCCGCACCGTCGTCGACCTGGTCGCGCACGGGCGCGCGGGGCAGGTGGTCGAGCTGCTCTGAGCGGGTCGATGCCGGTTTAACTGGACTCGTTTACTACTCTTAAGGCATGGGCGGTGTGGTCGAGGTGGAGCAGTCAGTGACGGCGGCCGGGGTGCCGGACCGGCACCGGGTCGCGGTGGTCGGCGGCGGCGCGAGCGGCGTGCTCACGGCGCTCCAGCTGCTGTCGAGCACCGGCGACTCGTCCCTCGCGGTGACGGTCCACGAGGCGACCGGTGTGCTCGGCCGCGGCATCGCCTACGGCACGTCCGACCCGCGGCACCTCCTCAACGTCCGCGCGCGGCACATGAGCGCGTACGCCGACGTGCCGTCCGACCTGCTCGACTGGGCGGTCCGGGCCGGCCGGGACCCCGACCCGCTCGGGTTCCTGCCGCGGATGGAGTTCGCGGCGTACCTCCAGGACACGCTCGCCGGCGTCGCCGACCACCGGCTCACGATCAGCGCCGGCCGGGTCGACGACATCGTCCCGGTGCCCGGCGGCTTCGAGGTGCGCACGCGGGACCGCTCCACGTCGGCCGCGACCGTGGTCCTCGCCCACGGCAACCAGAGGCCGCAGCCGCTGACGGAGCTCGCGGGGCTGCCCGGCCACCTCGCGGACCCCTGGGACCTCGCCGCGATCCGGGCGCTGCCGGGCGACGCGACCGTGGTGATCGTCGGGACCGGCCTCACCGCGATCGACACCGCGATCACGCTGCTCGAGGACGAGCCGCGCCGGCGCGCGGTGATGGTCAGCCGGCACGGACTGCTGCCGCACGCGCACATCGAGCAGCAGTCGACGGCCTGGGTCAGCCACGTGCCCGAGGGGCCGCTGACCGCCGACGGGATCGCGGCCTTCGTGCGCGGCCAGGTCGAGGCCGCCCGCAGCCACGGCGTCGACTGGCGCAACGTCGTCGACGGGCTGCGTCCGCAGACGCAGTCGATCTGGCGACGGCTCGACCTCGAGCAGCGGCGGCGGTTCCTGGCCGCCCACGCCCGGGACTGGGAGGTGCGCCGGCACCGGATGGCGCCCGAGGTCGCGGACCGGATCCGCGGCTATCTCCGCGACGGCCGGCTGACGCTCGCCGCCGGCGGCGTCGGAGGTGTCGACGAGGTCGGCGGCCTGGCCGAGCTGGTGCTGCCCGACCTGCGCGACCGGGTCCTCGCCGACGCCGTGGTCAACTGCACCGGACCGCTCACCGACATCAGCCGGTCCGGGGAGCCGCTCCTGCAGGCGCTCCAAGCGCGCGGCCTCATCGTGCCCGACCCGCTTCGGCTCGGCCTCGACTCGACGCCGGCCGGCGAGGTGCTCGGCGCCGACGGCACCGTCGTCCCCGGCCTGTACGCCGTCGGCCCGCCGCGGAAGGGCACCCTCTGGGAGTCCACGGCGATCCCCGAGATCAGGACCCAGGCGGCCGAGGTCGCGCGCGCCGTACTCGCCCGGAAGCTCGCGCCGGAGCTCGCCGCCAACGTATAGCCAACCCGCCGCGCCTAGCGTGCGCTGCATGACCCGGATCAGCCTCACGGTCGACGGAGCCAACGTCTCCGACGACGTCGAACCCCGCATGCTGCTCGTGCAGTACCTGCGCGAGAAGCTCGGCAAGACCGGCACCGTCATCGGTTGCGACACCAGCAACTGCGGCGCGTGCACGGTCCACCTCAACGGCACCAGCGTGAAGTCCTGCAACGTCCTCGCGGTCCAGGCGGACGGGGCCGAGGTGACCACGATCGAGGGCCTCGCCCGGGACGGGCAGCTGCACCCGGTGCAGGAGGCGTTCCGTGAGTGCCACGGCCTCCAGTGCGGCTTCTGCACGCCGGGGATGATCATGCAGAGCGTCGACCTGCTGAGCACGAACCCGAACCCCTCCGAGGAGGAGATCCGGCTCGGGCTCGAGGGCAACCTCTGTCGCTGCACGGGCTACCACAACATCGTGCGCGCGGTGCAGCACGCCGCTTCCCAGGGGGCGACGTCATGACCGCCACCCAGGAGCGCCCCTCGGAGGAGGTCGAGCGCGAGATCGGCCGCGACCGCCGGCGCAAGGAGGACCAGCGCCTGATCACCGGGCGCACCCGCTGGACCGACAACCTGACGCTGCCCGGCATGCTGCACCTCGCGATGGTGCGCAGCCCGTTCGCGCACGCGAGGATCGTCAGCATCGACACCAGCGCCGCCAAGGCGGCCACCAACGTCGTCGACGTGTTCACCGGACCGGAGCTCGGCGAGACGCTGGGCGTCAACATCAACGCGTGGCCGATCACGCCGGAGCAGGTCACGCCGACGCACTCGCCGATGCCCGCGGACCGGGTGGCGTTCGCCGGCGAGATCGTCGCGGTGGTCGTGGCGCGCACCGCGGCCGAGGCCCGCGACGCGGCCGAGCTCGTCGACGTCGAGTACGACGAGCTCCCGGCCGCCCTGGATCTCAAGTCGGCCGCCGCCGACGTGGTGCTCGCCCACCCCGACCTCGGCACCAACAAGTCCGCGCTCTGGGTGTTCGACTCCGGCGAGGCGGGCACCGGTGCGCCGGTCGAGGACGCGATCAGCAGGGCCCGCGCCGACGGCATCGTGATCGAGCGGGAGTACCGCCAGCAGCGGCTGATCCCGGCGTTCATGGAGCCGCGCTCGGTCGTCGTCGACCCGACCGGGGAGCAGTACGTCATGTACTCCGCCACCCAGATCCCGCACATCCTGCGCTTCGCCCTGGCTGCCACGACCGGCGTACCGGAGTCGAAGATCCGGGTGATCGCGCCGGACGTCGGCGGCGGCTTCGGCGGCAAGCTCCAGACCACGCCCGAGGAGTGGATCGCCTGGGCGGTCGGCCGCCGGCTCGGCAAGCCCGTGAAGTACACCGAGACCCGCTCCGAGTCGCTGGTGTCGGCGCACCACGGCCGTGACCAGTGGCAGAAGCTCACGCTCGCGGCCGAGAAGGACGGCACGGTCACCGGGCTCAAGGTCGAGTTGCTCGCCGACCTCGGCGCCTACGTCGCGATCGTCGGTGGCGGCGTGCCGGTGCTCGGCGCGTTCATGTTCAACGCGATCTACAAGTTCCCGGCCTACCACTTCTCCGTGCAGACCGTGCTCACCAACAAGACCTGGACCGACGCGTACCGCGGCGCCGGCCGCCCCGAGGCGACGTACGCCATCGAGCGGCTGATGGACGAGCTCGCCGTCGAGGTCGGGGTGGACCCGCTGGAGATCCGGGAGAAGAACTGGATCAAGCACGAGGAGTTCCCGTTCACCACGGTGGCCGGGCTCGAGTACGACTCCGGCAACTACGAGGCCGCCACGGCGCGCGCCAAGGAGATGATCGGGTACGACGAGCTCCGGGCCGAGCAGCGGCGCCGGCGCGAGTCGGGCGACCCGGTGCAGCTGGGCATCGGTGTCTCGACGTTCACCGAGATGTGCGGCCTCGCGCCGTCCCGGGTCCTGGGCCAGCTCGACTACGGCGCCGGTGGCTGGGAGCACGCGGGCGTCCGGATGCTCGCCACCGGCAAGGTGGAGGTGGTGACCGGCGCCTCGGCGCACGGCCAGGGCCACGAGACGGCGTTCAGCCAGATCGTCGCCGACCGCCTCGGGGTCGCGTTCGAGGACGTCGAGATCCTGCACGGCGACACCCAGGTGGCGCCCAAGGGCATGGACACCTACGGGTCGCGGTCCCTGGTGGTCGGCGGCGAGGCGCTGGTCCGTGCCGCGGACAAGGTGATCGAGAAGGCGAAGCCGATCGCGGCGCACCTGCTCGAGGCATCGGCCGACGACCTCGAGTTCACCGGGGGCCGGTTCTCGGTCCGGGGCACGGACCAGGGGATGGCGATCGGCGAGGTCGCGCTGGCGACGTTCGCGGCGCACAACCTCCCGGACGGGGTCGAGCCGTCGCTGGACTCGGACGCGACGTACGACCCGGTGGCCTTCAACTTCCCGCACGGCACCCACCTGTGCGCCATGGAGGTCGACACCGAGACCGGCGAGCTGCGGATGCGCAAGTACGTCTGCTGCGACGACATCGGCAACATCATCAACCCGCTGATCGTGAGCGGGCAGGTGCACGGCGGGCTGGTCCAGGGCATCGCCCAGGCCCTCTGGGAGGAGGCGGTGTACGACGAGTCCGGCACGCTCGTGTCCGGCTCGTTCGTGGACTACCTGCTCCCGACCGCGGCCGACACGATCAGCTTCGACATCGACCACACGACCTCGCCCAGCCTGACCAACACGCTCGGCACCAAGGGCGTCGGCGAGGCGGGGACGATCGCCTCGACGCCGGCGGTGGTGAACGCGGTGGTCGACGCCGTACGCCACTTCGGGGTCAACGACATCCAGATGCCGTGCACGCCCGAGCGGGTGTGGCGGGCGATCAACGGGGCCGGTGCCGGTGGCTCGACGGAGGGTGCGGCGATGCCGCACTTCGGCGAAGCCGAAGCATCCGGCACGAGCGAGGGCGGCGGCGCGATGGGCAACCAGGAGCAACCGGGCACCTCGAGCACGGAAGGAGCGGGCGCATGATCCCCGTAGCGTTCGACTACGTGGCGCCGACCTCGGTCGAGGACGCGCTCGCGGCCCTGGCCCAGCACGGCGACGACGCCAAGATCATCGCCGGTGGGCAGAGCCTGCTGCCGGTGCTCCGGATGCGGCTGAACGCGCCCGAGATGATCATCGACCTCGGCAAGATCGAGTCGCTGCGCGGGGTGCGCGACGACGGCGACGCGATCGTGGTCGGCGCGATGACGCCGCACTCGGTCGTCGGGTCGGACCCGCTGGTCGCGGAGCACGCCGCGCTGGTCGCGAAGGCGATCGAGCACCTCGCGGACGCCCAGGTCCGGCACCGGGGGACCTTCGGCGGCGCACTGGCGCACGCCGACCCGGCCGGGGACCTCGGCGCACCGGCGCTGGCGCTCGGCGCGGAGTTCGTGATCCAGGGCGCGGGCGGCACCCGCACCGTGGCGGCCGACGACTTCTTCGTCGACCTGTTCGAGACCGCGATCGGCGAGGACGAGATCCTCACCGCGGTCCGGATCCCCAAGCGCACCGGCTGGGGCGCGCACTACGAGAAGTTCGTGCGGGTCGCCCACCAGTGGCCGATCGTCGCGGTCGCAGCGACCGTCCGGGTCGACGGAGGCAGCATCGCGGAGGCCCGGATCGGGCTCACGAACATGGGCTCCACACCGGTCCGGGCGCGGGCGGTGGAGGACGCGCTCGCCGGTCAGCCCGCGACCGAGGACGCCGTACGCGCGGCCGCCCAGCAGGCCGCGGAGGGCACCGACCCGCCGTCGGACCTGAACGGCGCCGCCGACTACCGCCGCCACCTCGCCCGGGTCCTCACCCGGCGCGCGGTGCTCGCGGCCGCCGGAGCCGCCTGATGGACCTGACCCACCGGTTCACCGTCCCGACGTCGGTCGACGAGACGTGGGCGCACTTCAACGACATCGCGTCGGTGGCGGAGTGCTTCCCCGGTGCCACCGTCACGTCGGTCGACGGGGACACGTTCGCGGGCTCGGTGAAGGTCAAGCTCGGCCCGATCGCCCTGGTCTACAACGGCTCCGGCACGTTCGTGGAGAAGGACGAGTCCGCGCACCGGTTCGTCGTCGAGGCCAAGGGCAAGGACAAGCGCGGCAACGGCACCGCGGGCGCCACGGTGACCCTGACGATGGCCGGGTCCGGGACGGCCACCGACGTCGAGGTCGTCACCGACCTGTCGATCACCGGGAAGCCCGCCCAGTTCGGCCGCGGCGTGATGCAGGACGTCTCCGACAAGCTCCTCGGCCAGTTCGTCGCCTGCCTCGAGCAGCGCCTCTCGGGTGCCCCCGGCGGCGTACTCCCTGGCGAAAATGCTCTCGAGACGCCCTCCGAACGACCGAATGGGCAGGGACTACCCGAGACACCGGCACCCAAGCACGTCGCGGAGGCGCCGGCGACCCCGCCACCGGCACCGGCGCAGGACGACTCTCTGGACCTCGGGGCGGCGGTGCTGCCGGTGCTCCTGAAGACGTACTGGAAGCAGGCGGCGGGCCTGCTGCTCGCGCTGGTGGTGCTGCGCTGGCTGGTCAGTCGGTCGCGGCGCTGATCGTCTTCGAGGACGGCGAGGACAGCTCGGCGGGGTCGTCGACGAGGCGCTTGCGCACGCCGTTCACCTCGGGCGTGAGCTGCGGCTCCAGGCGGAGGATCGCGATGGCGCCGCAGAGCAGGCAGCCCACGACCAGCGTCGCGATGTAGAGGGCGCCGAGGCCGTGGCCGACCATGAAGCCGGCGACCGGCGGCGCGATGATCGCGGCCAGCTGGAAGGTGCCGGAGCTGAGCGCGTTGTAACGGCCGCGCAGGTGGTCGGGGGCGAGCTCGTTGACGAGCGCCGGGATCGTCGGCTGCAGCAGCGTCTCGCCGAACGCGAACACCGACGCGCACGCGGCCACCAGCAGCGTCGCGCCCCAGGTGCCGGAGACCAGGCCGGTCGCCCCGAGCAGCAGCCAGGATCCCGCCCACACCACGCCCATCACCGCGATGACGCGGGTGCGCCGGCGTCCCTCGATGCGCTGCAGCACGAACAGCTGCAGCACCACGATGACGAGGGTGTTCGCCGCGAACGCCAGGCCGAGACCCCGGGTCGACACCTCGCCGACGGCGCGGGCGAAGGCGGGCATGCCGGCGTTCAGCTGGGAGTAGCCGACGTAGGAGGAGACGAAGCTCAGCAGCATCAGCGTGGCGACCGCCGGACGACGTGCGACCTCGAGGTAGCTCACCTTCGCGGGCGCCTGGCCCTGCGGGTGCTCGACCCGGCCGGCGACGTGCCGCAGTGGCACCGTCAGCAGGAACAGTGCCGGCAGGTAGGACACCGCGTCGGCGAGGTAGATCGCCTGGAACGTCGCCACCCGCTCGACGTCGACGAACAGCCCACCGAGGATGCCGCCGATCCCGATGCCGAGGTTGAGCAGCGTGAAGTTCACGCCGAAGTACCGCTGCCGCAGGTCGACGGGTACGACGGTCGCGACCAGGCTCTGGAAGCCGGGCCAGGTCACCCCGAACGCGGCGCCGGACAGCAGGAGCGCGAACGCGGCGGCGTACTCGGTGCCGGCGAACGCGAGCAGGGTGTTCGACACCACCTGCAGGACCAGCGCGCCCATCAGGATCCGGCGCGCGCCGAACCTGTCGATCGCGGAGCCGCCCGGCCCGACGATGAGGAACCCGACCAGCGGCGGCAGGCCGAGGAGCAGCCCGACGTGCCCCAGGTCGAACCCGCGCACCTCATGGAGGTAGACGACGTGGAACGGCAGCACGAGCCCGGTGCCGATGAACTCCAGGACCACCACCGAGAGCAGCAGCTTGCCCTCACGCGGCAGGTCGTGCCAGAACGAGGCGAGGGTGGGCCTGGTGGAGGTCGGAGCGCTCATCGTGTCCAGTCAAACAGGGGCCACCGACACCGAGCACGCGGTTTTCCGACGCCGCGAGCCGCCCCGGCCCTAGGCTCCGGCTCATGAAGCGAGTGGTGGCATACCTGGTCGGTCTCGCGGTGCTGCTGCTCCTGCTCTTCGCGCCGGCCGCGTTCTACACCTGGAACGACGAGGGCGCCAGCGACGAGGACACCACGATCACGTCGTACGTCGCGACCTTCGACGTCGACGACCAGGGAGACATGGACGTCGTCGAGACGCTCACGGTCGACTTCCCGTCCGGCAAGCACGGCATCTTCCGGTACTTCGACAAGACCTACCAGAACGACTCCCACCTGCGCTTCGTCCCGCACGACGTCGAGGTCACCATGGACGGCGGGGACGTGCCGACCGAGGAGACCACGGTCCGTCACGACCGCTACCTCAACGTGCGGATCGGCGACCCCGACGCCACGGTCTCGCCCGGCGAGCACGTCTACGAGATCAGCTACGCCATCGACGGGGTCCTCACCGAGGGCTCCGGCGGCCACCAGACGCAGTTCTACTGGAACCTCGTGCCCGGCGGCTGGTTGCAGACCATCGAGCAGGCCGACCTCACCGTCACCCTCCCCACCGCGGCCCAGGACGTGCAGTGCGCGGTCGGCGCCGGCCAGACCGGTGGTTGCCGGGCGAAGGGCGAGGGCACCGAGACCCTCCACGTGCAGACCGGCGCCCTGGACCCGAACACGCCGGTGACGGTCAAGGCCGGCCTGGACATGGCGACCCCGCCGCCCGGCACGAAGGTGCCGTGGACGCCCCGGTTCGACCAGGTGCTCAGCACCAGCGTCGTCGCGCTGCTGGCGGTGCTCGTCTTCTCGGTGCTGGCCGGCCTGCTCGGCTACGTGCTGGCCCGGCGCGCCCGCGAGCGGAACCCGCAGTTCCCACTGATGTACGCCCCGCCCGAGGGCGTCGGGCCTGCGCAGGCGGCCTACCTCGTCAGCGAGGACGTCGACTCCGAGCAGTACGTCGCCACGCTGCTGTATGCCGCGGAGAAGGGCGCCATCGACCTGAACCGGTCGAACGAGACCTGGACGATCACCGACAAGAACGGCGCGGACGGCTGGTCCGGCCTCGACCCGGTGACCGGCAGCGTCGCCCACCTGCTCGGCGGGCCCGGCGAGTCCTTCAGCGCCACCCCGAAGGACGTCACCGCGGGGAAGCGGCTGAAGACCGAGATCGAGGGCTTCGAGGAGAACACCCGGACCTGGGCGCGAAGCCAGGGCCTGATGGTCAAGAGCGGGCTGGGCGGGCGCGGCGGTCTCGTCCTCGGCGGCCTGCTCCTCGTCGTCGGCGCCATCGTCTGGTTCAACCCGTTCGAGATGACCCTGCTCGGGCTGATCCCCGGCCTGTTCGTGATCTTCGGCGCGAGCCTGGCGGCGACCGGCGCCGGCACCCGCCGCACCCGTGCCGGCCGGGAGGTCTGGTCGCGCGCCGGCGGCTTCCGCCGGATCCTGTCCACCCCGTCGGCCGAGGAGCGCTTCGACTTCGCGGCCCGCAAGGACCTCTACACGGCCTACATCCCGTGGGCGGTCGCCTTCGGCTGTGCTGACGAGTGGGCCGAGAAGTACCGGGTCGAGATGGGCTCGGAGCCACCGGTCCCGTCGTACTTCCCCGGCTACTACGGCGGCGCCGCGGTCGGCACCGCCGTATCGTCGATGGTCAGCGACTTCAACTCCACCGTCAGCTCCGCGATCTCCTCCTACGAAGCCACCCAGAAGTCGTCGTCGTCCGGCGGCGGCGGTGGGTTCTCCGGTGGTGGCGGAGGCGGCGGCGGGGGCGGCGGCTCCTGGTGACCACCCGGCTCGTCCCACCCATCTGAGAGGTTCACATGCTCATCGCCATCATCGTCATCGTCGTGCTGCTCGTCGCCGTGGTCGGCTTCGTCATCGCCGGCTTCAACAAGCTGCGCACCAGCGACATCGGCGCCCAGGAGGCGCTGGGCGGCATCGACGTCCAGCTGACCCGGCGCGCCGACCTGATCCCGAACCTGGTCGAGACCGTCAAGGGGTACGCCGCGCACGAGAAGGGCGTCTTCGAGGAGGTCACGGCCGCGCGGGCCGGTGTCCAGGCCGCCGCGAAGGGCGACGACGTCCCGGCCAAGGCCGCCGCCGACGCCCGGCTCCAGGGCGCTCTGGTCAACCTGAACGCGGTCGCGGAGAACTACCCCGACCTCAAGGCGAACCAGAACTTCCTCGAGCTGCAGAGCCAGCTGGCCGAGACCGAGAACCAGATCTCGTTCGCCCGCCAGTACTACAACGACGCCGTCGCGACGCTGAACAAGCTGACCCAGACGATCCCCTGGATGCTGTTCACCGGCATCGCCAACGTGCACAAGCGCGACTTCTACGAGGCACCCGCCGGGCAGGAGAACGCCCCGCAGGTGCAGTTCTGAGCCGGGCGCCAGGTCGAGTAGCCGCGCGCCCGACGAAGGAGGACGCGACCGGCGTACCGAGGCCGGGGGGGTCGACACGCTCGCTGGCGCTCGCTGCTCGACCGGCCAGTGTGCTGGGTGTGCCGGCCGCAGGGGTGGGTACTCCCGCGACATGCACCTGCCACACCCCCGCGGGCCGCTGACCGAGGAGCTCCTCGGTGCTCTCCGGTCCGGGACCGACGACTTCTACGCCGTGCTCGCGGCGGCGCCCACGGCGACCGGCGAGGACGCCGCGCTCGCGCTGTGGGTGCTGCACGAGCTGCACTACCGCGGCTTCGGGGAGGTCCCCGACCAGCTGGAGTGGGACCCGCAGCTGATCCGCGTGCGCCGGGTCCTCGAGCACGACCTCGAGAACCGGCTCCGGGACAGGTTCACCGCACCCGAGGGACTGTCCTTCGTGGAGGACGTCTTCGACTGGATCGACGGGCACGAGGGCCCCTCGCTGGCCCGGCACGTCCAGCGCGACGCCGACCGCGAGCAGGTGCTCGAGCTGTTTCGCCTCCGCTCGCTGTACCACCTCAAGGAGGCCGACCCGACCGCCTGGGTGGTGCCGCGCCTGGGGGTGCGCGCCAAGGCCGCGCTCATGGAGCTCCAGTACGACGAGTACGGCGCCGGCGACCCGAACCGCCTCCACCACCACCTGTTCGCCGAGGGGATGCGGGCGAGCGGCCTCGAGCCGGCGTACGACGCCTACCTGGACCTGGTGCCGCTCGAGGTGCTCGAGCAGAACAACACGCTGAGCATGTTCGGCCTGCACCGGCGCCTGCGCGGCTCCGCGCTCGGCCATCTCGCGGCGTTCGAGGCGACCAGCTCGCTGCCGTCGCGGCGGATGGCGCAGGGGCTGGAGCGGCTGGAGTTCCCGGCCGAGATGGTCGACTACTACGCCGAGCACGTCGAGGCGGACGCGGTGCACGAGCAGCTGGCCGTCCGGACGATCTGCGCCGCGCTGCTGGAGGACGAGCCGGAGCTCGAGGAGGACCTGTGGTTCGGAGCCTTCACCTGCCTCGACCTCGAGGACCGGTTCGCCCGGACGATGCTCGCCCGGTGGGGCGTGGAGGAGGAGGTCGCGTGAGCGCCGCGGGAACGCACTTCGAGCATCCGGACGTCGTGGTCTGCCCCGGCGGTCCGATGCTGCTGCGCGGGAAGCACACCATCGAGGACGCCGACGGCGTGCCCCACGAGACGACGAGGCCGGTCACGGCGGTCTGCCGGTGCGACCGGTCGGCGTCGTTCCCCTGGTGCGACGGCACCCACAGGGTGCTGCCGGCCAAGCTCCGACCTACGTGAGGTCGAGACGGACCAGCACGCCGCGGTCGCACCACCGGACCTCGGTGATCGTGAAGACGCCACCGCGCAGGCGGGCCCGGAGCGCGTCGACCTGCTCCACCGTGCCCAGCTGGAGGAGCAGCGTCCCGGAGGGTGCCAGGTGTCGGCGCGCGACCTCGACGCAGGACCACGCGACGTCCAGACCGTCCCTGCCGCCGTCGATCGCGACCACCGGGTCCTCCGGGTAGCGACCGACCTCCTCCCGTCGTACCCACGGCGGGTCCGCGACCACCAGCGCGAACCGCTCCGGGTCCTCGATCACCCGGTCCATCGGCCCCTCGCGCACCTCGACCCGGTCCGCGAGGCCGGCCTGCTCCGCGTTGTGCCGGGCCCACTCGCACGCGGCCGGGTTGAGGTCGACGCACACCAGCGGCCGGCCGGACCCGACGACGGTGAGCAGCCCGATCTGCCCGGCACCGGAGCACAGCTCGAGGACCGGGCCGGGTGGCGCGCTCGCGAGGATCTCCGCCGCCCACACCGACTGGGCCTCCGTCCACGGACGCGGCCGCAGCACGCGACCGTCGAACGCGATCCGGAGCGGACCGAAGCGCATCGTCTCCGCGGCGGAAAGGGTGGTCATGACCGGGTGGTACCCGCGTCGCGGAAAGTCACACGATGTCGCGGCATGGTCCTCGGTCGCGATCTGGCTGCTGCTCAGTCTCGATACGCCGGTCGCGAGCTCGTTCCTCGCTCGCGCGGCTACTCGACCTGGCTGCTGGCTCCCTGCCCTCGCAGGCTCGGGCCGGGGCAGCTCAGTCTCGATACGCCGGTCGCGAGCTCGTTCCTCGCTCGCGCGGCTACTCGACCTGGCTGCTGGCTCCCTGCCCTCGCAGGCTCGGGCCGGGGCAGCTCAGTCTCGATACGCCGGTCGCGAGCTCGTTCCTCGCTCGCGCGGCTACTCGACCTGGCTGCTGCATCCCAGCCCTCGCAGGCTCGGGCCGGGGCAGCTCAACTCGACCTGGCTGCTGGCTCCCTGCCCTCGCAGGCTCGGGCCGGGCAGCTCACTCAGGCCACGTGGATCGGACGGAACTGGACCGAGATCCGGGGCCCGGCGTGGGCGACCTTGGGCACCGCGTGCTCCCAGGTGCGCTGGCAGGAGCCGCCCATCACCAGCAGGTCGCCGTGCCCCATCTCGACGGAGATCGAGCCGCCGCCGAGCCGCGGCCGGAGCGCGAGCCGGCGCGGGTCGCCGAGGGAGACGATCGCGACCATCGTGTCCTGGGTCCGGCCGCGGCCGATCGTGTCGCCGTGCCAGGCGACGCTGTCGCGGCCGTCGCGGTAGTAGCAGCACCCGGCGGTCACGAACGGCTCGCCCAGCTCGGGCCGGTAGTACGCCGACAGGGCGCCCCGGGCCCGGCCGAGCGCGGGATGCGGGAGCGCCTCGCCGACGCCGTACGTGTGCAGCAGGCGGGGTACGTCGACCTCCCGGTCGTACATCTGCCGCCGCTCGGCCCGCCACGGGACGTCGCTGACGAGCGTGGCGAAGACCTCGTCCGCCTCGGGCAGCCAGGCCGGGCACACGTCGACCCAGGCGCCGCGCGTCAGGGTGCGGCGGGTGATCGCGTCGAACGTCGGTGCGTCGACGGCCGGTGCTTCGAACAGCGAGCCCTGGAAGTCCATGCATCGAGCATACGCCGCGATCGAACACGTGTTCGACCCCGTCAGGGTGAAATCAGGGACGGGACGGGACCATTTCCCGTGGCGCGGCGACCTGGTGCACGGGAGGCTTGCCCCATGACCGAGGCTCCCCCCAGCTCGCCGCCGGCCGCGCGCGTCCGCAACCTCACCAAGACCTACGGCACCGGGCAGGCGCTGGTCCGCGCGCTGGACGACGTGACGCTCGACCTCGCGGCCGGCGAGTTCACCGCCGTGATGGGACCGAGCGGGTCGGGCAAGTCCACGCTGATGCACTGCTGCGCTGCCCTCGACACCGCCGATGCCGGCCAGGTGTTCATCGGCGACCAGGACATCACCCGGCTCAAGGACAAGGCGCTGACCCGGCTGCGGCGCGACGAGATCGGCTTCGTGTTCCAGTCCTACAACCTGGTCCCGACCCTGACCGCCGAGGAGAACATCAAGCTCCCGATGGCGATCGCCGGGCGGCACCCCGACCACGCCTGGTACGACGCGGTCGTCGACACCGTGGGCCTCGCGGACCGGCTCAGCCACAAGCCGAGCGAGCTCTCCGGTGGCCAGCAGCAGCGGGTCGCGGTGGCCCGGGCGCTGGCGAGCCGGCCCCGGATCGTGTTCGCCGACGAGCCGACCGGCAACCTCGACTCCCGCTCCGGCGCGGAGGTCCTGGAGCTGCTGCGCCGCAGCGTCGTCGACCACGGGCAGACCATCGTGATGGTCACCCACGACCCGGTCGCGGCGGCGTACACCGACCGCGTGGTGTTCCTCGCCGACGGCCGTGTCGTCGATGAGCTGCGCAGCCCGACCCGCGAGCAGGTCCTCGACGTCATGAACCGGATGGCCGAGCGGGCGCCCGAGCCGACGGCATGATCCGCGCCGCCCTCAAGAGCCTGCTCGGGCGCAAGGTGCGCCTGCTGATGAGCACGTTCGCCATCGTGCTCGGCGTCGCGTTCGTCGCCGGCACGCTGATCTTCTCCGACACCCTGAACCGCAGCTTCACGGCGCTCTTCGCCTCCACGGTCGGCGACGTCGTGGTCCGCCCCGAGGGCGGTACGACGGCCGACGGTGCGCCGTCCAGCGTCACGCTCCCCGCCAGTCTCCTCGACAAGCTCCGCGACGTCCCGGGCGCGGCCCGGGTGGACGGCAACGTCAGCGCGATCGGCGTCTTCGTCGTCAGCGACGACGGCAAGGTGGTCAGCGGCTTCGGCCCACCGGCGATCGGCGGCAACTGGTCCGACGCGCCGGCCGGCCACGGGCTCGAGGGCCTCGAGATCGTCGACGGTCACGAGCCTCACGGGCGAGGGGAGGTGGTCCTGGACGAGCGGACCGCCGAGCGGGCCGGGTACGCCGTCGGCGACACCGTCACGATCATCCCGTCCACGACGTCCGTGCCGGAGCCCGGCGAGACCCTCCAGCCGCCGACCCGGCTGCAACCCACGCTGGTCGGCATCGCCGGGTTCCCCGGCGGCGGGTCGCTCAACGGCGCGACGTACGCCGCGTTCGACACCCGGACCGCGCAGGACCTGTTCCTGGGCGGGCAGGACGTCTACACCGACGCGTGGGTGACCGCCGGCGACGGCGTCAGCCAGGGCGACCTGCGGGACGCGGTCGCGGCCGAGCTGCCCGACGGCACCGAGGCCGTCACCGGGGACGACGCGGCCGACGAGTCCGCCTCCGACCTGCTGAAGGCGATCTCGTTCCTCACCACGTTCCTGCTGATCTTCGCCGGCATCTCGCTGGTGGTGGGCGCGTTCCTGATCGTCAACACGTTCTCGATCCTGGTCGCCCAGCGCAGCCGGGAGCTCGCGCTGCTCCGCGCCCTCGGCGCCTCGAAGCGGCAGGTCACCTGGTCGGTGCAGCTGGAGGCCTTCGTGCTCGGGGTCGTCGGCTCGACAGTCGGCCTCGGCCTCGGTGTCCTGCTCGCGATGGGCATCCGCGCCCTGTTCGCGAACTTCGGCCTCGACCTGTCCGGGCAGCCGCTGATCTTCGCGCCGCGCACGTTCCTCGCGGCGTACGCCGTCGGCATCGTGGTCACCATGGCCGCCGCGTGGCTCCCCGCGCGGCGCACCGCCCGGATCGCCCCGGTCCAGGCGCTCCGCGACGACGTGGCCCTCCCGGAGTCGTCGCTGCGCCGCCGGTTCGTCGCCGGCGCCGTGCTGGTGGCGCTCGGGCTGGGGTGCCTGTGGTTCGGCCTGTTCGGCGACCTCCCGCACGGCGGCTGGCAGACCGGCGGCGGCATCCTCGCGATCCTGCTCGGCGTCGCGGCGGCGAGCCCGGTGATCTCCCGGCCGTTCCTGGCCGTCGCCAGGGCGGTGTACGCCCGGCTGTTCGGCACCGTCGGCCACCTGGCGGGACAGAACGCCCTGCGCAACCCGCGGCGGACCGCCGCCACGGCCTCGGCCCTGATGATCGGCCTCGCGCTCGCCTGCACGATGGCGATCGTCGGCGACTCCGCCAAGGCCAGCGTGGACCGGTCGATCGAGGAGAACTTCGTCGGCGACTACGTCGTCAGCAACGTGATCGGCTCGGAGTTCACCCCGGCCATCGGCGACCAGATGGAACAGGTGGACGGCGTCCGGCGCGTGGTCCGCGAGCGGTTCAAGCAGGTCGAGCGGAACGGCGACCGGATGTCGGTGTCCGCGCTCGCCCCCGGCGACGTCGGCCCGCTCGAGCTCGACGTCAGCGACGGCGCGGCCGACGGGCTGGCCACCGGCTCGGTCCTGGTCCAGCGGTCCTGGGCCGACGACGAGGACCTCGGGGTCGGCGACCACGTCGACCTCGACGTGCCGGTCGGCGAGCGGACCTACCGGATCGCGGGGATCTTCGAGGACAACCCGATCGTGGTGGCGCCCGTGCTGATGACCCTCGACGACCTCAGCGCCGCCGGCTTCACCGAGAGCGACAACGTCCTCATCATCTTCACCGACCACTCGGCCGGCATCCAGGACCGGCTCGACGCGGTCGTCGCCGACCTGCCGGTCGTGACCGTCAAGAACCAGGCCGAGTTCGCCCAGGAGCAGCGGGAGCCGATCGACCAGTTCGTGCTGATGATCTTCGCCCTCCTCGGCCTGGCGCTGGTGATCGCGGTGCTCGGGATCGTCAACACGCTCGCGCTGTCGGTCATCGAGCGCACCCGGGAGGTCGGCCTGCTGCGCGCGATCGGCGTCAGTCGACGGCAGCTGCGCTGGATGATCACCCTCGAGTCGGTCGTGATCGCCGTCCTCGGAGCCGTCCTGGGGGTGCTGCTGGGCATCGGCTTCGGCGTCGCCCTCATGTACGCCGTGCGCGACCAGGGGCTCGAGGTGATCAGCGTCCCGTACGGGCAGCTGGCCGTCTTCCTGGCGCTGGCGGTGGTCATCGGGGTGCTCGCGGCGGTCTTCCCGGCGCGCCGGGCCGCGCGTCTCGACGTACTGAGGGCGATCGCGACCGACTGACCGCGGGCGGGGCCGCCGCGCCGGCGGTTTCGCCGATCCGGGGACGAAACCGGGCTAGGCCACCTACATTTCCCCCTGTGGACGAGTTGCTGGTGACTGAGGGGCGCGCGCTCAAGCACGTCCAGGTGCGCGAATACGTGCGCACTCTCGTCACGGGGGCGGCACCCGGTTCACCTGCACCCAGCGAGCGTGAGCTGGTGCACCGCTTCGGGGTCGCCCGCATGACCGTGAGACAAGCCATGGATGCCCTCGTCGTCGAGGGCCTTCTCGAGCGGATCCCGGGGAGGGGCACGTTCGTCGCCCGTCCGCGCCGGGCCGCGAGCCGGCTGACGAGCTACACCGAGGAGATGGCGCGCCGCGGCCTGCTGGGCGAGTCGCAGACCCTCCTGGCCCGCCGCGAGCAGGCCGGACCCGGTGTCGCCCGGGCGCTGAACGTGACCGAGGGTGACGCCGTCATCCACTGGCGGCGCCTGCGCCGTGCCGACGGCCAGCCGATGTGCGTGGAGGACGCCTACCTCAACGAGGTGCTGATCCCGGGCTTCCTGCAGAGCGGCATGCCGACCAGCCTGTACGACGCGCTCGAGTCGCGCGGCCTGCGGCCGACCTGGGCCGAGGACTCGGTGAACGCCGACGTCGCCGGCGACGAGGAGGCCAAGCTGCTCGAGATGGAGACGGGCGGCCCGGTGCTGCGGCACTCGCGTCGCGGGCTCTCGGGCGAGAAGGTCGTCGAGGTGTCGCGGACGGTGTACCGGGCGGACCGCTACACGATGTGGATCCAGGTGGGCTCGGAGGGATAGACCCTCACAGCCCGCCCAGGGGGGCGACGACGTCGCCGGTCTCCTCGCAGACCCACACCGGGTCGGGACCGCCGAGGTCGGGCTGGATGTACAGCGCGTGCACGGGGGCGCGGTCACCGCAGTCCAGGCACAGCGGCCAGCGGCCGACGGTCTCGAACAGGGCGTCCTGGACGTCCTGGGCGACCAGCCCGGCGACGTACTGCGCACCCTCCGGCCACTGCTCCGCCCACCACTTGCGCTGGGACACCGCGTCCTCGAGCGCCGACACCGCCGGAGCGGTCGCCTGTTGACGGGCCTGCAGGTCGGCCAGCACGCGGGCGCGCGCGTCGAACAGCAGGGTGTTGTCCATCCCCCCATCATGCCCCTCGCCGGAAAGGCGACCGGGCCAGCGCGGCTCCGTCCGTGGCCCGGCCGGCGGACCTACGATGCCCGCATGGACACCTCGCTCCTCGAGGTCGCCGTCCTGGACCCGCGTGACGTCCCCGGTGCGCAGGAGGGCGGCGCCGACCGGCTGCACCTCGCGACACCGGAGGGTATGTCGCCCGAGCCCGCGACCGTGTCGGCCGCCTGCCGCGAGACCGACCTCCCGGTCTTCGTGGTGCTGCGCCTGAACGACACCTGGAGCACCACCGGGGGCGAGCTCACCCGGCTGGTCGGGCTGGCCGAGGACTACCTGGGATCCGGCGCCACGGGCGTGTCCTTCGAGTTCCTGGACGCCGACCTCGAGGTGGACGCCGAGGTGTGCGGCTACCTCGCCGGCCAGCTGCCGAACGTCCCGTGGACCTTCGGCCGGGCCGTCGACGACACCCTCGACCTGCGCCGCTCCTGGCGCCGGCTCGCGGACCTGCCCGACCTGGTCGCGGTCTGCTCGGCGGGCTCGCCGCGCGGCCTGGAGGCGGGGTACGACGAGCTCCTCGCCCTGGTTGCCGGCGACCCCCTGGTGGCCCGCACCCTGATGCCCGGCGGCGGCCTGGTCGCCGAGCAGGTGCCGTGGTTCGTCCGGGCCGGCGTCCGCCAGTTCCGGCTCGAGCGCCAGGCGCGCACCGGCGCGTCGTACCGGTCCTACGTCGACGCCGGCCTGGTCCGCTCGTGGCGGCTGCTGCTCGACGACGCGACGGAGCGCGCGCAGCGCACTGCCGGATGATCTACATCGACCCGCCGAACGCCGCCGGGCACGGCCGGCTCTGGTCGCACCTGGCCAGCGACGTGTCGTACGACGAGCTGCACGCGTTCGCCCGCGTGATCGGCATCCCCGAGCGCGGCTTCGACCGCGACCACTACGACGTGCCCGCCGAGTGGTACGACCAGGTGGTGGCCGCCGGCGCCACCGCAATCTCGTCCCGGGAGCTGGTGCGGCTGCTCAGCGAGGCCGGCCTTCGGCGTCGCAAGACCGGTAGTCCCTGACGAAAATGTCGTTCGCAGGCCGGTTGGAGGACATTTCGGGCAGGGACTACCCGAGCAGCGCGCCGAGCTCCGCCGCCACGTTCGCCCGGGCGGTGACCTCCCAGGTGGCCCGGGCGTAGGCGGTCTGGAACAGGTGCGGTTTGTCGAGCAGGTCCCGGAGGATCGCCGCACGGCCGGCCGCGAAGTCGGTGTCGGAGAGGTGCGCCCACTCGCGGCGCACCGAGGCGACGTACTCGTCGTACCGGTCCCGCGGCGCCGCCAGGATCGCCAGGTCGGCGTCGGAGAGCGTGCAGCCGTTGCGGTCGTCGTCGGCGGGGCGGTGGTGCTCGGTGACCAGCACCAGCCGGACCACCTCGGCCACGGTCGCCGGGTCGACGATCGTCGGCAGCGCCTCTGCGGCCCAGGCGGCCGAGCGCTTCTCCGCGTCCGGCTGGGCGTCGTACACGCTGTCGTGGAACCACGCCGCGAGCACGACCGCCATCCGGTCGAAGTCCTCGTCATGGCTCGCCAGCTCGTGGATCCGCTCCAGCACCTCCGCGAGGTGGCGGGAATCGTGGTAGCCGCGGTCGGGGTGCGCGTACGACGCCACGAGCTGCGCGCCGAGCTCGCGGGCGCCGGGCAGCGGCCAGGCCGGCAGGAGGTCCACGACGGACATGGAAGCAGGGTCGGCACCCGGGGCGCTACGGTGTGCCAGACCAATAGAACGTGTTGCAGAAATCAGGGGGACCGATGACCGCGAGCAAGGAGCGGATCCGCGAGGTCGTGGACGAGTACGTACGCCTGGTCGCGACCGGGACCGCCGCCGAGATCGCCGCGCTGTACGCCGAGGGTGCGACGATCGAGGACCCGGTCGGGTCCGACGTGCTCACCGGCGCCGAGGCGATCACCGCCTTCTACTCCGGCCTCGAGGGCCTGGAGCAGAAGACTCGGCTGATCACGCTGCGGGTCGCGGGCGGGGGTGCGGCGTTCCACTTCGAGGTCCAGACGTTCGCGGACGGGGTCACCTACACCCTCGCGCCGTTCGACGTGATGGCCTTCGACGACGACGGGAAGATCACGTCGATGCGCGCCTACTGGGGCGACGACGACATGGTCATCGGTTAGGCCTCACAACCCGGCTTGGTCTGCGGGGACAGGCGATCGATGCCGAGGTCGCCGACAAAGGTGTGCTCGTTCTCGGTGACGTCGAAGTCGGCGTGCTCGGTCCTGACGTACTGGCAGCGGTTCGGCTCCGTCCCGAGATAGTCGGAATCGGGTCCGGGCTGCACGACGATGGTCACATCCGACTGCGTGTAGATGAGTCCGGTGACCTGGAAGTAGCCGTTCTCGTCAGTGGTGGCTTCACCCAGCTCGCTCCCCGTACTCGACCAGACCTGCACCCTCGCGCCCTGGAGGGTTCGACCGGTCTGGGATGCGTCGACGACATTGCCCTCGACCCAGGCCCCGTGCCGGGTGACGTTGAACTTGCCGGACGTGAAGCCGTTGGGCTTCACGTCGGCCTTCTGCACCGCGCCGGTCTTCGCGAGCCACGGACCCGCCCCCTTGAACTCGGCGTCGTAGCCCCCTGCGTACAACCCCTTGAACACGAACGTGCCGTTGCCGGACGTCGCCGACCACCACTGGCCGGTCTGCTTGCTGGTGACAGTCAGGGTCGTCTTCTGCTTCACGAGACCATTCGGCGAGAACAGGTAGACGGTCATCTGCCCCGCCCGTTTGGTGAGCCTGATGGTCATGTTCTTGGGCGAGCCCGGCTTCACCGCTCCAGCCCAGCTGCTCTTGCCCACCCAGGTCTTCGACCTGTCGAAGGTGAAGACGGAGTACTGGCCCTGCGGGAGACCGCCGATGGCGAACTGGCCCTTGCTGTTGGCCTGGGTGGAGAAGGACTGCTGGCCCTTGCTGGCTGCGACGATCGTGGCACCGCCCAGCGGCCTACCGTGGCCGTTCCTGGCTGTGCCGGTGATGACGGCGCCCGCCTGCATCGTCACGTTCCGGACACTGAGGTCGTTCGGGCGAACCGTCACCTGGGTGTCGGTGGGCGCGTACTTCGTCACGTCGTACGCCGGCCGCTGATCGACGAACTGCAGGTGGTAGGTGCCGGCCGGAAGCGTCAGCGAGTAGCCGTGCGCCCCGGTGCCGAGCTTTCGTTGGCCGAGATAGGTCCAGTTCCTGTCGAACCACAGGAGCTTCAGACCCGGGCACTTCGAGTGCTTGGGCGGACAGGTGATGCCCCCATTCACGATCCCCTTGTCGCCCGCGGCCTGCGCCGGCGTGCCGGCACCGGCGGCGGCCAGCGTCGCGACGAGCGCGACGAGCAGCACCAGGACGGCGCGGACGCGGCGAGCGGGGGAGCGCATGGGCCTCATCGTAGGGAGCCCCGTCCGGACCGCCGTGCAAGGAAGGTTCAGGCTTTCCTCAAGACGCGCTCGTCCCGGCCGGGAGTCATCGCCCACCGGATCGTCCCGGTGGCGAGCCCCCCGAGCACCCGCACCACGGTCCGCTCCGAGACCGGCAGCCAGGGCAGCCGCAGCGGCCGCCGGGTCCACCGCGGCATCAGGCCCACGGCGGCCGCGATGAGCACGCCGTACGGCGCCCGCGCGAGAAGCGGCAGGTCCGGGTGCAGCACCAGGTACGTGACGGCCTCGCGCGCCTCGGGCGTGCCGCGCAGCTCCGGCCGGTACGCCGTCAGCACCTCGGCCAGCTCCGCCTCGGTCGTCGGCGGGTCGACCACGCCGAGCCGGGCCGCGATCTCCGCGCTCTGGGCCACGTAGGTGTCCCGCTCGGCGCCGACGAGCGGCTCCACGCCGTACACGTCGTGCGCCCGCAGGAAGCTGTCCACCTCGGCCGCGTGCACCCAGCCCAGCAGGTGCGGGTCGCTGGCGGAGTACGTCGACCCGTCGGGCATCTTGCCAGTGACCCGGTCGTGGATGGCGCGCACGATCGCGACCGCCTGCTCGGCGTCCTCGACGGTCCCGAACGTGGTGACCGCGATGAACCGGCTGGTGCGGGCCAGCCGCCCCCACATGTCGCCGCGGTAGCCGGAGTGCTCCGCGACGCCGCGCATCGCGGCCGGGTGGAGGGTCTGCAGCAGCACGGCGCGGATCCCGCCGATGAACATCGCCGCGTCGCCGTGCACCCGGGCGATCGGGCTGTCCGGCTCGAACCACCGCGGCCCCGGCGTGCCGTGGATCCGCTGGGCGTGCGCCGCGCCGTCCGGTCCCGCGACGCGCAGGAACAGCTGCTGACCGAGCCTCTCTCGTACCGCCCTCACGCCCCGACAGTACGTCGGGCCGCAACGGTCGAGCTGCGGACGCAGACCCTCGACCTGGCTGCTGCTCCGGGTCCTCGCAGGCTCGGACCCGGGCAGCTCAGGTCTCGATACGCCGGTCCCGACCTCCTGCGTCGGCCGGGCGGCTACTCGACCTGGCTGCTGTTCCGGGTCCTCGCAGGCTCGGACCCGGGGCAGCTCACGCGTCCCAGGTCCGGAGCCAGATGGCGTGCTCGGCCTCGGCGAGCTTGGCGAGGGCGTCGGAGGGCAGCGGGTCGAGCGTGTCGGTCACGACGTACCCCTGCTCGCCGCGCGTGGAGAGGTACTGCCCGGTGACGTTCGCGCCGGCGTCGGCCAGCACGCCGTTCACGCTGGCGAGCACGCCCGGGACGTTGACGTGCAGGAAGCCGATCCGGTGGCCGGCGGTGAGCTGCGGGGCCTGGACGGCGGGGATGTTGACGGAGAGCTCCGTGCGGCCCTCCAGCGCGAAGCCGCCGAGCTTGCCCGCCACGAAGTAGCCGATCTCCTCCTGGGCCTCCTGGGTGGAGCCGCCGACGTGCGGTGTGAGGATCACGTTGTCGAGGCCGCGCAGCGCGGACTCGAACGGGTCGCCCTGCGCCTTGGGCTCGACCGGGAAGACGTCGAGCGCGGCGCCGGCGATGTGGCCGGACAGGATGTTCTCGCGCAGCGCGACGTCGTCGACGACCATGCCGCGCGAGGCGTTGATGAACAGGCTCCGCGGCCGCATCCTGGCGAACTGCTCGGCGCCGAACATCCCGGCGTTGCCGGGCCTGCCGTCCACGTGGATGCTCACGACGTCGGCCTCGGCGAGCAGCTCGTCGAGGCTGGTCACCCGGCGGGCGTTGCCGTGCGCGAGCCGGTCCGCGGTGTCGAAGAAGATCACCCGCAGGCCCATCGCCTCGGCCAGGTTCGACAGCTGGGTCCCGATGTTGCCGTAGCCGACGATGCCGAGCGTGCGCCCGCGGATCTCGTGGCTGCCCTTGGCGGACTTGTCCCACACCCCGGCGTGCATCTTCTCGGTCTTCTCGGCCAGCCGGCGGGCCAGCACGATGATCTCGCCGATGACGAGCTCCACGACGCTGCGGGTGTTGGAGTACGGCGCGTTGAACACCGCGATGCCGCGCTCGGCGGCCGCGACGAGGTCGACCTGGTTGGTGCCGATGCAGAAGCAGCCGACCGCCAGCAGGTCCTGGGCCGCGTCGAGCACCCGCCGGGTCAGGTGGGTGTTGGACCGGATCCCGAGGAGCTGGACCCCGGGCAGCGCGCCGATCAGCTCGTCCTCGGACAGGGACCCGGTCCGCAGCTCCACGTCGAAGCCGCGCGCCTCGAGGATCTCGACGGCGACCGGGTGGATGTTCTCCAGCAACAACACCTTCACGGTCAGCCAGCCTAGGTCGGACCCGGCGTGCGGCCGAAACGCCGCCGAACGCTGGGACGCGGCGTCAGGGCCTCATCCAGTGCGGGTGGGTGTGGTCGCCCTTGCAGACGTACCGCCGGCCGCGGGCGTCCCAGCCGCTGTGGCCGTAGCTCGCCTGGGGGCAGAACGCGCCGCCTCGGATGCAGCTGCCGCTCGAGGTGCGCGTGCAGGGGTGGGTGAGCCGGAGGCTGACGTCGCTCGGCGGTGCCGCGTGCGCCGGCACCGAGACGAGGCCGGCGAGCACGATCGCGAGGGTCGCGACGAAGGTACGGATGCTCATGCACCCAGGAGACACCGCTCTGCCGGCCGTCGTGGCGGAACCCGGAAACCGGCCGACGCCGGCGCGGACTGCAACCGGATCCGCGCGTGGCGCGTCGTACGTGCATCATCAGCAGGACGTGGAGGGCGGGGACCGGCATGATGCACGGCATGGGAGCACGCAGGCGCACCGGCGCCGTTCTGGTCGCGTTCGCCGCGGCCCTCACCACCATCCTGGCGCCGACGGCCTCAACGGTCGCCGCCACCGGGGGTGCCGCGGCCCCTGACCGGGCCACGGTGGCCGGTGACCGGGGAAGCTGGCAGGTCCAGTCCCTGGGCGGCGACCGGTACCAGGTCGCCTGGCGCTCACCGGGCCGGTTCCCGCTCAGCAGCGACAGACCGACCATCGTCGGGCCGGCCGGGATGCTCCTCGGGGCCCCGACCATCGCCGCGGACGGGCGCACCGTCCAGGCGGTCGTCACCTCGGCGACCCGCCCCGACCCGGCGGACCTCGACGTGCTGCTCTCCGGCGACCGGCTGGACGACACGGGCGACAACCGCGCCCGCGTCACCTCCCGGAGCACGCCGACGGGCAAGGCGCTCGACCTCCCGGGCACGGTCACACTCGCGGACGACCCCGCGAGCCCGGGCCCGTACGCCGTGGCCACCAGCGACTACCAGCTCGACCCGGTCAAGCTCGCCGGGATGCCCGAGCCGATCGAGATGGTCGGCCACGTCGTCGAGCCGGCGGCCGACGCCCCGACCGGCCCGCGACCGCTGGTGCTGTTCCTGCACGGCCGCCACAGCGTCTGCTACGACCCCGGCGACTCCGGCGACGAGGGCTCGTGGCCGTGCCAGCCGCCGATGAAGGAGATCCCGAGCCAGCTCGGGTACGACTACATCCAGCGGGTGCTGGCGTCCCAGGGCTACGCGACCGTGTCGATCCGCGTGAACGGCATCAACGCCCAGGACTACCGCCTCCCCGACGGTGGCGCCGACGCGCGCGCCCAGATCGTCGAGCGGCACCTCGACCACTGGGTCGGTCTCGCCGCCGACCACCAGGTCGACCTCAGCCGCGTGGTGCTCGTCGGGCACAGCCGCGGCGGCGAGGGCGTCGACCGGGCCTCGATCCAGATCCCGCTGACCGCGCCGTACCGCATCGTCGGCCAGGTGCTGATCGCGCCGACGAACTTCGGCACCCAGACCGCGCCGTTCGTCCCGACGGTGACGCTCCTGCCGTTCTGCGACGGCGACGTGAGCGACCTGCAGGGCCAGCGGTTCACCGACGTCTCCCGTGATCTCACGACGGGCGACACGTCCCTGAAGAGCTCGGTCCTGGTGATGGGCGCGAACCACAACTACTTCAACACCGAGTGGACGCCGGGCCTCGCCCAGGCGCCGGCCTGGGACGACTGGTACGGCGCGAAGCGCGACGAGTGCGGCACCAAGAACCCCGACCGTCTCACGCCGGCGGAGCAGCAGTCGGTCGGGACGGCGTACGTCGCCGGCGCGGTCCACCTGTTCGCGGACGACGACCAGGCCGTGCTGCCGCTGTTCGACGGCTCCCGCGCGACCGTGCCCTCGATCGGTGACGCCCAGGTGCTCAGCGAGGCGGTCGGGGGCGGCCGCGACGTGCGCACCCCAGGTGGCTCGGCCCCGCTCGACCTCGCCGACGGCGCGAGCACCCGGATGTGCCAGGGCGTCAACGACTCCACGAAGCGCTCGTCCTGCACCTACGGCATCGACTGGGCCGGGGTGCACCCGCACTGGCCGGAGCAGTACGAGCGGCTGGTGCCCCGCGAGTTCTTCGAGATGAGCTGGACGGCGGCGGGCCAGTCCGGCGGCATGGTCCTCGACGACCCCCTCGACCTGAGCACGAGCCGGCTCGCGCTGCGCACGATCGTGGACCCGGAAGCGGGGGACGTCGACCTGCGGGTCCGGGTCACCGACGCGGACGGCGACGCCGCCGTACTGACCCCCGTCGGCGGCGGCACCCTGCCGGGGCTCGGCCAGGGCCTCGGCACCGAGAAGCTCTGGGCGCAGACCCTGATGGTCGACCCCTCCGGCGCGACCGGCGTCGACCTGACCCGCATCACCCAGGTCGACCTGGTCAGCGCGAGTGACGGCGGCCGCGTGTGGGTGGCCGACCTCGGCACGGCGCCGGCCGCGCTGGCCGACGTACCCGAGCAGCGGCTGCCGACCATCGACGTCGGCCGGGTCCGCATCCCCGAGGGCGACGGCCCGGGCACGGCCACCGCGCACCTGCCGTTCACGGTGAGCGGCGCGGTCACCCGCCCGGCCCGGTTCTCCGTGGTCACCGTCGGCCAGCAGGTCGGCGACATCCAGCGGTTCACGATCGACCTGGCGCCGGGGCAGACCTCGGGCAGCATCCCGATCAGCTACCAGCCCGACCGGCGCGACGACTTCGCGAAGCTGATCACGCAGGTCTCGACGTGGGCGGTGCGCAACATGATGACCGACGCGTACGTCGGCGACCTCACCGTCCTCGACGACGACCCGACGCCGCGGATCACCGTCCGCCCGGTCGAGCGGACGGTCGCCGAGGGCGATCGCGCGGAGTGGCAGGTCACGCTCTCGCGGCCGGTCGACTACGACCTGTTCGTCACCGGCCGGGTGGTTCGCGGACCGGCGCCGAACGCGGCGGCGGGCGACGTGTCCCGCACCTGGCTCCGCTCGCACCTCGGCGAGGACCTCGACCTCACCAAGCCGCTGTGGTCCTACCACCCCTACGTGTTCGACGAGCTCAAGGCCGGCCGGACCCAGGTCACGCTCCGGATCCCGACCCGCAAGGACGCCGTGGCCGAGGGCCGCGAGGCCCTGACGCTCAAGCTCAAGCTGGGCAGGTCGCGGTTCGAGCGGACGGTCTTCGTCAGAGGCTGAGGAGGATCGCTCCGACGACGATCAGGAGCACGAACAGCATCGTCACCACGAACACCCAGAGCCCCGGGCGCTGCTGGTGGGCCAGCCCGATCCGTCCCCGCGAGAACTGGTGCCACGGGGGCGCGTAGAAGACGTCCACGGCCTGCCCCTCGGCGACGTCGACGTCGAGCTCGGCCTGGCCGTACTCGCGCAGCCACTGGCAGCGGGCGTCGACGTGCCAGCGGCCGGGCGGGACCGGGTGCGTCGACTCGCCGTACCCGGCGTGCACGGGGTAGCCGTTGAACCTGATCGCGGGCCTGATCATGTTGCTCGTCAGGGAGTTGCCCGCGACGGTCAGCCGGATCCACCCCGTCGGCTGCGGCGCCTGCTGCTGGGACATGCGCGCAGCGTAGGGCCCGCCGGGCTCCGACGGTGCAGGTATCCGGGGCCGGGCCGGACTCAGGCAGGCAGGTCCTCGGCGTCGACGATCCGGTACGCGTACCCCTGTTCGGCGAGGAACCGCTGCCGGTTCTGGGCGAAGTCGGCGTCGACGGTGTCGCGGGAGACGATCGTGTAGAAGTGCGCGGACCGGCCCTCGGTCTTGGGCCGCAGCAGCCGGCCGAGGCGCTGGGCCTCCTCCTGCCGGGAGCCGAACGAGCCGGACACCTGGATCGCGACCTCGGCGGAGGGCAGGTCGATCGAGAAGTTCGCGACCTTCGAGACCACGAGCAGCCCCACCTCACCGGAGCGGAACGCGTCGAAGAGCCGCTGGCGCTCGCGCACCGGGGTCTCGCCCTTGATCACCGGCGCGTCCAGCGAGGCGGCGAGCTCGTCGAGCTGCTCGATGTACTGCCCGATCACCAGCGTCGGCTGGCCGGCGTGCGACGAGACGAGCTGGCGCACCACGTCGATCTTGTGGTGCGTGCAGGACGCCAGCCGGTAGCGCTCCTCGGGCTCGGCGGTCGCGTAGACCAGCCGCTCCGACGAGGGCAGCGACACCCGCACCTCGACGCAGTCCGCCGGTGCGATCCAGCCCTGCGCCTCGATGTCCTTCCACGGCGCGTCGTAGCGCTTGGGGCCGATCAGCGAGAACACGTCGCCCTCGCGGCCGTCCTCGCGCACCAGCGTCGCGGTCAGGCCGAGCCGCCGCCGGGCCTGGAGGTTCGCGGTCATCCGGAAGATCGGCGCCGGGAGCAGGTGCACCTCGTCGTACACGATCAGGCCCCAGTCGCGGGCGTCCAGGAGCTCGAGGTGCGGGTAGACGCCCTTCCGCTTCGTCGTCAGCACCTGGTACGTCGCGATCGTGACCGGGCGCACCTCCTTGACGGCACCGGAGTACTCGCCGATCTCGTCCTCCGTCAGGGAGGTACGCCGGACCAGCTCGTCCTTCCACTGCCGCGCGGACACGGTGTTCGTCACGAGGATCAGGGTCGTCGCCCTCGCCTCCGCCATCGCGGCCGCGCCGACCAGGGTCTTGCCGGCGCCGCACGGGAGCACGACGACGCCGGATCCCCCGTGCCAGAAGGACTCCGCCGCCTCGCGCTGGTAGGTGCGCAGGTGCCACTCGGACTCGTCGAGCGCGATCGGGTGGGCCTCGCCGTCGACGTACCCCGCGAAATCCTCGGCCGGCCAGCCGATCTTGAGCAGCGCCTGCTTGAGGTTGCCGCGCTCGGACGCGTGCACGACCACGGTGTCGTCATCGAGCCGCGCCCCGACCATCCCGGCGACCTTCTTGGCGCGCAGCACCTCCTCGAGCACGGGCCGGTCGTTCGACACCAGCACCAGGCCGTGCGTGGGGTGCTTCTCGAGCCGCAGCCGCCCGTAGCGCGCCATGGTCTCCGCGACGTCGACGAGCAGCGCGTGCGGTACGGCGTACCGGCTGTACTCCAGCAGCGTGTCGACGACCTGCTCGGCGTCGTGCCCCGCGGCGCGCGCGTTCCAGAGCCCGAGCGGCGTCAGCCGGTAGGTGTGCACGTGCTCGGGTGACCGCTCCAGCTCCGCGAACGGCGCGATCGCCTTGCGGCACTCGGCCGCGCGCTCGTGGTCGACCTCGAGGAGCAGGGTCTTGTCGGACTGGACGATGAGGGGACCGTCGTGGGTCACGAGACGACGCCCGCCTTCTGCCGCGCACGGAACGCGGCGACGTTGGCACGGGAGGAGCACCGCTCGGAGCAGTAGCGGCGGGACCGGTTGGGCGAGGTGTCCACGAAGACGTGGGTGCACGGCGCGGCCGAGCAGACCCCGAGGCGGTCGGGGCCGAGGTCGCACACCAGCGTGGCCAGGCCGAGCAGGGACTCACCGACCACCAGGTCGGCGACGGTGGCGTTGTCGGTCGCGACGTGCAGGTGCAGGTCGCCGTGCTCGTGGTCGGAGATCCGCGGCGTGATGGGGTGCCGGGACATCAGCTCGTTGAGGCCGCCGACGACCTCGGAGACGCGGTCCGCCTGGCCGGCCTCGAACACCGGCCGCAGCTCGCGCTGGAACTTCCGCAGCAGCATGCAGTCGCGGTCGGTCGCCCGCTCGCGGAGCCGGTCGCGGCCCTCGAGGTACGCCGTCAGGCCGTCGACCTGCGACAGGTCGGCGTTCAGCAGCGCGGCCGAGGCCTCGGCGTACTTGAGGAAGTCCACTGTTCAATCGTACGGATCAGGCGTCTACCGGCCGCACCGTCGTGATGCGGTGCACGGCAAAGGTTCGCACGTCGTCGCTGCGGTGGTCGTGCGCGGTCAGCGAGCCACCCTCGACGCGGAGCGGGTCGACGAGCCGCTCGGAGGTGGTGCCGTGGTTGTCGACGTACCCGATCAGCACCGTCGACCGCGACTCGACCGCCTCGCGCAGCGCGGCCATGGAGCCGCTGGGCGACAGCGACGCCGCGGGCGCCTCGGGGCGGGCGGACTCCGCGCGGTCCCCGGCCCGGATCGCGGTCACGGCGTGCGAGACGTGGGCGGCGTCCCGCGCGGAGCGGACGGCGCGGCCGCGGTGCTCCCTCGGTGTCCGAGCGCGCAGGGCGTCGGGCCGGGCGACGTGCACGGTGCCGTCCGCGGCCTCGACCACGGGAGCGGCGCCGAGGTCGCGGAGCCGGGGGAGCAGCACGTCCAGCGGCGTCGAGGCGACCAGGACGGTCGGCGCCAGCCGTCGCAGCCCGAGGGTCCCGGCACGGGGGTGGTGCAGCAGCTCGGTCAGCGCGGCCTCGTCGTCGGAGCGCAGGAACGCCTCGGCGTGGCCGACCCGCACGGTGCCGAAGGTCCGGGCGGTGTCGTCGACGAGGTACGACAGCGGCTGGGGGACCGGGGTCCGGGAGACCGACGCGACGAACTCGTGCACCTCCGCGGCCGACCAGCCCATGTCGAGGGCGCGCCGCACCGACCCGGGCGTGAACCGGTAGACGGTCGCCCCGCCGCGGGACTCGACGTCGGCGACCAGCTGCAGCTTGCGGGCCAGCTGCGACTCCAGCGGCCCGGGGGCCACCGCCGTGAGGTCCGCCTGGAGCAGCACGTGGTCGACCGGCTCGGGCAGCAGCGCGGCCAGCGACTTCTCCGCGACCGGGCGGTCGCCGGCCAGGAACGCGCGGCCGTACGACGTCAACCCGTTGAGCGAGACCAGCCCCAGCACCGCCGCCTCGTCCAGCGACCACACGACCTGGTCGGCGCGGGTGCGCGGCCGGCGGGGGCGCACCCACGCGACCCGCTTGACCAGCGACGGGACGCCGGTGCCGGCCGCCAGCACGGTCCCCGGCGGCAGCGCGGCCAGCTCCGCGAGCGCCATCCGCCGGCTCTCGACCTGGTGCACCCCGGCCAGCTCGGGCGCGAGCGCGTTCCACACCTTGCCGGCCGGGTCGCGGCCGCCGACCAGTCCCGGCATCCGCGGGCTCTCCAGCCACGCGGCGACCAGCGTCGCCCAGCGCTCCACGACCGGCCGCTGGACCCACTGGTCGTACAGGTCGGTGGGGATCCAGACCGGGTTGCCGTCCGGGTCGGCGGCGGTCGCGAGCAGCCCCGCGGCGTACGCCGTCTCGATCAGCGTCGCCGCGGTCGGCTCGTCGACGTGCAGCTCGGCAGCGGTCGCCTTGAGGTCGCGGACGCCCAGGCCCCCGCTGCGCAGGGCGGCCGGCGGGTGGAGCCCCCAGTGGTCGAGCAGCAGCTCGACGCGGCGGACCGCCTCGAACGCCGCGCCCGCACCGGCCCGGTCGACCAGCGACTCCGCCCGCTCCGAGGTGGCCGGCTCCGGCACGTCGTCGACGCGCTCGGTGGTGGTCCGGCCACCCCGCAGCGCCACACCGACCTCGCCCGGCAGCACCACGACGCCGCCTCCGCGGGGCACCAGCAGCCGGCGCGCGAGCAGCTCCTCCGCGGGCGTCTCCGCGTCCTCGGGGAGCACCGTGTGCCGCGAGGTGCCGGTCGTCGCCTCGCCGCCCGACGCCAGCACGTGCTCCAGCAGCGCCCGGGCCGGCTCCGACAGCTCGCCGAGCCGTCGGCGCACCTCTTCCTGCGCCGGCGCCTCGGCGGAGAACGGCCGCAGCCCGCTGAGTGACAGCGCGTCGGCGACCCCGCTCAGCGCCCGGAGACCCTGCGGTGTCTCCCACGCGAGCGCGAGCCCGAGCAACCGGTCCACCGCGGCCTCCACCGAGGCCGGGGCGGCGTCGACGAGCGCCGCGAGCCCGGGTCCGGTGGTTTGGCCGGCGACCACGAGGGCATCTAGGACACTGAGCTCGGCGTGTGTCAGCTGGTCGAGCGCACGCAGCAGCGAGGACCGGGTGGCCGCACGTGACGCCAGCTGGCCTGAGTCGTGAGGGGCCGGTGTGGCGAGATCGGGACGGTCGATGAGCAGGCGGGACAGCCGGTCGTCCGGCCAGCTGCGCAGCTGGTCGGCGAGAGAGCGGTATCCCGTGGACATCCCTCCCAAATTACCGGCAGGGTGCGCGGGATGAGGCAGGTCGAGCTGCACCACGGTGCCGCGACCGACGTCGGGCGGGTCCGCGAGGTCAATGAGGACGCCTACCTCGCCGTACCGCCTGTGTACGTCGTCGCGGACGGCATGGGTGGCCACGCGGGCGGTGACGTCGCCAGCGCGATCGCGGTCGAGGAGTTCGGCCGGATGGCCGAGGCCGGCTACGACCCGACCCGCGGCCGGGACGCCGTGGCCGGCGCTCTCGACGCGGCGCAGCGCCGGATCCTGGAGTACGCCGACGAGCAGGAGCGCCACGGCATCGAACGGCGCCGCAGCGCGGGGACCACCGTCGTCGCGGCGCTCCTCGTCGAGGAGGCCGGCGGCCCGGCCTGGCTGCTCGCGAACCTCGGCGACTCACGCGTGTACCGGTTCGGCGACGGCCGGCTCGACCAGGTCAGCACCGACCACAGCCTGGTCCAGGAGCTCGTCGAGGCCGGGCAGATCACCCCCGGGCAGGTCGCGACCCACCCGGACCGGAACGTCATCACCCGGGCCCTCGGCGACGACGTGGGCGTGCAGGCCGACTACTTCGTCGTACCCCTGGCCGAGGCGGAGCGCATCGTCCTCTGCAGCGACGGCGTCAGCGGCATGCTCGACGACGACACGATCGCCACCATCCTCGCGGAGGCGGCCGACCCGCGGGACGCCGCCGACCGGCTGGTCGCGGCCGCGGTCGTCGCCGGCGGCGAGGACAACGCCACCGCCGTCGTCGTCGACGTCGTCGGCATCTCCGCCGATGGCGCCGACGAGGCCTACGACGCCGAGCGCCAGCGCGCCAGCCTCGAGGAGAAGCTGGGGGGCGGCTCGTGAGCTGGTCCTACCGCGGCGGCGACTGGTTCGGCATCTTCGGCGAGAACGCCGTCGTCGTGCTGCCGCCGTCGGAGAAGGCACGGGTGGCGGGCGTCTGGGAGCTCGTCGACGACGGTGCCGGCTTCGACGAGACCCTCGACGCGCTGATCTCCGCCGGGCTGCGCGACCTGCCGGGCTTCGTGCTCGTCAGCCGCGACGGCGCCGAGACCCGGGTGGTGCTCCGGGGCGCTGCGTACGCGCACTTCGCGGCCGGCGACGAGGTCGTGCACGTCGACGGCGACTCCGCGACGACCTGGGTGGAGCGCACCATCGCCGGTGTCAACCGGATCCACCTCGAGGTGTCCGGTGAGCACGGCGCCGAGGACCTGGTGCTGTCCGGTGGCCTGGTGCGGATCGCGTCCGCCGAGTGGCAGGACGAGGACGCCCGCAGCGACGTCGACCACGACGGCCTCACCCAGGGTGGCACCCCGACCCCCGAGCGGGCGCTGCCCGGCATCCCCGGCCAGCCCCCGGCCCCCGCCGTCACGGCCCGGCCGGTCGCCCGGCTGTTGTTCCCCGGCGGCCACGCCGTCGACGTCGACCGCGTCGTCCTGGTCGGTCGGGCGCCGGAGACCCGCGCCGGCGCCGGCGACGAGTCGCGCCAGGTCCGCGTGGACAGCCCGCACCAGGAGATCTCCGCGACCCACCTCGAGATCCGTCCCGGGTCGGGTGCCGACCACGGCTCCGCCGTCGTCACCGACCTCGGCTCCACGAACGGCACCCTCCTCGTCCAGCCGGGGCTGCCGCCCGAGGACCTCAAGGCCGGGGTCGCCGTCCAGCTGATCCCCGGCGCCGTGCTCGACCTCGGGGACGGAGTGAGTATCCAGGTCGTCAACCCGTGAGCCCCCGGCCCGACGAACCGGCCGACCTGGACCGCCGGTTCTACGCGTTCGCGGTCGACCGGCTGGTCGCGTGGACGATCGATGCGGTCGCGGCGTACCTCGCGTGGCGCTACCTCGTCGACGACGGCCGGGTCGTCGCGGGCGTCGCCACCGTCGCGGCCGTCGTGCTGGTGGTGTACGCCGGGTTCGCCGTCGTGCTCGGTGTCACCGGCAGCTCCCCGGGCAACGCCGTGGTCGGCATCCGGGTCCTCGGCGTCGGCACCGGCGCCCCGATCGGCGCCGGTCCCGCGCTGCTGCGCCAGCTGGTCCTGGGGCTCGCCACGCTGCCGAGCTTCGGCCTCGGGACCGCGACCCTCGCCTGGACCGCGGCGATGGACCCGAGCGGGCGCCGGCACGGCTGGCACGATCGGGTGTGCGGCTCGGAGGTGCTCGACGTACGCCCGGCGCCCGAGGAGCCGGAGGAGGTCGAGGTGGGGCCTCGGCACGTCGTGAACCTCACCGCGATGCGACTGGTGCCCCCACCGGCGACTCCTCCGCCGGCTCCGCCGGTGACTCCACCCGGGCCGGCCCCTGCGGCCCCCCCGCAGCACCGCGCCGCCGTGCGGGAGGCGGTCCCGCCGAAGCAGCAGCTGGGCTACCCGCTGGTGCCCGACGCTCCGGGACCGGTCGCGCGGTGGCGGGTGAGCTTCGACTCGGGCGAGTCGTTCGTCGTCGAGGGCCTGACCCTGGTCGGCCGCAAGCCCGAGCCGCGGTCCGGGGAGACGCCCGGGCACCTGGTCGCGCTGCGCTCGGAGGACATGTCGCTCTCGAAGACCCACGCGCAGCTGCAGGTCCTTGCGGACGGCGTGCTGGTGGTGCTGGACCGCGGATCCACGAACGGATCGGTGCTGCTGCGCCAGGGCGTCGCGCGCGATCTCACCGCCGGGCGGCCGACGACGCTGCTCGACGGCGACCACGTCCGGTTCGGTGACCGGATCATGTCGGTCGCGCGGGAGCCCTGAGCGGGACATCTCCCGGTTTTGGTCACGGTCCGATAACGAACGGGCCCGGCTCTTCCGCTCGGCGCGTCCGGCCGTGTCAACTGCTCCCCCCTGACCAGTGACTCGGCACTGCGATCCGGTGTCGGACTCTGCCAGGAATCCCGGGCGGACCACGCCCCGACACCTCAGGAGGCATCTCTTGCGAAGGACCCGCGTCGCCGCCACGGCGACCGCAACCCTCATCGCGGCGGCAACAGCGCTGTCGCTCACCACCCCGCAGGCCGGCGCGGCGCCGTCCGACACGGACCGGTACGCCGACCCGGGGGCACCCGCCCTCGGCAAGGTCGTCTCGGACGTCTTCGACCAGCCGTGGGAGAAGAAGTACGACGAGCGCAACCGGGCCGCGCTCGAGAAGCAGATCCGCACCGGCGGCACCGGTGACTCGGTCAAGCTCGGCAAGGGCAAGTACGGCCGCGTCGGCACCCCCGAGCAGACCGACAAGATCTTCGTCGTGCTCGCCGAGTTCGGGAACACCCAGCACTCGGCGTACCCCGGCCAGTCGGACGACGCCCAGCGCGTCGACGGCCCGCTGCACAACCAGATCCCGAAGCCGGACCGCAAGGTGGACAACTCCACCAACTGGCAGCCCGACTACGACCAGTCGCACTACCAGAACCTCTACTTCAACCGGATGAAGGAGTTCTACCAGCAGCAGTCCTCGGGCCACTACTCGATCGACGGCACGGTCACCGACTGGGTGAAGGTCCCGTTCAACGAGGCCCGCTACGGACGCGACTACTGCGGCGACATCGTGTGCAGCAGCACGTACTTCCTCATCCGCGACGCCCTCGCCATCTGGGTCGACGACCAGCTCCGGGCCGGCAAGACCATGGACGAGATCACCGCCTACCTCAAGTCGTTCGACCAGCAGGACCGGTACGACTACGACGGGGACGGCAACTTCAACGAGCCCGACGGCTACATCGACCACTTCCAGATCGTCCACGCGGGCGGCGACGAGGCCGACGGCGACCCGCTGTACGGCAACGACGCCATCTGGAGCCACAAGTCCTTCGCGCAGATCGAGCCGTACGGCACCGGCCCGACGGACGGCGGCAAGTTCGGTGGCGTCAACGTCGGTGAGGGCGGTCTGTCCGACCCGAACGGCGCGAAGGTCGACATCCCGAACAACCCGACCGGCGTGTGGGTCGGCAACTACACCATCCAGCCCGAGAACGGCGGCCTGAGCGTCTTCGCGCACGAGTTCGGCCACGACCTCGGCCTGCCGGACCTGTACGACACCTCCGGCAACACCGGTGGCGCCTCGAACACCGTCGAGCACTGGTCGCTGATGTCGCAGTCCCGCGGCACCGCCAAGCGCGACCAGGGCATCGGCGACCGGCCGCAGTCCTTCGGCGCCTGGGAGAAGCTGCAGCTCGGCTGGCTGAACTACCGCAAGGTCGGCCTCGGCAAGAACGAGACGTTCCGGATCAACCCGAACTCGTCCGACAGCGCCGGCAAGAAGGCCGCGCTCGTCATGCTGCCGAACCGCCAGGTCCCGCTGGACCTGGGCGACCCGGCCGCCGACGGCGGGACGAAGTACTTCTACAGCGACAAGGGCAACGAGATCAGCACCTCGATGGCCCACGACGTCGCCGCTGGTGGCCAGCTGACCGCCGAGGTCAGCTACGACACCGAGAAGGACTACGACTACTGGTACGTCGAGTCGAAGACCGCCAGCTCGGACTGGGCGCCGGTCCCGACGAACCTCAGTGACGACGCTGACAACAACGGCACATCGGGCACCACCGACGGCGAGTGGGTCGACCTGACCGCCGACATCCCGGCCGACGCGACCGGCGTCCGGTTCCACTACGTCACGGACCCGGCTGTCGCCGGCACCGGCCTGCGGGTCGACAACGTGGCGCTCGACGGCACCACCCTGGGCACCGCCGAGACCGACGAGGGCTGGACGCTCGACGGCTTCCGTACCACCACCGGTCACGAGATGCAGTCGTTCATGAACGCCTACATCGTCGACAACCGCCAGTACGTCGGCAACGACAACCTGCTGTCGCACGTCTACAACTTCCGCAACGTGCACAGCCTGAAGATGTCGAACTGGGTGGACTTCTTGAAGTTCCAGCCGGGCGCGCTGATCTCGTACTGGAACACCGAGTACAGCGACAACAACGTGGGTGACCACCCCGGCGAGGGCCAGATCCTCCCGGTCGACGCCCACCCGGGTCTGGTGCACCTGGGCGACCAGCTGCTCCGGACGAAGGTCCAGACGCTGGACTCCACGTTCGGGGTCAGGAAGACCGACGCCCAGACGGTCTGGCTGAACGGCGAGAAGGTCAACCTCCCCGCCCGCAAGGCCGTGTCGAAGTTCGACGACACCCAGACCTGGTGGCACTCGCGCGACAAGCACGGTGCGGCCGACCACCCCGGCTCGTACAAGCCGGGCTGGATCGGCGTGAACCCGCCGAAGACCGGGACCACGATCACGGTGCTCAAGGTCAAGAGGAACGGCGTGATGATCGTTCGGGTCCACACCCCGAAGGCCAGCTGACACGCGGATGACGTGATGGGCCCCGTCGATCCCCAAGGGATCGGCGGGGCCCATCGCTTCGTGTGCGGCCGACCATGGCGTCCAGAACTATCTCGACCCGGTGGTTCCCGCGGCCTTCCCGCGACGGAGGTGGATGCGTAGCGTGCCTCTATGAGCTTCGAGTACGAGGGCACCGTCACGACGAGCGCATCTCCGAAGGACGTCTGGCACCTGTGGTCGGACGTCGGCAGCTGGCACTGTTGGGACCCGTCCGTGCAGCAGGTCTGCATGGAGGGCCACTTCGCCGAGGGCGCCGCGGGGACGATGACCCTCGTCGGTGGCCTCGAGGCGCCGTTCGTCCTCGAGATCGTCGAGCCGAACAGCCGGTTCCTGGACCGGGTCACGATGGGTGACCTGGTCATCCACATCGACCACGAGGTCAAGGCCACCGACACGGGCTCGGAGGTCACCGTGCGCACGCACCTCTCCGGGCCCGGTGCCGCCGACGTCGGGCCGATCGTCACGGGTGACACCCCGAAGGCGCTCGAGGCCCTGGTCCGGATGGCCGAGCACAAGTCCTGACCCGACCTGTCGTACCGGGGCACGCCCGTTCGTGGAGTTGCTGACAGATCCACACCCACGGGAGGAACTCCGATGCGCACCCTGGTCACCACCCACTTCGTCTCCCTCGACGGCGTCGCCGAGGCGCCCGGCGGGGAGCCCGGCTACCGGCACACCGGCTGGACGCTCGACGTCGAGCCCGACCCGGCCGTCTACGAGGCCAAGGCCCGCGAGCAGGAGGAGGCAGCGGCCCTCCTGCTGGGCGCCCGCTCCTACGAGGCGTTCGCGGCCGTCTGGCCCACGATGGACTACTTCGCGAAGTTCAACGCGATGCCCAAGTACGTCGTGTCCTCGACCGTCACCGACCCCGCGTGGAACAACTCCACGGTCATCTCGTTCGACGACGTCGCGGCGCTCAAGGAGGGCGACGGCGGGCCGATCAACGTGACCGGCAGCATCGCCCTCACGCAGAGCCTGCTGGTGGCCGGGCTGGTCGACGAGCTGCGGCTCACGGTCTTCCCGGTCATCCTCGGCAGCGGCCGCCGGCTGTTCCCGGACGACGCCGAGGACAAGGTGAAGCTGACCCTTGCCGAGAGCATCGCGTTCTCCAACGGCGTGCAGTACCAGGTCTTCAGGAGGCAGGCGTAGTTTCGCCTCCATGGAGTCCTACGCCGCCGGAGAGACCCAGCCGCCGCTCCTCGAGGAGACGATCGGCGCGAACCTCGAGCGCACGGTCGCGGCGTACGGCGAGCGCGAGGCCCTCGTCGACGTGGCGTCCGGCCGGCGGTGGACCTGGGCGGAGCTGGACCGCGATGTCGACGCACTCGCCGTCGGGATCGTCCGCGCCGGGATCGGCAAGGGCGACCGGGTCGGCATCTGGTCGCCCAACTGCGCCGAGTGGACCCTGACCCAGTACGCGACCGCCAGGATCGGCGCGATCCTGGTCAACCTCAACCCGGCGTACCGGACCCACGAGCTGTCGTACGCGCTGAACCAGTCGGGCACGAAGCTGCTCGTCTCGGCGCCCTCGTTCAAGACCAGCGACTACCGCGCGATGGTCACCGAGGTCGTCGACCAGACCCCGGTCGAGCAGGTCGTCTACCTCGGCTCGCCGGAGTGGGACGCCCTGGCCTCGGCGCGGGGATCGCTCGCCGACGTGGTGACCTGGACCCTGTCGCCGGACGACCCGATCAACATCCAGTACACGTCCGGCACGACCGGCTACCCCAAGGGCGCCACGCTCAGCCACCGCAACATCCTCAACAACGGCTACTTCACCACCGAGCTGATCGGCTTCACCGAGCAGGACCGCCTGTGCATCCCGGTGCCGTTCTACCACTGCTTCGGGATGGTGATGGGCAACCTCGGCTGCACCAGCCACGGCGCCACCATGGTGATCCCCGCGCCGGGCTTCGACCCCGAGATCACCCTGCGCACGATCGCCGAGGAGCGCTGCACCGGCGTGTACGGCGTGCCGACGATGTTCATCGCGATGCAGAACCATCCGACGTTCGCCGAGCACGACCTGTCGTCGCTGCGCACCGGCATCATGGCCGGCTCGATCTGCCCGGTCGAGGTGATGAAGCGCTGCGTCAACGACATGCACATGGCGGAGGTCTCGATCGCGTACGGCATGACCGAGACGTCGCCGGTCTCCTGCCAGACCCGCTCCGACGACGACCTGGAGCGTCGTACCGCCACGATCGGCCGGGTCCACCCGCACGTCGAGGTGAAGATCGTCGACCCGGTGTCCGGGGCGACGGTGGAGCGCGGGGAGACGGGTGAGCTGTGCACCCGCGGCTACTCGGTGATGCTCGGCTACTGGGACGACCCCGAGAAGACCGCCGAGGCGATCGACGCCGACGGCTGGATGCACACCGGCGACCTCGCCGAGATGCGCGAGGACGGCTACTGCACCATCGTGGGCCGGATCAAGGACATGGTGATCCGCGGTGGGGAGAACATCTACCCCCGCGAGATCGAGGAGTTCCTCTACCAGCACCCCGACGTCGAGGACGTCCAGGTCGTCGGCGTACCGGACGAGAAGTACGGCGAGGAGCTCTGCGCCTGGATCAAGCTGCGCGACGGTGCTCAGCCGCTCGACGCGGACGCCGTCCGCGCCTTCGTCGACGGCCGGCTCGCGCACTACAAGATCCCGCGCTACGTGATGGTCGTCGACGAGTTCCCGATGACCGTGACCGGCAAGATCCGCAAGGTCCAGATGCGCGAGGAGTCCGCGCGGGCCCTCGGCCTGTCCTGAGGCCGGTCATCTCCCGTCGAGTGACGGGAACTGGTCGTGATCCGGCCCGGATTCCAGCCAGTTCGCGTCACTCGACGGCCGCTTCGGGGGGTGCTGCTGGTCAGCGCGAGATTACGACGGGGATCCGGGTCACAGTCCCGGTCGCGCCGCGCCAGGTGATCCAGCCGTCGTCGTCCGGCTGCGGCACGGAGGTGCGGCCGACCGTGACGGTGAACGTCGCGCTCTCGCCCGGGCCGAGCCGGACCGCCGCCGGGGTGACGCGCACCCGGTGGTGGACGAACCCGGTCGCCCGCGACGAGAAGTAGAGCCGCCGGCCGGTCACGTTCGTGATCGTGCGAACGGCGGTGTCCGCGCTCCCGGTGAGCAGGATCGACGGGGTGTTCAGGTCTCCGGCCAGCGTGCCGGTCAGCCAGGCGCGGTAGTCGCCGGGCGCGACCTGGTACGCCAGGCCGGGGCGGAGCGCGGGGTCGGCGACCACCCTGCCTCCACCGGCACTCAGCACGGCGGTGCCCGGGACCCGGCGGGCGGTGGTCACCAGGGCCGACCGGACCGTCGCGGCCGCCCAGTCGGGATGCCGGGCGACCAGCAGGGCGGCCGCTCCGCTGGTGACGGCGGAGGCGACCGAGGTCCCAGACGCCAGGTCCCACGCGTCATCGCCGGGCACCGCGCCGAGGACCCCGGTGCCGTTCGCGACCAGGTCGGGCTTGAGGACCGGTCCGGACGGGTCGCCGGTGCTCGACCAGCGGGCGACGTGCGGAGGGGTCCGCTCCGCGCCGAGCGGGACCAGCCGCACAGCTCCGTCGTACCGGCGCAGGGCACGGCCGGCGACTGCGTCGACGTGGACCGTCGGGACGGTGTGGAAGTCGGCGACCTCGGATCCCGGGCCGCGGTTGGCGAGCACCATGCCGGCGCCGTCCGCCTGCGCGACCGCGGCAGACTTGTCGACCCGGCCGATCGCGCCGCGGTCGCACAGGACCACCCGGCCCGCGACCTCCGAGGCGTCCAGGCTGCCGGGGGTGCAGACCCGGGCCGCACTCCTCGTCGAGTCCGCGGCGGCGGCGTCGGCGCCGATCACCAGCCTGCCGGAGACCCGGTCCGCGGAGGCCATCGCGCCGGTGAACGACCTCCCGTCGGACAGCACCACGCGGCCCTCGCGCACCGGCCCGGTGGTCGCGCCGGCCGTCGTCACCCACGGCGACCCGTGGGCGGCGATCCGGTCGGGGGAGTTCCCGGCCGCACCGACGACCACGACGTCGTGCTCGGCCGCGCCGAGCAGCGCGCGCTCGACGGTGTCGAAGCCGGCCGGCCCGCCCACCGAGAGGTTCAGCACGTCGACTCCGTCCCGGGTGGCCGCGTCGATCGCGCTCACCAGGTCGGCGGTGGAGCAGCCGTCGTCACGCGGGTCGGGGGCGGTCCAGCAGGCCTTGTAGATCGCGAGGCGGGCCTGCGGCGCCACCCCGGCGTACGTGCCGAGGTGCTGGTCCGCGACCCGCGCGGGCACGTCGGAGTCGCCGGCGGCGATGGAGGCGACCTGGGTGCCGTGGCCGTCGTCGTCGCGCGCGGACAGCGACTCCGACGAGCGCACCCGGTCGGCGCCGAAGCCGTCGACGAACCAGCGGGCGCCGACCAGCTTGCGGGTGCAGGTGTCGGTCGCCCACCCGTCGCCGGGCTGGCAGGCACCGTGGAAGTCGCGCGGTGCCCGCCCGAGGCCGGACACGGTCGAGAACACCGGGCTCTCCGGCGCGATCCCGGTGTCGACGACGCCGATCACCGCGCGCGCGCCGCCCCGGTCGCGCGACGGCAGCCCCGGCACGAGCCCGGCCCGGCCGGTCCGCCCGGCGAGCGGGCGCACCTCGTCCTTCTCCACGAGCGCCACCTCGGCGTTCCGCCGGAGGTCAGCGGCCTGCCCGGCGGTGAGGCGTACGGCGACGCCGTTGAGCGCGGTGGTCCACCGGTAGACCGGCTCGGGAGCGCCGACGGCGGTGAGCACCCGGTCCTGCTCGGCGCTCAGCGAGAGGCTGCCCAGCAGCCCGCTGGCGCCGGGTCCCTCGAGCGTGACCAGGTAGAGCTCCGCGCCGCGCGCGGCGGTGGCCGGGTGCGCCGGGACCAGGACGCCGAGGGCGACCGCCAGCGCAGCTGCACCGGTCGCGGCCCTCGCTCGCACGGTTCCCCCTCGAACACTGCTGTCACGTGAGCCACTCATTGTGACAGGCGTTTCGGAACTCCACACCTCGTTCCCTACGCTGGGGACATGCAGTCAGCGCCCCTCGTCGTCGGTTTCGACCTCGACATGACGCTGATCGACACCGCACCGGGGTTCGCGGAGGTGTTGCACGCCCTCGGCGCCGAGCTGGGGGTGGAGTTCCCGGTCGCCGAGATGACCGCGAAGCTCGGCCCGCCCCTCGACCTCCTGCTCGAGCCGTATCTCGCGCCCGACGCGATCGCGGCGGCGGGCGACCGGTTCCGCGCGCTCTACCCCGACCACGCGATCACCGGCACGCCCGTGCTTCCGGGCGCGCACGAGGCCATCGAGGCGGTACGCCGGCACGCGGGCCGGGTGCTGGTCGTGACCGGGAAGTACCCGGCCAACGCCCGGCTCCACCTCGACCACCTCGCCCTCGACGTTGACCATCTCGAGGGCTGGGTGTGGGGTGTCGGCAAGGCCGACGTGCTGCGCCGCGAGGGAGCCACGATCTACGTGGGCGACCACGTCCACGACGTCGAGGGGGCGCTGGCCGCCGGGGCGCTGAGCGTCTCCGTGCTCACCGGCGGCTGCACCCGTGAGGAGCTGCTGGCGGCCGGCACGCACGTCGTGCTCGACGACCTCGGCGCGTTCCCGGCCTGGCTCGAGGACCACCTCCTGCAGCTGCGGCTCGACGCCCTCGAGGCCGACCTGCGGGAGCGTGGCTCCGTGCTGGTCGCCTACAGCGGCGGCGCGGACAGCGCCTTCCTGCTCGCGGCCGCGGTCCGGGCGCTCGGGCCGGAGCACGTCGTCGCCGCGACCGGCTACTCCCACTCGCTGCCGCAGGTGGAGCGCGACCCGGCGCGGGGGTTCGCGACCTCGCTCGGTGTCGAGGTGCTCACCCCGCAGACCCACGAGATGGAGCGCGAGGGCTACCGCGCCAACGGTGCGGACCGCTGCTACTTCTGCAAGGCCGAGCTGATCGAGGTGCTGGGGCCGATCGCCGCCGACCGCGGGCTCGCCCACGTCGCCACGGGGACGAACGCCGACGACGCCGTGGCCGGGTTCCGGCCGGGCATCCGGGCCGCCGCCGAGCGGGGCGCGATCGCTCCGCTGCGCGACGCCGGGCTGACCAAGGCCCAGGTCCGGGAGGCGTCCCGGCGCTGGGACCTGCCGACCTGGGACAAGCCCGCGGCCGCGTGCCTGTCGTCCCGGGTCGCGTACGGCGTCGAGGTGACGCCGTACCGCCTCGGCCGGGTGGAGCGCGCCGAGGCCGCCGTACGGTCCGCACTGGGTGCCGGGCCGGTCGACCTGAGGGTCCGCGACCTCGGCGCCCGGGCGTCGGTCGAGATCGACGCCGGGCTGCTCCCGCTCGCCCCCGACGTCGAGGAGCGGCTGCTCGCGGGCGTGCGCGCCGCCGGCTTCGACGAGGCCGGCGTCGATCCCCGCGGATTCCGTTCGGGATCGATGAACGAACGCCTCTAGACTCGGTCGCTGCAGCAGCATCCCCCGTACGCAGGAAGAGGACAGACCCGTGCCCACTGGCAAGGTGAAGTGGTTCGACACCGACAAGGGGTTCGGCTTCCTGTCGCAGGAGGACGGCCCGGACGTCTACGTCCACGCCGACGCGTTGCCCGACGGCATCGACACCCTCAAGCCCGGCACCCGCGTCGAGTTCGGCATCGCCCAGGGCCGGCGCGGCGAGCAGGCGCTCCAGGTGCGGGTCCTCGACCGGCCCGCCTCGGTGAGCCGCAACCAGCGGGACGCCAAGCGCAAGAAGCCCGACGAGATGGCGACCATCGTCGAGGACCTGATCCGGCTGCTCGACGGCGCCGGCGAGGCGTACCGCCACGGCCGGTACCCGGACCCCAAGACGGCGAAGCCGACCGCCAAGCTGCTCCGCGCGCTCGCCGACGAGCTCGAGCTCTAGTTCCCGGTGGCCATCTCGCGGCGGAGCCGCGGCGAGTGGCGGGTCAGGACGAACAGGACCCACGCCGCGAGCACGGCGACCGCGACGCCGAGGCCGAGCCGGGGCGGGTCGATCGGCATCGCGATGCCGACGAACCCGCCGATGACCCACGCCAGCTGCAGCGTGGTGTCGCTCCGGGCGAACGCACTGGCCTGGACGCGGTGCGGCACGTCGCGCTGGATCGTCGCGTCCAGGGAGAACTTGGCGAGCGCCTGGCCCAGCCCGGCCACCAGGCCGAGCAGCAGCAGCGCGAGCACGCCGTACAGGAGGAAGCCGAAGACGACGACGGCGAGGTCGGCCACGAGGACGGCCGAGACCGTGACCGCCGGGTTGATCTGCTTGAGCACGGACGCCGCGACGACGCCGAGGAAGTTGCCCGTCGCGGCGCCGCCCACCACGACCGCGGTCAGGACCTCGGTGCTCCAGCCGTCGATCGGGTTCTCCCGCAGCTGGAACGCCATGAACATGATCAGGAATCCCGACATCCACCGCGGCCCGCAGTTCGCGCGCAGCGCGTACGACACGGCCGGGGGGATCCGCATGCTGCCGGTCCGGGCGCTGCCGGCGTCGCCGCGCAGCACCAGGTCGCCCTCGCCCGCGCTCGAGTCGACGCGGCTCGGCAGCCGGATGGCGGTGACGGTGGCGACCAGGAACAGCAGGAAGGCGTAGCGGAGGACCCATTCCGGCCCGGCCAGCGACGCCAGCCCGGCGATCGGCGCGGAGATCGCGACGGCGACGATGCCGGACATCGACACCCGGCCGTTCGCCTTGACCAGGGTGAAGTCCCGCGGCAGCAGGCGGGGTACGGCGGCCGCGCGGGTCACGCCGTACGCCTTGGACGCGACGAGGACCCCGAGCGCCGCGGGGAACAGCCATCTGGAGTCGGTGTGCACGGCGCCGGCGAGCACCCAGCACAGGAAGCAGCGGATCGCCATGGTCGCGCCGATCGCCCAGCGGCGGCCGTGCGCGAACCGGTCGAGGAACGGCCCGATCAGCGGCGCCACGATGGCGAACGGCAGCATCGTCAGGCCCAGGAACAGCGCCACCTGGCCGCGCGCCTCGCCCGAGGGCACCGTGAAGAAGAGTGTCCCGGCCAGCGCGATCGCGACGGCTGCGTCGCCGGCGGTGTTGAAGAAGTGCATCTGGATCAGCCGCGACAGGCCGGACTCGCCGGCGCCCTGCGCGTCGGCCGCGCGCTTCGCCGTACGCATGGTGAAGCGGCCCGCCCGACGGGTCGCCCGGGCCGTGGCGCCGAGACCCCGCGCGACCTTCGAGCCGGCGGGCGCCGTGGGGTCCGGCAGGTCCGTCATGAGTCCATCCTGCCCGGTCGGTGGCCACCCGACCTGACATCGCCATCCCCCATGGGTCATGATTTCGTCTGTGACCACGATCGCGCGCGCCAAGCCCGACTCCGCCACGGTGGCGGCGGTCGACGCCGCCCGCGCCGCGCTCCTCGAGAACGTCCCGGCCGAGGACGTCGGTGAGCACCTCGGCCACCTGGTCGAGGACGAGCGAGTGGTGACCCACCTGTTCGCCTGTGAGCGGCCGGGATACATCGGCTGGCGCTGGTCCGTCACCGTGGCCCGCGCACCCCGCCAGAAGGCGGTGACCGTCGACGAGGTCGTGCTGATCCCCGGCGACGAGGCGATCGTCGCTCCGGCGTGGGTGCCCTACCGCGAGCGGATCAAGCCCGGTGACCTCTCCCCGGGCGACCTGCTGCCGGTCGACGACGACGACCCGCGCCTGGTCCCGGCGTACTCCTTCGGCGACGACCCGCTCGACGCCGACGACAAGGCGCAGGTCCGGGCGGTCGCCAAGGACCTCGGCCTGGGCCGGGTCCGGACGCTGTCACCGGAGGGCCGCGACCTCGCCGCCCAGCGCTGGTACGACGGTGACGGTGGCCCCGAGGCCCCGGTGGCCCGCTCCGCCCCGGACTCGTGCACGACCTGCGGCTTCCTGATGCGGATCGCCGGTCCGCTCGCGGAGACGTTCGGGGTCTGCGCGAACGGCGATGCGAACGACGATGGCCGGATCGTCTCCTTCGACCACGGCTGCGGTGCGCACAGCGAGGTGCGGCTCGCCAAGAAGCACGAGCCGGTGCCGCTCCCGGAGCCGGTCTTCGACACCGTCAGCACCGACGAGATCGAGCTCTTCTAGGCCTCTGCTAGGCGGTCTCGGCGTCGCGCACCTCGGTGCGTGCCTTGCGCCGCCGGCGGCAGAACTCCAGGCCGAACAGGCCGAGGCCGAAGCCGGCCAGGCAGGTCCACAGCCACCACTCGTTGCCGGAGTCCTCGAGCCGGCCGTAGAACGGCAGCAGGGCGAGGAAGCCGATCAGCCAGAGCGCCGTACCGACCTCGACGGTCCGGACGCCGTCGACGTCGAGGGGCTCGACGTCGGCCACGAAGAACGTCCGGTCGCCGAACTCGTGCGTCCTCGGCTGCTCCTCGTCGAACTCCACGCGCGCCACGCTAGTCGACGGGCTCCGATTCTGGGATGCTGCGGCCCGTGAGCAACCAGACCCTGGCCGCCGGCGGCGGCATCGATCGCTACTTCAAGATCACTGAGCGGGGCTCGACCGTCGGCCGTGAGGTCCGGGGCGGGCTGGTCACGTTCTTCACGATGGCCTACATCATCGTGCTGAATCCGCTCATCCTCGGCTACGCGCCCGACCAGGACGGCAACCTCCTGGGCGGCGGCACGGTCCCGAACCTCGCGATGATCGCCGCCGGTACGGCGCTGGTCGCGGGTCTGATGACGATCCTCATGGGCGTGGTCGCGAACTACCCCCTCGCGCTAGCCACCGGTCTGGGCCTGAACGCGTTCGTGGCGTTCGCGATCGCCAGCCAGATGACCTGGGCGGACGCGATGGGACTGGTCGTGATCGAGGGCCTCGTCATCCTGGTCCTGGTCCTGACCGGGTTCCGGGAGGCGGTGTTCCACGCCGTACCCGCCCAGCTCAAGGTGGCGATCTCGGTCGGCATCGGCCTGTTCATCGCACTGATCGGCTTCGTCGACGCCGGCTTCGTGCACCGCATCCCGGACGCCGCGCAGACCACGGTCCCGGTCCAGCTCGGTGAGACCGGGCAGCTCTCCGGCTGGCCGGTGCTCGTCTTCGCCGTCGGCCTGCTGCTCGTGATCGCGCTGTGGGTGCGCCACGTCAAGGGCGCGATCCTGATCTCGATCGTCGCGACCACGATCCTCGCGATCATCGTCGAGGCGATCGGCGACCCGAAGGCGTGGAGCCTCACCACTCCCGCCTGGCCGGACAAGATCTTCGACACGCCGGACTTCGGCACCGTGGGCCACTTCAGCCTGCTCGGCTCGTTCCAGAACGCCGGCGTGGTCACCGCGCTGCTGTTCGTGTTCACGCTGATGCTCGCCGACTTCTTCGACACGATGGGCACGATGACCGCGATCGGCGCCGAGGCCGGCCTGCTCCAGCCCGACGGCACGCCCCCGAACACCCAGCGGATCCTGGTCGTCGACTCGATCGCCGCGGCCGCCGGTGGCGCCGCCGGCGTCTCGTCGAACACGTCCTACATCGAGTCCGCGTCGGGCGTCGGTGAGGGCGCGCGCACCGGCCTCGCCTCGGTCGTGACCGGCATCCTGTTCCTGCTCGCGATCTTCCTGGCGCCGCTGGTCGCGATCATCCCCTCCGAGGCCGCGGTCCCCGCCCTGGTCCTGGTCGGCTTCCTGATGATGCAGCAGGTGAGGGGCATCGACTGGGAGGACCTCGAGATCGCCATCCCGGCGTTCCTCACCATCGTGCTGATGCCGTTCACGTACTCCATCACGGTCGGCATCGGCGCCGGCTTCATCGCCTACGTGTTCATCAAGCTGGTCCGCGGCAAGGCCGCCGGCATCCACCCGCTGATGTGGGTCGTCGCCGCCATGTTCGTCCTCTACTTCTTCATCCACCCGATCACCAGCTGGCTCACCTGACCCCAGCTCACCCACCGCCGCCGAGCCGGCGTACGCCACCACCCGTGGCGTGCGCCGGCTCGTGCGTTGCGGAGTGATCGCAGCTGGTGTCGCCGGCCGGTCCCGGGTGTCGCAGCTTCACCAGGGTCAGCAGGGAAGCCTGCACCTCCCACGGTGGGAAGGTCATGGAAGGGCGGGTTCGACCACATCCCCTGGTGAAGCCGTGACCTCGGGGGCCGACAGCGAGCGGCCCACGCCGCCGCCCACCCTCCAGGTCGGACCTACCACCCCGGACCGGAATACTTAGCACAGGTAATGAGTTATGCTAACGATATGCCGACAGTGGAGAAGGCCGCGCGCACCGACGGCGGGCTCGCCTCGGAGCTCAGGCTCAGCGTGATGCGCCTGCGGCGGCGACTCGCGAACGAGCGCCACCCCGACAACGAGCTGAGTCTCAACCAGATGGCGGTGCTCGGCTGCCTGTTCCGCAACGGCGGCGCGCTGACCATCGGCGAGCTCGCGAGCAGCGAGCGGGTCCAGCCCCCGTCCATGACCCGCACGGTCAACTGCCTCGAGCAGAGCGGCGACGTCGAACGCCGGCCGCACGAGACCGACGGCCGACAGGTGGTCGTGGCCATCACCGACACCGGCCGGGCCCGGCTGCTGGCCGACCGCGACCGGCGGGACGCCTGGCTCTCGCAGCGGCTCCGCGAGCTGACGCCCGAGGAGCGCGCCGTCCTCCGCAAGGCCGCCCCCATCATCGAGAACATCGCCCGGAAGGACTGATAGCGACGAGCCCGACGTTCCGCGCCCTCCGCAACCCCAACTACCGGCTGTACCTGGCCGGTAGTGCGGTGTCGAACACCGGTACCTGGATGCAGCGGGTGGCGCAGGACTGGCTGGTGCTCAGTCTCCCCGGCAACAGCGGCACCGAGCTCGGCATCACGACCGGGCTCCAGTTCCTCCCGGTCCTGCTGCTGAGCCCGTACGCCGGCGTGGTGGCCGACCGCTTCCCGAAGCGTCGCCTCCTCCAGCTGACCCAGGCGACGATGGCGGTCGCGGCGCTCGTCCTCGGCGTGATCGCCGTGCTCGGCGTGGCCCAGACGTGGCACGTCTACGCGATCGCGCTGCTGTTCGGCATCGGCGCCGCGTTCGACGCGCCGGCGCGCCAGTCGTTCGTCTCGGAGATGGTCGGCCAGGACGACCTCACCAACGCCGTCGGCCTCAACTCGGCGAGCTTCAACGCCGCCCGGATCCTCGGGCCCGGTCTCGCGGGCCTGATGATCGGTGCGCTCGGCGGGGGAGCGGAGGCGACCGGCTGGGTGATCCTCATCAACGCGGTGTCCTACCTCGCGGTGATCGCCCAGCTGCAGCGGATGAACATCGCGCTGCTCAACACCCCCGAGCTCCGCGCCCGGACGCCGGGGATGCTGATCGAGGGGGTCCGCTACATCCGCAGCCAGCCCAAGATGGTGATGATCCTGATCATGGTGTTCTTCGCGGGCACCTTCGGGATGAACTTCCAGATCACCTCCGCGCTGATGGCCACCGAGGTGTTCGGCAAGGGTGCGGGTGAGTTCGGCATCCTGGGCTCCGCGATGGCGGTCGGGTCGCTGACCGGTGCGCTGATGGCCGCCCGCCGGGTCCGGATCCGGTTGCGGCTGCTGGTCGTGGCCGCGCTCGGCTTCGGCGTCGCGGAGATGGTCGCCGGCGTGCTTCCGACGTACCTCGCGTTCGCATTGTTCTGCCCGGTGATCGGGTTCTGCACGCTGACCCTGCTCAACTCCGCGAACGCGACGCTCCAGCTCGAGTCCGACCCGGCCATCCGGGGCCGGGTGATGGCGCTGTACATGACGATCGTGATGGGCGGTACGCCGCTCGGCTCGCCGATCATCGGCTGGGTCGGGCAGCACCTCGGGGCGCGCTGGAGCCTGATGATCGGCGGCGCCCTCACCGTCGCGGGAGTACTCTTGGCGCTGGCCGTCTACGCGCGGCTCCGCGGGGGTGCTCGCAGCGTTTTGCATGCGGTTGAGCCCACAGGTAGTCTTTTTCCTCGTGTCTGGGACAACCAGGCCGTTGCGCGTGCCCGGAGGCAGTCGGGAGGACAGGTTCCCGACTCCGGCACGGAAATCCCCGTTGGCGAGACCGCGAGTTCTCGCTGAACGTGGGGCCGGGCGACACGCCCGACCTCGGGGGTAGAGCGGCGCCGGTTGGGATCGCACCACCCGGACACGCAGCAGCACACCGTGCGAGCAGAGCGTTCGTACTGAGAGCCGAAAAGAAGGGGAACCACACAGGTGCCCACCATCAATCAGCTGGTCCGCAAGGGCCGCCAGGACAAGGTGTCGAAGAACAAGACGCCTGCCCTGAAGGGATCGCCGCAGCGCCGAGGCGTCTGCACGCGCGTCTACACGACCACCCCGAAGAAGCCGAACTCCGCCCTGCGCAAGGTCGCCCGCGTGCGCCTGTCCAGCGGCGTCGAGGTCACCGCCTACATCCCGGGTGTCGGTCACAACCTCCAGGAGCACTCGATCGTGCTCGTCCGCGGCGGCCGGGTGAAGGACCTCCCCGGCGTCCGCTACAAGATCATCCGCGGCACCCTCGACACCCAGGGCGTCAAGAACCGCAAGCAGGCTCGCAGCCGCTACGGCGCCAAGAAGGAGAAGAGCTGATATGCCGCGCAAGGGTCCCGCTCCGAAGCGGCCGATCGACGTCGACCCGGTCTACGGGTCGCAGCTGGTCACCCAGCTCGTCTCCAAGGTGCTGCAGGACGGCAAGAAGCAGGTCGCTCAGCGGATCGTCTACACCGCGCTCGAGGGCTGCCGCGAGAAGACCGGCACCGACCCGGTCGTCACGCTGAAGCGTGCGCTCGACAACGTCAAGCCGGCCATCGAGGTCAAGTCCCGCCGCGTCGGCGGCGCGACCTACCAGGTCCCGATCGAGGTCAAGGGCACGCGCGGCACCACGCTCGCGCTGCGCTGGCTCGTCGGCTACGCGGCTGACCGTCGCGAGAAGACCATGCACGAGCGACTGATGAACGAGATCCTCGACGCCTCCAACGGCCTCGGTGCCGCTGTGAAGAAGCGCGAGGACACCCACAAGATGGCCGAGTCCAACAAGGCCTTCGCGCACTACCGCTGGTGATCTGCGCGGGAGCGGCGTACGTCGCTCCCGCCCACCGGCTCTTCCTACTTTCTAAGGAACGCACAGACAGTGGCTGTCGACATCACCACGGACCTCAACAAGGTCCGCAACATCGGCATCATGGCGCACATCGACGCCGGCAAGACCACCACCACCGAGCGCATCCTCTTCTACACCGGCATCACCTACAAGATCGGTGAGGTCCACGAGGGCGCTGCCACGATGGACTGGATGGAGCAGGAGCAGGAGCGCGGCATCACCATCACGTCCGCCGCGACGACCTGCTGGTGGAAGAACCACCAGATCAACATCATCGACACCCCCGGCCACGTGGACTTCACCGCCGAGGTCGAGCGCTCGCTGCGCGTCCTCGACGGCGCGGTCGCGGTCTTCGACGGTGTCGCTGGTGTCGAGCCCCAGACCATGACGGTGTGGCGCCAGGCGAACAAGTACGCCGTGCCGCGGATGTGCTTCGTCAACAAGCTCGACCGCACCGGTGCGGACTTCTTCCGCTGCGTCGACATGATGGTCGAGCGCCTCAACTCCACTCCGCTGGTCCTCCAGCTCCCGATCGGCGCCGAGTCCGACTTCCTCGGCGTCGTCGACCTGGTCGGCATGCGCGCGCTCACCTGGCGCGGCGAGACCACGATGGGTGAGGACTACACCGTCGAGGAGATCCCCGCCGAGCTGGCCGAGCAGGCCGCCGAGTACCGCGAGAAGCTGCTCGAGACGCTCGCCGACGCGGACGACGCGATCATGGAGAAGTTCCTCGAGGAGGGCGAGTTCACCGTCGAGGAGCTCGAGGCCGCGATCCGTCGCGCGACCCTCGCCGACAAGCTCAACCCGGTCCTCTGCGGCACGGCGTTCAAGAACAAGGGCGTCCAGCCCCTGCTCGACGCGGTCGTGAAGTACCTGCCCTCGCCGCTCGACATCGGCGAGATCATCGGCCACTCCGTCAAGGACGAGGCGGAGCAGATCTCCCGCAAGCCGTCCGACGACGAGCCGTTCTCCGGCCTGGCCTACAAGATCGCGTCCGACCCGCACCTCGGCAAGCTGATCTACGTCCGGGTCTACTCCGGCAAGCTCGAGGCCGGCTCGACCGTGGTCAACTCGGTCAACGGCCGCAAGGAGCGGATCGGCAAGGTCTACCAGATGCACGCGAACAAGCGTGAGGAGATCGCGTCGGTCGGCGCCGGCCAGATCGTCGCCGTCATGGGCCTGAAGGACACCAAGACCGGTCACACCCTGTCCGACCCGCAGAACCAGGTCGTCCTCGAGTCGATGACGTTCCCGGCCCCGGTGATCGAGGTCGCGATCGAGCCCAAGACGAAGAGCGACCAGGAGAAGCTGGGCACCGCGATCCAGCGCCTCTCAGACGAGGACCCGACCTTCACGGTCAAGTCCGACGAGGAGACCGGTCAGACGATCATCGCCGGCATGGGCGAGCTCCACCTGGAGATCCTCGTCGACCGGATGAAGCGCGAGTTCCGCGTCGAGGCGACCGTCGGCAAGCCGCAGGTGGCCTACCGCGAGACCCTCCGCAAGGAGGTCAAGAGCCACAGCTACACGCACAAGAAGCAGACCGGTGGTTCGGGTCAGTTCGCGAAGGTCGTCATCTCGCTCGGTCCGAACATCGACCCCGAGACCGGCACCGGTGCGGGCTACGAGTTCGTCAACAACGTCTCCGGTGGCCGCGTGCCGAAGGAGTACATCCCGTCGGTCGACCAGGGTGGCCAGGAGGCCATGGAGTTCGGCGTGCTCGCCGGATACCCGATGGTCGACGTGAAGTTCACGCTCGAGGACGGCGCCTACCACGACGTCGACTCCTCCGAGCTGGCCTTCAAGATCGCCGGCAACCAGGCCTTCAAGGAGGCCGCCCGCATGGCGAAGCCCGTGCTGCTCGAGCCGATGTTCGCCGTGGAGGTGACCACGCCGGAGACCTTCCTCGGCACGGTCATCGGCGACATCAACAGCCGACGCGGCCAGATCCAGGCACAGGAGGAGCGTCACGGTGACATGGTCATCAACGCCCTCGTGCCGCTGTCCGAGATGTTCGGGTACGTTGGCGACCTGAGGTCCAAGACCTCCGGCCAGGCTTCGTACTCGATGGAGTTCGACTCGTACGCCGAGGTTCCCACGAACATCGCCGACGAGATCATCAAGAAGGTCCGCGGCGAGTAACCCTCGTCAGGACCCTCGGCTGCAACAACTTGTACGAGTCAAGTAACAACCCACACAGGAGGAGCCCCAGTGGCTAAGGCGAAGTTCGAGCGGACCAAGCCGCACGTCAACATCGGCACCATCGGTCACATCGACCACGGTAAGACGACGCTGACCGCGGCGATTACCAAGGTGCTGCATGACAAGTACCCCGATCTCAACGCTGCTTCGGCGTTTGACGAGATCGACAAGGCTCCCGAGGAGCGTCAGCGCGGCATCACGATCTCGATCGCGCACGTCGAGTACCAGACCGAGGCGCGCCACTACGCGCACGTCGACTGCCCTGGTCACGCCGACTACATCAAGAACATGATCACCGGCGCGGCCCAGATGGACGGCGCGATCCTCGTGGTCGCCGCCACCGACGGCCCGATGCCGCAGACGCGTGAGCACGTGCTGCTCGCCCGCCAGGTCGGCGTGCCGGCCCTGGTCGTGGCGCTCAACAAGTGCGACATGGTCGACGACGAGGAGCTCATCGAGCTCGTCGAGATGGAGGTGCGCGAGCTCCTCTCGGAGTACGAGTTCCCGGGCGACGACATCCCGGTCGTGCGCGTTGCCGCCTTCCCGGCGCTGCAGGGCGACGCCAAGTGGGGCGAGTCGATCATGGAGCTGATGAACGCCGTCGACGAGTCGATCCCGACCCCCGAGCGTGAGACGGACAAGCCGTTCCTCATGCCGGTCGAGGACGTCTTCACGATCACCGGTCGTGGCACCGTCATCACCGGTCGTATCGAGCGCGGCATCGTCAAGGTCGGCGAGGACGTCGAGATCGTCGGCATCCGCGAGGGCTCGCAGAAGAGCACCGTCACCGGTGTCGAGATGTTCCGCAAGCTGCTCGACGAGGGTCAGGCCGGTGAGAACGTCGGTCTGCTGCTCCGTGGCACCAAGCGCGAGGACGTCGAGCGCGGCATGGTCGTCATCAAGCCGGGCACCACGACCCCGCACACCAACTTCGAGGCCTCGGTCTACATCCTCTCGAAGGAGGAGGGCGGCCGCCACACGCCGTTCTTCAACAACTACCGTCCGCAGTTCTACTTCCGGACCACGGACGTCACCGGCGTCGTCACGCTGCCCGAGGGCACCGAGATGGTCATGCCGGGCGACAACACCGAGATGGCCGTCGAGCTGATCCAGCCGATCGCCATGGACGAGGGCCTGCGCTTCGCGATCCGCGAGGGTGGCCGCACCGTCGGCGCCGGCCGGGTCACCAAGATCACCAAGTGATCCAGACCCACCCGGCTTGATCCAGCACTGACCAGAAGGGCCCCGGCCGCCGCAAGGCGGTCGGGGCCCTTCTGTGTGTCCGGATGCCCGCCGAGTCGGCGCAGTCTCAGCTGAGACTGCGCCGACTCGGCGTCAGGAGAGCAGGGCAGCGAGTGCCTCGGCGAAGGCCTCGGTGTGCCGGTCCACGTCGGCGGGGGTGTGGTGCGGGCTGAACAGCGCCATGTTGTGGAACGGCGTCAGCAGCACGCCCCGGTTCAGGCACCACAGGTGCAGGAGGCCCTCGAGCTCCTCGTCGACCGCGGCCGCGGCCGCGGCGCCGTCGCGAGGAGGCGGGCAGAACCAGTACTCCGCGCGGCAGCCGAGCCGCTGCACGTGCCACGGCAGGCCGGCGTCCGCGATCACGCCGGCCACGCCGTCCGCGAACCGCTCCGCCAGGGGTACGGCGACCGCGAAGTCCTCCTCGCGCAGGCAGGTCGACAGGGTCGCCCTGATGGCCGCCAGCGCCAGCGCGTTGCCGGTCAGCGTGCCGCCCACGCCGGCGACGTCGATCTCGTGGCCGAGCATCGGGCCCGAGAGCCGGCCCGCCACCTCGGCGCTCATGCCGTAGGCCGCGCACGGGACCCCGCCGCCGATCGGCTTCCCGACCACCAGCAGGTCGGGCTCGAGTCCCCAGGCAGCGGTGGCGCCACCGGGACCCGCGCAGAGCGTGTGCGTCTCGTCGACCACCAGCAGCACGCCGTACCGGCGGGTGATCTCGCGGACCGCGTCGAGGTAGCCGGGCTCGGGCAGCACGATGCCGATGTTCGTCAGTGCCGGCTCCATCAGCAGGCACGCGACGTCGCCGACCGCGAGCCGCCGGTCGAGCGCGTCGGCGTCGTTGAACGGCACCACCGCGGTCGTCTCGGACACCGGCACCTGCGGGCCGAGCGCGCCCGGCCGCGCCACCACCGCGTCGCCGTCGAGCACGGCCAGGGTCTCGTCGACGGTGCCGTGGTAGCACCAGTCCATGACCGCGACCCGCGGCCGGCCGGTGAGGTGGCGGGCGAAGCGCAGCACGAAGCGGTTCGCGTCGGTCGCCGACATCGCCAGCTGCCAGGAGGGCAGCCCGAACCGGCGCACGAGCTCCTCGCCGACCCAGACCGCGTCCGCGGACGGCAGCATCGTGGTGATGCCGCGGGCCGCGCGGGCGGCGATCGCGTCGGTGACCTGGGGCAGCGCGTGGCCGGTCATGGCGCCGGTGTCCCCGAGGCAGAGGTCGACGTACTCGATGCCGTCGACGTCCACGAGCCGCGCCCCGGCCGCGGTGTCGAAGAACAGCGGGAACCGGCCCGGCCACCGGGTCATCCACGGCATCGGCACCCCGGCGAGCAGGGGGCCGCGGGCCTCCTCCGCGAGCGCGGCGGAGCGGGGATGGAGGTCGGCGAACCGGTCCTCCTCGGTGGCGCGGAGGGCGGCGATGCGGGCGCGATCGATCATGGTGGGGAAGATAGACGACATGGCCGAACAGCGCGTCCGACCCGCACGCCCGCACCACAAGCTGACCGACGACGGTCGGACGATGCGCGAGGTGCTGACCTACTCGCGGCGCGGCGCCCGGTTCACACCGCGGCAGGCGCAGGCGTGGGCGGCGTACGCCGAGCGGTGGTGGCTGCCCGACGAGGCGGTGGACGACCCCGGCTTCACGCTGGCGGGGATGTTCGGGCGTACGGCGCCGCTCGTCGTCGAGATCGGCTCGGGGATCGGCGAGTCGACGGTCGCGCTCGCGGCCGCCCGTCCCGACCACGACGTCGTCGCCTTCGAGGTCTGGCGCCCCGGCGTCGCGGACACGCTCGCCCGGATCGGCGAGGCCGCGCTGGAGAACGTCCGGATGCTCAGTGTCGACGCGGTCTGGTCGATGGAGCACCTGGTCGAGGCGGAGAGCCTCGCCGGGCTGTGGACCTTCTTCCCGGACCCCTGGCACAAGAAGAAGCACCACAAGCGGCGACTCGTGACGCCGGCGTTCGCCCGCCTCGCCGCGACCCGGCTCGCGCCCGGAGCCGAGTGGCGGCTGGCCACCGACTGGGGCGACTACGCCGAGCAGATGGTCGAGGTGCTGGACGCCGAGCCGCTGCTCGAGGGCGGCGTCACCGAGCGCTGGTCCGAGCGCCCGGTGACCAAGTTCGAGCGGAAGGGCCTCGCGGCCGGCCGCGACATCACCGACCTGCGCTACTCCCGGGTGCCCGGGTAGTACGCCGGACCACGAGCCGGGTGGGCAGCAGGACCTGCTCGGGGAGCCAGTGCGCGCCCTCGAGCGCGGTGAGCACCTGCTGCGCGGCCACGCGGCCCTGCTCGTGCACCGGCTGCGCCACCGTCGTCAGGTCGAAGATCTCCGCCATCTCGTGGTCGTCGATCCCGATCACCGAGAGATCCTCGGGCACCCGCAGCCCGACCTCGCGGGCGGTCCGGAGGACCCCGAACGCCATCTCGTCGGACGCCGCGAAGATCGCCGTCGGCCGGTCCGCACGCTCCAGCAGGTCGTGGGCCGCACGGGAGCCGCCGGCCACGCTGAACTCGCCGTCGGCCTCGAGCGCGGGGTCGTGCCGCAGGCCGGCCTCCGCGAGCGCCGACCGGTAGCCGGACAGTCGCGCAGCCGGGGCGGTGAAGTCGAGGACGCCCTCGAGCGCACCGCCGACGTAGGCGATCCGCGAGTGGCCGAGGCCGAGCAGGTGCTGGGTCGCGGTGCGCGCTGCCTGCTCGTCGTCGATCCGCACCGTCGCCCAGCCCGGCACGTCGGCGCCGACGATCGTCACCGGCCGCCCGAGCTTGTCCAGGCGGCCCAGCTCGTCGAGGCTGGGCTTCAGGCTCAGCACCAGGACCGCGTCCACGCGCTTGGTCAGCAGGCTGGTCTCGAAGACCCGGTGCCGGGCGGACTCGTCGCCGGCCAGGTTGTAGAGCAGCAGGTCGTAGCCGTGCTCGCGGAGCACCTCCTCGGCTCCCTGCACGACCGCGGCGAAGAACCAGCGGGTCACCCACGGGACGATCACCGCCACGGTCCGGGTCTGCCCGCTGGCCAGGCCCGCGGCGCTCGGCGACGGCACGTAGCCGAGCCGGCGCGCGGTCTCCATCACCCGGGTCCGGGTCTCCTCGGACACGCCGGGCAGGCCCCTCAGCGCGCGGGAGACGGTGGCCGTCGACATCTCGACCTCGCGGGCGACGTCCTTGATGCCGGTCATGCTGGGAGCGCTCCCAAAAAGACCGCCGAGCCACTAGGGTGAAGCGCATGACCCAGCACCTCCCCGACGGTTCCCGGCTGTCCTACGGCGTCGCGACCGCGGCGTACCAGGTTGAGGGGGCCACCGCCGAGGACGGGCGGGGCGCCTCGATCTGGGACACCTTCGCCGCCCGCCCGGGCGCGGTCCGGGACGGGCGGGACGGCTCGGTGGCCTGCGACTCCTACCACCGGTACGCCGAGGACCTCGACCTGGTCGCGGGCTCCGGGGCCCAGTGGTACCGCTTCTCGGTGGCCTGGCCGCGGATCGTGCCCGAGGGCACCGGCCGGGTCGAGCAGCGCGGCCTGGACCACTACGACCGGCTGGTCGACGCGGCCCTGGCACGGGGCATCAGCCCGACCGCGACGCTCTACCACTGGGACCTCCCGCAGGAGCTGGAGGACCGGGACGGCTGGCTGAACCGCGACACCGCCGAGGCGTTCGCCGACTACGCGAGCGTCGTCCACGACCGGCTCGGCGACCGCGTGCGCGTCTGGGCGACCCACAACGAGCCGTGGTGCGCGGCGTACCTCGGCTACTCCGCCGGCGTGCACGCGCCGGGGCGCAAGGAGGGTGGCGCCGGCCACCGTGCGGCCCACCACCTGAACCTCGCGCACGGTCTCGCCGCCGCCCGTCTCCACGACGCCGGGGTGTCCGACCTGGGCATCGTGCACAACCTCGCGCCGTACTGGCCCGAGACCGCGGAGGCCGCGCAGGCGGCGGACGAGCTCGACGCGGTCCGCAACCGGGTCTGGGTCGGCCCCCTCGTCGACGGTGCGTACGACGAGGGCCTGCTGCGCGTGGCCCCCGAGCTCGCCGACCCGCGGCTCGTGCGCGACGGCGACCTGGCCCTGGTCCGCGGCTCGGCCGACTGGATCGGGGTCAACTACTACACGCCGTTCCGCCCCACCCTGGCCGATCCGTCGCTCGCCCGGCACCCCGAGGTCGAGGCGTACCCCGGCGCGACCCCGGTCTCGTTCGTCGTCCGGGAGCCGCGCACCGACATCGGCTGGGAGGTCGACGCCATCGGGCTCGAGGAGCTGCTGGTCGACACCCACCGGCGCACCGGGCTCCCGGTGCTGGTCACCGAGAACGGCGCGGCCTACCCGGATGCCAGCCTGGACGACCAGGACCGGATCGGCTACCTGCGTGACCACATCGCCGCCACGGAGCGGGCGCGCGCGGCCGGTGCGGACGTGCGGGCGTACATCGTCTGGACGCTCCTGGACAACTTCGAGTGGGCCGAGGGCTACACCAAGACCTTCGGCATCGTGCACATCGACCCCTCGGACCTCACCCGGACGCCGAAGGCGTCCTACCACTGGCTCGCGGAACACATCGCGTCCGGGTCGGGTCCGACGACCTGACGCCCCGGTCAGCCCTTGACGCTTCCGGCCAGCAGCCCGCGCACGAAGTAGCGCTGGAGCGACACGAAGACGATCAGCGGCACGACCAGCGCGACGAAGGCACCCGCCGACAGCAGGAACCAGTCCGAACCGCGCGTCCCGGACAGCTCGGCGAGCCGTGCGGTCAGCGGGAAGGTGTTGGGGCCGCCGAAGGTGATCGCCACCAGCAGGTCGTTCCACACCCAGAGGAACTGCAGGATGCCGAACGCCGCGATCGCCGGCGCCATCAGCGGCAGCATGATCCGGGTGAAGATCTGCACGTGGCCCGCGCCGTCGACCCGGGCGGACTCGATGAGCTCGCCGGGGATCTGGCTCATGAAGTTGTGCAGCAGGTAGATCGCCAGCGGCAGCCCGAAGATCGTGTGGGAGAGCCACAGCGTGTAGAAGCCGCCGCCGGGAGCGTCCGGCCCGGCCAGCGGGACCAGGTTCAGCGGCGGGTGCACGTAGAGCTTGAGCAGCGGGATCAGCGTCACCTGGATCGGCACGATCTGCAGGGCGAAGATCGCCACGAACAGGAAGTCGCGTCCGGGGAACTTCATCCACACGAAGGCGTACGCCGCGAGGGTGGCCAGGCTGATCGGGATGATCACGGCGGGGATCGTGATCACCAGCGAGTTGACGAAGTACGTCACCAGGTTGGTGTCGCTGCCGTGCAGCACCTCGTCGTAGTTGGACCACGTCACGGTCGGGTTGGTGAAGAAGGTCCACCAGCCGCTCGAGGTGATGTCGCTCTCCGGGCGGAACGACGTGATGAACAGGCCGAGGGTCGGGATCGTCCAGACGACCGCGATGACGATCGCTGCCAGGGAGGCCCACGGGGAGCTGAGCGCCTTGCGGGCGCTGGTGGAGACCGGTCTCCGGCCCGGGAGCAGCTCCCTGAGCGCCGAGCTCGGCGACGTCGGGGTTTGTGGCGGTCATCGTGCCTCCAGCTTGCGCATCTGACGGACGTTGTAGACGACGATCGGCATCACGAGCAGGAAGATCACGGTGGCGATCGCCGTGGCCAGGCCCTGGTTCGTGGAGATGAAGTACTCCCGGTAGAACTGGTAGGAGAGCACGCTGGTGTTGAAGTTGCCGCCGGTCATCGTGCGGACGATGTCGAAGGCCTTCAGGGTCGTGATGCAGATCGTCGTGAGCACGACGATCAGCGCCGGCCGGATGCTCGGGATCGTGATGTAGCGGAACATCTTGACGCCGCCCACCCCGTCGAGCCGGGCCGCCTCGACGATGTCGTCGGGGATCGCCTTGATGGAGGCCGACAGGATCGTCATCGCGAACCCGGTCTGGACCCAGATCAGCACGATGATGAGGAACAGCGTGTTCCACGGGTCGTTGAGGATGAACTTGTAGGTGTCGAGGCCGAGGCCCTTGAGGACGGCGTTCGCGATCCCGATCTGGGTCTGGCTCGAGTCCTTGTAGTCGTACACGAACTTCCAGATGATCGACGCGCCGACGAGCGAGATCGCCATCGGCAGGAAGATCAGGGCCCTGGCGAACTTCTCGAAGCGGGACCGGTCGACGAGCACCGCATAGATCAGCCCGATGGCGGTGGAGAAGAGCGGCACCAGGATCACCCAGGCCGCGGTGTTGCGCAGCACCGTCAGCTGCTCGGAGTCGGTGAAGACGGTCTTGTAGTTGTCCAGCCCGACGAAGTTGCTGCCGGTCTGGTCGAAGAGCGACTGGTAGATGCTGGTGACCGCCGGGTAGAGCAGGCCGAGGAGGATCAGCGCCACAGCGGGCAGCACGAACGCGGCAGCCTGGACGACCTCTCCGGTCCGACTCCGCATCCGTTGGGTCAGCAGGAGGATCACCGCGACGACCACGAAGAACAGGGCGATCGCGATGAACATCTGGGCGAACTTCTCACCTGTCGACATACAGGCACTCCCGATGGCTACGGGCCGGCGAGCGGCGGCTCAGCGGCCGGGTGGATCCGGATGATGGCGGTACGACGGGGGCCGGGCCGCGAGCACGTCTGCGCTCGCGACCCGGCCGTGGTCACGCGTCGATCACGACGGCCAGGACGACTCGATGTTGTCGAGGGCGTCCTTGGTGCTCTCGCCGGTGATCCAGTTCGTCATCTCCTTCCAGAAGGAGCCCGCGCCCACCTCGGCCGGCATCTGGTCGGAGCCGTCGAAGCGGAAGACCGCGTTCGGGTCCTGCAGGATCTCGCCGGACAGCTGGTCGATCGGGCTGGCCAGGTTGTTGATGTCGAGACCCTTGTTGGCGCTGACCCAGCCGCCGTTCGGGGAGGCCTTGGCCTTCTCGTTCGCCCACACGTCGGTCGAGAGGTAGGTCTGGAAGGCCTGCACCTCGGGACGGTCGGAGAACGCGGTGACGAACTCGCCACCGCCGAGGACCGGGTTGCCGAACTCCTCGCTCATGGTCGGGAGGTAGAACGCGAAGACGTCGCCGTTCTCCGACACGTCGGTGCCCTCCGGCCAGTTGGCCGCGTAGAACGACGCCTGGCGGTGCATCGCGCACTTGCCGTCGAGGATCGGCAGGCCGCCGTCCTGGAACGCCGTCGTGGCGATCGACGAGACGTCACCGATGCCGCCGTTGACGTACTTGTCGTTCTTCAGGATGCCGCCCACCTCGTCGAGCGCGTCGGCGACCTTCGGGTCGTTGAACGGGATGTCGTGGCTGACCCACTGGTCGTAGACGTCCGGGCCGGCGGAGCGCAGCAGCACGTCCTCGAGCCAGTCGGTGGCCGGCCAGCCCGTCGCCTCGCCGGACTCGATGCCGGCGCACCACGGCTTGATGCCGGTGGCCGCGATCTTGTCCGACAGCGCGAGCATGTCGTCCCACGTCTTGGGGACGTCCCAGCCGTTGTCGGAGAACATCTTGGGGGAGTACCAGACGAACGACTTGACGTTGGCGCCCAGCGGGGCGGCGTAGAACTTGCCGTCCACGCTGCCGTACGCCTTCCAGTCCTCGCCGAACCACTTGTCGGTGTTGTCCGAGACCTGCGAGGGCGCCTCGACGACCTTGCCGGTGCCGACCAGGGTCTGCAGCAGGCCCGGCTGCGGGACGTACGCGATGTCCGGCGGGTTGCCGGCCTGGACGCGCACCTTCAGCTGCGTCTCGAACTCCTTGGAGCCCTCGTACTTCGGCGTGGCGCCGGTGCACGTCGTGAAGAGCTTCCACGAGTCGATGTGGGGCTTGTCCTCGGGAGCGACGATCGAGGTGTAGACCGAGATCTCCTTGCCCGAGAGGTCCCCGAAGTCGGCGAGCTGCTCGAGGCCCTTGCACTCGGCCTTGCCGTCACCCGGCCAGGTGCCGCTGACGGCGTCGCCGCCGCCGCTGTCGCTACTGGCGCAGCCGGCGAGAACCAGTCCCGTCGCGAGAGCGGCAGCGACTGCCAACCCCCGGCGCGTGTTGCGTGATCGCATGCGTGCATTCCCTTCTGCGTTTCTCAGCAGGTCCGTCGTTGGGTCCGCGTTGTGCCCGGAACCCGCTCTCCGTCGGAGACGATGCAAACGTTTACGTCCGGGCCCGTCAAGGACGGGCCGTAACGTTTACGTAACGCACGTCACATTTCAGTGGGAACGCTCCCACGACGGGAAGGACGCTGTCCAGCCCGGGCACGTCACAAGATGGTCTCGCTCAGCCGTCTGGACCGGTGGGCGCAGGTGCGCGAGTACGTGCCCGAACGCCCTCGTCGTCCCCTCCGTCATCGACGCGTGGTGAGCCGTCGGCGCAGGTCCGCCTCGCGTGCGAGCCGGGCGGTGTCCCGCTCCCGGCGGGCGGCGATCACCGCGGCGAGGAACACGTCGGCCGGGGTCCCGGGAGGCGGTGGCGGTGCGACGTGCTCGGCGACCGCCTCGGCGAGCCGGCCACCGATCGCGGCCCGCGAGGCCGGGTCGATCGTGGGCAGCCGCCCGAGGAACTGGCGCACGGCGAGCGCGAGCCCGGTGGGCAGCGCGGCGAGGTCCGCGGAACGCGCCCACGACGCCAGCTGGGGCGGCATCGCGGCGGGCGGGACGAGGCGCAGCCGGACCCGCTCGCGGACGACGTACGTGCCGGCCGCGTAGTCGCCGAGGCGCTTGCCGCGCGGGCTGAGCAGTGCGGAGAAGAACGCCGGGCTCCCGAAGAACACGTAGATCTCGACGACACCGACCAGGGCGCGGACGAACGCGTGGTGGAAGGAGATCGGGCCGGCGTCGTCGCGGACCGCGCGCAGTCCGAAGGCCATCTTGCCCAGCGACTTGCCGCGGGTCAGGGTCTCCAGCGCGGTCGGGAAGACCAGGAAGGAGACGATCACCGCCGCCAGCGACGCGACCTCGACCAGGGCGTCGTCGGTGTGGATCGCCGCGATCGCCAGGCCGACGACCAGCGCGACCAGCAGCGTGAACGTGACGACGACGTCGATCAGGCCCGATCCGATCCGCGAGCCCAGACTGGCCGGGGGCAGGTCGAGCGCGACCGCCTCGCCCGTGACCAGGTCGTCGGTCGTGAGGGTCGCGAACTCGTGGGCCGCCACGCGGTCAGTCTAGGAGTGCGGCGCCTGCCTCTCGGGGGTGCGTGCGGCCTAGGCTCCCCGCATGGACCTGGACGCGTACGTCGCCGCGCACTCGTCCGAGTGGCACCGCCTCGAGGAGCTGACCGGGCGGCGCCGGCTGTCCGGTGCCGAGGCCGACGAGCTGGTCGAGCGGTACCAGCAGGTCGCGACCCATCTCTCCGTGGTCCGCACCTCCGCGCCGGACCCCTCGCTGGTCGCGCACCTGTCCTCGCTGCTCTCCCGGGCGCGCAACCGGGCCGCGGGCTCGCGCGCCAGCACCTGGGCCGGCGTACGCACGTTCTTCGCGGAGCGGTTCCCCGCCGCTCTCTACCGGCTCCGGTGGTGGTGGCTGGGCACGATCGCCGGCAGCGTCGCCGTGACCGCGGTGATGATGCTCTGGCTGCTGCACCACCCGAACGTCGAGCAGAGCCTGCTGTCGCCGGACGAGGTCGACCAGCTTGTCTCGCACGACTTCGAGGACTACTACAGCGAGTACGCCGCCAGTCACTTCGCGGCGCAGGTCTGGGTCAACAACGCGTGGGTCACCGCGCTCTGCCTGGCGCTGGGGGTGCTCGGGCTGCCGGTGGTCTACCTGCTCTTCAACAACATCGCGAACCTCGCGATCATCGGCTCGATCATGATCCGGCACGGCCATGCGGGTCACTTCTGGGGACTGATCCTCCCGCACGGCATCCTCGAGCTGACGGCCGTCTTCGTGGCCGGTGGTGTCGGTCTCCGGCTCTTCTGGTCGTGGGTCGAGCCCGGTGGGCTGACCCGCACCCAGTCCCTGGCGCGTGAGGGCCGGACGGCCGGCACCGTCGCCCTGGGGCTGGTCGCGGTGCTGTTCGTCAGCGGCTGCATCGAGGCGTTCGTGACCCCGTCGGGACTGCCCACCTGGGCCCGAATCGGCATCGGGGTCCTCGCCGAGTGCGTCTTCCTTGCGTACGTCTTCGTGCTCGGCCGCCAGGCCTTCCACCGCGGCCAGACCGGCGACCTCGACGGGACGCTGTTGGAGGACCGGGTGGCGACCCAGGTCTAGAGCAGGCCCCGCGCCTTCAAGGCGAGGTAGTGGTCGGCGAGCGCCGGCGGCAGTCGCTCGGCGTCGGCGTCGATCACGTCGACGCCGAGGGCGCGCAGCAGGTCGGCCGTCCAGCGCCGCCGGCCGATCGCCTGCTCGGCCGCGGCGGCGTCGTACACCTCGTCGAGCGACGCGTGTCCCGCGGCGAGCTCCTCGAGCGCGGGGTCGCGCACCGAGGCGAGCACTACCCGGTGATGACGGGTCAGCGCGGGCAGCACCGGCAGCAGGCCCTCCTCGACGGCGGCGGGCTCCAGCGGCGTGAGGAGCACGACGAGCGCGCGTTGGCGGCCGAGCCCGGTGACCGCGCCGGCGAGCTGGCCCCAGGCGGCCTCGGCGATCTCCGGCTCGAGGTCGGCCATCGCCTCCTGGAGGTTCGCGGCGACGTCGCGCGCGCCGGCCGAGCGCAGCAGGCTGCGCACCCGGCGGTCGCCGGCCACGAAGTCGATCCGGTCACCGGCGCGGGCGGCCAGAGCGGCGAGCAGCAGCGCGGCGTCCATCGCGGAGTCGAGCCGGGGCACGTCGCCGACCCGGCCCGCCGACGTACGCGACGTGTCGAGCACCAGCACGACCCGCCGGTCGCGCTCCGGCTGCCACGTGCGCACGACCACGTTGCGGTTCCGCGCGCTGGCCCGCCAGTCGATCGAGCGGACGTCGTCGCCGCGGACGTACTCGCGCAACGAGTCGAACTCGGTGCCCTGCCCCCGCACGCGGACGGCGGCGCGCCCGTCCAGGTCGCGGAGCCGGGCCAGCCGGCTAGGCAGGTGCTTGCGCGACTCGAACGGCGGCAGCGAGCGCACCGCGCCCTCGACCACCCGGGTGCGCTGCCGGTACGCCAGGCCGAGCGGGCCGCGCAGCCGCACCGTCACCCCGACCGCGCGCAGGTCACCGCGCCGGCGGGGCAGCAGCGGAGTCCGCAGCACCGCGCGGTCGCCGGCGTCGAGGGCCAGGCGGTGCCGGTTGCCCGACGCTCCTGCGGTCGGCTGCCACGCGTCGCGCAGGCGCCCGCGGACCCGGCGCCCGGACTCGTTCACCACCAGCAACCGCGTCTCGGCCGGGTGGCCGAGCCGGACCGTCCCGACCGGCGGCCGGACCATCGACAGGGCGGACGTCGACGGCGCGAGCAGCAGGTCCGCGCCCACCAGCAGCGCCACGGCGAGCACCCAGAGCCACACGGTGCCCTGCGAAGGGCGCAGCGCGACCGCCACCACTCCGAGGAGCAGCAGCAGCGGGACCCGGCCGGTGATCGCCACTAGCCCGCCATCACCGCGGCACCGGCACCGAGCCGAGGGCGGACGCGAGGACCTGGGCGACGTCGACGCCCTCGAGCTCGGCCTCGGGCCGCAGGCCGAGCCGGTGCACCAGCGTCGCGTGGGCGAGCGCCTTGACGTCGTCTGGCGTCACGAAGTCGCGACCCGTCAGCCAGGCCCAGGCCCGCGCCGAGCGCAGCAGCGCGGTGGCACCGCGCGGGCTCACGCCCAGGCTCAGCGACGGCGACTCCCGGGTCGCCCGGGCGATGTCGACGATGTAGCCGGTCACCTCGGGGGAGACCTGCACCGCAGCGACCGCCCGGCGTCCGGCGTCGATGTCGTCGGCCCCGGCGACGGCTGTCACACCGGCGCCCGCGACGTCGCGCGGGTCGAACCCGGACGCGTGCCGGTGCAGGATCTCCAGCTCGGCCTCGCGGTCGGGGATCGGCAGCACCACCTTGAGCAGGAACCTGTCCAGCTGGGCCTCGGGCAGCGGGTAGGTGCCCTCGTACTCGACCGGATTCTGGGTCGCCGCCACCAGGAAGGGCCGGGGCAGCTGCCGGGAGACGCCGTCGACCGACACCTGGCCCTCCTCCATCGCCTCCAGGAGGGCGGACTGCGTCTTGGGCGGCGTCCGGTTGATCTCGTCGGCGAGCAGCAGGTTCGTGAAGATCGGGCCCTCGCGGAAGCTCAGCTCGCCGCGGTTGCTGTCGATCACCATCGAGCCGGTGATGTCGCCCGGCATCAGGTCCGGGGTGAACTGCACCCGACGGGTGTCCACCGAGAGCGCCGCGGCGAGCGTGCGCACGAGCAGCGTCTTCGCGACGCCCGGCACGCCCTCCATGAGCACGTGCCCGCCGCACAGCAGGGCGACGAGGAGCCCGGACACCGCGGCGTCCTGGCCGACGACGGCCTTGGCGACCTCGGCGCGTACGGCGGCCAGCCGCTCACGGGCGTCACCGGAGGAGATCTCGGTCATGGTCGGCGTACCTCTCTGTCGAGCTCGGCCAGGCTGCTGGCCAGGGTGATCAGGTCGTGGTCGGTGGTGGGTGCCGGCGCGGTCGGTCCGAGCAGTCGCTCGATGTCCTCGGCCGGACGGCCGGTCTGGCGGGCGAGCTCGCGCACCAGCACCGCCGGGTCGGGGTGGGCGCCGAGGCGCAGCCGGGTCGCGGCGCGTTCGCGGGCGGCGGCACGCAGGGCGGCGGCCGCGTGCCCGCGGTCGCCGGCCTTCCGGTACAGCCGGCCGCGGCTCCGGGTCGTCTCGATCGCCTTGACGACCACCGGCAGCGGCTCCGTGGCGAGGGCGCCGAACCGGCGGCCCCGCCACAGCATCAGGGCGATCACGGTCAGCAGCCCCAGCCACAGCGCCGGACGGAGCCAGTCGGGCAGCAGCGTCGCGAGGCTGACCCCGTCATCGGCCACCAGGTCGTCGAGGCTCGGCACGTACCACACCAGGCGCGGGTGCTCGCCGAGCAGGCGCAGGGCGACCGCGGCGTTCCCGGCGCGCAGCACCTGGTCGTTGGAGAGGGCGTCACCTGCGCCGAGGAGCACGGTCCCCGCGGCGGGCTCGGCCAGGAGGCCGCCGAAGCAGCTGCCGTCGACCGGGTACTCCACGCCGCGGTCGACCACGACGTCCAGGCCGTCGTAGCGCGGCTCGTCGCAGTCCGCGGGCCGCGCCTCGCTCATCGTGACCGCGGACGGCGGCGCCTTCACCCCGAGGGCACGTGTGGTGCCGGGGCCGGGCTCGACCAGCACCAGCGTCGCGTCCGCGGTGTGGGTCCGCAGCCGCCGGATCGTGCTGCGCCCGAGCTGGTCGGTCGAGGTGACCACCACGGTCGTGTCCGCGTCGACCGCCGTCCGGTCGAGTGCGTCCGCGTCGCGCACGACGGTCACGTCGACCCCCTGGTCCGCGAGCACCCGGACGACCGCCTGGGCGCCGGCCGGGTCGGGGTTGTCCGGGTCGAGCCGGCCACCGCTGGTGGTGCGGGCGTCGGTGACGGCCACGATCGCCACCGCCACGACGAGGCCGGTCAGGACGAGGAGCAGCGCGCGGTGCCGGCGCACCCAGCTCACGAGCGGCCCGCCAGTGCGTCGTCGAGGGCGAGCACGTCGGCCGCCTGGTCGCGGGAGGCGGGGCGGTCGCCGTACCGGACCTCGTCGAAGAGCGCCGCGGTCCGGTCGACCCGGCCGCGTGCCTCCGGGTGCGCGGTGCCCACCGCAGCTGCGACCTCGTGCGCGGTGGCGCCGGGCAGGTCGTCGAGCCACCCGCGCTCGACCTGGCGCACGGCGAGCGCCCGGAACCCCTCGACCACCGCCTCCGCGTTCCGGCCCGCCGCCAGCGCCAGCTCGGCGCGGCGGCGCAGCTCGGCAGCGGTCAGGACCTCGTCGGGCGCGACGACCGCGCCGGTCCGCTCGGCGCGCGCGGTTCGCCGGGCCCGCGAGAGCAGCCACCCGAGCGCGAGCGCGAGGAGCAGGAAGGCCACCATCGCCAGGAACGTCGACAGCGGGGGTGCGGCCGAGGCCGCGTCGACGGTGCCGGTGACGAACCGTTCGAGCCAGTCCAGGAGCTGTCCGAGCACGTCGTGCCGGTGGTACTCCGGGTGCACGAGCTCGCGCTCGAGCAGGTGGCGGGCCTCGTCGGCGGAGGGATCGAGGGGCGGCTCGATGGTCACGTGATGCCGGCCCGGGCGATCAGCTCGACGTCGTACGCCTCCTTGCGCATCCGCTGGTCCAGGTACTGCAGCGAGGTGACCGCGGCGCTGAACGGCGTCACGAACGCCGCCTGCACGACGGTGCCGAGCGCGGTGAGCACCACGGTCACGATCGCGAAGTACTGGCTGCCGGACATCGCCAGGGGCACGATCTGGGCGGCGATCGTGAACGGCAGGGCCAGCAGGCTGCCGGCGATCCCGGCGACGACCAGCGTCAGGAGGCCGATCCCGAGCGTCCGCCAGAACTGCCTGCGGGTCAGCCGGAACGCCCGGCCGATCGCGGCGGTGATCCCGATCCGCTCGATCATCAGCGGCGGGACGGGCAGGTAGTACACGCGCACCCACCACCACACGAGGAAGGCGAGGAACGCCGGCGCGGTGACGACGCCGAAGACGACGAGGAACCAGGTGGGGGCGACCAGGGCGAGCACCACCCAGACCGCGCCGTACGCGGCCAGCAGGCCGAGCACCATCAGGCCCAGCAGCAGGGTCAGGCCGACCAGTCGCCATCGCGAGCCGTGCGTCGCGGCCCAGGCCTCACCCAGGGTCAGCCGGCGACCGATCGCAGCCGCCGACACCACGTGGGCGACCATCCCGGTGACCAGCAGCAGGCCGATCGACTGGAGCACGCTGCCGAGCAGCAACGAGCCGGTGGTGCCCGCGATCGCGATCGCCTCACCGGTCGAGAGGTCGCCCGAGCCGTCGGAGGTGAGGTCCACGGCGAACGTCAGGATCGCGGTCAGCAGCACCGGCAGCGCCATGGAGACCGCCGCGACCAGCACGCTCGAGCCGACGGTGGCCCGGGGGTTGAACCGGATGATGCGGAAGGCCGCGTCGTACATGTCCCCGAGGTTCAGCGGTCGCAACGGGATCGCGCCGGGCTTGTGCGCGGCGCCGAGCATCCCGCGAGGAACGCCGGGTGACCCGCTCGGCGGGGACGGCGCCCAGACCTGGCGCGGCGGCGCGGGCGGTGGCATCCATCCGGGCGGGGGCGGCCCGCCGGGCGGCGGACTGCCCGGCGGTGGGTAGGACCGATCCCCCGACACGGGATCAACCTAGTGGTCGGGGCCGGCCTAGCGGTGGGCGAAGCCGCTCGGCAGCACGCACTCGGCGTCGAGCCCGAGGACGCGGTTGAGCCGCCCGAAGGCCAGCCAGGACCCCAGGCACATCGAGAGCTCGACGATCTCCCGGTCGCTGTAGTGGGCCTTCATCCGGGTCCAGAACGCGTCATCGAGCCCGTGGTGGTCCAGCGCGTACCGCTCGGCGTACTCGGCCGCGAGCCGGGCCCGGTCGTCGAGGTCCCGGCTGGTCCGCCAGCCCTCGACGGCCGCGGGGAAGGTGTCCTCGACCGTCACGCCGTCGCGCTCGGTGCGCCAGTCCTGGCAGAACAGGCACCCGTTGACCTGGGCGATCCGCAGCCGCGCCGCCTCGAACTCGCGGAGACCGAGCGTGGTGTGCTCGTAGACGCTCATCGAGAACCGCGAGGCGGCGACGCCGATGTGCGGGACCATGTCGCCCCAGACGTGCATGATGGGGTCCACGCCCTCCGGCAGGTCGATGATCATGCGGCACGATAGCCCGGTTTCTGGAACGCGTTCTAGCCTCCGTCCGAGTCTTCGTCGCCGGATTTGGCCTGCTGCGCGATCTCTGTCAAGATGGTCCGGTTGCTTCGGCGGGTTGCCGGGGTACGGCACACAGCTTGACTACTGAATCGCGTCTCCCGATGGTTCTGCCATCACAGGCACAGTGGTCTGGCGTGCGCCGCACCGAACCTGGAGACCCGATTCGTCCGGCTTGGCCGGGCACCACCACCCACCAACTCGAGATCCCGGTCTCGTGTCGCGCTCCACGAGGACGACACGCCCGACCGCGGGGGTCGGAGGGGGAGCGGTGGGAGAAGAAGGAACGGGGACCGACTCAAGCCGGAGGACGTCCCGGACACAACGCACGCGGTACTGAACGAGTGAGGACGAGAGAGACCTATGGCGGGACAGAAGATCCGCATCAGGCTCAAGGCCTATGACCACGAGGTGATCGACACCTCGGCGCGCAAGATCGTGGACACCGTCACCCGCACGGGTGCCAAGGTCGCCGGCCCGGTGCCGCTGCCGACCGAGAAGAACGTGTACTGCGTCATCCGCTCGCCGCACAAGTACAAGGACTCCCGCGAGCACTTCGAGATGCGCACCCACAAGCGCCTCATCGACATCATCGACCCCACGCCGAAGACCGTCGACTCGCTGATGCGCCTCGACCTGCCTGCCGGCGTCGACATCGAGATCAAGCTCTGAGGTTCGACGACATGACTTTCGAACGCAACGTGAAGGGCCTGCTGGGCGAGAAGCTCGGCATGACCCAGGTCTGGGACGAGAACAACCGCGTCGTCCCCGTGACCGTCATCTCCGCCAGCACGAACGTGGTCACCCAGGTTCGTACGCCCGAGACCGACGGCTACAACGCCGTCCAGGTCGGGTACGGCGAGATCGACGGCCGCAAGGTGACCAAGCCCAAGGCGGGCCACTTCGGCAAGGCCGGGGTCACCCCGCGCCGCCACGTGGTGGAGATCCGCACCGCCCTCGCCACGGAGTACACCGTCGGCCAGGAGCTGGCCGTCGACACCTTCGCCGCCGGCGAGGAGATCGACGTGACCGGCACCAGCAAGGGCAAGGGCTTCGCCGGCGTCATGAAGCGGCACGGCTTCCACGGCGTGTCCGCCTCGCACGGTGCCCACCGCAACCACCGCAAGCCGGGCTCGATCGGCGCCTGCGCCACCCCGGGTCGTGTGTTCAAGGGCGTCCGCATGGCCGGCCGGATGGGTAGCGACACCGTCACCACCCAGAACGTCACCGTGCACGCCGTCGACACCGAGAGGGGCCTGATCCTCCTCAAGGGCGCGGTCCCCGGCCCCAAGGGTGGACTCGTGGTCCTCCGCTCGGCCGCCAAGAACTCCGTCACTTCTGGCAAGGAGGCCTGAGCATGCCGAACTCTGACAACACGGCCACCGAGAAGCCGGCAGCGAAGAAGACCGCCGCCAAGAAGACCGCCGCCCCGAAGAAGGCCAAGGTCGACCTGCCTGCGGAGATCTTCGACGTCGAGCTGAACGTCCCCCTGATCCACCAGGTCGTCGTGGCCCAGCAGGCCGCTGCGCGCCAGGGCACGCACGCCACCAAGACCCGCGGCGAGGTCCGCGGCGGTGGCCGCAAGCCCTACAAGCAGAAGGGCACCGGCCGCGCCCGCCAGGGCTCGACCCGCGCCCCGCAGTTCGCCGGCGGTGGCACCGTCCACGGACCGCAGCCGCGCAAGTACGACCAGCGCACCCCCAAGAAGATGAAGGCCGCCGCCCTGCGCGGCGCCCTGTCCGACCGGGCGCGCAACGACCGCATCCACGTCGTGGACTCGCTGATCAGCGCCGACGCCCCGTCGACCAAGGCGGCGCTCAAGGCGCTGGCGTCGGTCTCGGAGCGCGGCAACTTCCTCGTGGTGCTGGACCGCGCCGACACCGTCACCTGGCTGTCGCTGCGCAACGCGCCCGAGGTGCACATCGTCGCGGTCGACCAGCTGAACACCTACGACGTGCTGGCCTCCGACGACGTCGTCTTCACGAAGGCCGCGTTCGACGCCTTCGTGGGCGGCGCGACCAAGGCCACTGAGGAGGCTGCCAAGTGAGCACCCTGCACAAGGACCACCGCGACATCCTGCTCGCGCCGGTCGTGTCCGAGAAGAGCTACGGCCTCCTCGACGCGAACAAGTACACCTTCCTGGTGCACCCGGACGCGAACAAGACCGAGATCAAGATCGCGGTCGAGAAGGTGTTCAACGTCAAGGTGACGTCGGTCAACACGATCAACCGCGCCGGCAAGACGCGCCGTACCCGCAACGGCCTCGGCAAGCGCAAGGACACCAAGCGCGCGATCGTCAGCCTCGCCGAGGGCGACCGCATCGACATCTTCGGAGGTCCGGTCTCCTGACCGGGCGCTGGAACGAGGACTGAAGACACATGGCTATCCGCAAGTACAAGCCGACTACCCCGGGCCGTCGCGGCTCGTCGGTCGCCGACTTCGTCGAGATCACCCGGACCACTCCGGAGAAGTCGCTGACGCGTCCGCTGCCCAAGAAGGGCGGCCGCAACAACCAGGGCCGGATCACCACCCGGCACCAGGGCGGCGGTCACAAGCGCGCGTACCGCATCATCGACTTCCGTCGCTACGACAAGGACGGTGTCCCGGCGAAGGTCGCGCACATCGAGTACGACCCGAACCGCACCGCGCGCATCGCGCTGCTGCACTACGCCGACGGCGAGAAGCGCTACATCATCGCGCCGAAGGACCTGACGCAGGGCACCCGGATCGAGTCGGGCACGAACGCCGACATCAAGCCCGGCAACAACCTGCCGCTGCGCAACATCCCGGTCGGCACCACGATCCACTGCGTGGAGCTGCGGCCCGGTGGCGGTGCGAAGATCGCCCGCTCCGCCGGCAACAGCGCCCAGCTGGTCGCCCGTGAGGGCAGCCGCGCGACGCTGCGCATGCCTTCGGGCGAGATGCGCTTCGTCGACGTCCGCTGCCGCGCCACGGTCGGCGAGGTCGGCAACGCCGAGCAGTCGAACATCAACTGGGGCAAGGCCGGCCGCATGCGGTGGAAGGGCAAGCGCCCGACCGTCCGTGGTGTGGTCATGAACCCGGTCGACCACCCGCACGGTGGTGGTGAGGGCAAGACCTCCGGTGGCCGCCACCCGGTCTCGCCCTGGGGCAAGCCCGAGGGCCGTACGCGCAAGCGCAAGGCCTCCGACTCCCAGATCATCCGCCGTCGCAAGTCCGGCAAGGGTAGGAAGTAACTGAGATGCCTCGCAGCCTGAAGAAGGGCCCCTTCGTCGACGACCACCTGCAGAAGAAGGTGGACGCCGAGAACGAGAAGGGCTCGCACAACGTCATCAAGACCTGGTCGCGCCGGTCGATGATCGTGCCGGACATGATCGGTCACACGATCGCCGTGCACGACGGTCGCAAGCACGTCCCGGTGTTCGTGACCGACGCGATGGTCGGCCACAAGCTCGGGGAGTTCGCTCCCACCCGCACCTACCGCGGGCACGTCAAGGAAGACCGGAAGGGGCGCCGTCGATGAGCACCACCGACCGCCAGCGCGTCAGCTCGCGCCGCGAGTCGCTGCTCGGCGACCAGCCGGGCGCGTTCGCCAGCGCGCGTTACACGCGGATCACCCCGATGAAGGCCCGCCGTGTCGTCGACATGGTCCGCGGCCTGCCCGTCGACGATGCCCTGTCGCTGCTGCAGTTCGCGCCGCAGGCCGCCTCCGAGACCGTCTACAAGGTCCTCGAGAGCGCGATCGCCAACGCCGAGACCACCGAGGGTCTCGACCGCGGTGACCTGATCGTCTCCGTCGCCCAGGTGGACGAGGGCCCGACGATGAAGCGCTGGCGGCCGCGCGCCCAGGGCCGTGCGACGCGCATCAACAAGCGCACCAGCCACATCACGCTGGCCGTCCAGCCGGCGGCGGTCGTGGCAGAGAAGAAGGGACGGAAGGCCTGATGGGCCAGAAGATCAACCCGAACGGCTTCCGCCTCGGCATCTCGACCGACCACAAGAGCCGTTGGTACGCCGACAAGCTCTACAAGTCGTACGTCGGCGAGGACGTCGCCATCCGCAAGCTGCTCTCCAAGGGCATGGAGCGGGCCGGCATCGCCAAGGTGGAGATCGAGCGCACCCGGGACCGGGTGCGGGTGGACATCCACACCGCTCGTCCGGGCATCGTGATCGGACGCCGCGGCGCCGAGGCCGACCGCATCCGCGGCGAGCTCGAGAAGCTCACCGGCAAGCAGGTCCAGCTCAACATCCTCGAGGTCAAGAACCCCGAGATCGATGCGCAGCTGGTCGCCCAGGGTGTGGCCGAGCAGCTCAGCGGCCGCGTGCAGTTCCGCCGCGCGATGCGCAAGGCCATGCAGACCTCGATGCGCTCGGGTGCCAAGGGCATCCGGATCCAGTGCTCCGGCCGCCTCAACGGCGCCGAGATGTCGCGCACCGAGTTCTACCGCGAGGGCCGCGTCCCGCTGCACACGCTGCGCGCCGACATCGACTACGGCTTCTACGAGGCCCGCACGACCTTCGGCCGGATCGGCGTGAAGGTCTGGATCTACAAGGGCGAGGTCGCCGGCACCCGTGCCGAGCGCCAGGCCCAGGCTGCCGCCCGCGCCGGTGTTCCCGGCCGCGGTGGCCGTCCCCAGCGCGGTGGCGAGCGTGGCGGCGACCGTCCGAGCCGTGGCTCGCGCGGCGACCGTCCGACGCGTGCGGACCGCGGCGGCGACGCTCCTGCCGTGACCGAGGCGCCGGCCGGTGGCGACACCGCGCAGGCCACCACCCCGGCCGAGACCCAGGAGGGCTGACGACATGCTGATGCCCCGTCGTGTGAAGCACCGCAAGCAGCACCACCCCAAGCGGACCGGTGCGGCCAAGGGCGGCACCCGCCTCGCGTTCGGCGACTTCGGGATCCAGGCGGTCGAGGGTCACTACGTGACCAACCGCCAGATCGAGTCGGCCCGTATCGCGATGACCCGTCACATCAAGCGCGGCGGCAAGGTGTGGATCAACATCTACCCGGACCGCCCGCTGACCAAGAAGCCTGCCGAGACCCGGATGGGTTCCGGCAAGGGTTCCCCGGAATGGTGGATCGCCAACGTGAAGCCCGGCCGTGTCATGTTCGAACTCTCCGGTGTGGATGAGGGAACTGCCCGCGAGGCGATGCGCCGCGCGATGCACAAGCTCCCGATGAAGTGCCGCTTCGTCTCCCGTGAGGCAGGTGAATTCTGATGGCGACCAAGTCGCACGAGCTCGACGAGCTGAACGCCGTCGACCTGGAGGCCAAGCTGCGCGAGGCCAAGGAGGAGCTCTTCAACCTCCGCTTCCAGGCGGCCACCGGCCAGCTGGAGAGCCATGGCCGGCTCCGCACGGTCAAGAAGGACATCGCCCGGATCTACACCGTGGTGCGTGAGCGCGAGCTCGGCATCCGGACCGCTCCGGGTCAGGACAGCAACGAGGATGGTGCCGCATGAGCGAGCAGGCTCAGGCAACTGACCGCCACGCCCGCAAGGTCCGCGAGGGCCTGGTCGTCAGCGACAAGATGGACAAGACCGTCGTCGTGTCCGTCGAGGACCGCGTCAAGCACGCCATGTACGGCAAGGTCCTTCGCCGGACCAGCAAGTACAAGGCGCACGACGAGAACAACGAGTGCGGCATCGGCGACCGCGTGCTCCTCATGGAGACCCGCCCGCTGTCCGCCACCAAGCGCTGGCGCGTCGTCGAGATCCTCGAGAAGGCCAAGTAATCCCCCCGGGCGCAGCCCGGAATTCAACCCAGGGTTCGGCCAGGCTCACTGCCGTTGAGGCACTGAGAACCGGCACGACATAGGAGAAGAAATGATTCAGCAGGAGTCGCGACTCAAGGTCGCCGACAACACCGGTGCGAAGGAGATCCTCTGCATCCGTGTTCTCGGTGGCTCGGGTCGCCGCTACGCCGGTATCGGTGACGTCATCGTCGCCACCGTCAAGGACGCGATCCCCGGTGGCAACGTGAAGAAGGGTGACGTCGTCAAGGCGGTCGTCGTGCGCACCGTCAAGGAGCGTCGTCGTCCGGACGGTTCGTACATCCGCTTCGACGAGAACGCCGCCGTCATCCTCAAGAGCGACGGCGAGCCGCGCGGCACCCGCATCTTCGGCCCGGTGGGTCGCGAGCTGCGCGAGAAGAAGTTCATGAAGATCATCTCGCTCGCGCCGGAGGTGCTCTGAGCCATGGCCAAGAAGACCGTGAACATCAAGAAGGGCGACACCGTCAAGGTGATCGCCGGCAAGGACAAGGGCGCCGAGGGCAAGGTCATCCAGGTGCTCCGTGAGGAGCAGCGGGTGATCGTCGAGGGTGTCAACCGCATCAAGCGGCACACCAAGGTCGTCAACCAGGGCGGCCGCGCCGGCACCACCGGCGGCATCATCACCGCCGAGGCCCCGATCCACGTGTCCAACGTGATGCTCGTCGACGGCGACGGCGTGACCCGCATCGGCTTCCGCCGCGACAAGGTCACCAAGCGTCGTCCCGACGGCTCGACGTACGAGGCGGAGCGCTCCGTGCGCATCTCCCGCAAGACCGGCAAGGAAATCTGATGACCGAGACCCAGACCACCGCTTCTGCCGCGGTCACGCCGCGTCTCAAGACGCGGTACCGCGAGGAGATCCTGCCCGCGCTGCGCTCGGAGTTCGACATCGCGAACGTCATGCAGGTGCCCGGGCTGACCAAGATCGTGGTCAACATGGGCGTCGGCGAGGCGGCTCGTGACTCGAAGCTGATCGAGGGTGCGGTCAAGGACCTCACCGCGATCACCGGCCAGAAGCCGCTCGTGACCAAGGCCCGCAAGTCCATCGCGCAGTTCAAGCTGCGCGAGGGCATGCCGATCGGTGCGCACACCACGCTGCGCGGCGACCGGATGTGGGAGTTCCTGGACCGGCTGCTCTCGCTCGCGCTCCCGCGCATCCGCGACTTCCGCGGCCTGAACCCGAACCAGTTCGACGGCCGGGGCAACTACACGTTCGGTCTCACCGAGCAGGTCATGTTCCACGAGATCGACCAGGACCGGATCGACCGCTCGCGGGGCATGGACATCACGATCGTCACGACCGCCACCAACGACGAGCAGGGTCGCGCGCTGCTGAAGCAGCTCGGCTTCCCGTTCAAGGAGGCCTGAGGCGATGACGATGTCGAGCTTTCAGGCTGGATTGAACTTCCAGCAGAGCAAGGAGAACTGACATGGCGAAGACCGCTCTCAGGGTCAAGGCCGCTCGCAAGCCGAAGTTCGCGGTGCGCGGCTACACCCGCTGCCAGCGCTGCGGCCGGCCCAAGGCCGTCTACCGCAAGTTCGGCCTGTGCCGCATCTGCCTCCGGGAGATGGCACACCGTGGCGAGCTTCCCGGCGTCACCAAGTCCTCCTGGTAATCACCTCACACACGTTGAAGGTCGCCCGGACAGCCCAGGAGATGGGCTCGGTGGGCGAAACCACGACGAGAAAGAAACTCCATCATGACGATGACTGACCCGATCGCAGACATGCTGACCCGTCTGCGCAACGCCAACCAGGCGTACCACGACGCGGTGACCATGCCGTACAGCAAGCTGAAGCAGGGCGTCGCGGAGATCCTCCAGCAGGAGGGCTACATCACCTCGTTCGAGGTGAAGGACCCGGCCGAGGGCCAGGTGGGCAAGACGCTCACCATCACCCTCAAGTACGGCCGCAACCGCGAGCGCTCCATTGCGGGCGTCCGCCGGATCAGCAAGCCCGGTCTCCGGGTCTACGCCAAGCACACGGGTCTCCCGAAGGTGCTCGGCGGCCTGGGCGTCGCGATCATCTCGACGAGCCAGGGCCTGCTGACCGACCGCCAGGCCAACCAGAAGGGCGTGGGTGGGGAAGTCCTCGCCTACGTCTGGTGACGACGAGAACTGCGAAGGAGTAGAAGAGCATGTCGCGCATTGGCAAGCTTCCGATCGCGGTCCCGTCTGGCGTGGACGTCGCGATCGATGGCCCGCAGGTGACGGTCAAGGGCCCCAAGGGCACCCTGTCCCACACCGTGGCGGCACCGATCATCGTCGAGCAGGGTGAGGGCGTCCTCGACGTCAAGCGCCCCGACGACGAGCGGGAGAGCAAGGCCCTCCACGGCCTGACCCGCACCCTGGTCAACAACATGGTCGTCGGTGTCACCGAGGGCTACGAGAAGAAGCTCGAGATCGTGGGCGTGGGCTACCGCGTCCTGTCGAAGGGCCCCACCCAGCTGGAGTTCCAGCTCGGGTACTCCCACTCGATCACCTTCAACGCCCCGGACGGCATCACCTTCACGGTGGACGGCCCGACCCGGCTCGGCGTCCAGGGGATCGACAAGCAGCTCGTCGGCGAGGTTGCCGCGAACATCCGCAAGCTGCGCAAGCCCGAGCCGTACAAGGGCAAGGGCGTTCGGTACGCCGGCGAGCACATCCGCCGCAAGGTCGGAAAGGCTGGTAAGTGACCATGGCGATCTCGCTTTCGAACAACAAGCACACCGCGTCGCGCGTCAGGTCGCGCCTGCGTCGTCAGGTCCGTGGTCGCAAGAAGATCGCGGGTACGGCGGAGCGTCCGCGCCTCGTCGTGACGCGCTCGTCGAAGCACATCACCGTCCAGGTCGTCGACGACCTGGTGGGCAAGACCATCGCGTCGGCGTCCACCATGGAGTCGGACCTGCGCGGCTTCGACGGCGACAAGACCGCCAAGGCCAAGAAGGTCGGCGAGCTGGTGGCCGAGCGGGCCAAGTCGGCCGGGATCGACGGCGTGGTCTTCGACCGGGCCGGCAACAAGTACCACGGTCGCATCGCGGCCCTGGCGGACGGCGCCCGTGAGGGCGGCCTGAGCTTCTGATCGCACACGCACGGGGACACCCCGTGTACCCCGTACTTCAAGCTTGGAAGAGAAGAGGAACAGTCTCATGAGCGGAGCCCAGCGCGGACAGCGCGGTGGCGAGCGCCGTGGCGGACGCGACGATCGTCGTGGCCAGGGCGCGGAGAAGACCGCCTACATCGAGCGCGTCGTTGCGATCAACCGTGTCGCCAAGGTCGTGAAGGGTGGTCGTCGCTTCAGCTTCACCGCCCTCGTGATCGTGGGCGACGGCGACGGTCTCGTCGGCGTCGGCTACGGCAAGGCGAAGGAAGTCCCGGCGGCGATCGCCAAGGGTGTCGAGGAGGCCAAGAAGCACTTCTTCAAGGTCCCGCGCATCCAGGGCACCATCCCGCACCCGGTCCAGGGCGAGAAGGCGGCGGGCGTGGTCCTGCTCCGTCCGGCCGCTCCCGGTACCGGTGTGATCGCGGGTGGCCCGGTGCGTGCGGTGCTCGAGTGCGCCGGCATCCACGACGTCCTGAGCAAGTCGCTCGGTTCGTCCAACCAGATCAACATCGTCCACGCGACGGTCGAGGCCCTGAAGATGCTCGAGCAGCCCGAGGCCGTCGCGGCCCGCCGTGGCCTCACGGTCGAGCAGGTCACCCCCGCCGCGCTGCTGAAGGCGCGCGCCGAGGTGCCCGCGGGCGTCTCCGAGGAGGTGTCCTCCTGATGGCTCAGCTCAAGGTCCGCCAGGACCGGGGCCTCGTGGGCCTCAAGAAGAACCAGCGCGAGACGCTGCGCACGCTCGGTCTCAAGCGGATCGGCGACGTGGTCGTCAAGGAGGACCGCCCGGAGATCCGCGGCATGGTCCAGACCGTCCGTCACCTGGTGACGGTCGAGGAGGTCGACTGACATGACGCTCAAGCTCCATCACCTGCGTCCGGCCCCCGGAGCCAAGACCGCCAAGACCCGCGTGGGTCGCGGTGAGGGCTCGAAGGGCAAGACCGCGGGCCGCGGTACCAAGGGCACCAAGGCCCGCTACCAGGTCCCGTCCGCCTTCGAGGGCGGCCAGATGCCCATCCACATGCGGCTGCCGAAGCTCAAGGGCTTCAAGAACCCGTTCAAGGTCGAGTTCCAGGTCGTGAACCTGGACCGCCTGGGCGAGCTCTTCCCCGAGGGCGGCACCGTCACGGTCGACGACCTCGTGGCCAAGGGTGCCGTCCGCGACGGCCACCCGGTCAAGGTCCTGGGTCAGGGCGACCTGTCCGTGGCCGTCCAGGTGAGCGCCCAGGCGTTCTCCGGCTCCGCCAAGGAGAAGATCGAAGCCGCCGGCGGCACCGTCACCACGGTGTGAGCCGCGGGTGACCCGTTCCAACGTTGAGGGCGCGACGGTCCTGTGCAAGCACAGGAGCGTCGCGCCCGACGCGCATTCGGGGGACGCCCAGCGTCCTGTTAGGCTTCCCCGGGTCCTCGTGAGTGAGTCGCGGGGGCCGCTTCACGCTTGGAGAAAGAGGAACTCGTGCTGAGCGCGTTCGCGAACGCTTTCCGGACCCCGGACCTGCGGCGGAAGCTGCTGTTCGTCCTGCTGATCATCACGATCTTCCGGCTCGGATCCCAGATCCCGACCCCTGGCGTCGACGTCGCCAACGTCAAGTCCTGCATCGACCTCGCGAACAGTGGCTCCAACGCCAGCCTGTACAGCCTGGTCAACCTGTTCTCCGGCGGCGCGCTGCTCAAGCTGACGATCTTCGCGCTCGGCATCATGCCGTACATCACCGCGAGCATCATCCTGCAGCTCCTGGTCGTGGTGATCCCGCGCCTCGAGGCCCTCAAGAAGGAGGGCCAGTCCGGCCAGACGAAGATCACCCAGTACACCCGCTACCTGACGCTGGGCCTCGCGGTCCTCCAGGCGACGGGCATCGTGGCCCTCGCGCGCTCCGGCGCCCTGCTCCAGGGCTGCAACGAGAACCTCCTCCACGACGACAGCACCGCGACGTTCCTCGTCATGGTCGTCACGATGACCGCCGGCACCGCCGTGATCATGTGGCTCGGCGAGCTGATCACCGAGCGCGGCATCGGCAACGGCATGTCGCTGCTGATCTTCACCCAGGTCGTCTCCGGCTTCCCCGCCTCCCTGTGGGCCGTGCAGAAGTCGAAGGGCTACTGGACCCTCGGCATCGTGCTGGTCATCGGACTGGTGATCATCGCCGCCGTCATCTTCGTGGAACAGGCCCAGCGCCGGATCCCGGTGCAGTACGCCCGCCGGATGGTGGGCCGCAAGATGTTCGGCGGCTCCTCGACCTACATCCCGCTGAAGGTGAACCAGGCCGGCGTCATCCCGGTCATCTTCGCCTCGTCGCTGCTGTACCTGCCGGCGATGCTCGCGTCGTTCAACAACGACCCCAACAACAAGTGGGCGACCTGGATCAACGACTACCTCGTGCGCGGCGACCACCCGCTGTACATGCTGACCTTCTTCGCCCTGATCGTCTTCTTCACCTACTTCTACGTCTCGATCACCTTCAACCCGCAGGAAGTCGCGGACAACATGAAGAAGTACGGCGGCTTCATCCCCGGGATCCGGGCGGGCAAGCCGACCGAGGACTACCTGTCCTACGTCCTGTCCCGCATCACGCTGCCGGGTGCGCTGTACCTCGGTCTCATCGCCCTGATCCCGCTCATCGCCTTCGCCGTGATCGGCGCCAACCAGAACTTCCCGTTCGGTGGCACCAGCATCCTGATCATGGTCGGCGTCGCCCTCGACACGGTGAAGCAGATCGAGAGCCAGCTCCAGCAGCGCAACTACGAAGGATTCCTGCGCTGACATGCGACTGATCATCATGGGCCCCCCGGGTGCGGGGAAGGGAACGCAGGCCAAGTTCATCGCCGATCACTTCAAGATCCCGGCGATCTCGACCGGCGACATCTTCCGCGCCAACGTCTCGGAGGGCACCGAGCTCGGGATCCAGGCCAAGCGGTACATGGACGCCGGCGAGTACGTCCCCGACGAGGTCACCAACCTGATGGTCCGCAACCGCATCGACGACCCGGACGCCGTCAACGGGTTCCTGCTCGACGGCTACCCGCGCACCCTCGCCCAGGTCGAGGAGCTCGACGGGATGATCCGCTTCACCGGGCACCAGCTCGACGCGGTCGTCTGCCTGACCGTCGACCAGGACGAGATCGTCAGCCGGCTGCTCCAGCGGGCGCAGGTCGAGGGTCGCGCGGACGACACCGAGGACGTCATCCGTCGCCGCCAGGAGGTCTACCTCGAGCAGACCGAGCCGCTGATCGAGGTCTACAAGAAGCGCGGCATCGTCGTCGAGATCGACGGCATGGGTGAGGTCGACGAGGTCACCGCCCGAGTCTTCGACGCCCTCGACGTCGTCCCGGAGTCCTGAGCCGGGACGCGGGGGCGGACCCGCCGATGGTGGTCGAGCGAGCCGCGGCGGGCGTGCCCAGACCCAGGGGGGAGGTGAGGCAGCGATGACCCTCTTCGACCGTGGTGTCGAGATCAAGACGCCGGAGCAGATCGACGCGATGCGACGGGCCGGTCTCGTGGTCGGCCGGACGCTCGAGCTGCTGCGCGGCCAGGTCCGCGCCGGTGTCACGACCGCCGAGCTGGACGCCCTCGCGGAGGACAACATCCGCTCGTCCGGAGCGGTCCCGTCCTTCCAGGGCTACCACGGCTTCCCCGCCTCCATCTGCGCGTCGGTCAACGACGAGGTCGTGCACGGCATCCCGGGCGGCCGGGTGCTGGCCGACGGCGACGTGATCTCGATCGACTGCGGTGCGATCGTCGCCGACGACGCCGGCCAGGGCTGGCACGGCGACGCGGCGATCACCGTCGCGATCGGAGCGGTGCCCGCCGAGGTGACCGAGCTGATGCGGGTCACCGAGGAGGCCATGTGGCGCGGCATCGCGGCCGCGCACCTCGGCGGCCGGGTCACCGACATCTCCCACGCCGTCGAGCGCCACGTCCGCGGCCAGGGCCGCTACGGCATCCTCGAGGACTACACGGGCCACGGCATCGGCACGGCCATGCACCAGCCGCCGAACGTGCCCAACTACGGCCGGCCCGGCAGGGGACCGAAGCTGGTCGAGGGCCTGGCGCTCGCCGTGGAGCCGATGGTCACCCTCGGCACCAAGGAGACCACGCTCCTCGAGGACGACTGGACCGTGGTCACCGACGACGGCAGCTGGGCCGCCCACTTCGAGCACACCTTCACGCTGACCAGCACCGGCACCTGGGTGCTGACGGCCCTCGACGGGGGCGAGGCGGCGCTGTCCGCGCTGGGCGTCGAGTACGGCGGCCGCGGTTAGCTGTGTCAGGATGGGTACCGCAGGGGGGAGTATTCCTTCGCTGCGGACTCGTCAACACGAGCATGCTCCGGGTCCGTGGGTCGTCGGCTGACGGCGGAAGAGACTCCTGACGTTCACTCGTCCCCTGCCTCAGGAGCACAACCGTGGAGATCTCCACCATCGAATGGGCCGTCACGATCGGCGTCACCTGCGCGGTGCTGCTGTTCGACGTCGTCGTCATCGCCCGCGATCCGCACGAGCCGTCGTTCCGCGAGTGCATCGTCGCGCTCAGCGTCTACATCGGCGCCGCCGTCGTGTTCGGCGCCTGGATCTGGATCTCCCACGGCCACGACCTCGGGGTGCAGTTCTACGCCGGCTGGCTGACCGAGTACTCGCTGTCCATCGACAACCTGTTCGTGTTCATCGTGCTGATGGCCGCGCTGCGGGTGCCCCGCGAGTACCAGCAGGAGGCCCTGATGGTGGGCATCATCCTGGCGCTGGTCTTCCGCGGCATCTTCATCGCGCTCGGCTACCAGCTGATCGAGAACTTCGCGTGGGTGTTCTACGTGTTCGGCGCGTTCCTGGTCTACACGGCTGTCACCCTGGTGCGGAGCTACCGCAGCCACGAGGACGAGCACCCGGAGAACAACCGGGTGGTGAGGTTCGCCCAGCGCCACCTCAACGTCGGCGAGGAGTACCGCGGGCTCAAGCTGTTCTACCGGGTCGACGGCGCCCGCTTCGTGTCGCCGATGCTGATCGTGATCATCGCGCTGGGCACCACCGACCTGCTGTTCGCGCTCGACTCGATCCCGGCGATCTTCGGCATCACCCAGGAGCCCTACCTGGTGTTCACCGCGAACGTCTTCGCGCTGATGGGCCTGCGCCAGCTCTACTTCCTCCTCGGCGGACTGCTGAAGCGGCTCATCTACCTGTCGCTGGGGCTCGCGTTCGTGCTCGCGTTCATCGGGGTGAAGCTGGTCCTGCACGCGCTGCACACCAACGAGCTGCCGTTCATCAACGGGGGCGAGCCCCTCGACGTGCCCGAGATCTCCGCGCTGGCCAGCCTCGGCGTGATCGTGGTGACCCTGGCCGTCACGGCGATCGCCAGCCTGGCCCGGTCGCGGAACATGTCGGCCGACGAGATCGCCGAGCGCACCAGCTCGCTGCGGTCGCCGGACGAGGCCGGGCCGGAATAGCAGGCCCTCCCGCCGCGGTTGCCCAGGAGTGAGCGAACGCCGTCCTGTCCTGTCCGTGCTCGACCTGGTCCCGGTCCGCAGCGACCAGACCACGGCCGACGCGGTCGCGGCGACGCTGTCGCTGGCGCGGACGGCCGACGACCTCGGGTACCGCCGCTACTGGCTGGCCGAGCACCACAACATGCCCGCGGTCGCCGCGACGAACCCGCCGGTGCTGATCGGGCTGGTGGCCGGTGCCACGTCCGGCATCCGGGTCGGCTCGGGGGGCGTGATGCTGCCGAACCACGCCCCGCTGGTGGTCGCCGAGCAGTTCGCGCTGCTCGAGGCGGCGTTCCCGGGCCGGATCGACCTCGGCATCGGCCGGGCCCCCGGCAGCGACCCGGTCACGTCGTACGCGCTCCGCCACGGCGCCGGCGGCGTGAGCGACGAGGCGGTCAACCGGTTCCCCGAGTACGTCGACAACGTGCTCGCGATGATGGAGCCCTCGGGCGTCGGGCTCGGCATCCAGGGGCGGACCTACCCGCTGCGCGCGACGCCGCGCGCGACGTCCGTGCCCGCGATCTGGCTGCTCGGCTCCTCCGACTACTCGGCGCGGCTCGCCGCGGAGAAGGGGATGCCGTACGTCTTCGCGCACCACTTCTCCGGCAGCGGCACGGCCGAGGCGCTCGCGCTCTACCGCGACAGCTTCCGGCCGTCGCCGGAGCTGGCGCAGCCGCAGACCTTCCTGACCGTGAACGCCGTGGTCGCGGAGACCGAGGAGGAGGCGGCCCGGCTCGCGCTGCCCCAGCTCCAGGCCATGCTGGCCCTGCGCACCGGCCAGGAGCTGCTCCCGCAGCGCCTCGTGGAGGAGGCCGAGAAGGTCGAGCTCCCGCAGGCGCACCTCGAGCTGCTCGAGACGATGGCCGAGCGCTGGGTGATCGGAGCCCCCGACCGCGCACGGGCCCGGATCGAGGAGCTCGCCGCGACGTACGGCGTCGACGAGGTGATGGTGCACCCGGTGGCCGGTGCGTTCACCGGGACCGAGCCGGGTGCGAGCCCCGCTCGCGAGCAGACGCTGCGCCTGCTGGCGTGACCCCGGCGGATTAGAGTTTCGCCGCCGTTTGCGACTAGACTGGCATGTCGGCCCAACGTGGGTCTGCTTCGTGGTGCCTCGCGGCTGCCCGGAACACCGACCGAATCACTCCTCGGAGTGGCTCGTCCGCGTGCCCGGGGATGAGGTCCACTGGCGGCTTCACGAGGTCCACCGTCCCACCAGGGGGCGGAGGTTCCCGGGTCACGGTAGACAACCGATCAACAGATTGTGGAGGACATGCCGAAGAAAGAAGGCGTGATCGAGATCGAGGGCACCGTCGTGGAGGCCCTTCCGAATGCCATGTTCCGCGTCGAGCTGAGCAACGGTCACAAGGTTCTCGCCCACATCAGCGGCAAGATGCGCCAGCACTACATCCGGATCCTCCCCGAGGACCGCGTGGTGGTGGAGCTCTCGCCGTACGACCTCACCCGAGGTCGGATCGTCTACCGCTACAAGTAAGCACATCCGCAGCCGAACGAAAGGGCCTGACAGTGAAGGTCAAGCCGAGCGTCAAGCCGATCTGTGACAAGTGCAAGGTGATCCGTCGCCACGGCCGCGTCATGGTGATCTGCGAGAACCCGCGCCACAAGCAGCGCCAGGGCTGAAGCTCCACGAGGGCAGACCTGACGAAGTCAGGGATGCTCGAAGGGGAGCGCGCCGTGTGAGCCCGCCAAGCGGGGTCACACATGTTTGAACAGCACAACTGAACACCACAACGTGATCGCTAGCCCGTCGTACGACGGTGCGAAACACCTCCGGAGCAGACGGCCGGAGCCCGGACACACGAGGCCGGGGCGCGACACGACCGAAACCGCTGCGAACAACCGATTGGAAACCGCCACATGGCACGCCTCGTTGGTGTCGACCTCCCGCGCGACAAGCGCATCGAGATCGCACTCACCTACATCTACGGCATCGGCCGTACTCGCGCCCAGCAGGTCCTGCAGGCCACCGGTGTGAACCCGGACCTGCGCGTCCACCAGCTGGGTGACGAAGAGCTGGTCAAGCTCCGTGACGAGATCGAGGGCAACTTCAAGATCGAGGGTGACCTCCGTCGTGAGGTCCAGGCCGACATCCGTCGCAAGATCGAGATCGGCAGCTACCAGGGTCGCCGTCACCGCCAGGGCCTCCCGGTCCGCGGTCAGCGCACCAAGACCAACGCTCGCACCCGCAAGGGTCCGAAGCGCACGGTTGCCGGCAAGAAGAAGGCCAAGTAGGTCTCGATACGCCGTTCGCTCGTACCTCGCGAACTGCTACTCGACCACCGAACGCCGTCTGATCAACCACCAGACCAGCTACTTCAGGAGATAACTGCATGCCTCCCAAGAGCCGCACCGCGGCCGGCGCCAAGAAGGTGCGCCGCAAGGAGAAGAAGAACGTCGCGACGGGCGAAGCCCACATCAAGAGCACGTTCAACAACACGATCGTCACGATCACCGACCCGACCGGTGCGGTGATCTCGTGGGCCTCGGCCGGCACCGTCGGCTTCAAGGGCTCCCGCAAGTCCACCCCGTTCGCAGCGCAGATGGCCGCGGAGGCCGCGGGCCGCCGGGCGATGGAGCACGGCATGAAGAAGATCGACGTCTTCGTGAAGGGCCCGGGCTCGGGCCGCGAGACGGCGATCCGATCCCTGGGTGCGATCGGCCTCGAGGTCGGCACCATCCAGGACGTCACGCCCACGCCCCACAACGGCTGCCGCCCGCCCAAGCGTCGCCGCGTCTGACCCGCGACCGAGAACAGGAGACTTGTAGAAATGGCCCGTTACATCGGCCCCATGACCCGGAAGTCGCGCCGTCTCGGCGTCGACCTCGTCGGTGGCGACTCGTCCTACGAGCGTCGCCCGTACCCCCCCGGCCAGCACGGCCGCGGCCGCATCAAGGAGAGCGAGTACCTCCTCCAGCTTCGTGAGAAGCAGAAGGCGCGCTTCACCTACGGTGTGATGGAGAAGCAGTTCCACAACTACTACACCGAGGCCTCGCGTCGCTCCGGCAAGACCGGCGACAACCTGCTCCAGCTGCTGGAGTGCCGCCTCGACAACGTGGTGTACCGCGCCGGCTTCGCCCGGACCCGTCGCCACGCCCGCCAGCTCGTCGTGCACGGTCACTTCAAGGTGAACGGCAAGAAGGTCGACATCCCGTCGTACCAGGTCGCCGCTCACGACGTGATCGACGTGCGTGAGAAGTCGCTGGAGATGACCCCGTTCATCGTGGCTCGCGAGACCCACGGCGAGCGCGTCGTCCCGGCATGGCTCGAGGCCATCCCGTCGCGGATGCGCATCCTCGTCCACCAGCTCCCGGTCCGGGCCCAGATCGACCTCCCGGTCCAGGAGCAGCTCATCGTCGAGTACTACTCGAAGAAGTGACACAGGAGGGTGTCCCGACTCGGCGGGGCACCCCCACCCACCTTCCGTCGTCAGCATGTTCGGGCCCGTCAAATAGCGGGTGGGTCCGGAAAGGAAAGAACAAGTGCTCATCGCACAGCGCCCCACCCTGTCGGAAGAGTCCGTCGACGAGTTCCGCTCGCGGTTCGTGATCGAGCCGCTGGAGCCCGGCTTCGGCTACACGCTGGGCAACTCGCTCCGCCGTACCCTGCTCAGCTCGATCCCCGGTGCCTCGGTCACGAGCATCAAGATCGACAACGTCCTCCACGAGTTCTCGACCATCGAGGGCGTCAAGGAGGACGTCACCGAGGTCATCCTCAACCTGAAGGGCCTGGTCGTCTCCTCGGAGCACGACGAGCCGGTCACCATGTACCTGCGCAAGTCCGGTGCCGGTGACGTCACCGCCGCGGACATCGCGCCGCCGGCCGGTGTCGAGGTCCACAACCCCGACCTGAAGATCGCCACCCTGTCCGACAAGGGCAAGCTGGAGATGGAGCTGGTCGTGGAGCGTGGCCGCGGCTACGTGTCCGCCGTCCAGAACAAGGGCGCGGACAACGAGATCGGCCGGATGCCGGTCGACTCGATCTACAGCCCGGTCCTCAAGGTCACCTACAAGGTCGAGGCCACCCGTGTCGAGCAGCGCACGGACTTCGACAAGCTGGTCATCGACGTCGAGACCAAGCCGTCGATCCGGCCCCGCGACGCGATCGCCTCTGCCGGCAAGACCCTGGTCGAGCTGTTCGGCCTGGCCCGTGAGCTCAACGTCGAGGCCGAGGGCATCGACATCGGTCCGTCGCCCGTCGACGAGCAGCTCGCGGCCGACCTCGCCCTCCCGGTCGAGGACCTGCAGCTCACCGTCCGCTCCTACAACTGCCTCAAGCGCGAGGGCATCCACACCGTGGGTGAGCTCATCAGCCGCTCGGAGCAGGACCTGCTCGACATCCGCAACTTCGGTGCGAAGTCGATCGACGAGGTCAAGGCCAAGCTGGTCGAGATGGGCCTGTCCCTCAAGGACAGCGCGCCCGGCTTCGACCCGCACGCCGCGCTCGCGGCGTACGGCGATGACGACGACGACGCCTTCGTCGAGGACGAGCAGTACTGATCCCAAATCGACCCGCACCCGCGGGTCGTCTACCCCGGTACCTGACACGGCCGGAGAGATGAGAGAGACGCAATGCCCAAGCCCACCAAGGGTCCCCGCCTCGGCGGTAGCCCGTCCCACCAGCGCCTGATCCTCGCTAACCTGGCCACCCAGCTCTTCGAGCACGGCCGGATCACCACGACCGAGGCCAAGGCTCGCGCGCTGCGCCCGCACGCCGAGAAGCTGATCACCAAGGCGAAGAAGGGCGACCTGCACAACCGTCGCGAGGTCCTCAAGACCATCCGCGACAAGTCGGTCGTGCACACGCTCTTCACGGACATCGCGCCGACGTTCTCAGAGCGTCCCGGTGGCTACACCCGGATCACCAAGATCGGTCCCCGCAAGGGCGACAACGCGCCGATGGCCGTGATCGAGCTGGTGACCGAGGCGTACAAGCCGTCGGCCCCGAAGGCGAAGAAGACCGCGGAGGCTGCCCCGGCTCCGGCCGAGACCGCCACGTCGACCGTCGCCGAGGACGCCCTCGTCGAGGACACCGTGGTCGACGAGACCGTCGCCGAGGACACCGCGGCCGACGCTCCGACCGAGCTCACCGAGGAGGCGTCGCCCGAGGAGAGCGTCGTCGCCGAGGAGGAGCCCGTCGCGGACGAGGCCCCGGCAGTCGAGGAGAGCACCGAGGAGGACGAGAAGGCCTGAGCCCTCTCGCCGTACTCACCCACCGGCCCGTCAGAGCACCTGCTCTGGCGGGCCGGTGTCATTTCGACCGGGGGACCGGTCACCAGCTCCGCTCGACGAGGTTCAGGGCCTCGGGGAGGGTGAGGCCCTGGTGGCGGGCGAGGGCGGCGTACGTCGCCGCGGCGTCGTGTGCTGCGGCGGAGTCGTGCGCGGAGGCGATGAAGGTGCCGCGGCGGCCCTCGGTGGTGATCACGCCGTCGGTCTCGAGGGCCCGGTAGGCCTTGGCGACGGTGTTCACGGCCAGGTGCAGCTCCGCGGCCAGCGCGCGGACCGTCGGCAGCCGGGTGCCGGCCGGGAGCTCGCCGGACGCCGCGCGCGAGGCGACCTGGACCCGCAGCTGCTCGTACGGCGGGACGCCCGAGGCGTCGTCGAGCGCGAAGACCTGCATGTCCCGCATGGTAGAGACATGCCCATGGACCGTGACGTGCTGGTGGTGGGGGAGTCCCTGGTGGACATCGTGCACGCGGCCGACGGGTCGACCACGGAGTACGCCGGCGGCAGCGCCGCGAACGTCGCGGTGGCGCTGAGCCGGCTCGGGCGGGAGGTGCGCTTCGTGACCGCCTGGGCCGACGACCCCCGTGGCCGGTTGCTGGCCGACCACCTGGCGGGGGCGGGCGTGGAGCTCGCGGGCGACCCGCTGGTCCTGGACCGGACCGCGACCGCCGCGGCCACGATCGGTGCCGACGGCGCGGCGTCGTACGAGTTCGACCTGGACTGGCGGATCGGGGAGGTCGAGCCCGGGCAGCCGGTCGCGGTGCACGTCTGCTCGATCGGCGCCGTGCTCGAACCCGGCGCCAGCCAGGTGCTGGCCCTGCTGACCGGGCTGCACGGGAGGTCGACGATCAGCTACGACGTCAACGCCCGGCCCGCGATCACCGGCACCGGGCCCGACCTGGTCGGGCGGGTCGAGCGGATGGCCGCCGTCGCCGACCTGGTGAAGGCCTCCGACGAGGACCTGGCGGCGCTGTACCCGCAGCTCGACATCGAGACAGCGGCGCGGCACCTGCTCGCGCTCGGCCCGTTGGCCGTCGTGGTGACTCGCGGTGGCGAGGGCGCGACCTGGGTGGGCGCGGACCGGACGGTGGAGGTCGCGTCGCTCCCGGTCGAGGTCGCGGACACGATCGGCGCCGGCGACACCTTCGGCGCGGCGGTCATCGATGCGCTGTGGGACCGGTCGCCGGCCGGGCTCGGCACCGCCGAGATCGAGGAGGTCCTCGCGCACGCCGCCCGCGCCGCGGCCGTGACCGTGTCACGACCCGGCGCGGACCCGCCGTACCGGAGTGAGCTCTAGCTGGGCTCGGGCGACAGCCACGCGTGCACGAGAGGTACGACGGACGCGCCCTCGCCGCTCGCGGACGCCACCCGCTTCATCGAGCCCGCGCGGACGTCGCCGGCGCAGAACACGCCCGGCACGGTGGTGGCCAGCTCCGCCGGCGGCAGCCCGTCGGCCCAGTGCTCGCGCGGCACGTCGCGGCCGGTGAGCACGAAGCCGCGCGGGTCGCGGGCGATGCCGGGCGGGATCCAGTCGCAGTGCGGCTCGGCGCCGAGCAGGAGGAACAGCCCGTACGCCGCGACCCGCTCGCGCTCGCCGGTCCTGACGTCCTCGAGCTGGAGCCACTCGAGCCGCCCGTCGCCGCCACCGTCGACCACGGCCGTGCAGGTGCGGACCGAGATCCGGCTGTTGTAGGTGATCTCGCCGACCAGGTACGCCGACATGGTCTCCGCCAGCGCCGGCCGGCGGACCAGGATCGTGACCGAGCGGGCGAAGCGGGCCAGGTGCATCGCGGCCTGCCCGGCCGAGTTGCCGCCGCCGACCACGAAGACGTCCTGGCCCTCCATCTCGCGGGCCGCGGTCATCGCCGCGCCGTAGTAGACGCCCATCCCGACCAGCTCCTCGATCGGGTCGACGCGCAGCTTGCGGTACGCGACACCGCTCGCGATCACCACCGACCGGGCGCGGACCTCGCCGGACTCGGTGCAGAGGACGTGCGGCTCGCGGTCGTGGCCGGGCCGGAGCTCGTCGACGACCTGGCCGGTGAAGAACCGGGCGCCGAAGCGCAGCGCCTGGTTGCGGGCCCGCTGCGCCAGCCGCATGCCCGAGATGCCGCGCGGGAAGCCGAGGTAGTTGCGGATCATCGAGCTGGTGCCGGCCTGGCCACCGATCGCCTCGGCCTCCAGGATCACCGTCGAGAGGCCCTCGGACGCGGCGTACACCGCGGCCGCGAGGCCGGCCGGGCCGCCACCGACGACCGCGACGTCGACGACGTGGTCGAGGTCGAGCTCGGTCGGGGCGCCGTACAGCGCGATCGCGACGTCGCGGACCGAGGTCGCCGCCACCACCGGCCGGTTGAGGGCGAACACGAGCGGGTACGCCGGCTCGCCCTCCCACATCCCCAGCACGTAGCGGCCACCGCCGGAGTCGGGCGGGTACACCGCGCTCGGCATGCCCATCCGGTCGAGGAAGTCGCGGATCGCGAGCGTGAGCCCGTCGTGGACCGGCGAGACGATCTTGACCGACACGACCTCGGGGTCGGGGACCGTCGAGCCCCAGTCCGAGAGCAGGTCGGTGATCGCGTTGTGGAACTCCTCGTCGCGCACGCCGCGGGGCATCAGCAGGAACGCGTCGTACTTGCCCGTCGCCATGCCCGGCCGGAGTCCGGGGGCGTCGGTGAGGAAACGGTCCCAGTGCGCCGCGATCACCCGGCGGGCGGTCGGCACCTTCTCCCGCAGCTTGTGGAAGGCGTGCAGGACGGTCTCCGCGTCGGGGACCGCCGACTCGGAGACGTACATCGCCACCGTCCCGCCGGAGCTCAGGACGTCGTGGGTCTCCAGCAGGGCTTCCTTGCAGGACCGCGCGAGCCGGACGTCGTACTCCTGCTCGTAGCGGCCGAACGCGCCGCGCAGGTCGTGGGGGTGCTCGGCGCCGATCAGCACGATCGCGGGGGTGCTCACGACATCAGCCTAGGCAGCAGCGCAACGGACTAGGGTGCGCTCATGGCGCCCCTGGAGCTCGCGCGGCTCACCGACGAGCTCGACGCCCGGCTCGAGCGGGCGGACGCCGAGCTCGCCCGCTGCTACCCCGGCGGCACCGGGGAGCCGCAGCCGGTGCACACCGTCTACGTGCCGGCCGACCGGTTCGACGCCAGCACGGCGGTGTCGTACGGCGAGCAGGCACTCGCCACGCTCGCGGAGCACGAGGACCTCTTCCTCGAGCTGATCGGCGACGACCGCCGCCTGCTGGAACGGGTTCGCTGGCGACTGCGGACCCGGCCGGTCGACGACCTCCGGATCGACTTCGAGGACGGCTACGGCACGCGGCCCGACGACGAGGAGGACGCCGCCGTCGGCGCCGCCGCGACGGCGCTCCGGACCGCGATCGCGGCGGGCACCGCGCCGCCGTCGTACGGCATCCGGTTCAAGAGCCTGGAGCGGCCGACCCGGCACCGCGGCCTGCGCACGCTGGCGGGCTTCGTCGAGGCCCTGACCGGCGGCGGTCCGCTCCCCCCGGGCTTCGTCGTGACGCTGCCGAAGGTGACCTCGGTCGACCAGGTCGAGGCGATGGTCCACGCCGCCGGGCACCTCGAGACCGCGCTCGCCCTCGAGCCCGGCAGCCTGCGCTTCGAGATCCAGGTGGAGACCCCGCAGTCGATCCTCGGCACGGACGGGACCGCCCTGGTCGCCCGGATGATCCACGCGGCCGACGGACGGTGCACCGGCCTGCACTACGGCACCTACGACTACAGCGCGTACGTCGGGATCGCCGCGGCCCATCAGGCGCTCGACCACCCAGCGGCCGACCACGCGAAGGCGGTCATGCAGGCGGCGGCCGCCGGCACCGGCGTCCGGCTCTCGGACGGGTCGAGCAACATCCTCCCGGTCGGCGACGCGGACGCCGTGCGCCTCGGCTGGGAGACCCACCTGCGCCTGGTCCGCCGGTCGCTCGAGCGCGGCTTCTACCAGGGCTGGGACCTGCACCCCGCCCAGCTGCCGACCCGGTACGCCGCCACCTTCGCGTTCTACCGCGCGGGGCGCCCGGCCGGCTCACGGCTCGAGGAGCCGGCGACCGACCGGGCGCTGGCGGACTTCCTCAGGCGCGGCCGCGCGTGCGGGGCGTTCGACGACGCCGACGACACAGGGGAGGGATGAGCGATGGGGATCGTGCTCGGCGCCAACCAGTACGGCAAGGCGGAGTCCCGCGTGGTCCGGATCATCCGCGACACCCCGCGCCACGAGATCCGGGACCTCAACGTCTCGACCTCCCTGCGCGGTGACTTCGCCGCCGCCCACGTGGCCGGCGACCAGTCGGACGTGCTGCCCACCGACACCCAGAAGAACACCGCGTTCGCGTATGCGAGGAAGCACGGCGTCTCCTCGCCCGAGGACTACGCGCTCGCGCTGTCGGAGCGGCTGCTGGACGCGACGCCGGTGGCGAGCGGGGCGCGGGTCTCGGTCGAGGAGTACGCGTGGGACCGGGTCGAGGTCGACGGGCAGGGCCACGACCACACGTTCGTCCGCCGCGGCCAGGAGACCCGGCTGGCGGTGGTCGACCGCACCCGTGACGGTGTGGTGGTCGCCTCCGGACTGGGCGGGCTGGTGATCCTGAAGTCGACCGGCTCGGAGTTCAAGGGCTTCCTGCGCGACGACTACACGACGCTTCCCGAGGCCGACGACCGCATCCTCGCCACCTCCCTCGACGCGACCTGGCGGCACCGCACGGACCCCGCCGACTGGGACGCGTCGTACGACGAGGTGCGGGGCCTGATCACGTCGACCTTCGCGACCACGTACAGCCACGCGCTCCAGGAGACGCTGTACGCGATGGGCCGCGCGGTGCTCGAGGCCCACGACGGGATCGCGGAGGTCTCGTTCGCGGCGCCCAACAAGCACCACTTCCTGGTGGACCTCAGCCCCTTCGGGCTGGACAACCCCGGCGAGGTCTTCGTCGCGGCGGACCGGCCGTACGGCCTGATCGAGGCCACCGTCACCCGGGACGACCGATGAGGTTCGACGAGCTGACCGAGGACGAGGCGCGGGCGGCGCTGACCGCCTGTCTCGACGTGCCCCGCTGGCTCGACGAGATGCTGGCCGGGCGCCCGTACGGCGACCGGGATGCCGCGCTGGCGCTGGCCTCCGCGTCGGCGGCGAGCCTGACCGACGCCGAGCTCGAGGCGGCGCTGGCCCGCCATCCGCGCATCGGCGAGCGCGCCGGCGCCGGCCACGACGCGGCGCGCTCCGAGCGCGAGCAGTCCGGCGTCGACCACTCGGACGCCGAGGTGCTGCAGCGGCTGGCGGACGGGAACCGCGCCTACGAGGAGCGGTTCGACCGGGTCTTCCTGATCCGCGCGGCGGGCCGCGACTCCCGCGAGATCCTCGCCGAGCTGGAGCGCCGGCTCGGCAACGACGACGCCACCGAGCGCGCCGAGACCGTCGAGCAGCTGCGGCAGATCGCCCTGCTGAGACTGGGAGAGATCCTCTGATGGCCAGCCTGAGCACGCACGTCCTCGACACCAGCCGCGGTCGCCCCGCCGCCGGCGTCGCCGTCCGGCTCGAGTCCGGCGGCGCGTTCCTCGGAGCGGGCGTCACCGACGGCGACGGACGGGTCGCGAGCCTGGCCGCGGACCTGCCGCCGGGGGACTACACCCTCGTCTTCGACACCGGCAGCTACCTGGGCGCCGACGCGTTCTACCCCGAGGTCGCGGTCGCGTTCCGCGTCGGCGGCGACGAGCACTACCACGTGCCGCTGCTCCTCAACCCGTTCGGCTACTCCACCTACCGTGGCAGCTGAGCTCCACACCGTCGTCCGGGCCCGGCGCGCGGTCGTCGGTGGTGCGGAGCGGGCGGCGGCGATCGGGATCCGGGACGGCCGGATCGCCGAGGTGGCGGCGTACGACGAGCTCTCGGCGCCGGACACCGTCGTGCTGGCCGACGACGAGGTGCTGCTGCCCGGCCTGGTCGACACCCACGTGCACGTCAACGAGCCCGGCCGCACCGAGTGGGAGGGCTTCGCGACCGCCACCCGCGCCGCGGCTGCCGGGGGCGTCACGACGATCGTCGACATGCCGCTCAACAGCATCCCGGCGACGACGACCGTCGCCGCGCTCGCGGTGAAGCAGGACGTCGCGCGCGACCAGGTGCACGTCGACGTCGGCTTCTGGGGCGGCGCGGTGCCCGGCAACGTCGGAGACCTCGCCGCCCTGCACGAGGCCGGCGTGTACGGCTTCAAGTGCTTCCTCCTGGACTCCGGGGTCGCGGAGTTCCCGCCACTCGACCCCTCGCAGCTGCTCGCGGCGATGGCGGAGACCGCCCGCCTCGGGACGCTGATGATCGTGCACGCCGAGGACGGTGCCCTGGTGCGGGAGGCGTCCGGGCTGCCGTACGAGGGGTTCCTGACCTCCCGCCCGCCGGAGGCCGAACGGAGTGCGGTCGAGCTGGTCGTGTCCACCGCACGCGCGACGGGCGGCCGCGCCCACGTCGTGCACCTGAGCGCAGCCGACGCGCTGCCGTCGCTGCGCGGGAGCGGCGTCTCGGTGGAGACCTGCCCGCACTACCTCGTCCTCGCGGCCGAGGACGTGCCGGACGGGGCCACGGAGTTCAAGTGCTGCCCGCCGGTCCGGAGAGCGTCCAACCGGGAGCGGCTGTGGGCGGCGCTGGCCACCGGCGAGATCGACTTCGTGGTGTCCGACCACTCGCCCTGCACGGCCGACCTCAAGCGCGGCGACTTCGGCGCGGCGTGGGGCGGCATCGCATCGCTCCAGCTGTCGCTGCCGTTGGTGTGGACCGCGGCGCGGGAGCGCGGGCACGGGCTGGCCGACGTGGTGGGCTGGATGTCCACGGCGCCCGCACGCCGGGTCGAGCTCGCCGGCAAGGGCGAGATCGCGGTCGGGTACGACGCCGACTTCTGCGTGCTCGCGCCCGACGAGGCGTTCCGCGTCGACGCCTCCGCCCTCCAGCACAAGAACCCGGTCTCGCCGTACGACGGGCGTACGCTCACCGGCACCGTCCGGCAGACCTGGCTGCGCGGCACACCGATCGACCTGGCGGCCGACCCGCGCGGCCGGCTGCTGAGGAGGGGCGCATGACGTACTACGTGCCGACCGGCGGACTGCCGGGCCAGACCGAGCTCACCACCGACCGCGCGGTCTTCACCGAGGCGTACGCCGTGCTCCCGCGCGGCACCATGCGCGACATCGTCGCCAGCCGGCTGCCGCACTGGGAGGAAACCCGGCTGTGGGTGATCGCCCGCCCGTTGTCGGGCTTCGCCGAGACGTTCAGCTGGTACGTCGTCGAGGTCGCCCCCGGGGGCGGCAGCGCGGCGCCGGAGCTGGACACCGGCGCCGAGGGCGTGCTGTTCGTCGTCGGCGGCACCGTCTCGCTGACGCTGGACGGGGTGCTGCACCGCGTGGAGTCCGGCGGCTACGCGTTCCTGCCGCCGGGCACCGACTGGGCGCTGCGCAACGACGCGGACGCGAATGCGACGTTCCACTGGATCCGCAAGGCCTACGAGCGCGTCGACGGTGTCGCCGTACCGGATGCCTTCGTGACGCACGAGAGCGACGTGCCGGTCCAGCCGATGCCGGGCACCGACGGCGCGTGGGGGACCCAGCGCTTCGTCGATCCTGACGACGTGCGCCACGACATGCACGTGAACATCGTCAGCTTCGAGCCCGGCGGCGCCATCCCGTTCCCGGAGACGCACGTGATGGAGCACGGCCTGTACGTGCTCGAGGGCAAGGCGGTCTACCTGCTCAACAAGGACTGGGTCGAGGTCCAGGAGGGCGACTTCATGTGGCTGCGCGCGTTCTGCCCGCAGGCCTGCTACGCCGGCGGCCCGGGACGCTTCCGGTACCTGCTCTACAAGGACGTCAACCGGCACGCATCGCTGCACATGTGACCCCGGTCACGTACAGTGGGTACCGGCGGATCGTCGTTCGGCATGGACAACCGGCGGGCCGTGGTGACTCGAAACCATGCGGACGTCGACGCGCGTGGGAGGCGAGATGGCCGAGGTCACCGTCAACGGCACGACCCGACCCCTGGCGGGCACGCCCGTGCACTGCACGGCGCTGGACTTCCTGCGCGGCCTCGGGCTGACCGGCGCGAAGGAGGGCTGCGCCGAGGGTGAGTGCGGCGCCTGCTCGGTCCTGGTCGCCCGCCCCGACGGCCGCGACGGCGCAGGCAGCGCGTGGACCGCCCTCAACTCCTGCCTGGTCCCCGCCGCGGCGCTCGACGGCCAGGAGGTCGTCACCGCCGAGGGGCTCGGCGACCCGGGCGACCTGCACCCGGTGCAGCGCGAGCTCGCCGACCGCGGTGGGTCGCAGTGCGGCTACTGCACGCCGGGCTTCGTCTGCAGCATGGCCGCCGAGTACTACCGGGCCGGCCGCCGGGCGAACGGCCGTGCCGACCACGAGCACGGCCCCAACGGCTTCGACCTCCACGCGCTGAGCGGCAACCTGTGCCGCTGCACCGGCTACCGGCCGATCCGCGACGCCGCCTGGGCGCTCGGCGACCCGGACGTCGCCGACCCGCTCGCCGTCCGCAGGACCTCCCCGGCGCCCGCTCCGGCCGCCACCCGGCTCGCGGACGGCGTGGGCGAGTTCGTCCGGCCGGCGTCGCTCGCGGAGGTGCTCGGCCTGCTCGCCGGGCACCCGGACGCGACCGTCCTCGCCGGCGCCACCGACGTCGGCGTCGAGGTCAACCTGCGCGGCGCCCGGCCGGCGTACGTCGTCGCGGTCGACCGGCTGCCCGAGCTGCGGGCGGTGAGCCTCGACCCGATCGAGATCGGCGCCGGCCTCACGCTCAGCGAGGTCGAGCGGGCGCTCGACGGCGCGGTGCCGCTGCTCGACCGGGTGTGGCCGCAGTTCGCGTCGCGGCTGATCCGCAACGGCGCGACGATCGGCGGCAACCTCGGGACCGCCTCGCCGATCGGCGACCTCCCGCCTGCGCTGCTCGCCCTCGAGGCCACCCTCGTGCTCAGCTCGGCCGACGGCGACCGTGAGGTGCCGCTGGCGGACTACTTCACCGGCTACCGCGAGACCCTGCTGCGGCCGGGCGAGCTGATCCGTTCGGTGCGGGTGCCGCGGCCGCTCGCGGGCCTGACGGCCTTCCACAAGATCTCCAAGCGCCGGTACGACGACATCTCCAGCGTGGCCGTCGCCGTCGCGCTGGACGTCACCGACGGCGTCGTCACCCGGGCCCGGATCGGCCTGGGCGGGGTCGCCGCGACACCGATCCGCGCGCGGGCGACCGAGGCCGCGCTCGAGGGCCGGCCCTGGACCGAGGCGACGGCCGACGACGCGGCCGCAGTGCTCGCCGGCGAGGGGACGCCGATGGACGACCACCGCGCGAGCGCGGCGTACCGCGCCGCGATGCTCGGCCAGTCGCTCCGCAAGCTGTGGGCGGAGGTCACGGCATGAGGGCGAGCGTGGGCCTGCCGCTGACGCACGAGAGCGCCGCGCTGCACGTCACCGGGGCCGCGCTCTTCACCGACGACCTGGTGCTGCGCACACCGCGGCTGCTGCACGCCCACCCGGTCCAGGCTCCGCACGCGCACGCCCGGGTCACCCGGCTCGACGTGGCGCCGGCGTACGACGTGCCGGGCGTGGTGCGGGTGCTCACCGCGGCCGACGTGCCGGGCGACAACGACGCGGGGATCAAGCAGGACGAGCCGCTGTTCCCCGACGAGGTGATGTACCGCGGGCACGCCGTCTGCTGGGTGCTCGGCGAGACCCTCGAGGCCGCGCGGCTCGGCGCCGCGGCGGTGCAGGCCGACTACGACGTGCTGCCGGCGATCGTCAGCGTGACCGACGCGATCGCGGCGGAGAGCTTCCAGGGCGCCCGGCCCACGGTCGAGCGCGGCGACGTCGAGGCGGCGCTGGCGAGCGCCGCGCACGTCTTCTCCGGCGTCACCGAGATGGCCGGGCAGGAGCACTTCTACCTGGAGACCCATGCCTCCCTCGCCCTGGTCGACGAGGCCGGGCAGGTGTTCGTGCAGTCCAGCACGCAGCACCCGACCGAGACCCAGGAGATCGTGGCGCACGTCCTGGGCCGGCACAGCCACGACGTCACCGTGCAGTGCCTGCGGATGGGTGGTGGCTTCGGCGGCAAGGAGATGCAGCCGCACGGGTTCGCCGCGGTCGCGGCGCTCGGCGCGACCCTCACCGGCCGCCCGGTGCGGCTCCGCCTGACCCGCCAGCAGGACATCACGATGACCGGGAAGCGGCACGGGTTCCACGCCACCTGGCAGGTGGGCTTCGACGAGGGCGGGTGCCTCCAGACGCTGGACGTCACGCTCACCTCCGACGGCGGCTGGTCGCTCGACCTCAGCGAGCCGGTGCTGGCGCGGGCGCTCTGCCACGTGGACAACGCCTACTGGATCCCGCACGTCCGTGCGCACGGCCGGGTCGCCCGCACCCACAAGACCTCGCAGACCGCGTTCCGTGGCTTCGGCGGGCCGCAGGGGATGCTCGTGATCGAGGACATCCTGGGCCGCTGCGCGCCCCGGCTCGGGGTCGACCCGATGGAGCTGCGCCGCCGGAACTTCTACGTCGCGGGCCAGAGCACGCCGTACGGCCAGCCGGTCCGGCACCCCGAGCGGGCCGGCCTGGCCTGGGACCAGGTCGTCGTCGAGGGCCGGGTGCGGGAGCGGCTCGCGGAGGTCGAGGCGTTCAACGCCGCGCACCCGCACAGCAAGCGCGGCCTGGCGGTCACGCCGGTGAAGTTCGGCATCTCGTTCAACTTCACCGCGTTCAACCAGGCCGGGGCGCTCGTGCACGTCTACAAGGACGGCTCGGTGCTGATCAACCACGGCGGCACCGAGATGGGCCAGGGCCTGCACACCAAGATGATCCAGGTCGCCGCCACCGCGCTCGGCGTACCGCTCGAGCGGGTGCGGCTCGCGCCGACCCGCACCGACAAGGTGCCCAACACGTCCGCGACCGCCGCCAGCTCGAGCGCCGACCTCAACGGCGGCGCGGTGAAGGACGCGTGCGACCAGATCCTCGCGCGGCTCGAGGGCGTCGCGGGCGACACGTGGGAGGAGCGGGTGCGCTCGGCGTACCTCCAGCGGATCCAGCTCTGGGCCGCCGGCTTCTACCGGACCGAGGGCATCCACTGGGACGCCGCCCTGATGTCCGGGCACCCGTTCAAGTACTTCGCGTACGGCGCGGCCGCGGCCGAGGTCGAGGTCGACGGGTTCACCGGCGCGTACACCACCCGCCGGGTCGACATCGTGCACGACGTCGGCGACAGCCTCTCGCCGCTCGTCGACGTCGGGCAGATCGAGGGCGGCTTCGTGCAGGGCGCCGGCTGGCTGACGCTGGAGGACCTGCGCTGGGACGACGCCGACGGCCGGCTGCTGACCCAGGCGGCGAGCACCTACAAGCTGCCGAGCTTCAGCGAGATGCCGCCGGAGCTGCACGTCACGCTGCTGCCGATGGCGCACGAGGACGGTGCCGTCTACGGCTCCAAGGCCGTCGGCGAGCCGCCGCTGATGCTCGCGTTCTCGGTGCGCGAGGCGCTGCGCCAGGCGGCGGCCGCGTTCGGTCCGCCCGGCACCAGCGTCGAGCTGGCGTCCCCGGCGACCCCCGAGGCGGTCTACTGGGCCCTCGAGCGGGCCCGGTCGTCCGCCGAGGTTCTGGTCCGATGAGCTGGCTGGACGCGGTGGCGAGACTGCGCCGCGAGCGGGTCCCGGGCGTCCTGGTGACGGTGGTGTCCGCGCGCGGCCACGCGCCCCGCGACGCCGGCGCGAAGATGGTCGTCTCGCCGGACGCCACGTGGGGCACGGTCGGCGGCGGCAACCTCGAGGAGACGGCGATCGCGCGGGCGCGGACGATGCTGGCCGGGACCGCCGGGGCCGCGCCCGAGACGATGACGATCTCGCTCAGCGACAAGGCGCGCACGGAGCACGGCCGCCAGTGCTGCGGCGGCGAGGTCACGCTGCTGCTCGAGCCGCTGCCCGTCGTACCCGCCGTGGCGGTCTTCGGAGTCGGCCACGTCGGGCTCGAGCTCGCGCGGATCCTGGCCCGCCACGACCTGGAGCTGCACCTCGTCGACTCGCGCCGCGACCAGCTCACCGACGACCGGCTCGGCTGCCTGTCCGACGCGGTGGCGTCGGTGCACGTGCACCACTCGCCGGTCCCGGAGCTGGTCCTCGGGTCGGTGCCCGGCGGCGCCCACGTGCTGGTGATGTCGCACGACCACGCCGAGGACTTCGCGATCTGCGACGCCGCGCTGCGGTGCGGGCACCTCGGCCCGATCGGGCTGATCGGGTCGGCGGCGAAGTGGTCCCGGTTCCGGTCCGGGTTGCTGGTCGAGGGACACGACGCCGCAGTCGTGGACGCCATCACGTGCCCGATCGGCGACCCGTCGCTGCCCGGCAAGGAGCCCGCGGTCGTGGCGCTCTCCGTGGCCGGGGCGATGCTGCGCGAGCTCGCGCTCGTGGCGCCATGACCCTGGTCCGCGCCCGGGTGATGGACACCCCGGAGGACCCGTTCACCGGGGGCACGCTGCGGCACGGCGAGGACGCCGGACTGCTGGTCACCGAGGGCGTGATCACGGCCCGCGGGGCCTACGGGTCGCTGCGGGCGACGTTCCCGGACGAGGAGGTGCTCGACCTGCGCGGCGGCGTGCTGCTGCCGGGCTTCGTGGACACCCACGTCCACTACCCCCAGGTCCGGGTGATCGGGTCGCTCGGGCTGCCGCTGCTGGAGTGGCTGGAGCGCTGTGCGCTCCCCGAGGAGTGCCGGCTGGCCGAGCCGTCGTACGCCGAGGCCGTGGCCCGCGAGTTCGTCGGCGGCCTGGTCGCCGCGGGCACGACGTCCGCGCTGGTGTTCGGCTCGCACTTCGCGCCCGCCGTGGACACCCTCTTCGCGGAGGTCAGCCGGGTCGGGCTGCGGGTCACCTCCGGGCTCGTCGTCAGCGACCGCGCGCTTCCCGAGCCGCTGCTCACCACGCCGGACCGTGCCTACGAGGAGGCGCGTGCCCTCGCGGCCCGGTGGCACGGCGAGGGCCGCACCCGGTACGCCGTGACGCCGCGCTTCTCGTACTCGACCTCCGAGGCGACCCTCGACGCCTGCGCCGCCGTGCTCAAGGACGAGCCGGGCACCTGGTTCACCTCGCACGTGAACGAGAACCCGGCCGAGGTCGCCGCCGTCAACGCCCTGTTCGCCGACGCCCTGCATTACGTCGGGACGTACGATGCGCACGGGCTGGTCACCGAGCGCTCGGTGCTCGCCCACAACGTGCACGCCACCGACGACGAGCTCGTCCTCCTGGCCGGCCGGGACGCCGCCGTCGCGCACTGCCCCAGCAGCAACTCCGCGCTCGGCAGCGGGCTGTTCCCGCTGCGCCGGCACGTCGAGCACGGCGTGCGCGTGGCGCTCGGGTCCGACGTCGGCGCCGGCACCGGCTTCTCGATGCTCAAGGAGGGGCTGCAGGCCTCGTTCATGCAGGCGCTGCTCGGGCCCGACGGACTGCTCCTGACCCCGGCCCACCTACTCTTCCTCGCCACCCGCGCCGGGGCGCTCGCGCTCGGCCTCGAGGTCGGCGACCTGGGCGTGGGAAGGGAGTTCGACGCGGTGTGGATCGCGCCGGGGCCCGGCAACCCGCTCGACGTCGGCCTGCGGCACGCGGCCTCGCCCGAGGACGCGCTGGCCAAGGTCTTCGCGCTGGGCACGCCCGCCGACGTCGCCGGGGTGTGGGTGGCGGGGGAGCGCCTCTAGCATTCCGGCTCGTGATCCCTGCACGCCTGCTCGCCGCCGTGTCGGCGGTCCTCTGGGCCTTCGTGTTCTTCGGCCTGATCGACCTGTCGGTCCCCCTGGACAAGACCCCGGGGTTCTACGAGAGCTACCTGCTCGAGACCGGGTGGGGCGTCCTCTACACGTTCCTCGTCGGGGCGGCCTTCGCCGCGCTCGTGGTCCGGCCGGTGCTGGTCCTCCCGGCGGTCCAGGTGGGGCTGGTCGGCCTGGCCCTGGGCGTGACGGCGGTGGCGAGCGGCTCCCTCGTGCAGCTGGTGCCGGCCGTGCTGCTGGTCGGCAACGCCTACGCGGTCCTGCGCCTGGCGGGCCTGCGCCTGCCTGCCGGACCGGTGCGACTCGACCCGGCGCTGACGGTCCTCACGGCCGTGCTGCTCGTCCCGGCCGCGGTCTTCGCCGTCGACATGGTCGACGGCTACCGGTCCGGGCGGCCGCCGACCGACGACGACACGTGGGGCATCGACCACTGGCCGACCCAGGCGGCGCTGGCGTTGGCCGTGGTCCTCGTGTCAGCGGCGGTGGCCGCCGGAGTCCGTGGCCGGTGGCCCGGCGCCGGGCTGAGCGCGGCGTGCGTGGTGCTCACCACCGGATGGTTCGGGGTCGTGTCCGCGGTGTACCCGGACCACGCCGGGAGCATCGGGACGCCCTGGGGCCCGGCCCTCGTCGCGTGGGCGCTCCTGTTCGCCGCCACGACCGCCTGGCGGCATCACGTGCGGCGTTGACGCCTCTAGGATCGGCTGTCGTGCGCATCCGGCTCGACCTCGCCTACGACGGCACCGACTTCCACGGCTGGGCAGCCCAGCCGGGGCTGCGGACCGTGCAGGACGAGCTGACCCGCGCGCTCGCCACCGTGCTCCGGGTGCCGTCGATCGCCGTGGTGTGCGCGGGTCGCACCGACGCCGGCGTGCACGCGCGCGGCCAGGTGGTGCACACCGACCTCGACGACCCGCCGGCTCCCGAGCTGCTGGTGCGCCGGCTCAACGGCATCCTGCCGCCCGACGTACGGATCCGGGCCGCGGTGGAGGCGCCGGCGCACTTCGACGCGCGCTTCGGTGCGCTGTGGCGGAGGTACGCCTACCGGATCGCGGACCGGCCCGCCGTGGTCGACCCGCTCGTCCGCTCCCACGTGCTCGCCTGGCCGCGGCCGCTCGACGTGAACGCGATGAACGCAGCCTCCGCAGTGCTGGTCGGGCGGCACGACTTCGCGTCGTTCTGCAAGCAGCGCGAGGGCGCGACGACGATCCGCACGCTGGAGGAGCTGTCCTGGGCACGCGACGGCGCCGGGCTCCTGGTCGGCACGGTCCGCGCGGACGCGTTCTGCCACAGCATGGTCCGATCGCTCGTGGGCTGCCTGATCGCGATCGGCGAGGGCCGCAGGCCGGTCGCGTGGGCCGAGGAGATCCTGCGCGCGGAGACGCGGGACCCCGCGGTCGCGGTCGTGCACGCGCACGGCCTGACGCTCGAGGAGGTGGCCTACCCGGCCGACGAGGAGCTGGCGGCCCGGGCCGAGCAGACCAGGGCGAAGCGGGTCCTCGGTGAGTGACGAGCACTACTTCAGCGCCGACCCCTCGGTCGCGTTCCGACGCGCCCCGGTCTCCGCGTCGGTGTGGGGCCACGAGCTCGCGCTCACCAGCGGGTCGGGGGTCTTCGCCCAGGGACGCGTGGACATCGGTACGTCGATCCTGTTCCGCGAGACCGAGCCGCCTGCGCCCGGCCGGATCCTCGACCTCGGCTGCGGGTACGGCGTGATCGGGCTCGCCATCGCGGCCGCGGTGCCCGGGTCCTCGGTGACCGGCGTTGACGTCAACGAGCGGGCGGTGCTGCTCGCGAACGAGAACGCTGCCGCGCTGGGTCTGGCCGACCGCTACACCGCCTCGACCCCCGGGGGAGTGCCCGCGGACGCGACGTACGACGAGATCTGGTCGAATCCGCCCATCCGGATCGGCAAGGACGCGCTGCACGAGCTGCTGCTCACCTGGCTGCCGCGGCTGTTGCCCGGCGGCCGCGCCGTGCTGGTGGTGGGCAAGAACCTCGGCGCGGACTCGTTGCAGCGCTGGCTCACCGACCAGGGCTTCCCGACCGAGCGGCTCGCCAGCGCGAAGGGCTTCCGGGTGCTGGAGACACGCGCGGCCGGGTGACGGATGATCGAGTCGTGCGCGAGCTCAACGTCCCGGAACGACCCCGACCGAGCTGGCTGCCGGGTGCGCTGATCGGCGTGGCCACGGGCCTGCTGCTCAGCTGGATCTGGTGGTACGGCGCCTGGGACGTCGCGCTCGCGGTCACCTTCGTGTTCGCGGGCCTGGTGGCCGCCGTGCTCGCCGGGGCGCCGGGCTGGCGGTCGTTCGCCACCGGGTTGCTCGTCGCCGCGGCCGTCACCGGTGCGGCGGTCGTGTTGCTCACCGGGTGAGCCGGCGGGGTCAGCGGACTCGCTGGCTGCGCCGCCACCGCTCGGGGGTCGTGCCGTAGCGAGCCCGGAACCGCCGGACCAGGTAGCTCGCGTCGCGCAGCCCGGTCCGGCTCGCCACGACCCCGAGCGGCAGGTCGGTCTCGCGCAGCAGCCGCCGCACCTCGGTCATCCGCCGCTCGGTGATCCACTCCAGCAGCGGCCGGCCGGTCCGTTCGCGCACGATCGTGGTGAGGTGCCCGGGCGTGTAGCCGAGGGCGCGGGCGACGTCCGCGGCGGAGACGGGCTCGCGGAACTGTGCCTCGATCTCGTCGAAGACGCGCTCGACGAGCGGGTCCGGGGCGTGCGACCCGGCCGGGGCGAGTCGCGCGGCCGCGACCAGGATCCGGGTGAGCAGGCCGGCGACGGCCTCCCGGGCGGCCAGCCGCTCGGGGTGGTCGAGCTCGTCGGCCAGCTCGATGAACCGCGCCGTCCAGGCGGTGCGGTCCGCCGCCGGGACCACGCCGTGCCCCGCGCGGGCCGCGAACAGCGCCAGCACGGGGTGGTTCGCCCAGGTCAGCGGGGACACGGTCGCCAGCGCCGGCACGGCGTCGGGGGTGAACGCGACCGACCAGGCCCGGCACTCCACGAGCTCGGCGGCCGGTGTGAGTCCGACGACCTGGCCCGGGGACAGCGCGTGCACCTCTCCCGGACGCAGTGGCCGCTCGGCGCCGTCGACGGTGATCGACCCCCGGCCGGACTCGACGTACATCAGGGACAGGAAGTCGTGGGCGTGCGGACGCTCCGGTGGCTGCCAGCCGCCGTGCGCGGGGTCGTCCACGCGCACGACCGCGACCGGCGGCCGGCCCGGGTGGTGGTCGTGGCGGTAGACCGGCGTCCCGTCCGGGCGCACCGTGCGCAGGCTGGCGTTCGGCCGTGCGCCGCCGACCGAAGAATGTCCCACCACTTCCCACCTTTGTGATGCCGGTGAACCGCAAGATGTCCAAGACTGCAGAGATCCCTCCAGTCCTATCACAGGAGTACCGATGACATCCCCGCACGAGGTCCGGGTCGTCGACCACCGCACCCCCGAGGAGCGCGGGCGCAGCTTCCTGCCCGGTGCCGGGCGGGGCTGGCTGCTCCCGTTCTACGACGTCCTCACCCGCGCGGCCGCCGTCCGTCCACTGCACCGGCGAGTTGTCGAGATCGCGGGCATCGGGCCGGGCCAGGCCGTCCTGGACGTCGGCTGCGGCACCGGCAACCTGTCCTTCGCCGTGCTCGCGGCCGAGCCGACCGCCCGGGTGAGCGGGCTGGACCCCGACGGTGCCGCCCTGCGCAGGGCGGCGCGCAAGGCCCGGCGGCGCCGGGTCTCCCTCGACCTCGGCCAGGGCTACGCCGACCGGCTCCCGGCCGCGGCCGCCTCGCTCGACCACGTGGTCTCGTCCCTCGCGCTGCACCATGTCGACGAGGACGGGCGTCGCGGCTTCGCCCGGGAGGCATTCCGAGCGCTCCGGCCGGGTGGACGGCTCACGATCCTCGACTTCGGCGGCGCGGGGCACGGCGCCGGCGACGACCACGGCGCGGGCGGGCACGGGCACGGCCGCGGCCATGCGCTGAGGCACGTCACCGGCCCGCTGCGCTCGCGGGTGGTGCCGGCCGAGCTCGTGGCGCCCAACCTCGACGACGGCATCCCCCTGCTCCTCGCCGAGGCGGGGTTCGAGGACGCCCGCGAGGTCGCCCGGCTCGACCACCGGTTCGGACCGGTCACGTTCGTGCAGGCGACGCGTCCCTAGGCCGGGTGCCGCAACCGGGCGGCCTGCCGGGTGAGGTGGTCGCGCTCGGCGGCGTTCGTCGCGAGGCCCGCGGCCTCGGCGTAGAGGGTCGCGGCGGTGGTGAGGTCGCCGGCGCGCTCGTGGAGCCACGCGTTGACGGCGGTACGCCGCGGTACGTCGGCCGGCACCTTCGTCAGCTCGCGGAGTCCCGCCAGCGGCCCGTCGGCCTCACCGACCGCGACGGCCCGGTTCAACGCGACCACGGGGGAGTCGGTGAGGGCCAGCAGCTCGTCGTACCACTCGAGGACCTGCGTCCAGTCGGTCTCGGCCGCCGAGCGGGCGTCGCAGTGCAGGGCGGCGATGGCGGCCTGGCACTGGTACTCGCCGAGCCGGTCCTGCGCGAGCGCGGCCTGGAGGATCTCGACGCCCTCGGTGACCAGTGTGGTGTCCCAGGCCGAGCGGTCCTGCTCCGCGAGCGGGACGAGCGCGCCGTCGGCGCTCCAGCGGGCGGCGCGGCGGGCGTGGTGGAGCAGCATCAGGGCGAGCAGGCCGCCGACCTCCGGCTCCGAGCTGGCGTGGGACAGCATCCGGGTCAGCCGGATCGCCTCCGCCGCGAGGTCGACGTCACCGGAGTAGCCCTCGTTGAAGATGAGGTAGAGCACCTTGAGCACCCGACCCAGGTCGCCGGGTGCGCCGACGCCCGCGGTCGCGACGGTGCGCTTGGCGCGGCTGATCCGCTGGCCCATGGTCGTCTCGGGGACGAGGTACGCCTCCGCGATCTGCCCGGTCGTCAGGCCACCGACCGCGCGCAGCGTCAGTGCGACCGCCGACGTCGGCGTCAGCGACGGGTGGCAGCACAGGAACAGCAGCTCCAGCGTGTCGTCCTGGTCCTCGGCCGGACCCGGCGCCGGCTCCTCGTGCAGCCGCTCCTCCCGGGTGCGCCGGGCGGTGTCGGACCGGGTCGCGTCGAGGAACTTCCGCCAGGCGACGGTGATCAGCCATGGCTTCGGGTCGTCGGGCGGGGCGTCCGGCCAGCGGCGTACCGCCTCGACGAGGGCTTCCTGGACGGCGTCCTCGGCCGCCGCGAAGTCAGCTCCGCGCCGGACGAGGACACCGAGGACCTGGGGCGCCAGGTCCCGGACCAGCTCGTCCATCACTCGGTGACGATCGGCGGCTCCTCCATGAAGGGCCGCACCTCGATCCACTCCCGGATCGGCACGCCGCCGGGTCCCGGCGCCGAGGACAGGAAGGCCGCCGCCTCGTGCGCGCGCTCCACGGAGTCGACGTCGATCACCATCCAGCCGGCGATCAGGTCCTTGGTCTCCGCGAACGGCCCGTCGGTGACCGGCGGCCGGCCCTCGCCGTCGTACCGCACGAAGGTGCCCTCCGGCGACAGCCCCTGGGCGTCCACGAACTCGCCGCGCTCCCGGAGCTCGTCGGCGACGTGGCGCATGAAGGCGATGTGGTCCGAGACCTCCTGCGGCGTCCACTCGTCCATCGGTGCGCAGTCGATCGGCTTCGCGCCGCGGTAGTGCTTGAGAAGCAGGTACTTCATCGTGGGTTCTCTCCTCGGGCTCGTGCGCCCCATTGTGGTGGCACGTCCCTGGGACGGAGCCGGGACACGGTTCTCGACATCGGCCGTCGAGGTCGGTGCGTAGAAACCTCGGCGCCGTCGACGAGCTCGAGGCCCGGGCCGTGGCCCAGGCCGACAGGCGCAGCCGCCTCGGTTCACGGTCAGCGGACAGGCATGGCCCTCACTCCGATCAGCGCGGGCTGGGCGGCGGCACTGGTGGCGGCGGCACCTGACTCCGGTTCGGTGAGGACTCCGCATCCGGATCCGTAGCTCTTCGCGCGGTTCGCGGCGTTGGGCGCTCGCAGGCACGACGGCCCGCCGGCCGGTCTGTGGTGGAGGTTCGTCCGACCGGTCGGTCTAGGGGCGTCGGTGGAACCTGGTGTGGTGTTTCGGGCAGAGCAGCCGGCCGTGCTCGACGTCGGTGGGTCCGCCGCGGCTCCACGGGATGTCGTGATGGGCGTGGCACATCGCCGGTGGCCAATCGCAGCCGGGTTCGGTGCAGTGCTGGTCCCGGATCGCGATCGCGGTCCGTTGGGACTTGGTGTGGAACCGGCGGGTGCGGCCGAGGTCGAGGACCTCGGAGGTGCCGCCGAGCACGGCGGGGATGATCCCGGCCTCGCAGGCCAGCCGGCGGGCCTGCGAGGCGGTGATCTTCTCCCCGGTGTCCAGCAGCGCGGCCTGCTCGAGCTTCCCGAGCAGGCTGTCGAGCGTCATGGTGACCACGATGGTGGCCGAGACGCCCCCGGTCTGGGGGAGCTGGTGGGCGGGGTAGCGCTCGATGAGCTCGCAGAACGCCCGGCCCCTCCGTTCGGGGCCCGGGCGCAGAGGGACGCCCGGTTCCTGCGGTTCCAGCCGTTTGGGGGCGGCGATCGCGAGCAGCATCTTCTTCAGCGCGGCACCGTGGAAGGATGGGACGGTGAACCGGCCGTGGCACTTGCCGTGCCCGTCGTCGACCATGACCAGCTTGGTGGCGAGCAGCGCGTCGCGTTCCTCGCGGGCGAGCTGCCGCGCTTCGTAGGCGTCGGCCAGCTCCGGTGCCACCACGTCCATCAGCCGCTTGCCCAGGACCCGCAGGGTCGGGGCGGTGTGCTCCCGTCCAGCGGCCACCAGGTGCCGCTCCGCCCGGTCCACCAGGGCGGTGTCGAGGTCCCCGGGCAGCTGGGCGAGCGCGGCGACGATCACCCGGGCCTGATCGACCACCAGGTCACCCGCGGCGAGCGCGTCCCGGACATGGCCGCGGGTCACCATGGCCTGGCCGAGCCTGACCTGGCCGAGCACCACCGGCTTGGTCTGCCGGGTCCGGTGCGCCCACGTATCGACCTGTTCGTCGTCGGCGTGCTCGGCGACCCGGGCCTCGAGCTCAGCCACCTGCGCCTTCAGCCGGGTGATCGAGACGAGCGTGGCCGTGGTCTCCGCGGGCTCCATGGACCACACCGACGCATCGCTCACCGCATCCAGTACGGCGTGGGCGTGGGCGACCGCCACCGAGACTCGGTGTCGAGGTGTGGCCATCGCTGTCATGGCTCTACTCAAGCACCGGCCACCGACACCGAGAGGCCCAGAACCCCATGTTCCACAGGGTCCTGGGTAACGAACAGGTCACGATTCCGAGCCGCTTTCCACAGCCGGCGCGACCCCCCGGGACCGCACGCAGGAAAGCCGGGAACCGGCGACGACCACCCACCCACCCTTCCCGTAGCTGCCCTGTCGGTCGCAACCACCCACGGCCAGGAAGCCACGGACACGGGGCCAGGACCCGAAAGCCGGGAGCCGGCGGGGACCACCCGCCGCGACGAGACCGAACTGGTCACGATCGCCTGGCTTCGAGTCCATCCGGCCGACCCCGCGAGGGCAACCATCGGCGGCCCGACGTCCCAGCCGAGCTCGCTGCTGGAGCGCTGGCGGCATCCGGGCACGGTCTCGAAGGATGCGGATCCGCCGATGGTCGGGTGTCGTCGGAATCAACGACGTCACGGGGATCGGGGTGGGTCGATGACAGGATCGGTGCGTGTCTGTCACCACGGGTGTGCCTGCAACCTCGGACCCTGCGGCCCGGGCGCGCCGTCGTCGCAACCTCGTCCTGGCGGCCATGGTCGCAGTCGTACTAGTAGCGGCGGGCGCGATGGCGTGGCGCTGGTGGACGCACCCGTCGGCATTCAGTGGCCTCGGCGACTCCTACAGCTCTGACCCGCTCCCTCTGTCTGGTGCGGCTCTCTCGACGACCGTCATCTTCCCTCAGGCCAGCGGCTCCCCTGAGCAAGTCACGATTGACGGGCTCGACGCGACGTTCTCTAGCAATACCGCCAAGGCTGATGCCACGTTCTGGCTCTGCCATATGGCTGGGGGCGAGGAGCCGATCGGTTCGGTGCACGACCCAGGCTCGGTTTGCAGCACCATCGAGGCGTTCAAGCCACCCATGCGTTTCGACTACGGGGTGGCACCGCACAGTGACTACCTCTTCGTCACGCTGACGCCGACCCGACGGGGCGTTGCTCACCTCAAGGCGGTCGATGTCGACTACCAACGTTCGGCCGACCACTTCTACCAACAAGGAACGCAGACCATTCGCGTTGACCGGACGATCACCGTGCGCTGACCGCACTCGAACGCCGTCGTGTGCGCGTCCGCCAGCACGGATCTGCAGCCGCGATCCGAGCATCCGCTCGGGCCGAGATCCGCGCGCCGATCTGCGTCATCCCACCGGGTGCCGGCGCACGGCAGAAGGCACTCTCGTCGGGTACGCCGAGCAGGGCGCTCGATCCATGACCTGCCGCTCACGGCCTCACGATGACGTGCTCGCAGCCACTCAGCTCGTCGGTCGCCTCCGATCGCACGCGGTAGACCACGACGTCATGTCCCGGCCCGCACTCGATCGCGTCCGGGTCGCCGTCCGCGCGGACGACGATCCGGTCATCGCCGAAGCCGGCATCGGTCTTGTCGGCGCCCCGACCGGGCCAGATCCTGTCGCTGTCCGCATCGCCGAACAGGCGATCGTTGCCCGACCTGCCCCAGATCCTGTCCGGGCCCGGACCTCCCTGCAGAGGCCGTTCGCCGCCGGGACCACCCCACATCCGGTCTGACCCACTCAGCCCGAGGCCGTAGTCGCCACCACGACCGAAGTGAAGCGCGTCGTCGCCACCCGACCCGTTGAGGAAAGTCCAGCCCCGAACCTCCCCGCAAGGTGTTGTTGCCCGGATCGCCGAACAGGAAGTCCGGCCCCCCCCGAGGCCACGGATGACGTCGTCTCCGGCGCGGCCCTCGATCCAGTCGTGATGCGCGGTACCGCGGATCCGGTCGTCATGGGGAGTGCCGATGATGTCCGCCGACACCGGTGCGGCGACGCCGACGGCCGCCGCCGGAGCCAAGAACCCGGCGGAAGTGCTTGATACGCGCATCGCAGGAATCCCTCCGATCCAGCATCACTCGTCCACCACCCATCATGGGCGCGAGATGAGCATCTGGGAACGTCGAGGGAGTCCGGCCACCCGTCGCCCGGACCGAGCGATCGGCTACCCGTGCAGCACCCTGCGGAACAGTGCGGTGGTCTCGTCGGCTGCCGCGCGCGCCGCGGCGGAGTGCGCGCTCATGTCGAAGAAGCCGTGGATGAGTCCGGCGAACCTGCGGACCTCGACCGGTACGCCGGCGTCGGCGAGCGCGGCGGCGTACGCGAGGCCGTCGTCGCGCAGCGGGTCGAACTCGGCGACCACCACGACGGCGGGCGGCAGGCCCTCGAGGCGGCCGTGCAGCGGTGCCAGCCGCGGGTCGTCGCGGGCGGCCTGGGCGAGGTGGCCGGCGTACTGCTGGTCGAACCAGATCATCGCGTCGAGGTCGAGGAAGTAGCCCTCGGCGTTCTCGGTCTGCGACGGGTACCGGCCGTACATGTCGGTCACGGGGTACATCAGCAGCTGGCCGGCGAGCGCCACCCCCTCGTCCCGCATCGCCTGGGCGGCGACGGCGGCCAGGTTGCCGCCGGCGCTGTCGCCCGCGACGGCGAGCCGGTCGGAGCCGCCGAGCTCGGCGACGCGCGTAGCGGCCCATCGGGTGGCGGCGACCGCGTCCTCGACAGCGGCCGGGAACGGGTCCTCCGGCGCGAGGCGGTAGTCGACGGCCACGACCACGGCCTCGCAGCCGGTGGCCAGCGTCCGGGCGTTGAGCTCGTGGGTGTCGAGGTCGCCGATCACGAATCCGCCGCCGTGGAACATCACGACGGTCGGCAGCGGGCCGGCGAGGTCGGGACGGTAGATGCGCGCCCGGCGGCCGCCGGACCCACCCGGGACCGTCGTCTCCTCGATCGACGCGACGGCGGGCAGCGATGCGGGGTCGCGCATGTCGACCGTCAGCGCCCGGAAGCCGCGACGGGCCTCCTCGGGCGTCTGCTGGGACATCGGCGGGTGCCCGGCGCCGGCGATCAGCTGGAGCAGTACGGCGAGCTCGGGGTCGAGGGGCACGGCTCTCTCCTGTCAGACGAAGGCGTTCACGCCGGTCTCGGCGCGGCCGATGAGCAGCTTCTGGATCTGGCTGGTGCCCTCGTAGAGCGTCATCACGCGGGCATCGCGCAGGTACTTCTCGGCGGGGTGCTCGTCGACGTACCCGGCGCCGCCGTACACCTGGATCGCGTTGTTGGCGGCGCGTACGGCGGCCTCGGACGCGAACAGCTTGGCCTTCGAGGCGGCGGTGCCGAACGGCTCCCCGCGGTCGATCAGGTCGGCGCACCGCCAGACCAGCAGCCGGGCCGCGTCCGCGTCCACGGACATGTCGGCGATCAGGGCCTGGACGAGCTGGAAGCCGGCCAGCTGCTTGCCGAACTGGGTCCGCGAGGTCGCGTACGACACCGACGTCTCCAGGCAGCCCTGCACGATGCCCACGCAGCCGGCGGCGACCGAGACGCGGCCCTTGTCGAGGCTCGTCATCGCGATCTTGAAGCCCTGGCCCTCCTCGCCGAGGCGGGCCGAGGACGGCACCCGCACGTCGGACAGGAACAGCTCCGCGGTGGCCTGCCCGCGCAGGCCGAGCTTGCCCTTGACCTCACGGGCCTCGAAGCCCGCCGCGTCGGTCGGCACGAGGAACGCCGTGACGCCGCGGGGTCCGTCGTCGCTGGTGCGCGCGAAGACCAGCGCCACGTCGGCCCAGGTGCCGTTGGTGATGAACAGCTTCTGCCCGTTGAGGACGTAGTCGTCACCGTCCCGGCGCGCCCGCGAGGTGAGGTTGCCGGCGTCGGACCCGGTGTCCGGCTCGGTCAGCCCGAAGCAGCCGAGGGACCTGCCCGACGCGATCCGCGGCAGCCACTCCTGCTTCTGCTCCTCGGTGCCGAACCCGAGCACGGACTTGCCGAACAGCCCGTTCGAGACCGAGACGATGCCGCGGAGCGCCGAGTCGGCGCGGCCGAGCTCCTCCATGCCGAGCACGTAGGTCAGGTAGTCGCCGCCGAGGCCGCCGTACTCCTCGGGGATGGTGAGCCCGAAGAACCCGATCTCCGCCATCTTCGCGATGATCTCCAGGTCGACGGACTCGTCGCGGTCCCACTGGGTGCGGTGCGGCACCGCCTCGCGGTCGAGGAAGTCGCGGGCGAGGTCGCGGAACGCCTGCTGCTCGTCGGTCAGGGTCAGGTCCACGTCAGGCCTCCGGTCCGGGCAGGTTCACGAGTACGGCGAGCGCCGCGCGGTGCGCCTCCGGCGTGCCGTGCAGCAGCTCGCCGGCCTTGGCCCGCTTGAGGTGCAGGTGCGCGGGGTGCTCCCAGGTCATGCCGAGACCGCCGTGCAACTGCACCGCCTCCTCGGCCGCGTGCGTCGCGGCCTCGCCGCAGAAGGCGGCCGCGACGGCGACCGCCACGGGTGCGTCGGGGTCGTCGGTGGCGAGCGTCGCGGCGGCGTACCGGGCCGCGGCGTCGGCCTGCTCGACCTCGGCGTACAGGTCGGCGAGCCGGTGCTTGATCGCCTGGAAGCCGCCGACGACCCGGCCGAACTGCCGCCGCTCCTTGAGGTAGGCGACCGTGGTCTCGAGCGCCCAGCGGGCGACGCCGACCTGCTCGGCGGCGAGCAGTCCCGCGCCGGTGAGCAGCGCCCGGTCGATCGCCGCGGCGGCGTCCGGGGACACCAGCGTCCGCTCGGCTCCCGCGAGGTCGACCTCGGCGAGCGGGCGGGTCATGTCGAGCGACCCGACCGGCGTGACGCCCGCACCGCGGACGGCGTACAGCGCGTCGCCGTCGGGGAGCAGGAGGACGTCCGCGGGCAGGCCCACCGTGGTGAGCGCCGCCGGTCCGTGCCGCCGCGCGGTCGGCCGCACCAGGAGCGCGGCGGTCTGCTCGCCCGACGCGAGCGCCGGCAGGATCGTCGTGTCGCCCAGGGCGACCAACGCCGTGGTCGCCACGACCGAGGAGGTCAGGAACGGCGAGGGGGCCGCGGCCCGGCCGAGCTCCTCCAGCACCGCCGCGGCCTCACGGGCCGATGCGCCGGCGCCGCCGAGCTCCTCGGGCACCAGGAGCCCGGGCAGGCCGAGCCCGACGAACGCCGACCACAGCGGCGCCGTCACCTCGTCGGCGCCGTCGTAGAGGGCGTTCAGCCGCTCGACCGGCGCGTGCCGCTCCAGCGCCTTCCGCACCGACGCGCGCAGGTCCTGCTCGACGTCGTCGGCCAGCAGGTCGACGCTCGCGGGGGAGGTGGTCGTCATCGCGGCAGGTCCTTCCAGGGCACGTCCTTGTCGACACGGTGCTCCGTCGGCAGCCCGAGTACACGTTCGGCGACGACGTTGCGCAGCACCTCCGACGTCCCGCCCTCGATCGAGTTGCCCTTGGCGCGCAGGTAGCGGTAGCCGGCGTCCTTGCCGAAGAAGTCCACGTGCGTGGGGCGGCGCATCTCCCAGCTGTCGTACCGCAGCCCGTCGTCGCCGAGCAGGTCGACCTCGAGCGCCGAGAGCTGCTGGTTGATCCGCGCGAAGGACAGCTTCATCGCGGAGCCCTCGGGGCCGGGTACGCCGGCGGCCAGCTTCTGCCGCAGCCGGGTGGCCGTGATGCGCGCGACCTCGGTGTCGATCCAGCCGCGCAGCAGCCGCTCGTGCGTCTCCGCCGTGCGCAGCTCCGGCCGGGTCCGCCACGTCTCCGCGACCTTCATCACCATGCCGAACTCGCGTGGGAAGGCGCTGCCGCCGATCGCGACCCGCTCGCTGGAGAGCGTCGCGTTCGCGACCTTCCAGCCCTCGCCGACCTCGCCGAGCCGGTCGGCGTCGGGGATCCGGGCGTCGGTCAGGAAGACCTCGTTGAACTCCGCCTCACCGGTGATCTGGCGCAGCGGTCGCACCTCCACCCCGGGGTCGTGCATGTCGAGCACGAAGTACGACAGCCCCGCGTGCTTGGGCTGGTCGGGGTCGGTGCGCACGATCATGATCGCCCGGTCCGCGATGTGGGCCGAGGACGTCCACACCTTCTGACCGTTGACGATCCAGGTGTCGCCGTCGAGCACGGCTCGGGTCGCCAGACCCGCGAGGTCCGAGCCCGCCCCCGGCTCGGAGAACAGCTGGCACCACACCTCCTCGCCGCACCAGAGCGGGCGCAGGTAGCGGTGCTTCTGCTCGTCGGTGCCGAACGCGAGGATCGTGGGCGCGGCCATGCCGAGCCCGATGCCGATCCGTCGCGGGTCGTTGTCCGGTGCCCCCGCGGCGTGCAGCGCCTTCTCGACGACCGGCTGGAGCGACCGCGGCAGGCCCAGCCCGCCGAGGCCCTCCGGGAAGTGCACCCACGCGAGGCCGGCGTCGAACCGTGCGTGCAGGAAGTCCATCGTCTCGGTCGACGCGGGCGGGTGCTCCGCGAGCAGCGCGGCGACGCGCTCGAGCAGTGCCTGCTCATCCATCGGTCGTGCGCCCCGTCGTGTGCCGGGCGATCTCCGCCTTGGCCAGCGAGTTCTTGTGCACCTCGTCCGGGCCGTCGGCGAAGCGCAGGGTGCGGATGCCGGCGTACGCCGCGGCCAGGGGGAAGTCCTGCGAGAGCCCGCCGGCGCCGTGCACCTGGATCGCCTTGTCGAGGATCCACTGCACGGTCTGCGGGGTGGCGATCTTGATCGCCTGGATCTCGGTGTGCGCGCCGCGGTTGCCGGCGGTGTCCATCAGCCACGCGGTCTTGAGGACCAGCAGCCGGAGCTGCTCGATCCGGACGCGGGACTCCGCGATCCAGTCGCGGACCACGCCCTGGGCGGAGATCGGCCGGCCGAACGCGACCCGGCTGTCCGCCCGCCGGCACATCAGGTCGATCGCGGCCTCGGCCACGCCGATCGAGCGCATGCAGTGGTGGATCCGGCCGGGCCCGAGGCGGGCCTGCGCGATCGCGAAGCCGGCCCCCTCCTCGCCGATCAGGTTCGACGCCGGGACGCGCACGTCCTCGAGCACCAGCTCCGCGTGGCCGCCGTGCTCGTGGTCGTCGTACCCGAAGACCTCCATCCCGCGCCTGATCGTCAGTCCCGGGGTGTCGCGCGGGACCAGGACCATCGACTGCTGGCGGTGCCGCGCGGCGTCGGGGTCGGTCTTGCCCATCACGATGAAGATCTGGCAGTTCGGGTTCATCGCGCCGGTGATCCACCACTTGCGGCCGTTGAGGACGTACTCGTCGCCGTCCCGCTCGATGCGGGTGGCGATGTTGGTGGCGTCGGAGGACGCGACGTCGGGCTCGGTCATCGCGAACGCCGATCGGATCTCGGCGTCCAGCAGCGGCCTGAGCCAGCGCTCCTTCTGCTCGGGCGTGCCGAACAGCGAGAGCACCTCCATGTTCCCGGTGTCCGGTGCCGCGCAGTTGAGCGCCGGCGGCGCGAGGTGCAGCGAGCGCCCGGTGATCTCGGCGAGCGGGGCGTACTCGAGGTTCGAGAGGCCGGGGGAGTCGGCGTGCTCCCGGGGCAGGAAGACGTTCCAGAGCCCGAGGTCGCGGGCCTCCTGCCGGAGCTGCTCGAGCACCGGGACCGTCGACCACTCCCAGCGGTCGTCCTGCTCGGCGAGCTGCTCGTGGAACGTCGCCTCGGAGGGCGCGATGCGCTCGGCGAGGAAGCGCTCGAGCGTCTCGATGCGCTCCTGCGTCCGGGCGTCGTGGCTGAAGTCCATCAGTGGTCCTCTCCGAGGGCTTCGAGCCCCGCGGTGATCAGTGGGTCGAAGCCGGCGCCGATCTGGTCGAACCCCTCGCCGACCGTGGCGCCCTGCAGGAAGCGGAACTGGATCCCCTCGAGGATCACGGCGAGCTTGAAGTACGCCAGCCCGAGGTGCCAGCCGAACTCCTGGCCGATGTCCCCGAGGTCGCGCCCGCGGGCGGCGGCGTACCGCGCCAGGTGCTCCTCGCCCGACGGGTACCCGGGCGCGTTGGCGACGTCGGAGACCAGCCCGGCCGCCGGCAGCGAGGCCAGCCGGTCATAGACCAGCAGGAGGGCGAGGTCCGTGCGGACGTCGCCGAGGGTCGCCATCTCCCAGTCCACGACGGCCTTGACGTGGTCGTCGTCGCCGGTGAGCAGGTTGTCGAGCCGGTAGTCGCCGTGCACGATCCCGACCCACCGTCCGTCGTCGACGGGCACCCGGGCGGTGAGCCGCCGGTGCAGCTCCTCGGCGTCCGGCCGGTCGGTCGTCCTCGAGCCCTCGAGCTGCTGACCCCAGCGGCGGACCTGGCGCTCCAGGAACCCGGCCGGCCGGCCGAACCCGGCCAGCCCGACCGCTGCGGGATCGACGGTGTGCAGCCGGGCGAGCACGTCGACCATCTCGCCCGCGATGCGGGCGGTGCGCTCCTCGCCGAGCGCCGCCAGCTGCTCGGAGGAGCGGTACGCCGTGCCGAGCACCCGCTCCATGACGTAGAACGGTGCCCCGATCACGTCCGGGTCGGGGCAGTGCGCGTACGTCGCGGGCACGGGGACGTCGGTGCCGGCGAGCGCCGACATCGCGGTGTACTCACGGTTCATGTCGTGCGCGGTGGCCTGCACGTGGCCGAGCGGTGGGCGCCGGACGATCCACCACGAGGCGCCGTCGGTGAGCTCGTAGGTGAGGTTCGAGCGCCCGCCCGCGATCACCGATCCCGAGAGGTCGCCCGCGATCTCGCCGGGTCGCTGCTCGTCGTACCAGGCGCGGAACGCGCCCAGGTCCAGCCCCGGGGTCTCCTCGGTCGGCCCTGTCATCAGCCCCACGCTCCTGCCTCGTCGACCTTCTGCTGGAGCCGGCGCATGCCGGCCAGCCACTTCTCGGTGTCGGAGGCGCGCACGGCGTAGTAGCCCGCGACCTCCGGGTGCGGGAGGACCAGGAACCGGCCCTCCTCGATCGCCTGCACGGCGGCTTCGGCGACCTGCTCGGGCTCGAGCGCGGAGTCGCGCGAGAGCAGCGCCTGCAGGCCGCCCGCGTCCTCGAGCATCTGCGTCTTCACGCCCTGCGGGCAGATCGCGTGCACGTCGACGCCGCGGGCGCCGTACGTGACCGAGAGCCACTCGGCGAAGGCGACCGCGGCGTGCTTGGTGACGGAGTACGGCGCGCTGCCGATCATCGTCAGCAGCCCGGCCGCCGACGCGGTCACGACGAACCGGCCGCCCTGCCCGTCCGCGAGCCAGCGCGGGACCAGCGCGCGGGCCGCGCGGACGTGCGCCATCACGTTGACGTCGATGACCCGGTCCCAGACGTCGTCGGGAGCCTGGAGGCTGTCCGGCCCACCGGACCCGTCGATGCCGGCGTTCGCGAAGAAGACGTCGACCCGGCCGAGGGCCTCGATCGCGGCGTCGACGAGGGCGTCCGGTGCGGTGACGTCTCCGGGGATCGCGGTGCCGCCGATCTCGTCGGCGACCGCGCGGGCGTTGTCGGCGTCCAGGTCGTTGACGACGACCCGCGCGCCCTCCTGGGCGGCCCGGACGGCGAGCGCGCGGCCGATGCCGCGGCCGGCGCCGGTGACGACGACGCCCCGGCCGGCGAGCGCGCCCATCAGTGGCCGCCGGCGAGCGTGACGCCGCCGTCCAGGGTGATCGTCTGGCCGGTCAGCCACGCGGCGTCGTCGGAGAGCAGGAAGGCGACCGCGCCCGCGACGTCCTCCGGCACGCCGAGCCGGCGCAGCGGGTAGCGCGCGGCGACCTCGTCCTCGCGGCCCTCGAACAGTGGCGTCGCGAACGCCGTCTTGACGATCGCCGGCGCCACGGCGTTGACGCGGATCGACGGGCCGAGCTCGACCGCGAGCGTCTCGGTGAGGCTGATCAGCATCGCCTTGGACGCGCCGTACATCCCGATCATCGGGGCGGGCTTCACGCCGGACACTGAGGAGATGTTCACGACGGCGCCGCCGTGCTCCCGCATCCAGCCGCGGTACGCCGCCTGCGTCCAGGCGAGCGCGCCGAGCGCGTTCACCTCGAGCATCTTGCGGGCCGCGCCGAGGTCGGACTCGATCAGCGGCGCCGCGACCGGGTTGATGCCGGCGTTGTTGACCAGCAGGTCCAGGCTGCCGAACGCCTCGACCGCGCGGCGCACGACGTCCTCCTGGTGCGCGGCGTCGTCGGCCTTGCCGGCGACGCCGATGGCGTACCGCGGGCCGCCGAGCGCCTCGACCGCCTCCGCCAGCGTGTCCGGCTTCCGCGCGGTCACGCAGACCTGGGCGCCCTCGTCGATGAGGCGGTGGGCGACCGCCAGGCCGATCCCGCGGCTGGCTCCGGTCACGACGGCGACCTTGCCCCCGAGTCCCTGCACGTGTCCTCCTGTGGTTGCGGTGTGACTAAGCGCTTGCTTACCATGGCCGGGATGAGCGCGTCCACCCCTCTGCCCGATGCCCGGACCCGGCTGGCCCGGGCCGCCGTCGACGCGTTCGCGGCCCGCGGCTTCCACGGGACCACCACCCGGGACATCTCCACCACGGCCGGCATGAGCCCGGCGGCGCTCTACGTGCACCACCGCTCCAAGGAGGAGCTGCTCTTCGAGCTCGCGCACGCCGGGCACCTGCGGGTGTTGGAGCTGGTGCGCTCATCGGTCGCCCGCTCCGCGGACCCGCTCACCCAGGCCGGCGACCTCGTCGAGGACTTCGTCCGCGACCACGCCGTCTCGCACACCGGTGCCCGGGTGATCAACTACGAGCTCGCCGCGCTGAGCGAGGAGCACCGCAGCGAGATCCTCGCCGTCCGCCACCAGATCGACCTGGTGCTCCGCGAGGTCGTCGAGCGGGGCGTCGAGGCCGGGGTGTTCAGCACGTCCGACCCGCACATGACGTCGCTCGCGATCCTCTCCCTCGGCATCGACGTGGCCCGCTGGTACCGCGACGAGGGCCGGTGGACGCCCGACGAGGTCGCCGCCCACTACCGCCTCCTCGCCCTCCGCATGCTTGGAACCTGAGCCCAGTGGCAACATCTGCGCCATGACCTACGAGCCGGCTGAGAACAGGTACGACACTGACGCGACCGGGATGGAGTACCGCTTCACGGGGCGGAGCGGGCTGAAGCTGCCGGTGATCTCGCTCGGCCTCTGGCAGAACTTCGGGACCGACCGGCCGGAGGAGACCCAGCGAGCGATCCTGCGCCGGGCGTTCGACCGCGGCGTCACGCACTTCGACCTCGCGAACAACTACGGCCCGCCGTACGGCCGGGCGGAGGAGAACTTCGGGCGCTACCTGCGCGACGACTTCAGCGGGCTGCGTGACGAGCTGGTGATCTCCACCAAGGCCGGCTGGGACATGTGGCCGGGGCCGTACGGCCGCGGCGGCGGCTCGCGGAAGTACATGCTCGCCTCGCTCGACCAGTCGCTGGGGCGGCTCGGGCTCGAGTACGTCGACATCTTCTACAGCCACCGCTTCGACCCCGAGACGCCCGTCGAGGAGACGATGATGGCGCTCGACCACGCGGTCCGGCAGGGCAAGGCGCTGTACGCCGGGATCTCGTCGTACTCCGCCGCGAAGACCGGCGAGGCCGCGTCGATCGCCCGCGAGCTCGGGACGCCGCTGCTCATCCACCAGCCGTCCTACTCGATGCTCAACCGCTGGATCGAGGAGGACCTGCTCGACGAGCTCGAGCAGGAGGGGATGGGCTGCATCGTGTTCAGCCCGCTGGCCCAGGGCCTGCTGACCGACCGCTACCTCGACGGCGTGCCGGAGGACTCGCGGGCCGCGCGGCACCAGTCCACGCTGCCCGGCGACCACCTCGACGACGCGACCCTCACGCACGTGCGCCGGCTCAACGAGATCGCGCAGGAGCGCGGCCAGTCGCTCGCCCAGCTCGCGCTCCAGTGGGCCGTCCGCGACGGCCGCGTCACGTCGGCGGTGATCGGCGCCAGCTCGGTCGAACAGCTGGACGCCAACCTCGACGCGCTGGCCTTCCCGGCGCTCAGCGACGACGAGCTGCGCCGGATCGACGAGCACGCGGTCGAGGCCGGCATCAACCTCTGGGCGAAGCAGACCGAGGAGTAGTAGCCACACTCTCGGACACGATGCCCGGGAACGCCTCCGGCAGCCCGGTCAGCCCGGCGTCCGTCGCGTCGATGCCAAGGACGTTGCGCAGCTGCGCAATGACGACCTGCTCGACCGCCGGCCACGCCTCGGTCGGCGGCAGGTCGGGGGCGAAGCAGCCGTCGGTCGCGAGCGGCCTGAGGTTGTCCGGGATCGGGACGCCGAGCAGGGCGGCGAGCGACAGCAGGCCGCCCTGGTCCGCGCCGATCTCGCAGATGTCGCTGAAGACCAGGTGCCCGGCGTTGTCGAGCACCACGAACCGCTTCGGCGAGTGCATCGCGGCGTACGCCGTCCGCATCTCGTCGAGCGGCACGACCGTGTCCGCGCTGCCGGTGATCAGCAGCCCCGGCTTGTGCGGGACCGTGACGCTCTGGTCGAGCGCGCCGACCGACGCGCCGGCCATGCCGATGAAGGTGTCGACGCGCCGGTCGATCGCGGCGAGCTTCTCGACGGCGCTGCCGCCGGCCGAGTGGCCGAGGGCGGCGACCCGGGTGAGGTCGACGCGGTCGCGGAAGGCGCTCGACCCCCTCGCCGCCTTGCCCGCCATCAGCGTGATCGTCGCCCGCAGGTCCTGCACGTCCGTGGTGGCGCCGGCGGGACCGCCGAGCACGCGCGTCAGGTCGCGGCTCGGGTGGTCCGGGGCGGCGACCACGAACCCCCACGACGCGAGCGCCGCCGTCAGGAACGTCGACTGGTCCCGGAACCCGGCGTACCCGTGGCTGAACACGACGAGCGGGAACGAGCCCCGCGCGACCGGCACGCCGAGCGCACCGCGCACCCCGCCGGACGGATGGGCGACCGAGGCGCCGGGCGGCAGCAGTGCTTGGAGGAACGGCGGCAGCCAGTCGACGAGGTCGTAGCTGCCCATCGGCTTCCCGGCGACGTCGGCGGCCCGGGCGGGGTACCAGATCTCGACGGGGATGCCCGAGTGCAGCTTCGCGGTCCGCTCGCCGACGGCGTACGGGCCGGGCTCGGTGAACGTGGTGGGGCCGACGACGAGCGCCGCGGGAGCCGGGGCGGCAGGAGCGGGGGCGGCCAGGCCGATCGAGGCGACGACCACGGCGGCGGCGAGGACGATGCGCGGGCTCACGGCCGCAACCTAGACCCGGAGGAGCGCCGTCGTGGCAAAACGGGGTGCCGGACGGCGCCCGGTCGCGGACAATCGATCCCGTGGGACACGTGGACGTGGCCGGGGTGCGCTATGAGCTCCCTGACGGGAGAGTGCTGCTGGACGACGTGTCGTTCCGGGTGGGCGAGGGCGCCAAGGTCGCGCTCGTGGGCGCCAACGGCGCCGGGAAGACGACGCTGCTGCGGATCATCACCGGCGACCTGCAGCCGCACGCCGGGGTCGTGACCCGCTCCGGCGGGCTCGGCGTGATGCGCCAGGCCGTCGGCGCCGCCCTCGGTGAGGACCCGACCGTGGCCGACCTGCTGCTGAGCGTCTCCCCGCCGCGGATCCGGGCCGCCGCACACGACGTCGACGCGTGCGAGCGCGCGCTGATGGACACCGACGACGAGAAGACCCAGATGCGGTACGCCGCGGCGCTCGCGGAGTACGCCGACGCCGGCGGCTACGACCTCGAGGTCACCTGGGACGTGTGCGCGACGGCCGCGCTCGGGGTCTCCTACGACCGGGCGAAGTACCGCGAGCTCCGCACGCTGTCCGGGGGCGAGCAGAAGCGGCTCGTGCTCGAGTTCCTGCTCCGCGGGCCGGACGAGGTGCTGCTGCTGGACGAGCCCGACAACTACCTCGACGTGCCCGGCAAGATCTGGCTCGAGGAGCGGATCCGCGAGTCGGACAAGACCGTCCTGATGATCAGCCACGACCGCGAGCTGCTCAACAACACCGCCACCCGCGTAGTGACCGTCGAGCTCGGGAGCGCGGGCAACCGCGTGTGGACGCACCCGGGCGGGTTCGCGTCGTACCACGAGGCGCGCCGCGAGCGGTTCGCCCGCTTCGAGGAGCTGCGCAAGCGCTGGGACGAGGAGCACGCGAAGCTCCGTGCGCTGATGCTGATGTACAAGCAGAAGGCGGCGTACAACGCCGACATGGCAAGCCGCTACCAGGCCGCCCAGACCCGGCTGCGCCGGTTCGAGGAGGCCGGTCCGCCGACCGAGCAGCCGCGCGAGCAGCAGGTGAAGATGCGGCTCAAGGGCGGCCGCACCGGCAAGCGGGCGGTGGTCTGCGAGAACCTCGAGCTCACCGGGCTGATGCGGCCCTTCGACCTCGAGGTCTGGTACGGCGAGCGCGTTGCGGTCCTCGGCTCCAACGGCTCGGGCAAGTCCCACTTCCTGCGGCTGCTGGCCGCCGGCGGCACCCGGCCCGACAAGGAGCACGAGCCGGTCGGCGACGCGGTGATCGAGCCCGTGCAGCACCGGGGCCTGGCCCGGCTCGGCGCCCGGGTCCGCCCGGGCTGGTTCGTGCAGACCCACGAGCACCCCGAGCTGATCGGCCGGACGCTGCTGGAGATCCTGCACCGCGGCGACGAGCGCCGCGACGGCATGGGCCGCGAGCAGGCCAGCCGGGTCCTGGACCGCTACGAGCTCAGCGCCCAGGCCGACCAGCGGTTCGAGTCCCTCAGCGGCGGTCAGCAGGCGCGCTTCCAGATCCTGCTGCTGGAGCTGTCCGGCGCCACGCTGCTGCTGCTCGACGAGCCGACCGACAACCTCGACGTGCAGTCCGCCGAGGCGCTCGAGGACGGCCTGGAGGCCTTCGAGGGCACGGTCCTCGCGGTCACCCACGACCGGTGGTTCGCCCGCGGCTTCGACCGGTTCCTCGTGTACGGCGCCGGTGGCGAGGTGTACGAGTCGGACGGACCGGTGTGGGACGAGGGCCGGGTGCAGCGAACCCGATGAGCGGCCTGGTGGTCACGCCGCTGGACGCCGGCGACCGGGCCGAGCTGGACGCCTGGCACGCGGTCTACCTGGCCGCGGAGCACGCGACCGGCGACGACGTCGGCGCGCCGTGGCAGCTGGAGGAGGTGCGCGTGCTGATGCAGGGCCCGGGCACCCGCGCGTGGTCGGCCGGCTTCTCGGGCCGCGTCGACGGGGAGCTCGTCTGCGCGGGCTGGATCCGCACGCCGATGCTCGACAACCTCGACCGCGCCGAGCTCAGTGTGCACACGGCCCCGGGACGCACCCGGCAGGGGTACGCGACCGCGATGCTCGCCCACCTGGAGCAGGTGGCCCGCGAGCGCGGCCGCTCCGTGCTGACCGGCAACGCCTGCTGGCCGTACGTCCTCGGGCCGGACGGCGCCGGGTCACCGGGGCGGGAGCTCGCCCGCGGTGCGGGCTACGACCTGGCGCTCGGCGACGTCAAGCGGGTGCTGCACCTGCCGGTGGCCGACGGCGTCCTCGAGCGGCTCGCCGCCGAGGCGGCGCCGCACCACCGGGACCACGAGCTGCGGTCGTGGGTCGGCCCGGTCCCGGACGAGCTGCTGGCCGACTGGGCCCGTCTCGACGCGCTCGTGGAGACGGAGGCGCCGACGCGCGACCTCACGCTCGAGCCCGCGACCACCGACCCGGCCGTGGTCCGCGAGGCCGAGGCGATGCTCGCGGCGCAGGGACGGACGTCGTACCACTCGGTGGCGCTGGGACCGGACGGCCGGATGGTCGCGTTCACCCAGGTCGTGACGACCGTGCACGAGCCGGGGCGGGCCTACCAGTGGGGAACGCTCGTCGAGCGGGCCGCCCGCGGCCGCCGGCTCGGGATCGCGGTGAAGGTCGCCAACCTGCGCCTCCTCGAGGCCGAGGCGCCCGGCATCCGGCTGCTCTCGACCTACAACGCCGAGGTGAACGCGCCCATGGTCGGTGTCAACGAGGGGATCGGCTTCGTGCCGGTCGCGCGGATGGGTGAGTTCCAGCGCCTGCTGACCTGAGGAAGAGCCCCACCGGCATGACGGGAGACGGACCTGCATGCCGGTGGGGCGCTTGTTCCCTTCTCGGGGGAGAGAAGAGCTCGGGGGTTCCTAGGAGTTGGACGTCCCGGCGTCCGAGTCGAGGGTGAGCGTCACGGTCTTGGTGTCGCCGGCGTGCTCGTAGGTGACGGTGACCTTGTCGCCCGGCCGGTAGGACCGGACGGTGGCGACCAGCGAGTCGGCGCTGGTGATCAGGTGGTCGTCGACCTTGGTGATCACGTCGCCCTTCGTGAGGCCCGCGTCGGCCGCGGTGGAGCCGGCGGTGACGTCCTGGACCTCCGCGCCGTCGGTGAGCAGGGCACCGGACTGGCTGGCGGCGGTGGAGACCTGGATGCCCAGGCGGGCGTGGGTCGGGGTCTCGCCCTTGGCCATCTGGTCGACGACCGGCATCACCTCGTCCATCGGGATCGCGAAGCCGAGGCCGATCGAGCCGGCCTCGCCCTCCGAGGAGGTCGCGGTGCGGATCGAGGCGTTGATGCCGACGACGTTGCCGTCCAGGTCGACGAGGGCACCGCCGCTGTTGCCGGGGTTGATCGCCGCGTCGGTCTGGATGGCGGGGTACGTCGTGCTGTTGCCCTGGCCGTCCGAGCCCACGTCGACCGGGCGGTCGAGCGCGCTGACGATGCCACTGGTGACGGTGGAGTCGAGGCCGAACGGCGAGCCGATCGCCACGACGCTCTCCCCGACCTTGAGGTCGGAGGACTTGCCGATGGTCGCGGGCGTGAGGCCGGAGACGCCCTGGGCCTTGATCACCGCGGTGTCGGTCAGCGGGTCCGTGCCGAGGACGTCGGCCTTCGCAGTCGAGCCGTCGTTGAAGGAGACGGCGAGGGAGCCGCCGTCGCCGGCGAGCGCGACCACGTGGTTGTTGGTGAGGATCTCGCCGTCCGAGCTGAGGATGATGCCCGACCCGGAGCCCGATCCCTGCGAGCCGGAGACGTCGATCTTCACGACGGAGGGGAGCACCTTGGCCGCCACCGCCTCGACCGAGCCGCTGGGCGCAGGGGAGTCGGGGGTGTCCACGACCTGCGAGGTGGTGGGGGTCGCCGCGCTGCCCGCGTTCGCCGTCCCGTTGTCGTCGAGGGCGTTCCAGGCGGCGGCACCGCCGACACCCGCCACGCCGCCCACGACGACGGCGGTGGCGATGACCGTGGCCGCCAGGCCCGCGCGTCGCGGCCGGCGCTGGGCGGGCAGCGGCGCGGTCTGCGTCATCGCCGGGGGACCCTCCGGGGGCGGTCCCAGCGGGACGTCGTGCGAGAAGTAGGGGTTCTGGCCCGGCGGGGGGGTGGTGGGCTGGTCGTTCATGTCTCAACTGTGTGGGGCCAGGCTGTGACCACCCTGAGACGTCGCTGGGCTCGTCCGAAGAACTACTCGTCGGCCTCGACGCTCAGCGTCATCTTCTTGAGCAGCGTGGCGAGCGTCGCGCGCTCGTCGGGGGTCAGCACGTGGACGACCTCGTCCTCGCCCGCTCCGCGCAGCTCCATCGCCCGCCGCCAGACCTGGGCGCCCTTCCGGGTCACCTCGACGTCGACCCGGCGCCGGTCCTCCTCGGCGGCCCGGCGCTGGATCCAGCCGGCGTTCTCCAGCGCATCGAGGCGACCGGTCATGCCGGCGTTGCTGATCTCCAGGTCGGCGGCGAGGGCCGACGGGCTCGCGTGGCCCGGGGTGTCCCGGATCATCAGCAGGTGCAGGGTGTCGTACTCGAAGTCCTGCAGCCCGGTCTCGACCAGGGCCTCCTGCTTGACCGCCCGGAAGTGCTTGGTCAGGCGTCCGATCCGCACCACGATCGCCTCGACGTCGTCCTCGAAGTGGACGTCGATCCAGTGGTCGCGCCAGCGCGCGACGTGCCGGTCGGCCCAGTCCTCGGTGGCCCCCTCCATGGCGCCATCCTAGGCGTTAGTTCGTTGACGAATAGTTCGTCAGCGAAGCATCATGTCCCGGTGAGCACCCTGGACGCGGCACCGGCGGGCACGGACCGGCCGCTGCGGCACCGCAACTTCCGGCTGCTGGTCACGGGTACCGCGACCAGCACGCTGGGCAACACCATCACCCCGGTGGCGCTGGCGTTCGCGGTGCTCGACCTCGGTGGCTCCGCCTCCGACCTCGGTCTCGTCGTCGCGCTGTACGCCCTTGCCGACGTGGTCACCGTGCTGTTCGGCGGTGTGCTCGGCGACCGGGTCCCGCGCCAGCTCATGCTCGAGGGCTCGTCCGCGGCGTGCGCGGTCACGCAGGGTGTGGTCGCGGCGCTGCTGATCGGCGGGTGGGCGACGATCCCCCTGCTCGGCGCGATGGGGGTGCTCAACGGCTGCCTCGGCGCGCTGAGCCAGCCGTCGGCCTCGGCGATGACCCGGGTCACGGTCCCGGCCGGGCTGGTCGCGAAGGCCGTGGCGCAGCGGGCGCTGCTCCAGACCAGTGCCGGCGTGGTCGGGTTCGCGGTGGGCGGCGTGCTCGTCGCAGGGGTCGGCTCCGGCTGGGCGATCGGCGTCGACGCCGCGACGTTCGCGATCGCGGCGTACTGCTTCTCCCGGCTCGACGTCCCGCACACCCGCCAGGAGGGCGCGCGTCCGACGTTCCTGAACGACCTCGGCGACGGCCTCCGCGAGGTCCTGCGGCACACCTGGCTGTGGCTGCTGATCGGGCAGGCGCTGCTCTACCACCTCTTCTACGGCGGCGCGCAGTCCGTGCTCGGCCCGATCGTGATCGGGGACCAGTTCGGCCGGTCGTCGTGGGGCCTCGCCCTCGGGACGCTGATGGCCGGGTTCGTGGCCGGCGGCCTCCTGTGCCTGCGCTGGGAGCCCCGCCGCAGCCTCTTCGTCGGCACCGCGCTGCTCTCGCTGACCGCGGCGTTCCCGCTCGCGATGGCGTTCAGCGACCACCTGCTGCCGATCCTGGTGGGCGCGTTCCTGCACGGCTTCGGGCTGCAGGTCTTCGACGTCCAGTGGCAGGTCGCGATCCAGCAGAACATCCCCGAGGAGAAGCTCGCCCGGGTCTACTCCTTCGACATGGTCGGGTCGTTCGTGGCGCGTCCTCTCGGTCTGGTGCTGGTCGGGCCGATCGCGGCGGTCGTGGGCTTCGACACCTGGCTCGTGGTGATCGGCCTGGTGATGGGCTGCTCGTCCCTGCTCGCGCTGCTCTCCCCCGACGTACGCCGCCTGCAGCGTTCCTGACCGGTCCAGTCCGGTGCGGGGCCGTTTGCCCGAACCGGCCGCAGTCCGCCCCGGCGGCTGGCACCGTCGTCGGTGCTGACCTACTGGGGGGTAGACACGATGCGTATGTCTGGGTCCACGCGCGCGCCTCGCGCGCTCCGTCTTCCGGCTCTCGCGGCCGCTCTCGCCTGCTGCCTCGGCTCGCTCGCCGTGCTGCAGCTCAGCGAGGGCGGTGCGGACGCGCGCACGCCTGTCTCGTGCACGACTGTCGCGAACGCGTTCGGCCCGGCGACGGGATGGACGGAGTTCGTCGAGGGGAACGGAACCCGCGGTTCCGAGTCCGAGGGCGCCATCGCGTACGGCGGCAACCACAGCGCCGGCGGCATGACCGTGGGGACCCGGCTCGCGTCGGGGTTCCCGGCCGGCTCCGCCGCGCTGGTGATCGCCGGCAGCCACGGCAGCTACAACCTCCAGAAGGGCAGCGCCTACGTCACGCCGCAGTCGGGAGTGAACTTCAACGGGGGTGCCGGCGCCGGCTACCTCGCCAGCAACCCGGTCGACTTCGGCACCGCGTTCAGCCAGCTGCGCGCGCTGTCGACCGCCTGGGGCGCCGCGACCGCGACCGGCACCGTGACCAACGGCACCGCGGGCGGCAACCCGGCGCTGGTCCTCACCGGCACGGACAGCTCGCTGAACGTGTTCGACCTGACACCCGCCCAGGCCGCCGACCTCGCGGCCGGCAAGCACGTCGGCTACCACGTGCCCGGGAGCGCGACCACGATCATCAACGTGCCCGGCACGTCGGTGAGCCTCGCCGGCCAGATGTGGGACGTCTCGTCGGGCGCGAGCCAGGTCAACGACACCGTGATGGCGTCGTACCCCGGCATCATCTGGAACTTCCCGGACGCCACGACGCTGACGATGAGCTACGGGTCCGCCTGGGGCGGCCACATCCTGGCGCCGAACGCGGCGTTCACGGTCAGCTCGGTCGGCCACACGATCGGCCAGGTCATCGCCAAGAGCTTCGCGTCGGGCTTCGAGACGCACCAGAACCTGCTGCCGAGCAGCTCCTGCGTGCCGACGCCGCCCTCGACGCCGGCCACCGCGGACGTCACGATCACCAAGTCGGCGTCGACCGCGACGCCGCACGGCGGTGACACCTTCACCTACACGCTGACCGCCCGGAACGTCGGGAACGACGACGCCACCGGGGTCGTCGTCCACGACGCGCTCCCCAGCGGCGTGACGTTCGTGTCGGCCTCGGCCCCGTGCACGCAGGCGGCCGGTGTCGTGACGTGCAGCGTCGGCAACCTCGCCGCCGGCGCCTCGACCACGGTGACCGTGACGGTGACCGCGAATCCCATCGCCGGCGCCGGCCGGTCCTCGCAGCCGCAGGCCTACCACTGGCTGACGCCGTACCACCCGGAGGTGCAGGTGGACCTGGACCCCGGCCAGCAGCGGAGCGTCACGCTCTCCTGCAACCCCGGTGACATCCTGAGCGACGGCGACTTCCGGATCGACCACGTCGACCAGGGCACGGGCACGTTCTCGGACGTCACGGTCCTCAGCTCGCAGAGCATCGGCATCGGCACCTGGAAGGGCGTGATCCGCAACGACGCGACCGGCCGGGTCCAGGCCAAGGCGTTCATCGTCTGCCTGCCGGGACAGACCGAGGCCGCCGACCGCCAGACCGGGCACGGCGACAGCCACCGGCACCCGCTGCTCGCCGACGCGGCGCCGGCCACCGCCACCCAGGCGCTGCCCGCCGGCCGCACCTCGGTGACCCTGACCTGCGGTGCCGGGACGGTGCCGGTCGCGCCGGGCTACGACCTCTCGTCGGGCGCCGCCGTCCTCGTCGGGTCGGAGACCGACCAGGACGCCCGGACCTGGACGTTCACGTTCGACGCCGCCTCGCCGGTGACCGCCACGGTCTCGGCGCGCTGCCTGCACACCACCGTCGGTCCGGTGCTCGGCCACACCCACGAGCTGCGGTTCACCCACGTCGTCGACACCGTCTCGGTGCCGGGCGACACCGCTGCCGAGGGCAACGAGTTCAAGGTGACCTGCCCCGACGACGCCAAGGGCGTGGTCGCGACCTTCGACCTGCCCCCGGGCGTGCAGCACTGGGGCAACGACCCGCGGCTCAAGGAGCGCGCCTTCCGGCTCTTCAACCGGAGCGGGTCCGCCCAGAACGCCACCCTCGACCTGGTGTGCCTGCACGACCGGACGACCACGGAGCGGATGGGCACGACCGAGCCGGTGACGGTCGAGAACGTCGCCACGGTGACGTCGACCTCGGCCGACGCGAACCCGGCCAACAACAGCGCCGGCGCCACGGTGACCGTGCAGCCGGGCGCGGACACCGCCGGATTCGTCGGCGCCGGCCGGGTCTCGGGGTCGTCGTTCTCGATGCGGATCGTCTCCTCGATGCCCGGCCGGGGCGCGCTGACGGTGCGGTCGGGCGGCACCGTGCTGGCCCGTGGCGCGGTGGGCCTGAAGCCGGGGCAGTCGGCCACGGCCTCGCTGCACCTGAGCGCCGCGGCCAGGCGGCAGCTGGCGAAGCTGGACCAGGTCAGGATCACCGTCGACCCGTCGCGTGGACGGCCCGTGTCGAGGACGGTCAGCGTCCTGTCGTAGGTCCGGTCGTGGGCCTCAGACGGGGAGGCCGCGGCTGCGCAGCTCGGTGCGCAGCGCGGGCGCGCCGGTGAACAGGATCGCGTCCATGCCGAGCGCCGCGGCCGCCTCGACGTTGCGGGGGCTGTCGTCGACGAAGGCGAGGCGGTCCAGCGACAGACCCGCCCGCTCGGCGGCGATCTCGAAGGCACGGGGGTCGGGCTTCGCGATCTTCACCTCACCGGAGACGACCACGGCGTCGAGCAGCCGGAGCACCGCGAACTGCTCGGCGGCGTACGGGTAGTAGAGCTCGTCGGACCAGTTCGTGAGGCCGACCACCGGGACGCCGGCGACCTTCAGGTCGCGCACGACGTCGAGGCTGCCCGGCACCTCGCTGAGCGAGGCCGGGAAGTGGGCGAGGTAGGCCTCCGCATGCTCCACCCAGTGCGGGTGGGTGCGGCGCACCTCGGCGACGCCGTCGGCCCACCGCCGGCCGCTGTCCTGCTCGTGGTTCCAGGCCATGAAGTCGAAGTCCTCGGCGTCCAGGAACCGCCGGGCCTCGTCGGCACCGACCCCCGCCGCGATGGCGAGGGCCGGTTGCCAGCTGATGAGGACGTTGCCGAGGTCGAGCACCACGCCGGCGGGAGGCTTGTTCACCGACCTCACGCTAGCGAGGTCAGCAGCGACCGCCGGCCCTGACCCGTCGGGCCGTTGGTACTTCGCTTCGCTCAGGACCAACGCTCCGACGCGGGCACGAACTCCAGCGTGCGGGCGCCGGTGTAGATCTGCTTGGGGCGCGCGATCTTCTGCTCCTTGTCCTGGACCAGCTCGGACCACTGGGACAGCCAGCCCGGGGTGCGGCCGATCGCGAACAGGACCGTGAACATCTCCGGCGGGAACTGGAAGGCCTCGTAGATCAGGCCCGAGTAGAAGTCCACGTTGGGGTAGAGCTTGCGCTTGACGAAGTACTCGTCCTCGAGCGCGATCTTCTCCAGCTCCTGGGCGATCTCGAGGAGCGGGTTGACCCCGGTCACCTCGAAGACGTCGTCGCAGGCCTTCTTGATGATCTTCGCGCGCGGGTCGTAGTTCTTGTAGACGCGGTGGCCGAAGCCCATCAGCCGCTCGTTGCCGTCCTTCACGCCCTGGATGAAGGCGGGGATGTTCTCCTTGCTGCCGATCCGCTTGAGCATCCGGAGCACGGCCTCGTTGGCACCGCCGTGCAAGGGGCCGAAGAGGGCGCCGACACCCGCCGCGACCGCGGAGTACGGGTCGACCTGCGAGGAGCCGACGGAGCGGACCGCGTTGGTCGAGCAGTTCTGCTCGTGGTCGGCGTGCAGGATGAACAGCACGTCGAGGGCCTTGACCAGGCGCTCGTCGGCGTCGAACTTCTGCTCGCTCATCTTGAACAGCATCGACAGGAAGTTGGCGGTGTAGCTGAGCTCGTTGTCCGGGTAGACGAACGGCTTGCCCTGCGCGTGGCGGAACGACCAGGCGCCGAGGGTCGGCATCTTCGCGATCATCCGCACGATCTGCATGTGCCGGTTGTCGGCGTCGCTGATGTTGCGCGCGTCGGGGTAGAACGTCGAGAGAGCGCCCACCGATGCCATCAGCATCCCCATCGGGTGCGCGTCGTAGCGGAAGCCCTGCATGAACTCCTTGACGTTCTCGTGCACGAACGTGTGGTAGGTGATCTCGTGCACCCACGACTCGTACTCCTCCTTGGTGGGGAGGGATCCGTGGACGAGGAGGTACGCGACCTCCAGGAACGAGGACTTCTCGGCGAGCTGCTCGATCGGGTAGCCGCGGTACTCGAGAATGCCCTTGTCGCCGTCGATGTAGGTGACGGAGCTCCGGCAGGACGCGGTGTTGACGAAGCCCGGGTCGTAGACGGCCAGCCCCGGCGTGTCGCCGTCGGTCCTGATCTGTCCCAGATCCGCGGCCTTGATGGTGCCGTCGGTGATCGGGACCTCGTACTCCTGTCCGGTGCGGTTGTCGCGGACGGTGAGAGATTCAGTCACCCTCTCAACTTAGACTGCGACTCAACGGCTGGCGAAACCGCGTCTCGAAACCTCGGCCCGTCCCGGACCGCGCACTGCGGTTTTGACCTGCGCGGACGCGCCCCCGTACTCTTGTCAGTCGCGCCCCTGCCGCGCTCCGACCCGCCACGGGATCGGGGTGCAGACCCGGACTCCTCGTCACACAGGACCAGCCGGGCAGTGTTCGTCAGAAGGCGTCGCACCACCACCCGGACGGCACAGGGTCGCCCGGGCCCTACGAACGAAGGAAGTTCCTCCGTGCGCACGTACAGCCCCAAGCCCGGCGACATCACGCGCGAGTGGCTCGTCATCGACGCCACCGACGTCGTCCTCGGTCGCCTCGCGGTGCAGACCGCCAACCTCCTGCGCGGCAAGCACAAGCCGATCTTCGCCCCGCACGCCGACACCGGTGACTTCGTCATCATCGTCAACGCGGAGAAGGTCGCCCTGTCCGGCGACAAGAAGACCACCAAGATGGCGTACCGCCACTCCGGTTACCCGGGCGGTCTGTCCTCGACCCCGATCGGTGAGATCCTGGAGAAGGACGCTCGCAAGGCCATCGAGAAGGCCGTGTGGGGCATGCTGCCGAAGAACAAGCTCGGCCGTCAGATGCTGAAGAAGCTGAAGGTCTACTCCGGGCCCAACCACCCGCACCAGGCCCAGAAGGCCATTCCGTTCGAGATCAAGCAGATCTCCCAGTAATCGTCTGATTCGTCGAGAAATTCTGAGTGAGGAACATCGTGGCCGACACCACCGAGGTCGAAGAGACCTACGAGACCGACGAGCAGGGCATCGCCTACAGCTCGGAGAGCTCTCCTTCCGCTGACACCCCCGCCCGTCCGGCGACCATCGCCCCCGCCGCGGCCACCGGCCGCCGCAAGGAGGCCGTCGCGCGCGTCCGCATCGTCCCCGGCACCGGCCAGTGGACCGTCAACGGCCGGGCGCTGGACTCCTACTTCCCGAACAAGCTGCACCAGCAGGTCGTGAACGAGCCGTTCGCCGCGCTGCAGCTCGAGGGCCGCTTCGACGTCATCGCCCGCATCCACGGCGGTGGCATCACCGGTCAGGCCGGTGCGCTGCGCCTCGGCGTGGCTCGCTGCCTGAACGCGATCGACGTGGAGGCCAACCGCCCGTCGCTCAAGAAGGCCGGCCTGCTCACCCGTGACGCCCGCGTCATCGAGCGCAAGAAGGCTGGTCTCAAGAAGGCCCGCAAGGCGCCTCAGTTCTCGAAGCGCTAAGTACGACGCGCATGCCGCGCATCTTCGGCACGGACGGGGTCCGGGGCCTGGCGAACGGTCAGCTGACCGCGGAGCTGGCCCTGGACCTTTCCGTTGCCGCTGCCCGGGTCCTGGCCAGCCGGGGCGAGTTCGAGGGCCATCGCCCGCTCGCCGTGGTCGGCCGGGACACCCGCATCTCGGGACAGTTCCTCGAGCACGCCGTGGTCGCCGGCTTGGCGTCGGCCGGCGTGGACGCGGTCCGGCTGCGGGTGCTGCCCACCCCGGCCGTCGCGTACATGACGCAGGCGCTCGGTGCCGACCTCGGCGTGGTCATCAGCGCCTCGCACAACCCGATGCCGGACAACGGCATCAAGTTCCTGGCCCGCGGCGGGCACAAGCTCGACGACGCCGTCGAGCGTGAGATCGAGCAGCACCTCGACGAGCCGTGGGAGCGCCCGCTCGGCGGCGACATCGGCCGGGTGACGCCGTACGCCACTCCCGTCGAGGAGTACGTCGAGCACCTCGTCTCGACCATCGACAAGCCCCTCACCGGGATCAAGGTCGTGCTCGACTGCGCCCACGGCGCGGCGTACCGGGCGGGTCCGGCCGCGCTGCTTGCCGCGGGCGCGGAGGTGATCGCCATCGGCACCGAGCCCGACGGCCTCAACATCAACGACGGCTGCGGGTCGACCCACCTCGGGCCGCTGCGGGCCGCGGTGCTGGAGCACGGCGCCGACGTCGGCTTCGCCCTGGACGGCGACGCGGACCGCTGCCTCGCGGTCGACCACGCGGGCAACGACGTGGACGGCGACCAGATCATGGCGATCCTCGCGCTCGGCATGGCCGAGACCGGGCACCTGGCGAAGAACACCGTCGTCGCCACGGTGATGAGCAACCTCGGCTTCGTCCAGGCCATGCGGGCGGCCGGCATCGGCGTACGCCAGACCAAGGTCGGCGACCGCTACGTGCTCGAGGCGATGAAGGTGTCCGGCTACTCCCTCGGCGGCGAGCAGTCGGGCCACGTGATCATGAGCGAGTACGCCACCACCGGCGACGGCATCCTCACCGCCCTGCACGTGCTGGAGCGGATGGCCGCGACCGGCGAGTCGATGGCCTCGCTCGCGTCGGTGATGACCCGGATGCCGCAGGTGCTGGTGAACGTCCCCGGCGTCGACAAGGCGCGCGCGGACGACGACGCCGTGCTGGCGGCCGCGGTGGCCGAGGAGGAGGCCGCGCTCGGTGAGACCGGCCGGATCCTGCTGCGACCGTCCGGCACCGAGGCGCTGGTGCGGGTGATGGTCGAGGCGCCGACCCAGGACGAGGCGCAGTCGGTCGCCGACCGCCTCGCCGAGGTCGTGAGGAGCCAGCTGGCCCTCTGACACGGCCCACCGGCTGGATCTCGACCTGGCGCTCAGAGCTTCCGGAGCCGGACGTAGCGCACCGAGTGGTCGCGGTCCTTGCGCAGCACCAGCGTGGCGCGCGACCGGGTCGGCAGGATGTTCTGCGAGAGGTTGGGCCCGTTGATGGTGTCCCAGATCCGGGTGGCCTCGTCGACCGCACCGTCGTGCGAGAGGGCGGCGTACTTGGAGAAGTAGGACTCCGGGTCACGGAACGCGGTCTCACGCAGCCGCAGGAACCGGTCGACGTACCAGTTCCGGATGTGGCGGGTGCCGGCGTCGACGTACACCGAGAAGTCGAAGAAGTCGCTCAGCGTGAGGCCGGCGCGGCCGTCCTCGCGCACCCGGGCCGGCTGGAGGACGTTGAGCCCCTCGATGATGACGATGTCCGGCCGCTTCACGACGACCTTCTCGTCGGGGAGCACGTCGTAGGTGAGGTGCGAGTAGACCGGGGCCTCGACCTCGTCCCTGCCGGACTTGATGTCGACCACGAAGCGGAGCAGGGCGCGGCGGTCGTAGGACTCCGGGAAGCCCTTGCGCTGGAGCAGCCCCCGGCGCTCGAGCTCGGCGTTCGGGTAGAGGAAGCCATCGGTGGTCACGAGCGCGACGTTGGGGTGCTCCGGCCAGTGGGCGAGCATCTGCTGCAGCACGCGCGCGGTCGTGGACTTGCCGACCGCGACCGACCCCGCGAGACCGATGACGAACGGCGTCCGCTGCGGCTGCACCTGGTGCAGGAACTCCTCCTGCCGGCGGTAGAGCCGGCCCGCGGACTCGACGTACATGCTCAGCAGTCGGGACATCGGCAGGTAGATCTGCTGGACCTCGTCGAGGTCGAGCTGCTCGCCGAGGCCGCGCAGCTGACGGATCTCCTCCGCGGTGAGCGGGTTCTCCACCTCGGCGGCCAGTGCCGCCCAGGCGGAGCGGTCCAGCTCGAGGTACGGCGATGACTCCTCGTGCGCACCGCCGTTCGCAGACATGGCCGCGATTCTTGCAGGGGGCCGTCGATACAGTGAGGCCCATGTGCGGGATCGTGGGTTACGTGGGTCACAAGGGCGCCCAGGAGGTGGTCATCGAGGGGCTCCGGCGCCTGGAGTACCGCGGCTACGACTCCGCCGGGATCGCGCTCGTCGCGGACGGGGCGCTTGCGACCGAGAAGCGGGCCGGCAAGCTCGCGAACCTCGAGAAGGCGATCGCCGGTGACGCGCTCCCGGCGACCACGATCGGCATGGGGCACACCCGCTGGGCCACGCACGGCGCGCCCAACGACGTCAACGCGCACCCGCACGCGGGCCCGCAGCGCCGGGTCGCGCTGGTGCACAACGGCATCATCGAGAACTTCGCCGAGCTGCGCGCCGAGCTCGAGGCCGGCGACCACCACCTGCTGTCGGAGACCGACACCGAGGTCGCCGCGCAGCTGCTGGAGCTCGAGGTGCTCGGCGGCGCGGACCTGACCGAGGCGATGCTCGCGCTGGTACGCCGCCTCGAGGGAGCCTTCACGCTGGTGGCGGTCGACGCGCTCGACCCGTCGCGGGTGGTGGCGGCGCGACGCAACTCGCCGCTGGTCGTGGGGATCGGCGAGGGCGAGAACTTCCTGGGCTCCGACGTCGCGGCGTTCATCGAGCACACCCGCGAGGCGATGGAGCTCGGCCAGGACCAGGTCGTGACGATCACCCGCACCGCGGTCGACGTGCGCAACTTCGACGGCTCGCCCTCCGAGGGGCGCCGCTACCACGTCGACTGGGACCTGTCGGCGGCCGAGAAGGACGGCCACGACTGGTTCATGCGCAAGGAGATCTTCGAGCAGCCGCGCGCCGTGGCCGACTCGCTGCTGGGCCGGCGTACTCCCGAGGGCCACCTGCAGCTGGACGAGATGCGGCTCTCGGACCAGGAGCTCCGCGACGTCGACAAGATCATCATCATCGCGTGCGGCACGTCGTTCTACGCGGGCATGGTGGCCAAGTACGCCATCGAGCACTGGTGCCGGATCCCGGTCGAGGTCGAGCTGGCCTCGGAGTTCCGGTACCGCGACCCGATCCTCGACTACTCCACGCTGGTCGTCGCGATCAGCCAGTCCGGCGAGACCGCGGACACGCTGCAGGCGATCCGGCACGCGCGGGAGCAGCGGTCGAAGGTGCTCGCGATCTGCAACACCAACGGCTCCACGATCCCGCGTGAGTCGGACGCGGTCATCTACACGCACGCCGGACCGGAGATCGGGGTCGCCTCGACCAAGGGCTTCCTGACCCAGCTGGTCGCCTGCTACCTGCTCGCGCTGTACCTCGCCCAGGTCAAGGGCACCCGGTACGGCGACGAGATCTCGCAGGTGATGCACCAGCTGGAGGCGATGCCGGACCACATCGCCTCGGTGCTGTCGTCGGCGCCGTCGATCTACTCGCTGGCCCGCGAGCACGTGGACACCCGGTCGGTGCTGTTCCTCGGCCGGCACGCCGGCTACCCGGTCGCGCTCGAGGGCGCGCTCAAGCTGAAGGAGCTGGCGTACCTGCACGCGGAGGGCTTCGCGGCCGGCGAGCTCAAGCACGGTCCGATCGCGCTGGTCGAGGACGGGCTGCCGGTGCTCTGCGTCGTGCCGCCGGCCGGCCGGGACCAGCTGCGCGACAAGATGGTGAGCGGCATCCAGGAGGTGCGCGCCCGCGGCGCCCGCACCATCTGCCTGGTCGAGGAGGGCGACGACGCGATCACGCCGTACGCCGACGTCGTGATCCGGCTGCCGCGGGTCCCGGTGCTGCTGCAGCCCCTGGTCGCCGTCGTACCCCTGCAGCTGTTCGCGTGCGAGCTCGCGACGGTGATGGGCCACGACGTCGACCAGCCCCGCAACCTCGCCAAGTCCGTCACGGTCGAGTAGTGATCATCGGCGTAGGGATCGACGTCGTCGACATCGAGCGCTTCGGGGAGTCCCTGACGCGGACCCCGGGGCTGTCGGCCCGGCTGTTCACCGAGTCCGAGGCCAAACGCCCGCTGGCCTCGCTCGCCGCGCGGTTCGCCGCCAAGGAGGCGCTCGCCAAGGCCCTCGGCGCCCCCGCCGGCCTCGCCTGGCACGACGCCGAGGTGGTGTCGGAGTCCTCCGGTCGGCCGCTGTTCTCGCTCCGCGGGTCCGTCGCCGCCAGCGCCGCCGAGCTCGGCGTCGCCGCCGTGCACCTCTCGCTGTCGCACGACGCCGGCATCGCCAGCGCCGTGGTCGTGCTCGAGTCCGCCTGATCGCGGCTAACGTCGGGCCCATGAGGAGCGCGCACACGGTCGAGCAGGTGCGGGCGGCCGAGGCGGCGCTGATGCGCACGCTGCCGGAGGGCGCGCTGATGCAGCGGGCCGCGGCCGGGCTGGCGTACGCCGTGATCGACCTGCTCGGGACGGCGTACGGCCGACGGGTGCTGCTGCTGGTCGGGTCCGGGGACAACGGCGGCGACGCGCTGTACGCCGGGTCGCTGCTCGCCCGCCGGGGCGTGCAGGTCGAGGCGTGGCTGCTGTCGGATCGGGCGCACGAGCAGGGGGTCCGGGCGCTGCGGGCCGCCGGCGGCCGGGTCGTCCGCCCCACGGCGGCGCAGACAGGTGCGAGAGGCGGACGACCCGATCTCGTGATCGACGGGATCGTCGGGATCGGCGGTCGGCCGGGGCTCGGGGACGACGCGCAGGAGGCGTTGCGATCAGTCGAGGGCGTCCCGGTGGTCGCGGTCGACACGCCGAGCGGCGTCGACGTCGACAGCGGCGAGCTCGACGGTGCGCACGTCCGCGCCGACGTGACCGTCACGTTCGGCACCCACAAGGTCGCGCACCTCGTCGACCCGGCCGCCGCCGCCTGCGGTGTCGTCCACCTCGTCGACCTCGGCCTCGAGCTCCCGGAGGCGCAGGTCGAGGCGCTCCAGCCCGGCGACGTCGCGCGGCTGCTCCCGCGGCCCACGCCGGACGCGCACAAGTACACCCGGGGCGTGGTCGGGATCCGCGCGGGCAGCGCGCAGTACCCGGGCGCCGCCCTCCTCAGCGTGGCCGGCGCCACCAGTGGTCTCTGCGGCATGGTCCGGTACGCCGGGGAGGCCGCCGACACCGTTCGCGAGGTCCACCCCGAGGTGGTCGGTGCCGGACGCGTGCAGGCGTGGGTGGTGGGCTCCGGCGGCGGAGAGGGCGCGAAGGAGGAGCTTGCCGCGGCGCTCGGGGACGGCGTCCCGCTCGTCATCGACGCCGACGCCCTCCGCCACGTGACCGCTCCGCCCCCCGACGCCGTCCTCACCCCCCACGCCGGCGAGCTGGCGGCGATGCTGCTCGTCGACCGCGACGAGATCGAGGCCCGGCCGCTGCACCACGCGCGGCGGGCGGCCGAGCAGTACGGCTGCACGGTCCTCCTCAAGGGCCGGCACACCCTCGTCAGCCACCCGGACGGCCGGACCCGGGTCACCACGACGGGTACCGCCTGGCTCGCGACCGCGGGTGCGGGCGACGTGCTCGGCGGGCTGGTCGGGGCGCTGCTCGCCACCGGGCTCTCGCCATACGACGCCGCCTCGGTCGGGTCCTGGCTGCACGGTGCCGCCGCGACCCTGGCGAGCCGGGGCGGACCGCTGGTGGCGAGCGACGTCGCACACGCGATCCCGGACGCCGTGCGGGGCCTGTCGACCCGGTGATGGGAGAATCGGGGCCATGAGCCCGGTCGCGCGTGCAGAGATCGTCGTCGATCTCGCCGCGATCCGGCACAACGTCCGCACCCTCCGCGAGCTGACCGGAGTGCCGTCGATGACCGTCGTCAAGGCGGACGGCTACGGGCACGGGATGCTCGAGGTGGCGCGGGCCGCGCGCGCGGCGGGCTCGGAGTGGCTCGGCGTGGCCACCATCGACGAGGCGCTCGCGCTCAGGAACGCCGGCGACCGGGGGCCGATCCTCTGCTGGCTCACGGTCCCGGGCGAGGACTGGGCGGCCGCGATCGACGCCGGCATCGACGTCACCGCCTACGGCGTGGCCGAGCTCGACGAGATCGCCGCCACCGGCCGGCTCGCCCGGGTCCAGCTGAAGGTCGACACCGGGCTCTCCCGCGGCGGCGCCGCGCTCGCCGACTGGCCCGACGTCGTACGGCGCGCGCAGCAGGGCGAGGCGGACGGCAGCTGGCGGATCACCGGCCTCTGGTCGCACTTCGCCGCCAGCGACGAGCCCGACCACCCCGCGAACGACGCCCAGCAGCGAGCCTTCGAGCAAGCCCTGGAGCTGGCCGCGGACCTCACCCCCGAGGTCCGTCACCTCGCCAACTCCGCCGCGGGCATCCTGCGCCCGGAGAGCCGGTTCGACCTGGTGCGGTTCGGCCTCGCGTCCTACGGTCTCGACCCCGCGCCCGGCCGGACGCCGGACCTCGGCCTGGTGCCGGCGATGACCGCGCGCGCCACCCTCGCGATGACCAAGCAGATCCACGCCGGTGATGGGGTGTCCTACGGCCACACCTGGATCGCGGACACCGACACCACCGTCGGCCTCGTGCCCGTCGGGTACGGCGACGGCATCCCGCGGCACGCCAGCAACGCCGCCCACGTGCTCGTCGACGGCAAGCAGCGGGCGATGCGCGGCCGGGTCTGCATGGACCAGTTCGTGGTCGACCTCGACGGCGACACCCCGGAGGCCGGCAGCGACGTCGTCCTCTTCGGCCCCGGCACCCACGGCGAGCCGACCGCCCAGGACTGGGCCGAGGCCGCCGGCACCATCTCCTACGAGATCGTCACGCGGATCGGCGGCCGACCGACCCGGAGGTACACGGACCAGTGAGGACCCGCACCCACCTGATCGGCGCCACGGCGACCGCTCTCGGCCTGGCGGCCGCGGGCGCCGGCGTCGCCGCCCAGCAGCGCCGCCGGATCGCCCGGCGCTCGCCCGGCGAGCGACCGGCGTTCGGCAGCCTGCGCGCCGACCCGGTGACGGTCGTCGCCGAGGACGGCACCCCGCTGCACGTCGAGGTCGACGAGGCCGACTCGGCGGTCACGCTGGTGTTCTGCCACGGCTACTCGCTGAACCTCGACTGCTGGCACTTCCAGCGGGAGCACTACCGCGGCCGGATCCGGTCGGTCTACTACGACCAGCGGTCGCACGGCCGCTCCGGCCGGTCCCCGATCGGCCACGCCACCATCGACCAGCTGGGCCAGGACCTGGTGAGGATCCTCGACGAGGTCGTGCCCGACGGCCCGGTCGTGCTCGTCGGCCACTCGATGGGGGGCATGACGATCGTCGCGCTGGCCCAGCAGCACCCGGAGCTCTTCGGCGACCGGATCGTCGGCACCTCGCTGATCTCCACGACCGCGGGTGGACTCGACCCGAGCCGCATCCTGTTCCCGATGATGCCGACCTGGGCCGGCTCCGGGGCGATGCACCGCGGGGTGGCGACCCTGGCTCGCGGCCATCGCGCCGTCGACGGCCTGCGCCGGCTCGGGCGCAACGTCGCGCTGGTGGCGACCGACCAGCTGGCGTTCGGCGACCACGTGCCGGCGTCGTACGTCGAGTTCGTCGACAGCATGCTCGCGGCCACGCCGTTCGAGGTGGTCGCGGAGTTCTTCCCGGGCTTCGGCCAGCTCGACAAGTTCGACCACGTCGGCGTCCTCGCGAACGTGCCCACCACGATCATCTGCGGCACCGAGGACAAGCTCACCTCGATCGGCCACAGCCGCAAGCTGCACGACCGGATCGACGGCTCCACACTCCTGGAGTGCCACGGCGCCGGGCACATGGTGATCCTCGAGCGGTACGACGAGGTGGACGGCGAGCTCGACAAGCTGCTCGCGGCGGCGGGGGTCGGCGCGTGACGCTCGAGGTTCGCCGCGTCGGCCCGGAGTCGGCGGCGCAGGTGCTGGCGGTCGTGCGGGCGGCCTTCGCCGCCCGCCCCGAGCTGGACCCGCCGGCGGCCGCCCTGTCCGAGACCGAGGACTCGATCGCGCGGAGGCTGGCGGCGAACGGCGGGCTGCTGGCCTGCCTCGACGGCGAGCCGGTCGGTGCGCTGGTGCTGGACCCGGTCGGCAGCACGACGTACCTCCGCCGATTCGGCGTGCACCCCGACGCGCAGGGGCACGGTGTCGCCGCCGCGCTGATCGAGGCCGCGGTCGAGGCGGCGGGCGACGCCGAGGACCTCACGGTGGTCGCGCGCGAGGAGCTCCCGGCCACGATCCGCTTCTGGGAGCGGCAGGGCTTCCGCGAGATCCGCCGGGAGCAGCCGTTCGTCGAGCTGCGCCGCCCGCTGCGCACGCACGCCTTCCAGGTCCCCGACGCCGACGCGATGCGCGCCCTCGGCCGCTCGCTGGCCGGCCAGCTCACGAAGGGCGACCTGATCGTGCTCAGCGGCGAGCTGGGCGCCGGGAAGACCACGTTCACCCAGGGCCTGGGCGCGGGGCTGGGCGTGCGGGGTGACGTCACCTCGCCGACGTTCGTGATCGCCCGCGTGCACCCGTCGCTGATCGGCGGCCCGGACCTCGTGCACGTCGACGCCTACCGCCTGGGCGGTCTCGACGAGCTGGACGACCTGGACCTCGACACGTCCCTCGACGACGCCGTGACCGTGGTCGAGTGGGGCGAGGGGCTGGCCGAGGGCCTGTCCGAGTCGCGCCTCGAGGTCGCGATCGTCCGGGGCGACGCCCCACACGACGGCCTCGACCCGCGCCGGGTCGAGATCACTCCTGTCGGCCCGCGCTGGCACGCGTTGTCCTTCCGGGGTCTCGGCTGATCTAGGCTGGGGCGTCGTCCCACCTGAGTCGCGAGGAATCCAGTGTCCGAAGCACCACCGGAGAGCCGTGTCCGTCTCGTCGTCGTCACCGGCTCCGGCCGGAGTGGCACCAGCACCGTCGCCGGCGCCCTGAAGCGACTCGGCCTGCACGTGCCGCAGCCGGAGATGCCCGCCGACGAGACGAACCCGCGCGGCTTCTACGAGCCCATCTGGGTGGTTGACTTCCACAAGCGGCTGCTCAACAGCATCCCGGCGCGCACCAACGACGCCCGGCCCCGGGCCGCCGCCGACGTCGCCGAGGCAGCGGCCGCCCCGGAGGTGCGCGAGGAGCTCCGCACCTGGCTGGCCGAGCATGTCGCCGAGGTCGGGCCCGGCGGGCAGCTGGTCATCAAGGATCCGCGCGCGTTCTGGGCCCACGAGCTCTGGACGGGCGTCGCCGACGAGCTCGGCATCGAGCTGTCGTACCTGACGATGCTCCGGCACCCGACCGAGGTCCTGCAGTCGCGCGAGACCTACTACCTGTCGAACCAGACCGACGAGTTCCGGCGCACCCGCCAGACCGCCAACCTCGCCGGCTGGGTCAACTCGGCGTACGAGACCGAGGTGGCGACGCGATCGCGCAAGCGCACGTTCGTGCGCTACACCGACCTGCTCGAGGACTGGCGCACGGCGATGGGGCAGGCCCAGCGGCACCTCGGGATGAGCTTCAACGCCGACCTGTCCGGCTCGGACCACCACGACGTCGACGACTTCATCGACGCGAAGCTGTACCGCAGCAAGATCAGCTGGGACGACGTGGACACCATCCCCGAGCTGCGGGAGCAGGCGACCTCGGCCTGGGACGCGTGCAACACGCTCGTCGACGCGCCGTACGACGACGGCGCGATCGCCACCCTGGAGGACGTGCACCAGCGGTACGTCGTCCTCCACCAGTACGCCGAGGCGATCGCGCTCGACCACACCAACCGGGCCGTCGCGGTCGGACGGCGCGACCTGCAGGCAAGGAACGCCGACCTGCGCAAGCGCCTGAACCGCCGCCGCAACGAGGTGGAGCGGCTCCGGGGCGAGCTCGAGAAGTCGGGCCCGGGCGGCTCCCGGCTTCCCTGGAAGCGGTGAAGGCCGACCGCCGCCCGACGACGTTCCTACTGGGCGTCGGGGCGCAGAAGGCCGGCACGACGTGGGTGCACCATTACCTCGCCCGGTCACCGCAGTTCGTGCGCGGATACCGCAAGGAGTACCACGTCTTCGACAGCAGCGACCTCGCCGACGACCCGTGGCTCGGGCGCAACCTCGACATGGCGCAGGCCGAGCTCGACAAGCTGCGCAGCGGGGAGCCGGCCGACCCGGTGCACCTGCACCGCGCCGCGATGATCGCGGACCCGAAGTACTACTTCGACTACTTCGCCGGCCTGCTGCACAGTCGGCCGCGCTTCCGCGCCACGGCGGACGTCACCCCGGAGTACGCCGCGCTGCCCGCCGAGCGCCTGGCCTCGATCCGGGACGGGTTCGCGACCCGCGGCGTGCGCACCGTCGCGCTCTTCCTGATGCGCGACCCGGTCGACCGGATCTGGTCGCAGATCCGGATGCAGGAGGGCCGGCGGCCGGCGCGCTTCCCGGCGTCCGCCGACAAGATGGTCGAGCGGCTCTTCGACGACCCCCGGTACGAGCAGTTCTCGCGGTACGAGGTGACGATGCGGAACCTCGAGTCCGTGTGGGGCGACGACGAGATCCACTACGGCCTCTACGAGCAGCTGTTCTGCGAGGAGGGGGTGCGGGCGATCTGCGACCTGGTCGGCATCGCGTTCCGCGCGCCGGACTTCGAGCAGAAGTCCAACGTCTCCTCCGGCAAGGCGGTGTCGGCGCTGCCCGACGACGTCGTGCGTCGGGTGGCGACCCACTTCGCCGACACCTACCGAGCGGCCGCGGCCCGGTTCCCCGACGCGGACCTCGCCGAGCTGTGGCCGAGCAGCCGGTTCGTGCTCTAGCTGCCGGAGCCTCTCAGTCCGGCCTTTCCCACGGCGCGCGCACCGGCAGGTAGAAGGTGAAGAACTCGTCCAGGACCTCCTGGAGCGTGGCCGGCGGCAGGGCGTGGTCGTGGTGGTCACCCAGGCAGATGAAGTCCTGCTCGCGGTCCTTGAGCCGGCGCAGCTTCCGGACGACGTCGTTGGCGCTGATGTCGACGTAGGAGTTGCTGGCGTCGCCCACCACGGCGGTCCCGGTGACCAGGCCGTAGTGCTGGGCGAACGAGGACAGCAGCGAGACGTTGTCCCCGGCGCGGAACGGCGAGCGCGCGGTCCGGCCGATCTCCTCGGGGAACCGCGCCTCGATCTCCTCGAGGACCGACCGGCGGTGCGCGTACGGCGCGTGCGCGAGGCTGTGGGTGCTGACGACACCGAAGGTCTCGCGCAGCAGCCGCCGGTTGTTCCACGCCGCCTTCAGCCACGGCGCGGCGTCCGGGTCGCCCTCGATGCCGAGGTTGTGGTTGGAGAAGAACACCGCCGTGTGGCCCGAGGGGTCGAAGAACCGCTGCGGCGGCTGCGGCCGGCCGATCAGGAAGTCGTCGTTGAGGTAGACGAAGTGCTCGGCCAGGCCCGGGATCTTGTGGATGCTGCTCTCGATGGCGTGGGAGTTGAACGTCGGGAGAGCCTCGGGCGGCAGGATCTCGCGGTGGTGCACGACGTTGATCCGCGGGTGGTCGGCCAGCCACGCAGGCACCTGCCCGGCGGTCACCAGGTGGATCGTGCGGACCCAGGGCGCGAACAGGTGCACGCTGCGCAGCGAGTAGCGCAGCTCGTCGCGGCTGACGAACCGGGCGCGCCCGCTCGAGGTGCGCTCGAGGGCCGCCCCCGTCGCCTCCGCGAGCCGCGCCTCCCGGGCGGCGTTCCACTCCGGGTCGTCGCCGTCGACCCAGGTGTAGACCGCGTCGATCGGGAACGTGCAGTCGCGGACCGTGGGCTGCGCCATCAGCGGCAGCGTGCGTGCGCGCACGCCCTCGATCTCGGACTCGACGGTCTCGAAGTCGGCCGGGAGCCGGTTCGCGTAGGCGTTGGGGCCGGCCGAGATCAGGCCGCCGTCCGGGGCCTCCTCCCAGAACTCGACGTCGATACGGCAACCGCTGGACAGCACGCCGGGCCACCCGTCGTCCAGCATCGGCCACGGCTCCAGGCTGACCCGGCCGGTGCGCTCCGGCGCGAGGTCGGCGGCGAGCTCGGCGATGCGGCCGCGGCGCTCCGGCCAGCCGTGGCCGGCGCTGTCGACCAGGCTCAGCCAGGCGGGCGCCCCGGGTCCACCGAGCTCGGCCAGGTACGCGGACCGCGCGGCCATCGGCACGACGACCGTCGTGGGCTCGTCGCCGTGGGCGGGGACGGCGAACCAGCGTCGGGCGGCGCGCTCGGCGCACTGGACGGCCCACGTGACCGCCATGGCCCGCGCCTCACCGGGGGTGAGGTCGGTCGCCGCCGCGGGGCGGTCTGCGACGGTCGAGGGCACGCCGGCGAGCTCGGTCACGCGCTGGTGGATCCGTCGCGGGTCCCGGGCCCGGCGGCCGACCGCGCCCTCGAAGATCGAGAGCCACCGCCGCGCGATCGTCTCGGCGGCGTACTGCTGGGAACTCTCGATCGCGCTCTCGCCGAGCCGGTGTCGCAGGGCGTCGTCGGTGGCCAGCCGGAGCAGCGCGGTGGCGAGCCCCGACAGGGCGCCCGGGCCGACCAGCAGGCCGTTGACCTCGTGCCGGATCACCGCCCGGGACCCCGACGGGTGGTCGAAGGCGATGACGGGGACGCCCGCCGCCATCGCCTCCTGGACGACCAGGGGCAGGCCCTCGCTGCGGGACGGCAGGGCGGAGATGCTGGCCGCCGCCCACTCCGAGGGCATGTCCGCGCTCTGCCCGGGCAGCTCGACGCGGTCCCAGAGCCCGAGGCGCCGCACCAGCCGGATCAGGTCCAGGCGTTGGGGGCCGGACCCGAGGATCCGCAGCCGCCAGCCGGGCACCCGATCGGAGATCTCGCCGAACGCCTCCACGAGCTTGGTCAGCTGCTTCTCGGCGACGAAGCGCCCCGCCGCGACGATCAGCCGGGACTCGAGCGTGGCCCGGGGCTTGAAGCCCTGAGGGAGTGGGTTCGGCACGACGACGGTATCGGGCGCGACCGGCCCGAGGGTGTCGAGGAGCCAGTCGCGTGCGCTGCGGGTGAGCAGCGCCACGACGTCCGCGCGGGGCGCGAACGTGAGCAGCGGCTCGAGCCCGGACGTACGGTCCGACGACGATCGGTGCTCCTGGTGGACGACCGCGACGTGACTCGGCAGCAGCTGGACGGCGATCGCGAGCAGGCCCGGGGTCACGCTGACGACCACGTCGCTGTCGAGCTCCGGCAGCGCGTGCTCGTACATCGCGTCGGTCAACGCGCTGAACTGCGCGTCCCAGCGATCCGGCACCAGCAGCGAGCCGCGTTCACCCGTCGACCGGGCGAGCCCGGCGTCGACCGCGTCGTCCTCCGTGCGGGGAGCCTCGGGGTCGCGGAGGTCGACGAGCCGGCGGATGGAGACCGCCGGGTCGACCGCGTAGTGCGGGCTGTCGCTGACCTGGAGCGCGCTCAGGATCGTGACGTCCTGGCCGAGCGCCGCGAGCGCGTTCGCCTGGGTCACCACGGACCGCTCGGTGCCGCCGCCGGCGTCGAGGTTGAGGACCAGGAAGGTGATCTTCACGCGGACTCCCCCTGCAGCGTGACCTTGCGCCCGAACCGCAGGACGCCCTGGTCGGAGAAGAGGAACCGCCCGGCGACCAGGTCGGAGTCCGGATCGAGGAGGAAGGGCAGCAGCACGACGGCCGGGTCGTTGACGGTCAGGTCGTTGGTCAGTCGGGCCACGGTGACCGGGTCCTCGGTGGCTCCGACCGCGATCCGGTAGCCGCCCTGCTGGGCGGGGACGTCGGACGCGGCCAGCGTCGCCACGAGCTCGTCACCGTCGGCCTCGATCGCCACGGAGTGCGCGACCGAGCCGTCCGTGCGCACGAAGTGCAGCAACGGCTCGGGGCCCGGCTCCGGGGGACTGATCCGGAGGCGGACGGACATGCCGTCGGTGGCGATGTCGAGCAGCCGGGCGACGCGAGCGGCGCGGGTCCGGCGTACCCGGAGGAGGCCGTGCTCGTCGGTGACGACCAGGAACCGCCAGCGGCCGTCCGGCGTCGGCGGGGTGCGCAGGCTGCTGTCCGGGGGAGGTGGACCCGCTCGCAGCGGCGCGGGCTTGCCTCCGGAGTCGCGGACGACGACGAGCCGTGCCTCGGCGGCGTCGGTCTCGGTCAGGACGTCGCCGAGCCGCCAGCGCGCGGAGGAGTACGCCGGGTCCTCACCGTGCAGCGGCTCGGCCGTCGTCAGGTCGCCGGTGTCGGGGTCCTGGAGCGCGGGCCGGCCGTCGCCGGCGCGGACCGCCACCCAGAGGTGCTCGCCGTCCAGGACACGGGCGTAGGCGACCTCGGGTCCGTCCGCGGCGAGGTCGCGGCCGATGGCCTGCTTCGCCCGGGCGATCGCGCGCGCGCCGTCCTCGAGTCGTTGGGTGAACTTCACCGATCCTCCGTCCGCGGGCAACTCCGCGATCGTAACGGCGGGGTTGAAGCCCTCAGAGCCCGGTGACGCCCTCGTCGCCGTACCCCTCGGCCTGCTCGTCGAAGGTCTCGTGCTCCAGGAGGTGGAGGATCGGGACGCCGAGCCGACGCCGGGCCTTGGAGGTCCAGTCGAGGTGGAAGAACTCGGAGACGACGTGCGGCCGGGTCAGGATGATCGCCTCCCGGCCGTCGACCTCGGCGACCTTCGCCGCCAGCGCGTCGATCGGCGGGTCGCCGACGACCTGGCCGCGCGCGACGGCGCCGCTGGCGCGGAGCGCCTCGAGGCTCTGGGCGAGCTCGGTGTGCGAGCGGTCCTCGCAGTCCTTGCGGACCGCCTCGAGGTCCACCTCGCTCATCGGCATCGTCGGGGAGGCGAGCATGTCCCCGGCGGTCAGGGAGCCCATCGCGGACTCGATCCGGGCCGCGGCGTCCTCGAGGGGGAGCAGCACGTGGTAGGTCACGGGCTGGTCCAGCCCCTCGTGGAGCGAGTGCACCTGCGCCGCGTCCTGCGCGGACAGCGCCTGCTCGATCAGGAGGACGACGTCGTAGCGCTCGGTGTTGCTGTTCTCGGACATCACAGACCTCCCTGGTCGACGCCGAGGATCCTAGCCAGATCGTAGGAGACCGGCTCCTCGAGCTGGTCGTAGCCGCACGACTCCGGGTCGCGGTCGGTCCGCCAGCGGCGGAACTGGGCGGTGTGCCGGAAGCGCCGGCCCTCCATGTGGTCGTACGCCACCTCGAGCACCCGCTCGGGCCGCAACGGCGTGAACGACAGGTCCTTGCCCTGGCTCCAGCGGCTCTGGGTGCCGGGCACCCGGTCCGGGTTCGCGGTCAGGAACTCCTGCCAGCGCCCCCAGGGGTGCTCCTCGATCGGGACCACGAGCGGCTGGAGCTCCTCGATCAGCTCCGCCCGCCGCTTCTCGGTGAAGCTGGCGCTGACGCCGACGTGCTGGAGCTCGCCGTCGCTGTAGAGCCCGAGCAGCAGGCTCCCGAGCAGCGGCCGCTCCGGGGTGCTGGTCTTGTGCTCGCGGTAGCCGGCGACCACCACGTCGGCCGTGCGCTCGTGCTTGATCTTGAGCATGCTCCGGGCGTTGGGCTGGTATGCCGTCCCCAGCGGCTTGGCCACCACGCCGTCCAGGCCCGCCCCCTCGAACTGGTGGAACCACTCCTCGGCCCGCGCCGGGTCGGTGGTGGTGCGAGTCAGGTAGCACGGGCCGGGCAGCGCCCCGAGCGCCTCCTCGAGCGCCGCGCGGCGCTCGGCGAACGGCCGGTCGGCGTAGGACTCGTCGCCCAGCGCGAGCAGGTCGAACGCGACGTACGACGCCGGCGTCTTCTCGGCGAGCATGTCGATCCGGGACTTCGCGGGGTGGATGCGCTCCTGGAGCACCTCGAACTCGAGCTTCTCGCCGATCGCGACGAAGAGCTCGCCGTCCAGCACGCACCGCTCCGGCAGCTGCTCCTGCATCGCCGTCACGACCTCGGGGAAGTAGCGGGTCAGCGGCTTGGTGTTGCGGCTGGCCAGCTCGACCTCGTCGCCGTCCTTGAACACCAGGCAGCGGAAGCCGTCCCACTTCGGCTCGAAGCTCAGCCCGCCGAACTTCCCGGGGTCGGGGATGCCCTTGACCGACTTCGCGAGCATCGGCTGAACGGGTGGCATGACGGGGAGGTCCACGCTCCGAGGCTAGTCGCGTCGGGCCGGAGTGACCGGGCCGGCGGCGGCTGGCGGTGGGCCGGCGGTGGCGGAGCCACCGAATCTGCGGGGGAAAAGGTGGCTGACGCACCGCTGGCCGTGCGCGGCCCGGGCCGGCGGTGGCGGAGCCACCGAATCACCGGGCGAAAAGGTGGCTGGGGCACCGCCGGCCGTGCGCGGCCCGGGCCGGCGGTGGCTGAGCCACCGAATCTGCTGGCGAAGAGGTGGCTGACGCACCGCTGGCCGTGCGCGGCCCGGGCCGGCGGTGGCTGAGCCACCGAATCACCGGCCAAGAAGGTGGCTGGGGCACCGCTGGCCTAGCCTGTTGCCAGCCGACCCCGGTTGGTCTGCCGGGCTCCGCCCGGCCGGGCCGTCTGGGGAAGCGATCCCCGGTTGGTCTGCCGGCAGGGCCCGCCTGACTTTGAATCAGGACTAGCGACGTAGGTTCGACTCCTACCCGGGGAGCAGAGCGGTCGCGGCGCGCACGGCGCTGCCGGCCCGTCGCGGCCACGGCGACGGCGCCGCGCTCGTGGACCGGTGCGCCGCGCCCGGGACACCGGCTACCGCCGGATCTCGCTGTGGACCAACAGCGTCCTGGTGACCGCGCGACGGATCTACGAGGCGGCCGGCTTCGAGTGGTCGCCGAGGAGCCCCACCACAGCTTCGGCCACGACCTGGTCGGCCAGACCTGGGCGCGTGACCTCCCCTAGAGTGGGTCGACCGGACTCTGAGGGGAAAGCTGCGTGGGTAACAACCTGACCGTCGTCGTCCTCGCCGCTGGCGGCGGCACCCGGATGAGGTCCAAGACCATGAAGGTCCTGCACCCGATCGCGGGCCGCACCATGATCGGCCACGTGCTCGTGGCCGCGCGGGAGATGCAGCCGGAGCGGATCGTCGCGGTGGTCGGGCACCAGCGCGAGCAGGTCGCTGGCCACATCCGCGAGCTCGAGCCCGACGCCGTCCTGGCCGTGCAGGACGAGCAGCTCGGGACCGGCCACGCCGTACGCATGGCCGTCGAGGCGGTGGGTGACGTGAGCGGCACCGTCCTGGTGGCGTACGGCGACACGCCGCTGCTCGAGGGTGCGTCGCTGCGCTGGTTCGCCGCCGAGCACGAGGCATCGCAGGGCGCGGTGAGCATCCTGAGCGGCATCGTCGACAACCCCTTCGGCTACGGGCGGGTGCTGCGCAACGCGGAGGGCGACGTCGAGGCGATCGTCGAGGAGAAGGACGCCACGCCCGCGCAGCGCGAGGTGCGCGAGATCAACTCCGGGATCCTCGCGTTCGACGCGGAGTTCCTGCTCGAGGCGCTGCCGCGGATCGGGAACGACAACGCCAAGGGCGAGTACTACCTGACCGACGCGATCGGGATCGCGCGGGAGGACGGGCTCACCGTCGGGGCCTACCCCATCGACGACGTCATGCAGACCGAGGGTGTCAACGACCGGGCCCAGCTGGCCCGGCTGGGCGCCGAGATGAACCGCCGGATCGTGGGCCGCTGGATGCGCGACGGCGTGACCGTGATGGACCCCGCCACCACCTGGATCGACGCGGACGTGACGCTCGAACGCGACGTCACGGTGCTGCCCGGCGTCCAGCTCCTGGGCGCGACGAGCGTCGCCGAGGACGCGGTCGTCGGCCCGGACTGCACGCTCAAGGACTGCGAGATCGGGCCGGGCGCCCGCGTCGTGCGCACGCACGGCGAGCTGGCCGTGATCGGCGCCGGGGCCGCCGTCGGCCCGTTCTCCTACCTGCGCCCCGGCACCACGTTGGGGGCCGGCGGCAAGATCGGCGGGTTCGTCGAGACCAAGAACGCCTCGATCGGCGACGGCGCCAAGGTCCCGCACCTCTCGTACGTCGGCGACGCCGAGATCGGCGAGGGCACGAACATCGGGGCCGGCACGATCTTCGCCAACTATGACGGGGTGCGGAAGCACCGCACCAGGGTCGGCCGGCAGGCCCGGACCGCCTCGAACAACACCTTCGTCGCCCCGGTGGAGATCGGGGACGGCGCCGCGACCGGCGCGGGCACCGTCGTCCGGCAGGACGTGCCGCCGGGCGCGCTCGCGGTGTCCAGCGGCCCGCAGCGCAACATCGAGGGCTGGGCGCTGGACAGGCGGGCCGGAACTCCCCAGGCCGAGGCGGCCGAGGCAGCACTGGCCGACCGTGGGGACGCTGAACAGGGCGTGGCAGAATCCTGAGTGGACTGCGCCGGCGATCGAGGGAGCCCCAACCGTGACCGGATACAAGAAGACCACCGAGAAGAACCTCATGGTCTTCAGCGGTCGGGCACATCCCGACCTCGCCGACGAGGTCGCGGACCTCCTGGGCACCGACCTGGTCCCGCAGTCGGCGTACGAGTTCGCGAACTCCGAGATCTACGTCCGGTACGAGGAGTCCGTCCGCGGCTGCGACGCCTTCGTGATCCAGAGCCACACGGCTCCGATCAACGAGTGGATCATGGAGCACCTGATCATGGTCGACGCCCTCAAGCGCGCGTCGGCCAAGCGGATCACCGTCGTGATGCCGTTCTACGGGTACGCGCGCCAGGACAAGAAGCACAAGGGCCGTGAGCCGATCTCGGCCCGGCTGATGGCCGACCTGTTCAAGACCGCGGGCGCCGACCGGCTGATCACCGTCGACCTGCACGCGGACCAGATCCAGGGCTTCTTCGACGGGCCGGTTGACCACCTGATGGCGCTGCCGATCCTCGCCGACTACGTCCGGGACAAGTACGGCGACCAGCCGCTCGCGGTGGTCTCGCCGGACGCCGGCCGGATCAAGGTCGCCGAGCGCTGGTCGTCCCGCCTCGGCGGGGCTCCGCTGGCCTTCATCCACAAGAGCCGCCGCATCGACCGCCCCAACGAGACCGTCGCGAACCGCGTGGTCGGTGACGTCAGCGGCCGGATGTGCGTGCTGGTCGACGACATGATCGACACCGGCGGCACCATCGTGAAGGCCGCGGACGCCCTGATGGCCGAGGGTGCGGCCGGGGTGATCATCGCCGCGACCCACGCGATCCTCTCCGACCCGGCGGTCGACCGGCTCAAGAACAGCCCGGCCGCCGAGGTCGTCGTCACCAACACGCTGCCGATCTCGCCGGACCGCATCTTCGACAAGCTCACCTGCCTGTCGATCGCTCCGCTGGTCTCCCGCGCGATCCGTGAGGTGTTCGAGGACGGCTCGGTCACCTCGATGTTCGACGGCAACACGTAGGGCCCCGGTCGGGCGCTCAGCCCAGGTCGTCGGCCCAGTCCGACCAGGACCGACGTAGCACGGTCGGCACGTCGCCGGCCAGCTGCTCGTGCAGCAGCTCCCGCTGCGCCGCGGTGAGCGGCAGCGCCGGACGCGCCTGCCCGACCACCTGCGCGAAGCCTGCGCCGCGCTCGCTCCAGCCGGGCGCCTCCCGCAGGTAGCGGTCGACGTACGGCGCCACCAGGCCGGCCTGCTCGGGCGACCAGAGGCCGCCCAGCACCGCGGTGAGCACCCGGTTGCCGACGGCGGGGTCGGTGACGACCGCCCAGGCCTCGGCCTTCGCCTCCGCCGTCGGTCGCGCCGCCCGCGCGGCGGCGGCCCCGAGCTCGGCGTCGAGGCCCGGTGCGCGCCGTCGCTCGGCCTCGATGAGGGCCGCGTCGGCCGCGCCCAGCCCGGCCAGCCGCCGGACGACCCGCCAGCGGACCGCCGGCGTCAGCTGCAGCTCCCCGATCGCGCCGGCGTCGAGCCACCCGGCCAGCGTGGCCGCGTCGTGGGTGGTGGCGGCGAAGCCGTCGGCGAACGCCTCGGCCAGGTCCTGGCTCGTCGCGTGCATCAGCCCGGTCGCGCAGGCACTCGCGAGCGACTCGAGCGTCCCGGCGGCCGACGCGGCCGGGACCCGCAGCGGCAGCACCCGGCCGAGCGTGCGCGCGAGCACGGCGGCGACCAGGGTGGCACTGCTCTCGCCGGGCAGCTGCCGCTCGACGACGTCCACGAAGGCGAGCGGCTCCAGATGGCGGGTGTGCACGCGGTCGAACAGCATGGTCCACAGGACGGCCCGCACCAGGTCGTCGTCGATGCGGCACAGGCCGGTCGTGACCGCGCGCCACGAGTGCTCGTCCAGGACGATCCTGGCGAACGTCTCGCCGTGGCTGTTGGGGACGACCACCCGGCCCGCCAGGTCCGGGAGCGGCACCGGCTCGTCGCCCAGGTCGACGTTCCGGCTCGCGGTCTCGACCCCGGTGTCGTCGTACGCCGTGATCCGGACCCGGTGCGGCCGCACCCCGTCGCGGTGCAGCACCGGGACGTCGCCGTCCCGCTCGACCCGGAGCGTGTCGAACCCGGTCCGCCGCAGCCAGACCTCGACCCAGGTGCGGACGTCGCGGTCGGACGCCTGGTCGAGGGCCGCGACGAAGTCGGCCAGCGTGGCGTTCGCGAAGCGGTGACGGGTCAGGTACGTGTTCACGCCGCGCAGGAACGTCTCGTCGCCGAGCCAGGTCACCAGCTGGCGCAGCACCGAGTTGCCCTTGGCGTAGGAGATCGCGTCGAAGATGGTGGCCGCAGCCGCGACGTCCGGCACGTCGTCGGGATCGGCCGCGACCGGGTGCGTCGACCGGCGCTCGTCGGCGTCGTACGCCGCGGGCTTGCGGCTCGCCTCGTGCCCGAGCAGTGCCCCGGCGTACCCCGCCGCCTCACCCGCGACCCGGTAGCCGAGGTAGTCGGCGAAGGACTCCTGCAGCCAGGAGTCCTCCCACCAGGTCATCGTGACGAGGTCGCCGAACCACATGTGGGCCATCTCGTGGGCGATCACCGAGGCGCGCAGCAGCCGGCTCTCCTCGGACAGCCGGCCGGCCGGCAGGAGCTCGTCGCGGTAGATCACGCAGCCCGGCTGCTCCTGGGCGCCCCAGTTCAGGCCGGGGACGAAGACCTGGTCGTAGGAGTCGAAGGGGTACCGCTCCTCGAAGATCCGGGCGTAGTGGTCGAAGCACGCCTCGGTCACCGAGCGCAGCTCGGCTACGTCGCGGTCGAGCTCGTCGGCCAGCGACGCCCGGGCGTGCCAGCCGAAGGGGAGCCCGGCGTGGCTCCACCGCACCGACTTCAACGGCCCGGCGACCACGCAGACCAGCGCGACCGGGATCGGGGGCGTGGCCGCGAACTCCCAGCGCCCGCCCCCCTCGCGCACCGATCGGGCGTTGGCGAGCACGGTCCACGCCGGGTCGGCGGAGACGCTGATGGCCACCGGCGCCTTGAGGTCGTTCTGGTCGAAGCAGCAGAAGAGCCGCTGGGCGACGTCCAGGCCCAGGTAGGCGCCCAGGTAGGTCTCGCCGTCGGCCGGGTCGACGGTGCGGTGCATCCCCTCGCCGTCGGTGACGAACGGCAGCCGCGCCGCGACGGTCAGCTCGTGGCGGCCGTGGAGGCCGGTCAGGTGCAGCCGGCGACCGTCGTACGCCGGCTCGACGGCGCGGCCGTCGAGCAGCACCGCGAGGTCGGTGGCTGCGGTGAGCTCCAGGAAGGTGGCGGGCGCCGAGCAGGTGAAGCGGACCGTGGTGCGGCACCCGAAGCGGTCCGCCGCGGGATCGGTGAGATCGAGGTCGACGTCGTACGACACGGCGGAGACGACGGCGGCCCGCTCCCGGGCCTCGGCGAGGGTCAGGCTCACGGTCCGAACCCTACGGCGGATGCGGGCGTCGGGATTCGCGCGTCGCGCGCCGGGCCGTTAGTCTTGTGCGGTTGCCTCGGCGAGGGAGTGAGAGCTCCGTGATCGACAGGGCTGGCCGAATCTCCGGATGCGCCCCCACGATCGTGCCGAGGCCCCGAGACCGCCACCACTCAGTCCGCACGAAGACGCACGAGGAGCCGCACCCCATGTCCGAGAAGATCAAGGCCGAGTCCCGCACCGAGTTCGGCAAGGGCGCCGCCCGCCGGATCCGTCGCGAGGACAAGGTTCCCGCCGTCATCTACGGCCACGGGAACGACCCCATCCACGTGACCCTGCCCGGCCACGACACCATGATGGCGCTCAAGCACGGCGGCGCGAACGCGCTGCTCGAGCTCGACATCGACGGCAAGACCCAGCTGGCGCTGACCAAGCAGGTCCAGATCGACCCGATCAAGCGCCACCTCGAGCACATCGACTTCGTCGCCGTGGTCAAGGGCGAGAAGGTCACCGTCGACGTGCCGATCCACCTGGTGGGCGAGGCCGTCCGCGAGACGCTGGTCGTCACCGAGAACGCCACGATCCAGATCGAGGCCGAGGCCACGCACATCCCCGAGTTCATCGAGGTCGACATCGAGGGCGCCGCCGCAGGCACCCAGATCCACGCCTCCGACCTCAAGCTGCCGTCCGGCAGCACCCTGCTCCTGGACCCCGAGGCGCTGGTCGTGAACATCACCGAGCAGCAGTCGCAGGAGGCCCTGGAGGCCGAGCTCGAGGAGGCCGAGGCCGAGGCCGGCATCGAGCGCGACGAGTCCGACAACGACGTCGACGAGGTCGGCGCCGAGGGCGACGCTCCTGCCGAGGGCGAGGCCGCGTCGGAGGGGTGATCCTCCGCCTGTTCACGAGAAAGGGCCGGGACTCCGTGGCCGACTCCACGCCGGTGTGGCTGGTGGTCGGGCTGGGGAATCCCGGCCCTTCCTACGCCGGCCACCGCCACAACGTGGGCTACCTCGTCGTCGACGAGCTGGCTCAGCGGATGGGCGCGTCCTTCCGCTCGCACAAGTCCGGACGGGCCGAGGTCGTCGAGGGACGGCTCGGCGCCCCGGGTACGCCCGGCCCGCGCGTCGTCCTCATGAAGGCGCGGTCGTACATGAACGAGTCGGGCGGGCCGGTCAAGCAGCTCGCGACGTTCTACAAGGTGCCGCCGGAGCGGATCGTGGCCGTCCACGACGAGCTGGACATCCCCTTCGACACCATGCGCGTGAAGGTCGGCGGCGGCGACAACGGCCACAACGGGCTCCGCTCGATGCGCTCCTCGCTCGGCACCGGCGACTTCGCCCGGGTCCGGGTCGGCATCGGCCGCCCGCCGGGTCGCCAGGACGTCGCCGACTTCGTGCTGTCCAGCTACTCGTCGAGCGAGAAGAAGATCCTGCCGTTCCAGGTGGACAAGGCGGCGGACGCCGTCGAGTCGCTGGTGACCGACGGTCTCGAGCGCACCCAGCAGGACTTCAACTCCTGACATGGACACCGGGGTGCGGGCGATTCTGGTGGACGCCGACGGCGTGCTGCAGGTGAACGCCGACGACTGGCTGGACCGGCTGCGCGGGTTCGTCCCTGCCGCCGACGGCGACGCATTCCTCGAGGACCTGTTCGACGCCGAGCAGCCGGCACTGCGCGGTCGGCTCGGCTTCCGCGACGTGGTGGCGGACGTGTGTGCGCGCTGGGGCCTCCGCGGTCGCGAGGGCGATCTCGTCGAGCACTGGCGGCACGCGGTCGTCCAGCCCGACGTCGTGGCGCTGGTCCGCGAGCTGCGCGCCGCGGGCGTCGCCTGTCACCTGGCGACCAACCAGAACGACGTGCGCGCGGCGTACCTCCTCGACGAGCTCGGGTACGCCGACCTGTTCGACTCCGCGTTCTGCTCCTGCGACCTGGGTGCCACCAAGGACGAGCCGGCGTTCCTGGAGACGGTCGCCGAGCGGCTCGCGCTGCCGCCTGAGGCGCTGCTCCTGGTCGACGACTCGGAGAAGAACCTCGCATCGGCCCGGGCGTCGGGGATGCGCGCCGTCCGGTGGTGCGCCGACGACGACCTGGCCGAGCTGCGGCGCAGCCTCGCCGCCGAGGGGATCGCCGCTGCGGGCTAGGGTGACCGCCGTGACGTTCGAACCCGGAAACCCGCCCGCCGAAGCCGCCACCGACGACCACGTGCTCGCGACCTGGCTCGCGACCGTCGCGGGGGAGCGGCTGCTCGAGGTCCGCGGCGAGGGCCTGGAGGGACGCGAGCTCAAGGACGCCGGTGACCGCGCCGCACACGAGCTGCTGATGGACCTGCTCGCCGAGCACCGCCCGGGAGACGCGGTGCTCTCCGAGGAGGGCAAGGACGACAAGGTGCGGCTCACCAGCAGCCGGGTCTGGATCGTCGACCCGCTGGACGGCACCCGCGAGTTCTCCGAGGTGCCGCGCGACGACTGGGCCGTGCACGTCGCGCTCTGGCAGGACGGGGACCTGGTCGCCGGAGCCGTGGCGCAGCCCGTGCTCGGGGAGACGTTCAACACCGGTACGCCGCCCGTGGTGCCGCCCTCGACCTCGGACCGCCCGCGGATCGCGGTCTCGCGCAGCCGGCCGCCGGCGTTCGTGCACGCCCTGGCGGAGGATCTCGACGCGGAGCTGGTCCCGATGGGCTCGGCCGGCGTGAAGATGATCTCCGTGACCCGCGACGTCACCGACGCCTACGTGCACGCCGGCGGTCAGTACGAGTGGGACTCCGCCGCGCCGGTCGCGGTTGCCCGCGCGGCCGGCCTGTTCACCTCGCGCGTCGACGGCTCACCCCTGGCGTACAACCAGGAGGACGTCTACCTCCCCGACGTCGTCGTGTGCCGGCCCGAGCTGGCCGAGCGGATCCTCGCGTTCATCGCGGCGCACGGCGCCGAGTAGCACCGACCCGAGCACCGGCATGGCCCGGACGGACTACCTCGAGTAGACCGTCCGGGCCTTTCTCGTCCCCTCGCCCCGCCGGACGTGGACTTTTTCGACGAGTCGCTTGACCGTCGGGCCTGTTAACCACATTATTTCGACCAATCCAGTGTATTTACTGGGTTTCTCTCGGGTGTCCGGTCCCTCTGTCGAAGTGAGGTCTCCATGCGCACACCCCTGCGCATCCTCGGTGTCACCGCGGCGTTGTCCCTCGCCGTGGCCGCCGTCCCGCTGCTGTCGTCCACCCAGGCCCAGGCTGCGAAGTTCACCGGCGGCAACCTGGTCGTCTACCGCGTCGGCGACGGTGCCTCCGCGCTGAGCAACGCCGCGGCGCCGGTGTTCCTCGACGAGTTCACCCCCGACGGTGACGCGGTCTCGAGCGTGGCGCTCCCGACCGCCGCCGCCGGCGCGAACAAGCCGCTCACCGCGGCCGGCCAGTCCCGGTCCGAGGGCCTGATCACGAACTCCCCGGACGGCAGGCTCCTCGCGCTGACCGGGTACGCCGCGGCACCGGGCACGACCGGTCCCGGTGGGATGTCGCTGACGGCGTCGGACCCCGCCTCGGTCGCCCGCGTCGTCGGCGTGGTCGACGCCGACGGCGAGCTCGACACCAGCACCACCCTGGGTTCCGGCGGGCCGGCGATCATCCGCTCCGCCGTGACCAACGGCAAGCAGGTCTGGGCGGCCGGCGGCGACGGCGGCGTGCTGACCACCGCGATCGGCTCCGGGACGGTCACCTCCATCGCCGGTGGCGCGACCGCGAACCTCGGCGCGCTGACCGTCCAGGGCGGCCAGCTGTTCGCCAGCGGCATCCTGGCGAACCGGCTCGCCGCGGTCGGAACCGGCACACCGAAGGGCTCGGCGACGCTCACCGACCTCACCGGCCTGCCGGAGGATCTCCTGACCTACGGCTACGCGTTCCTCAACCTGACGTCGGCGGACTTCGCGGGGACCGAGCTGGACACGCTCTACCTCGCGAACTCCTCGCAGCGGGGCGGCACCGTCGACAAGTACCGGTACAACGGCTCGAGGTGGGCCAGCGCCGGCCACGTGGACGTCGAGGGCGCGACCGGCCTGGTGGCGGACGTCTCCGGCGGCCAGGTCAGCCTGGCCGTCACCACGCCGACCGAGCTGCTGGCACTGACCGACCCGAACGGCGCCGGCAACGCCTTCGACCCGAGCAACCCCACGGTGCTGGCGACCGCCGACGCGAACACCGAGTTCCGCGGTGTGGCGCTCGCTCCGACAGGCCGCCTGGACGTGCCCGACGGTGCGCTCGAGGCCGGCAAGTACGGCTGGACCGACAAGCGGGTCACCAAGTCCGGCAGCTGGAAGACCTACGCGTTCGCCAAGGCGCCGGGCAAGAAGGGCATCGCGAGCACGAAGAAGGGCTCCTCCGCGACGGTGACCGTCGTCGGCGACCACGTCGTCATCACCTTCAGCACCGGACCGAAGGCCGGCAAGGCCCAGGTCGTGGTCGATGGCAAGAAGACCACCTTCAACACGAAGGCGGCGAAGACCGGGACGATCGTGAAGAAGCTCGCCCTCGGTGCCGCCGATTCGCACACGGTCTCGGTGAAGGTGCTGAGCGCGAGGCGCGTCTCGCTGGCCCTGCTGCAGGTGAAGTGATGAGCCGCCGTACCCGATCCTCCTCCAGAACAGGACTCCCGATGAACCGACGTCTCGTCTCCGTCCTCGCGGTGGCCGGCGCGGCCGCCTCGCTCGCGCTGGCCGGCACCGGCGCCGCGACCGCCGACCCGGTGCCCGGCCAGCCGGGAACGCCGCCGGCGGGCAAGACCGCAGCGCAGATCTACTCCGCCGTCGGCGCCGACGCGTTCGCCGAGCTGACGAACAACCTCGCCGACAAGTACAACGCGCAGTCTCCGGCTCCGACGCGGGTGATCGCGTCCTACGACGCGATCAACCCGGTGACGGGTGCTGCCGGCGAGAACATCACCACCAAGCCGGGCTGCACCGTGGCCCGTCCGAACGGCGCGAACGCCGGCGTCACGGCGATCACGCTCAACCAGAAGAGCACGGTCGACCCGAGCGAGTACTGCGTCGACTTCGTCCGCTCGAGCCGGGCAAAGGGCACGGCCGCCGCCGAGGCGAACCTGACGTTCTACGCCCAGAGCCGCGACGCGGTCAGCTACGGCGTGATCGGCAACGCGTACGCGCCGACCACCCCCCTGACCACGACGCAGCTCAAGGACATCTTCGAGTGCACGACCACCGACTGGAGCGAGGTGGGCGGCCAGGCCGGCGACATCCACGTCTACCTGCCGCCGGCGTCCGCGGCGACGCTGACCTTCTTCCTCCAGGCGATCGGCACCAACCTCAACAACGTGCAGGCCGGCTGCGCCGGGCTGCCCACGGTGTTCGACGGCCAGCAGAACGACGGTGAGAGCATGGCGGGCGACCCCCAGGGGATCCTGCCCTACGCGGTGACCAAGTGGGCCGCCCAGGTCAACGAGCCGCCGGGCATCCAGGACCTGCGGGGTGGCGCCCACATCGGGTTCGTCAACACCATGACCGCCCCGACCACGACATCGACGCTGAACGGTGTCACCTACCAGGTGCTGAACCCGGCGTTCACGACCGGCGGGAGCGCGTCCTTCGGCCGGATCTTCTTCAACGCCGTGCGCAACGACGCGCCGGACGGGCTGAAGTCGATCTTCAAGGCTGGTGGCTTCCTCTGCCAGCACGCGGACGAGCTGCTCATCCCGTTCGGCAACACGCCCCTCGGTGACGACACCTCGGCGTCGCGCTACTGCGGTCAGCCCAGCTGACCGACGGAGCTGACCCGGCATCGCGGGGTGGCGGTCCTCGCCGCCACCCCGCGATGCCCACCACGAGAAGGAAAAGCAGACGACCATGCGGATTGGGTGCATCCGAGCCATCCCTGCGGTGCTTGCCGTCGCGGTTCTCCTCCCGGTCGTCCCGGGATGGGCCGCGGCGCCGCCGGCGCCGACGCGGGAGGAGCCCGGGCCGGTGACCGTGCCGGCGCCGGGGGGAGGTGACGGCGCGACCGTCACCGTGACCAGGACCACCGACCTGGTGAACCAGACGGTGGTCGTGTCGTGGGCGGGCTTCCTCCCGAGCTCGTCGGACCGCTTGCAGAACTCCGGCGACTCCCTCGACGTGAACACCGAGAACCCGGTGCGGGTCTACGAGTGCCGCGGATCCGACCCCGCGAGCTCGAGCGACTGCTACGGATCGCCGGGCTTCCGTGGCGTCGACGCCACGGACTCCAACCCGGCAGTGCCGACGGTCCTGCCGTTCACCTACCCCGGGCAGACCGATCCCTACGACGCGACACCCGACGGCCCCGCCAACTGGCAGGACAACGTCACTGCGGCCGACGGGACCGGCCAGGTCTCCATCCAGCTGTTCACCAAGCGCGAGTCGGCGGGCCTCGGCTGCGACGTGACCGCGCCGTGCTCGATCGTCGTGGTCCCCAACTACGGCCGCCCGCAGGGTGCCACCGAGGACCTGATGGACGCGCCCTGGGCATGGGAGCGGCGCACCGTCGTACCGCTGACGTTCCTGCCGGTCGACGACGCGTGCCCGCTCACTGGCGCCTCCCTGCGGGTCGAGGGCAGCCCCGTCGCTGCGCGCGCGATGGCGAGCTGGCGGGCGAAGACCTGCACCCTCGCCAGCGACAAGGTGCTCGTGGACTACACCGCGATCGGTGAGCCGCAGACCCGCTCCGACGTCGCCTCCGGTACGACGGACGCGGGCCTCGTCATCGACCCCCTCGACGCTGATGCGGCCGACGGCCGCGGGGTGGTCTACGCGCCGCTCTCGGTCACCGGCATGGTGGTCGCGTTCCAGATCGACGACGCGAACGGCAAGCCGGTCACGGACATGAAGCTCAACCCGCGCCTGGTCGCCAAGCTGATCACCGGCTCCTACCGGTCCGGCGGCAACCCGGCCGTGATCGGCAACCCGGTCAACCTCTTCCGTGACCCCGAGTTCAAGGAGCTCAATCCGGGCGTCGCCTGGCCGGGCGGTGCGCCCGGCAACCACCCGTTGATCCTGGGCGACCTGTCGGACACGACGCTCGCCCTGACCCGCTGGATCGAGGCGGACAAGGATGCCCGCGAGTTCATCGCCGGCAAGCCCGACCCGTGGGGCATGACGGTCAACGCCAACTACCGGAAGGTCGCGCTGCCGTTCGCGAGCTTCCCGCTGCTCGACCCGTTGATGTCGGAGACGTACGCGCCGATCCAGGAGCTCGACACGCTCTCGCGCCAGCTCTCGCTCGCGCAGTTCCCCGGCGCGATCGTGACCCAGGAGGGCGGCGTCAACGTCGTCACCAAGCCACCCCGGCAGAACCCGGGCCGACGCGAGGTGATCGGCATCATCGACGCTGCGTCGGCGGCGCGGTTCCAGCTCTCGACCGCGGCGCTCGAGAACGCGGACGGCCGGTACGTGAAGCCGACCGACGCCGCGATGCTGACCGCGATCAAGCACGGCACCGTCGGCGCGGACGGTGTGACCCGGGCCGTCGACCCGACGGACGACACTGCGGGCAGCTACCCGTTGTCCCTGCAGATCTCCGGCGCCTTCTCGACCAGGGCGCCGAAGGACGAGCGCCAGGAGATGGCCGACCTGCTGGCGTACGTCGCCCGGGCCGGCCAGCAGCCCGGTGAGCAGGTCGGCATGCTGCCGCCCGGCCACGCGCCCCTCTCCCAGGACCTGGTCGCCCAGGTCGCCGAGGCCCGCAAGGCCGTCCTCGCCGGATGGACGGACCTCGGCGACGACGGCGGCGGCGACGGGAGCGGCGACGGTGGTGACTCCACAGACCCGCCGGGTGCACCCCCCGGTGGAGGGGGCGGCGCCCCGCCGATCACGGCAGGGCCCGCCTCCAGGTCGGACGAGCCCACGGGCAGCACGACCGGTCCGAAGACCGCCGACGGCGACCTCGGCCCGACGATGCTGACGGTCGGTCCGCAGGCCGCCGGCGGCCGGATGCTCACGCTGCCGGTGCTCGGGCTGGTCGCGCTCGTCGCGCTGGCGACCGGACCGCTGGTGCTCTGGTTGAGCCGGACCGGCCGGGGGCCGCAGTGGCTGCGACGCTGAGCGAGGAGGTCCAGCAGGGTCGTGCCCCGAAGCCGCGCCGGGGGATGCGTGCTCCGCGCCGGCCCCGCAAGGCGCGTCCGCCGCGCAAGCCGTTCGAGGTGACGGGCGCGACGGTGGTGGCGTTCGGGCTGATCACGCTGACCCTGCTGCTCGCGGCGTTCGGCCTGTACCTGTTCGTCGGGTCGGGCCTCGCCGCCAACCGGAGCCAGGACGTCCTGTACCAGCAGCTCGACGAGACGCTGGCGCAGGCGACGGTCCCGGTCGCGGGCGTGATCCCCGACGGCACCCCGCTCGGCATCGTCGAGATCCCGCGGATCGGGGTCGAGCAGGTCTTCGTCGAGGGCAGCGCGTCCGAGCAGACCATCGGCGGTCCCGGCCTCGAGCCCGACTCGGTGCTGCCCGGCCAGACCGGTGTCTCGGTCCTGGTGGGGCGGCGGGCGACGTTCGGCGCGCCGTTCCGGAACCTCGACCAGCTCGAGCCGGGTGACCGGATCCTGGTCACCACCGGCCAGGGCCAGTTCACCTACGTCGTCGACCTGGTGCGCACCACCGACGCCCCGGCGACCGAGATCGAGCAGGTCCCCGCCCGACTGACGCTGATCACGTCCGACCCGGCGATCACCCCCAGCCGCAGCCTCACCGTCACAGCGCAGCTCGACGGCACGGCACAGCCGGCGTCGACGGGGACGGCCGCCACGGCGGACGACGCCCCGGGAGCCGGCAGCTCCGGCCGCGGTGTGGCGCTCCTGCTGTGGGCCCAGCTGCTGCTGCTCGTGACCGCGCTCGTGACCTGGGGGGCGTTGAGGTTCGACGTCCGCGCGGTCTGGATCGGCGCCGTCCCCGTGCTCCTGGCGATCCTCTGGAACGTCTTCGAGAACCTCGCCGTCCTGCTCCCCAACACCTTGTGACGAAAGGCGAATCCATGACCATGACGGACGACGCGACGCTGGTCCTTCCGGCAGCGCAGCCGCGCCTGCCCGCGGCCCTGGTCGCCGAGCGGGTGAGCGCCTGGTTCGGCGATCACCAGGTGCTCGAGGACGTCGACCTGGCGATGGCCGCCGGTGAGGTGACCGCGCTGATCGGCCCGTCCGGGTGCGGCAAGTCGACATTCCTGCGCATCCTCAACCGGATGCACGAGCTGGTCCCGGGGGCGAGCCTGGCGGGGCAGGTGCTCCTCGACGGCCACGACATCTACGACCCGGAGCTGCGGCCGATCGAGAGTCGGCGCCGGATCGGGATGGTGTTCCAGAAGGCCAACCCGTTCCCGACCATGTCTGTCCACGACAACGTGCTCGCCGGGCTCAGGCTCACCGGCCGCAGGACCCGACGAAGCACCTCGGACGACCTGGTCGAGCGCAGCCTGCGCAGTGCCGGTCTCTGGGAGGAGGTCAAGAACCGCCTGGGTACGCCGGGCTCCTCGCTCTCCGGGGGACAGCAGCAGCGGCTGTGCATCGCGCGCGCCCTCGCCGTACGCCCCGACGTGCTGCTCATGGACGAGCCGTGCTCGGCGCTCGACCCCACCTCCACCCGTCGCGTCGAGGAGACGATCCGCTCGATCGCGGGCGAGGTGACGGTCGTGATCGTCACGCACAACATGCAGCAGGCGCACCGGGTCTCCGACCACTGCGCGTTCTTCCTGGCGGCCGAGGGCAAGCCCGGCTACATCGTCGAGCAGGGCCGGACCGAGGACATCTTCGAGCGGCCCCAGGACGAGCGGACCTCCGACTACGTGAACGGCCGTTTCGGATGACGATCTCAGTCGACCCGCCGGTCCGGACGGCAGCCACCCGCCGCGTCATCTCGGCGCGCCCGACGCCCCAGGACGTCACGTTCGTCGTGGCGGCGCGCTCGGCCGCGATCTCGACGCTCGTCGTCATGGGTCTGATCGGACTGTTCCTGCTGATCGGCGCCTGGCCGGCGTTGCACCAGCAGGGCCTCTCGTTCATCACCGAGTGGCAGTGGCTGCCGGAGGCCGGCACGTTCGGCATCGCGTCGTTGCTGTGGGGCACATTCCTGATCGGCCTGTTCGCCCTCGTGGTCGCCGTGCCGGTCGGCTTCGGCGCCGCGCTGTTCATCAGTGAGTACGCACCCCGCTCGATCAAGGGCTCGCTCATCACACTGGTCGACCTGATGGCCGCGGTGCCGTCGATCATCTACGCGATGTGGGCGCTGTTCTTCCTCCAGGCGCACCTGCTGACGGTGGCGCAGTGGATCTCGGTGCACTTCGGTCCCGTCCTGCCGTTCCTGCGCGTGAACACCCCGGACTCGCCGTCGTCGTACACGTCCTCGGCGTTCATCGCGGGCATCGCCGTCGGCGTGGTCGTGCTGCCCACGGTCACCTCGATCATGCGCGAGGTCTTCGCGCAGGCGCCGATCGGCGAGCGCGAGGGCGCCATCGCCCTGGGCGCCACCCGGTGGGGGATGATCCGGACCGTCGTGATCCCGTTCGGCCGCAGCGGCATCGTCGGCGGCATCATGCTCGGCCTGGGGCGGGCGCTCGGCGAGACGATCGTCGTGTACGCCGTGATCTCGCCGATGTTCGAGTTCACCACGCACCCGCTGCAGAGCGGCACCAACACGATCGCCTCGCACATCGCGTCGCGCTACTCCGAGTCCGGCGGCGTCGCGCTGTCCGGCCTGCTCGGCGCCGGCCTCGTGCTGTTCCTGTTCACCCTGGTGATCAACACGCTCGCCGGCATCGTGGTGAGCCGGTCCCGCTCCGGCTCGGCGACGGAGATCTGATGGCTGCCACGGCTCCCCGCAAGGTCAAGGTCGGCGGCGTCTCGACCGAGCTGGTGCTGCACGTCGGCTCGGCCGCGTTCGGCGCCCTCGCGCTGGTGTGGCTGATGTACCAGCAGCTGCTCCCGATCACGGGGACCATCGGCTTCTGGCTCAGCTGGTACGCCGTCTTCCTCGTCCTGCTCGCCGCCGCGAGCGCGACCACCTTGGACCGGATCGCGGTCGTCGACCGGATCGTCGGGGCGCTGGTCACGACGGCGGGCGCGATCCTGGTCGCCTGCCTGGCCGGCATCGTGGTGTTCACGGCGGTGCGGGGCTGGACGGCCCTGAAGCACGTGAACTTCTACCACGACACGACGGCGTACATCGGCCCGGACGCGTCGCTCGACCAGGGCGGCATCTGGGCCGCGATGGTCGGGACCCTCGAGCAGGTCGCGATCTCGATGATCGCCAGCGTGCCGCTCGGGATCGCGACCGCGGTCTACCTCAGCGAGGTGCGCGGCCGGCTCGCCCGGGTGGTCCGGACCGTGGTCGAGGCGATGAGTGCGGTGCCGACGATCGTCGCCGGCCTGTTCATCTACTCGATGCTGATCCTCAAGTTCGGCCAGGAGCGCAGCGGCTTCGCCGCCTCGCTCGCGCTATGCGTCAGCATGATCCCGGTCGTCGTCACGACCGCCGAGGTCGTGCTCCGGCTGGTGCCGGGAGGCCTGCGGGAAGCGTCGCTCGCCCTCGGCACCACCCAGTGGCAGACGGTGCGCCGCGTCGTCCTCCCCACCGCGCGGTCGGGACTCGTCACCGCGGTGCTGCTGGGCGTCGCGCGGGTGATCGGGGAGACGTCGCCGGTGCTGCTGGTGGCCGGGTCGACCTCCGAGCTCAACTACGACGCCTTCCACGGGCCGCAGGTCTCGCTGCCGCTGTTCGTGTTCAACGAGATGCGGCTGCCGCTGGACCAGGCCATCGCCCGGGCGTTCGGCGCCGCCGTCGTCCTGCTGGTGCTGGTCGTCGTGCTGTTCGGCCTCGCCCGCGTCATCGGCGGCAAGCCGCCGGGCCACCTGAGTCGGCGCCAGCAGCGCCGCCTGGCCGTCACCGCGGGGCTCGCACCCGCGCCGAACGCCGTGAACGTCGGTTCCCTCGAAGGAGACATGTCGTGAAGCGCATCATCGCCGTCGTGCTGTTCGTCGGCGCGCTCCTCGCCCCCGTGCCCGCCCAGGCGTCCGAGAGCTACGTGCCGATCTCCGGCGCCGGCTCGACCTGGAGCCAGGTCGCCGTCGACGCCTGGCGCGCCGACGTCCGCGCCTCCGGCGTCGTCGTGAACTTCGCCGGCACCGGGTCGACCGACGGCCGGTCGCAGTTCATCCAGGGCACCGTGGACTTCGCCAACACCGAGATCCCGTTCCAGAACCCGCCCGAGCCGGGGCAGCAGGCCGAGGTGCCCAGCCGCGACTTCGCCTACCTGCCGATCGTCGCCGGCGGCACCTCGTTCATGTACAACCTGACGGTCGGCGGCCAGCGGGTCCGCGACCTGCGGCTGTCGGGCACCACCCTCGCCAAGATCTTCACCGGAGCGATCACGCGGTGGAGCGACCCGGCCATCGAGAAGGACTACGGCAAGCCGCTGCCCGACATCCCGATCATTCCGGTCGTGCGGTCGGACGGCGCCGGCGCGTCCGCGCAGTTCTCGCTGTACATGCGCAGCCAGGCCAACAGCATCTACTGCCCGTTCATCCGGTCCGAGCTGCACCTGTCGGGCAGCGACTGCCCGAGCGTGTCGTTCTACCCGTCGTTCGGCAGCTCCAAGGCCCAGGTCGGCTCGAACGGCGTCGCGAACTACGTCTCCGCGTCGTACGGCGCCGGCTCGATCGGGTACGTCGAGTACGCCTACGCCAAGCGCATCGACTTCCCCGTCGTGTCGCTGCTGAACAAGGCGGGCTACTACTCGCAGCCCACGGCCGGCAACGTCGCGGTCGCGCTCACCGGCGCGAAGATCAACAGCGACCTGACCCAGAACCTCGAGTCGGTGTACACGAACCGGGACCCGCGCACGTACCCGATGTCGAGCTACAGCTACATGGTCGTGCCGACGTCGACGGACTCGCCGTTCAACGCCGACAAGGGCAAGACCCTCTCGACGTTCATCAACTACTTCCTGTGTGCGGGGCAGCAGAAGGCCGACATCCTGGGCTACTCGCCGCTTCCCAAGAACCTGGTGCTGGCCGGGTTCGACCAGGTGAAGCGGATCCCGGGAGCGGTGAGGTCGCCGTCGATCAGCGACTGCGACAACCCGGCGCTCGACATCCTCCAGTCGGCGCCCATGCCGAGCAAGTGCGACAGGATCGGGTCGGACTGCACCACCACCAACAGCGGGGGCGGCACCGGCGCGAGCGGGGGGACCGGCACCAGCGGCGGCACCGGAGGAGCAGGCGGACCCGGTGCGACCGGGGGGAGTGGCGGCACCGGGGCCGGTGGTGACGCGCCCGGCGCGATCGATCCACTGACCGGCGGTACGACGGGTGGTGCCGTCGATCCTGCGACGGGCACGGCAGCTGGCGCGACGGCGACACCGTTGCAGCTGACCGGTGGGCGTTCCGGCCAGGCGACCGCGGCGGCCTGGGTCGCCGCGATCGCGCTGGCGCTCACGGTGATGGTGCCGCCGTTCCTGCTGCGGCGGTCGAGGACGAGGCGGTAGGTCGCGCCCCAAACCGGTTGAGGCGAGCCGCGGTCACCGCGAGGCTGGCGGCATGACGACCTTCATCGCGCACACGACCATCGACTGTCGCAACGCCTACGAGCTCTCGGAGTGGTGGAAGCCGGTGCTCGGCTACGTCGACCTCGAGGGGGACCCGAACCTGCCCGGTCACGTGGAGTGCATGATCCGCGACCCCGAGACCGGTCACCGGCTGCTCTTCATCGAGGTGCCGGACCAGAAGTCGGTGAAGAACAGGCTGCACCTCGACCTCCGCCCGCGCGCCGCCACCCGGGACGAGGAGCTCGAGACCCTGGTCGGCCACGGCGCCTCGGTCGTGGAGGACCACCGCGGGATCCACGGGCCCGGGTCCGGCTGGGTCACGCTCGCAGACCCGGAGGGCAACGAGTTCTGCATCCTGAGGTCGGATGCGGAGGTCACGGCGTCGTGACGGTCCTGCCTGACGGGCGTGTCGGGCCCCGGTGAGCACGACGCCCGGGCCGCGAGACACCCGTCGGCGGGGTCGTCGTGGTCAGGAGGTGCCGCCCCGCAGCAACCTCAGGTGCAGGTCGCGGGTCTGGTACGACGGATCCGCGCCGAACTCGTCGGCCAGGTAGGCGCGGTAGGTCTCGAACACGCGTAGGGCGCTGCCGATGTCACCGAGCTCGGCGTACGCACGCATGAGGGTCCGGTGGGCGGACTCCGACACCCGGTCGATCCGCGCGGCCGTCCCGGCCAGCTCCAGCGCCTCGCGGAACGAGCCCAGCTCGATCGCGGCCGCCGCAGCGTCAGCGACGAGCTCCAGCCGGATCAGGACCAGGTGCTCCCGCTCGGCGCGCGCCCAGTCGCTGTCGTCGTCGTTGGCGTGGAAGTCCGCGCGGTAGAGGCGCTCAGCGACCCGCGCCTCCTCGAGGACCCGGGCGTGCTGACCGAGGTGGTCCGCGGCCTTGACGCGCTGGGCGGCCTCCTCGAACGCCCCGACGTCGACCCACGCGTCGCGCAGCACGAGGCCGTCCGGTGAGCGTTCGATGCACTGGTGCTGGATCGCGCGTCGGATCTGGCTGGATGCGGTGCGCAGGCTCGCGCCGGCCCGCTCGGGCGCGGCGTCGGGCCAGAGCTTGCCGATCAGGCTGTCGACGCGTACGGGCCGCGCATTGCTGAGAGCGAGCAGCCGGAGCAGGTCCATGGTCTTGCCGGTGCGCCACTCGTCAGCCGGGACGGTGGTGCCGTCGAGGCGGACCACCTCGAGCTCGCCCAGCAGGCTGATGGAGACCTCTCGATGCTGCGTCATGCGTTGGCCTGGGCCCCCTTGCTCGACAAAACCCGGGCGCAGCACCTCTCTGACCGCTCGTTCAGGATAACGCGCGGCAGCCCGGCCGGCCCGTCACCGCGGGCTCGACGGAGGAGTCAATTGCGCTCCTCGTCCAGGGCGAGGACCTCCACGAGCCCGGCCAGCACGTCGGTGGCGACGTCGCTCAACGGTCGTCCCTGCCGCCGCGCGAGCACTGCGAGGCGGTCGAAGCTGTCCTCGACGGAGAGGCCGGTGCGCTCGGCCACCACACCCTTGGCCTGCTCGACCACCACCCGCAGGGCCAGGGCCGTCTGGAGCTGCTCGGCGAGGATCTCCTTCTGCCGTGGCGTCCGCTCCTGGAGCAGGCCGATCGTGGCCACCCCTGCCAGCGCCTGCGCGACCGCCACGTCGTCGGGGCCCAACACGGTCGGCTCGTGGTACAGCAGGTTCAGGGCGCCCAGCACGTCTGACCGCATCCGCATCGGCACCACCTGGGCGGACGCGAACCCCAGGCTGCGAGCCTCCCGGGTGAAGCGGGGCCAGCGCAGCGCCGCCTCCTCGGAGCCCACGTTGACGACCGGAGCACCCGAGCGCCAGGCATCCAGGCACGGCCCCTCCGAGATCGCGATCGCGACCAGCTCCAGCACCTGGGAGGTGTGGGTGGTCGACGCGACCAACTGCAAGGTGCCGCGCTGGTCGGCCAGGATCACCCCGACAGCCGTGGCGCCCAGGATCTCGGTGCATCTGGTCGCCAGGTTCTGGAGGAAGTCCAGGACCTCGAAGTCGTCGCCGATCGTGTCCGCCAGCTCGACGAACGTCGCGGCCAACAGCTGTTCTCGGGACAACGCGTTCTCCTCTCCGTGTCGGTGGTGGCCGACGGTTTGCTCAGTAGAAGACAATCACTCTGTCGACGACACCGCGAGCGGTCTCGGCGACCGATCGGCCGTCGGCGAAGGCTCGCGCGCGGAGCAGCAGGAGCGCCTCGGTCAACCCGACGCCTGCCTGCACCGACACCATGCCGGTCGCCTGGTGGACCTCGGGATGTCCTTCGAACTCCACTTCCAGCCGGCCGATCGCCAGGGCGTCCGGCTCGCCGCCGGTGCCGTCGTGGTCCCCGGTCTGGAGGTAGAGCACGAGCATGACCGCGGCGTCTGCGTAGTGCAGCGCGAGGCTCAGGTCGGCATCGTCGAGCAGGCCGGGCTGGTCGCGGTACAGGTCGAGCACGCCGAGGCGGATGCCACCGATCCGCAGCGGGTACGAGAACAGCCCGCGGACCCCCTTCTGGAGGGCAGCGGGGGTGTAGGCCGGCCACCGGTCGGAACCCGGGGCCGACAGGTCTGCATGCAGCACGAGGCGTCCTGTCGCGAAGGAGTCGACGCACGGACCCTCACCCAGGGTGAGCTGGAGATCCTCGAGCTCGGTGGCCCGCTCGTCGGAACCCACGACGAGCTCGATGACGCCGTCGCGGTTCATCAGAGCGATACCCGCTGCCGAGATGGGGAGGCGCCGGCACGCATCCCGGCACAGCAGCTCCGGCAGGCTCAGCTCGGACCTGACCTCGTCCACTAGCGAGATCAGGATCTCGGCGGCGGGCGTCACGGCGACATCCGGAACGAGGTCGATCGCGGACCGCGTGCCGACGGACCGACGTTCGCGCCGCACCGCTCCATGATGCTTCCTCAACTCGGCCGGCGACCGTGCACTCCGGCGTTCCCTCCGCTGAGGTGGCTGCCATGACGCGACGCTCAGGGGCTCCCGCCACACCGTAGCGGATCCGTGGCCCCACCGGCAGGCCCGGCAGACGCGACCGACCCGTGCCGGGTCACGGATGTGCGGACACGGGCCATGGGTGCGAGGGTCCTGGCGGTCGCCATCCGGCCCGGAACGCGAGACCGACGGCTCCGAGCTGGGAAGGTACGCCGAGCTTCACCCGAATCGCGCGGACCTGCGCCCGGACCGTGGCCTCGGCCACGAACGCAGCCCGGGCGATCTCCACGACACTGGTGCCTCGCATCAGTTCCCCGAGGACCTCGCTCTCGCGAGGGCTCAGCGTCTGGAGCAGCGCGGCTGACCTCGCGTCGCGAGCCTGCTCGTTCCGGTAGCAGGTGAGCAGGGTCGTGCGCTGCTCGTGCGACACTGCCGGCCGACCCGCCCCGACGTCGCGGATCCGGCTCAGGACCGTCTCCAGGTGCGCGGACTTGGTCACGACCGCCCGCGCGCCGAGGTGGAGGCACTCGCCGTGCCGCGCCGGGTCGGTGGCGGCGGTCACGACGATCACGGCGACACCGGCGAGCGCCAGGGGACAGACGAGGTGCGCCCCGTCCGTGGGCTCCAGGGGCAGGTCGAGCAGCGCGACGTGTGGCTTCTGGCGCAGCACCTCGGCGGCGACGCGGTCGACCGAGGACGACCTCGGCGACACCCGGCGCACGACATGGCCTGCGTGCGTCAGGACGATGTCGAAGGCCTCCGCGAACAGCGGCTGGTCCTCCACCAGCGCGATCCGGATCAGTCCGGCATCGCCAGGCACGGTCGTGCTCCCTCGTCGGCGGCGGACGGGGTGAGCGTGAAGGCGGCTCCATCGACGGTTCCGAGGGGCCACCCGGCCATGAGCCCGGCGACGGCTGGGGCTCCCCAGCGAGGGCGGAGAAGGGACCGCAGCGCGCGTCGCGCGGCGACCGCGGCGTGGAGCGTCGTCGGCATCGTGGCCTGAGCGTGCATCGAGTGCTCCCTTGGTCGGGTCCATGACGCCACCCCTGTGCAAAAAAATCGTGAAAGGCGCGTCAAATCAGGCGTTCCCCGCAACGGCGCTACCGGGATCGCTGGCTGACCCTTGATCTGCTGTGGAATCCGTCGTCAGCGTGGCGGTGCGGAAGGGTCGTCGGCGCGCCCGGCGTGGAGCCGGCGACCGGCGACGACCAGCTCGGCCACGGTGTGCAGCTTCAGCTGCGTCTCCTGGGAGTGTCGGCGCAGCACGGCCATCGCCTGGTCGCCGTCCAGCTCGTACCTCTCCATCAGCATGCCCTGGGCCTGCCCGACCACGCCGCGCGAGTTCAGCGCGGCCGTCAGGTTCGTGGCGCGATCGACGTGTCGGAGCAGGAGGCCGATCTGGTGGGCGAGGTGGCTCGCCGCCCTCGTGGCGGCGGGGGGAAACGCCCCGGGCCGGCGCCCGTACAGCTCCAGCACCGTCACGTCGGTCCTTGCTGGGGGCATGCCGACGAAGAGCGCCGAGTGCAGGCCGGCGGTGGCCGTTGCCGCCGCCCACTCCGGCCATCGCGCCTCCTCGCGGGTGGCCGGGAGGACGAGCACCTCGCCGTCGGCCAGGAGCACGTCCCGGGGAGTCATCAGGGACGCGGATGCGACACGGTCGAGGGCAGCGAGGCCGGCGTCGCTGGACCCGAGTCGGCGCGCCGGGCCGTGACGGGAGTGGACCGAGAGCCCGACGACGTCAGCGACGCCGCGGCGCGCGACGAGGTCCGCCGTGTGCTGCGCTGCACGGTCCAGCCCGTCGATCCCGACCAGCTCCTCGGCGATGTCCGCAGTCAGCCGGAGCAGGGTCAGCTCGGTCCCTTCGCGGGCGGGCTCCGCCGGTCGCTGCTCGGTCATCGCCACCTCTCCGGCCCCGCTGTCCGTCAGCGAGCCTTCCACGCCCGGGACCACCGTGGAACCGGTCCTCCGATCCCCATGCCGCCTGCCCTCCGACCCTAGTGTGCACGCGAAGGTGTGCGGACGGAGTCGGGCTCGTGGCGTCCCGGCACCTCGATCGTCATCGTCATCTCGCATCGCAGGGCACCCCCGGCACCATCGTCGAGCACGGGGATACTGGTGCGATGCTCCAGAGCCCGCGGGACCCCCGGACGAGCGACTACGTGCACGGCCGCTTCGGATGAGTCCTGCCCGCACCATCGCGTCCCTGTCGACCGGTCTGGTGGTCGTCGCGGGACTCGGGTACCTCGCTTCGCAGACCGTGCTGTCCGCGCCGTCGTACGTGGTGTCCGACCGGCAGTACGTCCAAGCACCCGTTCCGGCGGCGCAGGCCCACGGTGAGGTGCAGCCGGGCAAGCCGGTCGGGCCGCAGCGGGTCGACCCGCAGTGGGTGGCCGACACCGCCGCCCGTGCGGGCATCCCGGCAACCGCCGTACGCTCCTATGCGAACGCACAGCTCGCCGAGCCGCGCGGCTGCGACGTCGGCTGGACGACGCTGGCCGGCATCGGCTGGGTGGAGTCGCAGCACGGCACCATCGGCGGCCGCACCCTGGGCGACGACGGGCACTCGTCCACGCCGATCCTCGGCCCCGCGCTCGACGGCCACCGGTACGCCGCGATCCCGGCCACGCCCGAGACGACCGCCTGGCACGGCGACCCGCACTGGGACCACGCGGTCGGACCGCTGCAGTTCATCCCCTCGACCTGGGAGACCTGGGGCGCCGACGGCGACGGGGACGGCGCCGCCGACCCGAACGACCTCGACGACGCGGCGTACGCCGCCGTCCTCTACCTCTGCGCCGACGGCCACGACCTGACCACCGGCTCGGGATGGGCCGACGCGGTGTTCTCCTACAACCACGCCCAGTCCTACGTGGACTCGGTCTACACCGCCGCGAAGGCCTACGCGGACCGCACGGCCGGGTAGTCCCTGACGTTTCTGCGCATCTCGGGGCGGAATCACGACATTTTCGCCAGGGACTACCAGCCCACACCCGACACCGCGCGGCTCCCCGAGGATCCGCCGCCCCGCTCCTAGGCTGACCGGGACGCCGGGAGTGGGAGCGGGATGCGCTGGCGGATCGCGGTGGTGGGCATGTCGGCTGCGCTGGTCGTGGCCGGTGGACCCGCGCCCGCGCAGGGGGACGACGACGTCACCTCCGAGGTCGGGCTGCGCCGGGCATGGGCCGATCCGACCCGCACGCGGATCGACCTGGGTGCCGACATTGCGCTGCGTGACTGCCACCTCGGCGACCCGATCCGGGAGTCGCCGTACCCGATGGTGCTCGACGGGCGCGGGCACACGATCCGGCAGACCTGCTTCGAGAAGCGGGTGCTGCGCCAGGACGGCACCGGCTGGCTCGACGTGCGGAACGTGGTCCTGACGCGCGGCGGCTCGGACGGCCCCGGCGCCGCCCTGACGTCGCGCGGGGAGATCATGCTCTCCGACTGCGTCATCAAGCAGAACCTCGCCGAGGAGCCCGGCGGTGGCGTGTTCTCGATGCGCCGGGTGACCGTGCACCGGTGCCTGATCAACGGCAACCTGGCGAACGACGACGGGGGCGGGATCTACGCCCGTCGCGGCGGCGTCCAGGTGTACGACTCGGTCCTCAGCACCAACCTCGTCGACGGGTCCGGCGGCGCGATCGGCTCCACCGGGGACATCCTGGTGGTGCGTTCCTACGTCGACGGGAACACCACCGACGGCGACGGCGGAGCGCTGTACGCCGACGAGGACGGCGACGTCACGGTCATCGAGTCGCTCATCGACGGCAGCGACGCCGACGGACCGGGTGGAGCGATCTTCACGCTCGACGGCGACGTCGCGGTCTTCGACTCCACCCTGACCGGGAACCGTGCCGACGACCGTGGTGGCGCGATCTCGGGCGAGGCCGACGTGCTCCTCGTGAACTCCACGGTCGCGCGGAACCTCGCCGTCGCGCACGCCGGCGGCGGCGTCTGGGCGCGCGGCAACCTGGTGCTGGTCAACTCGACGGTCACCAACAACTACGCCGAGGGCGAGGGCGGGGGGCTGCTCTCCGCCGGACGGCTCTGGCTGCTGTCGTCCACGGTCGTCGACAACATCGCCTCGGTCGGCGGCAACCTGGGCCCGTCGGGACCGATAACCAGCTTCGGCTCCGTGCTGGGGCCGCCGTCCTACGAAGGCGTCACCGGGGACACGATCCCCACCCGGAGATCCTGCCGGGTGTACGCCGCGCAGTCGCGCGGCTGGAACTTCCTCACCGACACCAGCTGCGGCCTCGCGGACGCCACCGACGTGCTGGGGGAGGACCCGGAGCTGGCCCAGCTCGAGGACGACCCGAACGGCTTCGTCCTCGTGCCCCTCGCCGGCAGCCCGCTGGAGGACCGGATCCCCGCAGGGTCCTGTCGCACCGCTCTGCCCGACCCGCTCCCCGCCGGGCAGCTGCTCGAGGCGTACGTCGACTGGGGCGACGTACTCACCCACGACGCCCGGGGCGTGCCCCGCGGCCCCGGTCCCTGTGACATCGGCGCGGTCGAGGACGGCACCGCCGCGGGAGCGCTCCGGCCACCACCGCAGGTGCCGGCGGACCCGGCTGCGGCGCCACCCGCGAGGCGGGTCGCCGGCGCGCCGCCGTCCCGCCAGCGAGCGGGGCCCACGACAGTCCGGACGCTGCTGGCCCGCACCGCCCGCCGGCTGCGGGTGCTCGACGTGCAGGCCCGCCGTTTCGACGTGCTGCTCGGCTGCACGACCCGTGTCGGCGTCGACCGGGCGGGGGACCCGCGGCACCGCTTCGGCTTCGAGTACGACGAGCGCGACGGGACCGACCTCGACCTGCGGCCGGCGCTGGTGCGGCACCGCCCGGGCCGCGCCGCCGCCCGGTGGGACCTGCTGCGGCTCGCGACCGAGCGCCGGTGCCTCAGTGCGGCGGCCGACCCCAACGGCGCCGGCGACGACGCCCGTCCCGCCCGCGCCCGACTCGCCCGGTGGCTGCACCGGCTCGAGCGGCTCGAACAGCGGGTCGAGGACCGGACCGAGCGGTTCGACGACTGGGAGTCTTGCCTGTCCTGGCTGCCGGTCACCGAGGCGGGGGACGCGGACCAAGACCTCGGCTACCTGGTCGACGAGGGCCTGTGGCCCTACGAGCGGGTGCACTACCCGGCCCTCGACCTCGACCACAGCGAGTGGGACGACCCCGACTACATGGTGCTCGCGTTCCGCGGCGGCGAGCACCCGTTCGGGCCCGGACCGTGCGGCACGGACCCGGGTGAAGGCGTCGACCGGCCCGCCGTCGCTGCCCGCGGGTCGCTCCTGCAGCAGGTGCGCGACCTCCGCGAGGACGTGGCCGACCTCGGCGAGCCGGTCGAGGAGATCAGCAGGTTCGACCAGTGCCTGTACACGGTCGGCGTCAGGTCGACGCCGGGCTACCGGTTCCTGGACGCCCACGCCCGATCGTCCCGGCGCGCGGCACTCTCCTTCGACATGCGGGGCGACCACCTCCCCGCGATGAGCGTGCTCGCCTTCCCCGGCGAGGAGCCACCGCAGATCGAGTGCAACGAGGACGCCGGCGGCGTGGAGACCGACGAGTAGGACCGTGGACCCGACCCTGGGACCCCGGGGGAGTCAGGTCCGACGCCGTACCGCCCCGTTGCGGAGGCCCGCGGCCGCGATCTGCGAGGAGACCTCCAGCTTGCTGAGGATGGCGTTCAGCTGCGTCCGCACGCTCGCGGGCGACAGGTCCTGAGCCGCGGCGATCTCGCTGAAGGTCCGGCCGAGCGTGAGCTGGCGCAGCAGGTCGCGTTCGGCTGGCGAGAGCTTCTCGAGCCGCGGGCAGAGTTGCTCCTCGCGCAGCTTGCGTTCGTACCAGGCCCGCAGCAGCTGTTCGTGCTCGGACCGAGTCGCCAAGGGGGCGCCGTCGCGGACTCCACGCACGATGGCGTTGACCTCGTCGAGCGATGCGGACTTCGAGATCACCTTCGCTGCGCCGAGGTGAACGCTCTCACCCCAGCGGGCCCGGTCGGCGGATCCCGTCAGGACCACCACCACGGTGCCCGCCTCGGCCAGCGGTGCGATGAGCCTCGAGCCGTCCCCGAACCCGTCCAGGTCGACGTCGAGCAGGGCGAGGTCGTAGTCGCCGCCGGTCCGACGGACGTCGGCGGGAGCTGCCGCCATCATCTTCGCGATGTCGGTGGGCAGGAGCCGGTGCACCGTGGGGCTCTCGGACTCCAGCGCCTTGCGGAGGGCCTCGGCGAACAGCTCGTGGTCGTCGATCACGAGCACGCGGAGTGGTCGACCGCGGCTGGTCATGGTCGCGGCGCGACCGGGAGCCGTCTGTCGCACGCGTCGGTCATGGGGGCTCGCTCCTTCCGGGACTCGAGGCCTCCTGGGCAGAACGACCGGGTCAGGACGTCCGAGGCACGCGTCGCTCGCCGCCGAGCGACACCCTGTGCGTGCCCCGTCGAAACGTCAATCATTCCTGCACGCCGACGACGAGCGCCGAGGCTCACCAGCCGCAGCGGGCCACGAGGCCGGTCGTTGGACCGGCGTTCGAGCTCCGGGCGGTGTCCAGCCGGGACGGGGGACATTCCCGGGTGGAAGAACCGCCCGCTCCCTCCCAGGAGCGTGCAGCGGCTGGTGAGCGGTTCTCGGGGGGCGCAATCTGGATCTTCTTGAACTACGATGGTCGAGCGACGGGGACGCGGGCATCATCAAGATCGGGGTCATTCGCCCGGGTTGGTCGCGACCGCCCTCTTGCTTGAACAGGTGATCGCGTGGTGAACGAGCCGTCCGTGCCCCGGATCGTCGTCGCATCGGACCAGGCCCTCGTCGCGGACGTCCTGTGCGCGTCGCTCGGCGACTTCGGCTTCGAGCTCGTGAGCTGGCATCAGGGCGCAGATCCCGTGGCCCCGGACGCCCACGCCGGCCTGTTGGTGACCGACCTGGCCAGTCCCGACTGCCGTGCGTACGCCGACGGCGTGCTGGCCGGTTCCGCCATGCCGTGGGTGGTCGTCACCGCGACGCCTCCGCCCGCGACGTGGCTCGAGGGGTTCGCCCCGGTCCACGTGCGGGTGCTGCCCGCCTCGGTCCGGCTCGCCGAGCTCGCGGATGCGCTGCACGACGCCGTGGAGCATGCCGCGGTCGCCGGTGACGTCAGCTGCCCGTGGCCGCGCCCGGAAGGCACCAGGCGCTAGTACGCGCCGTCGTGGGCCAAGACCGCGTGCAGCGTGCGGCGCAGGATCCGGAGATCGGTCCCGAGGGACCAGTTGTCCACGTAGTGGAGATCGAGCCGGACGGTGTCCTCCCAGGACAGGTCCGAGCGGCCGGAGACCTGCCAGAGACCGGTGAGCCCGGGGCGGACGGCGAGCCGCCGGCGTGGATCGATGTCGTAGCGCGCCACCTCCCCCGGAAGTGCCGGACGCGGCCCGACGAGCGCCATCTGGCCGCGCAGCACGTTGGCCAGCTGGGGCAGCTCGTCGATCGAGTAGCGGCGGAGGAGGCGGCCGGTGCGGGTGATCCGCGGGTCCTGGCGGATCTTGAACAGCACCGCGCCCTCGGACTCGTTGCGCTCGGCGAGCTCGTCGACGACGGCGTCGGCGCCGACGGTCATCGTGCGGAACTTGTACAACGTGAACTCGCGTCCGTCGCGGCCCACCCTGACCTGACGGAAGATGGCGGGCCCGGCACTGTCCAGGCGCACGGCCGCCGCGACGCACAGCAGGAGCGGGCCGAGGAGGACGACCAGCAGCGCGGCACCCGCCCGGTCCATGGTGGCCTTCACCAGCCGCGCCAGTCGTCCGGACGGCGCCCGCAGCTGCAGGAGGCTGAGGTCGCCCGCCGAGACGAGCGCCGCGCGGGACGGAGCGACGTCGAGGAGTCCGGTGCCCACGTAGACGCGGGTGCCGGTGGCCTCGAGCTGCCACCCCAGCCGGCGCAGCCGAGCGGGGTCCAGCTCGCGGCACGGGAGGACGACGACGGCGTCCGCGTCCGCGGCGACGATCGCCCGCACGATGTTGTCCGGGGCGGGCAGCCCCAGGCCGCCACCCCCATCATCGTCGCAAGGCGAGGTGGACGGTCCGACGACGCAGGTGCCCACGACGTCCCAGCGCTCGCCCGGAACCCGGCGCAGCTCCGAGACGGCCCGATCGACCTCGTCCGGCTCGCCGGCGACCACGACCCGGGCTCCGGCGGACGACAGGAGCGCGCGACTCCACGGCGCGTCGGCGACCGACCTGGTCACCAGGCCGAACAGCGTCAGGAGCGCCGTGAGCACGATCAGCTGCTCGGGGGTTGCCGTCACCGCGACCACCGTGGGAAGCGACCAGCACAGGAGGGCGAGGACGACGCCGGCGCGCACGACGGCCGGGCCGCGATGCCCCCGGGACTGCGCGAAGGCCGCGCAACACATCAGCAGGATGAGCCACAGCAGGCCGAGCGTCACCACGTTTCCGGCCTCCCGGCCGGTGGAGGGGAGAGGGCCGCTCGGGCCGACGATCAGGACCGCGATGGCGACCGAGACGCTGTCCAGGAGGGCGAGCGCGCACAACGGGACGACCTTGGACCTACTCGCTCGCCGCCGGATCTCCGTGGGCCGGAAGGCAGTGTCCGGCGCCGACTCGAGAAGCTCGAGAGGGGCAGCGAGGAGTGGATCTGCGAGAGGTGCGGTGGTCGTCACGATGCGGCGCTCCTTGGCTCCGGGATGAGCCCAAACTAGGAGGGACGCAGGGGGTTCTACATGCCTGAAATGAGGCACGTCCACGAGCAGTTCGCGATTCGGTGACCGATCGCGGAGGCGGCGAGGAGCCGGCCTGGGCCGTCAGGCCGACAGTCGCGAGACGGCGTGCCATCCCACGCGGTTCGCCAGGCCCACCGCTGCCAGCTGCGAGGACACCTCCAGCTTGGCGAGGATCGACTTGACCTGGGTGCGCACGGTCGCCTCCGAGACGACGCTCAGCGCCGCGATCTCGCGCACCTGACGACCCTTCATCAGGTGCACGAGGACCTCCTGCTCGCGCTTGGTCAGCAACATCAGCCGGGCGACCATCGCCTCGCGCTCCTGCCGCTGCTCGTGCCAGAGCCGGAGCAGCTCCTCGCGCTCGGTCCTGTCCATCACGGGAAGGCCCTGGTTGATGCGGCGGACGACGGACAGGACGTCGTTGAGCGCCATCGTCTTCGGCATCGCCTTGCGCGCTCCGTACCGCAGGCACTCGCCCCAGCGCGACCGGTCAGCGGACCCGGTGACGACCACCACCTGGGCGCCGGCGGTCGCCAGCGGCGCGATCAACCGGGTCCCGTCGTTGTGCTCGCCGAGGTCCAGGTCGAGCAGCACGATCCGCGGCCGGGTCCTGATCGCCGCTGCCAGCAGCCCGTTGAGCGATCCCGCTGTCTGCGGCTGGGGCAGGCGTCGCACGTCGTACCCCTCCAGGGAGAGGGCGAGCTCCATCGACTCCGCGAACAGGGCGTGGTCGTCGATGATCAGGACGCGGACCTCGCTGCGTGCCATCGTCTGCGTCACGACCGCTCCTCCGCGGGCAGGCCCAGCACGAACGTCGCACCGGGGGCTTCGGAGTCGATCAGCCTGAGGTAGCCGCCCAGGTCCTGGATCAGCTGCTGGGCGACGTTCAGGCCGATCCCCTGGCCGTGCGATCCCTGACCACGCGCCCCCCACTCGAAGATCCGGGAGCGGACCGCGCTCGACACCCCCGGTCCGGTGTCGGAGACCACGACCTCGATGACGTGGTCGACACGACGCGTCTCGACGGACGCGCCCGCGCCGCCCGCGTGCTGGATGGCGTTCTCGAGAAGGACGTTGACCACCTCTGCGACCTGGTCGGAGCGGGCGATCGCCCGGTCGCCGCCCGGACTCCACCGGATCGGGTATCCGCGGGTCCGGTGGCGCAGCACGATGGGTTCGATCGTCGCATCGATGTCCACAGGCGCGACTGGGCCCGTGGCACCGTCGGTGAGGAGTCGTTGCAGGCGTCCCATCTCGGCGTCGACCATGCTCTCGAGCTTGCGCCGATGGGTCGGCGACACCGACGACTCGTGATGGAGGAGCCGGGAGGCGGCTCCCAGGCCGGAGATCGTGGCGCGCAGCTCGTGCAGCCGAGCCTGCTCGACGCGGGCGCCGGCCTCGGCCTCCTCGAGCTTGCTCCGGAGCGTCTCGAGCGCCGCGCGGTTGTCCGACCACGAGGACCGGAGCAGCGCGAGGGCCAGCGTCAGCAGGGTGGTCGCGCCGAGCAGGGTCGCGAAGATGGCGACGCTGCTCTCGACCACGCCGCGCGGGGCAGGGTAGGCGGCGACGTGACCCACGCCCAGGAGTGTCAGCGCGATGGTCAGCCGGACCCGCACCCACCGGGGCGCGACGGCCAGGGTGAAGACCGCCACCACGATCGCCACGTCCACGACCAGCACGACGGCGGTGAGGGCGTTGACCGCTGTGGGCGAGAGGTGCGCGGGCGCCGTGTAGTTGACCAGCACGTAGCGGGTCACGACGACCACGCCGCCCAGCACCGTCCCGGCGAGCAGGGGATCCACGCGGAGCCGGTGGTGGCGGGCGAGGAGCGCGACCGCGAGCAGGATCGCCGCGAGCAGGATCTGGCTGAGGAGGAGCCGGACCGGGTGGCTCTCGACCACCTTCGGGTGGGCCACGATCGAGCCTGCCAGAGCGAGGGACTGGACGGCGACGGCGACGAGCGCCAGGACCAGCCAGCTCGCTCGGCCGCCGGTCAGCCTCCAGTGCAGGTAGAGGAGGAGCGCGGCGAGCACCTCCACGGCCGCGGTGACGACCACCGCCGCCGCGGCGAAGTCGCTCGCGTCCTGGTAGCCCCCCACCACCAGGGGGAGGACCAGCAGTGGTGTCACCACCGTCGCAAGCGCGGGGGCGAACCAGTCGCCCCCGCGGACGAACCGCAACCGCCAACCACGCTCCATACTTCCCCGCTCCCCCTTGTCCCGAGCCCCCCACGGGCGACGGCCCTGCATGCGTACGTCCTGCCGACGCGGCGCCTCGGCGCGACGACGCCCCGATCGCTCCCAGCCCTGCTCAGCGGCCGCCGAGGCCCGGAGCCTTACCCCCGGACCCTGGCCTTGCGCACTTGTCGAGATTCGTCCCATACCCACAGCCGGAGTATTTTGCGCCCACCGCGACCGTCTGGGCAGTTCGGGGTTCTTTACCCCAATTTGGTGAGGGAGAATCCGGACCGAATCGTCCGGAAGAGTTGAATTGTCGAGTTAATGACATGACTGTGATCCCGGCATTCGTGCGTCGTCCATGGTCCCCTTAGTCTCGCAGTTCCCCGAGGTCAGGGGCTCGAAACTCCAAAAGAACTGCATTCCCGGGATAGCCGGGGGAGGGACTTCACCCGAAAGTATGAGGCGCCGCCGAAAGTGTGGAGGAGTCAATTAAAGACGAATGCAGTCCGCCCGTTTGCCGGGTCGGATCCCCAATTATGGGCGGATTAGCGCCCCGGAACGCATCGGATGTCGATTCACCGTCACGATCCACCTCGATGGTCCAGTCAGAAGGGCGCCCCGGCGGGCGCCCCACGTCAGCCTCACCCGGAGCCGTGCGCACTCGCGACCACCGCTCGGGGCGGTCGGCCGCGCCCTCGGCCGCGCCGTCGGTCGTGGTCACCTGCGAGCTCACGCTCGTCGCGCAGACGGTCGCCGCCGCCCTGGGGCATCGCGGCGTCCCGACCACGTCGGTCCCGTGGTGGATGCTCGCGGCTTCGCTGCGCACCGGCAGGAACGACCTCGTGGACCCCGCGCTGCTCCGGCGTGCCGACGTCGTCCTGCTCATCGGCGACCTCGCCTCGGGGTCCGTGCTGCGCGACATGCGCGAGCTGGGGCCCGCCTGTCGGCGGCCGTGGGTGGTGATGTCCGACGCGGCCGAGGGGCCGGAGTGGGGCGGCGCCCTCGAAGCCGGTGCGCGCGCCGTGCTCCCGGGCTCGACCTCGTTGGCCGGCATGGTGGAGGCGCTCCAGGTCGTGGCCCGTGGAGGAACGCCGCTCACCGCCCGGAAGCGCGCCGACCTCGTCCACAGCTGGCGCAGGCTGGACGAGCGGCGCCACGAGCTGCGTGATCGGCTGCAGAGTCTCAGTCCTCGCGAGGAACAGGTGCTGGGGATGCTCTACGAAGGCACGACCGTCAGTGAGATCGCCGGTCGCCTCGCCGTCTCCGAGACCACCGTACGCAGCCAGGTGCGGGCCGTGCTCCGCAAGCTCGGCGTCGACTCCCAGCTGGCGGCCGTCGCGGCCCTCAGGGAGCTCCGGCAGGCCGGTGAGGGGCACTGAGCCTGGTCCTCAGCCTGCCGCCGGCGATCTCCGCCTGCTGCACACCACCACCCGGGAGCGCGGGTTGCGTTGCGGACGCTCCGCCGTGCAGCCGGGCCCACCGCGGGCGGGGCGGCGGCGCCGGGCAGACCGGCGGGGCGGACTCCCAGGGCCGCCGGGGCGTCCAGTCGAACCAGGTGCGCAGCTCGCGGTTCCAGCGGTTCGCCGGCAGTGCGGGATCCAGCACCGCCATGCCGACGCAGTACTTGCTGAGCCGTACCGGGCGGCGTCCTTCCGCGATGAGCAAGCGGTCGAGCCGGGACAGCGCGCCGCGGGTCTTCGACTCCACGACCACCAGCCGGTCAAGCGGACCGTAGGAACATCCGCGTCGGTCCTCGAAGCGCAGGTCGAGGTCGCAGGTCATCCGCGCGTCGCCGTCGACCAGCGTCGTCCGGAGGTAGGTCGTCGTCAGCACCGGTTCCAGGAGTGCCGCGCTGACGGCCTCGCCGACCCAGTCGCCGGCCAGCACCCGGGCAGAGCGATCCAGACGGTGACGGTCGTCGAGGGGGTACGGGTAGCGCTCCTTCACGGTCTCGCCGCGCCTGCCGACGCGCTTGAACTCCAGCTGGCAGTCGCCGGTGTCCAGGTAGGCCCGGGTGCGCACCTTCACCCGTCCGGGCCGGTCGTGCGCGTGCTGGTGGTACGTCGCCCGGTCCGGCGTGTCGAAGTAGATCGACTCGTACCGGAACAGGCGACGCCCTCCGATCTCGAGCACCGAGAAGTGGCCGGCCACCTGCTCGAGCACCGCCGCGAACACGTCGAGCGGGACCAGGTACTTGCGGTCGACGCGTGTCTGCAGCGCTGCGCTGGCCAGCACCTCCTCGAGGGTGACGGGGGCCAGCCGCGCGAGGGTCTCCTCCACGCCGCCCCGGGTGGACATGCCCGTCACCGTCGCTCGCCGGAGAGCGTCGTCCCGACGTGGTCGGGGGTGATCAACGTGGCCACCCCGTTCCTGACCGCCGCGTGGTGGCCGCCCGGCCGGTAGCGGACGTCGACGAGGGTGACGTCCCGCACGAGGTCGACCTCCTGCACGATGAGGTGGCGCACGTCGTACCCCAGCCGGGTCTCGATGTGGGCCCGCAGGACGGCCTCGTCGGCGATGGCCGAGTCCAGCGTCAGCAGCTGGCGCCGACTGCGGGGGAGGAGCCGAGGGTGGTCCGCGACGTACATGACGAGGACGAGGAGCCCGATGAGGAGCGGTGCCACGTAGGACGGGCTCGTCGGGACGCCCGCGAGGAGGCCGAGCGCCAGCGCCACGAAGTAGTACGCGATCTCCTCCTGGGTGATGCTGTCCGAGCGCAGCCGGATGATGGAGAGGATGCCGAACAGCCCGAGGCCGAGACCTGCACCGACCGAGGCGGACGTCAGGGTCGTCGTCACGCTGAGGATGCCGACGTTCAGCGCGAGGTAGGCGAGCACGAGGTCCCGGCGTTGGTGTCGTCGGAAGTACATCGTCGTCACGAGGACGATGGCGACGACGTCGCAGGCGATGAGCACGATCTGTTGTGGCACGGGTGTCCGCCTCTCTCTGGTTCCCGGGTCGATGGATCAGGACGCCTGCCGCAGCACGATCGTCCACATGGTCGCGGCGCCCGACGCCGCGTCCGCGGTCGCGGTCACGCCGGCGTAAGTACCGCCCGGCACCGGACCCGCGGAGTCGGCCAGGACGCTGCAGACGTGCCCGGCATTGGCTCCGCACGAGGTCTGGCGCGACGTGACCGTCGGCGGCAGCGCGAAGGCCGTGGTCGCCGAGGACTTGTCCGCCCAGTACGACACCACCCAGTCGCCGGAGGCCGCATCGAGTGCGGGCGTGGTGTGAGCGGTACGGACCGCCGTCTCGGCCGCCCGGTCGATCCTGGGCTCCAGGGTGTCGCCGGAGTAGGCAGCGACCGTCAGGGTGTACTTGGCCGCGGCGTCCATCGAGAACCGGACGGTCCGCCCCGCGTCGCCGGCCTGTGCGGTCCGGGAGTACATCAGCGTCCGCATCGTCCCCGAGGTCACGCCGTCGACCAGGGTCCAGCCGGTCACGCCGGTCGGGTCCCCCACGACCCGCGTCGCGTCGTTCAGACTCAGGACCATCAGGAGACGGTCGCCCGCCTGGGTCCCGGCAGGCACGACGGCGTTCGGCGTGGAGACGTTGCCCTGGTTGGCGGTCGACCCCACGGCCGCGATCGGTCTGGCCGCGACCGGCGCGACCGCCCGGGTCGCGGACCCCTGGCCTCCGTCGTTGTCGGTCACGGTGAGCGTCACGGTGACGCTTCCCCCCGCCGCGTAGGCGTGGTCGACCGAGGCACCGCTGCCGTCGGTCGCACCATCACCGAAGTCCCAGGCGTAGGACGACAGGGTCCCGTCACTGTCGGACGACCCGCTCGCGTCGAAGTGGCACCGGACGAATGTGCAGTCCACGGTGAACGCCGCGGTGGGCGCGGCGTTGTTCCGCACCACCACCACCGTGCGGGTCGACGACCCGGTGACGCCCTCGTCGTCGGTGACGGTGAGGACGACGTCGCGCGACCCCGAGGTTCCGAAGTCGTGCGTGGCGGTCGACCCGTCCGCTGCCTGTCCATCGCCGAAGTCCCAGTGGTAGGAGACGATCGAGCCGTCCGGGTCCGCCGACGTCCGGCCGTCGAAGTCGCAGACGGTGCCGTCGCAGCTGGAGGTCCAGGCGGCGGTCGGTGCCTGGTCGGGGGCGACCGTCCGGAGCACGATCGACCAGGTCGTCGCGGTGGCGTTCGCGGTGTCCGCGGTCGCCGTGAGACCGCCGTACGACCCGGTGGGCACGGCGCCTCCGGAGTCGGCGAACGTGCTGCAGATGTGCCCGGAGGACGTTCCACAGCCGGCGTTGCGGGGGGTCACCCCGGCAGGCAGGATGAAGCCGGTGGTCGCCGCGGACTTGTCCGCCCAGTACGACAGCACCCACGAGCCCGCCGGTGCGTCGACCGTCGGGGTGGTGTGGGAGGCCCGGTTCACGGTCTCGGCGAGGTCGGCGTGGACCAGCGCACCGGGCCGGACGCCGGAGTAGTCGGCCACCGTCATCGTGTACTTGGCGGCGAGGTCGAGCCCGACGGTGACCTTCTTCCCGGCGTCGCCGGCCGTCGCGATCTTCGTGTAGACGCGCGTCTGCATGCTGCCCGACGTCGTGGTGCCGAGCACCGTCCAGTCCGTCACGCCGGTGGGCGCCGCCAGAACCCGGTTGCTCGCGTTGAGGGACAGCACCAGCACGAGTCGGTCGCCGGCGGCGGTCGCCGCCGGGGTCGTGACGTTCGGGGTGGTGGTGTTGCCCTGGGTGACCGCTCCGCCGACGTACGAGACGGTGCTGGCTTCGGGGGCGGCGACGACGTCCTGGCGCGACGACGCGTCGTCCGTCGCGTGCTGGTCGTCGGTGACCACGAGCGTGATGGTGTACGTGCCGGGCACGGCGTAGCGGTGGTCCGCCGTGCTGCCGGTCCCGGTCGTCCCGTCGCCGAAGTCCCAGGCATAGTCGGTCACGGTGCCGTCGACGTCGCTCGATGAGGATGCGTCGACGTGGCAGTCGAGGTAGTCGCAGTGGGTCGTGAAGGCGGCCGTCGGCGGCTCGTTGGGCTTGACGACCGACACCTGGTGGGTGACCGAGGAGGTCAGGCCACCGTCGTCGGTGACGGTGAGCGTCACGTCGTACGAGCCGGTGGCCGGGAAGTCCTCCTGCGGGCTCGGCCCGCCGCCCTCCCCGCCGTCGCCGAACGTCCACTCGTACGACGTGATCGTGCCGTCGCCGTCGCGCGAGCCGCCGGCGTCGAACGTGCACGACAGCGCGGCGCAGCTCGAGGTGAAGGCGGCCGAGGGCGCCACGTTCGGGAGCACCGACGCGAGGAACGTCGCCCGGCCACGCCAGTCGGTCGTCGCGTTCGCGACCGAGGACGTCCCGCTCGGTGCGCCGGCGGTGAAGGGGATCCGGAGCAGCTGTCCGTTGGTGCCGTTGACCACGTACAGCGTGCTGCCGTCGAGGAACATCCCCTTCGCGCTGCTCCAGGTGATGTTGCCGCCGGAGACGGTGTTCTCGATGCCGCCGACGATGCCGCTGTCGGGCGAGAACCACCGCCAGAACAGCGAGTTCTGGCCGCTCCGGGTGTAGTACATCCGGCCGTTGGCGTAGAACATCCCGGTGACGCTGCTGAGCTGGGTGTACCAGGTGGGCAGCACGCCGGTGTAGGTCTGGCCGGCCGGCCCGCTGCCCGTCTCGACGGTGTTCCACAACGGGTCGATGTACGGGTTCACCGGTGTCGGGTCGCCGAAGCTGGTGCCGTTGAACGACCGCCGGTAGAGCATCCCGTCGGTCTGGCCGTAGTACAGCGTGCGGCCGATCATCGCGGCGTTGCGCACGTTGCTCCAGTCGAAGGTGCCGGTGCTGACGTCGCCGCGCGACCGCACCGTGGTCCCGTCGAAGTCGACCACGCTGGCCCGGGTCGCGTTGGACCCGGCCGTGGTGTTGACGATCTCGATCGCGTTGACCACGGGGTTGCCCGTGACGTGGGTGAAGTCGACGTTCACCGTGCCGTCGCTGGTGATGTCGAACGACTTCATGGTGCCCTTGTTGACGCCGGGGTCGGCGTTCGGGTCGTAGTTCGCGAGCTTGGTGACCCCGTCGATCAGGACGTTGAACCGGCGGGTGGCGCTCGACCGGCTGGCGAAGAACAGGTGCACCTGCGTGCTGGTCCCTGCGGCGACCGGGAAGCTCCACTGCATCTCGTTGCCGCCCGTTGGGTCGTTCCGCTCGGACGTCCAGATCCCCAGGGGTGTCGACGCCGGGACGTTGACCAGGCTCGCGGCGGTCAGCGCGGTCTGCGTCGCCGCCGTGCTGCCGGTGTTGTGGAGCGAGCTGGGGGCCGCGGTCGTGTCCGCGCTCCAGTCCGGCCCGTTGTCGGTCGAGGCGATCGCTGCGCCGCCGGCGTCGACCCGGTAGAGCACGTTGCTGGACGCCAGGGGGGCGCCGACGTACACGTTGCCGGGCAGCGTGCCCGTGCTCTTCGACGCGGTGTTGTACCCCTCGCTGTAGGGGAAGAAGGCCAAGCGCGGGCGCTGGTAGCGGCGGTTCCCGACCCAGTCGGTGTCGCTCACGATCCACACGCCGGCGTCGGTCTCGTAGATCTCGTACGCCGCCTCGCCGCGCGGGTTGCGGCCCGGGTTCCACCGCAGCGGGATCCCGGTCTGCGGGTCCAGCGCCACCAGGCCGGGCCGGGGAACGGCGCCCTGTGCGGCCCTGTCGGAGCCGTTGGGGTTGTTCATCCAGCGCTCGTGCCCGCCGACGTACACCGCCGACTGGGTCACCTCGACGCCCCAGAGCGTGTCGCCGCCTGAGGTGTCGGTCCACGTCGGGGTGAGCGCGGTGCCGCTCGCGTAGGTCTCGAACCGCGCGGCGGTGTCGCACAGGGTGCCGCTGTGGGGCCCGCCGGTCGCTGCGATCACGAAGAAGGACCCGTCCGGTGACATCTCCACGTCGCGCACGTAGCTGTCGAAGGCCGACGGGGAGCAGATGGGGGTGTAGAGCGTCGTGTTCCAGGTCGCCGACACCGCGGCCGTGGCGCCGGTCAGGTCGATCATGACCACCTGGTCGCGGGCCAGCCCGCCGACCGTCCGGAAGTTTCCGACGACGATCAACCGGTCGCCCGCCGGGGTGACACCCGACTCGCGAGGACCGACCGGTGCCTGCGCGCCGGATCCGGAGTTGTTGTGGTGGCCGGCCACCGCGATGTCCAGGAACGGGTCGAAGGCGCCCGTGGTCGCGCTCAGGGTCGCCAGCTGTCCGTGGGCCACGCCGCCGATCCGGTTGAAGAACCCGCCGATGAACAGCCGGTTGCCGGGGAGCAGCTCCATCGTCTCGATGCCGCCGTTCGTGCTCGGCGGCTTGAAGGTCGACACGGCCTGGCCGGTGTTGATGTCGAGCAGCTGGAGGTGGCTGGGACCCTTGCCGTTGATCTTGTCGAAGTCGCCCGCGACGTACACGGTGGAGTCGGTGGGTCCGGGCAGCAGCTGCTGGACCTGGCCGTCCACGGTCGGGTTGAAGGTCTGGCTGACGAGTCCGGTGGTGGCATCGAACGCGAAGAGGTTCTGCCGCGTGTACGGCGTGCCGTTCATCGGGTCGGTCACCTGCGTGAACAGGCCGCCGGCGACCATCGTGGTCCCGACCTGGACGATCTTGGTGACCTCGCCGTCGAGCACCCAGGGCGTCTTCTTGGTGGGAACGTCGCCCGGCATCCGGTCGGCGGACGGTGCCGCCGTCGCCGCGGCGGCCGTCGCTGCAGGCGCCACCCGTGCCGTCGCCGCGTCGGCCGGGCGCACGCCGATCGAGCAGATCGACAGGGCGAGCGCGAAGGCAGCCACGAGGACGAGAACGGTGCGTGAACGCATGGTGACTCCCAGTTGACGCGGACGGCGACTTCCTGACATCTCAGACCGCTTCGCCCTCTGTCGGGGGCTCCACGAGCCGGACTGCCCCGACTTTGGGGATGTCCGGGGCCTCGGTGAGGGCGGCCAGCGGACCTCGGGGTGCCCGCCAGCCGCCCGGCCGGTACGCCGGGTCCGCCACCTGCTCGGCCGTCGGCGACCCGAACGCCGGCAGCCCGGTCGACCGCCGCAGGGCGCCCCAGACGACCGGGAGGGCGAGTGCGACCAGGGCGCCGACGACCACCACGGCGACCGGGTGGGTGTCGTCCTCGCCGGCGCCCAGCGGTGCCCAGCCCGCCTTGTCCAGCAGGGCGACGCCCGACATCGTCAGCACGACGACGATGCCGCGCCGGATCAGTGACTGCGGCACCCGTGGTGCGATGAGGCTGCCGAGCACGGTGCCGGGCACGGATCCCAGGACCAGCGGGATCGTGATGCTCCAGGTGAGGCCGTGCAGCGCGATGTTCGAGATCGCGGCGGCCATCACCAGGGGCACCGCCTGGACGAGGTCGGTCCCGACCAGGCGGACCGCGGACAGTCCCGGGTACAGCATCAGGAGCGCGATCATGATGACGGAGCCGGAGCCGACGCTCGTGATGCCGACCAGCAGGCCGCCGGCGGCGCCGACCAGCACGGTGGGGAGCGGCCGGGGCCGCGGGGCCGCCGTGGCGACGCTTCGTCCGCTGCGGATCTGTCGCAGGTTGAGGTAGAGGCGCAGCGCGTAGGTCAGCGCCGCGAGGAGCAGCGCGAACCCGATGCAGAGCTTGAGCACCCGGTCCAGCTCGCCCGGCGGCGCCGCCCAATTGATGAGGAACGGCCCGGCGAGCGCCATCGGGACCGAGCCGAGCACGAGCCAGCCCGCCAGGGCCAGGTCGGGCGACCCCGTCCGGTGGTGGACGACGGCGCCGCCGGTCTTGTAGAGCGCGGCGGCCGTGAGGTCGGCCGTCACCACCGTCGGAGCGTTGCCGACGCCGAGGAAGATCAGCGCCGGCGTCATCAGGGCGCCGCCGCCCATGCCGGTGAGCCCGACGACGACGCCGACCAGGAAGCCGGCCGCGAGCACGGCGCCCGAGGTCGTGGCTACGTCTCCCATGGCTGCCTCCCGTCTCCCCAGCCGTCCGGCCGGATCGGACGCCATCAGACCCGTCGGGCGGGCGCTCACCGTGGGCCTCCGGGGCAATTCCCCGAATTCGGGGATAGCCCGCCGACAACCCCCGAACCCCTCCGCGAAGTTGCCTAGGTTCCATCGCAGGCCACAGGCGCCACCCCCCGGACGGGGAGCGCGCCACGAGCACGTCCCGAGGGAGCGCAGTGATGATGGGTTCAACAAGCAGCCGCCGGATCCGGAGCAGGATCGCGGCCCTGGTCGCGCTCGCCGTGACTGCCGCCCTCCTGGTGGTCGGCTTCGCAGCCGCCCCCGCGACGGCGGTGGACACCATCTCGTTCCGCGCGGGGACCCAGGCGACGTTCAACCAGCCCACGGCCCGGGTGACGATCCCGGCGACCGTGCGGGCGGGCGACGTCATGCTGCTCTTCGTCACCAGCAACAAGGCGCTGGCGTCGGTCACGACGGACCCCGCCGGCTGGACCCGGCTGGGGACCAGGCTCGCCAGCACGGACACCGAGACGATCCTCTACACCCGGGTCGCCGTGGCGAGCGACGCCGGCAAGAACGCCGCCGTCGCCTTCTCGGCGACCACCAAGTCGGCGATCAGCCTGGTCGCGTACGACGGTGCCGCCCCCGAGTCACCGGCCTTCGCGTCCGCGGCGGAGACCGTCAGCCGGGCGACGCACACCACGCCCGGCGGGTCGGTCGCCTCGGCCGGCTCCTACGTCGTGTCGTACTGGGCGGACAAGTCGTCCTCGCTCACCACCGGCTGGACGACCCCCTCCGGTCAGACCCAGCGCAGCATCGCCCTCGGCACCGGCGCCGGCCGGATCACCTCGATGACGACCGACCCGGGCGCTCCCTCGGCTGTCGGGTCGAGCGCCGGGGTCACCGCGACCGCCGCCGTCGCCAGCGCCAAGGCGACCATGTGGACGGTCATGCTGCGGCCGGACCCGAACGCCGACCCGAACGTGGCGCCGGTCGCCGCCTTCACCACCAGCTGCCCCCAGGCCACGTGCACGGTCGACGCGTCCACCTCCACGGACACCGCTCCCGGCACCATCGCCTCCTACGCGTGGGACTTCGGTGACGGCGCGACGGGCACCGGCCGGACGACGACGCACACCTACGCCACCTCGGGCACCCAGACGATCTCCCTCGTGGTCACCGACGACCAGGGCGCGCAGTCGACCACGGTGAGCCACACGGTCACGGTCACCGCGTCGACGAGCACGGGGGTCCCGGGACACACCCACCTGGTCCCGGACAAGCCCCGCACCAACACGCCGATCATCGCCAACGGCGAGATCTGGGACATCGAGGTCGTGCCGAGCCTGAACCGGGTCTTCATCGCCGGCAGCTTCACGTCCATCCAGAACAACTCGGGGACCAACACCCAGACGTACAACCAGGCGGGCCTGGCGAGCTACAACTACCAGACCGGCCTGGTCGACGCGTCGTTCCGCCCGACGTTCAACGGCGGCGTCGCCGCGGTCGAGGCGACGCCGGACGGCAGCAAGCTGTTCGTGGGCGGCGACTTCAACACCGTCGGTGGCGCGGCCGCGCAGAAGGTGGCCAGCCTCAACCTGACGACCGGTGCGCCCCTCGCGAGCTTCGACTTCACCAAGAACACGAACAACCAGGTCACCGCCCTGGCCGCCAGCAACTCGACGCTGTACGTCGGCGGCCGGTTCACCCGCATCAACGGCGCGGTCAAGAGCGCGCTCGCGGCGGTCAACACGGCATCGGGCGCGGTCGACGCCGGCTTCACCAACGACATCACCGGGGGGATCGGCGTCAACGGGGCCCTCGGCGTGCCGCAGCTCAAGCTCACCCATGACGGCAGCAAGCTGCTCGTCGTGCACACCGGCCGGCAGATCAACGGCCAGGACCGCTACGGCATGGGCATCATCGACACCGCGACCAAGCAGCTGCTGCCCTGGCGCAGCCGCCTCTGGGACGACAACCTGGCTCGAGTGGGTGGCGTCACGCGCATCTACAACGGCGACATCTCGCCGGACGACTCCTACTTCGTGGTGACCAGCGGGTCCGGAGGTGACGCGCCGCCGATCAGCGACACGGCCATCGCCTTCCCGCTCACGGGCAGCGCGCTGCAGAACTCCGACGTGCAGCCGCTCTGGATCGCCCGGCACTTCGACAGCATCTACTCGGTGGCGATCACCGAGCAGGCCGTCTACCTCGGCGGGCACTTCCAGTTCATCGACTCCCCGTCGGCGGACCTGCCGTACCCGGGCCTGCAGAACGTCGGCTACGGCACCGGCCAGGGGCTGGCCGGCTACGGGCTCGGCGACCAGGTCGTACGGCGGGACCACATCGCCGCTGTCTCGCCCGCCACGGGTCGGGCGCTCGAGTGGAACCCCACCGGCGGGTCGAACTCGTTCGAGGGCAACAAGGCCATGGAGGCCACGCCGCGCGGCCTGTTCATCGGCGGTGACGGCATGTTCCAGGGCGGCGTCCGCACCGGCCGGGTGGGCTTCTACGACTTCAACAGCGTGACGTACCCGCCGGCACTGCCGGACACCACCATCACGGCGCCGATCGAGGGACGTGTCGTCGCCAACAACACGCCGTTCACCATCACCGGCACCGCCCGGGTGACCAGCGGCACGGTCGGTCGCGTCCAGGTCCAGATCCAGGACCGGGACAGCAGCCAGTACCTCGCGGCGGACAACACCTGGACCAGGACGGCGACCACGGTCAACGCCACGCTCGACCCGGGCACCGGCACGACCCGGAGCTGGCACCTCGACAACCGGCTCGTGACGACCAACCGCAACATGCTGGTCTCCGCGCAGGCGTTCACCGCGGCGACTGGCGGCACGGGCGACAGCACGAAGGCGACCAAGAAGTTCGAGTCGTTCGGTGTCGACGACCAGACCCCGACCACCAACATCACCGGACCGTCGGGTGTCCAGACGTCGACCACCTTCACCGTGACCGGCACCGCGGTCGACGACAAGGGCGTCAACTCGCTGACGTACTGGTTCCGCGACGACCAGGAGCGCTACCTCCAGGACGACGGGACCGTGAGCCCGATCTACAACACCTTCCGCGGCACGCCGGACGTGATCGGGGCGACCAACGCGACGTGGTCCTACGAGGTGACGCTGCCGCACGAGGGCGTCTGGCGTGGCAGCGCGACCGCGATCGACACGACGGGACAGTCCGACCTGCGCAGCGCGACCCGTGACTGGACCGTCGACTCCAACGCCGTCGCCCCGAGCGTGACGATCAACCAGCCGGCGGCGATGACCCCGCCGTTCACGGTCCCGCCCGTGACGGTCGAGCCCGGCGGCAAGCTCACCTTCGCCGGCACGGCCGCCGACGACGAGGGGCTGAAGAACGTCGAGATCACGCTGCGCAACAACAGCACCGGCGAGCGGCTGAGCAACGACGGGACGTGGGGCACGTCGGTCACGGCCGGCAGCTACCGCATCTCGCCGGTGGACATCAGTGGCTCGACGTACAACTGGAGCTACACGACGCCGTTCAACCTGTCGCCGGGCAGCTACTCGTTCACCGTGCGGGCGACCGACGACAGCGACCTCACGACGGCCTCGGCGAACCAGGGCAGGCTGACGGTCAACGCCCAGATCTCCGGTGACCTGCCCCCGGACACGACCATGGCGTTCACCGCGCCGACCGACGAGTCCCTGGGAATCAGCCTCTCGGGCACCGCCACCGACGACAGGGGCGTGGCCAGCGTCAAGGTGTCCCTGCAGGACCGCGACACCGGTCGCTACCTGCAGCCGGACGGATCCATGGCCGCAGCTGTGGCGTCGCTCAACGCGACCCTGGCGAACCCGGGTGCGACCAGCACCAGCTGGACGCTCGCCCGGACCCTGCCCACCCAGGGCAACTGGACGTTCACGGCCGTGGCCGTCGACTCGGCCGGCCAGCAGGACCCGTCGACCACCGGCGCCACCGCGACCTACGCGGCCTACCCGAACGACGGTGCTCCCGCGCTGAGCGACACGCTCGGGCAGCCGCAGAGCGGCGCGACCTTCAACAGCGGCACGATCGTGGTCACCGGCCGGGCGGAGGACGCGGCGGACGCCTACGCGAGCATCGCGTCGGTCCAGGTCGGCGTCGTGAACGCCGCCGGCCAGTGGATGAGCTCGACGGGCACGTTCACCAGCACGACCGCGAGCTACCGCACCGCGTTCCTCAACAGCCCGGGCAGCGCCGGGTCGAACTACTCGTACACGACGCCGGTCATCCCGGCCGGCACCTACACGGTGCGGGTCCGCCCGGTCGACGTCCACAACCAGATCGGCACGGAGCGGATCTCCACCGGGATCGTGGTCAGCCAGCCCTCGAACAACCCGCCGGTGGCCAGCTTCACCTACACCTGCAACAAGAACGTGTGCACGTTCGACGGCCGCGGGTCGACGGACGAGAACACCGCGTCACTGACGTACTCCTGGAACTTCGGCTCCCAGGGGACCGCCACCGGGCCGCTCCCGACCAAGACGTTCACCGCCCCGGGCACCTTCCCGGTCACCCTCACCGTGACCGACGAGTGGAAGGCGACCAACACCTCGGCGGCGCAGAACGTCACGATCACCGAGCCCTCGGGCAACAGCGCTCCGGTGCCGACGTTCGCCCAGAGCTGCCAGGGCCTCACCTGCGCGGTGAGCAGCCAGGGCACCACGGACCCGAACACCGGCGACGTCATCAACTACTCGTGGAACTGGGGTGACAACACGACGCCGAGCACCGGCGCCTCGCCGGCCGCGCACGTCTACGCCGGCGCCGGTACCTACACGATCACGCTGACGACGACGGACGGCTGGGGCAAGGCCGCGTCCACCTCGAAGACCTTCACCCTCTCCGAGCCGGCGGGCAACAGCGCGCCGCACGTGGAGTTCACGACGAGCTGCACGTCGTTCACCGTGTGCCAGATGAACAGCTCGGGGACCGCGGACGCCGAGGGCGATGCGATCACGTACTCCTGGAACTGGGGAGACGGCACGACGCCGACCACCACGGCGAGCCCGGCCCACACCTACGCGACGGCGGGGACCTACACGGTCGCCCTCACCGTCACCGACGTGTGGGGCAAGGCCACCACGGTGTCGCACGACGTGACCATCACCGAGCCGGCGAGCAACAACGCGCCGACCGCGGTCATCGCCTCGGGGACGTGCTCGACCCTCACCACCTGCGTGATGAGCGCCACCGGGAGCAGCGACCCCGACACGGGCGACGGCATCCGCAACTACGTGTGGAGCTGGAGCGACGGCACCGCCGACACGACGGGTACGTCGGCCAGCCAGTCGCACGTCTTCCCCGTCGCGGGCACCTACACGGTGACGCTGAAGGTGCTCGACAAGTGGGGCCGGAGCAGTGCGCCGGTCACGCAGAGCGTGACGACGCTGGCCGAGCCGGCCGGCAACAACCCGCCGACGGTGGTGTTCGCGACGCCGACCTGCACCGGGCGCACCTGCTCGGTGAGCGCCGCGGGCACGACCGACAGCGACGGCGGCATCCGCAGCTACACCTGGAAGTGGGGTGACGGGTCGGCCGACACGGTCGGCACCGGCACCACGTCGTCGCACAGCTACACCGCCGCCGGGACCTACACGATCACGCTCGTCGTGACCGACAACTGGGGCCGGACGAGCTCGGCCACCCGGCAGGTGACGGTGACCTGAGGGAACGCGCGCGCGAGGGGTCGCGGCCGACCGGCCGCGGCCCCTCGTCAGTGCCCGCACCGTGCGCCACGTCACACGCCGGGGCGACCCTCCGACGTCCGCGGAGCCGACTTCGCTACGGTGAGCGCCCGTGGAGACGATTTCTCGGAGCCCCCTCGACCGCCGCAACGCCCTTCGCCTCGGCGCCCTCCTGGGCGCCGCCGGCACGCTGACCGCCGCGACGACGTCCGGACCGCTGCCCCCGGCGGCGGCGGCGACCGCCACCCGGCAGCGGCAGGGCCGGCCGCGCCGACTCGGTCCCCGGCCTGTCATCCGGTCCGGGACGACCCTCATCGGGATGAGTGCACCGGCCGATGCCTGGCACCGGCGGGTCCGGGAGGTCGGCCACGGCCTCGGTGCCCGGCGGATCTACGCCGACCTCGCGGACGGTGCGGACAGCCAGCTCAAGCTCGTCGAGCAGGCCCACGACGCCGGCCTGCTCCCGGTCATCTCCTACAAGGTCGGCGGTGACGCCGCGGGGGCGGTGAGCGGCAGGTACAACGCCGTGGCCGAGCGCGCCGCGGCCCGACTGGCGTCGTACGACCTGGCGACGGCCGTGTCGTTCTGGCACGAGCCGTACGGCGACCTGACCGGCGCCGAGTACGCCGCCGCCAGCAAGCAGCTGCTGCCCGCCTTCCGGCGGGGCCGGCTCAAGGTCGGGCCGATCCTCAACGGCTGGTTGCTGGACAACCAGAAGGGCGTGTTCGCGTCGTACTGCCCCGACGACCTGTTCCACCTCTGGGACTGGTTCGGCATCGACACCTACGAGTCGGGTACCCGGACGAGTCCCGGCGACCGGAAGCCTGCCGAGCGCGTCGCCGCGCTATCGGACTACCTGGCTGCGCGCGGCCACCGGAGGATGCCCCTCGGTGTCGCCGAGTACAACGGCTACAGCGCCCGGTCGATCGCGGACATGGGCGAGGCGCTCCTGGCGACGCGGAACGTGTGGTTCGGCTGCGTGTGGAACTCGACCGGGGGCCGGGGCTGGACGCTCAGCGGCGACCGGCTCGCCGCGTTCCGCGACACGCTGGCCGACCCCCGCTGCGCCTGACCGCCGGGCCGGAGTCCCGGCCCGGTCGGCCTGGCGTCAGCGGGGGACGATGTTGGTGGAGCGGGCGGATCGTGGGCTGGTGCCGACGGCGTTGATGGCGACGACTTCGAAGCGGTAGTTGCCGGCGGTGAGGGTGAAGGAGCGTTGCCGGACGCTGGCGCCGAGGATGGGTGAGGTCGTGGTGGACACGACGGTGGCGTCGGCGGCGGAGGAGCTCATGCGCAGGGCGTAGACCTGGTAGCCGGTGATGGGTGAGCCGCCGGTGCTGGTCGGGGCGGACCATCGGGCGATGGCGGTCAGGGAGCCGCCGGCGGCGCCCTGGCTGGGGGTGCCGATGATCGGGGCGCTGGGGACGGTGGTGGCGGCCGGGGTGACGGTGTTGGAGGAGCTGGAGTAGGTGCCGGTGCCGGCGCTGTTGGTGGCGGCGACCTGGAAGTGGTAGGCGGTGCCGTTGGTGAGGCCGGTGACGGTCAGGCTGGTGGCGCTGCCGCCGGTGGGGCGCAGGACGCCGACCTGCTGCTCGGCGCTGTTGAGGACCTTGACCGAGTAGCCGGTGATGGCCGAGCCGCCGTCGTCGGTCGGGGCGGTCCAGCGGACGGTGGCCGAGGCGCTGCCGGCGGTGGCGGTGCCGATGGTGGGGGTGCCGGGGGCGGTGACCGTGGGGGCGCCGGTGGTGGAGCCGGGGGTGCCGGAGCCGGTGGAGAGCTGCCAGTTGGCGGGGTCGTTGTTGTCGGCGGTGAGGTTGGTCAGCTCCAGGGACTGGCCGGTGGTGGAGGTCGGCCAGCCGGTGCCGCCGTAGCTGACGGTGTCGGCGGTGGTGCCGTCGGGGCGGGTCAGGGTCAGGGTGCCGCTGGGGGCGAGGTTGTTGTCGTAGCGGTCGCCGACGAAGACGGTGGAGCCGTAGGTGCTGCGGAAGGTCGGGTCGTCGCTGATGAAGGTCATCGTGGCGTGCGGCAGGATCACGGTGCCGGGCTGGATGGTCAGGGCGATGCCGCCGGCCAGGTTCCAGCCGGACAGGTCGATGGCCTGGTTGCCGGGGTTGTAGAGCTCGACGAACTCGGCGTCGTCACCGGCGGTGGGGGAGTGCTGGATCTCGTCGATGACCATGTCCGGCGCGGCCGGCTGGTTCCCCGGCACCCGCGAGTCCGACGCGAACACCGTCCGGCGATCAGCGATCCCCTTGAACAGCCTGCTGCGCTGCGTGGTGTAGCTCTCCGTCTCGTCGTAGACCCAGGTGGCGAAGTCCTGCGCGATGTCCGGCTGGGCGACGCCGACGACGGTGTCGTACAGCGACTCCATCCGATTCGGGGCCAGGATGTCGTTGACCAGCGTGCGCAGCCGCCGGAAGTACATGTCCTTCAGTTGGGGGGTGGCCAGCAGCGCCTCCATGATCGGGTTGATCCGGTCCCCGGGTTCGGCCGGAGTCACGAAGTTGCTGGTGACGAAGCAGCACATGTTGCCCAGGGTGTGGTCGAGGTCCCAGGGCAGCATCGACCACCGGCCGGTGTCCGGGTCCTGGGCGAGGTAGAAGTTCTTGGTCGACGAGTCGACGTGCTTGAGGATGGCGGTCACGGCCGCGTAGTTGACCATCTGGGGCAGGTCCGCGTTGGCCAGCATGTAGTCGCGCTCGGCCGTGCCGGTGAGGTTCACGCCGTTCAGGAAGCTCTGCAGCGGTGCGTAGTCGTTGTCGTCCGGCGCCTTCTTCTCGAAGCGCCGGTTCGCGAGCGGCACGGTGCTGTCGAAGGCGTTGATGTTGGCCTTGAAGAACTGGTTGTCGTCGTAGCCCTCGCGCTTGCGCCAGGTCCCGTCGTACAGGTCCAGGTAGTTGTAGACGCCCTGGAACGCGCCGTTGCGCTGCGTCCGGACGGGGAACACCTGCGTGTTGATCACGCCGGCACGCCGGAACGCGTCGAAGCTGAGGAGTGAGCGGCCGTGGGAGACGTCGCTGTAGTCGGCCTGCATGGCGAACTCGTCGACCGGCTCGGCCAGGAGGCTGCCCATGTCGAGGTCGTGGTTCTTCGGCATCTGGAAGGCCCAGTTGGGCTTCGGCGTGTCCTGCGAGCCCTGGCCGCGGATGTTGACCTGGACGTTGTCGTAGACGGTGTCGCCGTAGGCGAGCACTGCGGAGCGGGTGATGTCGGCGGTGGGGTTGCCGGTGATGGCGGTGTAGTCGGCGTCGGCGATGAACCAGCGGAAGACCGGGAGTGCGGACGTCACGTTGTCCTGGGCCACGACGCCGCGGTAGTTGATGGTGTCGTCGGCGCGGGGGACGCGGCTGGTGGTGACGGCGTTGGTGGCTTCGACGCGGTATCGGATCAGGTGGCCGGCGGCGACGCCGGGGATGGTGGCGGTGAAGGTGTCGCCGCTGGTGTTGGTCATCGCGATGGTCTGCTCGGCGTTGAAGTCGGCGCGGTAGCGCAACGCCGGGGCGCTGGTCTGGCCGGTGACGGTCGCGGTGATGGTGACGGCCTGGTTCGCGGCGGGGCTGGTGGTGCTGGGGGTGACGCCGGTGATGCGGGGACCCAGGCCGGTGCGGCGCACGGAGTTGGCGGCGCCGGGGGTGCGGCCGGCGGTGTTGGTGGCGGCGGCCCAGTTGAGGAAGTCGTTGTTCTCCAGGGTGGGGTCGATCAGCTCCAGGGAGGGGCCGGTGCCGTCGGCCGTGACCGGCCAGGGGTCGTCGGTGCCGTAGGCGACGGTGTCGATGATGGTGCCGGTGTTGTCCTTGAGCGAGATCGTCTCGCCGCTGTTGGACAGGTTCCCGCCGTAGCCGGCGTTGGCGGCGCGGCCGTAGGTGGTCTGGTACTGCGTGACGTCCTTGGCGACCACGAAGTAGCCCCCTGCGGGGATGGAGGACCCGGCCGGGAGGGTCAGGGTGATGCCGCTGAAGACCCACCCGGACAGGTCGACCGCGGTGGTGCCCCGGTTGTACAGCTCGAGGTAGTCATCGCCGTCCAGATCGGAGACGGCGTGGTACATCATCTCGTTGATCACCACGTCGCTCGGCGCGGCCGAGGCCGGTGATGCCGTGCCCAGCTGGAGCATGGCAGCAACAGTGGCCGTGGCGGCGAGCGCCGCCAGGACGGTGGAGTTCCTGCGCATGGTTCACCTCAGTGGGGACGGTTCAGCGGGGGACGGGCTCAGCGGGAGTCGGGCTCAGCGGGGACGGTTCAGAGCCGCCTGGCGTCAGCGGGGGACGATGTTGGTGGAGCGGGCGGATCGTGGGCTGGTGCCGACGGCGTTGATGGCGACGACTTCGAAGCGGTAGTTGCCGGCGGTGAGGGTGAAGGAGCGTTGCCGGACGCTGGCGCCGAGGATGGGTGAGGTCGTGGTGGACACGACGGTGGCGTCGGCGGCGGAGGAGCTCATGCGCAGGGCGTAGACCTGGTAGCCGGTGATGGGTGAGCCGCCGGTGCTGGTCGGGGCGGACCATCGGGCGATGGCGGTCAGGGAGCCGCCGGCGGCGCCCTGGCTGGGGGTGCCGATGATCGGGGCGCTGGGGACGGTGGTGGCGGCCGGGGTGACGGTGTTGGAGGAGCTGGAGTAGGTGCCGGTGCCGGCGCTGTTGGTGGCGGCGACCTGGAAGTGGTAGGCGGTGCCGTTGGTGAGGCCGGTGACGGTCAGGCTGGTGGCGCTGCCGCCGGTGGGGCGCAGGACGCCGACCTGCTGCTCGGCGCTGTTGAGGACCTTGACCGAGTAGCCGGTGATGGCCGAGCCGCCGTCGTCGGTCGGGGCGGTCCAGCGGACGGTGGCCGAGGCGCTGCCGGCGGTGGCGGTGCCGATGGTGGGGGTGCCGGGGGCGGTGACCGTGGGGGCGCCGGTGGTGGAGCCGGGGGTGCCGGAGCCGGTGGAGAGCTGCCAGTTGGCGGGGTCGTTGTTGTCGGCGGTGAGGTTGGTCAGCTCCAGGGACTGGCCGGTGGTGGAGGTCGGCCAGCCGGTGCCGCCGTAGCTGACGGTGTCGGCGGTGGTGCCGTCGGGGCGGGTCAGGGTCAGGGTGCCGCTGGGGGCGAGGTTGTTGTCGTAGCGGTCGCCGACGAAGACGGTGGAGCCGTAGGTGCTGCGGAAGGTCGGGTCGTCGCTGATGAAGGTCATCGTGGCGTGCGGCAGGATCACGGTGCCGGGCTGGATGGTCAGGGCGATGCCGCCGGCCAGGTTCCAGCCGGACAGGTCGATGGCCTGGTTGCCGGGGTTGTAGAGCTCGACGAACTCGGCGTCGTCACCGGCGGTGGGGGAGTGCTGGATCTCGTCGATGACCATGTCCGGCGCGGCCGGCTGGTTCCCCGGCACCCGCGAGTCCGACGCGAAGGCGTTGCGCCGGTCCTGGATGGCGTTGAACAGCCGGGTGCGGAACGTCGCGAACGTGGTGCCGGAGGGGTAGGGCCAGGCGCCGATGTCGAGGGTCCCGACCGGCTGGGCGGGGCCGACGACGGTGTCGTAGAGGGACTCCATCCGGTTCGGCGCGAGGATGTCGTTGACCAGCGTGCGCAGCCGCCGGAAGTACATGTCCTTCCACTGCGGCACCGCGAGCAGGGCCCGCATCAGCGCGCTGGTGTTGTCGCCCGGCTCGGCCGGGGTGACGAAGTTGCTGTTCACGTTGCAGCAGCCGTTGCCGAGCGTGTGGTCGAGGTCCCAGGGGATGATCTTCCAGCGTCCGGTGTTCGGGTTGAAGACGAGGTCGAAGTTCTTGGTCGCCGAGTCGACGTGCTCGACGATGGCGGTCACGGCCGCGTAGTTGAGCATCTTCGGGATGTCGGCGTTGGCCAGCAGGAAGTCACGCTGGGCGTTGCCCGTGAGGTTCACGCCGTTCAGGAACGCCTGGAGCGACGCGTAGTTGCCGTCGTCGGGGTTCTCCTTTGTGAACCGCACGTTGACCGGACGGGAGGCGGTGAAGGCGCTGGTATCCGCGGAGTAGACCTCCTTGTCGTCGTACCCCTCACGCTTGCGCCAAGTGCCGTCGAAGACCTCGTTGAAGTTGTAGAGGCCCTGGAAGGCGCCGTTGCGCTGGGTTCGGACGGGGAACATCTGGTGGTTGACGATCCCGGCGCGCTGGTAGGCCTCCCACGAGAGGATCGACCGGCCGTGGGACTTGTCGCTCCAGTCGGCCTGCATGTCGAACTCGTCGACCGGCTCGGTGATGACGCCGGGCATGTCGAGGTCGTGGTTCTTCGGGAGGTGGAACTTCCAGCTGACCTTCGGGTCGCTCTGCGACGCGTGGCCCTTGATGTTGACCTGGACGTTGTCGTAGACGGTGCCGCCGTACGCCAGCGCAGCCGTGCGGGTGATGTCGGTGGTGGGCGCGTTGACCATCGCGTTGTAGTCCGCGTCGGCGATGAACCACTCGAGGACCGGGATCGGGCTGGAGACCCCGCTGGGGACGACGACGCCGCGGTAGTTGATGGTGTCGTCGGCGCGGGGGACGCGGCTGGTGGTGACGGCGTTGGTGGCTTCGACGCGGTATCGGATCAGGTGGCCGGCGGCGACGCCGGGGATGGTGGCGGTGAAGGTGTCGCCGCTGGTGTTGGTCATCGCGATGGTCTGCTCGGCGTTGAAGTCGGCGCGGTAGCGCAACGCCGGGGCGCTGGTCTGGCCGGTGACGGTCGCGGTGATGGTGACGGCCTGGTTCGCGGCGGGGCTGGTGGTGCTGGGGGTGACGCCGGTGATGCGGGGACCCAGGCCGGTGCGGCGCACGGAGTTGGCGGCGCCGGGGGTGCGGCCGGCGGTGTTGGTGGCGGCGGCCCAGTTGAGGAAGTCGTTGTTCTCCAGGGTGGGGTCGATCAGCTCCAGGGAGGGGCCGGTGCCGTCGGCCGTGACCGGCCAGGGGTCGTCGGTGCCGTAGGCGACGGTGTCGATGATGGTGCCGGTGTTGTCCTTGAGCGAGATCGTCTCGCCGCTGTTGGACAGGTTCCCGCCGTAGCCGGCGTTGGCGGCGCGGCCGTAGGTGGTCTGGTACTGCGTGACGTCCTTGGCGACCACGAAGTAGCCCCCTGCGGGGATGGAGGACCCGGCCGGGAGGGTCAGGGTGATGCCGCTGAAGACCCACCCGGACAGGTCGACCGCGGTGGTGCCCCGGTTGTACAGCTCGAGGTAGTCATCGCCGTCCAGATCGGAGACGGCGTGGTACATCATCTCGTTGATCACCACGTCGCTCGGCGCGGCCGAGGCCGGTGATGCCGTGCCCAGCTGGAGCATGGCAGCAACAGTGGCCGTGGCAGTGGCGAGGATGGCGAGCATGCGACGTGAGGTCATTGCCTCTCCCGGTTCCGGAGCGTGGGCGGCGCGTGCAGCCCCTCGCAACGGGACGCTAGGCTCCGGGCCCGCCCACCCTCATCGCCGATTTCGGGGACACCGGGAAACCCCGACGTCGCCGTGACCCCAGGGCGGTCCGGAAAGCGTCCAGTCCCAGGCGCTCGCGCCAGCTCCAGACGCTGACGAGGTAGGCGCACGACGCGGCCAGGAGCGCCAGCGTCGCCGCAAGGTGGTCGGGGCCGAGAGCGAGCGCTACGAGGTCGACGGCGCCGAAGCACACCAGGGCCGAGGCCGACACCAGCATCGTGGCCCGGGTGCCGGGCCACATGCCGAGCTGGCGGCGTACCTGACCGAGCGGCAGCAGGTTCCGCACGACGATCGCCACCGCCCACGAGATCGCCGCCCCCCGGATCCCCAGGCGGGGGACGAGGACCAGGTTCAGCCCGACGTTGACCGCCAGGGCGATCGTGCTGTTGCGCAGGCTCAGCCAGCTGCGTCCGGCCATCAGCAGGACCGAGTCCACGGGACCGCAGGCGGTGGCCAGGAGCATCGTCAGCGACAGGATCACCACGACGTCGGAGGCCACGTGGTAGCCGTGACCGAACACCCCCATCAGCGTCGGCGAGAAACCCGCGAGCACCAGGTAGAACGGCCACGCCGCGAGCACGCTCCACCGGGTGGCCGCCTGGAACAGGGCGTCGGCTGCCGGCTTGTCGCCCTTGGCGAACACGGCACTGAGGTGCGGCGAGAGGGCCTGCTGCACCGCCTGGACGAACAGCTGGCCGAGCACGATGAACCGGGTCGCCGCGGCGTAGAGGGCAGCCGCCGTGGGGGAGGCCAGCGCGGCGACCATCACGATGTCGGACCGTTTCAGCGCGGTCTGGGTGACTCGGGCGGCCGCCCGTGGGGTCGTGTAGGCCCAGAACTCGCGGGCGAGGGGCACCCACGGGGTCGGCACGCGATCTCCCGCGGCACCGGCCCGGTCCGTCGAGCGACGGACCAGGCGGTGCAGCCACCAGCAGCCGGCCACCAGGCCCAGCGCGTACGGTGCCGACCAGGCGGCGGCCAGCGCCAGCGGTCCGCCCCCGGTCGCGAAGACGGCCAGGACCGCGAGCGCCTGGAGCCCGAGCCGGCCGACGTTCTCGACCAGGACCGTCGGGCGCATCGATCCGCACCCACGGGTCGCCGTGACGACCAGGTCGTGCAGCGCGGCCACGGGGAGCACGAGCGCCAGGGTGCGGAGCATGACCGTCATGGTGGCGGCGGAGTCCGTCCCGACGAGGACCGGCGCGAGCGCGGACGCCGTCACGGCCATCAGCGCCGCGACGGCCAGGGACAGCGCGAGCACCGGCACCGCCGCGACCGCGAGGGTCCGCCGTACGTCTGCGGCCCGGCCCGAGGCGAGCTGCTCCGGGAGCCATCGCACGAGCCCCGTGTCGGTGCCGAGCAGGGTCACCGACTCCACGATCAGGAAGGTGGAGGTCGCCGCGAACAGGGTGCCGGCGTCCGCGGGGCGAGAAGCCGTTGGTGACGATGACCACCAGCAGCACGCCGAAGACCGCGCTGAAGCCGGCTCCCACCACGCTCGCGGTCCCCCGTCGGGCCAGCCGGGTGAGGTGACGCGCCTCGCTGGAGACCGGTGGGTCGGGGCTCGGCGCCGGGGGCGAGGTACCTCCGGTCATCTGCGTGCGCGGAGTCGTTGCCCGAGCCGGTCCGTGCTCACCTGGCCGTGGGCCGCGCCGGGCTCGTCGGCGATCGCGGGCGGACGCAGGATCGCGTCGTGCCGGTTGAGCACGAGACCGGCGACCGGGCCGTGCCCGGCAGCGTCGCGGACGGCGCGCTCGAGCGCGGAACGGGGTGTCCGGCCGAGGGTGACGACCACGATGACGGTCGCGGCGGCTCGGGCCACCGCCTCGCCCTCCGGGGTGTCGAGACCCGGCGACTGGACCACGACGACGTTCCCGGCCTCCGCGAGGGTCTCCAGCACCGGTCGGACCCGGTCGGTCAGGAGGAGGTCCGCGAGGTGCGGACCAGCGGCACCGCTGGGGAGCACGCACAGCAGTGGCTCGACGGTGGAGTGGAGGAGCTCGCGCACGTCGAGCCGCTCGTGCTGCAGGAGCTCGGTGAGCCCGTCGTCGAGCACCAGGCCGTTGGTCGCGGGACCCGACGTCGTGCGCACCAGGACGGCCGCGTGGCCGGAGCGCGCGATCGAGGCCGCCAGGGCCTCCGAGACCGCCACGGCGTCGGCGCCGGCTCGCTTGGCCGACGGCGCGGCGATGGCGATGGATGCCGGCGACGGCTCGGCGTCGAGGATGGCGGCACGGAGGTGACGGATCGTGGCGTCGACGGCAGCGGCGTTGTCGCGGCGGAGCACCCGGTCGCGCAGGCCCGGACGCGGGACCGCGGTCACGTGCAGGCCGGCCGCCTCGACCTCGGCGACCGAACCGACCGCACGGCCGAGACGCTCCCGGAGCAACGCGCACAGGTAGCCGATCAGGAGCCCGCCCAGCGCACCCAGGACCGGTGCCGCCGTGGCGACGAGATCGCGGGCCGCCTTGGGCGAGGTTGCCGGCGCGATCACGGATCCCGCCGGAGCCGCGCTCGTCTCCAGCGCCGTGCGCTGGGCACGGAGGCCCACCAGCTCGTTGCGCAGGGCCGTCGCGAGCTCCGACTGGAAGGACCGGGCGGCCGGCGTACCGCTGTGCGAGGCAGCGGTGGCCGCCTCGAGGTCCGCCACCACGCGCGCCGTCTGGGTGTCCACCTGGTCGATGCGATGCGTGTTGACCGCGTCGAACCGGCGGACCCGGTTCTCGAGGTAGGACTTGGCGACCGCCGCCGTGACCTCCTGGGCGAGCACTCCGTCGGCCCCGGTCCAGGAGATCTCCAGGACCTGGGTGTTCGGCGGTACGACGATCTGCAGGCCGGCCTGCAGGGCCGCCGTCGTCAGCGGGTGGTCCACCGCGACGGTCCGCAGCACCTCGGCCGAGCGGGCGACCTGCGCCTCGGTCTCCATGCTCGTGAGCTCGTCCTGCCGCACGGCTGACGCCGACGGGACGAACGGGTTGCCGACCGACGGGTTGACCAGCACCCGTGCCGTGGAGGTGTACGTCGGCGGTGCGGACGAGCCGTAGAACCAGCCACCGATCGCGCCGAGCACGACGAACACGCCCACCAGCACCAGATGTCGGCGCACGACCACCGAGGCGGACGGACGCGGAGGCGTGGACGGAGCGTCAGGAGACATGGTGGTAGTCCCTTCCCAGTCGGGTGGTCGGCAGTGTGCGGCCCAGTGCCGCGGTGCCCCGCACCAGTCGCACCGGCAGGTGGACCGGACGGGGTGAGCGATCGCGGGCGGCTCCCAGGAGGCAGCCGCAGAGGAGTCCGACCATGGCGCCCGAGACCGCCGGCACCTCGGCGTTGCGGTAGTCGGCGCGGGCCGGCGGGCTCGCCGTGTCGATGATGTCCAGCGGGCGCAGCTGCGCCTCCTCGAGTGCGTCGAGGTCGCTCTGGAGCTGGAGCACGTCGCTCTCGAGCGGCTCGTACTCGGGCACCACGACCTGCTTGACCCGTTCCTTCGCGAGGAGCTGCTCCTGCTGGTCGATGAGCAGCCGCAGCTCGCGCACCTGGTCCGCGCGCAGGGAACCCAGCGTGGTCCGCCGCACGTCGCCCAGTGCAGACGCAGCGGCATTGGCGGCCGCGGCGGCCGCGGCCGGCGACTGCGCCGTCACCGTGATGTGGAGCACCCGCGAGTGCGCAGAGGCCCCGACGGAGAGGTGGCTGAGCGCCCCTGCGGCTGAGCCGCCGAGCACGTCCGCCACCGCTGCGAGGACCTCGGGGCTCTGCAGGAGCTGGGCGTCGGTGTCGATGGTGACCGCGGGCGGCACCAGCGTCGTCGTCGACGGCGTCAGGTACTTCGGGACCGGGGTCAGCACGACCGATGCGGTGGCCGAGTAGGTGGTCGGGGTCATCGCCGCGAGGGCGATGCCCACGAGCAGCCCGAGCACGGTCAGCGTGGCGAGGGAGACCAGCCGCCGGCGGACGAACGCCGGATAGGCCGACCACAGGGGCAGGTCGCCCGGCCCGGTCATGCCGTCCACGCGGGGTCGCGACCGAGCAGGGTCGACAGGCCCTGGTCGTGGCTGGAGAAGTGCTCGCGGAGGCCGGCTCGCGTCGCCGGGTCCATCGGCGCGCTGGGTCGCGCGTTCCACCGGTCGAACCGGGCGGGCATCACGGGGGGCAGCTCCAGGAACTCGAGCAGGCGCCCGTACGTCGCCTCCGGCTCGGTGAAGAACAGCTCGCTCTCCACGACGTGCACCCGCTCCGGACCGAACAGCCCTTGCAGCCGGTGCAGCTGGTCGTCGTAGTGGCCGCGCCGGACGTAGGCGTGGTGCCGGTGGCTGAAGCTCTGGTAGGCCGGATCCGCGACCATCCGCTCCGTCTGGCCGGACAGCCGCTCGTCCTCCAGCTCGAGGGCGCGCTCGAAGGCCTCCGTCTCGTACCCGCGTGCGAGCTCGTGCTTCCACGCGGAGTAGGCGCGCTCGACGGGGTCGCGCAGCATCGCCACGACCTTGACCCCGGGCAGGTCGCGGGCGATCCGCTCAGGGGCGCACGGGTGGAACATGTAGTAGCCGCTCGCCTCGAAGGTCACCGGGGTGCGGCCCTCCTGGGCGCGGCGCTCCAGCCGGGTCCCGGTCGGGAAGTGTCCCTGGTACCAGGCGAGACCCCGGTGGTAGTTCACGTCGAAGTAGTTGACGCCCTTGTGGTAGTTCGCGCCGTGCACGAGCGGGTGTGACGACAGTGCTCGGAACAGGGAGGTCGTGCCGGCCCGCTGGGCCCCTACGAGGAGGAACGAGGGCAGCCGGCGCCGGGTCGCCGTCGCGGTGCCCAGCCGGACGGAGAGGGTCCGGCCGGCGGTCTTGACGGTGTGGGGTGCCGCTGCGCGGACGCTCATGAGATGCCTTTCGTGGAGACCGGACGAGCCGTCTCGCCGAGCCGGTCGAGCTGGGCCAGGACCCACGCCGTACGCCGGACCAGCGCCGGGGTCGAGCCGTGGCGGAGGGCGTCGGCGTACCGGACGCCGATGTGGAGGAGGTACAGCCGGAGGGTGAGCTCGTGGTCCGCTGTCGGGATGCCGAGGTCGACGAGCAGCTCGGGCACCGACGCGAAGAACTGCTGCTCCTGCCGGCGCTGGTCGCGCTCGCCCGGGCGCACGAGCTGGGCCGCGAAGTGCAGGCCGTCGAACCCGAGCGGCACGTCGGGCTCGTAGCGCTCCCAGTCCCAGACATCGACGACGGAGCCGCTCATGCCCATGTTCCAGTGCCCCCAGTCGCCGTGCCAGCCGCCCAGCCGCACCCGGTCGGTCCCGTGGTCGGCCGCGACGGCGTGCGCCGCCGCGCCGAGGTGGTCCCGGTCGGGACGTGCCGGCAGCGCGCTGATCGCCTCGTGCAGCCGGCGCCAGAAGGTGGACTCCGTCAGCGGCGCGCAGCTGACCCCGCCCAGGTGCGACAGCTCCCACGTGGCAGCGGTCCGCGCGCCGGCAGTGACGACCCGGTCCCGGTCGGACGCCAGCGGGGACACCGCCAGCACCTGGAGTCCGGCCCACGGGCCGTGGTGCAGGACGGCCGGCACCCGGAAGTGGCGGAGCTCGTGATCGGCGAGCCGCAGCAGCGCGCGGGCCTCCTGGTCCACCAGGCGCCGGGTGAGCTCGTTGTGCCCGACCTTGGCGTAGGCCAGGAGCCGGCCACCGTGCACCTCGAACACCGGCAGCACCGGCTTCTGGTTGGCGCGGCGGGTCCCCAGCATGACCCCGACCCGGACGGCGGTTCCGAGGCACGCGGAGAGGTGGCGCTCGATCGAGTCCGCGTCGGGGTCCGTGGCGGAGACCCGCAGGACCGGCCACGGGGTGAGCCCGAGCACGCCCGAGCGGACCGAGCGCTCGAGAGCGCCGCGGACCGGACGGCTCACCAGCGAGTCGGGTCCCAGCCGGTCGAGCATCCGCGCGGAGCCGGGCACGTCGACCGGCACCAGGAGGCGGGGCCGGCGCGAGCTGGGGAACAGGTACGCGTTGCGGTCGGCGGCGTCACCGGTGCGCCCCCGCGTGACGCAGGGTGCGGCCCACGGCGGCGGCCAGAGCAGCCGCGCCACGTCCGCGGCGTACGACGCCGACCCGTCGGCCGTCGTCACGGCGCCACCTCCGGCTCAGTGATGTCCGACCTGGCCATCAGCCCCACCGCGATCATCACGGTGAACAGCGCCGACCCGAGCGAGTCGTAGACGAAGAAGCAGACGACGGCGATCAGGAGCACTGTGCAGGTCGCGACGTCCAGGGGCGCCGGACCGCGGGCCCGGCGCAGGAACTGCGCCCCGAAGAACCACAGGCACAGGAGGGTCCCGCCGAAGCCGGTGGTGAGCACCAGGCGCCACATGAAGCCCTGCGTCCCGAGCGGCGGAGCGGCGCACTGGTGGCACGACTCCGTCTCGCCACCGGCGAGGGAGCTGAAGCTCCCCGCCATGGTGCGCGTGGTGCCGTACCCGAGCACGGGCGAGCCCTGGGCGGTGGTGGACACCACGGTCTCCGCCGTGCCGGCCCGGCGATCGTTGCTGTGCGGGGTCTCGACGCGCAGGACCAGCGTGTCGTAGAGCGGGGACGCCGTGAACGCGATGCCGCCGATCACGACCGCGGCCACGAGCACCTGCAGAGCCCGGGTGCGCCCGTTGACGGCGAGCCGGACCGCGGCGTACCCGCCGGCGAGGGCGAGGGAGATCCACAGGCCGCGGTTCAGGGAGAAGATGATCGGGAAGACGGCGGCGACCAGCACGACCGGCGCGAGCTTCCGGCGCCAGCCGGCGTCGCGCCCCAGCCACGCCAGGAAGAAGAAGGGGAGGTAGAGGGCCAGGTTGTTGCCCCACGCGTTCGAGTAGGGGAAGGGCGCCGTCGGCCGGGGCTGCACGTAGCCCAGGAAGTCGCTGCTCGAGGAGAGCGACGGGTGCACCAGCGTGCGGACGAAGTTCGTCGAGACCAGGCTGTGGGGGAGCATCAGCTCCATGGGCGACTCGAACTCGAGGCTGGGCGCCAGGACGGCCAGGACGCCGAAGCCCGCTGTCACGACGAACATCCAGCCGAGGAGCCGCACGATCCGTTGTGTCGACACCTCGCGCGCGGTGTTGACGACGTACAGCATCACGACCGTGATCGCCAGGTACCACAGCGCCCAGACGCCGAAGTTGGCGACGCGTCCGAGTCCGCCGCCCGGCACCGTGTGCGGTGCGGTCGCGTGCACGAGGAGGACGCCGGCGAACATCCAGACGAGGAAGAGCAGCCACGGCGTGAAGCCGCGCGGGACCCGCAGCGGACCTCCGCGGCGCAGGTGCACCACCATCACCGCGGCCATCGCGAAGAAGATGACCTGCGCCAGGCCGAGCGCCCACCAGAGCGGGAAGCCGAGGTACAGGACCGAGAGGGGCCATCCGGGCCCGAACAGCCCGGTGCGCGGGGGCACGGGGGTCCCGGTGTCGGTCCCGTACGCCGGGCGGACGACCTCCTGCGTCACGAGCCCGCCCCCGGGGCCACGAGGTCGGACCGCCGGCCCACGTAGCCGTAGCCGAGGAGGTGGGGAAGGGTCACCGCGGTGACCATGCGGCGGGCACCCACCGGGAGCGACGACCGCCATGCGTCGTCGAGGCGCAGCTCGACGCGTCCGGAGACGAACCGGCTCCGGCTGCCGGCGATGCCGTGGCTGGGCTCCAGGACGACGCTGCGCTCCCCGACGTGGTCGAGCGCCGCCGGGTCGGTGGAGAGGCCGAGGGCGGCCACGGCCCGCTCGAGCGTCGGCCGCGGCCGGGCGACCAGGTCCTCGTACCGCACGCGGGCGGCGTGCGGGACGGACGCGGCGACCGCGCCGCACTCGATCTCGAGCGTCGTCCAGAGCACGGCGAGGCGGTGCGGCGGGTAGGTCGCCATCGTGTCGCCGTCGCGGGACTGCGGCTTGCGGATCCCCGACTTGGTCCAGGAGTGGGCGACCCCGCGCGGGTCGCGCACCAGGTGGAGCACGCGCAGGTCCAGCCCGCGGAGCCGGCGCAGCGCCACGAGCTGGGCCGCGGACTTGCTGGCGTCCACGACGACGTCGGCGCCGGAGACCTGGGCGATCGCCCGGTAGAGGCGTTGGTAACCGTCGAGGTAGTCCGCGAGCTGGTGCCGGAAGTCCGGACCCGCGACGCCGGCGGCCAGCTGCGGCACCCGGCGCTGGCGGACCAGGTGCTGCTGGAGCCGGCACATGCGGTCGGTCACCGACTCCCACCCGCCGAACGCCTGCTCCCCGACGGCGGTCCAGAACGGGCACGCGGAGAAGGGCTCGCCGCACCCGCACCGCTGGTCCTGGCTGATGACGCGGGAGAAGATCGCGTTGAGCTCACCGGTGTTGACACAGCCGGGCAGCGCGCCGAGCATGCGTTCGAGCAGGGTGCTGCCGGAACGACCCACACCTGCGATGTACAGCACCTTCACGACATCCCCCGACGTCCTGGTTTCTCGTGCCACCGCCCTCGTGGCGGATCCGCGTCGGACGCTAGGGGCGATGCCGGACGGGGAGGGGTTTTCGTCGGTGGGCTCCCCCAAATCGGGTATCTGGACGAGGAGGATGCGTGACGGGCCGACCAGCGAAGCTGCGTCTCGCCGCCACCGTGACCGCCGTCGCCGCCCTGGTGACGGCCGGGTGCGGAGGGGAGGGGGCGACCACCCGGCGGGCGCCGGTACCCGAGCGCTCCTCGACCGCCGTCGTCGGCCACCCGGACGCCGACCTGTGGCTGTCCTTCGAGAGGACGACGATGGCGTACGACGGGACGACGGCCTACCCGGACGCGGCGGGGGGTCCCTACGTCGGTGACCTCGTCTCGGCCAACGGGGGCCGGGTCACCCGGGTGGGCGGGGCGGACGGGTCATCGGCGGCGGTCGCCTTCCCTCCGGCGTGCACGAGCCCGCGTGGGTGCCCCCGGGCGATGGTGGAGGTCATGTCCGCCGACGGTCTCGATCCCGCCCGCGCCCCCTTCGAGTACGGCGCTGCCGTCTGGCTCGCGCCCGACCAGACGACCACGGGCTCGAACATCGTCCAGAAGGGCCGCTTCGGGACCGAGGGTGGCCAGTGGAAGCTCCAGGTCGACGACACCGCGGGCAAGCCCAGCTGCATGGTGCGCTCCCCCGAGGGCGAGCTGGTCGTGCGCTCGACTACCACGATCGCGGACTCCCGGTGGCACCACGTGGTCTGCCGGCGAGACGCTCACGGGCTGTCGATCACCGTGGACGGCACCGTGACCCGTCGGGCCGGCCGCACCGGCTCCGTGAGCAACCCGTGGCCGGTCCGGGTCGGCAGCCCCGGCGTCGGCGACGACGACGACCAGTACCACGGGCGGGTCGATGACGTCTTCCTGCGCATCCTGGAGGACGGGTGAGCGATCAGGTCGGGCGGGCCACCCAGGGGGAGCCGAGCAGCTCGGCGAACGCGCGCTCGCCGGGCCCGTGCAGCTCCAGCGAGCCGTCGGGGGCGTGGACCCCGGAGTTGAAGTACGACATGGAGACGATCCCGTGCGTCCGCGCGTACTCTGCCGCGTCGCGCAGCCAGGCGGCTGCGCTCCCGGGGTCGCTGGGATCCTCGCGGCATCCGTACTCGCCGATCGCCAGGGGGGTGTCGTCGATCCACGGGAGCACCTCGTCGATGCGGCTCCCGAAGGTTCGCCACGGCTTGCCGTTCGTCGGCGACCACGGGTTGTAGACGTCCACGCCCAGCACCGCGGCCTCGGGGACGATCCAGGACCGCGGATCGGTGCCGCGCTGCAGGGGATCGAAGGTCCAGTGCTGGAGGACGGGCACCGTCGTGACCGACGGAGCCAGGTCGCCGGCCAGGCGGATCACGTGCCGCTGCATCGCCACGTAGTCGGGCGCGGCCATGCCTGCCGGCCCGACGTCGTTCTCGGGTTCGTGGTGGATGGTCAGGAAGACCGGTCCCGCCTGCTGCCTCAGGGCTCCGAGCAGCTCGGTGAGCCACGCGTCGAAACCTCCGCTCGCGACGTCGGCCCACGTCCCGGGCGGCTTCATCGAGACGTGCGGCAGGCGGTCGTGGGCGAGGTCGTCGGCACACTGGTGCGCCAGCTGCGCGATCTCGTTCTGGTCGGGCGTGAAGTACGACCGGTGCACCGCCAGGCTGGCACCCAGCGTCGCCTCCCAGTCCGCCACGGACCGGTCGGCGGGCAGGGACGCCCCGAAGTAGACCTGGGTGGGGGCGGGGCAGCCGGCGAACGCCGGCTCCGCGCTCGCCGGCCTGCTGGCAGCCTCGGTTTCCCGGGGTCGCGTGGTCGTGGGGGAGGTCGCGCGCCGGGGACCGGACGGACGGGAGGGGCTGCTGCACCCGGAGACGGCGACGGACAGCGCTGCCGCCGCTCCGAGCCCGAGCAGCCTGCGTCGGGCGATCGGCATGGCGCGAACGTAGGTCCGGATCGGCTCGCGTCCCCCAGCGCTGGTGAGCCGTCCCCCAATTCGGGGATGGCCCGGCCCCAATCTTGGGGATAGGCGTCGGTGAAGCCGACCACCCTGCGCGAGACCTCCCGAGGATCACGGCCATGGACAACCGGACCGATCCTCCGCGAGCACGGCGTCGCCGTTCACCGCGGGCTGCCGACGGTGCGGCGACCGGCCCGGTGCTGCTCGTCAGCACCCAGGGCGGTCACCTCGCCCACCTGCTGGCGCTACGCGGCTGGTGGCAGGGGCACTCCCGGGTATGGGTCTGTCCCGACGCCCCGGACGTGCGCGACCGGTTGGTGGGTGAGCGGGTGGTCCGGTCCTACTCCCCGACGACCCGGAACCTGCCCAACCTGCTGCGGAACGCCGTCCTGGCGATGCGGATCCTGCGTCGCGAACGCCCCTCCTTGCTCGTGAGCGCAGGAGCCGGCGTCGCCGTGCCCTTCTTCGTCGGAGCCTGGTTGCTCGGCATCCCGACGGTGTTCATCGAGGTCTACGACCGGGTGGACACGCCGACGATGACCGGTCGCCTCTGCGGTCCCTTCACGACGCTCCGGATGGTGCAGTGGCAGAGCCAGCTCGCGTTCTACCCCGACGCCCGGCTCGTGGGACCGCTGCTGTGAACGCGCTCGTGGTCGCTCTCGTCGGCACCGACCACCATCCCTTCGACCGGCTCGTGGGATGGATCGACGACGCGGCGGCTCGTCACGGCGACGTCCGGTTCGTGGTCCAGCACGGCGTGACCCGAGCACCGTCCCGGGCCGAGGGTCACGACTTCCTCGCCCGTGGCGTGCTCGACGGGCTGCTCGAGGAAGCCACGGCGGTCGTCTGCCACGGCGGGCCGGCCCTGGTCATGGATGCTCGAGAGGCAGGGCACGTCCCGCTCTGCGTGCCGCGTGACCCGGTCCTCGGGGAGCACGTCGACGACCACCAGCAGCGGTTCGCCGAGCTGGTCGGCCGGGTCGGCGTCGTGGTCGACATCAGGAGCCAGGCCGCGTTCGAGAGCGAGCTGGCCCGGGCCCTCCGCGAAGGCCCGCCGGACCCCGGCTCGAACGCGTCCGTGCACGAGGCCCGGGACCTGGCGCGCACGAGGGCAGCGGCCGAGCTGGCCGCGGTGATGCTCCGCAGCCCGACGGGTCGACCCAGGCGCCGACGACATGCCCCTGCCTGAGCACTCACCCCACCTCGGCGCCGCACCGGGACCGTCGCCGGCCGGGCCCCCCGGGCCTGCAGTCGACCGGCCCGTGGTCGTGTACCTCGCCGGATTCGGCCGGTCGGGATCCACCCTCGTGGAGCGGATGCTCGGCGCCGCGCCGGGCTGGACGAACGTCGGCGAGCTCGTGGACCTGGCGCGCGCGGTGGCGCGCGCGGACGAGCTCTGCGGGTGCGGGGCCAGGTTCTCACGCTGCCCCGTGTGGACGAGCGTCGGCGAGCTCGCGTTCGGCGGGTGGTCCGACGAGGTTCTCGATCGCCTGGTCGGTCTGCACCGGGCCGCCGCGCGGCAGCGACACCTGCCCCGGATGCTCGCGCGTGGCGTTCCGTCGGACCAGCTCACGAACCTGCGCACGGCCTATGACCGGATCTACTGCGCCGTGGCCGAGGTGACGGGCGCCTACGTCGTCGTCGACGCCTCGAAGGGTCCGGCACTGGGCCAGGCGCTCGCCGGTTCGCCCGACCTGGACGTGCGGGTGCTGAACGTCGTCCGGGACCCCCGCGCGGTGGCATGGTCGTGGAACCGGGAGGTCACCCGCCCGCACGCCACGGACGGCGAGGCCAGGATGTGGCGCATCGCGGCGCCGCGCGCCGCCGCGCAGTGGTCCGCGCTGCAGCTGGAGGTCCAGGCGATCGCCGGGATCGGCGGCCCGCGCGCGGCGAGGATCCGCTACGAGGACTTCGTCGCCGACCCGGTCCGCACCCTGGTGTCGGCCACCACGGACCTGGGAGTGCCGCTCTCCGCCGACGACCTGCCCGCCTTGCACGGCGGCGCGCTCCGGCTCGGACCGAGCCACGGCCTGTCCGGGAACCCGTCGCGGTTCCGCTCCGGTGAGATCCCGCTGCGGCGCGACGACAGCTGGACCCGCGAGATGCCGTTGGGCTCACGCAGGGTCGTGACCGCACTGACGCTTCCCCTGCTCGCCGCGTACGGATACCCGGCGACGCAGCGGCGACCCCGACCCACCACACCCCGCCCAGCGGAACGAGACAGGACGAGAGACCCGAGATGACTGCACACCTCCCCACCGTGAACGTGGTGATCCCCACCCGCGGCCGCCCGACGCTGCTCGGCGAGACCCTCACCTCGGTGCTGTCGCAGGACTACGACGGCCCCATCGAGGTCCTCGTGGTCCACGACCGCGAGGAGGCCGACCTGATGCTCGAGCTGCGCTCGCTCCCGGACCGGACGGTGCGCTCGATCGTCAACACCCGCACCGCCGGGCTGTGCGGCGCGCGCAACACCGGGGTGCTCGCCAGCGACGGGGAGTTCGTCGCCTCGTGCGACGACGACGACATGTGGCACCCGAGCAAGGTGCGCCTCCAGGTCGAACGGTTGCAGTCCGATCCGACGCTCCTGGCGGTCGGCGCCGGGATCCGGCTGCTGATGGGCGAGCGGGGCGACGTCGAGTGGCCGGCGCGCGAGTCGGTGGTGAGCCACGAGAGGCTTCTCGAGAACCGGGTCAAGGAGCTGCACAGCTCGACGCTGATGATGCGGCGCAGCTCGTTCGACGTCGCGGGGCTGTACGACGAGGACCTGCCGCACGGCTACGGCGAGGACTACGACTGGCTGCTCCGCGCGAGCCGCGCCGGCCGGATCGGGGCGGTCCAGGAGATCCTCGCCGACATCCGCAAGGACATCCCGTCGTGGTTCCGCGGGCGGTCGCTGAACACGGCCACCGCCCTGGAGTACCTCCTCGACAAGCACCCGGACTTCCGGGACCGGCGCCGCAGCCACGCCCGCATCCTCGGCCAGATCGCCTACGCGCGCGCCGCGGCCGGACAGCGTGCCCGGGGCGCGCGCATCGCCGGCCGGGCGCTCTGCCGATACCCGGCGGCGCCCCACGCCTGGCTGGCGCTCGCGGTCGCGGGGCCGGGCATCGAACCGCAGCGGATGCTGTCGGCGGCGCGCCGGATGGGACGGGGGCTCTCGTGAGCAGGCTGCCCAACTTCCTGTACGTCGGTCCCGACAAGGCCGGGTCCTCCTGGCTCCACGAGATGCTGCTCAAGCACCCGGACGTCTACCTGACCCCGGCGAAGGACCTGTACTTCTTCGACCGCTACTACGACCGGGGACTCCCGTGGTACGCCGCGCAGTTCCGCGACGCCCGGGACGAGGCGATCGTCGGGGAGGTCTGCCAGGACTACCTGTTCCACCCGGAGGCGGCGGGCCGGATCCGGGACACGCTGGGCCCCGTCCGGATCATGGTGTCGCTCCGCGACCCCGTGGAGCGGGCGTGGTCGTCGTACCTCTACATGCGCAAGCACGGCATCGGACCCGACACGTTCGCCGAGGCCCTGCGGGCGCGTCCCGAGCTGCTCGAGCACGGGCGGTACGCCACCGGTCTCGACCGGTTCCTCATGCTGTTCCCGCGCGACCACGTGCACGTGGCGCTCTTCGACGACCTGGTGGCCGACCCCCAGCGCTTCCTAGACGGGGTGACCGAGTTCCTCGGGATCGACCGGCTGCCGCTGGCCGAGGACGACCTCGCGGCCCGCCTGCCGGCGGCCCGCGCCCGCTCGGTCCGGCTGGCCTCGGCAGCGCGCCGCAGCGCGGACTGGGTGCGCGAGCACGACGGCGCCGTCCTGGTGGGTCGCGTCAAGCGCTCGGCGCTGGTCCAGCGGACGCTCTACCGGCCCATCGACCGCGGGACGGTGCGACCCGACGAGGCCGACGTGCTCGCGGTCCGCACCGCGCTGTCGCCGGAGGTCGAGGCGCTCGAGCGGGCCTTCGCGCTGCCCCTGCGCGAGTCCTGGGGCTGGTAGCTCCGCAGGTCCCGCCCGGGCAGGAGCCCCGCGAGGCAGCCCGTAGAATCAAGTCACCCCCTGTCAGCTGCTGACCGGGGGCTCTCGTGTTGCTCCGAAGGGACAAGCTGTGCACCTCTCCGGCCTGGCCGACGCCGTCCTCGCCGACCCCACCCTCGACGAGGCGATGGCCGACGCCCGCGACGGTGCGGTGCGTGCGCTCGACCTCACCGGGCCCGAGGCGATGCGGCCGTACGTCGTGGCGGGACTGGTCCGCGCCGGCCGATCCGTCCTCGCGGTCACCGCCACCGCGCGGGAGGCCGAGGACCTGGTCGCCTCGCTCGGGGACCTCGTCGACCCGGCGCTGGTCGCGTACTACCCGAGCTGGGAGACGCTGCCGCACGAGCGGCTGAGCCCGCGCAACGACACGGTCGGCCGCCGGCTCGCGGTGCTCCGCCGGTTGCGCCACCCGGGCGACGACGCCGCCAACGGCCCGTTGAAGGTGGTGGTCGCACCGGTGCGCTCGGTGCTCCAGCCGCAGGTCAAGGGCCTCGGCGACCTCGAGCCGGTCGAGCTCGCCCCGGGCGACAGTGCGCCGCTCGAGGACGTCGTGCGCCGGCTCTCCGGGGCGGCGTACTCCCGCGTCGACCTCGTCGAGAGGCGCGGCGAGTTCGCGGTCCGCGGCGGCATCGTCGACGTGTTCCCGCCGACCGAGGAGCACCCGCTGCGCGTCGAGTTCTGGGGCGACGACGTCGAGGAGATCCGGTCGTTCTCCGTCGCCGACCAGCGCACGCTGGAGAAGGTCGACCGGCTCTGGGCGCCGCCCTGCCGCGAGCTGCTGCTGACCGACGAGGTGCGGGAGCGGGCCGCCGAGCTCGGCCGCCGTCATCCCGTGCTGCTCGAGCTCACCGACAAGATCGCGGCGGGCATCGCGGTCGAGGGCATGGAGTCGCTCGCGCCGGTGCTCGTCGACGAGATGGAGCTGCTGGTCGACCTGATGCCCGACGACACCCACGTGCTGGTCCTCGACCCCGAGCGGGCCCGGACCCGGGCGCACGACCTGGTCGCGACCAGTGAGGAGTTCCTCGACGCCAGCTGGGCGGCCGCCGCGGGCGGCGGTACGGCGCCGATCGACCTGGGCGCCGCGTCGTACCGCTCCATCGCCGACGTCCGCGAGCACACCATCGAGTCAGGCAAGCCCTGGTGGACGGTCAGCCCGTTCGGCATCGCCGACGACGGCGAGGTGGACGCGCACGCCGTGCCCAGCCGGGCGCTGCCGGCGAAGCCGGCCGACGCCTACCGCGGTGAGATCGACCGCGCGATCGGCGACGTCGACCGCTGGCGCCAGGAGGGCTACCGCGTCGTGGTGCTGCACGCCGGCCACGGCCCCGCCGAGCGGATGCGCGAGGTGCTCGCCGAGCACGACGTGCCGGCGCGGATCGCGGAGGACGTCCAGGAGGCCGCCGACCTCAGACCGGACGTCGTGACGATCACCTGCGGCTCGATGTTCCACGGCTTCGTGGACGACGCCAACCGGCTCGCCGTCCTGACCGGCGAGGACCTCTCCGGCCAGCGGGCGTCGACCCGGGACATGCGGCGGATGCCGGCCCGGCGCAAGCGCCAGATCGACCCGCTCGAGCTCACCGCCGGCGACTACGTCGTGCACGAGCAGCACGGCGTCGGCCGCTTCGTCGAGATGAAGCAGCGCGAGGTCGGGGGGGCGGTGCGCGAGTACCTCGTCCTCGAGTACGGCGCCTCGAAGCGTGGCGGCCCGCCGGACCGGCTCTACGTCCCGGCCGACGCGCTCGACCAGGTGACGCGGTACGTCGGCGGCGAGCAGCCGTCCCTCGACCGGCTCGGCGGCGCCGACTGGAGCAAGCGCAAGAACCGGGCCCGCAAGGCCGTCCGCGAGATCGCCGCCGAGCTGATCAAGCTGTACGCCGCCCGCCAGGCCACCCAGGGCTACGCGTTCGGCCCGGACACCCCGTGGCAGCGCGAGCTCGAGGACGCCTTCCCGTTCCAGGAGACCCCCGACCAGCTCAGCACGGTCGACGAGGTCAAGGGCGACATGATGCGCCAGGTGCCGATGGACCGGCTGGTCTGCGGCGACGTCGGCTACGGCAAGACCGAGATCGCGGTGCGCGCGGCCTTCAAGGCCGTGCAGGACGGCAAGCAGGTCGCGGTCCTGGTCCCGACGACGCTGCTGGTGACCCAGCACCTGAGCACGTTCTCCGAGCGGATGAGCGGCTTCCCCGTCGTGCTCAAGGGCCTGAGCCGCTTCCAGACCGACTCCGAGGCCCGCGATGTGATCGCGGGCCTCGCGGAGGGCTCGGTGGACATCGTGGTCGGCACGCACCGGCTGCTGAACCCCGACATCCGGGTCAAGGACCTCGGCCTGATCATCGTCGACGAGGAGCAGCGCTTCGGCGTCGAGCACAAGGAGCAGATGAAGCGGCTCCGGACCTCGGTCGACGTGCTGTCCATGTCGGCGACGCCGATCCCGCGCACCCTCGAGATGGCGATCACCGGCATCCGCGAGATGTCCACGATCACCACCCCGCCCGAGGAGCGGCACCCGGTCCTGACGTACGTCGGCGCCTACGAGGACCGCCAGGTCGTCGCCGCCGTACGCCGCGAGCTGCTGCGCGAGGGCCAGGTCTTCTACATCCACAACCGGGTGAACTCGATCGAGAAGGCCGCGGCCAGGATCCGCGAGCTGGTGCCCGAGGCCCGGGTGGCCACCGCGCACGGCCAGATGGGGGAGCACCAGCTCGAGCAGGTGATGCTGGACTTCTGGGAGAAGCGCTTCGACGTGCTCGTGTGCACCACGATCGTCGAGTCCGGCCTCGACGTCTCGAACGCGAACACGATGATCATCGAGCGGGCCGACACCCTCGGGCTCTCCCAGCTGCACCAGCTCCGTGGGCGGGTGGGGCGCAGCCGGGAGCGCGCCTACGCCTACTTCCTCTACCCGGCCGAGAAGCCGCTGACGGAGACCGCGCACGAGCGGCTCGCGACGCTCGCGCAGCACTCCGACCTCGGCGGCGGCATGGCGATCGCGATGAAGGACCTCGAGATCCGCGGCGCGGGCAACCTCCTCGGCGGCGAGCAGTCCGGCCACATCGCCGACGTGGGCTTCGACCTCTACGTCCGGCTGGTCGGCGAGGCCGTGCACGAGTTCCGCGGCGACGCGGAGCCGGAGCTCGACGAGGTCCGCGTCGAGCTGCCCGTCGACGCGCACCTGCCGCACGACTACATCCCGAGCGAGCGGCTCCGGCTGGAGATGTACAAGCGCCTCGCCGAGGTCCGCTCCGACGACGACGTCGACCTGATCAACGAGGAGCTCCTGGACCGGTACGGCGAGCCGCCGGTCGAGGTGGTCTCGCTGCTGCTGGTGGCGCGGTTCCGCGCCCGGGCGCGACAGGCCGGCATCGGCGAGGTCACCATCGCCGGTCGGAACGTGCGGTTCGCACCCGTCGAGCTCCCCGACTCCCGGGTCGTGCGCCTCAACCGCCTCTACCCGAAGTCGATCGTCAAGGCACCGGTCCGCACGATCCTGGTGCCCCGACCCCAGACCGCGGTGGTCGGGGGGAAGCCGATCGCCGGCATCGCCCTGCTTGAATGGGCCCGGCAGGTGATCGACGCCGTCATCGACCCCGCCGCCGAACCCGCTGCACACCACAAGGAGAACCCGTGACCCCGACCCGTCTTGGTGGCCTCGCGCTGGTCCTCGCCGCCGCCGTGCTGCTCACCGGCTGCGACGACGTGCCGGCCTTCAGCCCGGGCGTCGCCGCCCGGGTCGGGGACGACACGATCTCGACCAGCCAGGTCGACGACGTGTCGGTCGCGTACTGCCAGGCCGCCGAGAAGCAGCTGCAGGAGGACCAGGCGCTGCCGCAGCACTACCTGCGCGCCCAGGTGGCCGGCAGCCTCGCGCTGCGGGCGGCCGCCGACCAGTTCGCCGCCGACCACGACGTCACGGCCGGCCCGTCGTACGACCAGGCGGTGCAGCAGGCCGAGCAGTCGCTGGCCGACCTCAGCGACTCCCAGCGGCAGGCGATCATCGACGTGCAGGGCGCCGCGACCTACGTCCAGGCGGTCGAGACCGCCGTCGGCGCGGCCCTCGGCGGCAGCGGCGCGAAGGCGAACCTCGCCGCCGGGCAGAAGGCGTTCCAGGACTGGCTCGACGCGCACGACGTGCGGATCGACCCGCTGTACGGCGTCTCGATCGACGACGGCGCGTCGAAGCTCACCGACACCGGTCTCTCCTTCGCGGTGTCCGACACCGCGACCAAGGCCGACGCCGACCAGCCCGACACCGAGTACGCCGGGGCCCTGCCGGACAACCAGCGCTGCGGATAGCCGGCGGGCTGATGACGGCGTCGGGCGAGCCGCTCCTGGAGTTCCTCGAGGTGATGCGCCGCCTGCGCGCCGAGTGCGCGTGGAAGGCCGGCCAGACGCACCGCTCCCTGGCGCGCTACCTCCTGGAGGAGACCCACGAGACCCTCGAGGCGATCGACACGGGCGACGCCGCTCACCTGCGCGAGGAGCTCGGCGACCTGCTGCTGCAGGTCTACTTCCACGCGGTGATCGCGGAGGAGGGCGGCGAGTTCACGATCGACGACGTGGCCGCCGACATCGTCGCCAAGATGCGGCGTCGCAACCCGCACGTCTTCGGGTCCGCGCGCGGCGGTAGCCCCGAGGAGATCAACGAGGTCTGGGAGTCGATCAAGGCGGCGGAGAAGCAGCGCGGCTCGGTCACCGAGGGGCTCCCGCCCGGCCTGCCCGCGCTGCTGTACGCCGACAAGGTGCTCGACCGGCTCGAGCGGGCGGGGCGCACCGTCGAGCCGCACGGGACCGACCTCGGCGGCCGGCTGCTCGCCCTCGTCGCGGAGGCGCGGGAGCAGGGCGTCGACCCCGAGCAGGCGCTGCGGGACGCCGTCCGCGCACTGCTCTAGGGTTCGTCCGCGGCTCGGGTACTCATCGTCGAGGACGACTCCGACGTGCGCGACCGGATCGCCCACTGCCTGCTGCGCGACGGCCACGAGCGCGGCGGGGTGCCGGACCGGACGCGGCTGCGCACGCTGCGCGACGCCGAGCCCGGCCACCGGCCGGACCTGGTCCTCATGGACTACGCGCTGCCGGACACCGACGCGCCACGGTGGCACCGCCTCCGCGCGTGACAACGGCGACGGCGCTGGGACGACGATGACCGTGTCGTTCCCCGCCGCTAGGCTGAACCACGGCCTGAACGACTCCCCAGTCTCATCCCAGGAGCAATGACGTGGCATCCATCGAAGCTGTCGGCGCTCGCGAGATCCTCGACTCGCGCGGCAACCCCACCGTCGAGGTCGAGGTGCTCCTCGACGACGGTGCGTTCGCCCGCGCCATGGTCCCGAGCGGCGCCTCCACCGGCGCCTTCGAGGCGGTCGAGCTCCGCGACGGCGGCGACCGGTACGCCGGCAAGGGCGTCCAGAAGGCCGTCAACGCCGTCATCCAGACGATCGCGCCGGCGGTGGAGGGACTCGCCGCCGACGACCAGCGGCTGGTCGACCAGACGATGCTCGAGCTCGACGGCACGCCCAACAAGGCCAAGCTGGGCGCCAACGCGATCCTCGGCGTCTCGCTCGCGGTCGCGCGGGCCGCGGCCGACTCGGCGCAGCTGCCGCTGTACCGCTACGTCGGCGGGCCGAACGCACACCTGCTCCCGGTGCCGATGATGAACATCCTCAACGGCGGCTCGCACGCCGACTCGAACGTCGACGTCCAGGAGTTCATGATCGCGCCGATCGGGGCCGCGTCGTTCCGCGAGGCGCTGCGCGCGGGCGCCGAGGTCTACCACGCGCTCAAGTCGGTGCTGAAGAAGAAGGGCCTCTCGACCGGCCTCGGCGACGAGGGTGGGTTCGCGCCGAACCTGGACAGCAACCGGGCCGCGCTCGACCTGATCGCCGAGGCCGTCGCTGCTGCCGGCCTCAACCTGGGCAAGGACATCGCGCTGGCGATGGACGTCGCAGCCTCGGAGTTCTACGAGAACGGCGCCTACGCCTTCGAGGGCGGCACGAAGTCCGCCGAGGAGATGACCGCCTACTACGCCGACCTGGTCGCGTCGTACCCGATCGTCTCCATCGAGGACCCGCTCGACGAGGACGACTGGGAGGGCTGGAAGGCGATCACCGACCAGCTCGGCACCAGGACCCAGATCGTCGGCGACGACCTGTTCGTCACCAACGTCGAGCGGCTGCAGCGCGGCATCAGCGGCGGGCAGGCCAACGCGCTGCTGGTCAAGGTCAACCAGATCGGCTCGCTCACCGAGACCCTGGACTCCGTCGAGCTCGCGCACCGCAACGGCTTCCGCTGCATGATGAGCCACCGCTCCGGCGAGACGGAGGACACCACGATCGCCGACCTGGCCGTGGCGGTGAACTGCGGCCAGATCAAGACCGGTGCCCCGGCGCGCTCCGACCGGGTCGCGAAGTACAACCAGCTGCTGCGGATCGAGGACGAGCTGGGAGATGCCGCGCGCTACTCCGGCGCGTCGGCGTTCCCTCGGTACGGTGCCTGAGCGAACCTAGGAGGCATGCCCTCCGAGTCCCGACGTACGCCGTCGCGCGGACCCCGTGGCCGGAGCGTGCCCCGACGACCGGCACCGCGGGTCGCCGCCGGACCGGCCGCCGCCGTCGAGGCGCGCCGGCCGCGTTTCACCGGCCGGGCAGCGATCCTGGTGCTCGTGGTCGCGGTCCTCACGGTGAGCTACGCGTCCTCGCTGCGGGCCTACCTGCAGCAGCGGGAGCACATCAGCGACCTCAAGGACCAGATCGCGCTGCGCCAGGCCAGCATCGAGGACCTCGAGCGGGAGAAGGCCCGCTGGGAGGACCCGGCGTACGTCCGGCAGCAGGCGCGGGAGCTGAACTACGTGATGCCCGGCGAGACGTCCTACGTCGTCCTCGACGAGAACGGGGACCCGATCGAGCGGAGCAGCGAGCTCACCGACCCCTCGACGGTCGCGCGGAAGCCGCCCACGGCCTGGTGGTCGACGGCGTGGCAGTCCGTCGAGCTGGCCGGGAACCCGCCCCGGCCCGAGCCCCCGCCGCCGTCGAAGATCGACGAGAAGTGAGCGGCCCCGGACCGAGCCTGCGAAGGCCGGGAGGCGGCAGCCAGGTCGAGTAGCGGCGCTCGCCGGCACTCGCCGGCGCTCGCTGCTCGGCCAGCGGGTGCTGGCATGATCGAGGGGTGATCGAGCCCGAGGACGTCGCCGCCATCGAGGCCCAGCTCGGCCGCGAGCCGCGAGCCGTCCACGACATCGGCCACCGGTGCCCGTGCGGCAACCCCGACGTGGTCACCACCGAGCCGCGGCTTCCGAACGGCACGCCGTTCCCGACGACGTTCTACCTCACCTGCCCCCGGGCGGCGTCCCGGATCGGCACCCTCGAGGGCTCGGGCCTGATGAAGGAGATGCAGGACCGGCTGTCCGAGGACGAGGCGCTCGCAACGTCGTACCGGGACGCGCACCAGGCCTACCTGTCGTACCGGGCCACCCTCGGCGAGGTGCCCGAGATCGAGGGGATCTCCGCCGGCGGGATGCCGGACCGCGTCAAGTGCCTGCACGTGCTGGCCGGGCAGGCGCTCGCGCAGGGCCGGGGCGTGAACCCGCTCGGCGACGAAGTGCTCGACCGGCTCGGCGCCTGGTGGGACTCCGGGCCCTGCGTATGACCGGGCGCGTGGCCGCGATCGACTGCGGCACCAACACCATCAAGCTGCTCGTGGGCGCCCTGCCCGAGGTCGACGTCCGCGAGCAGCGGATGGTGCGGCTCGGACAGGACCTGGACCGCACGGGGCGGATCGCCGACGAGGCCCTGGAGCGGGCGTTCTCCGCCATCGACGAGTACGCCGAGATCATCCGGTCGTACGCCGTGCCACCGTCCCGCGTCCGGTTCGTGGCGACGTCCGCGACCCGGGACGCGTCGAACTCGGACGTGTTCGTGGCGGGTGTCCGCTCCCGGCTGGGCGTCGAGCCCGAGGTGGTCAGCGGCAGCGAGGAGGCGGCGCTGTCCTTCGACGGCGCGGTGCGCAACCTCCGCACGCCCCCCGCCGAGCCGGTGCTCGTGATCGACATCGGCGGCGGCTCGACCGAGCTGATCCTCGGCGGCTCCGCCCCGGACGCGGCGTACTCCATGAACATCGGCTCGGTGCGGCTGCACGAGCGGCACCTGCACTCCGACCCGCCGACGCGGTCCGAGGTCGAGGCGTGCATCGCCGACATCGACGCGCACCTCGACGCCTGCCCGGTGACGCCCGCCGACGCCGCGACGGCGGTCGGCGTCGCCGGCACCGTGACGCAGCTGGCGGCCGTGGCGCTCGACCTGCCGGCCTACGACCGGACGGCCGTGGACCAAGCGGTGTTCCCGGTCGAGACGATCCAGGCGACCGTGGACCGGCTGGTCGCGATGACCGTCGACGAGCGTCGGGCGCTGCCGTCGATGCATCCCGGCCGTGCCGACGTCATCGACGCGGGGGTGCTGATCCTCTCGCGGGTGCTTCGACGCGCCGGTGTCCCCTCGCTCGTCGTGTCCGAGGCGGACATCCTGGACGGGATCGCCTGGTCACTCCTCGAGAGCTGACGGTTTCCGGTCCCGGTCCGCTGGGCACCGGCTCCCTATGAGCGACCCGACCACCACGGACGAGCCACTCGGGGCGATCGTGCACCGGCTGTCGGAGCAGATCCCCGAGCTGGTCCGCAGCGAGATCAGGCTGGCGCAGGCCGAGCTCAGCCAGAAGGGCAGACGGGCCGGGCTGGGCATCGGCATGTTCAGCCTCGCCGGCCTGCTGGCGTTCTTCGCGGCCGGCGTGCTGATCGCGACGGCAATCATCGCGCTCGCGCTCGTGCTGCCGCTGTGGGCCGCCGGCCTGATCGTGGCCGGTGTGCTGCTGATCGGCGCCCTGGGCGCTGCCCTCGGCGGCCGGAAGGAGCTCGAGCAGGCCGTGCCGCCGGTGCCGGAGCAGGCGCTCGCGGGCGTCAAGCAGGACGTCGCCACCGTGAAGGCCCACGTATGAGCACCAACGGCACGACACCGGAGCAGATCGAGGCCGACATCGAGCGGCAGCGCGAGCAGCTCGCCGCCACCATCGACGAGCTCCATGGCCGGCTCGAGTCGAAGGCCAGGTCGACCGCGAGGATCGCCGCGGTCGTCGCCGCCACCGCCCTCGTCGGGCTGGTCGGGCTGACCGTGTGGCGCCGTACCCATCACTCCTAGGAGGAACCATGTTCAGCAAGTCCAGCCTGCTGGTCGGCTTCGCAGCCGGCTACGTGCTCGGCTCCCGCGCGGGCCGCGAGCGCTACGAGCAGATCAAGTCCGGCGCGACCAGGCTCGCCGGGAACCCGACCGTGCAGTCGGCGGCGAGCAAGGCCCAGGAGACCGTCGCCACGCAGGCGCCGGCCGTCGCGGGGGCGGTCAAGGAGAAGGCGACCTCGGCGGCCTCCGCGGTCGCCGACAAGGTGCACCGCGACGGCGGCGACCACCTCGGCGACCCGTCCACGATGGGTACCTCGACCGCACGGTCCTGATCCCCTCGACCTCTCGTGGGGGAGCGCCGGGAGGATGGTCCGCGTGAGCGACCTCCTCCCGCACCCCCTGACCGGAGAGCTCTTCCCCTCACCCGTGCCGCCTGGCACCGGCTGGCCGGGTGACCCCGCGGACGCCTCGACCCCCGTCGCGGGTACCCCCGCGCAGGTACGACGCCTTGCCCGGTCCGTCCCGCTGGAGGACCTGGACGCCCGCGTCTCGGTCTGTCGCGCCTGTCCCCGGCTGGTCCGCTGGCGCGAGGACGTGGCGCACGCGAAGCGGGCGTCGTTCGCCGACCAGCCGTACTGGGGCCGGCCGATCCCGGGCTGGGGGTCGCCGACGCCGCGGATCCTCGTGGTCGGCCTGGCCCCCGCCGCGAACGGCGGCAACCGCACCGGCCGGGTCTTCACCGGTGACCGCAGCGGCGACTGGCTGTTCGCCTCGCTGCACCGGGTCGGGCTCGCGACGCAGCCCACGAGCGTGCACGCCGCGGACGGCCTGGAGCTGATCGACACCCGGGTGGTGGCGACGGTCCGGTGCGCGCCGCCGCAGAACAGGCCCACGACCGTGGAGCGGGACACGTGCGCGCCCTGGGTGGAGGCCGAGGTCGGGCTCCTCGCTCCGCACGTGCGGGTGGTCGTCGCCCTCGGCTCGATCGGGTGGGACGCCGCCCTGCGTACGTTCGCCGCCCTGGGCTGGACCGTGGCCCGCCCGAAGCCGCGCTTCACCCACGGCTCGGAGGCCACCCTGGTCTCGGGCGACCGCTCGATCACGCTGCTCGGCTGCTACCACCCCAGCCAGCAGAACACGTTCACCGGGAAGCTCACCGAGCAGATGCTCGACGACGTCCTCGCCCGCGCCGCCGCGCTGCGCTGACCTGCGCGGCTGCCGACTGGGCAGAATGTCCCGGTGGTCGTCGGTCTCGCGGCGACCGCGCCCCTGTATCCCAATCGGCAGAGGAAGCCGCCTTAAAAGCGGCCCAGTCTGGGTTCGAGTCCCAGCGGGGGCACGACCGTTAGGTTGAGGCATGCCCTGGACCAGGTCCCGCGACCGCGCCGCTGCCGATCCGCGCGACCGCCCCGCCGGGCCGCCGTCCGGAGCGCCGGCCGGGAGCCGGCGGGTCGAGCGGGGGTTCTTCGAGGACTACCCGCGGTTCTTCGAGACCAGCGAGACCTCCTCGTTCCCGTGGCGCCTGCACCTGCGGCACGAGGCGATCTTCACCGAGTACGCCGACCTCTTCCCCGGCGCCCGGGTCCTCGACATCGCCAGCCACGACGGCCGGTGGTCGCTGGCCGCGCTGCAGGCCGGAGCCGCATCGGTCGTCGGCGTCGAGGCGCGGCCCGAGCTGGTGGCGAACGCGACGGCGAACCTCGCGGCGTACGACCTCGCGGAACGGGCGGAGTTCGTGGCCGGTGACGTGTTCGAGGTCCTCGAGCGGGACCGGCCCGCGGTCGACGTGGTGCTGTGCCTGGGGTTCCTCTACCACACGCTCCGCCACACCGAGCTGCTCACGAGGATCCGCCAGACCGGGGCCCGCCACGTCGTCATCGACACCGAGCTGCACCGCAGCCCGGAGGCCGTCGTACGCCTGGCCGACGAGCACGTCGAGCGCGAGGGCAACGCCGTCGCCGACGCGTTCTCGTACGGCGACACGGTGCTGACCGGCCGGCCCACGCTGGCCGCGCTGGAGCTGATCGCGCGGACCCAGGGGTACGCCGTCGAGCGGCTCTCGGACTGGGACGGACTGCTCCGCGACAACCCGGACGCGGACCAGGTCCGCGACTACCGGATCGGCCGCCGGGCCACGTTGCTGCTGTCCACGTCGGAGAGCCGCTCCCGGTAGGCGTAGACCGGCTGGTACCGGTCGTGCAGCGTGGTGATCAGGCTGATCAGGCACAGGAAGAAGAACGTGTCCCACCCGGCGGCGTTGTGCCCGAAGAACTGGTCGGCGGCGAAGACCAGCACGACGTTCGCGACGATCCGCTCCGCGACCGCGAGGCTCGCCGACTCGATCGTCCACTCGCGGCGCGATGCCAGCAGGGTGATGCCGGCGTTCACGACGACCAGGACCCCGACGGAGACGAAGACCCGGAAGTTGGAGTCGTCGATGCCGGGCAGGATCTGCGCGTAGATCACGGAGACCAGGCCGACGAGCACGACCTTCTCCAGCGTCATCCAGGACCACACCCAGCCGTTGCCGACCCGCAGCGACGCGACCGCCGTCTCGTTGCTGACGGCGTCCGGGACCGGTCCGGCGCCGAGCTGCAGGCGGTGGTCGGGCTCGGGCAGCCGGGGCCGGACGACGAACCAGAGGACCGCCGTACCGCCGACGATCGCGATCGCCAGCACCCAGCGCGTCCAGGGGTAGTCGCGCAGCGTGTCGGTGACGTCGAGCTGGGCGACGTGCAGCCAGTACTCCTGCGGCAGCTTGACGAAGATCCAGATCGCCGCGGCGGTGATCAGCCACGCCCTGGTGCGCACCGGACGGGTCGCCCAGCGGGTGCGGACCAGCTCGTAGGCGATGAAGAAGTACTCGAAGGTGTTCGGGAAGATCAGCAGCACCGCGCGCTCGTGGGTCATCTCGAAGAGGAACGCTCCGAAGAGCCGGTAGTAGAAGAGGAACCGCGCGATCGCGAAGGCGTGCAGGTTGTCCCAGTTCCGCATCGCCGCCAGGTAGGCGAGGGACAGGTAGAAGATGTCCATCGCCTTGTCGTAGGACTGGTAGTTCGGCGGGTCGTACCCGAACAGCTGGAAGATCGTCTGGTCGACGCCGTCGAGCACCAGGCAGGCGATCACCGCCGGCAGCGGGAAGCGCGGGATCAGCAGCGGCAGCACGAAGCGCCCGCCGACGACCAGGAGGAACACGAACTGGTCCATGGCCAGCGATTCTGCCGGGAACGTTCCGGTCCCGGCCTCCGTTGAACCGGGTGAACCCGCCTAGGATGGGTTCCACAGTCGCGGCCTCGAGGAGAGACCCATGCAGAGCAACAACCCGGTCTTCCGGCGTTCCGAGGAGTTCAACCGGCCCGGAGGCACCGCCGCGTACGCCGACCAGGGCTACACCGACCCCTCGACGTGGAGCACCGGTGGCGCGCAGGGCACGCCGGGCACGCCGCCCACCACCGTCCAGCAGCCGATGACGATCGACTCGGTCGTCATGAAGACCGGCATCTCGCTGGCGGTCGTCATCATCACCGCGGCGATCACCTGGGTGCTGAGCCCCGACGTCGACCAGAACACCGACGCGTCCGCGATCAGCGGCCTCATCGCCGCCGCGACGATCGGCTCCCTGCTGGCGTTCGTGCTGTCGATGGTCAACTCGTTCAAGCGCGTGATCAGCCCCGCGCTCGTGCTGCTCTTCTGCGCGGCCGAGGGCGTCGCTTTGGGTGCCATCAGCAAGGTCTTCGACCTGGCCTACCCGGGCGTCGTGACCAGCGCGGTGATCGGCACGTTCGGCGCCTTCGCCGGCACGCTCGCCGTCTACAAGTTCTTCAACATCAAGGTCAGCGACAAGTTCCGCCGGATGGTCATCGCCGCCATGCTCGGCGTGGTCGCGATCAGCCTCATCGAGGTCGTGCTGAGCGCGTTCGGCGCCCAGCTGGGCCTCTTCGGCGACGGCAAGCTCGGCCTGCTCTTCGCCGTCGTCGGCCTCGCGCTCGGCGTCTTCATGCTGGTGCTCGACTTCGACTTCGTCGAGCAGGGCGTCGCCAACCGGCTGCCGGACCGCGAGGGGTGGCGCGCGGCGTTCGCGATGACCGTCAGCCTGGTCTGGATCTACACCAACCTGCTGCGCATCCTCGCGATCATGCGGGGCGACTGACCAGGCACGACGTACGACGGGGCCCGGAGCGATCCGGGCCCCGTCGTCGTTTCGGTGCGACACGCCGGCGGGTTTCTCCGGCTGACCGGAGAAACCCGACGGACACGCCGGGCGGGATCGGCGTGTCCGTCGGGTTTCCCCCGACAAGGTCGGTACGGGAGGGCCTCGCGGTGGCAGGTGCGGGCCCGCGTGCCGACGTGCCAAGCCGTCTGGACAGGGCTCGCAGATTCCGGCGCGTCGTTCGCCCGAATGCCGTGGGGGCACCACCATGCCGTCACGTCGACTCGGGGGCCTGGGCCGCCGGCGGGGGTGGGGTTTCCCCTATCCGTCCACCGGTTCCAGCGAGTCCTCGTCGTGCTCGTCGGGAGCCTCGCCCTCGGCGCCCGGGTGCCGGCGGCGGTGCCGCATCTCGACCCAGAGGCCGCGTACGCCGCGCCGCGAGCCGCCCACCTCGGTGCCGCCGAGCTCGGTGCCGGGCTGGTTGACCGCCTGGACGGCGGCGGCGGCGATCGGCAGGACGCCCTCGCCGCGGTAGGCCTCGGGCTCGGCCTCGTCGTCGGGGATCAGCCCGAGCGCGGCGAGCGTCGAGGGCAGCAGCACCTGCACCAGCGAGCGGTAGCCGTCCACGGAGGGGTGGAACTGGTCCGGGCCGAAGAGCACGGCGGGAGCGGCCGCGAACTCCGGTCCGAGGATCGAGCCGAGCGACACGGTGCGGCCGCCCTGCTCGACGACGGCGATCGTCTGCGCGGCCGCGAGCCGCCGCGACCAGGCCCGGGCGACCTGCTTCAGCGGCGGCGCGATCGGCTTGACGGTGCCGAGGTCGGGACAGGTGCCGACGAGGACGGCGACGCCGGCGTCCTGGAGCCGCTGGACGCCCTCGGAGAGGTGCCGCACCGACGCGGAGGGGAGCACCGTGTGGGTGACGTCGTTCGCGCCGACCAGGACGACCGCGACGTCCGGCTCGGTCGGCAGCACCTTGTCGATCTGGCTGCTGAGGTCCGACGACATCGCCCCGACGACGGCGACCTCGCGGAGGTAGACCCGGCGGCCGGCTCGCTCGGAGACGCCGCTCGCGAGCAGGGCTCCGGTGGTCTGCTCGACCCGGTCCACGCCGTACCCGGCGGCGCTGGAGTCGCCCAGCAGCGCCACCTTGATCGCGGGACCCGGCCGGCCGCGGCCGTACCAGCCACTCGCGTCCGGCGGATCGTGGTCGAGGCGCCCGATCGTCTTGCGGGCGACGCCCGCCTCGACGCGCAGCACGCCGTACAGAGCGCCTCCGAGCAGGGACAGCCCGCCCCCGCCGTACGCAGCGGCGGAGGCCAGCTTCCGAGCGGCACCGGCTTTCCCCACGCGGCTCACTCTACGGAGGGCCTCAACGGCGTTTGCGGCGATGGCCGCGACCGCCTCTAGATTGTGCGGATGCAGTACGTGAACTCCCTCCTCGAGCTGATCGGCAACACCCCGCTGCTCAGGCTCACCAGGTCCACCGGTTCCCTCGACGGCGCGAAGGGACCGATCGTCCTCGCCAAGGTGGAGTACCTCAATCCCGGCGGGTCCGTGAAGGACCGCATCGCCACCCGCATGATCGAGGCGGCCGAGGCCTCCGGCGAGCTCCAGCCGGGCGGCACGATCGTGGAGCCGACGTCCGGGAACACCGGCGTCGGGCTGGCGATGGTCGCCCAGCAGAAGGGCTACAGGTGCGTCTTCGTCTGCCCGGACAAGGTCAGCGAGGACAAGCGCAACGTGCTCAAGGCGTACGGCGCGGAGGTGGTCGTCTGCCCGACCGCCGTGGAGCCGGAGCACCCCGACTCCTACTACAACGTGTCGGACCGGCTCGCGTCGCAGCCCGGCGCCTGGAAGCCCGACCAGTACTCCAATCCGCACAACCCGCGCTCGCACTACGAGACCACCGGCCCCGAGATCTGGGCGCAGACCGAGGGCCGGATCACGCACTTCGTCACAGGCGTCGGCACCGGCGGCACGATCAGCGGCACCGGGCGCTACCTCAAGGAGCAGAACCCGTCCGTGCAGGTGGTCGGCGCGGACCCCGCCGGTTCGGTGTACTCCGGCGGCAGCGGGCGCCCGTACCTCGTCGAGGGCGTGGGCGAGGACTTCTGGCCGGACGCCTACGACCGGTCGGTCGCCGACCGCATCATCGAGGTCACCGACGCCGACTCGTTCGCGATGACCCGGCAGCTGGCCCGCGAGGAGGCCCTGCTGGTCGGCGGCTCGTCCGGCATGGCGGCGTACGCCGCGATCCAGCTCGCGCACGAGCTCGAGGGCACGCCTGAGGGCGAGGACGCGGTCATCGTCGTTCTGCTCCCGGACTCGGGGCGCGGCTACCTCACCAAGGTCTTCAACGACGAGTGGCTGGCGCAGTACGGCTTCCCGGTCGACGGCCTCGAGCGGCCGGCGCGCAACGTCGGCGAGGTGCTGCGCGGCAAGGACGGCCGGCTGCCCGACCTCGTCCACACGCACCCGAACGAGACCATCGCGGAGGCCGTCGCGATCCTGCAGGAGTACAACGTCTCGCAGATGCCGGTCGTCCGCGCCGAGCCGCCCGTGGTCGCGGCCGAGGTCGTCGGGTCGGTCTCCGAACGCACCCTGCTCGACCTGCTCTTCACCGGTACGGCGCGGCTGACCGACCCGGTCAGCGAGCACATGTCGCCCCCGCTGCCGACGATCGGCTCCACCGAGCCGGCCTCGGAGGCGGTCGGTGCGCTCGAAGGCGCCGACGCACTGCTCGTGCACGAGGACGGCAAGCCGGTCGGCGTCGTCACCCGCCACGACCTGCTGGCGTACCTGGCGCGCGGCTGACGGGTCGTCCGCCTCCCGCACCTCGATACGCCGCCCTCAGGCGGACGACTCCGGTCGATGCGGTTAAGATGAGAACACGTTCTAGTTCTCCGGAGGGTTCATGACGGCGACGCCTGCGATCGAGGGCTGGTTCACGACCGGTGCGGATCCGGCGCTGCTCGGCAACCGCTGCTCGACCTGCGGCACGGTCTTCTTCCCGAGGGCGAGCGGCTTCTGCCGCAACCCCGGCTGCGCGGGTGAGGACTTCGAGCAGGTGGAGCTGTCCCGCCGCGGGACCGTCTGGTCGTACACGGACGCGCAGTACCAGCCGCCCGCGCCGTACGTCCCGCGCACCAAGCCGTACGAGCCGTTCGCGCTCGCCGCCGTCGAGCTGGCCGAGGGCCTGGTCGTGGTCGGCCAGGTCGCCGACGGGTACGGCGTGGTGGACCTGCGCGTGGGCGGCGAGGTCGAGCTCGTCGTCGAGACGCTCTACGCCGACGAGTCCGGCGACCGGTCCATCTGGCGCTGGAAGCCGGTCACCGAGATGGGCGAGGAGGCCGACCAGTGAGCGCGCTCAGGAGCAAGGGGAGCGTCGCCGTCGCGGGTGTCGGCATGCACCCGTGGGGCAAGTGGGGCCGCAACTTCGTCGAGTACGGCGTGCACGCGGCCCGGGCCGCACTGGCCGACTCGGGCATCGACTGGCAGGACGTCGACCTCGTCGTCGGCGGCGAGACGGTCCGCAACGGCTACGGCGGGTACGTCGCCGGCGCGACCTTCGCCCAGGCGCTCGGGTGGAACGGCGCCAGGGTCGCGACGTCGTACGCCGCCTGCGCCACCGGCGCGCAGGCCCTGGACACCGCACGGGCCCGGATCCTGGCCGGCCTGTCCGAGGTGGCCCTCGTGGTGGGCGCGGACACGACCCCGAAAGGCTTCCTCGCGCCCAACGCGGGCGAGCGCTGGGACGACCCGGACTGGCTGCGGTTCCGGCTGCTCGGCATGACCAACCCGGCGTACTTCGCGATGTACGCGCGCCGCCGGATGGACCTCTACGGCGCCACGGCCGAGGACTTCGCGCGGGTGAAGGTCAAGAACGCCCGGCACGGGCTGGCGAACCCCCATGCCCGCTACCGCAAGGAGGTCAGCGTCGAGGACGTGCTGACGTCCGCGGTCGTCTCGGACCCGCTGCACCTGCTCGACATCTGCGCGACCTCCGACGGTGCGGCCGCGGTCGTGCTCACCAGCACGGAGTACGCCGCGCGCCACGGCCTCGCCGACCCGGTGCGGATCGACGCGATCTCGACGGTCACGCCGACCTTCCCCAACACCGTGCTCGACATGCCGAACCTCTCCACCGACGCGAGTACGGCGGTGGCCGCACCCGAGCTGACGTTCAAGGAGTCGATCGGCCAGGCGGCGTACGAGGAAGCGGGCATCGACCCGGCCGACGTCTCCCTCGCCGAGGTCTACGACCTGTCGACGGCGCTCGAGCTCGACTGGATGGAGGACCTCCAGCTCTGCAAGCGCGGCGAGGCCGAGGCGCTGCTGCGCGCCGGCGAGACCACGCTCGGCGGCCGGATCCCGGTCAACCCCTCCGGCGGGCTCGCCTGCTTCGGCGAGGCCGTCCCCGCCCAGGCCCTCGCGCAGGTCTGCGAGGTCACCTGGCAGCTCCGCGGCCAGGCCACCGGTCGCCAGGTCGAGGGCGCCCGGGTCGGCATCACCGCCAACCAGGGCCTGTTCGGCCACGGCTCGTCGGTCCTCCTCACCCGCTGACGCCGAGTCGGCGCAGTCTCAGCTGAGACTGCGCCGACTCGGCGGGCTTCTCGACTGAGACTGCGCCGACTCGGCGTGCTGGTGAGACCCGGGACACCTTTTCGGAGGGTCGGGAAGACCCCGCGATTCGGCCCTGTTCTGCCCGATGGAGACTTTGAGAAAGTTTTCACAAGCGCTGGGACGGGACCTTTGGCCCGAACCGGGGGACCCCCGGCCCGGGTCGCGGAGGCACAGTCCTCCCTAGCGTTTCCTCGTCGTCACACGACGTCCGGAGCGGAGACCACGTTGGACAGCATCCTCGACATCGCACGGTGGCAGTTCGGCATCACGACCGTCTACCACTTCCTGTTCGTGCCGATCACGATCGGCCTGACCGCCCTGGTCGCGGTGATGGAGACCCTCTGGCTGCGGACCAAGCAGCCCGACTGGCTCCGGCTCACGAAGTTCTTCGGCAAGCTGATGCTGATCAACTTCGCGATCGGCGTGGTGACCGGCATCGTGCAGGAGTTCCAGTTCGGGATGAACTGGTCGGACTACTCCCGCTTCGTCGGCGACATCTTCGGCGCCCCGCTGGCGGTCGAGGCGCTGCTGGCGTTCTTCCTGGAGTCGACGTTCCTCGGCCTGTGGATCTTCGGCTGGGACAAGCTGCCCCGCGGCCTGCACGCCGGCTGCATGTGGCTGGTGCACCTCGGCACGCTCGCGAGCGCTTGGTTCATCCTCGCCGCGAACTCCTGGATGCAGCACCCGGTCGGCTACGAGTACAACCCCGACACCGGCCGCGCCGAGCTGCACCACTTCGGGGACGTGATGTTCAACAAGGTCCAGCTCGCGACCTTCCCGCACGTGATCAGCGCGGCGTACATGACCGCCGGCGCGTTCGTGCTCGGCGTCAGCGCCTGGCTCTACGTCTCCAAGCGGCACCAGCACGACCGGCTGCTCTACCGCAAGGGCATCCGCCTCGGCGCGTGGGTCACGCTGTTCGCCGCTGTCGTGGTCTCGGTCTCGGGTGACTACCAGGGCAAGATCATGACCGAGGTCCAGCCGATGAAGATGGCGGCGGCCGAGGCGTTGTACGACACGCAGGACTCGTGCGCGCCGTTCTCGATCTTCACCATCGGTACGCCGGACGGCAGCTCGGAGAAGTTCTCCATCACGGTCCCGTGCCTGCTGTCCTTCCTCGCGACCGGCAGCTTCGACGGCCAGGTGCAGGGCATCAACGACCTGCGCGCGGAGTACCAGGAGAAGTACGGCCAGGACCCGGGCTCGACGTACTACGACCCGTCCGGCAAGTACTCGCCGATCATCCCGGTCACCTACTGGACGTTCCGCTACATGATCGGGCTGGGCATGCTGGCCGCCCTGTTCTCCGCGCTGATCCTGTTCCTGACCCGCCGGGGTCGCGCGCCCACGTCGCGGTGGTTCGCGCGGATGGCGGTGGCGACGCCGCTCCTCGTCATCTTCGCGAACTCCTTCGGCTGGATCTTCACCGAGATGGGCCGCCAGCCGTGGGTGGTGTTCGGCCTGATGACCACCGCACACGGGGTCTCGCCCGGGGTCAGCACGACGGAGGCGTGGATCTCCGTGCTCAGCCTGACGCTGCTGTACGCCGTCCTCGCGGTGATCGAGGTCGGCCTGATCGTGCGGTTCGTGAAGAAGGGGGCCGACCCCTTCGAGGAGCCACCGGATCCGACGCTGCGCGGCAGCGACGACGACCAAGACCGCCCGCTGGCGTTCGCCTACTGAGAGAGGAGCGGAGACATGGAACTCACCACCGTCTGGTTCATCCTGATCGCCGTCCTCTGGATGGGCTACTTCTGCCTCGAGGGCTTCGACTTCGGGGTCGGCATGCTGCTGCCCTGGCTGGCGCGCGACGACCGCGAGCGCCGGATCATGATCAACACCATCGGGCCGGTCTGGGACGGCAACGAGGTCTGGGTCATCACCGCCGGCGGCGCCACGTTCGCGGCGTTCCCGGAGTGGTACGCGACGCTGTTCAGCGGGTTCTACCTGCCGCTGCTGCTGATCCTGCTGGCGCTGATCGTGCGCGGCCTCGCGTTCGAGTACCGCCACCAGCGCCCGGAGGCCGCCTGGCACTCCTGGTGGGACCGGGCGATCATCGTCGGCTCGTACGTCCCCGCCGTGCTGTGGGGCGTCGCGTTCGCGAACCTGGTCCGCGGCGTGCCGATCGACGAGACCAAGGACTTCACCGGCACGATCTTCACGCTGCTCAACCCGTTCGGCCTGCTGGGCGGGCTCGTCACCCTGCTGCTGTTCCTCACCCACGGGGCGATGTTCCTGGCGCTGAAGACCGACGGCGAGATCCGGCACCGGGCCCGGGCCGCGGCCGTCCAGCTCGGCCTCCTCGCGGCCGTCGCCGCCGTGGTCTTCCTCGTCTGGGCGCAGTCCCTGACCGGGAACGCCGGCTCCGCGATCCTCTTCGTGGTGGCCGCGCTCGCGCTCGTGGGCGGGGTGCTGATGGCCCGGACCGGACGCGAGGGCTGGGCGTTCATCGGCACCTTCGCGACCATCGCGCTGGCCGTCGCCGGCCTGTTCGTCGCGCTGTTCCCGGACGTGATGCCGTCGAGCACGGACGCGGCGTACTCGCTCACCACGACCAACGCCTCCGCGACCGACTACACGCTGACGGTGATGACGATCGTGGCTGCGATCTTCACGCCGATCGTGCTGGCCTACCAGGCCTGGACCTACTGGGTCTTCCGCCGCCGGATCTCCACCCACCACATCCCCGACGAGGAGCTCGAGGCGGTCGCATGAGGCCGACCGACCCCCGGGTACGCCGCCACCTCGTCCCGGCCCACCGTCCGCTCGCGGTGGTGCTCGGCGCCGGCGCGCTCGGCAGCCTGCTCCTGGTCGGCCAGGCGTGGGCGGTCACCGAGCTGATCCTGGCCGCGCTGCACGACGACGCGGTCGGCACCTGGGCCGCGGTCGTGGTCGCGGTCTTCGCGGTCCGGGCCGCCACCGGGTGGGCGTCGGACACCAGCGCCGCCCGGGCGGCGTCGCTGGTCGGCGCCGACCTCCGCCGCCGGGTCGTCGGCGCGATCCTCCGCGACGGCGGCGCTGGCCGGTCGACCGGTGAGCTCGCCGGGCTCGCGACCCGCGGCGCCTCGGCGGCCGAGCCGTACCTCACCCGCTACGTCCCCGCGCTGGTGCTGGCGGCCGTGCTGCCGCTCGTCACCCTCGTCGCGATCGCCACCCAGGAGCCGATCAGCGCGCTGGTCGTGCTCTGCACGCTGCCGCTGATCCCGGTCTTCGGCATCGTGGTCGGCCTCGCGACCCAGGACCGCGCGCGCTCCCAGTGGCGGGCGCTGGCCTCGCTGTCGGGCCACTTCCTCGACGTGATGCGGGGACTGCCGACGCTGGTCGCGTTCCGGCGGGCCGAGGCGCAGTCGGCGACGATCCGGGCGATCACCGAGCGTTACCGCCGCCGCACCGTCGAGACCCTGCGCATCGCATTCGCCTCCTCGGCGGTCCTCGAGCTGGTGGCGACGCTGTCGGTCGCGCTGGTCGCGGTGACGGTCGGCATCCGGCTCGCGGGGGGCAGCCTCGACCTCCGGACCGCGCTGGTCGTGCTGCTCCTCGCACCGGAGGCGTACTGGCCGCTGCGCCGGGTGGGCACCGAGTTCCACGCCGCCGCCGAAGGGGTGGCGACGTTCGAGGCCGCGAGCGACCTCGTCGACGCCGCCGGCGAGGGTCCGGTACGCCGCCCCGGCGCGCTGCGCGTCGAGCACGTGACGGTGCTGCGCCCCGGCCGCGCCGTACCCGCCCTCGAGGACGTCTCCCTCGACGTCCCGGACCGCGGCGTGCTCGCCATCACCGGGCCGTCGGGCAGCGGCAAGTCCACGTTGCTCGCCGTGCTCGCCGGCCTGCTCGAGCCGACCGGCGGCACGGTCCGAGGTCCGGCCCGGGACCGGATCGCGTGGCTGCCGCAGCGGCCGGTGTTCGTGTCCGGCACGGTGGCCGACAACCTGCGGCTGGCCGTCCCGGACGCGAGCGACGATCGGCTGCGGGCGGCCCTGGCGAAGGTGGCGCTCGGCGTCGACCTCGACACCGTGCTCGGCGAGGACGGCGGCACCCTGTCCGCGGGGGAGCGCGCCCGGCTCGCCCTGGCGCGGGTGGTGCTGGCCGGCAGGCCGTACGTGCTGCTCGACGAGCCGACCGCGCACCTCGACGCGGCGACCGAGCGGGTGATCGCCGCGACGGTGCGGGAGCTCGGGGGCACGAGCGGCGTCGTCGTGGTCGCCCACCGGCCCGCGCTGGCCGCCGTCGCCGACCGGGTGGTCGAGCTGAGCGCGCCGGTGCCGGCCGTCCCGGTCCGGCCGGTGTCCGTGGCGGCCCGCCCGGCCCCACCCGCGGAGCCGGCCGACGAGCGGCGACGAGGCCTCGCGCTGCCGACGATCCTCGGCGGCCTCGCCTCGGCCTCGGGCGTCGCGCTCACGGCCACCGCCGGCTGGCTGATCGTCCAGGCGTCGTACCGGCCCGCGATCCTCACGCTCCTCGTCGCGATCGTGGCGGTGCGGACCTTCGGGATCGCCCGCCCGGTGCTGCGGTACGTCGAGCGCCTCCGCTCCCACGACGTCGTCCTCCGCCTGCTCGCCGACCGGAGGGTCGAGGTGTACGACGCCGTGGTGCCGCTCACGCCCGGGGCGCTGGGCCGGCGGCGTGGCGACGTGCTCGCGGCGATCGTCGACGACGTCGACAGCGTGCTCGACCGGCAGCTGCGGGTGCGGATGCCCGTGCACGGGTTCGCGATCACCGGCGGCCTCGCGGTGCTCGTCGCCGCACTGGTCGAGCCGCCGGCGGCCCTCGTGGTCGCCGGCGTCTGCCTCGCCGGCGGCGCCGGCTACCTCCTCTCGCGGACCGGCGCCGCCCGTGCCGAGCGCGGTGCGGTCGACGCCCGGGCCCGGCTGTCTGACGCGGTCGTCGAGGCGACCCAGACCGCCGGCGAGCTGGCGATGTGGCAGGCCGAGGAGCGCGCGGTCGGTGCGGTCGCGGCCGTGGGCGCCGAGCTCGGCCGGCGTACCACCGCCTCGGCGACCTGGCTGGCGACCGGCCGGGCGGTGGTGCTCCTGTGCTCCGGGATCGGTGTCGCGGTCGCTGCGATGCTGCTCGCCGGCCAGGTCTCCGGGCCGGTGCTCGCTCTGCTGGTGCTGCTGCCGCTCGCGCTCGGTGAGGTCGCGAGCTCGCTCGCCGACGCCGGCGCGGTCGCCGCGCGGACCCGTGCCGCCGAGGACCGGCTCGACGAGCTGGCGGCGCGGACGCCGGTGGTGTCCACACCCGCCGCCCCGATGCTGGCCGACGGGGACGCGATCACCGTCGACCACGTCGACGCGGCCTGGGGCGACCGGGTCGTGCTCCGCGGCCTCGACCTGACGCTCGCTCCGGGCGACCGGGTCGCGGTCGTCGGGCCCACGGGGGCCGGCAAGAGCACGCTCGCGTCCCTCCTGCTGCGCTTCGTGGACCCGGCCCGGGGCGTGATCCGGCTCGGCGGCCACGCACTCCCCGACCTGGCGCTCGACGACGTACGCCGCACCGTGGGGCTGGTCGACGACGACCCGCACGTCTTCGCGACCACGCTCGTCGAGAACGTCCGGCTCGCCCGGCCCGGCGCCTCCGACGGAGACGTGGACGCGGCCCTGCGCCAGGCGCGGCTCGGCGGGTGGCTGGACTCGCTGCCCGACGGCCTGGACAGCTGGCTCGGCGACGGGCACGCGCAGGTGTCCGGTGGCGAGCGCGCGCGGATCGCGATCGCGCGGTCCCTCCTGGCGGACCAGCCGGTGCTGGTGCTCGACGAGCCGGCGGCGCACCTGGACGGCGCCACCGCCGAGGAGCTCGCCGCCGAGGTGCTCAACGGCGCAGACGGGCGCACGGTCGTCTGGATCACCCACGCCGAGGCGGGCCTGGACCGCGTGGACCGGGTCCTGGCCCTGTAGGCCGCTACAGGCCGTCGATGACGGCCCGGCGGCGCGTGTCGTACTCCTCCTGGGTGATCAGCCCCTGGTCGAGCAGCGACCGGAGGTTGCGCAACCGGTCCGCCGTACTCGCGCTCGGCTGCGGGGCGGGGACCTGGGGGCGCAGGTTCGACGCCAGGTACGTCGCCTCGAACCCGTCGTCGCTGAGCAGCGTCATCGCGGTCGCGTCCCCCTCGTCCATGCCCGAGCTGCGGGCCATCCGGCGCGCGGTCGACACCTTCCAGACCGTCACGCCGACGCCGACGAGCAGGGCGAGGACGAAGATCACCGCGAACCCGCCCATGCCGTTCCCGCTCCCCATCGAGCCGTCGTCGTAGCTGCGGTGCCAGCTGTCGCCGTCCCACGTGCAGGTCGGCAGCTGGCCGTCGGCGTTCGCCTGGAAGCACCAGTCGGGTGGGTTGTCCGGCCCGGCCACGAGGTGTGCCACGGCGGTCAGTTCCGGTGCTGGAGGTCCGTGCGGCGCGCCCGCGCGTTCGACCGGACGATGACGAGGACGCCGACCACGACCAGCAGGGCGACCAGACCGAGCACGACGAGGGCTACGACGAGGAAGGTGCCGTTGGGCACCAGGAAGTTCGACTCGAGGGCGGCGAGCGGGACCATGGCGGCACTCTAGGCCGGATTCCGCACCGGAGGCACCCAGTCCCTGCCGGAGGGCACCGTTCGTTGATAGGAATGGCCCATGATCCGCGTGTACCTCCTCGACGACCACGAAGTCGTCCGCCAGGGCCTGCGCGCCCTGCTCGAGAGCGCTGGCGACATCGAGGTGGTCGGCGAGTCCGGGACTGCCACCGAGGCCACCAGCCGCATCCCCGCCCTGCGGCCCGACGTCGCCGTCCTCGACGCCCGCCTCCCGGACGGCTCCGGGATCGAGGTCTGTCGCGCCGTCCGCGCCGTCGACCCGTCGATCGGCGCGCTGATCCTGACGTCGTACGACGACGACGAGGCGTTGTTCGCCGCGATCATGGCCGGCGCCGCGGGCTACGTGCTCAAGGAGATCCGCGGCAACGACCTGGTCGACGCGATCCGCCAGGTGGCGGCGGGCAACTCGCTCATCGACCCGAGCCTGATGGCCAAGGTGCTCGAACGGGTGCGCAACCCACCCACCACCGCACCGGAGCTCGCGCAGCTCACCGAGCAGGAGCTCAAGCTGCTCGGCTACATCGCGGAGGGGATGACGAACCGGCAGATCGGCGAGCAGATGTTCCTCGCCGAGAAGACCGTCAAGAACTACGTCTCCAGCATCCTCGCCAAGCTCGGCCTCGAGCGGCGTACGCAGGCCGCGGTGCTGGCGAGCAAGCTGCTGCGCTGAGGCCGGCTGGCCGGCTGGCCGGGTGGCTGGCTGGATGGCCGGCTGGCCGGTTGGCTCGAGCGGCACCTCAGCGCAACGGCACCCGCCAGACGAACGACGTGCCGCGCGGGTGCCGAGGGGTCAGCTCGAGCGAGCCGCCGAGGGCCCGGGCGCGGCGGCGGGCGTTGCGCAGCCCGCTCTCGGCGACGTCGGCGGCGATCCCGACGCCGTCGTCGAGCACGGTCAGCCGCACCTCCCGGTTGTCGGTCTCGAGGGTGATCTCGCCGTGGTCGGCGGCGGCGTGGCGGGCCAGGTTCGAGAGCGCCTCGCGGAGCACCGGCAGCACCTGCTCCCGCACCTCGGCCGGTACGGCGGTGTCCACCGGCCCGACGGTGTGCACGACGGGGTCGAACTTCAGCAGCGGCGCGTACTCGGTCGCCAGCTTGCGCAGGTCGGCTCGCAGGGACGGTCCGCGGCCGACGTGCTGGAGCTCGAAGATCGTGCTGCGGATGTCGCGGATCGTCACGTCCAGCGCCTCGACCGCCTTGTCGATCCGGTCGGCGACCTCGGGGACGCGTGACATGGCGCCGGCGCCCTGGAGCTGCAGCCCGGTGGCGAACAGCCGCTGGATCACCACGTCGTGCAGGTCGCGCGCGATCCGCTCGCGGTCGGAGGTGACCGCGAGCTCGGCACGGTCCTCGATCGCCTGCGCCCGGTCCAGCGCCAGGCCCGCCTGGTCGGCGAAGGACGCGAGCAGCACGCGCTCGTCGTACGGCAGCGGGGTCGTCTCGGGGTCGACCAGGATCACCAGCAGCCCGGCGCTCACCAGGTGGGTGCGCAGCGGCACCAGGGTCGCGGCGAACTCGCCGAGCCGGGTGTCCAGGGGCTCGGAGTCCAGCCGCGGCCAGGGCTGGTCCTCGAGGCCGGACAGGGCCAGCTCGGCGGCCGCGGTGTCGAGGGCGTCGACGGTGCGGACCGGGTTGCCCTCCTCGAGGTGCAGGACGGCGGTCGCGGCCGCGCCGGTCGCCCACCGCGCGACCCGGGCGACCTCGGCGAGGCCCGGACCCAGCTGGATCGGCGGCTGCAGCGCCTCCGAGAGGGTCGCCGACGCCTCCAGCCACTGGCGCCGGCGCTCGCTCAGGCCGTAGGCGCGCGCGTTGTCGATCACGAAGCCGGCGGCGCTCGCGAGGGCCTCGACGAGCTCCTGGTCCTCCTGGGTGAAGGACGCACCGCCCACCTTCTCGGTGAGGTAGAGGTTGCCGAACACCGTGCCCCGGATCCGCACCGGTACGCCGAGGAACGTGCCCATCGGCGGGTGGTTCGGCGGGAACCCCGCCGACTGCGGGTGCTGGGTCAGGTCGTCGAGACGGATCGGCTCCGGATGGTGGATCAGCAGGCCGAGGATGCCGCGGCCGTGCGGCAGGTCGCCGATCTGCGCCCGCGTGTCGTCGTCGAGACCGGTCGTCACGAACTCGACCAGGAACGCGTCGTTGCCGATCACGCCGAGCGCGCCGTACTGCGCGTCGGTGAGCTCGGTCGCGGCCTCGACGATCCGGGTCAGCACCGCCCGCAGGTCGAGGTCGGACGAGATCGCGGTGACGGCATCGAGCAGGGAGCGGGTGGCAGCAGGCAGCACGCGGGCCAGTCTCACACGGTGCGCCGGACCGGCAGCGCTGCCGTGAGGTCCCAGCCGCCCCCGATCCTGCGCCCGGAGATCTCCGTCCAACGCAGGCGCAGGTGGAGCGTGCGGGCACCGGACGCCCACGGTCGCGGCTCCCAGGTCTCGCGGATGTGGTCGAGCTCGTCCGGGCGGACGACGGCCTCGGCGCGGCCGCGCGCGACGACGCTCCAGCCGTGCTGCCGCTCGTGGTCGAACTGGTCGACCTCGAAGGCCAGCATGCTGTCCCGGCCATAGGTCCCCAGCACGCTGTACGGCGAGGTCCGGATGATGATCGCGTCGTCGACGACGGAGTGGTTGACCGGCACGATGTGCGGTCCGTTCGGCGAGGCCAGGGCGACCCGGCCGCCGACGCCGGAACGCAGCAGCCGCTCGCACTCGTCGCGGGTCAGGTCGATTGCCTCGTTCATGCACTCCATGGTGCGTGTCCGTCCGGCCCCGGTGCAGGGCCGATGGTCCCGAACGTGGGGGCGTTCGGCGGTACTCGGCGGGCCGGCGGGCGAGGACGGTGGGGACATGGACAACACCGTGATCCCCGCTGGCACCATCGTCGTCGGCCTCGACGGTTCCCCGTCCGCCGACCGTGCCCTGGACTGGGCCATCGACCACGCCCGGCGTGAGCGCCGGCAGCTCACCCTCGTGCACGGACTGGAGCCGATGCACGAGCGGGCGGAGGCGCTGGCCATGCTCGACCGCGCCCGTCTGCACTGCCTCGAGGTCGCACCGGACCTCGCCGTGCACGTGGCCCTCTGGATGGCGGACCCGAGGGTCGCGCTCCTCGACCTCGGACACAGCGCGGCGACCGTGGTCGTCGGCTCGCACGGCCGCGGACCGGTGAGCAGCGTGCTGCTCGGCTCGGTCGGGCTGTCGGTGACCAGGCACGCCCCGTGCCCGGTCGTCGTGGTGCGGCCGCAGCACCCCGGCGCGGTGCGCAACGGGGTGCTGGTCGCGGCGGACGAGCGGTCGCGGCCGGTGGTCGAGTTCGCCTACCGCCAGGCCTCGCTGCGGGACCTCCCACTGACCATCGTGCGGACGACCGACGACGAGCTCGCGGTCGCCGAGGCAGTGGCCGGGCTGGCCGAGAAGTTCCCGGAGGTCCGGTCGCGCACCGCGGCCGGTGACCTCACCGCCGGGTCGCGGCACCTGGACCTGCTCGTGGTCGGACCGGGTGAGGGCGGCGTCGTCAACCACGCCGAGTGCCCGGTGGCGGTGGTACCGATCGGCGTGGCAGGGTCGCCTGCATGACCGAGGTACCGGCGAACACGGTCGTGGTCGGGGTCGACGGCTCCGAGACGTCGGACCGGGCGGTCGACTGGGCGGCGGAGCAGGCCCGGCTCGAGGGCCGCGCGCTGACGCTGGTCCAGGCCACCGGCGCGATGGGCACGGCGGCCCTGGTGTGGCTCGACCAGGCCGGCGTCGACAGCGAGGTCACCCGCGAGGCGGTGCGCCGGAACGCCGAACAGCTGCTCGCCGCGGCGGGCGAGCGGGTCGCCGCGCTCGCTCCGGACGTGCCGGCGCACGGCGTGGTCGCCGAGCTCGACCCGCGCGACGCCCTGCGCGAGACGGCACGGTCCGCGGTCATGGTCGTCCTCGGCTCGCGCGGCCGCGGCCCGGTGAAGAGCCTCCTGCTCGGATCGGTCGCGCACGCGGTCAGCCGCGACGGCGCCTGCCCGGTCGTGGTGCTGCGGCCGGTGGCCGAGTCCGTCGTACGCCGCGGCATCGTGGTGGGCGTCGACGCGCAGGGCACCTCGACCGCGGCGCTGGCCTTCGCCTACCGCCTGGCGTCGCTGCGCCGACGACCGCTCCGTGGTGCACGCGATCTGGGACGCCCACCAGGGTGAGGAGCCGGTCGGCCCGGACGAGGAGGGGTACGACGCCGAGCGGCTGCGCCTCGCCCAGACCGTCGCCGGGATGGCCGAGCAGTACCCCGACGTCGAGGTCGAGACCGTGCTCGCCCGCGGGCTGGTCGACCGCGTGCTGGTGCGGCTCGCCGAGGAGGCCGAGCTCGTGGTCGTCGGCCGCCGGAGCCGTGGCGGCATCGCCGGGCTGGTGCGCGGGCGCACCGCGTCGATCGTCGTCGAGCAGTCGTCCGGCACCGTCGCGGTGGTCCCGGAGCCCTAGCGAGCCGCTACAGCACCAGCGCCGCGAAGCGCTCGCCCATCCGGATGTGCGTCGCCGCGTCCGGGTGCAGTCCGTCGGGCAGTGGCAGCTCGTCGTGGTCGGCCGCGCCGTACAGCTCCCGGCCGTCGAGGTAGGACAGCCGGGGGTCGTCCCGCTCGGCGACGACCCGGGCGAGCTCCTCGCGGATCACGGTGAGGGTCAGCTTGCCCGCGGCGACCTCGGCGGGGTCGCCGACCGCGACGAACCGGATCCGCCCCTCCGCCATCTCGGACAGGTCGGGTGTGGCAGGTCCCGGCGTGTCCTCGTGGATCGGGCAGTGGATCGGGGAGACGACGACGAGGGGCGTGTCCGGGTGCCCGTCGCGGATCGTGTCCACGAACCCGTGCACCGCCGGCCCGAACGCCCGGCGCCGCATCAGGTCGTGGTTCACGACGTTGATGCCGAGCTTCAGGCTGATCAGGTCGGCGGCGGTGTCCCGGATCGTGCGGGCGGTGAACTGGTCGAGCAGCGCGCTGCCCGCGAGCCCGAGGTTGACGAGGTCCACGCCGGCCCGCCGGGCGGCGTACGCCGGCCAGGTGGACGTCGGGCTCGCCGCGACCGAGCCGTGGCTGATCGAGCTGCCGTGGTGGACCCAGACCCGGTCCGCGGCAGGCGCCGGCGTCACCGGTGCGTCGGTGCGCAGCGCCACCAGCTCGGTCTGCTCATCGTGCGGCAGCCACACCTCGACGGTCTTCTCGCCGGCCGGCAGGTCGCCGAATCGGAGCGTGCCGACCGGGCCCGGCCGCAGCTCGCCCGCCCCGGTCATCAGGTCGACGACCACGGTGCTGCCACCGGGCGCGGTCAGCTGGGCGGCGAGCCGGCCGTCGACCACGAGGTCGTAGACGCCGTCGGGGCGAGCCGGTGCTCCGGCGTACTCCCGCCGCGTCGGCAGCACGTCGAGCTCGACGACCGTGGCCCGGGTGCGGAGCGCGAGGCGTACGCCGGAGGGCTGCGCCTCGGCCATCGCCAGCTGCGGGTCGGCGCACTGCGCGCGGGCCCGGGCGGGCAGCCGGTGGGGGAGCAGCCCCGCACCGGTCGGCTCGAGCTCGAGTGCGCCGCGGACCAGGTCGGCGGTGATCGGCACGGACGTGTCCCGACCCTAGGGAACGGCCCGGAACGCTGGCAGACTGCGTCGCCATGCCCTTCGTGCTCGTCGACCGGCCGGACCCCGCCGTCGCGGTGGTGACCCTGAACCGGCCGGAGCGGATGAACGCGATGGCGTACGACGTCATGGTGCCGTTCCGCGAGGCCCTCCTCGGCCTCGGCCAGGACAACGCGGTGCGCGCGGTGGTCGTCACCGGCGCGGGGAGCGGCTTCTGCTCGGGAGCGGACCAGGAGTCGGCGGGCCTGCCGCCCGGCGTCGCCGGGGTCACCCGGCCGACGTACGCGCTCCGGGCGATGGAGGCACTGGAGGAGATCGTGCTCACGATCCGGCGTCTGCACCAGCCGGTCGTCGCGGCCGTCAACGGTGCGGCGATCGGCGGCGGCCTCTGCCTGGCGCTGGCGTGCGACCTGAGGATCGCGGCACCCGCGGCGTACTTCCGCGCCGCCGGGATCAACAACGGGCTGACCGCGAGCGAGCTCGGGTTGTCGTTCCTGCTGCCACGCGCGGTCGGCTCGACGCGGGCGGCCGACTTCATGCTGACCGGCCGGGACGTGGGCGCCGAGGAGGCCGAGCGGATCGGCCTCGTGTCCTCGGTGCACGACGACGTGGTCGCCGCCGCGGTCGGGATCGGGCAGCGGATCGCAGGGTTCTCCCAGCCGGGCGTCGAGCTGACCAAGAAGTCGCTGCATGCCGGCCAGTCGGCCACGTCGCTGGAGACGTACCTGTCCTCGGAGGGGATCGGGCAGCTCTACCTCCGGCTGTTGACGGGCAACTTCGAGGAGGCCACGCTGGCCCGTCGCGAGGGGCGGCCGCCGCGGTTCACGGACGAGCGCTGACGTACACCCACCGGCCGCCGCGCCGCTCGAAGAGGCTGTACTCGCGCAGCGCGCCGGGCTGTCCGTCCCGCTCGTAGGACGCCACGAACTCCACCCAGTCCTCGCCGGCGGCCAGGATCCGCAGCCCGGTCCAGGTGAGCGCAGGATCCGGAGCGAGGTCGTCCGGGCGGGTGCCGGGGTGCCAGGTCCGGAACACGTGGTCGAGGTCGCCGACGGCGTACGCCGAGTAGCGCGAGCGCATCAGCTCCTCGGCGGTCTCCGCCCGCGCGGCACCCCGGTGCAGGCGACCACAGCAGGCGTCGTACGACGTGCCGGAGCCGCACGGGCAGGGCCGCTGGAGCTGCATGGCGTGAGCCTAGGACGCGGTCGGGACCGCCTACTCCACGGGCACTCCTGTCGCTTCCCGGCCGTTGCTACGCCTGTGAAGCGACGGGATACCCGGCGAGCCGGGTATCCCGCCCGCGCCAAGTCCCGGAAACGGAGACGATCCCCATCTGTTGGGGGCGTGGGTAGCGTGAAGGGGTGACTTCCGCCCCCACGGTCTCCACGGTCGGCGAGCTCCGCGCCTCCGGCCACGTCCAGAAGTCCCTGCGCGAGGAGGTCCGCGACAACCTCCTCGACGCCCTGCGGGAGGGCCGCGACCCGTGGCCGGGGCTGCACGGCTTCGAGGACACCGTCATCCCCCAGCTCGAGCGGGCCCTGATCGCCGGCCACGACATCGTGCTCCTCGGCGAGCGCGGCCAGGGCAAGACCCGGCTGCTGCGCACCATGGTCGGACTGCTGGACGAGTGGACGCCGGTGATCTCCGGCTCCGAGCTCGGGGAGCACCCGTACGACCCGGTCACCCACGCGTCCCGGGTGGCCGCCGCGACGTACGGCGATGACCTGCGGGTCTCGTGGCGGCACCGCGACGAGCGGTACGCCGAGAAGCTCGCCACGCCGGACACGAGCGTCGCGGACCTGATCGGCGACGTGGACCCGATGAAGGTCGCCGAGGGCCGGTCGCTGGGCGACCCGGAGACGATCCACTTCGGGCTGATCCCGCGCAGCCATCGCGGCATCGTCGCGATCAACGAGCTGCCCGACCTCGCCGAGCGGATCCAGGTGGCGATGCTCAACGTGATGGAGGAGCGGGACATCCAGATCCGCGGCTACGTCCTCCGCCTGCCGCTCGACGTGCTCGTGGTCGCCAGCGCGAACCCCGAGGACTACACGAACCGCGGCCGGATCATCACGCCCCTCAAGGACCGCTTCGGCGCGGAGATCCGCACGCACTACCCGACCGAGCTCGAGGACGAGGTCGCGGTGATCCGGCAGGAGGCGCACCTCGTCGCCGACGTGCCCGACCACCTCGTCGAGATCCTGGCCCGGTTCACGCGCCAGCTGCGGGAGTCCTCCGCGGTCGACCAGCGGTCCGGCGTCTCCGCCCGGTTCTCGATCGCCGGCGCCGAGACGATCGCCGCCGCCGCGCTGCACCGGGCGACCGCGCAGGGCGAGGACGAGGCCGTGGCCCGGCCGGTCGACCTGGAGACCGCGATCGACGTCCTCGGCGGGAAGGTCGAGTTCGAGTCCGGCGAGGAGGGCCGCGAGACGGAGATCCTCACCCACCTGCTCCGCACCGCGACCGCCGAGACGGTCCGCAGCCACTTCCGCGGCCTCGACCTGGGACTGCTGGTGGAGGCGATCGAGAACGGCGCGATGGTGACCACCGGAGAGCGGGTGACCGCGCGCGAGTTCCTGACCGGGCTGCCGGTGCTCGGCGAGTCCGAGTTGTACGACGACATCTGCGACCGGCTCGACGCCGCCAACGACGGGCAGCGGGCCGGCGCCATCGAGCTCGCGCTCGAGGGGCTCTACCTGGGCCGGAAGATCGGGAAGGACACCGACGGCTCGGAGACCGTGTATGGCTGAGGTTCCCGTCGACGTCAGGGTCGCGGCCGGCACCCGGGCCGGCGGCCTGGAGCCGTCGTACGTCGTCCCACATCGCTGGACCGATGGCGGCATCGCCGTCGAGGGCGGCGGCACGGGCGCGCACCTGCTGCTCACCGCGGTCGCGTGCTGCCTGCTCAACGACGTCTACCGCGAGGCCGACATCCCGGTGCACGGCGTGCTCGTCGACGTGGACGGCAGGTTCGACGACGAGACGTGGTCGACCACGCGCATCACCTACGACGTGGCCGTCGACTCGCCCGAGGCCGGTGACGTCGTCGCCCGGGTCCTCGAGCAGGTGGATGCGCTCGCGGAGATCCCGCGGGTCGTGCGCGGGGAGGTCACGGTGAGTCGACGATGAAGGACCGGACCCGCTTCCGGCGGTACGACGGCGGTGACCCGCTCGCGGCGCCGGTCGACATCGCCGAGGCGCTGGACGCGATCGGCGAGGACGTGATGGCCGGCTACTCGCCGGAGCGCGCGATGCGCGAGTTCCTGCGCCGTGGCGGCCGGGACCAGACCGGCCTCGACGACCTGGCCCGCCGGGTCGCCGAACGGCGGCGCGACCTCGTGCAGCGCCACCACCTGGACGGCACCCTCCAGGAGGTCCGTGAGCTGCTCGACCACGCACTGCTGGAGGAGCGCAAGCAGCTCGCCCGCGACGCGATGATGGACGACGGCGAGCGGGCGTTCCGCGAGCTCCAGCTGGAGAACCTGCCGCCGAACACCGCCGCCGCCGTGAGCGAGCTGTCGTCGTACGACTGGCAGAGCCGGGAGGCGCGCGAGGACTACGAGAAGATCAGGGACCTGCTCGGGCGCGAGCTGCTCGACCAGCGGTTCGCGGGGATGAAGGAGGCGCTCGAGGGGGCCACCGACGCCGACCGCGCGGCCGTCAACGCGATGCTCCAGGACCTCAACCAGCTGCTCGAGAAGCACCAGCGCGGCGAGGACAGCCAGGAGGACTTCGAGGAGTTCATGCGGCGGCACGGCGACTTCTTCCCCGAGAACCCGTCGAACATCGACGAGCTGCTCGACTCCCTCGCGCAACGGGCCGCGGCCGCGCAGCGGATGCTGAACTCGATGTCGCCGGAGCAGCGCGAGGAGCTGATGCAGCTCTCCCAGCAGGCGTTCGGCTCGCCCGAGCTGATGGAGCAGCTCGCGCGGATGGACGCGAACCTCCAGTCGCTGCGTCCCGGCGAGGACTGGGGCGGCTCGGAGCAGATGGGCGGCGAGGAGGGGCTCGGGCTCGGCGACGGCACCGGCGTGTTCCAGGACATCGCGGACCTCGACACCCTCGCCGACCAGCTCTCGCAGTCCTACGGCGGCGCCCGCATGGACGACGTCGACCTCGACGCGCTCGCGCGCCAGCTCGGCGACCAGGCCGCGGTCGACGCCCGGACCCTGCAGCGGCTCGAGCAGGCGCTGCGCGACTCGGGCTACATGAAGCGCGGCACCGACGGGCAGTACCGGCTCTCCCCGAAGGCGATGCGGCAGCTCGGCAAGGCGCTGCTCCGCGACGTCGCCGAGCGGATGTCGGGCCGCCAGGGCCAGCGCGAGCTCCAGAAGGCCGGTGCCGCGGGCGACCTGTCCGGCGCGACCCGGGAGTGGGCGTTCGGCGACACCGAGCCGTGGCACGTGCCGCGGACCATGCTCAACGGGGTGCTCCGGCGAGCAGGGGACCCGGCCGGGCCGATGCTCTCCATCGAGGACGTCGAGGTCCAGGAGACCGAGGCCCGCACCCAGGCTGCGGTCGCGCTGCTCGTCGACACGTCGTTCTCGATGGCGATGGACGGCCGCTGGGTCCCGATGAAGCGCACGGCTCTCGCGCTGCACACGCTGATCCGGTCCCGGTTCCGCGGCGACGCGCTGCAGCTGATCGGCTTCGGCCGGCACGCCGAGGTGATGGAGATCGATGAGCTCACGGCGCTGGACGCGATGTGGGACAAGGGCACCAACCTGCACCACGCGCTGCTGCTCGCGAACCGGCACTTCCGCAAGCACCCCAACGCCCAGCCGGTGCTGCTGATCGTCACCGACGGTGAGCCGACGTCCCACCTCGAGCCGGACGGCGAGGTCTACTTCTCCTACCCGCCGCACCCGCTGACCGTGGCGTACGCCGTGCGGGAGCTCGACAACGCCGGGCGGCTCGGCGCGCAGACGACCTTCTTCCGCCTCGGCGAGGACCCCGGCCTGGCCCGGTTCATCGACTCGATGGCCCAGCGGGTCGGCGGCCGGGTCGTCGCGCCCGAGCTCGACGATCTCGGCGCCGCGGTCGTCGGGTCCTACCTCGGCTCGCGGGGTCCCCGTGGCGGCGGGTACGGCGGGTACGGCGACTGGTTCGGCGGCCGCGGCTTCTGGGTCGGCGACTAGCAGGCACGCTCCCAGTTCGCGCAGGCACGGGTGCTCGTCCGCCGCACGCCGGCGCACGGGGGCAGGGGGTCCGGCCGCTCGAGCTCGTCGGTGTGCACGTCGCGGACCATCAGCTCGCGCACGGGCCGGTGCGCCTTGTGCACGATCAGGCAGTCGCAGACGACCAGCCGCTGCCCGAACCTCTTCTCCAGCGCGGTCGCGGTCGGCGAGCGCAGGTCGCGGAACCGGCGGGCCCACAGGAACGTCGAGTCACACCCGTGCTCCCCGGTCATCCGGGCGACGAAGCAGACCAGGCACTCGCCCTCCTGCGGCTCCTCCTCGACCACCGCCCGGAGGTAGTGCTCGGCCCCCGCGGCCACCGACGTCTCACTCATGCCCCGTGTCTACCGGCCGCCACCGACAGTGAAGCGGTCACCGCGGGTGCAGGAGCGCCGCCAGCTCCTCGACCCCGTCGACCAGGCGGGTGCCGGGCCGCGCCCAGGCTGCGTTGGCGTCGACGGCGTGCACGGGTACGCCGCGCGGCAGCACGCCGGAGGCGACCAGCTCGGACGCGAGCACGCGCGCGCCGGCGAGGTCGTAGCCGCAGGGTGCCACGACGACGACGTCGGGTGCGGCCTCGTGGACCGACTCCCACGGCACCCGCTCGGACTTCACGCCGGGCTTGCCGAGCAGGCACTCGCCGCCGGCGGCCTCGATCATCTCGGGCACCCAGTGGCCGGGGGCGTACGGCGGGTCCGTCCACTCGAGCAGCATCACCCTCGGCCGCGGCCGGCCGGCCACCCGGGCCCGGACGGCCTCGAGCCGGGCGCGCAGCGCCGACACCAGGGCCTCGGCCGACGCCAGGTGGCCGGTCGCCCGGCCGAGCACGAGGATCGAGGCGAACACCTCGTCCATCGTGTGCGGGTCGATGGTCAGCACCTCGGCCCGGCAGCCGAGGTAGGACAGGGCGTCGTCGACGACGGAGACGTCGACCGCGCAGACCGCGTGAGGTCCTGGGTGACCACCAGGTCGGCGTCCAGCTCGACGAGCGCGTCGGCGGCGAGGTGGTAGAGGTCCTCGCCCCGGGACATCGCACCCACGACGTACGCGTCGATCTCGGCGGGGGTCAGTCCGTGCGGCATCGCCGAGGTCGACACGATCCGCCGGGTCCGGGCCTCGGCGGGGAAGTCGCACTCGAACGTCACGCCGACGACGTCGTCACCGGCGCCGATGGCGAACAGGATCTCCGTGGTGGAGGGGAGCAGGGAGACGATCCGCACCCCTCCACCCTAGGGAGGGGTCAGACGCTCTTCAGGGCCAGGCCGGTGAGGTCGATCGACTTCGGGATCGACGGGGCCGAGGAGTCCATCGACATCGCGGTCGCGTAGACGATGAACTTGCCCTTGCGGGCGAACAGCATGTTGAACACCGACGAGGTGGTCTGGTCGCCGTTCTTGCAGGTCGACCGGTACTGGTAGCCCCACCGCTCGTCGCCGAGGCTGAACTTGATCTTCTTCATCGACGTCTTGCAGGTCACGCCGCCGCTGCCGCCGCCGTTGCCACCGCCGCCACCGCCGGAGGGGCAGTCCTTGGCGGTCTTGCTGTAGCCGTGCAGGTACGCGATCGCTGCCTTGGTGGTCGGGAACCGCATCGCGGTGACCGACAACATCGGGTGCTCGCCGTCGATGACGTACACGTCCGGGTCCCCGGAGGTGTAGTCGGGGGAGTACGACGCGGAGCGCGCACCGGCGTGGTTGATGGCCTTGCCCGGCTTGCACTTCTTGCCCGGTCCGTAGACCTTGCTGGTGCTCTCGCTCGCGGAGCCACCGTCGAGGTGCGGGTAGATCTTCGCGACGGCGTCGATGGTCGGGACGTCCGGGTACGACGCGGCCGCGGTGGCGGCCGAGGCGGCGGGGACGATCAGGGCGGGGACGGCGAGCGCGATCAGCGCCCGGGTCAGCCAGCGGCGGTGCATGGTGTTCTCTCTTCCGTTCGGGAGTTTGGTGGGAGCACCGTGCCGCGGGGCACTTGGGGTCCGCTGGGAGCCGACTTGGAGTCTCGATACGCTCGCCAGCGCCTGCGGCGCCGACTCGCGACCCGACCACCGAAAGGCCCGACCACCGAAAGCCCCGACCACCGAAAGCAGAGGGCGGATGGACGACCCCACCGCGACCGTGCTGGCCCTGCTCGGACTCGCAGCGCTCGCGGCGGGCTTCGTCGACGCCGTCGTCGGTGGCGGCGGGCTGATCCAGCTGCCGGCGCTGCTGCTGGGGATGCCCACCGCCGCACCGGTGCAGATCCTCGCCACCAACAAGGTCTCCTCGATCTGCGGCACGACCGTCAGCGCCTCGACGTACTACCGCCGGATCAGGCCGGACCCGAGGACGTTCCTGCCCCTGATGGCGCTGGCGTTCATCGGCTCCGCCTGCGGCGCCGCGGTGGCCAGCCGGATCCCGCGGGACGCGTTCGAGCCGATCGTGCTGGTCGCGCTGGTCGTCGTCGGGGCCTACGTCCTGCTCAAGCCGCAGCTCGGCGAGCTGACCGCGCTGCGGTTCCAGGGCCACCGGCACCTGCTCGCGGCGATGGCGACCGGCCTCGCGATCGGCTTCTACGACGGTGCGCTCGGCCCCGGCACCGGCAGCTTCTTCGTCTTCACGCTGGTCGGCCTGATGGGCTACAGCTTCCTCGAGGCCTCGGCCAAGGCCAGGCTGGCGAACTGGGCCACCAACCTCGCCGCGATCCTCGTCTTCGCGCCGCAAGGAGCGGTCGTCTGGCACGTCGCGGTGGTGATGGGCGGATGCAACGTCCTCGGCGGGTACGTCGGCGCCCGGACCGCCGTCAATCGCGGCACCAGGTTCGTCCGGATCTTCTTCATCGTCGTCGTCTCCGCGTTCATCGTGCGGATCGGCGGGGAGGTCCTCGGGCTGTGGTCGTGAGCAGCTACCTGACGATCGCGCGGTCCGCGGAGGCCGAGATCGAGGTCAAGCGCTCGCGGTTCCTCTGCACGCTCGAGCGGGTCGGCGACGAGCCCGCCGCCCGCGCGGTCGTCGAACGGCTGCGCCGCGAGCACTGGGACGCCCGCCACCACTGCTCCGCGTTCGTCCTGGGTCCCGGCCGCGACCTCGAGCGATCCTCCGACGACGGCGAGCCGGCCGGGACGGCCGGGGCCCCGATGCTCGAGGTGCTCCGGGGCCAGCAGCTCAGCGACGTGGTCGCGGTCGTCACCCGCTGGTTCGGGGGCACCCTCCTCGGCGCCGGTGGGCTCGTCCGGGCGTACGGCGACGCGGTCCGCGCGGCCCTCGTGCCCGCGGGCACCCTGCGCCGCTCGCTGGTGCGCGAGCACCTGCTCGACCTCGGCCACGCCGACGCCGGCCGGGTCGAGAGCGAGCTGCGCTCGCGCGGGATCGCGGTCCTCGACAGCGCGTACGGCGCACGCGTCACGCTGCGCCTCGGCGTACCGCCCGGCCAGGAGGAGCGGCTCGCGGCGGTCGTCGCCGAGCTGACGTCCGGCGCCGCGGAGACGCGGGTGGCGGGCGAGCGCTGGGTCGATAGCCTCGACCCATGAGCATCCCCGTGGAGGTCGCCGACCTCGAGCAACGGCTCGCGGAGTTCGGCCGCGGCTACCTGCTGACCTCGCGGGACGGCACGGTCAAGGCGGTCTCGGTGCGCGCGGTGCCCGACGACGGCACCGTGCTGGTCCCCACGCCCGGCCGCGGCTCGGTCGCGAACGTCGGGCTCAACCCCACCGTCACGCTGCTGTTCCCGCCGGAGCACGGCGACGCCATGACGCTGCTCGTCGACGGGACCGCGACGGCCGAGGGTGAGGACGTCCGGGTCACCCCGACCGGCGCCGTCCTGCACAGGCCGGTCGCATGAGCACCTCGCCGTTCTGGGTCAGTGCCTTCCTCGACCTCCCGCCCGGCGGCTTCGACCGCGGGGTGGCGTTCTGGCAGGGCGTCACCGGCTACGCGCTGTCGCCCCGCCGCGGGGTCGACGGCGAGTTCGCCACGCTGGTCCCTCCCGAGGGTGACGACTACCTGCGCGTCCAGGCGCTCGGCGGCGGGCCCGGGCGGGTCCACCTCGACCTCCACGTCGAGAACCCGACCGTCGCCGCCGAGGCCGCCATCGAGCTCGGCGCGCACGTGCTGGTGCGGCACGAGCTCGGGTACGTCGTGCTCCGCTCGCCCGGGGGCTTCGTCTTCTGCTTCGTCCGCGCGCAGGCGTCGCGGCGGCCACCGGCGGCGACCTGGCCGGACGGCAGCCGGTCGCAGGTGGACCAGGTCTGCCTCGACGTACCGCCCTCGGCGTACGACGCGGAGGTGGCCTTCTGGCAGGCGCTCACCGGCTGGGACTGGAACCCCGACGTCTCCCGGGAGTTCGCGCGACTGCTCCCACCGGACGAGCAGCCGCTGCGGTGGCTGGTCCAGCTGCTCGACGACGAGGAGCCCGAGGTGCGTGCGCACCTCGACCTGAGCTGCACCGACCGCGCCGCCGAGACCGACCGGCACGCCGCGCTCGGCGCGACCGTCGGGCCGGCGAACGGCGAGTGGACGGTGCTGACCGACCCGGTCGGGACGACGTACTGCATCACCGAGAGGAAGCCTCGATGACCAGGGTCGACCCGCCGACGCAGGGCGACGAGCGGACGCTGCTGCTGGCGTACCTCGACTACCACCGCGAGACCCTGCGCCAGAAGGCCGGCGGGCTCGACGCAGGCCAGCTCGGCACCGCGCTGCCGCCCTCGGGGATGACGCTCGGCGGGATGGTGAAGCACCTGGCGCTGGTCGAGAACAGCTGGTTCCGCGAAGTGTTTCTCGGCGAGCCGATGAGCGAGCCCTGGGCGTCGGTCGACTGGGACGCCGACCACGACTGGGACTGGCACAGCGCGAAGGACGACACTCCCGAGCAGCTCTGGGCGCTGTACGACGCGATGGTCGCCGACTCCGACGCGGTCGTGGCCGCCGCCGGGCTCGACGACCCGTCCGCGAAGCCGTCCCGGCGTACGGGCGAGCCGTTCAGCCTGCGCTGGATCCTGCTGCACCTGATCGAGGAGTACGCCCGCCACAACGGGCACGCGGACCTGATCCGCGAGTCCGTGGACGGCACGACCGGCGAGTGACCCGGCGCATGGCCCCAGGGACGATCCGGCCGATGACCGAGGCCGACTGGCCGCAGGTCTGGGAGTTCTTCGACGAGACCGTGCAGGCCGGCGAGTCTTACGCCTACCCGCTCGACCTGACGTCCGGGCAGGCGCGCGAGCTCTGGACCATGCGCCCACCCGGGCAGACCGTGGTCCTCGAGGAGTCCGGGACGGTCCTCGGCAGCGCGACGATGGGGCCGAACCGGCCCGGCCGGGGCAGTCATGTCGGCACCGGCTCGTTCATGGTCGCGCCGCTGGCCCGCGGCCGCGGCGTCGGCCGCGCCCTGGGGGAGTACGTCGTGGAGTGGCACCGCGAGGCCGGCTTCCACGCGATCCAGTTCAACGCCGTGGTGGAGACCAACACCGCCGCCGTACGCCTGTGGCAGTCACTGGGCTTCGAGGTCGTCGGCACCGTGCCCGAGGCGTTCGACTCCCGCGCGCACGGCCGGGTCGGCCTGCACGTGATGTTCCTGCGCCTCTAGCCCGGCTGGTGCAGGCAGAGGACGTTCCCGTCGGGGTCGAGGAACCACGCCGCCTTGATGCCGCCGTCGTCGAAGACGTGGTCGACGGTCGTGAACCCGGGCTGGTCGTAGTCCTCGAACGCGACGCCCTTCGACTTCAGGGCGGCGATCTCGGCGGCGATGTCGTGCACCTCGAAGCTCATCGCGGTGTTGGGTGAGGGCTGGGCGTCCGGCAGCAGCCGCAGCACCAGCTTGTTGTCTCCGGCGAGACCGAACATCGTCTCGCCGCTCGCTTCGTTCGTCCCGTCGAAGGCGAGCCCGAGACGGCCTTCGTAGAACTCCTGTGCTCGCGCGGCGTCCCGGGTGGGGAGCATCACCGCAACGGCGCTCTCGGTCAGTGCCATCTCCCCAGCGTGCGCCCGCCGTGCCGTGTCGGCAATGGCACCAACGGGCCGGTCACCCCATCGACCGCACCAGGGCGAGCGCGTCCTCGACGCTGCCGGTGACGTCGCGGATCGGGAACAGCGTCCCGCGCACGACCCGGTCGGCGTCCACGACCAGCGTCAGCCGCTTGAGCCGGGTGGCGCCCGAGTGTCGGAACGTCGGCAGCCGCAGGGCGGTCGCGAGCTCCAGGTCGGCGTCGGAGAGCAGCGGGAACGGGATGCCGTTCGCCGACGCGAAGGCCGCCTGCTCCTCGGGGCGTTGGGTGCTGACGCCGACGACCGCGGCGCCCAGGCCTGCGAACTCGTCGAGCCGGTCGCGGTAGGTGCACGACTCCAGCGAGCAGCCCGGCCCACCCGGTACGGCGTCGATGGCCGGCAGTGCGGTGCCGGGGTAGCAGTAGACGACCGTGTACGCCGCCGCCGACACCGGGTCGGTCCGCAGCGGCGGGACCCGGGTGCCGGTGAGCGCCGCCACCCGGTGCGCCTCGGCCCCGTCGGTGCCTGCTGTCGCGGTCGTCGTGCCGTCGCCGAGGACCCAGGTGTCGCCCCACTCCTGGAGTGCGGCGAGCACGGGGAGGAGGGCGTGGCCGCGCTCGGTGAGGTGGTACTCGAACCGGTCCGGTCGCTCCTGGTAGCGCTCCTTCGCCAGCACCTCGGCCGCGACGAGCGACGCCAGCCGCTGCGCCAGGACCTTGCGGGAGATGCCGCTCTCGGCGAGCAGCCGCTCGAAGCGGCCGCGGCCACGGGCGACGTCGCGGAGCACGAGCACCGACCACGCGTCACCCAGGACGCCGAGCGCGTGCGCGACCCCGCAGTCGTCGTCCGGGATGCGCACGGCCATGCCGACATCCTAGAGTGCGTTTCGAAAAGAAACTGACCGGTGAGGAGGCGGACGTGCGGAACGTGCCCCGGGTGGTGTGGGCGCTGGCGGCGGGCCGGTTCGTGAGCTCGATGAGCGCGTTCCTGATGCTGTTCCTGACGCTGTACCTCACCGGCCCCCGCGAGCTGCCGGTCGCCGGGGCGGGCCTGGTCGCCGGCGCGTCGGGGGTCGGGCTATTGCTCGGCAACTTCACCGGTGGCCGCTGGGGTGACCGGCATGGCCACCGGCGGGTGCTGCTCGCGGCCTCGACCGTCGCCGGGCTGGGCGTGGTGTCCGTGCCGTGGCTGCCCGTCTGGGCACTGGTCCTCGGGCTGCCGGCCTTCTCCTACGTGTCCGCGACGGCCGGCGTCTCGACGGGGGCACTCGTGGCCCTGGCGGTTCCGCGCGGCGACCGGCGTACCTCCGTGGCGATCGGGAGGGCGGCGTCGAACGCCGGCTTCGTCATCGGCCCGCCGCTCGGCGCGCTGGTGGTGGCGCACAGCTGGCCGGCGCTGTTCGTCCTCGACGGCGCGCTGACGGCGCTGGTCGCGCTCGCGGTCCGCACGGTGCTGCCTCGCGACGAGCCGGCCGGTGCGGTGGACGGCCCCTCCGGGCTGTGGGGGGCGCTGCGCGGCGACCGCGCGCTGATGACCCTCCTCACCGGGGTCGTGCTCGTCGACCTGGTCTACCGGCAGCTGTACACGACGCTGCCGGTGCACCTGCGCGACGAGGGCCAGCCGGTCGTGCTCTACACGACCCTCATCGCGCTCGGGTCCGGGCTGATCCTGGTGCTGGAGGTGCCGGTCGCCCTCGCGCTCCGGCGGCGGTCGTCGTACCCGATCATCGCGGCGGGCTACGCCCTGGTCGGAGTCGGCACGGCGATGTTCGGGCTGCCGGTCTCCGTGCTGAGCGCGGGTCTCGCGATGGTGGTGCTGACGGCGGGCGAGATCCTCTACAAGACCACCGCGACCGCGCACGTGCTGGACGCGGCCCCGGACCACCTGGTCGGGCAGTACCAGGGCCTCTACACGGGCGCGTCCACGAGCGGCTCGCTGCTCGCGGGGCCGGTCGGCGGCATCGTCTACGCGGTCGCCCCGGCAGCGCTGTGGCCGTTGTGCGGCGTGCTCTGCGTCGTCGCTGCCGGCCTCGTGCTCAGCTCCGCTCGGCGAAGCCCGGTAGCGACTCCGTGAGGATCTGCCGGAACGGCGCCTCGCACTCGAGCTGGCACAGCACCCCGACGCCGGCGAGCCAGGTCCGGTGGATGAGCAGGTACGACGGCGGCAGGTTCAGCTTCATGCCGACCGTGTACGCCGGGCTGCGCGGGTCGTTGACGCGCGCGAACTGCGTGCGCATCCAGGCCCGGCTGAACCGGAACCGCTCGACCTTGGTCGGCTCGACGAACGGCGCGAGGTAGTCGAGGACCTGGGCGGGGTCGACCGTGATCCGGTCCTTGATGAACCCCTCGCGGCGCAGCCCCTCGACCAGCTCGGCCTCGTCCTCGTCCGCGGCGATGCGCAGCAGCCGGCCCATCGCCTCGGGCAGGCCGCGCTCCGGCAGGCGGGCGACCGCCCCGAAGTCGAGGACGCCGAGGCGACCGGGCGCGCCGTCGGGGGTGGGCAGGATCCGGTAGTTGCCGGGGTGCGGGTCGGCGTGCAGCATCCCGGTGCGGGCCGGGCCGGAGAACAGGAACCGCACGAACAGCTCGCCGTAGTGGTTGCGCTCCTCGTGGGTGCCGTCGGCGATGACGCTCGCCATCGACGCGGGGCTCTCGAGCCACTCGGTGACCAGCACGGTGTCGCCGACCTCGACCACGTCGGGCACGACCATGTCCGGGTCGTCGCGGAACGCCTCGGCGAAGGTGTGCTGCGCCTCCGCCTCGAGGTGGTAGTCCAGCTCGTCGGCCGCCCGTGCCTGGAGCTCGGCGACCAGCGGCTTCAGGTCGACGCCGGGCACCAGCGGGGCCGCGGTGCGCGCCAGCCGCGAGAGCTGGCGCAGGTCCGACATCAGCGCCTCGCCGGCGCCGGGGTACTGCACCTTGACCGCGACCTCCCGGCCGTCCGCCCAGTGCCCCTGGTGCACCTGGCCGATCGACGCGGCCGCGGTGGGACCGCCGTCGAGCCAGACCAGCCGTTCCTTCCAGTCCGGCCCGAGGTCGTGCTCGAGGATCTCGCGCACGGTCTGGGTCGGCATCGGGGGAGCGGCGTCCTGGAGCCGGGTGAGCTGATCGCGGTACGGCCCGGCCAGCTCCTCCGGGAACGCCGCCTCCAGCACGGACAGCATCTGGCCGAACTTCATCGCCCCGCCCTTGAGTTCCCCGAGCGTGCGGAACAGCTGCTCGGCGGTGCGCTGCTGGATCTCCGAGAGCACCGCCTCGGCGGGCTTGCCGCCGATCCGCTTGCCGAGCCCGAGGGCGCTGCGCCCGGCGTACCCCAGTGGCAGCGCGGCCAGCTTCGCCGTCCGTGCTGCCGCCTTGCGGGGCAGGGCGGTGCTGGGTGGGGCCTTCCGGGGCTCCTCGGTCACGAAGCCATTGTGACGGCTCGACCCAGGAGACCGTGGTCGGGCCCGGCGACCGGCCGGGCGCCGCCCTGCTGCCGGGCCGGGTGTAGGACTGTCCCATGGGCAGCGCAGGTTCCCAGGACCGATGGGACGACCCGGTCTCGCCACGACTCGCTGCGCTCCACCAGCGGCTCACCGAGCTGCGGGCCGGCAGCCCCGCCACCGGCGCCGGCCTGGAGCACGCGCGGGGGGCCGCCAGGGACGCCAGGGCGCGCGCCGCGTACGCGCACAGAGGTGCGGCCGCAGCTCATCGGCAGGCCGCCCTCCTCCACCGCCGGGCCGCGACCCGCGCCGACGACCTCGGCGACGCGTCCTCGGCGGAGCTCCACCGGGCCAAGGCGGTCGAGCACGACGAGGCCGCGGTCCGCAACCTGTCCGCCGCCGAGGCCGATGAGGCCTGACCCGGCGGTCACGACGTGCCGGTGACTCGGGCGACGATGTCCCGGGCCACGTCCCGGACCTTGCGCTGCTCCGAGCTGCTGATCGCGACCAGGTGCGCCCACGCCTGGTCGGCGTCCATGCCGCGGGCGGCCATCAGCACGCCCTTCGCCTGGTCGATCACCGCGCGCGAGCTCAACGCCTGCTGCATGTCGAGCTCCAGTCGTTCCACTTCCTCGACCAGCTCCACCTCGTGCAGCACGCCCCCGAGGGCGACGGCAAGCACCTCGAGCATCTCCACCGGGACGCCGGGCTCCGGGTGCCCGTAGGCCGCGAGCGTCCCGAGCACCTTCCCACCCGTCTCGATCGACGTCACCGTGGCCGCCGGCGCGGAGCTCGGCCACAGACCATGGAGTGCCGGCCACCGGTCGTCGTCGCCGACCGACGGGCTGGTCACCGTTGCCCGCTCCTCGTGGGCGGTGACGGCAGGACCTGTGCCGGCGGCCACCTGGACGCCGTCGCACTCCTGGGCGACCGCCGACGCGGACGCGACGGCAGCGGGCTCGGCCGGTGGGCCGAGCGCGATCGTGACCTCGGCCGCGGTGAGCCGGGCGCAGATGTCCGCCGCGGCGGACAGCACGCGGGCGCGGTCCCCGCCCCGCCAGGGCAGCAGGGCCAGCTCGGTCAGCGCCCCGGTCAACGACCCGTCGAGCCGGTCCGACCGCGGGCCCGGCTGCAGGAGCAGCCAGCTGATCTCCTCCGTGCCCGCGCCCGGCACCTGGGCAGAGGCGATCAGCTCGACGCCGACCGGCTCGCCCGTGCGCGGCACGAGGGTGGCGGCGTACCGGATCGGTGCGCCACCTCGCCCGAGATCCGAGACCAGCCGACGCAGGGCCGGCCGGTCGTCCAGGGCGATGAGGGCGAACACCGGCTTGCCGAGCAGTCGCGCCAACGGCGCGCCGGCGAGCTGGGCGGCCGCGGCGCTGGCCGACCGGATGACGCCGTGCATGTCGGTGACCAGGATGGGCACCGGCAGCGTGGCCAGCGCCTGCTCCTGCCGCAGCCGGAGGTCCTGGGTCGACCGCACCAGGCGGGCGATCGTCTCCTGCTGGGTACGCACCTCCTCGTCGGCGACCCGGAGTTCCTCGTAGGCGGTCTCCAGGTCGGCGACGAGCTCCGGATCGGAGGACGAGCGGGCGCGGTCCAGCCGCGACTCCAGCTGGCGCAGCTGGTCCCCGAGCCCGCGCAGGTAGGCCAGCTCGTCGGGCGATGATGAGGAGAGTGATTCCATCTCGGACATTCCAGCTCGAGCACCCGTGAGGGGCGTCTGCTTCACCCCGGGTACCGGTCCATTGTCGCGCACGTCGGTGACAGGCGCGAGGCGGTACGCGAGAGTGTTCCCATGACGACGCCCGGGATGCCCTCCCCGCCCGCACTCGTCGTCGTGGGTGCCTCGGCGGGAGGCGTGGAGGCGCTGCGTGACCTGGTCGCCACCCTTCCGTCGGACCTCCCTGCCTGCGTCCTGATCGTCCTGCACATGCCGCCGGACGCCGCGAGCGCGCTCCCGTCGATCCTGCGGCGCGTCGCCCCCCTCCCGGTCCGTCAGGCATCCGACGGCGATCGGGTCCGGGCAGGGGAGGTGCTGGTCGCCCCTCCGGACCACCATGTCGTGGTGATCGACGGGACCGTCGCACTCACGCGTGGCCCCACGGAGAGCGGACACCGCCCCGCGATCGACGTCCTCTTCCGCTCGGCTGCCCGCGCAGCCGGCCCCCGGGTCGTGGGCGTCGTCCTGTCCGGGGCGCTCGACGACGGCGCCGCGGGAGCCTTGGCGGTGGCGTCGCGGGGCGGCCGGGTCGTGGTCCAGGACTTCGACGAGGCCCTCTACGACAGCATGCCGCGATCCGCCGCGAGGGCGGTGCCGGACGCGGTCCGGTCGCCGGTCGCTGCGATGGCGGGGCTGCTGGTGCGTTGGTGCGAGGAGCTGCCGGCGGAGCCGGCGGGCGAGGGCGTGCTGGTCGCGCTGGAGATGGAGGTCGAGATGGCGGAGCTGGATCCCGATGCGCTGCACGACGCCGAGCGGCCGGGCACTCCGTCCGGGTTCGGGTGTCCCGACTGCGCGGGTGCGCTCTTCGAGATCAGCGAGGGGGTGCTGCACCGGTACCGGTGCCGGGTCGGCCACGCCTGGTCGCCCGAGAGCCTGGCGGCGCGGCAGACCGTGGCCATGGAGAGCGCGCTGTGGATGGCGCTGCGCAGCCTGGAGGAGAAGGCCGTGCTGAACACCGACCTCGCCGAGCGGGCCCGGAGGGACAGCCGGGTCCGCACCGCGGCGCGCTTCGCGGAGAGCGCCGACGACGCACGGCGTGCGGCCGAGCTGGTGCGTCAGCTGATCGCCGACGTCGGTCGGGCGATCGAGGAGGAGCGCGAGGCGTGAAGGGAGGCCGAGGATGACCGATGCCGGCTTCGAGGCGTTGCTCCGCCACATCAAGGAGCAGCGCGGATTCGACTTCACGGGCTACAAGCGGGCGAGCCTCGCTCGGCGGATCCAGCGGCGGATGGAGGCGGTCGGACTGTCCGGGTACGACGAGTACCTCGACCACCTGATCCTCCACCCCGACGAGTTCACCCAGCTGTTCAACACGATCCTCATCAACGTCACCGCCTTCTACCGGGACCCCGACTCGTGGCGCCACCTCCAGGACGACCTGCTGCCGGCGCTGCTGCACCGCCGCGAGAACCAGCCGATCCGCGCGTGGAGCGCGGGCTGTGCGTCCGGCCAGGAGGCGTACACCCTCGCCATGGTCCTCGCCGAGCTCCTGGGCATCGAGGAGTTCCGCGAGCGGGTCAAGATCTACGCGACCGACGTGGACGAGGAGGCGCTCGCCCAGGCGCGCCAGGCGATGTACCCCGCGCGCGAGCTGGAGGCGCTGCCCGCGGGGCACCGGGAGAAGTACTTCGAGCCCGCCGGCGACCTCTTCGCGTTCCGCAAGGAGCTCCGGAGGTCGGTCATCTTCGGCCGCAACGATCTGGTCCAGGATGCTCCGATCTCGCACGTCGACGTGCTGACCTGCCGCAACACCCTGATGTACTTCAACGCCGAGACCCAGGCGCAGGTCCTGAACCGGATGCACTTCGCGCTCCGCCCCGACGGGGTGCTGTTCCTCGGCAAGGCGGAGATGCTGCTGACCCACGCGGCGTACTTCCGTCCGATCGAGCTGAAGCGCCGCTTCTTCAAGAAGATCCCGGTCGAGCCGCGTGACCGCCGCTCGCTGTCCACGCCCGGTGCCGCCGGCCCGGCGGTCGAGGAGCGGGCGGAGGTCGGGCTCGCGCACGCCGCCCTGATGTCGTCGGCCGCCGCGCAGATCGTCCTCGACACCGAGGGTCGGCTGGTTTTGAGCAACAACCGGGCGATGCACCTGTTCGGCCTGACTGCCCGGGACGTGGGACGGCCGATCCAGGACCTGGAGGTGTCCTACCGTCCGGTCGAGCTCCGTGCGCACCTGGAGCAGGCGCAGCAGGAGCGCCGAGCGGTCTGGGTCCGCGACGTCGACCAGGTGCGCGGTCCGGGGGAGACGAGCTCCCTGGACATCCAGTTCGTCCCGCTGGCCGACGACGCGGGCAACGACCTCGGGCTGACGGTGATCTTCAACGACGTCACCCAGTACCGCAAGCTGCAGCAGGAGCTCACCTACGCGAACCGGCAGCTGGAGGTCGCCTACGAGGAGCTGCAGAGCACCAACGAGGAGCTCGAGACGACCAACGAGGAGCTGCAGAGCACGGTCGAGGAGCTGGAGACCACGAACGAGGAGCTCCAGAGCACCAACGAGGAGCTCGAGACCATGAACGAGGAGCTCCAGTCGATGAACGACGAGCTGCAGTTCACCAACGACGCGCTGCGCGACGGCCAGGACGAGGTGGAGCGCCTGAACCGGTTCATGAGGGCCGTGCTCGGCAGCATGAACTCCGGGGTCGCCGTCGTGGACAGTGACATGCAGGTCCTGGCATGGAACACCCGGGCGGAGGACCTGTGGGGGGTCCGGAGCGACGAGGCCGTGGGCGCGCACCTGATGAACCTCGACATCGGGCTACCGGTGGAGCAGCTGCGACAGCCGATCCGGGTCCAGCTGAACGACGAGGAGACCGAACCCGCACAGCTCGTGCTCGACGCCGTCAACCGGCGGGGCCGATCCCTGCAGGTCCAGGTGACGCTCACGCGCATCCGCGACCACGGGCAGCTGGCGCCGGCGGCGATGCTGGCGATGGACGTCATGGATGCGGTCGACTAGACCAGTCACCGCACCAGTCACCGGACCGGTCACCGGACCGGTCGTCGCGCTCATGGCCCGTCGCCACCTGGGTACCGCCAGGAGGTCGGGCAGTCAGCCAACTCCCAGCGAGGCACGCCAATGACATCCATCGACATCCCGAGCGGCACCGGCGGACAGATCGCGCTCAGGAGCGAGTCGCTCCGCCAGCACGCAACCACCCTGCGGGCCTGGAGCCGAGCTGCGCGCGCCAGGTCGCAGGCCTCGCGGCGGGTTGCCCGAGGTCGTCGGCCGCCACTGTCGGACCTCGGCGCCCCGCCCGCGCTCCCCCCGCTGCCCGCGGCCCAGGAGGTCGACGTGGAGGATGAGGTTCCCTGTCTCGGGCCGGTACCGATCACGGACCTGTTCGTGATGCTCGTCGACGACCACGGCCTGTCAGTGGGCGACGCCGTGCGCGGCCTCGCCGTCGAGACCGCCGCGGCCGGCTACCCGCTCGACGTCGACGCGATCAGTGCGGCGGACGCCTTCGACGTGATCCTGGCGATCCTGCACCGCCCGGTGTGACGGCGGGGACGCGGCGGACCGAGCGGGAACAGGAGGCGCCGGCCATCCGTAGCCCGCCAGGCCGCTCACCAGTCCGAAGCTGTAGGACGACGCCACGATCTCGAGCCGTGCGTGCCCGCGCTCCAGTCGACGCCGAGCCTCGTCGAGGGTCCGCAGGCACGAGCAGTCCACGAAGGTGACGCCGGAGACGTCGACGAGGAGCGCGTCCAGGCCGATGTCCGTCAGATCGGTCAGCCACCACCGCAGCTGCTCGCGGACCGCGAGATCCAGCTCACCCTGGACGCTGAAGAACGCCGTTCGGTCGACGTACGTCGCCCTGAAGGTTGCTCCCATGACAGGTCGCTTCCGAGAACGGTGCGCATACACCTGGTCTCAGTGGCGGCACCTGTCTTCGAGGCTACCCCCGTCGCATCGTCGGCCGATGCGCCCGAACGGGTGAAAGTCGTGCCCCGACGACCACTCAGGCCCGGCGGGAGAACGGCTTGAACGGGCGGACCTCCTGGGGCCAGCCGCACCCCTCGGCGATCTTGCCGGCCCACGTCCGGGCGGTCTCCAGGTCCGGCACGTCCACGATGGTCAGGCCACCGAGGAACTCCTTGGTCTCGACGAACGGCCCGTCGGTCAGGATCAGCGTCCCGCTGGTGGCGTCGGCGCTGAAGGCCACGTCGAGCTCCTCTTCGAGCCCGCCGGCGTACACGAGCTGGCCCGCGGCCTCGATCTCGTCGACCACCGCCCGGGAGAGCGGACCCCGCTCCCGGAACCACTCCTCGGTGTGGTCGCCGACCCACTGCTGGTTGAAGTAGATGAGGTACTCCGTCATGTCTGCTCCTCGTCTCGGCCGCGGACCTGGCGCCCGCTTCAACCTATCCACGAACGGGGGGCGCCCGGTACGACAGCGTCGGGCCGAGGACTTCGCGGCTGCAGGCTGTCGCAGTACCGGGTGGCGTTGGAGGGGTTGACCCCGAGACCCCCGGCGATGTCTCCGACGGTGAGGTCGCCGCGCGCGGCGAGGAGGACGAGCACGCGGTGCTGGGCGACGGTGACATCGACGGGAGCGTCGAGGATCGGGCGCACGGCGACGCTGATCAGCGCGCGACTCTCGGTGACGAACGCGTCTGCCAGCTCCTGGGAATCTGCCGCGGTGAGATTCCTCCGTCCTGGTCGAGGTCCGGACGCCACGTGCTTGGGCCGGCGTGGCTGGGCGGCCCCTCAGCCCAGGTGCTCCAGGGTGAAGGACAGCGCGAACCCGACGGTCGCCACCAGCCCCGCGTAGAGGTGCGTCTGCTCGAACGCCTCGGGGATCATCGTGTCCGCGACCATCGCGAGGATCGCCCCGGCGGCGACGGCGGTGATCACGGCCACCAGCGCCGGTGACGCACCGGCCAGCAGCAGGACCCCGAGCGCGCCGGCGGCGCCGCTCAGGACGGCGATCCCGCCCCACACGCCGAAGACGTAGAGCGGTCGTCGGTCGGCCCGCTTCATGCCCGCGGCACTGGAGAGGCCCTCGGGCAGGTTGGAGATGAAGACCGCCGCCAGGACCGGGATCCCGATGCCCTGACCGGTGAGGAGCGTGAGTCCCAGCACGATGGACTCCGGGACTCCGTCCAGCAGCGCGCCGATCGCGATCGCGGTCCCGCTCCCTGCCTGCTCGCTCTCGGAGGGCTGCTGGTCCTCCGAGCGCTTCCGGTGCCGCGCGCCGTGCCGCGCGAGCGCGACGTTGGCGACGACGTACACCAAGGCGCCCCCGAGGAAGCCGATCAGGGTGGCCGTCAGCCCGCCGGTCGACTCGGCCTCCGCCACGAGGTCGAAGGCCAGCGCCGAGATGAGCACGCCCGCGCCGAAGGACATCACCGACGCCACGACCGGGCGCGGCACGCGGACGAACCAGGCGACCAGTGCGCCCACGACCAGCGCGCCTCCCGCCAGCAACCCCCACAGGCCGGCCTGGAGCCAGATCGGCACGGGCCCGCTCCTTCCGATCCGGGGCTGCCAGCCCGTCCCAACGTGTTTGCGCATGAGCATATATGCGCAGCGACAGGTGGTGGAGGTCGCCGAAGCTCGACCAGGCGCACGCCGCCTCGACGGTCGGCCTCGCCGTACTCGCACCGACGCAACGGGCCCCGCGTCGTTCGACACGGGGCCCGTCGTTGAGGTCAGGCGTTGGGGTCAGGCGTTGAGGTCAGGCGGGGAACTTCACGCCGGTGTTGGCGCGGCAGCGGTAGCCATTTACGTGCTTTGCCAGGTACTGCTGGTAGCTCTCCCCACGTAGAACTCGCGGACGGCACCGGGACGAGGAGCGCACGCATCTGGCAGCCGACGGTCGGACGCATCGGTGCCCGGCCGGCTGGGTGTTCGCGGCACAGTAGCGGGGCGGTCGGCAACCCAGCCCAAGGGTGCTATTCCCGCACGTGGGCGACCGGTGGGACGATTTCTGCGGTGGTGACTCGACTCCAGGGAGGTGCCACATGACCGTGGCCATGCGGATCGGTCTCGGTCTTGTTGTGGCGGTCGTCGCCGGCGTTCTCGACGGGGGCATGGCCCGGTTGCTGATGCGGGGGGTGGCTCTGGCCACCGAGCAGGTCCCGGCGTTCAGTGTCGAGGCCACTCTCGGAATCATGCTCATCTTCTCGATCACGGCGGTGCCGCTAGGCGTGACGGCGAAGTTGACGTCGCGCCGGGGCGCCCGGCTCGCCGCGGGAGCATTGGGCACGCTGATGCTCGGGTTCTTCACGACCAGCATCGGCATCCAGGAGGTGACGAACGCGAACGGCCTCACGGCCCTCCACCAGTTGGGGCTCGGCGCTTGCGTGGCGGGTCTGGCGGCGGTCGTCCTGCTCCAGCCCTGGGTCATTCTTCGCCTCGTGAACGGGAGCTGGACCAGGCCGGCCCTCGCCGACGCCTTGCCTTCTTCCTGAGGCGCGGCAGCGACCGCGAGGGCGACCGCTGCGCGGCCATGGACCATTCCCCCGAGCACAACCCACCCGGACATGGCCGCTGTCCGGGCGTTCGAAGTTCCAGGCGCGAGCCGACAGGCGGGTAGGAGACGACGACGGGCCCCGCGTCGTTCGACACGGGGCCCGTCGTTGAAGTCAGGCGTCGGGGTCAGGCGGGGAACTTCACGCCGGTGTTGGCGTGGCAGCGGTACCCGAACGGGTTCTTCGCCAGGTACTGCTGGTGGTGGTCCTCCGCGTAGAAGTACGGCGTGTCGGCGGCCGGCCGGATCTCGGTGGTGATGTCACCGAGGCGCCGGCGCGTGAGCTCGTCGCCGTAGACCTTGGTCAGCTCGCGGGCGACCTGCTCCTGCTCGGGCGTCGTGTAGTAGATCGCGGAGCGGTACTGGGTGCCGACGTCATTGCCCTGGCGGTAGCCCTGGGTCGGGTCGTGGACCTCGAAGAACGTCTTGACGAGGTCGGCGTAGGAGACCTGCTGGGGGTCGAACACGATCCGCACCGCCTCGGTGTGGTTCGTGGCGCCACTGCAGACCTCCTCGTACGTCGGGTGCGGGGTCGTGCCGCCGGCGTACCCGACGGAGGTCGACCAGACGCCGGGGACCTGCCAGTAGATCTCCTCGGCACCCCAGAAGCAGCCCAGGCCGAACAGCGCGACCTCGTAGCCCTCGGGCACCTCGTCGGTGACGAGCGGCGTGCCGAGCACGAGGTGCTTGTCGGTGAGCGCGAAGCGGCGCTCGTCGCGGCCCGGGAGCGTCTGCTCCGGGGCGACCATCTGGGCCTTGCGGGTGAGGAACACGGGGTCTCCTTCTCTCGGAGTGATGTTGCACAGTCTGTAACACCGGCGGAGCCCGTGGCGTTCCCGGCTCAGGCCTCCCGGTCGGGCTTGCCGACGTACAGCTCGAGGTGCCCGCAGACCGTGCACCGCAGCGCCTCGACCGGGTACCTCTTCCTGCCCATCCGCTTGGCGCCGCCGAACAGCCCCCGCTCCAGAGGACCCGCGATCCAGCGCGAGTAGCCCTGGGAGCTCTCGCCCATGTCCTCGAGGAACCCTGCCTCGAGCGCGACGGAGCGGCAGGCGGTGCAGGCGCGGTCACTCACCTCGGTCGATTTCCCCGGGGTTGTCGTGCGAAACCCGACCGACACGCCGTTGTGGCCCGGCGTGTCGCGCGGGTTTCCCCGGTCAGCCGGAGAAACCCGCCCCCGCTAGCCTCGACCGCATGAGCGAGCAGCAGCACCGGAACAAGTCAGGCTTCGAGACCCGTGCGATCCACGCGGGGTACGAGCCGGACGCGGCGACGGGGGCGGTCATCCCGCCGATCTACGCGACCAGCACCTACAAGCAGGACGGGGTGGGCGGGCTGCGCGGCGGCTACGAGTACAGCCGCTCGGCGAACCCCACCCGCACCGCGCTCGAGGGCAACATCGCGGCGCTGGAGGAGGGCGAGCGGGGCTTCGCGTTCGCGTCCGGCCTGGCCGCGGAGGACACCCTGGTCCGCAGCCTCTGCAAGCCGGGCGACCACGTGGTGATCCCGGACGACGCGTACGGCGGCACGTTCCGGCTCTTCGACAAGGTCGAGCAGGTCTGGGGCCTCGAGCACAGCCCGGCGCCCGTCTCCGACGTCGAGAAGGTCGCCGCCGCGATCCAGCCGGGCCGGACGAAGCTGGTCTGGGTCGAGACCCCGACCAACCCGCTGCTCAACATCGGCGACATCGCCGCGCTCGCGAACCTCGCCCACGCGGCGGGCGCCCTGCTGGTCGTCGACAACACCTTCGCCTCGCCGTACCTCCAGCAGCCGCTGACCCTCGGCGCGGACGTGGTGGTGCACTCGACCACGAAGTACTGCGGCGGCCACTCCGACGTCGTCGGCGGCGCGCTGGTCGTCAAGGACCTCGAGCTCGCCGAGAAGGTCGCCTTCCACCAGAACGCGATGGGCGCGGTGGCCGGCCCGTTCGACTCCTGGCTGACCCTGCGCGGCCTGAGGACCCTGGCCGTGCGGATGGACCGGCACTGCGACAACGCCGAGAAGGTCGTGGACTTCCTCACCGCCCACCCCAAGGTCGGCGACGTGATCTACCCCGGCCTTGAGACGCACCCCGGCCACGAGGTCGCCCAGCGCCAGATGAAGCGGTACGGCGGGATGGTGTCCTTCCGCGTCACCGACGGTGAGCAGCACGCCCTCCAGGTGTGCGAGCGCACCGAGGTCTTCACGCTCGGCGAGTCGCTCGGCGGCGTGGAGTCGCTGATCGAGCACCCCGGCCGGATGACCCACGCCAGCGTCGCCGGCACCGACCTCGAGGTGCCCGGCGACCTGGTCCGCCTCAGCGTCGGCATCGAGAGTGCGGAGGACCTGATCGCCGACCTCGAGCGCGCGCTTGACTGACGTCGCGGTCTGCGTCGACTTCGGGTCGACGTTCACGAAGGCGGTGCTCGTCGACCTCGACCGGGGCCGCATCACGGCGCAGGCCGGCCACCCGACCACGCTCCCCACACCGGGAGGGGCCGGCGACGTGCTCGACGGGTACGACGCCTGCCTGGCCGTGCTCACCGAGCAGGATCCGCGCGCCGCGACCGCCGAGGTGCTGGCCTGCTCCAGCGCCGGCGGCGGGCTCCGGATCGCCGTCGTCGGCAACGAGGAGCTCGTGACCGCCGAGGCCGGCCGCCGGGTCGCGCTGTCCAGCGGGGGCAAGGTCGTCAGCGTCGTCGCGATGGCCGGCGGGGGCCTGAGCGACCTCGGCGACCCCGACGTCGTGCTGCTGACCGGCGGCACCGACGGCGGCAACAGCGAGGTGCTCCTCGCGGCCGCCCGCGAGCTCGCGACGACCTGGCACGGACCGGTCGTCGTCGCCGGCAACGTGGCGGCGCAGGAGGACGTCGCGGCGATCCTGGCCGGCAACCCGCACGTGCTGGCCGACAACGTCGTGCCGCGCATCGGCGTGCTCGCACCCGAGTCGGCCCGGGCCGCGATCCGCGAGATGTTCCTGGCGCACGTCATCGGCGGCAAGCACCTCAGCACGCGAGCCGACTTCACCGCCATGGTCCGCGGCGCCACCCCGGACGTCGTCCTCACCGGTGTCGAGCTGCTCGCCCGCGGCGCCGGCGACGTGGTGGTCGTCGACGTCGGCGGCGCGACCACCGACGTGCACTCGGTGGTCGACGTCGACCCTGACTCGGTGGGCCGCGAGGTGGTCGCGACCACCCGGGTGACCCGCACGGTGGAGGGCGACCTCGGGATGCGCTGGTCCGCGGTCACGACCGTCGCCGACCTGCCCGAGCTCGCGGAGGCCGCCGCCCGCCGGCACGACGACCCCGGCTTCCTGCCGGACACCGACGACGAGCGGGACGCCGACGAGGCGATCGCCCGGGCCGCGGTCGGCACCGCGCTGCGCCGCCACGCCGGCCGCGCGAAGGTCGTGGTCGGACCCGACGGCCGGGTCGTCGAGCGCACCGGCAAGGATCTCCGCGAGGTCGACCTGCTGGTCGGCTCCGGCGGCGTCCTGCGCAACGGCCGGCCGGGTGTCGCCGACCGGGTGCTGGCCGGCAGCACCGGCGAGGTCGGCGGCGGCTGGCAGCTGCCCCGGTCGCCGCGCGTCGTCGTCGACACCGCGTACGTGCTGGCCGCCGTCGGACTGCTCGCGGACGCCCACCCCGATGCGGCGTACCGGCTGGCCATGACGCTCATCCGGCCGGACGCCGGATAGCCTGTCGCGGTGAGCAACGGCGCTGACGACCCCTCCGAGGGCACCCCCGAGACCAGGCGTCGGCTCCCGATCATCCATCTGCGGCCGCGACCCGCCTCGGACGAGTCCAGCGAGGGCATCGCCGCGCGGCTGGCGCACCAGTGGGCGACCCGGCGCGACGAGCGCATGCCGGCGCCGGTCCCGATCGTGGTCGCCCGCTCGGAGCGGGCGCAGGTGCCGTGGGGCATCGACCTCGCCGCCTCGTGGGCGTGGCGGTTCCTGGTCATCGCGGCCGCGGCGTACGTCATCCTCTGGCTGGTCGCGTTCTTCGCGGTGGTGGCGATCCCGGTCGCGGTCGCCCTGCTCATCTCCGCGCTGGCGGTCCCCGTCGTCGACGGCCTGCACCGCGTCGGCCTGCCCCGCGGGGTGGCCGCGCTGCTGGTGGTCATCCTCGGCCTCGCGTTCGTCGCGGCGCTGCTGACCTTCGCCGGCCAGCAGGTCGCGACCGGGGCGCAGGACCTCGCCGACCAGGCGTCGGCCGGCCTCGAGGAGATCAAGAACTGGCTCAAGACCGGTCCGCTGCACGCGAGCGACTCGCAGATCAACGACTACATCCAGCGCGCCCAGGACGCCCTCAAGAACGCCGGCACGCACGTCGACCTCGGGAACGTCACCGAGGTCGGCACCGCGGTCGGCCACGTCTTCGCCGGCCTCTTCATCGTGCTGTTCTCGACGTACTTCTTCCTCGCCGACGGCGAGCGGATCTGGGCATGGGCGGTCCGCATCGCCCCCCGCGCGGCTCGTCCGCACGTCGACAGCTCGGGCCGGGTGGCCTGGATCTCGCTGACCCAGTTCGTGCGAGCCACGGTCATCGTGGCCGCCGTCGACGCGATCGGGATCATGATCGGCGCGGCGATCCTCGGCGTGCCGTTCGTCCTGGCGATCGGCGTGCTGGTGTTCCTCGGCGCGTTCGTGCCGCTGGTCGGTGCCACCGTCGCCGGCACCATCGCGGTCCTGGTCGCCCTGGTCGCGCAGGGGCCGTTCACCGCGCTGCTGATGCTCGCCGTGGTGATCGGCGTCCAGCAGCTCGAGGCGCACGTGCTCCAGCCCTTCCTCATGGGCCGCTGGGTCTCGCTGCACCCGCTCGGCGTGATCGTGGCGATCGGCTGCGGCGTGATCGTGGCCGGCATCGCGGGCGCGCTGGTCGCCGTGCCCCTGGCCGCGGCGCTGAACGCCGTCGTGCAGCACCTGGCGGCGAACACCGAGCCGGGGGACGATCCTGTCGAGGAGCTGGAGGAGGACTACGTCGAGACCGGTGCGACCGTCGAGGCTCCCGAGGAGGGTGACGATGACTGACGTGGAGACCGTCGGGCTGGCCGAGATCGAGGCCGCCCGCGAGCTGCTCCGGGGGGTGGCGATCGAGACACCGATGGAGGAGTCGCGCTGGCTCTCCCAGCTCGCCGGCGGGCCGGTGCAGCTCAAGTGCGAGAACCTCCAGCGCACCGGCTCGTTCAAGGCGCGCGGCGCCTACGTGCGGATCTCCCGGCTCTCACCGGAGGAGCGCGCGCACGGGGTCGTCGCGGCGTCCGCGGGCAACCACGCGCAGGGCGTCGCGCTGGCCGCCCAGATGCTCGGCATCCGCGCCACCATCTTCATGCCCGAGGGTGCTCCGATCCCGAAGGAGAAGGCCACCCGCGGGTACGGCGCCGAGGTGTCGTTCCACGGCCGCTACCTGGAGGACGCGATGGTGGAGGCGAAGGCGTTCGCCGAGCGCACCGGCGCGGTGCTGATCCACCCCTTCGACCACGTCGACATCGTGGCCGGCCAGGGCACCTGCGGGCTGGAGATCCTCGAGCAGGCCCCCGACGTCCGGACGGTGCTCGTGTCGCTCGGCGGCGGCGGGCTGCTCGGCGGCATCGCGATCGCGGTCAAGGCGCTGCGCCCGGACATCCGGGTCGTCGGCGTGCAGGCGGCCGAGGCGGCGGCGTACCCCGCGTCCCTGGCGGCGGGCTGCCCGGTGCCCCTGGCGTCGATGAGCACGATGGCCGACGGGATCGCGGTCGGGCTGCCGGGCCAGATCACGTTCGCGGCGGTCCGCGACCACGTCGACGAGGTCGTCACGGTCTCGGAGGAGTCGCTCTCGCGGGCCGTCCTCGCCGTGCTCGAGCGAGCGAAGATGCTGGTCGAGCCGGCCGGAGCCGCTGCCGTGGCCGCGATCCTCGAGCGCCCCGACGCGTTCGAGACGCCGGCCGTCGCGGTGCTCTCGGGCGGCAACATCGACCCGCTGCTGCTCGGCAAGGTGATCACCCACGGCATGGCCGCGGCCGGTCGCTACCTGAACCTCCGCGTCTGCATCCCCGACCTGCCCGGCGGCCTCGCGCAGCTGCTCGGCGACATCTCGGCCGTCGGCGCCAACGTGCTCGAGGTCGTCCACGAGCGGATCTCCCCGTCGCTGCACCTCCACGAGGTGGAGGTGCAGCTCCAGCTGGAGACCCGCGGCGAGCCGCACACCCAGCAGCTGCTGGCCCGGCTCCGCGAGCGCGGCTACCGGGTCTACGAGTAGCGCGAGTCGGCGCAGTCTCAGCTGAGACTGCGCCGACTCGGCGGTGGGTCGGGTGAGACTGCGCCGACTCGGCGGTGGGTCGGCTGAGACTGCGCCGACTCGGCGGTGGGTCAGCCGGTGTACGGCACCGCGTCGAGGATGACGACCTTGAGCTCCTTGCCGTTCGGCGCCAGGTAGCTCACGGTGTCGCCCTTGCTGCGGCCGTTGATGGCCGCGCCCAGCGGCGACTCGGGGGAGTACACGGTGAGGCCCTCGGGCTCGATCTCCCGGGCACCGAGCAGGAAGGTCTCGGCCTCGTCGTCAGCGTCGCCGACGAACTTGTAGGTGACCTTCATGCCCGGCTCGACGATGCCGTCGTCCGGCGGGGTCTCGCCGACCTCGGCGCGCCGCAACATGTCCTCGAGCTGGCGGACCCGGCCTTCGAGCTTCCCCTGCTCCTCGCGGGCGGCGTGGTAGCCGCCGTTCTCCTTGAGGTCGCCCTCGTCGCGAGCGGCGCTGATCCGGGCGATGACCTCCTGGCGGGCGGGGCCCTTGAGGTGCTCCAGCTCCGCCGTCAGCTTGTCGTGGGCCTCCTGGGTGAGCCAGATCGTGCCCTGCTCGGTCGACTGCGTCATGGGGTTACTCCTGCATTGCTTCGAGGTGCGACGGATCCGTCCGCCGGTCGTCGGGTGGTGCCCAGCGCGGCACCGTCCGAAACGGGTGTGCGTCAGTGCGCGGGGCCGGTTTCGGGACGGCCCTGCGGGACAGTCGGATCGACAAGTCTAACCACAGGTGCCGCCGGGACGCAGATCGGTCAGCGCGGTCGGTTCTGGCCCGGCGCGGTGCAGCCGACCAGCTCGACCGACGTCGCCTCGCGCTCGGTCCGGACCGTCTGGTCGGTGCGGCCGCTCGCGTCGGGGGTGAAGCTGAGCTCGCCGACGACCGAGTGGTCCTCGGCGTACGCCCGCAGCGTGCAGGTCGCTCGCACGTCCTCGTCGGTCAGCCGGACCTGCACGGTCGCGGTCGCGGCGTGCTCGTCCGTGACGTGCCAGCCGAGCAGGTCGGAGGTGACCTGGGGCGTCGACTGCGACCAGATCGTCCAGCCGAGCCAGCCGAGGAACGCCGCGACCACCACGACGACAACGCCGAGCAGCGCCCGGGTGCGCCAGGCGGACGGCGCGCCGTAGCGGTCGTCGAGGTCGGTCGAGGTCACCGCGAAATGGTCCCACCTAGGATGTCCGGGTGAAGCAGCACCCCTCCCGCGCCGGCCTCCGCCTCATGCACGTGCACGCCCACCCCGACGACGAGTCGAGCAAGGGTGCGGCGAGCACCGCCATGTACGTCGCGCAGGGGGTCGACGTGCACGTCGCCACCTGCACCGGCGGCGAGCGCGGCTCGATCCTCAACCCCAAGATGGACCGCCCGGACGTCCTGGCGAACATCACCGAGATCCGCCGCCAGGAGATGGAGCGCGCCCGCGACATCCTCGGCATCCGGCAGGACTGGCTGGGCTGGGTCGACTCCGGCTGGCCGGAGGGCGACCCGAAGCCGCCGCTGCCCGAGGGCTGCTTCGCGCTGATCCCGCTGGACGAGGCGGCCGCACCGCTGGTGCGGCTGATCCGGCAGTTCCGGCCGCACGTGATGACGACGTACGACGAGCGCGGCGGCTACCCGCACCCGGACCACATCAAGTGCCACGAGATCAGCGTCTTCGCGTTCGAGGCGGCCGCCGACCCGGACTGGCACCCCGAGCTCGGCCCGGCGTGGCAGGTCCTCAAGCTCTACTACCACCACTCGTTCAACCGCCCCCGGATGCAGGCGATCCACGACGCGATGCTCGAGCACGGTCTCGAGTCGCCGTGGGCCGAGCGGCTCAAGGAGTGGAAGGAGGAGCCGGAGTGGGACGCCCGGATCACCACCCGGGTGCCGTGCGCCGACTACTTCGGCGTGCGCGACCAGGCACTGCTGGCGCACGCGACCCAGATCGACCCGGACGGCTTCTGGTTCGCGATCCCGCGGGAGCTCCAGGAGCGGGTCTGGCCGACCGAGGACTTCGAGCTCGTGGAGAGCAAGGTCACCAGCCCGTTGCCCGAGGACGACCTCTTCGCCGGCATCCACGACCCCGCCTGACACACTGGTCGCATGCAGTTCCTGACGCTCGTGGTCTCCTTCGCCGACGAGGTGCCGAAGGACGAGGACGTGAAGGCCGGTTGGCTCGCGTTCGCGATCTTCATCGGCCTGATCCTCGCGGTCGCGTTCCTCGGGTTCAGCCTGGTCAAGCAGCTGCGCAAGGCACAGGCCGCCGAGGACGCCGGGCTCTACGACCCCTCGGACAAGAAGAAGCCCGTCGAGCTCCCCGTGGACCAACCGAGCGAGCAGCCGCCTACCCCGGGCGCCTGACCAGCCGGACCAGGCAGTCCCAGGCCGTCAGGTCGCCGACGCTCCGGCCGACCCGGCCCGCGTGCAGCACGTCGAAGGGCAGGTCGTCGAGGTCCTCGAGCACGTCCGCGGCCGTCATCAGCACCCGCGGATCCTGCGGGCCGCCGGTGCCCTCGTCGAGGTTCGAGGAGTCGTGCGCGACCAGCAGCAGCGTGCCGCCCTCGACCAACGAGTCGTACGCCGCCCGCAGCGCGGCCCGGCGCTCGGGCGCCGCGAGCTGGAGGTAGGCCACGACGGCGAGGTCGTACGCCGCGGGCTCGTCCCACCGGGTCGCGTCCGCGCGGACCCAGCGCACCGGGGTCTCGCCGGCGAGCCGCCGGCCCTTGTCGAGCGCGACCTGGGAGAAGTCGGCGGCGGTGACCTCCCAGCCCCGGCGGGCCAGCCAGATCGCGTTCCGGCCCTCGCCGGCCGCCAGGTCCAGGGCCCGGCCGGGCTCGAGGTCGGCCAGCTCGGACGCCACGAAGACGTTTGGCTCCGCCGACCAGACCAGGTCGCTGGCGGCGTACCTCTCGTCCCACGCGTGTGCGTCCACGGACCGAGTCAATCACGCATTCCGGGTGACCCGTCGACGCCGGAGCGATGGTTGCGTGACCGCATGGCCACCACCTCTGCGAACCGCGGCATCCGCGTCGTCGGGATCATCATCGCCGTCCTGGGCGTCGTGTTCCTGGTCGCCGGTGTCGTGACCTACGCCACCGTCTCCTCGACGCTCGCCGACCAGCACATCACCGTGTCGGACGACGCTGCGCACTTCGCCGGCAAGGACGTGAAGGGCCCGTTCACGGCCTACGCGCAGGCAGACATCATCAACAAGCACGCGCTCGAGATCGGCGGCGGCAAGACCTACGCGGAGCTGCCCCAGGACGACCCGAACCGCGACACGGTGATGACGGCGTCGTTCCTCCAGGCGAGCCTGTTCACCTCGGTCGTGGCGTTCGGGGTGGCGGCGTTCGTGTCCGTCATGGGCGTCGTGCTGATGCTGCTGGGGTGGGTCCTGGTCAGGATCGGGAGGGCTCCCGCGGCCGGCTGAGCCCGCCGGCCTACTCCAGCCCGAACACCCGCAGCAGCGAGCGGGCGTCGGCCGCGTGGCCGACCGGGTCGACTCCAGCCACCTCGGCATAGGAGCGCGACAGGGCGTAGTGGGTGAGGGCGCGACCGACGATCACGCCGTCCAGGCTGGGATGGGCGACGACCGTGAGCACCCGGTTGCCGTGGTGCCGGTCGTCCTCGTCGGCGGTGACCACGACCGCGAGCCGCCCGGAGGTGAAGTCGGGGCCGTCGAGCACCCGGCCGACGTGCCGCTGCAGCCACACGTCCGCGGTCGCCAGCGTGCAGTCGTGCGCGTCGTTGCACACGTCGGGCACGACCAGGCCGACCTGGGGCAGGGTCCCGGCGTCGATGTCGCCTTGCAGCGCGCGCAGCGGGACGTCGTGCTGGCGGCAGAGCCGGCGCTCGGAGCGGAAGTACGCCCACGGGTTGTGCCGGACGGCGTACTCCCCGCCGTCAGCCTGCTGGCACCTCGACGTCATGCCCTCGGCGTACGTCGTGGCGGTGCTCCCGGCGCGCACGGCGCGGCCGAAGACGCTCGGCCTGCGGATCGGGTGGTCGGCCGGCCGGCTGTCGTCGGCGATGCCGAAGGTGTCACCGCCGGCGATCGCGAGGTAGTTCGGCAGCGAGGGGTGCGTGATGGCGCCGTACCGCGTGGCGTAGCCGTACTGGTCCGCCAGGTCGCTCAGCCAGGGCATGCCCGCCCGCATCTGGTGGAGGGAGTGGTTCTCGACCACGAAGACCAGGAGCTTGGTGACGGACGTGGCTGCGGGCGCGTCCCGGCCGGCGGCCCGGGCGGTGGTGGGGGCGGCCGGAGCCGCGTCGGTCGTGGTCGCCGACGCGCAGTCGTCCAGCGCGGCGGCCGCGGCCAGCGCGATCAGGACCGGCACCAGTCGTGTGGCCAGCGCGGTCCACCGACGTGTCCGAGCATCTGCTGGTCGTCGCATGCGACCGAGGGTAACCGGGACCGAGGGTCGCCTAACCTGACGGGGTGGACCTCGCAGTCGCGGCAACGTTCGTCTGGCTCGGCATGGTTGTGGGCGTCTCGTTCCTCGAGGCGCCGCTGAAGTTCCGGGCACCCGGGGTCACCCTGCCCATCGGGCTCGGCATCGGGCGGCTGGTCTTCCGGGCGCTCAACGCCGTCGAGGCCGTGCTCGCGGTGCTGGTGGTCGTCGGCCTGCTCGCGGGGTCGCCGGGCCGGGCGGCGGTCGTCGCGTTCCTGGTGGCGGCCGCCGCGCTGGTCGTGCAGGTCCTCGCCGTACGACCGTTCGTCTCGCGCCGGTCCGACGCGGTGCTCGCGGGCGACGACGGGCCGCGCTCCCGCGCCCACCTCTGGTACGTCGGGCTCGAGCTGGTCAAGGTCGCCGCGCTCGTCACCGCGGGGGTGCTGCTGCTCGGCCGCTGACCGGGTGGGGTCAGGTCGCGGTCAGGTACCTTGCAGGTTCGTCGGCGCATCCTCGCGCCGAGAGGGGGTCCCTGGTGGCCAGGATCGGGCTGTGCGAGGACGACCCCGCGATCCGCCGGGTCGTGCTGGCCGCGCTGCGGCACGCCGGCCACGACGGGGTGGCCGCGCACGACGGGCGCGAGGCCCTGCGGCTGTTCGCCGACGACGACGACCTCGACGTGGTCGTGCTCGACATCGGGCTGCCCGACGCGGACGGCCGCGACGTCTGCCAGGCGCTGCGCTCGGCCGGGCAGCCGGCCCCGGTGCTGTTCCTCTCCGCGCTGGGCGATGTCCACGACCGGCTGGCGGGCTTCAGCGCGGGCGCCGACGACTACCTGCCCAAGCCGTTCGACGTGAAGGAGCTGATCGCCCGCGTCGAGGCGCTGGCCCGGCGCGGACGCCTGGTCACGGGTGGATCGGACGCCGACCTGCTCCTCGACCCGGCCCGGCACGCGCTCGTCTGCCGCGGCCGCGAGGTGCTGCTGACGCCGACGGAGTTCCGGATGCTCGCGGCGATCACGTCCCGTCCGGGGGAGGTCGTGCGCCGCCGCGCGGTCGTCGCCGCCGCGTGGCCGGACGGCGCGGTCGTCAGCGAGAACACGGTCGACTCCTACGTCCGGCGGATCCGCGTGAAGCTCGCCGAGGTCGAGTCGCCGCTGCACCTCAAGACGGTCCGCGGCGTGGGGCTCGCGCTGCGGTGAGTGCGCAGCGCAGGTTCGCACCCCGGACCTTCCGAGGCCGGATCACCGCGTCCACCGTCGCGCTGATGACCGCGGTGATGCTGGTCGTCGGCGTCGGCCTCCAGCTGCTGCTCGGGTACACCGCTCAGCGCGACGTCGACCGGGTGCTGGCGGACCGCGCGGACGCGGTCGTGAGCGTCCTCGAGGCCGGGCCCGTCTCCTCACGCGACCTCGACCCCGGCGTGCGGGTCTACGACGAGAACGGCGACCTCGTGGCCGGCTCGATCGAGCAGGGCGCCCGGGACGAGGCCGACGACCTCTCGACGGTGACGACTCCGACGAGCGTCGACGTCGACGAGGCCCTGCGGCTGCTCGCCCGCCCCTTCACGACGACGGACGGCCGGTCCGGGGTGGTGGTGGTCAGCCAGGACACCGCGGCGTACGAGCGCTCGGAGAAGTACGCGCTGCTCGCGACCGTCCTCATCGGGATCCTGGTGATCGCGGCCGCCGCGTGGATCGCGCGCCGGGTGACCGCCCAGGCGCTCGCGCCGGTGACCCAGATGGCCGAGCGCGCGGCGGACTGGAGCGAGCACGACCTCGCGCACCGGTTCGACCTGGACCCGGCCGACGACGAGCTGGCGCAGCTCGGCGAGACGCTGGACCGGCTGCTGGACCGCGTCGCGATGGCGATCCGGTCCGAGCAGCGGCTGACCTCAGAGCTCGCGCACGAGCTGCGCACTCCGCTGACCGCGATCCAGGGATCGGCCGACCTGGCGCTGATGCGTGGCGGCGCCGACGCGGAGACGCGCGCCGACCTCGTCGAGATCTCGCGCGCGGCGCGCACCATGGCCGAGGTGATCACCACCCTGGTCGACGTGGCCCGTGACGCGGCCGCGACGGACGCCGCCGCGACCTGCCACGTCGCGGAGCTGGTCGACGCCCTGCGCCCCGCCGTTCCGGCCCACCTCGACCTCGTGGACGGGACCGGTACGTCGTCCGCGCGGATCGCCGGGCCGCGCAGCCTCGTGCTGCGAGCCCTGGCGCCGGTGCTGGACAACGCGGTCTCCCACGCGCGCTCGCAGATCACGCTCACCGCCGTGGACCTGCCGCACGCCGTGGTGATCACCGTCGCCGACGACGGGCCCGGGGTCGACGACCGGCTGCGCGAGCACCTCTTCGACGTGGGCGCCTCGGGGACCGGCGGCACCGGCCTCGGCCTCGGCATCGCCCAGCGGGTGGCCCGCTCGCTCGGCGGGGAGATCGTGGTCGGGACGCCCGGGGCCGGGGCGGAGTTCGGCGTCCGGCTGCCGCGCGCCTGAGCCGGTCAGGTCGGCTGCAGGTTGCGGCAGTGAGGGTGCGGCCATGGACAACGCCACCACGGTCCGCCGCCGCGACGCGGTCACGCTGCTCAACAAGGTGCCCGAGGTCACCCTGCTGTTCTGGGTCGTGAAGATCCTGTCCACGACGGTGGGGGAGACCGCTGCGGACTTCCTCGCCGACAACGTCGGGCTCGGCCTGACGACCACCTCGCTGCTGATGGCGGTGCTGCTCGGGGACGCGCTCGTGATCCAGTTCCGCACCCGCCGCTACGTGCCCTGGTCTACTGGCTCTCGGTGGTGCTGATCTCGATCGTCGGCACCCTCATCTCCGACAACCTGGTCGACAACCTCGGGGTCAGCCTCTGGACGACGACGATCGTCTTCGCAATGTGCCTCGCGGTGACGTTCGTGACCTGGTACCGCTCCCAGCCACGCTCTCGATCCACACGATCGTCACCCGGCGGCGGGAGACCTTCTACTGGCTGGCGATCCTCTTCACGTTCGCGCTCGGCACCTCGGCCGGCGACCTGGTCTCCGAGCAGCTCGCGCTCGGCTACCTGACGGCCGCCGTGATCTTCGGCGCTGTGATCGGCGCGGTGACGCTGGCCTACTACGCCGGTGCGAACGCCGTGCTCACCTTGTGGGTCGGCTACGTCCTGACCCGCCCGTTCGGCGCCTCGATCGGCGACCTGCTGACCGCCGACCCCGGCGACGGCGGGCTCGGCCTCGGCACGAACACCGTGAGCGCGGTGTTCCTCCTGGTCATCCTGGCGTGCGTCGGCTGGTTCACCGTCCAGGACCGGCGCGTGCCGGCCGGCGCCTGATCCGCACCGACGCGGTCCGGTCGGTGGCAGGTCCGCCCGCAGGGACCCGGCGCTCCGTCACGCCACGCGGAAGCGCGCCGCGAGCCCGGCGTCGAGCCGCAGCCCGTGGCCGGCCCCGTCGCCCACCGGCAGTGCGCCGTCGACCGGGGCCGTGTAGCCGTCCACGAGCTCGCGGACGATGCGGACGTGGTCGTGGAACCACTCCAGGTGGCGCAGCCGGGGGGTCGCCGCGGCGACCGGAGCCGTGAGGTACGGCGCGCAGTGACCGGAGACGTCGAGCCCGTGTGCGGCCGCGACCGCGGAGATCCGGAGCCACTCGGTGTAGCCGCCGCAGCGGGTGACGTCGACCTGCAGGCAGTCGACGGCCGGGGCCATCCGGTGGAAGTAGGCGAGGTCGTGCCCGTACTCGCCGGCCACGACGTCGGCGTCCAGCGCGTCGCGCAGCACGCCGAGCCCGTGCAGGTCCTCGGAGCTCACCGGCTCCTCGAACCAGGTGACGCCGAGCTCGTCGAGCCGCCGTCCGACCCGGCGGGCCTGTCCCACGTCGTACCCGCCGTTCGCGTCCACGAACAGGTCGGTGCCGTCGCCCACGACCGAGCGGGCGAGCTCGACGCGGTGCAGGTCGCGGTCCTCGGCGCGACCCCACGACTCGCCGATCTTGATCTTCACGCGTCGGAGCCCGCGCGCGAGCCAGCCCTCGAGCTCCGTGGTGAGCTCGTCGTCGCCGTACGTCGTGAAGCCGCCGCTGCCGTAGACCGGCACCGGCGCGGGGGCGGCCCCGAACCAGCGCGTCAGTGGTACGCCGAGGAGCCGGGCACCGAGGTCCCACACGGCGATGTCGACCGCGGAGAGCGCCATGCCGACCAGGCCCGCACGCCCCGCGTTGCGCACCGCCCGCACCATCGCGGCGTGTGCGTCGACCGGGGCCAGCGGCGAGTGGTGCCCGACCAGCGTGGGCGCGAGCAGGCCGTCGACCACGCCGACGGCCGCCGCGGGCGCGTACGTCCAGCCGGTGCCGGTCCCCCCGCCGGCACGGACCTCGACCGCCACCAGCGTGGTCGAGTCCCAGGCCAGCGTCCCGTCGGCCTCCGGCCGATCGGTCGGGACGGTGTAGGCGCGCGCCTCGACCGCGACGATCGGCGGGTCGGTCACGTCAGCAGCTCCTGGGCCTTGGTCTTCAGCCCCTCCTTGATCACGCCCCAGCGACTGGTGTCGCCCTTGATCAGTGCCTTGGCCATGTCGGTCATCTGCTCGAGGGTCGCGTGCGGCGGGATCGGGGGTACGTCGGGGTCGCAGTGCACATCCAGGAGGTACGGCCGGTCGGCGCCGAGTGCGGTCTCCCACGCCCCGGCCAGCTGGTCGGGATCGGTCACGACGGTCGCACCCAGCCCGGCCGAGCGCGCGAAGTCGGCGTACGAGACGTCGGGCAGCGCCTGGGACTCGACGAACTTCGGCGTACCGCCCATCGCGCGCAGCTCCCAGGTGACCTGGTTGAGGTCGTTGTTGTGCAGCACCACGACGACGAGCCGCGGGTCGTCCCACTCCTGCCAGTAGCGGGAGATCGTGAGGAGCTCGGCCATGCCGTTCATCTGCATGGCGCCGTCGCCCTCGAAGGCGATCACCGGCCGATCCGGGTGGGCGAACTTCGCACCGATCGCGTACGGCACCGCGGGCCCCATCGTCGCGAGCGTGCCGGACAGCGAGCCGCGCATGGTGCCCCGCATCCGGACCTGGCGGGCGTACCAGTTCGCGGCCGAGCCGCTGTCGGAGGTGAGGATCGCGTTCTCGGGGGCGATCCGGGAGAACTCGTGGAAGATCCGCATCGGGTTGATCGGGTCGGCCTCGACGAGCGCCTCGGCCTCCATCGTCCGCCACCACTCGTCGACCTTGGCGCACAGGCCTTCCTGCCAGCCGCGGTCGTCCTTGCGCTCGAGCAGCGGGATCAGCGCGCGCAGCGTCGAGGCGGCGTCGCCGACCAGGTTGACCTCGTACGGGTAGCGCATCCCGATCATCGAGCCGTCCAGGTCGATCTGGACCGCGCGGGCCTGGTCCAGCGCCGGGAGGAACTGGGTGTAGGGGAAGCTCGAGCCGACGGTCAGCAGCGTGTCGCAGTCGCGCATCATCTCGTAGCTGGGGCGGGTGCCGAGGAGACCGATGGAGCCCGTGACCCAGGGCAGCTCGTCGCTCAGCACGTCCTTGCCGAGCAGGGCCTTGGCGACACCGGCGCCGAGGAGCTCGGCGACCTGGCTGACCTCGGCGGCCGCGCCCCGGGCGCCCTGGCCGACAAGGATCGCGACCTTCGAGCCGGCGTTCAGCACGTCGGCGGCGCGCCGGACGCCCTCACCGTCCGGGTCGACCGTCGGCCAGCTGATGCCCAGGCTCGACGGGACCATCTTGAACGCGTGCTCGGGCGGCGCGTACTCCAGCTCCTGCACGTCGTTGGGGATGATGATCGCGGTCGGCGCGCGCCGGGCCATCGCGACGCGGATGGCCCGGTCGAGCACGTTCGGCAGCTGCTGGGGCACGGTGACCATCTGGACGTAGTCGCTCGCGACGTCCTTGAACAGGCTCAGCAGGTCCACCTCCTGCTGGTAGCTGCCGCCCATCGCCGTGCGGTTGGTCTGCCCGACGATCGCGACGACCGGGACATGGTCGAGCTTGGCGTCGTAGAGCCCGTTGAGCAGGTGGATCGCGCCCGGACCCGACGTCGCCATGCACACGCCGGGCAGGCCCTGGCGACCGCTGAACTTGGCATGCCCGACCGCCTCGAAGGCGCTCATCTCCTCGTGTCGCGACTGGATGAACCGCGGCTGGTCGTCGGCACGGGAGAACGCGCCCAGGATGCCGTTGATGCCGTCGCCGGGGTAGCCGAAGACCTGCTTCACGCCCCATTCGCGCAGTCGCGCGAGCAGCTGGTCGGCCACGGTCGTGGTCGTCATGTGGTGCTCCTTTCTCGTGGGTCGGTCGTGTGGTTCGCGCGGATCGTCCCGGTGCGGAGGTCGTCGAGGAGCTGCGCGAGGTGCAATGCCCGGTGCCCGCCGCTGTCGAGCTCATGAATCTGGGTCCGGCAGGAGAACCCGTCGGCCAGCACCACCGTCGAGGGGTCGTGGGGGTCGGCCTCGCGGAGCCGGGGCAGCAGCACCTGCTCGGCGCACGCCTCGCTGACCTCGCCGTGCCCGGCGGTGAAGCCGAAGTTGCCGGCCAGGCCGCAGCAGCCCGACTCGAGCTGCTCGATGTCCGCGCCCGCCCGCTCGAGGAGCGTGCGGTCGGCGTCCCACCCGAGGACGGCGTGCTGGTGGCAGTGCACCTGGGCGAGGGCGGTCACCCCGGCGGCGGACGGCGGCTCCCATCCGTCGGTGTGCTCGCCGAGCAGCTCCGCCAGGGTGACGGTGTGGTCGCGGACCCGGCGGGTGTCGAGGTCGTCGGGCATCAGGTCCACGGCGTCCGAGCGGAGCACGGTCGTGCAGCTCGGCTCGAGGCCGACCACCAGGCCGCCGGCCCGCACGTGCGGCGCGAGCTCGCGGATCGTGTGGCGCACCCGGAACCGGGCCACGCCGAGCTGACCGGTCGAGATCCAGGTCAGCCCGCAGCAGACCGGCCGGCTCGGCATGGTGACCGCCCAGCCCGCGTCCTCGAGCACCCGGACGGCGGCGATGCCGACCTCGGGGTGGAAGTGGTTGGTGAACGTGTCCGGCCAGAGCAGGACGGTGCCGCGACGGCCCGCCCCGGGCGCCGGCCGGTGGTCGCGCAGCCAGCGCTGCAACGACCGGTGGGCGAACCGCGGCACCTCACGGTCCTCGAGGCCTGCGGCACGGGTGCCGAGCCGGCGCAGTCTCGGCATCGCCGCGAGCCGGTTCACGGCCGGTGCGATCCGGAGCCGGTCGATCACCATCGCGGCCGACGGCAGGAAGCCGGTGGCGTAGTCGGCCCGGGGCCGCAGCCGGTGCCGGTAGTGCTGGTGCAGGAACTCGGCCTTGTACGTCGCCATGTCCACGTGCGCCGGGCAGTCGGACTTGCAGCCCTTGCACGACAGGCAGAGGTCGAGCGCGTCGCGGACCTCGGTGGACCGCCACCCGTCGGTGATCGTGCCGTCGCCGTGGCCATCGAGCATCTCGAACAGCAGCCGGGCGCGGCCCCGCGTGGAGTGCTCCTCCTCGTGCGTCACCTGGTACGACGGGCACATCACCGTGCCGCCGGTGTGCTCGAGCTGGCGGCACTTGCCGACGCCGACGCAGCGGTTGGCCGCTTGGGCGAAGGAGTGACCGTCCTCGGGGTAGCCGAAGGCGACCGGCAGCAGCCGCTTCGGCTCCCAGTGACCGCCGAGCCGCAGGTGCTCGTCGAGACGCGCCGGGTGGACGACCTTGCCCGGGTTCATCAGGTCGTCGGGGTCGAACAGCCCCTTCACGACCTCGAACAGGCCGACGACCTCGTCGCCGAACATCTTCGGCAGCAGCTCGCCGCGGGTCTGGCCGTCGCCGTGCTCGCCCGAGAGCGAACCGCCGTACGAGACGACGAGATCGGCCGCCCGCTCCAGGAAGCGGCGATAGGTCGCGACGCCCTCGGTGGAGTAGAGGTCGAACGGGATCCGCGTGTGCACGCACCCCTGCCCGAAGTGGCCGTAGAGGCTGGGTCCGGTGTCGCTGGCGTAGCCGAACTCCTCGTACAGCCCGGCGCAGGTCGCGCAGGTAGTCGCCGAGCCGGTCGACCGGCACCGCCGAGTCCTCCCAGCCCTCGAACGTGTCCGGCCGGTGGGGGACGTGTGCCGTGGCCCCGAGCCCGGACTCGCGCACCAGCCAGAGCTCGTGCTCCTTCTGCGGGTCGTCGTAGAAGGCGACGTCCGGGGAGTGGTCGCCCTTCCCGACGTCGTCGAGCATGTCCTCGGCGTGCCGGTCGGCCTCCTCGGTGTCGTCGCCGCCGAACTGCACCATCAGGAACCCGGTGCCGTCGGGCAGCTCCTCGAGCGCATCGGGGTTCATGCCCTTGAGCTGCTGGTCGCGGACGAGGTAGTGGTCGACGCCCTCGAGCGCGATCGGCTCGTGCCGCACGATCGCCGGCACGGCGTCCGCGGCCGCCGCGATGTCCGGGTACCCCAGGACGACCAGGGTCCGGGCGCGGACGACCGGCACCAGCTCGAGCTCGGCGGCGAGCACCGTCACCAGGGTCGCCTCGCTGCCGACCAGCATGCCGGCGACGTCGAACCCGTGCTCGGGCAGCAGCGAGTCGAGGTTGTAGCCGGACACCCGCCGCGGGATCTGGGGGTAGCGCTCCCGCAGCAGGTCGGCGTGATCGTCCCGGAGCCGCCGCAGCGCCCGGTGGATCTCGCCCACCCGGTCGGTGCGGGACGCGACCTCGGCGTACCGCTCGTCGGTGAGCTGCGCGGCCACGAATCGGGTCCCGTCGTGGAGCAGCGCGTCCAGGGAGGTGACGTTGTCGACGACCTTGCCGGTCCGCTGCGCCGTGGCGCCGCAGGAGTTGTTGCCGATCATCCCGCCGAGGGTGCAGTTCGGGTGGGTCGCGGGCTCGGGTCCGAACCGCAGCCCGGTCGGCGCGAGCTGCCGGTTGAGGTCGTCGAGGACGATCCCGGGCTCGACGACGCAGCGGCGGTTCTCGACATCGACGGAGATCAACCGGTGGCAGTACTTGGAGAAGTCGAGGACCACGGCCTCGTTGGTGCACTGCCCGGCGAGGCTGGTGCCGCCACCGCGGGAGACGATCGGCAGTCCCAGCTCGTGGCAGACGGCGACGGCCTCGGCCGCGGCGTCGGTCGTGCGCGGGACGACCACGCCGTACGGGACCTGGCGGAAGTTCGACGCGTCCGTGGAGTACGCCGCCCGGCTGCCGGCGTCGAAGCGGACCTCGCCGTCCACCCGCTCGCGCAGCAGCCGCTCGGCCCCGCCCAGGTCCCTCATGCCGCGCTCCTGAGCCAGGCGAGGGCGCCGGCCGCCAGGGCCGTGCCCCCGACGGCGGCCAGGAGGCCGTGGTGCTGCGACGCCCACACCTGCGGCGAGCCGCGGTGGGAGCGGTCGTCGAAGGCGCCGTGGGCACCGAAGTCACGTCGCGTGTCGGCCGGCTCCCACAGGTTCTCGGGCTGGTCGGGATCACGCGGCTGGTCGGTCTGCTGGGAGTCGAACCCGGTCCGCGCGAGGTAGCGGTCGAGCAGCCCGGGCGCGACCGCGTTGGCGATCAGCGTCGCCGCCGTGGTCTCGCCGACCCAGTACTCCCGTCGGCGGGGGTGGTCGGCGGCGTACGCGACGGCGCGGGCCGCGACCTCGGGCTGGTAGATCGGCGGGACCGGTTGCGCGTGCCGGGGCAGGCGCGACAGCACCCACCCGAACTGGGGCGTGTTCACCGCCGGCATCTGCACCATCGTCACGCGGACCGAGCTCTTGTCGTGGAGCAGCTCGGTGCGCACCGCCTCGTTGAAGCCCTGGATCGCGTGCTTGGCGCCGCAGTACGCCGACTGCAGCGGGATGCCCCGGTACGCCAGCGCGGAGCCGACCTGGACGACGACGCCGCGGTCGCGGGGCAGCATCCGGCGCAGCGCGCTGCGGGTGCCGTTCGCGTAGCCCAGGTAGCTGACCTCCGTGACCCGCCGGAACTCCTCGGGCCCGATGTCCACGAAGCGCGCGAACACCGAGGTGAAGGCGACGTTCACCCAGACGTCGATCTCGCCGAGCTCGACCTCCACCCGGTCGGCGGCCGCATCGAGCGCCTCGTGGTCGGCGACGTCCACCGGGATCGCCAGGGTCCGCACCCCGGCGGCCCGCACCTCCTCGGCGGCGGCCTCCAGGCCGGCGTCGCCGCGGGCGAGCAGCGCGACGGCGTCCCCCTGCCGGGCGAACTCCCGCGCCGACGCCCGTCCGATCCCGCCGGACGCGCCGGTCACCACGACCACTCGCTTGCTCATGGGGTCTCCTTCCTCCTGTCCTGCCGGGTGTCCTGCCGGGTGTCCTGCCGGGTGTCCCGCCGGGTGTGGTGCTGGGTGTGGTGCTGGTGTCACCTGTCCTCGGCCGCGAAGCCCTCGACGCCGACGCCGGCGCGGCCGAGCTCGTGCGCGGTCTCGAGCAGCAGCGCGTGCACGAATGCCTGGGGGAGGTTCCCGCGGAGCTGTCGCTCCACGACGTCGAACTCCTCGGTGAACAGGCCGGGGGGACCCAGCGAGCCGCGGTTCCGCTCGAACCAGCGGGCCGCCTCGGTCACCCGGCCCTGACCCAGGCTGGCCAGGCTCAGGTGGAAGCCGCTGAGGACGAACGCGCCCTCCGCCTGGTGCATCGGGAGCTCCGGGTCGTGCCGGAACCGGTAGACGTAGCCGTCGTCGGTCAGCTCGTCGACGACGGCCCGCCACGTCCGCACGTGGCGAGGGTCGTCGGCCGGGACGGCGCCGCGGATCCCCGGCAGCAGGAGCGCGGCGTCGACGAGCGGGTCGTCGGGGGAGCGCTGCCAGCGGCCGCTGGAGTGCAGGCAGTCGGCGTCCACGGACGCGACCAGCCGGTCGGCCTCCTCGCCGCGCCCGACCGCACGCAGTCCGGCGGCGCAGATCAGCCGCGAGTGGGCCCAGCGCCGGTCCTCGAGCTCCCAGATGCCGGCATCCGGCTCGGTGTGCCGCTTCTCGATCGCGGCCACGACCTGCTGGACGGCGTCGTGGGCGTCGCGGTCGAGGCGGTCGACCCGGTCGGCGGCGGCGAACAGCAGCAGCGCCTCGCCGAGCGCGTCCAGCTGGAACTGCTCGTTGACGTGGTTGCCGACCTGGACCGGCGCGCCGGGGTAGCCGGGAAGCGGCAGCCGGCGCTGGTCCGGGACGCGCCCGCCCGCCACCCGGTACGCCGGCTTCAGGTCGGGCCCGTCGGCCAGCACCCGTTCGGTGACGAAGCGGACCGCGGCGTCCAGCAGGTCGTGCGCGCCGGCGACGGCGGCCGCCTGGCCGGTGTAGCACTGGTCGCGGATCCACGCGTAGCGGTAGTCGTAGTTCCGCCCGGCCTCGGCGCGCTCCGGCAGGGACGTGGTCGCCGCGGCGACCATCCCGCCGTCGCCGCTGGTGAGCCCGCGCAGCACCGCCCACGAGTGCCGGGCGTCGCCCGGCGCGGCGGAGCTCGTCAGGTCAGGGGCGGTGTCGCGCCACGCCTGCTCGGTCCGCGCCCACAGGTGGTCGGGGTCGGGGAGCTCGTCCGCGAGCCCGGTGCCCAGCTCGAGGACCAGGTCGCGGCTCTCGTCCGCCGGGACCACCAGCTCCAGTGCGAGCCGGTCGTCGTCGAGCCGGGCGTGCTCGGTCGCGCCCGACCAGCGGTAGCTGAGGTCGCCGGTGCGGCCCTCCCAGGCCCCGCTCGAGCGCCGGCAGACGGTCATCGCCCGGGTCCCGAACCCGGCGCGGCAGTCCAGTGTGACGTGCACGTACGCGTCGCCCTCGTGGGCCTCCACCCGGCGCATCAGCACGGCGTGGCCCGGATCTCCCGGGAACGCGAGTGCCTCGCGGGACTCGATCACCGAGCGGGTGGTGACCCACCTGCTGCGCCAGACCAGGCTGTCCTGCTCGTAGTGCCCGCCCCACACGAACCGGCGGTCGATCGGCGAGACGGTGTACTCCCCGCGGCCCCCGAGCAGGCTGCTGAAGACAGCGTCGTCGTGCCACCGGGGTGCGCACATGAACGCGAGGTCGCCGCGGGGGCCGATCAGGGCGCCCCGCTCGCCGTCGGCCACCAGCGCGTACTGGCGCAGCGTCACGGGATGCGTGATCGGACGGGTCACCTGGTCCTCCGTTCGTGATGTGATGCGCACGCAGCAGCGCGAACCGCGCTACGCTCCCTGTATCCATGCGCTTGCGCAAATATGCGCTGGTGCAACCACAGCGCGGCACGTCGTGAGGGACAAGCGGGCGGCGACGCCGGCCCAGGAGAGTGAGGAACGATGGGACACGTGGCCGGATCGGCGCTCAGCGAGCTCGCCGAGGAGCTGGGCACCACGAGCCGTGCCCTCGTGGCGATCGCCATCGACTCGGTCGGAGCGGCGCCGGTCGAGGTCACCGTCGCCCAGCACCGCCTCCTCGTCCTCCTGGCGGCGCACGGACCGCAGAGCATCGGCGCGATCGCCGCCCGGATGGGGGTGAACCCCTCCAACGCGACCCGGCACTGCGACCGGCTCGAGCGCCTCGGGCTGCTCGCCCGCCGTCGCTCGCCCGAGGACGCGCGCGTGGTCCGCGTGGAGATCTCGGGCGCCGGTACCCGCCTCCTGGACGCGGTCATGGCCCGGCGGCGCGAGGACATCGTGCAGGTGCTCGAGCGGATGGGTCTGGCCGACGCGGCGGCCCTCACCGCAGCCTTCCGGGCGTTCAACGACGCCGCCCAGGAGCTCAGTAGGGACCAGTGGCGCGAGCCGTCCTAGCGCCCAGCGTCGCCACGGAGGGACCGTAGGACGGGCCCGGTACGCGCCAGCGCTGATCGGCACCGACGCAGTCAGGTTGGTGGCAGGTTCGCCCGCGGAGGATCTGGCCCTACTGGCGCCGCCCGGGATCGGGCAGTCCTCCGACCGCCGGTCGGGCCCCAACCCCCGTGGGGGTCCGGCCGGCCCGGGAGCGCCGCCGAGTCAGTCCCGCACGAGGCGGAGCGCGAGCGCCGGACACGCCGCCACAGCGCGGCGGGCGTGACGTACCGAGTCCCGGGCCACGGCGGTGTCGTGGACGACCGGATAGCCGTCGGGGTCGGAGCCGAGGTTCTCGGCCAGCAGCAGGGCGCACAGGCCGTGGCCGTCGCACCGCGTCCAGTCGACCTCGATCCTCATCAACGGACTCCGTCGTCGAGCGGGAGGACGGCGAGGTACGGCCGGCCGCAGCCGCCTCGGTCGACGTGCGCGTCGAGCTCGGCGGTCATGGTGGTCAGCGCGCTGGCGACGAACGCTGCGGTGCCGTCCGGGTGGGCGCAGGCGCCGCGCCGGACCAGCCCGTGGAGCCGGGCGCTCACGTCCGGCGCGGGGCGGCCGTACAGCAGCGTCGAGACGTCGCGGGCGACCGCGGCGGTGCCGAACAGGCACGGGCCGCACTGCCCGGCGGACTGCCGGGCCAGCCAGGCAGCCACGGCGGCCACCTCCGCGAGTGCGCAGCCCGACTCCGGCAGCCGGGCGACGACGCCGGCGTTCAGGGGGACGCCGGCCTCGCGCAGCGACGGGCGGGTGACGCGCAGACCACGGGCGTCCGCGACCCAGTGCCCGTGGTAGCCGCCGACCAGGACCGGGCCGCCGGCAGCCGGCAGCAGCGCGTCGAGCGGCAGGCCGGTCGGCACCTCCGCAACGCCGGGGGCCGGGACGTCGCCGAGGAGGGTGACGAGCGTGGTCCCGGGCTCGGCCCGGTCGCCGACCTCGGCGTACCGCCGTGCGCCGAGCGAGACGAGGACCGCGATCTGGGCGAACGTCTCGACGTTGCTCGCGAACGTGGGCGCACCGCCGAGGCCGTGCCGGGTGGGCAGCACCCGGTGCCCCGGCGGTACGGCGGGCCGGCCGTCGAGGCCGCGCAGCACGGCGCGCACCTCGCCGGACACGAACCGGGCGGGCTGGAGCCGGACCGACACGCGCTCGGGGTGCGGCTCGCTCCCGCGTCGTTCCTCCAGCGCGAGCGTGAGCGAGGCGTGCGCGGCAGTGTCGTGGACGGCGATCGTCACCCGCCGGGTGCGCAGCGCCCGCGCGACGACCAGGGCGCCGTCGACCACCAGGTGCGGCACCAGGGTCATCAGCGTGCGGTCCTTGCGGCTGGCCGGCTCGCTCTCCGAGCCGTTGACGACGACCTCGACCGAGGACCCGGTGGGCATCGCGGCCAGCTTCGTGGACACCGGGAACGCCGCGCCGCCTCGTCCGAGCAGCCGGACGGCCCCCGTCTCCTCGACCAGGGTCGCCCGGGTGCGGTGCTGCTGGGCGCCGTGCACCGCGCGGTGCGCGGCGAGGTCGGCCCGGACGCCGTGGGTGGCTCCCGCGAGCAGCCGTGCGGAACCGTACGCCGTCGGCGCGGCCGGCCGGTGCAGGGTCGTCATCAGGCCCTCCCGGCCAGGCGGCGCTGGGTGTGGCGGGTCGCGGCCAGCGCGCCGGAGACGTGCTCCTCCTCGGCGCCGAGCCGGACCCAGACCGCCCAGACCACGGTGAGCGCCGAGCCGCCGTACAGCAGCCACGCCCACCAGGTCGCGGTGTCGGTGCCCAGAGAACAGGCCGTGTGCCATCGCCAGCGGCCAGGCGACATAGGCGAGCGTGTGGACCGGCCGCCACCAGCGGGCGGCCGCCGCCGACCCCGCCAGCCGACCGCGCACGGCGCCGGTGAGGGCGACGACCGCGAAGCAGTAGAGCGCGAGGGTGCCGAGGCCGACGGCCCAGCCCCGGTAGCCGGCGGTGAACGCCACCAGCGCGCCGGGCAGCGAGATCGCGACATGACGGTCCGCGACCAGCAGCACGCCGTGGAGGCCGAGCAGCGCGAGGGTGACGACGGCGGCGGAGCGGTGGGCGAGCTGGAGGAGGAGCCGGGACTCGCGGCGGCGCAGCCGGGTCGCGGGGGAGGAGCCCGACGCGATCGCGCCGAGGGAGACGGCCGCGGTCGCGCCGATCAGCGCCATGAAACCGGCGGCGCGGGCGAGGAACCAGAGCGTCATGCCGCTCGCACCTCGCCGGGCCAGGCGCCGATCGGCCGCACCGCGCCGCCGCGCTCGACGAGCCGGGCCGCGACGCCGGCGAGCTCGAGCCGCGCGGCCGCCGAGCACCCCCAGACCAGGGCGGCGGTGCTGAACGTGTTCGCCTCGACGCAGGTCCGCGCCCACACGGTGGCGGTCCGTACGGCGCCGTCGGTCGGCGCTCCGGTGCGCGGGTCGATCAGGTGGTGCGCCGATCCGGACCCGGTGCGCCAGCGTCGTGCCGACTCCGAGGACGTCGCCAGCCCGCCGTGCGTGAGGCCCACGACCCCCCCGGCGCCGTCGGCGACCTCGGCGACCCGGACCAGCCACGGCTCGTCGGCGGCTCCGGCCACGGCGACGTCGCCGCCGATCTCGACCAGCACGGGACGCCGGTAGCGGGCCGCCACCCTCCGGGCCGCCTCGTCCGCGGTCCACGCCTTCGCGGTCGCGCCGAGGTCCAGCCGGAGGCCGCGGGCGACGCCGACCCGCCCCAGGTCACGGTCGACGACGACCCGGCGCCAGTCGGCGGGCGGACCCGGCTCCGGCACGTCCGCACGACGGGCCCGCACGACGGCGATGTCGGCGTCGTACCCCCACGCCGCCACGTGTGCCCCGACCGTCGGGTCCACGGCACCGTCGGTGCCGCGGGCCGCCTCGACCGCGGCTGCGACCAGGCCGAGGGCCAGCCCGCTGACCGGGACGATCCGCGGGGCCAGCTTGTTGACCCGCTCGGTCTCGGAGTCGGAGCGGAACCGGCTGACGGCCCGGTCGACGTCGGCCATCAGCTCCCGGACGATCCCAGCCGCACCGTCGAGCGGGGGGCCGGGCGTGACGACGCGGACGGTGCACGACCAGTCCTGCCAGGTGGTGGTGCTCATGACGCGTTGGTCCCGGCCTGGGGCTGGCTGCTCGCGGGCGCCTGGACGACGCCGGTGCCGCCCTGGGACGAGCGCGCCCGGCCCTGCTGGTCGGGGGCCTGTCGCTGTCCGCCGTTGCCGCCGGTGCTGCCGCCACCCGTGCCGTCGCCGGTGGTGGTGGCGTTCGAGGCGACGGCCGTCAGTGCCGCGGTGCCGGCGACCGCGGTGACCGCGATCCCAGCAGTGGTCAGGCGGGCCCGGCGGAGGAGCCGGCGACGCGGGTTCTCGTTCATGGCACCACGGTCGCTCGCGGCTGCTCAGGCGGGCCGGAACAGCCGGTCAAATCGAGGTCAAATCATCCTGTGACCCGGGTCAGGGCCGGCCGAGCCGCAGCCGGACGACGGACCAGCCGTCCTCCCGGAGCACGTCGAACCGCCCTCCACTGGTCTCCGCGCACACGCGCGCGATGTCGAGCCCCAGGCCGGTCGAACCGCGGTCGCTGCGCCCCCGGTGCACGGCGCCCGACGGGATCCCTGGACCACGGTCGCGGACGTCGACCCGCACCAGCTCGGGGTGGTCCGGATCGGGGTCGGTGAGGACGACGGCGATCGCCACCCCGTCCGCGGTGTGCGCGATGCAGTTCTCGATCAGGGCGTCGAGCGCGGCCCGCAGGTCGTCGGCCGCGCAGCGCACCGGGACGGGGCAGGCGGGCAGGTCGAGCCGGACCGGGCGGTCCTGGTCCTCGGCGAGCGGGCGCCAGAAGTCGACCTGCGCGCGCAGCACCTCCGTGGCCTCGCAGCGCGGGCGGACGCCCTCCCGCTCGGGCCGGCGCGCGGCGCGGATGACCGCCGTCAGGGTCCGCTCGAGGTGGTCGAGGTGGGACTCGAGCTCCTCGGTCCGCTCCGACGCCGGCAGCGCCTCGACGTCCAGGCGCACCGCGGTGAGCGGCGTCCGGAGGCGGTGGGACAGGTCGGCGACCGTCTCCCGCTCGGCGGCGAGCAGGTCGTCGATCCGGCCCGCGAGCCGGTTCAGGGCCGCGGACACGCGGCGCACCTCCGAGGGCCCGTCCTCCGGCGCGCGGGCGGTGAGGTCGCCGTCGCCGAGCCGGTCGGCGACGGCGGCGGTCCGGTCCAGGTCACGGACCAGGCGACGCGCCACCAGCTCGGCGGCAGCGGCCACCAGGAGCAGGATGACGACGGCCGCAGCGCCGAGCAGCAGCAGCCGGTCGGTCATCCGGGCCCGGGCGTCGGTGGCGGTGGTGTGGGCGAGGACGACGACCGGTCCGTCCGCGGTCGTGGCGCGCACGCCGACGAGCTGGCCGCCGGCCACCTCGTGGATCTCCGGCTCGGACACCGGCATCAGGCCGTCGCCCTCGGGGTCCCCGCTCGGCCCGACGTCGTCCCCCTGGGGCCCGCGGAGGTCGGTGTCCCCGTGCAGCCCCTCCGGCAGCTCGGCGCCCAGCCGGGTCCCGTCGGGCAGCAGCACGGTCACGGTCGCGCGGTCGTCGCGGCCGTTGAGGCGGTCGACGTACGCCGTCAGCTGGTGCCCGGTCGGGCCGGTGCTCACGTAGTCGGCCACCCCGCGGGCGACGTCCACGGCGCCCTCGCGGCTCTCCTCGGTCGCCGCCCGGTCGAGCAGCAGCCACAGCGGGATCGCGAAGAGGATGAGCACGCTGGCGGTGGCGCCCACCGCCAGCACCAGGATCCGCTGCCGGAGGCTCATCCCGTGCCCGGGTCGACGAGCTTGACGCCGACCCCGCGGACGCTGACCAGGTACCTCGGCTGCGCGGCCGTCTCGCCGAGCTTGCGGCGCAGCCACGACAGGTGCACGTCGACGGTCCGGTCCGCACCGCCCCACGGCATCTGCCAGACCTCCGCCAGCAGCTGCCGCTTGGTGACGACCTCGCCGGAGCGGGAGGCGAGCGCGAGGAGCAGGTCGAACTCCTTGCGGTTCAGCGTCAGCTCCCGACCCTCGAGCTCGGCGGTCCGTGACACGGGGTCGACGACCAGGTCGCCGACCACCACCCGCGGGTCCTCGCGGACCGCGGGCGTCGTACGCCGGAGCACCGCCCGCACCCGCGCCATCACCTGCGCCGCGGAGAAGGGCTTGATCAGGTAGTCGTCGGCGCCCGCGTCCAGCAGCCGGACGATCTCGCGCTCGTCGTCGCGGGCGGTCGCGACCACGACGGGCAGGTCGCTGCTGGCGCGGATCAGCGCGAGCACGTCGGCGCCGTCGAGGTCGGGCAGGCCGAGGTCGAGCACCACGGCGTCCGGGCGCTCGGTCCCGACGGCCTTGATCGCCTCGACCGCGGTCTCGACGGGGACGACGGTCGCGCCCTGCTCCGTGAGCCCGCGGGTCAGGGTGCGGCGGATGTCCGGGTCGTCCTCGACGAGCAGGAGGCGCACCATGGACGTCACCGTACTGCCGGTCGGCCGGGGCGGTCGGCTCGTCCGGTCAGCCGCCGGCGCTGCCGGTCCCGGACCAGGCCGCCTTGGCGCCGCTGTGGCCGATCCGGGCGACCTGCACGCCGGTGCCGAGCGCGGTCAGGACCGCGAGGACGGCGACGACCGCGGTCAGCGTGCGCATCCGGTCCCGCGACTGCTCCGCCTCCGGCGTCGCCGTACGCCGCCGGTCGAGCCACCAGTACGCCGCCGCGAACACGAATAGCGCGACCGTGAACCAGATGAGCTGGTCGCCGAGCTCTGCGTGCTGCTCGATCAACCGGGTCTCGGGCAGGGAGTGCTCGAGGTTCTCCCCGCTCGCCGTCGACAGCGGGGTGAGCACCAGCGCCACCAGGCTCAGCCCCATCGGCAACGGGCCCGCCCAGCGCCGGAACCGCGGCACGAGCACGGCGCCGAGCACGGCCAGGACCGCGAGCGGCACCATCACGACGGTCGCGTGGACGATCAGCGGGTGCAGCGGGAGGCCGAAGAACGTGGACGGCATGAAGTTCCTCCTCGAGGTGGGTGGCACCTGCACGATGGGGCATCCAGACTCATTCCGTCCCCAACGCAACGTCAAAATCGGCTCAAATGCGGCCGAGAGGCTCCCGCGGGTACGTCGAGGGCTCAAGTGCGCGGTCCTACCGACCGATGTGCAGACATCGGGGGCACACTCGGAAAGGGAACCTGTATGCACACCATCACCCGGACGCTCTGCGCGTCCTTCGCCGGTCTCGTCCTCGTCGGCGGCCTCACCGCCGTCGCCACGGCCGATGCGCACGAGAGCGGCTCGGGCAAGACCTGCGCCCGGCAGGAGGCCCAGGTCGCGAAGGCCGAGGACGCCCTGGCGCGCGTCACCGCGGTGTTCGAGCGCAAGCAGCAGGCGACCGACGACGCCGAGGAGGCGGTGGCCGCCGCCACGGGCAGCGAGAAGGCGGCAGCCCGGAAGGCACTCGCCCGCGCCAAGGCCGCCGAGGCGGCCGCGAAGGGCGTCAAGAAGGCGCAGCAGCAGCGACTCGCCCACGCCGAGAAGCGCCTCGCCGACTGCCAGGCGGGCGAGCAGCCGACGGACGACCCGACGGACGACCCGACGGACGTGCCCACCGACGGGCCGACGGAGACCTCCGCCGCCTGAACGGCGCGGCGGCGGGGCCCTCGCCCGACCACGGCTGAGCCATGCTGGGTCCATGGTCAACCGCCTGAAGGACGCGACCTCGCCGTACCTGCTCCAGCACGCCGACAACCCGGTCGACTGGTGGGAGTGGGGACCGGAACCGTTCGAGGAGGCCCGCCGGCGGCACCTGCCGGTGCTGCTGTCCGTCGGGTACGCCGCCTGCCACTGGTGCCACGTGATGGCGCACGAGTCGTTCGAGGACGAGGCGACCGCGGCGTACCTCAACGAGCACTTCGTGAGCGTCAAGGTGGACCGCGAGGAACGACCCGACGTGGACGCGGTCTACATGCAGGCGACCACGTCCATGACCGGGCACGGCGGCTGGCCGATGACGGTCGTGCTCGACCACGACGGCAACCCGTTCTTCGCCGGCACCTACTTCCCGGACCAGCCGCGGCACGGGCAGCCGTCGTTCCGGCAGGTGCTCGAGGCGCTGACCGACGCCTGGGCCAACCGGGCCGACGAGGTGGCCCGGGTCGGCGCGACGCTGCGCGAGCACCTGAACCAGCACGCCGTGCTCGCCGCGGGCCCGATCACCGCCGAGGTCCTCGACGGGGCCGTGGCCACGCTGGCCCGGGAGTTCGACCCGCGGTCGGCTGGCTTCGGCGGCGCCCCGAAGTTCCCGCCGTCGATGGTCCTGGAGTTCCTGCTCCGGTACGGCGAGCGCCGGATGCTCGGCGCGACCCTGGAGGCGATGGCCCGCGGCGGCATCAACGACCAGCTCGCCGGTGGGTTCGCGCGCTACTCCGTCGACGGCGACTGGGTGGTGCCGCACTTCGAGAAGATGCTGTACGACAACGCCCTGCTGATGCGGGTCTACGCCGGGTGGGGGACCCGGCTCGGTGACATCGTCGCCAGCGAGATCGCCGACTTCCTGCTCGAGGAGCTGCTGACCGAGGACGGCGGGTTCGCCTCGGCCCTGGACGCCGACTCCGAGGGCGAGGAGGGCACGTACTACGTCTGGACGCCGGCGCAGCTCGTCGAGGTGCTCGGTCCCGAGGACGGGGCCTGGGTCGCGGACCTGCTCTCGGTGACCGACGCCGGCACCTTCGAGCGCGGTGCCTCGACGCTCCAGCTGCGTCGCGATCCCGACGACTGGAACCGCTGGCTGCAGTGTCGGATCAAGCTGCTCGCCGCCCGCGAGCGCCGCGAGAGGCCGGCTCGCGACGACAAGGTCGTCGCCTCCTGGAACGGCCTCGCGATCAGCGGCCTCTGCAGGGCGGGGTATGTCGAGGAGGCCGAGCGGGCGGCCGAGCTGATCTGGGAGGTGCACGTCGTCGACGGCCGCCTGCGCCGCGTCTCCCGCGACGGCGTCGTCGGTACGCCGGCCGGGGTGCTCGAGGACCACGGCTGCGTCGCGGCCGGGTTCCTCGACCTGTTCCAGGTGACCGGTGACGTGGACTGGTTGCAGCGCGCGGGGACGATCCTCGAGGTCGCGCTGACGCACTTCGCGGCCGAGGACGGTGGGTTCTTCGACACCGCCGACGACGCCGAGGTGCTGGTGGCGCGCCCGCGGGATCCGTCCGACAACGCCTACCCGTCCGGGCTCTCGTCGATGGTGCACGCCCTGGCGGCGTACGCCGCGATCACCGGCTCGGGGCGGCACCGCGACGCCGCCGAGGCCGCGCTGGCGACGGTCGCGCAGCTCGCCGAACAGGCACCACGGTTCGCCGGCTGGTCCCTGGCGGCCGCGCAGTCGATGCTCGACGGCCCGGTCGAGGTGGCGATCGTCGGTGCGCCGGGGAAGGACCGCGACGCGCTGGAGAAGGTCGCCCGTCGCGACCCGAACGCCGTGGTGGTCGTCGCCGAGGGTCCCCGTGACGACGTCCCGCTCCTGGTCGGGCGGGACCGGGTCGACGGACGGCCGGCGGCGTACGTCTGCCGCCACCTCGTCTGCGAGCGCCCGGTGACGACGGTCGAGGAGCTCAGCGCTGCGCTGAGGCGCTGACCAGCCGGTCGCCGAGGTCGGAGCGCAGGTAGAGCACCGACCGACCGTGCCGGGCCGAGGTCAGCAGCCCGCCGTCGCGCAGGGCGCGGAGGTGCTGGTTCACGGCGCTCGTGGTCACGCCGAGCCGCACCGCGAGCTCGGTCGACGACGCCGGTGACTCGAGCAGCCCGACCAGCCGCGCCCGGACGCCGCCGAGCAGGTCCGCCAGCGCGTCCCGTGCGCCGGGTGGCTCGCTCTCCCAGAGCGTGCCGACCCCGCGGGCGCCGTACATGATCAGCGGCGCCTCCTGCGCCGAGATCGGCGCGGTCGCGTTCCGGGTGAACAGCGACGGCGCCAGCGTGAGCCCCTCGCCGGCGGTCGACCGGCGGAACCCGACCTTCGAGGTCATCTCCACCCGCACCACGTCGTCGACGAGCCGGATCCGCGGCGACAGGTCCGCGAACATCGCGGCCAGGCCCTCGCGCGCGATGGTTCGGCCGCGGAACACGATGTCGGCCTCGAGCACGGTCCGCATCCGCGGCCACCACGGCTCGAAGCAGGCCTCCCAGTACGCCGCCAGCTCGCTGACGATCCGCTTCAGCAGCCGGTCCCGCCGCCCGGTGAGCGCCGCCGGCCGGGCGCCGGGGTGCACCTCGTCGAGGTCGTCGCGCACCACGTCCAGCGGCGTGGCCGCCACGGCCGCGAGCTCGTCGTCGAAGCGGGTCAGCGGCGAGCGGGGCCGCGGGGTGAGGAAGTCCGGCGTCCAGAGCTTCTCGTTGGTGAGCGCGAGCAGCAGCTCGCGATCGAGGCCCGCGCGGGCGGGCTCGGTCAGGTGCAGCCACGGCAGCATGAGCGGGTAGCGGCCCGGCTCGCGCCAGGTCCGCAGGGACAGTGCCAGCTCGTTCATCGGCGACAGCGCGAAGCGCACCTCGCCGAGGTCGGCACCGGCCAGCTCGTACTCGATCAGCCCGGCCATGAAGCCATACGCTACATCGTTGGTGCGCTGCCGTCGGCCGTGACAGAACTGTCCCGTGCTCCTGCCCGACGAACCCGTGCACCGCTCGCTGACCCTGACGACCGCCTCCGCGTCGCTCGCGACCGGCCTGTTCTACAGCGTCAGCGCGTTGTACTTCACCCGCGTCATCGGGCTCGAGGCGACGACGGTCGGACTCGGCCTCACCGTCGCCGGCGCGGTCGGCGTGCTGGCGTCGTTCCTCGGCGGGTACGCCGCCGACCGGGTCGGGGCCGACCGGCTCCAGCTGGTCGCCAACGCCGTGCAGGGGTTGGCGATGCTCGCCTACGTGTTCGCCGGCTCGGCGCTCGCCTTCACCGTCGTGGCGTGCGTCGCCGTGGGCAGCCGGAGCCTCCAGGGCTCCGCCAAGGCGGCGCTCCAGGCACGGTGGTTCACCGGTGCCGACCGGGTGGAGGTGCGCGCGCGGCTGCGCGTCGTCACCAACGTCTTCATCGGTCTCGGCACGGTCCTCGCCGCCCTCGCCCTGCTGGTCGACACCGCGGCGGCGTACCGCACCACGATGGTCGTCGTCGCCGTGCTCCTCGCTGCGTCGACGGTCCCGCTGCTCGCACTGCGCACGGTCCCGGGTTTCGCGGCGGTGATGGACGTCCACCTCGACCCCGACCGGGTCCGGGGACGGTCACCGCTGCGCGACCGCACCTACGTCACCTCGGTCGCGCTGAACTCGGTGATCGCGATGCAGTTCTCGATGACCAGCGTCGGCGTCCCGCTGTGGATCGTGACGCGCACCGAGGCGCCGACCGTCGTCATCTCGGTGCTGCTCGTCCTCAACACGGTCGTGGTCGCGCTGTTCCAGGTGCGCGCCGCGCGCGGCACCCACGACATCGCGATTGCGGGCCGCACGGTCCGGCGGGGGAGCCTGCTGCTGGCGGCCGGCTGCCTGCTGTACGCCGCGGCCGGCAGCGTCGGCGCCGTGGCCGCCGTCGCGCTGCTGGTGTCCGCGGAGCTGCTCGGGACCTGGGCGGAGATCTGGTGCGAGGCCGGCGGGTGGGGGCTCGCCTTCGAGCTGGCCGACGCCGCGAGCGCCGGCGCCTACCAGGGGCTGACGCAGACCGGGTACGCGCTGGCGAGCATGGTCGCGCCGGCGCTGGTGACGGCCACCGCGGTCGACCACGGGTTCCCGGGCTGGGCCTTCCTCGCCGTCCTGTTCGCCGCCGCCGGAGCCGCCGTCGGCGTCCTGGCGTCGCGGGCCGCGCGGCGTACCCCTCAGGCGGTCGGGCTCGCCGCCTGAGCGCGCTCCTCGCCGGCCGCGATCTCGGCCATCAGGTCCAGGCAGTAGCGGCCGAAGTCGATCTGGATCGTGTGCCGTGGGGCTGAGTAGTACTGCTCGAGGTGCGCGGCCTCGTCGGCGCGCATGATCCGCTCCTGCTCCGCGGCGCTCGGCAGCACGTAGCTCCCGTCGAGCAGCCTCGCCAGCAGCTTCGACTGCTGCTCGGCGAGGTTGACGATCGTCGGCGACGACTGCGCGAGGCCGAGGTAGAAGAGGTGGTCGACGCCGGGCTTGATCATCCGCTTGAACAGCGGGTAGCGGTGCTCGTCGTCGGGGTGCAGGTCCGGCTCGGTGTCCTCGAAGAACGGGAACCGCATCTCGTAGCCCGTCGCGCAGACGATCACGTCGGCGTCCACGGTGTTGCCGTCGGCGAGGTGCACGGTGTGCCCGTCCAGCCGGTCGATGGCCGGCAGCATGTGGATGTCGCCCGAGCCGGCCTTGGTGAGGAAGTCCGCGCTCACCGACGGGTGCGCGGCGAGCGGCTCGTGATCCGGCTCGGGCAGGCCGTAGGTGCTCATGCTGCCGACCAGCTCGCGGATCAGCGTGCGCGCGGCCGCCAGGGCCTGCTCCTTGGGGATGTCCGGCGGCGCCATCACCTTGTCGGCGGGCTGGCCGTTGCGGTACTTCGGCAGCACCCACACGCCGCGTCGCGCGGACACGTAGAGCTTCTCCGCCATCCAGGGCGCGGACAGCTCGCTGGCGATGTCCATCGCCGAGTTGCCCATCCCCACCACGATCACCCGCTTGCCGCGCATCTCCACCGGCTCGAACGGCGAGACGTAGGCGTGGCTGTGCATGAGGACCCCGTCGAAGGTGCCGGGGTAGTCGGGCAGCCGCGGCTGCCAGTGGTGGCCGTTCGCGACGACCAGGTCCGTGTACTGCCGCGTCTCGCCGGTGCTGAGCTGCACGTCCCACCCGTCCGCCCCGGTTGAACTGGTGGAGCGGCGGGCGCGCTCGACCCCGGTGTTGAACGCGATCCGGTCGCGCAGCATGAAGTGGTCGACGTAGTCGCGGAAGTACTGGTGGATCAGGGTGTGGTGCGGGAAGTGCGGCCAGTCCTCGGGCGCGGGGAAGTCCTCGAACTGCAGCCGCGTCGTGGAGGTGTCGATGTGCAGCGACTCGTAGACGGCGGAGTGGCCGTTGGGGTTGCGGAAGTACCAGTTGCCGCCCACGTCGTCGGACAGCTCGAACTGGTCGTAGTCGATCCCGTGCTCCTTGAGCCGCTTGGCCGTCGTGATGCCGGAGCAGCCGGCGCCGATGATGCAGACCAGGGGCGGGCTGACGGTCACAGGACCCCCTCGAGACAGGCGAACGCGGTGCGCAGGTAGCCGTCCGTGCGCGGCGACGACGTGAAGTGGCCGACCATCCGGTTCATCGCGTAGGCGACGGTGGTGCGGCGGTCCAGGTCGTTGACGACGATCGACCCGCCGTACCCGGTCCACCAGCAGACCGGCCCTCCGGGACCGCCGGCGCCGTCGGGTGGGGGAGCGCGTAGCCGATGCCCCACCGCAGCGGGACCAGCAGCACCAGGTCGGGGCCGTCGGCCTGGACCTCGAAGATCCGGTCCAGCATCTCCTTCGACAGCAGGCGTACGCCGTCCACCTCGCCGCCGTGGGAGACGACGCTCTGGATCCGCGCGACCGAGCGGGCGTTGCCGTGGCCGTTGGCGGCCGCCACCGACACCCGGCGCCACGGCGCGGTGTTGCAGAAGCCGCCGACGTCGATCAAGGGGTTCGCCAGCGTCGGCACCAGCAGGTTGCCCTCCGGCAGGGCTGCGACGTCGATGGTGCCCTGCGGCGGTGCGACGAGATCCGCGCAACGACCGAGCGCGTCCTCGGGCACGCCGAGGTGGAAGTCAGCGCCCAAGGGCTCGGCGACCAGCGTGCGGAACTGCTCGGCCAGCGTCGACCCCGTGGCGCCGCGCACGATCCCGTCGAGCAGGTGCCCGTGGCTGAGCATGTGGTACCCGGACGCGGTGCCCGGCTCCCACCAGGGCTGCTGGGCCGCCAGCATCGCCTCGGCGTACGGCAGGTCCATCAGCCCGGCGGCGTCGAGCGGCTCGGTCCACCCGGCGTACCCGGACGTGTGGGAGAGGACGTGGCGGACCAGCACGTCGTCGCGGGCGAGCTCGGGCCAGTACGTCGCGACCGGCGCGTCCAGGTCGACGACGCCGCGGTCGGCGAGCACGAGCATGGTGAGCGCCGACATGGTCTTGGTGATCGACCAGGTGTGGACGAGCGTGTCGCGGTCCCAGGCCCGCCCGGGCGCCGCCTGGCCGCCCCACAGGTCGGCGAGCAGCTCACCGTCGTGCACCACCGCGAGGGAGGCGCCGGTGTCGGTGCCGTCGGCGAGGTTGGCCTCGAAGAGCTCGGCGAGGGGCGCGAAGGCGGAGTGGGCGGTTCCGGGCACCCCCGCACTCTAAGAACATGTTCTAGTCCGGGCAACGGCCTGCCGTCGCCCCGGCTCGTCAGCGGAGCGCGTAGACCGCCATCGAGACGCCGACGTAGTGCGCGACGAACGCGAGGATCGTGAACGTGTGGAACACCTCGTGGAAGCCGAACCAGCGCGGCCACGGGTCCGGCCGCCGGAAGCCGTAGACGACGCCGCCGAACGTGTAGAGCGCGCCGCCGACGCAGATCATCGTGAACGTCGCGATGCCGATGCCGACGCCGAGCCGGGTGGCCCCGTCGAACAGGCTCGGCATGAAGAAGACCGCGGCCCAGCCCAGCCCGATGTAGATCGGCACGTAGAGCCACCGCGGGGCGTCGGTCCAGAACACCCGGAAGCCGACGCCGAGGATCGCGCCGGCCCAGACGGTCGCGAGCAGCACCGTGCGCTGCGTGCCCTCGAGGAGCAGCAGGCTGAACGGCGTGTAGGAGCCGGCGATCAACAGGAAGATGTTCGCGTGGTCGAAGCGGCGGAGGAACGCCCACACCCGCGGCGACCACGTGCCGGTGTGGTAGATCGCCGAGACGGTGAACAGCACCAGCGCGGATCCGATGAAGACCGCCGACCCGAGGCGTGCGGCGGTCGTCGGGGCGAGGGAGACCAGCACGATCCCGGCGACCAGCGTGAGCGGCGCCGTACCGAGGTGCAGCCAGCCGCGGAGCCGGGGCTTGATGTCGGCCCGGAGGTCGGCAACGGCGTCCTGGAGCGCGTCGACGCCGGCCCGCATCGACTGGTTCATGTCCTCGACCCTACCGGCGGGTCGGTCACGAGAAACCCCACGCCGGGGGATCGCCGGAGTCACCCTGTGAGCAACGTCGCGCCGGTAGGATCGGGGGGTGGCGGACTGGAAACGCGGACTCCGGCGGGTGCTCTACCCGGCGTACGAGGCGCGGATGCTGCGCCGGATGCCGGACTCGGTCCCCAAGCACGTCGGCGTGATGCTGGACGGCAACCGCCGCTGGGCGAAGGCCGTCGGCCGCGACACCGCGCACGGGCACCAGGCGGGCGCCGCGAACATCGAGCCGCTGCTCGGCTGGTGCGACGAGGTCGGCATCGAGGTGGTCACCCTGTGGCTGCTCTCGACCGACAACCTCAACCGGCCCGAGCGCGAGCTGGCGCCGCTGCTCGACATCATCGGCGAGGCCGTCGCCTCGCTGGCCGACCAGCAGAAGTGGCGGATCCACCCGGTCGGCGCGCTCGACCTGCTGCCGGCCCCGGTCGCCGAGAAGCTCAAGGCCGCCGAGGAGGCCACCCGCGAGGTCGACGGGATGCTCGTCAACGTCGCCGTCGGGTACGGCGGCCGGCGCGAGATCGCCGACGCCGTCCGCTCGCTGCTCACCGAGGCCGCGGCCCAGGGCACCTCCATGGAGGAGCTGGCCGGGATCATCGACGTCGAGCACATCTCCGAGCACCTCTACACCAAGGGCCAGCCCGACCCGGACCTGGTGATCCGCACGTCCGGCGAGCAGCGGCTCGGCGGCTTCCTGCTCTGGCAGAGCGCGAAGTCGGAGTTCTACTTCTGCGAGGCGTACTGGCCGGACTTCCGCCGGGTCGACTTCCTCCGTGCGATCCGCGCCTACGCGCTGCGGGAGCGGCGGTTCGGGGCGTGACGACACGTCGGGTTTCTCCGGTCAGCCGGTGAAACTCGCGCGACACGCCGGCGCCCCCCGGCGTGTCGGTCGGGTTTCGGCGGACAACCCCCTCCTCGGGCGGGGTCCGGGGCCTCATCCACGGTTCATCACGCGTTCTGGCGTGTCGACCGGGAACCGACCGGGTACCGGCGTACTTTCCAAACATCGGGGAGTGGGGAAGCTCTCCGTATCGGGAGGCCCGTTCGTGAGAAATCGCGACTGCACAGCACGGTGGCTCCGCTGCCGCGCGACCGGGAGCCGGCACTCCGGCGCTCGGGTCGGAACCGGTCCGTCTGCTTGACCACACGGCCGGTGCGCGAGTGCACGTGTCGGCCTGCGAAGGGGTGTCACCGTGCCGAACCAGGCTCCGAAGACCCAGCGCTCCGCCTCCGCCACCGCGAAGACCCGGACCCCCGCGAGAACCGCGCCGACCGTGCGCACCTACGTCCTCGACACCAGCGTGCTGCTCGCCGACCCGGGCGCGCTCAAGCGCTTCGAGGAGCACGAGGTCGTGCTTCCGGTCGTGGTGATCACGGAGCTGGAGGGCAAGCGGCACCACCCCGAGCTGGGCTTCTTCGCGCGCACGGCGCTGCGGATGCTCGACGAGCTCCGCATCACCAACGGCCGGCTCGACGAGCCGGTGCCGGTCGGTGACCTCGGCGGCACCGTCCGGGTCGAGCTCAACCACACCGACCCGGAGTCCCTCCCGTCCGGCTTCCGGCTCGGCGACAACGACACCCGGATCCTGGCGGTCGCGTGCAACCTCGCGAACGAGGGGTACGACGTCACGCTGGTCTCGAAGGACCTGCCGCTGCGGATCAAGGCGTCCGCGGTCGGGTTGGACGCGCAGGAGTACCGCGCCGAGGCGATCAGCGACTCCGACAGCGGCTACTCCGGCATGGCCGAGCTCGAGGTCGCCTCCGTCGACGTGGACCAGCTGTACGACGACGGTGTCGTCGACCTCGAGGAGGCGCGGGACATGCCCTGCCACCAGGGCCTGGTGCTGCTCTCCGACCGCGGTACGGCGCTGGGCCGGGTGGGGCCGGACAAGCAGGTCCACCTGGTGCGCGGCGACCGCGAGGCCTTCGGGATCCACGGCCGCTCCGCGGAGCAGCGGATCGCGCTGGAGATGCTGCTGGATCCCGAGGTCGGCATCGTCTCCCTCGGCGGCCGGGCCGGCACCGGCAAGTCGGCGCTCGCGCTGTGCGCCGGCCTCGAGGCGGTGATGGAGCGCCGCCAGCACAAGAAGGTCGTGGTGTTCCGGCCCCTGTTCGCCGTCGGGGGCCAGGAGCTCGGCTACCTGCCCGGCTCGGAGTCGGAGAAGATGTCGCCCTGGGGCCAGGCCGTCTTCGACACCCTCGGTGCGATCACGTCCCGCGACGTCATCGACGAGGTGCTCGACCGCGGCATGCTCGAGGTGCTGCCGCTCACCCACATCCGCGGACGGTCGCTGCACGACGCGTTCGTGATCGTCGACGAGGCGCAGTCGCTCGAGCGCAACGTGCTGCTCACCGTGCTCTCCCGGATCGGCGCGAACTCCAAGGTGGTGCTCACGCACGACGTGGCCCAGCGAGACAACCTGCGGGTGGGACGCCACGACGGCATCGTCGCGGTGATCGAGAAGCTCAAGGGGCACCCGCTGTTCGCCCACGTCACCCTCACCCGGTCCGAGCGCTCCCCGATCGCCGCTCTCGTCACCGAGATGCTGGAGAACGTCACGCTGTGAGGCCGGCGACAGTGGCGGGTTTCCCCGGTCGGCCGGGGAAAACTCCCCACTCCTGAGACCAGTGTGACTGCTGTGACGGGGGAGGCGGGAACTTCTGGCAGACCAGAGGTCGGATCCGGCCGTTCGGTTTGCAACCTCCTCCCTCGTCAGGCAGGGTGGCCCGTGATCTTTTCGTGACCTTCCGGCCGAGCGTCATCGGGGACAGCGCGCCGGGGGACAGCGGAACGCCCGAGTCGTCTACCCGAATACGAGCCCTTGTCGAAACGCACCAAGTACGTTCCGAAGCACCGGCACGTCCCTGAGCGGACCCTCGTCGAAGCGCCGAGGAAGGCCATCAAGAACACCGTGGTCCTGTCCTCGGTGGCGGTGGCCGTCACCGGCGTCGCCGTGTCCGGGGGCGTCCTGAAGGACGCCACGGGCCTCTCGCCGACGGCGGCGGAGCAGGTCGGCTCGCCGACCACCGCGGCGCCCCTGCAGGGCGGATCCGTCCCCGACAGCGACCGCGCCCCGGTCGTGTCCCGCTCTGGCGACCGGCGCGACGCCGCCGACCCGGCCAAGGAGGCGGCGCTGTCGGTGGAGGGCGGCCCGGCCGTCACCGAGCGGGTCGAGCTCTCCGACGGCGACCCGCGCGACATCGCCCGGGCGCTGCTGCCGCAGTTCGGCTTCTCGTCCGACCAGTTCGGCTGCCTCGACTCACTCTGGATGCGCGAGAGCGGCTGGAATCCCGCCGCGCAGAACGCCTCGTCCGGTGCGTACGGCATCCCGCAGTCCCTGCCCGGCTCCAAGATGGCGTCGGCGGGCGCCGACTGGGCGACCAACCCCGCCACCCAGATCGAGTGGGGCCTCGGCTACATCCGGGACCGGTACGGCAGCCCGTGCGGCGCCTGGGGTCACTCCGAGTCCTACGGCTGGTACTAGGGGTACGACGCAGTCACGGGTGCGTCATCGACTCCACGTCCAGCGCCTCGTCGAGCTGCGCCTCCGTGAGCTCGCCGCGCTCGACGTACCCCAGCGCGAGCACGGTCTCCCGGATCGTCGCGCCGTCGGCCAGCGCCTGCTTGGCGACCTTCGCCGCGGCCTCGTAGCCGATGAACCTGTTCAGCGGCGTCACGACCGATGGCGAGGACTCGGCGTACTGCCGCATCCGCTCGGCGTTCGCGGTGATGCCGTCGACGCAGCGCTCGGCCAGCAGCCGTGAGGAGGCGGCGAGCAGCCGCACGGACTCCAGCACGTTGCGCGCCATCACCGGCATCGCGACGTTCAGCTCGAACGCGCCGCTGGCGCCGGCGGCGGTGACCGCCGCGTCGTTGCCGATCACCTGGAAGCAGACCATCAGGGTCGCCTCCGGCAGCACCGGGTTCACCTTCCCGGGCATGATGCTCGACCCCGGCTGGAGGTCGGGCAGGTGGATCTCCGCGAGCCCGGTCGTGGGACCGGATGACATCCAGCGCAGGTCGTTGCAGACCTTGATGAGCCCCACCGCGTAGGTCCGCAGCACGCCGCTCAGCTCGACCAGCGAGTCCCGGGTGCCCTGGGCCTCGAAGTGGTTGCGCGCCTCGGTGAAGGGCTGCCCCGCCGTCTCGGAGAGCACGGCGATCACCCGCTCCGCGAAGCCGGGTGGGGTGTTGATGCCGGTGCCGACCGCCGTACCGCCGAGCGGCAGCTCCCGGACCCGGGGGAGGACCGACTCCAGCCGCTCGGCGGCGTACCGGACCGTGGCGGCGTACCCGCCGAGCTCCTGGCCGAGCATCACCGGCGTCGCGTCCATCAGGTGCGTGCGGCCGGACTTCACGAGGCCGGCGAACTCCTCGGCCTTGCGCTCGAAGCTGCTCGCCAGCATGTCGAGCGCGGGCAGCAGGTCGTCGGTGACCGCGAGCGCGGCCGCGACGTGGATCGCCGTGGGGAACGTGTCGTTGCTGGACTGGCTCGCGTTGACGTGGTCGTTGGGGTGCACCTCGTGGCCGGCGCGCTGCGCGAGGGTGGCGATCACCTCGTTGGCGTTCATGTTCGAGCTGGTGCCGGAGCCGGTCTGGAAGACGTCGATCGGGAAGCCGTCGTCGTGCCGGCCCTCGACCACCTCGGTCGCCGCCGCGACGATGGCGGCGGCCCGGTCGGCGTCGAGGATGCCGAGCTCGCCGTTCACGGTGGCGGCCGCGGCCTTCACCCGGCCGATCGCGTGCACGAGGGCCGGCTCGATCGGCGTACCGCTGATGGGGAAGTTCTCCACCGCGCGCTGGGTCTGCGCCCGCCACAGCGCGTCCACAGGCACCCGGACCTCGCCCATGCTGTCGTGCTCGGTCCTGAACTCGCCCTCATCGCTCATGTCCGGGACGGTACCCGCGCGACATACAGCCAGTACCGCTCGTCGCGGTCCTGGAGCTGCACCCGATGCCCGTGCCCGTGTGCGTCGTCGAAGACCGCGGTCAGGACGTCGAGGAGCTCCGGGGTCTCGGCGGCCGACCAGATCGCGAGGGCGCCCCCGGGACGCAGCGCCCGGCGCGCGGACCGGAGGAACGGCTCGCGGTAGAGCTCTGCGTTGACCTCGTGCACCAGGTAGCCGGGCCCGTTGTCGACGTCCAGCAGGACCAGGTCGTACGACGCGGGTGGTGCCTCGGCGAGTGCCACCGCGATGTCGGCGACGACGACCGTGACCCGCTCGTCGGCGAGCAGCGACGGGCCGTGGGGAACCGTCCCGTCGCGCATCCAGTCGACCAGTGCCTGCTCGATCTCGACGACCGCGCACTTCTGGACCCGGCTGTCGGCGAGCACCGCGTGCATCGTGAACCCGAGGCCGAGCCCGCCGACGACCACCGCCCGCGGGTCGGCCACCTGGGCGAGCGCCGACTCGGCCAGCGCCTGCTCGGTGGCGGTCTCGAGGGTGTCCATCACGAACACGCCGTTCGCCCGCAGCTCGAGGGTGGTCGGCCCGGCGCCGTTCCGGCGCTCGCGCAGCACCAGCTCGCCCCGCTCCGACTCGGCCCGCGCGATCTCGACGTACTCCACGGGGCAACCGTACGGAACCGCGAAGTGGGTACCTGCCCGCCATGGCTGAGAACACGCAGGACGAGGGTCAGGTCTCCGAGGTCAGCGGGATGAAGGCCCCGGGTGAGTCGATCTCCGACGGCGACGCGGTCTCGGGGCAGCCCGAGGGCGAGAGCGGGAAGGTCGACGACGGCCCCACCGGTCCGGACGCGCCGACGTTCGCGGCGGACCAGCACCGCCACCCGGACCAGGACGACGTCGAGACGACCGGCTGACGCGCGGCGCCTACTCCGCCGAGCGCACCCGGAGTCCGGAGACGGGGACGGTGACGGTTCCGGACGGGTCGGTGAAGAAGTCGTTGCCCTTGTCGTCGACGACGATGAACGCGGGGAAGTCCTCGACCTCGATCTTCCAGACCGCCTCCATGCCGAGCTCGGGGTACTCGATGACCTCCTGGCTCCTGATGCAGTCCTGGGCGAGGCGGGCCGCGGGGCCGCCGATCGACCCCAGGTAGAAGCCGCCGTGGCTCCCGCACGCCTCGGTCACCACCTTGGACCGGTTGCCCTTCGCGAGCATCACCATCGAGCCACCGGCGGCCTGGAACTGCTCGACGTACGAGTCCATCCGGCCGGCGGTGGTCGGGCCGAACGATCCGGACGCCATGCCGGCGGGCGTCTTCGCGGGGCCGGCGTAGTACACCGGGTGGTCGCGGAGGTACGCCGGCATCTCCTCGCCCGCGTCCAGCCGCTCCTTGATCTTGGCGTGCGCGATGTCGCGCGCGACCACCAGCGGGCCGGTGAGCGAGAGCCGGGTCTTGACGGGGTGCCTCGACAGCTCGGCGAGGATCTCGGGCATCGGCTGGTTGAGGTCGATCGAGACGACCTCACCCCCGGCGATGTCCTCCGCGACGCCGGCGGACGGCATGTAGTGCGCAGGGTCCGTCTCGAGCTGCTCGAGGAAGACGCCCTCGGCCGTGATCTTGCCGAGCGCCTGCCGGTCCGCCGAGCAGGACACCGCGATGGCCACGGGGCAGGAGGCGCCGTGGCGCGGCAGCCGCACCACGCGCACGTCGTGGCAGAAGTACTTGCCGCCGAACTGCGCGCCGATGCCGAACGACTGGGTCAGCTCGAAGACCCGCTGCTCGAGCTCCACGTCGCGGAAGCCGTGCGCGGACATCGATCCCGAGGTCGGCAGGGTGTCGAGGTAGTGCGCGGAGGCGTACTTCGCGGTCTTCAGCGCGAACTCCGCCGAGGTGCCGCCGATGACCACGGCCAGGTGGTACGGCGGGCAGGCGGCCGTGCCGAGCGAGCGGATCTTCTCGTCGAGGAACTGCAGCAGCCGCTGCGGGTTCAGGATCGCCTTCGTCTCCTGGAACAGGAACGACTTGTTCGCCGAGCCCCCACCCTTGGCCATGAACAGGAACTTGTACTCCGGCGACCCGTGCGAGGGCGTCGAGTAGATCTCGATCTGCGCCGGCAGGTTGGTCCCGGTGTTCTTCTCGTCGTACGTCGTCAGCGGCGCGAGCTGCGAGTAGCGCAGGTTCAGCTTCGTGTAGGCGTCGTACACGCCGCGCGAGATCGCCTCGCCGTCGTCGGCCCCGGTGAGCACGCCCTCGGACTTCTTGCCCATCACGATCGCGGTTCCGGTGTCCTGGCACATCGGCAGCACGCCGCCGGCGGAGATGTTGACGTTCTTGAGCAGGTCGAGCGCGACGAAGCGGTCGTTCCCGGACGCCTCCGGGTCGTCGATGATCTTGCGCAGCTGGGCCAGGTGCGCCGGTCGGAGGTAGTGGGAGATGTCGTGCATCGCCTCGGCGGTCAGCCGCTGGATCGCCTCGGGCGAGACCTGCAGGAAGGTCCGGCCGTTCGCCTCGAACGTCGACACGCCCTCGGTCGTGACCAGCCGGTACGGCGTCTCGTCGGTCCCGGTCGGGAGGAGGTCGCTGTACCGGAACTCCGGCTGGCTCTGGGGTTCGCTCACGAGCGTCGAGAATATCGGCCCGACTACGCTGACCGGCATGGAGGGACCGCTCGAGCCCGACCCCGCCCGGATGCGCATCTCGGACGCCGACCGGCACCGCGTCGCGGAGATCCTCCGCGAGGCCGCCGGCGAGGGCCGGCTCGAGCTCACCGAGCTCGACGAGCGCCTCGAGGCGACGTACGCGGCGCGCACCTATGCCGACCTGGTCCCGATCACCCACGACCTGCCGGTCCAGGGCTCGCCGCCGCAGCCGGCACGCCGGCCGTCCCCGGTGGTGCCTGGACCGGTGGGGGAGCGGCACGTCGCGATCCTCGGCGGCTTCGACCGGAAGGGCGCGTGGATCGTCCCGCAGCACCTCTCGATCTTCGCGATGATGGGCGGTGCGGACCTCGACCTGCGCGAGGCGAAGTTCGCCGCCCAGGAGGTGACGATCACCGTCAACTGCTTCATGGGCGGCGCCCAGATCACCGTCGGCCCGCACGTGAACGTGGTGATGGAGGGGACCGGCATCATGGGCGGCTACTCCGGCCCGGGGCGGCGTACGCCGGCCGAGGTCGACGACAGCTCCCCGACCGTGCGGGTCCGCGGCGTCGCCGTCTGGGGCGGCGTCTCGGTCGAGCGGAAGGCCTAGACGGCCTCCGGCTCGGCCTGCGCCCGCGACACGGCCTCCGCCTCCGCGACCGGTGGGGGGATCCGGCCGCAGCGCTCGCGGTCGACGGTGAGGTTCTCGCCGGTGGCGGGTTCGAAGAGGTGGATCTTCGAGCCGTCCACCCAGATCTCCGCCTCCTCGCCCTCGCGGATCCGGCTGGCGCCGTCCAGCGACACCACGAGCTGGGTGCCCATCGGCTCGCCGTCCAGGTCGCGCTCGAGCTCGCGCAGCTGCGCGTCGACCTCCGGGGGCGCCTCGAACGGGATGTAGGCGTACGTCTCGTTGCCGAGCCACTCGACCACGTCGACCGTGGCGCGGAACGTCGAGCCGCTGCCCTGGTCGGTCTTCACCGAGGCGTCCTCGAAGTGCTCGGGCCGGATGCCGGCGATCAGCAGCCCCTTGCCGTCCGCCTTGCTCGCCTTGTCGGGGGGCAGCTGGACGGTGCCGAACGGCAGCTTCGCGGACGTGCCCTCGACGGTCACGGGGAGGAAGTTCATCGGCGGCGAGCCGATGAACCCGGCGACGAAGAGGTTGCCCGGGTGGTCGTAGAGCTCGCGCGGCGTCGCGAGCTGCTGCAGGATGCCGCGCTTGAGCACGGCGACCCGGTCACCGAGGGTCATGGCCTCGGTCTGGTCGTGGGTGACGTAGACGGTGGTGATGCCGAGACTCTTCTGCAGCCGGGCGATCACGGTCCGCATCTGACCGCGCAGCTTGGCGTCCAGGTTCGACAGTGGCTCGTCGAAGAGGAAGGCGTCGGCCTCGCGCACGATCGCCCGGCCCATCGCGACCCGCTGCCGCTGGCCACCGGAGAGGTTGCCGGGCTTGCGCTCGAGGTGCTCGTCGAGCTCGAGGGTCTTCGACGCCGCGCGGACCTTCTCGTCGACCTCGGCGTCCGGCACCTTGGCGAGGCGCAGCGGGAACGCGATGTTCTCGTAGACGGTCAGGTGCGGGTACAACGCGTAGTTCTGGAACACCATCGCCAGGTGCCGGTCGCGCGGCGCCAGGTCGTTGACCCGCCGGTCGCCGATGATCATGTCGCCCGAGGTGATGTCCTCCAGGCCGACGATCATCCGCAGCAGCGTGGACTTCCCGCAGCCGGACGGGCCGACGAGGATCATGAACTCGCCGTCCTGCACGTCGATGCTGACGTCGTTGACGGCCGGGAAGCCGTCGCCGTACTTCTTGACGATGTTCTTCATGTCGATGGCAGCCACGAGGTCACCCCTTCACGGCGCCGGAGGTGAGCCCGGCGACGATCTTTCGCTGGAACAGCAGGACGATGATGATGATCGGGACGGTGACCACCACGGAGGCGGCGGCCAGCAGTCCGTACGGCGGGTTGAACGGGTCGGGTCCCACGAAGAAGGACAGCTGCGCGGGCACCGTCCGGGATTGCGTGGTCGAGGTGAGCGAGATCGCGAGCACGAACTCGTTCCACGCGAAGAAGAACGTCAGGATCGCGGCGGTGAACACCCCGGGCGCCGCGAGCGGCACGATCACCTTGCGGAAGGCCTGCCAGGACGTCGCGCCGTCGACCTGCGCCGCCTGCTCCATCTCCCACGGGATCTCCCGGAAGAACGCCGAGAGCGTCCAGATCGCCAGCGGGAGCGTGAACGACATGTACGGGATGATCAGCCCGGGCCAGGTGTTGAACAGGTGCAGCGTCCGCCAGAGGTCGAAGAGCGGGCCGACCAGGGCGACGACCGGGAACATGGCGATCGCGAGCGCCAGGGAGAGCACCAGCCGCTTGCCCTTGAACTCCAGGCGGGCGATGGCGTACGCCGCCAGCGTCGCGAAGAGCACCGCCAGCAGAGTGGAGATCGCCGCGATGCCGAACGAGTTGCGCAGCGCGTCGAGGAAGTCGCTGTGGGTGTTCTCCTGGCCCGGGGTGACCGTGCCGAAGCCGAGGATGTCCCGGTAGTTCTGGAGCGTCCAGACCTTGGGCAGGAACTGCGGGCTGCCGGCGGCGGTCTCGCCCGGCCCCTTGAACGACAGCGAGAGGATCCACGCCACCGGGAGCAGGCACCACACCAGGACGAGGACGAAGCCGACCCCGGTGCCGACCTGGGTGCGCGTGCTACGGGCCGCCATCACGCCTCACCCCTCGCCTGCGCCAGGTCGACGCGGAAGAGCCTGACGATCAGGTACGCCAGCAGGAGCACGGTGAGGAAGAGCAGCACCGAGAGCGCGGAGCCCAGGCCGAGCTGGAACTGCTGGATCACCTGGCGATAGGTCAGGAACGACGACGACTCGGTGTCCTGGGCGCCTCGGGTCATCACGTAGATGTTGTCGAAGATCCGGAACGCGTCGAGCGCCCGGAAGAGCACCGCGACCATGATCGCGGCCCGCATGTTGGGGAGGATCACCTTCCAGAGCCGTTGCCACCAGGTCGCGCCGTCGACCTCGGCCGCCTCGATCATGTCTTCCGACACCTGCGAGAGACCCGCGAGCAGGAGCAGGGCCATGAACGGCGTCGTCTTCCAGATCTCCGAGACCATGATCGCGAACATCGCCGGCCAGTGGCTGCCGAACCAGTTGGTGTCGGGCGTGATCCACGGCAGCCAGGCGAACCACGCGTTCACGAAGCCGTTGTTGAGGCTGAACGCGAACTGCCAGGCGTACGCCGAGACCACCGTGATGATGCCGTAGGGGATGAGGATCGAGGTCCGGATCGCGCCCCGGGCGAACACGATGCGGTGCATCACCATCGCGAACGCGAAGCCGATGACGAGCTCGACGGCCACGGTCAACACCATGATGATCACGGTGTTGAGGGTGTCCTGCCAGAACAGCGAGTCGGTCAGGACGGTCCCGTAGTTGGACAGGCCGACGAACGCCTTGTCGTCCGGCGTGGTCAGCCGGTAGCGGAACAGCGACAGGTAGATCGCCTGGATCATCGGCCACGCCGTGACGAGCAGCATGATGATCACGGCGGGCAGCACGAGCTTCTGCCCGAGCCGGTTCTCGGCCCTCGCCCGGTCGCTCACCACCGGCTTGCCCGGTGCCTTCGCGATGGCACTCACAGCAGGCTCCTTCCGTGGAGGACGTCGTCGACGAAGCTCTGCGACTCCGCCGGGGTGCCGGCGTTCACGCCCGAGGGCGGGTGCCACGTCGACTGGAGGCCGCCGGAGATGTCGCTCCAGTACGGCGTGACGGTGCGCGGCGCCGCGCCGTCGAGGCTGTCCTGGAACAGCTTGAGGAGGTCGGCCGGGTAGATCTTCTGCAGCGCGTTGTCGTTGGCCCCGTAGCCCGCTTGGCTCGCCGGCATGTTGCCGGTGATCTCGGCGTTGACCTCCTGGTTCTCCGGGCTCGTGAGGCACTCGATGGCCTGCATCGCCTCGTCGACGTGGTTGGAGTAGGCGCTCACGCCCAGCCCGATCCCGCCGTACGGCGGGTGCGACTCCTGGCCCTGGACCGTCTGCGGGTAGCGCGTGTAGCCGATGTCCTTGTTGAAGCCCGGGTTGGTCGCCTCGTAGCTGTTGAAGATGTAGGTCCAGTTGACCATGAAGGCGCCCTGCGGGCCGCCGAACGTGCTGCCGGCCTGACCTTCCTGGGCGACCGACAGGTCGGCCGGTGCGGCCGCGGAGTGGGCGAGCTTCTGGATCACCGCGGCGGCCTTGTCGCCCGCGTCCGAGTCGATCTCGAGCTTGAGGTCGATGCCCTTGTCGGTGTCGGTGGCGAGCTCGCCCCCAGCGCCGGCGATGAGGGCGTTGATCCAGACGACGTAGCCCTCGTACTTGTTCGCCTGGACGGCGACCTTGCCGCCGTTCTTGGCCGCGGCGTCGATGATCTGGTCCCAGGTGACCGGCTGGTTCATGTCGATGCCGGCCTTCTGCACGAAGGACTTCCGGTACCAGAGCACCTGGGTGTTCGACCAGAACGGCGCCACCACCAGCTGGTCGTTCCAGGTGGCCGCATCGGTCGCGCCCTGGAAGGACTGCTGCTTCAGCTTGTCCTGGAGGTCCTGGGGGATCGGCGCCAGGAACCCGGCGTTCGAGAACTCCGCGGTGAAGGGCGGGTCGATGCTCATGATGTCGATGCCGGAGTCCCCGGCGGCAAGCCGCCGGGCCAGCTGGATGCGCTGCTCGTTGGCGTCCTGCGGGAGGACCTGAGTGGTGATCGTGTAGTCGTCGGTGCTGCAGTTCGCAGCCACCTTCGCCTGGCCGCCCGAGTCCGGGTTGATGTACCAGATCAGCTGCGTCTTCCCGTCGTTCGCACTGGCCGAGCAGGCGGCGAGCAGACCGGCGGCGGTCACGAGGGCCGCGGTCGCGGCCAGTGCGCGAACCCGAGACATGCGCTCTCCCTCCCTTGTGGTCTACCTCACACTTAGCCCCCTGAGGGGGGTCTGTAAACCCCACGCCGGCCACCAACTGGCACCGCGAGGTACTGTGACCGCGCTCACCTTTACTACGGATCGTCCGGCACGTACCTGCCGGTGAAGGAGTTGTCGAAGCATGGCCACAGTCAGGTTCGAAGAGGCACAGCGCTGGTATCCCGGCGCGGACAAGCCCGCCGTACCAGGGATCAGCCTGGAGATCGGCGACGGAGAGTTCATGGTCCTCGTGGGCCCCTCCGGTTGCGGCAAGTCCACCACCCTGCGGATGCTCGCGGGGCTGGAGGAGGTCAACAAGGGGAAGATCTTCATCGGTGACCGCGAGATCACCCACACCCCGCCGAAGGACCGGGACATCGCGATGGTGTTCCAGAACTACGCGCTCTACCCCCACATGTCGGTCGCGGACAACATGGCGTTCGCGCTGAAGATGGCGAAGGTGCCGCACGACGAGCGGCAGCGGCGGGTGGCGGACGCCGCCAAGATCCTCGGCCTCACCGAGTACCTCGACCGCAAGCCGAAGGCGCTGTCGGGCGGCCAGCGGCAGCGGGTCGCGATGGGCCGCGCGATCGTGCGCCAGCCACAGGTGTTCTGCATGGACGAGCCGCTGTCGAACCTGGACGCGAAGATGCGCGTGCACACCCGCACCGACATCGCGAAGCTCCAGTCCGACCTCGGCGTCACCACCGTCTACGTCACCCACGACCAGATCGAGGCCATGACGATGGGCGACCGGGTCGCGGTGATGAAGGACGGCTACCTGCAGCAGGTCGACACCCCGCTGGCGCTCTACGACCGGCCGGTCAACCTGTTCGTCGCCGGCTTCATCGGCTCGCCGCAGATGAACCTGATCGAGGCCAAGGCCGACAACGGCCAGGCCAAGATCGGCGACTACCTGGTCCCGGTCGACCCGACCGCCGCCAAGAAGATGACGGGCAACATCACCGTCGGCGTACGCCCGGAGGCCTGGCGCGTGGTCGGCAACAGTGAGGACGGCCTGCCGGTGAAGGTCACCGTGGTCGAGGACCTCGGCGCCGACGCGTTCGTCTACGGCACCTGCGGTGTCGAGGGGACGCCGAACAACATCATCATCCGGGTCGCGGGTCGTGACCACCCGATGAAGGGCGAGACGATGTACGTGACCACGGACCCCCGCAACGTGCACGTGTTCGACAGCGACACCGGTCACCGCCTCTCCGAGTGACCAACGCCGAGTCGGCGCAGTCTCAGCCTGACCAGACGCCGAGTCGGCGCAGTCTCAGCTGAGACTGCGCCGACTCGGCAGTTCAGGATCGATCGGCAGTGCGGCGGATGGCCGCCACGAAGGTCTCGAACAGCGCGGGCGGGAGGTCGTGGCCCATGCCGGCGATCAGCAGCAGCTCCGCGCCGGGGACGGCCGCGGCGGTGGCCCGGCCGCCGGAGACGTGCACCATCCGGTCCGCGAGGCCGTGCACGACCAGGGTCGGGACGCGCACCGAGCGCAGCCGTTCGCCGCGGTTCGGCTGGGTGAGGACCGCCAGCATCTGGCGGGTCACACCGCTCGCGCTGACGCCCCGGTCGAAGGTGTCGCCCGCACGCTTCTCGACCTGCGCCCGGGTCTGCGGGTAGCCGGGCGAGCCGATCAGCTTCCAGAATTCCGCGCTCGCGCGGACGTAGGCCTCCCGGCCGGGCTTGCGGCCACCGATCAGGCCGGGGATGAGCGAGGGGTGCTGCCAGCCGACGGTGCGCTTCCCGGTCGTCGACATGATGCTGGTCAGCGACCGGACCCGGTCGGGCCGGATGATCGCCATGGTCTGGGCGATCATGCCGCCCATCGACACGCCCACGACGTGCGCCGACTCGAGCCCGAGGTGGTCGAGGAGGCCGAACGCGTCACCGGCCAGGTCCGCCATCGAGTACGGCGTGCGAGCCCGCGCGCCGGCGAAGGCCCGCACCAGCGTGGACCGGCTCACCCGGGCGTCCAGGACCGTGGACCGCCCGACGTCACGGTTGTCGTAGCGGACCACGTAGAACCCCGCCCGGGCCAGGGCAGCGCAGAGCTCGGGGTCCCACCAGGTCATCGGCCCGCCCAGCCCCATCACCAGGAGCAGCGGGTCGCCGTCGGGGTCGCCGAAGGTCTGGTAGCAGAGCTCGATGCCGCGGCCGACGGGGGCGAACAGCTCCTCGGAGACCGGGACGGCGGCGGGGGCTGGCATGCCCCCCAGTGAACCAGCCGGGCGAGAAAGGGACGCGACACCCCCGATTCACCGGCCGCCGTTCGGGTACAGGACGTAACGTGAGTCACATGTCGTCCACGCTGGCGGACTTCCTGCTCCCGCAGGGGTTCGCGGCCCCGCACCCGGCCGCCGTGCTGCGCGAGGGGAGCGCGGCCACCGAGTTCGGCCGGTACGCCCTGCGGGCCGCCGCCGACCGCCGGGCCCGCCGCAGCACGCCGTACGCCGCCCGCCCCGGCTCACGGCTGGGTGACCCGGTGCTGCTGATGCCCGGCTTCCTCGCCGGGGACGGCACCCTCGCCCTGATGGCGCGGTCGCTGCGGGCGCAGGGCTTCCGGACCTACCGCTCGCACATCCACTCGAACATCGGCTGCACGCTGAACGCCGCCGCACAGCTCGAGGCGCGGCTGGAGTCGATCGCGACGCGGCGCGGCTCGCGGGTGCAGCTCGTCGGGCACTCCCTGGGCGGCATGCTCGCGCGCGGCATCGCCGTACGCCGGCCCGACCTGGTGTCCAACGTCGTGACGATGGGCAGCCCGATGCTGGCGCCGGGCGCGCACCACGTCTCGCTGGCGGCCAGCGTCGACCTGCTCGTGCGGCTCAGCAGAGCAGGGATCCCGGGCCTGATGTCCGCCGACTGCGTGCGCGGCCACTGTGCTCGGCAGAGCTTCGGGGAGAGCCGGCAGCCGGTGCCCGTGGGCGTCGGCCTCACGACGATCTACAGCAGGCGCGACGGCATCGTCGACTGGCGGGCGTGCATCGACCCGGCCGCGGTCGCGGTGGAGGTGAGCGCCTCGCACCTGGGCATGGCCTTCGACCCGCGGGTGATCGACGTGGTGGTGGGTGCGCTGCTGCGCACCGACACCTCAGCTGTCGAAGTCGATCGCGGCAAAAGCGCGTAGCTTCTGGAGCTGGTGCTCCGAGGTGATCGAGCGGATCGTGCCGCTGCGCGACCGCATCACCAGCGAGTGCGTGGTGGCGCCCCCGGCGCGGTAGCGCACCCCGCGAAGGAGCTCGCCGTCGGTGATGCCGGTGGCGACGAAGAAGCAGTCGTCGCCGGTGACGAGCTCGTCGGTGGTGAGCACGTTGTCGGGGTCCAGGTCGTGCCCGGCGTCGAGGGCCTTCTGCCGCTCCTCGTCGTCCAGCGGCCAGAGGCGGCCCTGGATGGTGCCGCCGAGCGACTTCATCGCGCAGGCGGTGATGATGCCCTCCGGCGTGCCTCCGACGCCGAGCAGCAGGTCGATGCCGGTCTCCGGGCGCGCCGCCATGATTGCGCCGGCGACGTCGCCGTCGGTGATGAACTTGATCATCGCCCCGGTCGCGCGGATCTCGTCCACGAGCTGCGCGTGCCGGGGACGGTCGAGCAGTACGACGGTGACGTCGGTGGGCCGCTTCCCCTTCGCCTTGGCGACCTGCTGGATGTTCTCGGCGACCGGGTAGCGGATGTCGACGACCCCGGCGGCCTCCGGACCGGTCACCAGCTTCTCCATGTAGAAGACCGCGGACGGGTCGTACATCGAGCCGCGCGGCGCGACGGCCATCACCGAGACGGCGTTCGTCATGCCCTTCGCGGTGAGCGTGGTGCCGTCGATCGGGTCGACGGCGACGTCGCACTCGGGACCGGTGCCGTCACCGACCGCCTCGCCGTTGTAGAGCATCGGGGCGTTGTCCTTCTCGCCCTCGCCGATCACGACGGTGCCGTTCATGCCGATCGTGGAGATCATCACCCGCATCGCGTTGACCGCGACGCCGTCGGCGCCGTTCTTGTCGCCGCGGCCCACCCAGCGGCCGGCGGCCATCGCCGCCGCCTCGGTGACCCGCACCAGCTCCAGCGCCAGGTTGCGGTCGGGTGACTCGGGGGCGACGGAGAGGCTGTCGGGCTCGGTCATGGGGTGACTGTACCGAGCCTCAGGTCCCGTAGACCGCCACCTCGCTCGCCTTCACCGCGAAGACGACCGGCGTCCCCGGAGCGAGGTCGAGCTCGGCGGCCGACTGCACGGTGACGTCGGCCGCCAGGTGGTCCGCCCGGATCCGGACCTGGTCGCCGCGCGGCTCGAGGTCGGTCACGGTCACCGGCAGGCTGTTGCGCGGGCTCCCTCCCGGTGCCTCGCGGAACACCGAGACCGCACTGGGCCGGAACACCGCGACCGCCGGGGCGCCGGACGCGGGCTCCGGACCGACCGGGATGCCGCGCACGCCGCCGACGGCGCCGTCGCGCCAGCTGCCGGACACGAGGTTCAGGCCGGCGATCCGGGCGGCGAACGCGCTCCGCGGCCGCTCCAGCACCGCGGACGTCGGGCCGGCCTCGACGACCCGGCCGCCCTCGAGGACGACCACCCGGTCGGCGAGCAGCAGGGCGTCGAGCACGTCGTGGGTCACCAGGACGACGGTGCGGCCGGCGAGCACCCGGCGCAGCGTCTGCCGGAGCGCCGGGAGCACGGCCACGTCGAGCGCCGCCATCGGCTCGTCGAGCAGCAGCAGGACCGGGTCGGCGGCGAGGGCGCGGGCGAGCGCCACCCGCTGGGCCTGGCCGCCGGACACCTGGCCGGGCCGGCGATCGGCGAGGTCCGCGGCGCCCACCTCGCCGAGCCAGTGCCGGGCAGCGGCGTGCGCGTCCCGGCGGCCGGCGCCGCGGCTGCGCGGGCCGAAGGCGACGTTCTCCAGCACGGTCAGGTGAGGGAACAGCAGTGGGTCCTGCGCGAGCATCGCGATCCGGCGGTCGTGCGTCGGGACGAAGGTGCCCGGCGCGGTGAGCTCCCGGTCGTCGAGCGTGACCCGACCGCGATCGGGCCGCAGCAGGCCCGCGGCCACCTCGAGCAGGGTCGACTTCCCCGCACCGTTCGGCCCGAGCACCGCCAGCGTCTCGCCATCCGCGACGTCGAGCGTGACGTCGACGCCGCGGTCCGCCACGACTGCCTCGAACCGCAGGCTCACGCCGCGCTCCGGCCCTGTCGGGCGAGGCCGATCACCAGCACGGCCACGACGACGAGCACCAGCGAGAGCGCGACGGCGGCGTCCACGTCGGTCTCGCGGAGCTGGTAGATCTCCAGCGGAAGCGTCCGGGTCACGCCCTGCAGGCTGCCGGCGAACGTGATCGTCGCGCCGAACTCGCCCAGTGAGCGCGCGAACGCGAGCACCGCTCCCGACACCAGCCCGGGCAGCACGAGCGGCAGCGTGACCCGGCGGAACACCGTCGTCGGGCGCGCGCCCAGGGACGCGGCTGCCACTTCGTAGCGCTGGCCGGCCGTGCGGAGAGCGCCCTCGATGCTGACGACGAGGAACGGCATCGCCACGAACGTCTGCGCCAGCACGACTGCGGTCGTCGAGAACGCGACCTGGAGGCCCAGGACGTCGAGCTCGTGGCCGAGCAGCCCGCGCCGGCCGAAGGTGTAGAGAAGGGCGATCCCGCCGACCACCGGCGGCAGCACCAGCGGGAGCAGGACCAGGGACCGCACCACGCCCTGCCCCGGGAACGAGGTGCGGGCGAGCACCACGGCCATCGGCGTACCGAACAGCAGGCAGAGCAGGGTGGCGGTCGCCGAGGTGCGCAGGCTCAGCCAGAGGGCGTCCTTCGACGCCTGGGACGTGACCAGGTCGAAGAGGTCGGTCCACTCCACCCGCGCCGCGATCGCGACGAGCGGCAGCAGCACGAAGGCGGCACCGACGGCGGCAGGGGCGTAGAGCCAGCGGGGGATCACGGCTGTCCGAAGCCCGCGTCCTGGAGGATCTGCTGGCCGGCGTCGCCGAGCACCAGCTCGATGAACTCGCGCGCCAGGTCGGCGTCGTCGGTGCCCTCGACCGGCGCGATCGGGTAGGTGTTCACGACCTCGGCCGACTCGGGGAACTCGATGCCGTCGACGCTGTCGCCGGCCGCGAGGACGTCGGTGACGTAGACGACGCCAGCGTCGGCCTCACCCGAGGTGACCTTGCCGAGGACGTCGGTCACCGACTGCTCCTCGCTCACCGGGTGCACGGTGACGCCCGCCCGCTGCGCGACCTGGCTGGTCGCCGCTCCGCACGGCACCTCGGGGGCACAGACGACGACCTTGACGTCGGGTCCGGCGAGGTCCTGGAAGGAGTGCACGTCCGCCGGGTTGCCGGGCGGCACCGCGATCTCGAGGACGTTGGTCGCGAAGTCCTGGGGGTCGCCGCCGTCCAGCCCCGCAGCGACGAGCTTGTCCATGTTCGCGGTGTCGGCAGAGGCGAAGACGTCGGCCGGGGCGCCGTTCTGGATCTGGGCGACGAGGTCGGAGGAGCCGCCGAAGCTGAACTTCACCTGGACGCCGTCGTGCTCCGCCTCGAAGCGCCTGCCGATCTCCTCGAACGTCGAGGTGAGCGACGCGGCGGCGTACACGGTGAGCGTGGTCGTGCCCCCGCCGGTCTCGTCGTCGCTCCCGCAGGACGCGCTCGGCAGCACCAGGACGGCCAGGGATATCCCGAGCAGGACCCCGCGGGCGCGCCGGGTCACGGACGCTCCACGACGACGTTGGTGGACTTCACGGACGCGATCGCGCGGACGCCGGGCTCGAGCCCGAGCTCCTGGGCGGCCTCGGAGCTCATCAGCGAGACCATCCGGTACGGCCCGCAGATCATCTCGACCTGGGCCATGACCGTGTCCTTGGTGACCTTCGTGACGATGCCGGCCAGCCGGTTCCGCGCGCTGACCGAGGCGGCCCGGGTCGCCTCGCGGTCGGGCTGGTCGGCGAGCGACTCGGCGAGCGCCGCCAGGTCGGTGCCGCGCACGACCGTGCGCCCGTCGTGCCGGGCGCTCGGGACCCGGCCGGCGTCGATCCAGCGCCGCATCGTGTCGTCGCTGACGCCGAGCAGCTCTGCTGCCTCCGCGACCCGGAAGGTGTTCATGCTGCCATCATGCCGCATCTGCGGAGAGTATGGATCTAGTTGCCCGCAACTGCGGAGAGCACCGTCACGGCGGCGAGCAGGCTGAGCGGGGTCGCGACGATCGACACGCGGTGCAGCCGGCCGAGGGACGGCCGGGTGTCGAGGCGGACCAGGGTGCGCCGCCACAGCAGGTTCGCGAGCGAGCCCGTGTAGGTGAGGCCGGACCCGATGTTCAGCCCGAGCAGGGCGGCGAGCACCGCCGTGTCGCCGAGCGGGGCGACCAGCGGCACCAGCAGCAGCGTGGCCGAGAGGTTCGTGAGCAGGTTCGCGAGCACGGTGGCGAGGACGGCGATCGCCAGCAGGTCGGCGTACGACGTCCCGCCGGGCACCAGGTCGGCGACCAGGTCGCCGAGGAACCCCGTCGACAGGGCCGCGACGACGATCCCGAGGCAGAGCACGAACACCGCGAAGGCCGGGTGCGCGGCGTGACCCGCCTGGCTCGGGGTGACCAGCCCACGGTGTCGCGCCCAGGCGACGAGAGCCACGGCGGCTGCCGCCGAGATCCAGCACGGGTCGACGCCGAGCGGCGACCCGACCGCGAAGCCGGCCAGCATCAGCGCGACGACGACCAGCGGCACCGGCTCCAGCCTCGGGTCCGGGCCGTCGTCCGCCGGCTCGCCGGGGGTGGCGAGCTCGCGGCGGAACAGCAGCCGCAGGACGACGTACTCCACCACGAGGACCGCGAGCAGCACCGGCGCCATCACGACGGCGAATCCCCCGAAGGTGAGGTCGAGGTGCGGCATCGCGAGCAGGTTGGTCAGGTTCGAGACCGGGAGCAGCAACGAGGCGGAGTTGGCCATCCGCAGGCACGCGTGCGAGCCCGGCCAGACCGACGTCCCCGCGGCCGCGGCGGCTGCGACCACGACCGGGGTGAGCAGCACGACGGTCGCGTCCAGGCTCAGCACCGAGGTCACGACGGCGGCGAGCAGGAAGACGCCCGTGAACAGCCGGACCGGGCGGCCCGAGCTGGCGTGCCGGATCCGGGCGGCGGCGGCCGCGAACAGCCCGGCCCGCGCGCAGACGTCCGCGACCACGAGGATCGTGACGAGGAAGAGCACCACCGGCCCGAGGTGGCGCAGCACCGCCTCGACGTCGCCGGCGTCGAGGATGCCGGTCGCGAGGGTGGCCGCGGCGGCGGCGAGGCCGACAGCGAGCTCGGTGCGCGCCGAGGGGTGGACGTACGCGGTCACGAGCAGCACGAGGAGCGCCGCCAGCGGGATCGCGTCGAGGGGCGGCACGCGGCGACCCTAGAGGACTTGCGAGGATGGGCCGGTGACCCAGGCGTCAGACACCGGTCAGCCGAGCCGGTACCAGCGGAGCTTCGGCGGGCTCGCCGGCTCGATGATCGTGCTCGTGCTCGTCGTGCTCGGCATCGTCGTCTTCCGCGCCGCCTTCCGGGACACCCCGGAGTACGACCCGCAGCCGGTGGACTACCGGTCCCTGGTCGTCAGCATCCAGCAGGCCGGCATCACCCCGGCGTACCCCGCCGAGCTGCCGGACGGCTGGTTCGTCAAGGACGCGACGTTCGACACCGGCGACCGCCCGGTGCTGGACCTCGCGATGACCACGTCCGACGACCACTTCGCGGGGCTGCACGAGGAGGACGAGGACGTCGCCGAGCTGGTCGACACCTACGTCGGCACCGACGCCATCGAGGGCGACCCGGTCACGCTCGACAGCGCGGTCGCGTCCCGGTGGCTGACGTTCTCCGACCCCGGCGGCGACCATGGGTACGCCGCCGAGGTCGGTGGCCAGACCGTCCTCGTCTATGGCTCCGCCCCCCAGACGGAGCTGCAGACACTGGTCGAGTCCTTGACGACCGAGCCGCTGAAGCCCTAGCCCTGTCGGCCTAGCCGATGGCGACACCGACTCCGTGGAACAGGGGTCCGGGATAGCCGGGCAGGTCGGAGCGACCACGGACCGTCAGGTAGTAGTCGACGCCGTGGAAGGTGACGACGCTGCCCGGGATCCTCCCCTGGTAGGTGCCGTACCCGGTGGACCTCATCGGCGCGGACCTCCACACGCCGTCGTGCGTCCGGTAGTGCAGCACCACCGGCGCCGCCCGCCCCCCGAGCACCACCGCGGTCACCGGGATCGCCCGGCCGACGATGTCGTCGCGGACCGCGGTCGTGTAGACGACCGGCTTGCCGGCCGGGTGGTACCGGCCGGTCCTCACCCCGAAGTGCTTGAGCACGGTGCCGAGCAGGTCGACGGTGTCGGCCGCCTTCGCGTCGTCGCCGAGGTTCCACCCGAGCGTCACGGTCCGGAACGAGTGGTGCGCCGCGTCTCCGTCGACCGCGATGCCGACGTACGGCGGGTCCTCGGCGGGGACGACCGCGGCCAGGGCCGACTCCGGCGCGGTGAGGATCCCGGTCGCCGTGCCCAGCGGGTCGATCGCGGTGCCGAGGGCGCCGTTGCCGGCCGAGGAGAGCCCGGAGAGGCCGAAGAACGGCCGCGCCGGGGCCTGCAGGCTGGTCACCTGGGTGCCCTTCAGCAGGCCGGCACCGCTGAACGTGAGGGCTCCGGACTGCGAGGCGACGTACGACGCGTTGCCCTCCGGCGTGCGGATGCCGAGGTACTGGCCCGCGAACGTCGGGTCGACCACGCTCGACACGCCGTCCGGGCGGTTCGTGCTGAGCAGCAGCCGGCCGCCACCGTCGAGGTAGCGCTTCAGCGCGGCCACGTCACCGGGCGCCAGGACGCCGGGTCCGCGGTCCGTGCCGTTCTCCCAGATCACCGCGCCGTACCTGCCCATCTCGGTGGCGCTGGGGGACTCGGCGGTGATCGCGTACGGCACGCCGAGCGCCGCCAGGGCGCCGGCGATCGCACGCTCGTGGGCCAGGGTCTGGTCGTCGTCGACGACCAGGACGCTCGGGTCCTTCGGGCCGGACCACAGCGTCGTGACCTGCGCCTGGTTGCGCTCGCTGCCCTCGCTGATCCGGTCGGCCGGATCCACGACGGTCACCAGCTTCGTGACGCCCTCGCGCGCCGGCCGGTAGGTGAAGCGGACGTCCTTGCGCTCGTAGGCGCCGAGGCCGACCTGCTTGCGGGCGACCACCGGGCCGTTGACGGTCCGGGAGTGGACGACGACGTCGACCTTGCCGGGCGCCTTGCCGCCGTTGGAGAAGACCGGGACGGTGAGGACGTTGTCGCGGCCGGCGTTCAGGCGGCCGGTGACGAAGCCGGGGGAGACGTCCTTGTCGCCGGACAGGTCGAGCACGTCGAGCGTGATCGTGCTCGTGTCGCCGGACTCCGGGCTGTTGTCGATGCCGTTGCCGTAGCCGGACACGTTGGTGAACGCCCAGCCCGTCGGCTTCTCGGTCCAGCTCGACCAGGTGTCGGCCGCGCCCTGGGTGTTGAACGCACTGGCCCCGGTGAAGACGGCGCGGCCGGAGAACTGGAGGCAGGCCGCGAAGTCGCCGACGTTGGCGGTCCACGTCCCGGCGGCCGGCTTCTTGACCGTGATCGACTCGGGATCGCCGAAGCTGCCCGCGTCGGACTCGGCGGTCGTCGTGCCCGACGGGTCGGTGAGCGACAGCTTGCAGTCGCCCATGTTGTCGCTCGCGACCGTCACCGTCATCACCTGGTTGTTCGGGTTGTCCTCGACGTCGAACTGGACCGAGCCGCCCGCGACCGGCGCGGATGTGCCGGTCAGCTCGACCGGGTCCTGCGGCTCACCGGACGTGGTCGGTACGCCGGGCGGCGCCTCGTGGGTGCCGGAGGTGATGCCGGTCGCGGCGCCGACCAGGAAGTCGGCCGGGTTGCCGCGGCTGTAGTTCAGCTGGAGCTCCTGGGTGTTGTCGTTCTGGTCGAACTCCTCGACGTCCATCTGGTAGCGGTTCGGGTCGCTCTGCGCGTCGTTCCCGTGCCCGAAGTACGTCGTGGACTGCCGCCAGTAGTCGAAGTGCCACACCAGCAGGCCCGAGGCGTGCTGCCGGTGGTCGAACATCGAGCCGGACGGGTTCTGCGGGGACAGCTTCGTCGTCACCGCGTCGCGGCTGACGTTCTCCACGTAGTAGCCCTCGACGACGAACTTGCCGGTCTTCGGGTCCGTCGCGAGGCCGTAGACGTCCTCCTGGGTCCAGGTGTGGCCCAGGGAGTCGGTGTCGCCGACTGCTACCTCGTAGGTCGGGACGAGCAGCAGGTTCGGGTCGACCATGCCGACGTGGTAGCCCTTCGCCGGCAGCGCGGTGCGAGGCGCCAGGGTGTAGCCGGGCAGGTCGCCGTGCACGACGGTCGGCGTGACCCACCCCTGGAAGACCCGGGTGGCGGGGTTGAACATCGTCGGGTTCGAGCCCGCCGGGTCACCCATGTACGAGCCGCCGGCCATGATGTCGAAGTCGCCGGTGCCGTTCGAGGTGTACGCCGTGTCGTAGTAGTCCGGCTCCCCGAGGGCGTGCGCCATCTCGTGGGCGGCGACGCCGATCGTGAGCGGGTCCTTGAGCGAGCCGCGCTCGGGGATGGTCACCACGCGGTCGACGAAGACGCCCGGGCTGTTGGTCGGGATGCCGGCCTTGAGGGTGCCCGCCGGCAGGCCGAGCGTGCTCTCCGCGGTCGATGGCAGGCCGAGGGTCGCCTGCAGCGCGTGGGAGTGCGTGTCGCACGGGTCGCTGGTGAACGCGTGGTCGGAGCCGGAGTGGATGATGATCGTGAAGTCGACCTGGCCGTCGCCGTCGTTGTCGTACTTCGACCAGTCCATGCCCGGGTCGGCGAACGTCTGCGGGACCGCCTCGACCGCCATGCCGAGGGCGCCCGCGCCGCCCACGCCGAGCACCGAGCCGGCCGGGTCGGTGACCTTGAGGTCGCCGTCGTCGGGCGTGCCGTAGTGGCACGGGTCGCCGATCGACTCGGCCGAGGTGTACGGGCCGAACACGTCGATCTCCACCAGGAACTGGCCGAACGACGCCTCGTAGTAGAACTGCGTGACCGAGCCGTTCGGGTTGCCGCCGAAGCCGTCGAGGATCTTCTTGAAGTACGCGGCGTCGTGGCCGTCGTGGAACTGCGGCGTCGTCTCGCCGGCGTCCTCGTCGTACCAGGTCGCCAGCATCAGCGCGGGCACGTGGAAGACCCGCTCCTCGCCCTCGGCGGCGGCCGCGAGCTGGGCCCGGTAGGACGCGACCTGGAGCTGGCGCAGGATGCTGGCGCGGGCCGCCTCCTCCTTCGCGCTCACCCGCGTCTGCTGCCGGCCGGCGTGCGGTGCGACGGACGCGGGCGGGCCGGCGGTGCCGACCGCGCGGGCGAGCTGGACCCGGCCGTGCGCGTCCCGGCCGGACACGTAGTGCCAGGTGCCGGCCCGGTCGCGGCTCACGCTGTAGCCGTCGACCTCGAAGAGACCGCCTGCCCTCGCGTCCGTGAGCACGGCCCGGAACTGGTAGCCACCGGGCTGCCGCAGCACCTGGGAGTACGGGACGGTCACGCCCGGGTCGGCCACCGGGTGAGAGTGGTGGCGGGCCGCGGTCGCGGGGACCGCGGCGCCGGCGGCGCTCCCGATCAGCGCGAGGGCGGCGAGGGCGGCGATGCGGGCGCGCAGGGGCATGGTGGCTCCAGGGGCGAAACGACAGGTGTACGGGGGTTTCCCGCCGACGCCGCAACGACTCCTGTCCGCACCGGGTTACGCGGGAAGGTCTAGACGTCCGGGCCGGCGTCCTTCTCCACGGCCGCGTCGAGGCGCTTGCGGGCGCCGTCGAGCCAGTCCTGGCAGATCGTGGCGAGCTTCTCGCCGCGTTCCCACAGCGCGAGCGACTCCTCGAGGGTGGTGCCGCCGGCCTCGAGCGCGCGGACCACCTCGACCAGCTCCTCGCGCGCCTCTTCGTACGACGGCGTCTCAGTCTTCTTCTCGGCCATCGGTCTCCTCGAGCTGCTCGGTCCTGGTGGTGGTGGCGTGGATGCGGCCGTCGGCGACCCGGACGCTGATCTTCTGCTTCGCGGCGACGCCGGCGACGGAGGTGATGACGTGGCCGTCGGCGTCCTGGAGCACGGCGTACCCGCGCTGCAGCGTCGCGAGCGGCGACAGGGCGCGCGCGCGGGCGCGCTGGTGGCCGACGTCGTCCGCGGCGCGGTCGAGGGCGTGGCCGAGGGTGCGGCGGGCCCGGTCGCGGAGCCGGTGGACCTCCTCGAGGCGCGCGTCGAGCAGGGTCCGCGGATCGGCGAGCGCCGGGCGCGACCGCAGCGCGTCGAGGCCGGCCTGCTCGCGGGCCAGCCAGCCGGTGAGGGCGGCGCGGATCCGCTGGCGGGCGTGCACGACGTTGCGGGCCTCCTCGGCGACGTCGGGTACGACGAGCTTCGCGGCGTCGGTCGGCGTGGACGCCCGGACGTCCGCGACCAGGTCGAGGAGCGGCTGGTCGGGCTCGTGGCCGATCGCCGAGACGACCGGCGTGCGGACCTTCGCGACCGCGCGGACCAGCGCCTCGTCGGAGAACGGCAGCAGGTCCTCCACCGAGCCGCCGCCGCGGGCGACCACGATGACCTCGACGTCGGCGTGCCGGTCCAGCCGCTCGACCGCCTCGATGACCTCGGCGGCGGAGCGTGGACCCTGCATCGCGGCGTACGCGACCTCGAAGCGGACCGCCGGCCAGCGGCGGCGAGCGTTCTCCAGCACGTCGCGCTCGGCGGCGCTGTTGGGTGCGGTGACCAGGCCGACGGTGCCGGGCAGGAACGGCAGGGCACGCTTCAGCTCGGTCGCGAAGAGCCCCTCCGCGGCGAGCAGCTGGCGGCGCCGCTCGAGGCGCGCGAGCAGCTCGCCGAGGCCGACCATCCGGATGTCGCGGGCGTAGAGGGAGAGCGTGCCGCGGTTGGCGTAGTACGACGGCTTCGCGTGCACGACCACGCTGGCGCCCTCGACCAGGGGCGGGTTGAGCCCGTCGAAGAGGGTGCGCGAGCAGGTCACCGGGACCGAGATGTCCGCGACCGCGTCGCGGAGCGTGAGGAAGACGGTGTTCATGCCGGGACGGCGGCTGACCTGCGCGACCTGGCCCTCGACCCAGACGGCGCCGAGCCGGTCGACCCAGCCCGCGATCGCGTTCGCGACCTGCCGGACCGGGGCCGGCGACTCGAGCGAGGTCTCCAGGGCCATGCGGGCGAGATTAGGGGATAGCGCCGACGCTCCTAGACTGGCCACATGACGACCGACATGGGCATGCCGCCGATCCTGTCGCCGGAGGACGCCGACCGGGCCGTCCTGCTGGCGGCGCCGCGCGGCTACTGCGCCGGTGTCGACCGCGCCGTGATCACCGTCGAGAAGGCGCTGGACCTGTACGGCGCCCCCGTCTACGTGCGCAAGCAGATCGTCCACAACAAGCACGTCGTCGCCGACCTCGAGGGTCGCGGGGCGATCTTCGTGGAGGAGCTCGACGAGGTGCCGGCGGGGGAGACCGTGGTGTTCTCCGCGCACGGCGTCTCGCCCGAGGTGCACCGCCAGGCGGAGGCCCGCTCGCTCAAGACCATCGACGCCACCTGCCCGCTGGTGACCAAGGTGCACCACGAGGCCAAGCGCTTCGCGAACGAGGACTACGACATCCTCCTGATCGGCCACGCTGGCCACGAGGAGGTCGAGGGCACCGCGGGGGAGGCGCCCGAGCACATCCAGCTGGTGCAAGGACCCGACGACGTCGCCGGCATCGTGGTGCGTGACCCCTCTCGCGTGGCGTGGCTGTCGCAGACCACGCTCTCGGTCGACGAGACGCTGGAGACCGTGGCCGCGATCCGGGAGCGGTTCCCCGAGCTGCTGGACCCCCCGAGCGACGACATCTGCTACGCCACCCAGAACCGCCAGCTCGCGGTCAAGGAGATCTCCGCCGGCACCGATCTCGTCATCGTCGTGGGCTCCGGCAACTCCTCGAACTCGGTGCGCCTGGTCGAGGTCGCGCTCGAGGCCGGCGCGCACGCGGCGTACCGCGTCGACGACGCCTCGGAGATCGACGAGGCCTGGCTCGAGGGTGTGAGCACCGTCAGCGTCACCTCGGGGGCGAGCGTGCCGGAGGAGCTCGTGAACGGTGTGCTGTCGTTCCTCTCCGACCGGGGCTACCCGGACGCCCGGGCCGTGCACAGTGCCGAGGAGTCGCTGATCTTCGCGCTGCCACCGGAGCTGCGCCGCGACCTCAAGGCGGCCGGCCGAGTCTGATGGCCCGCTTCATCGACGTACACCCCGACAATCCGCAGCCCAGGCTGGTCCAGCAGATCGCGGACGCGCTGCGCGAGGACCAGCTCATCGCCTACCCGACCGACTCCGGCTACGCCCTCGGCTGCCAGCTGGGCAACCGCGACGGACGGGACCGGATCCTGCGGATCCGCGGGCTCGACGACAAGCACCACTTCACGCTGATGTGCAAGGACTTCGCCCAGCTCGGGCAGTTCGTGAAGCTCGACAACTCGGCGTTCCGCGCGATCAAGGCGGCGACGCCCGGGCCGTACACGTTCGTGCTCCCCGCGACCCAGGACGTGCCGCGCCGGCTGATGCACCCGAAGAAGCGCACGGTCGGCGTCCGCATCCCCGACCACGTCTTCGTGCAGGCGCTGCTGGACACCCTCGGCGAGCCGCTGCTCACCAGCACCCTGATCCTGCCCGGCGAGACGGAGCCGCGCAGCCTGGGCTGGGAGATCAAGGAGGAGCTCGACCACGCCGTCGACGTCGTCGTCGAGGCGGGCGAGACGCTCGCCGAGCCGACGACGGTGATCGACTGGTCGGAGGGTTACCCCGAGGTGGTGCGCCTCGGCGCCGGGGACCCCGCGCGCTTCGAGGCCGCCTGACGCCGGTGGGCGCTGTCACTTGGGCGCCGTCAGTGGTCGCTGTCAGTGGGCGCTGCGGGCCGGAGGCCGCGACTGCGTGAGCACCCGCTGCCGGACCGCGAGGATCCCCAGGCACAGGGCGTAGCCGGTGACCAGCGCGGCCGCGTGGTGGCCGAGCCCGGAGACGACGGCCTGGATCACGCCGTCGCCCTGGTCCGCGATCACGTCGGGGCGGGTGAGGCCGAGCAGCGTGAACACCGCGACCATGAGCAGCGGTGGCAGCACGCCGACGGTGAAGAAGTCGCTCGGCCGGACGGCGAGCGCCATCGCGATGCAGATCAGCACGTAGCAGACGTCGAAGAACGGCCCGACGTGCCCGAAGACCGCCTGGTCCAGCACCACCGCGGTGAGGGCGAGCGCCAGCCCGAGCGCGACGACCTGACGGCCTGGCTCGCGCCCCTCCTCCCAGAGAGTCCGGCGCTGGCTCACAGGGCCACGGTATGGTCCGTGCCCTCCTCGCCGTCGGCGGCGCGCCGGTCCACGACCCGCAGGTCGACCGGTGCCATCGACCGGGTCTGCGACTCCACCTGGCGGGGTGCGGGCAGGTCGCCGAACCGCCGGGCGCTGACCAGCACCCGCGACTCCAGCGAGCCCACTGTCTGGTTGTAGTGGCCGACCGCGGCGTTGATGGACCGGCCCAGCTGGTCGAGGTGGGCGTTCAGGCCGGCCAGCCGGCCGTGCAGCTCGCGGCCCGCCCGGTGGATCTCGCGGGCCTGGTCGGCGAGGGCCTCGTGGCTCCAGCCGTGGGCGACCGTGCGCAGCAGGGCGATCAGCGTGGTCGGGGTCGCGAGCACGACCTGCCGCGCGGCGGCGTACTCGATGAGCGACCCGTCGGTCTCCAGCGCCGCCGCGAGGAAGGACTCGGCCGGCACGAACAGCACCACGAACTCCGGGGTCTCGGTGAGCGAGCGCCAGTACTGCTTGGAGCCGAGCGCGTCGACGTGGGTGCGCAGCTGCCCGGCGTGGCGGCGGAGGTGGTGCTCGCGCTGGTCGTCGTCGTCGGTCGAGGTGGCGTCGAGGTAGGCGTCGAGCGGCACCTTGGCGTCCACGATCACGCTGCGACCACCGACCAGGTGGACGACCAGGTCGGGCCGGCGGGCGCCGTCGTCGAGCCGCACCTGCTCGGCGAAGTCACACCGGTCGACGAGCCCGGCGAGCTCCACGGCGCGGCGCAGGTGCAGCTCGCCCCACCGCCCGCGCACCTGCGGCTTGCGCAGCGCGGTCGACAGCGAGCGCGTCTCGCGCTGGAGCTGCTCGACCTGGGTGTCGAACTGGCCCTGCCAGGTCGCGCGGGCCCGGTCGAGGTGCTGCATCTGGTCGCTGAGGCGGTCCAGCCCCTGCATCACCTCGGCCTGGTCGACCAGGCCGGCGACGTACGGGGTGCGCGAACGCGACCACAGCACGCCGAGCAGGCCACCCAGGCCGAGCCCGACGAGCAGGGTGAGGAAGAGCGTCACTGCGGTCATGGCGCCAGCATGGCGGGGGCCACCGACAGTGGGGTCGTTGTTCGGGTCCGCGGTGAACCTGAGGCGGTCGAGCGCGAGGTCGAGGTCCAGGTCGACCGACCCGTCAGTCGAGGTCGACGACCACCGGCGCGTGGTCGGAGGCGCCGGTGCCGGCGCGCTCCTCGCGGTCGATGAAGGCGCCGGTCACCCGGGCGGCGAACGACGGCGAGCCGAGCACGAAGTCGATCTTGAGGCCGCGGTCGCGCTCGAACCGCTGGCGGTAGTAGTCCCAGTACGTGTAGCCCGGCGCGTGGGCGCGGGTCACCTCGACGTACCCGTCGTCGAGGAGCGCCTGGAACGCCGCCCGCTCGCGCGGGGTGACGTGGGTCGACGTCGCGAACTGCGCGATGTCGAAGACGTCCTCGTCGCGGGGTGCGATGTTCCAGTCGCCGACCAGCGCGGTGGCGCCGTCGCGCCACTCGTGGGCGGCGGTCCGCAGCTTGGCCAGCCAGTCGAGCTTGTAGACGTAGTGGGGGTCGTCGGGCTTGCGGCCGTTGGGCACGTACAACGACCACAGGCGTACGCCGCCGCAGGTCGCGCCGATCGCCCGCGACTCCGGCTCGGCCACCTCGCCCCATCCCGGCTGTCCCGGGAACCCGGTCTCGACGTCGTCGAGCCCGACCCGGCTGATGATCGCGACCCCGTTCCACTGGTTCACCCCGGCGACCGCGACGTCGTACCCGCGCGCCTCGATGCCCATCAGCGGCAGCTGGTCCTCGCGGGCCTTGGTCTCCTGGAGCGCGAGCACGTCGATCTCGTGCCGGTCCAGGAAGGCCTCGACGCGGTCGATGCGGGAGCGGAGGGAGTTGACGTTCCAGGTGGCGATGCGCACGCGGGCCACCCTAGTGAGGCAGGCCGACCGGCTACGGGACGACCTCGAACGTCGTTGTCATCCCGTGGTCCTCGTGCTCCAGCATGTGGCAGTGGATCCTGAACGGCACCGTGTAGTCGGCGAACCGGGCGGCGACCACGACCTCCTGGCCCGGGTCCAGCTTCCAGGTGTCGTCGTGCCCTCGTTCCCAGGCCGGCGGCGGCTGCCCGTCGCGGTTCGCGGTGCGCCACTGCTCCTCGTGGAGGTGCACCTGGTGGTCTCGTCGATTTGCGAGCCTCACCCCGGCATCTTGACGCGACGATCGGGCTTACAGTGCTGGAATGCGCAGACTTCTCGGCATCCTGTCAGTCGCCTTCCTCGCCGTCTCCCTCGCCGTCTCGCTCGCAGGCTCGGCACACGCCGCCGCGCCGCTGCCGCACTGGAGGCACGTCGACGTCCACACCGACCAGCAGTTCCGCGGCCTCGACGCGGTCGACGCGCGCACCGCCTGGGTCGGCGGCAGCGCCGGTGGCGTCTGGCGTACGACGGACGCCGGCCGCACCTGGCAGAACGTCTCGCCGGCGGGTGCGAAGGGGTTGCTGTTCCGCGACGTCGAGGCCCGAAGCGCTCACGTCGCGCTCGTGATGTCGATCGGCAACGGCCGCGACAGCCGGATCTACCGCACCACCAACGGCGGGCGGACCTGGACGAAGGCCTTCGTCAACCGGGACAGGAAGGCGTTCTACGACTGCATGGCGATGTACCCCGGCGGCAAGAACGGGCTCGCGATGAGCGACCCGGTGAACGGCAGGTTCCGGATCATCGCCACCCACGACGGCGGCGCCTCGTGGCGGCGGGTCGACCCGGCCGGGATGCCGCGGGCGAAGAAGGGCGAGTTCGGGTTCGCCGCGAGCGGCACCTGCCTGGTCACGGCCGGGGCGCACGACGCCTACCTCGCCTCGGGCGGGTCCGTGGCGCGCGTCTTCGCCAGCCACGACCGGGGCAAGCACTGGACCGCCACGGATTCGACGATCCCGGCCTCGGCCGCGGGCGGGGTGTTCTCGCTGGCGTTCCGCTCCGGTGTCGGTCTCGCCGTGGGCGGCGACTTCGAGCACGAGAACCGCGGGGCCCATGCCTCGGCGTACTCCCACTCACACGGCCGCCACTGGCGCAACGGCGGCGATCTCTCCGGCTACCGCTCCGGCGTCGACTGGCGGACCGACGACGTCGCCGTCGCGGTCGGGCCGTCCGGCAGCGACCTGACCCGCAACGGCGGGAAGCACTGGACGCGCTTCAGCCGGCTCGACCTCGACGCGGTGCAGTGCGTGCCCGGCACGTGCTGGGGCAGTGGACCCGAGGGCGTCGTGGTGCGCCTCGTCAAGCACTGACGTCTGCCACGATGCGCCCATGAGGCGCACCGTGCAGGCGATGCTCGCCATCGCGATCCTGATCGACGTCGCGTACTGGTCGATCTGGTTCACCGATCGCGACGCGCTCGCCAGCGAGCACACCCAGGCGTACTACGACTTCGAGAACGCCTCCCGCTCGCCGACCTCTGGCTGGGCCTCGCGTGCGTGCTCGCCCTGGTGGCGCTCGTGCGGGACAACGGGTCGGCGACGTTCTGGCTGACCTGTGCCGGTTCGGCGGGGATGTACCTGTTCGGGATGGACTTCCTGTACGACGTCGAGCACGGCATCTTCACCTCCGGCGGGGGTGGCGCCGTCGAGGCCGTGATCGTGGCGCTCACGCTGGTGTTCTCCGTGACCGTGCTGCGGTTCGCCTGGACCCGGCAGCCCGCCGTAGCGTGAGGACGTGACTGCCCGCCTGACGTCGATCCACCGGTTCCCGGTCAAGTCGTGCCGGGGTGCGGCCGTCGAGGTCGCGACCGTCGACCCGTGGGGCCTCGCGGGGGACCGGCGCTGGATGGTCGTCGACGACCGGGGCGTCGTGGTCACCGCGCGAGAGGTCAACAGGTTGGTGCTCGTCGCGCCCGAGATCACGGCGTACGGACTCCGCCTGACCGCGCCCGACCTGCCCGCCCTCGAGGTGGGCGTCCCGGACCCCGCCGGCCAGGTGCCGGTGGAGATCTGGTCCTCGCGGCTGACCGCGGCCGCAGCCGGACCGGAGGCCGATGCGTGGTTCAGCAAGGCCCTCGGCAGGGCCGTGCGACTCGTGCACCTCGACGACCCGATGCGCAGGCCGACGAACATCGAGTTCAGTGAGCCGGGCGACCGGGTGTCGTTCGCGGACGGGTACCCGCTGCTGCTGGCGACCGAGGCCTCGCTGGGCGCGGTGAACGACGAGGTGCTCGCGTCGTCGCCGTTCGACCGCGAGCCGCTGCCGATGACGCGGTTCCGGCCGAACGTCGTCGTCAGCGGCGTCGGGGCGTGGGCCGAGGACGACTGGCGCCGGATCCGGATCGGAGACGCGGTGTTCCGGGCCGTCAAGGGCTGCGACCGATGCGTGCTCACCACGATCGATCCCGACACCGCCGCACGCGAGAAGGAGCCGATCCGCTCGCTCGCGAGGATCCGCCGCTGGGACGGCGCCACCTGGTTCGGGATCAACCTCGTGCCGGACACCCCCGGAGTGACCATCCGGGTCGGTGACGACCTCGAGGTGCTCGAGGCCGTGCCGCCGGGCGGCGGCCCGATCCGGCCGCCGCGCTGATTCGGGCGCGGTCCGTCCGCGCCGTAGAGTTGCCGCCCGTGGCTCTCACCATCGGCATCGTCGGACTCCCCAACGCGGGGAAGTCGACCCTCTTCAACGCCCTGACCAAGAACGACGTCCTCGCGGCGAACTACCCGTTCGCGACGATCGAGCCGAACGTCGGCGTCGTGGGGGTGCCGGACGACCGGCTGCCGAGGCTCGCGGAGCTGTTCGGGTCCGCCCGGATCCTGCCCGCGACGGTGGAGTTCGTGGACATCGCGGGCATCGTGCGCGGCGCCTCCGAGGGCGAGGGCCTCGGCAACAAGTTCCTCGCGCACATCCGCGAGTCCGCGGCCATCTGCCAGGTGACGCGGGTGTTCCGCGACGAGGACGTCACCCACGTCGACGGCGAGGTCAACCCCGCCAACGACATCTCCACGATCCAGACCGAGCTGATCCTCGCGGACCTCCAGACCGTCGAGAAGGCGATCCCCCGGCTGGAGAAGGAGGCCCGCGGCAACAAGTCGCTCGTCGCCAACCTGGACGCCGCGAAGGAGGCGCTCGGCCACCTGGAGGCCGGCACTCCGATCACCGCGACGAAGGTCGACCGGACGCTGGTCCGGGAGCTGTCGCTGCTCACGGCCAAGCCGTTCATCTACGTCTTCAACTGCGACGCCGACGAGCTCGCCGACGAGGCTCTCAAGGCGCGGATGCAGGAGCTCGTGGCGCCGTCCGAGGCGATCTTCCTGGACGCGAAGTTCGAGGCGGAGCTGGTCGAGCTCGACGACGACGAGGAGGCCCGCGAGATGCTGCGCGAGATGGGCGTCGAGGAGCCTGGCCTCGAGGTGCTCGCCCGGGTCGGGTTCGAGACCCTCGGCCTGCAGACCTACCTGACGGCGGGCCCCAAGGAGACGCGCGCCTGGACGATCCCGAAGGGCGCGACCGCCCCCGAGGCCGCCGGCGTGATCCACACCGACTTCCAGCGCGGCTTCATCAAGGCCGAGATCGTCTCCTTCGACGACCTGCTCGAGGCCGGCTCGCTGCTGAAGGCACGCGAGAGTGGCAGGGTCCGCATGGAGGGCAAGGACTACGTCATGCAGGACGGCGACGTCGTGGAGTTCCGCTTCAACGTGTGAGTCGGCGCGTTCGCGCAGGTCAGACGGGTATGACCCCTCCCAGTCCGCACAGAGTCCGCAAGAATTTCAGCAGGATGGCTCACGCGGCCCCGCCGGAAGGAGCCCCTCAGGGGCTGAGAGCGCGGATGGCCGGAGTCCGTTTGGGCGGCTCTATGGCGAAATTGCGCAGCGAGGACACCCATCCGCCGCGTAATCTTCTGGGCGATCCACGTGGCGCTCGCCTGATCTTGCTGCGCCCAGAATGAGCGTCCGACCTAGGTGGTGATTGCAGTGGTGGTCGAGATTGACCTGAAGGCTGCCATCAATGCGGTCTCCGACGTGGTGCAGAACCGCCCTCGGCCCTTGCGCGAGTTCGATCAGATCTACATGAAGACCGGCGACATGGTCATGCAGAGCGAGTTCGTCTCCCGCTGGGCCGACGGCAATCGGCTCGCCTTCATCGGCGACGGCGACGCCATCAGTGTCTGCACGGCCTACTTGTCGGCCAAGGGGATCCTCGACACCGGGCCGGCGCACATCACCGTGTTCGATTTCGACGAGCGCATCGTCAAGGCGGTGACCCGCTTCGCCGACAAGGAGCGCCTCGACAACCTTGACGCCGTGCTCTACAACTGCCTCGACGCCTTCCCGGACGTCGAGCCCTACGACCGCTTCTACACCAACCCGCCGTGGGGTGCGAGCAACGCCGGCGAGAGCGTCAAGGTCTTCGCCCAGCGCGGCATGGAGGCGATGCACTACAGCGGCGAGGGCATGATCGTGATCGCCGACGACCTCGAACTGCCGTGGCCCAAACAGGTGCTGCACCGCGTCCAGCAGTTCGCCGTCGAGCAGCAGTTTTTTGTCAGCCGCATGATGCCTCGGCTGCACGCGTATCACCTGGACGACGCCCCCGATCTGAAGTCCTGCAACCTGATGATCGCATCCCTGCCCGACAGCGGACATGTGCCGCAGAGCGAAGCAATCCGTGGCCGCGAACAGCTGGACCACTTCTATGGGAAGTCGGCCAGCCCCTATGTTCGTTACGTCCGCGAGCGCCAGCGCGTCGATTACGGCCGGGCCAACACCAACGAGTACGAGTTCGAGCTGCTCGACGAGGAGGAGTGAGATGACCATCGAGCCCGGCGACAACATCTTGTACATGAAGGTCGGCACCCACGCCAGCGAGGAGCTGTCCGACATCATCGGCCGCAAGCGAGCCGAGATCGAGGCCGAAGGCATGGCCTTCTGGGGCTATGGCGGCAACACCTGTCACCCGTCGTCCATGGTGCGGCCCTTCGCCATGGGAAGCGTGGGGCCGATCGTGCTGGCAATGCAGCCGATGACATCGAACCACTTCGCTGAGCCCGTGCGCGCTGACGAGTACTCGGAGGACGGCGTCAGGTGGAAGCCGGTCCCCAAGGGCATCAACTGCGTCGGGTCGCGGTACGCCCTGCTGGTCGACTCGCTCGACGAGGTCGATGAACTGGTTGATCTGTCACGGACACGCGTTGCCATCGGCCCGAGTCGAGGCAAGGTCGGCGCGACTTACATCCAGGGCCGGGTCGACAAGGCGTGCTTGGAGGTTACGGATGAGCCGGCCGGTGAGCCCAAGATGGTCCAGATTAGGTTGCGGGCCAACGTCGTCGCGCCCTACGCGGTGTTCCTACGCAACTGACGGCAGTTCCAACATGTCCCCCGGGATCAGCAGCGTCGGTGCGCTTGCACGAACGCTGTTGATATAGCTCGACAAGCCAGAAGGCTCGAAGGTCTCGTCGACCGCCGGGTTCGTGAACTGGAAGCAGATGTTGATCGCTGTGTCCATGCCCAGCTCGGCCATTACCAGGGCACGCACCGGCAGCGCCCCGAGCCGCTGCACCGCCAAGGTCATGGCTTGTTCGAGGCACGCGATGCGCTCCGTCAGCGCTGCCAACTCGGCAACTGTCTCGAGGAGTGCCTCGGCTGCTGCGATGGCCCGCTTGTCGCCGGTCAGCAGGGCAGGGATACTTCGCGCGATGGCGATCGCGCACAGCTGACTCTCGCCAGAGTCGAGTTCCAACCCAGCTATGGCCGCCTCCGCCTCGATGTCGGCAGCCAGCCCCAGTTCATCGTCGGTTGGCTCGAGCTCGACAGCGTCCCCTAGGAAGGCCGCGAGCCGGGCTTGGGCTGATTCTGTATCGGCGGTCTTCCGTCTCAAGCGCTTCCGTGCCACAAACCGAGTTGTGGCGATCACCCCGCGACGGCCGCTGCAGTCCGGCGCACATCCAGGGTGTGCGATCACGTCAAGAAGGTCGTAGGCGGCCAATTTCATGACGACGTCGACGTCGAGCAGAAGTTCACACATCGTCGCGTGGCAACCCCATCACGACTCGGAGGTAGTCCTGGCTGTCCTCCGGAATCGCTGGCCAGTCCAGCTGCCGCTCTGCAATCGAGTTGAGCCAACGCGGCACGTCCTGTTGGCCAGGGGCGATGATCTTCAGTGAGCCGTAGACCTTGTCCCACTGCTTGGTGGTGTGCCCGGCGCACATGGCCAACACCCCCGGCTCGATGCCGAGGCGCGGGCCTTGTTGCTCGACTGCGTTGGCGAGCTGAGTCGCCGAGAAACGCTCGATGTCGGTCAGCACTACGGGTTCCGGCTGACCGGTCAGCAGCTCCAGTGCGAATCGATCGGCCTCGGCTTCTTCGTCGTCACCCGGCTCGGGAGAGACCAGCGGGTCCTCGAAGTCCACCACAGCAGTCGCGCCAATCAAGTGGTTGAGCATCACGTGACCGATTTCGTGGGCCAGCGTGAACGTCATTGGTGCGAGGTAGGACGAGTCGCGGGCCAGCAGGACGGCCGCCCGACCACCAACTGCCGCGGTCATCGCGTGCATCCGCTTCTGCGCCAGCGGGAAGATGCGCAGTTGCAGCACCGGAATACCGATGCCCCAAGCAAACGCGAGCAGCGCCTCGGCGTGAACGAACGGGGCCTCATGCAGAACCGCATCACGAATCTCGTGGGCGCTGTATGTCGCGCTCGAGTCACCCGGAACTGCGCCGGCGACGGCCGTCCGTGCCACGGCGCAGCCAAAGGAAGAGAGGGCTTGCTCCTCGGCGGATGCGGCCGCCGTTAGACGCTTGAATTTGGTCTCGTCGCGCCAGACAAAGCGCGCTTCGCCGTCAAGCAGGTCCTGGGGCGAGAGGCCCAGGCGACGGGCCACTGTGAACGTCAGTTCGGCAGTGGCTGACAGCGACGACTCCGCCTCGGAGCTCCACCACTGTGGCCAGGCGGCGTCGACAGCGGCGTTGGCGATGCCGGCGCGACTGAGCTCGACGCGTAGGGCTTTGGGAGTAAGCGCCACAACTACTCCTCCCCGGTACTCGACGACCGGACACACCCGTCCCGGTGCCTCGGTGACCCCGGGTACACCTCTATTGTCGGGGCATGCTCCACGATGTCGACACGGATAGTACGGCAGAGCTCCTCCCCGATCTGTTCTGTTGGACGAAGTACGGCACCGAGGCCGGTGAGGACATTGGCGCGATCCTTGAGCGTAAGGAATCCGAGCGGTTGGCCAGCGGCGGCACGTTCCTCTGGGGAGTTGGCAACGCCATCGGCCCGTCCGTTGAAGCCCTCCTCGCGCACGCCATCGAACCTCAGGTCGTCTTTACGCCGATGCGATCACGACCGGCAGCGCGCGACGTCGCACCCGCGCAGGTCGCGGTGTGGCATCGCGGGGTCGGCCTCGACGGCGAGCCTTTCGAGCTTCAGGACTCTTGGCGTGTCACGAGCCGGATCAGTCCAAGCAAGAGCCACCACTATGCCCTGGTCTGTCGCAGCGAGCAGCCACTTGGTGTCAGCGTCCGTCCACGTCAATCCTTCGCATCCACCCACGTCCAGAACTTGCGGTCAGGTTCCAAGGTTGGCGCCTCGCAGGTCACGTCAGTGGTGCGTCGGATTGCCTGCGCCCTTGGTCTGATCCCCTCGAGCTACACGGTTTCGTTCACGGCCGACCTTGTGGCGCCGTACTTCGTCCGACTAACTGAACATTCACTCATGGACGCATCGTGATCGCCGAGCCAACTGTCCGCATCCTGTGCACGCCAAGCTCCCTACCGACCCGCAGCTCAAGGTACGAGATTGCAGCGCGAGGCCACCGCGCGACAGACGTCCTCCCGGGACGAGCGCGCGTCAATTACCGATAGCCCGATCCTGAGTGTGCGAGCGTACGCGGCAGAGAATGCCAGTTGGGTGTTGTTCAACTGCTCCAGCTTCCACCGATCGTCGGCTCGCCTGCCTTCGGGCGTCGCACGGATGCGTCCGAGTAGGGTCTCTCCGTCTGCGATGACGCAGACGATCTGCGTTATGTGCCGATTGCAGTGAGCGCGTCGATGCTATACGGAAGCGCCCTGAGTCCCGACACTTCACTGGTGACCGCGTGCGAGTCGATGACCACCGGACCGTCCTCACGCCATCCGGCGAGCAGCATCGGCAAGCTGGCGTCGAGCTCCGCGATAAGGTCCGCGGTCACAACGTTCGATGACTGATCTCGAAGCTCCTGATGGCTGATGCCGTGCAAGCTGGCGTGATCTCGCAGCGCCTGTCCGTAGCTGAATGCACGCGCCCCGTAGGTCGCGCGAAGGTAGTCGGCCACCGAGGTCTTGCCGGTCGCGGGTGCCGCATGGGCTTGAGCCTTGGCGATGACCGTGGGTTCGCGGGGAGGGCGGTTCGGCAGTCAACTCTGCTCGAAATCGATTGTCGCGACGTCGCGCGGTGAAACTTGCGCGTCGTGGACCACCTTCAGGGCGCGGATCTTGCTCGGGTCGGAGTTCAGGGGCCTAGTCTGCGAGCGGCTCCCGTTCCCTGCTGCCCGAGCGACGAAGACATGATCGACTCCGCTGCCTTCCTCGTACGGTCCTCGGCGGTAGGCCAGAGGTGTGCGTAGGTGTTGAGGGTCGTGGTTGCCTTCGCATGGCCGAGCGACCGTTGGACGGTCACGACGTCGCAACCGGCGGCGATGAGACCGGAGGCGTAGAAGTGGCGGAGGTTGTGGAGCTTTATTCCTGACAGGCCGGCGTCCCGCAGCGTCTTGCGCCACCAGTAGCCGACGGTGTTCTGGTGCGGTGGTTCGTCGCCCTCCCCGGCGAAGAGCCACCGATTCTTGCCGGTGGTGCCGTGAGCGGTTACGTGTGGGTCTCGGTGCCGCTGGCCTCGAAGACGAAGGGGAGCCGACCGTCCTTCGTCAGCGCTGCGAGCTTTACGTCGGGCGGGAGGCCGTCGGCGTACATCGCCGACTGCCACTCGACACCCGACAGAGGAGTGCCCTCCGGCTTGGCTTCGATCACCCCGACGACCCGTTGGTCGACGTAGAGCAGGTAGTCGGCTCGACCGTGCCCGGTCGCCATGGTTGCCTCGCGGCGCGCGACGCCCTGGGCCGCGAACAGGTTGAGCGACCTGCTGTCCTGCACCGACCAGCCCGCGTCGGTGAGCTGGCGGTCTATCAATACGCGGGCGCGCGCCTCCGCGGCAAGGCGGTTGGCGTCGCCCCCGAGATTCATGGTGCCTCCTAGGTTATCGGTGCGGGCCTGCGCGTACGGGCGGATCGATGATGCACCCGATCGCCCGGCATTCACCTTGGGCATTTGGATTTGCCTAGACGGTAGTTGTTGGTACTTTGGTACCCGAGAAGGAGGGCAGCCCTATGGTTACCGCTACTGCGCCGATCAAGGTTGACGCCGCTACCGACGAACTCGTGTCGCACGCAGCTCACTTCATGTCCCGTTCGAAGAAGGACATCGTTGACGCTGCCGTGCGCGAGTACATCGACGCCCACCGCGATGAGATCAACGCCGGGATCAAGGCTGCGCTCGGCCAGCTCAATGGCACCGACGCCGCTGCTGTGTCGCTCATGACCGGCCTCAGCGGCGAAGAGCTCGACGACCTCGGCGGCATGCCGAAGTAACCGACGCATCGCCTTCCGCTGGACCGTCCGACCTGACCGCTAGATTCGCCACATGGTCTCGGAACCGGTCGGCGTGCGCCCAACGAAGCGCTGCCTCGGTGATGTTGGGCTTGAACTGCCGGACCTTGGGGTCCGCCTGGAAGAGATCGATCAGCCGGTCATCGTGAGCGCCCAGGCGGTCCCCGAGCAGCGGGACGCAGGCGGCGCCGAGCGCGTCGTCGCGCTCACCGATCGCGTCTGGTTCAAGGTCAAGACCAGCGACCACCGCGCTGCCGTGACCGAGCTCCGCGGCACTGATCTCCCGGAATGGGTGCGCCCGAACCGAGGGGCATGGTGGATCGGGGCCGCTGGCCGGCGCCAAGCGGACAGCGCCCAGCGCGACTTCTACGCCACGCTGCAGCGAGAGTGCACGACGGGGAAGACCGTCTCCTCGGATCACCTGCTCCCGGCCGAGTGGGACTGGAAGCGCCTCGCTGCAGAACAGGCTGTCGCGTGGCGGCGCGAGATGAAGAGCATGGTCATCCGGCTCGTCGCGATGTCGCTGAAGAGCGGCCATCTCGCCGTCGCCGAGTTCCGAAACCATCGGATCAAGGCCCTCGTCCGGGCAGAGAACGGGCACGAGGCCTACCTCGCGATCATTGCCGAGGGAGTGCCGGACCCGCAGATGTTCGCGCTGCTCCTCGACTGCGTCCCGGGTGTCGCGCCTGAAGACTGGCAGCCCGAACCGTCGCCCGTGGTGGAGATGAGCCCTGGCTCGGGCGAGATCATCTGGTCGACGCTCTTCCCGTCCGAGGTCGCAAACGCGATCCTCGACGTGGAGACCGATAGCTGACGGCCGGCGGTTCGCAACTAGTCCGCTGGAACTCTCGCGGGTGCACGCGCCGCCACATGCGAGATGGGCAGGTAGGTCATCGCCACGAAGGCGACCCCTTCCCCAACCAAGGAGGGCAACGTCAAAGCCCCGGACACCCGTGCCGGTGTCCGAGGCTTCTTCCTCTGCTACTACTCCTCGATGTCGGGCGGCGACTCCTTCTCCATGGTCGCGACCTGGTGGATCATCTTCGCGACCTCAGCGCTCATCAGGAAGTAGGTGTCGTCCCCGACGTAGCGCTTGCTGTAGGGCCGCTTGTCCTTCGTGCGCCGCTCGCCGGCTCCGATGACGCCCGACATCACCTTGCGGTTGTAGCCCACCGCCTCGCAGAGGTCGGGCCAGAAGACCTCCTCGCCGGGGTGGAGCGACAGCTCCAGCAGGAGGTCCTTCCACGGCTGATTGTTGGTCCCGCCGAGGTAGGCGTCCTTCACGTCGTCGTAGGTCAGGTCGGCTGAAGGTACCGTCGCGTCCTCAGAGGAACCCTCTGGCGAACTCGTCGCGAAGAGCGTGGCAACGTACTCATAGAGGTCCGACAGGCGTTTCGTGGGCACGGTGACTGTGATTGTAGTAGTGGCGTTCATTGGGATGCTCCTTTCGAAGGCTGGTTGTTAGGAACATGCCTAGGTTACCCTAAAGGTACCTAATGTCAAACCGAGGAAGCGAAAGGTTCCTAAACTCCGTGAGTCGGCCCCAGAGCCTCAGAGGCAGGGCTGTGATGGCGGCCGCGCGGCGACCAGGTCGAAGTCCGCGAGCGTGCGGAGCCGCCGCGCTCAACGACCTGCCCTTGTCGGCGACAGATGCTCCGGTCGTCGCCGCGCGGTCAAGCGGTTCGGCGGCCGCGAGATGGCCAGCCTTGACCGCCGTCACTTCACTGCGGTCCGGCCCAGTCACATCCAGGGCCTTCACCCTCCTGCCCGAGACGCTCAGGTGACCCCAGCGGTCCGCAAATAGTCCGCAAGAAGTCCAGCCGAGGCCGATTCTTGCCGACGACGTCCAACGGTCCCGCGAGCGCGTTTTCGCAGGTCAGACCGTATTTTTCGGTCTCGACCGGCAGCGACCAACGACTACCAAAACCCCTGGTTTCGTTCCGCTTCAACGTGTGAATCGACGCGTTTGCGCAGGCCAGATGGGCTGTGACCCCTCAAGGTCCGCACCAGTCCGCAAAAAGATTTGGTGACCCAGGCCCGATCGGGTGGTTTCAGAGGCGCGCCGTGGGAATCGCGCGGGCATGACGGGGCCGCGCGTGGGGTCCGCATCCTCCCATTCACCCGCGGTGACCGGGGGAGGCGGAGCCCGGGCGCGTGGACACGCTGTGGAGGTGGTGACTCAGCGGTGTGCGGTTCACCGCCAGCGCGGTGTTGGTCGCGCCCGCGTCCGGCCGGAGAAGGCCGGTCAGTGGGCCGGGATCTCGAGACCCTCCTCTTCGGGCAGCACGACCTCGCGCATCATCTCCTCGATCTCTTCCTGGGGCAGGCAGACCTGCATCGCCCAGTAGAAGATCGCGAAGCTGAACAGCACCGTCACCAGCATGTCCCACAGGAACGGCAGGGGCGGGTCGTCGAGGGGACCGAACGAGCTGACGTAGATGATGATCCCCAGCCCGACGAGGTACGCCGGCAGCCAGGCCGCGGCTCGCCAGTTGATCATCGGCCGGTGCTCGTTGAGGTGCAGCAGCCGGTTGCCGATCAGGATCACGTAGCCGATCAGGATCGCGACGCCGAGTTTCCAGTCGGTGTTCCACGTCGTCCAGAGGATGATCAGGCTGGCCACGGCGAACGCGACCGGCGAGAGGATCTCAGCGGCCGGCAGTCGGAAGGGCCGTTCCTGGTCGGGCAGCCGCTTGCGGAAGGCGCTCAGGGACAGCGGCGCCCCGGCGTACATGAGCACCGAGGCGCTGGTGATCAGACCCACCAACGACTGCCACGACGGGAACGGCAGGAAGCAGATGCAGCCGGTGATGAATGCGGCGATGAGCCCGACCCAGGGGACGGCGCGCTTGTTGGTCCACTCGAAGATCGAAGGGACGTAGCCGTTGCGCGACAGCCCGTAGGCCACCCGGGATGACCCGGTCGTGTAGATGATGCCGGTCCCGGCCGGGCTGATGATCGCGTCGGCGTAGATGATCGCCGCCAGCCAGCCGAGGCTGAGCAGCGTGGCGATCTCCGCGAAGGGGCTGGTGAACAGCGTGTAGTACGTCTCCTGGCTGGTGGAGGTCCACGTGTTGCCGATCGCGCTGTCGGGCAGCGCGAACAGGAAGGCGACCTGCAGCAGCACGTAGATGACCGTGCCGATGAGCATGGAGCCGATGATCGCGAACGGGATGTCGCGCTTGGGGTTCCGCGCCTCGCCCGCTAGCTGGTCGGCCTGCTCGAAGCCCAGATAGCTGAAGATGATGCCGCCGGTCGACACCGCCTCGAGCACGCCCTTGAGTCCGCTCGGAGCGAACCCGTCCGCGGCGTGGAGATTGCCGGTGTCGAAGTTGTTGAACGACAGCACGATGATCACCAGCAACGGAACGGCGACCTTCCACCACGTCATCGCACTGTTCGTCGTCGCCAGTAGCCGGACACCCAGGAAGTTGATGGCCGTGAAGATCGCCATCAAGATCACGGCGACGATGATGCCGGTGGTGGTGAGGACGCCGTTCTCGGGCTTCACCCAGCTCTGCGCCCAGCTGTAGTGCTGGGCGTAGGTGATCATCGCCGAGACCTCGATCGGCGCGACCGTCGCCGCCTGCAGCCACGAGAACCAGCCGAAGGAAGCACCGACCGCCCCTCCGAACGCGTAGTGCGGGAAACGCGCGGTGCCTCCAGAGACGGGGAACATCGCCCCGAGCTCGGCATGGACCAGCGCCAGGAGCAACATGCAGACCGCACCGATGATCCAGGCGAAGATCACCGCCGGTCCAGCGGCGATGAGGCCCTCCTGGGCCCCGAACAGCCAGCCCGAGCCGATGATGGACCCCATCGAGGCCCACATCAGGCCGATCAGACCGACTTCCCGCTTCAGCGCGAAGTCGCGCCTCCGACCGGGCTGTGACGAAGTGGCATCCACGGACATTGACGTCCCCTTCGTTCGGGGGGCCCCCCGGACCGGCCCGCGCCGGTGCCCATTTGACGTATGTCCCCCGCACGGGTCACCTCGAAACGCGCGCTCTCCCATGGCGTCACGAGCGCGCATCCGGAATGATCCCGCGCGTGTATGCCCGCTCTGACGCGTCCTGACGCGGGCTCTCCGAGCTCCAGCAGCAATCAACGACACCGACCGAGCCCGCGCCCCGTGCCTCGCGCATATTGATGATGCGCCCCCGGTGGCCGGCGAAGATGCTGGCAATGAGTGCGTGGCGTCCCCGACGACTTCCCGTTCGCGACCGAACTCAGGCGCCGCCTTCGTGCGTGCTCGCGAGTGCCCGGGATCGGGCGACCGTCCGATGCCCACCCTCCGTCCGGGAGTTGAGCTCTATGCGCCGGTCCATCAACATCATCTTGTCCGCCACGTGCGCCGTCGCGCTCAGCGCCAGCACAGCTGGCGCGGTCAGTGCCCGGGGACACACCAGCGGGTCGCCCGAGTCAGCCGATCTGGCAGTCAGCGGCGCGGTCGCCGGTGGCGCGCGCACCTTGGAGTACGGGCACCTGGCGGTCTTCGTCTTCACGCTGCGTAACCGCGGGCCTGCCGCCATCGTCGACAACTCCGCCGACATCGGCTACACCGCCGTCCGGAACGGCACCGTGGTCGATCAATACTGCATCAACACCAGCGGCAGCAGCTTCAACCCCGACTCGCCCGCGTGCGAGTTCGGCGACCTGGCGCCAGGGGAGCACACCCGCATGGTCGTGATCGTGCAACCGGACAACGTGGCCTCAGCCTACGTCAGGGTCCGGGTCTGCGCCTCGAACGAGGCAGGGGTTCCCGACGACTTCCCGGGTAACGACTGCGTCACCAGGAGCGTCCTCGTCTGAGGGGCAACCGCGGCAGTGCTTGCGGCTCGCGTGAAGGTGGTCGGGCAGGTCGCCGTACCGCAGGCTCGGACACCTCGCGCCCGATGCCGAGGCCGCCGTCCGTGGCTCCCACGTTTTCGGGACATGGTGGGTGGGGAGATCGCCCAGGCCGCAGACGTCGCGCGGACCGGTTCCGTGGACCAGTCCGCCCGACGGCCGCCCGAGGGCGCAGCGGCCCGGTCGGCTCCCCCGAATGTCGACCGGTCCGCTGCGCAGTCATGAGACCGCGTCGCCCGCGGCATGTCACGCGCGTTGCAGGATCCTGCAATCAGGTGTCGGCGTCAGCGTCGGACCAGAACTGGAGCCGCACGCCGGCCGCGAAGCGCGTTCGCACGCCGAGCAGGTCGAGCAGCGTGGCCACGTCCGCACGGACGGTCCGCACGCTGACGCCAAGCCACGTCGCGATGGCGTCGTCCCCGAGACCGCTCGCCATGAGCGCCACGACCTGCCGTTGTCGAGGCGTCAGGTCGACGACACCACCGACCCAGTCCGAAGCCGGGACCGCGAACCGCCGGACGGCTTCCCAGTAACGCCAGGCGGCCTCGAGGCAGGCCCCTGACCGCACGACCATGACCGAGGCGGTCCCGTCGAGCTCAGGCCCCTGGAGCATGACCTCGGTGCGGTCGACGATCTTCATCGTGACGGGTGCGAAGCTCATCAGGTAGCTGCCGATCGGCTCGTTCGCCAGCAGCAGCAGCGCGCCGACGCCGGTGCCCTGGGCATCGAAGACGCTCTCCATGCGGAGGCCGCCCTCGAGGACCCTGCGGTTGTTCGGCAAGCTGCGCCGCAGCTGGGAGACGTTCGCCCAAGCGCGCACCGAGTGCAGCTCCCGCCAGCGCGACGACTGGTCGATGACGAGTCGGTTCAGCTCCACCTGATCCTGGCTGCTGGCCAGGATCTCGGCATCCCGCACCGGACCCGCCTCCAGCGCCGTCGCCACCTCGCTGCGGCGTACCTGGAGCAGCGCCGCGGCGTCGAGGACAACCTGCTTCTCGGACTCGGTGAGCAGCTGCCGCGGCGGGAATCCGAGGTCCGTCACAGTTGCACCTTCTCCGCCGACCACTCCCGCAGCCGCTGGCCCGCGGCAGACCGGGACCGCACGTCGACGGCGACACGGTCCGCTGCCGGCTCCGCGGCGATCTGCTCACGCCGCACCTGGAGCACGGCGGCGGCGTCCAGCACTGCTTGACGCTGCTCAGCGGTGATGACGCGACGCGGTCGGTCGCCAAGGACGTCCACCGTGAGGCACCCCCGTGTGCATCGTTCTCCAGGACACCCGAAGTCTAGGGTGGATCCATGGGCAGTGTGGTCGACCAGCTGATCCGGTGGGAGGAGTCCGGCGGGACCTGGTACGCCGTCGGCACGACCGAGGTCGCCCTGTGCCGCTGCGACGGCGGGGAGATCGTCGACCGGCTGCGGGTCGAGGACGCCGAGACCGCGGCGTACCTGCGGCGGCGCCCGTCCAGCGACCCGTCCAGCGATCCTTCCGGCGGCTGAGCGTCAGCGACGCAGGGCGTCGATCGCCGCCATGTCCTCGTCGCTCAGGCTGAACCCGGCGACGTCGGCGTTCGAGCGGATCCGGTCCGCGTGGACCGACTTCGGGATCACGACGACGCCGTGCTGGAGGTGCCAGCGGATGATCACCTGCGCCGGCGTGCGCCCCAGGCGCTCGGCGATCGCGCCGATGGCGGGGTCGTCGAGGGTGCCGCCCCGCAGGGCGCTGTAGCCCTCGAGGACGATCCCGCGCTCGCGGTGCGCGTCCAGCGTCGCGCTGTCGAAGAGGAAGGGGCTCCACTCGATCTGGTTCACCGCCGGCACGACGTCGGTCGCGCCGGTGACCTCGTCGAGCAGAGTGACGTCGAAGTTGCTGACGCCGATCTCCCGGGCGAGGCCCGCGTCGCGCGCCTCGACGAACGCCCGCCAGATGTCACTGTTGACGGCCCCGTCACCCGGCCAGTGGATGAGCCACAGGTCGACGTGGTCGGTGCGCAGCGCCTCCAGGCTCTGCTCGAGCGTCTCCCGCTCCCGTCCGGCCCGGTTGGGCGGGCACTTGGTCGTGATGAACACGTCGTCACGCGCGACGCCGCTCTCGGCCAGGGCGCGCCCGACCTCTGCCTCGTTGCCGTACACGGTGGCGGTGTCGAGGTGGCGGTAGCCCACCTCCAGCGCGGCGGCCGTGGCGCGGACCGCGTCCCCGCCGGTGATCTGCCAGGTGCCGAAGCCCAGCAACGGCATCGAGCTCCCGCCGGGGAGCTTGGCGGCGTCGGCGGGCAGGGCGGGTGCGATGTCGGTCATGTCCCGAGTTTGTACCCGGTTTGCCCAAGCGGAGCATCGGGGAACCGCCGGATATGGCCGTCTTCATGGCGTGGACCGACGCCGACCTGACCGGCGCGGACCTGCCCGGCCCGTGGTGGGAGGTGGTCGTCGCCGCGCCGGGCCTCCTGTTCGTCGACAGCGACGAGACGCTGTCGCGGGTCTACCACGAGCTGAAGTGGTCGCTTCCCGAGGGCTCTGCGCTGGCCGTCGCCCCGGTCGCCGGGCGGCCGAAGGCCAAGGGCCTCGCTGCCGGGACGAACACCTGGCTACGTCAGCGCACCACGATCGAGGCGTCGCCCGCCGGCACCAGCTCGCCGATCACCGGGTAGCCGGGCACCTCGCCGGCGACGAGCAGGCCGCCGGACGTCTGGGCGTCGGCGAGCAGCACCAGCTCGTCCTCCGGCACCGCGGTGTCGAGGTGCGCGCGCACCCACTCCAGGTTGCGCCGGCTGCCGCCGGGGACGTAGCCGGCGGCGTACGACGCCCGCACCGGCTCCAGGTACGGCACCGCTGCGGAGTCCACCACCGCGGAGACCCCCGAGGCGCGGCACAGCTTGTGGAGGTGGCCGAGCAGCCCGAAGCCGGTGACGTCCGTCGCGCACACGGCGCCGGCGGCGAGGGCGGCGCGGGAGGCGTCGCGGTTGAGGGTCGTCATCACGTCGACGGCGTCCGGGAACACCTCTCCCGTGGCCTTGTGCCGGTTGTTGAGGACGCCGAGGCCGAGCGGCTTGGTCAGCGTGAGTGGTACGCCGGGGGAGCCAGCGTCGTTGCGCAGCAGCCGGGCCGGGTCGGCGATGCCCGTGACGGCCAGCCCGTACTTGGGCTCGGGGTCGTCGATGGTGTGCCCACCGGCGAGGTGGCAGCCGGCGAGGACGGCGACGTCGGCGCCACCACGCAGCACCTCTGCAGCGAGCTCGAACGGGATCCGGTCACGCGGCCAGGCCAGCAGGTTCACCGCCACCAGCGGATCGCCGCCCATCGCGTACACGTCGGAGAGCGCGTTCGCCGCCGCGATCCGGCCCCAGTCGTAGGCGTCGTCGACGACCGGGGTGAAGAAGTCCGCCGTGAGGACCACGGCACGAGACCCGTCCAGGCGGACCACCGCGCCGTCGTCGCCGTTCTCGACCCCGACCAGCAGGTCGGCGCCGGCGGCCGGCGTGAGGCCACCGAGCACCCGCTCGAGCTCACCGGGCGGGACCTTGCAGGCGCAGCCGCCGCCGGACGCGAACTGGGTGAGTCTGAGCGCGTGAGTCGTCACTGCGCCATTGTGCCGGGCGCTCGCGGGATGGATACCCGGTGAGCCGGGGATCCCGGCGCTTATGGCCCGTTGCAACGCCCGCCAAGCGACAGGAGCGCCCGGGAAGGGGCGGCCGCGGGCGTCAGTGCGCGGCGCGGGCGCTCTCGGGATGGATACCCGGTGAGCCGGGGATCCCGGCGCTTATGGCCCGTTGCAACGCCCGCCAAGCGACAGGAGTGCCCGGGAAGGGGCGGCCGCGGGCGTCAGTGCGCGGCGCGGGCGCTCGCGGGATGGATACCCCGGTGAGCCGGGGATCCCGGCGCTTATGGGCCGTTGCAACGCCCGCCAAGCGACAGGAGTGCCCGGGAAGTGGCGGCCGCCGGGGGGTCAGGGCGCGGCGCGGGCGCTCGCGGGATGGATACCCGGTGAGCCGGGGATCCCGGCGCTTATGGGCCGTTGCAACGCCCGCCAAGCGACAGGAGTGCCCGGGAAGTGGCGGCCGCGGGCGTCAGTGCGCGGCGCGGGCGCGCATCCGCTCACGCTGGGGGACCACGACGTACTTCGGGTCACGCGCGGACTCGAGCCCGGCCTCGAAGATCCCGAACCGGGTGGCGAGCGAGGCGCCGACGTACGTCGCACCGGCGACGGCCGACAGCAGCCGCGAGCGCCGGCCCGCCAGCACCGTGATCGCGGACGCGACCGTGGTGGCGTTGCGGGCGACCTTCATCAACCGGCCCGGCCGGCCGATCCGGTAGGGCTCGGCGACCAGTCCCTTCTTCAGGATGGTCTCGGCCGCGACGACCTCGACCGCGGCGCCCGCGAGCGCCATCCGGCGGGCCGGGGCGGCCTGGTCGCAGGGCACCAGCAGCATCGCCAGGCCGCCGGCGGCCTGGGCGCCGGACCCGCCGAACACGAACGGGAGCTCCCGGTGCGCCTCGTGCCAGGCGGGGATCGCGGTGTTGGCGAGCAGCGCGGCCGTGTACGTCGCCAGCGGCGGCCCGAACGCGGCGGCGCCGGCTCCCGCGAGCCGGCCGAGCCGGGGGAACCGGCCCGTGACCTCGGTCGCGGCCGCGGCTCCGGAGAGCGCGCTGAACGGCGCGAGGATGAACGAGCCGACCGAGAGCGGCGAGGTCGGCTTGAACACCCGCAGCATGTTGAGGAACCGCTCGGGCCGGCCCAGGTCGTGCACCAGGGCGACGGTGCCCGCGGCCGCGCCGCCCGCGGCCGTCAGCCGAGCCACGCGCTCGAGGTCCGGCCGGCCGGTGGCGGCAGCGCCCTCAGCCAGCAGCGCGGAGCAGCCGGCCAGGCCGCCGAGGAACAGGTACAGCGGGACGTCCGGCGTCTTCCAGGTCGGCTGCTTGAGGATCGGCCGGCCGTAGTAGGACTCGAACTCCGGCTCGGGGACCATCGACTGCTCCCTCACCGGCGCCTCCCCAGGAACGAGGCGACGCCGAGGCCGACCAGCGTCGCGGCGGCCGCACCGACGTGCCGCCACATCGACCCCAGGTCGCGCGTGGTGACGATCGGGTCCGGCGGCAGCCCGTAGACCTCCGGCTCGTCGAGCAGCAGGAAGAACGCGCCGTCGCCGCCGACGCCGTCGTCCGGGTCGGCGCCGTACAGCCGGGCCACGTCGACGCCCCGGTCGTGCAGCTCCTCGACGCGCCGGGCCGCGCGCTCGCGCAGCTCGGTCAGCTCGCCGAACTGGATCGACTCGGTCGGGCAGGCCTGCGCGCACGCAGGGGTCTGGCCCTCCTTGAGCCGGTCGTAGCAGAGCGTGCACTTGAACGCGCGGCCGTCGTCCTTGCGGAGGTCGATCACGCCGTACGGGCACGCGGGGACGCAGTAGCCGCACCCGTTGCAGACGTCCGGCTGTACGACGACCGTGCCGAACTCGGTCCGGAACAGCGCACCGGTCGGGCACACGTCGAGGCAGGCCGCGTGGGTGCAGTGCTTGCAGACGTCCGAGGACATCAGCCACGTCACGCCCTCGGCGTCCGGGGCACCCATCGCGGGCATGCCGAGGTCGACGGCGGGGACGTCGAGCGGCTTCTCGACGAACGCGACGTGCCGCCAGGTCGAGGCCCCGAGCTCCTGGGTGTTGTCGTAGGACATCCCGGTCAGTAGGTAGCCGTCCTCCGGGACGGAGTTCCACTCCTTGCACGCGACCTCGCAGGCCTTGCAGCCGATGCAGACGGAGGTGTCGGTGAAGAAGCCCATCCGCGGCGGGTGGTCGGACGGCGACCCGTAGCCCGCGTCGCCCTGGACGTCGTCGAGCCGGCCCCACAGACTGCCCATCAGGTCTCCTCCCTCTGCACGTCCATGGCCGCGCGGCGACGGTACTCCGCGACGTACTCGGTGAGCGCCGAGCCGCGCGGCCGGCGACCCGGGCGGATGTCGCAGGTGCCGACCTTGTCCTGGATGTAGACGTTCGGGTCCAGGGTCAGGTTGACCAGGTCGTTGGCGGAGTCGCCGGTGGTGATGCCGTTGGGCCCCCAGTGGTAGGGCAGCCCGACCTGTTCGACGAACCGGTCCCCGAGCCGCAGCGACCGGAGCCGCCTGGTCACCAGCACCCGCGCCTCGATCGCCGTACGCCCGGTGACGATCGTCGCCCAGCCGCCGTTCTCCAGGCCGCGCTCGGCCGCGAGCCGCGGCGACACCTCGCAGAACGGCTCGGGCTGGAGCTCGGCGAGGTAGGGGAGGGTCCGGCTCATGCCGCCGGCGGTGTGGTGCTCGGTGAGCCGGTACGTCGTGAAGACGTACGGGAACACGTCGCTCCAGCTGGGGTTGAGCGGGTTCTGCGGGACCTCCATCCTCTTGCGGGTCGGGTTGTTCTGCTGGCCGTAGAGCGGGTTGCGCACCGGCGACTCGGCCGGCTCGTAGTGCGTCGGCATCGGACCGTCGGCCAGCCCGAGCGGGGCGAACAGCCAGGCCTTGCCGTCGGTCTGCATGATGAACGGGTCCCGGCCGCCGATCGCGTCCGGGCCCTTCGCGCCCTCCTCGGGCACGAAGTCCGGCGCCCGGTCCGGCACGAAGTCCGGCACGTCGGCACCGGTCCACCTCCCCTTGCCGTCGTCGGCCTCCGCGTCCCACCAGACGTAGCGCTTCCGCTCGCTCCACGGCGTGCCGTCCGGGGCGGCGGACGCGCGGTTGTAGAGGATCCGCCGGTTCGCGGGCCAGACCCAGCCCCACTCCGCGGCCACCTGGTCCTGCTCCCAGTGCGGCTTGCGGCGCCGCGCCTGGTTGACGTCGTCGGCGTACACGCCGCAGTAGATCCAGCACCCGCACCTGGTCGAGCCGTCCGGCTTCAGCTGCGTGTAGGCCGACAGCACCTCGCCGTCCGGCCCGGTGCCGTTGATCTCGCGCAGCACCGCCTCCGCGTCCGGGTCGCCCTCGTCGTCGAGCGGGTAGTCCCACGCCAGGTCGAGCAGCGGCCGGTCCATCTCGTCGGAGGACCCCTCGAGCTTCTGCCGGATCCGGGTGCCGAGCTCGTAGTAGAACTGGAGGTCGCTGCGGCAGTCGCCGGGTGGCTCGACGGCCTTGTCCCGCCACTGGAGCATCCGCTGCGTCTGCGTGAACGAGCCGGCCTTCTCGACGTGCGTCGCCGCCGGCAGGAAGAACACCTCGGTGCCGATCTCCTCGGTGACCAGCTCGCCGGTCTCGATCTCCGGCCCGTCCTTCCAGAACGTCGCCGACTCGATCATCTGGAGGTCGCGGACGACCAGCCAGTCCAGCGCCGCCATCCCGAGCCGCTGCATCTTGCCGTTGCTGGAGCCGACGGCGGGGTTCTCGCCGACGAGGAAGTAGCCCTTGCAACGGCCCTCGATCATCGCCAGCACGGTGGAGTACGTCGAGTGGTCGCCGGTGATCCGCGGCAGGTAGTCGAAGCAGAAGTCGTTGTCCGGCGTGGCGGCGTCGCCCCAGTAGGACTTGAGCAGGCTGACGGCGTACGACCGGATGTTGCCCCAGAAGCCGGCCTTGCCCTCGTCGTCGCGGACCCACTCGTCCAGCGACTGGTGCTGCTTGGCGTTCGGCATCGGGAGGTAGCCGGGCAGGATGTTGAACAGGGTCGGGATGTCGGTCGAGCCCTGGATGCTCGCGTGGCCGCGCAGCGCCATGATCCCGCCGCCCGGCCGGCCGATGTTGCCGAGCAGCAGCTGGAGGATCGACGCCGTGCGGATCATCTGGGCGCCCACGCTGTGCTGGGTCCAGCCGACCGCGTAGCAGAACGCCGACGTGCGCTCGCGGCCGCTGTTGCTCGTCAGCGCCTCCGCGACCCGGCGGAGCTGGTCGGGCTCGATCCCGCAGACCTCCTGCACGACCTCGGGCGTGTAGCGCGCGAAGTGGCGCTTGAGGATCTGGAAGACGCAGCTCGGATCCTGCAGGGTCTCGTCGCGCCGGCCCTTCCATTTGACCGGCGCACCACCGGAGCCGTGGGACTCCGAGCGCGCGGCCTGGTGGGACTCCCCGTGGCTGCTCCCGCCGGAGTACGCCTGGTCCCGGCGCTCCTCGTCCTCGACGTCGCGCCGGCTGTCCGGGACGTAGGACCAGGAGTCCGGGTCGTACTGGCCGGTCTCGGGGTCGAACCCGGAGAACAGTCCGTCGAGGTCCTCGGTGTCCCGGAAGTCGTCCTCGATGATGTTGGCGGCGTTGGTGTACGCCACGACGTACTCGCGGAAGTCCAGGTCGTTGCTCAGGACCTGGTTGACGAGCCCGCCGAGGAACGCGATGTCCGAGCCCGCGCGGATCGGCACGTGCAGGTCGGCGACGGCCGACGTCCGCGTGAACCGCGGGTCGACGTGGATCACCGTCGCGCCGCGGCGCTTCGCCTCCATGACCCACTGGAAGCCCACGGGATGGGCCTCGGCCATGTTGGAGCCCTCGATGAGGATGCAGTCAGCGTTGCTCAGGTCCTGCAGGAAGGTGGTGGCCCCACCACGGCCGAACGAGGTACCCAGACCGGGCACCGTGGAGGAGTGTCATATCCGCGCCTGGTTCTCGATCTGGATCGCGCCCATCGCCGTGTAGAGCTTCTTCATGAGGTAGTTCTCCTCGTTGTCGAGGGTCGCTCCTCCGAGGCTGGCGATGCCGAGCGTGCGGCGGGTGCGGCGGCCGTCCGCCTCCCACTCCCAGAACTCCTTGCGGGTCTTGATCACGCGGTCCGCGATCATGTCGACCGCGGTGTCGAGGTCGAGGTCCTCCCACTCCGTGGCGAACGGGCGCCGGTAGCGCACCTTCGTGACGCGGGTCGGGCTCGTCACCAACTGCTTGCTCGCGCTGCCCTTCGGGCACAGCCGGCCCCGCGAGATCGGGCTGGCCGGGCTGCCCTCGATCTGGGTGACCTCGCCGTCCTTGACGAAGACCTTCTGCGCGCAGCCGACGGCGCAGAACGGGCACACCGAGTCGACGACCCGGTCGGCCTGGACGGTGCGGGGCTCCAGCGTCTCGCTGCGGCGCGACATCGCCGCGTGACCGCGGCCGAGCCGGTCACGACCGGTGACCTGCCGCACCAGCGGCCAGCCCAGGAACTCCACGAGGCCCACAGTAACCAGCCGACTAGGGTTCTACACGGAGGCGTTTCCCGTCTGGTGACGGGCGCGGTCCTCAAAACCGTAGTGGCCGGGCACTCCCGGTCAGGCGGGTTCGATTCCCGTCCGCCTCCGCCAAGTCAACCGTGCCCACTCCTGGGGAGCCGCCCGTGTCCGAGGACCCGCGCCGGAGCACGCCGCGCACGGACGCGGTGCTCGCCGAGCCCGGGGTCGCCGCGGCCGTCGGCCGTCTCGGCCGGGGGCGCGTGAAGGCGGTCGTCGTCGCGGTGCTGGAGGACTGCCGGAACGGCGCGCTCGCACCCGCCGACGTGGTACCGGCCGTGCTCGCCCGGCTGCCCGCGGCGCCCACGTCGCTGCGTCCGGTGATCAACGCGACCGGCATCGTCGTCCACACCAACCTCGGCCGGGCGCCGCTCTCCGCCGCCGCGGTCGAGGCGGTCGGCGTGGCCGCGGGTGCGACCGACGTCGAGCTCGACCTCGCGACCGGGCGCCGCGGCCCGCGCGGGTCCGGTGCCCTGGCGGCCCTGGCGGCCGCCGTACCCGGTGCCGGCGGTGTGCACGTCGTCAACAACGGCGCGGCCGCACTGGCGCTGGTCGCGTGCGCGCTCGCGCAGGGTCGCGAGGTGGTGATCGCGCGGGGCGAGCTGGTCGAGATCGGCGACGGCTTCCGGATCCCGGAGCTGCTGGAGTCGCTGGGCGTGCGGTTGCGCGAGGTCGGTACGACGAACCGGGTGCGGCTCGCCGACTACGAGGCCGCGGTCGGGCCGGACACGGCGTTGGTGCTCAAGGTGCACCCCTCCAACTTCCGCGTCGAGGGCTTCACGTCCTCGGTGCCCGTGGCCGAGCTGACCGCGCTCGGCGTCCCGGTCGTCGTGGACATCGGCTCGGGGCTGCTCGCCCCGCACCCGCGGCTCCCCGACGAGCCGGACGCCGCCACGGTCCTGCGCGACGGTGCGTCGCTCGTCACCTCGTCGGGCGACAAGCTCCTCGGCGGGCCGCAGTGCGGCCTGCTCCTCGGGGAGGCGGAGCTGGTGCAGCGGCTGCGCCGGCACCCGTTCGCCCGCGCGCTCCGCGTCGACAAGCTCACGCTGGCGGCCCTCGAGGCCACGCTCACCGGACCCCCGCCGCCCGTCGCGGCCGCGCTCGCCACCCGACCCGGGGAGCTGCTCGCCCGGGCGCGGCGGATCGCGGAGGCGCTCGGTGGCGTCGCGATCGCCTCGGAGGGACGGGTCGGGGGCGGCGGCGCGCCCGGCGTACCCCTCTCCTCCGCGGCCGTCGCGCTCCCTCCCGACCTCGCGAAGGCGCTGCGGCTGGGCGACCCGGCGGTCGTCGGGCACGTGCACGACGGGCGGCTGCTGCTCGACCTGCTGACCGTCCCGGTCGACCTCGACGACGTGCTCGTGGAGGCGGTCCGCCGGGTGATGGGCTGATGCACGTCGTCGCCACCGCCGGGCACGTGGACCACGGGAAGTCCACGCTGGTGCGGGCACTGACCGGGCAGGACCCGGACCGGCTCGCGGAGGAGAAGCGGCGCGGCCTGACCATCGAGCTCGGCTACTGCTGGACCACGGTCGACCCGGTCGGCGAGGTGGCCTTCGTCGACGTGCCGGGCCACGAGCGGTTCGTGACCACGATGCTGTCCGGGGTCGGGCCGGTGCCCGTCGCGATGCTGGTCGTCGCCGCCGACGACCCCTGGATGCCGCAGGCGGCCGAGCACCTCGCCGCGCTGGACGCGCTGGGGGTCTCGCACGGCGTGCTGGTGGTGACCCGGGCCGACCTCGCCGACCCCGCGCCCGCGCTCGCCCGGGCCCGCGCAGAGGTGGAGAGGACGTCGCTCGCCGGCGTCCCAGCGGTGGTGGTGAGCGGCCGGACCGGTGCCGGGATCGCGGAGCTGCGGTCGGCACTGGGCACGGTCCTGGCGTCGGTGCGCGCCCCTGATCCGGCGGCCGACGTGCGGCTCTGGGTCGACCGTAGGTTCCACGTGCGCGGCGCGGGCACCGTGGTCACCGGCACCCTGCCGGCAGGGACGGTCGCGCCGGGGACCGTGCTCGCGGTCGACGGCGCCGAGGCCCGGGTCCGCGGGGTCGAGGCGCTCGGAGCGCCGCGCGAGCGTGTCTCCGGGGTCGCCCGGGTCGCCCTCGACCTCGGCGGCCACGCACCCGAGATCGCCCGTGGCGACGCGCTGGTGACGCCGGGGGCCTTCGTGGCGGCGGCGCGGGTCGACGTACGCCTCACCGGCGACGGGGAGCCGCCGGAGCGCCCGGTCCTGCACGCCGGGTCCACGCACGTCGGCACCCGCGCCCGGTCCATCGGCTCCGGCCTGGCCCGGCTGGTCCTCGACCGTCCGTTGCCGTTGCGGTACGCCGACCGCGCCATCCTGCGCGACCCCGGCAACCGGCAGGTGTGGGGTGTCGAGGTCCTCGACCCCGTGCCGGAGCGGCGGCCCCGCGACCTCGCGACCCACGACGGCACGCCGGACGCGGAGCTGCGGCTGCGCGGCGTGGTGCGTCGCTCGCTGCTGCGGCGCATCGGTGCGCCCGCGGAGCCGCTGCCGGCGGGCACGCTCGTCGCGGGGGACTGGCTGGTCGCGCCGCACCTGGTCGCCGACCTGCGGGGCCGGCTGGCCGCGCTCGCCGATCGCCCGGTCGCTCCCGGCGAGGCCGCGAACGCGCTCGGCCTGCCGGACTCCGCGATCGTGACCGCCCTGGTCGCGCCCCCGCTGAGGATCGACGGGGGACGGGTCGTCGGTCCCGGTGGGCTGCCCGAGCACCTCGCGAAGGCCGCGGCGGTGCTCGCGGAGGAGCTGTCCGGGTTCGCTGCTCCCGAGGCCGGTCGCCTCGACGAGCTCGGTCTCGACCACGTCGCCCTGGCCACCCTGCACCGCGCGGGCCGGCTGCTGCGCGTCGACGAGCGCGTGGTGCTCCTGCCCGGCGCCGACGACCGCGCGGTCGCCGTGCTCGCGGAGCTCGAGCAGCCGTTCACGGCGAGCGAGGCCCGCCTGGCCCTGGGCACCAGCCGCCGGGTGGCGCTCCCGCTGCTCGCCCATCTCGATGCGACCGGCCGGACGGTCCGGCTGGCGGACGACCGGCGGAGACTGCGCTGAGTCCGCTGTCGATTCGCGGTCGGCCCGCACGTCATCGAGGTACAACCGACACACCCCTGGAGGACAGATGAAGTTCCTGATGCTCGTCGCCATGGATCCCGACCGCCCCGAGAACCCCGACCCGACCGGCACCGTGCCGGTGGAGGAGTGGGTGGAGAAGAACGACGCGGCCGGCATCCGGGTGATCGGAGAACGGCTGCGCCCGGCGGCCGAGGCCCGCGTCGTACGACGCCGGGAGGGCTCGCTCCTCGTCACCGAGGGGCCGTTCGCCGAGACCAACGAGTGGATCGCGGGCTTCGACGTCCTCGAGTGCGCCGACCTCGACGAGGCGGTCGAGGTCGCGTCCCGGCACCCGATGGCGGCGGCCGGTCGCTTGGAGCTCCGGGCGTTCTGGGAGTAGCCGGGCCACACCACCCGGCCGGGTGTGCATGGCATGTCCGGCGGCGGTTACCGGACGGCATGAGCAGTTCCCACCACCTGACGAACCCGCCGACCTGGCTGCCCACCGCCGCCATGGTCGTCGGCGCGACGTTCCTGCTCGTGGGCATCTTGGGGTTCATCCCGGGGATCACCACGAACTACGGCGACATGACGTTCGCGGGCCACGAGAGCGAGGCCAAGCTGTTCGGCATCTTCGAGGTGTCGATCCTCCACAACATCGTGCACCTCGCGTTCGGCGTGGTCGGCCTGGCCGCCGCCCGCGCGGCCGCCTCGGCGGGCTGGTACCTGCTGATCGGCGGACTCGTGTACGCCGTGCTCTGGATCTACGGGCTCGTGGTCGACAAGGGGAGCAGCGCGAACTTCGTGCCGCTGAACACCGCCGACGACTGGCTGCACTTCGTGCTCGCGGTCGGCATGGTCGTGCTGGGCGCCGTCGGGCTGCAGCAGGTGCGCCGCAGCGTCGGCACCGCCACGAGCGTCTGACGTGGTCGCTGAGGCCGACGGCGCGCGGATCGTCGTCACCGGCGGCGCCGGCTTCCTCGGCTCCTGGCTCTGCGAGCGGCTGGTCGGGGAGGGCGCCACCGTCGTCTGCGTCGACTCGCTCGTCACCGGGTCGCGCGAGAACGTCGCATCGCTGGAAGCCCATCCGCGGTTCACGGTCGTGCGGGCCGACGTGTGCGACGGCATCCCCGTCGACGGCCACGTCGACATGGTCTTCCACCTCGCCTCGGTCGCCTCGCCGGTGCACTACCTGCGGCTCCCGCTCGAGACGCTGCGGACCGGCAGCGTCGGCACGACCCACGCGCTCGACCTGGCTGCGCGGACCGGTGCCCGGTTCCTGCTCGGCTCCACGTCGGAGGTGTACGGCGACCCGCTCGAGCACCCGCAGCACGAGAGCTACTGGGGCAACGTCAACCCGATCGGCCCGCGCAGCGTGTACGACGAGGCGAAGCGGTTCGCCGAGGCGAGCACCGCGGCGTACCGCCGGGCCCGGGGTACGGACACCACGATCGCCCGGATCTTCAACACCTACGGGCCGCGGATGGCCCTGGCCGACGGGCGCGTCGTGCCGGCGTTCGTCCAGCAGGCGCTGGCCGGTGAGCCGCTGACGGTCGCCGGCGACGGCAGCCAGACCCGGTCGCTGTGCTGGGTCGGCGACACCGTCGACGGGTTGGTGCGGCTCGCCGCATCGGGCGAAGCCGGCCCGGTCAACATCGGCGGTGACGTCGAGATCACCGTGCTCGACCTGGCCCGCCGCGTCATCCAGATCACCCGGTCTTCGTCGACCATCGAGCACGTGCCGCTGCCGCAGGACGACCCGCAGGTGCGGCGCCCCGACCTGACCCAGGCCGAGGGCCTGCTCGGCTGGCGGCCGCGCACGCCGCTCGACGACGGCCTCACGCGGACGATCGAGTGGATGGCCGCCCGAGGGCGTCCCGAGCGCGTTCCAGCCTGACCGACGCGACGTCGACGACCTCGCCCACGCCGATCTGCAGCAGCGCCGGGTCGGGCCGCCCCGCGTGGGGATCGCCGACCGTGGACCCGTGCCACAGCGCGGAGTGCGGGCCACTGCTCGGCGGTCCCCACCGGTGCGGCGGGGTCGGGCCGAACAGCACCACCGACGGCGTACCGTACGCCGACGCGAGGTGCGCGACGCCGGTGTCGCCGCAGACGACGAGCCGGGCGTGGGCGACGACGGCGGCCAACCCACCGAGGTCCGTGCGGCCGGCCAGCACCGCGTCGGCGGGCAGGCCGGCGAGCGAGCGGACCTGCTCGGCGACACCGACCTCGCTCGCACCGCCGGTGAGCACCACCCGTTCCCCGGCCGCCGCCGCCCAGTGCGCGACCGCGGCGTACCGGTCCGCCGGCCACCGACGGCTCGCCGACGCGGCGCCGGCGTGGACGACGACCGCACCCGCGTCGGCGGTCGGCCCCGGAGCCGGCAGACGCAGGTCGTCCGGGTCCGGCTCGACGCCGAGCGCCCAGGACACGAGCCGGCACCAGCGCGCCCGCTCGTGCTCGTCGGGGTCCCAGGCGGGCCCGTCACCGGCGTAGGCCACGACCCGATCCGCGCCGAGGACGTCGAGCAGCCGACGGCTCGCAGGGCCGTTGCCGTGCAGGTCGACGGCGAGCTCGGGCGGTGGTGGCGTCCACGGGACGGGCTCGAGCTCGCCGGTCGGCAGCAGGGTGTCGACGGCGCCGCACCCCTCGACGAGTGGCCGCAGGACCTCGGGAGCGGCCAGCACGATCTCGTGCCCGGGCAGGGCACGGCGCGCCGCCCGCAGCGCGGGAACGCCGGTCAGGAAGTCGCCCAGCCCCAGCGCCCGCAGGAAGAGGGCCCGTCCGGTCAACGGCGGCTCCGCTCCGCGGCGGTGGCGAGCAGGGCGGTCGTCGAGCGCCCGTCGAGGTACGGCAGCACCACGGTCTGCCCGCCCCACTGCTCGAGCAGCGGGGCCTCCGGCAGGTCCGCCCCCGCGTAGTCGCCGCCCTTCGCCCACACGTCCGGTCGCAGCGAGCGGATCGCCGCGAGCGGCGTGTCCTCCTCGAACACGACGACGGCGTCGACCGGCTCGAGCGCCTCGAGGACGCGGGCCCGGTCGGCCTCGGGTACGAGCGGCCGGGTGTCGCCCTTGAGCCGACGCACCGAGGCGTCGGAGTTCAGGCACACGACCAGGCAGTCGCCGAGGGCTCGGGCGGCCCGGAGGGTCGCGACGTGGCCGGCGTGCAGCAGGTCGAAGCAGCCGCCGGTGGCGACCACGGTGCCGCCCGCCGCGCGGACCCGGTCGACCCGCTCGAGCCCGCTGCCGGTCGTGACGTCCGTGGCGGCGTACCCGGCGGCACCGCCGCGGGCGAGGAACTCCGAGGCCGCGAGCACCCCGGCCTGCACGGCCTCCGAGGGCAAGGCACCGCCGGCGATCGCGAGGGCCGCGGCCGACGCGAGCCGGTCGCCGGCGCCGCACGGGTCGGTGACGGCCACCGGCGGCGCGGGCACGACCGAGGGCGCGGACCCGCCGTGGGAGAGCAGTGCGCCCCCCGGGCCGAGCGTGACCGCGACCGCGTGTGCTCGCCAGCCGGCCAGCAAGGTGCGCGCGTCGTCGTCGACGGCGCCCAGACCGGGCCGCGGTGAACCGCCGCCGAGACGGGTCGCGAGGACGGCGGCCTCGGCACGGTTCGGGGTGGCGAGGCGGACGCCGGGGACGGGGTCCGCGCCGCGGGGGTGCGGGTCCCACACGACGAGCGGCACCCCCGTGAGCGCGTCGCGCACCGCGGGCAGCGACGTGGCGCCGCGGCCGTAGTCGGAGACCAGCACGGCCGACGCGTCGTGCAGCACGTCCAGAGCGCCCGGCGCGGGGTCGGCTGCCGTGCCGCCGCCGGAGTCGAGACGGAGCAGCGACTGGCCGCCCGCGCGCACCCGGCGCTTGACCGGCGTCTCGCCGCGCAGCGGCAGCGCGACCAGGCGGACGCCGGCCTCGGCGAGCAGTCCGCGCAGCGCCGTACCGCCCTCGTCGTCGCCGACGGCGGCGACGAGGACGACGTCGGCGCCGTCCCGCGCGGCGAGCGCGGCCGCGAGGGCCGCGCCTCCGGGCCGTTGGCGCTCCTCGAGGTCGTCGAGCACCGGGACCGGCGCGTCCGGCGCGATCCGGCCGGCGCGGCCCGCGAGGTCCGCGTCGAGCAGTGCGTCGCCGAGGACGACGAGGGGCCCGTCCACCTCAGGCCCTCCGCAGCCGCCGCGTGCGGGACACGCCGACGTCGAGGGTGCGGTCCAGTGCCGCGCACAGGATGTGCAGCGCGACCAGGTGCAGCTCCTGCACGGTGGCGGTGTACGGCGCCTCGACCGCGCAGCACTCGGTCGCCGCGCTCGCCAGGGGGTTGGGCGCCGGCCCGGTCATCGCCCAGACCTCGAGCCCGCACTCGCGGCCGCGGCGGGCGGCGGCGACGATGTTCTCGCTGGTGCCGCTGGTGGACATCAGCACCAGCACGTCGCCGGGCCGGCCGTGGGCCTGCACCTGGCGCGCGAACAGCTCGCTGGCCGGGTAGTCGTTGCAGATCGCGGTGAGGCTGGAGGTCTCCGCGGTCAGGCAGATCGCCGAGTACGGCGGCCGGTCCTCGCGGTAGCGCCCGACCAGCTCGGCGGTCAGGTGCTGGGCCTGGGCCGCGCTGCCGCCGTTGCCGGCGGCCAGCAGCCGGCCGCCGCGGTCGAGCACCGCGGCCAGTCGCTCGCCCCAGTCGTCGGCGACGTCGACGCACGCCTCGAAACGGTCGAGGGCGCCGCGCAGCTCGGCGAGGTGGACGTGGTCGCACGGCGTGTCCAGGGACTGCGGGGCCGAGGTCATCGAGCCACCTCCGTCGCTCGGTCGGTGCTGGCCGCGAGGGCGTGGTACGTGGTCTCGGTCTGCTCGACCACCTGGCGCCAGTCGTAGCAGGCGACCGCGCGCTCGCGCCCGGCCGACCCGTACGCCGCCCGCCGGTCCGGGTCGGCCAGCAGGTCACGTACCGCGACGGCGAGCGCATCCGGGTCGCGGGGCGGTACGAGCTCGCCCGTCCGGCCCGGGACGACCGTGTCGAGGAGGCCGCCGACGGCGGCGCCGACGACCGGCCGGCCGCAGGCCATCGCCTCGAGCGGCACGATGCCGAACGGCTCGTACCAGGGCACGGTCACCACGACGTCGCTGTCGGTGATCAGGCCGGGGACCTGCTCGCGACCGACACCGCCGAGGAAGCGGACCCGGTCGGCCACGCCGGCGCCGTCGGCGATCTCGCGGAGCCGGGCGATGTCCGGGTCGGCGTCGAGGGCGTCCGCCGCGGGGCCGCCGGCGACGACGAGCTCGACTCCGGGCAGCTGCGCGAGCGCCTCCACGACGTTGCCGATGCCCTTCCGGGGAACCATGCGGCCCAGCACGAGCAACCGGGGCGGCCCGTCCGGGTCACGGCGTTCGGCGGGCCGGAACAGGTCGGTGTCGACGCCGCACGGGATCACGCTCGCGCGCCCCGGCGCCAGCCCCAGGGACCGCAGCTCGGCGACCTCGTCGGAGCAGGTGGCGATCACGTGGTCGACGTCCCGGCATAGCCGCCGCTCGTGGTCGATCCGGCTGCGGGGGCTGGTGTCGGCCAGCCCCTGCTGCCGGCGCTTGACCGAGCCGAGGGCGTGGAAGGTCTGGGCCACCGGGACGGGCGTGCCCCGGGCCGCCCGCAGCGACGCGAGCCCGCTCATCCAGAAGTGCGCGTGCACGAGGTCCGGGGGCTCGTCGTCCCACCGCTCCCGGAGGCCGTCGCCGAGGTCGGCGACATGGGGAAGCAGCTCGTCCTTCGGCACCTCGGCGCGCGGGCCGGCGGCGACCAGCTCGACGGCGTACCCGTCGGCCGTCTCCGTGCGGTCCGGTCCGGTCGGGGTGTCGCGACGGGTGTAGACGGTGACGTCGTGGCCGCGCCGCGCCAGCCCCGCGGCGAGGGCCGCCACGTGCACGTTCTGTCCTCCCGCGTCGGCGCCGCCCAGGACGGCCAGTGGGTTCGCGTGCTCGGAGACCAGGGCCAGTCTCATCGGATCCTCCTTTCTGGTCATGCGAGCCGCCGGAGGGCTGGCCCGCTCAGCGTCGCGATGGCCGCGACCACGTCGTCCGGCGTGACCGACGCGAGACAGGGATGGCCGGGCACCGGGCACCGGGTGGCGCGGGTGTCGCGGCAGGGCGCGTCCTGGTCGCCGAGGACGACCACCGGGACGCCGTACGGCGCCCAGCGGACGCGCGGGACCGTCGGCGCGAACAGCGACACGACCGGGGTGCCGACCGCGGCGGCCAGGTGCGCCGGACCGGTGTTGCCCACCACGACGGCGCGGGCGCCCGCCAGCACGCCGGCGAGCCCGGCGAGATCGGTGCGCCCGCCGAGATCGCGGGCCTCCGAGCGGCCGGTGACGTAGGCCGTGAGGTCCCGCTCGTCCGGGGAGCCCGTGACGACGACGCGGTGGCCGTCGCGCCCGAGGAGCTCGGCCACCCGCCGGAAGCCGGCCGGCACCCAGGCCCGCGCGGGCACCGACGTGCCGGGGTGCAGGACGACGTACCCCTCGCCGAGGTCCGTCGATGGGACCGCACCCGGACGGAGTGCCAGGCGGCCGTCGTCGCCGGCGGGGAGTGTCGCGCCGCAGGCGCGGGCCAGCGACAGCGCGCGCTCCGGCTCGGGCAGGTCGTCATCGACCCGGTGGCGGACGTCGAGGAGGGAGCCGGGATAGTCCTCGCTGATCGCGCCGACCCAGGGGATCCCGGCCATCCGGCACACGAGCGCCGTGGGCAGCGGCGACTGGTGGAACGACGTGAACACGACCGCGCGGTCGAAGCGCTCCGCCGCGAGTGCGGCCGTCAGGTCGCCGATGTCCCGGGGGTCGACCGGACCGGGCTCGGGGTCGACCCACGGGCTGCGCCAGCAGTGCAGCTCGTCGACGCCCGGCAGCAGCTCCGCGGCCGCCCGGCCCCGGGGTCCGCACAGCAGGGTCAGCGACGTCGACCGGGCGGCGAGCGCCCGGATCGCCGGCCCGGTGACCAGCACGTCGCCGAGGCTGTCGAGGCGGACGGCGAGCGTGCGCATCACCAGTCGCCCCGCAGGATCCGGTCCACGGCCGCGGACAGGGTCACGGCGACGCGCGGCGCCGCGGCGACCTCCTCCGGCCGGGTCTGCGGCGTGGGCACCAGATGGGCTGCCACGCCCGCGGCCTCCGCCGCCTCGATGTCGGACCCGATGTCGCCGACCAGCACGCAGCGCGCCGGGTCGACGCCGAGCTCGGCGCACGCCTGCTTCACCAGGCCGGGCGCCGGCTTGCGGCAGGAGCAGCCCTCGCCGGGGGCGTGCGGGCACACGTACCAGGCCTCGAAGGGTCCGAGCAGCTCCTCGACCCGGGCGTTGACCGCGTCGACCTGATTGCGGTCGAGCCGGCCGGAACCGACGGCCGACTGGTTCGTGACGACCGCGAGGCGCACGCCGCGCTCACGCAGGCGGTCGAGTGCGGCGCGAGCACCCGCGACCGGCTCGACCAGCGCCGGATCGCCGTTGTACGGGACGTCGTGGACGATGGTGCCGTCGCGGTCGAGCAGCACCAGGTCGGGCAGGCCGCGCCACGGCGGGGCGTGCCGGTGGGCGAGCTCGCCGCGAAGCCAGTGCCAGCAGGCGGCCGCCGGGATCGCGGCGCTGGTCAGCACCATCCGGCGTACCTCCGCGGCGTCGCGCGGACCCGGAGCGATCCGCGCCCAGGCCAGCTCCGCAGTGCCGGCGAGCCAGCCGGCCGCACCCAGCGTCGCGAGTCGACGGCGCCGGCTGGCCAGGCCCGCCAGCCCCGCGAGCCCGGCGGCAGTCATCGCGGCGTGCCGGCGGATCCGCCCGCGCGGCGCCTCGGCACGGGTCCACCAGTCCGGCCCGTGCAGAGCGCGCATCAGCCGGTCGTCGGCGTTCCCCGCCTGCTGCCGCAGGCTGGCCCAGTCGTCGGCCGGTCGCACCGGGTGGGTGATCCTGCGCGCTCCGGCGACGACCGTGCCGCGGTCCGCCCCGAGCCGCAGCGCGAGGTCGGCGTCCTCGCGGAACGCCCTGGGGAACCGCTCGTCGAATCCCCCGACGGCGGACACCGCGTCCCGGCGGTAGCTCAGGTCGGCGGTGATCCACCGTGCGTGCGCCAGCCCGGCGGTCCCGCGCTCCCAGTCGGTCGGCCGGCGGTCCGCGGGCAGCGGTACTCGCACCCGGCCGGTGCTGCCGACACCGGAGGCCGCGAGCTCCAGGTCGCCGGCGAGCACCTCGAACCAGTCCGGGTCCGGGACCACGTCGTCGTCGAGGAACGAGACCCACTCCGAGCGCGCGATGCGCCACCCCACGTTGCGCGCCCGCGCCGGGCCACCGCCCCGGGAGCGGACGACGCGCAGGTCGAGGCCGGCGGCGTCGAGGTGCAGGTCGGGACCGTCCTGCCGGTCGTCGACGACGATCACCGGGACATCGACAGGGCGGGTCTGCTCGGCAAGTGCGTCACACAACACGGAGAGGCTTCGGCGGCCCACCGTCGGGACGACGATGGACGTGGGGATCGGGGTCAAGGCCGGCCCCTCCTCCGGACCGCGAAGGGTCCGATCGCGAGCATCGACACCGGCGCCGAGCCGAAGCACTCCAGCGCGTCGCGGGGATCGTCGACCATCGGCCGGCCGGCCGTGTTGAGGCTGGTGTTCACGACGACCGGGAGCCCGGTCCGGCGTTCGAAGGCCTCGAGCATCCGGGCCACCAGCGGCTCCTCGGCGGTGTCCACCGTCTGCACGCGTGCCGTGCCGTCGACGTGCACGACCGCCGGGATCCGATCCCGCCACTCCGCCGCCACGTCGTGGACGAACAGCATGTACGGCGAGGGCAACGGGCCGCGCGAGAACAGGGCCGGTGCGCGGTCGGCCAGCACCATCGGGGCGACCGGGCGGAACTGCTCGCGGCCCTTGACGTCGTTGAGCCGCTCGAGGTTCTCCCGGCGACCCGGATGAGCCAGCAGCGACCGGTGGCCGAGGGCCCGGGGCCCGAACTCGCTGCGCCCCTGGAACCAGGCGACGACGCCGTCGGCGGCGAGGCACTCGGCGACCTCCTCGGCCACGTCGGCCGGCCGCTCGTAGGGCACCTGCGCCGTACGGAGGTACCGCTCGAGCTCGTCGTCGCTCCAGCCCCGGCCCAGGTCGGCGCCCGGCATCGGCCGCAGCTCGTCGCCGAGCTCGCCGGCGACGTGGAGGGCGCCGCCCAGGGCGGTCCCGGCGTCCCCGGCGGCCGGCTGGACCCACACCTCGTCGTACCCGCTCAGCTCGAGGATCCGCGTGTTGGCGACGCAGTTGAGCGCCACCCCGCCGGCCATCGCGAGCCGGGTCCCGCCCGTCCGGCCGCGCAGCCAGCGCGCGAGATCGACGAGCACCTCCTCCAGGCGCGCCTGGACGCTGGCGGCCAGGTCCGCGTGGTCCTCGCTCCACTCCTCCCCGGGCTCGAGGCGCTTGGCCAGTGCCTGCCAGTGCACCGGAAGGGTGCGGAACCCGCCGGCGCCGTCGTGGTGCACCCGGTCCCGGAGCTCGGGCAGGAACCTCGGCGTCCCGTACGACGCCATCGCCATCACCTTGTACTCGTCGGACGAGCGCAGGAAGCCGAGGTGATCGGTGAGGTCCTCGTAGAGCAGGCCGAGCGAGTGGGGGAGCCGCTGGGCGGCGTGCACCGTCAGGTCGCTGCCGCGGTAGGTGCCAGCCAGGTGGCTGCCGCACTCCCCGCGCCCGTCGAGGACGAGCACGTCGACGTCCCCGCCGACGAACGGCGAGGCCAGGGCGCCCGAGGCGCCGTGCGCGACGTGGTGCGGCACGTGCCGCACGGCCGCCGGGTCCAGGCCCGGCAGGGCGGTGCCGAGGAAGCCGCCCGCCTCGCGGGCGTAGGTCTGGCGGAGGTGGTCCCACGGATCGTCGAGCCCGAGCTCCTCGGCCGGCGCCGCGAGCGCGGGGTCGAAGGAGTACGTGACCGCATCGAGGTCGGCCACGTCGAGGCCGGACGCGGCCAGGCACCAGCGCGCCGCGAGCTCCGGCAGCTCCCAGGCCGCGAACGGCACCGGCCGGTGGCCGTGCTTGCGGCGCGAGAAGCGCTCCTCCTCGGCTGCGGCGACCGTCACGCCGTCGACGACCACGGCGGCCGCCGGGTCGTGGAACAGCGCGTTGACCCCGAGGACCTTCGCCACCAGTACTCCCTTCGGTCGGTTGCGACTTCGCCCTCCGGTGTCCCGGACACCGCTTCCCAAACGCACCCGTTCCGGTGTGCATGACCCGTGCCGTCGCGGGAACCGGGGCCGCATGCTGATCTCCGTCCTCGGCACGGGGTACCTCGGTGCGACCCATGCCGCCTGCCTCGCGGCCTCGGGCCACGACGTGATCGGTGTCGACCGCGACCCGGGTCGGCTCGCGGTGCTGCGGTCCGGACGGGCGCCGTTCCACGAGGCGGGACTGGACGAGCTGGTCAGGGACGGCGTCACGTCGGGCCGGCTGCGCTTCACCGACGACCCGGCCGATGTCGCCGACGCCGAGGTGCACTTCCTCTGCGTGGGCACCCCCCAGGCGGACGACGGTGACGGCGCGGACCTCTCTGCGCTGTGGTCGGCCGCCGACGCGCTGGCGCCGTACCTCGACGACCGGGCGCTGGTCGTGGGCAAGTCGACGGTCCCTGTCGGGACCGCCGCCCGACTGCGTGACCGGCTCGGGGCGCGCGTCGCGTGGAACCCGGAGTTCCTCCGCGAGGGTCGCGCGGTCCGCGACACGCTCAGCCCCGACCGGCTCGTCCTCGGCGTGGAGTCGGACGACGACCACCGGACGCTGCTGCTGGTGTACGCCGACCTGGTCGCCGCCGGAGTGCCGGTGATCCGCACCGACCTGCCGACGGCCGAGCTCGCGAAGGTGTCGGCGAATGCGATGCTCGCCGCCCGGATCTCGACGGTCAACCTGCTCGCCGAGGTGTGCGAGGCGTCCGGCGCCGACGTCGGCGACCTCACGACGATCCTCGGCGCCGACCCGCGCATCGGCCGCGACTTCCTGGCCCCGGGGCTGGGGTACGGCGGGGGCTGCCTGCCCAAGGACACCCGCGCGTTCGTCGCCCGGGCCCGCGAGCTCGGCGTGGTGGAGTCGGCCGGGCTGTTCGACGCCGTCGACCGGGTCAACCTGCGGCAGCGGTCCCGCACCGTCGAGCTGGCCCGGTCCCTGCTGCCCGGTGGCACCGGGACGGTGGCTGTGCTGGGCGGGGCGTTCAAGGCGGAGTCCGACGACGTGCGAGACTCGCCGGCGCTCGACGTCGCGGTGCGGCTGCACCGTGCGGGTGCTGCCGTGCGGCTGCACGACCCGTACGCCGGAGCGAACGTCCGGCGCGAGCGGCCCGAGCTGACCGTCGTCGACGACGTCGCCTCCGCCTGCCGCGGCGCCGACCTGGTGCTGGTGCTCACCGAGTGGCCGCAGTTCGCCGCGCTCGATCCGCACGAGGTCGGCGAGCTGGTCAGCCGGCGCACCGTCCTCGACGCCCGTCTGGTGCTCGACCCCGAGAAGTGGGTGGGGGCCGGCTGGGACTTCCGCGCGCTCGGCCGGAGCGCCTGATGCGGGTGCTGCTCTGGCACGTGCACGGCTCGTGGACGACCTCGTTCGTCCAGGGCGGCCACGACTACCACCTGCCGGTCACGCCGGACCGCGGGCCGGACGGCCTGGGGCGCGCCCGGACCTGGGACTGGCCGGCCAGCGTGCGCGAGGTGGAGCCGGCGGCGATGCGCGACCTCGACGTCGACGTCGTCGTGCTCCAGCGGCCGCACGAGCTCGAGCTCGCCGAGCGGTGGCTCGGGCGCCGCCCCGGGCGGGACCTGCCCGCGCTGTACGTCGAGCACAACACGCCGGCCGGCGAAGTGCCCGAGACACGGCACCCGATGGCCGACCAGCGGGCGATCCCCGTCGTGCACGTCACCGGGTTCAACGAGCTCTTCTGGGACTGCGGGACCGCTGCGACCACCGTCGTCGAGCACGGCGTCGTCGACCCCGGCCACCGCTACACCGGCGAGCTGCCGCACGCGGCGGTCGTCGTCAACGACCCCGTCCGCCGCGGCCGGTTCGTGGGCACCGACCTGCTCGCGCCGATCGCCGGCATGGCGCCGGTGGACGTGTTCGGCATGCGCGTCTCCCTGCTCGACCGGACGCCGCGGCTGATGACGTACGAGGACCTGTCGCAGGACGCGATGCACGCCGAGCTGCCGCGGCGGCGGGTGTACGTCCACACCGCGCGGTGGACGTCGCTGGGGCTGTCGCTGATCGAGGCGATGCTGCTGGGGATGCCGGTCGTGGCGGTCGGGGCGACCGAGGCGCCGTTCGCGGTACCGCCCGAGGCCGGCCTCGTGACGACCCGGCGCGACCAGCTGCTGGAGGGCGTCGCCGCGTTCGTCCACGACCCGGACCGGGCGGCCGCGGCCGGCCGCGCCGCGCGGCAGCACGCGCTGGACCGGTTCGGGCTGAAGCGGTTCCTGCGCGACTGGGACGAGCTCCTCGCCCAGGCCCGATGAGCGACCGGGTCACCACCGTCGTCGCGACCAGGAACCGCTGGCCGGACCTGGTGCAGTCCCTGCCGCGCCACCGCCCGCCGGTCATCCTCGTCGACAACGGCTCGACCGACCGCACGCCCGAGCGGGCCCGCGCGACCTGCCCCGGCGTGCGTGTCCTCGCGCTCCCGGAGAACCTCGGGGCGGTCGCCCGCAACCTCGGCGTCGCCGAGGCGAGCACGCCGTACGTCGCGTTCGCGGACGACGACTCGTGGTGGGAGCCCGGGGCGCTGGACCGGGCGGCGGAGCTGTTCGACGCCCATCCGCGGCTGGCGCTCGTCGCGGCCCGGATCCTGGTGGGCCCGGAGGAGGACCTCGACCCGGCCAGCGCCGAGATGGCCGGCTCGCCCCTTCCGGACGAGCCGGACCTGCCCGGCACCCCGGTGCTCGGATTCCTCGCGTGCGGGGCCGTGGTGCGCCGGGAGCCGTTCCTGCTCGCCGGCGGCTTCGACGGGGTGATCGGCTTCGGCGGCGAGGAGCAGCGGCTCGCGCTCGACCTGGCGGCCGGGGGCTGGGGGTTGTCGTACGTCGACGACGTCGTCGCGCACCACCACCCATCGTCACGGCGCGGGCCGCACGCCGGGCGCCGCGCGCTGCTGGCGCGCAACGACCTGCTCACCGCGGTCATGCGGCTGCCCTGGCCGGCCGTCCTGGAGACCGCCCGGCGCGGCATGAGGACCGGCTCGCCCGAGCGCCGTGGCATCCTCGCGGGGCTGCGGCGGGCGCCGCAGGCGCTGCGGCACCGCAGGGTCGTGCCCCGCTCGGTGGAGCAGCGTCGCCGGCTGCTCGGCTAGCGCCACTCGGGCAGGTCGTCGTCGAGCAGCTCACGGAGCCCGGCGAGGTCCGCGGCGACCCGCTGGCCGAACGCCGTCCGCAGGTCGTCGGGCACCGGCTCCGGCCGGCCCCCGCCGACGTGCACACGCGGCTCGAGGTCGCTGCTCCAGAACGCCGGATCCGCGCCCGCATGGGCGAACACCCGGGCGAGCTCCCGTCGGCGGTCGGCGAGCAGCCGCTCCTGGACGACCACCAGCAGCTGGGGTCGGGGGAACTCCCGCAGGAAGGGCTCGAGGCACGCGCGGTAGCGGCTCCGCGCGACGTACTGGCTGGCCGGGTCGAGGAGCGCGGCGGCCAGGGGCCGGGTCTCGGTCCGGTCGCGAACGTGGTGTCGCCACTGCGAGAGCGCCCGGTCCAGCGGCTCGCGCACCAAGCACACGAGCCGCACGTCCGGGACCAGCGCCGCCATCCGGGCGGCGACCTCGGGGTTGCCGGGGTCGGTGTACCCGGGTGACGCCTCGCCGCGGACGGCGTAGCGGCCGTCGAAACAGGAGGCGTACCACTCCGGACCGCGGTGCCACTGGCCCCACCGCCACCACGTGCCCGGGTCGTCGTCCGGCGGCTGCTCCGGGCCGTAGAAGAAGTTGAGCTCCTTGCCCCGTGCCATCGCGATCTCCGGGTGCCGGTCGAGGTACCGGTGCAGCGCCGACGTGCCGCACTTCATCGCACCGACCACGACCAGGGTGGGCAGGGGCATGATGCGGCGGTACCCGGTTACCGGTGGCTCATGGGTGACGCCACCGAAGACCGCAGGAAGGCCGCAACGTATCCCGAGGGCGACGTGCTGGGGGTCCTGTACGCACAGCACGCACGGATCCGGGACCTGTTCACGGAGGTGCGGGAGGCCGCGGGCGCCGAGCGCTCCGAGCTCTTCGCCGAGCTGCGCGCGCTACTGGTCGCGCACGAGACCGCCGAGGAGATGATCGTCCGTCCGGTCGTCACCGACAACGGCGGCAAGGCGGTCGCCGACGCTCGCAACGCGGAGGAGGCCGAGGCCACCGAGGTGCTCGACGAGCTCGACGGTCTGGAGCCGACCGACGCGGACTTCGACAAGCTGCTGGCGTCGCTCGAGAAGTCGGTCGACGCGCACGCGGAGGCCGAGGAGACCGCCGAGTTCCCGCTGATCGAGAGGTCGTGCGACGAGGAACGGCGGCTCGGCATGGGCCGGATGTTCCAGGTCGTCGAGACGATCGCGCCCACGCGCCCGCACCCGTCGACCGCGGGGTCGCCGGTGGCGCAGTACGCCGTCGGCCCGATCGCCTCGCTCGTCGACCACGCCCGCGACGCGGTGTCGAAGGTGCTGCCCGGTCAGTAGGGAACCGACCGGATCGAGGCATCCCCGGGCCGCTACTGGTTACCGGGGGCCATGACCCAGACCGGGACCAGCAAGGCCGGCCGCGCCCTCGTCACGGGCGCCTCGACCGGCATCGGGCGCGCGATCGCGCAGGAGCTCGTCGAGCGCGGGTACGACGTCGTGGTCGCGGCCGAGGAGCCGGCGATCCGGACCGCAGCCGCCGACCTCGGCGCCCTCGCCGTCCAGGTCGATCTCACGACCGCGTCCGGCGTCGAGCACCTGCACGAGCGGGCGACCGCGGCCGGACCGCTCGACGTGCTCGTCCTGAACGCCGGGGTCGGCGTCGGCGGGCGCTTCGACAAGACGCCGCTGGAGTCGCACCTCGGCCTGGTCGACCTCAACGTGCGCTCGACCGTCCACCTCGCCCACCTGGTGCTCGGCGAGATGGTCGCGCGCGGCGCGGGACGCGTCCTGGTGACGTCCTCGATCGCCGCCGTCGCGCCGGGGCCCTACCACGCGACGTACGCCGCCTCGAAGGCGTTCGTGCACTCCTTCGCCGAGGGCGTCCGCGAGGAGCTCAAGGACACCGGCGTCACGGTGACCTCGCTGATGCCGGGTCCGACCGACACCGAGTTCTTCTCCCGCGCGGACATGGGCGACACGAAGCTCGGCCAGATGGAGGACAAGGACGACCCGCGCGAGGTGGCCCGCGACGGTGTCGACGCCATGCTGGCGGGACGGTCCAGCGTGGTGGCCGGCTCGTTCAGGAACCGCATCCAGGCCGAGCTGGGCACGCACCTGCCCGACGCCATCGCGAACCCGATCTTCGCGCGGATGACCAGGCCCGAGGGGGAGTGAGCGACCGGCGGTCCCGGTTTCACCAGGGGATGCTGAGCCTGCACCTCCCACGGCGAGCACACCATGGGACCTGCAGGTCCCTGGAGACCATGGTGGAACTGCGGTGTCAGGACTCGCGCACCACCCGCAGCGACGTCACCTCCGGGTCGGCCGCTTCCGGGATGAGCATCCCGGCGGCGACGCCCGAGCGGAGGTAGTCGACGGCCTCCTGGCTGATCCGCTCGCCGGGAGCGAGCACCGGGACGCCGGGCGGGTACGGCGTGACCATCTCGGCCGCGACCCGGCCGACGGCCTTCTCGGCGGGGACCTGCTCGACCTCGGCGAAGAAGGCGTCGCGGGGCAGGAGCACCGTCTCGAGCTCGAGACCCTCCGCGCTCGGGAAGTCGACCGGCGGAGGCGTCTCGGCGGAGCGGGCGTCCTCGACGATCTTGCGGAGCGTCGCGACCAGGATGTCGACCGACGCGTCGTCGTCGGCGTGCGTGAGGCGGGCGTTGATCCGGCAGGTGTCGGACGCGCCGAAGTCGACGTGGTGGCGGGCCCGTGCGAGCTCGGTGACCTGGTAGCCGGTGATGCCCAGGCCACGCACGTCGATCGCCAGCACCAGGGGATCGATTTCGAACGCGTAGCCCTCCTCGACCAGCTCCTGGCCGTAGACCTCGATCCCGTCGATGGCGCCGATCTCCTCCCGCGCGCGGGCGGCGAGCGCCAGCGTCCGGGTCAGCAGCTCGCGACCCTGCTCGACCATGTGACGTCGCCAGCCGTCCAGTGATGCGTACACGAGGCTCGACGCGCTCGTCGTCGCCAGCAGGTCCTCGCGCTGCGCGAGCACGGTCGGGTCGACGCGGTCGCCCTGGAGGTGGAACACCGAGCTCTGCTCGACCGCCGCGCCCATCTTGTGGACGCTGGTGACCACGACGTCGGCGTCGGCGTCCATGCCCCAGGTGGGCAGCTCGTCGTGGAACGGCAGGTGGGCTCCCCACGCCTCGTCCACGATGAGCGGTACGCCGAACTCGTGGCAGACGTCGGCGACTCCCTGGATGTCGGCGCACACGCCCCAGTCGGTCGGCGTGATCAGCAGCATCCCCTTGGCGTCCGGGTGCTGCTGGAAGGCGCGACGGACGTCGTCGGGCTCGGGCGGGTGGGCCAGGTGCCGCTCGGCATCGAACTTCGGGTGCACCCAGCCCGGGACGGTCCCGTTGATGATGACGCCGCTGACGACGGACTTGTGCGCATTGCGCGAGATCAGCAGCTTCTCGCCCGGGCCGGCGACGGAGAGCATCGCCGACTTCACGGAGAGCGAGCTGCCGCAGGTGGAGAAGAAGGCGTGCTCGGCACCGACCGCGTCGGCCATCAGATCCTGCGCGTCCTGCAGCACGCCCTGGGAGTTGCGGCGGTCGTCGAGACCGTTCATCGCCAGCACGTCGGATGCGAAGACACCCTCGCCCAGGATCGTGAGCACGCGTGGGTCGACACCGCGGCCCTGCCGGTGACCCGGCGGCCCGAAGACGACGTCGCCGCGGTGGCGGAACTCGCTGAGCGCATCGAGCACAGGGGTCCGGGAGTGGTCCATGCGGCCCCGGTGCCCATAGAGACCGCGGGCGATGCATGCGCGCATGCCCCGGTGGGCACCATCGCCGCATGGCGGACCGCACCGTGCACGTCTGGGGTGCCCGTACGCCGACCGCCCGCGGCTCGGCGTGGCCCGAGCGCGTCGACGTCCACCTCGACGGGGTCCGCGAGGACGAGGTCGACCGGTGGGTCGGCGCAGCGTGCGTGCTGTGCAGCAACGGCTGCGGGTGCGAGATCGCCGTGAAGGACGGCCGGATGGTCGGCGTCCGCGGTCGCGCGGCGGACCGGGTCAACCGCGGTCGGCTGGGACCGAAGGGCCTGTACGGCAGCACCCCGTGGGCGTCGTCGCCGGACCGGCTGACCACACCCCTGGTCCGCGAGGACGGCCGGCTGGTCGAGACCGACTGGGACACGGCGATGGGCCGGATCGTCGAGCGGTCGCGGGCCCTGCTCGACGAGAAGGGCCCGCTCAGCCACGGCTTCTACACCAGCGGCCAGCTGTTCCTGGAGGAGTACTACACGCTCGCGGTGATCGGGAAGGCCGGCCTCGGGACCCCTCACATGGACGGAAACACCCGGCTGTGCACCGCGACCGCCGGGGCGTCGCTCAAGGAGTCGTTCGGCGCCGACGGGCAGCCGGCGTCGTACGACGACATCGAGCAGTGCGATGCCCTCTTCCTCTTCGGGCACAACATGCCGGAGACGCAGACGGTGCTCTGGGCACGGATCCTCGACCGGATCGAGGGCAGCGAGCCGCCGCGGGTGGTCTGCGTCGACCCGCGCCGCACCGAGGTGGCGGTCGCGGCCGAGCGCACCGGCGGGGTCCACCTCGCTCCCCGCGTCGGCACCAACCTGGCGCTCATGAACGCGCTGAGCCGCGAGCTGCTCGCGCACGAGTGGCTCGACGCCGACTGGGTGGAGGCCCACACGGTCGGGCTCGGGGAGCTGCGCGCGACGGTGGAGCCGTACACCCCGGAGGAGGCCGCGCGCACCTGCGGGGTCGATGCCGACGACGTACGCCGGGCCGCCCGGATCTTCGGCGAGTCCGGTGCGGTGCTGTCCACGGTGCTGCAGGGTTTCTACCAGTCCCACCAGGCGACGGCGGCCGCCTGCGGCGTCAACAACCTGCACCTGCTCCGGGGCATGCTCGGCCGTCCCGGCTGCGGCGTGCTCCAGATGAACGGCCAGCCCACCGCCCAGAACACCCGCGAGACCGGCGCCGACGGCGACCTGACCGGCTTCCGCAACTGGGAGAACGCGGCGCACGTCGAGGAGCTCGCCCGGCTGTGGAACGTGGACCCGATGACGATCCCGCACTGGGCGCCGCCCACCCACGCCATGCAGGTCTTCGGGTACGCCGAGACCGGGTCGATCGGCCTGCTCTGGATCTCCGGGACCAACCCGGCCGTGTCGATGCCCGAGTCCGCGCGGATCCGGCGGATCCTCGGCGGCGACCAGTGCTTCGTGGTCGTCCAGGACCTGTTCCTCACCGAGACCGCCGCGCTCGCGGACGTCGTGCTCCCGGCAGCCGGCTGGGGCGAGAAGACCGGCACGTTCACGAACGCCGATCGCACCGTGCACCTCGCCGAGAAGGCGGTCGACCCGCCGGGGGAGGCCCGCAGCGACCTCGACATCTTCCTGGCCTACGCCGACGGGATGGGCCTCACCGACCGGGACGGTTCCCCGCTCGTCGGCTGGCGCACACCCGAGGAGGCGTACGACGCCTGGGTGGAGGCGAGCAGGGGCCGTCCCTGTGACTACAGCGGGATCACCTACGACCTGCTCCGGGAGCGGGGCGCCGTCCAGTGGCCGCTCGGCACGACCAGGCTGTACGCCGACGCGGAGTTCCCCACGTCCACCGACTACTGCGAGGACTACGGGCACGACCTGGCCACGGGAGCGACGACGACCGAGCAGCAGCACCGCGCCACGGCTGCCGCGGGGCGGGCGTTCCTCAAGGCCGCGGCGTACTCGCCGCCGCACGAGGAGCCGAGCGAGGACTACCCCCTGATCTTCACCACCGGCCGGGTCGTCCACCAGTTCCACACCCGGACCAAGACCGGGCGGTCGCGGCGCCTCCACCACGCCGCTCCGGACCCGTGGGTCGAGCTGTCGGAGGCGGACGCGCGGGCCCTGGGGATCGCGGACGGGCAACGGGTCCGGGTCGAGTCCCCGCGAGGCTCCCTCGAGGCGCCCGCGCGCATCGGCCCGGTGACCGAGGGTGCCGTGTTCGCGCCGTTCCACTACGCGGGCGCCGGGCAGGCCAACGAGCTGACGATGACCGTGTGGGACCCGGTCTCGAAGCAGCCGACGTTCAAGACGGCGGCCTGTCGGGTCGTCCCCCTCGAGGAGGACTGATGCCCCACCTCGCGACGTACGTCGGGCTCGCCGACCACAGCGAGCAGACGCTGGCCGACTCGCTGCGGGCCGTGGCGCACGGCCATGCCCACCTGGCCGACGTCTTCCACACCTGCTCGCAGCTCGCCGGCTGGTCCGACGACCACCGGGGGCGGCTGGCTCCCGTCGTGCGACGGTACGGCGAGGAGGACGTCACCCAGCCCGAGCGACTGCGCGCCGACGTGCTGCAGTCCGCCCGCGAGGGCGAGGTCGGGCTGCTCCGCGACCTGCAGGACCTGCACCTCCTGGCCACCCTGGTGCACACCACCTGGACGGTGATCGCCCAGGGGGCCCAGGGCCTCCGCGACGAGGAGCTGCTGGAGATCGCCCGGCACTGCGACGCGGAGACCTCGCGCCAGATCGCTTGGTTCGAGACCCGGCTGAAGGTCGCCGCGCCGCAGGCACTCATCGTCACGCCGTGAAGCGCTCCCACACCCGGTGGAACGCCATCTGCTCCTGCACGCCCCCGAGGACCTCGGCCGCGCTGTCGCCGCGCACCACCCCCGGCGTGCCGGTCACCGCGGCGGCGTCGAGCACCGACGTGCCGGCGCCCCAGGCGCCGATCACCTTGCAGTGCCGGTAGGCCTCCTCGACGAGCAGCACCACGCGGGGGTCGACCGCCGTGGTGTCGGCGGCGCCGGCCTTGGCGTCCCGCGCCGGCAGGGCGTCCGGGGCCGGGACGGGGCACCCCGCGACCAGGACCACGTCGAACTCGACGGACCGGGCGGTCGCGAAGGTCCGCTGCACTGCCATCCCGCCCACCTCGCCGCCGTGCGGCCCGATCAGCAGCGGCACCATGCCGGCCCCGAAGATCGCGGTCCGCGCCTCGGCGACGCCGGCCAGATCACCGTCGGGGTCGACGACGATGCCGACCATCCGGCCGTCCGGCGGCCAGGCCTCGCCGACCTGCGACAGCGCCGGGCTGGGCTCGCTGTCGACCAGCTCGAGCGTGGGCTCGGGCACCGGCAGGCCGAGGCCGGTCGCCACCTCCGAGCACAGGCGCGGGTCGATGTTCGCCAGGCACAGGAGCTGGCGCTCCTTGATCGCCTGCTCGTAGCACTTGCCGAGCTCGAAGGTGTAGGCGCGGATGATGTGCTCCTGCTCGACCGGCGACATGCTCAGCCAGAACAGCCTGGCTTGGCTGAAGTGGTCGTCGTACGACGCGGGCTGGGCGCGGACCTTTGAGCCCGCCGCCACCTTCGCCGGCAGGTGCTCGAACACTCCCTCGAGGTCGCCGTCCGCGTGGAACGGGCAGCCGCCGTCCAGCGAGTTCGGCCGGTACGGCGCCACCCCGGTGTGCACCGCGTGCTGGTGGAAGCCGTCGCGGAGCATGTCGTTGACCTCCGTGTGCGGCCGGTTGACGGGGATCTGGTTGAAGTTCGGCCCGCCGAGGCGGGTGAGCTGCGTGTCGACGTACGAGAACAGCCGGGCCTGCACCAGCGGGTCGTCGGTGGCGTCGATGCCCGGGACCAGGTGGCCCACGTGGAAGGCGACCTGCTCGGTCTCGGCGAAGAAGTTGGTCGGGTTCGCGGTGAGCACCATCATCCCGACCGGCTGCACGGGCGCGAGCTCCTCCGGCACGATCTTGGTGGGGTCCAGCAGGTCGATGCCGTCGAAGAGCTGCGCCTCCTCGTCCGGGAAGACCTGGAGACCGAGCTCCCAGGCCGGGTACGCGCCCGACTCGATCGCGTCGTACAGGTCGCGCCGGTGGAAGTCCGGGTCGAGCCCGCCGAGCAGCTGCGCCTCCTCCCAGGTGAGGGAGTGCACGCCCAGTCGGGGCTTCCAGTGGAACTTCACCAGCGACGTCGCGCCCTCGGCGTTCTGGACCCGGAACGTGTGGACGCCGAAGCCCTCCATCATCCGGTAGGAGCGCGGGATGCCACGGTCGGACATGTTCCACAGCGTGTGGTGCTGAGCCTCGGTGTGCAGCGAGACGAAGTCCCAGAACGTGTCGTGGGCGCTCTGCGCCTGTGGGATCTCCCGGTCCGGGTGCGGCTTCCCGGCGTGGATGACGTCGGGGAACTTGATGCCGTCCTGGATGAAGAAGACCGGGATGTTGTTGCCGACCAGGTCGAAGTTGCCCTCGGTCGTGTAGAACTTCGTGGCGAAGCCGCGGGTGTCGCGGGCGGTGTCCATGGAGCCGCGCGAGCCCAGCACGGTCGAGAACCGCACGAACGTCGGGGTCTCGACACCCTCGCCCAGGAACGCCGCCTTGCACACGGTGTCGGCGGTGCCGTACCCGACGAACACGCCGTGGGCGCCGGCGCCGCGCGCGTGCACGACCCGCTCCGGGATCCGCTCGTGGTCGAAGTGCGTGATCTTCTCGCGCAGGTGGTGGTCCTGGAGCAGCGTCGGCCCGCGCTCGCCGGCCTTGAGCGAGTGGTCGGTGTCCGGCAGCCGGGCGCCGGTCGACGTCGTCAGGTACGCCTGGTGCTGGGCTCGCATGCTCGGGTCCGCGCCGGTGTCGTTGCCGGTCGCCGTTCGCGGCGCCGGCGTGCCCTGGTCGGGTCGCGGCGGCAGCGGCTCGCGCGGCTCCGTCGGCTCCTCGAGGGCCGGCGGCTCCGGAGCCGGCGCGCCCGGCACCGGCGGCTCCGCGAGCTTCGCGGCCTTCTCGGCGATCTTGCCGACGACGTTCTCGAAGGTCTCCTTGGCGAGCTGCTTCGCATCCATGTGCGTCCTCCCGTGTCCGATGGTCGCGGTGCGGTACCCCGAACAGTCCGCTGCACGCCCGCGCATGAGACGCCCACCCGCGGATACCGGGGCGCCATGACCACCAGGAACCAACCATCCGTCCAGGCGCTGCCGACCTGGCTGCGAACCGCAGCGATGGTCGTCGGCGCGACCTTCCTCCTCGTCGGCGTCCTGGGGTTCGTCCCCGGCATCACGACGAGCTACGACGACCTGTCCTTCGCCGGCCACAGCAGCGACGCGAAGCTGCTGGGCATCTTCGAGGTGTCGGTGCTGCACAACGTCGTCCACCTGCTGTTCGGCGTGGTCGGGCTGCTCGCGGCCCGGACGTCGCTCACCGCGGCCGCGCAGTTCCTGCTCATCGGCGGCATCGTCTACGCGGTGCTGTGGGTGTACGGCATCGCGGTGGGCGACGAGAGCTCAGCGAACTTCGTGCCGCTCAACACCGCCGACAACTGGCTGCACTTCGTCCTCGCCGTCGCCATGATCGCGCTCGGTGCGATCGGCCTGAAGGCCCTGAGGGACGACCGGCACCCGGTCGCCTGAGCTATCGGGCCGGCACCCACCGGCCGAGCACGGCGTCGACAGCGGTGCGGTCGACCGGCTTCGACACGTAGTCGTCCATACCGGCCGCCAGGCACCGCTCGCGATCACCCTCGATCGCACTCGCGGTCATCGCGATGATCGGGGTGTGGCGGGCGGTGCCTTCGCGCTTCCGGATCTCGGCCGTGGCGGCGTAGCCGTCCAGGTTCGGCATCTGCACGTCCATCAGCACGGCGTCGTACGTCGCGCGGCTCAGGGCGTCGAGCGCGCCGTACCCGTCGTCGGCCACGTCCGCCTCGTAGCCCAGGCTCTCCAGGATGCCGAAGGCGACCAGCTGGTTGATCTCGCCGTCCTCGACGACGAGCACCCGGCCGCGGCCCTTGGCGTGCGACGGCGGAAGCGGGGCGGACACGGGTGCCGGAGCAGCGACGAGTCCGGCGAGCGTGGTGCGCAGCCGGGTCAGGGCCACGGGCTTGGTCAGGGAGGCACCGATCCCGGCCGCCAGCGCCTCGCCCTGGCCGACGTCGGGCCCGGAGGTGAGCAGCACCAGCGGGGTGCCGGCGAGCTCGGGCGTCGCGGCGACCCGGCGACCGAGCTCGAGGCCGTCCATGCCCGGCATGCAGAGGTCGAGGACCCCGAGGTCGAACCGGCGGCCCTCGAGCACCGCGGCCTTCAGCACCGCCAGCGCGAAGTCGCCGCCGCCCACGGTCTCGACGGTCATGCCCCAGGCCGACAGCTGGTCGTGCAGGATCACGCGGTTCGTGTGGTTGTCGTCGACGACGAGGACCCGGAGACCGGCCAGGCCCTCGGTCGTCGGCCGCGCGAGGCCCTCCGGCTCCTCCGCCGTGCGGAGCGGCACCGTCGCCCAGAACGTGCTGCCGCGCCCGACGGTGCTGGACACGCCGATCTCGCCGCCCATCGCGATCACCAGCTGGTGGCTGATCGCGAGGCCGAGCCCGGTGCCGCCGTACTGCCGGGTCGTCGACGAGTCGGCCTGCGAGAACGGCTCGAAGAGATGCGCCCGGTGCTCGTCGGGGACGCCGATGCCGGTGTCGACGACCTCGAGGCGGACGACGACGCCGTCACCGTTCCGGCTCTCGAGCTGGGCCCGGATGACGACCTCGCCCGCCGGGGTGAACTTGACCGCGTTGGCGGCCAGGTTGAGCAGGACCTGGCGCAGCCGAGCGGGATCGCCGCGCAGCGCAGGGGGCACCTCGGGGGAGCAGTACGCGAGCAGCTCGAGGTCCTTCTCCCGGGCCGGCTCGGCCACGAGCTCCGCGACCTCCTCGACCAGCTGCACCAGGTCGAAGTCGATGTCCTCGAGATCGAGGCGGCCGGCCTCGACCTTCGAGAAGTCGAGGATGTCGTTGATGATCGACAACAGTGCGCGACCCGCGCCCTGCACTCCGTGGGCGTACTGGAGCTGGCGCTCGTCGAGATCGGTCGTGAGCAGCAGGTCGGTGAGGCCGATGACCCCGTTCATCGGGGTCCTGATCTCGTGGCTCATCGTGGCGAGGAACGCCGACTTCGCGCGTGAGCCCTCCAACGCGGCGTCCCGCGCGGCGGCCAGCTGTGCTCGGACCCGGGCCTCGGACTGGAGCAGCCGGGCGGTCCGGACGAACGCGAGGCCGACCAGCGCGAACATGCCGACCAGGACGGCGATCGCCTTCGGGTCGTGGCTGAGCACGGCGTCCGCGATGAGCAGCAGCGGCGGCACCAGCAGCGGGCCGATCGCGATCCCGAGCTTGCGGAGCGGATGCTCGACCGCCTCGTCGCCGGGCGTGTCCTCGGGCGGCGCCTGGCCGCGCAGCGTCGAGGTGGCCATCAGCAGCCCCCCGAGCATCCAGCCGATGTCGAGGGCGGCGGAGACGGCGCCGTCGACCTCGAGCACCAGGTAGCCGATGTCGGAGACCAGCCAGCAGCCGACGCCGGCCGCGAACGGGATGCCGATCGCCTCGCGCGACCGGCGCACCGACAGCGCGCGCAGCACCAACGCGAGCAGCACCGCGTCGAGGACGGGGTACGCCGCCCACACGACGCGGGTGAGCGCGGACACCGACTGGTCGGCCACGATGTCGTGGATCGAGAAGGTCCAGAACAGCAGGACGCTGACGACCACGACCGTGGCCGCGTCGATCACCGCGTCGACGTCCAGCCTCCAGAGCTGGCCGCGCCGGACCGCGATCACCACGAGGATCGCGGCGCCCAGCCCGAGGTAGCTCATCAGGTACGGGATGTCGGCCACGGAGACGTCCGGCTCACCGCTGCTCCAGGTCAGCAGCTGCCAGATGAGGTCCCCGACGGCCGAGGAGGTCAGGCCGGCCGCGATCAGCGCCGGAACCAACCGGCGTCCGGGCGGGGCAGCGGCCGTGCCGTACCACGCGAGCGCGGGCCCGAGCCACACGCCGATGAGGTAGGTCCACGCACCGACCGTGCCGAACGCGTCGGCGAGATGGGCAGCGACGAGGAGCAGCTCGACCGCCCAGAAGGCGCCCAGCACCGCGGTACGACGACTCACGACCTGATCACGCCCCGACCTCCTTGGTGACGCGCAGCGTAGTGCCCGCTCATACACTCCCACTTCATGATCAGCGAGAGGGAAGCAAAACTCCGTCCCGGCGTACGACTTCTCGACCGCCTGATGAAGGCGAACGCGGGATTCTCCGTCGCCCGGATGACCCCGGAGCAGCTGGTGAAGGCGCAGACCACGGTGATCCCCGACGGCGGCGCGGCCGGCCTCTTCCTGGGCCGGTTGGTCCCGGGCGTCGACGTCCGGACCATGTCGTTCGGCGCGAGGCACGGCGAGCTGTCGCTGCGCGTGTACACGCCGGAGTCCTGGGCACGCACGCCGCGGCCGGTCGTCGTGAACTACCACGGCGGCGGCTTCGTGCTCGGCAGCGCCCGACAGCAGGACTGGAGCTGCGGGATCGTCGCGAAGGAGCTGGACGCCGTCGTGGTGTCGGTGGACTACCGGCTCGCGCCGACGCATCCGTTCCCGGCCGGCGTCGAGGACTGCTACGACGCGCTGCTCTGGGCGGCCGCCCACGCCGACGACCTCGGTGGCGACCCGGCCCGGATCGGGGTGATGGGCGACAGCGCGGGCGGCAACCTGGCCGCGGTCGTGTCCCTCCTGGCTCGCGACGGGGGTGGCCCCGCGGTGTCGCACCAGACCCTCATCTACCCGGTCACCGACATGACCGACGCGATCGACCGGGACCTGTCGTACATCGCCAACGAGCGCGGCATCGTGCTGTCGAACGCCGACATGGAGGTGTTCCACGGCCACTACGTCCCCGACGGGGCGGACCTGGACGACTTCCGGCTCTCCCCGCTGCGCGCCCCGGACCTCTCGCACCTGCCGCCCGCGATCGTCGTGGTGGCCGGGCTGGATCCTCTGCACGACAGCGGGGTGCGCTACGCCCAGGCGCTCGCCGACGCCGGCAACCGGGTGACGGTCGAGGACTTCCACCAGATGCCGCACGGGTTCCTGAGCTTCCCGTACTTCAGCCGGGGTGCCCGACCCGCGATGGACGCGATCGTCGCGTCCATGCGCGCGGCACTCACCTGAAGCGGACGTCAGTTGAGGTTCTGCACCAGCTTCCGGCGCAGGGCCAGCGTCGCCCGGCTATGCAGCTGGCTGACGCGCGACTCGGTGACGCCGAGGACCTGTCCGATCTCGGCGAGCGTGAGCCGCTCCCAGTAGTAGAGGGCGACCACGACCTGGTCGCGCTCGGCGAGCTCGCGCACCGCGGCGAGGAAGCCGGGCGGGAGGTCGTCGTCCGCGCCGGGCAGCGCCGTCGTCCCCCGCGGCGCCTCGTCGTCGACCACGGTCTCGAAGCTGACGACGCTGGTGTGGGCGGTCTGCGAGTAGATCCGGCGCAGCTCCTCGACGGTGATGCCGAGCTCGGCCGCGAGCTCCTTGTCCTTCGGCGCCCGGCCGAGCGTCACCTCGAGGCGCGCGCCCGCGGCGTCGACGTCGCGGATCTTCTCGCGCACCGAGCGGGGGACCCAGTCCGAGGACCGGAGCCCGTCCACGATGGCGCCGCGGATCCGGGTGACGGCGTACGTCTGGAACTGCAGGCCGCGCTCGGGCTGGAACTTGTCGACGGCGTCCATCAGCCCGATGACACCGTCGGAGACCAGGTCGTTCTGGTCGACCGAGGGCGGGAGTCCCGAGCGGACACGACCGGCGACGAACTTGACCAGCGGCGAGTAGTGCACGACCAGCCGGTCGCGGGCGTCGCGGTCGCCATCCTGCTTGAACCGCTTCCAGAGGCCCTCGACCGTGTGGTCGGGAGAGTGGTCCGTCTGCACGGGCACACGCTAACCCGACGTGCCTCCGGAGTACGCGAAGTGCCATGGCTCCGCGCGCGTCCCGGGATGGATCCAGCCGTACGCCGGACCGTGCCGCAGCAGCCAATCGTTCTCGGGGCTGCCGGCCCGCTCCGCGCCGCCGCACAGGTCGACCGTGAGCTCCTCGCCCGTCACCAGGCACGGGGCGGTGCCGAACTGGTCGGCGTACGCCGCGCCCATGAGCCGGTACGCGACGGCCGCGTCGCAGCGCATCAGCGTCAGCCCGTCCGGCGTCGCCGGGCACGGATCGCCGGTGGCGAACCCGAGCACCAGGGCCGGGTCGTACGGCGTGCCGTCGAGTCGCACCTCGAGGTGCACGTGCGGGCCGCTGGCGTTGCCCTCCTCACCGACGAGGCCCAGCTGCTCGCCGGCGGCGAGCACCTGCCCGTCGGTGACGTCGACGCGCGAGAGGTGGGCATACAGCGTCTCCACGCCGCCGCCGTGGTCGATCCGGACCAGGTTGCCCGCCCAGTCGGGGTGCTCGATGGTCACGGTCCCCGCGCCGACCGCGACCACCGGCGTGCCGATGGGAGCGGCGAAGTCGAGGCCGGTGTGCTCACCCGACGACCAACGCGACCCGGGGTCGCCGAAGCCGGCGGTCAGGTGGTAGGTGCCGGGCGCCACGGGCAGGCCGAAGGGGCCGTCGGTCTCGGTGTGCGCCGCGACCGTGACGCCACAGGTGCCGCCGGCGGGGGCGGGTGCGTGCTGGCCGAGGCCGATGCCGACCCGGCGGACGCCGAGCAGGTCGCGGGTCAGCGGCCGGACGGCGGCGGTCCCGGTCGTCGGGTCGGCGAGCACGACCTGGTTGCGGCCGACGTACACGCCGGTCTCGGCGAGGCCGTCCTTGCGGCTGCCGAGGACGACCACGTCGCCCATCTCCACCGAGGAGGCCGGCACGCTGCGGAGCTGCTGGTACTGACCGGCCGCGTCGGCGGGCGGTGTGAGCCGGGGGCCCGCCCAGGCGGTCGAGACGAGGCCGCCGCACGCGTACGCCGAGGGGGTGGTCGCGCCCGGCACCTCCGGCAGCCCGACGCGCCGGAACGCCTCGGACACGGCGCGCACCGCCTCCGCCGAGATCACCGTGACCGACCGGGCGGTCGCGATGCCGGGAGCGAGCTCGTTGTGGGCGTCCCGCGCCGGCGCGAGCCCGTCGGGCAGGTGGGTCGGGTCCGCGAGCTCGGTGGCGGGAGGCGGCACGACCGCGGCCGCCGCGAGGTCGTGCAGGTAGCCCTGCCAGGCGCGCAGTGCCCGCAGGTTGCGGCGATCCTGGGCGCCGGTGACGTCGTACGCCGGCAGGAAGTGCGCGCGCTCCAGCGCCGCGTCGGCGTACTCGCTCGCGGAGAAGGCCGCCTCGACTCGTGCGCGCCGGCGCTCGGCGCGCTCCCAGGCCCGGCGGGCCTGCTCCGTCGCGGCCATCTGCTCGACGAGTGCGTCGTGCACCATGTCGGCGATGGCGCGAGCGTCGGCAGCGTTGTCGGCGGCCTCGGCCGCACGGTCCAGGTCGGACTCGCCGCCGAACAGGCCGCGCACGGCACCGACCAGGCCGCCGTCGCCGTCGACCTCGTCGCGGAGAGTCTGCGCCGTGGCCTCGGCGGCCTCGGCGTTGGCCGTGACCTGCTGGTCCTGGTCGCTGAGGGCGACGACCTTGGCGCCGGCCGTCTCGTACGCCGCGCGGGCGGCGTCGACGGAGTCGCGCGCCTCCGAGCGGTGGAGCGGGGTGGCGGCGTGCGCCGGCGGTGCCACCGCGAGGGCGGCGAGCATCGCGAGGACGACTCCGAGACGACGGACCATGACGGCCGGTCTCAGTCGTCGAGGAAGGCGATCTCCTGGAGCATCGCCACCCCGGGCACCGGGATCGACGCCGGTGGAGTCGTCGGGCGCGTCACGGGCGCCGCGGGGACCGTCGTCGGGTGGATCTCCGGCTGCGCCGCCTGCTGACCGATCTTCTGGGGGGCCGCGTCGACCGCGAAGATCGTGCGGACCACGGCAGCCATCTCCTGGAGCAGGCGCACGGCCTCCGTGTGCTCCAGCGTGGGTGCGTGGTCTCCGGTCACGATCTCCATCGGGTCCTCCGGCTCTGTCAGTACTGCATCAGGAAACGGCCGTGCCGGGTGGCTTGGGGGGACAAGCCACCCGGCCCGGCGATCAGGTAGTCAGCCGATCCCTAGCAGCCCGTGGTGCTGAAACCGTCCTGGAGACCGCCAGCGTCCGACTTGTACAGGATGTAGCTGGCCGGGGTGCTCGAGGCGGCGTTGATGGCCGAGATGCAGTAGGAGCCGACATCGGTGCCGGGCTTGATCGCCACCGTGTTGCCCTTGCTGGTCTTGAACCCCGCCAACTCGAGCGTGCCAGAGGTGGCGGGCGCGACCGACTGAGCCGTGATGGCGGTGGTGGGGTTGTCCGTCCGCCAGGTCTCGATCATGGTTGCGGCGCTCTTGACGTCCGACTTCATCGAGGAGTCGACGGCCTTCTTCTGCTGGTTCAGGAAGATCGGGATGGCGATCGCGGCGAGGATGCCGATGATGACGATGACGACGAGGAGCTCGATCAGGGTGAAGCCCTGGTCCTTCTCCTTCAGGGACTTCTGCATCCGAGCAAGCATGATGGTTCTCCTGTTGGGGATTGTGGTGCGGTCTGGTGCGCGGTGCCGCGGACTTGCCCGGGTCCTGCGCGTTGCATCATCAACTTCGGGTAACTGGGACATGACCTTGAGGGCTGGCTGAAAAAACTTTCCAGAACCGCTCAGGACTCAAGTGGCCCGATCGAGGGACCGAAGAGTCATTCGTGCACGCGACATCCCGGGACGACGGCTTCACGCTGATCGAGCTGCTGATGACGATGGTGCTGATGGGGATCGTCATGGCGATCGCCGTGGCCGGCTTCTCCCACTACTCCGACGCGCACGCGCAGGAGGGCAGTGCACGTTCGCTCCAGTCGGCGCTGCGGCAGGCGCAGCAGCGGGCGGTGACCGAGGGCCGGGCGATGTGCGTGCAGTTCACTGCAGCGAGCTACACCGTCTGGCGCACGGCCTGCGACGCGACGAGCGGCACGAAGCTCGAGGGTCCCTACTCGCTGGAGTCCTCGAAGGTCCACCTCGCCCTGGCGCCCGTGCAGTCGCTCCTGTTCACGCCGCGCGGGACCGCGACCTGGGGCACGATCACCAGCGGCGCGACCGCGCCCGGGTGTGGCAACGTCACGTCGTTCGACGTCAACGTGACGCGGGACGGCTCCAGCAAGACCTACCAGCTCTGCGTTGCCGCACTGACCGGGCGGGTTGATCTCCATGGCTGACCGGCGCCGCTACCGGCAGCACCCCGACGGCGGTTTCACGCTCATCGAGGTGATCGTCGCCATGGGCATCTTCCTGGTCGTCACCACCGCGTTGCTCCCGCAGTTCATCGCCGGGATCCGCTCGGTGTCCAAGGCCGACCGCGAAGGAGTCACCAACGGGATCCTCCAGCAGCAGCTCGAGCGCCTGCGCGGCCTGCCTTACCGGGTCTCACTCGGTAGCGGCGAGGACGGCACCGACCAGCCGGTGGACCTGCTCGACCTCTACTTCCCCAACCTCACGGCCCCGGCGACCGGCTTGCAGTGCACGGTCGGCGCCGGCCTGCGGATGCCGACGATGGCCGACGGGCCCAACTACGGCACCGGGTACGTCTCGGGCGCGGGATGCTCGTACGAACCTGCCGCCGGAGCCTTCTACCGCACCGTCAAGCCGACGACCGACGCCGAGCTCGGCGGCATCGCGCTCGTCTTCGACACGCAGTTCGTGACCGGAGGCTCCGCCGCGAACCCGACGCCCGCCGTCGCGACGCCGCGGGCGAGCTACAACAGCAGCCACGCGATCACCAACTATCCACCGGCGCCGCAGGTGGCCGTCACCGTGACCGTCCTGTACCGGGACCGAGGCACCGTCACGTCTCGCTCCATGACCACCCAGATCGCGAAGCACGACAGCGGTCCCACCCTGGTGAGGGCCAAGGTCGACGCGGCGGCCCTCACGGTCACCTCCCAGACGGTCCAGGGAGCGAACGAGTCACTCTCAGCGGGCCTGCTCAGCATCGACGGCTCGGTCGGTGACATCAGCACGGTCGACGTCAGCGGCTCCGGTGCGGTCAGTCGGCTGGACACCGGCGACCCGGCGAGCAGCCCTGTCGTGTACGGCGCCACCCACAGTGTCTCCGCGCCGCCGTCGGATCTGTTCGGGACCGTCACGGATCCGGGCCTCGGCTCGAGCTGCTCGGACCCGCTCTGCTTCGGCGCCACCTCCCTCGGGACCGACGCCGGGGTCGGCATCTCCACCGACTCCGGCCTCCCCTCGGCCGGATCGGCATCCAGTCCGCTCCGCGCCGCACTCACTGATCCGGGCGCGGTCGGGCTCAGCTTCGACAACATCGGGACCGCAACGCCCAGTGACGTCTGGACCGCGCGACCGGTTCGGTTGACCGGCAGCGCACCGGGGACACCCAGCAGCGACCCGGCCGAGTGCCCGCGCGGGCTGAATGCCGACGCGCGGCTGTCGGGGTCCGGGTTCCTGACCACTGCGATGCACTCGGGATCGACGACGGTTCGTGACGTCACCGCGTGCGGAGCCGCGCGATCAGCGACCGTCTCGCTGCTCCCGACTGCCGCGACTGCCAACGGCGTCCTGCGGATCTCGCTCAATCGCTCGTATGCCTGGTGCAAGGTCACCGGCGGGGTGGCCACCGGCGGCACGGGACTGGACGCCTCCGTCCAGGTGCCGGTGCTCCTGGGTGGCACCGGCGCGCCCGTTGCCGCGAGCACGTTCTCGCTCGCCGACTATCCACTCCTGAAGCCCTACCTCGAGAGCTGGACGTTCGATGCCGGTTCGGCGGCACCCAACGGCGGGTCAGTGTCGTCGGACGTGCCAGGCATCCGGGTGGTCACCAAGCCCACGCGTCTCGCGTCGGGCGAGTCGGACCCGGACTCCGGCATCGTCGTGACGATCGGTGCGACGTCCTGCAGTGCGGAGTCGACGTCATGAGCCGGCGCCGGAGATCGCCGATCGACGACGGTGTCACGCTCATCGAGGTCCTCGTCGCAATGGGGCTGTTCGGCCTCCTGGGAACGTTGTTCCTCGCCGTGGGGATCTCCACTGCGGCGATCACCGACGACACCTCGGGCTCCGTCGACCTCAACGAGGAGTCGCGGATCGCCTTCACCCGCTTGGCGCGCGACCTCCGCGACGCCGACGCGGTCACGAAGGTGGTCCCTGCGTACCCGGGCAGCGGGTGCGCGGCCGGCCAGTTCACCGGTATCGCGTTCGACGAGGCCGACGCTGACTCGTCGGTGCCGACGAACGTCGCCTACCGGTGGGATCGGGACGCGCAGAAGCTGATCCTCAGCGAGGACATCCCTGACCCCCAGGAGCAGCCCATCCTCGCCGCGAAGGTGTCGAAGCTCTGCCTTCAACTGTGGAGCAGCCGGTGGAGCCCGCTGCCGGCGAATCCGTCGATGGGCAGCGCATGGTCGGAGCTTGGGCCATCGACGGCGCCGACAGCAGCGCCCAGCGGCACGGCCGGATGGTGGTGCCCTGCGCAGCTGGGTGAGGTCGACCGCGTCCAGGTGACGATGACGGCGTCCCTGAACGGCCACGAGCGCAGCTATGCCACCGACGTGTTCCTGCGAAACGTCGACATCACAGCTGGAGGTGCCGGTGCCTGCTGAGATCCGGAACGAGACCGTTCATCCCGACGACGGGTCGGCGATCATCATGGTGCTGATGGTCCTGGTCCTGCTCGCCGCCCTGGCCTCCACGCTGTCGGCGGTCACGCTGAGCAACCTGCAGAGCGCCCGCCGCGCCGACGAGGCCAGCCGGGTGCTCAGCGCTGCGGAGGCCGGGGTGTCCCAGGCGGTCACGTTCATGCGTCAGAACGGCGTGGCGAGCCTCCGGTGCCGAAACGCCGGGACGCAGACGCATCCGGTCTGGAGCAGCGAATGCTCGTCCGGGCCGTACGGCCACGGCAACACCGTCGGTCCTGCGGCGCCGCTCGCTGGCGGGACCCGGTTCTCGGCCTGGGTGGAGGAGAAGGCTCGGTTCGTGCCTACCAGCTCGGCCGAAGGTGTCTACCTCGTGCACGCCACCGGCACCCTCGACGGTGTCGGTCACGCGGACTGTCAGGACGTCACCGGTGCCTGTCGGAGCGTGACCGCGCAGGTGGTCGTCACCAACTTCGGCCTGGGCCGAGGCATCTACGCCAAGGCCATGCAGGGCAACAGCACCGGGGCCGCCGAGGTGCATGGCGAGAGCATGTTCACCACAGGCTGCTTCCCGTTGCGCTCGGGGTTCACGATCGACGGCTTCGACCAGGCCCATGGCATCCCGGCGGGTGTCCACACACCCGCCCTGATCATCGACGGTCCGGCGAGCAAGTGCGACCAGCCGTCGCAGTCCATCCACGCGTCGTCGCCCTGCGGGAGCAACGGGCACGGCACCTACTACGACGCGGACCAGGACGCCGAGGGAGGATCACTCGCGGGCACCCCGTGCCTGACGAACCTGACGACCACGTCGGCCGCGAACGGCTTCCCCCTGTCCACCACCGTCTATGGCGACGACACCAGCGACGGGGTCGGCGGGTCCCGGATCGTCAGCCAGCAGGGGATGCAGGACGTCTTCCACCTGACCTACCCGCCGCTGACCGACGACCAGGTGGAGCGGCTGAAGGACATCGCCGACGAGGACGGCACCTACGCGACCTCCACGGCCTGGCCCGCCGCTGCCGCGGTGGCGGCATCGCGCGGCGTGATCTTCTTCGACCTCAGCGCCAAGTCGGGCAACCAGGCGGAGGTGGATCTGTCCGCCGTGCCGGCGCCGTTCAACACCGAGGCGGGCGGCTGCTCCGGGGCGGTCATCGTCATCCGGAACGGCAATGCGGTGATCTCACCCAGCAACAGGAGCTCCGTGGTCGGTGCATCCGTATTCCTCCTGTCACCCGGGGGAGGACGAGGCATCGCCACGTTGAACGGTGGCAAGCTCTACGGAGGACTGTTCGCAGAGGCGATCAACTTCAGTGGCAACACCTACCTCCGGCCCGCTTCCTGCGATGCCAGCGCCACCAACCCGGCGCTGCTCACGATCAAGGTGACGTCCTACTCGGAGAACGACTGAGCGCGGGGCTCAAGGTCGGCGTCGTGCCGACCGATGACTTCGGTAGCACCTGCCCGTCCGCTGCTCGGAGGACCCGTTGACCGACGTACCCCCCAACGGCTTCGGCCTGCCGCTCGCTCGGCCCGCGTCGCCGGCACCGGTCCCGACGCCTCTCGTGGCGCCGGCACCGGTCGTGATGCCGACGCTGGTGGCCGAGCCCCCTGTGGTCGCCGTGTCGCGCGCGGAGCCCGGTCGCCGGATCATGCTGGACGACCTGCTCGCGCACGTCCTGGCGGTGGGCGCGTCCGACCTGCACCTCACCGAGGGCGCGCCGCCGACCGTCCGCCTGCGCGGTGAGATGGAGGTGATGGAGGGCTACCCGCCCCTCGACGCCGAGCAGCTGCGCACGACGCTGTACGGGATCATGACCGAGCGACAGCGGAAGGAGTTCGAGGAGCAGCTCGAGCTCGACTTCGCGTACGCCGTGCCGGGCAGTGCCCGCTTCCGCGTCAACGTCTTCCAGCAGCGTGAGCACCTCGGCGCGGTGATGCGGATGATCCCCTGGGAGATCAAGCCGCTGGAGGACCTCGGCATGCCGGCCGTGCTGGACAGCTTCACGGACCTCAAGCGCGGGTTGGTGCTCGTCACCGGTCCGACCGGGTCCGGCAAGTCGACGACGCTGGCCGCCATCATCGACAAGATCAACCGCAGCCGCCGCGGCCACATCGTCACCATCGAGGACCCGATCGAGTTCCTGCACGAGCACCGCGGCTGCCTGGTCAACCAGCGCGAGGTCGGCGCCGACACCCACGGGTTCCGCAACGCGCTCAAGCACGTGCTGCGCCAGGACCCGGACGTGATCCTGGTCGGCGAGCTCCGCGATCTCGACACGATCTCCGTCGCGCTCACCGCGGCCGAGACCGGCCACCTGGTGTTCGCGACGCTGCACACCCAGTCCGCACAGGACACGATCACCCGGGTCGTGGACGTCTTCCCGGCCGAGCAGCAGCAGCAGGTCCGCACCCAGCTGGCAGCCACGCTCCAGGGCGTGGTGTGCCAGACGCTGGTGAAGACCGTCGACGGTCGCGGCCGGGCGGCCGCGGTCGAGGTGATGGTCTGCAACTCCGGCATCCGGGCGATGATCCGCGACGACAAGCTGCAGCAGATCCAGGGCGCCCTCCAAGCCGGCGCCCGCGACGGAATGCAGACGCTCAACGCCCACCTCGCGTCGCTCGTGAAGGCCGGACGGATCAGCTACGAGGCCGGTCTCGAGCACTGCTCGAACCGCGACGACTACGACACCCTCGTCGCGGCGTCCGCCAACAAGCAGGAGGCCTGGCGCTGATGTCCACCTCCACTCAGTACGCCTACAAGGTCCGGGACGCGCAGGGCCGCTTCACCGAGGGCAAGGTGGAGGCGGCCTCCGAGGCCGCCGTCGCGGACAAGCTCCGCGCGATGGGGTACGTGCCCCTGCAGGTGCGCCCGGTGAACACCGGCATGCAGCGGGAGATCCACCTCGGTTTCAAGAAGCGGATCAAGTCCAAGGACCTGGCCGTCTTCGCGCGTCAGTTCGCGACCATGATCGACGCGGGGCTGACGATGCTGCGCGGCCTCACGATCATGTCCGAGCAGGCCGACAACCCCGAGCTCCGCAAGGTGCTGCGGGGGGTCAAGCAGGACATCGAGGCCGGCCAGAGCCTGTCGTCGGCGTTCACGAAGTGGCCGAACGTCTTCCCGCCGCTGATGATCAGCATGACCAGGGCCGGCGAGGCCGGTGGCTTCCTCGACACGACGATGCGCCAGATCGCCGACAACATGGAGGCCGAGGTGAAGCTGCGCGGCAAGATCAAGGCCGCGCTGACCTACCCGACCGTGGTGTTCATCATGGCGATCCTGATGTGCGTCGCGCTGCTGATGTTCGTGGTCCCGGTCTTCCAGCACATGTTCGAGGACCTCGGGGGCGAGCTGCCGCTGCCGACGCGGATCCTGGTGATGCTCTCGGCGGCGATGAAGTACCTGGTGCCGCTCTTCGTGGTCGCGACCGTCGGCTTCGTCTGGTGGTGGCGTCGCTACGGCAAGACCGAGCAGGTCCGGAACGTCGTGGACCCCTTGAAGCTCAGGCTCCCGGTGTTCGGCAACCTGTTCCAGAAGCTCGCCCTGGCGCGCTTCGCCCGCAATCTCGGCACCCTGCTGTCAGCCGGAGTCCCGATCCTCCAGGCCCTCGACATCGTCTCGGACACCACCGGCTCGGTCGTGATCGGGCGGGCCCTGAACGAGGTCAAGGAGTCGGTTCGCACCGGCGAGTCCATCGCCGCGCCGCTGGCGCACCACGACGTCTTCCCGTCGATGGTCGTGCAGATGATCGCGTCCGGCGAGGAGTCCGGCGCGGTGGACCAGATGCTGCGCAAGGTCGCGGAGTTCTACGACTCCGAGGTCGAGTCGATGACCGAGGCGCTCACCGCCCTGATCGAGCCGCTGATGATCGCCTTCCTGGGCGCGCTCGTGGGATCCATGATCGTCGCGCTGTACATGCCGATGTTCAAGATCTACGACATGATCGGCTGACTCGGCCGCCATCTCCCGTCCAGTGACGCGAACTGGCTGCACATCCGGCCAGGTCACAGCCATTCCACGTCACTCGACGGTCGCGCGGCCGCTCAGGCAACGACCCGGAGGATCTCCTCGATCGACGTCCGCCCCTGCAGCACCTTGGCCCAGCCGTCGTCCTTGAGCGAGGTCATGCCCTGCTCGCGGGCGAGCCGGGTGATCTCGTCGGTCGACGCGCGGGCGACGGCCAGCCGGGACACGTCCTCGGTCACCGCCATCACCTCGTGCAGTGCCATCCGGCCGCGGTAGCCGGTCTGTGAGCACGCCGAGCAGCCGGCGGCGCGGTAGATGGTCGGCACGCCGGCGTCGATGTCCCAGGTGAACGAGACGCGCTCCAGCTCGGCCTCGTCGGGGACGTACGCCTCCTTGCAGCGTTCGCAGAGCGATCGGCACAGGCGCTGCGCGAGCACGGCGTCGAGAGCCGACCCGACGAGGAACGGCTCGATGCCCATCTCGATCAGGCGGCTGACGGCCGACGGGGCGTCGTTCGTGTGCAGCGTCGACAGCACCAGGTGCCCGGTCAGCGCGGCCTCGATGGCGATCTGCGCGGTCTCGTGGTCGCGGATCTCGCCGATCAACACGATGTCGGGGTCCGCCCGCAGGATCGAGCGCAGCGCCGAGGCGAACGTCAGCCCGGCCCGCGCGTTGGTCTGCACCTGGTTGATTCCGGGCAGGCGGTACTCCACCGGGTCCTCGACCGTGATCACGTTGACGTCCGGGCGGTTCAGGATGTTCAGCGTCGCGTAGAGGGTCGTCGACTTGCCGGACCCGGTCGGTCCGGTCGCGAGGATCATGCCGTACGGCTTGGTGTACGACGCGCGGTAACGCTCGAAGTTCTCGTTGCTGAAGCCCAGGTCGTCCAGGCCGAGCTGCGTGTTGCTGGTGTCGAGGATCCGGGCGACCACCTTCTCGCCCCACACGGTCGGCAGCGTGGCGACCCGGAGGTCGACTCGACGACCCTGGTGGGTGACGGACATCCGGCCGTCCTGGGGCACCCGCCGCTCGGCGATGTTCATCTCGGCCATGATCTTGAGCCGGGAGATCACGCCGTTCTGGATGTTCTTGGGGGAGCGGTGCGCGTCGTGCAGCACGCCGTCGATGCGGTACCGCACCCGCATGTCGCGCTCGGTCGGCTCGATGTGGATGTCGGACGCCCGGTCACTGATCGCCTGGGTGATCAGCAGGTTCACGAAGCGCACGATCGGCGCCTCGTCGGTCACCTCCGTGAGCGCGTTGAGGTCCTCGGCGTCGTCCTCGGGGGCGAGGTCCGAGGTGAGGTCGTGCATCTCGCCCTCGGCCCGGTACACCTGGTTGATGCGGGTTTCGATGTCGGCCCGGTTGGCGATCGCGAACCGGATCCGGCTGCGGGTCAGCCGGCTGAGGTCGTCCTTCAGGTCGATGTCGCCGGCCTGGCGGATGCTCACGGCCACCACGAGCTCGTCGTCGTCGCGTGCGAGCGGCAGGACGCCGGCCCGGCGGGCGAACTCGGCGGGCAGCAGGCTGACCGCGGTCATGTCCACGATGAAGTCGGACAGCTCGACGTAGTCGAGCCCGGCCGACATCGCCGCCGTCCGGACGACCGCGGAGCGGTCGACCCAGCCGCTGTCGAGGAGCACCTCGAGGACGGTCTGGGCCCGCTCGCCGGCCGCACGCTCGGCCTCCTCGACCTGGGCATGCGTGACCAGGCCCGTCTCCAGGAGGGCGCGAACGGTGTCGCCGGAGCTCTGGGGGCGCACGTCAGTCCTCCGGGATCACGGCGAGGGCGGCCCGGGGGTTCTCCCGGTAGCGCGCGATCAGCTCGGCGGTGGCCTCGTCGATGCGCTGGTGCAGGGCGCGACGGTAGTCGGTCAGCTGCCGCTCCGCGCCGGTGAGGCGCTCGACGGCGTCGGCCACCTGGGCGTCGTCGCGCGGGTCGACGTCGGTGGCCCACATCTCGGTGAGCTCGGGGAGCTCCGGGAGTGGCTCGGCGGCGCGCACGCTCACCAGCGCCTGACGGGTCTGCCCGGTCCCGGTGTCGCCGAGCACCCGGACCAGGTCGGCCAGCGTCAGCACGTGGTCGGTGGCCCGTTCGGCGGCCAGCAGGTCGAGGCGGGCATGCACCAGACGGCGCCAGTACGACACCCGGTCCTCCTCGGCCTCCAGGCGGTGCCGGTACTCCCGCAGGGCCGGCAGGTCGAGCGCTCCGATGTCGGCGCTCTCCGGCCTCATCGCGGCGGCTCCGCGTCGACCAGGGCAGGGTCCACGCCGGCGCGCTTGAGCATCACGCCGAAGTCGTGGGTGTTGGTGCTCACGACCTTCGCGTCCTGGACGGACACGCTGCCGTCGAGCACCAGGCGCACGAGGTGCTGGTCGAAGGTCTGCATCCCGGAGTACGCGCCGTCCGCGACGATGTCCGGCATGCTGTCCGTGCGGTCCGGATCCGCGATCGCCTCCGCGAGCCGTGGCGTGTTCACCGCGACCTCCATCGCGACGACGCGGCCGGCGCCGTCGGCGCGTGGCACGAGCCGCTGGCACACGATGCCCTGGAGCGACGCCGCGAGCGCGAGGCGGACCTGCTTCTGCTCGAACGGCGGGAAGAAGTCGATCACGCGGTTCACGGTCTCCTTCGCGTCGGTGGTGTGCAGCGTCGACATCACGAAGTGGCCGGTCTCGGCCGCTGACAGCGCCGCGCGCACGGTGTCGGCGTCCCGCATCTCGCCGATCAGGATCACGTCCGGATCCTGCCGCATCGCCGCCCTGAGTGCGACGCTCCAGTCGGCGGTGTCGGTGCCGAGCTCGCGCTGGTTGACGCTCGCGGTCTTGTCCCGATGGATGACCTCGATCGGGTCCTCGATGGTGAGGATGTGCACGGGCCGGGCCTCGTTGACGGCGTCGACCATCGCCGCGAGGGTCGTCGTCTTCCCGGACCCGGTCGGGCCCGTCACGAGCACGAGACCGCGAGGCTCCAGCGACAACCGCCGGATGACGTCCGGCATCCCCAGCTCCGCCAGGGTCTTCGGCTCGTCGCCCACCAGTCGCAGCACGCACCCGATGGCGCCTCGGGAACGGAACGCGTTGATCCGGAACCGCCCGATCCCGGGCACCGCGAGGGCGTAGTCGGCCTCGTTGGTGCTGTTGAACGTGTTCTCGACATCGGGGGGCATCGTCTCGCGGACCAGCGACTCCACCGCGGTGGCGGTCAGCGGAGGCACCTCGAGGGGCACCAGCGAGCCGGAGATCCGCACCCGGGGCGCGCTGCCCACCTTCAGGTGCAGGTCGGAGCCGTGGTTGACCACCACAGCCTGGAGGTACGGCGCGATCTGCAGGGTCGCCGCTGTCTCCCGAGAGTCGTTCACGGTGCCTTGTGTAGCACGTCGGCGCACCCCCGAGCCTCCCCGCATCCAGACCGGTCCGGAAATTCTCGCGCCGGGGGTCAAGTACGCCGGTGGCGCCTCCGATGACATCAGTGACGCACTGCGCCCACCACCATCTCGGAAGGTCCCCGGAGAACACATGGCACGCACCCTGGTCGGCCTCGACATCGGCAGCACCGGTGTCCGAGCCGCCGAGTTCGTCCCCGGTCGTCGACGCGCGACCGTCCGCCGGTTCGCGAGCGTCCCGCTCGCTCCCGGAGTGGTCCACGCGGGCACCGTCGTGGACGGACAGGCCCTCACCCAGGCGATCCGCCAGCTGTGGTCGCAGGGCAGGTTCGGCACGAAGGAGGTCGCGATCGGTGTCGCCAATTCCGGCGTCCTGGTCCGGCAGATGGACCTCGACTGGATGCCGCCGGCGGACTTCCGCAAGGCGCTGCGCTACCAGGTGCAGGACGTGCTGCCGTTTCTCGGTCGACGAGGCCAACCTCGACTACCACCTGCTGGACGAGCCCGAGGTGCCGGACGAGAACGGCGAGCCGCGACGGGTCGCCCGGATCCTCCTCGTGGCGGCCGCGCGGGAGGTCGTCGACTCGTTCGTCGCCGCTGCGCGAGACGCCGGGCTCCGGACCCGCACGGTCGACCTGCTGCCGTTCGCGCTGCTGCGCGCCCGGACCCCGGCCCTGGTCGACGGTGCGCACGTCACCGAGGCGATCGTCGACGTCGGGTCCGACGTCGTGTCGGTCGTGGTCCACCACGGCGGCGTCCCCCGCTACGTCCGGATGATCCCCGGCGTCGGCGGCGACCTGGTCACCCAGGCCGTGCAGCAACGCTACGACTGGACGTGGGAGGAGGCCGAGCGGACGAAGGTGTACGTCGGCCTGCCGGGCCACGCCCACCTCGACCCGAGCCAGCTCGAGTCCGTCGCGCCGCGCTCCGACGGCCTCGACCACGCCGCCCAGCAGGTCGTCGCGGTGGCCGCGAGCCAGCTCGCCGGCGAGATCGAGACGACCCTGGACTTCTACCGTGCCTCGGCGGGTGAGCTGGACAGCCCGGTCGGGCAGGTCCTGCTCGCCGGTAGCGGCTCCCTCCTCGGCGGCTTCGCCGAGCATCTCGCCGAGCGCCTCGACGTACCGGTGGAGCGCCTGGACGTCGCCGGCACGCTCAGGATGCGGGGCCGCGCGCACGTCGCCGGTCTCGACCCGGCCGCCCTCGCCGTCCCGGCGGGCCTCTGCGCGGGAGCGGCTCGATGAGGCGCCGCGAGCGGGCGGTCGTGCCGACCATGCCGTCGGTCAACCTCCTCTCGCAGTCCGAGTTCGACCGGATGGCCGCGCGCCGGCTGCGTCACCGGTTCGTCGCCGGCGCGGCCGTGCTGCTCGCGCTCGTGGGCGTGGCCACCGGCGCTCAGCACGCCCGCACCCAGGAAGCGCAGAAGCTCGTCGCCGTCGAGCAGTCCGAGACCAGCCGCCTCACCGCGCAGACGCAGGTGCTGGCCCCGGTCCGGGCCTACGTCAACGGCGTGTCCGTGCAGGAGCGCACCGTCGGCGACGCCATGGCGAACGAGGTGTACTTCTCCAAGGTGCTCGGCGGCGTCCGCGACGCGACCCCGCCGGGTGCCCAGCTGGCCACCCTCGCCGTGACGCTCGCGCCGCCGACGGATGCGAGCGGCACCACCGCGACCACTGAGAATCCATGCCCCGGCCCGGACCCGTTCAACACCCGCGTCGTCGCGGGTTGCGTGCAGATCTCCGGGACGGCCGGGAGCAGGGCCGAGGTCGGTGACATGGTCATCGCGCTCGGCGACTCCGGACTGTTCGTCGAGCCGTTCATCTCGACCACGACCACCGGCGACTCCGACCAGGTGACGTTCTCGGGCTCGGTCGGCCTGTCCGAGAAGGTCTACAGCGGCCGCTACTCCGACGACACCACCCAGGACGGTCAGTGATGGACCTCGGCACCCCCGCCGCCACCAAGGTCGTCGGCGTCGTCGGCCTGCTCGCGGTCGCCGGCCTGGGCTGGATGTTCGCCGTCGGCCCCGAGACGAGCAAGCTCGCCGATGCTCGTGCTGAGGTGACGACCGTCCAGGACCAGAACGCCGTGCTCGGCACCCAGCTGGCGGGACTGGTCAAGCAGCAGGAGCAGCTCGGCGACACCCGGACGACTGCCCGCATGCTCGCGAAGAAGTTCCCGCCGACCGCCGACCAGCCGGGCCTGTTCGAGATCGTCACGACCGCCGCCGTCGACGCCGGCATCGGCGCGAAGGGCGTCACCACCCTGACGCCGACGCCGCCGATCGTGGACGGTGCGGACCCCAGCGCGCCGGCCACCAGCACATCCACGAGCACATCGACGACGACCCCGGCCACGTCTCAGCTCGCGCGCCAGACCGTCACCGTCTCCGTCACCGGGACCTATGACCAGACCGAGCAGCTGCTCGTGAACCTCGAGCACATGCAGCGCGCCTACCTGGTCACCTCGGTCACGCTCGCCGGCGACGGCACGACGGGGGCGTTCACCACGACGATCACGGGTGAGATGTTCGTGATGCCCCCCGTGAAGGACCCCGGCAAGACCGTCGACGTCTCCAGCACCACGACCGCGGAGGACTGATGAACGTGAACCTGCCCCTCTACGTCACCGGGCTCGGCCTGGTGCTGCTCTCGATGGTCGGGCTGCTCGTCGTGGTCCGGCGCAAGGGCCGATCCTTGCCGGCCGCCGACGTCGAGGAGCAGGCGGAGGTCGAGGCCGTCGTCGAGCCCCTGCTGGCCGAGCCCCACCCCGACGTCCGGGCCCTGCGCGCCCAGGTGCGCGTCCTCGAGGAGGCCCTCGAGCGGGCCGCCGAGTCCACGCTCGAGCAGCCGGACCTCGCCTCCTACCGTGCTCAGGTCCGGATCGCGGTCGAGTCCGTCGCCCGCCGTACGTCGGCCGACGCCGATCCGCTCCTGGTGGCGGCTCGGGTCTCTGCCGCAGTGGCCCGCCTCGACGCGGCTCCGGCCGCCCGGGTCACCCTGCCCGTGCCGTTGCGTCGCCCGGTCGCCACGGCGCCGGTCGTGACGGTGACTCCGCCGGCCCTGGAGATCACGCAGTCCGCGCCGGTCGACGAGCCGGACATCGTCGACCGCGAGCCTGTCGCCGAGCCGGTCGCGGTCGAGGAGGAGGTCGTCCTCCCCGTGCCGCCGCCGGCGACCGACGTGCCGCGCCGCAGCAAGCGCCGGTCGCGGAGGTCCGCAGCATGAGCGCCACCGACTTCGCCGAGCTCTCGGAGCGGTACGCCGAGCGCGGCGACCTCCGGATGGCCCAGCTCGCCGCGTGGGCGGCGGACGTGCACACGCTGGAGGAGCTGCTCTGGGAGAACGGTCTCGGCCAGGCGCCCGATCCCGACGCCCAGCTCGCGGCGGTCGGCGAGTCCGTGGCGGCGTCGCTGGAGAACATCGTCCTGCCCGCGCGCCTGTCCGCCCGCGCCCTCCTCGACGCTGCGCGCGAGGCGATGGTGACGACGTTCGACGAGTCGGTCCACGGCCTGCTGTCCGACCGCTTCGGCGACCTCGACCACCTGGACCACGCGCACGTCGCGCAGGAGACGCCGAGCAGCCGGACGGAGGACCGGCTGGACGGTCGCACGGCGGCGGAGCTCGCCGCCGAGCTGCGCACCGCCGCCGCCGACTGCGCCACGATGGCGACCCTGCTGGGCGCCGGGGGAGAGGACGGGCCGGCGGTCCGGCTCGCGCGCCAGGCCGACGCCGCGGCATTCGAGGCCTACCTCGTGCTCGCCGCGATCCGCAGCGGCGACCACACGCTCGCCACCGTCGACCTCCGGTGGGACCTGGTCGCGGAGCAGTCCGGCCGGGAGCGGTTCGCCAGCGCGGTCGGCTCCGCCGAGCACGCGGCCCTGCACCTCGTCCTCGAGCCGGCGGACGCGCCGTGATCCTGCTCGCCGGCGTCCTCGGCCTGCTGATAGGCTCGTTCCTGAACGTGGTCATCCACCGCGTGCCGGCGGGTCTGTCGCTGGTCTCGCCCGGGTCCGCGTGCCCGGCCTGCGCTCACCCCGTGCGCGCCTACGACAACGTGCCGGTGGTCTCCTGGCTGGTGCTCCGCGGCCGCTGTCGCGACTGCGCGGCACCGATCGCGGTCCGCTACCCGCTCGTCGAGCTGGCGACCGGGCTGCTGTTCGTCGTCGTGGCCTGGCGCTTCGGGAGCACGCCGTACGCCGCCGCCGGGCTGGTGGTCGCGGCTGCCGGGGTCGCGCTGTTCATGATCGACCTCGACCACCGGCGGTTGCCCTTCTCGATCACCGGGGCGACCGCCCTCGGCGCCGTCATCGCGCTCGGCATCGACGTCGTCCGCCACGGCGCCGCCCCGGTGCCGACCGCGCTCCTCGCGGCCGGCGCCTGGCTGGCGGTGTACGGCGGCATCTGGCTGGTCACCGGCGGCCGCGGCATGGGCCTCGGTGACGTCGCCCTGGCACCGGTGCTGGGCCTGGTGCTCGGCTGGCTGGGCTGGGGCCCGGCCCTGGTCGGCCTCGGTGCCGGCTTCGTGGTCGGGGCCGTCGTCGGCGTCGTCCTGATCGCCTCCGGGAGCGCGGGTGCGAAGTCACGCGTCCCGCACGGCCCGTTCCTCCTCACCGGCGCCGCGGCCGGCATGCTCGTGGGTGCCCAGCTCGCCTCCGCATACCTCAATCTGGTGGGACTCCGCTGAGCCTCAAGTACGCGTCGGCCGAAGCCGATGACGAGAGCATGGGGGATCACTAACATGAGTCGCCTTGACGCAGCGCGTGGGGGGCACATGCGGGAAATCGACCAGGGGCAGCTGCTCGCGAGCATCGCGGCCACCCTGCACGACTGCATCCTCTCGGTCGACGCCGACGGCACGATCCGGTGGGCGAGTCCGGCGACGGAGAGCGTCCTCGGCTGGCGTGCCGAGGACCTCGCGGGCAGGGAGCTCGCGATGCTGTTCCCGCCCGAGGGCGGGGAGCTGCGCGACGCGGCCATGCAGCGGCTGCTCGCGGGCGAGCGGGTGGAGCCGTTCGTCGAGGGCGTCGTCCGTCGCGACGGCTCCTCGTTCAAGGCCCAGCTCACCCTCGGTCCGGTCCACGGCCCCGGCGGCGCCATCGGTGTGATCGCGGTGCTCCGCGACGTCAGCGCCCAGCTCAGCGAGCAGCGCGAGCTGGCGCAGGCACTGGAGATGTCCCGCGCGCACTTCGACCAGGCGACCACTCCGCAGGCGATCCTCGACCTCAGCGGACACCTGGAGTCCGTCAACCCGGCGTGGTGCGAGCTGTTCGGCCACGGCGAGGGCTGGTTCGCCGACTGCGACCTCCTGGACCTCGTCGACCCGGTCGACGCCGACAACGTCGTCGCGCGCCTCGCCCGGCTGCGCGCCGGCGAGATCGACTCGATCAGCTACCACGGTCTCTTCCGGGACGCGGAAGGTGGCGACCTCAACCTGCTGCTCGACGCCAGCCTGCTCCGCGAGCCGAACGGCACGCCGTACGCCATCGCGGCCTGGGCCGGCGCGGACGACGAGAGCCAGCTCGAGCTGACCGAGGTGCTCAGCCTGCGGGCGTGGGACACCGCGGTCGTGCTGGACGGCGACCTGACGATCACCTTCGTCGCGGGCGCGGTCACCCGGATGCTCGGCTACGAGCGCGACGACCTCCTCCACCACCTGAGCTGGGAGTACGTCCACCCCGGGGACACCGGTGCGGTCGTGGAGATGCTCGAGCGGCTCCACGAGGATCCGCGGCGCAGCCGGGACGTCGTGGTCCGGGTCCGCGACGGCGGCGGGCAGTGGCGCTCGGTCGAGGTGACGGCGACCAACTGCCTGGCCGACCCCGACGTGCAGGGGTACGTCGCGAACCTGCGCGACGTCACCGAGCGGGTCCAGTCCGAGGAGGCGCTCCGGCTGTCCGAGGCGCTGCACCGCGCGATGGTCGAGAGCACCCAGGAAGGCATCCTGGCGACCTCGCCGGACGGCCTGGTGATCTTCGCGAACGAGACCGCCGCCGACGTGCTCGGCCGTCCCGTCGAGCTCCTGTCGGGCGAGGACCCGGTCCGGCTGCTCGGCCTGCACGGCGAGGCGCGGGTCGACACCGACGGCGTCATCGAGGTGCACGAGGTCGTCTACCGCCGCCCCGACGGGGACGAGCGCATCCTCCGGGTGTCCCGCCGGCCGCTGAACAGCCGCAACGACCGGCTCGGCGTGCTCGTCTCGGTCGCCGACGTCACCGATGCCCGGCACGCCGAGAGCGTGCTGCGCAGCCGCGCGCTGAATGACCCGCTCACCGGGCTGCCGAACCGCTACCTGTTCACCGACCGGCTGGAGACCGCCGCGGCCCGCCACGAGCGCAGCCCCGGTCGCGGCACCGCCGTGCTGTTCATCGACGTGGACCGGTTCAAGCTCGTCAACGACGGCTTCAGCCACGAGACCGGCGACAGTGTGCTGCGCGAGATCGGGTCCCGGCTGCTCGCCTCGATCCGTGCGACCGACACCGTCAGCCGGCTCGGCGGTGACGAGTTCGCGGTCATCTGCGAGGACACCGGCGCCGAGGAGGCGGAGGTGATCGCCGAGCGCATCCTCGCGGCGTTCGCGCCGCCGGTCGTGGTCGACGGTGCGGACCACCGGGTCAGCATCAGCGTCGGGGTCGCGCTGGCCCCGCCGTACTCCTTCGACGAGGTCGTACGCCGGGCCGACGAGGCGATGTACCGCGCCAAGCAGTCCGGCGGCGGCCGGGTGGGCCTCGCCTGACGCTCCGCTCAGGAGGCCGAGGCGTCGCCGAGCTCGACCTGGTGCGCGACCTGGCCACCGTGCGCGGCGCAGTCGGCCGGGTGGTCGCCGTACTCGAGGCTGAGCTCCGACTCGGCGTGCAGCCGACGGCGCAGGTCGGTGGAGACGCGCAGGCTCAGCAGCGGCTGCGTCACGTGCCCGAGCTCGGCGTGGATGCCGACCTCGCCCGTGACCGCGCTGACCTTGCGCAGCGCACTCCCGACCACCTGCTCGAAGCGGGTCGTGTCGAGCCGGCCGTCCGGGCCGGTGACGGCGCGGAGCGTGTCGTAGGCGTCCAGCTCGACCAGCTGCCCTCGGGCGACGGCGGCGGCGTGCAGCCCACCGAGCGAGCGAACGAACTCGGCGCGCCGGCTCGGGCTGGTGACGACGATCCACCCCTGCCCGGCCTCGAGACCCCCGCGCAAGCAGCACGCGGACCGTCCGCCGGCCGGGTCGAGCGGGCGGCGCGTGACGTTCCAGGGCCGCGGTGCGGCGACGGCGCGGCGCTCGGACCGCTTCGCCGCGCGGGCGGCTCCGGCTCCGGGAAGGTCGTAGAGGGGGACCGCGCCGCTCCACCAGAAGCCCTGGGCGGTGGCGCACCCGAGCCGGCGCAGCAGGTCACGCTGCTCCACGGTCTCGATGCCCTCGGCGACCGTCTCCAGGCCGAGGCCGCGCGCGAGGCGGACGATCGCCTCGGTGATCGCGAGATCCTCGGGCCGGTCGACGGCGTCGCGCACGAACGACCGGTCGATCTTCACGCCGGTCACCGGCAGCTCGCGAAGGAAGCTGAGCGAGGAGTAGCCGGTGCCGAAGTCGTCGAGGTGCACGCCCGCGCCGAGCGCCCGCAGGCCCTCGAGCGAGGCGCGGGCCGCGTCGCGGTTCTGGAGCACCGCCGTCTCGGTGACCTCCAGGACCAGGGACTGCGCCGGCAGGCCCGAGCGGTGCAGGGCGTCGGCGACCGTGGCCACCAGCCGGCTGTCGTCGAGGGAGCGGGCCGAGAGGTTCACCGCGACCCGGACGTCCTCCGCCAGGTCTCCGGTGTCCCGTGCCATCGCGATGTCCAGACAGGCGCGGTCGAGCACCCAGCGGTCCAGGTCAGCGATGAAGCCGTGCGCCTCGGCCAGCGGCACGAACGTCGCGGGCGACACCGCGCTGCCGGAGGGGTGCTGCCAGCGGGCCAGCGCCTCGACGCCGACGATCCGCTCGGAGGTGAGGTCGAAGACCGGCTGGTAGTGCACGTCGAGCAGGTCGTGGGCGAGCGCCTCCCGCAGCTCGGCCGCGAGCCGCCGCTGCTCGCCGGCCCGACGGGCGAACGTGGCGTCGAAGACCTGGCTGCGCGAGCGCCCCCGGGCCTTGGCCTCGTACATCGCGACGTCGGCGTGCTTGAGCAACGTGCTGGCGTCGCCGTCGAGGGGAGGCGAGACGGCGATGCCGACGCTGGCTCCGATCCGGAGCGCGCGGTGCTCGACGTCGATCGGCTCGGCGATCACGTCGATGACGTTCCGGGCGAGCTTGGCGGCCGCGGCGACGTCGGTGCCGGGGGAGACGATCACGAACTCGTCGCCTCCGGAGCGCGCCACGATGTCGGTCGGCCGGACCATCGCGCGCAGCCGCTCGGCGACCTCCACGAGCACCCGGTCGCCGACCACGTGGCCGTGCAGGTCGTCGACCGCCCGGAACTGGTCGAGGTCCGCCACGAGCACCGCGACCGGCGTGCCGATCCGCCGTGCCTCTCCGAGGGACTGGGCGAGGCGGTAGGCGAGGTACGCGCGGTTCGGCAGGCCGGTCAGCGCGTCGTGCATGGTCTGGCGGACCAGCTCCGCCTCGAGCTCGCGACGGCCGCTGATGTCGCGACCGACGACGATGATGCCGTCGGCGTGTGCGGTCGCGTCGAGCGTGACCTCGGCGAGCTGGCCGTCCCGGCAGCGCCGGACCGTGTCGTGTCCACGGACGGCCTCGCCGCGCTGCGCGACCGCGAGCAGGCGGCGTGGCTCGTCGGAGCCGGGCGGGTGCAGGAGCGCGACGTCGCGGCCGAGGATCTCCTCGGCGGTGTAGCCGTACAGTGCGGCGGCTGCGCGGTTCCAGCTGGTGACCTCGCCGCCGGCGCTGACGGTGAACACCGCGTCGGTCATCGAGTCGACCACGCCGGCCAGCTGCGCTGCCGAGGACTCGGCGGCGGCGAGCTCCCGGCGCAGCCGGGCGTTCTCGGCGGTCTGACGGACCAGACGGAGCCAGTCGCCCCCGAGGTCCTGGGGGCCGAGCACCAGGTCGGCGACCTCGTCGAGGCCGGTGGCGCCCGGGAGGGCGTCGGCATGGGCGACCACGAGCGCCGCGGTTCCGCACCGGGCGCGGACGGCACGGGCGACCTCGGCCGCGGCCAGGTCGGGCACCGTGGTGTCGACGAGCACGCAGTCGAAGCTCTCGGTGGCGAGGGTCGCGAGCGCCGAGGGGAGGGTGAGCGCGTGGGTAGCGAGCAGCTCTGCGGCTGCTGCCCTGACTGCCGTGGCAGCGGCTCCGCCTCCGGTGTCCGCCGTGACGACGAGCACCGACAAGGCAGCCCGCGTCCGAGCGACGGTCTCCCTGCCCATTTTCTTCCCTCCCGAGTGGTGCCGTGCCGGAGTGCAGCCCTCCCAATCTGCTGCTCCCGCCTGCCGAGTGTGACTGCTGTGGCAGATGTTGGCAGCAAGTTGTTGAAACTGGTCCAGACCTGGGACGTCCGAAAGTCCGGATCATGACGCCGTGCGAGGATGCGCGCTCGTGGACACCGATGTGATCGTCGTCGGGGCCGGGCTCGCCGGTCTCGCCGCCGCGGCCGAGGTCGCCGACGCCGGCAGGCGCGTCGTCGTGCTGGACCAGGAGCCCGAGCAGTCGCTGGGTGGCCAGGCCTTCTGGAGCCTCGGCGGCCTGTTCCTCGTGGACAGTCCCGAGCAGCGGCGGATGGGCATCAAGGACTCCCGAGAGCTGGCCATGCAGGACTGGCTGGGCAGTGCGCAGTTCGACCGCGACGAGGACCGGTGGCCGCGCCGCTGGGCCGAGGCGTACGTCGACTTCGCCGCCGGCGAGAAGCGCTCCTGGCTCCGCGGGATGGGCCACCGGGTGTTCCCCGTCGTCGGCTGGGCCGAGCGCGGCGACGGCCGTGCCGACGGCCACGGCAACTCGGTGCCGCGCTTCCACATCACCTGGGGCACGGGTCCCGGTGTCGTCGCGCCGTTCGAGCGCCGCTGTCGTGAGCACGCGGCCTCCGGCCGCCTCCGCTTCGCGTTCCGCCACCGCGTCGACGACCTGGTGCTCGAGGGCGGGACCGTGGTCGGCGTGCGCGGCAGGACCCTCGAGCCCAGCGGCGTCGAGCGGGGCAGGGCCAGCAGCCGGGTCGAGGTCGAGGACTTCGAGCTGCGGGCGCAGGCCGTGATCGTCACGAGCGGCGGCATCGGGGGCAACCACGACCTGGTCCGCAAGACCTGGCCGGCCCGGCTGGGGTCGCCGCCGCGGACGATGGTCGCCGGCGTACCGGCGCACGTCGACGGCCGGATGCTCGGCATCACCGAGGCCGCCGGCGCCCGGGTGATCAACCCGGACCGGATGTGGCACTACGTCGAGGGCCTGCGCAACTGGGACCCGATCTGGGAGAACCACGGCATCCGGATCCTCCCCGGACCGTCCTCCCTCTGGCTCGACGCGACCGGCAAGCGTCTGCCGGCGCCGAACTTCCCCGGCTTCGACACCCTCGGCACGCTCACGCACCTGCGCGGGACCGGCTACGACTACTCGTGGTTCGTGCTGACCCAGAAGATCATCGAGAAGGAGTTCGCGCTCTCGGGCTCGGAGCAGAACCCGGACCTGACCGGCAAGGACATCAAGCTCCTGCTGTCCCGGGTGAAGGCGGGCGCGCCCGCGCCGATCGAGGCCTTCAAGCAGCACGGCGAGGACTTCGTCGTCGCCGGCACCCTCACCGAGCTGGTGCAGGGGATGAACCGGGTCGGCGACGAGCCGCTGATCGTCGAGACCGAGCTGCGCGACCTGATCGAGCAGCGGGACCGCGAGATCGACAACGAGTTCAGCAAGGACGCGCAGATCACCGCGATCCGGGGCGCCCGGAAGTACCGCGGCGACAAGCTGATCCGCGTGGCGACGCCGCACAAGCTGCTCGACCCGAAGGCGGGCCCGCTCATCGCCGTACGCCTCAACGTGCTGACCCGCAAGACGCTCGGGGGGCTGGAGACCGACCTCGACGGCCGCTGCCTGACCGCGACCGGCGACCCGCTGCCCGGTCTCTACGCCGCGGGCGAGGTCAACGGCTTCGGAGGCGGCGGGATGATGGGCTACAACGCGCTCGAGGGCACCTTCCTCGGCGGCTGCCTGTTCTCCGGCCGTACTGCCGGTCGGGCGGCGGCCGGCGCGGTGTGAGGCGGCCCGGTGGATGGATCCCCGGTGAGCCGGGGATTCCGGCGCTTGTGGGGCGTTGCAACGGCCCATAAGCGACAGGAGTGCCCGGGAAGGTCCTGGTCGGCCGGCCTCAGCTGACCCTTGCGGAGTTGGCCAGCATCCGACGGATGCGCGCGGCGAGGAGCTCGGGCTGCGCGAGGTCGGCCCAGGTGATCCGGATGCAGCGCCAGCCCGTGAGCTCACTGACGCGGTCCTGTCTCCTCTTCTCCCGAAGGACGAACTCCGCCACCGACTCTCCGGGCCGCCGGAAGTCGGTGTACTTGATGTTCCCGTCGAACTCGGCCCAGATGCCGTAGTCCGGCCAGGCGAAGTCCAGTCGGGCGACGACGCGACCGTTGTCGTGGATCTCGAGCTGCAGCTCGGGCGCCGGAAGGCTCTGCTGGAAGCAGAAGTAGAGGCCACGTGCCTCGAGCACCGACTCGACGCGCGGGTCGGCAAGGCGTAGGACCAGGTCCGTCGACAAGGAGTACGGCCAGTTCGCCATCCCCGCCCCGCCACCGTCCGCGCGGTAACGCTCACCGAGGAGCTCCTTGGTCGTCAATCCGTGGTGGAGGAAGTAGCACACGGCCGCGAGCGCGGACTCGGTCGGAGCGACCGTCGTGACGTCCAGTGCAGTCCTGGTCGGACTCGTCACCAGGATGCCGTTGCGCACGAGGTAGTCGCCGGGAAGCAGTGCTCCGCTGTGCTGGTTGACGCCCGCCTCCTTGCGCCCGGACTTGCCATCGGTCCTCGTGAGGTGCGCAAGGGTCAGGTCGAAGCCCCAGGTCGGCGCGTTCCATTCCGGGAGCGCCGAGCCGTGTGACGCGACGACCTCGGTTCTCGCCTGCTTGATCGCAGCGCGGACGAGCAGGCCATGGCGACCGACGGTGTCGAGGGTCGCCCACGCGTCATGAGCGGCGAAGGCGCCGCGACGGACTCGTGCGATCTCCTTGCGTCGGAGCATGCGACTGATCGCCCGGTCGTTGAGACCCTGCGCCAGGAGCTCCCTCCGGAGGTGGATGGGCGTCCGGCGGGGATCGTCAGGATCCAGTTCTTTCATGACGGTTCGATGCCCGGGTCCGGGCGTCGGCACGCTGCCCGCTTCCCGGCCTGTGGACAACCGACCCGGACTCGGAGGCAGGATGTCCGCTTGGCGGTCATTGCCGTCGCTTATCGGTCATTGCAACGGCCGAAAAGTGCCGGGATCCCCGGCGAGCCGGGGATCCCGACGGTCGCGCGCGCCTCAGTGCGCGCCGGCCAGGTTCAGCCCGATGACGCCCACCACGATCATCGCGAGCGAGAGCACCTTCAACCAGCCGAGCTGCTCGCCGAGGAAGGCGTACCCGACCACGGCGACGATGGCGGTGCCGACCCCGGACCAGATCGCGTAGGCGACCGACACCGGCATCGTCCGCACCACGACGGTGAGCAGCCAGATCGAGACGCCGTACCCGACGAGCACGACCGCGCTCCAGAGCGGGTTGGTGAACCCGTCAGCCTTCGGCAGCAGCGCGGTCGACACGACCTCGACGCCGATCGCGACCATCAGCAGTACGCCGGCCAGCACGTCGTCCTCCTCGTGTAGCAGTCGCTACGACTGTAGCACTCGCTACGCTGTCGGTATGGGCCGTCGTGAGGAGCTGCTGGACCAGGTCACCGACCACGTCCTCGCGCAGGGGCTGATCGGTCTCACCCTCCGCCCCCTGGCAGCCGCGATCGGCACCAGCGACCGGATGCTGATCTACCACTTCGGCAGCCGGGACGCGCTCGTCTCCGCCGTGGTCGCCCGGGCCAGCGACCGCGCGACGGCGTGCGTCCGGGCGCTGCCCGCGGCGCCCTCGGTGCGGTCGGCGGTCAACCGTCTCTGGGTGGCGTACGGCGAGGAGCCGCTCGACAGCTGCCTCGACGTGTACGTCCAGGCGGCTGCCACCGGTCTGTTCGGCAGCGAGCCGTACCTCAGCGAGGCCCGGGCCAGCAACGAGCGCTGGGCGGAGACGCTGCGGGAGTACTTGGTCCGCAGCGGCGCCACGCCCCGCCGGGTCGCCCGGGTCGTCACCCTCGTCGACTCCGCCCTCTACGGCTTCCACCTCGACCTGGCGACCGATCGTCCCGACGAGCTGGCCCGGGGTGTCGACGACCTCGCCCGGGCGGCCCAGGCGCTGGCCTGACGTCGCCCGCGTGACACCAGTCAGCCGGCGTACGGCGCCAGCTTGCCGGTCGGCGCGACCGCCTGCCCGGCGGCGGTCAGCGTCATCGTTGCGACCACGCTGCTGGCGCTCGGGTAGGAGAGGTCGCCCTGCGTCTTGAGGTTGCTGCCCTGCCAGATCGGGTGCGCGGACGTCAGTACGCCCGCGAACTCGTGGACGGTGAGGTCCATCCGGTCGGCGTACACGTCGGCGGTCAGGTAGCTGGCCCGTCGCAGGTAGATCGGTGTCCCGGTCGCGATCTGGGTGACCCCGCCGGCCTGCCGCATCGAGGTGTCGTGCACCTCGCCGCACAGGTAGAGGTCGACGCCGTACCGCGACAGCGTGCGCCAGAGCGGCGAGTCCTCGCCGCCGAGGAGCGACAGCCCGGAGCTGTTGCGGACCCGCACCGGCTCCAGCACGGGCACGTGGCCCTGCACGACCACCCACGGGACGCCGCGCTCGCGGGCGTCGGCGAGGACGCCCTCCAGCCACGCCAGCTGCCCGCCGACGACCTCGTTGCGTACGCCGCTCCGGGTCACGTGGAAGACGTCGAGGCTGACCAGGAGGATGTCCGGGCTGAGCTGGGTGGCGTACGCCGTGTCCTGCCACTGGGTCCCGAACGGGCGGTTCGCGAATCGGGCGGTGTCGTAGGCCTGCGCGAACACCGAGCGGAACAGGCCGGCGTGGTGGCGCTTGAACCGCAGCCGCGCCGACGTGCCGTCCCACGGGTTGTCGCCGAGGTCGTGGTCGCCGACCGCGGGGTACAGGTCGAGGCCGTGCGCGGCGAACCTCTGCGCGTTCTGGCCGTGGTAGAACTCGCCGGCGCGGCGCAGGTTGGCGGCCCGCTCGGCGACGGTGCCGGTCGGCCCGAAGATGCCCGTCCCCATGTCGTCGCGGCCCCAGTGGCCCTCGACCAGGTCGCCCGCGACCAGCAGCGACCGCGGGTGCTGCCCGGCGATCTCGTCGAGGACCGTGTCGACGGCGGCGTCGAGCTGCGGCGTCCACGAGTTCGGGTCGCCGGGCTGCCACCCGGCCTGCCCGCGCACGTCCCCGATGTCCTGGTTGAAGATGTCCGGCGCGGCCACGAAGCGGTACGCCGTCGTCGCCGACGCCTGCCGGATGCCGGCGGTCCCGTCGCCCGACGCCGTGGCGAGCGGTGCAAGGCCGGCGCCGAGCCCGGCGAGGAGCACGCCGAGCGCCGTGGCGATGGTCGTCTGGGTCGGTCGGCGGCGCATGTGGGGCAACTCTTTCGAGACGACTGGGAGCGAGGCGGAGCGCTCGACCCTAGTGCTCGGACGCGGCGAACCCGAAGCCGGTTGCCGTCACAAAAAGGCGAGAGCGAGCACGACGGCGCCGACGACGACCGCACCGGTCATCAGGTAGCCGAGGCTGAACGCCGGCAGCGGCTGCTGGGACCGCATCGCGCGCTCGACCCGCGCCCAGCGGACCATGGCCAGCAGCGTCACCACGCCGCCGAGCGCGACGAGCAGCACCGCGAGCAGCCCGCGCACCCAGTCGGTGTCCGGCAGGCCGAGCGCGTGCAGCGCGACGCCGCCGGCCATCATCGCGAGCGCCGTGCGCACCCACGCGAGGAAGGTCCGCTCGTTGGCGAGGCTGTAGCGAGGGTCGGGCTCCCTGCCCGCCTCGTACACCCACCGGGGCCGTCGGTCCGTCATGGCGGTCACTCTAGAGTCGCCGCGTGAAGCACGAGTTCGACGAGCACGTCGCGATCAGCCGCCGTGACGACGCCACCTGGGACGCCGACCTCGCCGAGGGCTGGGTGGTCGGCGGCGGCGTCAACGGCGGCTACCTGCTGGCCGTCGCCGGCAACGCGCTCCGGCACACGTTCCCGGGCAAGCCGGACCCGCTCGCGGTCTCGGCGTACTACCTGTCCGCGGCGGCCCCGGGCAGGGCCACCGTGCACGTGGACGTGCGCCGCGAGGGCGGCAGCGTCGCGACCGCGGCGGTCGACCTGCGCCAGGGCGACGACACCCGCATCACCGCGCTCGCGACGTACGGCGACCTCGACCGGCTGGGCGACGACGTGCGGACGACGGCCGAGGAGCCCCCGATGCCGCCGCCGGACCAGTGCGTGCCGAACACGATGGCGCCGCCGGAGGTGCGCGCGATCGCGCCGCTCATGGACCGCTTCGACATGCGCTTCCACCCGGACCACATCGGCTGGGCGGTCGGCCAGCCGAGCGGCACCGGCGTGCTGAGCGCGTGGTTCCGGCTGGTCGACGGCCGCGAGCCCGACCCGATCTCGCTGCTGATGGTGGTCGACGCGCTGCCGCCGGTGACCTTCGACCTCGGGATGATGGGGTGGGCGCCGACCCTGGAGCTCACGGCGCACGTCCGCGCGAAGCCCGCCCCCGGGTGGCTCAAGGTCCGGCACGCCACCCGCAACATGGCGGGCGGGATGTTCGAGGAGGACTGCGAGGTCTGGGACTCCGCCGGTCGTCTGGTCGCGCAGAGCCGGCAGCTGGCCCGGCAGCCGCGCTCGTCGGAGCGTTAGTTCAGGTCGGCGTCGTGGATGGCCGGTCCCTGGCCGAGCCACCACGCGGCGCCGCGCGCGGTGTCCCCGTCCTCCGACTTCGCGAGCTCGACCAGCTGCGGAGCGCCGGCCATGCCGAGCGCGAACAGCGTCGCGTGCCGCTCGAGCGAGCGTGACTCGGCGTACCGGTCCGCGAGGGCGGTGCACTGCTCGCCGGAGAGCCCGCCGTCCAGGCCGACGTTCACCAGCGCGCGGGAGCGGACCGTGGGGCGTTCGTCCGCCAGTGCGCGCTGCATGACCTGGTCGCGCAGGTCGTGGTTGCCCACGCGCATCAGGACCGTCCAGGCGCGGGCGGCGAGCAGCTCGTTGGGGTCGGCCGCGAGCTCGAGCAGGTGCCGCGCGGCGGAGGGGGCGTACGGCGTCGCCGCGATCAGCAGCGCCGCGTGATGCCGTCGCGGCTTGTGGGAGTGGAACAGTGCCTCGCGCAGCAGCCGCCGCAGCATCAGGTCGGGCTCCTGCGCCTGGTGCCGGGGCGTGTCGGCCTGCACCGCGGGTGCGAGGTCCGCGACCACGGACGCGGCCCGGGCCGCCGGGATCATCTCGTCGCCCGACCGGGCCTGGGCGACCAGGGCGAGTGCGCGCCGGGTGCGCAGGCCGCCGGTGACCCGCTCCCAGGACGCGTCGGGGAGTCGCACCGCCAGGTCGAAGGAGTCCAGCCGGCCGTCCAGCGACTCGCCGCGGCGCAGCGCGCCGAGCACGTGCGACTCGAGCCGGGGGAGGGCGGACTCGTCGAAGTGCCCGCGGGCCAGCTTGGTCGCGGCGACCGAGGACGCGGCCCGGCGGAGGTACTTGTTCTCGCTGTCCGCCGACAGCATCCGCAGCGTCAGGGCAGCAGCGGCCGGGTCCGGCACCTCGCTGAGCAGGTTCAGCACCGGTGACACGACCTGGGTGTCCGGGTCGGTCACGAACTGCCCGACGGCCATGATCAGGTGGCGGCGCGCGTTCGGGTGCCGGATGAACGCTGCGGCGGCCTCGTAGCGGCGTACGTAGCTGGTGCCGACGGCCGAGCCGAGCTCAGTCACGAGCCGCCGGCACAGCGCGGTCCAGTCGGCCTCGCGCAGGAAGACCCGGTCGAACCGGTTGAAGTGGTCGGCCAGCTGCAGCCATTGTGCGCCGTTCCCGGCGCCGGACTCGTTGATGTCGATCAGCCGGTTCAGCTCGCTGTCGGACATCTCGGTCTCGCGGACCACGTTCTCCCGCTGGGTCGGCCCGCTCCCGAACGACCGCCGCAGCCCGGAGGCCACCGCGACGAGCGACCCCTCGGTGAGCCCGAGGACCTCCTCGTACGTCGCCGCGACCCGGCTCGGCAGCGGCTGCAGCCCGGACTCCCACCGGCTGACCCGCGAGGCGTCCACGGGGATGCCGTGCTCCTTGAGCGCGGCGATGAAGCCGTCACGACGGGCCAGGTCGGGGTCGGGACCCAGGACGCGGGCGACGGTCAGGAGCCACGCCACGCGCTGGTCGCAGCCCACGATCCCGCTGGACAGCGGGTGCGGATCCTCCGGGAGGCGTTGCGGGCGCCCGCGCCGCCGTGACGGCGGCGAGGTGGTCTCCACTGACATGATCCCCCGATCCGACGGCGCCCCTCCCAACCACGGATGTGGCACCGGTGTCCATTTATTGCAGGTTTCGGTGCGGGCTGCAACAACCACTCCGTGACGCGGGCAACACCCTAGGTTTCTCTTCGGCAGCCGGGATCCGTACGGGTGCCGAACACACGAGGCTCGGGCCTCATGTACAGGGGCTGGGGGATTTTCCCCGCTCACTCACTCCGGAAGGAAATTTCAGCATGAACAGCAGCGGCATCAAGCGGGGACTGGCCGGTTCGGCCGTCGCCGCACTGGCGGTAACGGGCCTCCCGTTCTTCGCCTCTTCGGCTTCCGCGGTCGCGGGCGACAGCATCGCCGTCGCGTCGACCGGCCCGACGCTCAACGGTGGCGCCATCGGCGGCGTCGTTGTCCTCAAGACCAAGGGCGTCGACCCCACCAAGCTCGAGCTGGCGAACAGCGCCCTGTCGAGTGACCCGAACACGGCCTCCCAGAGCGCCTCGATTGTCGGCACGCCTACGCTGGTTGCCAACGGGGCTGCCGGCGACAGCGACCCGACCGACGGCCTCGACGAGATCACGATGCACGTCTCGGTCACGACGCCCTCGGCTGGCGACACCGCCAACTTCGCCGTCTACGAGGACGAGGACAACCCGGCCAGCCCGGCCGTCGACGTCGACGCGTCCGAGGCACGTGCCCAGATCAGCATGACCACCTCCGGCGCTCTTGCGGCCATCGACATCGCCCCGGCGAGCCAGTCGACGGCCCAGGGCATCGACAGCGGCAAGTACACCGCCACGCTGAAGGACTCCGCGGGTCGCACGACCCAGCTCGCGGCCGGCGACTCGATCGCGATCACGACCGACCACGCGTCGGTCACGACCAGCGAGTCCGGTCAGACCATCACCGCGGCCGAGGCCGACATGGGCACGCGCAGCTTCGTCGTGCAGAGCACCGGCGGCACGCCGAACGGTGCGCACACCATCACCCTGACCGACGCCAACACGCCCACCATCAAGGGCACCGCGACGCTCAACGTCACCCCGGCGGCCACGGTCACCGCGGATGAGGTCGACATCGTCACCGGCGCCGACGACTGGGACGGCTTCGGCGACGGCGGCGCCGGCACCGACGGCGGCACCACCCAGGTCCGCGTCGACCAGGGCAGCATCCGCATCGACATCAAGGGCAGCACGCCCGGTGGCACCGTCACGCTGAACGTGGACGGCGACAAGAACAACACCGGCGGCGCGACCGACGTCACCTTCGGCGGCAAGAAGTCGACGACGGTCTCCACCGTGCTCGACAGCCACGGCGACGGCTCGCTGACCATCACCGCGGACCAGTTCTCGGTCCAGTCCGGTGACTGGATCAACATCACGGGCTCGTTCAACCAGTGGATCGATTTCGAGCGGGCGCAGCCCACCGACGTCGTGGCCGGCCAGGACCCGTACTTCGGCAAGCTCAAGGGTTCCGTTGACGTGGATGTCACCGTGATCGACCAGTTCGGTGACCCGTACACCTCGGGCTTCGTCGGCGTTCAGCGCACCGGTGCCCCCAACGGCCCCGACGCGTCGCCGACGCTGAAGCCGGTCGACGCCGACGGCACGACCACCTTCACGCTGACCGACACCAAGGCGACCGACGGCCAGTCTGACACCGTCGCCCTGATGTACTTCGCGGACCAGTTCTCGAACAGCCCCGACGCCACCGGCTCGACCCACATCAAGTGGACGGCCGACGGCCAGGGTGCGAACTTCGTCACCAGCATTGGTGGCGACAGCACCGAGTCCCCGACGTACGACCCGGCCACGCACACCGTGGTGCCGCTGGCGGACGCCAAGGCCGACACCGGTGCTGAGTGGCTGACGCTGGGTGTCACCGGTGCCGAGCCGAACTCCACCGAGACCATCTCGGTCGACAACGGTGCGCTCATCCTGGCGCCGGGCAAGACGGACCTGTCCGACGGCAAGTCCTCGGTCACCGTCACCCTCGACGGCACCGGCAACCTGCCGGCCGGCTACCACGTCGTCGGCACCAAGGCCGGCCTCGTGACCGTCACCACCAGCGCGGCGAACCGCACCGAGACGGCGAAGTTCACCGTCTCCTCGCAGGTCGACAAGTCCAAGGCCCGCAACGTGACCGTCTCCGGTCCCGCCACGGTCGACAACGGCACCACCCAGATCCCGTTCACCGCGGTCGTCACCGACGCGTTCGGCAACCCGGTTGCCAACGTTCCGGTCACCGACCTGAACATCCAGGTGTCGGGCCCGGCGCAGTTCCAGGACAGCGACGCGGTCACCAACGCCCAGGGTCAGCTCAACCTGAACGTCCGCGTCGACGCGGGCGCCCAGGGCGACGTGACCATCAAGGTCCAGGGCTTCGGCGAGCAGTTCGGCGCCGCGGCTGACCAGCTGACCTCGTCCTCGCCGGCGAACAGCGCCAAGGGCCTCCCGGCCTCGTCGAACGTCGGCACCGCGACCACCACGGTCGAGGCTCCGGTCGTCGTCAAGGAGGACGCCGGTCTCAAGGTGATCGCCTCGTCGAAGGGCCAGAAGGACAAGGTCACGGCGAACGCGATCAGCGACGCGGCCGGCGCCACCGCCACCCTCTGGGTGGGCGGCAAGAAGGTTGCCACCAAGACCCTGGGCAGCAGCGGCAACGCCAAGTTCTCGGTCAAGGACAAGAACGGCAACAAGAAGTCGACCAAGTACACGGTCAAGATCACCGGCACGAGCCTGACCAAGAAGGACAAGGCGTCCGACTCGGTCAAGTGACGAGCTGATCGTCAACGGGCGGGCTCCGGGACAGATGAGTGACTGTCCCGGAGCCAGCTCTCCCGGGGGCGCTGCTCCCGCACCCCCCGAGCACAACTGAAGCAACAAGTCGGGACACACAGACGCGGTCCGGGCCATTCTCTGTTTGCCGCTGCGCGAGAATGGTCCGGACCGCCTGTCTCACCCTAGGGCATCCGATCCGCAACCCCGGGTAAGCAAGCGCCACCTCACGGTGGCGCTTTTTTGCCTGTCCGGACCGCTTTCAGCTGACCCGGCGGCGGCGTACGGCGACGATCCAGCGCCGGTGCGGGTGCTCCGTGACCGTCCACAGCAGGTCGGTCTGCGGGTCGTGGGCCAGGTCCTCGCAGCCCATCGGGACGGCCCAGCGGTGCTCGCGGAGCGCTCCCGGACGGCCGCTCCAGATCGAGCCGGGTCGTCGCTTGCCGTGGGAGGCAGTGACGTACCAGTCCAAGCCGACGCGGACCGCGCCCTGGGCGCGCTGGACGCCGCCCACCACCATCTCCACCTCGCCGCCGTCGAGGCCGACCCGCGCGAGGCGCCGCTGGTCCCCGGCGCTGTCGTACTCCCCGAGGACGAGCCCCTCACCGTCGTGTCCGACGAACGAGAAGCGGAACGGCTCGGAGGGCCTGAGGCGCGACCGCACGGGGAGCAGGTAGCCGTCGGGGCCCCGGACGACGTCGGCGGTGTCGCAGACCCACAGTCCCGACTTCGTGGCGGCGACGTACAGCCGGGTGCCGTGCCACGCGATCCCGCCGGCGTGCACGCGCAGGGGCGTCCATCCGTCCGCGGTCGGGAGGACCAGCTGGACGTGCCGGTAGCGCAGCGCCCCGACGTCGAGGAACGACAGGCGCGCGCCGCCGGCCTTGGCGTACCACGACACCGCGACCTGGCGACCGGTCACCGAGATGCCCTGCGGCCACCACTCGGGGTCGGCGCGGTCGGCGCGGTCCCACGTCCACGCGCGGTGGACGGCCAGGCCCGGCGCGAGGGTACGCCGGAGCCGCCGGTCGAGGTCGCCGAGCACGGCCTCGAGGCCGACCCGCCCGCCGTACCGCGCCGCGAGCGCGTCGACCTCGGCGTCCAGCTCGTCGGTGCGGGTCAGGTGCACCCCGTGAACGGTAGCGTCCGGCAGGTGGTCGTCGTCGTGGGAGCAGCGATCGTCCGCGACGGGCGGGTGCTCGCCGCGCGGCGCAGCGCGCCTCCGGCGCTGGCCGGCCGGTGGGAGCTGCCGGGCGGCAAGGTCGAGGCCGGTGAGACGCCCGAGGCGGCCCTGGTGCGCGAGATCGCCGAGGAGCTCGGTTGCACGATCGCGGTGCGCGCCTGGCTGCCGGGCGCGGTCGCGATCGGCGAGCGGCACCTGCTGAGGGTGGCGGTCGCAGACCTGGTCGCGGGGGAGCCGCACCCCCACGAGCACGACGAGGTGCGGTGGCTGGCCGCCGGCCAGCTCGACGACGTGGACTGGTTGGAGCCCGACCGTCCGTTCCTCGCGCACGTGCCGCTGGGATGATGGACCCCGTGCGCGGCATCTTCTTCGGCGAGGACGACGCCCGGGCGGTGGTGGCCCGGCTGGTCGCCGACGGCTACGACGCACGCCTGCAGCGCGAGCGGCTGGCCGGCGAGGACGACGACGAGGACCACCCCTGGGCGGTGCTGACCGACGCCCCGGAGCTCGTCCTGGAACTGCTCGTCGACGAGCACGACGGCTGGCTGGATGTCGACGACGAGGAGGAGCCGGCCCCGGCCCCGCTCGAGCTCCCGACGCAGCCGCGAAGGATCAAGCGCTCGTAGACCGACCCTGCGCACCCGGCCGTCCACAGGAAGAACTCGGCCACTCCGGGCGTTTCCCGCTTCGACCGGATCTCTCAGCTCTCCCTAGGATCGAGACCATGACCGCTGACCAGCGACTCCTGCTCGTGCACGCCCACCCCGACGACGAGTCGATCGGCCAGGGCGCGACGATGGCGAAGTACGCCGCGGAGGGACGCGGCGTCACGCTCGTCACCTGCACGGGCGGGGAGATGGGCGAGATCCTGGTGCCCGAGCTCGCGCACCTCGCCGCCGACCAGGACGATCGCCTCGGTGAACACCGTCGCGGCGAGCTGGCCGACGCCATGAAGGAGCTGGGCGTCACCGACCACCGCTATCTCGGCGGCTTCGGCACCTACCGCGACTCCGGGATGAAGTGGCACGAGGACGGCCACGCCGTCCCTGCCGACGACATCCACGAGAACGCCTTCTGGAACGCCGACCTGACCGAGGCCGCCAACCACCTGGTCGCCGTCATCCGCGAGGTGCGCCCGCAGGTGCTGGTCACCTACGACCAGTTCGGCGGCTACGGCCACCCGGACCACATCCAGGCGCACCGGGTCGCGACGTACGCCGCGGCGCTGGCCGCGGTCCCGTCGTACCGCAAGGACCTGGGGGAGCCCTGGGACATCGCGAAGATCTACTGGGGTGCCATGTCGGAGAGCCGGATGCGGGCCGGCCTGCGGGCGCTCCGCGACGCCGGTGACACCACGTCGTTCGAGGGCATGGACCCCGACGGCCCGCTGCCGCACTTCGTCACCCCCGACCAGGACCTCGCCGCGGTCGTGGACGCCACCGACCACGTGGAGCAGAAGCTCGCGGCGATGCGCGCCCACGCGACCCAGATCGCCATGGACGGCCCGTTCTTCGCGCTGTCCAACAACCTCGGCAGCGTGGCGTGGGGCCTGGAGTTCTTCCGGATCGCCAAGGGGCAGCAGGGCGAGCTCAACGAGGACGGTCTCGAGACCGACCTGTTCGCCGGGCTCTGACCGGTGCGTCCCCTCGCGGCGGTCGGCCTGCTCCTGGCCGGCGCCGCCACCGGCGTCGCGACGGTCGCGCTCCACGACCTCTGGTGGGGCCTGGTCCTCGCCGCCGTGGCGACGCTCGCCGCCGTGGTCGCGCTGCCGCCGGGCTGGTGGTCACGGCTGGCGTTCGTGGCCGGGTGGGACCTGATGGTGGGCTGGCTGGCCTTTCCCCGGCCCGAGGGCGACTACCTGCTCAGCCAGGACGTCCAGGGGTACGCCGTGCTCGGGCTCGGCTTGGTGCTGATCGTCCTCGCGATCGGCACGCTGCCCCGTCCGCGCGCGCTCGCGTGACCGACCGCACCTCCGGCTCGTTGGGTGGGTCATGCGACGCCTGCTGCCCGCCCTGCTCGTCTCGCTGCTCGCCGTCGTCGGCCTGAGCGCATCCGCTCGCGCGGCCGTCGTACCGCTGCCGACGAACCCGTTCGGCAACCCGACCGGCGCCAACGACTGGTCCTGCAGGCCGACCGCCGAGCGACCCGAGCCGGTCGTCATCGTGCACGGCACCTTCGGGGACAAGAAGAGCCTGCTCGACGACCTGTCCTCGGCCATGGTCGCCGAGGGCTTCTGCGTGTACTCGCTCGACTACGGCAACCGCGGCACCGGCGAGATCGCCGCGTCGGCCCAGCAGCTGAAGGACTTCGTCACCAAGGTCCTCGACGCGACCGGCGCCGCGAAGGTGTCGATGGTGGGCCACTCGCAGGGCGGGATGATGCCGCGCTACTACATCAAGTTCCTGGGCGGGCGGCAGCACGTCGACGACCTCGTCGGCCTGTCGCCGTCCAACCACGGCACGTCGATCGTCGGCAGCCCGAACGACCCGTGGGCGGGCGCGTCCTGCCCCGCCTGCACCGAGCAGGCGGCCGGGTCGCCGTTCCTGACGAAGCTGAACGCCGGCGACGAGACTCCCGGCGACGTCAGCTACACCCAGATCTCGACCACGTACGACGAGGTCGTGGTGCCCTACACCTCGGCGTTCCTCGCCGCGGGGCCGCGCACCACCAATGTCACGATCCAGGACTCCTGCCCCGACGACTCCGCCGAGCACGTGTTCATCCCGATGAGCCGCACCGCGATCCAGTGGGTGCTGAACGCGCTCGAGCGACCCGGACCGGCCGACCCGGCGTTCACCCCCGCTTGCGCGTACTGAGCGCTCGGGCGAACGCCGGCCAGACCGGCAGCGAGGGCACCAGTGTCGCCTGGAACGCGTGGTACACGTCCGGCTTGCCGGCCCAGGTGCCCGCGGCCGGCCTGTTGTCCGGCGCCAGCTCGTGGTGCCAGGAGCCGCCCGCCCGGTCGACGAGGTAGCGGTCGGCGTACGCCCACCACTGCCGCTCGCAGATGGCGTACATCTCGTCGCCGGTGACTGCCCGCAGGGTCGCGGCCGCGGCCAGCGCCTCGGTCACGACCCAGTGCATCCGCTGGCGGACGACGGGTGCGCCGTCCCAGTCGACCGTGTAGACGAAGCCCTCGGCGCCGTCGACCGCCCAGCCCTCCCGCACGCCGGCGTCGAACAGTGCCACCGCGTCCTCGAGCATCCACTCCGGGGCCGGGTCGCCGAGCGCGGCGCGCAGCACGAGGGTCAGCCGGCTCCACTCGAACCAGTGGCCGATCGTCGCGCCGTACGGTCGGAACGGGTGCGCCGGCTGGTCCCGGTTGTACTCCGGGATCGGCTGCCAGGCGCTGTCGAAGTGCTCGGGGATCCGCCAGCCGTTGCCCCGCGCGAAGCCGTGCACCACCCGGGTCACGATCCGGTCGGCGCGGGCCACGTCGCCGACGGCGAGGAGGGCCTCGACCGTGTGCATGTTGGCGTTCACGCCGCGGTAGTCGTCGAGCTCCGACCAGGACTCGTCCCACTCCTCGACGACCATCCCGGCCTCGTCGTCCCAGAAGTGCCGGTCCAGCACGTCCAGCGCGTCCGCCAGCAGCGCGTCCGCGCCCGGCCGGCCCGCCACCGAGGCCGACGACGCGGCCAGCACGACGAACGCGTGCTCGTAGGCCGTCTTGCCCCGCGTCACCGGACCGGACGAGTCGACGACGGCGTACCACCCACCGTTGACCGGGTCGCGGAACCGTCCGGCCAGCGCGGTCACGCCGTGGTCGACGAGCTCGCCCGCCCAGGGATGACCCTGGAGGTGGGCGAGCGCGAAGACGTGCGTCATCCGGCAGGTGATCCACAGCTCCACCGGCCGCTCCGGCTCCAGGTGGCCGTCGTCCGACAGCCACCCGAAGCCGCCGTCCGGGTGTGCCGACGCCCGGGCGAACGACAACAGCCGTTCGCCCTCCTCCGCGAGGTTCACGGCGTCAGCCTATGGAGGTCGCGCGGGAAGAGGGTCACCTCCCGGATGTTCGCGACGCCGGTCAGCCGCGCGGTCCAGCGCTCCAGCCCGATCGCGAAGCCGCCGTGCGGTGGCATGCCGTGCTCGAACGCCGACAGGTACGGCGCGTACGCCGCCGGGTCCTCGCCGCGGGCCCGGATCGCCGCGTGGTAGTCGGAGGGTCGGTGCAGGCGCTGGCCGCCCGTCACCAGCTCGAGCCCACGGAACAGCAGGTCGAAGCTGTTGGACCAGCGGGGGTCGTCCGGCTGCGCGTGCGTGTAGAAGGGCCGCTTCACCATCGGGTAGCCCTCGACCGCGACGAAGTCGCTGCCGTGCGTCTCCAGCGCCCAGGAGCCGAGCGCGCGCTCGTGCTCCGGCGCCAGGTCGGGCTCGTCCTCCGGCGCGCCGACCATCCTCAACGCGTCGCGGAAGTGCAGCACCGGGATCTCCTCGGGCACGACCGGCACCTGCGCGCCGGACCGCTCGACCGCGGGCCCGGCCAGCTCGTGCACGGCGTCGACCATGCCGGCGACGACGTCGCGCAGCACCCGCAGCACGTCGCGGTGGTCCTCGATGAAGCCGAGCTCGGCGTCGAGCGAGACGTACTCCGCGAGGTGCCGGACGGTGTCGTGCGGTTCGGCCCGGAACACCGGCCCCACCTCGTAGACCCGCTCGAACACCCCGACCAGCTGCTGCTTGTAGAACTGCGGGCTCTGGGCGAGGTACGCCGGTCGTCCGAAGTAGTCGACCTCGAACACGTTGGCGCCCGACTCCGTCGCGGACGCCACGAACTTCGGCGTCTGGATCTCGGTGAAGCCGGCCGCGTCCAGCGTGGCCCGGAAGCCGCGCACCGACGCCGCGGCGAGCTCCCAACGGGCCCGTTGCACGGGGTGCCGCCAGGTCACCGGCGCGTGGTCGAGCATCGTCGGCAGGCCGGCCGCGATCGTCGGCCGCCACAGCTCGATCGGCGGCGTCGCCGCGGGCTCGGTCAGCGGCGTGATCACGGGGTCGGTGACCTCGATGCCGCCGGGTGCCTGGGCGTTCGCGGTCGCCGTGCCGACCACCTCGACGGTCGTCTCCTCCGGCGGCACCTCCCCGCCGCGGACGACGACCTGGGCCAGGCCGCTGCGGTCGCGGACGACCAGGAACGTCAGCGCGGCGAGCTCGCGGCGCCGGTGGACCCAGCCCTGCAGCCGGACGGGCTCCCCGGGTGTGGCGGCGGGCAGGTCTGAGCAGAGTGTGCGTTGCACGAGTACCTCCAGTAGGCGAAAGCCCTGGAGGTGTGGGCGGGGGCTAGATCGCGGTGCCACCACACCTTCGCCGACCGACCGTCGGCCTCTCGTCGGTACGCCGTACGCGCGGGTGTCCGTCGCTCCGCTGGATCGCGGGAGGGTTGTCAGGCCTCTCGGGCGCCGCGGCCAGCGTACGCTGCGGGCCGTGGTGGTGCACTTCCGACTGACCTCGCCGCCGAGGCTCACCGCTCCGGTCGTGCAGCTGCTCCGCGACCGGGCATGGATCACGAACCTGACCCTCCAGGAGGGCGTGGTGCTCGAGCCGCCCGGCGACCTGGTCGAGTGCGACGTCGCCCGCGAGAAGGCCGGTGAGCTGCTCCGCGACCTCGACCGGATCGGCCTGTGCGCGGAGGGCGGCGTCGTCGTCACGACGCCGACCGGGACGCCGTTCGAGCGGGCGAGACGCCTGGAGGCCGCCGCGCCGGGGCACCCCGACGACGCGGTGATCTGGGAGGCGGTGGAGGCGCAGGCCGAGGCCGGCGCGGTGCCGACCGTGTCGTACCACCTGTTCCTGGTGCTCGCCGTCGCCCTCGCCTCGATCGCGGTGATCACCGACTCGGCGGTGCTGGTCGTCGGCGCGATGGTCGTCGGTCCGGAGTACAGCGCGGTCGCGGCCGCGAGCGCCGGCATCGCACTGCGCCGTCCCGGGATGATCGGGCGCGGCCTGCGACTCCTGCTGTTCTCGTTCGCCTTCGCGATCGCGGTGATCGCGCTGCTGGCGCTGTTCGCCCGCTGGGCGGGCCTGGTGACCGTCGACGACGTCACCCGGGCGCGCCCCAACACCGGCTTCATCTGGCACCCCGACCAGTGGTCCTTCGTGGTCGCGCTGCTCGCCGGCGCGGCCGGTGCCCTCGCCCTCGCCGTCTCCCGCTCGGCGACCATGGTCGGCGTCTTCATCAGCGTCACGACCGTCCCGGCCGCCGGCAACCTGGCCCTCGGGCTGGCGTTCTGGGAGCGCCACGAGATCGACGGGTCGGCCGCGCAGCTCGCGCTCAACATCACCGGCATGGTGATCGCGGGCGCCGCCGTGCTCCTGCTGATGCGCTGGCGGTGGACGTGGGTGACGACCTGGTCGGAGCGGGTCTTCGGCCGCCAGTCCGACCTCGCCGAGGACTAGGCCGGCGCGAGGTACCGGTACGCGTGGTGGGTGGTGAAGCCGAGGCCCTCGTACAGCGCGACCGCGGGCGTGTTGTCCCCCAGCACCTGCAGGTACGCCGTGGTGGCGCCGCGCTCGGCGCCCCACTCGAGCAGCACGTCCATCACCGCGAGCGCGAGCCCCTGCCGGCGCTGATCGGGCGACACCTCGATACTGCGGAACCCCACCCAGTCGTCGGCGTACGCCGCCACGCCGCTCGCCCGGTCGCCGATCCGGACCGTGACCACGTCTCCGCGCTCGTCGCGTTCAGCCGGCGGGTGAGGCGCGAGCCGGGGGACCAGCGACCTCCGAGCGCGGGCGACCCCCGCGATCTGGAAGAGCGTGTCCGCGTCGCCGCTCTCCGCGACCCAGCCGTGCCGGCGGAAGAGCGCGTCCTCCTCGGAGTCCGGCAGGACCGCCGCGATCGGCCGGCCGGTGCGCCCGGCGTAGAACCCGACCACCTGCTCGTAGTCGTCGGGGACGCCGGACGGCGCCATCGCGAGCACCGAGTTCGCGCGGCGCGCGGTCGAGGTGGGGGAGTGCCGCAGCAGCCAGGTCCCGAGCGGCTCGGTGACCAGGTCCGGCCAGAGTGCGAGCGCCCGCCGCTGGGCCTCGGCGGGGGCGACCCGGTGCCGGGTCGACGCGCGCGGCGGCACGGGCTTGCCGGACACGATGTCGGCGATCGCGATGACGACGGGCGCGCCCGACTCGGGCTGCACGACGCAGGTGCCGCCGGACCACGCCGTACACACGCCGAGGACGTCGGTGAGGGCCGGGCCGCCGCTCGGCCCGGTCTCGCCGCGGAGGATCCGCCGGACCACGACCCGCTGCCCGACGACGTGTGGACCGAGACCGTGCTGGTTCACATACTGGGGGTCTGCCGACTCGGACACCCCGGGATACTAGGCTGTAGTTGAGCAGCTGCTCTCGCGAGTCTCAGGAGGAACCGGTGACCTACGTCATCTCCCAGCCGTGCGTCGACCTCAAGGATCGGGCCTGCGTCGACGAGTGCCCCGTCGACTGCATCTACGAGGGCAAGCGGATGCTCTACATCCACCCCGACGAGTGCGTGGACTGCGGAGCCTGCGAGCCGGTCTGCCCGGTGGAGGCGATCTTCTACGAGGACGACACCCCGGAGCAGTGGAAGGGCTACTACGACGCCAACGTCCACTTCTTCGACGACCTCGGCTCGCCCGGTGGCGCCGCGAAGATGGGCGAGATCGACCACGACCACCCGATGATCGCCGCGCTGCCGCCGCAGAACCAGGACCACTGAGCAGCTCGTTGGACGGACGCGTCTCGGGCCGGCTCCCCGACTTCCCGTGGGACCACCTGCTCGAGCACGGTGAGCGGGCGCGGTCGCACCCCGACGGGATTGTCGACCTCTCCATCGGCACGCCGGTCGACCCGACGCCGGACGTCGTGCAGGAGGCGCTGCGCGGCGCCTCCGACTCGCCCGGCTACCCCCTGACGATCGGTCGCGCCGAGACCCGCCAGGCCTGCATCGACTGGCTCTCCCGCCGGCACGGCGTGACCCGGCTGTCGCTGGGCGCGGTGCTGCCGGTGATCGGCTCCAAGGAGCTGATCGCCTCGATGCCGGGCCATCTCGGCCTCGGCCCGGGCGACCTGGTCGCGTATCCCGAGCTGGCCTACCCGACGTACGAGGTCGGCGCGGTGCTCGCCGGTGCGACCCCGGTCGCGCGCGACTCGCTCACGTCGTTCGGCCCCGAGGTCCCGGCCCTGCTCTGGCTGAACTCGCCGTCGAACCCCACCGGTCGGGTGCTCCCCGTCGAGCACCTGCGCAAGGTCGTCGACTGGTGCCGCGAGCGCGGCACGATCCTGGTCTCCGACGAGTGCTACCTCGAGTGTGCGTGGGACGCGACCCCGATCTCGGTGCTGCACCCGTCGGTCTGCGGCGGCTCGCACGAGGGCATCCTCGCCGTCCACTCCCTCTCGAAGCGCTCGAACCTGGCGGGCTACCGCTGCGCGTTCGTGGCCGGCGACCCGGCCCTGGTCGGGGAGCTGCTGGCCGTCCGCAAGAACCTCGGCCTCCAGATGCCCGGTCCCCAGCAGGTCGCCATGCAGGCGGCGCTCGAGGACGACGCGCACGTGGTGGAGCAGCACGCCCGCTACGCCGCGCGCCGCGCCAAGCTGCGCGAGGCCCTCCAGGCCGCCGGCTTCCGCATCGACCACTCCGAGGCGTCGCTGTACCTGTGGGCGACCCGCGACGAGGACTGCTGGGACACCGTCTCCTGGCTCGCCGAGCGCGGCATCCTGGTCGCCCCGGGAGCCTTCTACGGGTCGGCGGGCACCCGGCACGTGCGGGTGGCGTTCACCGCGACCGACGAGCGGGTCGACGCGGCGGTCGCCCGGCTCGCGTAGTCGGGCGGGCGTAACCCGCCTCTCAGGCCGATCGGCGACGTCATGGGCGGCGTTGCGCCCGTTCGGCTACGGCCGCACGCAGCACGGACCCGACGTAGCACGGGTCGAGCATGACGTCCTCCCAGGCGAACCGCAGCACGAGCCAGCCGTCGACGACCAGCAGGTTGTACCGGCGGGCGTCGCGAGCGAGGGCGGCCCGGCCGCCGTGCCACTCGAACGAGTCCGCCTCGAGCACGATGCGCAGCTCCCGGTCCACGAGGTCCGGGCGACACCACGGCTCGACCGACGTGATCAGCACCTGCGGCTCGACGCGGAGGCCGCTGACGCCCAGCGCGATGGCACGCAGCACGGACTCGAACGGGTTGGCCGCTTCGGCGCGGGCGAGGCCCGCGACCCGGCGGACCTGTTTGCTTCCCGGCCCGCGGGCGAGCGCGGCCGCCTGCCGCAGCGCCGTATCCTCGCCGGCGCGGAGGGCGGAGTCGGCGACGGCGAGCGCCTCGTCGAAGGGCAGTCGTCGCAGGCAGTGCGCGAGCGTTGCCACCTCGTCCAGCACGATCGACCCGGGCGGCACGTCGAGGTAGTGGACGTGCGCGCGTGCGTGTGCCGGCGCCCTGCGGTTGCGTGGTACGGCGACGTGCGGCTGATCCGGCACGGTCTTGACCGCCCATCCGTGGTGGAGGGCGGCACTGGTCAGGCAGAGGGCGCCGGCCAGCCGGTGCGCCGCGGCGACCGCACCCTCGACCTCGGGAAGGGCATACCGGCCGCGCGCGAGGACCTCGATCGAACCGCGGGCGAGCGCGCGGTCGACGGTGCCCCTGTCGGTGGCGGCAACCAGGGCCGCGCGGGTCGCGACGCCGCCCAGCTCGCGCAGGACGTCGGCCACCTCCATGGGACAAGCGTTCCCCGGGTCGCCGGGCGTGGAGGGCGTCGTCCACAGGTGGTCAGCGCAGGATCCGCTCCACCGAGACGTAGCGGTCGTGGCCGGCCCAGCCGGTCCCGCGGTCGTGGCCCTGGCCGCCGTTGAGGAGGTCGTCCCGGTCGGAGCCGTAGAGCTCGTCGTTGCCGCCGCGGGCGTAGATGCGCACGCCCTGGTCAAGGAAGCCGGCCCACAGGGAGTCCGGCCCGTCGGTACCGAAGAGGGTCCAGGTGCCCCGGGGGGCGGAGACGTCCTCGAAGCGGGTCAGCGCGACGTCCCAATAGAGACCGCGCACGTGGGCGCGCAGCGTGCCCGCGGCCATGTCGATGGTGCCCGTGACCTGGCCGCGGAACGTGCCGCTCCGGTCCAGCAGGCCGACGCCGCCGGTCCTGTCGTGGCCCGGCCCCCCGTCGAGGACCTGGCCCGCCTCCGGGACGGCCTCGTCGTTGACCGTGTCGTCGCCGCGGCCGCCGTACGACCGGTCCACGCCCTGGCCGGCCTGGAGCAGGTCGCCACCCGGGCCGCCGCGGAGCAGGTCGTCACCAGCGCCGCCGTCCACGATGTCGTGGCCCGGACCACCGAGCACGGTGTTCGGGGAGGCGTCGGCGACGCCGTCCGCCCAGCCGCCGCCCTCGACCCAGTCGTCGCCGCCACGACCGTCGATGTGGTCGCGGCCGGCGCCACCGAGCAGGACGTCGTCGGCGTCGGACCCGAGTAGCACGTCGTCGTGGTCGGTGCCGGTGACCCCGTCGACCGGTCCGACCACCGTGTCGGTGTCGGCGCCGGAGACCGCGGTTGCCTCGGCCAGGTCGACGGTCACGGGAGCAGTCAGCCCGGCGAACGTGAGGCTGTCCACGGAGCCGTCGTGCCTGCCGTCCAGCCCACCGTCGAGGGTGTCGCTGCCGGGGCCGCCGTCGAGCGTGTCGCCGTCGTAGACGTAGTAATCGGTGTCCTCGGCGACCTTCGCGTCGGTCCCACCGTGCAGCTGGTCGTCGCCGGGCCCGCCGACGAGTCGGTCCTGGCCGGGTCCGCCGCAGAGCACGTCATCGCCGCCGCGACCGAGGAGGGTGTCGTCGCCGCCGAGGCCCGCGATCACGTCGGGGCCGCTGGTGCCGCTGAGCCGGTCGTCGTCAGCGGTCCCGCGGACCGTGGGGTGGTCACACGGGCCGGCGGCGGGTGCCGGGGCGGCCACCGCGAGGGACGCACCGATCAGCGCGAGGACCAGGACCCGAGATCTCATCCGCCCAGCCTAGGTGGGCGGGCCACGCAGGTCAGGCGGACAGGGTCAGGACGTGGTCGTGCCCGTCGGGCGTCAGGTAGTGGCCGTCGTCGAAGAGGATCAGCCCGTTGCAGAGACGGCACCAGCCCTGGTCGTGCAGGTGGTCGGAGACCACGTGGGCGCTGCAGCGGTCCGCCGCCTCGATCTCCGGACATCCCGGTGAGTGGTTGCACATCGTCGTACCTCCTGCAGGGAGATTTCCGTCGGGGATGGTGACGGAAACCTGGTCTGGTCCGGTCTGTGGATCGTCCACGACCATCGTCTGGTGATGTCATCCAGCATCACTCTCCATCGGCGTGCGGGCGCACGTTCTCAACAGAAACACGCCGCGGATTCAGCCGGGCCCCGGAGGAACTCCGAGCCGGGTCAGTCGAAGACGTCGACGTGGACGTGGTCGCGGTGCTCGAGGACCAGCCGGCTGCCGGAGCTCTCCGGTGGGTCGTAGTCGCGCCAGCCGTCGTCCGAGCGAGTGCCGGAGGTCCAGATCCGGTCGTCGAAGATCACGTGCTCGATCGAGAGCCGGTCGGCCATCGCGACCAGGTACTGCGCGATCGCCCAGCCGCGGATCTTGTTCTCCGGGCTGACCGGCCGGACGAACACGTCGACCGCGCGGCCGTCGTAGTGAGCGGAGCCGGCCATGTGGCCCGTGCTGACGCCACCGGGCGCGAAGCCGCCCATCGGCGGGTCGCCGAACAGGTCGTCGACCTCGCGGCGTACGACGTCGGCCCGGTGCGTCAGCCCAGAGTCGGTGAGCTTGTCGGACTCCTGCCCGGGATGGTCCGCGAGCCGGCAGGAGAAGGCGTGGGCCGAGTTGCCGGTGAGTGCGGACGCGAGCACCCGGGCATCGGCCTCGTGGTCGGCGTACGCCTCCGGGAACCCGGACCGCTGCACCTCCTGAGCGGCCTCGGTGACCCGCATGTCCTGGTAGCCGTCGACCTTCTCCAGGGCGTCGTAGAACGCGTTGGTCGCGTGGTACGGGTCCAGCACCTGCGCCCGGGTGCCCCATCCCTGCGACGGACGCTGCTGGAACAGGCCCGCGGAGTCGCGGTCACCGGACTCGAGGTTGTAGAGCTTCGACTCCTGGTACGCCGTGGCGAGGGCGATCGTCGCAGCGTGCGCGGGCAGGCCGCGGCCGACCGAGACCGCGGTGATCAGCGCGGCGTTCTCGGCCTGTTCGGGATTCAGCGTCACGGTCCGCCCGCTCACGGTCGCGGTGCACTCGTCGGACTGGAAGAACGGGTGGACGTCGTTGAAGAAGTCATGCACGCCGTACCCGACCGCGGCCGCCACACCGACCCCGGCGAGCACGACCACGGCGACGCCGGTGCGGAACCTCATGGATCCAGTGTTCAGTTCGCGTGCAAGGCGGCGTTCAGCGCGACCCCGTCGCTCTTCCACGGGACGGCCTCGATCGCCCCCGAGACCGAGTTGCGGCGGAACAGCACGTTGCTCGCGCCGGAGAGCTCGAGCGCCTTGACGACCGTCGGGCCGATGCCGTCGACCGGGTCGTTGACGGTGACCTTGGTGCCCGCGGTGATGTAGCAGCCGGCCTCGACGACACAGTCGTCGCCGAGGGAGATGCCGACGCCGGCGTTCGCGCCGAGCAGGCACCGCCTGCCGATCGAGATGACCTGCTTGCCGCCGCCCGAGAGCGTGCCCATGATCGAGGCGCCCCCACCCACGTCCGAGCCGTCACCGACGACGACGCCGGCGGAGATCCGGCCCTCGACCATCGAGGCACCGAGGGTGCCGGCGTTGTAGTTGACGAAGCCCTCGTGCATCACGGTGGTGCCCTCGGCGAGGTGCGCGCCGAGCCGGACCCGGTCGGCGTCCGCGATCCGCACACCGGCCGGCAGCACGTAGTCGACCATCCGCGGGAACTTGTCCACGCCGAACACCGTCAGGTGCCGGCCGTTCGCCCGCAGCCGCGCGCGGGTCGTCTCGAAGCCCTCGACCGGGCACGGCCCGGCGCTGGTCCACACGACGTTGGCCAGCAGCCCGAACAGGCCGTCGAGGTTGATGGAGTGGGGCGTCACCTGACGCGACGAGAGCAGGTGCAGGCGGAGCCACACGTCCTCGGTGGTCGTCGGCGGCGCCTGGAGGTCCTCGATCTCGACCAGCAGGACGTCCCGGGTGACCCCGCGGTCCTTGTCGGTGCCCTGGAGGTCACCGAGCTCGCTCGGGCAGACGGCGTCGGCCGGCTTCCCGCCGAGACCCGGCGCGGGGAACCAGACGTCCAGCACGGTGCCGTTGCCGTCGAGGGTGGCGAGCCCGAATCCCCAGGCCTTCTGATCAGTCACGGCAGCACAGCCTAGTTGGCGGCGTACGCCGGACCGCGGCCCGTCCGCCGGTCGACGGGACCGACCACGACCGGGGTGCGCGAGACGAGGCGCAGCGGCACGCTGCGGCGGCGGAGGCCGGCGGCGTGCTCGAGTGGATCAGCAGCGCCCGCGCCGACCTGCTGTCCTGACACTCACTCCCCGGTCCGCCCGTCGACGACCTCGCGCAGCAGGTCCATGTGACCGAGGTGCCGCGCGTACTCCTGGAGCACCTGCACGAAGACGTCGCGGATCGTCGCGATCCGGTCCTCCGGGTCGATGACGAGGTCCAGCGCCTCGTCGGGGAGCCCGTCGAGCCACGCGTCCGCCTGCGCGGTCGTGGCACGCCAGGTCGCGAACGCCTCCTCGACGACGTCGCGATCGGCGAGGGCGCCGTCGAACTGGGACTCCCAGTCGCCGTCGACGACGAACAGCTGGGTCTCCTCGGGGTGCTGCTGCAGGACGCGGCGGAACCAGTGGTGCTCCAGCTGCGCGAGGTGGCGGACCAGTCCGAGCAGGCTGAGGGAGCTCGGCGGGACCGACCGCCGGGCCAGCTGCTCGGCGTCGAGGTCGGCGGTCTTCCGCTCGACGGCGGCCCGGAAGTCGGCCAGCCAGAGCCGCAGCGTGCCGAGCTCGCCCGTCACCGGCCGGTCTGCCCGTCGATCGTCTCGCGGAGCAGGTCCGCGTGGCCGCAGTGCCGGGCGTACTCCTCGATGAGATGGACGACGACCTCGCGCATCTCGATCGGGCCGTCGTCGTGCTGGCCCAGGAAGTCCATCGGATGGGTCGCCCGGAACTCCTCGGCGTGGGCGACCTCGGCGCGCCACGCCTCCCAGGCCTCCGCCACCACCGCCTCGTCGGCGATCGCGCCGTCGAAGTCGGCGTCGCGGTTCTCGTCCTTGCCCCACATCTTCGGCAGCGTGAGGTCGTGGCCCATCACGCGGCGCCACCAGGAGTACTCGACCGCCGCGAGGTGTCTCAGGAGCCCGAGGAGCGACATGCTCGACGGCGGCACCGACCGCCGGGCCAGCTGGTCGGCGTCCAGTCCCTGGCAGATGCGCTCGAAGGTGCGGCGGAAGTGGCCGAGGTAGTCGGCGAGGACCGCCTCCTCGCCGTGCAGGGTGGTGTCGTCGCTCATGGGACCACCCGACCAGCAACCGCCCGTGCGAGGCAACCGGGTTGGGTCAGACCGGTCGGTGCCGGGCGGCGCACGGGAGCCGAGCACGTTCCGGGCGAGCAGGTGGAGGACGGCGCAAGAGCCAGCGGCCAGCACCACGAACTGGTGCCGCTCCGCGCTGACCGGACCGACCCCAGGTGCGCGCCGATCCGGATGGCAAGTCCGCGCGGACCGGCCGGCGCTCACGGGTCGATCGTCCCCCTCGCACCTGGGAGGGCGATGAAGGGCGACAGCGCGGGGCCGATCGTCGTGCACGCCGTGCGGCAATCGCTGATTCCGATTGGCGAGGCGCCGAGGCCACGCCGTACGCTTCGAGCAAGGCGTTCGAGCCGTCATCAGCGGCGAGCCTCCGGAAGAAAGCCCTCGGGCAAGTAGAACCGGACGGGTAGGCCCGTCACAGCCGTGAACGAGCGGTCGTTCCCCGGAACGGCAAGCGAGGTGGTACCGCGGCTCTCCCCGGACCTGGTGGAGTCGTCCTCGTCGAGAACACGACCGACGAGCGCAGGAGCCCCGATGACCTACCCGAAGAACGACTCCGGCAGTGTGCCCTCGAGCCCGCGCTTCCCGGAGATCGAGGAGCGCATCCTCGCGTTCTGGGAGCGGGACGGCACGTTCCAGGCCAGCATCGATCAGCGTGACGCGGGCGTGGACGGCGACAACGAGTTCGTCTTCTACGACGGTCCGCCGTTCGCCAACGGGCTGCCGCACTACGGCCACCTGCTGACCGGGTACGTCAAGGACCTGATCCCGCGGTACCAGACGATGCGCGGCAGGCGCGTCGAGCGGCGGTTCGGCTGGGACACCCACGGGCTGCCCGCCGAGCTGGAGGCGATGCGCCTCAAGGGCATCAAGACCACCGACGAGATCCTCGAGCTGGGCATCGAGGCGTTCAACGACGCCTGCCGGCAGTCGGTGCTGATGTACACCGACGAGTGGCGCGAGTACGTCACCCGCCAGGCGCGCTGGGTCGACTTCGACCACGACTACAAGACCATGGACCCCGACTACATGGAGTCGGTGATCTGGGCGTTCAAGCAGCTCTACGACAAGGGCTGGGTCTACGAGGGCTTCCGCGTCCTGCCGTACTGCTGGAACGACGAGACGCCGCTGTCCAACCACGAGCTGCGGATGGACGACGACGTCTACCAGACCCGTCAGGACCCCGCCGTCACCGTCGGGTACGACGTGACCACTCCGGGTGAGTTCCAGGGCGCGAAGCTGCTCGTCTGGACGACCACGCCGTGGACGCTGCCGAGCAACCTCGCGGTGATGGTCGGCGAGGAGATCGAGTACGTCGTGGTCGCGGTCGACGGGGTCCGCTACATCCTGGCCGCGGCTCGGGTCCCGGCGTACAAGGCGGAGCTGGGGGAGGACCCCGAGGTGGTGTGGCGCGGTCCGGGATCGGAGCTGCTGGGCCTGACCTACACGCCGCCGTTCTCCTACTACGCCGGCCGCGAGCGCGCGTTCCGCGTGGTGCCGGCGTCGGAGTTCGTGACGACCACGGACGGCACCGGCCTCGTGCACACGGCGGGCGCCTTCGGTGAGGACGACAAGATCGTCACCGACCGGGAGCAGATCGAGCCGGTGATGCCGGTGGGCAAGGACGGCCGGTTCACGTTCCCGGTCGCCGAGTACGAGGGCATGAACGTCTTCGACGCCAACCCGCACGTCATCGACCACCTCAGGGCCGCGACCCGGGGCGAGGGCGAGACCGGCGCGGTGTCGCCCGGGACGGTGCTGCTGCGCCGCGAGACCTACGCGCACAGCTACCCGCACTGCTGGCGGTGCCGGAACCCCCTGATCTACAAGGGCGTCTCGTCGTGGTTCGTCGAGGTGACCGCGATCAAGCAGCGGATGCTCGAGCTGAACAAGCAGATCAACTGGGTGCCGGACCACATCCAGGACGGTCAGTTCGGACGGTGGCTGGAGAACGCCCGCGACTGGTCGATCACCCGCAACCGGTTCTGGGGCTCGCCGGTGCCGGTATGGAAGAGCGACGACCCGGCGTACCCCCGCCTGGACGTGTACGGCTCCTTCGCGGAGCTCGAGCGCGACTTCGGCACGCTGCCGCGCAACCGCAACGGCGAGCCGGACCTGCACCGCCCCTACGTCGACGACCTGGTCCGACCCAACCCGGACGACCCGACCGGGAAGTCGATGATGCGCCGCGTGTCCGACGTGCTCGACGTCTGGTTCGACTCCGGCTCGATGTCGTTCGCCCAGGTGCACGTGCCGTTCGAGAACGAGGAGTGGTTCAGCCACCACTTCCCGGCGGACTTCATCGTCGAGTACATCGGCCAGACCCGCGGTTGGTTCTACACGCTGCACATCCTGGCGACCGGCATCTTCGACAAGCCGGCGTTCGAGAACTGCATCAGCCACGGCATCGTGCTCGGCTCCGACGGCAACAAGATGTCGAAGTCGCTGCGCAACTACCCCGACGTGCGCGAGGTGTTCGACCGCGACGGCGCGGACGCGATGCGGTGGTTCCTGATGTCGTCGCCGATCCTGCGCGGCGGCAACCTCATCGTCACCGAGCAGGGCATCCGCGACTCCGTGCGCCAGGTGCTGATCCCGCTGTGGAACAGCTGGTACTTCTTCCAGCTGTACGCCAACGCCCACGACAACGGGCAGGGGTACGACGCGCGGCAGCGGACCGACTCGACGGACCCGCTGGACCGCTACCTCCTGGCCAAGTGCCGCGACTTCGTCGGCGAGATGACGGCGGCCCTGGACGCGTACGCCGTGGCCGAGGCGTGCGACGCGACGCGGTCGTTCCTCGACGTGCTGACCAACTGGTACATCCGTCGTTCCCGGGACCGCTTCTGGGAGGGCGACGCCGACGCGTTCGACACGCTCCACACGGTGCTCGAGGTCGTCTGCCGGGCGACCGCGCCGCTGATGCCGCTCACGACCGAGGAGGTCTGGCGCGGCCTGACCGGCCAGCGGTCGGTGCACCTGGCGGACTGGCCGCTCGTGGACGAGCTGCCCGCCGACGAGGCGCTGGTGGCCGCGATGGACAAGGTCCGCGAGGTCTGCTCGGCGACCTCGGCGCTCCGCAAGGCGGGCAACCTGCGCAACCGGCTGCCGCTCGCGACGCTGACCGTGGTCGTCCCCGACCCGGCCGCGCTGTCGGGCTTCGACGCCATCGTGCGCGACGAGGTCAACGTCAAGACGGTCCGGCTGCTGTCGGTCGACTCCGACGAGGCCGCGTCGTACGGCGTGGAGCAGAAGTTGACGGTCAACGCCCGCGCCGCCGGCCCGCGTCTCGGCAAGGACGTGCAGACCGCGATCAAGGGCTCCAAGTCCGGCGACTGGTCGGTGGCCGACGACGGCACCGTCACCGCGGGCGGGCTGGCGCTGGTCGAGGGCGAGTACACCCTCGAGACCGTGGCCGGCTCCGCCGACGGTGGCACGGCGACCGGGGTGCTGCGCAGCGGCGGCTTCGTGGTCCTCGACACCGAGGTGACCCCGGAGCTCGCCGAGGAGGGCCTGGCCCGTGACCTCGTGCGCGCGGTCCAGCAGGCGCGCCGCGACGCCGGCCTCGAGGTCTCCGACCGGATCGCGCTGACCATCGGGGGTTCCGCCGACGTCGTGGCGGCGGCCCGTCACCACGAGCGGCTGATCACCAGCGAGACCCTGGCGACCTCGTACGACGTGGTGGCGGCCGACGGCGCCGAGCCGACCGTGACCGTGGTGAAGGCCTAGTGCCGAGTCGGCGCAGTCTCAGCTGAGACTGCGCCGACTCGGCGTGCAGGAAGGCTGAGACTGCGCCGACTCGGCGTGCAGGGAGGCTGAGACTGCGCCGACTCGGCGTGCAGGGAGGCTGAGACTGCGCCGACTCGGCGTCAAGCGAGGCCGAGTCGAGCGGCGAGGCGGTCCAGCGAGGCGAGCACCTCGTCGGGGGACTTGTCGGGGACGCCCCAGATCAGCTCGGTGGCGCCCTGCTCCGCCCAGGCCATCAGGTCCTCAGGATCGGGCCTGAACGCGATCAGGATCCGGATCTCGGGAGCCCCGGACCGGCTGGCGTCGGCCCAGGCCTTCTTGAGCGCGTCGATCTGGGCGGAGATGTCCTGCTGGGTGGGCGTGGTCATCCAGCCGTCGGCGTTCTCGGCGATCCACCGGAAGGTCTTCGGGCCGCCGCCGGCGCCGATGACCAGCGGGATGTGCGCGGCCGGCTTCGGGTAGGCCCAGGACGGCCCGAACGAGACGAACTCGCCGTCGTACGACGCCTCTTCCTGGGTCCACAGCGCGCGCATCGCCTCGACGTACTCCCGCAGGACCGTGCGCCGGCGCTCGGCGGGGACGTGGTGGTCGGCGAGCTCGTCGGTGTTCCAGCCGAAGCCGGCGCCGATGTCGACCCGGCCGCCGGAGAGGTGGTCCAGGGTGGCGATCTGCTTCGCGAGCGTGATCGGGTCGGACTCGACCGGGAGCGCGACCGCGGTGGACAGCCGGATCCGCGACGTCGCCTGGGCCACCGTCGCGAGCGAGACCCACGGGTCGAGCGTGCGCAGGTAGCGGTCGTCGGGCAGCGTCTCGTCGCCGGTGCCCGGGTGCGCGGCGGTCCGCCTCACCGGGATGTGGGTGTGCTCGGGCACGTAGAACGTGTCGAAGCCCCGCTCCTCCGCGGCCGCGCCGAGGGCGGCCGGCGCGATGCCGCGGTCGGAGGTGAACAGCACGAGTCCGTTGCGCATCGCACCAGACTAGAACAGGTTCTACTTCGGGCGGAATAGGGTCGCGGCGTGTACTCGACCACTGCCGCCGTCCTGGTCCACGCCGACCGCGCCACCGTCTACCGCGCGCTGCTCGACCCCGAGGCGGTGGCGCGGTGGCGGGTCCCGGACGGGATGCGCGGCGAGGTGCACGAGCTCGACGCGCGGGTCGGCGGCCGGGTCCGGATGTCGCTGACGTACGACGACCCGGCGGCCGCGGGCAAGACCGACGGCGCGACCGACACCTACACGGGCCGGTACGTCGAGCTCGTCGAGGGTGAGCGGGTCGTCGAGGAGATCGAGTTCGAGACCGACGACCCCGACCTCCTCGGGACGATCACGACCACCACGACGCTGCGCGACGTCGAGGGCGGCACGGAGGTCACGCTGCACATGGACGGCGTGCCCGACGTGGTCCCGCCGGCCGACAACGAGCTCGGCACCCGGATGGCGCTGGAGAAGCTGGCCCGGCTGGTTGGATAGGCCTGTGACGACGACCCAGCTGGACCTCACCGCGGACGCGGTCACCCTCACCGGGCAGCTCGTGGACATCGAGTCGGTCAGCCTCGGCGAGCAGGAGATCGCGGACGCCGTCGAGCACGCGCTCTCGGCGTACCCCCACCTCGCGGTCACACGCCGCGGCCACACCGTCGTCGCGCGCACCGACCTCGGCCGCGGCGAGCGGGTCGTGATCGCGGGACACCTGGACACGGTGCCGGTGAACGACAACCTGCCCGCGCGCCGCGAGGGCGGGCTCCTCCACGGCCTCGGCAGCTGCGACATGAAGGGCGGCGACGCGGTCATCCTGCGGCTCGCCGCCACGGTCCCGGAGCCGAACCGGGACGTCACCTACATCCTCTACGAGGCCGAGGAGATCGAGGAGCGGTACAACGGCCTCCGGCTGCTCGCGGAGTCCGACCCCGACCTGATGGCCGCGGACTTCGCGATCCTGATGGAGCCGTCGAACGCCCTCGTCGAGGCGGGCTGCCAGGGCACGTTGCGGGTCGAGGTCCGCACGACCGGCGAGCGCGCCCACTCAGCTCGCAGCTGGCGCGGGGTCAACGCGATCCACGGCGCTGCCGAGGTGCTCCGCCGCCTCACCGAGTACGACGCCCGCCGGCCGGTCATCGACGGGCTGGAGTACCACGAGGGCCTCAACGCGGTGTCCATCCGCGGCGGTGTGGCCGGCAACGTGCTGCCCGACGAGTGCGTGGTCGAGGTGAACTTCCGGTTCGCCCCGGACCGGTCCGAGGCGGAGGCCGAGGCGTTCGTGCGCGAGGTCTTCGACGGGTACGACGTCCGCCTCACCGACTCCGCCCCCGGCGCGCTGCCCGGCCTCGACCTGCCGGCCGCGAAGGCCTTCGTCGAGGCGGTCGGTGGCGAGGTCAATCCCAAGTTCGGCTGGACCGACGTCGCCCGGTTCAGCGCGCTCGGCGTCCCGGCGGTCAACTTCGGGCCCGGTGACCCGATGCTCGCCCACAAGCAGGAGGAGCACGTGCCCATCGAGCACATCGAACGCTGCGAGGCCCGGCTCAGGAGCTGGCTGACGTCATGAGGGCGAAGTACAAGGGCCCGGTCATCCAACGGCGCGGGCAGGTCGACGCCGGCACGACCGACCAGCGGCTCCTCGACTCGCGTGGCACGTCCGACTGGGTGCACACCGACCCGTGGCGGGTGCTGCGGATGCAGGCCGAGTTCGTCGAGGGCTTCGGCGCGCTCGCCGAGCTCGGGCCGGCCATCGCGCTCTTCGGCTCCGCGCGGCTCGGCGAGGAGCACCCGTCGTACGCCGTCGCGGAGACCGTCGGCCGGCGGCTCGCCGAGGAGGGCTTCGGCCTCATCACCGGGGGCGGCCCCGGCGTCATGGAGGCCGCGAACAAGGGCGCCAGCCAGGCCGGAGGCGTCAGCGTGGGGCTCGGCATCGAGCTGCCCTGGGAGACCGGGCTGAACGACTGGGTCGACATCGGGGTCAACTTCCGCTACTTCTTCGCGCGCAAGACGATGTTCGTGAAGTACTCGCAGGGCTTCGTCGTGCTGCCCGGTGGCTTCGGCACGCTCGACGAGCTGTTCGAGGCGCTGACGCTCGCGCAGACCGGGAAGATCACCAGCTTCCCGATCGTGCTGATGGGCACGGCGTACTGGTCCGGACTCGTGGGCTGGCTGCGAGACACCTCGCTGGTCGAGACCACCATCAACCAGGGCGACCTGGACCGGCTGATCCTCACCGACGACGTCGAGGAGGTCGTCGCGCTGATGGTCGGCGCCCGGGAGGTGGGCATGCCGTGATGTGGTTCTTCGCGATCCTCATCGTGCTCGCGCTCGGTGGCATCGCGCTGGTGGCCGCCGGCCGCGGCGCCCCGCTCGCCGACGTCTACGACGACCGGCCGGACGCCACGGTCCCCGCCACGGGTCCGCTGCGGGCCGAGGACCTGCGCCGCGTGCGCTTCTCGGTGGCCCTCCGGGGCTACCGGATGTCGGAGGTCGACGCGCTCCTGGACCGGCTCGCCGGTGAGCTGGAGAAGGCGCCCGGGCAGCCCGAGCATGGCGAGGAACCCACCGCGTAGGGCACACTCCGCTCCATGTCGACCGAGGTGATCGTCTACGTCCTCACCGCACTGGCGGCGGTGGTGATCGTGCTGACGCGACTCCGCCTGGGGCGCCGGGGCGGCGGCGCGGGACGGTTGCAGATGGGCCAGGCCCTCGTCCACGTCCACACGATCGCGGGCGCCCTGGCGCTGGTCCTGTGGGTGGCCTTCCTCGTCAGCGGGAACGACGGCATCGGCATCGCCGCCCTCGGCCTGTGGTGGGTCGTGGTCGTCGCCGGACTGCTGATCCTGGTGCGCTGGCTGCCGAGCCGCGGCAAGCACGCCTCGGAGGGCAAGGAGGACAGCTGGTCCGAAGGGCCGGGCCTGTCGGTCCTGGCGCACGTCGGCATGCTGGTCGGCGTCCTGGTCTTCAGCTGGGCCTACCTGACCGCGGCCGTGTGAGCCGGCAGATGCCCTAGGCTCGGTGCCCATGCGTCTCGGGATCGTGCTCACCGCCATCGCGCTGACGGTCGTCGGCGTACCGCTGCCCGGCCACGCCGCGAACGCGCCACTCGAGCGTGGTGCGGTCGTCGAGAAACGGGTGATCGGGCACTCCGTGCACGGCCGCCCGATCACCGCGTGGCGGTTGGGGGAGCGGGGGCAGCCGAAGGTGCTGCTCGTCGCCACCATGCACGGGGACGAAGGGGCCCCGCGGCAGATCCTCGCGACGCTCCGCGACGGCCCGAAGATCCACGGGCTCAACCTCTGGGTGCTGCCCGTCTACAACCCCGACGGTCTCGCGGCACACACCCGCAAGAACGCCCACGGGGTGGACCTCAACCGGAACTTCCCCTACCACTGGGCCGACCTGGACGGCGGCTACGAGTCCGGCCCGCGCGCCGGCTCCGAGCCGGAGACCCGGGCGATGATGGGGTTCCTGAAGCAGGTCCGCCCACGGTGGATCGTCAGCTTCCACCAGCCCCTCCACGGCGTGGACACCGACACCAAGGACCAGCGGTTCTCCCGCCGGGTCGCCGACGCACTCAACCTGCCGAGCAAGTCCTTCACCTGCGGCGGCGTCTGCCACGGCACCATGACCGGCTGGTTCAACAGTCGCTTCAAGGGCTCCGCCGTCACCGTCGAGTACGGCGCGCACCCGGGCCACCGGCGGCTGACCAGGGCCGCCCCGCGCCAGCTGCTCGGGCTCTGGGGCGCGCACCGGGGCTGAGGGCTGCGCCGCGTCCTCGCCCGTGCGAGTCTGTGAGGGATGACGACCAACCGTTCGGCCCCGCCCGCGACCGTCACCCCGGTCCTGGTCTACCCGGACGTCCGCGCGGCCGTGGACTTCCTGACCGGGGCCTTCGGCTTCGGCGAGCGGGTGCGGATCGGTGACGCGCACCGAGCGCAGCTGAGCGTCGGCAGCGACGGCGCGGTCGTGGTCGCGGACGACGGCGGCGAGCGGGTCGCGCCGTCCGGCGACGGCTACACCCACGAGATCAAGGTCCGCGTCGACGACGTGGACGCGGCGTTCGCCCGCGCCGTCGCCGCCGGCGCGCGGGTGCTGCAGGAGCCCACGACCTACGAGTACGGCGAGCGCTCCGGTGTGGTCGCCGACCCGGCCGGCCACCGCTGGGAGCTCACCCAGTCCGTCCGCGACGTCCAGCCCGAGGAGTGGGGCGGCGTCACGGTCGCGCCCTGGTGACGGTCTGGGACGAGCGGCAGCCTGCCTAGCGCCCCTCGAACACCGGCTTCTCCTTGGCCACGAACGCCGCGACGGCGGCGCGGTGGTCGGCGGTGGCGCCGGTCCTGGCCATCATCGCGCTCTCGAGCTCGAGGGCCTCCTCGAAGGAGTGGCCGGAGGCGTACGCGACCGACTGGCGCATCGCGCCGAGCGCGACCGTCGGCCCGGCGGCGAGCCGCGCGGCCAGCGCGCCGACCTCGGCCGCGAGCTCGTCGGCCGGCACCACGCTGGTCGCCAGGCCGAGGGACAGCGCGTCGGCGGCGCTCAGGGTGCTGGGGAAGTAGAGCAGCTCGATCGCCTTCGCCCGGCCGACCAGCCGCTGGAGGTGGTAGCTGGCGCCGGTGTCGCACGACAGCGCGACGTTGGCGAACGCCAGGTTGAAGCCGGCGGTGTCGGCCACGATCCGCAGGTCGCAGGCGAACGCCAGGCTCGCCCCGGCCCCGGCCGCGACGCCGTTGACGGCCGCGATCACCGGCTTGGCCATGCCGGCCAGCACGGTGACGATCGGGTTGTAGTGCTTGTCCACGGTGGTGAAGAGCGCGTCGCTGCCGCCGTTCTCCAGCAGCTCGATGTGCTCCTTGAGGTCCTGGCCGGTGCAGAACGCCTTGCCGGTACCGGTCAGCACGACGCAGCGCACCGCGGGGTCGTCCGCGACCTGGCGCACGGTCTCGAGCAGCAGCTCCTTGGTCGCGATGTTGAGGCTGTTGTAGGCCTCGGGACGGTTCAGCGTGATGGTCCCGACGCCGTCGGTCACGTCCAGGAGCACGGGGGAGTCACTCATGGGAGGCAGTGTGTCAGGCGCCGAGACACCGCGCGACGAACCGGTCGGTGCCCGGCTGCAGGCGGGTCGCCTCGGCCGCGAACAGCTCGGCGGCGTCGCGCCCCGGCCAGTCCTCCGGCAGCAGGTCGTCGGGCAGGCCGGGGTCGGCGAAGAGGAACTTCCGCCACTCGTGCACGAGGTGGAACCGGGCCGCGAACGCCGCCTCGTCCGCGTCCGCGTGCGCGGTCAGGTGCCGTCCGACGAGGTCGTCGGCCCGGCCGAGCCAGTCGTCGTACGCCGACCGCAGCCGGTCCAGGTCCCACGCGCCGGTCGGCTCGGGGTCGAAGCGGTCCGCCCGCGCTGTGCGCGCCGTGGCGTCGGACCGGACCAGGATCTCGCCCAGCTCGGCCCGGGGGAACGGGCTCACCCACACGTTGTCGAGCAGCTCGGCGTACCCGACGAAGGTGAGGTCCGCCCGCAGCCGGGCGCGCGCGGCCCGCGACGGCGGCGGCGTCACGAAGGCGAGGTGCCAGTGCCCGTCCCACGCCGGCAGCCGGCGCCGGTAGATCCGGTTGCCGGTCTCGTCGAGGCGTCGGTTCGCGCGGTCGGTGGTGCGGTAGCCGCGGCCGCCCGCCAGCTGCACCGGCTCCAGCCAGCCCTGGGTCACCATCCGCGAGATCGCCGTGCGCACGGCCGGCGCCGCGATGCCGACCGGCTCGAGCATGCGCACGACCGCCGCCACCGGGGCCTGGCTGCCCCGGGAGCGCAGGTGGTCGCCGTACACGTCGAACAGCGCTGATCGAGCCTGCATGAGGGGAGTCTGCCAGCCCGTTCGCCCCCAGCGTCCGTGCCTGTGCGCCGCGGCGCCGCTCCATGAGGGATAATGGTGTCCCGTACGGCGTACAGGGGTCGCTCGGTGGCCTCCTGGCACTCGAAGAGAGCAAAGGAAGGTGCGCGGATGGCGGCGATGAAGCCGCGGACGGGCGACGGTCCGCTGGAGGTCACCAAGGAAGGGCGGGGCATCGTGATGCGCGTCCCGCTCGAAGGTGGTGGCCGACTGGTTGTCGAGCTCAACGCCGAGGAGGCCGGCGCTCTCGGAGATGCCCTCAAGGACGTCGTCGGCTGACGTGCCCCGCAACCACCCACTGACCCTCCCCGCCCAGGTCTCGCCGCCGGAGTTCGCTCTCAGTGCGGCGCTGCCGCACGCCGTCCTCGGTGTCGAGGTCGCGGCGGTCCCGGTGCTCCCCCCTGATGAGCCGGACGGTGCCGTCGTGCTCGGCCCCGGTGGCGCCGAGCTCGGTGACCAGCTCGGTCTCGACCTGCTCGGCGTGCTGGAGCTGTCCGCGGCCACCGGCAAGGCCGGCGAGGTGGTCCGGGTCCCGGTGCCGCTCGGCGGCCCGGAGAACGCCGAGCTCCGCTGCGTGATGCTGGTCGGCGTCGGTGCCCAGCGGCCCGACGACCTGCGCCGCGCGGGCGCGGCGCTCGCCCGCGAGGCCCGCGACCGCGGCTCGGTCGCCTCCTCGGTGGCCTCGGTCGCCGAGGACGAGGGCGTGGCGGCCTTCGTGGTCGGCGCGATGCTCGGGTCGTTCCAGTTCCACTGGCGCTCCGGCGCACCGGAACACCGGCCGGTCGCGCGGGTCGTGCTCGCCGACCTCCCTGACACCCTGGCACCGGTCGTGGCCCGTGCGGTCGCGGTCGGCGGCGCGGCGTGGCGGTCCCGGCTGCTCGCGACCGTCCCCTCGAACCTGAAGAACCCGCCCTGGCTCGCTGCCCAGGCCGAGCAGCTCGGGCGGGACACCGGTCTGGAGGTCACGGTCCACGACGAGCAGTGGCTCGAGGAGCACGGCTTCGGGGGCATCGTCGCGGTCGGCCAGGCCTCGGCCACCCCGCCGCGGCTGATCCGCCTCGACTACACGCCGGAGAACGCCGACCGGCGGACGCCGACGGTCGTCCTGGTCGGCAAGGGCATCACCTTCGACACCGGCGGCCTCTCGATCAAGCCCGGCGAGGCGATGGTCAACATGAAGCGCGACATGACCGGCGGCGCTGTCGTCATGGCGACCCTCGCCGCGCTCGCCGACGTCGGCTGCCCGGTCCGGGTCGTCGGCCTGGTCGCCGCCGCCGAGAACGCCGTCGGCGGCAACGCCCTCCGCCCCGGTGACGTGGTCCGCCACTACGGGGGCCGCACCTCGGAGGTCACCAACACCGATGCCGAGGGCCGGCTGGTCCTCGCGGACGCGATCGCGTACGCGATCAGCGAGCTCGACCCCGCGGTCGTGGTCGACGTCGCCACGCTGACGGGCGCGGTCAAGGTCGCCCTCGGCCAGCAGGTCGGCGGGCTGTTCGCCAACCGCGACGCGCTCGCCGAGGCGCTGCGAGAGGCGTCGGTCGCCGCCGGCGAGCCGCTGTGGCGGTTCCCGCTGGCGGACGCGTACGAGCAGAAGCTGTCCTCGACGATCGCCGACGCCGACAACGCGCCCGGCGGACCGGGAGCGATCACGGCGGCGCTCTTCCTCCAGCACTTCGTGGACGGCCGGCCCTGGGCGCACCTGGACCTCGCGTCGGTCGGTGACTCACCGGAGGACCGGTTCGAGTGGACGCCCGGGCCCACCGGCTTCGGGGCTCGCGCGATGCTCGCCTGGCTCGGCTCCGACGACCCGCTCGCCGGGATCTCCTGATGCAGGGCCTCACCGTGCGCTGGTCGCTCGCCGACGGACCGTCGGACGTCGAGGAACAGCTGGCGGCGTACGTCGCCGGCAGCTCGTTCGGGCGCTTCTCGGGCAAGGAGGGGCTGCGCTTCAAGACCTGGCGCACCCGGCCCGGGCAGTGGTTCGAGGGGTGCTACGTCTTCGGCTCCGACGAGGCGCGTGCCGAGTTCCAGCGCGCCTTCAGCGACACCGCGGACACCTCACCGGTCTCCCAGATCGTCGGCAGCGCCCCGGTGCTGATCGAGGAGTGCGACGTGGTCGCGGTCGCCGAGGGCGGCGACGGGTTCCTCGCCGCTCCGCGCTACTGAGCCGGGGTCAGTCGGCCTCGGGGCTCCAGACCTTCTTCGCGGCCAGCAGTCCGTCGCCGACGGGCAGCAGGACCGACACCAGGTCGTCGCGCTCCGCGACGGTCCGGCCGAGCTCGCGGATCGTGGTGGTCTCCTCGTCGCGCTGGGCCGGGTCCGCGACCCGGTCGTGCCACAGCGCGTTGTCGAACACGACGACCCCGCCGGGGCGCAGCAGCCGCAGTGCCTCCTTCAGGTACGCGGTGTACTCGGCCTTGTCGCCGTCGCAGAAGACCAGGTCGTAGTGGCCGTCGGTGAGCCGCGGGAGCACGTCGAGCGCCGCGCCGGCGATGGTGCGCACCCGCTGCGTCGCGATCCCCGCCTCGGCGAACGACTCGCGCGCCAGCCGCTGGTGCTCGGCCTCGATGTCGACGCTGGTGAGGACGCCGTCGGGTCGCATGCCGCGCAGCAGCCAGACGCCGGAGACGCCGGTGCCGGTCCCGATCTCCACGACCGCGCGGGCGTCGAGGACCGCGGCGAGGAACCGCAGCGCGGCCCCACCGCCGGACCCGATCGGCACCACGCCGACCTCCTCGGCACGCGCACGCGCGTTGGCGAGGACCTCGTCCTCAGCGACGTGCTCCTCGGCGTAGGACCAGCTCGTCGACTTCACGAGTGTCAAGGTAGCGCGACACGGCCGCGGGGTGAGGGAACACAGCCGTCGGTTCGCTCGTTGGTCCCGATGAAGCAGCAAAGAGGCTCAGGAGAGGGACACTGGTCTCACAGGTTCTCTTCAGCAGCAGTCCCTAGGTTCAGGAAGGACAGGACCCTGTTCGGATCGGCGCGGCAGCGCGACAAGGAGGCTCCGGTGGAGACCAGAGCAGATGACCACGTCCCCTCCTGGGACGAGATCGTCGAGCAGCACTCCGACCGGGTGTACCGCCTCGCCTACCGGCTGACCGGCAACCGCCATGACGCGGAGGACCTCACCCAGGAGGTCTTCGTCCGGGTGTTCCGGTCGCTGTCCACCTACACGCCCGGCACCTTCGAGGGCTGGCTGCACCGCATCACCACGAACCTCTTCCTCGACCAGGCCCGCCGCAAGCAGCGGATCCGCTTCGACGCGCTCTCCGACGAGCGGGCCGACCGGCTCACCAGCAGCTCGCCGAGCCCGGACACGGCGTACGCCGACCGGACCTTCGACGACGACATCGAGCGCGCCCTGGCGACGCTGCCGCCGGACTTCCGCGCCGCCGTCGTCCTCTGCGACGTCGAGGGGCTGAGCTACGAGGAGATCGCCGACATCCTCGGCGCCAAGCTCGGCACCGTCCGCTCCCGCATCCACCGGGGCCGCGCCATGCTGCGCACCGCGCTCGCCCATCGCGCCCCGAGCGCGGGACGGGCCCGGTACGCCGGACCCGTCCTCGCGCCGTGGGGATCCGCGACGTGATGGGCCACCTCGGCTCGCGGACCAGCGCCCTGCTCGACGGCCAGCTCTCGCCGGAGGAGACCGAGCGGGCGTGGGAGCACGTGCACGGCTGCCACACCTGCCGCGACCTCGTCGAGCGCGAGGGCTGGGTCAAGACCCGGCTGAGCGGGCTCTCCTTCGAGGTCGCCGCACCCGCGACGCCGACCTGGCTCAAGGGCTCACTGATGGGCGCTGCCGGTGCGGGGTCCACGCCGGGGGACACCTACCTCGTCGGCGCACCCGACCGGCGGCGGACCGCAGGCCTCGCCGCGATCGGTGGCAGCGCCGTCGGCGCAGCGGTGATGGGCGTGCTGGTGTTCGGAGTGGCGCCGGCCTCCGCCCCGGCACCCACCATCGACCGGCGCCCGCCGGCCACCTCGATCACGCAGGTCGACAGCTCTCGCCCGCCCGTACCGAGCCAGACCGTCACCCGCCGGGCGTGGATTTCGTCCGACGGGACAAGATAGGTACGTGACGCAGGACGAGCCCACCCAGCCGATCGGGCCGAGCACCCCTCCGCCCAGCTGGGTACCTCCGACGGTGCAGGCACCGCCGTACCGCTGGACCCCTCCTCCTCCGCCGCCCCCGCCCCGGGCTCCGCGGGCTCGCGTGCCGGGCTGGATCTGGCCGGTGGTCTGCGTGCTCGCCCTGGTCGTCGGCGTCGCGGGTGGTGCCATCGGCGGGCTCGTCTACGAGCAGGTCCGTGACGACACCCCCGGCACCGTCAGCGACGGTCTGGCCGGCGTCGACACGGTCTCCGAGGCGCCGCTGCCGGCCGGGAACGGCTCGATCGCGGCGGTCGCCGCCCGACTGCTGCCGAGCACGGTCCAGATCTCCGCGGAGTACCAGGGCCAGGAGGGCGGCGCGACCGGCTCCGGCTTCGTGCTCGACCGGCAGGGCCACATCGTCACCAACAACCACGTCGTCCAGGACGCCGACCAGGACAAGGGTCCGATCAACGTCGTCGACGAGGACGGCAACAGCTATCCGGCCACGGTGGTCGGCCGCAGCTCCGTGTACGACCTGGCCGTGCTCTACGTGCCGAAGGCGAAGGGGCTCAAGCCGGCCGCGCTCGGCTCGTCGCAGGCGCTGCGGGTGGGCGAGAGCGTGGTCGCGATCGGCTCGCCGCTCGGCCTGAGCTCGACCGTGACCGCCGGCATCGTCAGCGCGCTGCACCGGCCGGTGACCACGGGGAGCACCGGCGACGACTCGTCGTACATCAACGCGGTCCAGACCGATGCCGCGATCAACCCCGGCAACTCCGGCGGCCCGCTGGTCAACCTCCGCGGACAGGTCGTCGGCGTGAACTCCGCCATCGCGACCACCGGCGGCACGGTCGGCGGCGAGTCCGGCAACATCGGCGTGGGCTTCGCGATCCCCATCGAGCAGGTCCGGATCACCGCCGACCAGATCCTGCGGACCGGCGAGGCGCGCTACCCCGTGATCGGCGCCAAGGTGAAGACCGGCCAGACCTCGGGCGACGGCGCCGAGATCGACTCGGTCATGCCGGACACCCCCGCCGAGAAGGGCGGCCTGGAGAAGGGCGACGTGATCGTCGCCGTCGACGGCGAGAAGGTCTCCGACGGCATCGCCCTGATCGTCGCGATCCGCGCCCACCAGCCCGGCGAGACCGTGGACTTCACGATAGAGCGGGACGGCAAGGAGGAGACCGTCAGCCTGATCCTCGGCGCCGAGACGGGCTAGCCGGCAAGACCCGAGAACGTCCGAGTCTGCCCCGGTGCAGCGCTCAGTCGGCGGTCTCGGACTCCACGAACGGGTGCTCCTCGACGAAGGCCTTGGTGTCGGCGTACATGCGCTGGATGAACTCCTCGAGCTGGGCCGACTCCACCCGCCACTGTCCGCGACCGCCGATCTTGATCGCCGGCAGGTCGCCGCGGCGGACCAGGGCGTAGACCTGCGCGCTCGAGGTGTTGAGGACCTCCGCCACGTCGGCGAGCGTGAGAAAGCGGGGCGTGCCGGCCATGCACCCATCGTCGCACCTCCGCCCCCCGGTACGCCGCCGCCCCGGCGGCGCTGTGGAGAACGGGTTTCGGAGCGTCTCCCGGTGGCGAGAATCCCCGCGTGAGTCTCGGCACGGCGCAGCGCCCTGCGGCTCCGGCGGCATCCGCCCCGGTTCCGCCGGCCACCCGTGCGACACGCTCCGGCTGGCGCGACCCGCGGCTGTGGATCGGGCTGCTAATCGTCGCCGTGTCGGTGGTCGCCGGTGCGCGGTTGCTGGCCGCGGCCGACGACACCGTCGCGGTGTGGGCGGTCGCGTCCGACGCCGGGCCGGGAGCTCGCCTCGACCCCGCCGACCTGGTCGCCCACCGGGTGCGGTTCGTCGACGCCGGCGACCTCGCGGGCTACTACACCGTCGACGACGAGCTGCCGTCCGACCTCCGGCTGGTGCACGCCGTCGGCGCGGGCGAGCTGCTGCCGCGCGACGCCGTCGGCACCGCCGCGGCCGCGGACACGGTCGAGCTCCCCGTCGCCGTCGACGCCGAACAGGTCCCGCCGTCGGTGGCGTCCGGCTCCGTCGTCGACGTCTACCTGATCGGCCACGACGGGCCGCTGCTCCGGGAGGCCACCGTCGTCGACGCGCCGCCGCTCGACAGCACCTTCGGCGCCACGACCGGCCGTCGCCAGCTGGTGCTCGCGGTCGCCGCCGACGACGCGGCGGCCTTCCTGGCCGACCTCGGCCGCGCCCGCGAGCCCGTCCTCACCGTCGTCCGCCGTGGCTGACCCGTGACCGACAGGACGCTCGTCATCGTGGTCGCCTCCGGTGCGGCCTGGGAGCCGGCCGTCCTCCAGCGACTCGGCGACCACCCCGGGATCGTCGTCCTCAAGCGGTGCGTCGACGTCGACGACCTGCTGGCCGCGGCCAGTGCCGGCCAGGCCGACGCCGCCGTCCTCGGCCTCGACTCACCGGGCCTCGACCGCGCCGCGGTCGACCTGCTGCGCAAGTACGCCGTCCGTCCGGTCGCCATCGCCCCGGGCGGGGCGACCCTCGACGGCGGCCGGCTGCGCGCCGCCCGGATCGGCATCCCGCGGGTGGTCTCCGAGGACGACCTCGACGCTCTCGCCGGCGCCGTCCTCGACGAGGACTCCCCCGAGACCGTGGTCCGGGTCCCGCCCCCGAGTGGGCCGCCGCCGCAGGGTCCGCCCGCCGCGGGGCGCGTGGTCGCGGTGTGGGGGCCGGCGGGGGCGCCCGGCCGCACCACCGTCGCCGCGGCGCTGGCGGCCGAGCTGGCGCGCCGGAAGCGTCGTACGGTCCGGGTCGACGCCGACCCGTACGGCGGGGCCGTGGCGCAGCAGCTCGGCATCCTCGACGAGGTCTCGGGCCTGCTCTCCGCCGCCCGGCTGGCCGCGGCCGGCCAGCTCGAGGAGCGGTTCGGCTCGGTCCAGCGCGGCATCGACGGCCACCTGAGCGTCGTGACCGGCCTGCCGCGCGGCGACCGGTGGGTCGAGGTCCGCAACGGCACGGTCGAGCACCTCCTCGAGGTCGCCCGCGACCACGCCGAGGTGGTCGTCGACACCGGCTTCAGCCTGGAGGACGACCCGGGCTCCGACTACGGCACCCGGCCGGGCCGCAACCAGATGACCCTCGGGGCGCTCGACGTCGCCGACGAGGTGGTCGCGGTCGGCAGCGCCGACCCGGTCGGCCTGTCGCGGCTCGCGCGGGGGCTCGTCGAGCTCGCCGAGCGCGGCCGGGACGCGCACGTCGTGGTCAACCGGATGCGCCCCAGCCTGGGCTGGTCCGAGCGCGACATCGCCGGCATGGTCGCCGGCTTCGCGCGCACCAGCGGCCTGCACTTCCTGCCCGACGACCAGGCCACCGTCGACCGCGCGCTCGTCGCGGGCCGGACCCTCACCGAGCTCGGCGACTCGCCGCTCGCCCGGGCGGTGAGCAAGCTCGCCGACGACCTCTACGCGGCGAACAGCAAGTCTGGAAGGTCACCGCAGGCGGTTGCCTCACCGCCCGGGTTGCCCCTCGTTCGTGACTAGGCAGCGAACAGCAGGTATGGAAGGGTCACCGCAGGCGGTTGCCTCACCGCCCGGGATGCCGCTCGTTCGTGCTTAGGCAGCGAACAGCAGGTATGGAAGGTCACCGCAGCCGGTTGGCTCACCGCCCGGGTTGTCGCTCGTCCGTGCTTAGGCAGCGAACAGCAGGTATGGAAGGTCACCGCAGGCGGTCGGCTCACCGCCCGGGTTGCCGCTCGTTCGTGATTAGGCAGCGAACAGCAGGTACAGGCCCCCGACCGTGAACGCGATCATCGCGAACAGCAGCGGCAGCTGACCGGTCAGCTGGTGCCGCTTCGGCAGGATCCGGATCGCGCGGTCGTGCGCGGCGATCACGCCGAGGACGTGGCCGGTCACGACCGCGAGCACCTTGAGGTCCGCCAGGAGGGTCGGGTGGTAGCTGAGCCAGTAGCTCACGCTCAGGTTGCCGGTCCCGAACCAGTTGCTGCCGTTGCTGAAGGGGTCGCTCGCCTGGATCAGCGTCAGCTGCCCGACCTCCACGAGGTAGCTCAGGTAGTGGGCGACGATGTAGCCCACGATGATCGGCACCACCGAGTGCGCCAGCAGGTTCGGCAGCTCGCGCCGCCGCAGGTCCTCCCCGAGCCCGGTGAGCACGCACCCGAGCGCGAAGACCAGCCCGACGCCGACGCAGAACGCCAGCAGGCCCAGGTTGTTGACGAGGTACGCCGAGGTGTCGCTCGACTGGATGAAGGTGATCCACCTCGTGGAGTCCTTGAACGAGTCGAACGCGGTGCTGCCGAACAGCACGGCGACCACGGCCACGAGGCCGGCGCGCACCGGGGTGGTGTCGAGGTTCGCCAGGGGGTGGCGGACCACCAGCAGCTCGCCCTGCTCCGTCCTGCGGCGGCCCCAGACCGAGAGCCGCGAGACCAGGGTGGAGTAGACCTCGAAGGGGTCGGCGCGTTCGTAGAAGGTGTTGCCGAACAGCGCGCCGCCGACCAGCATCACCGCGACGTACGCGGCGCACCACAGCCGGATCGGTCCGATCTCCGTGGAGTAGGGGTAGACGAGCTCCATCCAGACGAACGCGTACAGCCCGACCGCCGCTGGCCAGTACCCGAGCCGCTCGGGATAGGTGAGCATGCCCTGCTCGGGGTCGCCGCCGGAGAGCCTCGCGAACGCCAGGTTGATGGTGCGGACCGGGCTGATCGCCTTCCACACCGGGCCGAGGAACAGCGAGAGCGGGACCAGCCCGACCCACCACCACACGTAGAAGATGCCGAGCAGGGGGTTGATGACCAGGTCCTTGCCGAACACCGCGACCATCGCGGTGTAGAGGAAGACCAGGAACCCCACCGTGCGCCAGGTGACCCGCCACGCGGCGGAGTCGACGACGGCGGTCAGCCAGGCCGGTGCCGGCCGGCCGCTCGTCGCGGCGTCGAAGCGTGGCGTGCGCCAGGCGATCGCGAGGACGGTGAACGAGACGACCAGTGCGGCGGTCGCGCCCGCGATCGCGAGCTCGGGCGAGATCGGCAGGTCCTTGGCCCCGCCGATCCCGTGGGCGAACGTGGTGCCGTCGCCGACCACCTCAGCGGACTTCGAGCTGGACGATGACCTTCTCGAGCGAGTGCGACTCGACGTCGACGGTGCCCGGGGCCTCTATCGGCGTCAGCTTCAGGGTGGTCTCGCCCTTGCCGTACTCCAGCTCCTGCTCGGGCGTGGAGTGGACGTGGATCTCGCCCGGCGCGTCCGCGGTCACCTGCAGGGTGACCGGCTGGCCGACCGAGACGTCGACGCGCTCGCCGTTCGGCGTGACCGAGTCCCCGTCGAACGTGACCTGGATGATCTTCGGATCCGAGGGGGACGAGCCGTCGGAACCGCCTCCTGAGTCGGAGGCGCCGCACGCCGCCAGGGGGACGGCGCACAGCAGGACGGTCAGGCTGGCAAGGAGTCGGCGCATCGTCGCTCTTTCTGGCTGGGTCGTGACGTCTGCCAGAATCCCATGTTGTACAGACCGTCGGTACGTGACCCCGGCGATCTTGGGTGATTCTCAGTGAGAGGCGGCGGACGGCATGAGTGAGCGGCTCCGGCCGCGAGACGTGGCCCTCCTGGCGGAGGAGTCCGCCTCGACGCCGATGCACAACGCCACGGTGGAGATCTTCGACCCCGGGCAGTCCGGCTTCGACTACGCCGAGCTGGTCCGGCTGGTCCAGGAGCGGATCTCGTTCGTGCCCCGCTACCGCCAGCGCGTGCAGACGGTTCCGGGCCGGATCGCCAACCCGGTGTGGGTGGACGACGACCACTTCGACCTCGGCTACCACGTACGCCGGTCCGCACTGCCGCGTCCGGGCACGCTGGACCAGCTGCGCGAGCTGGTGGCGCGGATCGTCTCGCGCCCGCTGGACCGGCACCGCCCGCTGTGGGAGATCTACTTCGTGGAGGGACTCGCCGACGGGCGGGTCGCGCTGCTCTCGAAGGCCCACCAGGTGCTGGTCGACGGCATGCACACCGTGGACCTCGGCCAGGTGCTGCTCGACACCGCGCCCGAGCCCAAGGAGCTGGGTGGCGACGAGTGGCGCCCGCACGCCGGACCGTCGCCGTTCTCCTTGATGGCCGGCGCGATCAAGGACTCGGTGACCGAGCGCGGCACCGTCACCGCCACGGCGCGTAGCACCACCGGCGCGCTGGTCCGTGGCGTCGCGGGCGTGGCGCGCTCGGCCGGCCGGGTCACCGACGCGCTCACCAACCGCACCCCGTCGCCGGACTCGCCGATCATCGGCCCGTTGTCCCAGCAGCGCCGCGTGGTCGCCGTCCGCACCGACCTCGCCGACTACCGCAAGGTCCGCGAGGCGCACGGCGGCACCGTGAACGACGTGGTGCTCGCGACGGTCACCGGCGCGCTGCGGTCCTGGCTGATGACCCGCGGTGAGTCGATGCGCGGCGTCCGCCAGATCAGGGCGGTGGTGCCGATCTCGGTGATCGACGACGAGATGGAGGCGACCTCGCTGGGCAGCCAGATCGCCCCGCACTTCGTGGACCTCCCGGTCTGGGAGCCGAGCCCGGTGGTCCGCCTGCACCAGGTGTCGTACTCCTTCCTCGCGCACAAGGAGACCGGCCGCGCGGTCGCCGCGAGCCGGCTGACGAGCATCTCCGGCTTCGCACCCGCGACGTTCCACGCGATCGGCTCGCGCCTCGCCGCGACCGAGCGCCGGTCCTACCAGCTGAGCGTTACCAACGTCCCGGGACCGCAGGCCCCGCTGTATGCCGCGGGCGCCCGGATGCTGGAGACCTACCCGGTCCCGCCGCTGCTCGAGGGGCATCCCCTGGCGATCGGCGTGACGTCGTACGACGGGCACGTCTACTACGGGATCACCGCCGACCGCGACCTGCTGCCGGACGCCGACCTGCTCGGCCCCTGCATCCGGGAGGCGCTCGACGAGCTCGTCGACTCCGCGTCCGGCGGCCGCACCCGAGCGCCGCGCGGCCGCCGCAAGCGGAAGACGGAGACCCAGCAGTGAGGATCTACCTCCCGACGACGCTCGCGCTGCTGGCCGACCAGCACGCGGAGGGGGCCGTCGTGGTCACCGACGACCTGGTGGTCGCGGAGGACGACAGCGAGGACGGCGAGTACGCCGCGCTGATGACCGCGGCTGACGCCTCCGCGGCCCTGCTGGCCGGGCCGGGCCGCCGCGTCGTGGTCGTCGCCGAGCTGGACACGGAGCCCGAGCCGGGCTGGACGGTGCCGCTGAAGCGCGTCGTCGCGGTGCACGCCGACACCGCGGACCGGCCCGTCGGCGCCGACCCGGACGAGGACCTCGGATGGTTCGCCACCCAGGAGATCCCCGACCTCTGCCGAGCCTGATCTGACGGTTAGGCTCGGGGGCATGGACGCTGTCACCACCCCTCCGGCTCCCACCAACGAGCCGAACCTGACCTACGCGCCGGGCACCCCCGAACGGGATGCGCTGCTCGTGGAGATCGAGAAGCTCGAGAAGAAGCAGAAGCCCCTGCGCGGCTACGTCGGTGGCCGGTGGAAGGCCGGGGGTGGGGCGGAGATCGCGGTCGTCCAGCCGCACGACCACCAGCACGTGCTCGGCACGCTGAGGAACTCCACGCAGGCCGACGCGCGCGCCGCGATCAAGGCCGCTGCCGACGCCGCGCCGGGCTGGCGTGACATGGACTTCGACGACCGCGCCGCGGTCCTGCTCAAGGCCGCGGACCTGCTCGCCGGCCCCTGGCGCCAGCGGCTGAACGCCGCGACCGTGCTCGGCCAGTCCAAGACGCCGTTCCAGGCCGAGATCGACTCCGCCTGCGAGCTCATCGACTTCTGGCGCTACAACGTCCACTACGCGCGCGAGATCCTCGCCGACCAGCCGATCGCGAACAGCCCCGGCGTGTGGAACCGCACCGACCACCGCCCGCTCGAGGGCTTCGTCTACGCGATCACGCCGTTCAACTTCACCGCGATCGCGGGCAACCTGCCCACCGCGCCGGCGCTGATGGGCAACACCGTCCTCTGGAAGCCGTCGCCCACCCAGCAGCTGGCCGCGTCGCTGACGATGGAGCTGCTGGAGGAGGCCGGGATGCCGCCGGGCGTGATCAACATGCTCCCCGGCGACGGGCTGGAGGTCTCGCAGGTCGCGCTCTCGCACCCGGACCTGGCCGGCATCCACTTCACCGGCTCGACGCCGACGTTCCACCACCTGTGGCGCGAGGTCGGCACCAACATCGAGAACTACCGCTCCTACCCGCGCATCGTCGGGGAGACCGGCGGCAAGGACTTCATCGTCGCGCACCCCTCCGCGGACCCCGGCGTCGTGCGGACCGCGATGATCCGTGGCGCGTTCGAGTTCCAGGGCCAGAAGTGCTCGGCGGCCTCGCGCGCGTACGTCGCCCGCTCGGTCTGGAAGCGGATGAAGGACTCGTTCCTCTCCGAGATCGAGACCATCACCGTGGGCGACCCGACGGACTTCACCTCGGAGGGCGGCGGCGTGTTCATGGGCGCGGTCATCGACGAGCGGGCGTTCGCGAAGCACCGGACCGCGATCGAGCGCGCCAAGCGGTCCCGCAAGCTCGACATCCTGGTCGGCGGCACCCTCGACGACTCGGTCGGCTGGTTCGTGAACCCGACCGTGATCGAGGGCGGCGACCCCACCGACGAGATGTTCACCACCGAGTACTTCGGCCCGATCCTCGCCGTGCACGTCTACGAGGACGGCGACTTCGAGAAGGTCGTCCGGGCGATGGAGTCGATCGCGCCGTACGCCCTCACCGGCTCGATCATCGCCCAGGACCGCCGCGCCATCGCGTGGGCGCAGGAGGAGCTGCGCTTCGCGGCCGGCAACTTCTACATCAACGACAAGCCGACCGGCGCCGTCGTCGGCCAGCAGCCGTTCGGCGGTGGTCGGGCGTCGGGCACCAACGACAAGGCCGGCGCCGCGGTGAACCTGCTCCGCTGGACCTCGCCGCGCTCGATCAAGGAGACCTTCGTCCCGCCGACCGACTACCGGTACCCGTACCTCGGTCGATGATCCTGCTGCACCTGGGTGCCCTGCACCCGTACGAGAAGGTCGCGACCCTGGTCCTGGCCTTCGGCCCGTTCCTGCTCCTGGCGGCGGTGATCCTGATCCGCCGCCGCCAGGACGCGGCCGAGGACGAGGGCGGTCCGGCTCAGCGCGACAGGTAGTCGCGCCCGACCTTCCCCTCGGCGACCAGCGCCTTGCGGAGCAGCCCGGCGATCAGCTCCTCGAGCTTCCCGGCGACCAGCGGGATGTTGACCTTGATCCGTACGTCGACGGTCTCGGTCGTCCGGCCGGCGGACTCCTCGAGGGTGATCGTGCCGACCATCTGGCCGGGCTTGCCGGGGATCGTCACGTGCAGGTCGGCGGCCTCGGGCGAGGACCACTCCTCGCGCTGGACGATGTCGATCTCGTCGCCCACGAACTTCCTCGCGAAGCCGGGGATCCCGTTCGCGGGCTGGGCCTGCTCGACGACGACGGTCGTGATCCCGCCGTCGACGTCGACGGTGACGCTCGAGCGGAGCACCCGCTGGTAGGCACAGACCTCCTCGCGGAAGGCCGGGTCGGCCAGCATCGCGGCCACGTCCGCGAGCGGCGCGTCGTACTCCAGCCGGTGCGTGAGCGTCGTCGCCATCAGCGGCTGCCCGCCAGCCACGGGACGCCGACCCCGTGCTCGGCGTCCATGCCGGCGGCGACCCGCTCGGCGAGCAGCTTCTCCAGCTTGCCGCCGATCAGCGGCACCTTGATCCTCAGCTCCAGCTCGACGATCTCGACGGTCCCGGACCCCTCCGGGCGCAGGGTGATGGTGCCCTTCACCTCCGACGGCTTGCCGGGCGCGTCGATGCGCAGCGTGCCGCCGGTCGAGTCCGCCCACTCCTCGCGCTGGATGGCGCGGGTGGAGTCCCCGGCGAAGGTGCGGGCGAACCCGGGGAGGTCGTCGGTCCTCTGCTCCTGGTCGATGGTCAGCCGGAAGCCGTTGCCCTCGCGCACGACCTGCACCTCGGCGGAGATCACGTCCTGGGCGGCGCAGGCCGCCTCCCGGAACGCGGGATCGGCCAGCATCTCGAAGACGTCGGCGGGCGAGGCGTGGTACCTGAGCTCGTGTCGGAACTTCATGCGGACATAGTCTCAGGCCCATGACCACCGAGAGTCCTGCTGAGAACTTCGTCTCCTTCGGCGAGCAGGGGGCGCAGCTCACCTACGGCTCGTACCTCCGCCTGCCGCAGCTGCTCGACGCCCAGCACCTCGAGTCCGACCCGCCCGCGCACGACGAGCTGCTGTTCATCACCATCCACCAGGTCTACGAGCTGTGGTTCAAGCAGCTCCTGCACGAGGTCTCGGCGGCCCGCGACGCGATGCTGGGCGGGGTCGACGGCGGCCGGCTGTGGTGGGCGCAGCACCTGCTCACCCGGGTCCACGTGATCGAGCGGGTCCTGGTCCAGCAGATCGACGTGCTGGAGACGATGACGCCGCAGGACTTCCTGGAGTTCCGGCAGCGGCTCGCCCCGGCCAGCGGCTTCCAGTCCGTGCAGTTCCGGGAGCTGGAGTTCCTGTCCGGCCAGAAGGACCCGGCGTACCTCAAGCGCTTCAAGGGCATCACGTCGGCGGAGCGGGCGCGGCTCGACGCCCGGCTGGCCGAGCCGACGCTGTGGGACGCGTTCCTCGTCGTGCTGCGGTCGTTCGGCCTCGCCGCCGACTCCGAGCGAGACGTCTCCGACTCGCTGCGCACCGTGGCCCACGACCGCGACCAGTACGCCGTGGTCTGGGCCCTCGCCGAGGCGCTGCTCCAGCACGACGAGCTCGCCGCCAACTGGCGCGCCCGCCACGTCGTGATGGTCGAGCGGATGATCGGCAGCAAGTCCGGCACCGGCGGGTCCAGCGGCTCGACCTACCTCCGCTCCCGCCTCCCCGTGCAGTACTACCCCGTCCTCTGGGCCCTGCGCAGCGAGCTCTGACGGTCGACGTGGGGGGACCCGACTGGTGGGTGACGGAGTGGGCGTCCTAGTGTCGGAGGGTGTCAACGTCGACGCGTGAGAAGGACCTGTCCGAGCTGCTGTCCGGTGCCATCGAGGTGGCCCGGAACGGGAGGCGCTCCGGGGGTCCCCCCGACGAGTCCGTCGACACGCTGGTCAGGGCCTACTACCGGCACGTCGCGGTCGAGGACATCGCCGATCGCAGCGACGTCGACCTGTACGGCGCGTTCGCGTCGCACTACGAGCTCGCGGCCAGCCGCCCGCAGGGCACCGCCCGGGTGCGGGTGTTCACCCCCACCTCCGCCGTGCACGGCTGGTCGGCGGACGGGCACTCGGTCGTCGAGGTCGTCGTCGACGACATGCCGTTCCTCGTCGACTCCCTGACCATGGAGCTGTCCCGCGAGCTGCGCGACGTGCACCTGGTGATCCACCCGCTCCTGGACGTCAGGCGGGACATCACCGGCGCCGTCCGCGGCGTGCGGCCCTCGTCGGAGACCGACGACGCCCCGAACGACACCCAGGACGGGCGCGGCGAGGAGGTTCGCGAGTCCTGGATGCACATCGAGATCGACCGGCTCGCCGACGGCGAGGACGTCACGGCGATCGAGGACGGGATCCAGCGGGTGCTGCGCGACGTCCGCGAGTCCGTGGAGGACTGGGACAAGATGCACGGCCAGGTCGCGGACATCGTGCACGAGCTGACCGTCGACCCGCCCGCCGGCGTCGACGCCGCCGAGGTCCACCAGGCGCGCGACCTGCTGCAGTGGCTCGCCGAGGACCACTTCACATTCCTCGGCTACCGCGAGTACGCCCTGGAGTCGCACGACGGCGCCCAGGACGAGCGCGACAAGGGGGAGTACCTCAAGGCCGTCCCCGGCACCGGCCTCGGCATCCTGCGCGCCGACCAGGACATGACGACCAGCTCCGGCAGGCTGCCCGACGCCGCGGCCGCGAAGGCGCGGGAGAAGAGCATCCTGGTGCTGACGAAGGCCAACTCGCGCTCGACCGTGCACCGGCCGGCGTACCTCGACTACGTCGGCGTCAAGAAGTTCGTGAACGGCGAGGTCGTCGGCGAGCGACGGTTCCTCGGCCTCTACTCCAGCGCCGCCTACACCGAGTCGCTGACCCGGATCCCGTTGCTCCGGGAGCGGGCGGCCGCCGTCCTCAAGCGGATCGGCTTCCAGCCGTTCAGCCACGACGGCAAGGCCCTGATGGACACGCTCGAGACGTACCCGCGCGACGAGCTGTTCCACACCAGCGTCGACGAGCTGGCGCCGATGGCCGAGCAGGCGATGCACGCGCGGGAGCGCCGGCAGCTGCGGCTGTTCATCCGGCGCGACACCTACGGGCGCTACGTCTCGGTGCTCGTCTACCTGCCCCGCGACCGCTACAACACGGCCGTCCGCGAGCGGTTCTCCCAGCTGCTCAAGGACCGGCTCGGCGGCGACTCCGTCGAGTTCACGGTGCGGTTGACCGAGTCGACGACCGCGCGCGTGCACTTCGTCGTGCACCCGCCGAAGGGCGCGACGATCCACGAGGTCGACACCGCGGACCTCGAGCGGCGGATGGTCGAGGCCTCCCGCTCGTGGCGCGACGACTTCATGGTCGCGGTCCTCAACGAGCACGGCGAGGAGGTCGGCGCCCAGCTGGGCCGGCGCTACGTCGACTCGTTCCCCGAGGCCTACAAGGAGGACTTCACGCCCAAGCGGGGAGCCGCCGACCTGGGCCGTCTCGAGGCGATCACGGTCGGACCCGACGGCAACGGCATCGACCTGTCGCTGTACGAGGACCTGGACGCGGGACGCGGCGAGGCGCGGCTGAAGGTGTACCGGATCGGGTCGCCCCTGTCGCTGTCCGGGGTCCTGCCGATGCTGTCGTCGATGGGCGTCGAGGTCGTCGACGAGCGACCCTACGAGCTCGACGGCGTCGAGCGGCCGACCTACATCTACGAGTTCGGCCTGCGCTACGGCCGCGCGCTGCCGGACGACTCCGGCGAGCTGTTCCAGGACGCGATCCGTGCGGTCTGGGAGGGCGCGAACGAGATCGACGGGTTCAATGCGCTGGTGCTCGGCGCGGGGCTGACCTGGCGGCAGGCCACCGTGCTGCGCGCGTACGCGAAGTACATGCGTCAGGGGAACTCGCCGTTCGCCCTCGACTACATCGAGGATGCGCTGCGCAACAACGTCGACATCACCCGGCTGCTCGTGCTGCTGTTCGAGATCCGCTTCGACCCGAAGGCCGACCTGGGTCGCGCCGAGATGATCGAGGAGCGGATCGGCCGGGCGCTGGACGACGTCGCGAGCCTCGACCACGACCGGATCCTGCGCTCGTACCTCACCCACATCCGGGCGACGCTGCGCACGAACTACTTCCAGCCCGGTCCGGACGGCGCTCCGAAGGCGTACATGTCCTTCAAGCTCGAGCCGTCCGTGATCCCGGACCTGCCGGAGCCGCGGCCGAAGTACGAGATCTTCGTGTACTCGCCGCGGGTCGAGGGCGTGCACCTGCGCTTCGGTGCGGTCGCCCGCGGCGGCCTGCGGTGGTCCGACCGCCGCGACGACTTCCGGACCGAGGTGCTCGGGCTGGTCAAGGCGCAGATGGTGAAGAACACCGTGATCGTGCCGGTCGGCGCGAAGGGCGGGTTCTTCTGCAAGCAGCTCCCCGACCCGGCGGACCGGGACGCGTGGATGGCCGAGGGCGTCACGTCGTACAAGACCTTCATCTCGGGGCTGCTCGACATCACCGACAACCTGGTCGACGGTGTGACGATCCCGCCGCGCGACGTGGTGCGCCACGACGGCGACGACTCCTACCTGGTGGTCGCCGCCGACAAGGGCACCGCGACGTTCTCGGACATCGCGAACGGCGTCGCGAAGGACTACGGCTTCTGGCTCGGTGACGCGTTCGCGAGCGGTGGCTCGGTCGGCTACGACCACAAGGCGATGGGGATCACGGCCCGCGGTGCGTGGGTCTCGGTACGCCGGCACTTCCGCGAGCGTGGCATCGACTGCCAGGTCGAGGACTTCACCGCGGTCGGCATCGGCGACATGTCCGGCGACGTCTTCGGCAACGGCATGCTCTGCTCCGAGCACATCAAGCTGGTGGCGGCGTTCGACCACCGCGACATCTTCCTGGACCCTGACCCCGACCCGGCGTCATCGTACGCCGAGCGCCAGCGGTTGTTCGAGCTGCCGCGGTCGAGCTGGCGGGACTACGACCCCACGAAGATCTCCGAGGGGGGCGGCGTCTACTCGCGCTCCCTGAAGAAGATCGCCCTGAACGACGCGGTGCGCATGGCGCTCGGCATCGACGGCTCGGCGGAGTCGATGACGCCGGCCGAGCTGATGCGGGCCATCCTCCTGGCGCCGGTGGACCTGCTCTGGAACGGCGGCATCGGCACCTACGTCAAGTCCTCCCTGGAGACCCACGCGCATGCGGGGGACAAGGCGAACGACGCGATCCGCGTGAACGGCGCCGAGCTCCGCGCCAAGGCGGTCGGCGAGGGCGGCAACCTCGGTCTCACCCAGCTCGGGCGCATCGAGTACGCCCGCCACGGCGCGTCCGGCGCGGGCGGCCGGATCAACACCGACTTCATCGACAACTCGGCCGGGGTGGACACCTCCGACCACGAGGTGAACCTCAAGATCCTGCTCGACCGGGTGGTCAAGAACGGCGATCTGACCGAGCAGCAGCGCAACGCCCTGCTCGCCGAGATGACCGACGAGGTGGCGGAGCTGGTGCTCCGCGACAACTACGAGCAGAACCTCGCCCTGGCCAACGCCGTCGCACACGCGCCGTCGATGCTGCACGTCCACGAGGAGTGGATCCGCCGGCTGGAGAACGACGGCGTCCTCAACCGCGAGCTCGAGGGGTTGCCGGACCGCAAGGAGGTACGCCGTCGGCTCGACCAGGGGGAGGGCCTCTCCGCGCCCGAGCTGTCGGTGCTGATGTCCTGGACCAAGATCGTGCTCGCCGACGAGCTCGTGGACTCCGAGCTCCCGGACGACCACTACTTCGACCAGGACCTGCGGTCCTACTTCCCGCACCCGATCCAGGACGGCTTCGAGCAGCAGGTCCACGAGCACCCGCTGCGCCGCGAGATCATCGTGACCCAGGTCGTGAACGACCTGGTGAACGGCGCCGGCATGACCTTCTGGCCGCGGCTCGCCGGCGAGACCAGCGCGACGCCGGACGAGCTGGCCCGCGCGAACTTCGTCGCCCGGGAGATCTTCGGGTCGCTGCCGATGCGCAAGGAGCTGATGTCCTTCGACAACCGGCTCGACGCCGCGGTGCAGACCCGGATGCGCCTCGAGATGCGCACCCTGGTCGAGCGGGCGTCACGCTGGCTGGTCAACAACCGCCGGCCACCGCTGGACAGCCAGGGCACCGTGGACCAGTTCACCGGGCCCGTGCAGCGGGTGATGGCCGAGCTGCCCGACCTGATGAGCGGACGCGAGCTCGCGGCGTTCATCGAGCGTCGCGAACGGCTCGAGCGCGAAGGCGTGCCGGAGTCGCTGGCGGGGCGCGTCGCCGTGCTGCCGCCGTCCTACATGCTGCTGAACATCGTGGAGATCGCGCTGCGCGAGGGACTCGACCCGACGGACGTCGCGCGGGTGCACTTCGCGCTCGGCGAGCGGCTCGGCCTGCCCGCGCTGGTGCAGCGGATCCTGGCACTGCCCCGCGACGACCGCTGGCAGACGATGGCGCGAGCGGCGCTGCGCGACGACCTGCACTCGGTGCACGCCCAGCTCACCGCACAGGTGCTCGCGACCACCTCGGCCGACGACCCGGCGCCCGCGCGGATCGCCGCGTGGGAGGACGACAACGACGTGGTCGTCCCGCGGGCCGCCAGCACGCTGCAGGAGATCTGTGCCGACGACCAGGCCGACCTGGCCAGGCTCTCGGTCGGGCTGCGCGTGGTCCGAGGGCTGCTGGCCACCGGCTGAGAAAGATGTCGTCCGCGGGCAACCCGCAGGCCTCCCGCAGGCATCTGTGGGATGTGGACGACTTCGACGAGTTCTTCCGGGCGACCTGGCCGCGGCTGTACCGCACGGCGTACGCGGTCGCGGGCGACGCCGCCTCCGCGGAGGATGCGCTGCAGGCGGCGTTCGCCCGGGTGTACGCGTCCTGGCGGCGGATCTCGTCGGTCGACCACCCCGAGGCCTACGTACGCCGGATGGTCGTCAACGAGATCATCGGCAGCCGCCGGCGCGGCTGGTGGCAGCGGGAACGCCCGGTCGCCGACCTCGAGGGCGCCGGCCGCGTCGAGTCGCCCGAGGTGGGCGTGGCCGACCGGGACGCCGTCTGGTCGGCGGTGCAGGCGCTGCCGCTGCGCCAGCGTGCGGTGATCGTGCTCCGCTACTACGAGGACCTGTCCGAGCGCGAGATCGCCGACGCGCTCGGCTGCTCCCCGGGCACCGTCAAGTCGCAGGCCTCCGCGGCCCTCGCCAACCTCCGCCGCAGCGCGGTGGTGCTACCGAACGGAGACCTCGCATGACGACGCTGCTGCGCGACGTGCTGCACGACGAGCTCGACGGGCTCGCCGTACCCCCTGGCGACCTGGCCGGCGTACGACGCCGTGGCCGCCGGATCCGCGGTGCCCGCTGGACGGCGGTCGCGGCCGCGGTGGTGCTGGTGGCCGGCGCGGCCGTCGGACTGACCCGGCTCGGCGGGTCGCCCGCCGATCGCGGCGTCGAGCCGATCGGCCGGCTGGACTACAGCAACGGGCTGCGCGCGTACGCCGACCCGGACGTCGAGGTCCACCTCGGCGGCCGGACGATCCCGTACGCCGACTTCCGGGGCCTGGACACCGATGCGGCGGCGACGCCGGACGGGATCGTCCACTACCGGGAGGGGGTGCCGTACCTGCTGACCGAGTCGGGCGAGTCACGGGCCCTCGAGCCGGACGCGGAGGGCGGCTCCTTCGCGCCCACCGCGAAGGCCGACGCCGTCCACGACTGGGTGGCGTACGGCGCCGTCCTCGACGGCCACCCGCAGGTCGTGGTGCGCGACACCGGGACGGGGGAGGAGATCGCGCGCCGCGAGGTGGGCCACAACACCGTCATCGACGCGCTCGACGACGGCGTCGTGCTGCTGCGCGACGACTCCGGCACGGTCGCCTGGGACACCGCCACGGACGAGGAGAAGTCGGTCGCCGGCCCGAAGACGCGGATCGCCGACGTGCGCGGCTCGGTGCTGCTCTACGACGGCCCGACCCCGGACGGTCCCGGCGCGGCCGGCTACCAGCTGGTCCGCGGCGGCGTGGACGCCCAGCTGACCCTCGACGGGCAGTACGTCCTCTACTGGTCGCCCGTGCTGGAGTCCACCGGGACCGGCGGCCCGCTCCGGCTGCCGCTGCCGAAGGACGCGACGTGGTTCACGATCGACACCGACGGCTCGATCCTCGCCGCGGCGCCGACTCGCGGCGGCGACGTCCGCGTCTTCGACTGCCCGGAGTCGGGCGCGGCGTGCGACGAGCTCGACCGGATCACCGGCCGCCACGGCGACCCGGAGTTCATCGGGAACGACATGTGACCCATCGGTAGGGTGCCGGGCATGATGGATCTCGCTTGGGCCGGAGTGGCCGACACCGCCCGTCTGGTCGCCACCGGGGAGATCAGCGCCCGCGGCGTCGTCGAGCAGGCGCTGGCGCGGATCGACGAGCGGGACCGCGAGCTCAACGCGTTCTCCCGGCTGCTCGTCGACGAGGCGATCGCCGAGGCCGAGGCCCGCGACGCGGCCCTGGCGTCCGGCGGCCCGGCCGGCCCGCTGCACGGCGTACCCATCGCGATCAAGGAGGAGATCGACGTCGCCGGCGCCGTCACGACCTTCGGCGGCAACGGCAACTCCACGCCGGCCGCCGCGGACGCCGAGGTCGTACGTCGGCTTTTCGCGTCGCCGGCGCGGTGGTCGTCGGCAAGACCACGATGCCCGAGTTCGGGGCGTTCCCGTTCACCGAGTCCGCCTCGCGCGGCATCACCCGCAACCCCTGGGACCCCAGCCGCACGCCCGGCGGCTCCAGCGGCGGTACGGCGGTCGCCGTCTCGGCCGGCATGGTGCCGGTCGGCATGGGCGGCGACGGTGGCGGCTCGATCCGGATCCCGAGCGCGAGCTGCGGGCTGTTCGGCCTCAAGCCGCAACGCGGACGGGTCACGACGGCGCCGCACCCGCACCTGTGGTGGGCGCTCGGCACCGCGGGCCCGCTCACCCGCAGCGTGCTGGACAGCGCGCTCGTGTACGACGCGATCCGCGGCAACGTCGAGGGCGACCTGTACACCGCGGGCGGCCACGAGCCGTTCGTCGACGCGGTCGGCCGCGAGCCGGGTCGGCTGCGGATCGGCTGGAGCACCAGGCCGGTCGCCCGGGGCGTCCGCCCCGACCCCGTGCACGTCCAGGCGGTCCGCGACACCGCTGCTCTGCTGACCGAGCTCGGCCACGACGTCCGCGAGGTCGACCCGCGGTACCCCGACCCGACGGCCGCGTTCGTGCCGCAGTTCTTCGCGGGCATCCGCGCCGAGGCCGACCTGGTCGAGCACTACGACCGGCTCGAGCGGCGCACCCGCGAGACCTGCCGGCTCGGGGCGTGGGTCACCCCGAAGGTCGTCGACTTCGCGCTCGCCCGGACCGAGCAGGTGTCGGTGAAGGCGAACCGGGTCTTCGACGACGTCGACGTCCTGCTGACGCCGGCGATCGCGCACCGGCCGCCGCGGGTCGGTCGCCTCGACGGCGTCGGCACCGTGCTGGCCTCGCTGCGGGCGATGCCGGCGATCGCCTACGCCGCGCTCTGGAACGTCGCCGGCAACCCGGCGGCCTCGGTGCCCGCCGGTGTCGGCGCCGACGGCCTGCCGGTCGCCGTCCAGCTGGTCGGCCGCACCGATGACGAGGCGACGCTGTTCTCGCTGTCCGCCCAGCTCGAGCAGGCCCGGCCGTGGCCGCTCCTCGCCGGCGGCGCGTGAGCCTCGACGGGCGCACCGTGCTGGTCACGGGCGCGTCCTCGGGGATCGGCGAGGCGACCGCGCGCGCGGTGGCCGAGCGGGGCGCGACCGTGCTGCTCGTCGCCCGGCGGGGCGACGAGCTGGAGCGGGTCCGGGCGTCGATCGAGGACAGCGGCGGTCGCGCCTCGGCGTACTCCTGCGACCTGACCGACCACGACGCGATCGACGCCCTGGTGGCACGGGTGCTCGCCGAGCACGGGGCCGTCGACGTGCTCGTCAACAACGCCGGCCGCTCGATCCGGCGCTCGCTGGCGCTCAGCTACGACCGGTTCCACGACGTCGAGCGCAGCATGGCCGTCAACTTCTTCGGCCCGGTGCGGCTCACGCTGGGCCTGCTGCCGGCGATGCGCTCCCAGCGGTCCGGCCACGTCGTCAACATCGTCACGTGGGGCGTCCAGCTGCGGGCGCCGAAGTTCAGCGCCTACATCGCGTCCAAGTCGGCGCTCGACTCCTGGAGCCGGGTCGCCGCGCGGGAGACGTACGGCGAGAACGTCGCGTTCACCAACATGCGCTTCTCGCTGGTCCGCACGCCGATGTCGGCGCCGACCGAGGCGTACGCCGGCCGCGGTGCGACCCCGGAGCAGGCGGCCGCCCGCGTCGTGCGCGCGATCGAGCGGCGGCCCCCGCACGTGAACACGCTCGCGGGCAACGTCGGCGAGCTGCTCAACCTGGTGGCTCCGCGGCTGGCGGACGGGCTGTTCCACCGGTTCGACCGGATGTTCCCGGACTCCCGGGCTGCGCGCGGCGCAGCAGGATCCGACGCTCGTCGGCGTTCCTCGTGAGGGCGGCGGCGTCCCGGAACGCCCGCGCCGCCTCCTCCTGACGGCCGGCCCGCTCGAGCAGGTCGCCGCGGACCGCCGCCACCAGGTGCCAGCCCGGCACGTTCTCGACCGCGGCCAGGATCGCCAGGCCGGCGTCCGGGCCGAACGCCCGCCCGTGCGCGACGGCGCGGTTCACCTCCACGACGGGACCGGGGGCGATCCGGGCGAGCACGTCATACAGCCCCGCGATCTCGGTCCAGTCGGTGTCCTCGGGCCGGCGGGCCCGGGCGTGGCAGGCGGCGATCGCGCCCTGGAGCACGTAGCTGCCGACCGGCCTGCCCTGCTCGGCGAGCTCCTCGGCGCGGTCGAGCGCCGCCAGGCCGCGGCGGATCAGGAGCTGGTCCCAGCGGCGGCGGTCCTGGTCGTCCAGGAGGATCGGGGTGCCGTCCGGGGCGTGGCGCGCGTTCAGCCGGGAGCCCTGGATCTCCAGCAGCGCCTGCAGGCCGTGCACCTCGGGCTCGTCGGGTGCGAGGTGCGCGAGCATCCGCGCCAGCCGCATCGCCTCGCGGCACAGGTCGGGACGGGTCCAGTCATCGCCGCTGGTGGCGGAGTACCCCTCGTTGAAGACCAGGTAGACGACCGCCATCACGTCGGTCAGCCGCTGCCAGCGCTCGGCACCAGTCGGGTTCTCGAGCTCCGCGCCGCTCTCGGCGAGCAGCCGCTTCGCGCGGGAGATCCGCTGCCCCATCGTGGCGTCCTTGACGAGGTAGGCCCGGGCGATCTCCTGCGTCGTCAGGCCGCCGACCAGGCGCAGCGTCAGCGCCGCCCGGGACTCGGGCGGGAGCACCGGGTGGCAGCAGAGGAACGCCAGCCGCAGCACGTCGTCCTCGATGTGGTCGACGGCCGCGTCGAGGTCGGGCACCTCGGCCTCCTCGAGGCCGTGGGCGAGCTCCGCCGTACGGCGCCGCAGGGTGTCGTTGCGGCGGAACTGGTCGATCGCCCGCCGCTTGGCGACCGCCATCAGCCAGGCGCCCGGGTTCGCCGGCACCCCTCCCTCGGGCCACTGCTCGAGCGCGGTCACCAGGGCGTCCTGGGCGAGGTCCTCGGCCAGGTCGAGGTCGCGCGTCATCCGGGTCAGAGCGGCGACGAGCCGGACCGACTCGCGCCGCCAGACCGCGGTGACCGCGTCCTCGGTGGTCACCCGGGGCTGCTGAACATCTGCCGGATCTCCACCGAGCCCTCCCAGCCCGGCCAGTGCGCGAGGTGCAGCTCCAGCACCCGGCGGGCGTTCTCGACCGCCTCGTCGTGGCTGCGCACCTCGGTGATCGCGTACCCGCCCGCGACCTCCTTGCCCTCGGCGTACGGACCGTCGCTCTGGGTGATGGTCCCGCCGCGCAGGTGGATCTCGGTGCTGTCCCGCATCCCGGCGAGTCCGCCGGCCTCGATCATCGTGCCGTCGGCGAACGACTGCGCGAGCTCGGTGCCCATCGCCTCCACGAGCGCCGGCGGCGGGTCACCGAGGTCCTCGGTCATCTTCACGAACGTGATGTAGCGCATCTGGGTCTCCTGTCGTGGGTGTAGCGGTCACCCACACGTCGGATCATCCGTGCTGGTTTCGACAGGCCGGGTCGCGCGGTCTCGTCGCGCGGCGGCCGGCACCAGGCGTCAGCTGGCCTTCTTGGCCGCGGCCTTCTTCGTGGTCGACTTCTTCGCGGTCTTCTTCGCGGCAGCCTTCTTCGCCGGGGCCTTCTTGGCCGACTTCTTCGCCGCCGGCTTCTCCTCGGCCGAGCTGTCCGGCTCCTCGCCGCGCGCGGTCTTCGCCGCGTCGACCGAGCGCTGCAGCGCCGCGAGCAGGTCGACGACCTCCCCGGAGGACTTCGTGGAGGTGGCGGTCCGCTTGACCTCGCCGCCCTCGATCTTGGTCTTCACGAGCGCCTCGACGGCCTCGGCGTAGTCGTCCTCGAACTCCGCCGGGTCGAAGTCGCCGGCGAGGGTCTCGACGAGCATGTTCGCCATCTTGACCTCCTGCGGCTTCACGTCGCCGGTCTCGACGGAGAAGTCGGGGGTGCGGACCTCATCGGGCCACATCATCGTCTGGAGCACGATCACGTCGTCCTTCACCCGGAGCACGCCGACCGTGGTCCGCTGCCGCAGCGCGACGGTGACCACGGCCATCCGGTCCGCGTCGAGCAGCGCCTGGCGGAGCAGGGCGTACGGCTTGGCGCCGGTCTTCTCGGGCTCGAGGTAGTAGGACTTCTCGAACAGCATCGGGTCGATCTGCTCCGACGGCACGAACTTCTCGACCGCGATCTCGCGCGACGACGTCGACGGCAGCTCGGCCAGGTCGTCGTCGGTGAGGATGACCATCTCGCCGTCCTCGGTCTCGTAGCCCTTGGCGATGTCGGCGTACGCGACCTCCTCGCCGTCGACCGAGCAGACCCGCTGGTACTTGATCCGGCCGCCGTCCTTCGCGTGCACCTGCCGGAACGAGACGTCGTGCGACTCGGTGGCCGCGTAGAGCTTCACCGGCACGCTGACCAGCCCGAACGACACCGCACCCTTCCAGATGGCTCGCATACCGGTCAGTGTGGCACGAGGGCATGATGGGGCGCATGCGTCCGATGCTCGCCACCCACGGCCGCACCGTGCCCGTGGGAGACACCTGGATGCACGAGGTGAAGTGGGACGGCGTCCGCGCCCTCACCGACGTCCGCGACGGCACGCTGCGGATGACCAGCCGCAACGAGAACGCGATCACGATCGCCTGGCCCGAGCTCGCCACCAGTCCGTACGACGGGCGGGACCTGCTCGTCGACGGCGAGATCATCGCGCTCAACGACCGCGGCCTGCCGGACTTCCGCACCCTCCAGGAGCGGATGCACGTCCGGAAGGCCGCCGCCGCCGAGCGCCTCGCGCACCGGGTCCCCGCGATCTACATGGTCTTCGACCTGCTCCGCCTCGACGGCCGCGACCTCACCGGGGAGCCGCTGGAGACCAGGCGGCGGCTGCTGGCGGAGCTCCAGATCGACGGCTCCTGGCAGGTCCCGCCGGAGTACGACGACGGGGCGATGCTGTTCGAGGCCACATTCCAGCAGGGGCTGGAGGGTGTGGTCAGCAAGCGGCGGACCTCGACGTACCGCTTCGGCGAGCGCAGCCCGCACTGGCAGAAGCTCGCCCACCGCCACCGGCTCTCCTACGTGGTGGGCGGCTGGCGCCCGCAGGAGGGCACGACCGACCGGCTGGCCGCGCTGCTCGTCGGCGAGCAGACCGCGGACGGCCTCCTCTACCGTGGCCGGGTGGGCAGCGGGATCGGCGCGAGGCAGAGCCGGGCACTGGCCGCGCTCGTCGAGGGTCTCGACCGCCGCGACAGCCCGTTCGCCGACGAGGTGCCGGCCGTCGACGCGCGCGGCACCCACTGGGTCGACCCGGTCCTGGTCGTCGACATCGACACCCACGGGCGTGGGTACGAACGCCTGCGCCAGCCCTCGTTCCAGGGCGTCCGTCCCGACCTCGACCCGGAGGACCTGTGAAGCGGTTGCTCGTCCCGCTCCTCTTGGCGGCCGCGCTCGCGACGCCGACGCCCGCGCACGCCACGACACCCCGGCACGTCCGCCTCGACGGCGTCGACGTCCGGCTCCGCGACGGCACCACGCAGGTCGTCACCGTCAACCACACGTCCGGCTACCGCGCGCGGGTCACGTGGTGGGTGCGGCGCGACGGCCGCTGGCAGCAGGAGCTCCGGGCCACCGACGGCCGCATCGGGTACGGCGGCCTCGTGCCCGGTCGCCACCGGCACCAGGGGACTGGCACGACCCCGCTCGGCACCTACGACCTGCCCTGGGCGTTCGGCATGCACCGGCAGGACCCGGCGTGGGACCTGCGGTACCGCAAGGTCCGGCGCGGCGACTACTGGGTCGAGGACAACGGGAGCGCCTTCTACAACCGGTACCGCAACCGGGCCGAGGGCGGCTTCCGCTGGCGGCTCCCGGCCAGCGACCCGAACGCCTCCGAGCGGCTGCTCGACTTCCCGCAGCAGTACGAGTGGTCGATCGTCACCAGCTTCAACCTCCGCCAGGTCCGCCACCGCGGGGCCGGCATCTTCCTGCACGTCAACGGCTCCGGGGCGACCGCCGGCTGCGTGAGCGCGCCGCGCTGGTTCATCCGGGCGCTGATGTTCCGCCTCGACCCCGCGCGACGCCCGGTGATCGGGATCGCACGCTGATGGCGGCCCAGGACCCACCGCAGAAGGAGGAGGTGCGGGTCGACGTCGAGGGCCGCACGCTCACGATCAGCAACCTGCACAAGGTGCTCTACCCGCGGACCGGTACGACGAAGGGCGAGGTGCTCAGCTACTACGCCCAGGTCGCCCCTGTGCTGCTGCCGCACCTCTCGGGCCGCTGCGTCACCAGGATCCGGTGGCCGCACGGCGTCCAGGACAAGAGCTTCTTCGAGAAGAACGTCCCGGGCGGCACCCCGTCGTGGGTGCACACCGCGAAGGTCCCCACCACCGGGAGCCGGGCAGCCAGCAGCTCCGACACCCTGGTGTTCCCGATCGTCGACGACCTCGCGACGCTCACCTGGCTGGTCAACCTCGCCGCCCTCGAGCTGCACGTGCACCAGTGGACCGTCGACGGCAAGGACCGCCCGCGCGGCGCCGACCGCGTCGTCATCGACCTCGACCCGGGCGAGCCCGCGGGCCTGCACGAGTGCTGCCAGGTCGCCCTCCTCGTCCGCGACCGGCTCGCCGAGCGCGACCTGGTGGCCCGGCCGGTGACGAGCGGGTCCAAGGGCCTGCACCTGTACGCCGACCTGCCGAAGCGGCTGCCGCCCGACGAGTCGACGGCGCTCGCGAAGGAGGTCGCCGAGGCCTTGCAGGGTGAGCACCCGAAGCTGGTGACCGCGACCATGACGAAGGCGCGCCGAACCGGCAAGGTGTTCCTGGACTGGTCCCAGAACGCCGGCTCGAAGACCACGATCTCGCCGTACTCGCTCCGCGGACGCGAGGTCCCGACGGTCGCGACGCCGGTCAGCTGGGCCGAGGTCGAGGCGGGCGCGGAGGACGCGCTCGACCTCGAGCAGTTCCGCTTCGAGGAGGTCCTCGAGCGGATCCGGGAGCACGGCGACCTGTTCTCCTGAGCCGGCGCGCCGGGGCTGCGACGGCGATCTGTTACCCAACGGTGGGAGTTCCTTGGACGACGTGTGGATCAGTCGTGGCAACGCCGGTCCTACCTTCTAGTCGTACCACCTGAAGCACCGGGGGGATGCTGATGACCACGACTACTGTTGCCACCACGGCCAGGAAGCTGTTGCTCCCTGTAGGCAGCGTTGTCGGCGCCGGCCTGCTGGCGATGGTTCTCGGCGTCCCGTGGACGAGCGCCAGCGAGGGATCCTCCGGGATCCGGCTGCTGGCCGACGACAACCAGGGAGCGACGCTGACCATCAGCAAGATCGAGCCCGGGGAGTCCGTGTCTCGGAGCGTGACCATCCGCAACTCGGGTGGGCTCGCCTCGAAGCTCTTCTTCTCGGAGACCGGAGACCCGTCGTCCTTCGCGGACGGCGAGCTCGACCTGGTCATCGACCAGGACGGAACGCAGCTCTACAGCGGTGACTTCGCCGCGATGAGCGACCAGGCGCAGGACGTGGGAACGCTCGAACCGGGGGGCTCGAGCACCTTCACCTTCACCGTGTCGCTCCCGGACGACGCACCGTTCGCCAACCAGGGCGAGCCTGCGAAGGCTGCGTACTCGTGGGTCAACGCCGAACCGTGAGCTCGAGGACCTGAGGGCGGGCACCGCGCACCTGGGGGGAGCGCGGACGCCCGCCAGCAGGAACGGTCACCTCGGACGGGTTCGTCCGGCGCTGTTGGGGGGAGCGCCGGGCGGCCGTCCGGACCCATACAACACAAGAGCGGCTCGGAGCCCTGGCTCGGAAGCCTTCTCGGAAAGACCACCCGCCCATGGAGATCGCGACCTCCCCGCACCGCCCGGCGTCGACGCCGTGGGGGCGACTCCTCGCGCTCGTGGTGATCCTGGGCCCGGTCACGGCTCTCGTGCTGCTGCCGATCGGTCTCGGTCTCCAGCGCTACGTGATGACCGGCGACTCGATGGACGGCGATCGGGCCGACAGCATCCCGCGCGGCTCGGTCGTCTTCGAGCGGCGCGTCCCCGTGGACGACCTGCGGGTCGGCGACGTCATCACCTACCGCCCGCCTGCGTCCGCCGGCGTCGACGGCATGGTCACGCACCGGATCGTCGCGCGCGACGCCGACGGCATCGTCACCCAGGGCGACGCGAGCGCGACGCCCGACCCGTGGCGGCTCGAGCTGGGCGGGAACGCCGTACCACGCGTGGTCCTCACCGCTCCATGGGTCGGCTACGCCTACCTGGTGCTCGCCGACCCGGTCCTCTGGTTGCTGCTCGTCGGCAGCGCCGGCGCCCTGGTGCTGCTCCTCGTCACCAACCTCCGGCGTTCGCAGCGGACCCCGCCGACCCCGGTGGGAGTGGGTGCGGGGATCGAACGATGAGGAGTGCCCACGAGCGCGGGTCGGTGACCCCTATGCTCACACCCATGGCGCAACGAGTTCTGGTCGTGGAGGACGAGGAGGACATCGCGTTCCCCCTGGTCCGCACGCTGGAGCGGGAGGGGTACGACGTGTCCTGGGTGGACAGCGGCCAGCAGGCCCTGGACTCCATGTCGACCGCCCCGGACGTGGTGATCCTCGACCTCGGGCTGCCCGACATCGACGGGCTCGAGGTGTGTCGACGGGCCCGCGAGGCCGGCTTCGAGGGGGCGATCATGATCGTCACCGCCCGAGCCGGCGAGCTCGACCGCGTGGTCGGGCTCGACTACGGGGCCGACGACTACCTGGCCAAGCCGTTCGGCCTGGCCGAGCTGCAGGCGCGTGTGCGCGCCCTGTTGCGCCGGACCTCCTCCACCTCGGCGGCCACCGAGGCCGTTGAGCCCGACGGGCTCCGCATCGACGTGGACGCGCGGCGCGTCTACGCCGGCGCCGAGGAGGTCCCGTTGACCGGCAAGGAGTTCGAGGTGCTGAACATCCTCGCCGCCAACCGGGACAAGGTGGTCTCCCGCGGTCGGCTGATGGCCGACGTGTGGGACGAGAACTGGTACGGCTCGACCAAGACGCTCGACGTCACGATCGGTCGGTTGCGCCAGAAGCTCGAGAGCGTGGGTGTGACGGATCGGGTCGTGGCCGTTCGGGGTGTGGGTTTCCGCCTCGAGGGCGGCACACCGGATGCGTGAACGCCTCACCGTCGCCTTCGTCGTCCTCACCGTCGTGCTGCTGTTCGGTGCCGGGCTGGTGCGCTCCTACGTCCTCCGGGACCTGATCCGTGAGCAGGAGTCCGCACACCTGCGCCAGGAGGTCGAGCTGATCGCGGCCATCGCCCAGGACCGCGTCGAGGCGGGCGGCAGCATCGACCAGCAGTTCCTCGACTCCGTCGTGAGCGACCGGAGCCGGCTCGAGTTCGACCCGGGCAAGGGCCGGACCCTGGTCGCGGACGGCAAGGAGTACGACGGCGACGACGACCCCACCAACGACCTGAGGGCCGCCGACACCATCGACGCCGGCACCGTGACGCTGAGCCAGTCCGACCAGGTCATCCAGGAGATCGTCGGCCGCGACGTCGGCTCGATCGCGGCGCTCTTCCTGCTCATCGCCGTCGTCGCCGGCATCGTCGGCTTCGTCATCGCCTCGGCGCTGTCCTCGCCGTTCCAGCGGCTCGCCGTGGCCGCCGGCAACCTCGGCCGTGGCCGCTACGACCTCGAGCTGCCGAAGACCCGGATCCCGGAGGCGGCGGCGATCTCGACGGCCCTGCGCACCAGCGCGCTGCAGCTCGAGGACCGGGTCCACCGCGAACGGGACTTCGCCGAGCACGCCTCGCACGTGCTCAAGACCCCGCTCACGGGGCTCCGGCTCGAGCTCGAGGACCTCACCCTGCGCGACGACGTCCGCGGGGACGTCAAGGAGGCCGCGGCCCGCAGCCTCGCGGCGGTCGACGAGGTCAGCGCCGTGGCCGGTGAGCTGGTCGAGCTGTCCCGCAGGGGCAGCCTGGTCGCCGGCTCCGAGCTCCCGCTCGTCGACCTCGCCACCCAGCTCGCCCAGCGCTGGGCGGACCGGCTCGGGGTGCGCAGCCGCACCCTGACCGCGGCCGCCGAGGGCAACCTCGCGCTCACCTACACGCCCGGCCCGGTGGAGCACGTCACCGACCTACTGCTCGCCGACGTCGTACGCCGGGGCTCCGGACCGGTCCGCCTCGTCTTCTTCGGCGAGGAGGGCGGCCAGCTCCGGATCCGGGTGGAGTCCGAGGGCCGCGCGCACGAGAACGATCACCACGGCGAGCCCCTCGACCGGATCGCGCAGGCCCGCTCGGTGGTCGAGGCGCTGGGCGGCCGGGTCACCGGCGAGCACCCCGCCGACGGCATCGAGGTCCTGCTGCCCCGTCGCTGAGGTCGGTCGCTGAGGTCGGCCGCTGACATGATGACGGCCATGACCTCGCGTCCCGTGGAGACCTGGCTGACCGACATGGACGGCGTGCTCGTGCACGAGGAGGTCCCGATCGCCGGGGCCCAGGAGTTCATCGAGGCGCTGAAGGCGTCCGGCAAGCAGTTCCTGGTCCTCACCAACAACTCGATCTTCACCCCGCGCGACCTCCGCGCGCGACTGCTCGGCAGCGGCATCGACGTGCCGGAGGAGGCGATCTGGACCTCGGCGCTGGCCACCGCCCAGTTCCTCTCCGAGCAGCGCCCGCACGGCACGGCGTACGTCGTCGGCGAGGCCGGCCTGACCACGGCGCTGCACGACATCGGGTACGTCATGACCGACCGCGACCCGGACTACGTCGTGCTGGGGGAGACCCGGACCTACTCGTTCGAGGCGATCACCCGCGCGATCCGGTTGGTCAGCGCCGGCGCCCGCTTCATCGCCACCAACCCCGACCCCAGCGGCCCGAGCCAGCACGGCCTGCTGCCCGCCACCGGGTCCGTCGCGGCCCTGATCAGCACCGCGACCGGGCGGACGCCGTACTTCATCGGCAAGCCGAACCCGCTGATGATGCGCAGCGCCCTGAACCGGCTCGAGGCGCACTCCGAGACGACCGTGATGATCGGCGACCGGATGGACACCGACATCATCAGCGGCCTCGAGGCCGGGCTGCGGACCGTGCTGGTCACCACCGGCTCGACCCGCCCCGAGCAGGTCGAGACGTTTCCGTACCGCCCGACCCGGGTCGTCGACTCGATCGCGGACCTGGTGGCCGAAGTCGATGGTGGAAGCGCTCCCACGGTCGTAGTGTGACCGCGTGACCCGCCCCGCCGCCCACGCGCTGTGGCGGGCGGCCCCGCTCCGGCTGGCCCGGACGCCGGGCTGGGGAGCGCTGGTCCTGGTCGCGGTCACACTCTTCGTCGCGTCGGTGGTCGCGCCGAGCCTGTTCGTCGAGACGGCCCGGTCGACCGCGCTGGCGGACGGGCTCCGGGCCAGCGCCGGCGGGCCGTTCGGCGACCAGTCCGGCGACCTCCGCGTGACCTGGGACGGGGTGGTCCAGGACCTCGACCCGCTGCTCGACCCGCTCGCCGCGCTGCCGGCGTACGGCGACCCGACGGTGACCGCTCTCGGCGTCGGGCAGAGCCAGTCCACCAAGCCGGTCGCGGTCGCGAACGGCGCGACGGCCCCGGCCGTGCTCTGGTACCACGACGGCGCGATCCCGGCCCTGGGGGGCGACGACGACACCGACGGCGTCTGGCTGTCGAGCGACACCGCTGCCGCCCTCGGGCTCCGGGTCGGCGACCCGCTGAAGGTCGGGATGGTGCAGGTCTTCCTGGGCGACAGCCGCACGCTCCGGGAGACCGTGCTGGCCGGCACCTACGACACCGCACCCGGCTCCGTCCTGCCGACGCAGCTCGCGAACCTGCCCGGCGCCGACCGCTGGTTCCTCCCGCAGGACCCGGTCAACCCCTCGCTGGTCACCCCGCTGGCGATCGTGAGCCGCGCGACCTTCGACCACCTCGCCCCGAAGGTGCGGGAGAAGCCGTTCTACGTCGCCGACCTGCTGCTCGACCCCGACGTCACCCCGGAGGAGGCGACCGCGGCGGTGGCGGCCTCGGCGGCGTACGGCGACGCGGCGTTCGACGGCAGCACGGAGATGTCCGCCCAGCTGGCGGGCGCCAAGCCGGCCCCGGCGACGCTCGACGTGATCAGCGGGCTGCCGACCATCGCCGGCGCCGCCGACGCGACCGCGACCTCGGCGCGCGAGCAGGTCCGGCCCTACGCCCTCGGCGGCCAGGTGCTCGCCGGCCTGCTCCTGGTCGCTGCGTGGGTGCTGCTCGGCCTGAGCCGCCGGCGTGAGCAGCTGCTCGTCAGCGGCCTCGGGCTGCGCCCGATCGAGCTCATCCTCCTCGCCGCCCTCGAGGCGCTGCTGGCCTGCCTGCTCGCCGTCCCGGCCGGCCTGGCCCTGGCCCACCTCGGCGTGGTGGCGGCCGGGCCGCCCACCGATGCGGGTGTGCCCTTCACCCGGGACGGGCTGGTCCGCGCGGCCGTCGGCGCCGGCATCGGGCTGGTGATGATCGCGCTCACGGCCGGCTTCTCCGCGCTGGCGACCGACCGGCTCGACCGGCTCTCGCGACTCGGTCGCAGCCGGGTCGCGGTGCCGTGGGGCACGGCGCTCGTGGTCGTCACGGTGGTCGTCACGTTCGCGGTGCTCACCGTGGAGACGTCGGACCGGGCGACGACGCCGCTGACGAGCGCGTTCCCGTTCCTCGTCACCGCGTCCCTGACGATGGTGGTCATCCGCGCGGCCGCCCGGCTGCGGGCCCGGCGGTCGACCCGGGCGAGGCCCGGGACCTCCCGATGGCTGGCCGCCCGGCGTACCGGGCCGGTCCTGCACGAGGTCGTCGCCCTGTCGGCCGTCGTCGCGGTCGCGCTCGGGTTGTTCGCCTACACGCTCACCGTCCACCGCGGCATCGACGAGGGCGTCGCCGACAAGACCGCCGCCCTCGCGGGAGTCGCGACCACGATCGAGGTCGCCGAGGACTTCCGCGGCCAGGGCTCCGCGGTGGCCGTGCGGCCGCCGGTCGACGGCTCGACGATCGTCTGGCGCCGCAACGTCTCCCTCGGACCGGACCAGAGCGGGATCCCGCTGATGGCCATCGACTCTGGGTCGTTCGCCGACGTCGCGGACTGGGGCGGCTCCGGCGACCTCGACGCCGGCCGCGCGCTCGTGCCGCGGCTGCCGAGGAAGGAGGAGGGGGTGCCGGTGATCCTGGCCGGCGACACCCACCTGGAGGCCGGCGCCAAGACGGTCATCGACCTCGACACCGTGCTCACCATCCCCGTGTACGTCGTCGGCGTCGTCCCGGCGTTCCCCGGCTCCGAGACCGAGCCCGGCACCGTCACCGTGGTCGTGGACAGCCTGCGGCTCTTCAAGATCGTCACGCCCGACCTCGACCCCCGCGGGAAGGGCGCGACCAGCGACCTGCCCGGCGCGCTCACGTCGATCCTGTGGAGCCGGGCGGCGCCGCCCGACCTGCGCGCGCAGCTCGACGACGCCGGCATCGCCAGCGACGGCGTGGTCGAGACCGCCACCCAGGCGCGGATCGAGAACGGCCTGGTCGCCTCGACCTGGGCGGCCGGCTACGTCCTCGCGCTCGGGGGTGTCGTGCTCGCGCTGGCGCTCGCCGCGGGACTGGTGCTCGCGCTCCGGCTGTCCGACCGCGACACGGTCTCGGACGTGCTGCTGCGGCGGATGGGCTACCGGTCGGCCGACCTGGCGCGGGCGCGCGCCTGGGAGGTGGGGTACGCCGTCGCGACCGCCGTCGTCGCTGCCCTGCTCGCCGCCGCGGTGGTCGTCCTGATGCCGAGCAGCATCGACGCCGCTGCCGGCATCCCGCCGCTCGCACACCCGCGGCCGGAGCCGGCCGACCTGCTCTGGCTGCTCGGCGTGCTCGTCGTCCTGGTCCTGGTGGCCTGGCTGGTCGGGACCCTGCTCACCCGTCGCCGCCCCGCCGCGGAGGTGCTCCGTGCCGGGGATTGAGTCCATGACGGCCGTGTCCTGCGAGGACCTGGTCAAGGTCTTCCGCTCCGTGACCGGGGAGACGCACGCGCTGCGCGGCATCGGCCTCGAGCTCGTCCCGGGTGCGCTCACGGTCGTCGCGGGGCCGTCCGGCAGCGGCAAGAGCAGCCTCCTGACGCTGCTCGGCGCCCGCGACCGGCCCAGCGCCGGCCGCCTCACCGTGCTCGGCAGCGACGTCGGCGTCGCCTCGACCCGCGAGCTGCGGCGGCTGCGCCGCCGGCAGATCGGCTTCGTGCCGCAGCGCGCCTCGAACGCCGTCTTCCCGCACCTGCGCGCCACCGACCAGCTCCGCCAGGTCGCGTCCTGGCGCGGCGCCTCCCGCCGCCACCTGGCCGAGGCCCTCGACGCCGTCGGTCTGACCGACCGCGGCGGTCACCGGCCCGATGCGTTGTCCGGCGGCGAGCAGCAGCGGCTCGCGGTCGCGATCGCGCTGGTCGGCACCCCGGCGCTGGTCGTCGCCGACGAGCCGACCGCCGAGCTCGACCATGCGAACGCCGACCGGGTCATGGACGCGCTGCTCGCCGTCGCCGCCGCAGGGTCGACGGTCGTGATCAGCAGCCACGACGACCGCGTGACGCACCGCGCCGACCGGTTGCTCCGGCTGCGGCACGGCGTCGTCTCCAGCGAGACCTCGGGCCGGCGTACCGCCGCGGCCGTCATCGACGCGACCGGCCGGGTCCAGCTGCCCCAGGAGATGCTCGGCCTCTTCCCCGACCGCCGGGTCGTCGTCGAGGCCGACGGCGACCACGTGCGGCTGCGCCGACCGGAGGTGGAGCTGTGACCGGCACCGGACTGAGCATCCAGCAGGTCGCGCACGGGTACGGCGCGGGCGCGGGCCGGGTCGAGGTGCTGCACGACGTCAGCCTCGCCGCGGCCCCCGGTGAGCTGGTCGCCGTCGCCGGTCCGTCCGGGTCCGGGAAGAGCACGCTGTGCCACCTGGCCGCCGGGTTCGAGACGCCCGAGCGCGGCACCGTGACCGTCGACGGGCGGCCCGCCGGCGCCGTCGCCGACTGGTCCGTGGTCGCGGTGGTGCCCCAGCAGCACGGACTGCTCGCCGGGCTCAGCGTCGAGGACAACATCTGCCTGCCGGCGTACCGCGCCGGCGTCGACCCGGTCGCGGCCCTCGCCCGGCTCGCCGAGGCGCTCGACCTCGGCGCGTTCACCCGGCGCGGCGTGCGGGAGACCTCGCTCGGCGAGCAGCAGCGCACCGCGGTCGCGCGGGCGCTGGTCCTCGCACCCCGGCTGGCCGTGCTCGACGAGCCGACCGGCCACCAGGACGACGACCACGTGGCCCAGGTCGCGGCGGTGCTGGCCGGTGCCGCGCACGCCGGCTCCGCGGTGCTCGTGGCCACCCACGACCCCCGGGTCTGGCAGGTCGCCGACCGCGTCGTCCACCTCGACGAGGGGCGCGTGACAGCGCTGTAACTGTGTGACCTTCGACCAGTTCGCCCGCGATCCCACGCGGGGAGTGTGGCGTGCGCCACGGAATCGGCCCGGCACCGACTCGTGATCGGGCGAATTCTCTGGTTACCGTCCTTGACCGGTTGCACGTCGCAACACCGGCCCGGGCACGCCGAATCCTGCCACCCGGGTCGTGGACCGATCACGGACGGCAGGAGTGGGGGACCCACCTTCGCGGCCGCACCAGCATCACGCGGGCGCTCGGGGTGAAGCCACCGACCGGTGGCCGGGCACCTTCTCGCCCGAACCCGACAGCTCACCTCACAGGCGTGGGAAGGAAACCTCCGCATGCCCACGATCCACTCCCTGGCGCTGCGCGCCCTCGCCAGCGGCGCCCTCGCCGTCGGCCTCCTCTCGACCGCCCCGATCGCCGACAGCCACGCCGCCACCCGGAACGACCGCGTCACGCACCACCACCACAAGCACGCCTCGCTCGCGCCGTCGGCGCGCCGGGTCGGCAGCGCGATGAGCATCGCCGTGCACCAGAAGGGCGACCCGTACAGCTACGGCGCCTCCGGCCCGAACGCCTTCGACTGCTCGGGGCTGACGTTCTACTCGTTCCGCAAGGCCGGCTTCAAGCACATCCCGCGCACCTCGTCCGCGCAGGCGCACTTCGCCCAGCACATCAAGCGCAGCAACATGAAGCGCGGCGACCTGATCTTCTTCTACGACGGCGGCGGCGTGTACCACGTCGGTGTGTACGCCGGCTTCACCCACGGGCACCGGTGGGTGCTGCACGCGCCGCACTCCGGCACCCGCGTGCGCACCGACAAGCTCTGGACCGACAAGTGGTTCCCGGGCACGTTGCGGTACCGCCGCTGACGGCTACTTCCAGGCGAAGGTCGGGAGCACCGAGGACACGACCTCGTCGCGCTCGGACCTCGACACCTTGTTGTTGAAGGAGAACGTCAGGGTGACGATCCGGTCGCGGACGATGGTGCCGAACTCCTCGATGTACTGGGTCGGGCTCACGAAGCCGGCCACGTGGTACGCCTCGGTGCCGTCGAGCTCGCTCACCGGCAGCACCTTCGGCGCCTTCGGGTAGGTGTTCGCCTTGATCCGGTTCTCGCCGAGCTGCTCGGCGGAGGCGTCCGAGCCGAACGCGTCGATCTCGCCGAGCATGATGTAGGCGAGGCTGTCGGGGCTGTCGGCGCCGTCCTCGTAGCGGGTCAGGTCCTTGGCCTGCGTCCAGTCCGCGGGGGCGCGCACGCTGCTGTTGGGCATCGACAGCTCGATGCCCGTCGCGACGTCCGACGGGGAGTCCGTCGGCGAGCTCGCCTGCGAGCTGCTCGTCGACGTCGGCGAGGCCGGCGAGCCCGGGCTCGCCGTACCCGGATCGTCGCCGTCGCTGCTGCAGCCCGCTGTGAGGGCGAGCGCGAGCAGCAGGATGGGGATCGTGGTTCGACGCACCGAGAGCTCCTGGGTCCGAGACGAGTGCGACGCAATCTAACGGACCGAGGTTTCGATCGCGGGGGACCGGGGCAGGTGGCCGGTGACGCAACAGGCCTTTCATTCGGGGGAAGGAACACGTTCAGATGTACGACGGGGGCGTGGGAGCCGCGGACCTGCTCGGGGAGCTCGGACTCCCGGAGGACCTGATCGCCGACGTCCGGTCGATGCTCGCCGGCAGCGCCGAGGACCTGGAGACGGGGAACGTCAAGCCGATCTCGCCGGGTCTCTTCGGGGGCTCGGACGCGGGAGCGCAGCTCGGCCACCACAGCAGCGTGGCGCAGCAGCACGTGGCGAAGGCGGTGCTGCAGATGGCCGCCGGGCTGCGGGGATACCGCGACAACCTGGCCGGCTTCGTCGACGACCTCGGCGACACCGACGCCGCGAACGCGAGCGCGCTCAACGGCCTCGCCACCTCGACGTCCTGCGTGGCGGCGCCGAGCTTCGAGAGCAACAGCTCGTGCACGTTGCCGGCCTCGACGGCGGAGGGGCGCTGAGATGGCCACCGGACCCCAGCGAGCCCGCCTCGACCGGGCGCTCCACGGCGCGAACGACGGCGACATCGACCGGCACGCGAGCGAGTGGGAGTACTGCCAGGGCATCCTGCAGCAGATCGGCACCGCGCTCCTGACCGCCTCGCCCGAGGTCAAGCAGAAGATCGGCGGCAGGACCGGCCCGGCCGTCGACGCCGCGTTCAACCGCTCCGCGACGTCGATGAGCGACAAGTCCACCGAGCTGGGTGCGGGCGCCCAGGCCCTGCGCAACGCGGCCGACGTGATCCGCAGCGCCAAGATCGAGCAGGACGACCTCGCGCGCCACCCGCTGAGCGAGCCGCCGCCGTACCACGCACCGGTCGGCCCGCCGACCCGCGCCGACATCCAGGCCGAGTCGCAGAACCGGCAGGCACACAGCAACTACCAGGCGGCGTACGACGACCAGGAGGCCCGCGCGAAGAAGCAGGCCGACGCGATGGACCGCGTGTTCGGGCACTCGGCCACCACCATGAAGCAGATCCACGGCGAGCCCGACCCGAAGCCCGCCGGCTCGTCGGGCGGCGGGACCGGTGGCGCCAGCGGTGGCGGCGCCAGCGGCGGCTCCGGTGGCTCGGTCACCGCGGGTGGCGGCGGCGGTCCGCGGAGCGTCGACGGCCCCACCTACTACCCCGGCAGCCCCGGCACCGGCACTACCGGCACCACCGGCCATCCCGGCAGCCCGGTCCCCGGCCCCGGCTACGTGCCGGCCGGCGGCGGCCCGGGCGGCGCACCGCAGGGCGGCGGGCCGGTCGGCCCGATCAGCACCCCCGCCGCGGGCGGCACGCCGGGCGGCACGCCCGGCGCCACGGGCGGCACGTCCGGCGGCAGCATCGGGGCGGGGACTGGACTCGGCCTCGCGGGCGCCGCGGCGGGCGGGGCCGCGGGCGGCCTGCTCGGCACGGGCCTGTCCGCCGGCGGCCTCCGCGGCGGTGCGGTCTCCCCGGTCGTCACGAGCTCCGGCACCGCCGCGAGCGGCGTGCGCGGGATCGGCGCCACGTCACGCACGGGCGTCACGGGCCCGCTCGGCCGCCCCGGTGGTGCCGGTGCGGTCAGCTCCGGGTCCGGCAGTGGCCGGTCGGGCGCCGCCTCGGCGGCAGGTCGGCGCGGCACGACCGGCGGGAGTCGGGGCGCCGCGGGCGGTCGCGGCACCGGCGCCGCGTCCGGGCGCGGTGGCCGCGGGGGCAAGGACGACAAGCGCCGCAAGCGTGACGTCTTCGACACCGGTGACGAGTGGGTCGAGGACGAGGACGCCGCACCGGGCGTGCTCGACTGACTGTCAGCTGAAGTACGGCGAGAACGTCCAGGTGTTCAGCAGCTTCGTCGCGAAGTCGGGGCTGAACTTGGTGCCGCCGGCGCCCTGGTCGGGCAGCCAGGGGCGGCTCACCCAGAGGTAGGCGTCGACGTACTGCGCGGCGGCCCTGGCGACGTCGGGCTTGAGGCCCCACGCCGGGTTGTCGACGTCGGTGGTGGGTGGGACGCCCAGTGCGGTGCAGGGGTTCCCCTGGTTCTTCTTCGTGCACGGGTCGATCTCGCCGGGCGGGGTGTAGGGCCCGTCGCCGCCGGGCGGGTTGATCTCCTTGCCGGCGAACGGCTGGCCGTTGTCGGAGGTGTCGATGACCGCGTGCTTGTTCGGCAGGCCCATCTTGGCGAGCGCCTGGGACACCCGCTGGGCGAACAGGATCTCGCGGTCCAGGTAGTTCTTGTGCGAGACGTCGAGGGAGAAGCCGCGCGCGTACTTCACGCCGGACAGCTTGAGGAACTTGGCGACCGGCGCCACCTTGCCCAGCGCCCAGTCCTCGGAGCCCATGTCGACGTACACGCTGACGTTCGGGCCCGCTTCCGACAGCGTATTCGAGGTCCACGAGAGCATCCGCGCGGGCAGCAGCGCGGCCTTCCTGCCGAGCTTCGGGGCCAGCACCTGGAAGGCCTTCCACGCGAAGAACCCGTCCGGCTGCAGCACGACCGCAACCCGGTTGCTGCCGATCGCCTCGGCCATGCCGTTGACGAACTTCTTGTACGCCGCCTGCTCGGCCGCCGTGGGCAGCCGCTTGAGGATGCTGGCCTCGCCCTCCCAGGGGAACATCCGGAACAGCGTCAGGATCGTCAGCCGTTGCGGGTCGCCGGCCTGGGTGTCCTCGATGTACTCGCGGGTCTTCTGTTCCGCCTGCCCATCGGTGATCCAGCGCCCGAAGAACTTCGCCTTGTGGATCATCGCGATCGGCGCCAGCTTGTCCTGCTGGGCCTGGCCGAGCTGGTTCCAGCCGATCATCGCCGGGTCCTGGAGGCCGCGGTAGACACCCCACTCGCGGCCGGCGAGCGGGTTCGTCGGGTTCGCGGCCTGCACGGTCGTCACCGGCGCGATGTAGAGCTGCTGGTACGTCGAGGTCGTCGAGCTGTGGTTGACCAGCAGCGTCGAGCGGACGCCGACCTCGTAGGTGTGCCCGACGACCAGGCTCGGGTCGTCGATCACGAACGACGTCTTCACGAGAGCAGTGCCGACAATGTCGCCGTCCAGCAGCACCTCGTAGGCCAGCCCGGCGGGGATGCCGGCCGTCGGCGCACCCCACGTCACCCTGATCGCCTTCTGGCCGCCCACGACGGTGGTCTGCACGTCCACCGGCGCGCCGAGCGACGGGCCGGCCGACTCCGCGGCCGGGGACAGCGCCACGGCCAGCCCGAGCGCGACGAGGACGGCGACGGCGGCGGCGAGCGCCCGACTCTTCATGGCTGGAAGGGTAAAGAGGTCTGGACCAGTTGGTGGGCGTTTCGCGGAAAGCCGTCGCGCTCACACCTCGCGACGGGACGGAGGAGTGTCCGCTGTCGCAGACGCGACGAGCTCGCGGATGGCCACCGCGAGGAGGTCCGGCTGGTCCAGCGGGACAAGGGTGCGGCTGTCCTCGATCTCGACCACGGTCCCGTGCGGCAGCAGCTGGGCGAGTCGGTGCCCGTGGTCCAGCGGCATCACCCGGTCCTCGGTCCCCCAGACGACCAGCGCCGGTCCCTGGAACTCCCGGAGTCGCTCGGCGGCCGCCAGTAGGACGTCGCGGTCGGTGAACACCGAGCGGAGCAGCCGCCGGGTGTCACGCCGGACGTCGCGATCGGTCAGCAACGGCTCGACCCAGCGGCGCCGCGAACGTCGCCCGCCACACCGCGACGCACGGGCCGCGGTTCGCGACGCTGTGCCGGCCGGCCCTGGTCAACGGCGCCGTCGGGATCGTGGCGCGCACGCCGGCCGGGGTGATCGCCGTCGCGGGCCTGACCGTCGCCGACGACCGGGTCGCCTCGATCGACATCATCCTGGACCCGGAGAAGCTCGCGGCCCTCTCGATCGCCCCCGACGTCTGAACCGCCGCGCACCCACTTCGTCGTCGGATGACGTCCCGGCGGCCCGCTCGCTGTCCACAGCGGGGGGCCCGCCCACCGTCTCAGCGGGTCAGGTTCCCCGGTGACGTGGATCGTGAGGCAGACGGGCGGCGCGCACCCATCCCGGCGTACCGGCCTGCTACCTGGGCCAGGCCGGCGTGGCCGCCTGTCGCCCGCCACGGCGCTGATCGGGGTGCGCGTCGTGGCGGGCGTGCACTGCCGACGGTCGCACTGGCCGGCGTACTGCCCGGGCACTTCGTGCGCTTGGCGGGCGTTGCAATGCCCGCTAACCGACGGGATCCCCGGCTCACCGGGGATCCATCCCCGCCTCAGCTCATGTGCCCTCCCGGCGGTCGCGCCGGCCGGCGTACTGCCCGGGCACTTCGTGCGCTGGGCGGGCGTTGCAATGCCCGCTAACCGACGGGATCCCCGGCTCACCGGGGATCCATCCCCGACTCAGCTCATGTGCCCTCCCGGCGGTCGCGCCGGCCGGCGTACTGCCCGGGCACTTCGTGGTACTGCCCGGGCACTTCGTGCGCGTGGCGGGCGAGTCGACGATCGCGCAGTCGGTCGTCGTGCACGGCCCGCCCGCGGCGCCGGCGGTGTTGCGCATGGACCTGACCGCTGAGCACACCCCAACGGGCCAGCCCCAACGGGCCAGCCCGACCGGGCCAGCCCGAACGGGCCAGCCCGAACGGGCCATCCCCGGGTGGTTGGGCCGGCGCACCGTTGACACGCTCCATCCCCCTGACCCACGCTCAAAATCTGGGTCCGCGCTCGGCGCCCAGGGGCGATCTCGGGGATGACGATGACGCACACCGACAGCAGCTCAGCGGTTCTCACCCTGCCGATCGAGGTGCACGTCTTCGAGCACCTCGGCACGACGTACGCGTTCGATGCGCGGAACTTCACGATCCTGCGACCACGGCCGGTCCTGGCGGAGGTGCTGCGGCGGGCGGCGACCGCTCCGCTGGACGTCATCGAGTCCGAGCTCGCCGAGAGCTTCGACCCGCTCGACGTGCGCCAGGCCTACCTGGAGGCCATGGACCTGCTCGACAACGGCACGCTCTCGTCGACGCCGCCGGCACGCCCGCGGCGACCACCGTTCAGCCACCTCGTGGTGATGCTCGCCGGCGGCTGCAACATGGGGTGCACCTACTGCTTCGAGAAGGACGTGCCGATCTACCAGGAGAAGAACCTGATGACGCGCGAGCGCGCCGACGAGGTCCTCGACTGGTTCTTCCGGCACCAGGAGGGCGACAGCGCGCACATCCAGCTGTACGGCGGCGAGCCGATGCTCAACTGGCCGATCCTCCAGCACGTCGTCGAGCGGGCCGAGGCCTGGGCGACGGACAACGAGAAGACCCTGACCAAGTACCTCATCACGAACGGCACCCTCCTCGTCCGCGACCGGATCCGGTGGCTGCGCGACCACGCGGTGACCATCCAGGTCAGCGTCGACGGGGACGAGGGCACGCACGACGTCTTCCGCGTCTTCAAGAACGGCAAGGGCACGATCGACAACATCAAGGGCCACATCCGCGAGCTCGGCGAGGAGGGCGCCGACTTCAACCTCCGGGCGGTCGTCACCCGCCAGCGCAAGGACCCGGCGGCGATCGTCGAGGGCCTGCGCTCCTACGGCGCCGACCAGGTGTCGTTCGAGGTGGTCGCGACCGACTCGCCGGCAGCGCGGTTCACCGAGGCGGACTGGGCGGAGTTCAACGCCGGTTACGACGAGTTCGTGCACAACCCCCAGGAGAGCTGGTCGCTCCTGCCGGACGACATGAAGTCGGTGATCATCAAGATCTGCAGCGGCCAGAAGGTCTTCTACGGTTGCGGCGCAGGGATCAGCGAGGTGACGGTGTCACCCGACGGCAGCATCTACGAGTGCCAGCGGATCTACCGCACGCCGTACTCCTCCATCTTCGAGGACACCTCGCCGACCGACCTGGGCAGCACGCTGCTGACGATGGTCGACGACCGGCCGGTGTGCCGGGACTGCTGGGCGCGCTACCTCTGCGGCGGCGGATGCATGCACCAATCGCACACGGAGGGCACGGAGGACCCGCTGCCGGAGTACTGCACGATGAAGCGGAACCTGGTCGAGGCCTCGGTGATCGCGATCGGAGACCTGCGGAGCCGTCTCATCGAGGCCGAAGGCCGGTAGCCGTGGCCGGGCTGGTCGCGGACCGCGATCTCGGGAGCACCGGCCTCCGCGTGTCCTGCCTGGGCCTGGGGAGCAGCCCCTTCCGGCACGGCGGGGCGCGGGACTGGGCGCCCTTGGTCGAGCGTGCTGCTGGTCTCGGGATCACCTACTACGACACGGCGCGCTCCTACGTGAACGGCGAGGACGTGATCGCCCACCTGCCGCCACGGGTGCGTGACCAGATGGTCGTGACCACCAAGACCGGGGCGCGCGGCGGGCAGCACGTGCTGCGCGATCTCCAGACCTCGCTGCGGACGCTCGACCGGGACCGCGTCGACGTGTGGATGACGCACATGGTCCGCACGGTCGAGGAGTACGAGATGTGCCGTGACCTCGGCGGGTTCGCCGACGTCGCGGCAGCGGCGAAGCAGGCCGGGATCGTCCGCGCCTCGGGCGCCTCCTTCCACGCCGACACCGAGCTCATCCTGCGCGCCATCGAGGAGGAGACCTTCGACGTGGTGATGTTCCCCGTCAACGTCATCGGCCGCGAGACCGTCATCGGCTCCTCCATCGACTCCTACACGACGCGCCTGCTGCCCGCGGCCCGCGCACACGGGGTGGGCGTCGTGGTGATGAAGGTCCTCGCCGGCGGCGAGCTCCACCACGGTGCCACGAACCTGGGCTTCCTCGCCGACCCCGAGACCGGACGGGACGAGGTCGGCGGGGCGGTGCGCTACGCCACGCTGGTGCCCGGCGTGACCACCGCGGTCGTCGGGATGGCGAGCACCGACGAGCTCGAGCGCAACGTCGCCGCCGTGACGAGCGGGCGGGAGACCGAGGAGACGGCCGCCGGCTGGCGACATCGCGTCGCCGAGCTGAGCACCAGTCCCTGCACCCGCTGCGGGGACTGCATCGGGGCGTGCCCGGAGGACATCGAGATCCCCCAGATCTTCCGCCTCCTCGAGCAGGCGGTCGACTACGGCATGCGGGGCACCGCCTCCTACAAGTACGCCGGGCTCGACGTCCTCGGCTCCGCGTGCACCGGGTGCGGACGGTGCGTCCGGGCCTGCCCGGAGGACTTCGACGTGGGCGCGGCGCTCCACGCCGCGCACCGCGAGCTCGCCCCGACGACCTGAGCGGCACGACCGACCCAGCACGACCGACCCAGCACGACCCGAGATGAGGAGGAGCGACGTGGCGAAGGAACGAGAAGAGGGCGGCTACCGCAAGGCCAGGGCCAGCGAGCTCCCGGCGGCGGAGCAGGAGCGGTTGCGCAACGTGCTCCGCCAGGAGCTGGCCGAGCAGATGGTGCGGGCGGTCCGAGCCGACCCGCCGGAGGTGGACCTGAGCCAGATCGACATCGTGCTCCGCCCGGGGCAGGAGGTGGGTGACTGGGACGCCGTCGCCGAGTGCAGCACCTGCAGCACCTGCGGCACGTGCAGCACCTGCAGCACCTGTGGCACGGCGTCGGCGGCGGTCGACATCCCGCTCGGGGTCGCCCGCGACCTGGGCCTCGAGGCGAGCCAGCCGCAGGTCGACGTACGCAACCTGCAGCAGGGCCTGGAGCGGGTCACCCAGCAGCTGTCGTCGGTGTCGCGGAAGCTGGAGGAGAGAGGCTGAGCGAAGACCGGCGTCACGTTCGGGCCGACCGCCTGCCGGCCCGCGAACAGCGGCGCCTGCAGAACACGCTGCGGCACGAGCTCAGCGTGGCGATGGTGGAGGCCGTTCGGGCCGACCCGCTGGACATCGACCTGTCCGAGGTGGAGATCGTGCTCCGCCCCGGCCAGGACGTGGCGGACTGGACGGTCGCGGCCGACTGCGGCACCTGCGGGACGTGCGGCACCTGCGGGACCGGCGGCGGCTGCGCGACGTGTGCGACCTGCGCGACCTGCAACACGTGCGCGACCTGCTCGGGCGTGCTCGCCCAGGCCCCCGGCGAGGACCGGCCGCCGGAGGTGGTGCTCGCCGCGCTGCGGGTCCAGGTGGAGGCGGCCGCGGCGGCGATGGCGGAGGTCGAGCGGCTGCGAGAGGCCGGGGGGTAGCGCCGGCAGCCGTACCAGGTCGGACCGGCTCGTCGACACCTGCGCGCACGGCGCGGATGACGTCCCGCCGGCCCGTTCGTTGTCCACAGCGGGTGACTGCCCGGTTTCGGTTGGGCGTCGCTCGGACAGACTGACGAGCACTGGTTCCGTCTCGGGGGATCCGCATGTCGTTGACGCAACACGATCAGCTGGTCGAGTGGCTCGACCAGCACGTGCGCGAGCTGGTGCGCCGCGAGGCCGTCGACCCCCAGCGCGACTCCGCCGTCGTACGCCGGATCGCGGAGGGCGTCGTCCGCGCCCACGACGACCGCAGCCTGACCGGCCAGGTGGCACCGGTGCCCGACGTCGACTCGATGGTCGGCGAGCTGGTCGCGCGGGTCTCCGGCTTCGGCCCGCTGCAGCCGTTCCTCGACGACCCGGCGGTCGAGGAGGTCTGGATCAACGACCCGAGCCGGGTGTTCATCGCCCGCAACGGCCGGCACGAGCTGACGAACCTGGTGCTGACGACCGCGCAGGTGCAGGAGCTGGTCGAGCGGATGCTGAAGTCCAGCGGCCGGCGCATCGACCTGAGCCGGCCGTTCGTGGACGCGATGCTGCCCGAGGGCCACCGGCTGCACGTCGTGCTCGAGGGCATCAGCCGCGGCTTCTCGGCGGTGAACATCCGCAAGTTCGTGCTCCGCGCGGCGCGGCTGCGCGACCTGGTCGAGCTGGGCTCGATGTCCCCGCAGGCGGCGGCGTTCCTGGAGGCCTCGGTCCGCGCCGGCCTCAACATCCTGGTCGCCGGAGGCACCCAGGCCGGCAAGACCACCGCCCTCAACTGCCTGGCTGCGGCGATCCCGGGCGGCGAGCGGGTCGTCTCCGCCGAGGAGGTCTTCGAGCTCCGCTTCCCGCACCCGGACTGGGTCGCGCTGCAGACCCGGCAGTCCGGGCTCGAGGGCACCGGAGAGATCCGCCTGCGCGAGCTGGTCAAGGAGAGCCTGCGGATGCGGCCCAGCCGGATCATCGTCGGGGAGGTCCGCGCCGAGGAGTGCCTCGACCTCCTGCTCGCGCTGAACGCCGGCCTGCCCGGCATGTGCACCATCCACGCGAACTCCGCCCGCGAGGCGCTGGTCAAGATGTGCACCCTCCCGCTGCTGGCCGGCGAGAACATCTCGGCGCGCTTCGTCGTACCCACGGTCGCGGCCAGCGTCGACCTGGTGGTCCACCTGGGCATCGACGAGCACGGGGTACGCCGGGTCAACGAGGTGATCGGGGTGCCCGGCAGGGTCGAGAACGACGTGATCGAGACCGAGACGGTCTTCGAGCGTCGCGGCGGCGAGCTGCACTGCACGGGTGGCCGTCCGCCGCACCCGGAGCGGTACGACCGCATCGGGATCGACGTCCACCGGATCCTGGCCGGGGAGCACTGAGGTGGGCGCGCTCGTCGGACTCGGCGTCGGCATCGGGCTGATGCTCGTCTGGAGCGCGTTCTTCCTGCCCCGCTCGTCCCCCGGGGCGTCGCGGGCGCCGGGACGCGCGGCGGAGCTGCTCGCGCGGGCCGGGCTCGGGCAGGTCTCGGTGACCGGGTTCGTCGCCCTCTGCCTGGTCTGCGGGATCGCGACCACGCTGGTGCTGCAGGTCGTCTCGGGGACGCCGCCGGTCGCGGTCGCCTTCGGGCTGATGGGCGCGTGGCTGCCGGTCGCGGTCGTCTCCGGCCGGGCCCGGCGCCGCCAGCGCGAGCTCGCCGAGGTGTGGCCGGAGGCGGTCGACAACCTGGTGTCCGCGGTGCGCGCCGGGATGTCGCTGCCCGACGCGCTGTCCGCGCTCGGCTCTCGCGGGCCGGAGCCGTTGCGGGAGGCGTTCGACGAGTTCGCGCTCGACTACCAGGTGACCGGCCGGTTCGGGGAGTGCCTGGACCGGCTCAAGGCCCGGCTCGCCGACCCGGTCGGCGATCGCGTGGTGGAAGGGCTGCGGGTCGCGCGCGAGGTCGGCGGCGGCGAGCTCGGACGGCTGCTGCGCAACCTCTCGGCGTACCTGCGCGACGACGCCCGGACCCGGTCGGAGCTCGAGGCCCGCCAGGCCTGGACGGTGAACGGCGCCCGCCTCGCGGTCGCCTCGCCGTGGCTGGTGCTGCTGTTCATGTCGTTCCAGTCCGAGGTCATCCACCGGTACGCCTCGCCCGCGGGCGTCGCCGTCCTCACGGTCGGCGCGGTTGCGTGCATGGTTGCGTACCGGCTGATGATGCGGATCGGGCGGCTGCCCGTCGAGCGCCGGATCCTGTCGTGACTCCGGCGTGGTGGGGTGCCGTGCTCGGCGCGATGTTCGCTGGCGGGGTGCTCCTCGTGGTCGCGCGGGTGCGCGTGATCCGGCGGCCGCAGCTCGCCGTCCGCGTGCTGCCCTACGTCCGCGACCTGCCGCAGGTCGGGCGGACCCCGCTGCTCCCGCCGACCTCCGCCACCGCGGGCGTGTTCGGGCCGCTGCTGCGCTCGGCCGCCGACGCCGTCGAGCGGATCCTGGGTGGTGCGGCGTCGGTACGCCGCCGGCTCGAGCGTGCCGACATCGACAAGAGCGTGCACGAGTTCCGGGTCGAGCAGGTGCTCTGGGGCGTGGCGGCGTTCGCGGTCGCCGCCGCGGTCGGTGTGCTCCGGATGCTCACGGAGCCGGGATCGGGACCGACCTGGCTCGTGGTCTGTGCGATCGCCTTCGTCTCGGGCGTGCTCGCGCGGGACACCCACCTGACCAGCCAGGTGCGGAACCGCGAGCGCCGCATCCTCGCGGAGTTCCCGGCTGTCGCCGAGCTGCTCGCGCTCAGCGTGGCGGCGGGGGAGAGCCCGGTGGCGGCGCTCGACCGCGTCGTACGCCGGAGCGGCGGCGAGCTGTCCACGGACCTGGCCCGCGTGCTCGCCGCGGTCCGCACCGGCGAGCCGGTGGGGTCCGCGTTCGACCGGATGGCCGCGGTGACCGGACTGCCTCTCGTGGCGCGGTTCGCCCAGGGCATCGCGGTGGCCGTCGAACGCGGCACCCCCCTGGCCGACGTGCTGCACGCCCAGGCCGCCGACGTCCGGGAGGCCGGGCGGCGCGAGCTGATCGAGACCGCGGCGCGGAAGGAGGTGTTCATGATGGTGCCGGTGATCAGGATGTCACTGTCCTGTGAGGAGACACGGCATGGAACCCGACTTCACGAAGCCCAAGGTCCGCGCAATCTACTGGCTGCGATGCATGGGCGTACCCATCGCCTTCGACGTCACCGACGAGGAGTTCGCGCAGGTGCTGATCGACACCGGTGCACTCATACACGAGATCGAGCACTCGTCGGCCGCGACGCGTCGTGAGGGGTCGGGCGGCCTGGGAGGGGAGTGATCAACGCCATGGAGTGCCACCGCGCCCGGTCGGGTAGATTTGGGATTGTCCTAAACAGACGCCTCGATGGAGTTGACAAGTTACGCTCGACTCCGCGACGCTACTTCAGCCGAGAAGACTGCCAACGCGGTACTGATCAGCAGGGTGGGACTGCCAACGCGGTGCCCACATAGCTGACTCGGCCATCGAACGAGGTCCAGTGTCCTTGACACCGGACCTCGTTCACATTTTGGACCTTGGGGAGTTCTTGTACCTGCTATTCGTTGACGAATCTGGGACTCACGGCGATAGTCACGCCTTCGTCCTGGGCGGGATCGCCATCCACGAGAGCGACACCCAGCGTCTCCAGCAAGCCCTGGATGCCCTCGTCGTTGAGAAGCTGGAGCGCGTGCCGCCCAATCTCGACGAGTACGAGCTGCACGCGAGCGAGATGCGGAACGCCAAGAAGCCACGCCCCGACGAAGCGAAGGCGCCAGCCGTGACGAGCATCTGGGCGAACGTTTCAAGATCGCTCCGGCTCGAGCTACTGGACGCCGCCTACGAGCTCATCGCAAACTTCGAGACCAAGGACCCTCAACTGCCCGCAGCCTTGTTCGGCGTGGTCGTGGACCGCAACTTCCGGGCGGATTGGAGCCAGATCGAGAAGGAGCGGTTCGCCTACGAGGTGCTCCTCAACAAGTTCGACATGTTGCTCAAGACGCTCCGAGTCAAGAAGGGGCTGCCCAACCGCGGTCTAGTAATTCACGACCGTCGAGTAGTGGCCGAACGAGACATCCAGTCGTGGACGAGCGAATGGCGCGCGGCCGCCGGCAACATTGGCCAACTGATGAACCTCGCTGACGTGCCCTTGTTTGCTGACTCGCGGGCGACTCGGCTGCTGCAGGTAGCCGATCTGGTGTCGTATGCGCTCTACCGGAGGTACAACCCGACCATCCCGAAGGAGCCAAACTTCGCCACCATCTGGCCGCGGTTCCACAAGGAGAAGACCCACGTGCACGGATGCGTGCACTATTCACCCTCGTTCGGCCAGGGATCGTGTGCTTGTGAGCCGTGTACGGGACGCCTAGAGGCGGACACCGCCCAATTCATCCAGGCTTCTACCCGCCCCAAGAGAACTCGGATGCGGACTCGTCGGGGTCGAGTTCCTGAGTCTTCCGCGCCGGTGGATCAATCCGACTAGGTGTTGTGCTTGGGCTGTTCCCATGCACGCCCTCGTGGGCGCGCTGGGCCTGCTCCAACGCATCTGGTCTCGGTCGACGGCTTGAGGAGATCGAATGGGCTGCTGGACGGAGGCCCAAGCCGCCGGAGCAGCTCCGGCGCCTGAGCGGCACACCAGGCGCTGGGCGGCTGCGGCGTGGCTTCGAGAGCGAGCGTTGACGCCCGCAGGCCGCCGCGGAGATGCCTCGTGATGAGCCGAGACGCAGCTGAAACAGATGTGACTAGCCGAAACCGTTCCGGCCTCGCGACGGCCGCATGCCTGCGAGGATGCCGCGGTGGGCGACTGGGTGAACGCGGCGCAGGTAGCGAGCGGCGTCGCGGCGCTGGCCGCCGTGTGGCTGTCGGTGGTGACGGCGAGGTCGGCGCGCCGGACGCCGCTGACCGAGCCGTACATGGCTGCGTGGCGATCCGTGCTCGAGGTGTTGACCGTCGCCACCGAGAGCCGGGACGAACCGCCGCCCGAGCAGGAGGCCGACGCTCTCATGCGTCAGTTCAGAGCAGCGGACCACCAGCTCTCCGCGATTGAGGCGACCCTCCGCGTGCGGGTCTACGGCCGGGCGATCCGCGGCGACCTGAACAACCTGCTGCTCGACGTCCTGTACGACGACCCCGAGATTCGTGAGCCCGGGGACCACCCGCTGACCACGGAGCACACGCCACGCCCCGCGTGGGCGGGCTGCAGCGACGAGCAGTGGGAGCAAGTGATCAACTCGGTCCCGTTCGCATCGATGTGGATCAGCCAGGTCTGGGAGCTGCCCGGCCGACCGTGGGATACCGAGGAGGGTCTGATGCGCTGGTACTACCCCGTCGTGCTCCAGGGGCTGTACGTCGACCCGGAACACAGCGTGACGGCGCCGGGCGCTCCGGCGCAGCAGCAACTCGCCTTCATGCTGAGCATGTACGTCGACTCCTTCGTGCTGCCGTGGGTCCGGGACGCTTCGCGAGAGGCCCTGATGGGGCGGCTCGGGCTCCGCGGGCAGAGGCTCAGGTGGCAGAAGCGCCGCCACCGCTGGAGCTACGACCCGCCGTGGCGGCGAGAGCAGTGGCACGGCCACCGCCCGATGCGGTTCGAGCCCACAGATCGGAGCCGATAGCGCGATTATGCGTTCCTCGGCAGTAACTGGTCTTCGCCGCGTTGTCGCGACGGGGCTACTACGGGTTCACGCAGACGAAGAACGGGGTCTTAGTCACGTCGAGGTCGCCGCTGAAACCCACCGTTACGTCCGTGACGAGCGGCGAGACCATCGCGCAGCGGTCATCGTCCGCGGACGTTCGAGCGACCTCCAGCACGGTGACCCGCCTGCCCAGTTGGTCGAGGTCGGACCTGAGCCCGGACGTGTCCGAAGCCTGCCCCGCAGGCCCAGTTGGTCCGGCGGGCCCGACCGGACCAGCTGGGCCGGTCTTGCCGGTCTCGCCGTGCATGAGCGCCGCCCCGGCCACGCTGCCGAGGAGACCGAAGACCGCGCAGAACATGGCGAGCGCGGCCCAGCGCACGAACTTAGACATGGCGGTCACCGTAGTGCGCCGGCCGCCCGACGCACTGGGTTTTGAGGTCGGTGCGCAAGCGCTACCCGGCGAGGTTGAGTGGTTGAGTGAATCCGTCGCGAACGAAGCGAGAGGCCGCCAGCGCGGCCCACAGGCGCCCACGGAGAGCGATGTGCCCCCGGGGTAGCAACCCCCCGGGGGACACATCCTCCACCCGCAGTCCCGGGTGAGCGCGGCGCGGAAAAGGAACACGCCGCTCGCCGGGCTCACGGCTCCGGCGGCAGGAAGCGTGAACTGCCGCCGAGCGCGCGAGCCCGGGGTTCTAGGTGAGGCTGAGGACGCGCAGCGCGGTCGAGGTGCCGGCCACGCTCGAGTCCGCGCCGACTCGCCAGAACCCGAACCAGCCGCCCTGACCGGTGGGCCGCTGGTTCACGCCCTTGATCACCGGGTCGTACACCAGCGACATGCCGATCCGGTCGACGATCAGGTACTGGCTCCCGTCGCCGTACAGCAGGACCTTGTGGCCGCCCGTGCTGATCACGCCGTCCATGGTCGAGCTCTCGGACGCCGGCTCGCCGAACGGCGCCATCGTCGAGCCCGCCAGCATCGGGCTCTGGCTGCCCGTGAAGACCGGCAGCTGCCGCAGCGCGTCGAGCGGTGCGACGTTCCCGAACCAGGCCGGCCGGGACGTGCCGGTCCGGAACCGCGCCGGCAGCGCCTGGTGCAGCGAGTAGACGCTGGCCGCGGTGATCGCGCCGCCGCCGAGCGCGGTCGCGGTCGCCCGGGTGACCGCGCCGAACGGCTGGCCGCTGCCAGAGCCGGTGGCGAACGCCGCCTCCTCGAGCCGGTCCTTCGCGTCGGCCAGCAGCGTCGGGAGCTGCTGGGCGAAGTCGGAGTCCTCCAGGACCTCGTAGCTGCCGAAGACCCACGCTGCGGCCTTGGACGGGGTGATCTTCGTCTGCCCGACCGTGGGCGAGTTGTCGGTGACCTCGGTGCCCTCCGCGAGCCACGCCGCGGTGACGCCGGCCGAGTTCACGCCGTTCCAGTCGTTCGTCGTGGTCTGCTTGACCGTGGCCCACTGCCGCCACGGGTTGGCGGCGCCAGCGTTCGTCAGGATGACCGTCGGGTCCAGCGTGAACGGCACGAGGTAGCCGCCGTTCGCCGCGGTCAGCGACATCGCGGCACGCGCGTGGGTGTCGCCCATCGGCGCGGCCGACCAGTCGCCCACGCCGCCGGCCAGGTCCCGGGTGAACGACCGGGTGCGGGCCATGGCGTACCGCTCGGCCTCGGTGAGATCGAGGGCGAAGTGCAGGGGCGAGCGGATCACCTTGTCGAACGCCGTCCGGTACGCCGGGTCGGACAGCGCCAGGGTCTGCGCCGCGGCGTGCTGACGCTCGCGGAGCGCGGACGGGTACAGGGCGCCCCACTCGTCGGGGTCGGGCGCCTCGAGCAGCGCTGAGAGGCGGGCGATGCCGTCGTCGGGCACACCGCCTGCCTGGAGCAGCTCCAGCGCTGAGTCCGCGCGCCGGAGCAGGTCGTCCATGCCCAGGCCGTTCAGCGTCTCCGCGCGGGCGATGCCGTCGTACGCCGCGGTCCGATGCCGGGACAGCACCGTCGGATCCGGACCCGACCCCCGCCGCCGGCCGCGCGGCACATTCGCCGGCGTACCGGTCGGCCCCTCGAGGTTGCCGGGGGATGCGGCGCGGGTGACCAGCTCGGCGCGGCGTGCGCCGCGGTCGATGTCGTCGTACTCGGCGACCAGCTCGTCCGCCCGCTCGGCGTCGGCATCGGTCGGATTGTCGAGGCTCTCGATCCGGACCAGCTCGTCTCGGATCGCCTCCTGGCGTGCGGTGAGGCTCATGGGTTTCTCCGTTCGGGTTCGGCCCGCCGCGCCACGGAGTGAGTGAACGCGACGCGGCGGGGCCTTCGGGTGAAGGTGACCGAGCGGAGTGCTTGAACGCGGCTCATCGATCCAGGTCGGCGGCTCCCGATGGGAGTGCCGGTGGGGCGAGCTTCCGGCTCCGCGAGCGGAGTGGTGAGTCTCAGGTTCAGCGAGTCTTCGATCAGATCCCGGCGGGTCCGGAAACGGAGTGCCGAGGTGTGTCTCTAGCGGGTCCGGTGAAGCGGAGTGCCGGAGTACGCCGTTGATTCTACCCCTGCCAGTCGTCCGGGACCGTGTCCGGCACTCCGGCGATGCGCTGCCCCGGCGGCAGCTCGAGCTCGTCATCGGCGAGCAGCGCGCCCTCCACGACCGCCAACGTCCGGCCGCCCCACATGAACACGATGCTCTCGCCCTCACGTACGCCGGACACGCCATGCTGGCCGGTCTCCTGGCACCAGGCGATCCGCTCGGCGCGGTCCGCGGGGTCCAGCCCCTCCACCGCCTCGGCGAGCAGCCGGCTCAGCTTCCTGTTGGTCTCGGTCATCTCACTGGTTCCTTTCTGGTGGTGGTCACGCCTCAGCCCACGATCGCGGGCGGCACGGACGTGAGCCAGGCGTGGATCCGCTCGAGGCTGCGCCAGGTCACTTCCATCCCGGCGAGGACCTCGTCGACGTCGTCCTCGCCCTCGGGGAAGCGCGACTCGAGAAGATCCATGTCAGCCGGGAGGAACTCGAGCATGGCGGCGAGCTCCTCGAGCGCCTCGGCCCGGCTCATCGGCGACCGCGGCGCCGCACGTCGTCTCGCCGCCTTCTGGCATCGCGGCGAGCAGAACCTCGCGTCCCGCCGCTTGGCGCCGAACGTCGCCTCGCAGCGCTCACAGGCGCGGATGAAGGGCATCGGGGATCCTCTCGGGTTCTCGGACATGTCCGCGGACAAGAAAAAACTCGGGGATAGGAAACGTGGACTGGCCAGTCGGAGCGAGAGCTAGGCGAGCGCTGCGATGCCGCCCCCCATGGCCCGTCGAGCGCGGGTTACCGGTCAGCGGTGTCACGGTCGACCTGCTCATGCGGCGCGCAGTCCGAGCACGCGCACCCGCCGCCGTCGGCATCGGTGGCGTCCAGGTTGAAAACCCAGAACCGCTCGTCGCCGTCGCTGTGGATCACCACGCCGACCGCGAGGCGGTCACCGAGACGGACGACTCGAGCGGGGTCGAAAATGGGGCGGACGTCGTCAGTCACGTGTGGTCTCCTCGGCAGGCAGGAATTTGGGAGTAGTGGGCGAGGGGTCGTGCGTAGGTGCCGGTTGGGCGGCAGCAGGCTTCGAGTGCTGCGAGGCGCTCCGTGCGCTCTCCAACGAGCCGGCGACGGCCGACCATGCGGCCTCGTCCTCGGCGTCGGGTTGCCACTGCTCGCGATCAGCCACCCACTCGATCAGCGATGTAGCGCGGCGCTTCCACTTCACGACCCCGTCGCTAGGCACGCACAGCTGGCAGCCGGGGCTGTCGGCAACTGCCCATCGCTTTGCGACGACCTCGGCCGGGTCGAGGATCGGCCACTCGCCGGTGAGGCTGTTGCCGGGGTGCCGGACTCTCACGCCGCACTTGACCCGGTTCTGCTTGCACAAATGCTCTGCTCGGTTGTCATCGAGCTCGCCTGCGAGCACGACCGCGATCCTTGCGATGGTGCAGGTCGCCCACCTGAACCCGGCCAGCGTCTCGGTCATCGTGAACGGCGCTCGCTTCCAATCCCACTCGGCTCTGACCTCAGCCCACAGGCGCGTGCGCGTCTCTGGGTCGACCGGCCGGCCCATCAGGTTTTCGCGGTCGCGCAGCAGACGGAGGATCTCGATCTTGGCGACGTGCAGGATCTTGGGCTCGATCGTCAGCAGGGCGTGTTCCTCGCCCGGTCCGTCATGCCACGGAGCGGGTCCCAGCACGCCGATCGTGTACGGGCTCGGCCACTTTTTCGGTTTGGTCATTCAGTCCTCCTTCGCCACAGGGCAGACGCCGGCTGGGAGTCCCGCATAGCGCGGCGTGAGCGAGTGCCGAGCGGGCGCGTCAGCGCCGCGCGAGCGCCGAGCGTCAGCCGCATTTACGTCCGTAGAGTTCCTGGACTTACGTCCGGAACTTACTTCCGTAAATTGGCGCGTCATCCTGTCGCCAGGCGTGGGACTTTCTGACGCCAGATGCGCGTCATCCTGACGCCAGGCTTGCGTCACGCTGTCACCACCGGATGACACAGAGTCGCCAGATTCGCGCTTCAATACGTCAGAGAGTCGCCAGATCGTTGGGGCTTTGTGGCGGTGCTGGCCGACGATGACGCCCCGGTCCTCGAGGCGTTCGAGCGCCCGCTGAACGGTGCGCCGGCTGCACCCGGCCCGGGTAGCGAGTCGGCTCGCGGAGGCGAACGCTCGCGGGTCGTCACCGTCGTCGGCGAAGCTGAACAGCACCGACAGCACAGCTCGATCCGTCAGCGTCAAGTCGGTCCGTGACTCCGTCCTCATCCACAGGACGCCCGCTAGGAAGGCGGTCATGCGACCTCCTGGGTCGGAGCCGGACGCAGCAGCAGGGCGAGGCGGTCGCGCTGCTCGACGGTCAGATCGGGGGCGTCCGCGACGGTCGCGCGGACGTATTCAGCGAGCGTGTGGTCATCCATGACGCTTGGGCTTCGCCGGAGAGAGGGCAGCCTCGAGGTCCGTCCGGGAGAACCGGAGCAGGTTGCTTCCCCTGAGCCGCGATGCGCGAAGGTCGCCGCGCTCGACCATCCGGTAGATCGTCGTGACGCTGACATCGAGAATCTCGGCGGCGCCGCGAACGCCGACTACATCGCCAGCCTCCATCGTCGCCTCCCAAACGTCAGTCGTTGACCTCGATTGAGCACAACTGTGTAGAGGCGATAAGGGATGCACAATCCCGAAAAGGGCGCCGCAATGAATAGATATCGAGGGCGGAATCCGCCGGTTTGCGGGGAACTGCAGGGAACTACCGAAATCTGAATTACTGAAACCAGACCGAGATTTTACGTTCAGGCTTGCCAGTCGATCTGGACCTGCTCGGGGCTGAACCGGACGCCCTTGCCGGCGGGCAGGATCACCACATCGCACAGCACTCGGATGATCTCGCGGACCTGCGTGAGCGGCAGCCCATCGAGGGTCGCGCGGACGTCCTCGGCGCCCACGACCGGCGCGAGCGGGCTGCCATCGGTGGCAGCGCTGATCTGGCGCTCGAGGGCGCCGATCTGGTCGCTGAGCTTCTGTGCTTGGGCCCGAACGGCGTCGGCGCCGAGCAGGCCCTCGGCGAGCATCGCTGCGAGTCCGTCGCGACGTTCCCGCAGCTCTGTCACCTGTCGACGAAGCTCGTCGACGTCGACGTCCGGGCTGAGCAACTGCGCGGCATCCGGGCGGCTGAGCCGCGCGGCGATCGTCGCCAGGACGACCTCATCGACGTGGTCGCGGTGTCGCGCCGCGTAGCAGCGGCGGCATCGGTAGACGGGGGTCCGATTCTTGCCGTTGGTCGTGAACATCATGGCCTCGCGGTCGCAGCTCTCACGCCCGCAGAGCGCGATCCCGGAGAGCAGGTGCCTGACGGTCGTCGAGGGCGCGTTCTTGCGTCTGGGGTCCGTCAGGAGGGCCCTCAGGCGCTCGTACGCCTCGATCTCGAGGATCACCGGACCCGCCTGCCCCATGTCCTGACCCCGGTACACCACGCGACCGGCGACACGGGGATTGAGCACCACTTGCTTCAAGGTCTTGACGGTCCAGCGCCCCCCGAGAGTGGTCAGCACGCCGCGGCCGTTCAGGTCGGCGACGACGGCCGCGAGCGTCGCGCCGCCGAGGAGCCTGTCGGCGGCCACCCTGATCACATCCGCCTCGCGCTCGACAATGCGCACGGCGTGGCCGTCGCGGTCGAAGCCGAACGGGCGGCGCGTCCAGAGCACGATGCCGCGGCGCGCTCGGTCCCGATTGGCCTCGACCTGCCGAGCGCCCTTCTGCTCGACCTCGTAGCGAGCGGCGTGGCCGAGCATGCCGGCGAGCATGCGGCCGGCGGGCGTGCTGAGGTCGATGTCGGCCGACATGACCGAGGCGATGCGGAGATCCCGACGCTCGGCGATCTCGACGAGCTCGGCTAGGTCGCGCACGCGACGGTAGAGCCGGTCGGTGTGCCAGCAGACCAGTACGTCGTGTCGACCCGCGTCGAGGTCGGCGAGTAGGCGAGTCCAGTCCTTGCGCACGCCCTTGCTGGCCGAGGAGTCGTTGTCGCTGTAGACCTCGGCGACTTCCCAGTCGTTGCGGTCCGCGAGTGCGCGGCACTCGCGGAGCTGGCGGGCGACCGCGACTCCCTCGCCGCTCTTGTCGAGAGACTGCCGCACGTAGATGGCAGCGCGCATATTAGGAACGGTATCAGTTGACAACTGTTGTGCCGGTCGTGTTCCTCGTCCTGCCCGTGACCGTCCTGTTCGCCTTCTGGCCCGGCGTCATCGGTCTGCACCTGACGACTCCTTGAGGAGGAGAGCAATGGAACACATCTCGATGACGCTCACGAGGATCTACCTCGCCCTGACCGCACCCCGGGTGCGTGACGAGCGCGGCGACGTACCCGGGTGGGTGATGATCACGGTGATGACCGCCGGGCTGGTCGTCGCCATCACCGCCGTCGCGAAGCCGCAGCTCCAGTCGATGCTGAACAACGCGCTGGCCCAGGTGAAGTAGTGCGCCGGCCGCGCGGGGAGCGTGGCTCCGCCGTCGTGGACTTCGTGCTGGTCCTCGTCGTGCTGGTGCCGGTCTTCCTGGGCGTCCTCCAGGTCGCGCTGGTGCTCCTGGTGCGCAACACCCTGGCGTCGGCGGCGTCCGAGGGGGCGCGGTACGCCGCGACCCTGGACCGCGGGCCGGCCGACGGCGCGTCGCGCACCCGCGGGCAGATCGACGGCGCGATCTCGGGCCGGTTCGCCCAGGACGTGTCGGCGCGGCCAGCCACGGTCGAGGGGGCGCCCGGCGTCGAGGTCGTCGTGCACGCGACCGTGCCCGCGCTCGGCATCGGTGGCCCGGGCATCTCGTTCACCGTCACCGGACACGCCGTGGAGGAGCAGCGGCCGTGAGGGAGCGCGGCGAGCAGGGGAGCGCGCTGGTCGAGCTGTCGTGGCTCGGCATCCTGCTGCTCGTCCCCCTGCTCTGGATCGTGGTGTCCGTGTTCGACGTGCAGCGTGGGGCCTTCGGCGTCAGCGGCGCCGCCCGCGCGGCCGGCCGCGCCTACGCGCTCGCCCCGACCGACGCGGAGGGTCGCGCCCGCGCCAACGCCGCGGCCCGCCAGGCGCTCGAGGACCAGGGCGTCCACGGCGTCCCCGTCTCCGTGACGATCACCTGCACGCCGTACCCCCACGACTGCCACAGCGGTACGTCGGTGATCACGGTCCGGGTCGCCTCGCGGGTCGACCTGCCGCTGCTGCCGAGCTTCCTCGGCGGGCACGCGCCGAGCTTCGCGCTGGACGCGACCCACACGGTGCCGATCGGCCAGTTCCAGGAGATCGACCGTGCGGCGCCGTGACCGCGGGCACGGTGAGGACGGCCAGGCGACGGTGCTGATCGTCGGCCTCGCGTTCGTGCTGGCGATGGCCGTCGCGCTCGTCGTCGATGCGTCGGCGGCGTACCTCCAGCGCCAGGGGCTCGACACCGTCGCCGACGGCGCCGCCCTCCGTGGCGCGGACCTCGGCGCCACCGGCCGCGAGGTCTACACGAGCGGCGTCCCGCGCGACCGGCTCGACGTCACCGCGGCCGCGGTGCGCTCGTCGGTGCACGACTACCTCGCGTCCTCGGGTGCGTACGCGAAGTACCCCGGCCTCTCGTTCACCGTCGACGTCGACCCCGCGACCTCCACGGTCACCGTGCACGTCGCCGCGCCCCTCGACCTCCCGCTCACCGTCCCCGGGTCGCCCGGTACGGCGAGCATCGGCGCCACCGGCTCCGCCATCGTGGTCCCCCAGCGTTGAGTCAGTCCTCGGTGCGGCCGACGTAGCCCATGATGTTCCAGGAGCTGCCGCCGATGTTGACGCCGTACTGGATGGTGCTGAAGTCGAGGCCGGCGCGGGTCCTGACCACCGAGCTGATCTCGTCGGCGCGGCCGCCGGTCGGGTCGGGGAGGACCGCACCGGTGGTGGAGTCGAGGAACTTGTTGCGGTACCAACCCATCCACAGCTGGTCGCCGACGGCGGAGAGCCGCAGCAGCACCCGGTTCGACTCGAACGACGCGGGCTGGAACTCCTCGCTCTTCCCGGAGCGGGCGAACAGCTTCGTCAGGCCGGGGCTCGCGAAGTCCAGGCCCTGGAAGACCTGGTGGAACAGCCCGCTGGCGAAGATCGTGTGACCCTGGACGGCGGCGTCGTACACCGGGCCGTCGATCCTCGGGTCGAAGTAGGTGCGCCGGAGCCCGTCCCTCGCCCGGAAGCGGACCATCGCGGCGTCCCGCGGGAAGCCCTCGGGCGTCGAGCGCTTGAAGCTGCCGACCGCGAGCAGGTCGCCGTCCACGGTGGTCAGGTAGGAGATGTAGCCGCGCAGCGGCACCAGGAACGAGCGGTCCTTCCTGCCGTTCGGCGCGTACACCGTGATCCGGTTGCGCGGGAACTTCACGTCGTTGCTGAGCCGCTGGGCCACGACCAGCTCGTCGCCGAGCGTCGTGATGCCGGTCAGGTTCCTGACCCGGGCGTGCGTGCGGGCGGCGTCGACGGCGCCGGTGTCCGGGTCGTAGGCCCGGATCGTGTCCCAGCCCGCCGAGAAGTACGGCGGGTGCTGCGCGCGCGGGTAGTAGCCGTAGAAGTGCGTCGGCGCGGCGTAGATCGCGTTCGGCGCCGCGACGAGGTCGCCCCCGTAGGTCTCCTTCGTCACGCGGAAGCCGGGCACGGGCTCGAGCGTGGTCGCGTCCAGCGCGGCGATCGACTTCGTGTGCGCAGGGTCCTGGAGGTAGAAGTGCCCGCCGACGTACGCCGCGTCCCCGCTGACGTCGACCGCGTTGACCTGATGGTCGAACGACGGGACGTCGACGCCGGCCGCCGCGCCGGTGGCCGGGTCGAGCACGGCCAGGTCGCCGGCCGGCTCGCCGCCCGCGTGGTCGAAGGCGCCACCGACCCACAGGTGGTCGCCGGCCAGCGCGAGGTCGAAGACGCCGCCGGGCGCGCCGAACGTCGCGGTGCCGCCGGTGACCTCCGGGTCGAAGCCCGGATCCGCGGCGCCGGTCGCCGGGTCCAGCGCCACCAGCCGGCCCGGCCGCCCGTCGACGGCGTCGGCGTCGGTGCCGACGTACAGCGTGTCGCCGGTGTAGAGCAGCGTGTGCACGTGCCCGCCGGAGGCGCCCGCGATCGACACGTCGAAGCCCATGTCCTTCGCGCCGGTGACCGGGTCGGCCGCGACCAGCCGGGTGGTGCCGACGTAGAGCCGGCCGCCGCCGAGCGCCAGCGCGGTCACGTCGCCCTCGACGGGCGAGGTGAAGCCGGGGACCGCGGCGCCGGAGACCGGCTCGACGGCAGCGACGTGGTCGGTGCCGACGTACACCCGGCCGGTGCCGGTCGCGAGCTCGGTGACCCGCTCGGTCTGGTCGGCCCGGAACGGCAGGGTCGAGCCGTCGGTCGCCGACACCGCGCCGAGGTTCTGCCGGGTCGACTCGCCGACGTGGCTGAACTGGCCGCCGACGTAGAGCGTGTCGCCGTCGAGCGCCAGCGCGCTGACGAGGCCGTCGGTGGTCGCGTCGAACTCCGGGTCCAGGGTCCCGTCGGCGCGCACGTGCGCCAGCCCGCCGTCACCGGGGCCGTAGACGTCCATGCCGAAGTCGCCGCCGACGTACCAGCCGCCGTCGCCGTCCGGCACCGTGACCGACACCTGGCCGTCCGGGAGCGCCGGCGCCGGGCGGTCCGCCCCGGTGCCCGTGTCCAGGATCCGGCCCGGTCCGGAGTAGCGGCCGATCCTGCCGAAGCTGCCCCGGACGTAGACGCGGTCCCCGCTCAGCACGACCTGGTCGACCGGGCCGTTCGCGACGACCGCGGTGTCCGGCAGGTCCGCGAACGACGGCGTGTCCACCGGCGCGCTCGCCGAGGTGTGCTCGGCCGGCTGGAGCGCGTTCGCACCGGAGACGCTCAGCCCGAGCGCGAGCACGGCGGGTACGACGGCGATGGAGCGTCGGGGGGACATGGACCCGACCGTAGGCAAGACAAAATCCGGGCGCGGCCCTTACCGTGGAACTCGACCGGACGGTCTAGCCCATGTTCTCGGAGGGGAAGATGACCACCACTCGGCGCTCCGGCGTCGTCGCCCTGCTCGCCGGCATCACCGTGGCTGCGGGTCTCTGCCTCGCGCCCGCGCAGGCCACCACCAGCGGCCAGTACCAGCGCGGCATCTTCTCGGCCACCAACCACCAGCGGGCGGTCCACGACCGGTCGGCGTTCCGGCACCAGGCGTGCGTGCAGCGCTTCGCCGAGCGCCAGGCCCGCCGGATGGCGGACCAGGAGCGGATGTTCCACCAGGACCTCGGCCGGGTGCTGTCCCGCTGCCACCTGCACAAGGCGGGGGAGAACGTCGCCTACGGCTTCGACCTCGGCGTGGCCGTGGTCAACCTCGGCTGGATGCACTCACCCGACCACCGCGCGAACATCCTGGACCCGGACTTCCGGCTCCTCGGGGCCGGGGCGCGGCGGGGCGACAACGGCGTCTGGTACGCCGCGCAGGTCTTCGGCCGGCGCTGAGCCGGTCAGCCTCCGGTCAGCGCGGGATCGGGTCCGAGTACGGCGCCTGCTGCGGGCCGACCTCGCTCGCGTGCGCCAGCTCGGCGACCGAGTACAGCGTCGCCGCGACCATCGCCACGCACGCCACCGCACCCGCGATGCGCGCGCGGTGCCTCCGCAGCGCGGAGGTGGTGTGGACCTCGATGATCATGATCACGACGTTCTCAGGTATTCGGACGTTCCGTGGCGGAACGTTGCCTCACCTTTCTGCGGTGCAAGATTCTGCAGAAAGTGGGTACGGTCACCCTCGTGTCCGGGGGAGAGGGAGCTCGGGAGCACGCGCTCCCGACGATCGCGATCGTCGATGACGCCGCCGAGGTGCGGTCGCTGGTGCGTACCCGCCTCCGCCTCTCCCGCAAGCTGACCGTGGTCGGGGAGGCCGCCAACGGCGCCGAGGCCGTGGAGCTCGCTCGCGAGCACCGGCCCGACCTGATGCTCCTCGACGTCTCGATGCCCGTGATGGACGGCCTCGAGGCGCTGCCCCGCGTGCTCGGCGTCTCGCCCGGCACCCGCGTCGTCATGTACAGCGGCTTCCAGGAGCAGGGCCTCGCCCACCGGGCGCTCGAGCTCGGGGCGTCGGTGTTCCTCGAGAAGTCCAGCTCGCTGGACACCCTCGCCGACGAGCTGGTCGCGGTGCTGAACGCGCCCGCCGAGCCGCTGGGGCCCGTCCTCGAGCAGGACGAGCTCGACGAGGACGCCGAGGCGGCCGTGCTCCGCGAGCACCTCGAGCGGTTCCGCGAGGTCTTCGAGGACGCCGCGATCGGCATGGCGACGGTGACGCTCGCCGGCCAGATCGTGCGCGCCAACGGCGCCCTGGCCGAGCTGCTCCGCCGACCGGTCGACGCGCTGGTCGGCACGCCGTACGCCGAGGTCGCCGGCGCCGCCGCGGGGCGGCTGGCGGTCGTGCTGCAGGAGATCCTGGACGGCACCAGCCGGGTGGTGCAGGTCGAGCACGACGTGGCCGTCCCAGAGGGCCGGCGCCAGGTCGTCGCGACGCTCGCGCCGGTGCTCGACAGCGCGGGCCGGCCGCTCTACCTGTTCCTCCAGGTCCAGGACGTGACCGCGCAGCGTGCGGCGGAGGAGCAGCTGCGGCAGAGCGAGGTCCGGTTCCGGCTCCTGGTCGAGAACGTCCAGGACTACGCGATCTTCATGCTCTCGCCCGAGGGGCGCGTCGAGAGCTGGAACGCCGGGGCCCAGCGGATCAAGGGCTACGTCGACGACGAGATCATCGGCCGCCACTTCCGCACCTTCTACCCGGCGGAGGTCGCCGCGTCCGGGCACCCCGAGCGCGAGCTCGAGATCGCCCTGCGCGACGGCCACTACGAGGAGGAGGGCTGGCGGGTCCGCAAGGACGGCACCCAGTTCTGGGCGAACGTGCTGATCACCGCCGTGCACGACCAGGACGGCCGCCACGTCGGCTTCGCGAAGGTCACCCGCGACAACACCGAGCGCCGCGAGATGCTCGCCCAGCTGCAGCGGGCGGCCGAGGACCAGGCGCACTTCCTCGCGGTCACCGCCCACGAGCTGCGGACCCCGGTCGGCGTGCTCGCCGGCACCGCGGAGACGCTGCGGGCACACTGGTCGGACCTCGACGACGTCGAGCGCGACGAGCTGCTCGACGGCATGGCCAGCAGCGCGACCCGGCTGCGCCGGCTGCTCACCGACCTGCTGACCGCCTCGCGGCTCCAGTCCAGCGCGCTGGACCTGGCCATGGACCGGGTGGACGTGCTCGGCGTCGCCGAGACGGCAGTCGCGACCGCCCAGCGCATCCACCCCGACAAGGAGCTCGTGGTGACCGGCGAGGCCGGCCTGGTCATCGATGGCGACGCCGACCGGCTCGCCCAGGTGCTGGACAACCTGGTCTCCAACGCCCTGCGCCACGGCACCCCGCCGGTCACGGTCGCGGTGCGCCGGGCCGGTGACTCCGTCGAGGTCGAGGTGGGCGACGCCGGCAGCGGCGTACCGGAGGAGATGCGGGAGCGGCTGTTCGACCGCTTCGCCACCGGCGCCTCCCGCGGCGGCACCGGTCTGGGACTCTTCATCGTGCGCCAGCTGGCCCGCTCCCACGGCGGCGACGCGTGGTACCGCCCGCCCGTGGAGGGTGCCGCTGGAAGCGGTCGGTTCGTGGTGTCGCTGCCGCTCGCGGCCGAGAACGAATAGGCTTCCGCCGTGCCCATCCGCGTCCTCCTCGTGGACGACGTCGTTGAGGTACGCCGGCTGGTCCGCACCTCCCTCCGCTTCCGAGGCGGGTTCGAGGTCGTGGGCGAGGCTGCGGACGGTGCAGAAGCCGTCCGACTGGCCCAGCAGCTGCGTCCCGACGTCGTCGTGCTGGACCTCGGCCTGCCCGACATCGCCGGGCGCGAGGTGCTCAGCCGGGTGCGTGAGCACGCGCCCGACTCCAAGGTCGTGGTGTTCTCCGGGCTGGAGACCCCCGACCGGGCGTGGATCCGGGCGCACTCCGAGGGATTCGTGCTCAAGGACTCCGACCTCGGGTACCTCGTCGACCTGCTGGAGTCGGTCGGGAGGACCACGGGACTCGAGGCCGTCATCGACCTGCCCGACGACCTGAGCAGCGTCGCCGAGGCGCGGAGGTTCGTGAAGCAGCAGTTCCTGGTGTGGGGCATCACCGGGCCGCTGGACGACGCGCTGCTGGTGGTCAGCGAGCTCGCCGCGAACGCGCTGACCCACGCGCACTCGTCGTACCGCATCCGGCTGTCCGCGACGCCGATGGCGTTGCGGATCGAGGTCGACGACACCGGCGCGGGCACGCCCGAGCCGCAGCCCCTCACCGACACCGAGGAGCACGGCCGCGGCCTGCACCTGGTCGACGCGCTGGCGGCGTCGTGGGGCATGGAGTCCGCGGACACCGGCGGCAAGCGGGTCTGGGCCGAGCTCGCGCTGCCTGTCACCGCCGCTGCCGAGTAGGTCGCGTCACCGCGAGCCCGTAACCTTGCTCCTTGTGGCAGGACCGGACTTCGACGCAGAGATCAAGCAGCTCCAGGCGACCATGCACACCATCGAGCAGGTGCTGGACCTCGACGCGATGCGCGCCGAGATCGCCGACCTCGGTGAGCAGGTCGCCGCGCCCGACCTCTGGGACGACCAGGCCAACGCCACCCGGGTGACCGGCCGGCTCTCGGCCCTCCAGGGCGAGGTCGACCGCTTCAGCGCGCTCAACGGGCGCGTCGACGACCTGCCGATCATGGTCGAGATGGCGCGGGAGGAGGGCGACGCCGACGCGATCGCCGAGGCCGAGGCGGAACTGCGCCGCCTCCACAAGTCCGTCGAGGCCCTCGAGGTCCGCACGCTGCTGTCCGGTGAGTACGACGCCCGCGAGGCGATCGTGACCATCCGCTCCGGGGCCGGCGGTGTCGACGCCGCGGACTTCGCCGAGATGCTGATGCGGATGTACACGCGCTGGGCCGAGCAGCACAAGTACCCCGTCGAGGTCTTCGACGTCTCCTACGCCGAGGAGGCCGGCATCAAGTCGGCCGAGTTCGCGATCCACGCGCCGTACGCCTACGGCACGCTGTCGGTCGAGGCGGGGACCCACCGACTGGTGCGGATCAGCCCGTTCGACAACCAGGGCCGCCGCCAGACGTCGTTCGCCGCCGTCGAGGTCGTGCCGGTGCTCGAGCAGACCGACGAGATCGAGATCGACGAGAACGAGATCCGCACCGACGTGTTCCGCTCGGGCGGTCCCGGTGGCCAGTCGGTCAACACCACCGACTCCGCCGTACGCCTGACCCACATCCCGACCGGCATCGTGGTCAGCTGCCAGAACGAGAAGTCGCAGCTGCAGAACAAGGCCTCGGCGATGGTCGTCCTCAAGGCGAAGCTGCTCGCGAAGAAGAAGGCCGAGGAGGCCGCGCTCAAGAAGGACCTCAAGGGCGACGTCGCCGCGGCCTGGGGCGACCAGATGCGCAACTACGTGCTGAACCCGTACCAGATGGTCAAGGACCTGCGCACCGGCTACGAGGTCGGCAACCCGCAGGCGGTCTTCGACGGCGACCTCGACGACTTCATCGAGGCGGGCATCCGGTGGCGCCGCGGCGCCGAGAAGGCCGCCCAGAACTAGCGCGTCGCGGGTCGTCCGCTTCTCGCACCCCTATACGCCGCCCTCAGGCGGACGACCCGTTCCCCGGGTAGGTTGCGGGGATGAGGCGCGACCACTGGAAGCGGTACAACGACCGGCTCGACCCGCAGCGCGACTTCGTCGAGATCTACGCGAAGGTCGTCGGCCACGAGTTCCCGTGGGACATGAACCAGGCGCTCGGCTTCGCGCTGTTCCGCACCTACGCCGTGCCCGGCATCGGCGGGTTGCTCGACCGGACCGGCGAGTTCACCGCGCGCACGCAGAAGCGGTACGACGACACCGCGCTGCTGCTCGAGCCGCCGACCCGGCTGGGGTTCGAGGACCCGGACGCGAAGGCCGCCATCCGTCGGATCAACGCGATGCACCGCGCCTACGACATCCCGAACCACGAGCTCCGCTACGTGCTGAGCACGTTCGTCGTCGTGCCGAAGCGCTGGCTCGACGACTACGGCAAGCGGCCGCTGACGCCGAACGAGGTCGAGGCGAGCGTGCAGTACTACCGCGTCCTGGGCCGGCACATGGGCATCAAGGACATCCCCGAGACGTACGCCGGGTTCGAGCAGCTCATGGACTCCTACGAGGCCGAGCACTTCGCGTACGACGCGGGCGGCCGCCGGGTCGCCGACGCGACGCTCGCGCTGATGGTCGGCTTCCAGCCGCGGATCGCGCGCCCGGTGATGGGCGTGTTCAGCCGGTCGCTCATGGACCCGCCGCTGCGCGCGGCGTTCGGCTACCGGACGCCGCCGCGGCCGGTCGTCGCGGTCTCGCGCGGAGCGCTGCGGGCCCGCGGCCTGCTGCTCCGGGCGTTCCCGGCGCGCCGGGAGCCGAAGCTGGTCGAGGACCTGCCGCAGATCCGCAGCTACCCCGACGGCTACGACATCGAGAAGCTCGGCACGTGGCCCGTGCCGGGCCGGGCCGGCTGCCCGGTCCGGCACGAGCCAGGGGCCGCACCGACGGAGCAGGTCAGCGGCTGAAGCCGCCGCGCCGCAGCCGGGCGTCGGTGAGCGCGGGAGGCGCGTAGCCGCGGTCCGCCTCGTTGATCGTCGTCCCCGGCGCGACGATCTCGTCGATGCGGTCCAGGACGTCCTGCGACAGCGAGACCTTCTCGACGCCGAGCTGGGACTCGAGCTGCTCCATCGTGCGCGGGCCGATGATCGCCGACGACACTGCCGGGTGCTCGAGCACGAACGCCAGCGCGAGGTGGATCAGCGACAGCCCGGCCTCGTCGGCGAGGTCCTGGAGCGCATGCACCGCCTCGAGCTTGGCGCGGTTCTCCGGCAGCGACGGGTCGTGCCGCGCGGGCTGCCGCTGCTGGCGCGAGGACGTGACGTGCTCCTCGCCGCGGCGGTAGCGCCCCGACAGCCAGCCGCCCGCGAGCGGGCTCCACGGCAGGATGCCGATGCCGTGCTTCTGGGCGGTCGGCAGCACGTCGCGCTCCACCTCGCGGGCGAGGATCGAGTACGGCGGCTGCTCGGTCACCGGGCGCTCCCGGTTGCGCCGCTCGGCGACCCACTGGGCCTCGACGAGCTGCGAGGGCAGGAAGGTCGAGGTGCCGACGTACCGGATCTTGCCGGCGTGCACGAGGTCCGACAGTGCCGACAGGGTGTCGTCGATGTCGATCTCGGGGTGCGGCCGGTGCACCTGGTACAGGTCGATGTGGTCGGTGCCGAGGCGTCGCAGCGAGTGCTCGACCTCGCGGATGATCCAGCGGCGTGAGCTGCCGCCCTGGTTCGGGTCGTCGTCGGACATCGCGCCGTGGAACTTGGTCGCGAGCACGACCTCGTCGCGGCGTCCCTTGATCGCGGCGCCGACGATCTCCTCCGACTCGCCGCGCGCGTAGACGTCCGCGGTGTCGATGACGTTGATGCCGGCGTCGAGCGCGCGCCGGATGATCCGGATGCTGTCGTCGTGGTCCGGGTTGCCCCAGGCGCCGAACATCATCGCGCCGAGCGTCAGCGGGCTGACGTGGACGCCGGTGGTGCCGAGCAGGCGGTACTGGCTCATGCGGTCTCCTCGAGGGGGTGGGTGTACTGGCTGGCGGGGCGGTCGAGCCCGTAGTGCTCGCGCAGCGTGGTGCCGGCGTACTCGGTGCGGAACAGGCCGCGCTGCCGCAGGATCGGGACGACGTGGTCGACGAAGTCGTCGAACCCGCCCGGGAGGTACGGCGGCATCACGTTGAAGCCGTCCGCCGCCCCGGACTCGTGCCACAGCTGGATCTGGTCGGCGACCAGCTCCGGCGTGCCGGCGACGACCCGGTGGCCGCGCGCGCCGGCCAGCCGGTGCAGGACCTGGCGGAGCGTGGGCTTCTCCCGCTGGATGATGTCGACGACTAGCTGGAACCGGCTGGCCTCGCTGCGCTCGCCGCCGGTGTCCAGCACCTCGCGCGGGAACGGCGCGTCGAGGTCGTAGGACGACAGGTCGACTCCGGTCAGCCGGTGCAGCTGCCCGAGGCCGTACGCCGGCTGCGTCAGCTCGTTGAGCCGCTCCTCGAGCTCGTCGGCCTCCCGCTGGCTGGAGCCGAGGATCGGGCTGATCCCCGGGAGCACCTTCACGCCGCCCGGGTCGCGGCCCAGGCGCGCCGCCCGGTCCTTGATGTCGGCGTAGAACTCCTGCGCGCTGCCGAGGGTCTGGTGCGCGGTGAAGATCGCCTCGGCCCACCGGGCCGCGAAGCCGCGGCCGTCGTCGGACGACCCCGCCTGCACGTACACCGGCCGCCCCTGGGGCGACCGGGGCAGGTTGAGCGGTCCGGCGACCGAGAAGAACCGGCCGGTGTGGTCGACCCGGTGCACGCGGTCCGGGTCGGCGTACAGGCCGCTCGCGGGGTCCGCGACCAGCGCCTCGTCCTCCCAGCTGTCGAACAGCTTGGTGACGACGTCGAGGTACTCGTCCGCGCGGGCGTACCGCTCGGCGTGCACCGGGTGCTCGGCGAGCCCGAAGTTCTGCGCCGCGTTCGGCGCACCCGTGGTGACGATGTTCCAGCCCGCCCGGCCACCGGAGAGGTGGTCGACGGAGGCCCACTGCCGGGCCAGGTTGTAGGGCTGGGAGTACGTCGTGGAGGCGGTGCCGATCAGGCCGATCCGCTCGGTCACCGCGCCGATCGCCGACAGGAGCGTGAGCGGCTCGGGCTTGACCCGGGCGGCGTACTGGACGTTCTCCATCAGCGAGGGGCCGTCGGCGAAGAAGATCGCGTCGAACTTCGCGGCCTCGGCCCGCTGCGCCAGCTCGGCGTAGTAGGAGAGGTGCATGACGCGCTCGGGCTCCGAGCCGGCGTAGCGCCAGGCGGCCTCGTGGTGGCCGCCGGGATAGATGAAGAGGTTGAGGTGGAGGGTCACGAGGCTGCCTTCTTCCCGTAGGTCTCGGCGAGGGATGTGTCGTGGTCGTCCTCGACACCGAGCTCGGCCAGGAGCCGGGTGCGGAGCGCGGCGAACCTCGGGTCCGCCTGCGACCGGCGGCCGGTCAGGTCGATCCGGATGTCGGACCGGACCACGCCGTCGTCGAGGACGATCACCCGGTCGGCCAGCACGATCGCCTCGTCGACGTCGTGGGTGACCAGCAGGACGGCGGGCCGGTGGGCCTCGCAGAGCCGCCGGAGCAGCACGTGCATCCGGATCCGGGTCAGCGCGTCCAGGGCACCGAACGGCTCGTCGGCCAGCAGCAGCTCCGGCTCGCGCACCAGCGACCGGGCGAGCGCCGCGCGTTGCTGCTCGCCGCCCGAGAGCTCGTGCGGCCAGGCTCGCTCGCGGCCCTCGAGGCCGACCTCGGCCAGCGCCTGGCGGCCCTTCTCGGCCGCGGCCCGGCCGCGCATCCCGAAGGTGACGTTCTCGAGCACCCGCCGCCAGGGCAGCAGCCGGCTGTCCTGGAAGACCACCGACACCTGCCGGGGCACCCGCACCGACCCGTGGCCGGCGACGTCGCGGTCCAGGCCGGCCATGGCGCGGAGCAGCGTGCTCTTGCCGCTGCCGCTGCGCCCGATCAGCGCGACGAACTCGCCGCGGGCGATGTCCAGGTCGAGGCCGTTGAGCACGCCCCCCGCCTTGTTGAAGCTGCGGTGCAGGTCCCGGACCCGGACCGCACTGGTTCCGGTGCTCAGCCCTCCAGCGTGCGTCGCCATGTCAGTGCCTTCCTCTCGATGATCCGGACCGCTCCGTCGGCCAGCAGGCCGAGGGCGGCGTACACGACCAGGCCGACGACGATGACGTCGGTCTGCCCGTAGTTCGACGCGAGCGTGATCATGTGGCCGATCCCGCTCGTGGCGTTGAGCTGCTCCACCACGACCAGCGACAGCAGGGCCGCGTTGACCGCGAACCGGAGTCCCAGCAGGAAGCCGGGCATCGCGCCGGGGAGCACGACGGCCCGGACGAACGCGGTCCGCCCGATGCCGATCGTCTCCGCCAGCTCGCCGTACTTGTGCTCGATGGTGCGCAGCCCGTTGTGGGTGTGGATGTAGATCGGCACGGCGACGCCGAGGGCGATCGTGATCACCTTCATCTCCTCGCCGATCCCGAGCCACAGGATCAGCAGGGGGATCAGTGCCAGGCTCGGGATCGACCGCTTGATCTGCACCGGTCCGTCCACCACGGACTCGCCGACCCGGGACAGTCCGGAGACCACCGCGAGGGCGGTCCCGGCGGCCACGCCGAGGGCGAGGCCGAGGCCGGCCCGGACCGCGGACGTCACCAGGTTCTCCTGGAGGCGGCCGCTCTCGATCAGGTCGCGGGCGGTCGACACGACCGTCCACGGCTCCGACATCGTGCGGGGGTCGAGGGCGCCGGTCGCGGAGGCGAGCGCCCAGAGCCCGACCAGCAGGACCGGCCCGATCCAGAAGCCGAAGGGGATCCGCTTCCCGGGGCCGAGCCGACGGCGTACGACGCGCTCGTCGACCCGGTCCCCGCGCCGGGGCGCCACCGTGGCGCGTTCCTGGACGGTGGTCACGACAGCGCCTCCGCGATCGCCTTCTCGTAGCGCCGGTCGAAGAGCGCCGGCACGTCGAGCGGGTCGTGGTCCTGCTTCTCGGCCAGCAGCTCCGCGGTCTGCTTCTCGCGCTGGATGAAGCCGTCCCAGCTGGTCGGGACCTTGAACTTGCCGAGGGCGTCCACGACGTATTTCGCGTCATCGGGGGAGAGGCCCTCGTGGTCGACGTAGTAGGCCTGTGCGAACTCGTCGGGGTGCTCGTTGATCCAGTCCTGCGCCTCGGCCCAGATCGCGACGTACTTCTTCAGCGCCGCGGCCTTGTTGGCGTCCTCGAGCACCGAGGTGGGCGTGTAGAGCGTCCAGGCGTCGTCGCGGATCCCGGTGGGGATGGTCGTCGCGCCGTCACGCTGGTACTTGGCGAGGTAGGTCTTGACCAGCGCCTGGCCGAGCGGGGCGACGTCGACCTGCCCGGACGCGAGGGCGTTGACGAAGGAGTCGTCGACGCTGGTCATCTCCACCAGGTCGACGTCGCTCTCGTCGAGCCCGGCCTTCTCCAGTGTGCGGAGCACCAGCGCCCCCTGGGCCTGGCCCGGGCTGTAGGCGATCTTCTTGCCGGCCAGGTCCGAGAGGTCCTTCACCGAGACCCCGGGCGCCACGCCGAGCTCGTACGTCGGGTGGTCGAGCGGGTCGACGGTCTCGCGGGCGGCGATGATCTTGACGTCGGTGCCGGTCCACTGCGCGAACAGCGGCGGGATGTCGGCGACGGCGCCCGCGTCGAGCGCGTTCGCGCGGAACGCCTCGAGCGTCTTCGGGCCGCCGCTGATGTTGGCCCATTCGACGTCGACGTCGAGGTCGTCGATCAGGCCGGACTGCTCGAGCGCGACCTGCGTGGCGGGATCACCGATCCGCAGCACCGTGCCGTCGGGCACCTGGTCGGGCACGGCCGCGGTCAGCGCCAGGTGCGGGCCCTTCTCCTCGGAGCTGCAGGCGGCGAGGGCGAACGCCGCGGCCAGGGCGACGAGGACGGCGGTGATGACCGTGAAGGGCCCCCGTCGAGGGGGATGAGCGGAGTGCTGCATGGGTGTGCCTTCCGATTAGGCGATTAAGTCGACCCAATTAATACACAAAAGGTGGAGGCCGACGAGCCCGCCGCGCGGATCGTGAGACGAATCTCAGGCAGTCGCCGCCTGCGCGACCGTGACGCACCAGCGCCCGGTGCGGTCCAGGGCGTCGGATCCCGACGCGGTCAGCGAGCAGGAGAGCCAGGCGTCGCCGAACAGCCCGTGGTACGACGTGGTGCCGTCGTCGCAGCGCACCGCGACCGACCGGCTGCCGAACGGCGGCGCGTCCGGGACGGCCCGGCAGCCGTCCGCCGCGATCGCCGCGTGCCGGAGCCGCTCGGCCTGGCCCGGCGTCACCGGCGGCGCGAAGACCCAGCCCTGCGCCGTCGTACCGTCGGACGAGCGCCAGCGGCAGCCGTACTCGTGGGCGACGTCGGTCACGCCCTCGGCGAGCTGCGCGCGGTCGCCGTTCGCCCAGGCGTCGGTCGCGTCCGGCTCGGTGCCGAGCGCGTCCTCGACGGCGGTCGGGGCGACCTGCGAGCAGAAGTCGGCGCGGGCGGCGGTCAACGTGCCGGTCGCGAGCTCCGAGAGCGGGGTCGGCGCCACCGTCGACGGCCGCGCGGCGGGCTCGGAGCCACCCCCGGAGCACGCGCTGAGCGCGAGCGCGACGGCGACGACGGCGACGACGGCGCGGGACATGCCCCCAACCTAGGGGCTGCCCTGCCGGATCTCTCAGGTGCCTCGTCTACGCTCGACTCCCGTGATCCGCTTCGAGAAGGTCGTCAAGACCTACCCCGGCCAGGCGCACAACGCGCTGGACCAGGTGACGGTCGACATCGAGAAGGGCGAGTTCGTCTTCCTCGTCGGCTCGTCGGGGTCCGGCAAGTCGACGTTCCTCCGGCTGGTGCTGCGCGAGTACCGCCCCACGACCGGCCGCGTCTACGTCGCCGGCAAGGAGATCAACCGGCTCGCGAGCTGGAAGGTGCCCCGGCTGCGCCGCCAGATCGGCACGGTGTTCCAGGACTTCCGGCTGCTGCCGAACAAGACCGTCAGCGAGAACGTCGCCTTCGCGCTCCAGGTGATCGGCCGGTCCCGGTCGGAGATCACCGAGGTCGTGCCGGAGACCCTCGAGCTGGTCGGCCTCGACGGCAAGGGCGACCGGATGCCCGACGAGCTGTCCGGTGGCGAGCAGCAGCGCGTCGCGATCGCCCGGGCGTTCGTGAACCGGCCGATGATCCTGATCGCCGACGAGCCGACCGGCAACCTGGACCCGACCACGTCGGTCGGGATCATGAAGCTGCTGGACCGGATCAACCGGACCGGCACCACCGTCCTGATGGCCACCCACGACGCCGGGATCGTCGACCAGATGCGCAAGCGCGTGATCGAGCTCGACGACGGCCGGGTCGTGCGCGACCAGGCCCAGGGCATCTACGGCTTCCAGCACTGATCCGCGACGCAGCCGACACCAAGGACTCTCACCTCTCATGCAGCTTCGCTACGTCTTCTCCGAGCTCGGCCAGGGCCTGCGCCGCAACCTGTCGATGCACCTCGCGGTGATCCTCACGCTGTTCGTGTCGCTGACCCTCGTCGGCCTCGGCGTCCTGCTGAACACCCAGGCCGACAAGGCCGCTGAGCAATGGGGCTCCGAGCTCCAGATCACCGCCTTCCTCTGCAAGGCACGGGACGACAACCCCGCGTGCACCAGCGAGGTCACCGACGCGCAGAAGGAGCGGATCGCCAAGGTCGTCGACGAGAGCCCCGAGGTCGACAGCTACCGCTTCGAGAGCAAGGAGGAGGCCTTCGCGAAGATCAAGGACCTCCTCGGCGCGGACAGGTTCGAGGGCCCGAACCCGGCCGCCACGGCCGAGGACATGCCGGAGTCGGTCTGGATCACGCTCAAGGATCCGGACCAGTACCAAGGCATCGAGAGCGCGATCGTCGGGCTGGACGGCGTCAGCAACGTCCGCGACCAGCGCCAGGTCGTCGGGCCCGTCCTCCAGGGGCTCGACGTGATGCAGAAGGGCGCGCTGCTCATCGCGGGCTTCCTGGTCGTCGCGGCGCTGCTCCTGGTGGCCAACACCATCCGGCTGGCGGCGTTCGCGCGGCGCCGGGAGATCGGCATCATGCGCCTGGTGGGCGCCTCGTCGCTCTACATCACGCTGCCGTTCCTGATGGAGGCGCTGGTGACCGCGGCGATCTCCGTGGTGGTCGCCGTCGGGGCGCTGGCGGCGTTCATGTGGTTCGGCGTGCGCGGCCGCCTGGAGGACCTGGTCGGCTTCATCCCCTGGATCGGCCTGGACGAGTTCTGGGTCGCCGCGATCGTGGTGGCGATCCTGGGCCCGGTGCTGACCCTGCTCCCGACACTCGTGCTGACGCGCAAATACCTCAAAGTCTGACCCGCACGCGTTACCGTCGACGCGTTCACTTCCCCGAACACGAAGGCAGACCGGTGCGTCTCTTCCCCCGTACCGCACGCCCTCGCCTTGCGGCGGCCACCGTGGCCTGCTCGCTGGCGGCGGGTGCGCTCGCCGTACCGCTCGCGCACGCCGACCCGAAGGACCTCAAGCACCGGCAGCAGCAGGCGCAGAGCCAGGTCAAGCACGCGCAGCAGGACCTCGACGAGTCCAGCAGCCGGCTGCGGACGGCGCAGGCCGCCGTGGACAAGGCGGTGCGCGAGCTGTCCGCGGCCCGGGCGGAGTACCGCTCCGCCAGCACCCGCCTGCAGGCCGCCGAGCTCCGCGACCAGGAGATGCAGGACCGGCTGGACGCCGCCGAGGCGAAGCTGGCCCAGGCCGAGGGCGACCTCGCGGCCGGGCAGGCCGCGCTCACCGACCAGCGCGCGAAGCTGACCGACACGGTCACCGACATCTACGAGCAGGGCGATCCGCAGCTGCTCGCGTTCATGAGCCTGCTGAGGTCGCAGTCGACCACCGACCTGACCCGCCAGGAGGCGCTCAACGACGCCATCGTGGGTCGTGAGTCGGTGGCGTACGACGACCTGCACGCCGCCGAGGTGCTCCTCCAGGTGCGGGAGAACCAGGTCCAGGCCGCCCGCGACGACGTCGAGGTGCAGCGCCAGGCCGCCGCGGACCACCTGGTCACCATGGAGCGGCTCCAGCAGGAGGCCCGCGACGCGAAGAACAAGGTCGTGGGACTGGTCGTGTCCCGCCGGGACGCCCGAGCCGCCGCGGTCACCGCCCGGCGGGCCGACCTCCAGGACCTGCAGGAGGCCAAGCGCCGCGAGAACCACGTCAGGCAGCTGATCCTGGCCGCCGCGCGCCGCTCCAGGGGCGGCTACACCGGCCCGACCAACGGGCTGTTCATCCGGCCCGTCCCGGGTGCCATCACCTCGCCGTTCGGCTACCGGATCCACCCGATCTACCACTACTGGGGCCTGCACGACGGCACCGACTTCGGCGTCTCCTGCGGCGAGCCGATGCGCGCGGTCGCCGGCGGCACCGTGATCGCGCGCTACTGGTCGGACGTCTACGGCAACCGGCTCTACCTGAGCCTCGGCCAGATCAACGGCAAGAACGTCACGGCCGTCTACAACCACGCGACGTCGTACCGCGTCGGCGTCGGCGCCCACGTCGGTCAGGGCGAGGTCGTCGGGTACGTCGGCTCGACCGGCTGGTCCACCGGCTGCCACCTGCACTTCACCATCCTCGTGAACGGCACCGCCGTCGACCCCATGAACTGGCTCCCCTGACCGTCGAGTGACCGGAAGTCCCGATTCAACGAGGTTGCGCGTCGCTGAGAGAATGGTGGGATGGCCAGGGAGCAGGGGCGCAAGCTCATCGCGCAGAACAAGAAGGCGCGGCACGAGTACCACATCGAGGACACCTACGAGGCCGGCCTGGTCCTCCAGGGCACCGAGGTGAAGTCGCTGCGCCAGGGCCGCGCGTCCCTGGTGGACGGGTTCGTCGACATCGACGGCCACGAGGCCTGGCTGCACGGCGTGCACATCCCGGAGTACACCCAGGGCACCTGGACCAACCACTCGGCCCGGCGCAAGCGCAAGCTGCTGCTCAACCGCGAGGAGATCGACAAGATCGAACGGCGCGTCAACGAGAAGGGCCTGACGGTCGTCCCGCTCGCGCTGTACTTCAAGGACGGCCGGGCCAAGGTCGAGATCGCGCTCGCCAAGGGCAAGAAGTCGTGGGACAAGCGGCACGCCCTGGCCGAGCGACAGGCCGACCGGGAGACCCAGCAGGCCGTGGGCCGCCGGCTCAAGGGCATGGGTGACTGATCCCGACGTCCCCGCCGTGCGGGCGTTCTGGGAGGCCCTGGGCCTGCCCGGCCTGTTCGACGCGCACGTGCACTTCCTGCCCCCGAACATCCAGCGCGCGGTGTACGCCCAGTTCGACGCCGCCGGCCCCAAGATCGGGCGGGAGTGGCCGATCCGGTACCGCCAGGACCACGCGGAGCGCGTGGAGATCCTGCGCGCGATGGGGGTACGCCGGTTCCCGACCCTGCCGTACGCGCACAAGCCCGGCGTCGCGGCGTACCTCAACGAGTGGGCTGCAGGCTTCGCCCGCGACGTGCCGGAGTCCCTGTGGTCGGCGACGTTCTACCCCGAGGAGTCGGCGGCGGCGTACGTCGAGGAGCTGGTCCGCGCCGGCGTGGAGGTGTTCAAGGTGCACCTGCAGGTGGGGGAGTTCCACCTCGACGATCCGCTCCTCGACGGCGTGTGGGGCACGCTCGAGGACGCCGGGACCCCGGTGGTGGTGCACGCCGGGTCGGGCCCGGTCGGCAACGACTTCACCGGGCCGGGCTCGACTGAGCGGTTGCTGCGGCGCTTCCCGCGGCTCACGCTGCTGGTCGCCCACATGGGCGCGCCGGAGTGCGAGGAGTTCCTCGACCTGGCCGCCCGCCACGAGCGGGTCCACCTCGACACCACGATGGTGTTCACCGCCTTCTTCCCGGCCTACCCGTCGCAGCTCGTGCCGCGGCTGCGCGACCTGGGTCACCGGGTACTGCTGGGCAGCGACTTCCCGACCATCCCGTACCCCTACGCGCACCAGCTCGAGGGGCTCGCCCGGCTCGACCTCGGCGACGACTGGCTGCGCCGGGTCTGCTGGGAGAACGGCGCCGCGCTGTTCGGCCCCGGTCCGAGGTGACCTTCGGCCCTGCCGGGTGACGGCGCTCCGGAGTGGACTGGAGCCGTGCTCGAGACCGACGTCCGCTCCGACCGGGCCACGCCGTACCGCCTCTGGATCGCCGCCTGCACGGCGGCCGAGATGGTGGGGATGACGGCTGCGGCAGGGGCGGCGACGCTGGCCGACGGGGTGAGCGGTCCTGTGGCGTTGGGTGTCGTTGTTGCCGGAGGACTCGTCGAGGGGACGGCACTGGGTCTGGCCCAGGCCACGGTCCTCGCCCGTGTCGCGCCGGCGCTGTCCCGAGTGCGCTACCTGGTGGCGACCGTGGTCGTCGCCGGGTTGGGCTGGGCCGCGGCCACTGCGCCGTCCACCCTCGGTGGAGGAGGCGACGCCGAGCAGCCCCCCGTGCTGCTGGTCGTCGTCGGGGCGCTCGCCCTGGGCCTGGTGCTGGGCTCCGTGCTCGGTGCCGTCCAGGCGTACGCCCTGCGGGGCGCCGTGCGGCACCCCACCCGGTGGGTGGCGGCGAACGCCGCGGCCTGGCCCGTAGCGATGATCCTGATCTTCGGCGGGGCCACTCTTCCCGACACCGGCTGGCCGGCCGGAGCCGTGCTCCCCGTGGGCGCGGTCACCGGCGCGGCCGCCGGCGCTGCGCTCGGACTCGTGTCCGGGCTGTTCCTGCCGACCCTCTCGGGAGTGTCGGCGGCGAGCCGGGTGGTGCTGGCGTTGCTGGTCTCGCACCGACCGACGGGGTTGCAGCGGGCCCTGCTCGGCCTCGAGGTGCGCGGCCGCGTCTCGGGACGCCGGTACCGCCTCCCGGTCCAGTACGCCGTGGCGCCGGGCGGACTCGCCGTGGTGCCGGGACGACCCGCGCACAAGACCTGGTGGCGCAACCTCAACCCTGCGCCGACCCCGGTCGAGGTGCTCCGCGAGGGCGTCTGGGCGCCGGCGTCCGCCCGGTGCCTCGGTCCCGACGATCCGGAGTACGACGCGGTGCTCGCGGCGTACCTGCGGCGCTGGCCGGACACGCCCGCCGAGGCCGGCCAGCCGGTCGTCCTGGTGCGCCTCGGGGCGGCCGCGTAGCGCCGGGGACCTGCCTCCGTTCGAGGAGGCCCGGAACGGGGTAGACCTCCCGTCATGACGAGGGAGTACGACCAGCTGAGGAACGACCCGGCCCTGCTCGAAGGACTGGGTGGGGGCGGTGCGGCCGAGCCCGACGGAGACGTGGTCCTGGGGAACGGGAAGGTGCTCTCCTGCCTGGTCTGCGGCGGGGTCCGGTTCGCCCGCCGCGAGGTGAAGATGAACACCACCGGGATGAGCTTCATGGACCTGGACTGGGCCAACCGCTCCGGCGACGGAGCCATCTGCCAGTCCTGTGGCTTCGTGCACACGTTCCTCGACGGCAACCTCACCTGGCGCAGATGAGCTCCGGGGACCACGGATCGCGGCCGGGCGTGGCGGGGGTCGTCGAGCCGGCGCCGGCCTCGGTGGGAATCCCTGGTGCCGGCCGCCTGTTGTGACCAGTAGACTGGTGACACAACTCAAGAGGGGCTGATCGGTTTCGACTTGGGACGTTAGTTCCAGGGGAAGCGGGTCGAGGAGCCAGCGTCATCTCGTAAACGATCGCTGGAAACCAATAACTGCCAACGCTAAGCGCAGTTCCTTCGCTCTCGCCGCCTGAGCGGTGATCGAAGCGTCAGACCGGGCATCCGTCTCCGTCCCGGACCCTGGCGTCATCTAGGAGACTTGCTGCTCACTCCGTGTCGCGGAGGGTGAGCGGGACTATTCCGTGACTGAGCCTGTCGGGGACGTGTCCGTGCGAGTCCCGGGGCTGAGAAAACGACATCGCGGACTGCACCCGGAGAAGACCTGGTTCGACGCTCGAGGACCGGGGTTCGATTCCCCGCAGCTCCACCAACAGACAGAGGGGTTTCAGCGAAAAGGCTGCACTCCTTCGCGAAATCGGAGCCGAGGCCTTCGGGCCTCGGCTCCGGTTCGCTGCGCCATTCCCTCGTGAGAGAAGACCATCGGTTCGATTCCGACAGGCGCCTCCACGGGCACGCACGCGAAGTGGCTGCACACCCGACAAGGCCTGGCGGAGGTCCTCGCGGGCAGCGATTGAGATCGGGACGAGCTCCACCGCGTTGAGCAGGAGCGCATGCCGCTGACGGTCGCGGCGGCCGAAGTCCTCAATCGAGTCGATGCCGCCGCGTCTCCCTCGTAGCCCGGCTTGGAAGCCGCCTCCGCGGTGACGGGAGATGCGGTCGGATCGACCGGGCCAGCCGGTCCAACGGACGGTCGCCGTGGCGAGGACACCGACACCGTCGTCGGAGGAGGACAGGCGCGGCGGGCGGCGCGTTATGTGTGCCCGGTATCTCCGCCAATGTGGGGATGCCCGGACTCGCTTGGCCGTGCTCCCCTCGGACCATGGCGGACAGAGCGACTCGGGCGGCGGCGTCCGTACTGCTCGCCGCTGCTGCCGCTTTCGCCTATGCGGCAGCCTGGCAGCGCTGGTGGCCCGAATGCAGGTGGGGGCAGTTCGACGACGGCGGGTGCCTCCCGCTGCAAGACCACAGGTACGACTTCCTCGTGCCGGGCGACCCGTGGTCTCCGGTCGGGCGTGCCGCGGAACTGTCCGGGATCGGGATATTGCTGTTGGCCGGCGTCGCCTTGCTGCTCCCGGCGCTACTTGCGCCGTCGCTACATCGGGTTCTCAGGTGGGCCTTGGCCGTCGCCCCGGCAGCGAGCTTGGTGCTGCTCGGGCTTGAAGGGCTCCGCTCTGGGATGCGGGGCGATGTGGTCTCGTCGGCCCTGACTCCAGCGGCCGGGCTGGTGTGGGTCCTGTTGTGGCCTGCGGCACTCACGTTCGGCGCATGCGTGGAGGCGGCTCGAGCTCCCGGCCGGCGTTCTGCTTGGGGCGTAGCGACCGCGTTCGTGGTCGGCTGTTCCACGCCGCTTCCCGTGCTGCTCGTGCTCGGGCCGGTTGCGACCGGCGGGTACGCCTCGTACGACACAGCCCCGTGGTCCGACGCGGCCATGGCGCCGGTCTTGTTGCTCGGAGCTCTGACTCTGTGGGGCGGGATTCGTGCCCGGTCCGCCTCCGCGCTCGCTGTCCCGCTGGACCTGAGCTCCGCCGGGCCGGTGGCGAACCAGTCGACAGGCAGTGTGTGAGCCGAGCGCTGCTGGTCCTTCGCTGGGAGTTGTGAACGCGAAGCCCGTCGCACTCGGTCGCGCATCGATAACGCCGTCCCTGGGCACCGATGGTCCAGCTCCGGTGGCGGTCGACGCCCTGGTCGGCTCGCGAGGCGTGACGTGGCTGCGTCGGTGGTCGTTCTCGGTTCCCAGTCACCTGCGAGGAGCGCCCATGGCCCTCACCTCAGTACCGGAAGAGAGCAGCCGCGGGTTCGGTCTGCCCTCGGCGCCGGCGTGATGAGCGGCTACGGCTCACGGGCTGCGCAGGTACTCCCCGAGCTCCGGGTCTCCGATGCGCACGCGGACGGCTACCCGGCCGGCTCGATGCGGGCCAAGGTCGCGGCCTGCGTCGGGTTCGTCTGCGCCACCGGGAACCGCGCCGTGATCGGTGCGCTCGAGGATGTGGCCGGCCTCGTGGCGGGTTCAGCGGGCACGACGATCCGCCCTTAGCGTCGCCACGCTGAGCGCCGCCAGCACTCCGGTGGCGAAGGTGATCGTGAGGGCACTCCACACGGTCGCGGCGGGCGGTTGCTCATGGTCGACCCAACGCAGCGCGAGGGCGGCCACGGTGGCGTAGCTGAACCCGGCGGACCAGTGGCCGATGCCGAACGGGGCAGCGCGGTAGTAGGGCGCCAGGGGCACTTGCGCGAGCGCCAGCAGCAGGGTGAGCACCGTCAGCGCAACCGCCCATCCGTCGTACCGGGCGTTGACCGTGAGGTAGGTGTTGGCCGCGAGCGCGGGCGCGGCCAGCTCGATGACCAGGGCGGGACGGAGCGCGGCCGGCAGAGGAGCGACGACCAGCCGCACGGTCGTCACGACGCCGAGCACGAGCCAGCACGCGACGCCGACGCCGAGCAGGACGCGGGAGGTCGTGCCGTGGCCGAGCGCGCCCAGGGCCTGTGCCGCGAGCAGGGACCCGCCGGCTGTCGGCAGGTAGAAGCCAGGGTGGTAGCTGCGCAGGGGCAGCCTCGCGAGCAACCACGCGGCGACGACCGCCGACCCACCGGCGAGCGTGAGAGCGGCGAAGCAGACGACGAGCGGCCGACCCACCAGGAGGTGCAGCCCCACCAGCCGGCCCGACAGCAGCATCGCGGTGATGGCGCACACCGGGACCGACGGACCTTGCACCGGATCCCGCAGCTCGACCGCCAGGTGGCTGTCGCGGCGCCAGAGCTGAGACAGCCACTGGGTCACCAGGACCAGCAGCACCACTGCGGAGAAGCCGGCAAGCAGGTCTGCGACCGGCTGGGCCCAGCGCCAGTCGAGCAGCCGCCAGGCGCCGGCGAGGCCCGCGAATCCGAACGGGATCCCGAAGTGCGGAGGGGTGACCTTCTCGGTGCTCACGGGTCCACCACCAGTCCGGCCCCCGGGTCGTCCCACGTGGCGCAGGAGGTCCTCGTCGCCAGCCAAGGCTCAGGTCCGCCCGGAGGTGGGATGCTCGGTCAGTGCCGCTCGAGACGGCGGTGCCTCGAACGGGTCGGCGAAGTACTGCGTCTCGCGCACGACCTTTCCTTCCTGGAACTCCATGATCGAGACCGAGAAGGACGGGACGCCGTCGTACGAGATGACGACCTCGCTGACCCAGAGGTCGTCCACGCCGATGATCCGGAGCACCGTGAAGTGCCGGTCAGCAGGGTGGCCCTCCCGTTGCGCCGCGATCTTGGTTCGCCCCCGGAACCGCTCACCCGACTGCTGGTACTCCAACAGGGCGTCGTCCGCATAGATGGCGTGCTCTGTCGCACTGTCCGAGCGCTCCGATGCGCGCCAGTGCTCCTCGACGGCTGTCCTGTTCGCCTGCACCTCGACACCTCCTACGCTGACCGCGACGGCTCGGCGCGCGCGCCGGTCACCAGGACGACGCAGTCGGTCAGGGCCACGACCTGCGCGCGCATCAGCGAACTCACGACGAGCTCGCCCGGGAAGGCGGTGATGGCGTGACCGGGCCGGCACTGTGCGACGCGGCGGGGCCGGGGACCATGAGAGCAAGCGCATCGTGGCGTGCCCGGCTCACCGGGTCGCCGGCGAGCACGCGAGCCCAGGCCGCGTGCGCGTCGCGCACTGCCGTCTGGGGAGCTGACTCGAGAACGCGTGCCAGGGTGCCGCCGTCGCTCAACACGACCGTGCCGTGCTGCCTCCTGACGACGCCCGCCGACACCAAGGCGTCGATCTCGGAGCCGGCCACCACCTCGCCCACGACCAGCGTCGCGGCCGCGAGAAGGCTCCACTCCTCGGTCAGGCCCTCGGTCGCGAGGAGGAGCAACAGCGCCGGGCCGGCCTGTCGTGGCGCCGCCGGGATGTCGGAGACCGCGGCGATCGGCGCGTCCAGCTGCATGGTCATCCGTGTCATCTCCCCTCAGCGCCCGAGCGCGACCCGGATCTCATCCGGCGTACGGCGGTCCCACCCGTGAAAGGAAGACAGGTCACCCGTCCTCCATGCCTCGCGCAGCCCGGGTGCAGCGAGATCCCAGTCCGGCCTGGACTCGCGGGTGGCGGCCGTGTGGTCGGGCAGCAGGTAGTCGGGGAAAACCCCTCCCGGCACGATGTCTGAACGCATGGGGGCCCTCCACTGGTCGGTGCTGGCTTCCAGGACGCCGCCTTCGATCTCTGCGGCGTGCCCACCGTCCTCCGTCACGTGTCGGGTTCGCGCCCGTAGCAGTCACTGGTCCCCGGCCCCGGGGGGTCTGCCGCCCACTGGCACCCGACCCGAGGCGCGTGCCGAGGACGCCGCGGCTGGGCAGCCAGTGAACCGCACGGCGGGCCGCCGGCGCCGGGTGCGCGCGTCATCGAGCTGGTCGGTCGGGAGCCCATGCGGTCGACGTACACCCGCGAGGCCGAGGTGGGGCGTCCCCGGAGCGCTCACCGAGGTGCCGACCCGTCTCATCTCGCCGGCAGCTGCGCGGTTCGGTGCTGGACGCCGCCCTGACACCCGTCACGGAATGAGCTGCTGACCGCCGTCGACGTCGTAGGTCGCCCCGGTGACCGCGGTGTTGGTCATCAGGTGCAGAGCTGTTGCCGCCACGTCCGCTGCGTTCACCACCCGATGGATGGGGAGCGTCTGCCGGAGCTCGGCTCGACGGGTCTCGAGCTCGGCACCGAGCAGTCGCGCTGACAGCGGCGTGTCCACGAAGCCGGCGGCGATAGCGTTGACGCGCACGGGTGACAGCTCCACGGCAGCGTTCGCGGCGATGACCGGGACGGCGGCGGCCGCGATGGCCGCGATGCTCAACCCTGGGCCTGGCCGGCGTGCGTGCGACCCGGTGATCAGGGTGAGGGAACCACCGGCTCGGACGCTGTGCGCGGCGTGCCTGGCCACCCGGAGGGAGCCGAGAAGGTGCTCGTCGAGCACCCGGCGAGCGTCGTCGAAGTCGAGGTCGGCGATCGTGCCGTACGTCGGGCCGCCGCCGGTGACCAGGACGTGGTCCACCGGTGCGGACAGGCCTTCGAAGAACTCCGAGATGCCCGCCGCGTCGGCGAGGTCGAGCTGCGCCGTGCGGACCGCCCCCAGCTCGACCCCTGCCTGCCTCAGCCGTTCGCTGTCGCGCCCGGTCACGATCACCTCGGCCGCCGCGCTTCGGGCAAGGCGTGCAGTCTCGAGGCCGATCCCGGAGCTGCCGCCGAGGACGACGACGGTCTGGCCCTGGAGGGAGGGCGTCGGTTCGATGTCGTTCACGGGGTTCTCCTGTCGGTGCGTACGGCGGCGTCTGGAAGCAGGCAGACCGCGACCCGCGGCGACGCGGCCGGCAGCCGACGGTGTGGCGTCCGGTCGCGGGAGACGAAGACGACGGTGAGCACGGCGGCGGCCGCGCACAGGCCGGCCATGACCAACATGGCGACCGGGAACCCGTCTCGGAGCGATTCCGCGAGGCCGCGTGCACTGCCCGCGCCGATGAGCACGGGGACGAGAGCCACCATGACCACACCACCGACACGCGAGGAGGCGTCGTTGATGGCGGAGGCCTCGCCGAGGTCGGCGTCGTCCACCGCCGCAAGCACGCCCGCGGTGAGCGGGGCCACCGCGAGACCGATGCCGAGCCCCCAGAGGACGGCACCCGGGAGGATGGCACTGGCATAGGAGTCGCCGCGCTCGACGGCGGAGAGCCACACGAAGCCCACGGCCACGATGAGGATGCCGATCGCCATCGGCCACCGCGTGCCGGTCCGGTTGACCAGGCCGCCGACGAAGGGCGACACGAGCAGGAAGACGACCGACTCGGGAATGAGCGCCGCACCGGCGTCGGTCGCGCTGTAGCCGAGCTGGAGCTCGCACTGCAGGACGACGAGGTAGCTCGCCGCGGCGAGCGCGCCGTAGAACAGCAGGGTCGCGCCGTTGATCGCGTCGAACTGCCTCGAGCGGAAGAGCTCGGTCCTCAGCAGCGGGTTGCGCCGGCGCTGCTCCAGGGGGACCAGGACCGCCAGGCCCACGATCCCGACGATCGCGGCCAGCTGCACCAGCGGGTCGCCCCAGCCACGTTCGGGGCCTTCCGTCAGTGCGTAGATGACCCCACCGAGCCCTGCGACGGCGGGCACGGCGCCCAGGAGGTCCAGGGAGAGCGGGCGGGGAGTCCGCGTCGGCTCCGGGACGCGGGTCAGGACCAGGAGCGCGCCGAGGATGATCGGGATGTTGAGCAGGAAGACGTAGCGCCACGAAGCGTGGTCGACGAGCCAGCCCCCGCCGTAGGGGCCGAACGTGCTGCCCAAGGTCGACAGCCCGGCCCACAGGCCGATGCCGCGGGCGCGGTCCGCGGTCCTCAGCGACCCGTTGAGCATGGCCAGGCTGCTGGGCACGACGAGGGCCCCGCCCACGCCCTGGACCAGGCGCGCGATCACCAGCGTCGTGACTCCCTCCGCGGCCGCGCACCCCACGGAGGCGACGAGCATCACGAGCAGTCCGGTGACGAGGATGGTCCTGCGGCCGAAGTGGTCGGCCAGCGAGCCGGCCAGCAGCAGCAGGGCGGCGACGGTGACCAGGTACCCGGTCAGGACCCACTGCAGCTGGCTCACGCTCGCGTCCAGGTCGACGGCGATCGCCGGGACGGCGACGTTGACCATGAACGCGTCGAGGAAGCCCACCATGGACGCCAGCACGGTCGCGGTCACCAGCGCCACGCCGGCCGTACTTCGCAGGGCGACGAGCTCGCCGGACCTGCTGTCAGCGGCCGGGCGCGCAGGCGTGCCGGCGGTCATGCGCTGCTCCTGGTCGCCTGGCCCTGGGTCGGGTCGCTCGGATGCGGCGTCAACAGCTGCGTCGTGACTGTCAGCCATCCCGCCAGCGGGAGCGAGCTCAGGTGCCGCTCCATCTCAGCCTGGTCGCCCGCCTGCCAGTGCCCGAGGCTGTGGCCGGCCTCCGGCAGGGACCAGAGCCGCAGCAGCCTGCCGGCCGAAGCCAGTGCGCGGGTCCGGGCCCCCTCGGCAGCGGTCAGCCCGGCAACCTGCTCGCTGCCGGCTCCCTCGGGGATCGCCAGGGCGAACCAGGTGAAGAACTCGGTGGCGTCCGGATCGAGGTCCACGCCGTCCAGGCCCGGGTCGTTGACGTGCGGGCGGAGCACGGTGACCGTGTCGCGACGCCACACGTGCAGGGGCATCGAGCCCAGCGTGTCTCGAAGGTCGGCGTCACCGGCTGCGGCGAACAGGCCCAGCGTGCGCCACTCGCCCGGCCGCAGGGGTGGGCGCCACAGGCGCAGCACGCGGCCCGCCCGGACGAGCTCAGTCGTGTTCGCTGCCTCACGGGCGCGCATCGCGGCGACCTCGCTCTCCGAGGTCCCCTCCGGGACGTGAGTGGTCATGTCGACCAGGAACTGCATGGCGACCCTCCGGCTCGTCGATCTGCTGTCGCTCTCCACGATCGTGGAGTCGCCCGGCCATCGCGCCCGTGCCGACCACTGGTCGCCCCCACCAGTGACGGGCACGGGCGCGACGAGGGCCCGCGGGCGACGACCGTGGGCTCGTCCTGATCGTCATCATCAGAAGGAGCGCAGCACATGGACATGAAACTCGAGGTCGTCGTGATCCCCGTGTCGGACGTCGACCGGTCGGTGCAGTTCTACAAGTCGTTGGGATGGCGGCTCGACGCCGACGTCACGACGGACGAAGCGTTCCGCGTCGTCCAGCTGACTCCGCCGGGCTCCCCGGCCGCGATCATCTTCGGGACCGGTGTCACCGAGCAGGTCCCCGGGACGGCCCAGGGGCTGCACCTGGTCGTCGACGACATCCTGGCGGCCCACGCAGAGCTCGTCTCTGCCGGGATCGAGGTGAGCGAGGTCTTCCACGACGTCGGCGGCATCTTCCATCATGCGGGAGCCGAGGGGCGTGTCCCCGGCCCCGACCCGGACCGGAACAGCTACGGCTCGTTCCTCTCCTTCGCCGACGTGGATGGCAACGGCTGGGTCGTGCAGGAGGTCACCACACGACTCCCTGGCCGCATCGACGCGGCCGCAACGGCCTTCGCATCCGTCGACGACCTCGTCCGCGCTCTCTCGCGCGCGGCTGCGGCGCACGGAGAGCATGAGGCGCGCATCGGCCACGAGGACGCCGAGTGGCCGTCCTGGTACGCCGAGTACATGGTGCGCGAGCAGGCTGGGACGGGCCTGCCTGAGTGACCTGGAGGGCGCAGTCGCGCTGGTCACCGGCGCAGGCAGCGGCACCGATCCCGGCGTCGCCCGTCGCAGCGCACCCGACGGGCGGCGGTCGGGGTGGTCGGGAGTGATCCCGTGGATCACCGCCACCGTGCACGCCTGCGTCGTGTCCGCAGCTGATCGGCCGGGTGCGCGCTACTCGAGGGCGAGCTGGCGCAGGTTGCTGCGAGCCACTTCGATGACGGCGTCACCCGCCCCGCTCAGCACCGAGCGACTCGCCCACAGGCCGAACCCCGTGACCTGCCCGAGGGTGACGGTGGGAGGGATGGCGATCTCGTGCCGGACGGTCATGACCTCGATCAGAGCCGGGCCCTCGTGTGCGAAGGCCTCCTCCAGCGCCGGCTCGAGCTCGTCGGGCCGTGAGACTCGCACGCCGTGCAGGCCGACGGCGCGGGCCACCCCGGCGAGCTCGGGGTTGTCGAGCTCGGTGCCGAAGTTCACGAAGCCGTCCGCCTTCATCTCGAGCTCGACGAACGACAGCGAGCTGTTGTTCAGCACGACGACCTTGACCGGCAGCGCCAGCTGCCGCAGCGTCAGCAGCTCGCCGAGCAGCATCGTCAGTCCGCCGTCGCCGGAGAGCGCGACGACCTGCCTACCCGGGTGGGCGCTCTGGACGCCGATGGCCTGCGGCAGTGCGTTGGCCATCGTCCCGTGGCTGAACGACCCGATCAGCCGCCGTCGGCCGTTCATCGTCAGGTACCGGGCGGCCCACAAGGTCGGCGTGCCCACGTCCGGGATCAGGACGGCGTCGTCAGCCGCCACCCGGTCCACGGCCGCGACGACGGCCTGCGGATGGAGCGGTCCGTCGCCGGCACCGAGCCCGGTCAGCGTGTCGTAGCGGGCCCGGGTGCGGCGGTAGTGGGCCGTCATCCTGCCGAGGTGCTCCTTGTCGCGGGAGCGGTCCAGGCGGGGGAGCAGCGCGACGAGCGTCTCCTTGACGCCTCCGACGAGCGGCACCTCCACCTGGACGCGGCGACCGATGTGCTCGCCGCGGATGTCGACCTGGACCACCCGCGCGTCCGTCGGGAAGAACTCACGGTAGGGGAAGTCGGTGCCGAGCATGAGCAGCGCGTCGCAGTGCTCCATGGCGCGGTAGCCCGACGGGAACCCGAGGAGACCCGTCATGCCGACGTCGTACGGGTTGTCGTACTCGACGAACTCCTTGCCGCGCAGGGCGTGGACGATGGGGGCCTTGAGTCGCTCGGCGACCGCCAGCAGCTCGTCGTGCGCACCCGCGCACCCGGCCCCGGCGAGGATCGTGACGCGTCCGGCGTCGTTGAGCAGGTGCGCGGCCGCCTCGAGGTCGCCGTCGGTCGGCACGACGGCCGAGTGGGTCGGCCGGATGCTGGTGACCCCGCGCCCCCGCTGCGAGGGTCGGCTCCGGAAGACCTCGCCCGGCACCACGACCACGGCGACACCACGCCGCTCGACGGCGGCTCGCATCGCGATCTCCAGGACGCGCGGGAGCTGCTCGGGGTTGCTGGCGAGCTCGGCGTAGACGCTGCACTCCCGGAACAGCTCCTGGGGATGGGTCTCCTGGAAGCAGCTGGTCCCGATCAGGGCTCCGGGCACGTGAGCCGCGATGGCCAGGACGGGCACCCGGCTCCGTTGGGCGTCGAAGAGCCCGTTGACCAGGTGCAGGTTGCCCGGGCCGCAGCTCGCGACACAGACCGCGAGCTCGTCCGTCGTGCCCGCCTCGCCCGCGGCGGCGAAGGCTGCCGCCTCCTCGTGACGCACGTGCTGCCAGGCGATCTCGCCATCGCGCCGGATCGCCTCGGTGAAACCGTTGAGCGAGTCCCCGGGAAGGCCGTACACCCGGCGTACGCCCGCCGCCTTGAGGGTGGCCACCATGACGTCCGCGACCGTCACCGCTCAGCCCTCCGGCGCGTCGAGAGGAGCCGGAAGACCGCGGCCGTGGTGATCCCGTAGACCAGGTGCGCCGAGAGGTCCTTGGCGAGGGTGACCCGGTCGTACTCCCAGATCTCCTGGTAGAGCCCGAGCCTGGGGAGTACGACGTAGCCCGTGGCCCACACGCCCGCCCCGAAGGGTGCTCCGTATGCCACGCGAGGTGTCCGCAGGGAGCCCACGAGCACGCCGTACGGCAGCCCGGCGAAGGCGCCGTAGCCCCAGTGCGTGAGGTTGTTGACGAGCCGCGCGCGCCGGGCCGGCAGGTCCCGCTGGATCACGCCCGCTACCAGCCGACGTCCGACCTGGGCCGGTGCCGGGGCGTCCTCCCACCGGTCGAGACCGCTCGAGGACTCCCAGGCGCCGAACGCGTCATCGCCCCCACCGCGGCGGTAGCGGGTGAACAGCAGGACGTCCATCGCCAGCGTGCCCGCGACTGCCGCGACCAGTCCGCGCGTGAGTGCTCCGAGGGGGGTGGTCGGACTCAGGGTGCCCATCGTCGTACCTCTCCGGTGTGCTGAGTCGGGTTCACGAGAAGACACCGCGCGGAAACGTCATCGAGACCAGCCAGTTCGGCAGGTCGACGGTCTCGCTGATCTTGAGGTCGCCGACGACGCTGCAGAGCGTGTAGGCCTCGTGCAGGCTGAGCTGCTGGTCGACGACCAGCCAGTCGATCATGTCCCGCACGGCGTTCTTCGCGTTCTCCATCAGGTCGGGGCCGGTGCCGGTGGTGATGTAGTAGCCCGCAGCGCGCATCTCGGCGTCCATCGCGAGCTGCGTGGGGTCCGCGGCCGGCACGATCGCCCGCGGAGAGGTGATCACCTGGTTCTTGATCACCGAGAAGCGCAGGGTTGCCGCCATCAGGGTCTCGATCGCCGTACCGGTGATCTCCCCGTCGCCCTGCGCCATGTGCCCGTCTCCGGCGGAGAACTTGGCACCCTCGACGTAGACGGGCAGCTGGAGTCGCGTGCCCTTGACCAGCTGGCGGACGTCCGTGTTGCCGCCCATCCCGCCGCTGACGCTCGGCGGGAAGGTCCGATACATGCCCTTCCGCAGCGGGGCGTTGCCGAGGATGCCCAGGAACGGCGTGATCGGGATCCGCGCCCGCCGGCCGGTGTCGCTCCCCTCGAACGTCGCGTAGCCGGAGCTCTGGCCGCGCTCGAAGTGGAAGAGCTGGACCGACGGCGCGCCAGAGTTGTACGGCTGGTCCTCGGGCACCGCCTGCGGCACTCGACCCGGGTTCGGGTCGCTCAGCTGGGAGGCCTCGGTGTACGGCGCGAACGGGGCCAGCGCCTCCGGGCGGAGAGTGCCGAACAGGCCGAGTGCCGGGCTGATCGTCGTGTAGCCGAAGTCCACCAAGGGGCTGACGTCGAGGATCTCGATCTCGAGGATGTCACCGGGCTCCGCCCCCTCGACCTCGACGGGACCGGTGAGGGGGTGGATCCGGCCGAGGTCCAGCGTCATAGTGCCGTCGGCCGTCATCGTCCTCGCCTGGTCTCCGATGTCCAGGGCGTCACGGCACAACAGCTGGACCTCTTCGCCCGGGCGCACCGAGATCGCGGAGGGCAGGTCGCGGTTCCAGCGGTTGTGGTTGACCTTGCTGTACCCGTCGAGGATCCGCTCGCCCGCGGTCGTCTGCACCCGCTCCGGAGTGCCGGCACCGGGAACCCCGACCGTACCCAGGCCGCCGGCATCGGCGAGGCCGGCGAACGCCGCCGCGGCGTCGTCGCCGATCTGCGCCTGGACGTGGAGCGCATCGCTCGCTGTCGATGAGTGGGCGAAGCACATGGGGACTCCTGGACGATCGGCTGTTCGGTGGATCCAGCGTGCTCCGTCCTCGGCCCTGTTCGCGCCCGTGCCACCCACGGGCGGACCACTGGCCCGTCGCCAGTGGGTGGACCCGTGAACACACCGGCGCGAACGCTGCCCGCCCAGCGCCAGCATCCAGTACCAGCGGCGAACGGAGGTTAGCCAGTGTCCATGCAGGGGATGCGGGCGGACGGGCCCGTGGTGGTGGGCGTCGACGGCAGCCCGGGCGGCTGGGACGCGCTCGTCTGGGCCGCAGCGGAGGCAGCCGCGACGGGCTGTTCCCTGCGGGTCGTCCACGTGATCGAGCGGCCCCCGCTGCTCGACGCCTGGTCGGGCGCAGGCGCAGTACCCGATCCTTCAGACGGTTTCCGCGGTGCTGCGGCGGCGATCGTTGCCGAGGGCGTCAGACGGGCTCACGAGGTCGTGCCGGACCTGGCGGTCGTCTCTCGGGTCGAGGGCGACGGCGGCGTGCCCGAAGCCCTGATCGGCGCCTCGTCGGGTTCCTCGCTGCTGGTGATCGGCAAGCGGGAAGGCGAACGGCCCTGGTGGCGGTGCGGGCGACGCCGGATCGTGGTCGCGATCGCTCGACGGTCGGACTGCCCTGTGGCCGTCGTCGAGCTGAGATCTCGGCCGGGTGAGGTGTTCGCGGGCTGGGTCCTGGTGCTGGACGAGTCACCGCGCCGGGACTCCGCGGTCATGCGGTTCGCGTGCACGGCAGCGCTCCACAGGGGCCTCGACGTGGCTGTGGTCCCGCCGGCCGGACCCGTGCTCCCGTGCCACCGCGGCGCAGCCCTCGTCGTGCTGGGTGCGCGCCGCCCCGGCCGACGTCGGGTCCGTCTGCCCGTTGCCACCACTCGAGCTCTCAAAGCCGCACGCGGGCCGACGGTGCTGGTCTTCGCGTGACCCGGTGTGCTGCCCGGCTGTCAGCGCCGCGGGCGCGTCGCCACGAGAGTCCCTCCCCGGCCCGCCGGACGCGTGACAGTCAGCGGTGGACGTAGACGAAGCGATAGTTGTAGGCGAAGCCCTTGCTGAGGTCCTGGCCCTGGGGGTCGGAGTGGCTGTCGAAGAGACAGAACTGCATGAAGGCGCGACCGGCCCGCAGCGTCCCCTTCTCCCGCTTGACCACGTACCGCTGGACCTGCCACCTGCCGTTGCAGTTGATCTGCACCTTGCGCGGCGCGACCGGGTTGGTGTCGTACCAGGCCCGGGCCAGCTCGCTGGTGCCCTCCATCTGCGAGAGCTCCTTGGCGGTGTGGTCGTCGATCTGACCACCCTGCTTGAGCGACACCCACAGGTGGGTGCCCCGGTTGCCGCCCCAGCACCGGTAGACGGCCAGCACCTCGGCGCGGCCGCCCGGCAGGGCACGGGCATGGCCGACGAACGCGACCTTGGGGTGGTGGTACGCCGCCGCACGGCCGGCCACGTCGGCGCCCGCGTGCGGCTGGCCGGCGGCCACCAGGGAGAGGGCGAGGGCGGCAACTGCTGTGAGCGCTCCGGAACGTCGCATGACGGTCTCCTGCGGGATCGGGTCGGGGACGAGGATGTCCGTACTCAGGCCCACGCTGCAGGGCCGGCCACCGCGAGCGCATCGCCAAAGTTGAGGGTGATCGGCAGCGCGACGGACGCTCGCCCACGCCTCGCCGGTCGGCGCGGCTGACCCCGGTCAGTCGCCGGGCGCGGCCCGGCGAGGGGGAGTGGGGGCGTCCAGCCGCGTGAGGCGCCGGACTGCAGCCAGCCCTTCCGGCGTGCCCGGCCAGTGCCGGTCGAGCGCCTCCGGGCCCGCCACCCGGGTCACGGAGCGCAGCACCAGGGCGACCACGAGCGCGTCATCGGCGTACCCGATCACGGGCAGGAAGTCGGGGACCAGGTCGACCGGCAGCACGAGGTAGCCGAGCAGGAGCCAGAGCCGCCAGCGCACCCCGCGGGGCAGCGTCGGGTCCGCGGCCAGGCGACGGAGGAGTCGTACGACGTCGGGGAGGAGTCGCAGCACGTCGGTGAGTGTGGTGCGGTCCGGCGCCCGGCGTGCGGCCACCAGCAGCGCGCCCACCAGCAGCAGCCAGACGAGCGCGAGCCCCGCGAGGATCGACAGCGCGAGCTGCCACCAGGAGTCGGTCACCCCTCGATCATCGCGCGTGGCGCCGAAGCGGGAAAACGGCGCGACATCGCGACCGTCGACCACGGAGAATCTGCCGCGATGATCGCCTCCATCCTCCGGCACGCGCGTCCGCCGTCTCCTCTCGCGGGCCGCCTCGCCGTGCAGTCCCTCCTCTTCGCTCTCGGCGAGGGCACCTTCATGACCGGGTCGGCGGTGTTCTTCACCCAGATCGTCGGGCTCTCGGCCGCCCAGGTCGGCCTGGGCCTGACCTGTGCGGGCGCCGCCGCCTTCCTCGCGGCGTGGCCGATGGGCCGGCTGGTGGACCGCTTCGGGCCGAAGAAGATGTGGGCGGTCAGCGCCGCGGGACAGGCCGCGATGTTCTCGCTCTGGCCGTTCATCACCGACTTCCGTGGGTACGTCACCATGGCCGTCGGCATGGAGGTGATCGGCGCCCTCGGCGGCGCGGCCCACGGTGCCTACACGATCGACGTCCTGCCACCCGACGAGCGCGTGAAGTCGCGGGCGTACATGTACTCGGCGCTGAACGTCGGCTTCACGCTGGGGTCGCTGATGGGGGGCATCGCGCTGGCCTTCGACTCCAACGAGCTCCTGCACGTGCTGCCGTGGTTCACCACCGCGGTCTTCCTGCTCAACGCGGCCGCCGTCTCCCGGCTGCCGAAGGCCTCGCACGACGAGCGCACGCCCGAGGAACGCAAGGTGAAGGTCCCCGGGCCGGGACCGCTGCGCAACCCCGGCTGGATGCTGTCGACGTTCTTCATCGGCGTCTTCTGGACCAACCAGGTGCTGCTGAACGTGGTGATCCCGCTGTGGCTGGTGCAGGAGACCGACGCCCCGCGGGTGCTGCTCGCGTTCCTGTTCGGCACCAACACCGTGATGTGCATCTTCCTGCCGATGGCGGCCGCCCGCGGCGTGCACGACGTACCGACGGCGTTGCGGGCGGTCCGGGTGTCCTCCACGTTCCTCGTGGTCTCGTGCCTGATCACGCTGGCGACGCACGACACCGTCGGCTGGGTGACGATCGCCCTGGTCTGGCTGGGCCACGTGACGGTGACGGGTGCAGAGCTCTACCTCTCGGCCGCGAGCTGGTCGTTCGAGGCCGAGCTCATGGACCCGCGCCAGCGGGGCGCGTACAACGGCGCCGCCGAGCTGAGCGGCACCCTCGGCAAGGTCTGGGCCCCGGCGGTGTACACGTTCCTCGCGATGAACTGGGGTGCGGCCGGGTGGCTGACGATCGCGGGCATCATCGTGATCGCGACCGCCGCCATCCACCCGTCGAGCCGGATGGCGCGGCGGTTCCTCGAGGACCACGTCCCGGCCGACGTGCTGGCCGACGCGCGTGCCTCGGCACCGGACCCGGAGGACGGCGTCGCGGTCGGCCCGCCGTCGCTCATCGACGCCGAGGATCCGGCAACCCCTGCGCACTGACCCCTGCCGGCGGAGCGCGAGACCGGGCATGCTCGGTGGTGACGCCGACGCGGAAGGGGTACGACATGTGCCGATGGCTGGCCTACTCGGGTGCGCCCGTGAGCCTCGAGGACCTGCTGTTCAAGCCGAAGAACTCGCTGGTGATGCAGAGCAAGCACTCCGAGCTCGGCGCGACGACGGTCAACGGTGACGGGTTCGGCGTCGGCTGGTACGGCCAGGACGACCGCCCCGGACTCTTCCGCAGCATCGAGCCGGCGTGGAGCGACCGCAACCTGCGTGAGATCTCCGCCCACGCCCGCTCCCGTCGCGTCTTCGCGCACGTGCGCGCGTCGACCGGCACCGCTCTCCAGCAGACCAACTGCCACCCGTTCCGCCACCAGAGCTGGCTCTGGATGCACAACGGGATGCTCGCCGGCTTCCCCACGATCAAGCGCGACCTGGCGATGGCGGTCGACCCGTCGCTGTACGCCGAGATCGAGGGCTCGACGGACTCCGAGCTGCTGTTCTTCCTGGCGCTGACCCACGGCCTTGTCGAGGACCCGCCGGCGGCCGTCGCCCGCGCGGTCGGCTTCGTCGAGGACGTCGCCCGTCGGCACGGCATCGAGGACGCCGTCCAGATGACGGTCGCGACGACCGACGGCGAGACGACCTGGGCCTTCCGGTACTCCACCGTCCGCGCGTCGCGGTCGCTGTTTCACTCCACTGACATGTCGGTGCTGCGCCAGCAGTATCCGGACAACCCGTCCCTGCACGACCTCTCCGACGACGCCCGCCTCGTGGTGTCCGAGCCGCTCGGCGACCTCCGGGGCGCGTGGCGCGAGGTCCCGGAGTCGTCGTACGTCGCGGTCCACGGAGCGAGCGAGGACCTCCAGCCGTTCGCCCCCGTCGCCCCGTAGGTCACCTGCCGAGCGTGAGCGTCCCTGACCGGTCGGTGAGGACCCGCGCGCAGGTGTCGGCGCAGCGCCACAGCGTGCGGACGTGCTGGGCCTCGGTGACGACGTAGGGCACTCGGTCGTACCAGGCGAGGGCGACGGCCGGGTCCTGCAGCGGGACCCGCTGGTGCGCGCCGGTCGAGGTGTCGTACCGGACCAGCCCGGCTGACATGCCGCCTGCGAGCTCGTCGGCGCTGGGTGCGAACGCATAGGTCGTCCCGTCGCCCGAGAGCGCTCCCGTGGTCCCGCCGAGGAAGCCGTCGCGCCGGACACCGCTGGTGTCGAACACCTGGACGCCGCCGTCGGCCACGAACACGACCGTGTCGCCGCCGGCCTCGACCCGGTCCGCGCGGACGCGCGCGCCGTCGCTGCCGAGCTCGACGGGGTGCAGGCCGCCGGACTCGTGGATGACGGGGCCGTCTCCCGCGTCGGCGACGTAGGCGGGGTCGGCGGCGGCGAGCAGGGTGCCCTCGTCCTGGGCGCTGCTCTGGCCGCCCGTGCCCGTGAACACGATGCGCCCGTCCGTGGTCTGGTACGTCGCGCCCTCCTCGCCGACGTACGCCGAGGCGACGCCGGTGATCGGGTCGTCCGCCAGCCCGATCAGCTGGTGACCGTCCAGCACGACCAGACGGCCGTCGATGCGGCCGACGGGCGTCCCGCGGAGGCCGGTGTCGGTCACGGTCCCGTCGCTGCTCACGAGCTCGACCCGCCCGTCGAGCGTGACGGGCACACCCGGGTCGCTCGCCGGTGCTGCCACCGGGGTCGGGGAGGAGCGGTGGAGCACGGCGGGCGCCGCCGCAGCGACGACCGCGACGGTGGTGAGGGTCGCCACTCCGGCAGTGATCCGGCCGGCCAGCCGGCGCCGTCGGTGGTGTCGCACCCGGGCGTCGAAACCCGAGGGGTCGAGCGGCGGGACGTCGACGGCCTCGCGGAGGTCGCTCAGGCCCTGACGGATCTCGGTGTTCATCATCGCTGCAGCTCCAGGTCGGGTACGGCGGCGCGCAGCCGCTTGAGGGCGTGGTGGGTCTGGCTCTTGACCGAGCCGAGGGAGACCCCGAGCGCTTCAGCGGTCTCCTGCTCGGTCAGGTCGTCGACGTACCTGAGCACCACGGTCGCGCGCATCCGGGGCGGGAGCCCGCGGATGGCCTGCCAGAGGGCGAGGTGGTCGGCACTGACGTCGATCCCCCCCGCCGTGTCCGGCGTCGGGCAGGTCCGCGCTGGTCAGCTCGCGGCCCCGCCGGCGCCAGTGGCGCGACGCCTGGTGGACCAGGGCCCGACGGACGTAGGCGTCGGCCGCGCCCTTGTCCCGGATCGACGACCACCGCACACAGGTGCGGGCCAGGACGTCCTGCAGGAGGTCCTCGGCTGGTGGTGGTCGCCGACCAGGAAGTAGGCAGTCCGGTACAGGGCCGCCCAGCGGGCGGCCATGAACTGGGCGAACGCCCGGTACAGGGCCGCCCAGCGGGCGGCCATGAACCGGGCGAACGCGGTCTCAGGTTCCATCAACTGGTCAAGAGGCAGCCCGGACCGGAAAGGTTGAGAGGACCGGTCAGCGGTTTTCGGTCTCACCGTCGTGGATCGGCTGCGGCGGCAGCTTCTTGACCCGTCGGTTGCGCCGGCGCCGCGTAGGGATCATCGACCGCATTTCCTCCAGCTTCCCGAAGCACAGCAGCCGGTCGCCGGCCTGGACGACCTCCTTGTGCCGCGGGTTGGGGATCACGGTGGCACCGCGGTGCAGGGTCAGCACCGAGATGTCGCGCTCCTCGAGGCCGGACTCGCTGAGCTTCTTGCCGACGATGTCGGCGCCGGTGTGCACCAGGAGCTCGGCGACGCCGTACCCGGTGGAGACGTTGAGCCGCTGGCGCACGTCGATCTCGGGGAACGCGACCTGGTTCGCGATGAAGTCGATGATCGCGCCGGCGACGTCGAGCTGGGTCGCCGCCTCGATGCCCTCGAGGCCGGGGGAGGAGTTGACCTCCATCACCAGCGGCCCGTCGTTGCCCTCCAGCATGTCGACGCCGGCCACTTTCAGGCCCATGATCTGGGCGGCGCGGACGGCGGTGTGCTCGTACTCCTCGTCGAGCTGGACGGGCTCCACGGAGCCGCCGCGGTGCACGTTCGACCGGAACTCGTCGCCCTGGGCGACGCGCCGCATCGCGGCGACGACCCGGTCGCCGACGACCAGCGCACGGATGTCGCGACCCCTGCTCTCCTTGACGAAGCGCTGGATCAGCACGTTCTGCTGGGTGCTGTGCAGCGTCTCGATGATCGCCTCGGCGACCTTGCGGTCCGGCGCGAGGATGACGCCGATGCCCTGGGTGCCCTCCAGCAGCTTGAGCACGACAGGTGCACCGCCCACCCGCTCGATCGCGGGCACGACGTCGGCGCGGTCGCGCACGAACGTCGTGGCCGGCATGCCGATGTTGTGCCGCGACAGGATCTGGGTCGCGCGCAGCTTGTCGCGGCTGTTGGTGATCCCGTACGCCGGGTTGGGCGTGTAGACGTCCATCTGCTCGAACTGCCGCACCACGGCGGTGCCGAAGTAGGTGATCGAGTTGCCGATGCGCGGCAGGATCGCGTCGTACGTCGACAGCGGCTTGCCGCGGAACTGCAGGTCCGGCTCGTCCCCGGAGAGGTCGATGGCGAAGCGCAGCGTGTTCAGCACCTTGACGTCGTGCCCGCGGTCGAGGGCGGCGGTCCGCAGGCGCTGGGTGCTGTAGGCGCGCGGCGCGCGGGAGAGGATCGCGAGCTTCATGGCCGGGTCATTCAAGCAGGGACGCGTCGCCTGCCAAGATGTGCGGGTGCCGACCACCACTGACAGCACCGTCGCCGGGTGGCGGGAGTGGGTGGGTCTCCCCGGCTGCCGGGTCGAGTGGGTGAAGGCCAAGCTCGACACCGGCGCCCGCAGCTCGGCCATCCACGCGTTCGACATCCACGAGTTCGAGCGCGACGGCGAGACCTGGGTCCGATTCTCGATCCACCCGTGGCAGCGCAGCCGCGAGGACGCGACGACCGTCGAGAGCCCCGTCCACGACCGCCGCGTCGTGCGCAGCTCGTCGGGCCACGAGACCGAGCGGTACGTCGTGCGGATGGACGTCGCCCTGATGGGCCGGACCGTCACCACCGAGATGACGCTGTCCAGCCGCGACCAGATGGGCTTCCGTCTGCTCATCGGCCGCGAGGCGCTGCGCCAGGGCTTCGTCGTCGACCCGGCGCAGTCCTACCTGGGCGGCAGGCCGAAGCGGGCGGTACGCCGGCGCAACCGGGGCCGCTGATGCCCCGCGAGTCGTTCGCGATCGGCCCGGCGCGCGTCCGCGCGGGCGCCACGCGGGACCTGGAGCTCCCGATCACCCGGCTGATCACCGGTGCCGACGTGTCCCTCCCGGTGCGGGTCCTGCACGGCCGGGAGGACGGCCCGGTCGTCTGGCTCAACGCCGCGACGCACGGCGACGAGGTGGTCGGGGTCGAGGTGATCCGGCGGGTGCTCGCGTCGATCTCGCCGAGGACGATGCGCGGCACGCTGATCGCCGTACCGGTCCTCAACGTGCTCGGCGTGATGTCCGGTGAGCGCTATCTGCCCGACCGCCGCGACCTCAACCGCTCGTTCCCCGGCTCCGCGCGCGGGTCCCTGGCGAGCCGGATCGCGCACCTGATGATGACCGAGGTGGTGGCGAAGTGCGAGGTCGGCATCGACCTGCACACCGGCTCCGATCGGCGCGCGAACCTCCCGCAGATCCGCGCCGACCTCGACGACCCGCGGACCCGCGAGCTCGCCCTGGCGTTCGGGGCGCCGGTGCTGCTGCACGCGCGGGTCAGGGACGGGTCGCTGCGGCACGCGGCGCGCGAGCGCGGCGCCACCGTGCTGCTCTACGAGGGCGGCGACAACTGGCGGTTCGACGAGTGGGCGGTGACCGCCGGGACCGACGGCGTACGCCGCGTCCTCGGCGCGCTCGGCATGGTCGACGGGCCCGAGGAGCCGGGCGGCCCGAGCGTCGAGTGCCGCGCCAGCGGCTGGGTCCGCGCCCGGCACACCGGATTCCTGCACCTCGACGCCCGGCTCGGCCAGCAGGTCGAGACCGGTGAGCGGCTGGGCAGCGTGTCCGACTCGTTCGGGAAGACGCTCCGGCTGGTCCGCGCCGACCGGACCGGCATCGTGATCGGCCGGAGCGAGGCGCCGGTCGTGAACGGCGGCGACGCCGTGGTCCACATCGCCTCGACGGAGGTGCGCTGAGGGTCCATGCTGGCGAGATGGTGGTCCTGGTGCCGCGCCAGCTGCGGATGACCGGCATGACCGGCAGCGTGCCCTACTACGGCGGGCGGATGTCGCCCGCGCAGGCGTACGCCGCCTCGCACCCGCCACCCCCGCCCTCGCCGCCCCCGCCTCCGGACCCGCCGGGCGATCCCGTCGCGGACCTGGACCGGCTGCTCGAGAAGGGCGTGCTCACCCGGGGGGAGTACGACGAGCTCCGGGCCCGGGTCACGTCGTGACCGGCCCGGTGCAGGTGCTCGTCGTCGGGTTCGACCAGCCGTCGTTCTCCGGGGCGGTGGTCGAGGAGCTCGGGCGGCTGCGCGAGGCCGGCGTCGTCCGCCTGGTCGACGTGCTGCTCGTGCACCGACTCCGGGACGGCAGCTTCGAGACGCTGCCACCGCCGGCAGGAGCCGATCCCGGCCTCGGCACCCTGGCGGCCGAGCTGCTCGGCGGCGGTGACGGCGAGCCCGGGGACGGCTGGTCGCTCGCGGACGCCGTACGGCCCGGCAGCGTCGCGGCCGTCGCCCTGCTGGAGCACCTGTGGGCCGAGCCGCTGGTCGGGGCGATCCGCCGTGCCGGTGGCGAGGCCCTCGCCGAGGGGTGGCTGGACCCGGAGGACCTGACCGGCCTGTAGTGGCGGAGAAGCCCGGTCCCGCCCTCGGGGCGTACTGCGGGAGCTGCCGCTGGATCTGCGCCGGCGTCACTGGGCGGTCGTCCACGGACGCGCGCCGACCAGGAACCCGGCCGCGGCGAGCACGACGGTCGCGGCGAGGCGCCGGGATGGCGACCGGCTGGGACCAGGCTGTCGGTTGCCTGTGACCCCGGGCAGGAGTGCCGGCGCAGCGGCGGGGCACACTGCGCACATGTCGCTCGGGTCCCGGCTGCTGTTCGTCCTGTCCACGCTCGCCCTCGTCACCGGGTCGCTGACCGCCGGTGCCCACGCCGCTCGGGCGGTGCCGAGCGAGCTCGCGTTCGACGCCCGGCCGGCGTACGCCGGCAGCGACACCACTCTCCGGCTCACGCTCTCGGTCGAGGGTGGCGGGCCGATCGGCGACGCGGAGGTCACCCTCGAGCGGCGCACGGCGAGCGGCTGGACGCCGATCGGCACCGTCACCACGGACGCCGACGGCCACGCGTCCCGGCAGCTGCGGCTGGAGCGCACGCCGGCGGAGAACCTGGTGCGCGCGACGTACGCCGGCGACCCCGACCACGCGCCGGTCACCGAACGCACCCGCCTGGAGCTCCGCCGCCGCGGCAGCGCGGTCGTGGTGCGGGGGCCGGGGCAGGTCGAGGACGGCCAGGCGGTGCCGGTGCGGGTCCGCTGGACCACCCGGTCCGGGACGCCGGTCGAGGGGGTGGTCAAGCTGTTCCGCTCGCTCGGCTCGGGGCCGTGGCGGAAGGTCCGGCTGCTGCACACCGGCGCCGACGGGCGGGCGCAGCTGAGCACGAGGCCGAGACAGGACTCGCGCTGGCGTGCGCGCGCCGTCCCGCAGGCGTGGGTCGAGGGCGACGAGAGCCCCGTCCACCGGGTCGCGAACATCCCGCCCGGCGTACCCGTGAAGCTGCCGAGCGCAGCGCCGAGACCGCGCCGTTCGCTGCCCGACCAGCCGCACGCCGTCGGTGCGGGGGCGAACGTCCGGATCACCGCGATACCCGACCGGACGTGGGGCCAGATGACCGGTGTCAGCTGGCACCGCGGCTGCCCGGTCGGCCGGGCCGGGCTGCGGCTGGTGCGCGTCAACTACTGGGACTACCGCGGCTACCCCCGGCGCGGCGAGCTGGTCGCGAGCGCGAGCGCCGCGCACGCGATGGGTGCCGCGCTCGCCGAGATGTTCCGGCGCTCGCTGCCGATCCGGGCGATGTACCGCGTCGACCGGTTCGGCTGGGGCGCGCGCTCCCGCGGCGCCGACGACTACGCCTCGATGGCCGCCGGCAACACCTCGGCGTTCAACTGCCGCGACGTCACCGGTCGGCCCGGCGTCCGCTCGCCGCACAGCTACGGCCGCGCGCTCGACCTGAACACCTGGGAGAACCCGTACCGCTCCGCCCGGGGCACCGTGCCCAACACCTGGTGGCAGGGCCACGCCCACCCGCGGGTCGCGTGGCGGTCCCGCTCGCACGCGGTCGTGCGGCTGATGGCCCGGCACGGCCTCCGCTGGACCTATGGCCTCGGCGACACCCAGCACTTCGACTACGTCGGCAGCTCGGCTCGCGCGATGGTCGGGCCCCGGCCGTGCGACCGCTTCTGCGACTAGGGTCCGTGCATGCTCGCGTTCCTGATCGCCGGCGTGATCCTCGGCGTGCTCGCCCGGGTGTTGCACCACGACGCGGACGACCCGAACCCGATCCTGACGGTGGTCGTCGGGGCGGCCGCCGCCGTGGTCGCCGGCGCGCTGATGAACCTGGTCCTGAGCGACCCGGTCACCGACCTGGGTGCGTGGAGCTTCACCGCCGCCTGCGTGGTGTCGTTCGTCGTGCTCGGCATGCTCGAGGGCGTGTGGTGGCGCCGCTCGTGACCGACCCCGGCTGCGTCTTCTGCTCGATCGTGGCCGGCGACGTACCCGCCGACGTGGTGCTCGACGACCCGGACTTCCTGGCCTTCCTCGACCGGCGACCGGTGTTCAAGGGCCACATGCTGCTCGTCCCGCGCGAGCACGTGGTCACCCTGCCCGATCTCCCCGCCCGCCTCCGGGACGGGTTCCTCGAGGCCGGGCAACGGCTCGCCACCGCCGTGGTCGAGGGTCTCGGCGCGCAGGGCAGCTTCGTGGCCATGAACAACGTCGTCAGCCAGTCCGTGCCGCACCTGCACCTGCACGTCGTGCCGCGGACCAAGGGCGACGGGCTGCGCGGCTTCTTCTGGCCGCGCACGACGTACGCCGACGGCGAGGCGGCTGTGTACGCCGCTCGGCTGCGCGCTGCGGTCGGCTGAGGCGGCGGGTTTCTCCGGCTGACCGGAGAAACCCGCTCGACACGCCGGGGCCCGACGGCGTGTCCGTCGGGTTTCCCACGACAACCCCGCCCGGGCGACCGAGCCACGGACTCCCCGACCGCCAGCGGCCGGGTACGCCGCGCGGGTGCGCCCCGGGGTCGGCTGAGGCGTCGGGTTTCTCCGGCTGACCGGAGAAACCCGCTCGACACGCCGGGGCAGGCCGGCGTGTCCGTCGGGTTTCCCACGACAACCCCGCGCGGGGGACCGAGCCGCGGGCCCCCGACCACCGGCGGCGAGGCGTCGCCTAGGGTGTGGTGCCGACAAGCCGGACACCGAGACAGGAGCCACACCCATGGGGCGTTTTGACGGACGCGTCGTCGTCGTCACCGGAGCTGCGCGCGGCATCGGGTTCGGCACCGCCACCCGCTTCGCCGAGGAGGGCGCGTCGGTCGCGGTCCTCGACCTCGACGAGGCCGGCGCCGCCGAGGCGGCCGCGAAGCTGCCCGTCGTCGACGGCGCCACGGCGGTCGGCATCGGCTGCGACGTCAGCGACGCCGCCTCCGCCGAGGCCGCCGTGGGGCGGGTGGTGAGCGAGCTCGGCGGGATCCACGTGCTGGTCAACAACGCCGGCATCACCCGCGACAACCTGCTGTTCAAGATGTCCGACGACGACTGGGACCTCGTCATGAACGTCCACCTCCGCGGTGCGTTCCTCATGACGCGGGCGGCGCAGAAGCACTTCGTCGAGCAGAAGTACGGCAAGATCCTGAACCTCTCGAGCGTCTCCGCGCTCGGCAACCGCGGCCAGGCCAACTACTCGGCCGCGAAGATGGGCATCCAGGGCTTCACCCGTACCCTCGGCATCGAGCTCGGCCCCTTCGGCATCAACGCCAACGCGATCGCGCCCGGCTTCATCGCCACCGACATGACCGACGACACCGCGCGCCGGCTCAAGATGGAGCCCGAGCAGCTGCGCGAGATGACCGCCCAGGCCAACCCGGTACGCCGCGTCGGCTACCCGGAGGACATCGCGGCCGCCGCTGCCTTCCTCTGTAGCGACGAGGCGTCGTACATCACCGGCCAGACGCTGTACGTCGACGGCGGCGCCAAGCTCGGGTGACACCCGCGCGCCTCCCCATGCCTGCCGTCCGGATAGGCACACTGGAAGTCGACCAGAACACACGAGTTTGACGAATCGGAGCGAACCCCCGTGCGCCGTACCCACCTGATCCCCGCCGTCCTCGTGGCCGCGAGCCTCGCGCTCGCCGGCTGCGGCGGAGGCGACGACGACTCGACCGCCGACGCGGGCCCGGGCGCCCAGCAGGTCGCCGCCGGCCAGGAGCTGGCGGCCACCTGGCCGCTGACCGGCCTGCCGGTGTCCGGCGACGAGGAGGCCGCCCAGGACCACCCGGTGCTGGTCGCGAAGATGGACAACACCTACTCCAGCTCGCCGCAGATCGGCCTCGGCTCGGCGGACATGGTCGTCGAGGAGCTCGTCGAGGGTGGCCTGACCCGGCTCGCGGCGTTCTACTACTCCGACATCCCCGGCAAGGTCGGCCCCGTCCGCTCGATGCGCGCCAGCGACATCGGTATCGTCGGCCCGATCGGCGCCACGATGGTCACCAGCGGCGCCGCGAACGTGACGATCAACCGGATCAAGGGCGCGGGCATCCAGTACTTCGCGGAGGGCTCGAAGGGCTTCGCGCGGGACAACGCCCGGATCGCGCCGTACAACCTGTTCGCGAACCTGCAGGACGTCGAGGCCGAGACGACGACGGACGAGGCGGCCCGGCCCGACGACTACCTGCCGTGGGGGACCGAGGACGACTTCCCCGGCGGCCAGCCGGCGAAGACGATCGCGGCGGTCTTCGGGGGCGGTCACACCACGAACTGGGCGTACAACGGCAAGGGGTACGTCAACCAGAACACCTACGCGCAGCAGGGCGACACGTTCCCCGCCGACACCGTGCTGGTGCTGCGGGTGCAGGTCGGCGACGCCGGGTACCTCGACCCGGCCGGCAACCCGGTGCCGGAGACCAAGTTCACCGGCAAGGGCGAGGCGATGATCTTCCACGACGGCCGGCTGGTGCGTGGCACCTGGCAGAAGAAGGACCTGACCGCGCCGATCACGCTCTCGACGAAGGCCGGCGAGCTGACGGTCCCGGCCGGCCACACCTGGATCGAGCTGGTGCCGGCCGCGACCGGGAACGTCACGTTCCGGAAGTAGTCGGCTCGAGGACGCCGGCGCCGGGGGAGCTCAGCTCCACCCCGCTCTCGGCGAGCGCCTGGAACCCCGCCAGGATGAACCCGATCGCGGTCTCGACGTTGGCGGCCGCCTGCTCGGGGTCGTCGGCGCCGGACACCGACTCGCCGGCCGACGACATGGCGCCGAAGAAGATCCGGGCGAACGTCTGCTGCAGGTCCTCGTCGAGGTCCCACTTGCCGGCGGCGAGCACCGAGCGGACGATCTCGAGGACGTTGGCGAACGTCGAGCGCTCCTCCTGCTCCCGGAACCGCTCGTAGCCGAGGACCGACGGGCCCTCCTGGATCACGATCCTGCGGTAGCGCGCCTCCTGGACGACCGCAAGGAACGCCCGCAGGCCGGCGGTGGCCTTCGCCCACGGGTCGCGGTGGCCCTTGAGTGCCTTCTGGATGGCCCGCGCGGCGTCGCTCTCGACGCGCTCGAAGACCGCCTCGAACAGCGCCTGCTTGCCGCTGAAGTGGTGGTAGAGCGCCCCCTTGGTGACCCGGGCGCCGGCGACGATCGCGTCGAGCGAGGTGGCGGCGTACCCGTGCTCGGTGAACAGCTGCTCGGCGACGTCGATCAGCGCCCGCTTCGTGGAGGCGGAGTACTGCTGCCGGCGGCTGGTCCCCGGGACGCCGGGGACCTTCGGGACGAGCTTGCTGACCGAGGACTTGCTCATAGAACCGTGAGCCTAATACCGACCGTCGGTACGGGTGACCCGGATCACCGCCGGGTCGGTTGCATACCGCGAGTACGTCTCCGTACCGTGGGTACGTACTTACAGTATGTGAGTCCCCCGAAGGAGAACCCCATGACCTGGAAGTCCTTCCACTCCCGTGGAGAGATCCTCCGCGACGTGATCACCGTGGCGAACGAGCGTCGTGACGGTCGGCTGCCGACGGACGTCGAGGGCGTCGCCGACGCGTTCGGCGACGAGCTCACCCTGCTCGGCGCCCTCCAGCTCCGCTGGCACACCCGGCTGGCCGGTCACATCGAGCGCGAGCTGATGCACCAGCCGATGGAGCTCGAGGACGCCGTCGTGGCCGCGTGGCACGCGACCGCGGACGAGCTCCCGGGCGTCCTGGCGATCATCGACCACCACCGCGACCAGCCCACGGACGGCGCGATGGCCGACGCGATGAGCACGTCGGCCGAGAAGGAGCGGATCCTGCTGGCGATGATGGCCGGCCGGGTCAGCGCCCCCGACGCCGCCGCGGTGCGCGTCGGCGCGGCCATCGAGGCCCGCGCGCGTGCGACGTACCGCCCGGTGCACGTCCCCACGTCCCGCCGAGCCGAGCACCCCACGCTGCTCGGCCGGCTCAAGGCGGTCCTCGCGGCCGCCTGATCCGACAGCCCCGGTCCCGGCGCATCCCTCCCTCCCACGGCGTCGGGCCGGGGCTGTCGCGCGTCCTTCCCCCGCGAGTGATGATGGAGTCATGGGCGAGGCGCAGGCGGGGATGCTGCTCGTGGCGACGCCTGCGCTCCTCGACCCGAACTTCGCCGACACCGTGGTGCTCCTCCTCGACGTCGACGACCAGGGCGCGCTCGGCGTCGTGCTCAACCGCCCGTCCGGTGTGCGGGTCGCCGAGGTGCTGGAGGGCTGGGGAGACGTGGTCGCCGAGCCGGATGTGCTCTTCCAGGGCGGCCCGGTCAGCACCCAGGGTGCGTTGGCCGTCGCCACGTTGCGCACCGAGGACGACGTTCCGGTCGGCTTCCGGGCCGTCGACGGGAGGCTCGGGCTGGTCGACCTGGACACCCCGCCGGAGCTGCTCGAGGGCAGCCTGGAGGGGGTGCGGATCTTCGCCGGGTACGCCGGCTGGGGGGCCGAGCAGCTCGACGTCGAGATCGAGGAGGGCAGCTGGTACGTCCTGCCCGCGCAGGTCCCCGACGTCTTCCGCGTCGATCCGCACGAGCTGTGGCGCGACGTCCTCCGCCGCCAGCCCGGGGAGCTGGCCTGGCACTCGACGCGGCCCTTCGACCCGGACCTGAACTGAGGTGCCGTGACCTGGTTGCACGCCGTCATCGACGTCCCACGGGACCAGCTGCGCCCCGCGGCGGAGTTCTGGGGCGGCCTCACCGGCTGGCCGGCGGGCGCACCGTGGCCAGGGCATCCCGAGCTGCGCAGCCTCGAGCCGCCGGACGGCTCGGCGTACCTGCACCTGCAGGAGGTCGACGGCGGGCCGCGGGTGCACCTCGACCTCGAGAGCGAGGCGCCGGACGCGACCGTCGCGCAGGCCCGGGACCTGGGAGCGAGCCTCGTCGCCGCCCGGGACCGGTGGCAGACGCTGGCGTCACCCGGAGGGCTGCCGTTCTGCGTCCTGGCGGCCGCCGACCGCCGGGCGCCGCAGCCGGTGGGCTGGCCGGGCGGCCACACCGGCCGGGTCGTCCAGGTCTGCGTCGACTCGCCGCCGGACCTCCACGAGACGGAGGTCGCGTTCTGGCGCGCCCTGCTGCCGGGCCGGTGGGTCGACTCGCCGGCCCCGGAGTTCGCCGGCAAGTGGCACGCGGACGGCTCGCCCCTGCAGCTGCTCTTCCAGTGGCTCGACGAGGCGGACGGACCGGTGCGCGCGCACGTCGACCACGGCGCCGATGACGTACCTGCCGAGGTACGCCGGGTCCGCGGCCTCGGCGCCGCCGACCTCGGCGCCGGCCCGGGCTGGCACGTCCTGCGCGACCCCGCGGGGATGGTCTTCTGCGTGACCGCCAACCGGCCCGAGGGTGTGGAGGACCGCGACCTCGGCTGACCCCGCTGACGTAAGGTGACCCTGTGACCACCATCGGCTTCTCGACAGACACGGACGTCCGCGAGGACCGACGTACCGTCCCGACCGACGAGGGTGACCACGAGCGGTTCTCCCACTACGTGGAGAAGGACAAGCTCACCGAGGCGATGGTGATGGGCACCCCGGTGGTCGCCCTGTGCGGCAAGGTCTGGGTGCCCAGCCGCGCGCCGGAGAAGTTCCCGGTCTGCCCGGAGTGCAAGGACGTCTGGGAGTCCCTCAAGAACGACTCGGGCGAGAACGAGTGACGGGCCGGCCCGAGGCCGACCCCCAACCGAACGCGCTGACTCCGGCCTGGCCGGAGCGCGCGGCGTGGGGCACGGCGACCTCCCTCCGTGCCTGGCAGACCGCGGCCATGCGGCAGTACTTCGACACCCAGCCGCGCGACTTCCTCGCGGTCGCGACGCCCGGTGCCGGCAAGACGACCTTCGCGCTGTCGGTGGCGGCCGAGCTGCTCGGGCGCCGGATCGTCGACCGGGTCACGATCGTCGCGCCGACCGAGCACCTCAAGCTGCAGTGGGCCGAGGCGGCCGCCCGCGCGGGCGTGCCGATCGACCCGACGTACGCCGCCGGCAAGGGCCGCACGTCGCAGGACTACGTCGGCATCGCGGTGACGTACGCCGGGGTCGCGGTGAACCCGCTCGCCATGCGGATCCGCACCGAGCGGTTCAAGACGCTGGTCATCCTCGACGAGGTGCACCACGCCGGTGACGCGCTGTCGTGGGGCGAGGGCGTGCGCGAGGCGTTCGAGCCCGCGACCCGCCGGCTGGCGCTGACCGGCACGCCGTTCCGCTCCGACGTGAACCCGATCCCGTTCGTGACCTACGCCCCGGGGGACGACGGCGTCCCGCGCTCGGCCGCGGACTTCACCTACGGCTACGCGCACGCGCTCGCCGACCACGTGGTCCGCCCGGTGCTGTTCCTCGCGTACTCCGGCGAGATGCAGTGGCGCACCCGCGCCGGCGACGAGATCGCCGCGCGGCTGGGGGAGCCGCTCACCAAGGACCTGACCAACCAGGCGCTGCGCACCGCCCTCGACCCCGGCGGCTCGTGGATGCCGGCGGTCCTCGCCGCCGCCGACAAGCGGCTCTCGGAGGTGCGCCGGCACGTGCCCGACGCCGGCGGCCTCGTGATCGCCTCCGACCAGGACTCCGCCCGGGCCTACGCGAAGCTGCTGAAGGGCATCAGTGGCGAGTCCGCGACCGTGGTGCTCTCCGACGAGAAGCTCGCGTCCAAGCGGATCAGCGAGTTCACCTCGAACGACAAGCGCTGGATGGTTGCGGTCCGGATGGTCTCCGAGGGTGTCGACGTGCCGCGACTCGCCGTCGGCGTCTACGCGACCACCACGTCGACGCCGCTCTTCTTCGCCCAGGCCGTCGGCCGCTTCGTCCGCGCCCGGAACCGCGGTGAGACGGCATCGGTGTTCCTGCCGTCGGTGCCGCACCTGCTCGGCCACGCCTCGGAGATGGAGGTCGAGCGCGACCACGTGCTGGGTCGCCGCGTCACCGACGAGGACGACATCTTCGCGGCCGAGAACGAGCTGCTCGCGCAGGCGAACGCCGGCGAGGCGGCGTCCGACGACCTGCTGGCGTCGTGGGAGGCGCTCGGCTCCGAGGCCCGCTTCGACCGGGTGCTGTACGACGGCGGCGAGTTCGGCCACTCCGGAGAGGTGCACGTGGGCTCGGAGGAGGAGATGGACTTCCTCGGCATCCCCGGCCTCCTGGAGCCGGGCCAGATGCGCGAGCTGCTGCAGCACCGGCAGAGCGAGCGCGCGAGGAAGCAGCAGGCGAGCCGGGTCGAGCAGGCCGCCGACTCGCTCGCCGAGGTCTCCACGCACGAGCAGCTGGCGGTCCTCCGCCGCGAGCTCAACGGCCTGGTCGCCGCCTGGCACCACCGCACCGGACAGGCCCACGGCATCACCCACGCGGCGCTGCGCAAGGAGTGCGGTGGCCCGGCGGCGGCCGTCGCCACCGCCGAGCAGCTGCACGCCCGGATCGACCGGATCCGGGAATGGGCCCTGCGCAAGACGTCCTGAATCCCCCTAGGGTGGGGCCGTGCCGGCTGAGACCTCGCAGACGCTGGACCGTGGGCTGCGCGTCCTGGACGTGCTCGCCGCCTCGACCGGTGGGCTGACCGTGACCGAGCTGGCCGCGCGCCTCGAGGTGAACCGGACCGTCGTCTACCGGCTCGTCAGCACGCTCGAGCAGCACGCGCTGGTACGCCGGGACCCGCGCGGCCGGCTGCACGTCGGCCTCGGGGTGCTGCACCTGGCCTCCGCCGTGCAGCCGGTGCTGCGCGACCTCGCCGTACCCGTGCTGCGGGAGCTCGCCGAGAGCGTCGGCTGCACGGCACACCTGACCGTCGCCGACGGCGAGGAGGCGCTCGCCCTCGCGGTGGTGGAGCCGTCGTGGACCGACTTCCACGTCAGCTACCGGGTCGGGTCCCGGCACCCGCTCACCCGCGGTGCCGCCGGCAAGGCGATCCTGCTGGGGCGTCAGCCCGACGCCCAGCCGTTCGCGGTCACCCAGGGCGAGCTGCAGCCGGGCGCCCGCGGCCTCGCGGTGCCGGTGCCGGGCATCGACGGGCTGGAGGCCAGCGTCGGGATCGTCACCCTCGGCGACATCGACGTCGACGCGATCTCCCCGCGGGTGCGCCGGGCGGCCGCCGAGGTCGCGGCGAGGCTCTCCTAGGAGGATTCATGCCCGTACCCCAGCCCGGCATCTTCGCGCTCGGGACGCTGGCGCACTCCTACGTCGAGCTCGACCTCGCCGACGGGGCGTCCGGAGCCGACCTGGTGCGGGAGGTCGCGGACCTCGCCGAGCCGCGGACCACGATGGGCGGCGTCAACCTCGTGACCGGCTTCCGCCCCGAGGTCTGGTCCGGGCCCATGCCTGCCGGCACCCGTGGCTTCACCGAGCCGGTGGCCGGCCCGGACGGGTTCACGATGCCGGCCACCCAGCACGACGCGGCGCTCTGGGTCGCTGGCGGCTCGTACGACGTGGTCTTCGACGCCGTGATCGGCATGCTCGCCGCGCTCGAGGGGGTCGCGGTGCTCGCGCACGAGGTCGTGGGCTGGACCTACCACCGCGACCGCGACCTCACCGGCTTCATCGACGGCACCGAGAACCACTCGGTGCTCGTCAGCCCGCACGAGGTGCTGGTCCCCGACGGCGCCGCCGGTGCGGGCGGCTCGGTGCTGCTCCTCCAGCAGTGGACGCACGAGGCGCGGGCCTGGACCGGCCTCCCCACCGAGCGCCAGGAGCGGGTCATGGGGCGCACCAAGCCCGACAGCATCGAGCTCGAGGACAAGCCGGAGGGCTCGCACGTGGCGCGCACCGACCAGGACGAGTTCGGTCGGATCTTCCGGCGCAACACGCCGTACGGCACGGTCTCCGACCACGGCACCATGTTCGTCGGGTTCGCCGCGGATCAGGGCCCGCTGGCCCGGATGCTCGACAGCATGGCGGGCGTCGGCGGCGTCCGCGACGACCTCACGCGCTACTCGACGCCGCTGACCGGCGGGTACTACTTCGTGCCCTCGGTCGAGGACCTCAGCGCCAGCGGCCGCACCCGGTAGGGCACCTGGGTCGCGAGGGCGATCACCGTCGAGGAGCGCACGATCGCGGGGTGCTCGAGGACGGCGTCGATGACCCGCTGGAGGTCGGCGTTCGACCGCGCCACCACGCGCGCCCACATGTCGCCGGCGCCGGTGATCGTCTGCACCTCGAGCACCTCGGGGATGGCGGCGAGGTGCGCGCCGACCGCGTCGTGCCCGCCCTGGCTGGTCTCCTGACGGATCTCGAGGGTGAGGAACGCCGTCACCGGGAATCCCAGCGCCTCCGGGGAGAGGTCCGGGCCCCACCCGGTGATCACGCCGCTCGCCGCCAGCCGGTCGAGGCGCGCCTGCACGGTGCCGCGGGCCACCCCGAGCCGGCGGGACGCCTCGAGCACCCCGACCCGCGGGTCGGTCGCGAACAGCTCGATCACTCTGCCGTCCAGGTCGTCCATCCGACACCCTCTCGCTGAGCAGGTTGCACAACGTGTCGGCCCACTGTTGCACAGACTGCCCGGTCCGGGCGACGCTTCGGCCATGACGCTGACACCTGACGAGCTCAAGGCCGACCTCACCCTCGAGCAGCTCAAGGAGCTGGTCGGGCTCGTGGAGTACGACGCCGCCAACGACCCGTTCCCGGTGACCGCGCAGGACGCCGTGTGCTTCGTGGTGGGCAACGCGACCCAGACCGCGGCGTACTACCAGCTCGCGCTCGGCATGGACCTCGAGGCGTACCGCGGCCCGGAGAACGGCTGCCGCGACTCGAAGTCGTTCGTGCTGCGCTCCGGGAGCGCCCGCTTCGTCTTCACCGGCGGCGTGACGCCGGACAGCCCGGTGCTCGACCACCATCGCAAGCACGGCGACGGCGTCGTGGACCTCCCGATGGAGGTGCCCGACGTCGACAAGTGCATCGAGCACGCCCGGGCCCAGGGGGCGACGATCCTGGTCGAGCCGCACGACGAGTCCGACGAGCACGGCACGGTGCGGATGGCCGCGATCGCGACGTACGGCGAGACCCGCCACACCCTCGTCGACCGCTCGAGGTACGACGGCCCGTACCTGCCCGGGTACGTCGCCGCGACGACGAAGGTGGTGCGCCGCGAGGGCCACCCCAAGCGGCTGTTCCAGGCCGTCGACCACTGCGTCGGCAACGTCGAGCTCGGCCGGATGGACGAGTGGGTGGCCTTCTACAACAAGGTCCTCGGCTTCACGAACATGGCGGAGTTCATCGGCGACGACATCGCCACCGACTACTCGGCGCTGATGTCCAAGGTCGTCGCGAGCGGCAACCACCGGGTGAAGTTCCCGCTCAACGAGCCGGCGATCGCGAAGAAGAAGTCGCAGATCGACGAGTACCTCGAGTTCTACGACGGCGCCGGCTGCCAGCACATCGCGCTCGCGACCAACGACATCCTGCGCAGCGTCGACATCCTGCGCGACAACGGGGTCGAGTTCCTGGAGACCCCGGACTCCTACTACGACGACCCCGAGCTGCGGGCCCGGATCGGCGAGGTGCGGGTGCCGATCGAGGAGCTGAAGAAGCGCAAGATCCTCGTCGATCGCGACGAGGACGGCTATCTCCTCCAGATCTTCACCAAGCCCATGGGTGATCGGCCTACTGTGTTCTACGAGTTCATCGAGCGGCACGGCTCGCTGGGCTTCGGCAAGGGGAACTTCAAGGCGCTGTTCGAGGCGATCGAGCGCGAGCAGGACGCCCGCGGGAACCTTTGAGCCCCACGGTCTCCCTTCTGGGAGGGAGCAACGCCCCGGCCGCCCCTGGCAGCCGGGGCGTTGATGCGCACCCCGGCGGGCGCTAGCGTCTCGGCCGTGACCCAGATCGGACCCGGGTGGTACGCCGATCCCTGGCAGCAGGCGGGCCAGCAGCCCGTGGTGCGGTGGTGGGACGGCGGGCAGTGGACCGGCCACGTCCAGCCGGTCACGGGCGCGCCGGTGCCGGCGGCGCACGCCGGTCCGCCCACCACGCCCGACGGCGTCGAGCTCGCCGCGTGGGGCCGCCGGGTGGCGGCGTACCTCGTGGACGTCGTCATCCTGGTGCCGGTGATGGTCGTCGCGAGCATCCCGTTCTGGGGAGACCTTGCGGGCCCGATCCGCGACTTCTGGGACGAGACGTCCCGCGCGCTCGACGCCGGCACGGAGCCGCCGTCCTCGTGGGACCTGCAGCGCGAGCTGGCCTCGACGATGATCGTGATCGGGCTGATCAGCTGTGCGATCAACTTCGCCTACCACGTCGGCTTCCTGATGTGGAAGCAGGCGACGCCCGGCAAGCTGGTGCTCGGGATGCGGGTGCGGCGTCGCGACGTGCCCGGCCCGATGCCGCTCGGCACGGTGGTGCTGCGCTGGCTGACGCAGTTCGGCCCGAGCCTGCTCAGCGGCATCACCTACGTCGGGTGGCTGGTCTCGACGTACTCGTTCCTCGACGGCCTGTGGCCGCTCTGGGACGCCAGGCGGCAGGCGCTGCACGACAAGGCGGCCCGCACCAACGTCGTGGTCACCCGCTAGCCGGGTCGACCAGGATCGCGGCGTCAGGCGAGGTCGCCGACGAGCTCCGCCTCGGCCTCCTCGACCCCGTGTGCCGGCAAGGCGCCCTCGAGGGCCCTGCGGATCGTCGGGGTCCCGGCGGCGATGATCGCCACGCCGACCGCGATCGCGACCGCGCCGAACCAGAACGGCGCGTGCACGCCCTGGTGCTCGAACAACTTCATCGCGACGAACGGGCCGACCGCGCCGCCGGTGAACCGGACGAACGAGTACGCCGCGGACGCGACCGGGCGCTCGACGGGAGCGGCACCCATGACGGCCTCGGTCACGAGGGTGTTGTTGATGCCGAGCAGCGCGCCGGCGGCGATGATGCCCGCCATGATCGCCGGCTCGTGCTCGGCGTACATCGCCATCAGCGCGAGGTCGAGCGCGAACAGCGCCAGCACGGCGGTCAGCGTGGGCAGCGTGCCGAAGCGCCGCTGCAGCCCCGGGGCGACGACCACGGACGTGACGGCCAGCAGCACGCCCCAGCCGAAGAACGTCCAGCCGATCTGCATGATCCCGTACGTCGGGAGCGCGAACGGGCCGGCGGCCATCAGCGTGAAGAAGCCGAGGTTGTAGCAGATCGCGACCAGCGCGAGCAGCAGCAGCGCGGGGTGGCGCAGCGCACGGAACGGGTCCGCCAGCGACGTACGCCGTCCCTGGGGCGGGGTCGACGGGAGGAGGAACGCGGTCGCCACGAGGGCGATCGCCATCAGCGTGGAGACGCCGAAGAACGGTGCCCGCCAGGACTGCTCACCGAGCAGTCCACCGAGCAGCGGCCCGGAGGCGATGCCGAGGCCGAGCGCCGCCTCGAACAGGATGACCGCCTGGGCGACCGAGCCCTTCGACGCCTGGACGATGGTCGCCAGTGCGGTCGCGACGAACAGTGCGTTGCCCAGTCCCCAGCCGGCGCGGAAGCCGATGACGGCGCCGACCGTGCTCGAGGAGCCGGCCAGGGCCGCGAAGACGATGATCAGCACCAGGCCGGCCAGCAGCGTGCGCTTCGCGCCGATCCGGCTCGACACCACACCGGTCACGAGCATCGCGATGCCCATCACCGCCATGTAGCTGCTGAACAGCAGCGAGACCTGGCTGCCGGTCGCACCGAGCGAGGCCGCGATCTCCTTGAGGATCGGGTCGACCAGGCCGATGCCCATGAAGGCGATGACGCACGCGAAGGCGACGGCCCACACGGCGCGGGGCTGCTTGAGCAGGGAACTCACGAGCTTCCTTTCCGGAGACTGCTGTCGGTCAGGAGGGCCCGGAGCACGGCGACGGCCGTGGCGAGGTCCTCGGGGGTGATGGTGGGGTGGTCGGCGGCGATGGCGGCGATGTGCTCGCCGTACCGGCGCCGGACCCGGGCCAGCTCGGCCAGGCCGGCGGGCGTCGGGGTGATGACCGCGGCGCGGGCGTCGGCCGGGTTCGGCTCCCGGGTGACCAGGCCGTGCTCGACGAGCTGCGCGACCGAGCCGGACATCGTCGGCTGCGAGGAGCGGTCGAGCTCGGCGAGCTGGGTGATGCCCAGCGGCCCGTGCTCGTCGAGCAGCGAGAGCACCCGGGGGACGGCGGGGAGCTCGAGCTCCCGGCGCACGGCGCGGACCAGGCGGGCGGCCTGCACGACCAGGTCGCTGGCGAGGTCGGCTTCGGTGGTCACCCGGACATAATGCATCGGTAACCGATGTAATTCCCAGTCGGGCAGGATGTGGTCATGGCCACGTACGTCGGGTTCCTCCGTGCGATCAATCTCGGGGCGAACCGGAAGTTCTCGAAGGCCGCCATCGCGGCCGCCGTCGAGAAGGCCGGGTTCGCCGACGTGGAGACCTACATCAACACCGGGAACGTCCGGTTCGACACGACCATGCGCTCGCGGGCCCGGATCGAGGATGCGCTGGAGGAGGCGTTCCGCGCCGACCGCGGCTTCGAGGTGCCGACGATCGTGTTCACCCGGGAGGAGCTGCGCGAGATCGCGGCCGACGCCGAGAGGTTCGCGGACGGCCACGAGGGCCGGCACTACGTGTCGCTGCTGAAGAAGGCACCCACCGCGGCGCAGGTGGCGGCGATCGAGAAGGCGTCGTCGGCCGAGGAGGTGGCCCGGGTGGGCGGCCGGGCGGTGCACCTGCTGCTCGGGCCGAACTACCACGAGGCCAGGCTGACGAACGCCGTCGTCGAGAAGCACCTCGGCGTCGCGACCAACCGCAACCTGACCGTCATCCGGGCGCTGGCCGGGAAGTGGTGCTGACCCGCTGACCGCGCGGCCAGCCCTGAGGTCCTCGTCGTACCTGCGGTGCGCCGGGCCTCACTCGCCCCGGAACACCGGCCTGCGCCCGTCGGCGAAGGCGTCGAGCCCCTCGGTGAAGTCACGCGTGGTGAACAGCGCGCGCTGGCCGGAGTGCTCCCGGTCGAGGGCGGCCTCCAGCCCGGACAGCGTCGCGGCGTTGACCGCCTTCTTGATCCCCGCGAGCGCGATCGGCGGACCGGCCGCGAGGCGCCCGGCGAGCCGGGCGACCAGGGCGGGGAGCTCGTCGTCGGGGACGACGTGGGTGACCAGGCCGGCGTCGAGGGCGGCCGAGGCCGGCAGCGGCTCGCCGAGCAGCGCCATCCGCATGGTCCGGGCCCGGCCGATCGACGCGGCGACGGTCGCCGAGGAGCCGCCGTCGGTCATCAGCCCGATGCGGGAGAACGGCAGCAGGAACGCCGCCGACTCGGCGGCGACGATGATGTCGGACGCCAGGGCGGCCGAGCAGGCGACACCCGCCGCGACGCCGTTCACGGCGGCCAGGACGGGCAGCGGGCAACCGACGACGGCGCGGATCACCCGGTTGGCGCCGTCCATGGTCTCGACCGGGTGCGCCGGCGCGAGCCGGAGCGCCGCCATGTCGGCGCCGGCGCTGAACGCGGCACCGGTGCCTGTGATGACCACGACCCGCACGTCCTCGCGAGCCCGGACGCCCTCGAGCTCGTCGGCGAGCCGGGCCATCATCGGGCCGGTCACGGCGTTCAGGGCCTCGGGCCGGGCGAACGTCAGCGTCAGGACGCCGTCGGCGACCGACGACAGCAGGTCAGGCAATGGTCACTCCTGCGGCCGCCATCTCCGACACGGCCGCCTCGGACGTCGACGGGTCCACCCCGGCGCACAGCGACAAGAGCAACCGGGTCGGGAAGGAGAGCGCGACGGCGTCGAGGGCGGTCGCCCGGACGCAGTAGTCGGTCGCGATCCCGCAGATGTCGATCGCGTCCACCTCGTGCGCCCGGAGCCAGTCCGCCAACGGCACGCCGTCGATCGAGCGCCCCTCGAACCCGGAGTACGCCGCCTGGTGCTCGCCCTTGAGGAAGATCGCGTCGAACGGCTGCGGATCGAGGTTCGGGTGGAAGGCCTCGCCGTCGGTGCCCACCGCGCAGTGCACCGGCCACGAGTCGCGGAAGTCGGGCTCGGACGACCAGTGCGGGCCCGGCGCGACGTGGTGGTCCTTGGTCGCCACGACGTGCGAGTACGCCGGGGCGTCCGGGCCGCCCGTGACCCACGAGTGCAGCAGCGCCCCGATGTCGGCGGCGACCGCCGCGCCGCCCGGGACCGGCAGTGAACCGCCCTCGCAGAAGTCGTTCTGTACGTCCGTCACGAGCAACGCGCGCGTCATGCCTCGACAGTAACCGTCGGGATCACGGGCTCGCCGCGGGACATCTGCTGCGCCGCGACGGGGAGCTCGGCGCGGGCGGCCAGGTGCCGCGCCCGCGCGTCGTCCAGCGACTCGCGCCCCACGATCTCGCCGGACCGCACCAGCGGCACCAGCAGTGACCGGTCGTCGCCGTCGTCGGTCGGCGCCCTGCCGACGCCGATCACCTCGGCCTCGGCCACGCCGTCCGCCGACCGGCGGCGGAGCGCATACTTCCGCCCGCCGACCGAGACCTTGTCGACGCTCCGCTTGGCCACCGACACCATCTCGCCCGAGTCCGACGCCCGGGCGACCAGCTTGTAGACGAACCCGCACGTCGGGTGCCCGCTGCCGGTGACCAGCTGCGTGCCCACGCCGTACCCGTCGACCGGCGCGGCCGCCAGCGCCGCGATCGCGAACTCGTCCAGGTCGCTCGTCACGATGATCCGGGTCGAGGTCGCCCCCAGCGAGTCGAGCAGCGCCCGCACCTGCACCGCCTGGACGGCGAGGTCGCCGGAGTCGAGCCGCACCGCCCCGAGTCCCGGGCCGGCGATCTCGACGCCCGCGCGGATGGCCTCCTCGACGTCGTAGGTGTCCACCAGCAGCGTGGTCCCGGCGCCCAGCGACGCCACCTGCGCCCGGAACGCGTCGGTCTCGCTGTCGTGCAGGAGCGTGAAGGAGTGCGCGCTCGTCCCCGCGGTCGGCACGCCGTACCGCTGCCGGGCCGCGAGGTTCGAGCTGGTCGCGAAGCCGGCGACGTACGCCGCCCGCGCGGCGGCGACCGCGGCCTCCTCGTGGGTGCGGCGCGAGCCCATCTCGATGCAGGGGCGGTCCCCGGCGACCAGCGTCATCCTCGAGGCCGCGGACGCGATCGCCGAGTCGTGGTTGTAGATCGAGAGCAGCACGGTCTCGAGCAGCACCGCCTCGGCGAACGTCGACTCCACGACCAGCAGCGGCGAGTGCGGGAAGTACGCCTCGCCCTCGGGATAGCCCCACACGTCGCCGGAGAAGCGGTACGACGCGAGCCACTCCCGGGTCGGCTCGTCGACGACGTCCTCGAGCACCTCCAGTGTCGCGGCGTCGAACCGGAACGACTCGATGGCGTCCAGGGCCCGACCGACGCCCGCGACCACGCCGTACCGCCGCCCCTCGGGGAGGCGCCGTGGGAAGAGCTCGAACACCGAACGACGGTGGGCCGTGCCGGACCGGAGCGCGGCCTCCAGCATCGTCAGCTCGTAGTGGTCCGTCAGCAGCGCGGTGCTGGGCGAGGTGGAGTTGGACACGGACCTCAGTGTGCCAACATGGAGGCGTGACCGCGCCCGTCGAGGTCGAGCCGACCACCACCTCCGATGAGATCGTCCAGACGGCCAAGCCGTGGGTGACGATCGTGTGGAACGACCCGGTCAACCTGATGTCCTACGTGACCTTCGTGTTCCAGAAGTACTTCGGCTACTCGAAGAAGAAGGCGGAGAAGCTCATGATGGAGGTCCACGAGGACGGCAAGTCCGTGGTCAGCCACGGCAGCCGCGAGGAGATGGAGCGCGACGTGCAGGCGATGCACGAGTACGGCCTGTGGGCGACGATGGACAGGCAGGAATGAGCGCGTTCCAGCGACACCGCCGCAGCAAGCTGATCATCGCGAACTTCACCGGCTTCGAGGCCGACCTGCTGCGCTCGCTGGCCGGCCAGCTCGTCGAGCTCCTGCGCAACGAGGCGGCCGTGCCCCGCGACGACGCGGACCCGTTCGCGGCGATGATGGACTTCTCCGGGCCGACCCAGGTGCCCGAGGACCCGGTGCTCGCCCGGCTGTTCCCGACGGCGTACCCGAACGACGAGGAGGCCGCCGCGGAGTTCCGGCGCTTCACCGAGGGCACGCTCCGGGACGGCAAGGCGAAGGCCGCGATCACGATCATCGACGGGCTCGAGGAGGCCGGGCTGCCCCCCGAGCTGACCGAGGAAGGGCTGATGATCGACGTCGAGCTCGACGAGGCCACGGCCGAGACCTGGCTGCGGTCGTTCACCGACCTGCGCCTGGCGCTGGCCACCCGGCTCGAGATCGAGGAGGGCGACGAGGGGTACTGGCACTCGCTCCCGGACGACGACCCGCGCGCCCAGGCCCACGACATCTACGAGTGGGTCGGCTACCTGCAGGAGACGCTGGTCGAGGCGCTGAGCAAGTGAGGGCCAGCTGATGCCGATCCCGCCGTTCATCGCCGACCTCCGGGCCATGGTCGGCACCCACGAGCTGTGGCTCCCCGCCGTGACGGCGGTGGTGCGCCGGGGTGCCCCCGGTGACCCTGGTGACCTGGAGATCCTCCTCACCCTCCGCGCCGACAACGGCGCGTGGGCGCCCGTCACCGGCATCCTCGACCCGGGTGAGGAGCCCGCGATCGGCGCCGCCCGCGAGGCTCTCGAGGAGACCGGGGTCGTCGTCACCGTCGACCGGCTGGCCTCGGTGAGCGCCAGTCCGCAGGTGGTGCACGGCAACGGCGACCTCGGCATCTACCTCGACCTCACCTTCGACTGCAGCTGGGTGAGCGGCGAGGCCCGGGTGAACGACGACGAGAACACCGACGTCCGCTGGTGGCCCGCCGATGCGCTGCCCCCGATGTCGGACTGGCTGCTCGAGCGGATCGAGGACGTCCTCGCAGGTGAGACGGCGACCAGGTTCCGGCGCCCGTCCTCGTAACCTTGGGCCGTGCTGACCATCGACCGCGCGACGTACGACGCCATCGTCGCGCACGCCAGGCGGGACCACCCCGACGAGGCCTGCGGCATCGTCGCCGGCCCGGAGGGCAGCGACCGCCCGGAGCGGTTCGTCGAGATGGTCAACGCGGCCGGCAGCCCGACGTTCTACGAGTTCGACTCCACCGACCTCTTCCAGCTCTACAAGGAGATGGACGAGAACGGCGAGGAGCCGGTGGTGATCTACCACTCCCACACGGCGACCGAGGCCTACCCGAGCCGTACCGACATCGGGCTGGCGATGGAGCCGAACGCCCACTACGTGCTGGTCAGCACCCGTCTGCACGGGAATAACGAGGGCCCGGTGGAGTTCAGGTCGTACAGGATCGTCGACGGCGAGGTGACCGAGGAAGAGGTCACCGTCGTGGACGAGCAGACAGACTGAGGAGTCACACCCATGGCCATCGAGGTCCGGATCCCGACCATCCTGCGCACCTACACCGCCGGCGAGAAGGCCGTCACCGGTGAGGGCGCCAGCCTGAGCGCGCTGATCGACGATCTGGAGGCCAACCACCCCGGGATCAAGGACCGTCTCATCGAGGGCGGTGACCTGCGCCGCTTCGTCAACGTCTACGTCAACGACGAGGACGTCCGGTTCATCGGCGGTCTCGAGGCCGAGCTCAGCGACGGCGACCAGGTCGTGGTGCTGCCGGCCGTCGCCGGTGGCTCCCGGTAGGCATGACCCGCTTCGACAACCTCCTCGCCTCCGTCGGTGGTACGCCGCTGGTGGGGCTGCCGCGGCTGTCCCCGACGCCCGACGTACGCCTGTGGGCCAAGCTCGAGGACCGCAACCCGACGGGCTCGATCAAGGACCGCCCGGCGCTGAGGATGATCGAGGAGGCGGAGAAGGACGGCCAGCTCCGTCCGGGCTGCACGATCCTCGAGCCCACCTCCGGCAACACCGGCATCTCGCTGGCGATGGCCGCGAAGCTCAAGGGCTACCGGATCGTCTGCGTGATGCCGGAGAACACCTCCGAGGAGCGCCGCCAGCTGCTGCGCATGTGGGGCGCCGAGATCGTCTCCTCGCCGGCCGCGGGCGGCTCCAACGAGGCGGTCCGGGTCGCGAAGCAGGTCGCGGCCGAGCACCCCGACTGGGTGATGCTCTACCAGTACGGCAACGCCGCGAACGCCCTCGCCCACGAGCAGGGCACCGGCCCCGAGCTGCTCGCCGACCTGCCGTCGATCACGCACTTCGTCGCGGGCCTCGGCACCACGGGCACCCTGATGGGCGTGGGCCGGTTCTTCCGCGCGGCCCGGCCCGAGGTGCGGATCGTCGCAGCCGAGCCGCGGTACGGCGAGCTCGTCTACGGACTGCGCAACCTCGACGAGGGCTTCGTCCCGGAGCTGTACGACGCCTCGCTGATCGACTCCCGCTTCTCGGTCGGGCCGCGCGACGCGGTACGCCGGGTGCGCGAGCTGCTCGAGCTCGAGGGCATCTTCGCCGGCATCTCCACCGGTGCGATCCTGCACGCCGCGCTCGGCCAGGCCGCCAAGGCGGTCCGGGCCGGCGAGCGCGCCGACATCGCGTTCGTGGTCGCCGACGGTGGGTGGAAGTACCTCTCGACGGGCGCCTACGAGGGCACCGTGGACGAGGCGGAAGACCGCCTCGAGGGTCAGCTCTGGGCCTGATCGGGGCCTGGTGTGGGCCTGGTGTGGGGCTGATGTGACCGTGGGCGGGATCCCCGGTTCGCCGGGTATCACCGCACTCACCGGGCGTTGCAATGCCCGGGAAGCGCAGGAATCCCCGGTTCGCCGGGTATCCCGACGCGCCCCCGGTCAGCCCTGATCCAGCCTGGCGGGTTCGGAGCGCACCAGGTCCTCGTCCGGCTCCATCATCGAGCGCGCGGCTGACAGCGTGGCGTCGAGGTAGGAGCGGCACCCCTCCGCGTCGCCGAGCTCGAGCGCGTACATCGCCGCGGTCACGCCCTGCACGATGTTGTCGTTGATCTCGACGGCCTGCCGGCGACGCAGTTTGACCTCGCTCAGCCGCACGGCGGTCGCCTCGCGCTCGCGCTCGGCGAGGTACTGCTCGGTGATGTCGATGCAGGTGCCGCGCATCCGCTCGGGCGCGCCGTCGGGGCCCATGATCACCTGGCCGTTGGAGTGCAGGAACCGCTCCTCACCGTCCGGCCGGGTGATCCGCTCGATCATCTCGTAGGGCTCGCCGGTGGCGTACGCGTGCTGGTGGATCCCCTGGATCCGGTCCCGGTCGTCGGGGTGGATCATCGACAGGAAGCGCTCGTACGTCGCGTTGAACGCCTGCGGCTCGTAGCCGTAGATCCGGAACAGCTGGTCCGACCAGCGGTTCGTGTCGGTCGGGATGTGCCAGTCGTAGTCGCCCATGTTGGCCAGCCGCTGGGCGTTGTCCATCCGCTGCTGCAGGAGCTCCAGCTCCTCCTCGGCCCTCATGCGCCGATTGTGGACCTCTCAGCGGCTCACCGTGAGCGTTTGGGCGGAGTCGAGGTCGCGGTCCCAGCACGGCGGTAGCGAGGGCGTGGAACACCCGACCACCTTGACCGGCGTGACCGTCATCTCCCGTGACCTCGGTCGCGTGCCCTGCGGTTCGGGGGCGCGAGGACCTAGCCTTGCGTGCTGTGCACACCATGACGGGCCCGGGGACGGTCGACGCTCCCATCGGCATCTTCGACTCGGGCTTCGGCGGCCTGACCGTCGCGCGGTCCGTCATCGACCAGCTGCCGCACGAGTCGATCGTGTACGTCGGCGACACCGCCCGCCAGCCGTACGGGCCCAAGCCGATCGGCGAGGTCCGGGAGTACGCCCTCGAGTGCCTCGACCACCTGGTCGAGCAGGGCGTCAAGGCGCTGGTCATCGCCTGCAACTCCGCCTCCGCGGCGATGCTCCGCGACGCGCGTGAGCGGTACGACGTCCCGGTGGTCGAGGTGATCCTCCCTGCCACCCGGCGCGCGGTCGCCGCCAGCCGCACGGGCCGGATCGGCGTGATCTGCACCCGGGCCACGGCCGAGTCGCTGGCCTACGACGACGCGTTCGCGGCCGCGCCCCACGTCCAGCTGTCCACCCGCGCCTGCCCGCGCTTCGTCGACTTCGTCGAGGCCGGCATCACCGGCGGCGATGAGCTGATCGGCGTCGCGCACGAGTACCTCGACCCGCTGATCACCGAGGGCGTCGACACCCTGATCCTCGGCTGCACGCACTACCCCCTGCTGACCGGCGTCATCTCCTACGTGATGGGCGACAACGTCACGCTGATCAGCAGCGCCGAGGAGTGCGCGAAGGACGTCTACAAGATGCTCACCCGCACCAGCCTGCTGCGGCCGGGCGGCGACCCGACGTACTCCTTCCTCACGACCGGCTCGCCCGAGGAGTTCGCGACCATCGGGCACCGGTTCCTCGGGCCCGAGCTGGCCGGCGCCCGCCAGTTCGTCGGAGGCCTCGCGTGAGGCTGACCGTCGTGGGCTGCAGCGGCTCCTATCCGGGGCCGCACTCGCCGGCCAGCTGCTACCTCCTCGAGGCCGAGCACCCCCGCGATCCGGCGGGCCGCACCTGGCGGGTGCTGCTCGACCTCGGCAGCGGCGCGCTGGGTGCGCTGCACGTGCACGCCGACCCGCTCGCCGTCGACGCCGTGCTGCTCAGCCACCTGCACGCCGACCACTGCCTGGACCTGTCCGGCTACTACGTGATGCGCAAGTACCACCCGTCCGGCGCCCAGCCGCGCATCCCGGTCTGGGGTCCCGCCGGCACCGCGGACCGGATGGCCCGGGCGTACGACCTGCCCCTGGACCCGGGCATGCACCACGAGTTCGACTTCCGGGAGTGGTCCGGGCCGATCGAGGTCGGGCCGTTCTCGGTCACCCCGGTGCCGATGGCGCACCCGGTCGACGCGTTCGGCCTGCGCGTCTCCGCCGACGGCGTGACCATCGCCTACACGGGCGACACCGGGCCCACCCCGGCCCTGGAGGACCTGGCCCGCGACGCGGACCTGTTCCTCGCCGAGGCGTCGTTCCGCTCGGTCGACACCAACCCGCCCGACCTGCACCTGACCGGCGCCGACGGCGGCCGGGTCGCCAGGCGCGCCGGCGTACGCCGCCTGGTCCTCACCCACGTGCCCCCGTGGTTCGACCCCGCGGACGCCCTCGCCGAGGCCGCCGCCGAGTACGACGGCCCCATCGAGCTCGCCCGGGCCGGCGCCGTCTACGACCTCTGAGCCCGGCCATCTCCCGTCGAGTGACGTGAACTGGTCGTGAATCGGCCCTCCGGGCAGCCAGTTCGCGTCACTCGACGGGTCAGGACAGGCCCGCGTCGTGCACGCAGATCGCGATCTGCACCCGGTTGGTGACGTGCAGCTTGTCGAACAGCCGGGACACGTGCGCCTTCACGGTCGGCACCGAGAGGTAGAGGTCCCGGGCGATCTCGGCGTTGCTGAGGCCCCGACCCACGGCGAGGGCGACGTCCCGCTCGCGCTCGGTGAGCAGCGCCAGCCGCGACTCCGCCTCGGTCGCTCGGGCCGCCGTCGCGCTGGCGTTGTCGTCGGGCTCGTCCCGGAGCCGCCGGATCAGGGTGCGGGTGACGGACGGCGAGAGCATCGGCTCGTCCTCGACGACCTTGCGGATCGCGTCCACGATCTGCGGGGGAGGGGTGTCCTTGAGCAGGAACCCGTCCGCGCCCGACGCGAGCGCCTCGACGACGTGCTCGTCGGCGTCGAACGTGGTCAGCACGATCACCCGCGGCGGGTCCGGGCGGCTGTGCAGCGCTCGGGTCGCCTCGAGGCCGTCCAGGCGCGGCATCCGGATGTCCATCAGCACCACGTCGGGCTCGAGCTCCCGCGCCAGGCGGACGCCCTCGTGGCCGTCACCGGCCTCGCCGACGACCTCGATGTCCAGCTCGCCGCCGAGCATCAGCGCGAGCGCCGAGCGCACGAGCGGGTCGTCGTCGACGAGGAGGACGGTCGTCATGCTGGTGCGGGGTCCCTGCGGAAGGCCGTGCCGGGCGAGCACTTCCGTCGGGTGATCATGCGGCCCACGGTATCCACCCGTGCAGCACGAACGTCGACCCGTCGCGGCCGTGGTCGAGGCGACCCCCGCGCAGCTCCGCCCGCTCTGACAGGCCGACGAGCCCCAGCCCGGCGCCGGGCGTGCGGGTCGGGCCGAACCCGACGGGGTTGCGCAGCAGCACGTCGATGCCGTCGTCCGGCGACCCGGTCACCCGCACCGTCAGCAGCGCGCCGGGTGCGTGCTTGCGCGCGTTGGTGATGCCCTCCTGGACGATCCGGTAGACCGTCCGGCCCGCCGCCTCCGGCACCGGGTCGTGCACGAGGTCCTCGAACTCGATGCGGACGCCGGACTCCTCCGCCTCGTCGACCAGGCCTGCCAGGTCGGCGTACGTCGGCTGCGGCGTGAGCGTCCGCTCGCCGGTGGTGCCGTCGCGCAGGACCCCGAGCACGCCCCGCAGGTCGGTCAGGGCCTCGTGGGCCTTGTCGCGGATCACCTCGGCGCTGGCCCGGACCTCCTCGGGCCGGAGTCCGTCCCGGTACGCGAGCGCGCCCGCGTGCATGGAGATCTGGGAGATGCGGTGCGCGAGCACGTCGTGCATCTCGCGTGCGATGCGGGTCTGCTCCTGGCCGCGTGCCTGCTGGACCCTCAGCTCCTGCTCGGCCTCCGCGCGCTCGGCCCGGTTCCGCAGCGTCCAGATCAGCTCGCGGCGGGAGCCGATGTACATGCCCCAGCCGAGCACCGCAGCGACGGCGATGGCGTTCGCGATCACGATCAGCCAGAGCGGGTCGTCGTCGGGGGAGGTGAGGACGCTGAAGAGCTGCGCCGCGGCGAAGTTCACGGCCCCGACCAGCGCGATCTCCCGCCACCGCCGACGGGTCGCGACCGAGGCCGCGGCGAGCACCGACGGGCCGGCCACCGAGCCGGACACCGCGCCCGCCAGCGCGAGTACCACGGCGACCGTCAGCGGCCAGCGCCGGCGCCAGAACACCAGCACGTACCCGGCCGCGCCGATGGCCAGGTCGAGGATCCACCAGGCGTGCGAGACGTCGGCCTGGTGCTTCCACACCGGCAGCCACGCGACGGCGCTGAGGCACAGCATCACCGCGACGCGCCACAGGTGGCTCCACAGCCGCAACGGCGGCTGGTACTCGCACGGGTCCGGACGCTCCACGTCGCTCAGGCTAGGACGACGTACGCCGTCGCGCAGGCGCCCGGGGTCGCCACCGCCCCCTACTTTGGTCAGCGCCGCCCATCCGCGAGTCCGATGCGCGGACCGTCGCACGTCGGGCAAGGTGGATCCATGATCGAAGTCGTTGGACTCACCAGGAAGTACGGTTCGTTCACCGCCGTGGACGACGTGAGCTTCGTCTGCCAGCCCGGGCGGGTGACCGGCTTCCTCGGGCCGAACGGGGCCGGCAAGACCACCACGATGCGCGTCATGGTCGGGCTGACGCCGGCGACCGCCGGCCGCGTCACCATCGGCGGGCACGTCTACCAGGACATCCCGAACCCCGGCCGCCACGTCGGCGTCCTGCTGGACGCCTCGGCGCAGCACGCGGGCCGCACCGGCCGCGAGATCCTCGAGATCGGCGCGCGCACCATGGGGCTCCCGGACTCGCGCATCGACGAGATGATCGAGCTGGTCTCGTTGACGCCCCAGGAGGCGAAGCGCCGGCTCCGCAACTACTCCCTCGGCATGAAGCAGCGACTCGGCATCGCGCACGCCCTGCTGGGCGACCCGTCCGTGCTGATCCTCGACGAGCCCGCCAACGGCCTCGACCCCGCCGGCATCCGCTGGATGCGCGGCCTCCTCCGGGGGTACGCCGAGCGCGGCGGGACCGTGCTGCTCAGCAGCCACCTCCTGCACGAGGTCGAGCAGATCGCCGACGAGATGATCCTGATCGGCAACGGCCGGATCGTCGCCCAGGGCGACAAGAAGACGCTGCTCGCCGGCGCCGCGAAGGGCATCGCGACCACGTTCGTCACCGCGCTCGACAACCCGGCGCTCGCCGCCGCGCTGAGCGCCAAGGGCATCACCGTGGCCAGCGCCGGGGACGGACTGCGGGTCGAGGCCGAGGCGGTCGAGGTCGGCCGCACCGCCCTCGAGGCGACCGTCGTGCTCACCGACCTGCGCAGCGCCGACGGCGGCCTCGAGGACCTGTTCCTCGAGCTCACCGCCGACACCCAGCGGGAGACCGTCGTATGAACACCCCACGAAACTGCGGGCTTCCCCCGCTTCGCTCCGCCAGCCCGCACTTCCGAGGGGACCCCGCATGAGCACCGTGACCGTTCCCACGATGGACATCTCCGGCACCGCGCCGACGCCGTTCCTGCGCCTGGTCCGGGTCGAGGCCCGCAAGGCCTACGACACCCGCGCCGGCTTCTGGCTGCTGGTCTCGACCGCGCTGCTCTGCGCGATCGTGATGGTCATCCAGATGGCGATCGGCGTCAGCCAGGACGACGTGTTCCTCTCCTACAACAGCTTCCTGACGTCGACGAACTTCTCGATCGCGATCCTGTTGCCGGTGATCGGGATCATGCTCCTCACCAGCGAGTGGAGCCAGCGCACCGCGATGGTGTCGTTCTCCCTCGAGCCGAGGCGCCCCAGGGTCATCGTCGCCAAGCTCGTCGTCGGCCTCGTCCTGGCCGTGATCGCGGTCGTGATCGCGCTGCTGCTCGCCACGATCTGCAACGCGCTCTACAGCGTGCTCTCCGACGACCCGACCGTGTGGAACGCGAGCGTCGCACACACCGCAGGCTTCCTGCTGCTCCAGGTGGTCGGCATGCTGACCGGCTTCGCGTTCGCGGCGCTGCTGCTCAACACCCCGGCCGCGATCGTCATCTACATGGTCTACTCGTTCGTCCTGCCGGGGCTCTTCGAGCTCGGCGCGCAGCTGATGGACTGGTTCGACAAGATCCGTCCCTGGATCGACTTCAACTACGCCCAGGGCCCGCTCGTCGACGCGACCATGACCGGCAAGGACTGGGCCTACTTCGCGACCTCCGGCTTCATCTGGCTGGTGGTCCCGCTGGTGATCGGGTTCTCCCGGGTGCTGCGTGCCGAGGTGAAGTGATGACCGCGGTCCTGGACCTCTCGAGCACCCCGAGCACGCCGTTCCACCGCCTGGTCAGGGTGGAGCTGCGGAAGTCGTACGACACCCGAGCAGGCTTCTGGCTGCTCGCGGTGATCGCGCTCCTGGTGCTGGCGACCGAGGTCGTCGTGCTCGCGGTGACGACGGTGCAGAACGACGCGATCGCGTTCGGTGACTTCATCGGCGCCGCGGCGTTCATGACCTCGTTCCTCCTGCCCGTGCTCGGGATCATGGTGCTCACCAGCGAGTGGAGCCAGCGCACCGCGATGGTGACGTTCGCGCTCGAGCCGCGCCGGCCGCGGGTGATCGCGGCGAAGGCGATGGTCGGCGTGGTGCTGACCCTCGTCACGGTCGTGGTCTCGATCGCGATCGGCCTGGTCTGCACCGTGCTCTACGACCTGATCGAGGGCCACGCGGACTGGACGTTCGGCTGGTCCGGGTTCTTCGGGTTCCTCATCACGCAGACGTTCGCGATGCTCGGCGGCTTCGCGCTCGCCGCGCTCCTCCTCAACACACCTGCGGCGATCGTCGTGTTCTTCGTCTACAAGTGGGTGCTGCCGGGCCTGTTCGCGATCGGGGCCGCGCTGATGGGCTGGTTCGAGACGATCCAGCCCTGGATCGACTTCCAGTCCGCGCAGAACCCGCTCTACGACATGTCGCTGAGCGGCGACGACTGGGCGCACCTCGTCGTCTCCGGCTTCATCTGGCTGGTCCTGCCGCTCGCGGTCGGCATCTGGCGGGTGCTCCGCGCCGAGGTGAAGTAGGGCCTCCACCCGGGCGCCGGCGGTGTCCCGGGGCCGCACTAGGGTCGACCCATGACTGCACGCGAGGACGGCCGCGCCGACGACGAGCTCCGGCCCATCACGATCACCCGCGGCTGGCTCGACCACGCGGCCGGCTCGGTGCTCGTCGAGTTCGGCCGCACCCGGGTGCTGTGCGCCGCCTCGGCCTCCGAGGGCGTCCCGCGCTGGCGCAAGGGCTCCGGCCTGGGCTGGGTCACCGCGGAGTACGCCATGCTCCCGGCCTCGACCAACACCCGCTCCGACCGGGAGTCGGTGAAGGGGCGGATCGGCGGCCGCACCCACGAGATCAGCCGCCTGATCGGCCGGTCGCTGCGGGCGGTCATCGACTACAAGGCGCTGGGGGAGAACACCATCCAGCTCGACTGCGACGTGCTCCAGGCCGACGGCGGCACCCGCACGGCCGCGATCACCGGGGCGTACGTCGCCCTCGCGGACGCTGTCGCCCACCTCCGCTCGACCGGCGCGCTGACCGGCGAGCCGCTCACCGGGTCGGTCGCCGCCGTCAGCGTCGGGATCATCGACGGCGTACCCCGTCTCGACCTGCCGTACGTCGAGGACGTCCGCGCCGAGACCGACATGAACGTCGTGATGACCGGCGACGGCAAGTTCGTCGAGGTGCAGGGCACCGCCGAGGGTGCGGCGTTCGACCGCGCCGAGCTCGACGCGCTGCTCGCGCTGGCCGAGAAGGGCTGCGCCGACCTGACCCGCCTCCAGCAGGAGGCGCTGGGTTCATGAGGGGGCAGCGGTGAAGGTCTTCCTCGCCTCGCGCAACGCCAAGAAGATCGAGGAGATGCAGCGGATCCTCCGCGAGCACCTCCCCGAGATCGAGGTGCTGGGTCTCGACGACGTCGAGCCGTACGACGAGCCCGTCGAGGACCGGGCGACGTTCGAGGGCAACGCGCTCGTCAAGGCCCACGCCGGCCTGGCCGCGACCGGGCTGCCGTCGCTCGCCGACGACAGCGGCATCTGCGTCGACGCGCTGAACGGGATGCCCGGCGTGCTCTCCGCCCGCTGGTCGGGGCCGCCCAAGTCAGATGCTCGCAACAACCAGCTGCTGCTCGACCAGCTCGCCGACGTACCGGACGAGCGGCGCGGTGCCCACTTCCAGTGCGCCGTCGCGTTCTGCCACCCCGGCGGCGAGGAGCTGACCAGCGGCGTGATGCCCGGCCACGTCATCCGGGAGTGCCGGGGGAGCGGGGGGTTCGGCTACGACGTGCTCTTCGTCGCCGAGGACCGGCCGGGTCGGACGACCGCCGAGCTGTCCGTCGAGGACAAGGACGCGGTCTCGCACCGCGGCTGGGCGCTGCGCCGGATGGCGCCGATCGTCGCCCGGATCCTCGGCGACGCCTGACGGTGCGCCCGGAGAGACTCGAACTCTCACTGGCCAGGACCTAAACCTGGTGCCTCTGCCAATTGGGCTACGGGCGCGCGGGAGCAGTGTCCCAGACGGGTCGTCCGCCTGAGGGTGGCGTATACCCGCGCCAGAGGCGGACGACCCGGAGCGTCAGCGCGGCTCCTCGTCGGCGTTGTTGAGCTTCAGGTCCTTGCGCAGCTTGGCGACGTGGCCGGTGGCCTTGACGTTGTACTGCGCGAGGAAGACCTTGCCGTCCTCGTCGACGACGACGGTCGAGCGGATCACGCCCTCGACGACCTTGCCGTAGAGCTTCTTCTCGCCGTACGCGCCGTACTCCCGCAGCACCGTCTTGTCCGGGTCGGAGAGCAGCGTGATCGTGAGCGCGTCGCGCGAGCGGAACTTGGCGAGCTTCTCGGGCCGGTCCGGGGAGATGCCGAGCACCTCGTAGCCCTCGGCCTTGAACGAGTCGAGCGTGTCGGTGAAGTCGCACGCCTGCTTGGTGCAGCCCGGGGTCATCGCGGCGGGGTAGAAGTACACGATCACCTTGCGTCCCAGGAAGTCGCTGAGCGCGACGTCCTTCCCGGTGTCGTCGGGCAGGGTGAACTCGGGGGCGGTGTCACCGGGGGAGAGGCGGTCGTTGCTCACGAGCAGTACTCCTTGTCGCAAACGATGTGCAATAGCATAGGATCGGCACGAATGGATCGGCCGAGCCCAACCTAGCCGCTCGCCAGGAGGCACGATGCACGTCCCCGACGGGTTCCTCGATGCGCCGACCTCGGTCGCGACGGGAGCGGCGGCGGTCGCGTGCGTCGGCGTCTCGCTGGTCCGGGCCCGCCGGGAGCTCGACGACCGGACGGCGCCGATGGCGGGCCTGGTCGCGGCGTTCATCTTCGCGGTCCAGATGCTCAACTTCCCGGTCGCGTCCGGCACCAGCGGGCACCTCCTCGGCGGCGCGCTCGCGGCGGTCCTGGTCGGGCCGTGGACGGCGGTGCTCTGCACCAGCGTCGTGTTCGTCGTCCAGTGCCTGCTGTTCGCCGACGGGGGCATCACCGCGCTCGGGACCAACATCATGCTGATGGGCGTCACCACCGTCGTCGTCGGCTGGCTGGTCTTCCGGCTGCTGCAGGCGGTCCTGCCCAAGCGCCTGGGGGTCGTCCCGGTCGCGGCCGGCGTGGGCGCCTTCGTCTCGGTGCCGGTGGCCGCGACGATGTTCGTCGTCCTGTACGCGGTCGGCGGTACGGCGGACATCCCGCTGGACCATCTCGCGACCGCGATGGTCGGCGTGCACACGCTGATCGGCGTCGGCGAGGGCGTCATCACGTTCCTGGCCGTGGGCGCGATCATCGCCGTCCGCCCGGACCTCGTGCACGGCGCCCGCCGGGTGCTCGCCAGCAGGGAGCTGGAGATCAGGCCGAAGGCGGTCGCGTGAGGACCCGCTGGCTCGTCCTCGGCGTCCTCACCGTCGCGCTCGTCCTGGCCGGCGTGGCGAGCCGGTTCGCGGACCACGACCCCGACGGCCTGACGAAGGTCTCCCAGGACCACGGGTTCGCGCACACCGGCCAGACGCACGGCGCCGTCTTCGGCGGGTACGGCAGCGTGACCGGGATCCTCGGCGTCGTCCTCGTGCTGGCCCTGGCCGGCGGGATCACGTACGCCGTGCGCCGGCGCCGGTCCCAGGACGACCAGTCCTGAGATGGGCGCGGGACACGGCCACAAGCTGCACTTCCACGGCCACTCGGCCGTGCACCGGGCGCCGGCGCACCTGAAGATCCTGGCCCTGCTGGCGTTCATGATCGTGGTCGTCGCGACGCCCCGGGGCTGGTACCCGCTCTTCGGGGCGTACGTCGTCGCGATCGCGGCGGTCATCGCGGTCAGCAGGGTGCCACCCGGCTACATCCTCAAGCGGTCGGTCGTCGAGGTGCCGTTCCTGTTCTTCGCCGTGCTGCTGCCGTTCGTGGCCACCGGACCGCAGACCGAGGTCCTCGGCGTCACGGTCAGCCAGCACGGCCTGACGGCCGGCGTCGCGCTGCTGGTCAAGGGGACCCTGGGCGTCCTCGCCAGCCTCACCCTCGCCGCGACCACCGAGCCGCAGGACGTGCTCGCCGGTCTGGAGCGGCTCCGGCTGCCGGCCCAGCTCGTGCAGATCATGTCGTTCATGGTCCGGTACCTCGACGTCGTCACCGGCGAGATGCAGCGGATGCGGATCGCCCGCGAGTCGCGCGGCTTCAGCGCCCGCAACCCCCGGCACTGGCCGGTCCTCGCGCGCTCCGCCGGCGCGCTGTTCATCCGCTCCTACGAGCGCGGCGAGCGCGTGCACCTGGCGATGCTGTCGCGCGGCTACACCGGGAAGATGCCCCGATGAGCACCCCCGTCCTCGACGTCCAGGGACTCGCCTACGCCTATCCCGACGGCCACCAGGCGCTGTTCGGCGTGGACCTGCACGTCCACCGCGGGGAGCGGGTGGCGCTGCTCGGGCCGAACGGTGCCGGCAAGACCACGCTCGTCCTCCACCTCAACGGGATCCTCTCGGCCGGGTCCGGGGGGCACGGCGCGGGCACCGTCGCGGTCAGCGGGCTGCCGGTCGAGAAGGCGAACCTCAGCGAGATCCGGCGCCGGGTGGGCGTGGTGTTCCAGGACCCCGACGACCAGCTGTTCATGGGCACCGTCCGCGCCGACGTCGCCTTCGGCCCCGCCAACCTCGGGCTCCGGGGCGAGGAGCTGGACCGCCGGGTGATGGGGGCGCTCGACCAGGTCGGCATGGCGGAGTACGTCGACCGCCCTCCGCACCACCTCTCCTTCGGCCAGCGCAGGCGGGTCGCGGTCGCAACCGTGCTGGCGATGGAGCCGGAGATCCTGGTGCTCGACGAGCCGTCCTCGAACCTCGACCCCGCCTCCCGCCGGGAGCTCGCCGACATCCTGCGCTCGCTGGACGTGACCGTGCTGATGGTGACCCACGACCTGCCGTATGCCCTCGAGCTGTGCCCTCGCGCGGTCGTGCTCAGCGGCGGCAGCGTCGTGGCCGACGGGTCGACGTACGACGTGCTCACCGACGACGTGCTGATGAAGGAGCACCGGCTCGAGCTGCCCTTCGGCTTCGACCCCACGGCACTGCCCCGACGCTGACGGGGGTACGCGGGCGTTGATAGCCTCCATCCGACGTCGAGAACGAGGAGCAACCGTGGGCGAGGACCAGCAGCTGTCCGCTCTGGAGCGCGAGATCGAGGAGACCCGGGAGAACCTGGCGACCACGATCGACCAACTCATCTACCGGGTGCACCCGAAGACCATCGCGACCCGCGAGGTCAACAGCATCAAGGCGCACTACGTCGATGCGCAGACCGGCCAGCCGCGCACCGACAACATCCTCAAGACCGTCGGGATCGTCGTGGGCGTGGTCGGCTTCTTCGTCGTGGTCCGCAAGGTCGTCGGCTGACCGTGGGTGACAAGACCCCCATCAAGATGCTCCACGACCGCATCCTGGTCGAGGTCGACAAGGAGTCCGGCGAGCGCCGCTCGTCGGGCGGCATCGTGATCCCGGCGACGGCCGCGATGGGCGCCCGGCGGCTCGTCTGGTCCACGGTGGTCGCCGTCGGCCCGCACGCCCGCGCGGTCGAGGCCGGCGACAAGGTGCTCTTCGAGCCCGAGGACAAGGCCGAGGTCGAGGTCGCCGGGGAGCTGTACGTCGTGATGCGCGAGCGCGACATCCACGCCGTCGCCGCCGAGCGGATCGGCGACTCCGCCACCGGTCTCTACCTCTGAGCTCGTAACTCGCGAGTAACCACGCCCGTTGAGCGGGCATGCTCAGACGCCTGACCGCCGCTGCCGCGGTGACCGCTCTCGTCCCGCTGACCGCGGTCGCGCTGCCCGGCGGCGCCGATGCCCGCGCCCCCCACCACGACCGGTACCACGCGTCGATCGCGATCACCGCGCACGGCATCCCGCACATCACCGCCGACGACTTCGGCTCGCTCGGGTTCGGCAGCGGGTACGCCGCCACCGAGGACGCCGTGTGCACGCTGGCCGACACCCTCATCACCGCGCGCGGCGAGCGGTCGCGGTGGTTCGGCCCGGACAAGCGCTACAACGACCAGGTCACCCTGGACGCCTCGAACCTCCAGGTCGACGCCTTCGTCGCCGACCTGCACCAGCGGCACGTGGTCGAGAAGCTCCTGAAGGACCCGCTGCGCGGTCCGGGCGGGCAGGCGCGCGCGATGGTGCGCGGCTACGTCGCCGGCGCCAACGAGTGGCTGCGGACGAACGAGGTCACCGACCCGGCGTGCGCCGGCGCGCCGTACCTGAAGCCGGACGTGACGACGCTCGACCTGTGGTACGGCGTCTACCTCGCCAACCTGCTCGCCTCCGCAGGGGTGTTCGTGAAGGAGATCGTCGACGCGGCGCCGCCCAGCGCCGACGACCCCGGCCTGCCCGAGCTGCCCGTCAAGGCGTCGCAGGTCGACCGGGAGGCGCTGCTCAAGGCGCTGGGCCGCGACCCCGAGTCGCCGTTCGGCTCCAACGCCACCGCCGTCGGCGGCGACGCCTCGACCACCGGCAAGGGCATGCTGCTCGGCAACCCGCACTTCCCCTGGCGCGGCCGCTACCACTTCACCCAGCAGCACCTGACGATCCCGGGGAAGTACGACGTGGCCGGCGCCTCCCTCATCGGCTCGCCGGTGGTCAACATCGGCTGGAACAAGGACGTCGCCTGGAGCCACACCGTGTCCACGGCGTACCGCTTCACGCCCTACGAGTACAGGACGCCCGGACCCGGCACCACGTACCTGACCGACGCCGGGCTGCAGGAGCTGGTGCACGACACGGTGAAGGTCCGGCTGCCGCACGGGAAGACGGCGACCGAGGACCTGTACCGCACGCCCGAGGGGTACGTCGTGGACTCGCCCGCGACCCTGATGCCGTGGGGGCCCGCGAGCGTGTGGGCGATCCGCGACGCGAACGGTGAGCAGCTGCGCACCATCGACACGTTCCTCGACATGGGGAAGGCGACCGACGTGCGCGACCTGCTGCGCCGCCAGGACGCCGGCGCCGGGATGCCGTGGGTGAACACCACCGCGGCCGACCGGCACGGCGACGTCCTGTACGCCGACCACTCCGTCGTCCCCAACGTGCCCGACGACCTGGTGCAGCAGTGCCTGACACCCACCGGGATCGTGCTCCAGCAGGTGGCCGGGCTGCCCGGCCTCGACGGCACGTTCGCCGACTCGACCTGCGCGTGGCGCACCGACGAGGATGCGGAGCGGCCCGGCATCTTCGGTCCGGCGAACCTGCCCATGGAGATCCGCCGCGACTGGGTGATGAACGCCAACGACTCCTACTGGCTGCCGAACCCGGAGCAGCCGCTGGAGGGGTACGCCGGGATCATCGGGTGCGAGCGCTGCGTCCGCACCATGCGCACCCGGATGGTGTCGCACTACGTCATCGACCGGCTGGCGGCGGGCCACCAGGAGTCGCCCCGCAGCCTGCGCGGGCACGAGCACGAGAACCGCGTGATGGCCGCCGAGGTGATGCGCGCGGGCGGCGCGCTGGACCAGGTGTGCCAGGCGACGGGGGAGACCGAGGCCTGCCAGGTGCTGCACGACTGGGACGGCCACTCGAACACCGACTCGGTGGGCACCCACATCTTCGAGGAGTTCATCAGCCGGCTGCCCACCCCCACGCTCGGTGCGGTCGACCCGGTGTGGCTGACCCAGTTCGACCCGGGCGACCCGCTGAACACCCCGCGCGACCTGAACGTCGCCAACCCGCAGGTGGTCCAGGCGATGTCCGACGCGATCGCGTCGCTGCGCGACCGCGGCATCCCGTTCGACGCGACGTGGGGCTCGCTCCAGGTGGCCGGCGACCGCGGGGCGCCGCCGATCCCTCTCGGCGGCGGCACCGGTGACGCGGCCGGCAACGCGAACGCCCTGGCAGCGCGGTGGGTCCGCGACAACAGGGACCACTACCGGCCGATCACCTACGGCTCGTCGCACATCCAGGCGATCTCGTTCCTGCCCGGTGGCCGCGTCGACGCCCGCACGATCCTCACCTACGGCCAGTCCGAGAACCCGCGCTCGCCGTACTCGGCCGACCAGACCCGGATGTTCTCGAAGAAGAAGTGGGTGCGGTTCGCGTGGACCGACGCGCAGATCGCGCACGACCTGGTCCGGCGGTTCACGATCAGCGGCTGACCCCCAGGTGTGCTGCGGCCGGCGCGTCCCCCCGGTCGCGCCGGCCGCAGCCGTTCAGGTGAGCTTCGTCAGCGGACCCGCACCGTGAGCGTGCCGGTCGTGTCGCCGGTCGCGGCCGCCGAGCCGGCGACGGCGAGACGGAACTTGTAGGTGCCCTTCTTCGTGAGCTTCGGGAAGGTCACCCGGGCGGTGCCGTTGCCGGCGACGGAGATCGCCTTGACGGTGGTCCAGGTGCCGACCGAGCGGGCCAGCGTCCCGCGGGCCGAGCCGGCGGACCAGACCTGGAGCTCCAGGTCCTCGTCGCCGGGCTGGCCGACCACCACGCTGTCGCTGGCGATGCCGGAGCCCTGGTCGACGGTGAGCGTGCCGGTGCGGAAGCCGTCGACGTCGGTGCGGGCCTTCAGGACGCCGTCCTCGAGCACGCAGCCCACGTCGCCCTGCCAGTGGTAGTTGGTGCCGCCGACCTGGACCCAGGTGATGTCGTACGACGCGGTGCTCGCGTCCCACTGCGGGTGGTCGGCGAGGTTGAAGACGTGGTGGCCGTCCCAGGTGCCCTCGTTGTTGTGGAAGTTGAGGGTCCGGCTGCCCGCCGGGGTCTCGACGCGGATGTTGACGTCGTTGGCCTGGCCGGCCGGGATGTCCTCCGGGTAGTCGACGCCCACGCCGGCGCAGGTCGGGTCCTGGTACTCCCAGTCCCACGTGAACGGCTCGGTCGGGCCGGTGCCCGGGTCGGTGGTGCCCGGGTCGGTGGTGCCGGGGTCGGTGGTGCCGGGGTCCGTGGTGCCCGGGTCCGTCGCGTCGGCCCGGTCGCAGCTCACCCAGAAGACCTTGTACTTGGTCTCGGCGCCGTTCGCGCCGGCGGCCCGGGTGGTCACCTTGACGTGGTAGCCCTGGTTGGCCTGCGGGTCCGCGCCGGTGAACCTCAGCGTGTAGGTGCGCGTGGTGTTCATCGTGCTGCCCGACGCGGCCGCGCCGAGCTCGACGGCGTCGGGGCCGGCGACCTTGGTGATCACGGCGGACTTCGTCGGAGCCTGGCTCGCGAAGGTGACCGTCGCGGAGGAGCGCTGGAAGCCGTACCACTGCAGGTCGAACGTGCAGCCCACGTGCGGGTCGTTGCTCTCGTCGGCGGCGCCGCCGACCTCGGAGACCTTCAGCGAGCCCTTGTTGCCGCCGGCCGCGTTCGCGGACGGGGCGCCGAGCACGAGGAGCGCCGGCAGCAGCGTCGCGGTGGCGACGGCGGCGGCGGTGACGAGTCGAGCTCGCATGGGTGGATCTCCCTGAGGTTCGAATTCCGGTGGTGAGAGAACCGTGGCACGCGGGATCCGCCTCAAGACGGTCTGTGAACGAACCTTGTACCCAGGGTGGAGATACCTTGAGGAAGGCTTGAGAAAAGGAGCGAACCGGCGCTCAGGAGAGCCCGGTGAAGGGCTCCGTGCCGTTCACCAACCGCAGCCCGGACAGGCCCGAGTGGGCCTTCGCGAACGCCAGCTCCTTGGCCAGGTCGCCGATGTTGTTCGACGCCGGCAGCGGGGCCAGCCCGATCGTGGAGAGCACCCCGACCGCGGAGCCGTCGGCGCTCAGGAAGCCGGAGCCCGAGTCGCCGGGGATGCCGGGCGAGACGATGTACAGCGGGTGGGACCAGCCACCGTCCGCGGCCTGGTCCCCGAGGCTGATACCGGTGTGCGGCGAGAGGGGTGCCGCGCCGCCGCGCAGGCTCGAGTTGCCGTAGGTGTAGAGCTGGTCACCGGCCGCCGTGCCGTCGGTGTCGATGCCGGCCGGGCCGCCCCAGAACGGCACCGACGGGTTCACCTTCCCCGCGTCCGCGGCGGCGACCCTCACCAGGGCCAGGTCGTTGTAGGCGCAGGTGTTCGCCGCCTTGGTGCCGAGCTTCTGCATGGTGACCCACGAGGAGTAGGCGAGCGTGCCGGAGCCCACCCTGGTGCCATCGCCGGCGAGGTTGCCGCCCTCGCGGAAGCTGACCCTGGTGCCCAGCGGCAGTGACTTCGTCGAGCAGCCGTCGGTGTCCGTGGCGGCGCCCTCACCGGCACAGTGCGCGGCGTACCCGACGTACACGTGCCCGGCGCCGTCGGTGTAGACGAAGTTCGCGGTGCACTGGGCACCCTTCGTGTACATCATCGTGCCGGGATGGATGGCGGCCTGGTCGGCGGCCGCCCACCGGGTCTGCGCCGAGGCGCCGGCATCGGCTCGGGGGGCGACGAGCGAGACGGCGACGGTCAGGATCGCGGCGGTGACGGCGGCTGCGGTACGCATACCCGGAGAACGAGCCGCTCCGAGCGAGGGTTACGCGTCAGCGCAGCGCGCCGTAGGCGCGCGTGGGCCGCAGTCGCACCACGACCCGGCGCTCGCGCACCATCGCGGCCCGGTAGTCCTCCCAGTCGTCGTGCTCGCCCGACAGCGAGCGGTACAGCTCGACCAGCTCGTCGACGGTGGCGTCGTGGGGGTCGGCGGCGACCTCGGAGAGCTCCACGTCGCCCTCGAGGACGGCGTAGGACCAGAAGCTCTCGCCGTTGACGAGGAGGGCTGCCCACGGCGTGCGCCGGAGGTTGGCGTACTTCGCCCGGTCGGCGGTGGTCGAGACCCGGACGACCCCGTCGTCGCCGACGCCGTGCAGGACGTTGGAGAGCTGCGGGCGGCCGTCCCTGCGCAGCGTGGTCAGCACGGACTGGTGGGTGGCGCGCGCGGCGCCGAGCGCCTGGTCGAGGTCCATGTCGGCTCAGCCGCCGCTCAGCCCGTTTTGTTCCGCAGCGGGCAGGTGGCCGGACCCTCCAGCACCGCCCCGTCGGGGCGGAACCGCGACCCGTGGAGCGGACAGTCCCAGCTCTCCTCGGCGTCGTTCCACCGCAGCACGCCGCCGAGATGGGTGCACACCGGCGGGTCGTCCCGGGTCGCCAGCCGGTGGACCCATCCGGAGGTCATCTCCAGGGCGACGTGGGCGTTGATGCGCAGGGCGTCGGGGATGCCGGTCAGCTCCCGGCTGCTCCACGGCCGGTAGGCCGCTGCCCACGGCTGGTGTCCCTCGAGCATCCGGCCGCTCAGCGCGAGGGCGGCCGCGACGCCGTTGGTCAGCCCCCACTTCGAGTAGCCGCCGGCGACCAGGATGCCGCCGAGGCCGGGCAGCAGCGGGCCGGCGTACGGCAGGGCGTGGTGCGGCACGTAGTCCTGCGCCGACCACGCGTGCGTCTCCTCGGTGCCCGGGAAGTGCTCCGCGGTCCAGGCCCGGAGCCGGTCCAGGTGGCCGCGCTCGGAGGTGTCGGCGCCGACCTTGTGGCCCTCGCCGCCGACGAGCAGCAGGTCCTCGGGCGCGTCGCGCAACGACCGGGTCGGGCCGTCGGCCGAGAGGTACATGCCGTCCACGAGCCGGCCGGACCCGCGGAAGGCCAGGCCGTAGGAGCGCGTCGGCTCGGCACGCGCGAAGAACGCACCGCGGTCGAGGATCGGCATGTTCGTCGCGACGACCACGGTGGCGGCGCCGGCGTCGCCCGCGTCGGTGACGACCCGGCTCGGGCCATGGCCCTGCACCCGGCGCACACGCACCCCCTCGGCGATCACCGCGCCGTGCTCGCGCGCGTGCGCGGCCAGCGCCTCGAGCAGCTCCATCGGGTCGAGCTGCGCCTGGTCGTCCATCCGAACCGCACCGGTGGTGGGGTACGGCAGCGGCACCTCGTCGACCCACTCGGCCTGCTCGAGGCCGGCCTTGTGCAGCGCGTCCAGCTCGGCCCGCACCGACTTCGCGCCCGCCGGCGTGGTCGCGTACGTGTACGCCGGGCGCCGCTGGTAGCCGACGCCGTGGTCCTCGCAGAAGCGCACGATCCAGGCGAGGCCCTCGGCGTTCGCGTCGGCGTACTCCCGCAGCACGCTCGTCGGGTGCCGCCTCGAGATCCGGGAGTAGCGCGTGCCCTGGACGAGGCTCACCTTGGCGGTGCTCCCGCCGGTCGTGCCCGCCCCGACGTGCCGGCCCTCGAGGACGAGCACGGACCGGCCCGCGCGAGCGGCCAGCGCCGCCGTGGTCAGCCCCGTGAGGCCGGCGCCGACGAGGACGACGTCCCAGTCGCCGGCGACCGCCGGGGGCTCGGGCTCCTCCCGGGGATGGCGGTCGTGCCAGAGCGAGGTGAGTGCCATGTCAGTCCTTCCGGTGCCCGGGACGGACTCGGGAGGCGAGCCGGATCCGGCGACCCCTGCGCTCGTCCTCCTCCTCCTTCGCGCGGGACTTGTCGATGTTGCGGGTGTCGCGGGGCGGCAGCTGGAGCTCCCGCTCGGCAGGGATCCCGGACTGGAGCTCACGGCCGCGCTCGAGCTCGGCGTCCAGCTCGGCGCCGAACAGGAGCGCGAGGTTGGTGAGCCACAGCCACAGCAGGAACGCGATCACGCCGCCGAGCGCGCCGTAGGTGCGGTCGTAGGAGGAGAAGTTCCCGACGTAGAACCCGAAGGCCGCCGACAGCACCGCCCAGCTGACGATCGCGGCGACGGCGCCGACACTCACCCAGCGGAACCGCGGCTGCCGCACGTTCGGGGTCGCGTAGTACAGCAGCGCGATGATCACGACCATCACGAGGAAGATCACCGGCCACTTCGCGATGTCCCAGACCAGCCGGATCGCGGACCCGGCGCCGATCGCCTTGCCGACCGCGGTCGTGACGGGGCCGGTCACGACGAGAGCCAGCAGGACGGCCGCGGCGAGGACGACCAGCACGAGGGTCAGCAGGAGCATGGCCGGGCGCAGCTTCCACACGGGCCGGCCCTCGTCGACCTCGTAGACCTTGTTCATCGCGCGGCCGAACGCCCCGACGTACCCACTGGCCGACCAGAGGGCGCCGCCCAGCCCGAGCACGAACGCCAGGCCTGCCGACTGCGAGCGGCTCACCTCGAGCAGCGGGCCGCGGACGCTCCCGACGACCGAGCCGCCGCCGAGGTCCTCGACGATCCCGAGGACGGTCTGGACGCTGCTGGTGCCCTGCCCGACCAGTCCGAGCAGGGAGGTCAGCGCAATGGCGGCGGGGAAGATCGCCAGGACGGCGTAGTAGGTCAGCGCAGCACCGAGGTCGGTGCACTGGTCGGAGCTGAACTCGCGGTAGGTCCTGCGCAGCACGTAGCGCCACGAGGGTGCGGTGAGGTCGGTCGGGGACTGGACCTCCCCTGCGTCCGGGTCCGAGTGTGTCGTCGCCATGCCCATGGGTTCCCGGCACGCGGGATCGGTATGCCGGTCAGTCGGGTGGCGCGAACCCGTGCTGCAGGCACCACGCGACCGCTCGGCTGCGGGAGGTGGCGCCGATCTTGGCGTACGCCGAGCGGATGTAGGTCTTGACCGAGTTGATCGACAGGAAGAGCCGCTCCGCGATCTCCATGTTGCTCGCGCCCTGCGCGATCAGCGCCAGGACCTCGACCTCGCGAGGAGTCAGCCCGACGTGACTGCCGAGCGTGTCCACGCGCCCCGGGATCTCCCGGCCGCCGGCGGCCGCCTCGACCGCCTCCACCAGCTCGCGTGAGCCCACGCTCATCGAGATCCAGGCGTGCGCTCCGGCGGCCAGCGCCCGGGCCCGCAGGTCGGGTCGGAGGTCGCGGCTGACCGCGACGACCACCGAACGGGTGCGGCCGAGCAGCTCGGCGAGGTCGGAGCCGTTCGTGCGATGCACCCCGAACACGTCGTACAGCACCACCTCGGCCTGCTCGACGCCGGTGATCACCGAGCGTCCGGGATGCTCGGCGAGCATCGCCGCCAGACCCTTGCCGAGGACCTCCTGCGCGTACACGATCCCCACGCGGGTCGGTCGGCCGGACATGGGCACCATCGTGGCGGCGGAGCCCGTCGGACATCGCGCGTGGCGTTACCCCCGAAGGGGTGATTTTGGTCTGAGCCGACCTTTCCGGGAGCGCGGGATCGACGGTTTGCGGGCGGTCCCGCTGCGGGTATCAGACGGTCGTGGTGGATTCGGCACCTACGCGGCAGCGAGTCGTCGCGGTCCTACTCGGGTGGGCGAGCGTGGCTCTCGCGTCCGGCTGCGCTCCGCAGGCACCGGACCACACGTCCTGGTCCGACCAGGCACACCAGTCCCTGCAGTCGGTCTCGAGCGACGTGGCGACCGTCGCGCTCCTGCTCCGGCTGGAGGCGCAGCACAAGGTCCCGGGGAAGTACCAGCAGGTCGTGGCGCAGGACAGCGAGTCGGCAGTCGGCGCCACCATGGACTCGTTCGGGGGCGAGCAGCCGGAGCCCCGCGACGACGCCGAGTACAAACGGGTGACGTCCCTGATGTCGGACGCCTCCGACCTGCTGTCGCAGGTGCGCATCGCGATCGTCCGGCGCGACGAGGACGCCTACCCCGACCTGCTCCGGCAGCTCGAGGGGCTCCAGTCGAACCTGACCCGGGCCGAGGAGCGGGTCGGGTGACGAAGGTCTTCGCCGTCGCGCTCGGCATCCTGACCGCCATCGGCGGCTTCGTCGACATCGGTGACCTCGTCACCAACGCCCAGGTGGGCGCTCGGTTCGGGCTCTCGCTCTCCTGGGCGGTCGTGGTGGGCGTGCTGGGCATCTGCGTGTTCGCCGAGATGTCCGGTCGGGTGGCCGCGATCAGCGGGCGCGCCACGTTCGACCTGGTCCGTGAGCGCCTCGGTCCGCGTCTCGGGCTCCTCAACCTCCTGACCTCCATGCTCATCACGTTCCTGACGTTCGTCGCCGAGATCGGCGGCGTCGCGCTCGCCCTCCAGCTCGCGTCCTCGGTGCACGAGCTGCTCATCGTGCCGCTGGTCGGCCTGCTCGTCTGGCTGGTGCTGTGGCGCGCGAAGTTCGCGGCGATCGAGAACGTCTTCGGCATTCTCGGACTGGCCCTGGTCGTCTTCGCGGTCGCCGTGTGGCAGCTTGGTCCGGACTGGGGCGCGCTGCTCCATCAGGCGGTGACGGCCGACAAGCCGGGCGACGAGGAGTGGTCCACGTACGCCTACTACGCGGTCGCGCTCTTCGGCGCCGCGATGACGCCGTACGAGGTGTTCTTCTTCTCCTCCGGTGGCGTCGAGGAGCACTGGGATGCGAAGGAGCTGACCACGATGCGGGCGAACGTGCTGATCGGGTTCCCGCTCGGCGGCGCCCTCTCGCTCTCGATCGCCGCGTCGGCGTGGCTGGTGCTGGGGCCGTTGGACATCAGCGTCGACACCCTGGGTCAGGTCGCTCTCCCGGTTGCGGCGGCGCTCGGCAAGGTCGGGCTCGCGGTCGCGATCGTCGGCTTCGTCGCCGCGACCTTCGGGGCCGCCTGCGAGACCGGGTTGAGTGTGGCGTACAGCGTGGGGCAGTACTTCGGGGCGCAGTGGGGCAAGTTCGTGCGCCCGCGCGAGGCGGTGACGTTCCACGCGGTCCTGATGCTCTCCACGTTGCTCGCCACGGCGTTCCTGATGACCGCCGTGGATCCCATCCTGGTCACCGAGGCGTCCGTGGTGTTCTCCGCGGTCGCCCTGCCGTTGACGTACTTCCCGATCCTGGTCGTGGCGAACGACCCCGACTACATGGGGACCTATGTGAACGGCCGGATCGCCAACGTCCTGGGCGTGATCTACCTGGGCGTGATCGCCGTCGCGGCCGTCGCGGCCATCCCGTTGATGATCTGGACGAGGATGGGCCAGTGAGCGCGAGCGCGGATCGTGGGCTCGAGAACCGGTTGACCGGACCGATCGACGGGGTCCTGCACCTGCTCGACCGCCAGCTGATCGACTCCCAGGGCAGGTTGTTCGGCAAGGTGGACGACGTCGAGCTCACCCCGACGTACGTGCTCGACGACGGCGACGAGAACGCTGACCGGCTCGCCATCACGGGCATCCTGACCGGACCGGCCGCGCTGCTCGACCGGTTCGGGGGCAAGCTCGGCAAGATCCTGGTCGAGCGGTGGGGCCAGAACCGGGTGTCGGAGCCGCACCGCACGCGCCCGTGGCGCATCGACATCGACGACGTCGAGCGGCTCGACAGTGCGCTCCACCTGTCGGTGCAACGGGACGGCGTCCTGCGCCGTGACCGCGACGCACTTCGTCTCGGGCGGCTCACCGGGATGGGCGTGCTGGACCCGGCCGGCGAACAGATCGGGCGGGTGCTGGATGCCCGGTTCGAGCCCGACGGGGGGCGCCTGGTGCTCTGCTCGCTCATCGTGGGGCACGGCCGGCCGGGCTCGCTGCTGGGGTACGACCGTCGATCCGATCAGGGACCGCTGCTGGTGCGCGCCGTCGTCCGGTGGATGCACCGGCACACGGTGATCGTCGCGGCGGAGGACGCCGAGATCGACTGGCCCACGGCCACCGTTCGGCTGCGGAGTCGTCCGACCGAGCGACCCGACCACGCGTTCGGATGACACGACGAAGGCCCCGACCGCTGGGCCGGGGCCTTGCCTTGTACGCCATCAGGGACTCGAACCCCGAACCCGCTGATTAAGAGTCAGCTGCTCTGCCAATTGAGCTAATGGCGCGCGTGGTGAAGCGACGTGAACTCTACCAGCGGGGGTGCGCAGCGAAAAATCGAGGCCGCGCGCTGCTGCTGTCACGGTTTCACCAGGGGATGTGGGTGGTGCCGCACCTCCCACCGCGGGCAGGCCACGGGGATTGGGGGTTCCCCGGAGACCATGGTGAACCTGCGGCAGCGGAGACCGGGCCGCCTCAGGACGCGAGGACGGCGTGCGCGGCGCTGTGCCCGCCGAGGCCGGTCACGCCGCCGCCGCGCCGCGACCCGGACCCGCAGACGAGCACCGGGGCGAGGTCGGTCTGCACGCCCCACTGCTGAGCAGGAGTGTCCAGGCGGGCCCGGTTCGGCGCCCACGGCCACTCCAGGTCGCCGTGGTACCAGTGCCCACCCGGCATCGCGAACTCGCGCTCGACGTCCTCGGGCGGGACCTCGGCGGCACCGTCCCAGCGGGGCTTGGCGTCAGGGTCCTCCTGCTCGCCGAGCAGGATGGCGAGCACCCAGGGCGCGACGTTCGCGAGCACGTGGCGGGCGGCGGCCGTGTGGAGCGCCGCGCCGTCGTGCCAGCTCACCTCGGCGCCGTCGGTCCCGGCCCGGATCCCGCTGACACCGGCCGACGTCACCATCTCGACACCGGCCGCCCGGATGGCGCGGTCGAGGGCGTCGGCCACCGCGGTCCCGCCGCCGACCACGACCGGGGTGCTGGCGCGCAGCCGGTGGTGCAGGTCGAGGGGCGTGGTGACCAGCTCGTCCCAGGAGCCGACCTGCGCGCGGACCTCGCGCTCGAGCGGGAGCGGGCGCAGCAGGGTCGGTAGGACGACGCGCGCCAGGTCGTCGGTGGGCGGCGGCGTCGGTCCCAGGCGGAGCTCGAGCGCGAGGTCGGCGACGAGCTCCTCGGGGAAGGCCGCGGCGGGTGACCAGCGGGCCGCGCCGCCGGTGCGGTGGAGCCGCTCCAGGACCAGGACCGACCGGCCGGCGCGGGCAAGGTAGGCGGCGGCGGTCAGGCCGTTGTGACCTCCGCCGACGACCACCACGTCGTAGCTGTGCGTCGCGGAAGTCACCGAGCCAACGTAGTCCCCACCGGCAGGTCGGATGCCCAACGGCGTGTCGCGCGGCCAAGATGTACCCCGGGGGATGGCGGAGCGGGAGGAGTGCGTCGTGAGGGGCTCACGGCTGGGCTGGGTTGCCGGCCTGCTCGCGCTCGTCGCGGTCTTCGGCGCGCTCGCCACGCACTCCGCCCCGGACGGCGGTCACGGCATCGGCATCTGGCCGATCGGCGGCGCGACGGCGTGCTTCATGATCTCCCCGCGGCCGCGCACCTGGGCCCTCGTCGGCCTGGTCGGGCTGATCGGCGTCGGGAGCATCTGGATCGGCGGCCGCGACCTCGAGGTCGCGATCGGCCTGGGCATCGGACTGGCCGCCGAGGCCTGGGTGACCTGGTGGATCCTCGCCGACGGACGCCGCAAGCGACCGCCCCTGCGCACGACCGTCGACCTGGCCCGGTTCCTGGCCGCGGTCGGGTGCGGCGGCCTCGCGATGGGCGCCGCAGGGGCGTTGACCAGCGCCCTCACGGGCTTCGGCGAGCCCGACGTCCTCGGGCTGACGGTCGCCGCCTCGAGCCTGCTCGCGCAGCTCACCGTGGTGCCGTTCTTCTGCCGGCTGCGCAACCACGCCCCGCTCGCCGGGCCCACCGAACGCACCGCCCAATGGGTGCTGCTGCTCGCGATCGCGCCAATCGTCTTCATGCCCGAGGACTTCCCGTCGATCGTCTTCCTGGTCCTGCCGCTGCTGGTCTGGGGGGCGCTGCGCAGCAGCCCCTACGAGTCCATGGCCCAGCTGATCGCGGTGCTGACCTTCGCCGTGCCGCTCACCACGTGGGGGCGCGGCCCGTTCGCGAACGCGGGTCCGCGGTTCGGCCTCTCCGTCGACGGCCAGGGCATCCTGCTCGGCACGTTCGGCGCGGTCTGCGCGCTCGTCGTGCTGCCGCTGGTCCTGGCCGTGGGCGAGCAGATCGAGAACGCGCGCCAGGCTGCCGCCGAGCGCGACAAGGTCCAGAACATCGTGAACGGCGCGGCCGGCGTCGCCATCATCGGCACCGATGACCAGGGTGCCGTCACGCTGTTCAACCCGGGCGCGGAGCGGCTGCTCGGCTACACCGCTGCCGAGATGCTCGGCGACACCACCCGCAGGCTGCACACCCCCGAGGCGATCGCCGAGAAGGCTGCCGAGCTGGGGGTCGAGAACGACTTCACCGCGGTCGCCCGGGCGCTGCTCGGCACCGGCGCGAACGACATGAGGTTCGTCCGCAAGGACGGCGTCGAGCGGGTCCACTCGATGTCCCTGAACCGCATCGAGGACGATCGCGGCGTCGTCAACGGCTACGTGAGCACCTCCGAGGACATCACCGACCGGATCGAGGCCGAGCGCCGGCTGGTCGAGGCGGTCGAACGGCTCCGCGAGGTCGACCAGGTCAAGGACGCGTTCGTCTCCAGCGTCAGCCACGAGCTGCGCACGCCGATCACCAGCATCCTCGGCTACACCGAGATGCTCGAGGAGGGACAGTACGGCGAGCTCGCTCCCGAGCAGCTCGACGCGGTGCGCCGGCTGTCCGCGAACTCCACCCGCCTGCTGTCGCTGATCGACGACCTGCTGACGCTCTCGCGGGTGCAGGAGGACGGCCTCAGCCTCGCCGACCGGGTCGTCGACCTCCGCAAGATCGTCGCCGCGGGCGCCGCCGTGGTGGCGCCGACCCTCGAACGTCGCGAGCTGGAGCTGAACGTCGATCTCCCCGACGAGCCGGTCCCCTTCCTCGGCGACCGCGACATGCTGGAGCGCGTGGTCATCAACCTGGTCGGCAACGCCGTGAAGTTCACCCCCGCAGGCGGCCGTGTGGACGTGTCGCTGCTGGCCGGGCCGGACAGCGCCGTCGTCGAGGTCGCCGACACCGGCATCGGCATCCCGCCGGAGGAGCAGGAGCGGCTGTTCACGCGCTTCTTCCGCTCCTCGCTCGCGCAGCAGCAGGCGATCCCGGGCAGCGGCCTCGGCCTCTCGATCGCGCGCGCCATCGTGGACCAGCACGGCGGCACGATGTCGGTCGAGTCCGAGCCCGGGCAGGGCACGACGTTCCGGGTGCGGCTGCCGCTCCTGACCGTCGCCTGATGGCCACGGTCGTCCGGGACGCGTACGGCATCCCGCAGGTCCGCGCCGGCGACGTGCTCGACCTCGCCCGCGGGCAGGGCGAGGCCACGGCCCGGGACCGCCCCACCCAGCTCGCGCGGCTGCGCCAGGCGACCGAGGAGCCGCTGGCGCGCCGTACCGGAACCGTCGACCTCGCCCGCCGGGTGCACGCCCGGCTCCGGCCGGAGACGGCGGCGTTCGTCGGAGCGTACGTCGAGGGCGTGAACGCCGTCCTCGACGAGCCGTGGGACCCCTGGACCCCGCTGGCGGTGTTCCGGGTCCACCACCTGCTGTTCGGGAACCTGGCCGGCAAGCTCTGGAGCGCCCGGGCCCGCGCCGTGCTCGGCGAGGACGCCCGGCTGCTCTCCCGGGAAGGGCCCCTGTCCAGCGGCAGCAACGCCTGGGCCGTCGGTGGGGCGCGCACCGCGACCGGTCTCCCGCTGATCGGCGGCGACCCGCACCGCGCGCTGGAGTCCCCGAGCATCTACCTCCAGGTGCGGCTCACCTGCGACGAGTTCGACGTCGCCGGCCTCGCCTTCGCGGGTGTCCCGGGCGTGCAGCACTTCGCGCACGCGGGAGACGTCGCGTGGGCGATCACCAACGGCATGGGCAACTACGAGGACGTGTACGCCGAGCGGCTCCGGCGCACCGGCCGGGGCACGGAGGCCCTCGGGTCGGGCGGCTGGGAGCCGGTCGAGGAGGGCGAGGGCTGGCTCCGCACCCGGCGCGGGCCGGTGTTCGCCGGCCCGGCCGAGGGGCGCGGGCTGAGCCTGCGCACGCCGAGCGGAGACCTCGAGGACCTCGGCTTCGACACGTTCCTGCCGCTGCTGCGCTCGCGCAGCGCCGCCGATGTGATGGCTGCGCTCGACGGCTGGGTCGAGCCGGTCAACAACGTGGTCGCCGCGGACCGTGGGGGAGACGTGCTGTTCCGCGTCGCCGGCCGGGTGCCCGTGCGCCCGGAGGCGAACCGGGTCGGCGTCGTCGACGCCGCGGACCCGGCCGCGGCATGGGACGGCTGGGTGGCGCTGCCGGTGACCAGCGTCCCGCCCGACGGGCAGGTCGTCACCGCCAACGACCGCCGCGGGCCGGAGAGCGCCGCGATCGGCACCGACTTCGCGTCACCTCACCGTCGCGACCGGATCCACGCGCTGCTCGACGGGCGCACCGGTCTGACCACCGATGACTTCGCCGCCATCCACCGCGACACCCTGCTGCTCTCCGTGCCGCTGTTCCAGGCGCTCCTGCGCGAACTTCCGGCGGGCGCGGTCCGCGACGAGATCCTGGCGTGGGACGGCCACATGGACGCCGACTCGTCCGGCGCCGCCGCGTTCGCGGCCTGGCGCTCGGCCTTGACCCGGCGGATCGCGGCCGAGCCGGTGCTCGCGCCCCTCGCCGAGCCGCTCGTCGACGACCCCGAGCTGACGCCGTGGCTGACGGTGACCGCGCACGTCGCGCTCGCGCTCGAGGCGCTGGTGGAGGCGCGGACGCCGTTCGGCATCGACCTGGCCGCACTCGCGACCGCCGCGCTCGACGACGCGGCGGGACACCCGGCGACGTGGGGCGAGACGCACGTCGTCGCGCCGGTGGGTGAGCCGGTGCCGCCGTTGCCGCTGTCGGGCGACATCGAGTGCGTCCGGTGCACCTCGTCGCAGCCCGGCGTCACCGACGCCTGCGCCCGGGGCTCGGTCGCGCGCTACGTGTGGGACCTGGCCGGCGGTGGCGGCTGGGTGGTGCCGCTCGGCGCGGCCGACCACGGCCCGCACCGCGTCGATCAGCTGCCGGTCTGGGCCGCCGGCGAGCTGCTGACGGTCTTCTCGAACCACGCCTCGGCGTAGGGGTTGTCGTTGTACCGCTCGATCCGCGTGTAGCCGGCGCGCTCGTACATCGCGATCGCCTCGACCAGCGTGCCGTTCGTGTCGAGCACGATGCGGGTGTGACCGAGGCGTACGGCGAGTGCCTCGAGCTCGCGCAGCATCCGCGAGCCGAGTCCGGCCCCGCGCCACGCGTCGTCGACCCACATCCGCTTGATCTCGCCGGTGCCCGCCGACAGGGGGCGGACCCCGCCGTACGCGACCGGACGTCCCGCGCTCGTCGCCAGCAGGAACGTGCCTCCGTGGTCGGGCTCCCCGGGGTCGAAGCCGCCCGGGAACCGTCGGGCCAGCTCGGCGAAGTAGAGGCCCGCCGCCTCGCGGGCGATCGCGTCGTCCGGACCGACTTGGCGCAGGTGGATGGTCGCGGCGCGCACCAGCAGGTCGGCGGTGGCGAGGGCCTCGGTGAGCCGGGAGCGCTGGCGTCCGGTCAACGGCTCGACCAGTCGCCGGGCCAGCTCCTCGGAGCGCTCGTCCAGCTCCCGCCAGGAGGTCCGTCCCGCCCGGGTCAGCGTCGCCACCCGGCGGCGACCGTCAGCGGGGTCGGGACGGACCTCGACCAGGCCGTCGTCGGTGAGCCGGCGCAGCAGCCGGGTGAGGTACCCGGAGTCCAGGTCGAGCCGGTCCCGCAGCTCGCGCACCGTGGCGCCGTCGGGCCCGATCTCGAAGAGCAGCCGCGAGACGTTGAGCGGCCGGCCGGTGCCGAGGAACGAGTCGTCGAGCGCACCGATCCGCTGCGTGTACGTCCGGTTGAAGCGGCGCGGCGTCGCCGTGTCAGGGCTCTCGGACATTCTCTGACCATAGTCAGAGATCTGGCCGGTGTCGACCGATCGGCCCCGGACAGGGGACAGTGGGGACATGCGCCTCGCGATCGCCGTACCGCTGCTCGCCGTCGCCACCCTGCTCGTCGGGTGCGGCGACGACACCGGTGACGCGACCGCCGGCGACCCGACAGGGGGCGCGCCCACGTCGTCGGCGACCTCCCCGTCCCCGTCGGAGAAGCCCGTCGGCGTCCAGCGCAGCTGCGCCGAGCTCTACCACCCGCCGCAGCAGCTGATGCCGCGGGCGATCGACTTCGTGCACGGCTCGCCGTCCGCCCAGGACTCCGGCCGGGCGGACGACCTGGTCGCCGGGCTGGCCGACGCGGAGGGCCATGCCCTCGAGCCGCTCGCGGTGGACATCGCCACCACCCGGGAGGGCGTCGAGTCGAAGCTGTCCGGAGGTGCGCCGTCGATGGCGGAGTTCGACAAGGCCGTGAACCGGCTAGCCCGGCACTGCGAGCTCTTCGGCGACTGAACCCGCGACGCGGCGGTCAGCGGAAGTCGACCGCGCCGCAGGCCTCGCAGGCGAACTCCTGGGTGCTGAGCCCCTCCTCGAGGTGCACCGCCTGGAGGTGCCAGACGTGCTCGTGCTCCGCAAGGCCTGTCGACATGCCGTCGGAGTACCCCGCCGGGCCCGGCCGCAATCGGTCGCCGGCGCGGTCGGCGTACGGCATGCGAAAGGGCCGCCGTCCCTCGCCGGACGGCGGCCCTTCGTGACTGGGGTGAGTAACGGGACTTGAACCCGCGACATCTGCGACCACAACGCAGCGCTCTACCAGCTGAGCTATACCCACCAGGTGGACCCGGCCGAGGCCGAGGACCGACAGAGAGTGTAGGCGAATCAGTCCTGATCCGCGGAATCGGACTCGCCCGTGAGCCCCGTGAGCGCACCGCCGTGCCGCAGGGCGATCGCCCGGGCGGCGTCGCTCTCGGGACCGGGGGAGGGCACGAACACCGCCTCGCGGTAGTAGCGCAGCTCCTCGATGCTCTCCTGGATGTCGGCGAGGGCCCGGTGGTTGCCGCGCTTGGGTGGCGCCTGGAAGTACGCGCGGGGGAACCAGCGGCGCGCCAGCTCCTTGATGGAGGAGACGTCCACGATCCGGTAGTGGAGGAAGGTCTCCAGGGCCGGCATGTCGCGGGCGAGGAACGCGCGGTCGGTCGCCACGGTGTTGCCGGCCAGCGGCGGGCGGCTGCCGTCCGGGCAGTGCTCCTTGACGTAGGCCAGGACCCGCTCCTCCGCCTCCTGGAGGGTGATGCCGAAGTCGAGCTCGCGGAGCAGCCCGGAGCTCTCGTGCATCTCGCGGACGAAGTCGTTCATCTGGTCGAGCGCCTCGGCGGGCGGCTTGATGATCAGGTCGACGCCCTGGCCGAGCACGTTGAGGTCGAAGTCGGTCACGAGGGCCGCGACCTCGATGAGGGCGTCGGCGCCCAGGTCGAGGCCCGTCATCTCGCAGTCGATCCAGACGAGTCTCTCGTTCACGGACGTCACCTTAGCCCCGTGTGGACGGGACCTTCGTCTCAGTTCGGGCTCAGGGTGCGCCCCTAGGGTCGGGGGCGTGAAGGAGTGGCTCGGTCTGGTCGCGCGCGTCGTCGTGGGATGCGTGTGGATCTACGCCGGTGCCTCGAAGCTGCTCGACCCGGCTCAGAGCGTCGCCGCGGTCCGGGCCTACCAGCTGCTCCCGGGCGACCTCGCACAGCCGGTCGGCCAGCTGCTGCCCGTCATCGAGGTGGTCGTCGGCGCGATGCTCGTGCTCGGGCTGCTGACCCGCGGCGCCGCGGTGCTCTCGAGCATCCTGTTCGTGGCGTTCATCGTGGGCATCGCGACGGTCTGGGCTCGCGGGATGACCATCGACTGCGGCTGCTTCGGCGGCGGCGGCTACGACCCCGATGCCGCGTCGCGCTATCCGTGGGAGATCGCGCGCGACGCCGTACTCCTCCTCGCCTCCGTGTTCCTGGTCTGGCTGCCATCCACGAGACTGTCGCTGGACTCGCTGCTGTTCCGGCGTACGCCCGCGATCGAAGGATCCTGATGTCGAAGAGAAACCGTGATGCCGCCCGCGCCGAGAGGATCGCGAAGGCCGCCGCGCTGCGCAAGGAGCAGGAGCGGCAGGAGGCGCGCCGGCGCTACCTGATGATCGGCGGCGTGGTCGCCGCGCTGCTGGTGATCGTCGTCGGCGGCTGGTTCCTGTCCCGTGCGCTGGACACGACGGCGAAGGTCGACGCCCCCGCGGCCGGCAGCAAGTACGGCGTGACGATCGGGCCGAAGGACGCGCCGCACGACGTCGTCATCTACGAGGACTTCCTCTGCCCGTTCTGCGGCGAGCTCGAGGCGGAGACGCACGAGAAGTTGGCCACGCTGGCCGACGACGGCAAGGTCCGGGTCGAGTACCGCCCCTTCAACCTGCTGAGCTCGCTCGGGGACTACTCGGCCCGATCAGCCGAGGCGTTCTCGATCGTGCTCGACAAGTCCGGCCCGGACGTCGCGAAGAAGTTCCACGACCTGCTCTACGCGAACCAGCCCGAGGAGAAGGGTCCGTTCCCGTCGAACGAGGACATCCTCAAGCTCGCGGTGCAGGCGGGCGCGTCGGAGGCGGACGTCAAGGACGCCATCAAGAACGTCGACGGCAAGGGCGCGTGGGTCACGGATGCCACGCAGGCCGCGCTGGACGCCGGCGTCCGCAGCACCCCGACCATCCTGCTCGACGGCAAGGTCTACCAGGATGGCCGCACGCCTGCGGAGATCGGCGACAACCTGATCGCCGAGCTCAGCTGACGCTCTGCCAGACTCACGCGTCGTGAGCCTGTCCGAGTTCATCGCGCGCCTCCCGAAGGCCGAGCTGCACGTCCACCACGTCGGGTCCGCGTCGCCACGGATCGTGTCCGAGCTGGCCGAGCGCCACCCCGGCACGGTCCCGAGCGACACCGAGGAGCTGCGCCGGTTCTTCGAGTTCCGCGACTTCGCACACTTCGTGGACGTCTACCTCGCGGTCGTCGGCCTGATCCGGACGCCGGAGGACGTGCGCTACCTGACCCACGAGATCGGGCGGGAGATGGCGACCGGGCAGGGCTTGCGGTACGCCGAGCTGACCTGCACGCCGTACACGTCGGTGCGTCCGGACCGTGACGACCTCGGGATGCCGATCGAGGCGTACACCGAGGCGATCGAGGACGCCCGGGTCGCGGTGGAGCGCGACTTCGGGCTGGTGCTGCGGTGGATCTACGACATCCCGGGCGAGTCCGGGGTGCCGGCCGCGGACGCCACGCTCGACTACGCACTGAACCATCGCACCGACGCCCTCGTCGGCTTCGGGCTCGGCGGTCCCGAGATCGGGGTGCCCCGGTCGCAGTTCCAGCCGCACTTCGACGCCGCGCGGGCCGCCGGGCTGCACAGCGTCCCGCACGCCGGGGAGACGACGGGCCCGGACACGATCTGGGACTCGCTGCGGCTGCTCCGTGCCGAGCGGATCGGCCACGGCACGTCGTCCGCCCAGGACCCGGCGCTGCTCGCCCACCTGGCCCAGACCGGCGTGCCGCTGGAGGTGTGCCCGTCCTCGAACATCGCCACCCGCGCCGTACCCACGCTCGAGGAGCACCCGATCCGGGCCTTCCGCGACGCTGGTGTGACGGTCACGGTGAACTCCGACGACCCCCCGATGTTCAACACCACGCTGAACCGGGAGTACGGGATCGCCGCGGACCTGCTCGGCCTCGACGAGGCCGGTGTCGCGGACCTGGCGCGGAGCGCGGTGCGGGCCTCGTTCGCGGAGGAGGACGTGAAGGCGCGGATCCTCGGGGAGATCGACGAGTACGCCCGTGGCACCGACCCGGCCGGAAAGTAATGGGCCCCGCGAGCTCATACCAAGCGGGGCCTGACACCTTTCTATCCCGATCGCCGTTCCAAACGCCGCATTGGCGCGCGTGTCGGCCCCATCACACATAGGGTGTCGGCATGTCTGCACCCATCCGGGTGGCGATCGTCAACGACTACGAGATCGTGGTCGCCGGAGTCGCCGCGATGCTCGCCCCGCACCAGGACCGGGTGAACGTCGTCGAGCTCGACGCCGGCGTGCGCGTCGTGAGCGACGTGGACGTGATCCTGTACGACACGTTCGGGCAGATCCAGGGAGACGGCGTGGACCTCGAGGACCTGGTCCACGGCAGCGACGCCAGAGTCGTGATCTTCAGCTGGAACATCCAGGCCGGCCTGGTGCGCACCGCCCTCGACCGCGGCGCGTCCGGCTACCTCTCGAAGGGGATGTCCGCGGACGAGATCGTGGCCGGGCTCGAGGCGGTCCACACCGGCGAGACCGTCACGCCGCGAGGGACCGCCGAGCCGGGGGACCGGATCGCCGGCGAGTGGCCCGGCCGCGACCGCGGCCTGACCGCGCGCGAGTCCGAGGTGCTGGCCCTGATCACCCAGGGACTGAGCAACCAGGAGATCGCCGAGCGCACCTACCTCTCGATCAACTCGGTCAAGACCTACATCCGCACGGCGTACCGCAAGATCCGGGTCGCCCGCCGCTCGCAGGCGGTCGCCTGGGGCATGCAGCACGGCTTCGAGCCGGACCGGGTCCGGAGCATCGACTCGTCCGCCGGCTAGGGACCGGACGCCTGCGGGATCCCGCCGTCGTAACGACGCGGCGACCGTGGTCCGTGCATGAGCCCGGTGGGCCCGGGTACCCGACGGGCATGGACGGAGACCACACCAGGGAGCACACGAAGCAGCCGCGCGAGGAGCTCGCCGACGAGGTCGCGGAGCAGCCCGACAAGCAGGACGTCGACATGGAGCCCGAGGACCACCTCAACCGTCCCGAGCAGCCGGACTTCGACCCCGCCGAGCGCGAGCCGTTCGACGACCCGGACACCACGCTGCCGACCGAGGACCAGGCGTAGTCGCTCCCGGTCCCGGTGCGGGACGTCATCCCCCGGCTGTCGGGGCGCCCAGCTCGGGTGACGTCCCGGCGAGCAGAGTGTCCGTGGTGAGCTGAGTGCCCCTGAACGCCTTCGGTTGATGGGTGTCGGATCTACTCCGGTTGATTGGTGAGACTCGGTTGGACTCTAGAACGTCGTTGGGGCGCTGTGGAGCGCTTGACTCTCACCTCCCCGGTGCTGGTGCGTTTCTCGGTGCGCAGCAGGTGGTCGCCGTCGTAGAACTGCAGGACCTGATCGGTGACCCACACGTCGATGGGGTGGCCGGCGGCCGCGGCGCCGAGGCAGACCTGTTGCCAGGACACGCACACCACCCCGACGGCGCTGGCACGGCGCGTGACCCAGGTCCCGTCGCGGTGGTCGTGCTCGGGTCGGCCGGGGCCGGTGACGGTCCTCAGCACCCTCACCCGGCTCGGTTCGGGGTGCAGGAACCGGCTGGCGGGGGTGGCCATTCCCAGTGCCTGGTGGGGCCGGTTCGTGTTGTAGTCGACCACCCACTCGTCGAGCTCGGCCTGCGCGGTGGCGAGGTCGGCGAAGACCCGGTCGGTGCGGAACTCGGTACGGATCGCGCGGTGGAACCGCTCGATCTTCCCGGTGGTCGTGGGTGAGCGTGGCTGGGTGTGCAGGTGTTCGATCCCGTTCTCCCGGCACACCCGGTCGAAGAGCACCTCGACCGGCGGGGTGTTGAACCGGCCGGTGAACACCTTGCCGTTGTCGGTCAGGATCTGGCCCGGCACGCCGTGGGTCCGCAACGCCACGGCGAGCCCTTCGCACACCTCGCGCGCGGACTCGCGCAGCATCAGGTGGGCGCACACGCAGTACCGGGAGTGGTCATCGACCCCGGTCAGCGCCTTGACCCGGCGGCCGTCCGCCAGCACGAATCCGCCGACCACGTCCATCTGCCACAGCTCCATCGGGGCGCCGCGCTCCCAGCGTTTCCACTTCCGGTCCCGCCGCCGACGGGCCGCGGGATCGATCAGGTGCAGCCGGACCAGCGCCCGGTAGACCCCCGACTCGCTGACGGCGATGTCCTGCTTGGCCAGCTCGAAGACCAGCCGCCGCGGACCCCACGAGGGATGTCGACGCCGCAGCACCGCGAGCTCGACCTCGACACCAGGATCCATCTGGTGCGGACACGACCTCGGCCGGTGCGAGCGATCGGCCAGCCCCTCGAGCCCACCGGCCTCGTACCGCGCCAGCCACTGGTGCACGGTCTTGCGGGCGACCCCGAACCGGGCCGCCACGTCCGTGACCGTCTCGCCGTCGCTGACCACCGCCAGCACGGCCTGATACCGCTGCTCAGCCACACTCAACTCCCGCATACCTCGGGAGTGTCACCAATCAGCCGAAGCAGGTGTCACCCGTCAGCCGAAGACGTGTAACGCCTCAGCCGAAGCCCGAACGGCACCGATCAGCCGAAGGCAAACATGAGCTGAGTGCCCCCGGCAGGACTCGAACCTGCGACCAGCGGATTAGAAGGCCGCTGCTCTATCCAGCTGAGCTACGGAGGCGGAGGATCGGAAATACAGTCGGGACAAACATGGGTACAACCCCGGTGTAGTTCGACGGTACTACCGACCCGCGGTCAGTATGCCGCAGCAGGTGCAACCGTGCTCGGTGAGGCGCAAGTCGTGGTGGCACACCACGGGCAGGTCCGGGGCCAGTGAGCTCGTCGAGGTGAACTCGTCGACCGCCCGCGCCATCAACTAGGTGTATCCCTACTCGGATGCCGCGTGCCGACGGGCCGCCCTTACCGGATCTGCCGATGAGCGGGCGCGGCGCGGGCTGCTGCCCCACAATGTCGCGTTCGATGTCTGCTAGACGTGTGGACGCATCCGGGGCCTAAGTGCGCGGTCGCCAGACGCGCCATATCCCTCGACGCTGCGACGTCCAGGATGGGATAGAAGCAATCGCTGCCGTCTAGGGTTCCTTGGTGCCCAGCTGGTCCTATCGTCCCGAGCTCGACGGGCTTCGGTCCGTCGCCGTCTATCTCGTCCTGTTCTTTCACGCGGGCATGACCTGGCTTGAGGGCGGCTTCATCGGCGTCGACCTATTCTTCGTGCTCTCCGGGTTCCTTGTCTCGAGCGTGGTTCTCGCAGAGATCGACGAGCACGGCCGCTTCGGTGTCGGGAGTTTCTACGCCCGCCGGGTACGCCGGTTGCTGCCGGCCGCCGTCGTAGTCGTCATAGTCACAGCATTTGTCCAGCTGCTCGTGGCCTCCCAAGTACGGCGTGCCGATATGATCGGCGACGCCCAGGCCGCGCTGCTCTACGTCGCCAACTGGCACTTCATTTCCGACGCACAGGACTACTTCGCCTCCGCGACGGCAGATCAAAGTCCGTTCGTCCACTTCTGGTCGCTGTCGATCGAGGAACAGTTCTACATCGTTTTCCCGCTGCTAGTGGCCGCGGTCTGGAAGCTCTCGCGACGGCCCGCGCGGACCCTCGTCTGGACGCTGGTGGTGGTCACGGCACTGTCGGTCAGCCTGCAGTTGTACCGCGGTGAGAATGACGCGACCTACGCCTACTACGCCACTGACACCCGCATCTATCAGTTGACCGCCGGCGTGCTCCTTGCCCTGGTCATGCGCCGCTTGGCCCATGGCGAGCGCGGCCGGCGATCGGCAACTGCTCCCCCGAACGGCGCTCGCTTGGCATTAGCGGCCGCGATCGCCGGGCTGACGAGCCTGGCTGTCCTGGGCTCCGGGCTGCTGGAGATGGGGCCCTCGTGGAGAGGCATCGGAGCCACCGTGGGCTCAGTCGTCGCGATCGGTGGCCTCTACCTGTCACCCCACGGCTGGCCGTCGCGCGTGTTGTCGATGCACGTTCCGCGATACCTGGGTCAAATCTCCTACGGCACGTACCTCTGGCACTGGCCGGTCATCCTCGTCGTGGGCGAGGTCTTCGCCGTGCGGCCTCTGGTGCTCGCTCTCCTCGCCGGAGGGGTCGCGACTGGGTTGGCCGCGTTGTCGGCCGAGATCCTCGAGCGCCCCCTCCGGCGGTCGCCGAAGTTGGCGGCCTATGGGTGGCCGGTCGTCGCCGGTGGTCTTGCGCTGAGTGTCACGGCTGCGTTGGTGATCGTGCCGCAGGTCTTGGACAGCCCGCGCCGTCCGGCGGTGGCCACGAGCAGCGAGCGCGGGTCGGCGTTGGCGGCATCGGAGCAGGCCAGGGCTCTTCGGCGCCCGGTCCCGGAAGCAGTCGACCTGCTCGCCGCTCGCCGCGACGTACCGAAGCGCGTGCCGGTGTGCACCGCGGATGACCTCGATTCGTGCCGAGTGGTCGCTGGTAATCGGCAGCACGTCGTGCTCGTCGGCGACAGCCAGGCGCAGATGTTTCAGACAGCCTTCGAGTCGATCGCCAAGGAGCGAGGTTGGACGCTCTCGATGAGCGTACTCGCCGGATGCTCGTGGCAGATGGGGCTCCTCAACGAGCTCTCGCCCGACGTCGAGCAGGAGAGGTGCCGGACGGCGCGCGAGGACTTCTACACCGAGGCGCTGCCGAAGATGGACGCCGATCTGGTCGTGGCCATCTCGATGTCCCACTCCTCGAAGCGATGGGAGCGCGACCTGACCGCCCCTGGGGGTCCACGGGGCGAGTCCCTGATCGAGCGGCAGGACCGCACCGGTAGGGACACGGTGGCGGCTATCGAGGCGGCCGGTGCCAACCTGGTGATCGTGAAGAGCGTGATGGGTACCCAGGGGTTCGACCGCGGTGGTTGGGACCCACTCGAGTGCCTGGCCCGGGCAGCGTCGCTCGCGGAATGTGCCGTGTTTGCTCCCCTGGAGCGGCCGGCCGTGGACGGGCTCTACGAAGCCTATGCCGCCATGGACGACCGCATCGCGACCCTTGACCTGAACCCGGTGATCTGTCCGGCCCCGCCGCTGTGCGCTCCGGTGATCGGCACCACCGTCGTGTGGAAGGACCCCGACCACGTGACGGCCACCATCCTCGACAAGCGCCGCGCAAAGATTTGGCAACGGATTCACGGAACCGACCTGCTCGACTGACCGTCGACGTGGGCCTCGGTTGTCGAGCCGCGGCTGATCTCCGCCTTCTGAGCGGCCAATCGGCGGTCGAGCCAGCTAAGGACGGGCCGAGGAAGGCTGCCTGTCCTTCGACTTGTTCGAGTCGGCCTCGGCGGCTGGCGTCTTTTACACCGTGGAGCGGTGGCGCGACCGGTCTGCTTTCGAGGAGCACCTGCAAACACGGCACCTGGGCGAGGCGGTGGCCGCAGCCGAGGGCAACATCGTTGGCGAGATCGGGATCCACCCGCTCGTGCCCGTTTCCTGATGTAGGCCTCCTGCAGGATGCTCTGCCGCGGTTGTGCCCGGCACCACGCACTCTCCGGCGACGTGTCCGCTCATGCCGCGTTGAGCTCACGCACATGCCGATGAGCGGCCGCTTGGAGCCTGCCGGTCCCGCCCAGGATGTGATCAGGCCACGAGCCGCTTGTGCTTCCTGAGTCCGAGCCGGCGATCGGCAGCAGGGGCGTTGACACCGACTTCGACGGTGTCAATGCTGGAGGCATGGTGCGGCGCTCGCCGCCGTTCTTGTGCCAGACAAGGGGTCCGAATGATTCCGTCCATCTTAAGAGCGCTCAGCGCGACTGTCGTCCTCCTGTCACCAGTCATCTTCAGTTCCAGCGCCTCTCTTCTGAGCTCAAACGTTCAAGCATCCGCAGCGAGCCGCGGTCATCGATGCGCCGGCGAAACGGCGACGCTGGTCGGCACAACGGGTCCGGATCGGCTCGTGGGCACCTCCGGCGCGGATGTCATCTGGGGAGGGCTTGGCCGCGACGTCATCCGTGGACGTGGAGGAAACGACATCGTGTGCGGCGCTGACGGTCCCGATGTGATTAACACAGGCCATGGCGCAGATGTCATCTACGGCGGACCTGGAGCCGACCACATCGCAGACCCGGGCGGCGGAAGGATGACGGTCTGGGCCGGAACTGGCAGCGACATCGTGCACGCCAACGGGATGGCCGACTCCGACTACGCCTTGATCCGGGGCGGGTACGGCCGCGATGAAATTGTCGGCGGCGGTGGCGCCGAGACCTATCTCGACGGCGGGCCAGGTAGGGATGTGTTGCGTGGCCGGGAAGGTTATGCCCAGATGGTCACCGGCACCGGGCGGGACGTCGCATACGGGGGCACCGGTAGTAGCCAGGTTGATGACCTCAGCGGCGAGGGTGACACCTACTATGGCGGCCCCAAGGAAGACCTCGCGATGTATGGCCAGGCGCCAGGCGCCGTGCGCGTGTCGCTGGAGACCGGCCGCGGGCAGCTCATCAGCGGGACGAAATACGATCAGCTTGTTGACGTCGAGGGAGTCTACGGCTCCTGGTACGCCGACGAACTAACCGGTAATGCTGGGTCCAACCACCTGTTCGGTGACGTGGGCAACGACGTCCTGCAGGGAGGTGACGGGGGCGACATCGTGGACGGAGCAGACGGGGACGACATCGTTGATGGCGGGCTGCCCAGTGGGACAGCGCCATGGCCAGTGGGCGACTATGTGATCGGCGGAAACGGTACCGACAGTTGCACCGGTGGGGAAACAACGGACGGGTGCGAGGGGTAGCCACCCCGGTTGGCGAAACCGCGTGCGCCCACAGCTGCGAGGCCTCAGGCGGCGAGTCGCGCGTGCCCGCACACGCCGTCAGCGTGAATCGCTGAACGCACTCACAAGCCGCGATCCGTGCGCTCATGCCGGCGCCTCAATGAGTCATCGCAACACTTCCTGATTGAAGGAGGTCGCGATGGCGCGTCAGAGCTATCAGCGGTTGTCGCCTGCAGACATCGACGAGATCTGGAGGCGGTTGCGGTCCGGGCACTCGGTCAAGCCGACTGCTCGGGCTCTGGGTCTGCCGACCAGCACGGTGCGGACCTACCTGATTCGGTGCGGTGGGATCAGACCTGATCCACGACATCGAGCAGTCGGTCGATTGAGACTCGAAGAGCGCGAAGAGATCTCGCGTGGTCTGGCCGCCGGGTTGTCGCTTCGGGCGATCGCGGCAGGTCTGGGTCGGTCGCCGTCGACGATCAGCCGTGAGGTCAGCGGCAACGGCGGCCGGCGCCGGTACCGGGCCACGGTCGCTGACCAAGCCGCGTGGGCCAGGTCGACCCGTCCAAAGACGTGCAAGTTGGCCGGCAACCCGGTGCTGGCTGGCATCGTGACCGAGAAGCTTCAATGCCGGTGGTCGCCCCAACAGATCGCCGGTTGGTTGAAGCTGACCTATCCCGACGACCCAGGGATGCACGTGTCGCACGAGAGCATCTACCGCACCCTGTTCGTGCAGTCCCGCGGTGCCCTGCGCAAGGAGCTGACCGCCTACCTGCGCACCGGCCGGGTCATCCGACGCTCGCACGGGATGCGGCTGCCTGATGGTCGAGGTTCCCGGCCGGGGATCGTCAACATCAGCGAACGCCCAGCTGAAGCCGAGGACCGTGCCGTGCCCGGTCACTGGGAAGGCGACCTGGTCTTCGGCCGGGGCATGAGTCCGGTCGCCACCCTGGTCGAACGGTCCACCCGCTACCTGCTGCTGGTCGGGTTGCCGGCCGGCAACCACAAGGCCGACGCCGTCGCCGACGCCCTGGCCGCAGCAGTGCAGCACCTGCCCAAGCACCTGGCGAAGTCGCTGACCTGGGACCAGGGCCACGAGATGGCCGAGCACAAGCGGTTCACCAACCAGACCGGCATCGACGTCTACTTCTGCGACCCGAAGTCGCCCTGGCAGCGCGGCAGCAACGAGAACACCAACGGGCTGCTGCGCCAGTACATGCCCCGACGACTCGACTTCCGCACTCTCACACAAGACGACCTCGACGCCATCGCACTCGAGCTCAACGACCGTCCTCGACAGACCCTCGCCTTCAAGACACCATCACAAGCACTAGCCGAGGTGTTGCGTTGACCGCCTGAGCCCGCACCGATGAGCGTGCGCGGGCTAGAAACTGGTAGGTCCACCAGGACCACCCGCACGCCACTTACTGTCCATGTGCGGCGGGTCGGAATGGTGCCAGTCGACCTTCCCGCACCGGCCGCACTTCGCACCTTTCTCACCGCTGGCCGACTCGAACTTCGTCCAGTCGTGACGCCCGATCAAGCACCGCAAACCCTTGGCCATCGAATGTCGCTCCAGTCAGAGGATGCAACGGGATGCCGTCGTCGTCTAGCGACGACATCATGACGCCCCGGCGCGGTGCCGGGGATCGGGGCTTGGTCGGAACCGCACGCTCATGCCGCGAGTCGAGTATCCGCACCTGCCGATGTGCGTGCGCAGGATCCAGGTGCTTGGATCACCACCGTGATGCGCCGCCACCCTGTCCGAGCGCTCGTCTTGGTTGCCTTCGCCATGTGTCTGACCGCGTGTGGCCTGGTCTACGGTGCCAGTTTCGATTACCCAGACGAGCCGCCCGTGCCACCGGATGCATCCGTGGTCGCCAAGACGAAGGGCTGGGATGACGACGACCCCATGCGTGGACGAGAAGCCGTGATCGACATGGCGGGCACCGGGCCGGACGCGCTGGTCGACTACTACCGCGAGAAGTTCCCGTCATCGGAAGGCTGGAGCGAGGGCACCCCGGACGCTGACCTCGGCGGCGGACATCTGTTGTGCCTTGTGAGCAACTCCGACGACGACTACGACGAGTACGTGGAGATCTACCCGTACGAAGGCGGTCGCGGCTCTCGGGGGCCTGATCGCTATCTCGTGTGGATCAGCCGACTCGCGGTCGTGTCTGATGACGAGCGCACTGCGGACCGTTGCGGACTTGCGGGTATCTGGTTTCCACAGAACCTGTAGCCGACCCGACCGTCCGGACATGCCTGCGGGCTCAGGCGGTCAACGCAACACCTCGGCTAGTGCTTGTGATGGTGTCTTGAAGGCGAGGGTCTGTCGAGGACGGTCGTTGAGCTCGAGTGCGATGGCGTCGAGGTCGTCTTGTGTGAGAGTGCGGAAGTCGAGTCGTCGGGGCATGTACTGGCGCAGCAGCCCGTTGGTGTTCTCGTTGCTGCCGCGCTGCCAGGGCGACTTCGGGTCGCAGAAGTAGACGTCGATGCCGGTCTGGTTGGTGAACCGCTTGTGCTCGGCCATCTCGTGGCCCTGGTCCCAGGTCAGCGACTTCGCCAGGTGCTTGGGCAGGTGCTGCACTGCTGCGGCCAGGGCGTCGGCGACGGCGTCGGCCTTGTGGTTGCCGGCCGGCAACCCGACCAGCAGCAGGTAGCGGGTGGACCGTTCGACCAGGGTGGCGACCGGACTCATGCCCCGGCCGAAGACCAGGTCGCCTTCCCAGTGACCGGGCACGGCACGGTCCTCGGCTTCAGCTGGGCGTTCGCTGATGTTGACGATCCCCGGCCGGGAACCTCGACCATCAGGCAGCCGCATCCCGTGCGAGCGTCGGATGACCCGGCCGGTGCGCAGGTAGGCGGTCAGCTCCTTGCGCAGGGCACCGCGGGACTGCACGAACAGGGTGCGGTAGATGCTCTCGTGCGACACGTGCATCCCTGGGTCGTCGGGATAGGTCAGCTTCAACCAACCGGCGATCTGTTGGGGCGACCACCGGCATTGAAGCTTCTCGGTCACGATGCCAGCCAGCACCGGGTTGCCGGCCAACTTGCACGTCTTTGGACGGGTCGACCTGGCCCACGCGGCTTGGTCAGCGACCGTGGCCCGGTACCGGCGCCGGCCGCCGTTGCCGCTGACCTCACGGCTGATCGTCGACGGCGACCGACCCAGACCTGCCGCGATCGCCCGAAGCGACAACCCGGCGGCCAGACCACGCGAGATCTCTTCGCGCTCTTCGAGGCTCAATCGACCGACTGCTCGATGTCGTGGATCAGGTCTGATCCCACCGCACCGAATCAGGTAGGTCCGCACCGTGCTGGTCGGCAGACCCAGAGCCCGAGCAGTCGGCTTGACCGAGTGCCCGGACCGCAACCGCCTCCAGATCTCGTCGATGTCTGCAGGCGACAACCGCTGATAGCTCTGACGCGCCATCGCGACCTCCTTCAATCAGGAAGTGTTGCGATGACTCATTGAGAGCGCCCCTGCGTTGAGGGCGGCTACGGTCGCCCGGACCTGCCGCGATCCGCGCGCGCATGCCGATGACAAGGACGTTCAGTCCCAGAAGTGCGAGCGGACTCCCTCGGATCTCTCGTCATGACGGCGCGCTCATCTCGATGCCCGTCGCACCGCTGCGCTTCATCAGGCGCGGCCGGTGCCAGCGACACTCCGCTCGTTCAGGTGGCGGCTCCTATCGCCGCCGGGGTCCCCAATCGGGGGCGCTCTCCCAGGCGGCGGAGGTCGTGATGTTCCGCAAGTGGCTGCCGTTCAGCCTCATGACATAGACATCGGCGTTGCCGGCGTTGCCTACCCCGGGGGACTTCCCGGCGACAATCGATCGGCCGCTGGGCGAGAACGAGCCCGAGGCCCACTTGCCGGTTCCGGGAGCCGTGTGCGTCACGCGGTGAAGGTTGGTCCCGTTGGGGTGCACCAACCACACGTTCCCCGAGTCGTCTGAGCCCTCCTTCGACCGGAACATGATCCACCGACCGTTAGGCGACCAGTCGGGCTGCGATGCATCCAACTTCCAGCGAGTCATCCGCTTGCGGTGAGTGCCGTCCAGTCGAACCGTGCAGATGGCGCGGAGGTCGGTCTTGCCGTCCGTACGCTCGAAGGCAAGGCGCTTGGCAGTGGGGGACCACGTGGGCGCGTGGTCCTGGAAACGATGGTCGACCAGTGGGTCGGCGCCGCGATGCGTGATCTGCCGGGCATGGGTCCCGTTGGCCCGCATCACGAACAGGGCGAACAAGAACGTCGGGTCGCTGACAGGTCCGAACTGGCGCTGGAACGCGATCCTTCTGCCGTGCGGCGACCACTGGGCGAAGCCATCCGACAGGCAAGGCGCCTGGCAGGAGGCACTGATGAATGTCCGATGCCTGCCGTTGGGATGAATCTTGTACAGACGGGAGTGGTCGATGTCCCCGTGCCGGGCCACCTGATACTCAATCCAACGACCGTTCGGCGACCAGTCCGGCTCGGTGGCCAGCCGTGTCCGCTTCGTGTGGGTCACCTGCCGTTCGCGGGTGCCGTGAGCCGTGCTCGTGAAGATGTCGCCCCGCGTCTGGTCGGCGTTGGCGTACCGCCGGAACGCGATCCGTCCGTTCTTCCCGTGGGCCGTAGCGTGGGCCGGTGCGGCGGCAAGGAGCACGCTCGATGCGGTCACGACCGCTGCCAGTATGGCGATGGATCGTTTCATCCGATTCCCCTTAGGTGTGCCGTGCCAAGGCGACCGTACGCCCCGAAGTGGCCCCTTTCTACGGCCGCGAATGGTCCTGACCGACAGACGGCCAAGTACGAAACGCACGCTCACGCCGCGATGTGCGCACTAGGCCGGGAAAGCGCAGAGGCTTGGGCGCGCGGTCTACGAGCCCCCGCCACCCCCGAAGTCCTGCCACGGCGAGCGGCGGCCGAGGTCGTCGTCCGGATAGGTCGGTTCACCTGTTCCAGGCGCTTTACCCCGTCGACGGTTCCGCCGGTCGTACAAGTAGGCGCCCAGACACAGAACCGCCGCACAAACCAGAGCGATGACCCAGAACATGACACCCTCCATCGTCTTGACCCGATGGTCCTCCCGGTCGGGGCGCATGTCGACCCATCACTTCGCCCGAAGGAACCCGATGACCGTGCGCGCGCAACAGCCGCCGCCGGTGCCTTCCGGTTCCGTGCCGGTGGCGTCGTCGACAACGACTGCCCGCCGACGGCAGTACCCGCCACTTCCTCGCCAGCTGCTGACTTCGATCGAGAACGTGCTTGTCGCCGTCGGAGCCGAACGGATCCATCTGGAACCGGGAACCGACCCGATGGTCGTGACCGCCGAGCTCGCAGACACCGCTCGTGGAAGCGTATCCGCGTAACTTCCCAGGTCCGCGGACTTCAGTTGCCGTAGTAGTAGGTCGGCGCGGGGTCGGGTGCGAGCACGTTGTACCAGAAGGCAAACGCCAAGATCGCCAAGATCATGCAGCCGATTCCGATCCCGACCTTGTTCTTGGCGACCAAGACGATGCCGATGATGAAGCCGATCAGAGGCAGAAATATCGCCGTAAGGATCCCTGCCGTCACCAGCCCGCTGTGGTCGTCGGGCTGGTGCCTGGCCAGCACCGGCTGATGGGAAGCGGGCACGCCTGGAGCGATGTGATCCGTCCATCTCTCGCCATCCCGATAGCGCTGTGTGTCAGCCATCGAGGGATGCTGGTACCACCCTGCCGGACCAGCGCGACGTGCTCGGCGTCGAGCTCGGGCTGGCCCGGCGCCGGTCTCGCTGTGTCCGGGCCGTTCAGCGCAGCAGGCGCGGGTGGTCGATCAGGTACTGCGCCCTCTGCACTTTCAGCATGGTGACGATCTGGTCGATGTCCATGGACGCGGTGCTGGCTCTCGGGGTGGTCGAACAACCCTCGCTCGGGGCAGGGCGGTTGGCGTTGGCAGGCGACGCACTCACGGGTCCAAGGGCCACCACGGCCGCGGTGGCGGCAGTGGCGGTGGCCGCGGCGAGGCGGGCGTTGGTGGTGTTCATGATGTGTCTCCTCGGGTGGTCGGGGCTGGTGTCCCCGGTTTGGGTCTCTGTTGTGACATCGGGCGGTATCGCGGTGGTGCGGGAGCGGTATCGCCTCGGTATCGGCCCCGTTGACTGCGCCTGTGCCCGGGAGGACTGTGAGTGGATGGGCATCACGGTGCTCGGCCCGCTGACGGTGGATGGCTCGGGAACGCTGGGTCGGCGGGACCGCGTGGTTCTTGCATCGCTGGCGACCAATCCCGGACACCCGGTGAGCGCCGACCAGCTCTTCGACGCGCTTTGGGGGGAGCGCCCTCCGGCGTCGGCCGGCAAGATCCTGCAGGGTTGCGTGGTCCGGATCCGCAAGGTGCTGGGGCGGGACGCGGTCCAGACGTCACCGCACGGCTACGTGTTGCACCTGTCCACCGAGGAGGTGGACTCGCTGCGGTTCGAGGACCAGGTCGGCCGGGCCCGGGAGCTGCTCACCCTCGGGGAGGCCGACCGGGCGGCGTACCTGCTGACCGACGCGCTGGCCCTGTGGCACGGGGAGGCCTTCGCCGACCTGGAGAGCTGGGAGCCGGCGGTTGCGGCCGGCACCCGGCTGTCCGAGCTGCGCCTGGAGGCCGAGGAGCTCCGGGTCGACGCTCTGCTGCGGGCCGGGCGGTACCGCGAGGTCCTCTCCGATGCGCACGTTCTGGTCCGCGCCGCGCCGCTGCGTGAGCATCGCTGGGTGTTGCTGGCCCGCGCCCAGTACCAGTCCGGGCAGCAGGGCGAGGCGCTGCGCACGATCCACCAGCTCAAAGGGGTCCTGACCCAGCATCTGGGCATCGACCCTGGCCCCGACGTGGTCGCGCTCGAGACCTCGATCCTGCGGCAGGACTCCTCGTTGCTGGTCGCCGATGCGCCCGCCCCGTCGGCGAGCTGCCCGTGGCTGGGCCTGCGGCCGTACGGCGTCGAGGACGCCGACTGGTTCTTCGGGCGGGACGCCGACGTCGCCGCCTGCCTGGAGATCCTGGCCCGGACCCCGGTGCTCGCCATGGTGGGTCCCTCGGGCTCGGGCAAGTCCTCGCTGCTGCGGGCCGGAGTCGCGGCGGCCCTGCGACGTAGCGGGCAACCCAGCGAGACGATCACGCCCGGCGCCCACCCGATGGAGTCGCTGACCGCGCTCGCGCACGCCCCACGCGGGGCGGCCCTGCTCGTCGACCAGTGCGAGGAGCTGTTCTCGCTGTGCAAGACCCCCGAGGAGCAGCGGGAGTTCCTCCGCACGCTGACCGCTGAGGCCGCGAGCCGGACCGTGGTCGTCGCCCTGCGCGCCGACCACCTGGCCGACCTCGCCACCCACCCGGGCTTCAGCCGGCTCGTCGAACGCGGCATGTACCTGGTCGGCGGGCTGGACGAGGAGGGCCTGCGCAGCGCGGTGGAGACCCCGGCCCGTCAGGCGGGGCTGCTGATCGAGCCGGGCCTGGTCGACCTCCTCGTCCGCGAGGTCAGGAACGACCCCGGGGCGCTGCCCCTGATGTCGCACGCGCTGCTGGAGACCTGGAAGCGCCGCGAGGGCAGCACGCTCACGGTGGCCGGCTACCGAGCGAGCGGCGGCATCAACGGAGCCGTGGCCCAGTCGGCCGAGGGTCTCTACTCCCGAGTCACGGTGGAGCAGAGACACCTCCTGCGCGACCTCGTCCTACGCCTGGTCTCCCCCGGCCCCGAGGGCGAACCGGTCCGCACCCGGGTGCCGCGGCGCCTGGTCGGCACGGACGCCGAGCACGAACAACTCATCGAGATGCTGGTCACCGCCCGGTTGGTCACCAGCGACGACGGCGCCCTCGAGATCACCCACGAGGCCCTCACCCGAGCCTGGCCCCGGCTCCGCGGGTGGCTCGACGACGACATCGAGGGCCAGCGGATCCGCCACCACCTCTCGGCCGCCGCCGACGCCTGGAAGGCGCTCGGCCGTCCAGACAGCGAGCTCTACCGCGGCATCCGGCTGAGCCGGGCGCTCGACTGGAGCGCCCAGGAGGGCACCGCCCTCACCGAGGCCGAGGAACAGTTCCTCGAGGCGTCCTCCCACCACGCCGAGGCCGAGCAGCACAGCATCATCGAACGCGCACGTACTCAGGCTCGGATGATCCGTCGACTCCGGCTCGTCCTGGGCGGCGCCGCCGCACTCCTCGTGATCGCGCTGGTCGCCGGGATGCTGGCGGTGGTCCAGTCCGAGCGAGCGAACGAGAACGCCGCACACGCGGAACAGGCGGCCCTCTCCGCAGACGCACGACGCATCGGGACCCGATCCCAGGTCGTCGACGACATCAGCCTCTCGCTGCTGCTCGCCGCCGCAGGCGCGCGACTGGACCACTCGCCGGAGACCCTGGCCAATCTGGTGGCCGCTCTCGACAAGAGACCGAACCTGGTCCGCTCGGAGCCACCCGCGGGCGGCTTCCTCGAGTCTTTGGCCGTGAGTCCAGACGGCCGGTGGATCGCGTCCTCGGACGAGCAGAATCAGATGCACCTCTACGACGCGTCCACCAGCCGGCTGCTGCGCAGCTACGACGCCCATCGGCCCACAGGCACGTCGGGATCGCTCCTCTCGGCGTTCAGCCCCGACAGCACACAGCTCGCGGTCGTCCTGGAAGACCAGCGCTCCAGGGAGCCCGTCCGCCTGCTGGACCCAAACAACATGCAGCCGACGCGGAAGCTTGGCATCCTCGGCCACGAGCCGCTGTGGGACTCCTACGCCCCACCCTCCTTCAGCGGCGACGGCCGCTACCTCGCCGCTACTGTGAAGCGGCAGCCCCGAGGGACGACCGAGGCAGGCAGCTACCCAGGGTATGCGGTGGTCTGGGACCTCCACTCCCCGCCGGCGCCGCCGATCCGGGTGCCCATCGGAACCGATGACCAAGGGGTCGTCCTCAGCCGTGACGGCCATACCCTCTACACCAGCTGGCCGCTGACGGCGTGGGACGTGGCGACCGGCAAGGCGATCTGGCGGCGCGCGCACGTCTGGTCGTATCTCGTTCTCGAGGCGAGCCCCGACGGGACACTGCTGGCAGTCGGGGCCACGGGTCAGTCGTTCACGGGAAAGAAGGCGCTCCTGGTCAGTGCGGCCACGGGAGCGACGGTCCACACCCTGCGTGGACACCGGGACTGGGTCCGCGACCTCCGGTTCTCACCCGACGGCTCGCTGCTGGGATCGCACTCCCGCGACGGCGAGATCATCGTCTGGAACACCGCCACCGGCCGGCCTCTCGAACGGTGGGACACGCCCGATCAGTGGGGCGTGGGCTTCAGCCCCGACGGCGACGTGGTCTACGAAGGCGGCGGCGACTCGATGCTGCGCACCCGGGACCTGTCGATGGAGGACACCTACCTGCAGCGGACCACCCACCTCCGCGACGCCGACGTGTTCGCGCAGGCCGACTTCTCCCCGGACGGACAGCAGATGGCCTACCGCTGGCTCGACGAAACGGGCGCAGGATGGATCAGATTCGTCGACACAGCCACGGGAGAACGGAGCGCGCCGACGCGCCTCCCGGTTGCGGAGGACTCCGCGGCTCGGAGTAGCTGGCATCCCGACGGCGCGAACTACGTCACTTACTCGTGCACCGACGGCCCCTGCTCCGAGGGCATCGTGACCTTACTCGACTCCGCGACGGGCGAGCTCATCCGGCACCGGCCTCTGGCGGGCGGCCCCGTCCTGGGGCTGGCGTACGTCGACGGGGGCCGCGACCTGCTCATGGCCACCCCCGAACGGACCTTCGTCCTTGACGCCGAGACGCTTCGACCACGGGGAGGCGCGCACGAGGGCCCGGCCCAGAGAGTCATCCCGATCGGGGACGGAAGCACCGCGATGGTTCAGGAGGTGTCCGCCGACCTGACCTCGCTGCACTGGCGGGTGATCGACGTCCGAACGGGCGAGGTCTTGTCCGAGGGGGACCTCGGCATGCGTCCGATCGCCTCGGCTGCCTCTCCGGACGGCTCGACGGTCGCGGTGGCCGGAGGCACCGGGGACCTCACCACCATCGATGTCTCGACCGGGGACGAACGGCGATCCACCAGCCTCGATGCCGAGATGCTCTGGCTCGACTACTCCGCCGACGGCGAGCTCCTGGTCTCCGGCGCCGACGACGGCGGAGTCAGCCTGTGGGACGCCACGACACTCGATCTGCTCGGCACCGTGCACTCACCTCGCCTGGAAGACCCGGTCCCGGCCAGCGCGCAGTTCATCGGCGACAGCCACGACGTCGCCATCGCGTCGTACGACGGCGCGGTCTACCGCTGGGAGACCGACCCCGACCGGGCACTCGACTACGCGTGCCAGATGGCCGGACGGAACCTGACCGACCGCGAGTGGGAAGACTTCCTCCCCGCCCAGCCCTACCGATCAGTCTGCCCGGACCAGGACGGATGACGCTCCCGTGCTCACCTGGAGTCCGCCTACGCGACTTGCCTACATCGGACCAACGCTCTGCCGCCGAACTCGAAACGAGTTCAGTTCGCCGTCGCGGTGGCCGCTGGTTGCGTTGGCCACGTGCGGAACTGGATTGCGTTCTGGACTGGCGGGCTGTTTGCGCGGGTAAGCGTTCAAGAGCGCTGGTCAGGACTGAATTTCCTATCCCCCACGGAGGCGGAGGATCGGGGATGCCGTCGGAGAAAGCACGGGACGACCCCGGTGCAGTTCGAGCGGCCTCGCCGATCCGCCGGCAGTATGCCGAAGCAGGTCCCGACGCGCTGCGACTGGGCAGTCGAGCCGCTGAGTCCTGCTCCTCCGTCAGCGGAGCTCTCAGGGTCACAGCCCGAGCTCCCGGGCCCGCGCGATCGCCTCGACGCGGTTTGCTGCGCCGAGCTTCGTGAAGATGCGGGTGATGTGGTTGCGGACGGTCTTGGCGCTGACCACCAGCTCCTGGACGATCTCGGTGTTGCTGCGCCCGGCTGCGATCAGCGCCAGGACCTCGGTCTCGCGCTCGCTCAGGTCGGCGACCCGACGTGGCGCGGCGTGGGCCGGAGGTGCGCTCATCAGGCTGGTGAGTCGGTCGGCGAGCTCCCGTCCGACGACCACTCCGCCGCCGGCGACGGTGCGCAGGGCAGCCAGGACCGCCGCCTGGTCAGATCCCTTGAGGAGGTAGCCCCGGGCACCCGCATCGAAGGCGGCGCGAAGGGCGCGCTCGTCCTCGTACATCGTCAGCATCAGGACCGGGACGTCCGCCCCGGACGACCGGAGCCGTTCGAGCACCCCGACGCCGTCGAGGCGCGGCAGGTTGAGGTCGAGCAGCACGACGTCGGGGCCGGTCGCTGCGATGACCTCGAGCGCGGACTCGCCGTCGGCTGCGAGTCCCGCGATCTCGACGTCGGGCGCGTCCTCGAGACAGGCCACCAGACCCCGCAGGAAGACCGGGTGGTCGTCGACGGCGACGACGCGGAGCACGGTCATGCCGACACCGCCGTCTGGAGCGGGAGCCGTGCCCGGACGACGGTTCCTGCCACGCCGCTCGTGACCTCGAGGGTTCCGCCGACGTCCTCGGCTCGTTGGCGCATCGAGCCCATGCCGATCCCGCCCGGCCGGTCACCGGCGCCGCCGCAGCCGTCGTCGGAGATCTCGAGCAGCAGGTTCTGGTCGACGGCCTGGACGCGCACCCAGGCTCGCTGGGGCGTGGCGTGGCGCGCGAGATTGGTGAGTGCCTCGGCAGCGATGCGGTACGCCGCGACCTCCACGGCCGCGGGTAGCGACACCTGGTCGGAGGCGTCGACGGTGACTGCCACGCCAGTGCGTTCCTCGATCGACCGACCGAGCTGCTGGAGAGAGCCGACCAGGCCCAGCTCGTCGAGCAGAGCGGGGCGCAGGCCGTCAACGACGCGGCGTACCTCCGCCACCAGGCCGGCCACGTCAGTGCAGAGGCAGGACAGCAGCTGGTGGGCCCGGGCGGGGTTCTGATCCACCGCTCGGTCGGCGGACTCGGCGCCGAGGGCGATGCCGGCGAGCGTGGGACCCACGCCGTCGTGGATGTCGCGACGCAGCCGGCGTCGTTCCTCCTCGACACCGGAGATCAGCTCCTCGCGGGCCGTGCGCAGCTCCTCGGTGAGCGAGCGGGCGTGCAGGACGAGCCCGATCTGGGCGGCTGCGGCCTCCAGCAGCCGCTCGTCGCGGCGGTCGAGCGGCTGGCCGCGTCGTCCCGCACGCAGCGCACCGAGCTCGCGACCGGCACGACGGATCGGGACCGCGAGCGTCGCCGACCCGGCGTCCACCCCCGCCTCGGTGATGCTCGCCGGCTGGTTGATGCGCACGCCGACGTACGAGAGTCTCAGCGTCTCGGCCAGTGCGGCGAGCAGCTCCTCCAAGGTGTGTGCGTCGTCGCTGTTGGCGATCGGACGGGCCAGTCGTGCGGTCGCTGCCGCCGGGTCGCTGCGCTGTCCGTAGAGGAGCCAGTCGACGAAGCGGTGCAGGCGGGTGCTGAGCAGCTCGATGGCGACCACCAGGATGACGGCCAAGGCGATGATCTGCTCGTGGACGCCGGAGTACAGCCGTAGTGGCGGCACGACCAGTGTCGCCATGATGACGGCCACGAACATGAACAACAGGGTGTAGAGCACTCGGTGTACCGAGCGGTCCCACAGCGTCCGGGCCGAGACCCGCCGGGCCCGCGGGACCGCTCCGTCGGTAGCGGTCATGGCGAACAGCGTCGCATGGGGGAGAGGCGCCCGTCAGGGGGATCGCTCGATCACGCCTGCTGCCCGCGAGCGCGGACCTTCTGGACGGTGACGACGACGGCCAGGACCACGAGGATCAGGAACCCGATCAGGAACCCGAACCAGCCGAAGGCGCTGATGTAGTACCACGCGCCGCTCGAGTCGTCGGCTCCGGGCGCGGAGAGCAGGAAGAGACCCAGGGTGACGAGGGCGACGACCGACAGGACTCGGACGGGGTGTTGACGGAGCATGGCTCCTCCTTCGAGAGGTCCCGGCCCAGCGCCGGGGTATGGCCACAGCCTGCAAGGCGCGACCTGCCCGTGTCATGGGACCTGCAGTCCCAAACGAGTCCCACATTGCTCCCGAGTCAGTGGGATCGCCTCGACGCATCTCCCTCGAGGGTCGGCCGAGTCCATGCAGCCGTGTCCGCTACCAGGTGCGGCGGCGTCGCCTCGACGATGCGACAGCACGGGGGCGGCGGTCAGCGGACCCAGAGTTGGCTGAGGAGGGGCCCGATGTCGCGGCTGTCGTTCTGGTAGTTGCCGACGCGTCTGGCGTTGAGCCACCAGTTGACGGGGTTGGCGAGCGGCACGAGCGCCGCGTGGTCCGTGACAGCGCGGTCGACGTCGGCCCAGGTGGCCAGCGCGGTGGTCGGGTCGGTGCGGAAGGCCGCATCGGCGGCAGCCGTCCGTCGGTCGAGGCCTCGGTTGCAGTAGTTGAACGGGTACCCGCCGGTTGCGCCGCACCCGACGAGGTCGAAGAAGTTCGACGGAGCGGGGAAGTCCGCGAACCAGCCGCCGGCCTCGACCTGGATGCCGCTGTCGTTGCCGTAGTAGGTGTCGACGCTGTGCTGGGTGTTCGGGAGGTGGCGGATCCTCGCCCGGTACCCGAGGTCCCGCAGAACGCCGGCCAGGTACGCACTCAGTGGGGGTTCGGGGTCGTCGACGATGTCCGTCACCGCGACCTCCATCCCGCGCGTCCCTGACTCGGTCACCAGGCGCGCCGCCCGATCCGGCACGGGGCCTCGGTAGCCGTTGAGGGCCGCGTCGGTCGTGAACGGGCAGTACCGGGTGTAGCCCGGCATGCTCGGCGGCAGCAGCTGGCAGGTGGTGGCCGCGACCGCGGGCCCCGCCCAGGAGGTCGACGACCTCCTCCCGGTCGACCGCGTAGTTGACGGCCCTGCGGACCCGGACGTCGTCGAAGGGGGCGATCGATGAGTTCAGCACTGCGAAGTAGATCCCCTGGACGATGCTGCTGTGCAGGCGGCTGGGCAGCGAGACGGAGAGCCGGTCCACGATCGAACCCGCCTCCCGGCCGGTCTCGCCCAAGGGGGTCAGCTCGGCCAGGTCGGCGTCCCCTTGCCGTACCGCGGCCACGGCCGCCCGGACGTCGGTGACGTGTGTCCAGGTGATGCGGTCGGCGAAGCCGTCGGGCTGCGCCGGAGCGGACCACTGTCGGAAGTAGGGGTTGCGGTCGAGGTCGAATGTCCGGTGCGGCCGATAGCCGGTGACCCGGTAGGGGCCGGTGCCGGGCAGCGCCGATCCCAGGTCGCGCAGTGGTGTGCCCGCGGGTGTCGGGACGACCAGGAGGGTCAGCTTGTAGGGGAAGAGGGGGTCGGGTGCGGTGAGGTGGAAGGTCACGCGGCCGTCGTCGTCGTCCGCGACCACGCCGCGACCCAGGTCGCACGACGCCGGCCGGGTCGGGTGCTCGATGCACGCCTGGGCTCCCACGACGCCGGCGTAGAAGTCGGGACGGCCTGACCGTGACAGCAGCGCTCGATGCACGCCGCGCACCAGGTCGGACGCCTTGATCTCGGCACCGGTCGAGTACCTGATGCCGCGACGGAGGTTGAAGGTGTAGGTCCGGCCGCCATCGGTGGGCTCGGGGACCGTGGTCGCGAGGTCGGGCACGAGGACCTGCGGATCCGCGGTGGAGTAGTTGTAGGCCAGCAACCCGTCGTAGACACCGCGGACGGCGTGCAGGGTGGTGCGCTCGTAGATGCCCGCGGGGTCGATACCCGCGATGTCGCCCGGCAGCAGCGCTGCGGCGATCCGCAGCGTTCCGCCACGGTGGCCGCTGGACGGGAAGGCACCAGACGCGACCCACAGGTGGTCGCCGACGACGGTCAGGGCCGCGACGGGCGCGCCGGCGTCGATGATGTGAGATCGCCCGGTGTCCGGGTCGATGCGGACTAGTGCCCCCGAGTACTTCGCCGCCACCCAGATCGAGTCGCCGAGAGCGGCGACAGCGGTGGGTCCGTCTGGCACGCTGATCGTGTCGGTGTGCCCGGTGGCGACGTCGATCCGGGTGACGCTCTGGGAGAGCTCGTCGGCGACCCACACGTCGGGTCCGGCCCGGGCCAGGCCGCGTGGCCCGGTGCCGACCTGGACCGGTGGCGTCATCTGCTGCCCGGTGCGGCCGTCGATCCGCATGACGCTGCCGGACCGACCATTCGCCACCCACACCGAGGTGCCGTCGACGGCCAGGCCGTCGGGACCGTCGCCGACCGGGATCGGGACGGCGGGGACCCCGCTGACCGGATTGATCCGCTGGATCGTGTTGTCACCGCTGTTGGCGACCCACAATCCGGCCGGGCCCGCAGCGATGGCGTCAGGCCCGCTGCCGACGTCGATGGTGTCGACCACCCTGCCGGTGGGTCCGTCGATCCGCGAGACCGTCCCGTCGGCGAAGTTGGTGACCCACAGGTCGTCGCCGGTGACGGCTACGGCGCGTGGATCGTGACCGACGCTGGTCACCTGCTGGATCGCACTCGTCGACGGATCGATCTCGGACACCGTGTCTTCGCCGGCGCTGACGACCCACACCCGGTCCCGCGCCAGGGCAAGCGCGATCGGGTTCGCTCCGACAGCCACCGAGGTGACGATCGATCCGGACCCGTCGACCTGGCTCGCGGCGTTGGCCGGCACCCCGCGCTGGGACCGGGGCCCCGCTGGGTCGTCCCGGCCCGCCATGGTCGCTCCGACCGTCAGGAGCGCCACGGTGGCGATGCCGGCGACGACCCCGCCCAGCCGCCGCCGGCGGCTACGCGTCCGGCCGCCCGGCCGCGGCGCAGGTGCGTGTGCTCGCTCCGCGGACGCCGCAGGCGTCTGGGCGGGAGTGGTGGCAGAGCCGGACGTTGCAGGCAGGCCCGCTCGTGGTCCTCGGCACGCCAGTGTCGGGTCTTGCGACAGGATCCTGCTGTTGAGCTCCTGCAACGGCGGGCTGGGGTCGATCCCGAGCTCGGTCCCCAGCAGCGCCCGCAGCTCCCGGTAGGCGGCCAGGGCGTCGGACTGGCGGCCGGATCGGTACAGCGCAAGCATCCTTTGGGCGTGCAGGGCCTCGCGCAGTGGGTGCTCGGCGACGAGCGCCTCCAGCTCTCCGAGGACGTCGAGGTGGTCTCCCAGCTCGAGCCGCGCCTGGACGCGGGACTGCTGCGCAGAGGTGCGCATCTCGTCCAGCCGTGCCCGCAGTGGCAAGACGAAGTCGAGGTCGGCGAGGTCGGCGAGGACATCGCCGCGCCATCGCGCGAGTGCGGAACCGTACGCGGTGACCGCAGGATTCAGCGCGCCCAGGTGCATCGCGAGGTCTCCGGCAGCCACGTCCTGCTCGAACCGGGTCATGTCGACCCATGACGGGTCGATGTCGAGCAGGTAGCCGCCCGGCACGGTCACCAGGACGCGTCCGGGGGTGCCGTGGGCGCGCGTCGGCTCCAGCAGCCGGCGAAGGCGGAACACGTAGGTCTGCAGGCTCGTGACCGCGCCCGGGGGCGGGGCGGTGCGCCACACCTCGTGCATCAGGCGCTCGATGCTGACGACCCTGCCGAGCTCACAGACGAGCAAGGCGAGCACGACCCGCTGCTGGCGTCCTCCCAGCGGCACACGCTTCCCGGCGTACGTCGCCTCGAGCGGACCCAGCACCCCGAAGGCGAGTGACGCGACGGCCGTGTCCGAATCCCTCATGCGCACGTCGATCCTGGTGGTGTCACCACAGCGTAGACCCGTTCCGGATCGCTCCACGAGGCTTCTCGGGCGGGTTGTCGTGGCTCGTGCGACCCGGATGCAAGGTCTTTCCAAGCCGTCCGGGCTCCAATGCCTGGAGCCGGGACGCCTTGCGCGCCACGGACCCCGCTCTCCCGAGTGAGGCACCTCGCCCAGCCCCTGGAGGCTGCCATGTCGTACATCTCCAAGCGCGTGATGCTCAGCCTGGCCGCAGCGGTCCCGCTGCTGCTGGCGTCTGCGCCCGCCGCCGTCCTCGCGGCCCCGGCCACCGCAGCGTCGGTCAGCTCGACGTCCGGTGCGGCGGCGCCGACGCGGCAGGCCTCCGGCACGTCGTCGTGCAGTCACGACCGTCTTCGCGCTGCCGGGTCGGCGCCGCGGTTGCTCGCTTCGGGGCTGGAAGGCGCGCTCGGCAGCACCATCGGTCCAGACGGCGCGCTGTACGCCGTCGAGGGCATCGCCGGCGAGGTGGCTCGGATCGACCGGTGTTCCGGAGCGGTCTCCACGTGGGCATCGGGGCTGCCGACGCGGGTGCTCGAGGGCCCCGGCGGAGCCATGGACATCGCCTTCGTCCGCGGCGTTGCCTACGTGCTGGTCTCGCTCGTCGGATCGGATGTCGGCGGTGACAGTGTCGTGGGGATCTACCGGGTGGACGGTCCGACGACGGTGACACCGGTGGCCGACATCGGCAGCTGGGCGATCGCGAACCCGCCTGCGCCGGCGTTCTTCGTGCCGAGCGGGGTCCAGTTCGCGCTGCTGCCTTGGCGCGGCGACCTGCTGGTCACCGACGGGCACCACAACAGGGTGCTGCGCGTCGACCTCGACGGCGCCGAGGGTGCCAATGTCTCCGAGGTGATCGCCTTCGACGACATCGTCCCCACCGGTCTCGAGCGCCGTGGCCACACGGTGCTGATGGCTGAGGCCGGCCCGGTGCCTCACCTGCCCGAGAACGGGAAGGTCGTCGCCTTCCGCCCCGGCGGCACGACCGTCCGCGAGGTCGCGGCCGGCGCCCGGCTCGCCGTGGACGTCGAGAGCGGCGCCCGTGGGTTGTACGTCCTCTCGCAGGGCGAGTTCACCCCCGGCAATCCCGAGGGCTCGCCCGCGGACCCCGACACCGGGGCGCTGATGCGGGTCCGTCGCGACGGCACCTTGACCAGCGTGGCATCCGGCCTGGACCGGCCGACCTCGATGGAGATCGTCGGTCGGCGGGCGTACGTGGTCGACCTGGACGGCGACATCTGGTCGATCTGTCTGCGCAGCGATCGGCACCAGGGCTGACGGCCATGGCTTCCCCGGACGACCACGAAGAGCTGGCCACGACCCCGGCTGCGAGCCCGGGCACGAACCCGAGTCCGACCCCTCTCCGCCGTCACCGGCCGGCGCCCCGGGTCGAGGGAAGGCTGAGCAGGACCTGCGCCGCCATGTTCGTGGTGCTGCTCGGCGTCTCCGGCTGCGGAAGCAGCGACAGCGACGGCGGGTCGGCGGCGGTGGACACCTCGGACCAATCCATGACCGTCGACCCTGCATTCGTCGACCGCGCCGAGGCCGTCTGCACGTCGTACGCGGACTACAACGCCGAACACTTGCTCCGGCTACCAGGATTCAGCAGGTTCGCGCCGGACCCGGACCAGTTGCCGAAGGTCGCCGCCTTCCTCGACCGCAACCCGGCCTACCACACGCTCGTGTCGAAGCTGGAAGGTCTCGGCGACCCATCGACCGGCGGTACCGCTTGGACGACGGCCGTCGCTGATCTCGGTGACGGGCAACGACTCGTGCAGGAGGAGGTGCGCCAGGCTCGAGCCCGGGACGCCGACGCGTTCGCCGCGGCAGAGCAGGATCGCGCCGACAGCAACGCTGCGCTCCACGCCGACCTGATCGCCGCGGGGCTGTCCGCGAACTCCCCATGCCTCGCCGCGCAGGTCGACCCGCTGCAGACCACCACGGCGATGCACTAGGTGACCGTGTCCTGGACCTGGGTGCTGAGCCGCTCGGCGGGTGGGTCGTTCCCGCAGGCCAGCGCACGAGTGGCCCGGTCGGAGCTCCATCTCCTACCCGCCGCGGACGCGAGGGCGAGTAGGACCGACCTCGACCGGGGACAGTGTGCCCAGCCGAGGGCTCGGCTCACGGCAGGTGGGTCTAGCCTTCGCTCGACCACACCGTCGGGAGTCAGGAGCAGTGATGGCGACGATCAGCCAGCGGACCGGAGCGGCGGCGACCGCCATGCTCGGGCTCGGGGTCTACCGACCCGAGCGCCTCGTCACCAACGATGAGATCTGCGAGGTGCTCGACTCCAGCGACGAGTGGATCCGGACGCGGTCCGGCATCCGGACCCGGAGGTATGCCGCGGCGGACGAGTCGCTCCTCGACATGGCGGCTATCGCGGCCGAGCGGGCGCTGGCCGCGGCCGGTGTCGCCGCCGGCGACCTCGGCACGGTGATCGTCGCGACGTCGACCCACGTCCAGCACACCCCGGCCGCGGCGCCGGTGCTGGCGAACCGGCTCGGCTCGCGGGCCGCGGCGTTCGACGTCTCAGCGGGTTGTGCGGGCTTCTGCCATGCCCTGTCCGTCGGCTCCGACCTGGTCCGCGGCGGCAACTCCCGCTACGTGCTGGTCGTCGGGGTCGAGCGGCTCAGCACCTTCATGGACCCCACCGACCGCGGCACCGCGTTCATCTTCGCCGACGGTGCGGGCGCCGTCGTGGTGGGCCCTGCCGACGAGCCCGGCATCGGACCGGTGGCCTGGGGCTCGGACGGCTCGCAGTCCCACGTGATCACGCAGTCGCTGCCCTGCGACGAGCTCGACGCGGAGCATCCGCTCGTCGTGCAGATGGAGGGCACGGCGGTCTTCCGCTGGGCGCCGTTCGCGATGGCGGACGTCGCCCGCGTGGCCGTCGACGAGGCCGGGCTCGCGATGTCGGACCTCGACGCGTTCATCCCGCACCAGGCGAACCTGCGGATCACCGAGACCCTGGCCCGCAACCTCAAGCTCCCGCCCGAGATCGCGGTCGCGCGCGACGTCCAGGACTCGGGCAACACGTCCGCCGCATCGGTGCCGCTGGCCATCGAGGCGATGCTGCGCGGCGGCGAGGCGAGCGTCGGGGACACCGCCCTGCTGATCGCGTTCGGCGCCGGCCTCAGCTACGCCTCGCAGGTCGTCACGCTGCCGCCGGTCGCTGCCTCCTAGAGCCCGCGCCACCCGCCGGTGACCCGGCCGACGCGTGCGGAGAGGCCGGTGCCGACCAGGACGCCGGGATGATGGAGCCCGCCGAGAGCTCGATCGTGGCCATCGTCAGCAGGTCCGGCACCGCCCGCCACCCGGACAGCGTGGCGGCGGAGCGCACCGCTCCGACTCGCCCGGATCGGGTGAATGTCCGCCCGTGGGGCCGACCTAGCGTCGTGGCCGTGCCCGGACGAACCAGCGGTGTGCTCGCGGCCACCTGCCTCTCGACGCTCGTCGTCAACGCCAACACCTCGGCGGTGAGCATCCTGCTCCCGGCGATCAGCGAGGACACCGGCATGTCGGTCGACACGCTGCAGTGGGCGGTGACCGGCTACTCGCTGGTCGGCGCGGCCGTGATCATCACCTCGGGCTCGCTCGGCGACGTGTTCGGCCGCAAGCGCATCTTCCAGATCGGCCTGCTCCTGTTCGTGGTCTCGTGCGTGCTCATCGCCGTGGCGCAGAGCGGCGGCATGGTCATCGCCGGACGCCTCATCCAGGGCGCTGCGGGTGCGACCATCCTGGCCTGCGGCCTGAGCCTGCTCACGGTGGCGACCTCGGGCGACCAGCAGCTGAAGTTCGTGTCGCTCTGGGGGGCCGCGGCCGCGGTCGGCGCCGCCGCCGGGCCGCTGCTCGGCGGTCTCCTCGTCGACCTCACCGGCTGGCAGGGCCTGTTCTGGATCGACGCGGGCGTCGCCGTGGTCTGCATGCTGCTCACCTACGCGACCGTCCAGGAGTCGCGCGACGAGAACCGCACGGGCGCGATCGACTATCTCGGCACCGTCCTGATCGCGCTCACCCTGGCGCCGCTGATCTACGGGTTCACCAAGAGCGGCGACTGGGGCTGGCTGTCCGCGGCCACGCTGGGCTGCTTCGCGGGTTCGGTCGTGGCCGGGTTCCTCTTCGTGTTGACCGAGAAGAGGGTCGCCGTACCCCTCCTGGACCTGGCGCTGCTGCGCAACCGGATCCTCGTCGGCTCCACCCTGGCGATCCTGATCGGCGCCGGCACCATCAACGGCCTGATGTACCTGCTCAGCCTCTACTTCCAGAACCCGGCGGCGCTCGGCTTCAGCCCGCTCGAGGCGGGCCTCGCGACGCTGCCCGCCACCGTCGGGCTCGTCGTGGTCGCGCCGTTCGTCCCGAGGCTGTCGAACGGGCTCGGCGGCCGCCAGGTGATCGGCGTCGGCTTCATCCTGATGGCCGCCGGGTTCGTGGGCATCGGCCTCGTCGACGCCGGGTGGCAGTACGCCGCGTTCCTGCTGCCGATCCTCGCGATCGCGGTCGGGATGGGCCTCTCCAACGGCCCGTCGTCGTCCGCCGCGACCTCGTGCGTCCGGCAGGAGCAGGTGGGTGAGGCCTCCGGCGTCTCCAACATGGCGCGGTACGTCGGGGCGGCGGTCGCGACCGCGCTCGCGGCCAGCATCTACGGCGGCGTCCAGGCCAACCACCTCGACGACGGCGCCAGCGCCTCCGACGCCCTGGCGTCCGGCCTCGCCGCCGCGTCCTGGCTGATGGCCGTGATCAGCGCCCTCGGCATCCTGCTCGCGCTCGTCGCCATCCGGCGGCATCGGGCGGCGCAGGGCACCATCCAGGACGCGGCGGCCTCGGCAGCGGCCCACCTCCACACCATCCCGACCTCGGCCGCAGGGAGTGCCTCGTGAGTGCCGTGCCGTTCACCCGCCACGACTACGCGGCGCGGATGGCCCGCGTCGTCGAGGAGGGCCGCGCGGCCGGGCTGGACGGCGTGCTGATCACGCCCGGCCCCGACCTGTACTGGGTCACCGGCTACCAGCCGACCGCGATCACCGAGCGCCTCACGATGCTGTTCCTGACCACAGACCGGGAGCCGACGCTGCTCGTGCCGACCCTCGAGCGGCCGGACGCCGAGGCGGCCGTCGGGGCCGGCGCGACCACGCTCGCCGACTGGACCGACGGCGCCGACCCCTTCGCCGCGGCCGGCACCATGCTCCGCCCGGACGGCACCTACGGCATCTCCGACAACGCCTGGGCGCTGCACCTGCTCGGACTGCAGGCCGCGCTGCCGGGCACGGCGTACCACTCGCTCACCCACCGGCTGCCGATGCTGCGCGCGGTCAAGGACGGCAACGAGCTGGCTCGTCTGGAGGCGGCCGGTGCGGCCGCGGACGCGGCGTACGGCGAGATCCTGGGCTTCCGGTTCTCCGGGCGCAAGGAGACCGACGTGGCAGGTGACCTCGCCGAGCTGCTGCGGAGGTTCGGCCACGAGCAGGTCGACTTCACCGTCGTCGGCTCCGGCCCGAACGGCGCGGACCCCCACCACGAGGCGGGGGACCGGGTCATCGAGGTCGGCGACTGCGTGGTGCTCGACTTCGGCGGGCTGCGCGACGGCTACGGCTCCGACACCAGCCGCACCGTCTGCGTCGGCGAGCCGACCGCCGAGATCCGTGAGGTGCACGAGGTCGTCCGCCTGGCGCAACAGGCCGGCGTCGACGCCGTCCGCCCCGGGATCGCGTGCCAGGAGGTCGACCGCGCCGCCCGCAGGGTCATCACCGACGCGGGGTACGGCGAGCAGTTCATCCACCGGACCGGGCACGGGATCGGGACGACGACGCACGAGCCGCCGTACATGATCGAGGGCGAGGAGCTGCCGCTGGTGCCCGGCATGTGCTTCTCGGTCGAGCCCGGGGTCTACCTCACCGGCCGCTTCGGCGTGCGGATCGAGGACATCGTCACCGTCACCGCCGGCGGCGGGCGACGCTTCAACAACACCGACCGCGCGCTGCAGGTCGTCGCGTGATCACCCGTTGCAGGTGACCCCCACCGCGGTTCACGGGCGTCAGAGTGAGCACGACCAGACCCGTCTCAGGAGGCATCGATGACTGCGATGGACGTGCCGGCCGACGAGCCGGTGGTCGCGCGAACGCGGGCGACGCCCGCCACCCACTGGATCTCGTGGGTCGCCCTGGCCATGATGACGACCAGCTCGGTGGCGAGCCTGCGGGCCGCGCCGACGATGGCGGTCTACGGCCTGGCCTGTGTGTTCCTCTACATCGTCCCGGCGATCGTGTTCCTGCTGCCGACCTCGCTGGTCTCGGCCGAGCTCGCGTCCGGGTACGAGGGCGGCATCTACAACTGGGTGTCGCGCGGCATCTCCAAGCCGATGGGCTTCCTCGCCGTCTGGTGCCAGTTCGCGATGACCATCTTCTACTACCCGAGCCTGCTGGGCTTCGTCGCCAGCACCCTGGCCTACGTCATCAACCCCTCGCTCGCGTCGAGCGGGGTGTGGACGGCCTGCGTGATCGTGATCGTCTACTGGAGCGGCGTGTGGGTCTCGGCTCGCGGTACGGCGGGCGTCGCCGGGCTCGCCAGCGGTGGCCTCATCATCGGCACCCTGATCCCGGGCGTGGTGCTCGTGCTGCTGGGCGTGGTGTTCCTCGGCCAAGGGAACGAGTCCGCGGCGCCGATGGACTCCGCGCACCTGCTGCCCGCCTGGGCGGGGCTCTCCAGCCTGGTCCTGATCGTCAACAACTTCCTGTCGTACTCCGGCATGGAGATGAACGCCGTGCACGTCGGCTCGCTGAAGAAGCCGGACAAGGAGTTCCCGAAGGCGATGTTCCTCGCCATGGGCATGGTGCTCCTCATCTTCATCTTCCCGGCGCTCGCGATCAGCTGGATCGTGCCGGCCGAGGACCTTTCGCTCACCGCCGGTGTGATGCAGGCGTTCGACGCCGTGTTCGCGGAGTTCGGGACCCAGTGGCTGACGCCGATCTTCGGCATCATGCTGGTCGCCGCCTCGCTCGGCGGCATGCTCACCTGGCTCGCCGGGCCCAGCAAGGGTCTGCTGCTGATCTCCCGCGAGGAGGGCTACCTCCCGCCATGGCTGCAGCGGCTGAACAAGCACGGTGTCCAGCAGAACATCCTGGTCGCGCAGGGCGCGGTCACCACCGTCATCGCGCTGGGCTACGCGCTGATCCCGGACGTGTCGAGCGCGTACTGGATCTTCTCGGTGATCACGACGCAGGTGTACCTGATCATGTACCTGCTCATGTTCGTGGCGGCGGTCCAGCTGCGCCGCAAGGACCCGGACCATCCACGCGGCTTCCGAGCGCCGATGCTGATCGGGCTGTGCGGCGTCGGCTTCGCCGCGTCGCTGGCGGCGCTGCTGATCGGCTTCGTGCCGCCCTCGCAGTTCGGCGGCGGCAGCAACGCGACGTACTTCCTGATCGTCGGTGGCGGCGCGCTCGGTCTCGGGCTGCTGGTGCCGTTCCTCTTCTACCGCTTCCGCAAGCCCGGCTGGAAGCAGCCCGAGACTGCCGAGGGGGTGGCGTCGTGAGCGGGTACGAGGTCGAGGACCCGAAGCGGACCTGGATCTACTGGGTCGCGATCGGGCTCCTCGTCGTGGCGATGGTCATCGGTCTGTTCACGTTCAGCTCGGCCCGCTCCAGCCAGCAGGCCGAGGACAAGGCAGACCAGCTGACCGCGGCCCTGCAGGACGCGGGGCTCGGCGCACCGTCGCACGACCAGATCGTGCGCGTCCTCGGCGACGACGGCGGCGCACTGTGCGAGGACCCCGGCAGCGCCCTGCGCAAGGCGATCCTGTTCGGCCAGCTCGTCAACGGGGCCACCGGACCCGGCCAGCGGCCGATCATCGCGGACAACCGCGTCGTTCAGGGCCAGCTGATCGCGCTGCAGGTCTACTGCCCCGACGAGCTCGCAGACTTCAAGGACACCGTCCAGGACCTCGACTTCGGGGACGTGATCCGGGGATGACCGACGACGACCTGCGGGCCCGCGTCTCGGAGCTGATGCCGCGGGTCCGCGGGGAGCTCGCCGACCTGGTCGCGATCCCGTCGGTCGCCGATCCCCGGCAGTTCCCACCAGAAGAGTGCGCGCGCGCCGCGAAGTGGGTGGTCGAGGCGTTCCGTGAGCTCGGCTTCGACGACATCGGCCTGCACGAGACGGCCGACGGCAGCAACGCCGTCGTCGGGTCGCGCGCCGCCACCGACCCGGACGCGCCGACCGTCCTGCTGTACGCCCACTACGACGTCCAGCCGCCGCTCGACGACGACGCCTGGCGCACCCCACCGTTCGAGCTCACCGAGGTCGACGGTCGCTGGTTCGGTCGCGGCGCCGCCGACTGCAAGGGCAACATCCTCATGCACCTCACCTCGCTGCGAGCGCTCGGCGACGACGTGCCGGTCCACCTCAAGCTGGTCGTCGAGGGCTCCGAGGAGCAGGGCACCGGCGGCCTGGAGGACTTCGTGCCGAGGCACGCCGACCTGCTGCAGGCCGACACGATCCTGGTCTGCGACACGGGCAACGCCGCCGTGGGTGCCCCGGCCGTCACCGTCAGCCTGCGCGGCATGGTCAACGTGGTGGTGCACGTCGAGGCGCTGCCGACCGAGCTGCACTCCGGCATGTTCGGCGGGCCGACTCCCGACGGGCTCGCCGCGCTGGTGCAGATGCTCGCGTCGCTGCGCGACGCCGGCGGCAACACCACGGTCACCGGGCTCGACCACGCGCAGACGTGGGAGGGCGCGCCGTACGACCCGGCGTCCTTCCGGTCCGACGCGCTGCTCGCCGAGGGCGAGTCGCTGCTCGGCTCCGGGTCGGTCTCGGACATGCTCTGGGCCCGCCCAGCGCTGACGATCCTGGGCATCGACTGCCCGCCCGTCGTCGGCTCGACCGCGGCGATCGTGCCCCGCGCCAGCGCCCGGCTCAACCTGCGGATCCCACCCGGCACCGGGCCGGAGGAGGCGCTCGCCGCACTCACGGACCACCTGACCACCGCCGCCCCGTGGGGCGTCACCGTGACCGTCGAGACCGAGGCCACCGGCAGCCCGTTCCGGGCCGCGACGGATGGCCCAGCGTACGACGCGATGCTCGGGGCGATGCGCGACGCATACGGAGTCGGCGCGGTGCTGCTCGGCCAGGGCGGCTCGATCCCGCTGTGCAACGTGTTCGCCGACACCTACCCCGGCGCCGAGATCGTCCTGATGGGGGTCGAGGAGCCGTTGGCGCTGATCCACGCCCCCAACGAGAGTGTCGACCCCGGCGAGATCGAGCGGCTGGCCACGGCCGAGGCGATGTTCCTCCAGAGGTACCGACGGTCGTGACCGGGGTTCGCCTCGCCCTCGGCGCGCTGGCGCTCGCCCTGCTCACCGGCTGCGGCAGCGACGGGTCGCCCGCGGACCGGCCGAGCCCCTCTATCTCGCCGACGCTGTCGCCCAGCCGGACCCTGCCGAGCCCGACGCGGACGCTGGCACCCACCGACGAGCCCAGCGACGAGCCCAGCGAGACCGACAGCAGCAGCACCGTCGGTCCGACGTCGGCACCGCCGACCGACAGCGAGACGCCGACGGCGAGCGAGTCGTCCACGAGGACCACGACTCCAGAGCCGACACGAACCGCGACCGTCACCGAGACGGTCACGCCCACGCCCGTCGCGACCGGGACCACGACGCCCACGGCGAGCGCGTCCCCGAGCCCGGAGGAGTCGACCGAGGCCACTGAGGAGGACTCGACCGGCTGGTGGTGGCTGGTCGGCGGCCTGGTGCTCGCCGGCGCGGTCCTGGTCGGTGTCCTCGTCGCCCGCCGGCACCGGCGCAAGACCCCACCCCCGGTGGGGTGATGCCGCGCCACCCCGGACGCGCGGACCATTCCCGAAAGGGTGTCGAGGAGGCCACGCATGAGCTCTGAGTCCAGGTACGAGATCGACTACTCGACGAAGGGTGCGGTCGCGGACGTCACGGCCACGTTCGCCGGCGTCCTGCTGATCGTGGTGGCGCTGCTGGACATCCTCCAGGGCGCCTCCGCCATCGCGAACGACGACCTGTACTCGCAGGGCAGCGACTACCTCTACAAGTTCGACATGGACGTGTGGGGCTGGGTCCACGTCGTCCTCGGGGTCATCTCGATCGCGGTCGCAGTGGGCATCATCAGGCGCGTCGGCTGGGGTCAGCTGGGCGGCATGATCGTCGCCGGCCTCGGGATCCTGACGAACTTCGCCGCGCTCCCGCACTACCCCATCTGGTCCGTGATCGTCATCGCGTTCTACGCGCTCGTGATGTGGTCGCTGAGCGTCCAGATGAAGAACTACCGCTGAGACGTCTACCCCGTCGGGGGTGGTGCGGGACCACCCGCGCCGTCCCGAGCATGTGCTCACATCTGACCAGCCAGGAGGCTCATCGTGACAACCGTGTTCGAGTACACCGTCGGGGACGCATTTCTGACGATGCTCTGGTTCTTCCTGTTCTTCATCTGGATCTGGCTGCTGATCTCGGTCTTCAGCGACATCTTCCGCAGCGACGACCTGGGCGGCTGGGGCAAGGCCCTGTGGACCGTCTTCGTGATCTTCCTGCCCTACCTCGGTGTCTTCGTCTACCTGATCGCGCGCGGCAAGAAGATGGGCGAGCACGCGGTCCGGGAGCACGCACGCCAGGAGCAGCACATGCGCGAGTACGTGCAGAGCGTCGCCGGCAGCGGCGGTGGCGGCTCCAGCGCGGCCCAGGAGATCGAGCGGCTGCACCAGCTCAAGAACCAGGGCGCGATCACCGACGACGAGTTCCAGGCGGCCAAGGCCAAGCTGCTCGTCTGACATCGGTACGGCGGACGGGGACCAGCCATGTCTCAGCCTGACACCGACCTCGACCTGGTCGAGTACGTCGTCATCGCGGTGCCGGAGCTGTCCTCGACCGTCGCCGTGGCGGCTGCCCTGCGGGAGCTCGTCGAGTCCGCCCGGATCCGGATCCTCGACCTGGTCGGGGTGACCACGGGCGCGGACGGCCGGGGCACCGTCGTCGAGCCCGAGCAGCTCTCCGGCCTCGCCGACCTCCGCGACGTGGAGGGCGAGGTCGGGGGGCTGCTGAGCGAGGACGACATCGCCCTCGCGTCGGGTGCCCTCCAGCCCGGCACCTCGGCGCTGATCCTGGTCGTCGAGGACCGGTGGGCCCAGCTGCTGGCCGATGCCGCTCGCACGAGCGGCGGCCGGATCGTCGGCGGTGAGCGGATCCCGCGGCACCGGCTCGAGCAGGCGCGGCGCTCGCGGCCGGCGGACGGTGCACCGTGAGGCGCGTTGCGGCCTCGCGTCGGCAGCACCTGGACCTGCTGCGCCGGCGACCGACCCTCGACCCGGTCCCGGTCGAGCGACCCGGCGCGGTGCGCCGGGTCGACCAGCTGCGCGCGCTCCTGCAGCTGGTGGATCGGGGCGTGCTGTCCGCGGAGGAGTTCGAGCGCCAGGAGCGGAAGGTCTACCGCCCCTAGTGTCCTAGCCCCTGGCCAGCAGGCGCAGCGCCCGCGCCGTCGCGACCGCGTCGGCGCGCGAGTTCGCGCCGAGCTTGCGGTAGATCACCCGCAGGTGGAACTTCAACGTGTTCTGCGAGACGAACAGCTCGCCTGCGATCTCGCGGAGGGTGAGCCGGCTGGGCAACAGCCGCAGCACGTCGCGCTCCCGCTCGGTCAGCGGCTCCACCAGCTGCGCGGTCGGCAGGACCGGCGCCGCCTCGGTGGTGAGCGCCCGGCGCAGCCGGTCCAGCCAGGCGTCGGGAACCCGCCACGCCGCCAGCTCGACCAGCTCGAGGACCGTCGGACCCTCCGCCGCGATCGACTGGAGCATCCCGTGCTCCGCGGCCAGCTCGGCGGCGAACGCCACCGACTTCGCGGCGGCCTCCCTGTCCTCGCCCAGGAGCGCCCGCGCCAGGACGAGCCCGCGCACCACCTCATGGCGCGTGCAGCGCGGCGTCGCGCGCTGCACTGCCTCGGCGGCCTCGGCACGGAGGCCGCGGGCGAGGTGCACCCGCGCCTCGGAGAGGGGGCCCCAGAACGGGTCGTCGAGCTCCGCGACGCACCGTTCGGCGGCGGCGACTTCGTGCTGTGCCAGCGCCACCAGGACGGCGACCCGCGCGACCCGGCCCCGGTGCGGGCCCGGTCGGTCGGCGTCCCGCAGCAGCCGCTCGGCCTCCGCCACGTCGCCCTCGGCGAGTCGTGCCTCGACCAGCTCGAGGCCGGCCAGGACGTCGACGTAGGTGCTGGCGTGGGTCTCGTCGGCGGCCAGTCGACGCAGCGCCGCCTCCGCGTCCTCCCGATCGCCGAGCTCCCGCGTCGCGACCGCTCCGGCCAGGTCCAGCATCTCCAGCAGGGTGGCCAACTCGGCGTCCGCGACGACGGGGCGCACTCCGGCGGCGACCCGGATCGCGTCGAGCGGGTGCCCGGCCAGGGCGAGGCCGACGGCCCGGGCGGTCTCGTGGGCGAGCCGGCGGTCGCTGGTGGCGCCGACCGCGAGTCGCGCCTCCTCGACGAGCGGGTCCGCGTCGTCCCAGGACTCGCGCGCCGCGATCGAGTGCGCCGCGATGCTCCAGCCGAACCTGCCGAGGGGGTCGTCCATCGACCCGCCCCGTCCGTGGGCGATCGCCGCCGGCCAGTCGCCGGCGACGTACGCCGCCAGCGCCTGCAGCACGTCGCAGTCGGCCGTCGTCACCGGGTCGCCACCCGGGGCTCCGATCAGCAGGCGGCACCAGGAGTCCCTCATCCGGGTGGTGTCGTCGGCGCCGCTCACCTCCGGCGGGATCCGCTCCAGGACCCGCTCGACCAGCGCCGTACGGCCGCTGTCCACCAGGCTCACGACGATCGCCGCCAGCAGCCGCAGCGCCTCCGCGGGCTCGCCGGCGTCCAGCCAGTGCTCGAGGGCGGCGGCGCCGTCGCCCATGCCCTCGAACCACTGGGCGGCGCGCAGGTGCTGGTCGCACAACCGCTCGGGCCAGCGTCGCTGGAGCTCGGCGAGCAGCATCTCCCGCACCAGCCCGTGCACCTCGAACCATCCGCCCGGGGCGAGGCTGGTCACGAACAGCCCCCGCTCCTCGGCCTCCAGCAGGAGGTCGCCGGCGTCGGGACGCCCGGTGAGCGTCTCCGCGAGCCCGTAGTTCATCCGGTCCACGACCGCGGTCGACAGCATCAGGCCGACCAGCTCGGAGCGCTCGGCTCGCAGCACCTCGTGCCACACGTAGCTGTCGACCAGCCGGTCCGGCCCGGACGGCAGCTCCCGACGGGAGCGGACGGCGAGCGCCGCGAGCTGGAGCGCGGCCGCCCACCCGTCCGCCCACCCGGCGATGCCCACCAGGTCGTCGGCGGCGGCGTCGGGGCAGAGCCCGGTCAGCATCGCCAGCGCCTCCTCGTCGGAGAACCGCAGCATGTCGAAGTCGATGTCGGCGAGCGCGCCGTTCGCGCGCAGCCGGTCGACGGGCAGCGGCGGCCGGCGGCGACCCAGCAGCAGGACGTGCAGCCACTCGGGGCGCCGCTCGACGAACTCCTCGAGCGCCGCCCGGGACTCGGGCAGGTCGTCGATCCGGTGCACGTCGTCGACGACCAGGACGCTTGCGGGCCCCTCGGCCAGCCTCTCGAGCGCCGCGGCCGTCGCCGCCCAGAACTGCGCGGGGTCGCGGTCGGAGTCGTTCAGCGTCAGCCACGCGGTCGGGCGGTCGGTACGGCGTACCCAGTCGGCGGCCGCGGCCGTCTTCCCGGATCCGGCCGGAGCGACGATCGCCGTGACCGGGTACGTCGCGAGGTCGTCCAGCAGTGCGGTCAGGCGGCTCCGGTGCACGAAGTGCTCCGGAGCACCCGGCACACGGAGCTTCGAGCGGAAGAACGGCGAGTCGAACCTGCCGCGCTGGACCAGCACGTCAGCCCGCCAGCAGCTTCGCCTTCTGCGCCGCGAACTCCTCGTCGGTGAGGATGCCCTTGTCCCGCAGCCCGCCCAGCTTCTCCAGCTGCGCGATCAGGTCGTCGTCGTCCTGCGCGGCGACCGGAGCGGGCGGCGGGGGAGCCGCGTAGGCCGGCTGGGCGTACTGCTGCTCCTGGTACGCCTGCGCGTCCGACTGCTGCTGCCAGCGCCCGGCCTGCCTCCGGGAGACGCGGTTCGAGACCGCCGTCGCCGTACCGGCGACCACCGCGGTGCGCGCCATGCCACCGATGAGTCCCATGGATCAGCCTTCCTGTTCGAGCGAGTCGAGCGCGGCCATGACCTCGTCGGCCGGGATGCGCCCGCTCGCGATGACGTCGGCACCCTGGCGGCGGAGCGCCGAGACGAAGGGGCCGGCCCAGGTGTTCTCGTAGAGCAGCACCGCCACCGCGTCACCCTCACCCACGAGGGCCGCGCTCGCGGCGAGGTCCTCGTCGTCGAGCAGGCCCGACTCCACGCCGGTGAAGACCGCGAGGTCGAGCTCGCCGTCGCCGTCGAGGTCGGTCAGGGCTACGGCCGCGAACTGGCCGTCGGCGCTCACGACGGCGACGCGCAGGTCGAGCACGCGGATGATGCCGCGGTCGACGAGGTCGACGAGCGCAGCGAACGCCTCACCGGTGAGCTTGGCTCCCGGGAACTCGACGGCCAGGTAGTCGACGGGTCCGACGTCGAGGGTGGATTGGGTCATCAGTCCCTCCTCAGGGATCAGGATGTCTCGACGGTGCCACTCGCCGGAGTACGGCGGTTCACCCGCTTCGGGTGGCTTGTCCCGGCCCACCCCGCCGGGGGTGAGGCGTCACCACCCAGGTGGTCAGCACGATCGGCTCATGACATCCGTGGACGTCATCGCCTCGCCGGTCGCCGCCGACGTCGTCCAGGTCGCGCGGGACCTGGGCGTCGACCCGGCCGTCGGGCTCTCCGCCGAGGAGGCACGCTCGCGGCTCGCGTCGCACGGCCCGAACCGGCTGGCCGCCGGCAAGAAGGAGCCGGCCTGGCGCGCCTTCCTGCGTCAGTACCAGGACTTCATGCAGATCATCCTGCTGGCCGCGGCGCTCGTGAACCAGGTCGTCACCGGCGACGCCGGTACGACGGTCGTGCTCGCCGGCCTGACCGTCTTCAACGCCGTGATCGGGCTCCGTCAGGAAGCCAAGGCCGAGGAGAGCGTCAAGGCGCTCTCCCAGATGATGAAGACCATCGCCCGGGTGCGCAGGGACGGGCAGGCGCTGGAGATCGACGCCCAGGAGCTGGTGCCCGGGGACGTCGTGCTGGTGGAGGCCGGGAACCTGGTGCCCGCCGACGCCCGCGTCGCGCTCGCGGCGACCCTCGAGATCGAGGAGGCCGCGCTCACCGGCGAGAGCCTGCCGGTCAGCAAGTCGACCGACCCGGTGCCCGGCGACGACGTACCCCTGGGCGACCGCACCTGCATGGCGTACATGAACACCTCGGTGACCCGCGGCCGCGGCGAGCTGATCGTGACGTCGACGGGGATGGGCACCGAGATCGGCCACATCGCCGACATGCTGGCGAACACGGAGGCCGGCAAGACTCCCCTGCAGAAGCAGCTGGACTCGCTGTCGAAGATCATCGCCTCGATCGCGGCCGTCGCCCTGGTGCTCGTCGTGCTGCTCGGCCTGGCCCGCGGGGAGTCCTTCGACACGCTGTTCGTCACCGGTGTCGCGCTGGCGGTCGCCGCGATCCCGACCGGGCTGCCGGCCGTCGTCACGGCGCTGCTCTCGATGGGCACCCGTGAGATCGCCCGCCGCAACGCGATCGTCAAGCGGCTCCCTGCGGTGGAGACCCTCGGCTCGACATCGGCGATCTGCTCGGACAAGACGGGGACCCTCACCCTCAACAAGATGACCGCGCGCGAGCTGGTGATCCCCGGCCGGAACCGCTACACCGTCTCGGGGGAGGGCTACAGCACCCGCGGCCAGATCAACCACGTCGGCGGCGAGCACTACGACCTCGACCCCTACCTGCTGCCCATGGTGCTGTGCGCGGACGCCGTCCTCGACGGGGAGAGCCTGATCGGCGACCCGACCGAGGGTGCCCTCATCGTGCTCGGCGCCAAGGGCGGTCTCGACATCACCGAGACCCGGGCCGCGCTGCCCCGGGTGGCGGAGGTGCCGTTCGACTCCGACTACAAGTTCATGGCCACGTTCCACGAGATGACCGCGGACGACGGCCGGCCGGTGGTGCGCTGCTACGTCAAGGGCGCGCCCGACGTGCTCATCGCCCGGGCCACCACGCTGCGTGATCCCGACGGCAGCATCGTGCCGATCACCGACGACAACCGGCACCTGGCGCTCGAGGCCAACGACGCCATCGCGAACGCCGGTGAGCGGGTCATGGTCGTCGCGCAGCGCGACTTCGAGCCGGGCACCGTCCAGGCGGGCAGCGACCTGATCGGGCTGGTCCGGCAGCTGACGCTCCTCGCGATGGTCGGCATCGTCGACCCGCCGCGGCCCGAGGCCAGGACGGCGATCGCGGAGTGTCGCGACGCCGGCATCCGGGTCCGGATGATCACCGGCGACCACGCCACCACCGCGGCCGCGATCGCCGGGGAGCTGGGCATCGAGGGCCGGGCCGTCACCGGCACCCAGTTCGCGGCGATGAGCGACGAGCAGCTGCACACCGAGCTCGACGAGATCGGTGTCGTGGCCCGCGTGGCGCCCGAGGACAAGGTGCGGCTGGTCCGGCTGCTCAAGGAGAAGGGGAACGTCGTCGCGATGACGGGGGACGGCGTGAACGACGCGCCGGCCCTCAAGACCGCCGACATCGGCGTCGCGATGGGCATCACCGGCACCGAGGTCTCCAAGGAGGCCGCGGTCATGATCCTCACCGACGACAACTTCGCGACGATCGTCGGGGCCGTGTCGTACGGGCGGACCCTCTACGACAACCTGCTGAAGTACCTCCGCTTCCAGATGTCGACGCTGGTCGCCTACATCGCGATCTTCATCGGCGCGGGCATCATCGGCATCGCGAACGGCGCCCCGCTCAACCCGCTCCAGATCCTCTGGCTGAACATGGTCGTCGACATTCCCCTGGCGATCGCGCTGGGCTTCGACCAGCCGGCCCGGGGCCTGATGTCGCGTCCTCCGCGCCCCGTCGGCGCCCCGGTCCTGTCGCGCAACAACTGGATCCGGCTCTGCGTGCAGGGCGCCGTCATGACCGTCGGCTCGCTGGCGGCGTACCAGATCGGTGACCACGAGGGCAGCCCCGTCCTGGCCGCGACCATGCTGTTGACGACGCTGTCGCTGTTCCATCTCTTCGCCGCGCTGCTGTGCCGCGACCAGACCAACACCGTGTTCGACCGAGAGACGTTCCCGGGCGTGATGCAGCTCCGGCGCTACGGCATCTCGCTGCTCGCGATCGTCGCGATCACCGGCCTCGACTTCCTCGAGCGCATCTTCGACACCACGGGGCTGAGCTTCAACCAGTGGTGCATCGCCGTCGGCATCGCCGCCTCGATCATCCTCGTCGAGGAGCTGATCAAGGTGTTCGTGCGCCGGGCAGAGGTGGTGCCCGCATGAGCGCACTGCCGACGTACGAGGCCGACCAGCTCGCCGGCCTGCTCGCGATCCTGCCCGACGTGGACGCCGTCGAGCTGAAGCTCAGCGTCCCGGACTCCGACCACCGGTCGGCCCTGCGGTCGCTCGGGATCGACTCGCTGGATGCCCAGGTCCGGCAGGTGGCGTTCGTCGAGACACCGGACCTGCGGCTGTTCGGCGCGGGGCTGGTCGTGCGGGCGCGTCGGACCCAGGGCAAGCCCGGTGACACGACCGTGAAGCTGCGGCCGATGCTGCCGGCCGACGTACCGGAGGGGCTGCGGCGGCTGGCCGGCTTCAAGGTCGAGGTGGACGCCTCACCGCAGGGCTACACGTGCTCGTGCTCGCTGACGTCCGAGGTCCCGGACAAGCGTGTGAAGGCCCTGATGGCGGGGGAGCGGGAGCTCGCCGACGTGCTCTCCGACGATCAGCGGGGCGTGCTGCTCGAACGGCTGCCCGACGGGATCGGCCTCGCGGACCTCGTCGTCCTGGGACCGCTGACGCTGCTCAAGGCGAAGTTCGAGCACCCGTCGTACCCCCGGCGCCTGGTCGCCGAGATGTGGTTCCTCCCGGACGGCTCCCGGATCATGGAGCTGTCCGCGAAGTGCAGCCCGCAGGAGGCGTTCCAGGCCGCCGCCGAGACCAAGATCTTCCTGGCCGGGCACGGGCTCGAGCTCGGCGCCCCTCAGGAGATGAAGACCCGATCCGCTCTCGCCGCGCTCGCCGCGGCCCACCAGAAGGAGTAGCGACGTGACCACCTTCACGGTCTGGAAGTTCAACGACCCCGACGGCGCCGCGAACGCCGAGACCGCGCTGCGGAGCGCCCAGACCGACGGCGTGGTGACGATCGTCGACCACGCCGTGATGTCCTGGCCGTCGGGCGCCGACAAGCCCGAGGTGCGCCACCAGCACGACGACTCGAAGCGCGGTGCCGGCTGGGGCGCGCTCTGGGGCATCCTGGGCGGCGCGCTGTTCATGGTCCCGGTCGCCGGCGTCGTCGTCGGCGCGGGCATCGGCGCCCTCGTGAAGGCGACCGACGGCACCGGCATCACGAAGGGCGACCTCGAGCGGATCCGCACCGAGGTCACCGAGGGCACGTCCGCACTCTTCATGGTCACCGAGAACGCGAACCTGGACCGGCTCGGGGAGCGGTTCCACGGTCGCGACGCCACCCTGATCAGCACGAACCTCACCGAGGGCGAGCGCGAGACGCTCCTGGAGACGTTCGGCGGTGGCTGAGGACGCCCCCCGCCGGGACCCGCTCGGGTTGGTCGCCGGCGGGGAGGGCACCATCACCGGCACGGTCGTCTGCGCCGCGGCGATCGCGTACACGGCCGGTCACAGCGACACGATCTGGCAGGTGTCCGCCGCGATCCTCGGCACGGTGTTCGTCTACTGGCTCGCGCACCTGCACGCCGTCACCGTGGGCAGCTCGCTGACCCGGGGACACCATCCGCTGGCGGCGCTCCGCCACGGGCTCCACGAGACGTGGCCGATCCTCGGCGCCTCCGTGGTGCCGCTCGTCGTGCTGCTCGGGAGCAGGCTGTTCGGCGCGGAGATCAAGACTGCGGGTTGGATCGCGCTGCTCGTCTCGATCGCACTCCTCACCCGCTACAGCTGGGTCGCCGGTCGGCGCGGCGGGCTCGACACCTGGGGTTGCGTCGCCAGCGCGGCGGCCGGCTTCGGGCTGGGCCTGGTGGTCGTGCTGCTCAAGGTGGCGCTGCACTGAGTGCTGCCGGCAGGCTGGAGATGGTCGAGCTGCTCGAACGCGGTGACTGTCGACGGCTTGCGGGCTGGCTTGGGTGCGGACCGACAGGCAGCGAAGCGGGTACGGCGGGCTCGGGTCGTTGAGGCTTCCCGGCTTGCGGGCCGCTTGGACTCGCAGCTGGCTGCGGGTCCTGGGTGGTGGCGACCGACACGCACCGACGCGGGTACGGCGCGCGGGTGGTCGCCGTGGCTTCCCGGCTTGCGGGTCCGCGCCGGGAGATCAGTCGTCCCTGCACGGGTGCTCGGGGCGGCGCGATCTGCCGGCTTCCAGGTCCGCGGTAGCTGCTGGGAAATTTCTGCTGAGGAATCTTCGTGGATTGTCCGAATGCTGGTCAAAACAAGGGTTCTGAGGGTCTCAGTGTCGGTGGCCGGTGCTTGAGTTGAACCATGACAGCGATGACCACACCTCGGCACCGGGTGTCGGTCGCGGTCGCGCGGATGCGGGGTGCGGCCGACGCCGTGACGGATGCGTCGGTGTGGTCGATGGATGCCATCGAGACGGCGGGGACGCTGATCGAGCTGACCCGGTTGGAGGCGCAGGTCTGCGAGCTGAAGGCCCGGGTGGCGGCGCACGCCGAGGACATCGGGGTGGGCCGGGAGGTCGGCGCCTCGTCGGCGGCGAACTGGCTGGCCCACGAGACCAGGGCGACCCGGTCGGCCGCGTATGCCGCGGTCCGGTTGGGGCGTGACCTCGAGGGTCACTCGCTGACCCGGGAGGCGTTGGCGGCCGGGCGGGTGTTGGCGGATCAGGCGCGGGTGGTGATCCGGTGGGTCGAGGACCTGCCCTCCACGGTCCCGGCCGGGAAGGTCGCCGCGGCCGAGGCGCACCTGCTGGCCCTCGCCCGGCACCACGACGCCCAGGCGTTGAACCGGCTCGGGAAGCACCTGTTCGAGGTGGTCGCCCCCGAGGAGGCCGACGCCCGCGAAGCCGCGCTCCTGGCCAAGGAGGAGGCCGCCGCCGCCAAGGCCTGCCGGCTCACCGGCTACGACGACGGCCACGGCAAGGCCCACTTCCGGGGCACCCTGCCCAGCTACCACTGGGCCGCACTCCGGAAGATGCTCGGCGCCCTGGCCGCACCCCGACACGTGGCCGCCACCCAAGGGCCCGGGGTGGAGCGGCCGGACACCCCCGAAGCGCTGGGGCGCGCGTTGTGCGAGCTGATCGAGCGGTACCCCGCCGACCAGCTCCCCACCGCCGGCGGCGTCTCGGCCACTGCGGTGGTGCTGATCGACCTCGACGTGCTGCTCGGCCGGCTCGAGAAGGCGTGTGTGTTGGACACCGGGGAGAAGATCTCCCCGGGCATGGCCCGCCGGCTCGCCTGCCAGGCCGGGATCATCCCCGTGGTCCTGGACGGCGACTCCCAGCCCCTCGACGTGGGCCGCAAGCGCCGGCTGTTCACCGAGGCCCAACGGACCGCGATGCTGGTCCGCGACCGCGGCTGCCGCGCCCAGGGCTGCGACCGCGCCACCGGCCTGCACGCCCACCACAAGACCCGCTGGACCGACGGCGGCCACACCGACCTCGCCGACGGCATCTCACTCTGTCCCTGGCACCACGCCCGCGCCCACGACACCAACTACCGGACCACCCACCACCCCAACGGCGACGTCACCTTCCACCGGCGGACGTGACGGCGAGCGCGCTACAGCTCTAGCCCCTCGGCGTGCGACTTCGCCTCGAGATCGGGCAGTCGGACCATGCGGAAGGACGTCACCAGACCGGCCAGGGCGGCGAGCAGCGGCACCAGCAGACCGATCTGCAGGGCGCGCGGCCGCGCGTCGGTGTTGATCCGGACGATCTCGTCCTGCACCGCCGCCGGCTCGCCGGCGAGCTGTTGCTCCAGCTGTGTGTTGCTCATGACCTGGGCGTCGTCCTCGAGCGCCTCGGCGACCTGTGCCTTGTCGTCGGGCGGGAGGACCGTGCTGTCGTTCGCCATCGAGGTGAACGTTGCCGACAGGGCGGCCAGCATGATCGCACCGGCGAACGCCAGGCCGAAGGACAGGCCGAAGGAGCCGGCGGCCGAGTTCACGGCCGCGGCCTCGCTGACCCGCTCCTCCTCGATCGGCGCGAGCGTGTAGTTGTTCAGCTGCGAGACGAGCAGGCCGAGCCCGGACCCGGTAACGACCAGCGCGGGCGCGAGCGCCCAGCCGGAGTCGGCCCGCGGCACCACCACGAGCACGACGGCGATGCCGACGATCAGCAGCGCGAAGCCCAGGCGGACGATCGTCGGGGCCCGCCGGTGCGCGGCCCGGCGGCCGGCCAGCATGGAGACCGCGAACATCGACAGCGAGAGCGGCGCGAGGGAGAGGCCGGCCTCCAGGGCGTTGTACTCCAGGACCATCTGGAGATAGATCGGGAGCGTGATCATCGCGCCGCCGAGGGCGATCTGCTGGAGCATCTGGCTGGAGATGCCGAGCCTGAAGTGCGGCGACTCGAAGAGCACGGGGTCGACCAGTGCGGGGCGGCCGGAGCGCTTGCGGCGCACCAGCCAGTACGCCAGGGAGCCCAGCCCGACGAGCCCGACGGCGATGAGCGCGCCGACGGCCTCGCCGCCCTCCTGCCAGACCAGGATCCCGAGCACCAGGCCGCCCATGCCGAGCACCGAGAGCAACGCTCCCACGAGGTCGATGCGCCGGGGACCGGCGTAGGGCACGTCCTTCACCAGGCCGAGGCCGGACAGGACGACGAGGATGATCAGCGCCTCCATCAGGAAGCCGACCCGCCAGGAGAGCGCGGTCGTGAGGAAGCCGCCGATCAGCGGGCCGACGGCTGCCGCGATCGCCGCAGAGGCGCCGACAAGGGCGTAGACGCGCTTCTGCGCCGCTCCCTCGAAGTTGCCGTGGATCAGCGCCTGCATGCCGGGCAGCAGCAGCGCCGCACCGATGCCGCCGATGACCGCCCAGAACACGATGATCGGCAGGATGCTCTGCGCGAGCGTCATCGCCACCGCGCCGACGCCGTAGGCGCAGAGGCCGAGGGTGTAGGCGAGCTTGCGGCCGATCAAGTCGGCGACCTTGCCGCCGATCAGGATGAACGCCGCCGACACGAGCGCCTCGAGCGCGATCGCGGACTGCACGCCGCTCACCGTCGCGTCGATGTCCTGGACGACTGCCGAGATCGACACGTTCATCAGGGACGTGTCGACGACGAGCACGAACATCGCCATGGCGAGCAGGATCGCCAGACGGCGGTTGAAGACAGGCTCCACGGCCCGACGGTACGGGCCCCCCGGCCCCGGCCGTCTCGGACGAAACGGGTGAACCTAGGGCACGTACTCCTGCAGCAGGCCGGCCTGGTTCACCGGGCGGTCGTCCGACGTGAGCGTCATCGAGCCGATCGAGATGCTCGGGCCGCCTTGCCACTCGGTGCCCGCGCGGGTCCGCAGCCCGGTCGTCTGCCAGAGCTTCGCACCGGCCTCGGTGCCGGGCAGCTGGCGGACGTCGAGGTCGATCCGGTCGTCGTACACGCGGGCGAGCATGTACGTCGCCTGGCCGCGGTAGAGCAGGCCGCCGGTCGACACCTGGGTGAGGCCGTCAGCCTGGCGCATCGTGGTCGCGTGCACCTCGCCGTTGATGTAGAGGTCGACGCCGTACCGGGCCATCGTGCGCCACAGCGGCGAGTCCTCGCCGCCCTCGATGTGCCCGCCGGAGGAGGACACCTCGCGGACCGGGTAGAGCACCGGGTTGTGGCCCTGCACGATCACCCACGGGACGTGCTGCTCGCGCGCCCTCTCCAAGGTGTGGCGAAGCCACGCGAGCTGACCGCCGGTCACCTCGAGGTGCACGTTGCCGTCGCGGCGGTGGAACTCGTCGAGCGAGACCAGCAGGACGTCGGGGGAGAGGTGGGTGGCGTACGACGTGTGCGCGAACGACGTGCGGAAGGGCCGGTCGGAGTAGCGCGGCTCGCCCGACGGCTTCCGGGTCAGGTACTTCGCGAACATCCGCTTGAACAGCGCGACGTGGTGGCGCTTGAACGACGTCCAGGGGCTGGTGTCGTCCCACGGGTTGTCGCCGATGTCGTGGTCGCCGAGCGCGGCGTGCACCGTCAGCCCGCGCTCCTCGAACCGCTTCACGTAGGCCGCGTAGTAGAAGCGCGCGGCACGCCGTACGGCGGCGGCACGCTCGGCGTCGGTGTCGACGGGCCCGAAGAGGCCCGTGTCGCCGTAGTCGCGGCCCCAGCGGCCCTCGACCAGGTCACCGGCGACGAGCACCGAGCCGGGATGGGTGGCGGCGATGTCGTCGAGGAAGGCGTCGATGTAGTGCTGGAGCTGGCGCGTCCAGGAGTTGGGGTCACCGGGCTTCCACGTGGGCAGCTTCCGGACGTCCCCCACGTCCTGGTTGAGGAAGTCCGGGGCGGCCACGAACTCGTAGTTCGGTGTCATGTCCGCGCCGGCCGGCGGGTTCCACGCGTGCACGACGTCGGGCCGGGGATCCTCCCGGGCCGTCGTCGAGAGCGGGTCCCGTGCCAGGCAGCCGGCTGCGGCCAGGGAGAGGCACAGCACGGCCACCGACGCCTGCCATCCACGCAGGCGTCGTGGCGGTGGTGGCGGTCGAGAGGGGATGGGGAAGCCTCCGGGCGTCAGCGGCGGTGCTCGTCCATCCACGCCTCGACCTCGGCCGAGGTGCGCGGAAGAGCGCTGGAGAGGTTGTCGTACCCACTCGCGGTCACGAGGATGTCGTCCTCGATGCGGATGCCGATCCCGCGCAGCTCCTCCGGGACGAGCAGGTCGTCCTCCTGGAAGTAGAGCCCGGGCTCGACGGTCAGCACCATGCCCTCGGCCAGGGTTCCCTCGGCGTACGCCGCGGGCGCGGCCTGGCCGCAGTCGTGCACGTCCATGCCGAGCATGTGGCTGGTGCCGTGCAGGGTCCAGCGGGCGTACACGCGGCTGTCCGGGTCGAGCGCCTCCTCGGCGGACACCGGCAGCAGCTTCATGTCCGCCAGCGCGTGGGCGAGCACCTCCATCGCCGCGTTGTGCGCGACCTTGAACGGCTCACCCGGGCGGATCGCCTCGATGCCGGCCTGCTGGGCGGCGTGGACGAGGTCGTAGAGCTCGCACTGCAGGCTGGTGAAACGCCCGTCCACGGGCAGCGTCCGCGTGACGTCGGCGGTGTAGAGCGAGCGGTTCTCGACGCCCATGTCGAGCAGCACCAGCGTGCCGGGCGTGATCGGGCCGGTGTTGTCGATCCAGTGCAGCGTGGTCGCGTGGGAGCCGCCGCCGACGATCGAGTCGTAGCCGATGTCGTTGCCCATCGCGCGGGCGCGGCGGAAGAAGGTGCCCTCGATCCAGCGCTCGCCGTACCTCAGCACCTCGTCCCACTCGCGGACCGAGTCCTCGAAGCCGAGCGTGGTGATGTCGCAGGCCTCCTGGAGCTGCTCGACCTCCCAGGCGTCCTTGACGAGCCGGAGCTCGGACGCGACCCGGGCCAGGTCGTCGTCGGTGGTGATGTCGCGGGTCTTGCGGTCGTCGTCGAACGACGGGAGGTCCTCGATGTGGCGGACCTCGAGCCCGAGCGCGTCGGACATCTCCTTCAGCGACGGGCGGCGGCCCACCCACAGCTCGCCGTACTGTCGGTCGCGGAAGAACTCGTCGGTGTCGCGCGACGAGCGCGGCCGGGCGTACAGGACCGACTCCCCGTCGTCCACGACCAGCACCGCGTCGCTGGTCTGGTTGCCCGAGAAGTAGGTGTGGGCGGTGTCGGGGCGGAACCGGTAGTCGGTGTCGTACGAGCGCACCTTGAAGGTGCCGGCCGGCAGCACCAGGCGGTCGCCCGGGAACGTCGCGGCCAGCTTCGAGCGGCGCTCCGCGGCACGGGCCGCGACCGGCTCCACGGCCAGGTCGAGCTCGCGGTCTCCCCAGCCCTCCCGCATGAACGCGGCGTACGCGGCGGGTACGGCGGGGTCGTGGGACTCTGTCCTGGGCTCGACGGTCTCCGGCGTGCTCTGCTCGCTCACGGCGCCATCGTACGCCGGGGCCGGAGGGGCCCGGACACCCACCGATAGGCTGCGCGGCATGCGAGGAGCCCGCCGCGAGAGCGTTGCCTTCACGGTCGTCGTGACCGTGCTGGTGGCCCTCGGGGCTCTCGCGATGCTGGCCGTCCTGGCGCTCTCGGGCGCACCGCGGACACTGCTGCTGGCCACCGTGCTCGCCGCCGTACCGGTGGGCCCGCTGGTGGGCTGCTACCTGTGGCTGGACCGCTACGAGCCCGAGCCGCGCACGCTGCTCGCCGCCGGGCTGCTGTGGGGCTGCTTCGTGGCGACGGCGGTCGCGCTGCTGGTGCAGGGCGTGGGCGGGTTCGTCGTCACGTTCACCGACCGGCAGAGCCTCGAGGTGGTCGCCCCGCTCTCGGAGGAGGCGAGCAAGGGGCTCTTCCTCTTCCTCCTGCTCTGGTGGCGGCGGGGTGAGCTGGACGGCGTCCTCGACGGCATCGTGTACGCCGGCATGGTCGGCATCGGATTCGCCTTCACCGAGAACATCCTCTACCTGGCCGCCGCCTACAACGGCACTGACGGCTCCGGGCCCGGCGGGACGGACGCGCTCACGACCACGTTCGTCGTCCGCTGCCTCGTCAGCCCGTTCGCGCACCCCCTCTTCACGACCTTCACCGGCATCGGCGTCGGTCTCGCGGTCAACGCCCGCAGCGGCACCGCGCGTTTCCTGTGGCCGGTCCTGGGCTACGGGTGCGCCGTGGCAGCGCACGCGATCTGGAACACCTCGACCGTCTACGGCTTCGACAACTTCGCGGTCCTGTACGTCGTGCTGATGGCACCCGCGTTCCTGGCGGTGCTGGGGCTCGCGATCTGGTCCCGCAGCTCCGAGCGCCGGATGCTCGCCGCCGCGCTCGCGGATGCGGCCCGGCGCGGGCTGATCCCGGCCACCGACATCGGCTGGGTCGTGGACCTCGGCGCCCGGCGTACGGCGCGGGCCTACGCACGCCGTTCCGGGGGGAGGCCAGCGGAGCGCGCCATGCAGGAGTACCAGCAGGCGGCCATCGAGCTCGGGTTCTTGCACTACCGTCTTCTGCGGGGGACACCTCCGCCCGACTACGTGGCGCGTGGCCAGCGGTTCCTGCAGAGGATCGACCGGCTGCGCCCCTCGATCGCTTTCCCCGGACAGGTGGTACCCACTCGATGAGCGTGTCTCGCGACCAGAACACCCGGATGCTCACCGCCCTGGTGCAGCTTCGTGGTGCGCTGCAGGCCGCCCGGCTCCCGCTCGAGCTCCCCGGCGTCGTCGAGCTGCGCGCCGCGCGGCAGCAGATGATCGACCAGCTCGAGGACTACGCCATCCCGCGGCAGATGAGCGTGGACGCGCCCCTGCTCGTCGTGGTCGGCGGCTCGACCGGCGCCGGCAAGTCCACGCTGGTGAACTCCCTCGTCGGGCGCCGGGTCACCGCCTCCGGCCTGCTCCGCCCGACCACGCGGTCGCCGGTGCTGGTGCACCACCCGGACGAGGCGCACTGGTTCGGCCAGGACCGGCTGCTGCCCGACCTGGTCCGCGTCCAGCACAGCACCGACGACCCGCACTCGCTGCAGCTGGTGGCGGCGGACACGGTGCCCGCGGGGCTCGCGGTGCTGGACGCTCCGGACGTCGACTCGGTGGAGGAGCACAACCGGGTGCTGGCGGGGCAGCTGCTGGCCGCGGCCGACCTGTGGCTGTTCGTGACCTCGGCGGCGCGCTACTCCGACCAGGTGCCGTGGCAGCACCTCAAGCAGGCCGCCGAGCGGTCGACCGCCGTCGCCCTCGTGCTCGACCGGACCCCGGCCGACGCGGTCCAGACCGTGGCCGCGCACCTGGCGCGGATGATGGCCAGCCGCGGCCTCAAGGACTCACCGCTGTTCACCGTCAACGAGGCACCGGTCTCCGACGACGGCCTGCTCCCGCCGGCCGAGGTCGCCGACATCCGCGCCTGGCTGGTCGCCCTCGCGGCCGACACGGATGCCCGGGAGGGCGTGGTCCGGCGGACCCTGGACGGCAGCGTCCGCACGCTGGCGCGCCAGTCGCACACGATCGCGGACGCGGTCGAGGCCCAGCTCGGGGCTGCGGACGAGCTGAGGGCCGCCGCCGACGCGGCGTACGACGACGCCTCCGCGTCACTGGCGGCCGAGGCCACCGACGGCACCCTGCTGCGCGGCGAGGTGCTCGCCCGCTGGCAGGACCTGGTCGGCACCGGCGAGCTGCTCCGCTCCCTGGACCAGCGGGTCGGACGCCTGCGCGACAGGGTCGTCAACGCCGTGAAGGGCACCCCCCAGGCTGCCGACCGGGTCGCCCACGCGATCGAGGCCGGCGCCGAGTCGCTGGTGCTCGACCACGCCGAGTCCGCCGCCGAGCGCGTGCACGCCGAGTGGGCCGGGTCCGACGCCGGACGGGGGTTGCTGGCGCCCGGCCTCGAGCGGGCCACCGAGGACCTCCGCCGCCGGGCGGAGGCCGAGATCCGCGGCTGGCAGCAGGAGGTCGTGGAGCTGGTGCGCTCGGAGGCGTCCGAGAAGAGGGCGAGCGCGACGTTCCTCGCCTACGGTGCGCAGGGCCTCGGCACGGCGCTGATGGTCCTGGCGCTCACGAGCTCGGCCGAGGGCCGGGCGGCGGAGGCGGCCCGGCCGGGCCGCACGCTGCTGGACGCCGTGCTCGGTGCCGAGGCCGTGGCGGATCTCGTCGAGCGAGCGGCGGCCTCGCTCGACCGCCGGATGGCCGGACTGCTGGTCGAGGACCGTCGGCGCTTCCACGGCGTGCTCGCGGGGCTCGACCTGCCGACGGACGGCGCCGAGCCCCTGCGGGCCGCGTCCAGGCGGGTCGACGACCGGCGGTTCGAGCAGGCCCGTGGCGGAGCCGACACGGCGATCCACGACGTGAACCCCTAGTCTGGGGACAGCAACACCGCCGCCGAGGGAGAACATGACGTCCACGCTCGAGGGGGCCAGGCAACTGGTGACCCGCGGTACCGACCTCGGTGCCCGCATCGAGGGCCTCGACGACGCCACCCAGGCTGCGCGCGGCCGCCTCGACGACGACCTCGTCGGCGAGGCCCAGGAGGTCATCGACCGCGCCGCCGGACGGCTCCGGCTCTCCGCGCGGCACACGGTGGTCGCGATCGCCGGCGCGACCGGCTCCGGCAAGTCCTCGACGTTCAACGCACTGACCGGCCTCGAGCTGTCCGCGGTCGGCGTCCGCCGGCCGACGACGTCGTGGGCGTCCGCGTGCGTCTGGGGCACCGACGGCGCCGACGAGCTGCTCGAGTGGCTCGGCATCCCGCCCCGGCACCAGACCACCCGCGACTCGATGCTCGACTCGGGCCGGCGCAACGCGCAGTCCGACCTGGACGGGGTCGTGCTCCTCGACCTGCCGGACCACGACTCGACCGAGGTCGCCCACCACCTCGAGGTGGACCGGCTGGTCGCCCTCGCGGACCTGCTGGTGTGGGTGCTGGACCCGCAGAAGTACGCCGACGCGGCGATCCACGACCGCTACCTGGCGCCCTCCGCGGGTCACCAGGACGTGATGGTCGTCGTGCTCAACCACATCGACACCGTGCCCGAGGAGCGGCGCCAGTCGATGCTCGACGACATCCGCCGGCTGCTCGACGCGGACGGTCTCGACCGGGTGCCGGTGCTCGCCGTGAGCGCCCGTCAGGGCACCGGCATCGACGAGCTGCGCGCCGAGATCGCCCGGCGCGCCGCCGACAAGCAGGCGACCAGCGCCCGGATCGACGCCGACGTGCGTGCCGTGGCGGCCCGGCTCGCCGAGGAGTCCGGCAGTGCACCGACCCGCGCGCTGTCCGAGGGACGCGTGGCGGCTCTCGACGAGGCGTTCGCGGAGGCGGCGGGCGTACCGGTCGTCGTGGACGCGGTCGAGCGAGCGACCCGTGCGAAGGTCGGCCGGGCCACGGGCTGGCCGATCGTCGGCTGGCTCGGCGGCATCAGGCCGGACCCGTCCCGCAGGCTCGACCTCGACCTGGGGGACGACGCCCGCCAGCTGAGCGGTCGCGCGCGCTCCGCCGTACCGGAGGCGACCCAGGTGCAGCGCGCCCGCGTCGACACCGAGGTCCGCGCGCTCGCCGACGAGGTGTCCGCCGGCCTGAACCGACCGTGGGTCGACGCGGTCCACCGGGCGTCGGTCTCCCGGCTCGACGAGCTCGGTGACCGGCTCGACGCGGCGCTCGCGGCGACCGAGGTCGGCGCCAGCCGGACGCCGGCCTGGGCGTGGCTGGTGCGCGTCGTGCAGTGGCTGCTGCTCGCGGCGGCCGTCGTGGGGCTGGTGTGGACCGGGGGTCTCCTCGGCACCGGGAAGCTCTCCGATCCCGACACGCCGCAGGTGGCCGGTGTCGCGCTCGCGCTGGTGCTGCTGGTCGGCGGGCTGGTGCTCGGCATCCTGCTCGGCCTCGTCTGCCGTCTGGGAGCAGCGGGGGTCGGCCGCAGGCGCGGCGAGCTCGCCGACCAGCGGCTGCGCACGGCGGTCTCCGAGGTGTCGCGCGAGCTCGTGGTCGTCCCGGTGGACGCGGAGCTGACGGCGTACACCTCGGTGCGGTCGGCACTCGACCGCGTGCTCGGGTAGCCCCCTTCCTCTCCACCGCGTCACTCCCGCCCGGGTTCTCCCCAGGTCGCTCCGGGGCTCCTCGAACCTGTCGGCTCTCCCGCCGAGCCTCGGACCACACCCCGAACCGAGGCAAGGAGACCCGATGAACGACAGCACCATCACCGTGCGCGGCTGGATCGGTGGCGACGTGGACCTGCGCAAGGCCGGCGAGGTGCCGGTCGCGAGCTTCCGGCTCGCCTGCACGCCGCGGCGGTTCAACCCCCGCACCGAGACCTGGTCCGAGAGCGGCACCCAGTGGTACACCGTGACCTGCTGGCGCGGCCTGGGACAGAACGCCGCCCACTCGCTGCGGCGCGGCGACCCGGTCGTGGTCCACGGCCGGCTGGAGCTGCGCACCTACGTCAACGGCAACAACGTCGAGGTGGAGGCGCTGGAGATCGAGGCCTCCGCCGTCGGTCACGACCTGAGCCGGGGCACCAGCCAGTTCACCCGGACGCCGAAGCAGCAGCCGGAGCCGACCGAGCCGACCGAGCAGCCCGGCCAGCCCGATCGGCCGGTGGCCGAGACGCCGGCCGCGTGAGCGTCAGCTGCCCCAGTCCTGCTGCCAGCTCCGCGCCTCGACGACCGCGCGGAGCTCGGCGAGCGTCATCGGCGGGTGGTCGGTGTCGGTGGAGGAGCCGCGACCCCACTTCGCGTCGGAGCTGTTGGACGCGGCCGCGTACACAACGCCGCCGTCCGGGGTGAGGTGGGTCGCCTCGACCACGACGACCCCGCTGGTGGCGGTGCGCGACTCCCGGCCGACCACGTCGCCCGCCGCGTTGCGCACCTCGGTGCACGAGTCGGGCGCCGAGAGGTTGCCGGGGCAGGTGGTGAGGTCGGTGACGAACGCGCCGCCGTCGTCCGCGGGCGGGTAGAGGACGACGTTCACGCCGCCCGCGTCCCCGTCGTCGTCGGTCACGTCGACCTGGAGCCAGCCGTCGTCGACCGCCGACATCGTCATGCTGATCGACAGCCGGTCGGGCAGCAGGAAGCCCAGCCGGTGGTCCATCTCGAGGCCCGGCATGTCCCACCACCCGGGCGCCGGCTCGTCGACGTCGGGCGGCGGGAGCGCCCGCCCCTCGTGCGCGACCTGGCCCCCCGTCGAGGTGCCGACCGCCAGCAGCGGCACGGCGAGCGCCGCCACCGCGGCGCCGGCGGCGAGGCCACCGAGGACGACGCCGGTGCGCCGGCGCCGGCGCACCGCCCGGCCGCGCCGGACCGAGGCGTCGTGCAGGCGCGTGGTCGGGACGTCGAGGTCGGCGACCGCCCGGCCGAGGAGGGCGTGCAGCTCGGCGGCGGTGGTGTCGGTGTCCAGATCGGTCATCGGGTGCTCCCGTTCGTCTGCGGCTCGGTGAGCAGACCGCGCAGCGCCCGGAGCGCGCGCAGGCTGCGGTTCTTGACGGCCGCCTCGCTGAGATCCAGCTCGGCGGCCGTGTCGGCAACGCTGTGGTCCTCCCAGAAGCGCAGCACGACCACGGCCCGGTCCAGCGGCGCCAGCTCCGCGAGAGCCGACAGCAGCGCGAGCCGTTCGGCCGGGTCGGTGTCCGTGGTCACCCGGTCGGGCAGGTCGGCGGTCGGCAGCTCGGTCGAGCTGCGCCGCCGCCGGTCGGAGAGGAACGACTTGACCAGCACCCCGTGCACGTAGGCGACCGGGTCGTCGGCGGAGCGGACCCGCCACCAGGCGGCGTACGCCTTGGCCAGGGCGGTCTGCACCAGGTCCTCCGCGGCGTGCGAGGAGGTGGTCAGGAGATAGGCGCTCCGGTACAGCTGGGGTGAGCGCGCGGCGACGAACTCCGCGAACTCAGTGTCCAGGTGCCTCGATCGGCCCACGGGCCCTCCGTCCCTCGCGTCGCGCCTCCGCCGTGGAGGCCGTCACCCCTACAGACGCCGACCGGCCCCGATGAGGTCTCATGCCGCCGGGGTAACTAGGGTTGTGGACCATGGCGGAGTATGTGTTCACCCTGCGCAATGTGCGCAAGGCCCACGGCGACAAGGTCGTCCTCGACAACGTGACCCTGTCGTTCCTGCACGGCGCGAAGATCGGCGTCGTCGGGCCCAACGGCACCGGCAAGTCCTCGCTGCTGAAGATCATGGCGGGCCTGGACCACGCCAACAACGGCGACGCGATCCTGGACCCCGACGCCACGGTCGGCATGCTCCAGCAGGAGCCGCCGCTCACCGAGGGCAAGACCGTCCAGGAGAACGTCGAGGAGGCCGTCGGCGAGCTCAAGGCCAAGATGGCCCGGCTCGACGAGCTCTACATGTCCATGGGTGAGCCGGATGCCGACCTCGACAAGCTGAACGAGGAGGCCGGCAACCTCCAGACCGAGCTCGACCACGCGAACGCCTGGGACCTCGACAGCCGCCTCGACCAGGCGATGGACGCCTTGCGCTGCCCGCCGCCGGACGCGATCGTGGACAACCTCTCCGGCGGTGAGCGCCGCCGGGTCGCACTCTGCAAGCTGCTGCTCCAGCAGCCGGACCTGCTGCTCCTCGACGAGCCCACCAACCACCTCGACGCCGAGTCGGTCCAGTGGCTCGAGGGACACCTGAAGAGCTACCCGGGTGCGGTCCTCGCCATCACGCACGACCGGTACTTCCTGGACAACGTCGCCGAGTGGATCCTCGAGCTCGACCGCGGCCAGACCCACCCCTACGAGGGCAACTACTCGACGTACCTGGAGACGAAGAAGGATCGCCTGAAGATCGAGGGCCAGAAGGACGCCAAGCGCGCCAAGATGCTGGAGAAGGAGCTCGAGTGGGTCCGCTCCAACGCCAAGGCGCGGCAGACCAAGAGCCGCTCCCGGCTCGCGCGCTACGAGGAGATGGCGGCCGAGGCCGACCGGATGCGCAAGATCGACACCTCGGAGATCAACATCCCGGCCGGTCCGCGTCTCGGTGACGTCGTCCTCGAGGCGCACGGGCTCACCAAGGGGTTCGAGGGCCGCACGCTGATGCGCGACCTGTCCTTCTCGCTGCCGCGAGCCGGCATCGTGGGCGTGATCGGGCCGAACGGCGTCGGCAAGACGACCCTGTTCCGGATGATCACCGGCAGCGAGACACCCGACGAGGGTGAGCTTCGGGTCGGCACCACCGTGAAGCTGTCGTACGTCGACCAGAGCCGCGGGGGCATCGACCCGAACAAGAACGTGTGGGAGGTCGTGTCCGACGGTCTCGACTTCATCAAGGTCGCGAACTTCGAGATGAACTCCCGCGCCTATGTCGCGTCGTTCGGCTTCAAGGGCCCGGACCAGCAGAAGAAGGCCGGCGTCCTCTCCGGTGGTGAGCGCAACCGGCTGAACCTCGCGCTCACCCTGAAGATGGGCGGCAACGTGCTGCTGCTCGACGAGCCGACCAACGACCTCGACGTCGAGACGCTGTCGTCGCTCGAGGACGCGATCCTCGACTTCCCGGGCTGCGCCGTGGTGACCTCCCACGACCGGTGGTTCCTGGACCGGGTAGCCACCCACATCCTGGCCTGGGAGGGCGACGACGAGGACTCCGCCAGGTGGTTCTGGTTCGAGGGGAACTTCGCGTCCTACGAGGAGAACAAGATCGAGCGCCTCGGCATGGAGGCGGCCCGACCGCACCGGGTCACCCACCGCCGCCTGACCCGCGACTGACGTCGGCGGCCGCGGCCGGTCACGCCCTGCGCATCTCCATCTCGGGGTGGGCGGCGACCAGGTGGTCCGACACGGCGTTCATGACGCGGCCGACGGCCCGGAAGTCCTCCCGGCTGGCCAGGTCGACGAGGTGCGCGCGGACGCCGCCGACGTGCATCGGTGCCACGCGCACCAGCAGGTCGTAGCCGGCCTCGGTCATCGCCGCGATCACGCCCCGGCCGTCCTCCGGTGAGGAGGTACGGGCCACCAGGCCCGCGCGTTCCATCCGGGTGATGGTGTGCGTGACGCGGCTGCGGCTGTGCGCGAGCGCGTCGGCGAGCTGCGCCATCCGCATCTGACGGCCCTCGCGCTCGGACAGGCGGACCAGGATCTCGTACTCGACGAGCGAGAGATCGCAGGCCCGGTGCAGGTCGTCGTCCAGCCGGTCGAGGAGCAGGGTCATGCCCATGAGCAGCGCTCGCCAGGAGCGCTGCTCGTCCTCGTCAAGCCAGACCGTCTCGGTGCCCCCGTCGTCCGTCATCCCCGGCAGTGTAAGCAGAGCGGACCCCGCGTTGACCAGACGGCCTTCGGCCCCGAGTGCCCGCGGGGGCCCACCGCCGGCTAGACCCGCTCGAGGATGAGCGCCATGCCCTGGCCGCCGCCCACGCACATGGTGATGAGGCCGGTGGACTTGTCGTGCCAGTCCAGCGAGTTGATCATCGTGTTCTGGAGCCGGGCGCCGGTCATCCCGAAGGGGTGGCCGACCGCGATCGCACCGCCGTTCACGTTGAGGCGGTCGAGGTCGATGCCGAGGTCCTGGTAGGACGGCACCACCTGGGCGGCGAACGCCTCGTTGATCTCGACCAGGTCGATGTCCCCGATGCTCATCTTCGCGTGCGCGAGCGCGCGCTTGGTCGCCTCGACCGGGCCGAGGCCCATGATCTCGGGCGACAGGCCGGAGACACCGGTGGCCACGATCCTCGCCAGCGGCTTCGCGCCGAGCTCGGCGGCCTTGGTGTCGGACATGATCACGACCGCGGCAGCGCCGTCGTTCAGCGGGCAGCAGTTGCCGGCAGTGACGACGCCGTCGGGGCGGAAGACCGGCTTGAGATCCTTGATGCCGTCGTAGGTGACCCCGGCGCGGGGGCCGTCGTCGGCGGACACGACGGTGCCGTCCTCCAGGGTGAGCGGGGTGATCTCGCGGGCCCAGAAGCCGTCGTTGATCGCCTTCTCGGCGAGGTTCTGCGACCGGACGCCGAACTCGTCGAGCTCCTGCCGGGACAGGCCGCGCAGGCGGGCGACGTTCTCGGCCGTCTGGCCCATCGCGATGTAGGCGTCGGGCAGCAGGCCGTCCTCGCGCGGGTCGTGCCAGTCGATGCCGCCCTCGGCCATCTTGTCGGTGCGCGCCATGGCGTCGTCGTAGAGGTGGTTCTTGGTGTCCGGCCAGTGGTCGGACGTGCCCTTGGCGAACCGGGACACGGTCTCGACGCCGGCCGAGACGAAGATGTCGCCCTCGCCGGCCTTGATCGCGTGGAATGCCATCCGGGTCGTCTGGACCGAGGACGCGCAGTAGCGGGTGATCGTCGCGCCCGGCACCAGGTCCATGCCGTTGAGGACGTTGACGATGCGCGCCATGTTGTTGCCGGACTCTCCGCCGGGGAGGCCGCAGCCGAGGTAGACGTCGTCGACGGTGTTCGGGTCGAGGCCCTCCACCTTGTCGAGCGCCGTCTTGATGATCAGCGCGCTGAGGTCGTCGGGACGGAAGTCCTTGAGCGATCCCTTGTTGGCCCGCCCGATGGGGGAGCGGGCGGCGCTGACGATGACTGCCTCGGGCATGAGGACTCCGTTTCGGTGAGGGTGTTCTCCGCAGGCTCAGACTAGACCGTGTTCTCGTTGTCGGGCCGAGGCGTTCGTCACGCTCCGCCCGGCCCCGCGAGGCCCGTCCCGAGCAGCTCGAGCGACCGGGCCAGGAACGCGCGCCGCTCCCGGGCGGGCTTGAGCAGCGCGGCCAGCAGGATGCCGTCGTACGACGCCACCAGGGCCTCGGCGCGAGCGTTGCCGTGCTCCTTGCCGGTGGCCGTCATGATCCGCTCGACCAGCTCGATGAGGCGGGACCGGTGGGCCGCCAGCACCCGGGCGAGCTCCTGGTCGCGGCTCGCCGCGAGGGTCAGCTCCAGGCGCGCGACCAGCAGCTCGCGCTGGTCGAGCCAGCGCTGGAACAGCTCGAGCGCGGCATGCACGCCGTCGGGGTGCGCGGACGCACCGAGCTCGTCGGCGAGCCGGTCCACGTCCGCGAGCAGCCGCTCGGCGACGTCCTCTGCCAGTGCCGCCTGGAGGGCGCGGCGGGTCCGCAGGTACGCCGAGCAGCTGCCCTCGGGCAGCCCGGCCCGGCGATCCACCGCGCGGTGGGTGAGGCCCTTGAGCCCCTCGTCGGCGATCACGTGCACGGCCGCGTCGAGCAGCTGGCGGCGGCGCGGGCTCTCGGCCATCGGGTCCTCTCGAGGTGGGCACCGGCGGGGGTCGTGAGGCGTGACACTACTCCGCGGTTTGTGTCGTCCGGGTTCGCCGGATATCTTTCTACACAAGTAGAATCTACAGTTGTAGAAAGGCTCGCTCTCATGGACCTCTACACCGGTCTCATCCCCTTCGCCGTCGTCTTCGTCGTCCTCGCCGCGGTCGCCTCCGTGGTGGCGCTCGGCCTGGTCGCTGACGTCGTCGTCCGCAACCGCCGCACCCGCCTGGCTCGCCACGAGTCGATCGGCACGTACTACCGCGGTCTCGCCCTCAGCCACTGATCGACCGCCCCCCGGCCGGTTCTGGCAGCATCGGCAGCGTGCGGCACACCTACCGGTGCCCGATGCGCTGGGCCGACCTGGACCTGCTCGGGCACGTCAACAACGTCGTCTACGTGGACTACCTCCAGGAGGCCCGCGTCGACATGCTGCGCACCCACGGCCCCGCCGCCCGCACCGGCGAGCTGGCCGAGGGCGTGGTGGTGGTCCGCCACGAGGTGAGCTACCTCGCGCCGCTGCCCTTCGGCTTCGAGCCGGTCACCATCGATTCCTGGGTGACGGAGGTCCGGGCGGCGACCTTCACCATCGCCTACGAGGTCTTCCACGAGCGCGACGGGGTCCGGCACGTGTATGCCCGCGCCAAGACCGTGCTCACGCCGTACGTCTTCGCCGACGAGCGGCCCCGCCGGCTCACCGACGTGGAGCGGGAGACGCTGGCAGCCTTCTTCGAGCCGGACGACCCGGCGCCGCGCGTGCCGATGCCGCGGGTCGCGCCCGGGACCGTCTCGCAGTACCCCGTCCAGGTTCGCTTCTCCGACGTCGACGTGTACGGCCACGTCAACAACGTGAAGTACTTCGAGTACCTCCAGGAGGCGCGGATCGCCATGACCGCGCGGATCTGGCGCGACCTCGACCCGGTCTCGATCGTGGTCGCGCAGACCGAGGTCGACTACCGCCAGCCGATTCTCTTCCGGGCCGAGACGTACGACGCCTGGTCGTGGGTCTCGCGGGTCGGCAGCCGGTCCGCGAGCATCGACTCGCTCATCGCCGACGGTGACACCGTCTTCGCCCGGGCCAGGGTCACGATCGTGTTCTTCGACGGGGAGACCCAGCGGTCGATGACGCCCCCGGAGGCCTACCTGGCGGGACTGCGCTCGCTGCTCGCCGACTGAGTCGACGACCCCGACCCAATACGGGGGACGGTCGAGGCCGGGGTCGCCGACGTGACCCCGGGTAGCAAGACCATCCGGTCCCCACGGGTCGGAACACACCTGTCGCGAGGACGGCGCGGCGTTACACGTCGAAGGGGACTCGTTCGGGGAGCCGCTCGGCCAAGCGGCGCAGGCCGCGGTGGTGGGCCACCCGGACGGCGACGGACGAGATGCCCAGGGCCGCGGCCGTCGACTCGACGTCCAGCCCGACGACCTCGCGGCAGCCGACGACGTCCCGTTCGCGAGGCGGCAGGCTCGCCAGGGCGTGGAGCACCCACTCCTTGACGGCGTACGCCGGTTCCGGACCGACCACCACCGGGTGCCGGTCCAGCGTCTGCAGGTCGACGGGGTCGGTCCGGCGGCGCTGGCTGCGGCGGTGGACGTTGCCGCCGAGCTTGCGGGCGATCCCGAACAGCCAGCCCGCGAACTCCGAGGAGGTTCCGTGGAACGCGTGGATCTTCTCAGCCGCGGTCAGCCACGTCTCCGCCGCCAGGTCCTCCGCGGCGATCGCCGCGTCAGCCTGCGGACGGGTGCTCAACCAGACGACCAGGCGGCCGGCGTGGTCCAGGTAGAGCGCGCGCCAGGCCTCGGCGTCGCCCGTCTTGGCGCGCGCCACCAGCTGGTCGTCGCTGCTCGTCACCGCCTGCGTCGGTCCTGGTGCGCCTGAGGAGCGGGGTGGTCACCGGCGTGCTCGTCGGGGCCGTGCGGGTGTTGCGCGGGGTGCTTCGGGGAGTGCTTCGGGGGATCGTGCGGGTAGCCACCGGCATGCGCGGAGTGTGGAGGCGACGTCTGGCCGTGCGCATGAGCCTGCCCCTGGGCACCCGGATCGCCGACACCCTGAGCCGGTCCCCCGCTCGCGCCCGTCTGGTGGGCGGGAGGTGCACTCCCGGCCGCGACACGCGGGCCCGGCTCCGCGCCGGGGGCTCCTGCCGGCAGCGACCGGAGCGGACTGCTCGCCGGGTCCGTCGTCGTGGTCGTCGTCGTGCCGGGAGCCGAGGTCCTGGTCGAGTCGGCGGGCGCCGGGGCTGGTGACGGCTCCGCCAGGCCTCCCGGCCGCAGTCCGCTCAGCCAGGCGACGCCGATCAGCAGCGCCGCGACGGCGACCGGGACCAGCACGACGCGCCACCCGCCGGTCACTGGTCCAGGGCCGGTGGGGCGCGCCCCGGCGGCGGCGCGAGCGCTCAGCTGCGCCAGGAACACGTCGTCGGGCTCGAGGGTCGGCAGGACCGCACGGAGCTCGTCGCGGAACGGGCGGTCGGTCATGGTGTTCTCCTACCCCTCGGAGGTGGTCCCGACGCGCGTCGGGGGGCACGCATCGGGACCACCGATCCGGGGTCAGCCCTCGGTCGACGTGCCGGTGGCGTGCTCGTTCGGGTGGTCGCCGGCGTGCTCGTCGGGACCGTTGCCGCTGTGCTGGGCGTCGTGGCTGCCGTGCTCCAGACCGTCCTGGCCGTGGTCGGTGCCGCTCGGGAGCGCGTGCGTGTCCGGGTGGGTGCCGGCATGCTCGTTCGGCGCGTGGTCGGCCGGCGCCTCGGTCGGGTCCTCGGCTGGCTCCGTGGTGGCGTCGTCGATCGGGTCCTCGGTGGGCTCCGTGGTCGGGTCGTCGGACCCGTGGGCGGCGCGTGCCTCGGCGGCCCGGGCCTGGCCCTTGGCCGCGTGGGCATTCACCGCGTGACCGTTCTTGTTGACAACGGTGCCGCTGTCGGTCGACGGCTGGTTCGCGTACGCCGTACCGACCGTCAGGGCCGTGGCGAGGGCCGCGGTCGCAGCCGCGGCCGTGGTGATCCTGCGCATGAGGAACCTCCTGGGTGCTGGGTGGCGGGGGGTCCGCCGTCACACGCCTCACCTGTCACGACGGGATCCGTCCGTTACATCACCCGACGGTGTTCACCATGAACTGCGCGGCGTGCGTGACGTAGTCCCAGAACTGGGCGTGCTGCTCGGGGGTCAGCCGCACCTCGTCGAGCCCCGCGCGGAAGTGCATCAGCCAGTGGTCCTTCGCCTCCGGGGTCACCGCGAACGGCGCGTGCCGCATCCGCAGCCGGGGGTGGCCGCGGGTCTCGGAGTAGGTGGTCGGCCCGCCCCAGTACTGGATCAGGAAGTACAGGAAGCGCTCCTCCGCCGGCCCGAGGTCCTCCTCGGGATAGAGGGGCCGGAGGACCGGATCCTCCGCGACACCCTCGTAGAACCTCGCGACGATCCTCCGGAAGGTCTCGAAGCCGCCGATCTCCTCGTAGAACGTCGTCACGCGTCCATTCTGCAAGGGAGCCGTCAGGGCCCGGACACCGGCGTGCCAGACTCGCGAGCACCGAGTCCTGTCGAGCAACGCACGAGGAGTGATCTGCACATGGCTACGACGCGCAACGCCAGCACCCACTGGGAGGGCACCCTGTTCGAGGGCGCCGGCAAGGTCACGCTGGAGTCCTCCGGCATCGGCACCTACGACGTCTCGTGGGCCTCTCGCGCCGAGGATGCGAACGGCCAAACCAGCCCTGAGGAGCTGATCGCGGCCGCGCACTCGTCGTGCTTCTCGATGGCCCTCTCCAACGGCCTGGCCAAGGCCGGTACGCCAGCGACCTCGCTGGACACCAGTGCCGCCGTGGACTTCGTCCCCGGCACCGGCATCACCGAGATCCGGCTGAGCGTCACGGGCGTCGTCGAGGGCATCAGCGAGGACGACTTCGTGGCCGCGGCCACCGCTGCCAAGGAGGGCTGCCCCGTCAGCCAGGCGCTGGCCGCCGTCCCGATCAAGCTGGAGGCGTCGCTCGCCTGAGCGCGCCCATCGCTCCGTCGTCGTGACCCCGCAGCGGCTCTCCTAGGAGTCCGCCGTGTCGGCGGACGGCTTCGGCTCCTCCCGGTGCCAGACGACGCGCTGGGGGAGCGGGATCTCGATGCCCTCGTGGTCGAACCGGGCCTTGAGCCGCTGCCGCAGCGCCCGGGCGACGCCCCACTGCTCCATCGGTGCGGTCTTCAGCAGGACCCGGACGGTGACCGACTCGGGCCCGAACACCTCGACCCCGGTGACCTCCGGCTCCTCGATGATCACGTCGTGGAAGTCGTCGTCCTCCCAGAGGTCGTGGGCGACCTCACGGAGCACGCGCTGCACCCGGACCAGGTCCTCGCGGTAGGCGACGTTCACGTCGACGACCGCGCGGGACCAGTTCTGGCTCATGTTGCCGACCCGCAGGATCGCGCCGTTGGGGACGTACCAGACCGTGCCGTTGAGGTCCCGGAGCCGGGTGACCCGGAGGCTGACCGCCTCCACCGTCCCGCTGGCCTCGCCGACGTCGACGACGTCGCCGACGCCGTACTGGTCCTCGAAGATCATGAAGACGCCGGACAGGAAGTCCTTCACCAGTGACTGCGCGCCGAAGCCGAGCGCGATGCCGATGATGCCGGCGCTGGCGATGATCGGGGCGATGTTCACCCCGAGCTCGCTGAGGATCATGGTGCCGATGACGGCCACCAGCAGGCCGGTGATGACGCTCTTGAGCAGGTCGCCCATCGTCTTCGCCCGCTGGACCCGCCGGGTCTGGGTGGCCAGGTCCCGCGCCGATGCCTGCTGGGCGGCCCGGCCGCGGATGCCGAGGCGGCTCATCCGGTCCGGGAGCACGCCGTCCTCGGCGGAGGCCACCAGCCGGTCGACCAGCCGGTGCAGGATCCACCGGGTGATCGCCAGCAGGAGCAGCAGGCCGACGATCGTCAGCGGCCGGCCCACCAGCACGTCGGCGGCGTTCGCGACCCCCTGGTTGTTCGTGGCGTCGAGGGTCCACTGGCAGATGTGGTGACCGTCGTCGCAGGAGCTGTCGTCGAAGCCGAACATGGCCCCCATGTCTACCGCACCTGACAACCGCCCACGACCATCCCGACGGTGAGACGGGCCACGATCCTCGATACGATCGCTGTGTGACCACCAAGCTCGCGCACCTCGCTCGCCGTACCTCCGTCGTCCTGCTCGCGGGCGGCCTCGTCCTCGGGGCCGGCGGTCCGGCCGGTGCGGACGTCCCCGAGTTCTGGCCGGCCGCCGACCCGGTCGACCCCTGGCACGCGCTGCTGCTGCTCGCCGGTGTCCCGCTGCTGCTGTTCCTGGTGATCACGGCCCTGGTCGTGATCCCCGGTGTCGTCAAGGGCGAGCGGTTCACCCCGGGTGGCCAGGCGACCGCCGACCAGTGGTTCGGCGGCCCCAGCTCCGGCACCGCCGAGCTGCCGGCGCCCGACACCGACGAGTCCCAGGCGGGTGGCGCAAGTGGGCGTTGGTGAGTTCAACTCCGCCGAGCGTTTCCAGATCGACGAGGCGATCCGCCGCGCGGAGCTGGTCTCGCGCTTCGAGTTCAGCGTCTTCGTCGGCCGCGTGGACGGTGAGCCGCGCGCGTTCGCGACCCAGCTGCACAACCGGCTGGTCGCCCCGCCGCGCAGCATCCTGATCCTGCTCGACCCCGCCGCGCGGGTGCTCGAGATCGTCACCGGCGGCGTCGTCCGCCGCAACATCACCGACCGCGAGGTCGAGCTCGTCTCCTTGCAGATGCAGAGCATGTTCGCGTCCGGCGACCTGGTCGGCGGCCTGCGCCGGGGGATCCAGGAGCTGGCCGACCACGCCAACCAGCCCGAGACCCTGCACGCCGAGCAGCCCTGACCGCCGCGCATCCCCGAACGCCGAGTCGGCGCAGTCTCAGCTGAGACTGCGCCGACTCGGCGAGGGCTTGGCTGAGACTGCGCCGACTCGGCGGGGCGGATCAGCCCTGCGCGTCCTTGGCCTGGGCGGCCAGCGCCCGGGCGACGTCGGCGCGGCCCTCACGGACGTACCGCTTCGCTGCCGGGTTGGCCTCCGACGAGTCGAGCCACGCGTCGACGCGGTCGAGCAGCTCCTGGCTGGCCAGCTGCTTGGGGAAGATGAACTCCAGCGCGGTGGACGCGCGCTGGGTGCCCTTCCTCTCCCACAGCGTGTCGGCCTCGGCGAGGTACTTCTCGACGTACGGCGCCAGCACCTCGTCCTGGCCGTGCTGCTGGAAGGCGAGCACCACGCTGCGCTGGGTCTCGTTCGGTACGTCGTCGCGGACCATCGCGATCTCCCACGCCTCGGCCTTCGCCTCGGCGGTCGGACGCATCGCCCGCGCGGCGGCGGCGTGCTCCTGGCCGGAGATCGTGTTGTCGCGCTCGAGCTCCTCGGCGATCCGGTCCGCGTCCGCGCGGCCGTTGCGGGCCAGGCCCTTGAGCAGCGTCCAGCGCAGGTCGGTGTCGACCGCCAGCCCGTCGAAGGTGAGCGTGCCGTCGAGCACCCGCTCCAGGTCGGTCAGCGCCGCGTCACTGTGCGCGGCGCCGGCGTACGCCCGCGCGAACGACAGCTGGTGGTCGCTGCCCGGCTCGGCGTTCTCGAGCAGCTTGCGCAGGCCCTGCTCCCACGTCGAGCGCAGCGCCGCCCTGTTCTCCGGTGCGGAGTAGAGCGTCGCGGCGAGCGCGGCGTACCCGGGGATCCTGGCCACGCCGAACGCGTCGGTCTCGCTGCCGATCCCGCTGAGCACCAGCGCCACGAAGTCGGTGGCGCTCATCTCGGCGTCGCGGGTCATGTCCCACGCCGCGCCCCAGCACAGCGCCCGGGCCAGGGAGTCGTCGAGGGTGGCGAGGCCGCCCACCACGGTCGCGAGCGAGCGCTCGTCGAGGCGGATCTTGGCGTACGCCAGGTCGCCGTCGTTGAGCAGCAGCAGGTCCGGCTGCTGCTGGCCGACCAGCTCGGCGACGTCGGTGCGGTCGCCGTGCACGTCGATCTCGATCGAGGTACGCCGGACCAGCCGGCCGCCGGCCTCGTCGTACAGGCCGATGCCGAGGCGGTGCCGGCGCAGCGTCGGGTGGTCCGGGTCGGCGGTCTGGCGCACGCCGAACGACGCGTAGGTGCCGTCCTCGGCGAGCTCGAACTCGGGAGCGAGGGTGTTGACGCCCGCCGTCTGCAGCCACTCCTGCGCCCACGACTCGAGGTCACGGCCGGAGGACTTCTCGAGCGCGGCGAGCAGGTCCTTGAACTCGGTGTTGCCGAACTCGTGCTCCTGGAAGTACGCGCGCACGCCCACGAGGAAGTTCTCCAGCCCGACCCACGCGACGAGCTGCTTGAGCACCGAGGCGCCCTTGGCGTAGGTGATGCCGTCGAAGTTGACCTCGACCGCGCGCAGGTCGACGTTGTCGGCCGCGATCGGATGGGTGCTGGGCAGCTGGTCCTGGCGGTACGCCCAGTTCTTCCGCGCGTTGGTGAAGCCGGTCCACGACTCGGTGAACTCCGAGGCCTCGACGGCGGCGTGGTAGCAGGCCCACTCGGCGAACGACTCGTTCAGCCAGAGGTCGTCCCACCACTTCATGGTGACCAGGTCGCCGAACCACATGTGCGCCATCTCGTGGAGGATGACCTCGTTGCGGAACTCGTAGAACGAGCGGTCCTGGCGGCTGCGCGGGAGGTACTCGTCGCGCAGCGTGATGCAGCCGGCGTTCTCCATCGCGCCCATGTTGTACTCCGGCACGTAGAGCTGGTCGTACTTGCCGAAGGGGTACGGGTAGGCGAAGGCCTCCTCGAAGAACTCGAAGCCCTGGCGGGTCAGCTTGACGAGCTCCTCGACGTCGAGGTGCTCGACCAGCGACTGGCGGCAGTAGTGGCCGAGCGGGATGTCGCCGTGCTTGCCGTGGTGGACGTCCAGCACCTCGTGGTACTCGCCCGCGACGACCGCCGTGACGTACGTCGACAGCGGCTTGGTCGGCTCGAACCGCCAGACCGCTGCGCCACCCTGCCCATCACCGGCGCTCGGCTCCGGGGTCGGGGTGGGGGAGTTCGAGACGACCTTCCAGCCCTCGGGTGCCGTCACCGTGAACTGGAACGGCGCCTTGAGGTCGGGCTGCTCGAAGGTGGTGTAGACGCGCCGGGCGTCCGGCACCTCGAACTGCGTGTAGGTGTAGACCCGGTCGTCGGCTGGGTCGACGAAGCGGTGCAGGCCCTCGCCCGTGCGGGAATAGGTGCAGTCCGCGCGCACGACGAGCTCGTTCTCCGCGGCCAGGCCGGTGAGCGTGATCCGGCTGTCGGCGTACGCCGTGGCCGGGTCGACGGGCTCGCCGTTCAGCGTGATCTCGTGGACGGTCGCGTCGACGAGGTCGGCGAAGGTCTCGGCACCGGGCTCGGAGCAGGTGAACCGGATCGTCGTGGTCGATCCGAAGGTCTTGTCGCCGGTGGTGAGGTCCAGGTCGATGGCGTACGACGTGACGTCCAGGAGCGCGGCGCGGGTCGCGGCCTCGTCCCGGGTGAGGTTGGTTCCAGGCATGCGAATCATCCTGCCACTCGGTCCTTCGGTCGCGAAAAGCAGATCGACCGGCATGATGTCCGCGTGAGCGACCCCGGCAGGCACGTCGTCCCGCTGCGGGAGGCGTTCCGTGCGTGGTTCCTCATCTCGTGGCAGACCTTCGGCGGCCCGGCGGGCCAGATCGCGGTGATGCACCGCGAGCTCGTGGTCGAACGCCGCTGGATCGGCGAGCGTCGGTTCCTGCACGCCATGAGCTTCTGCATGCTGCTCCCCGGGCCGGAGGCCCAGCAGCTCGCGGTCTACAGCGGGTGGCTGCTCAACGGCTGGGCCGGAGGCGTGATCGCCGGGGTGCTCTTCGTGCTGCCGGGCCTGCTCACGATCCTCGCGCTGTCGTGGGTGTACGTCGCGCACGGCGACTCCACGCTCGTCACCGGACTGCTGCTCGGCCTCGCCGCCGCAGTCATCCCGATCGTCGTCCAGGCCGTGCTCCGGCTCGGCGGCCGCGCGGTGCGCAACCGGGTGCTGCTGGTGCTCGCGGTGGCCGCGTTCCTGGCGCTCGCCGTCCTCGCCGTGCCGTTCCCGCTCGTCGTGCTCGTGGCCGGGCTAGTCGGCTGGCTGATCGGCCGGCGCCGTCCGGACCTGGTCCGGGTGCCCGAGCCCACGACCCAGCCGGAGGAGGTCCCGCCGCTGATCCCGGACGACGCGCTGCACACCGGAGTCCGGTCGGGGCGTCGTTCCCTCCTCATCCTCGCCGTCGGGCTGCTCCTCTGGGTCGCGCCGGTCGCGGCGGCGTACGCCCTCGCCGGCGGCCGCCCGACCGTGTTCACCGACCAGGGCCTGTTCTTCGGCGGAATGGCGCTGGTGACGTTCGGCGGCGCGTACGCCGTGCTCTCGTACGTCGCCCAGGCAGCGGTCGAGCACTACGGGTGGCTGACCGCGCAGGAGATGGTGCGGGGGCTCGCCCTCGCCGAGACGACACCCGGGCCGCTGATCATGGTCGTCCAGTTCGTCGCGTTCCTCGGCGCGTTCCGCGATCCTGCCGGGCTGGACCCGTGGGCGGCGGCGGTGCTCGCGTCGCTGCTGGTCGTGTGGGTGACGTTCGTCCCGTGCTTCCTCTTTATCTTCCTCGGCGCGCCGTACGTGGAGCGGCTGCGCGGCAACGACACGCTCTCGTCCGCACTGACCGGGGTCACCGCGGCGGTCGTGGGGGTGATCGCGAACCTCGCCCTCTACTTCACCGTCCACACCCTGTTCGCGGAGGCCGAGCGCGCTGGCTGGGACCACTTCGGGCTCCTGGTGCCGGTGTGGTCGTCGTTCCAGTGGCAGCCGGCGGTGCTGGGCGCACTCGGGACCGTGCTGATCTTCGGCCTGCGCTGGCCGGTGCTCCGCACCCTGGGGGTCTGCGGGCTGGCGGGGCTGGCCGTCGCGATCCTCACCTGACGGGGAATGCGGACCGCGGTCCGGGTCGTTGCGAATGACATGACCAACGCTGACTTCTGGTTCGACCCCGCCTGTCCCTTCGCCTGGATCACGTCTCGCTGGATCCTCGAGGTCGAGAAGGTCCGTGACATCGAGGTCACCTGGCACATCATGAGCCTTGCCTACCTCAACCAGGACAAGGACATCTCCGACGAGTACCGCGAGTTCCTCGCGACCGCCTGGCAGCCGGTCCGGGTGCTGATGGCCGCCGAGCAGAAGTACGGCAAGGAGGTGCTGCTGCCGCTGTACACCGCGATGGGCACGCGCATCCACGTCGAGAAGCAGGACAGGGACCGGGCGATGATCGAGGCCGCCCTGGAGGAGGCCGGCCTCGACACCTCGCTCGCCGACGCCATGGACGACCCGTCGTACGACGAGGCCATCGCCGCCTCCCACGAGCGCGGGATGAGCCAGGTCGGCAACGAGGTCGGGACGCCGACGATCGCCTTCGAGGGCCGCGCGTTCTTCGGTCCGGTCATCAGCAAGGCGCCCCGCGGCGAGGACGCCGGCCGGATGTGGGACGCCTTCGTGACGCTCTCGAAGTTCGAGCACTTCTACGAGCTCAAGCGCAGCCGCACCGAGGCGCTCGACTTCAGCTGATCCCGCCGGCGCGACACTCGCCGACGTCGCCGCGACGGCCTACGGTGGCTCCATGGGCGACGAGGTGACGGTCCTGTCCCACGCGATCGACCAGGCCGGCGACGTGCTCGACCACGTCCACGCCGACCATCTCGATCGCGGTACGCCGTGCGCCGACTGGACCGTGGCGGGGCTGGTCGACCACCTGGTCGCGGCGCCGGGGCGGTTCCTGACGATGATGCGCGGCGAGGAGCCGGACTGGTCCAGCGACCCGCACGTCGCGGAGTCCTGGGGCCCGGCGTTCCGCGCCCACGGCGACGACCTGGTGCACGCGTGGCACCAGCACGAGGGTGACGCGCCGGTGCCGGCCGACTGGCAGATCGCCGAGCTCGCCGTCCACACGTGGGACCTGGCCACGGCGATCGACTTCCCGCCGGACCGCCTCGATCCCGAGGTGGCCGAGCACGGACTCGCGTTCATGCAGGCGAACCTGACAGCCGAGAACCGGGGGCCGGCGTTCGCGGCCGAGGCGCCCGTTCCCGAGGGAGCCGGGCCCTACGAGCGACTCGCGGCGTTCGCGGGCCGGACCGTGGCCTGACACCAGCCGAAACCGGGTGGCGGCCGATCCCTAGGATTGCCCCATGAGCAGAGTCCTGTCCGCAGTCGCCTGGCCGTACGCCAACGGCCCGCGCCACATCGGCCACGTCGCCGGTTTCGGCGTGCCCTCCGACGTCTTCAGTCGGTACATGCGGATGGCGGGCCACGACGTGCTCATGGTCTCCGGCTCCGACGAGCACGGCACGCCGATCCTGATCGCCGCGGACGAGGCCGGGATGACACCGCAGGAGCTCGCCGACCAGAACCACCGGATCATCGCCGAGGACCTCACCAGCCTGGGCCTCACCTACGACCTCTACACGCGCACCACCACCCGCAACCACCACGCCGTGGTGCAGGAGCTGTTCCTCGGCGTGTACGAGAACGGCTACTTCGTCGAGGAGACGACGTACGGCGCGATCTCGCCGTCCACCGGCCGCACGCTGCCCGACCGCTACATCGAGGGCACCTGCCCGATCTGCGGGTACGACGGCGCCCGCGGCGACCAGTGCGACAACTGTGGCAACCAGCTCGACCCGCACGACCTGATCGACCCACGCTCGAAGATCAACGGCGAGACGCCGGAGTTCATCGAGACCCAGCACTTCTTCCTCGACCTGCCGGCGCTGGCCGACGCGCTCGCGGAGTGGCTGGACGGCCGCGAGGCGACCGGACTCTGGCGCCCGAACGTGATCCGGTTCAGCCAGAACATCTTGAAGGAGATCCGGCCGCGCTCGATGACCCGCGACATCGACTGGGGCATCGCCGTACCCCTCGAGGGCTGGCGGGAGAACCCGACGAAGAGGTTCTACGTCTGGTTCGACGCGGTCATCGGCTACCTGTCGGCGTCGGTCGAGTGGGCACGCCGCCTGGGGGAGCCGGACCGCTGGCGCGACTGGTGGAACGACCCCGAGGCGCTGTCGTACTACTTCATGGGCAAGGACAACATCACCTTCCACAGCCAGATCTGGCCGGCCGAGCTGCTGGCCTACTCCGGCAAGGGCAGCAAGGGCGGTACGCCGCGCGAGCTCGGCGAGCTCAACCTGCCCACCGAGGTCGTCAGCTCGGAGTTCCTGACCATGGAGGGGCGGAAGTTCTCCTCCTCCAAGCGGGTGGTGATCTACGTCCGCGACCTGCTCAGCCGCTACCAGCCCGACGCGTTCCGGTACTTCGTGGCCGCGGCCGGCCCGGAGAGCCAGGACTCCGACTTCACCTGGGCGGAGTTCGTGCGCCGCACCAACGACGAGCTGGTCGCCGGGTGGGGGAACCTCGTCAACCGCACGGCCAACCTGATCGCGAAGAACTTCGCCGAGCTCCCGAAGGCCGGCGAGCTGACCGCGGAGGACGAGGCGCTGCTCGCCGGCGTCGAGACGGCGTTCGGCACGGTCGGCGACCTGATCGGCCGGCACCGGCAGAAGCAGGCGATCGGCGAGGCGATGCGCGCGGTCGCCGAGGTCAACAAGTACGTCTCCGACACCGAGCCCTGGAAGATCAAGGACGACCCGGAGCGGCTCGGCACCATCCTCCACGTGGTCGCCCAGTGCGTCGCGGACCTCAACCTGATCCTGTCGCCGTTCCTGCCGTTCTCCGCCAACGAGGTCGACCGGGCGCTCGGCGGTGCGGGCGACGTCGCGCCGATGCCCAGGATCGAGGAGGTCGACGACCTCGACGGCGGCGCGCCGTACCCGATCATCACGGGGGAGTACTCCGGGTTCCCGGCCTGGGAGCGCCGGCCGATCGTGCCCGGCACCCCGGTCGCGAAGCCGACCCCGATCTTCACCAAGCTGGATCCGGCGATCGTGGACGAGGAGCTCGCCCGCCTCGAGGGCTGACGCGACACGCCGGCGGGTTTCTCCGGTCAGCCGGTGAAACCCGACCGACACGCCGGACCGGGTCGGCGTGTCGGTCGGGTTCTGCCGGACAAGTTCGCACCCGCGGGCGCTTCGTTCGGCGGGAACGACTCGCCCCGTATCGCCGACCCCGCGGATGCGGCAGGCTGGGTCCGTGCGTGACGGGGAGCCCAGCCGGACCGCGTTCGGGGCCGCGGCGCTGCGTGCCGCGCACCAGGAGGCCGAGGAGCCTCGGGTCTTCACCGACCCTCTCGCGCTGCGGATCCTGGGCGAGCACGAGCTGCCGGACCGCGCCTGGTCACAGCCGCGGCTCCGGCTGTTCATCGCGGTGCGGCACCGCTTCGCGGAGGACTCGCTCGCCGCTGCGGTCGCCCGCGGCACCCGCCAGCTGGTCGTGCTCGGCGCCGGGCTCGACACGTTCCCCTACCGCAACCCGTTCCCCGGCACCCGGGTCTTCGAGGTCGACTTCCCGGCCACCGGGGCGTGGAAGCGCGAGCGGCTCGCCGCCGCCGGGATCGCAGTGCCCGACAACGTCACGTACGTCGGCGTCGACTTCGAGCACGACTCGCTCGCCGAGCGGCTGGCCGACGCGGGCTTCGACGCGGGGCAGCCGGCGTTCTTCCTCTGGCTCGGTGTCGTGCCCTACCTCTCCGACGACGCCGTCCGCGCCACGCTGTCCGTGGTCGCGGCGGTCCCCGACGGGGAGGTCGTGCTCGACTACCTCAGGTCCGTCGCGGCCGCGCCGACGCTCGCGCGCTCCGACCGGGCGACGCTCGAGGCGCACGTCGCCGAGGTCGGCGAGCCGCTCAAGCCCGGCCGCGACACGGCGACCGTGCACGCGATGCTGCGCGAGGCCGGCTTCGACGAGATCGAGGACATCGGTCGCCGCGAGATCCGCTCGCGCTACCTGGGCCTGTCGCCGGGTGACGCCGACGGCGACGCGCACGTGGTGCGCGCCCGGGTCACTCGTCCCTGACCCTCCCGCGCAGCGCCTTCGTCTCGCCGCGCGCCTTCTTCTCGTCGAGCCGCCGGCGCTGCGAGCCACGGGTCGGCTTCGTCGGCCGCCGGGCGGGGGGCGGGGGAGCGAGCGCGGCGCGGAGCCGCTCGGCCAGCCGCTCGCGGGCGGCGACCCGGTTGCGGTGCTGCGAGCGGTGCTCGGAGGCCACCACCCGCACCGGCGAACCCAGCCGGCCGACGAGCCTGGCCCGCTGGGCGTCGTCGAGGACGGGCGACGCCGCGACGTCGTACTCCAGCTCGACCCGGCTGTCGGCGGTGTTCACCGACTGCCCGCCCGGCCCGGGGGACCGCGAGAACCGCTCGACCAGCTCGGCTGCGGGGATCGTCAGGCCGTCCGGAACGCCCGGGCCGGCCGGGACGACGAGGTCCCTCACCGCCGCCGGCGCCACTCGATCGCCGGGCAGGTGTCCATGACCATCGGCACGCCTGCTGCCACGGTGCGCTCGAAGGCGTCCTGGTCGACCACCCCGAGCTGGAACCAGACGCCCCGCGCCCCGACCGCGACCGCCTGGTCGGCGAACTCGCCTGCCGACTCCGACCGCCGGAACACGTCGACGACGTCGACCGGGAACGGCACGTCGGCCAGCGTGGCGTAGCCCTGCTCGCCGAGCACCACCGGCGCCGACGGATGGATCGGGACGATCCGCTTGCCCCGGCGCTGCAGGAGCGCGGCGATCTCGTACGCCGTCCGGGTCGGGTCACCCGAGAGCCCGACCACGGCCCAGGTCTCGCAGTCATCCAGCATCATCCGGACCCACTCCGGGTCCTGCCAGTCCGCCATGTCACGAGCCTAGGCCGTCGCGGGAACCGGAGCCCTCGCCTCAGGAATTCGACGACTTCGGGGGTTCCGCCCACGGTGCTCGGCCTGTCGGGATAGCGTGCGTCCGTCTTGCTACCTCCTGGTAGCACATCCAGTTGCTCGGGAGGGAGCACTTCCATGAAGTTTCGCAGCATCACCGCGCGTGCCGCGGTTGCCGGCGCCACCACTGCCCTGATCGCCGGTGGCCTCGTCGCCGCCACCAACTCCTCCGCCCAGGCCGCCGACGCGTCCGGCGACTACACCTGCGCGGTTCCGATCCTCGGGCCCACGACGTTCCCGATGACGGTCAGCGTCCCGCTGCTGCCGCCGACCGCTCCCGCCGGCTTCCCGGTGGACCAGGGTCTGCTCAGCTACACCTCGACCGTGACGATCCCCGCCTCGGCGGCCGGCCCGCTCGCGAGCTTCGGCGTCACCGGCGGCACCATCGACGACTACACGATGAACGTCGGCTCCAAGGCAGTCCACGCCCCGGGCACCTACGTCGGCGACGCGCCGGCCGCGGACGGCTCGGTCACGATGCAGGGCACCGGCGCCAACGACGCCTTCAGCCTCCCGGGTGCCGGCACCTACGCGGTGACGCTGCCCTCGGCGTTCACCTTCTCACCCACCACCGAGGGCGGCGATCCGCTCATGATCGGTGGCCAGCCGGTCAACGTGGCCTGCACCAGCGCCGCCCCGGGCACGCTCGGCAGCGTCACGCTGACCAAGCAGGTCAGCACCATGACCGGCAAGGCGGCGAAGGCCGGCAAGGGCTACAAGGTCATCGCGATCGTCAAGAACGAGTACGGCACGCCGACCGGCAAGGTCACCACGAAGCTCGGGACCAAGTCGTTCTCCGCTCCGATCAAGAACGGCAAGGCGATCATCGCCCTTCCGAAGACCGCCAAGGGCAAGAAGCTGACCCTGAAGTACAAGGGTGACGCCTACAGCGCGCCGGCGAAGGCGTCCGTGACCGTCCCCAAGTGATCTGAGACCGCTTCATCGCTGACGCCCGGCCGGGTTCTGCCCCGGCCGGGCGTTCGCATGCCCGGCGCCGGCGCCGGGTTACCCGCAAGTAGAATTCATGGCATGAGCTCCGAGTTCCCCCTCTTCGCCCTCTCCGAGGAGCACCAGGCGATCCGCGAGGCCGTCCGCGCGGTCTGTGATGCGAAGGTCGCGCCGTTCGCCGCCGACGTCGACGAGCACGCGCGCTACCCCGACGAGGCGGCGGCAGCGCTGCTGGCGGCGGACTTCCACGCACCGCACGTCCCGGAGGAGTACGGCGGCGCCGGGGCGGACGCCCTCGCGACCGTGATCGTGATCGAGGAGGTCGCCCGGGCCTGCGCGTCCAGCAGCCTGATCCCGGCGGTCAACAAGCTCGGCTCGCTGCCGGTGCAGATCGCCGGGTCCGAGGAGCTCAAGAAGCACTACCTCGGGAAGCTGGCGGCGGGGGAGGGCGGCTTCTCCTACTGCCTCTCCGAGCCGGACGCCGGCTCGGACGCGGTGGGCATGAAGGCCCGCGCGGTCCGCGACGGTGACTTCTGGGTGCTCAACGGCGTGAAGCGCTGGATCACCAACGCCGGGGTCAGTGAGTACTACACGGTCATGGCCGTCACCGACCCCGAGAAGCGCGGCCGGGGCATCTCGGCGTTCGTGGTGGAGAAGTCCGACCCGGGTGTCTCCTTCGGTGCCCCGGAGAAGAAGCTGGGCATCAAGGGCTCGCCGACCCGCGAGGTCTACCTGGACAACGTGCGGATCCCGGCGGACCGGATGATCGGCGCCGAGGGCACCGGCTTCGAGACCGCGATGAAGACCCTGGACCACACCCGGGTCACGATCGCCGCGCAGGCGGTGGGCATCGCGCAGGGCGCTCTGGACTACGCGCTCGGCTACGCCCAGGAGCGCAAGCAGTTCGGCAGGTCGATCAGCGACTTCCAGGGGATGCAGTTCCTGTTGGCCGACATGGGCATGAAGGTCGAGGCGGCCCGGCAGATGACCTACGCCGCGGCCGGGAAGTCCGAGCGGGGTGACGCCGACCTCGCGTTCTTCGGCGCCGCCGCGAAGTGCTTCGCCAGCGATGTCGCCATGGAGGTCACCACGAACGCCGTGCAGGTGCTCGGCGGCTACGGCTACACCCGCGACTACCCCGTCGAGCGGATGATGCGCGACGCCAAGATCACCCAGATCTACGAGGGCACCAACCAGGTGCAGCGCATCGTGATGGCGCGCCAGCTCCTCGCCGGGGTGCAGTCGCAGCTCTGAGGACCGCGCCGGTTGTGCAGGGCAACTACGGTCGCGGGCATGGGAACCACGATCGAGGTCCAGGCAGCCGACGGGACCGCGGAGGCGTATCTGACGGGCGAGGCCGGCAGGCCCGGCGTGCTGTTCTACGTCGACGCGATCGGGCTCCGGCCGCAGGTGGAGGAGATGGCGGACCGGATCGCGTCGTGGGGTACGTCGTGCTCGTCCCGCACGTGTTCTACCGCGACGGCCGAGCCGCCGACCTCGCCCCGACGGCCGACCTGCGCGACCCGGGTGCCCGCGAGGAGTTCTTCGCCTCGGGGGTCGGTGACCGGGTTGCCGCGCTGACCCCCGACCGTTCGGGACCGGACGCCGAGGCATGGGTGCGCGCCCTGGAGCAGCACGCGGGCGACGGGCCGATCGGCGTCACCGGCTACTGCATGGGCGCGCGGCTCGCCGTCCGCACCGCCGGCCAGTTCCCGGGCACCGTGGCGGCGGTCGGCGGCTTCCACGGCGGCCGCCTGGTGACCGACGCCGACGACAGCCCGCACCACGCGATCGCGGCCTCGACCGCGGATTACGTCTTCGGCCATGCCGACCAGGACGCCTCGATGCCGCTCGAGCAGGTCGAGGCGCTCGAGCAGGTGCTCCAGGAGGCGGGCCGGCCGCACCTCAACGAGGTCTACACAGGCGCCGCCCACGGCTACACGATGGCCGACACGTCGGTGTACGACGAGGCCGCGGCCGAGCGCCACTACCGCGTGCTGCAGGGGCTGTTCGCCCGCACCCTGTGACCCGGCGGCGTACATGCCGCCGGTACGGCGGGGGTACTCCGGGACATGCCTCAGGAGCAATGGAGCAAGAAGCGCGAGCGGCAGTACGAGCACATCAAGGAGGGCCTCGAGGATCGGGGTCGCGGCGAGGCCAAGGCGGAGGAGATCGCCGCCCGGACGGTCAACAAGGAGCGGGCCCGGCACGGCGAGGCGAAACAGGCGAGCCGGACGTCGACCGAGGACATCTCCTCGTCCCGGCGCGGCGGGCTGCGCTCGCACGCCGGGGCCGGCGGTCGCACCCGGGACCAGCTCTACGCCGAGGCGAAGCGGAAGAACATCAAGGGCCGCTCCTCGATGACCAAGGCCGAGCTCGAGAAGGCCGTCGGTCGTTGAACCCTCGGCACTGCCGCCCGAAAGGGTGGTGTGCGGTCTAGACCAGGCTGCCATCGTCGAGGAATGGAAGACCGGCGAGCGGCAACCGCGCGCCTCCTGGCCGAGGCGCGGGACGCGCCTCCCGGCGACCGCCGGGCCATCCAGGACGAGGTCATCCGGCTCAACATGGTCGTCGCGAGCGACTGCGCCCGCCGGTACCACGGCCGGGGCGTCGCCACCGAGGACCTCGAGCAGGTCGCCTACCTCGGCCTGGTGAAGGCCGTTCAGGGCTTCGACGCCGATCGCGGCAGCGACTTCCTCTCGTTCGCGGTGCCGACCATCCGCGGCGAGCTGCGCCGCCACTTCCGCGACCACGGCTGGGCGCTGCGCCCGCCGCGCTCGATCCAGGAGATGCAGACCCGGATCCTGGCCGCCGAGGGCGAGCTGACCCAGGAGCTCGGCCGGTCCCCGCGGCCCTCGGACCTGGCGCGGCACCTCGACGTCGACCTGGAGCGGGTGCTCGACGCGCTCGGCGCGACCGGGTGCTTCAGCCCCGCGTCCCTTGACGCACCCGTGCCCGAGGGCGAGGACGCGCTCGGTGCCCGCCTGGGCTCGCTCGACCCGGACTTCGCCGAGGCCGAGGCGCGGGTCACGCTGCACGCCGTGCTCAGGGGCCTGACTCCGCGCGAGCGCCGGATCCTGGAGCTCCGGTTCTTCGGCGGCTACACCCAGGCGGAGATCGGCGCGGACATCGGGGTCACCCAGATGCAGGTCTCGCGGCTGCTGAACCGGATCCTGACCCGCCTCCGCGAGCGGCTCGTCGAGACAGGTCCTAGCCTGTCGGCGTGACACCGGAGGAGGCCGCCCGCGACGTCGCCGAGCGCAGCGCCGCGGCCATGTGGGCCGACGACCACGCCAGCCAGGCCCTCGGCATGTCGCTCGAGGCGGTCGGCCCGGGCACGGCCACGCTGCGGATGACGGTCCGCGACGACATGGTCAACGGCCACGACCTCGGCCACGGCGGGCTGACGTTCACGGTCGCCGACTCGGCCTTCGCCTTCGCCTGCAACTCCTACAACAGGCGCACGGTCGCCGCCGGGGCCGAGATCCGGTTCCGCCGGCCGACGCACGCCGGGGACGTGCTGGTCGCGACGGCGGTCGAGCGCGAGCGCGCCGGCCGCGACGGCACGTACGACGTCACGGTGACCGTCGGCGACGAGGTGGTCGCCACCTTCGTCGGCCGGTCCCGCGAGATCGGCGGGCAGCTCTGGTGACCGTCCCGCCGGACCTCGGTCGCCCCGAGCTGGAGGCGCTCCAGCTGGAGCGGCTGCGCGCCACGCTGCGCGCGGCGTATGAGCACGTGCCCCACTACCGCAGGGCGTTCGACGAGGCCGGCGTCCGACCGGACGACCTCGGCTCGCTGGCGGACCTGGCGCGGTTCCCGTTCACGACCAAGGCCGACCTCCGCGCGAACTACCCGTTCGGCATGTTCGCTGTACCCCGCGAGCAGGTCGTCCGCGTCCACGCGAGCAGCGGCACGACCGGCAAGCCCACCGTGGTCGGCTACACCCAGACAGACGTCGACACCTGGGCGGACCTGATGGCGCGCTCGATCCGCGCGGCCGGCGGCCGGCCGGGGGACGTCGTGCACGTGGCGTACGGCTACGGCCTGTTCACCGGCGGTCTCGGTGCCCACTACGGCGCCGAGCGGCTCGGCTGCACGGTGGTGCCGGTCAGCGGCGGCATGACCGAGCGGCAGGTGCAGCTCATCGTGGACTTCGCGCCACGGGTGATCATGGTGACCCCGTCGTACTTCCTCGCGATCCTGGACGAGATGGACCGCCAGGGCGTGGACCCGCGGAGCACCGCCCTCGAGGTCGGCATCTTCGGCGCGGAGCCCTGGACCGACCAGATGCGCCGAGCCGTGCAGGAGCGCTCCGGCGTCCGCGCCGTCGACATCTACGGGCTGTCGGAGGTGATGGGGCCGGGCGTCTCGCAGGAGTCCGGCGAGACCCAGGACGGGCTGCACGTGTGGGAGGACCACTTCCTGCCCGAGATCGTGGACCCGGTGACGCTGCAGCCGGTGCCCGACGGTGAGCCGGGGGAGCTGGTGTTCACCTCGCTCACCAAGCAGGCGATGCCGGTCATCCGCTACCGCACCCGAGACCTCAGCCGACTGCTGCCGGGGACGGCGTACCCGGCGTTCCGGCGGATGGAGAAGGTCACGGGCCGGACCGACGACATGATGATCGTGCGTGGGGTGAACGTCTTCCCGAGCCAGGTCGAGGAGCAGATCCTCGGCGTGGAGGGACTCACCCCGCACTACCTCTGCGTGCTCACCCGGCCCGGGACGCTCGACGAGCTGACCGTGCAGGTCGAGGCCGCCGGCCCTCCCGACCCGGGCCTCGGTGGCGTCCTCGCCGAGCGGATCAAGCAGCGGATCGGCGTGACCGCGCGGGTCGAGGTGCTGGCGCCCTACGCCCTGGAGCGCTCGCTCGGCAAGGCCAAGCGGATCAGCGATCGGCGTCAGTAGACCTCGGGCAGGTCGGAGGCCCGGCCGGCGAACTCCGGCGCGCGCTTCTCCAGGAACGCCGCGACGCCCTCCTTGCCGTCGCCGATCGACTGCCAGTACATCGCCAGCGAGTCCGACAGGTGCGCCTCGAGCGGCTCCGCGGCGGCGCTGTTGCGGTAGAGCAGCCGCTTCGCGAGGCCCAGGGCGGCGGGCGAGCGGCCCACCACGAACGAGCGGGCCAGGTCGTACGCCGCCGGCAGCAGGTCGTCGGGATCGTGCACGCTGCGGACCAGCCGTCCGGTGAGCGCCGCGTCCGCGCTCAGGATGTCGGCGGAGTAGACCCACTCGAGCGCCTGCTGGATGCCGACGATGCGCGGCAGGAACCAGGTCGATGCCGCCTCCGGCACGATCCCGAGCCGGCCGAACACGAACCCGATCCGCGCCCTCGTCGAGGCCAGCCGCAGGTCCATCGCCAGGGTCATCGTGGCGCCGATGCCGACGGCGGGGCCGTTGATCGCGGCGATCACCGGCTTCGGCAGCGCGTGGATCGCGAGGGTCACCTTGCCGCCGGTGTCGCGGACGCCGTCGTCGTACGGCGCCTCGGCGTACCGGGCCCGGAACTCCGCCACGCTCGGGCGCAGCGACTCGTCCAGGCCGAAGACGTTGCCCTCGGCGGAGAGGTCCATGCCGGCGCAGAACGCCCGCCCCGCTCCGGTCACCACCACCGCGCGGACCTCGTCGTTCCAGGCGTCCTCCCGGAAGACCTGCTCGAGCTCGCGCGCCATCGTCAGGTCGAAGGCGTTGAGCTGGTCGGGTCGGTCGAGGGTGACGGTCGCGATGCCGTCCCCGTCGACCTCCCAGCCGAGGGTCTCGAAGCTCATCGGTCGATCATCCGGTGACGCTCTTCGGCAGGCCCGTCGCGGTGCAGAGGCCCTTCGGGATGTCGTCGGTCTTGTCCTGCTTGATGTAGTCGAACATCTGCCGGGACCGGTCCGGGTCCCAGTGGACCGCGAGGTCTGAGATCGGCACGACGCAGCTCAGGTCGACGTTCGTCATCGCCGTCGCCCACTTGGCGGCCGTGATCGGGCTCGCACCCTCGCCGAAGGCGAAGAAGTCGGGGATCGCCATGTTGAGGTTCCAGTAGCGGAACGGGTTGATGAACGTCCAGGGCGACATCACCTTGTCACCGACGGCGGCGACGACCTCGCGCTGGTGCTTCACACGCGTGATGTCGCCGTACCGCGGGTCGGTGTGACGGGAGCGCGCGTAGCCGAGCGCGGTGGTGCCGTCCGCCTGCTGGCAGCCCTTCTTGATGTCCAGCCCCGCCAGCTTGTCCTTCATGTCGAACGTCGGGCAGATCTGGATCCCGCCGACCGCGTCGACGACACCGGCCAGCCCGCCGAGACCGATCTCGACGTAGTCGTCGACGCGGATCCCGGTGTTCTGCTCGATCGTCTTGACCAGCAGCTGCGCGCCGCCGTCGGCGCCACCGCCGTTCGCGTAGCCGTACGCGTAGGCGGCGTTGATCTTGCTGGTGCCGTGGCCCGGGATGTCGACCAGCGAGTCGCGCGGGATCGACATCAGCAGGTTCGGTCCGCTGCCGGTGTGCAGCAGCATGATCGTGTCCGTGCGCTGGCCCGAGGCGTCGCCGGTGTGGAACTGCTTCCGCTGATCCTTCGTGAGGTCGCCGCGGGAGTCGCTGCCGACCATCAGGTACGTCGTCCCGGACTGGTCGCCGGGACGCTTGCCGCTCGGCTCGAAGGCGACCTTGTCGACCTTCGTCCACGAGTAGAACGGGACCGCCACGAGGTAGACGACCCAGAGCAGCAGCAGGACCAGGACGATGCCGATCCAGAACTTCGGTCCGCGACGGCGGCCGCCGCGCTGCGTGCGGGGTGCGGGCGCGACCGGGGGCGGCGAGGGCGGCGTGGAGCGGTTGCCCGGAGCGGTCGAGGGCGGGAGCGGGGGAGACGGCGGCGGCGCGTCGGAGGGGCGCGACATCGTGGGCATCACCCGGGTCTCGTCGGGGCGTGCCTCCTCGCCCGGGTGGGCGTTCTCGCCGTACAGCCAGTGGAAGTCAGGAGCCCCGTCCTCGGGTGCACCATCCTGCCGAGGACGGTCGTTCATGTCGCTGACGCTACCGTGCAGGCATGACTGCCCCAGGGGATGGGGAGCGGCACGGGCTCGCTCCGTCGTACGCCCGGGTCTCGCTGGCGGTGGTCACCTCCGGGCGGGAGGCGAACCTCCTCGGCAACATCCACGGTGGCGAGATCATGAAGCTCGCCGACTCCACCGCGGGGGCCGTCGCGGCCCGGCACAGCGGCGGCCCGGCCGTCACCGCCGCCGTCGACGAGGTGGCGTTCCTGCAGCCGGTGCACGTCGGTGACATCGTCCGGACGTTCTCCCAGGTGAACTGGGCGGGGAGGTCCTCGATGGAGATCGGGGTGCGCGTCGAGGCACAGCCCTGGAACGACCCGTCGACCACCTCGCTGCACGTGGCGTCGGCCTACTTCGTGTTCGTCGCCGTCGACGGGGCCGGCCGGCCGCGCCCGGTCCCCGGCGTCGTCCCCGAGACGCCCGACGAGGCGCGCCGCCTCCGCGAGGCCGAGATCCGTCGCGCGCACCGGCTGGCGCGGAAGGTCGAGATCGACTCGGGCCGTCGTACCGACTGAGGCGTCCCGGCGCGTCGCGACCGCGTGTGACGGGTGTGACTGGTGATACTGGCGGTCAGCACCACCACTTCCCCGCTCCACCTGTCGCAGAGAGGCATCTCGATGCCACCCGTCTCTTCCCCCGGGTCCTCCGCGCTCGACCGTGCCGCTCGGGTGCGCTTCCGCAGGGCCATGGCCCTGATGCTGATGACGCTCGTCCTGCCGGGCTCGGCGCAGATCGTCGCCGGCAACCGCCGGGTCGGCCTCACCGCGCTCTACATCTGGGTGGCGGGCTGGGCGGTCTTCCTCGGCACCCTGCTGGTCGGCGTCCTCTGGCACGAGCTGTTCTTCTGGTTCGCCTCCACACCGTTCTTCCTCTTCTGGCTGCGCCTGGTCCTGATGGCGCTCGCGACCGGCTGGGCGCTGCTGTTCTTCGACGCCTGGCGGATCGGCCAGCCGCTCAAGCTCTCGATGGGGCACCGCCGCGCGGTGGTGGGCGTCAACGGCGTCCTGTGCCTGACCGTCGCCGGCACCCTGCTCTTCGGCGCCCACCTGGTCGGCGTGCAGCGCGACTTCATCCTCACCATGTTCGGCGGCGACACCGTCACCGGTGCGCACGACGGCCGCTACAACGTGCTGCTGCTCGGCGGTGACTCGGGCGCCGGCCGCTGGGGCCTGCGCCCCGACTCGATGACGGTCGCCAGCATCGACGCCGACACCGGCCGCACGGTGCTGATCTCGCTGCCCCGCAACATGCAGAACTTCCCGTTCGCGAAGGGCTCGGTGATGCACCAGCAGTTCCCGCACGGCTTCGACGCGGACTACCTCAACGGCGTGAGCACCTGGGCCGGCGACAACACCGAGCTGTTCCCGCACTCCGACAACCCGGGCGTCGACGCCACGATCATGGCGATCGAGGGCATCACCGGCCTGAAGATCAACTACTGGGCGATGGTCAACCTCGAGGGCTTCAAGGACCTCGTGGACGCCGTCGGCGGCGTGACCCTGAACGTGCGCCAGCCGATCCCGGTCGGCGGCCTCGGCGACGACGTGACCGGCTACATCCAGCCCGGGGTCCGGAAGCTGGACGGCCACGACACGCTCTGGTTCGCCCGCGCCCGCGACGACTCCGACGACTACTCGCGGATGGCCCGCCAGAAGTGCGTGATGAACGCGATGCTGCAGCAGATCAGCCCGCAGGTCGCCGTCCGCAACTTCGAGTCGATCGCGCAGGCCAGCTCCGCGATGATCTCCACGAACATCCCGGCCAGCGAGGTCGACCGGTTCATCCAGCTCGCCCTGAAGGCACGCGGCCAGCAGGTCTCGACGCTGTCGCTCGTGCCGCCGATGATCAACACGGCCGACCCCGACATCAAGCTGATCAGGCACAAGGTCGCCGGCGCGATCGACAGGGCCGAGGGCACCGCACCGCCGCCGGCGAAGTCGAAGCAGCACAAGGACGCCACCGTCACCGGCGGCTCGATCGGCTCGCTCGGCGACGGGTACGCCGCCAACGAGGCCGACGACCTCGACACCGCCTGCTGAGGGCCCTGACCGGTCGGCGGCCGGCGGTCGGTGCCGGCGGGTGACCACAGTGACCCACGCCCCGCCGCCGGCTCGCCCCCGACGAGCGCGCGCAGGCCGCCCCCTAGGGTGGTCGCCGTGACCGAGCAGCCCGCGCAGCCAGCGCAGCCCCGCATCGCGGCGGTGGTGGTCACGTTCAACCGGCTCGACCTGCTGCAGCGGCTGCTCGAGCGGCTGGAGGGGGAACGTGGGCTGGCCGAGGTCCTGGTGGTCGACAACGCCTCGACCGACGGCACGGGGGAGTGGCTCTCGACGCTGGCCGACCGCGACCCCGGCGACGAGCACCCGACGGTGCCGGTCCTCGGCCGCACCCTGGTCGAGAACGGCGGGGGTGCGCGGGGGTTCCACGACGGCCTGGAGTGGGCGGTGGAGCGCGGCGCCGACCTGGTCTGGCTGATGGACGACGACGGCCTGCCCGACCCCGGCTGCCTCGAGACCCTGCTCGGCGAGACCGACCTGGACTTCTGGGGACCGTTGGTCGTCGACGAGGCGGAGCCGGGCCGGCTGGTGTTCCCGATCCGGCTGCCGGGCGGCACCCGGGTGGTGCACCGACTGGCCGACGTCGAGGCGGCCGCGCGGAACGGCCGCATCGACGGCATCGTGATCCCGTTCAACGGCGTGCTCGTCACCCGTGCCCTCGTCGAGCGGATCGGGCTGCCTCGGTCCGAGTACTTCATCTGGGGCGACGACCACGAGTACCGGCTGCGCGCCGAGAAGGCCGGCGCCCGGATCGCCACCGTGGTCGGCGCGCAGGTGCGGCACCCGGCGGTCGGCAGCCTGGGAACGCCGATGATGTTCGGGCGGACGACGTACAACCACAGCCCGAGCGACCTCAAGCACTACTGCATGGCCCGCAACAACCTGCTCAACCTGCGCGAGTACCGCGGCTGGCCGTACGCGCTGGCCTTCGTCGGCAAGACCGTGTGGTTCTACGCCTTCACCCGGCCGAGCCCGCACCGGATCCTGCTCAGCCTGCGCGCCATGACGGCCGCTCTCCGCGGCGACTTCACCGGGCACCGGAGATACCTGTGAGCGAGCCGCGCGAGTCCGTCGCGATCGTGGTCGTCACGTACAACCGGGCCGACCTGCTGGCCCCGATGCTCGCCGGCCTGGGCGCGCTCGACCCGCTGCCCGACGCCGTGCTCGTCGTGGACAACGCCAGTACGGACCACACGCCGCACGTGCTCTCGGCGGCGACCAACCCCGGCCTCCAGGTGATCCGGCCGGAGTCGAACCTCGGCGGCGCTGGCGGCTTCCACCGGGGGGTGGCGGCGGCGTACGAGCAGGGCTTCGACCGGATCTGGCTGATGGACGACGACGTCATCCCCGCGCCCGACTGCCTGGGCGTCCTGCTCGCCCAGGACGAGTCCTGCCTGATGGCGGTCCGCGAGGACACCGCGGGAGCCCTGGTCGAGAAGGCCGCGGTCAGGTTCGACCTCGCGAACCCGCTCGCGATCCGGCCGAAGACCGCGATGGTCGAGACGGAGTACGCCCACCGCCACCTGATGCCGCACCGGGTCGAGGTGCACAACGTGGCGTTCGAGGGCTTCATGGTGCGGCGCCGGGTCATCGACGAGATCGGGCTGCCCGACCCGTCGTTCTTCATCTTCTACGACGACGTCGACTACGCGCTCCGCGCCCGGCGCGCCGGCCACCGGATCTGGGCGGTCCGCGACGCGGTCCTGGTCCGCCAGCTCGACTTCGACCAGCAGCACGACCTCAGCGGCTGGAAGGGGTACTTCATGTACCGCAACCTGTTCGCGGTGCACCTGCGGTACGGCGAGAACGCGCTGGTGCGGGCCAAGCCCTGGCTGATCACCGCCGCGGTCGTCGCGCTCAGCCCGGTGCGCGGCGGGCGGGCCGAGGCGCGCAATGTGATCCGCGCCATGCGCGACGCGCGGGGAATGCGGGTCGTGCCGTCCCGATCCGTAGACTGACCAACCGTGTCATCCCCTGAGCACCGCCCTGACCTCGTCGTCGTCGGCTCCGGTTTCTTCGGCCTCACCATCGCTGAGCGCTGTGCGACGGAGCTCGGCCTGAACGTGCTCGTGCTCGAGCGCCGCTCCCACCTCGGTGGGAACGCCTACAGCGAGTTCGACGCGGAGACCGGCATCGAGGTGCACGTCTACGGGACGCACCTGTTCCACACCTCGAACAAGAAGGTGTGGGACTACGTGAACCGGTTCACCGCCTTCACCGGCTACCAGCACCGCGTCTTCGCGAAGTACCAGGGGCAGGTCTACTCGTTCCCGATGAACCTGGGGCTCATCAACCAGTTCTTCGGCAGGAGCCACACCCCCGACGAGGCGCGGGCGCTGATTGCCGAGCAGGCCAGCGAGATCGCCACCGAGGACGCGCAGAACCTCGAGGAGAAGGCGATCAGCCTGATCGGCCGCCCGCTCTACGAGGCGTTCGTGAAGGGGTACACCGCCAAGCAGTGGCAGACCGACCCCAAGGAGCTGAGCCCGGACATCATCACGAGGCTCCCGGTCCGCTACAACTTCGACAACCGGTACTTCAACGACACCTACGAGGGCCTCCCGGTCGACGGCTACACCGCCTGGCTGGAGAAGATGGCCGACCACCCGAACATCGAGGTGCGGCTCGACACCGACTTCTTCGACGTCGCCGACGAGTTCAGGGGCAAGGTCCCGATCGTCTACACGGGACCGGTCGACGAGTACTTCGGCAACTCGGCGGGCCGGCTGTCCTGGCGGACCATCGACCTCGAGCGGGAGACGGTGGACGTCGACGACTACCAGGGCACGGGCGTCGTCAACGCGAACGACGAGGACCTTCCGTTCACCCGTACGCTGGAGTTCAAGCACCTCCACCCCGAGCGGACCTACCTGCCCGGCAAGACGATCGTCGTGCACGAGTACTCGCGGTTCGCCGAGGAGGGTGACGAGCCCTACTACCCGATCAACACCGCCGAGGACCGCGAGAAGCTGCTGCAGTACCGCGAGTTGGCGAAGAAGGAGCAGATGGTGCTCTTCGGCGGCCGGCTCGGGACCTACAAGTACCTCGACATGCACATGGCGATCGGCTCAGCGCTGTCGATGTTCGAGAACAAGCTCCGGCCGCACTTCGCCGAAGGTGCGCCGCTGACCAGCGGAGGTGTCGACGCATGAGCACGCCGACCACGACCCGCCTGCTCCAGCGCCAGATCCTCCCGCTGGACCGCGACCTCGACGTACTCGCCCTGTACGTCGACCCCGAGGACGCCAGGCTCGACGCCGACAAGTACGAGGTCGGCGGCAGTCGGGCGGCGAAGGACCTGAACCACGCCGCGATCCGGCAGTCGACCGCGACCGGCCGCGGGGTGCACCTGGATCAGATCGAGTCCCGCACCGCGCTGCGCGTCCGCGCGGGCGAGCGCCTGTCCTTCGGCACCTACTTCAACGCGTTCCCGGCCAGCTACTGGCGCCGCTGGTCCGTCGTCACCGACGTCACGCTGACCGTCCGCGTATCCGGCAAGGGCGCGACGGTGATCGTCTACAAGTCGATGGCCCGAGGCCACTCGCAGCGCGTCGGCGCGGCCGACACCGGCGCGGAGGAGACGAGCACCTTCACGTTCGAGCTGTCGCTCAAGCCGTTCGTGGACGGCGGCTGGTACTGGTACGACGTGATCGCGGGCGACGAGGACGTCGTCGTCGAGTCCGCCGAGTGGTCCGCTGACGTGCCCGAGGACCGGGCCCAGCACGGCACCGTCGACATCGCGATCACCACGATGAACCGGCCGGACTTCTGCGCGAAGCTGCTCACCCAGATCGGCGAGGACGCCGACCTGGCGCCGTACCTCGACACCGTCTTCGTGATGGAGCAGGGCACCGACAAGGTCGTCGACTCGCCCGACTTCGCCAAGGCCCAGTCGGAGTTGGGCGAGACGCTGCGGATGATCGTGCAGGGCAATCTCGGCGGCTCGGGCGGCTACGCCCGCGGCCAGCTCGAGTCGGTCCGCAAGGGCACCGCGACGTACACGATGATGATGGACGACGACGTCGTCTGCGAGCCCGAGGGCATCATCCGCGCGATCACGTTCGCGGACCTCGCCCGCCGGCCCACGATCGTGGGCGGCCACATGTTCAACATCTACTCGCGCTCCCGGCTGCACAGCTTCGGCGAGATCGTGCAGCCGTGGCGGTTCTGGTGGCAGTCGCCGTTCGACACCTACAGCGACTGGGACCTCGCCGGCCGCAACCTCCGGTCGAGCCGCTGGCTGCACAAGCGCATCGACGTGGACTTCAACGGCTGGTTCATGTGCCTGGTGCCACGCCAGGTCCTCGAGGAGATCGGCCTGTCGCTGCCGCTGTTCATCAAGTGGGACGACTCCGAGTTCGGCCTGCGCGCCAAGGCGGCCGGCTACCCGACCGTCACGTTCCCGGGTGCCGCGGTGTGGCACGTGCCGTGGACCGACAAGAACGACGGCCTCGACTGGCAGGCCTACTTCCACCAGCGGAACCGGTTCGTGGCCGCGCTGCTGCACTCGCCGTACCCCAAGGGCGGCCGGATGGTGCGGGAGAGCCGCAACCACCAGATCTCCCACCTGGTGTCCATGCAGTACTCGACGGCCGAGATCCGCCACCAGGCGCTGCTCGACGTGCTGGCCGGACCGGACCACCTCCACGAGATGCTCCCGACCCGGCTGGGGGAGATCAACGCGCTGCGCAAGCAGTTCACCGACGCCCAGCTCGAGTCCGACCCGGACGCGTTCCCGCCGGTGCGCCGCAAGAAGCCGCCGCGCAAGGGCAGGGATGGGACCGAGATCCCGGGCCGCCTCGCGCAGCTCGTCAGTGCCGGCCTCCAGCCGCTGCGCCAGCTCAAGCCGCCGCGGGAGCTCGCGCAGGACTACCCCGAGGCGGAGATCCGCGCGATGGACGCCAAGTGGTACCGCCTCGCGTCGTACGACTCGGCGATCGTGTCGATGAACGACGGCGCCTCGGCGGCGTTCTACCGGCGTGACCCGGAGAAGTTCCGCGAGCTGATGCTGAAGACGATCGAGATCCACGAGCGGCTCAAGCGGGAGTGGCCGCGGCTGGCCGACGAGTACCGCGCCAAGCTCGGTGAGGTGACCTCGCCCGAGGCCTGGGACGAGACGTTCCGGCCCTGGACCGGGCAGCGCGCGGATGACTGACGTCGTCCAGCCGCTCGGCGACACCCCGGCCCGGCCGGTGCACCACGTCGACGCCCCGCTGAGCCCCCCGTCGGCGTCGACGGGCCTGTTCGAGGTCTTCCGGCGGCGCTACCTGCTGCGGCTGCTGGTCCGCCGGGAGATCAGCGCGCGCTACCAGGGCTCGCTCCTCGGCCTGCTGTGGTCCTACGTCAACCCGCTCACGCAGTTCTTCATCTACTACTTCGTGATGGGGGTGCTGTTCCAGCTCCACCAGGACGTGCCGAACTTCGCGATCCACATGTTCTGCGGGATCATCCTGGTCCACTTCTTCAACGAGACGTTCAACGCCGGCACCCGCTCGATCGTCCGCAACAAGACGCTCGTCCAGAAGATGGCGGTGCCGCGGGAGATGTTCCCGGTCGCCTCGATGCTGGTGTCGGCGTACCACATGCTGCCGCAGTTCGTGATCCTCACCGCCGTCTGCGTGATCACCGGCTGGACTCCCGAGCTCGCCGGCGTCGTGGCCCTGGTGCTCGCGCTGGCGATCATCATGACCTTGGGCACGGCGATGGCGCTGCTCTTCAGCGCCGCCAACGTGTTCTTCCGCGACGTCTCGAACGTCGCGTCGATCATGACGAACCTGGTCCGCTTCGGCGTCCCGATGATCTACCCCTACAGCCTGGTCGCCGAGCGCTTCCACGGCCACACCGAGTTCTACCTCGCGAACCCGATCGCCGAGGCCGTGCTGCTCGTGCAGCGTGCGTTCTGGGTCGGCTCGACGGACGATCCCCAGGCCACGATCGCCGCGCACCTGCCCGACCACCTCTTCACCCGCAGCATCATCGGTCTCGGGATCAGCCTGGTCGTCCTGGGCGTCGGCCAGCTGGTCTTCTCGCGGCTCGAGAACAAGATCCCGGAGCGGCTCTGATGGGCACCCAGTCGATCGTCGTCGAGAACGCGACGAAGTCGTTCACGCTGCGCTACCACCGCACGTTCAAACAGATGACCGTGGCCGCGCTGCGCCGCCAGGACATCAGTGACACGTTCAAGGCCGTGGACGACGTGTCCTTCACGGTCGAGCAGGGTGAGTCCATCGGGCTGATGGGCCTCAACGGGTCCGGCAAGAGCACGCTGCTCAAGCTGATCAACGGCATCATGCGGCCCGACAGCGGCCGGGTGCTCACCCGCGGGCGGATCTCCGGGCTGATCGCGACCGGCGCCGGCTTCCACCCGCAGCTCACCGGCCGGGAGAACATCTACCTGAACGCCGCCGTGCTCGGCATGAGCGAGGCGGAGACGAGCCGCAAGTTCGACGACATCGTCGCGTTCGCCGACATCGGCAAGTTCCTGGACTCCCCGGTCGGCCACTACTCCTCGGGCATGTTCGCCCGCCTCGGCTTCGCGGTGGCCATCCACGTCGACTCCGACATCTTCCTCGCCGACGAGGTGCTCGCGGTAGGGGACCGGCCCTTCAAGCAGAAGTGCCTGGAGAAGATGCAGGAGGTCCGCGACGGCGGCCGCACCCTCTTCTACGTCAGCCACGCGGCCGGCTCGGTCCGCAAGATGTGCGACCGGGTGATCGTCCTCGAGCAGGGCCGCCTCGCCTTCGACGGCGGCGTCGACGCGGGCATCAAGTTCGTCAAGTACGACGGCGGCGAGACCGAGGAGGAGCTCGGCTCCGAGGACGCCGACGAGGAGCTCGGCGCCGACATCTGAGCGCCCAGGTCCCGAGCTTGCTCGGGACCTGACCAGGCGCCGGTCGAGTAGCGGCGCGAGCGAGGAACGAGCTCGCGACCCGCGTATCGAGACCGGTGGTTCGCGCTGCCGGTCCCGGCGATCACCCGTCCCGTCGAGGTAGTCCCTGCCCGAAATGTCCCGGATCGGGTCGTCCGACGACATTTTCGCCAGGGACTACCGGCATTTCGGCACCCGGACCCGGCGAATTACACACCTGAGATTTCTTGACAAATCCAGGAATCATCGGCGTGTCGAGTGGAAATTACACGTTTGTAGTTACTCAGTTTCCCTTCCGTGCCCAGTGTTGCGCGTGTGAAAGTTGCGTCTCGTGTGAACTTCCCCGCGCACACTGGAGTACCCGAATGCCTCCCAGCAAGTCCAGCTTCGTCACCGCCTGCCAGCAGTTCCTGGCGCTCGGTGTCGTCATCGCCGCCCTCACCCCGGCGGCCAGCGTCGTGAGCCTCGACGTGGTCCGCGAGAGCCCGAGCGGCCAGTACGGCCAGGCGCCGCTGCAGGGCGACCTCGCGGCGTACACGCGCGCCGCCGAGCGGCCGGCCAAGGTCCCGACCGCGGTCGTCGACCCGACGGTCGACGAGCACCAGCTCACCGCGCCGCCCGGGCAGCCGCACGCCCGCCTCGAGGTCGAGCGGGCGCCGCTGGCCCGCGGCAAGGCCGGCGCCCTCGGTGGGCAGCCGACGCTGACCAGCCTCCCCGAGCCGGTCTCCGGCTACGGCACCGTCGGCGTGACCTGGGCGCACGGCACCCAGCTGCCCGAAGGCGACATCACGCTGCAGGTCCGGACCCGCACCGGCGACAGCTGGTCGGGCTGGCTGGACCTCGAGTACCACGACGACCACGGTCCGGACCCGGGCTCGGAGGAGGCGCGGCACGCGCGCCCCGGCACCGACGAGCTGCTGGTCGGCGACGTCGACCAGGTCCAGGTGAAGGTCGCGACCACCCGCAACGCGCTCCCGGCCGACCTGAAGCTGGCCGTGGTCGACCCGGGCCGGGCCGCGCGCTCGGCCATGGAGAAGCCCGCGCTCGACACGACGTCGATGGACGGTACGCCGGGCGACGCCGTACCGAGCACGAGCACCACCATCGCCACCAACGACGGCGAGGGCACCGGCGGCTCGGACCGGATCGACCTGTCCGCTGCGACGTTCACCCCGAAGCCGCAGATCTTCTCCCGGGCCCAGTGGGGCGCGGACGAGCGCATGCGCGACAAGAGCTCGCTGCACTACTTCGAGGTGCACGCCGGCTTCGTCCACCACACGGTGAACGCCAACGACTACACCCGGGATGAGGTGCCCGCGATCCTGCGCAGCATCTACGCCTACCACACCCAGTCCCGCGGCTGGTCCGACATCGGCTACAACTTCCTGGTCGACCGCTTCGGCCGCATCTGGGAGGGCCGGTACGGCGGCATCGACCGCCCGGTGGTCGGTGCGCACACCCTGAACTACAACGACTACGCGTTCGCGATGTCGGCGATCGGCAACTACGACATCAAGCAGCCCAGCCAGGCGATGGTGCAGGCGTACGGCGCGCTGTTCGCGTGGAAGCTGTCCCTCCACGGCGTGGACGCGTCCTCGACCAAGCAGTGGGTTGGCTCGCGCTACTTCGAGGCGATCAACGGCCACCGCGACGCGGCCTCGACGGCCTGTCCCGGCCGGTACCTCTACGCCAAGATCCCGCAGATCCGCCGGCTCGCCGCCGAGGCGCAGCGCGGCTGGTCCGGGCGCGAGCTGGAGTCGAACCTCGCCGGCTCGTCGCACCCCGACCTGGTGGTCCGGCGCGCCAGCGACGGCCAGGGCTTCGTGATCCCGACCGGCGGGCTCACGGCGTTCGGCACCGGCGTACCCGCGGCGTCCGGACTCACCTCGGACCAGACGGTCATCACCACGCCGGACGTCACCGGCGACGGCGTCGGCGACCTCGTGGTCGTGGACGGCGACGGCACCGCGGAGGTCCGCCCGGGCAACGGCAAGGGCGCCTTCGGTGCCGCCGTCAGCACGATCAGGCAGCTGGCCGGGCACGACCTGGTCACCGCGGCCGGCGACCTGAACGGAGACGGCCGGAACGACCTGGTCGCCCGCTGGCCGGACACCGGGCGGCTGGACGCGCTCTACGGCCGCGGAGACGGGCGGTTCCGCGTGCAGCGCCTCGGCACGGTCTGGGGCGGCTACACCGCCCTCGTGGGCGCCGGTGACGTCACCGGGGACGGCAAGGCCGACCTGCTCGGTCGGGCCAAGGACGGGACCGTCTGGCTGCACCCCGGCACCGGCAAGGGCTTCGCGAAGAAGTCGAGCGTCGGGAGCTGGGACCGGTGGACCGCCGTCACCGGCCTCGGTGACTTCGACGGGGACGGGGACACCGACCTGTTCGCGCGCGACGCCGACACCAAGAACGGCTTCGTGCTGCCGTCGAACGGCGACGGCACGTTCAGCCACCCGCTCGGCCCGATCCTCCGGATCGCGAGCGTCGGCTCCCTGGTCGGCGCCGCCCAGCTGCTCGGGGACGGTACGCCGGACCTGGTCGCGCGCACCGGCGCCGGGCTCACCGTGTTCCCCAACAGCGGCACCACCGAGCTCCGCGCCCCGATCGCGACCGGCATGGACCTCTCGAACGCGAACCTCGTGATGAACGCCGGCGACTGGGACCGGGACGGGTTCGCGGACGTGATCAACCGCAACACGAAGACCGGCGCGCTGTTACTGCGCCGCGGTGACGGCAAGGGCCACTTCGCCAAACCGGTGAAGCTGGCCGACGGCTTCTCCGGGGTGGGGCTGCTCGGCGCGGTCGGCGACATGACCGGCGACGGCTGGCCGGACCTGATGGGCCAGCCGGCCGGGGGCGCGATCCGGATCTACCCGGGCGCGGGCCTCGACGGGCTGCACCCGAGCTACGTCGCGCACGGCCGGATCGACGCGGGACGCCAGGTCCCGGTCGGTCGCTGGGACGGCGACGGCGCCCCCGACTCGCTGTTCCGCCAGGGCAACAGGCTCACGCTGTTCCCGGGCAACGGCCCCGGCGGCCTGACCGGCGGAAAGCCGCTCGGGCTTGACCTCTCGCCGTACGACTGGGTGGTCGGCATCAGCGACATCCAGCTCACCGGCCACGCGGACCTGGTCGTCCGCGAGAAGGCCACCGGCGACCTGTGGCTCCTCCAGGGCACGGCGGCCGGGTTCAAGACCCGGCGCTACCTCGGTGGGGGGATGGGGGTGTACGACCTGGCTGGTTGACCCGCGATCAAGGGAAGCGGGCCGTGGCGCGCTCGGCGGCGTACGTCGTCTCGAGTCGTCCCGGTCCGGCGTGGGTGACCAGTACCAGTGAGCCGTCTCTGACGAGCGGCTCGGTGAAGGTGGCGAGTCCTGGTGGGGAAGCCGGGTTCGCCTCCGTGAGGAGGCGGCCGCCGTCGGTGAGGAGGCTCCCGGCGGCGGCCGCTCTCCACGTCTCGTCCTGGGTCGCGCCGCCGTACGACGGGCCAGTGGCCGGGTCGTCCCCGGTCGGCGGGTCCCACGCGGTGAAGGCGTCCGGCTGCGACCACACCTCGAGGCCGACGTCGTGCACGCCCGCCGGGAGCGGGTCGGCGAAGCGCACCCCCAGCGGCAGCAGCGAGCAGGCCAGCACCGGGAGATCGGCGGCGAGTCCGGCCCAGCGCTCCACGGCGTCGGGACCGCACACGACGGCGTCCGGGTGAGCGTCCTCCGGACCGGTCACGACCAGCCCGACCGCCCAGGCCGCGCCGAGGAACACCGGCCCGAGCCAGTGTGCGGGGAGGTCGACGCACAGCGACTGGCCGCGCTCGAGGCCGTGCTCCTCGGCGAGCAGGGACGCGGTCTTCGCGACCCAGTTCGCGTACGTCGTCACGGACAGCTCGACCCGCTCGCCGGTCGCGTCGTCGTAGAACGTCACGAGCGGGCGCGAGGAGTCACCGCGCACCTGGCGCGCCAGCACGTCGGCGAAGGTGGTCACCTCGCTAGCCTCTCAGCATGTCCTCGATCGACCACTTCTGGGCCGTGATCCCCGCCGGCGGCGCCGGGACCCGGCTGTGGCCGCTGTCGCGCTCGTCGGTGCCGAAGTTCCTCCACGACCTCACCGGCAGCGGTCGCACCCTGCTGCAGGGGACGGTCGACCGGCTCTCGACCGTCGCGGAGGACCGGTTCCTGGTCGTCACCGGGCGACCGCACCGGGACGCGGTGCTGGGGCAGCTCCCCGGGGTCGCCCCGGAGCGGGTCCTCGCCGAGCCGTCGCCGCGCGACTCGATGGCGGCGATCGGGCTCGCGGCGGCCGTGCTCGAGCGCGAGGACCCCGAGGCGGTGATGGGCTCGTTCGCCGCCGACCACGTGATCCCCGACCCCGAGGTCTTCGCGGACTGCGTGCGGATCGCGGCCGACGTGGCCAGAGACGACTGGCTGGTCACGCTCGGCATCGAGCCGGCATTCCCGTCCTCGGCCTTCGGCTACGTCCACCTCGGTGACCCGCTGGCGGGCCACCCGGGCGCGTTCGCCGTCCGCGAGTTCGTCGAGAAGCCCTCGGTCCGCACGGCGGCGGAGTACCTCGCGACCGGTGACTACCGCTGGAACGCGGGCATGTTCATCGTCCGCCCGACCGTGCTGCTGGACCTGCTCGGCCGCTGGCACCCCGCGTTCGCCGCCTCGCTCCGCGCGATCGCGGCCGACCCCTCGAGGCTCGACGAGCTGTGGACCGACCTGCCGGGGATCGCCCTCGACCACGCGGTCGCCGAGCCCGCGGCGGACGCGGGTCGCGTCGTCTGCGTGCCCTCGGCCTTCCGCTGGGAGGACATCGGCGACTTCGACGCGCTGGCCGGGCTCGTCGGTGACGCCGGCCGGCCCACGGTCCTCGGCGACGACGACCTGGTCCGCGCGATCGACGCGAGCGGGCTCGTCGTACCTGCTGCCGGGCGCCTGGTGGCGGTCATCGGCCTCGACGACGTCGTGGTGGTGGACACCCCGGACGCGCTCCTGGTGACGACCCGGGCCCGGGCCCAGGACGTCAAGCAGGTCGTGCAGCGGCTGAAGGAGTCAGGACGAGCTGAGCTGACGTAGTCGTCTCCCGAGCAAGCCCGGGAGACGACTCATCACATGGCGCCGGGCTCGGGGGAGTCGAAGTACGGGTACTTCTTCATGAAGTCCTCCAGGGCGGCACCGCTCACCGCGGAGCAGTACTGGAACGCGCCGACCTGCTTCGAGGGGTCGGTCTCGCCCTGGCCGCCGGCCGACCAGTGCGTGAACGCGACGTGCTGGCCGTCGGGGAACTTCGCGCCGTCCTCGTCGGTGGACTTCCACGGGGCGGCGATGAACTTGTCGCGCATGTCGTCCGAGGAGCCGGAGAACTTGTCGGCGATCGCCTTGACCTCGTCGAGCGCCGTGGAGTCGTCGGCGATGGTGGAGTCGTACCAGAGGATCGTGTAGCCGTGCTCGAGGTTGTGCACCAGCGCCTCGAGTTCCGGGCGCTCGTCCGCGGTGTAGAACTTCTTCGCGAACGGCGCGGGAGCGACGCCGGCCTCGTTCCAGTGGGCACCGAACGCCGGCGGTGCAGTCGTGTAGTCGACCGGCGTGCCGATCGGGACGTGGTTCTGGTTGCCGTCGGCCTTCTTGGTGGTGATGTCCTGGCAGGACGAGGCCGGTGCGCCGATGTCGGAGAGCGCGGTGTTGTCGTACTTCCGCGCGTCGAGCTTGTCCTTGACGATCGGCACGATGGCGGCCGCGAGGATGCCGACGGCGATCAGGACGCAGACGCCGACGATGGCGAAGTTGCGCCGGCGGTCGGCACCCTTCTGCTTCTTCCGCATCTGCTCGACGACCGCCTTGCGGTCGATCTTGTCGGACTTGGTGGTCTTGGCCACGGCTCGATTCCCTCTACGGCTGGACGACGACGGCAGAGTCTACGGGCGGACCGGTCGCAACCGGGCATCGCTCGGCGAATCCGACTGCACGAGCTCCCAGCCGTGCGCGAACGCGAGGGCACCCAGCGGGCGCGCCAGGCCCTTCGGGACCGTCACCAGCAGCGTTCCGCCGTCGCCCGTCGAGTGCGACGGGACCAGGCCGAGGACGTCGCTGATCGCCGCGGCGAACTCGTCGGCCGGGGCGGGGGCGCCGAACGGCGCCCGGTCCGCGGCGACACCCTTGAGGGCGCGGACGACGGCCTCGCGGGCGCCGTACCCGAACAGGTCGCCGCCCTCGGCGCGGACCAGCGCCGCGGCGCCGGGGCCGTCCTGGTCGGCCGGCAGCACCAGGTCGGCCCGGCCGCGGACGACCGCGAACGGGCGTCCGGCGAGCTTGCCCTGGGCGAGGTCCGCCATGCCGGCGATCTCGTCCGCGACGGCCGGCAGCGTCACCGCCAGCTCGTTGCCGTGCGCATCCGTGCGGCCGGCGTACTCCTGGGCGACGACGAGCCCGGCGGCGCCGATCGCGATGTCCGTCTGGCCCTCCCGCCACGCCCGTCCGGCCGTGTCGGTCACGACCACGGCCACGTTGCGGCCGGTGCGGCGCCGTACGTCGGTGCGGATCCGGCGCGCGGAGGCGTCGGGGTCGACCGGCAGCAGCGCGATCGAGCCGGCGGGCACGTTCGAGTTGTCGATGCCGGCCGCGGCCATGGTCAGGCCGAGCCGGTTGCGCACGATCGTCGTGGGACCGCGGCGGGCGACCACGCGCACGGTCTCACCCGCCAGCGCCTCCTCACGGGTGCCGCGGACCACCCGGCGCTCGGCCTTGCTGACCACCTTGCTGGTGATCACCAGGACGTCGCCGTCGACCAGCGCGAGCAGGGGGACCAGCAGCTCGACCAGGTCGGTGCCGGGCCGCACCTCGCCGACGCCGTCGGGTGCGAGCACCTCGACGCGGTTCATCGAGCGACCAGCTCCACGGCGGCGGCGGCCATCGCGGCGGTGGCGCCGACGTCGGTCATCATCAGCGGGACGGCGCGGCACGGCAGCCCACCCGCGACCACCCGGTCGACCTGGTCCCGGTCGGTCTCGTCGACCAGCCAGCCGTCCAGGACCCCGCCGTCCGCCCGGCTGCCGTAGTGCAGGCCCACGCCGGCGGCGCTGACCTCGACCTCGATCGCGTTCAGCATCTGCTCGGCCATCCCGCGCACGTGGGTGCCGCCGACGATGGGGGAGAGGCCGACGACGGGCGCGGACGTGGCGACCAGCGCCTCGCGGACCCGCGGCACGCCGAGGATGGTGCCGATCGAGACGACCGGGTTCGACGGCGGAAGGACGACGAGGTCGGCGTCCGTGATCGCGTCGATGACCCCCGGCGCCGGCGTGGCGTCGTCCAGCCCGACGAACACCACGGCCTCGGCCGGCACCGCGGCGCGCAGCCGCACCCAGTACTCCTGGAAGTGCACGACCCGGCGCCCGCTGGGCGAGTCCGCGTCGGCGATCGCGACGTGGGTCTCGACCCGGTCGTCGGTCATCGGCAGCAGCCGGACGCCCGGCTGCCAGCGCCGGCAGAGGGCGGCGGTCACCTCGGAGAGCGCGTAGCCGGCGTCCAGCATCTGGGTGCGCACCAGGTGGGTCGCGATGTCCCGGTCGCCCAGGCCGAACCACGACGGCTCCACGCCGTACGCCGCCAGGTCCTCCTTGACGCTCCATGTCTCGTCGCGGCGGCCCCACCCGCGCTCGGCATCGATGCCGTCGCCGAGGGTGTACATCACCGTGTCGAGATCGGGGCACACCTTGAGTCCGTGGACCCACAGGTCGTCCGCGGTGTTCGCGACCACGGTGACCGTCGCGTCGCGCTCGACCCCGGGCAGCAGACCGCGCTCGATGCCGTGCAGGAGACCCTGGAGGAACCGGGCGCCACCCATCCCACCGGAGAGCACCGTGAGGTTTCGCATGCGGATACCTTGCCGCACGGGGTCCGCGCAGCGTTTCGCCGGTCTTCGCCATAGCAGATCCGGGGTTGACTTTCGGGGTACGACAGGCATGTAATTCCCACAGTGTCGTTCGCGATTCCTTCGCGGGATCCGGACCCGTCGCCGACGGGGCCGCGGGGGGAACGGGGATGTGGGAGCAGTACCGGGTCGAAAGGGCAAAGCCGTGAGAGAACTATTTCTCCTCGACGGGGACGCCGAGGAAGCGGGTTGGCAGGAACGTGCGCTCTGCGCACAGACCGATCCCGAGGCGTTCTTCCCTGAGAAGGGAGGATCGACGCGGGAGGCCAAGAAGGTCTGCCTGACGTGCGAGGTGCGAGACGACTGCCTCGAGTACGCGCTGGGCAACGACGAGCGCTTCGGCATCTGGGGCGGTCTCTCCGAGCGAGAGCGCCGCAAGCTGAAGAAGCGCGCCGTCTGACCTCGGTCCGACTCGTCTGACGCGGTGGGGGTGCCCCGGGGGAGGGGCACCCCGCCGAGACGGCTCCCCGGATCCTGCTCCCCCGGATCCTGCTCCCCCGGATCCTGCTCAGGGCCCGGCCGTTAGGGTCTGGCCCGTGGTTTCCTCGGTCACGGCGCTGCTCGTCAGTCACGACGGCAGTCGCTGGCTGCCCGCCGTCATCGACGGCCTGACCGCCCAGACCACGCCGGTCGATGCGGTCCTCGGGATCGACACCGGCAGCAAGGACGAGAGCGCCGAGCTCGTCGAGCGCGCCTTCGGCGCCGTGCTCAGCGCGCCGAGCTCCACCTCCTTCCCGGCCGCCGTGGACCTGGGCCTCGAGCGGCTGCGTGAGCAGGGGTCCACCAGCGAGTGGATCTGGCTCCTGCACGACGACGCCAACCCCGCGCCGGATGCGCTCGCCGCGCTGCTCGAGGCCGCCGCGGCCGACCCTGCCGCCGACGTGCTGGGCCCGAAGCTGCGCGAGTGGCCCTCGCTGAAGCGACTGCTCGAGCTCGGCGTCACCATCTCCGGCACCGGCCGGCGCGAGACCGGTCTCGAGCGCGGCGAGTACGACCAGGGCCAGCACGACGAGGTCCGCGAGGTGCTCGCGGTGAACACCGCGGGCATGCTGGTGCGCCGCACGGTCCTCGAGGAGCTCGGTGGCTTCGACCGGCAGCTGCCGATGTTCGGCAACGACCTGGACTTCGGCTGGCGCGCGGCGGCCGCCGGGCACCGCACCCTCGTCGTACCGCAGGCGGTCGTGTTCCACGCCGAGGCCGCGCACCGCGGAGTCCGGCGTACCCCGCTGACCGGCCGGCACACCCACTACCAGGAGCGCCGGGCCGCGCTGTTCACCCTGCTCGCCAACGCCCGGCGGCGGTCGCTGCCGTGGCTGGCGGTGCGCCTCTTCTTCGGCACCCTCCTGCGGATGGTCGGGTTCCTCGTCGTCCGCTCGGTCGGCGAGGCACTCGACGACCTCGCGGCGCTGCTCAACATCTACGCCCACCCCGGCGAGATCCGGGCCGCGCGCCGTGCGCGTCGGGAGAAGGGCGCGGTGGCGGAGGAGCACGCGCGGTCGCTGCTGGCGCCGTGGTGGGTGCCGTACCGGCACGGGCTCGACTTCCTCGGCGACCTCGTCGCGGCCGCGACCAACCAGGCGCAGGACGTGGCGGAGCGGCGTCGCATCGCCGCCGCCGAGCACGCCCCCGCCAGCACGCTCACCCGCCCGCGCACCGACGAGGACGACCTCCTCGAGGACACCGGCTGGGTGGTCCGGTTCGTGACGAACCCGATCGCTCTCGCGATCACGCTGTTCGTCGTGGTCGCGCTGGTCGGTGCCCGCGGCGTGCTCGACTCGGTGGCCGGCGGCGGCCTGTCGCCGGCACCGTCGGTCGTCTCGGACTGGTGGCGCCTGTACGGCGAGACCTGGCACCCGCTGGGCACGGGCACCGCGGTCCCTGCCCCGGCGTACCTCCTCCCGCTCGCGCTGCTGGCGACGCTGCTCGGCGGCAGTCCCGGCGCCGCGGTCTCGGTCGTCCTCCTGCTCGCGGTGCCACTGGGCGTGTGGGGTGCCTGGCGGTTCCTGCGCGTCGTCGGCCGCCTGGTGACCTCGGCCGGTGCGCCGCGCTGGGTGCTGCTCTGGGGCGCGACGACCTGGGCGCTGGTGCCGGTCGCGTGCGGGGCCTGGGGGGACGGCCGGCTGGGCGTGGTGGTCGTCGCGGCGCTGCTGCCGTGGCTCGCCCACGCGGCGCTCGGCTTCGCCGACCCGGACGCGGACCGGCGGTGGCGGGCCGCGTGGCGGACCGGGCTGCTGCTCGCCCTCGCGACGGCCTTCGCGCCGGTGCTGTGGCTGTTCGCGGTCGTCCTCGGGCTGGTCGTGGTCGTGGCGGCCTTCCTCATCGTCCGCGGCGCGGGCCGGGACCGGTCCGTGTGGGGTCCGCCCGCCGCGGCCGTCGGCCTGGTGCCGCTGCTGCTGGCGCCGTGGTGGGTCCCCGCCCTCCAGCGCCGGGCGGGTGCCGCGCTGCTGCTCGACATCGGGCGGCTGCCGGCGCCCAGCATCGACGGGCTCGACCTGGCCACCGGCCGGCTCGGCGACCTGGGCGCACCGTGGTGGCTCGGCGCCGTCCTCGCCCTCTTCGCCCTCCTCGCACTGCTGCCGCGCGCGACCCGGATCCCGGTGCTGGTCTGCTGGGTGGTCGCCCTGGTCGCGGCGCTCGTGGCTGTGCTGCTGGGCGCGTTCTCGCTCGACCTCGCCGCGACGACCGCCGAGACCGGGCTCGGCGCCCTGGTCGTGGTGCTGCAGGGGGCGTTCCTGGTCGCGGCCGTCCTCGGCGCCGTCGGGGCGACGCGCGAGCTGCTCTCCTGGCGGCGGGTGGTCGCCGCGGTCGTGGCCGTCGGCGCGGCCGCCGTACCCCTCGGCACGCTGGGGTGGTGGGTCGTCGGGTCGGACAACGCCATCGACGAGGGCATCGACAGCGACATCCCGGTCTACATGGTGCAGAGCTCGGAGGAGGGCCCCGAGCACGGCATCCTCGTCGTCCGCGGCAGCGTCGACGACGGCCTCAGCTACACCGTGCGCCGCGGTGACGGCGTGACGCTCGGCGAGGACGAGGTCCTCAACCTGACCGCCGAGGACACCGCGTTCACCGGCACCGTGCGCGAGCTGGTCTCGCGGCCCACCCCCGCGGTCGTCGACGAGCTCGGCAGGAACGGCATCGAGTACGTCGTGCTCCCGTCGCCCGCCGACGGCGACGTGGCCGCGGTCCTCGACGCCGCCGCAGGTCTCGTGCAGGCGAGCGCGGCCGACCGGTCGACCCGGGCCTGGCAGGTGGACCGGCGGCTCGACGCGTCCGGCCTCAACGGGCCGACGTCGTGGCTGCGGGTCGCGCTGCTCATCGTCCAGGGCGTCGCGATCCTCGTGGTGCTGGTCCTCTGCCTGCCCACCGCGAACCGGAGGCGGTCGTCATGAGCCACTCCGCACCCGCAGGTCGCCGGGCCACCTCCAGGCTGAACCTGACGACGCTGCTGGCGGTCGTGCTGCCGGTCGTCTGCGCCCTCGCGCTGCTGCTCGTCCGCCCGTCCGAGCCCGCTGACACCGCGGCGGCGCCGGCGCTGACCGCGCTCACCCGCTCGACCGTGGTGTGCCCGTCGGGCTCCTCGGCGGTGTCGATCTCCAGTGCCGCCGAGGGCGTCGACGGGCCGGTCCAGGTCGGCCTCGGCTCGGACAAGAAGGAGGCCCAGGTCGCCTCCGGCAGGACGACGTCGCTCGACGCCGGCGACGGGCCGGTCGCGGTGTACGGCGAGGACGACACCGCACCCGGCCTGGTCGCGGCACGGTTCGGCACCGACCAGCCCGCGGTCGCGAGCTGTGTCCCGCCGGCGGCGCACTCCTGGTTCACCGGGGTCGGCGCGGGAGCCGCCCACACCTCGATCCTCGAGCTCACGAACCCCGACTCCGGCACCGCGGTCGCCGACGTCACGGTCTACGGCCGGCACGGCGTTGTCGACGCGCCGCGGCTGCGCGGCATCTCCGTGACCGGCGGCAGCAGTGTCCGGCTCGACCTCTCCTCGATCGTCCCGCGGCGCGACGAGCTCGCGCTCGAGGTGGTCGCCGCCCGCGGCCGGGTCGGCGCCACGATCCTGGACCGGTACGACCCGCTCGGCCGCGGGCGGACCACGCAGGACTGGCTGTCCGCGCAGGCCGATCCCGCGACCGCGAACCTGCTCCTCGGCATCGCTCCGGGATCCGACGCGCGGCGTGCCCTCGTGGTCGCCAACGGCGGCTCCGACGAGGTCCGCGCCACGATCCAGGTCGTGACGGAGGAGTCGGTCTTCACGCCCAAGGGCGTGCCCGACCTGCGCATCCCCCCGGAGAGCGCGGGCAAGCTCAACCTGTCCGCCGCGCTCGCGGACATCGTGAAGAAGGGCGACGTCACCGGGCTGCTGATCACCGCCAACGAGCCGGTCACCGCCTCGCTGCGCTCATACGCCGAGGGCGACCTCTCGCACGCCGTACCGGGCCCGGTCGTCGACGGCCCGTCGACCGTCCTGCTGCCGGCGGGGACCAAGGGGGAGGAGCGCAGCCTGCTGCTCGCGGGTGCCGCCGGCGCCGGGACCGTCGACGTCGTCGCCCGCACCGCCTCCGGTGAGGAGCTGCACGACGTGAAGGTGGACGTCAGCCCCGACCACGGCATCACGGTCGCGCTCCCGGCCGGGGCCGAGCTGGTGACCGTCACGCCGACGGGGACCACGATCAGCGGCGCCGTGCTGATCACCGACGACGGCGCTGCGGCCGTCCCGCTCACCGTGCCCGCCATGAACGGGCTGGTGCCGGCCGTGCGCCCCGGCCTGCCGTAGGACACCCTACGGGCGGACCCGGCGGCTGACCGGACCGCGGCGGAGCAGGCTGCCGATCTCGCGCGGGACCGTGCGGCGACGGAGCGCGGCGCTGTCGCCGGCGTCGCCGTGGACCATGCTGTCGACGACCTCCTCGAGCACCTCGCGTGCGGACCTCCGGGGCGTCCAGCCGAGCTCCTGCCCGGCCCTTGACGCGTCGAGGACCGGGGCGTGGCGGGCCAGGTCGACCCAGCCGGGGTCGACCTGCTGGAGCCGCAGGTGCCAGGTCGCGCTGGCGGCCGCGCGGAGCACCGGCATCGGCACCGCGACCCGCCGCGCGCCGAGCACGTCGGCGATCTCGTCGGCGTCGACGGAGCCGGCCGTGAGGTTGAAGGCGCCGCCCGTCTTCCGGTCCAGCACCCGCGCGATCGCGTCCGCCACGTCGTCGGCGTGCACCATCGACAGCTGCACGACGTCGTCGAGGGGCAGCACCGGCAGCCAGGTCAGCAGCCGTCCCGGCACGAGCAGCGGCACGGCGTACCGGAGCAGGCCGCCGGCGGCGCGTCGCTGCCCGATGATGCCCGGCCGCATCCGGGTGACCGTCAGGCGGCCGTCGTACTCGTCGAGGAGCTTCTCGGCGGCGGCCTTGTGCCGGGAGTACGGCGAGGACTCGACCCCGTCCGTCGGGTGGTCCTCCCGCACCGGGCTCAGGTCGCGCCGCGGGGAGTAGGCGCCGACCGAGGACTGGTGCACCAGGTGCGGTACGCCGGCGCGCACGGCGGCCTCCGCCACCCGCCTCGTGCCGTCCACCCCGAGGGCACGGAGGTGGTCGATCCGGTGCGAGGGCTGGAACCCCCAGGCCAGGTGCACGACGGCATCGGCACCCTGCACCGCGCGCTCGAGGTCCGGCACCTGCGCCTCGTCCGTCAGGTCGACCCGGTGCCAGTCGAGACGGTCGTCGTCGGGCGGTCGCCGTACGATCCCGACCACCTCGTGGCCGTCGTCGACCAGCCGGTCCACCAGCGCCGACCCGACGTTCCCGCTTGCTCCCGTGACCGCGATCCGCATGCCACCCGGTGCCCACCCACCCCGCCGTTGAATCGGTCAGTCGCTCTCGTACCTCGGGTCGACCTGGTCGGCGTCGATGCCCAGCAGCTCGGCCACCTGCTCGACGACCACGGTCAGCACCATCGCCTCGAGGTCCTCGCGGGTCTCGCAGCGGTGCTCGATCGGACGCCGGAACAGCACCAGCCGGGTGGGGGTGGTGCCGGAGCCGCGCACGAGCGAGGAGAGCGGCACCGTCCCGGACGCCCAGTCGTCGGGGATCTGCGGCGCGTCCTCGACGGCGTACTCGACCAGGCCGAGCCGGTCCTGCCAGCGCGCGTCGATGTCGGTGACGATGCCGAGCGCGAGGTCGTCGAACCGCTCGCGGGCCGTGGGCAGCTCGGGCTGCCCGGGAACCCGGGGGAGGACGGCCGGGCCACGCATCCCGCGCCCGCGCCGGTCACGAGAAGGCCGCTTCCGATCCACGCCGCGAGCCTAATGGGGACCGGTGGGGGAGGCGGGTACCGTCTGCCGCGTGAGTCCTGCCCGCCGCTGTTCGCGCACGGCCTGCGGCCGCGCCGCGATCTGCACGCTGACCTACGTGTACGCGGACCAGACCGCGGTCCTCGGACCGCTGGCGACCTACGCGGAGCCGCACGCCTACGACCTCTGCGAGGTGCACAGCGAGCGACTCAGCGCACCGCGTGGGTGGGAGGTGCTCCGCCTCGCCACGGACACGGCGGCCCCGGGACCCTCCAGCGACGACCTGCTGGCGCTGGCCGACGCCGTCCGCGAGGCCGGGCGCCCGGCGCCGCAGGCACGGATCGCCCCCGCCGAGGAGACCGGTCGCGAGACCGCCCGCCGGGGTCACCTCCGGGTCCTCACCACCGACTGAGCCACCGGCACTATCCTCGCGCCATGGCCGACACCCTCGACCCGGCGAACCTGCGCGCGGTCTTCAAGGCGTACGACGTCCGCGGCATCGTTCCCGACCAGGTCGACGAGGACCTGGCCCGGGCGACGGGCGCGGCGTTCGTCCGGGTCACCGGCGCCGCGACGGTCGTGGTCGGCCACGACATGCGGCCGAGCTCGCCCGGCATGGCCGGCGCGTTCGCCGAGGGCGCGAGCGGAGCGGGCGCGGACGTCGTCCTGATCGGCCTCGCGTCGACCGACCAGCTCTACTTCGCCTCCGGCCACCTCGGTCACCCCGGCGCGATGTTCACCGCGAGCCACAACCCGGCGCAGTACAACGGCATCAAGATGTGCCGCAGCCACGCCCAGCCGATCGGCGTGGAGACCGGCCTCGCCGACATCCGCGACCTGGTGCCCGGCCCGGTCCCGATCGCCTCTGTCCCCGGCGACATCTCCGAGCACGACGTCCTGGAGGCGTACGCCGCACACCTGCTCGCGCTCGCGCCCGTCAAGGGCCGGCCGCTCAAGGTCGTGGTGGACGCCGGCAACGGCATGGCCGGCCACACCGGACCCGCCGTGTTCGAACGCCTCGGGCCGGACGTCGAGCTGGTGCCGATGTACTTCGACCTGGACGGCACGTTCCCGAACCACGAGGCCAACCCGATCGAGCCGGAGAACCTCCGCGACCTCCAGGCCCGGGTGCTCGCCGAGGGCGCCGACATCGGCCTGGCCTTCGACGGCGACGCCGACCGCTGCTTCCTCGTCGACGAGCGCGGCGGGTTGGTCTCGCCGTCCACGCTCACCGCCCTGATCGCGACCCGGGAGCTCCGCAAGGAGCCGGGCGCCACCGTGATCCACAACCTCATCACGAGCAGGGCGGTGCCGGAGATCGTCGCGGAGCTCGGCGGCAACCCGGTCCGCACCCGCGTCGGCCACTCCTACATCAAGGCGACGATGGCCGAGACCGGGGCGATCTTCGGAGGGGAGCACAGCGGCCACTTCTACTTCCGCGACTTCTGGCGCGCCGACTCCGGCATGCTCGCCGCGCTGCACGCGCTCGCGGCACTCGCCGAGACCGACGTCCCGCTGTCCGGGCTCCTCGCCGAGTTCGAGCGCTACGTGCTCTCGGGCGAGATCAACAGCGAGGTCACCGACCAGACCGCGGTCATGGACGCCCTCGAGGCGTCGTACGCCGGCCGCGACGGCGTCACCACCGACCGGCTGGACGGCCTCACCGTCAGCCACGCCGACTGGACCTTCAACGTCCGACCGTCCAACACCGAGCCGCTGCTCCGCCTCAACGCCGAGGGCCGCGACGAGCAGACCATGACCCGCGTCCGAGACGGCGTCCTCGCCGAGATCAGGAGTGACCGATGAACATCAACCCCGCGCTTTTGGAGATCATCGTCTGCCCGGCCTGCCGCTCGGACCTCGCCGTGGAGGGTGAGGAGCTCGTCTGCACCGGGTGCGGGCTGGCCTACCCGGTCCGCGACGACATCCCGGTGCTGCTGGTCGACGAGGCCCGCAAGCCCGCCTGACCATGGCCACCTGGTTCGACGAGTCCCGTCTGGACGACGCCGCCGTGCTCGAGTCCGCCGGCGGCGGGCTCCGGCTGCTCGCGGAGACCGGTGCCCGGGTGCGCCGCGACGCGGGCGACGCCAGCGAGGCCACCGCGGAGGCGGTACGCCGCGGCGAGGAGCTCGCCCGGCCACGTGCGGTCGTCGCCGCGGGTCCGGACTCCCGCCTGCTCCGAGCCGTGCTCGAGCCGTGGTGCCCGGTGCCGTTCGTGGCCTGGCCCGGCCCCGCGCTGCCGGGCTGGGCCGGCAGCCTCGACCTGGTCGTGGTGCTCGCTCCCGACGGCGCCGACACCGGGACGGCCTCGGCCGTCGCGGAGGCGGTCCGCCGCGGCTGCCAGGTCATCGTGGCCTGCCCGCCCGCGTCCCTGGTCGCCGACCACGCCGCCGGCCGCTGGAGCACGATCCTCCCGACCACCACGCGGGACCAGCTCGCGACGGCGGTGATCGTCCTGGACTACCTGCACCGCGTCTCGCTCGGCCCCGAGGCGGACGCCGAGCAGGTCGCCGACGCCCTCGACCAGGTCGCGATCGAGTGCTCGCCGCACCGCGACCTCGCCGTCAACCCGGCGAAGATGCTGGCCATCGCGCTGGCGGACGCCAACCCCCTCGTCTGGGGCGGCTCGGTGCTGGCGGCGCGTGCCGCGCGCCGGGTCGCCGAGTCGATCCGGCGCGCCAGCGGCCGGACCGCGCTCGCCGGCGACGCCGAGCACCTGCTGCCCGTCCTCGAGGCCACCCGCCCCCGCGACGTCTTCGACGACCCGTTCGCCGACCCGGCAGGAGACCTGCGCCCGATGCTGCTCGTGCTCGATGACGGAGCCGAGGACCCCGTCGTGCGCGAGCACCGCGGCCGGCTGCAGGCGGCCGCCGTCGCACACGGCGTACGGGTCGAGACGGTGACCACCGAGGCGCCCTCCGAAGTGGCCAGGTACGCCTCGCTGCTGCTGAGCGGGACCTACGCCGCGGAGTATCTCCGGATCGGCTTCGTCGAGGACTGAACCCACCGCCCAGCGGGTAACCGGAGGACGTGGCCGCCACCCCCCGGGACCCCTGGTTCGACAACGCCAAGATGGCGTTGGTGACCTTGGTCGTCGTCGGGCACGCCTGGGTGCTGCTGCCCGACACCGCGGTCAACGAGCACCTCTACGACTTCCTGTACGCCTGGCACGTGCCGGCGTTCGTCTTCGTGACCGGCTATCTGTCCCAGCGCTTCGCCTGGACCCGGATGCGGATGTGGCAGCTGTTCCGCACGGTGGTCGTCCCGTACCTCCTCTTCGAGTCCGCGCTCGCGCTGTTCCGCATCTACGTCGGCGGCGAGGAGCTCGCCGACCTGTTCCGCGACCCGCACTGGCCGATGTGGTACCTCTCGGCGCTGTTCCTGTGGCGGCTGGTGACGCCGGTCTTCAAGCCGCTGCCGTTCGGCATGGTGGCCGCCGTGGCGGTCAGCCTGGTCGCGGGCATGTACGCCGGCGACACCCTCGACCTGGCACGCGTGCTCGGCCTCCTGCCGTTCTTCGTGATGGGTCTCAAGGCGACTCCCGAGCGGCTCGAGCTGCTGCGCAAGCGACCGGCCAGGGTCGCCGCGGTGGCCGTGCTGGTCGGCATCTGGATCGCGACGACCTGGACCGACGGCTGGGCCAGCACCGAGTGGCTCTACTACCGGTCCAGGTACGACGAGATGGGGTACGCCGACGACCTGCACGCGCTGCTCACCCGCAGCCTGGTGCTCGCGATCGGCTGCCTCGGCGCGTGGGCGTTCCTCGCTCTCGTGCCGCGGATCCGGGGCTGGTTCACCGCCATGGGCGCCTACACGCTGGTCGTCTACCTGTTCCACGGCTTCGCGGTGAAGGGCGCCGACTACGCGGGGTTCGACAACTGGTCCGACGACCACGCGATCCTCTCCTTCGGCATCACGACGGCCGGTGCGGTCGCACTGGCGCTGCTGCTCGCGAGCGCCCCCGTCGCCCGCCGGCTCAAGGACCTGGTCGACCCGCTCGGCTACGCCGAACGCCACGTCGAGCAGGCCGTCGACCTCAGCGCCGCCAAGGACCAGGTGCAGCCCGAGGTGCAGGCCGAGCTCGAGTCGTCCGCCGCCGAGGAGCCCGTGAGCTCCCGATAGGCTCGACCCCATGGCTGGTGGGCTCTTCGCGCTGCTCGACGACGTCGCAGCACTGGCGCGGATGGCCGCCGCATCGATCGACGACGTCGGTGCCGCGGCGGGCCGCGCGACCACCAAGGCCGCCGGCGTGGTGGTCGACGACACCGCGGTGACGCCGCAGTACGTCCACGGCGTGACCGCCGACCGCGAGCTGCCGATGATCCGCAAGATCACGGTGGGGTCGCTGCGCAACAAGCTGCTGATCATCCTCCCGGTGGCACTGGTGCTCAGCCAGTTCCTGCCGGGCCTGCTGACGCCGATCCTGATGGTCGGCGGATCCTACCTCTGCTTCGAGGGCGCCGAGAAGGTGTGGGGCCGGCTCCGTGGCCACGACCACCACGACCACCCGGTCGCCGAGGACGGCCCGGACGCCGAGAGGACGATGGTCGCCAGCGCGATCCGCACCGACCTGATCCTGTCCGCCGAGATCATGGTGATCGCGCTCAACGAGGTCGCCGACCAGGCGTTCCTCGCCCGGCTCGCGATCCTCGTCGTCGTCGCGGTCGTCATCACGATCGCGGTGTACGGCGTCGTCGCGATCATCGTGAAGCTCGACGACGTCGGTCTCTCGCTGGCGCAGCGGTCGTCGTCGGTCGCGCAGAAGGTCGGGCGGGGCCTGGTGGTCGGGACCCCGAGGCTGCTCTCGGTCATCTCGGTGGTGGGCGTCGCCGCGATGCTCTGGGTGGGTGGACACATCGTCCTCAACGGCCTCGACGAGCTCGGGTGGCACCCGCTCTACGACCTCGTGCACCACGCCGAGCAGGCCGTCCACCACGGCGTCCAGGGGTGGCTCGTCAACACCGCTCTCTCGGCGGCGTTCGGACTCCTGCTCGGGCTGCTGCTGATCCCCGTCGTCAACGTGGTGTCGCCGCTCGTCGGCAGGGTGCGCCGACGATTCTTCGGAAACTCCTAGGTCGATCTAGTCTCGGATTCCAGGCAGCACCAGCCCCTCTGGACCAGGAGCAGACATGGACTTCAAGGTCGCCGACCTCACCCTGGCCGACTACGGCCGCACCGAGATCCAGCTCGCCGAGCACGAGATGCCCGGCCTGATGGCGATGCGCGAGAGGTACGGCGACGCGAAGCCGCTGGCGGGCGCGAAGATCGTGGGCTCGCTGCACATGACGATCCAGACCGCCGTCCTCATCGAGACGCTGGTCGCGCTCGGCGCCCAGGTGCGCTGGGCCTCCTGCAACATCTTCTCGACCCAGGACCACGCGGCCGCCGCGATCGTGGTCGGCCCCCACGGCACCGTCGAGGACCCCCAGGGCGTCCCGGTGTTCGCGTGGAAGGGCGAGTCGCTGGAGGAGTACTGGTGGTGCACCCGCCAGATCCTCGACTGGGGCGACGACCAGCCGAACATGATCCTCGACGACGGCGGCGACGCCACCATGCTCGTGCACCTCGGCGTCCAGGCCGAGAAGTCGGGCTCCGCACCGGACCCGGCCACCGCCACGAGCCACGAGCAGAAGGTCGTCTTCGAGGTGCTCAACGACCAGCTCGCGGCCAACGCGTCGTACTGGACCCCGAAGGCGAACTCCATCAAGGGCGTCACCGAGGAGACCACGACCGGTGTCCACCGTCTCTACGAGATGATGAAGGAGGGCTCGCTGCTCTTCCCGGCCATCAACGTCAACGACTCGGTCACCAAGTCGAAGTTCGACAACAAGTACGGCTGCCGCCACTCGCTGATCGACGGCATCAACCGCGCCACCGACGTCCTCATCGGCGGCAAGGTCGCGGTCGTGTGCGGCTACGGCGACGTCGGCAAGGGCTGCGCGGAGTCGCTGCGCGGCCAGGGCGCCCGCGTCATCGTCACCGAGATCGACCCGATCTGCGCGCTCCAGGCGGCCATGGACGGCTACCAGGTCTCGACCCTCGACGAGGTGCTCCCGACCGCGGACATCATCATCACCGCGACCGGCAACAAGGACGTCGTCACCGTCGACCAGATGACCCGGATGAAGCACCAGGCGATCGTCGGCAACATCGGCCACTTCGACAACGAGATCGACATGGCCGGCCTCGAGTCGTACGACGGCGTGGTCCGCAAGAACGTCAAGCCGCAGGTCGACGTCTGGACCTTCCCGGCCGGCAACTCGATCATCGTGCTCTCCGAGGGCCGGCTGATGAACCTCGGCAACGCGACCGGCCACCCGTCGTTCGTGATGTCGAACTCCTTCACCAACCAGGTCCTCGCGCAGGTGGAGATCTTCACCAAGCCCGAGGAGTACCCGGTCGGCGTCTACGTGCTCCCGAAGCACCTCGACGAGGAGGTCGCCCGCCTGCACCTCGACGCCCTCGGCGTGCGGCTCACGACCCTCACCGACGACCAGGCGAAGTACCTCGGCGTCGACGTCGCGGGGCCGTACAAGCCGGAGCAGTACCGCTACTGACCGGTTCCACGCCCCCGGGCTGGCACTATTGACGACATGAGCGAGTCCGTCGGCGCCCCGTCGGGGCCACCCAGCGACCCGGGGACCAAGGGCCGCATCCTGGTGGTCGACGACGACGCGTCCCTGGCGGAGATGCTGACGATCGTGCTGCGCCAGGAGGGCTTCGACAGCCGGATGGTCACGCGCGGTGACCACGCGATCGAAGAGTTCCGCGACTACCGCCCGGATCTGGTCCTGCTCGACCTGATGCTGCCCGGCAAGGACGGCATCGACGTCTGCAAGGAGATCCGGGCCGAGTCCGGGGTCCCGATCGTGATGCTGACCGCGAAGGGCGACACCGTCGACGTGGTCGTCGGGCTCGAGTCCGGCGCCGACGACTACGTCGTGAAGCCGTTCAAGCCCAAGGAGCTCGTGGCCCGGATCCGGGCCCGGATCCGCCGGTTCGACGCGCCGACGCCGGAGACGCTCACCATCGGCGACCTCACCATCGACGTGGCCGGCCACGGGGTCACGCGGAACGGCGCCGCCATCAGCCTGACGCCCCTCGAGTTCGACCTGCTCGTCTGCCTGGCCCGCAAGCCCTGGCAGGTCTTCACCCGCGAGGTGCTGCTCGAGCAGGTGTGGGGCTACCGGCACGCCGCCGACACGCGGCTGGTGAACGTGCACGTGCAGCGGCTGCGCTCCAAGGTGGAGCACGACCCGGAGAACCCGGAGATCGTCGTGACGGTCCGGGGCGTGGGATACAAGGCCGGGACGTCGTAGGCCGAGCCGATGCTGCACCTTCGATCCCCGGTCGGCTCGCGCAGGCTCCCGCAGGCCCTCCGACGGGGACTGACCTTCTGGCGCCGCTCCATCCAGGCGCGCGTCGTGGCCAGCACCGTGGTGCTGAGCGCCGTGGTGATCAGCGTGGTCGGCTGGTTCCTGCTCCAGCAGACCCGGGAGGGCCTGCTCGACCACCGGGTCGACGCGGTCGTCGCGGAGGCGAACGACGAGACCGCCGGTGCGCGTGACCTGCTCGAGGCGTCGCGGCAGACCGGCAACGACGCCGTGCAGCAGCAGCAGGGACTGGCCGGCATCCTGATCCAGCGCGGCGAGACCCGCGGCTTCTCGGTCGTGCTGGTCGGCCCGGCGCTGCCGGGCAGCCGGATCTCCGACGGTGGCGCGAACTTCACGCCCGGCCTGGACACCTCGAGCGTGCCGGTGTCACTGGAGCGGCACTTCGACGAGGACGCGTCGAGCACGGCGTGGACGTACACGACCATCCACAGCACCGAGGACGGCGTCACCACCGAGAAGCCCGGCATCGTGGTCGGCTCCCAGGTGCAGCTCCCCGCCGACGCCGAGACCTACACGCTCTACTACCTCTTCCCGCTCGACGAGCAGGAGGAGACGCTGGCACTGGTCACCCGGGCCCTGCTGGCCGCGGCCACGCTGCTGCTCGTGCTGGTCGCGGGCATGACCTGGCTGGTGACCCGGCAGGTGGTGACGCCGATCCGGATGGCCCGCCGGGTCGCCGAGCGGCTCGCGGCCGGCCAGCTCCAGGAGCGCCTCAAGGTGTCCGGCGAGGACGACCTCGCCCGTCTGGCCACCTCCTTCAACCAGATGGCCAGCAACCTGCAGCGCCAGATCCGCCAGCTCGAGGAGCTCAGCCGGGTGCAGCGCCGCTTCGTCTCCGACGTCTCCCACGAGCTGCGCACGCCGCTGACGACGGTGCGGATGGCCGGCGACGTCCTGCACGACGCCCGCGACGACTTCGATCCCGCCACCGCGCGCGCGGCGGAGCTCCTGCAGACCGAGCTCGACCGGTTCGAGACGCTGCTCGCGGACCTGCTCGAGATCAGCCGCTTCGACGCGGGCGCCGCCGTGCTCGAGCTGGACGACGTGAACCTGGTCGACGTCGCCCATCGCATCGTCGATGCCACCCGACCCCTCGCGCAGCAGCGCGGCGTGCAGGTGGTGGTGCAGGCACCCGACCACGCCTGCCTGGCCCAGGCCGACGTACGCCGGGTGGAGCGGATCGTCCGCAACCTCGTCACCAACGCGATCGACCACGCCGCCGCGGACGGCCCCGACGCGATCGTCGTGCACGTCGCGGGCGACGAGCACGCCGCGGCGATCGCGGTCCGCGACAACGGCGTCGGGCTGGCTCCCGGCGAGGCGTCGATGGTGTTCAACCGGTTCTGGCGCGCCGACCCGGCGCGCGCCCGCACCAGCGGCGGCACCGGGCTCGGCCTCTCGATCGCGCTCGAGGACACCCACCTCCACGGTGGCTGGCTCCAGGCATGGGGCCGGCCGGGGGAGGGGGCGCAGTTCCGCCTCACGCTCCCGCGCCGGGTCGGCGGTGTGCTGCGGCACAGCCCGCTGCCGCTCGTCCCGACCGACATCGCGGAGCCGGTCTCGTGAGGCGCCCGCTCGCCGCGTTGCTCGTGCTCGTGACCAGTCTCGCGCTGGTCGGCTGCGTCGGCATGCCGAACGACGGTCCGGTCGTGACGACGCGGGCCCAGGGTGACCCGGTCTCCGCGCAGGGTGCGGCGTTCATCGACCCGCTGCCGCCGCAGCCGGGCTGGTCGCGCACCGAGGTCGCGCGGGGCTTCGTCAACGCGATGCAGAAGTGGCCGTTGGACCTGGCGACCGCCAAGGAGTACCTGACGACCGACGCGGCCGCGGCCTGGAACCCGCAGCACCAGACCATCACGTACGGCGCGCCGCCGACGCCTCGCGACGTCGGTGGTGAGGTCACCGTGCGGCTCACCACTGCGAACCACCTGGACGCCCGGGGTGCCTGGCAGGGGGCGCTCCCGCCGCGGCAGCGCACGGTCACGCTGTCGATGGTGCGCGCCGACGGCGAGTGGCGCATCGACGACGCGCCGAACGCCCTGATCGTGCCCGAGAACTGGTTCGCCGACCGCTACCGGCCGGTCTCGCTCTACTTCTTCGACCCGACCGCCTCGATCCTCGAGCCCGAGCCGGTCTTCGTGCCGACCGGCGACCAGCTGGCCACCAGCCTGACCGAGGCGTTGCTGATGGGGCCGGGGTCCGGCCTGCAGCGGGTCGCCCAGACCTTCATCCCGCGCGGTCTGGACGTGGCCGTCGGCGTGACGGTCTCAGACGAAGGCGTCGCCGACGTGCTCCTCACCGGTGACGCCGGGCAGCTGTCGGCGAACACCGTCGACCTGATGATGGCGCAGTTCGCCTGGACCCTGCGCCAGGAGCCGAAGGTGAAGAGCATCCGCCTCTCGGTGGGTGGCGCTCCCGTGCCGTTGCCCGGCGGGGTGAGCTCCTACCGGGTCGACGGTGGCGCCGAGTACGACCCGGCCGGCTTCCAGTCGAGCCCGCTGCTCTACGGCCTCAGTCGTGCGGGACGGCTCGTGTCCGGCACCCCGGCCGCGCTGGGCCGGGTGGACGGACCGTTCGGGAACCGGTCCTACGACCTCCGGTCGGTCGGCGTCGACCTCGGGGCGAACCGTTCGGCCGGCGTGACCGAGGGCGGTACGACGGTGCTCGCCGCGCCCCTGGCGGACGCCGGCGCGGGCAAGGTGCGCACGGTCGCCACCGGGACCGACTTCCTGCGCCCGGCCTGGGACTTCTCCGACCGGATGTGGCTGGTGGACCGCACCGCGCGCGGCGCCCGCGTCTTCCACGTCGACCCCGGCGCGGCCGGCGCCGTCCCGTTGCGGATCCCGGGCCTCACCGGCGAGCGGGTGCGGATGTTCCTCGTCTCGCGCGACAGCACCCGCCTCGTCGCGGTGGTGCGTCGCGCGGGCCGGGACGTGCTGATGATGAGCCGGATCGAGCACAACGGGGCGGGCGACGTGCTCGGGGCCCTGCCGGCCCAGCCGATCACGGTCGGAGACGACGTGAGCCTGCCGGTCCGCGACATCTCCTGGCGCACCAGCGCCAGCCTGGCGGTGCTCAACCCGCTCACGCCGACCCGATCCGAGGTCGCGCCCGCCTCCGTCGACGGCGCGCCGATCGGACCCGACGCCACCGCCACCGACGTCGAGGGCCGGGTGCTCGGCCTGGCAGGCTCACCGGTGGGCGACGAGCCGATCTACGGCACCACCCGCCGCGGGCTGGTCGTCGTCAGCGCGGACCCCCACTCGATCACGTTCGACGACCCGATCCGGGCCATCGTCTACGTCGGCTGATCCACAGGGCGGTCCCGGGCGGTTGAACCGGGGCTCCCGGGGTGCTGGCATCGGCGGGTGCTGCTCGACGTCCTCGACGGGGCCCTCGACCTCCTGCTCGGCGGCCACTGCGTCGGCTGCGAGCGGCCCGGGCGGGTGCTCTGCGCCCGCTGTGCCGCCGCGCTGCCGACGACCGGTCGCCCGGCGTGGCCGACGCCGACCCCGGCCGGCCTGGCGCCCCCGTGGGCGGCGGACGAGTACACCGGGACCGTCCGTGCGATGGTCCTCGCGCACAAGGAGCACCGGGTCCTGGCCCTCGCCCGGCCGCTCGCGCGGCTGCTGGCCACGGCCGTCGAGACGGCCGGGCTCGACGGCCCGATCGTGCTCGTGCCGGTCCCGTCGCGACCGGCGGTCGTGCGGGCGCGCGGTCACGACCCGACCCGGTCCGTGACCGCGCGGGCGGCCCGGCTCCTGCACGCCCCCGCCGTACCCCTGCTGCGCACGCGGGCGGGCCTGGTCGACCAGGCCGGCCTGGACGCCGGGCAGCGCGCGGCCAACCTCGCGGGCTCGCTGCACGTCCCGTCGGCCGGGCTGCGCCGCCTGGCCCGCACCCGCCCGCGAGCCCGGCTGATCGTGTGCGACGACGTGATCACCAGTGGTGCCACCGCGCGGGAGGCGCAGCGCGCGCTGGAGTCCGTCGGGCTGTCGGTGGGCGCGATCGCAGCTGTCGCGGCCACCCGGAGGATCTCGGCGGGACCCGCCCTTTCGCCCGCCCCGGCGAGCGACTAACGTCTTTGTATGGAGTCCGTCCGGGTCCGTGGTTGCGTCGTCGAGGGATCTGGGCAAGCCCCGGTCCCGCGTCGGCAAGCCGATGCCAGTCGCAGGCGAAACGGTCCACGTAACCGCGCTCTGAGCGCGGGATCACGGTGCGGCTTAGTGGTAAGTCCTGCCCCGTCCACGCCGTCAGATGCGGCGTCGTCCGGGAGAAGGCCAGTAGTGGCAGAGAAGCCGCGGAAGCCTCAGCAGGCGATTGTGGGGTCGAAGACCAGGTCGGCCGGACGGACTCCTCTGCCTGCCCTGAGCAGCAGCTGAACACGCGAGACCAACCGTGCAACTGGAGGTTCACATGGAAGTTGTGGTCACCGGACGTCACTGCGAGCTGTCGGACAGGTTCCGCGGCCATGTGGAGGACAAGCTGACGAGGCTGGAGAAGCACGACCATCGGATCATCCGCGTGAACGTGGAGGTCGAGTGCGAGAAGAACCCCCGTCAGGCCGACCGCGCCGTACGCCTCGAGCTGACCGCGCTCTCCAAGGGACCGGTGATCCGTGCCGAGGCGTGTGCCGCCGACAAGATGGCGGCGCTCGACCTCGCGGTGGACAAGATGGCGGAGCAGATGCGCCGAGCCGCCGACCGGCGCCGGGTGCACCGGGGCCGCCGCACGCCCGTCTCGGTGGGCCAGGCCCTCGCCCCCACGGCGGACGAGGTCGTCGACGAGGCGGAGCCGGTGACGACCGAGCGCCAGGTCGGGCCGATCGACGTCACCGGGGACGGACCGCTCGTGGTGCGCGAGAAGACCCACGCCGCAGCGCCGATGACGCTCGACCAGGCGTTGTACGAGATGGAGCTCGTCGGCCACGACTTCTACCTGTTCGTGGACAAGGAGAACGAGCGCCCGTCGGTCGTCTACCGGCGGCGCGGCTACGACTACGGCGTGATCTCGCTGGACCTCGGCGACGCCGACTGACCGCACTCCGCGCTCGACCTCGCTGGTGGGATGGCCCCTTCGGGCCATCCCACCGGTGTTTTCCACCACCCGCGCAGCACCCTTTGGCGGCCCGATCGTGTCATGATGCCTCTCGTGGCCGACCAGACGACCGACGCCGAGCGAGAGCCCATCCGGGTCCTCGTCGTCGACGACCAGGAGCTGTTCCGGCGCGGCCTGACGATGCTGCTGGCGATCGAGCCCGGCATCGAGGTCGTCGGGGAGGCCGGCGACGGGATCGAGGGGACGTCCCTCGCGTCCAGCGCGGCGCCGGACGTCGTGCTCCTCGACATCCGGATGCCGAAGCGCTCGGGCATCGAGGCCTGCCTGGCCATCAAGGACGCCGTCCCGACCACCAAGATCATCATGCTGACCGTCTCCGACGAGGAGGCCGACCTCTACGAGGCCGTGAAGAGCGGGGCGTCCGGCTACCTGCTCAAGGACTCCTCGATCGAGGAGGTCGCGCAGGCCGTCCGGGTGGTGGCCGACGGCCAGTCGCTGATCAGCCCGTCGATGGCCGTCAAGCTGATCGACGAGTTCAAGCAGATGTCGCGCCCCGAGCGCGACCACGTGCCCGGCCTGCGGCTCACCGACCGTGAGCTCGAGGTGCTCCGGCTGGTCGCCAAGGGCATGAACAACCGCGAGATCGCCAAAGAGCTCTACATCAGCGAGAACACGGTCAAGAACCACGTGCGCAACATCCTCGAGAAGCTCCAGCTCCACTCCCGCATGGAGGCCGTCATGTACGCCGTCCGCGAGAAGCTGCTCGAGCTGCCCTAGGGGGCGGGAGCAGGGTTGCACGGGGTCGCCCCCTGGTCTCCCTGACAGCACGGGTGTCGGCGACTCGTGGTTGAGTTCGGCCGTGCTTGATCGCCTCTCGAACGCCCAGGCGCGCCGGGTCGCGCTCGCCGCCCAGGGCTTCCTCGACCCGCGGCACACGGTGCCGACCATGCGCACGTTCCAGCGGACCCTCGAGCGCACCGGCGTCCTGCAGGTGGACTCCGTCAACGTGCTGCAGCGCGCCCACTACATGCCGCTGTACTCGCGGATGGGGCCGTACGACGTGGACATGCTGCGCCGCGCCGCGGAGCGGCGGCCGCGCCGGATCGTCGAGTACTGGGCGCACGTGCAGGCGTACATGCCGGTCGAGCTGTGGCCGGTCATGCAGCACCGGATGGCGTCGTACCGCGAGCGCAAGGGCAAGTGGTGGCGCGACGTCGACGAGGTGCTCGCCGCCCGGGTGCTCGCCGAGGTGGCCGCCCGGGGCGCGACCACCGCTCGCGACCTCGACGACGGCACCCCCCGGGACAAGGGCAACTGGGGCTGGAACTGGTCCGGGACGCGGAAGGCGCTCGACTACCTCTACATGACCGGCGACGTCGCCATCGCCGGCCGCAACGGGCAGTTCGAGATCCGCTACGACCTCCCCGAGCGGGTGATCCCGGCCGACGTCCTCGCGCAGCCCACCCCGAGCCTCGCCGACGCCAACCGGGAGCTGGTGCGCCGGGCGGCCCGGTCGCACGGTGTCGCGACCGTCCAGGACCTGCGCGACTACTACCGGATGTCGGTGGCGGACACCGCGGCCGCCGTCGCGGAGCTCGTGGAGGAGGGCGAGCTGGTGCCGGTGACGGTCGACGGCTGGAAGCGCCCCGCCTACCTGCACGCGGACGCCCGCCTGCCGCGGCGGATCGACGCCCGCGCCCTGCTCAGCCCGTTCGACCCGGTCGTCTGGGAGCGGGCGCGCACCGAGGCGTTGTTCGACTTCCACTACCGGATCGAGATCTACGTGCCGGCGGAGAAGCGCGTGCACGGCTACTACGTGCTCCCGTTCCTGCTCCGCGACGCCATCGTCGCGCGGGTCGACCTCAAGGCCGACCGGCAGTTCGACGGCGGCGCCGGGCGGCTGGTCGTCAAGGCGGCGTACGCCGAGACCGGTGCCCCCGAGGACACCGCCGAGGAGCTCGGGGCCGAGCTGCGCCAGCTCGCGGGCTGGCTCGGTCTCGCCTCGGTCACGGTCGAGCCGCGGGGCGGCCTGGCGCCGCGGTTAGGGGAGGCTTCCGCCGCTCGGTAGAGTGGCGGCGCCAACCACTTCAGGGAGTCCGACTCACGTGCCTGCCATTCTCGACAGAATCCTCCGCATCGGCGAGGGCAAGATCCTGCGCCAGCTCGAGGCCATCGCACAGGCGGTCAACGCCATCGAGGACGACTTCGTCGCGATGAGCGACGCCGAGCTCCAGGCGATGACCGCGGAGTTCAAGGAGCGTCTCGCGAACGGCGAGTCCCTCGACGACATCATGCCGGAGGCCTTCGCCACCGTCCGCGAGGCCGCCCGCCGGGTGATCGGCCAGCGCCACTTCGACGTCCAGGTGATGGGTGGTGCCGCCCTGCACCTCGGCAACATCGCCGAGATGAAGACCGGTGAGGGCAAGACGCTGGTGTCCACGATGCCGGCGTACCTCAACGCCCTCGAGGGCAAGGGCGTCCACGTGGTCACGGTCAACGACTACTTGGCCAAGTTCCAGTCCGAGATGATGGGCCGGATCCACCACTTCCTGGGGCTGACGGTCGGCGTGATCCTGCCCGAGATGCGCCCCGATGAGCGGCGCGTCGCCTACGGCTGCGACATCACCTACGGGACCAACAACGAGCTCGGCTTCGACTACCTGCGCGACAACATGGCCGGCTCCATCGAGGAGTGCGTCCAGCGCGGCCACAGCTTCGCGATCGTGGACGAGGTCGACTCGATCCTGATCGACGAGGCGCGGACCCCGCTCATCATCAGCGGCCCGACCCAGGACGAGGTCAAGTGGTACGACGAGTTCGCGCGGATCTCGCGGACCCTGGTCCGTGACGAGGACTACGAGGTCGACGAGAAGAAGCGGACGATCTCCGTCCTCGAGCCCGGCATCACCAAGGTGGAGGACCACCTCGGCATCGAGAACCTCTACGACTCGGTGAACACCCCGCTGATCTCGTTCATGCACAACTCCATCAAGGCCAAGGAGCTTTTCCACAACGACAAGGAGTACGTCGTCATCGACGGCGAGGTCCTGATCGTGGACGAGCACACCGGCCGGATGCTGGCCGGGCGCCGCTACAACGACGGCCTGCACCAGGCGATCGAGGCCAAGGAGGGCGTGGAGGTCCGCGAGGAGTACCAGACCCTCGCCACGATCACGCTCCAGAACTACTTCCGCATGTACGACAAGCTCTCGGGCATGACCGGTACGGCCATGACCGAGGCCTCGGAGTTCGACAAGATCTACGAGCTCGGCGTGGTCCCGATCCCGACCAACAAGCCGATGGCCCGCATGGACCAGCCCGACCTCGTCTACCGGACCGAGGAGGCGAAGTACGAAGCGGTCGTCGAGGACATCGCCGAGCGGCACGAGAAGGGCCAGCCGGTGCTGGTCGGCACCGTGTCCGTCGAGAAGTCCGAGCACCTCTCCGGCAAGCTGAAGAAGCGCGGCATCCCGCACACGGTCCTCAACGCCAAGGTGCACGCCGACGAGGCGAAGATCGTCGCGATGGCCGGCCACCGGGGCGCGGTCACGGTCGCCACGAACATGGCCGGTCGAGGCACCGACATCATGCTCGGTGGCTCGGTGGAGTTCCTCGCCGACCTCGAGCTGCGCAAGCGCGGCCTCGAGCCGGCCGGTGAGACCGCCGAGGAGTACGAGGCCGAGTGGCCCGCCGCGGTCGAGCGGCTCAAGGCGCAGGTCGCGAACGAGCACGACGAGGTCCGCGAGTTCGGCGGCCTGTACGTGGTCGGCACCGAGCGGCACGAGTCGCGCCGCATCGACAACCAGCTCCGTGGTCGTTCCGGCCGCCAGGGTGACCCGGGCGAGTCCCGGTTCTACCTGTCGCTTCAGGACGAGCTGATGCGACTGTTCAAGTCCGACTGGGTCGACCGGGTGCTCCAGGTCCTCAAGATCCCGGACGACGTCCCGATCGAGAACAAGCGGGTCACCAGCGCGATCGCCAACGCCCAGGGCCAGGTCGAGTCGCAGAACTTCGAGTCCCGCAAGAACGTCCTCAAGTACGACGACGTGATGGACCGCCAGCGCAAGGTGATCTACGCCGAGCGCCGGGAGGTCCTCGAGGGCAAGGACCTCCAGGACCAGATCCACGGGTTCATCGCGGACACGGTGGCGTCGTACGTCACCGCGGCCACCGAGGAGTTCCCCGAGCAGTGGGACCTCGACGCGCTCTGGACCGCACTGGGCCAGATCTACCCCGTGGGTCACGACTGGCGCGTGCTCGAGAAGGAGGCCGGCGGTCGTGCGAACCTCGACCGCGGCGAGCTGATCGAGCTGCTCCAGCAGGACGCGCTGGAGGCCTACGCCCGCCGTGAGGCCGAGATCGGCGATACGGTGATGCGCGAGCTGGAGCGTCGCGTCGTCCTCTCGGTGCTCGACCGCAAGTGGCGCGAGCACCTCTACGAGATGGACTACCTGCGCGAGGGCATCTACCTGCGGGCGTACTCGCAGCGCGACCCGCTGGTCGAGTACCAGCGCGAGGGCTTCGACATGTTCGCCTCCATGATGGAAGGCATCAAGGAGGAGTCGGTCGGCTTCCTGTTCAACCTCGACGTCCAGGTCGAGGCGGAGGAGGAAGAGGTCGAGGAGGAGGTCGAGGTCCTCGAGCCGATGCGGCAGCCGGTGCCGTCCGGCGACCAGCCGCGCGACGGTGTGCAGATCAAGGCCAAGGGCCTCTCGCGGCCGGCGGCTCCTCAGAACCTCTCCTACTCCGCGCCCAGCGAGGACGGCGAGGCCGAGGTCCGGGGTGGCGTCTCCACGGAGGACGACGAGTTCGCCGGCGTCGGTCGCAACGACAAGTGCCCCTGCGGCTCCGGCAAGAAGTTCAAGCAGTGCCACGGCCGCCCCGGCGGACCGACCGGCCTGACGGCGCGCGTGTCGTAGCCGTTCGTTGATCGAGTAGCGAGCGCCAGCGAGCGTATCGAGATCCCGTCGTCAGCGATGTCGACCGGGTCTCGATACGCGCCGTCGCGACCTCCTTCGTCGGTCGCGGGCGCTACTCGGCCTGCGTGAGCGACGCGGCGGCGGGCTCTGCCGGCGCCGCTGCTCACCGGGTCTCGATACGCGCCGTCGCGACCTCCTTCGTCGGTCGCGGGCGCTACTCGACCTGCGTGAGCGACGCGGATCTCGACTTCGTCGAGCTCCGCTGCTCACGCAAACTCCAGTGCGGTGCAGCACCACCGCTCGTCGGCGGTCCGGACGAACCGGGCGGCCACCGCGCGCGAGCGGTCGCCGTACCGGACGTGCGCGCTGACCTCGACCCGGCCTCGGGCCAGGAAGCAGGCGTGCACGCCGACGACCCGGGGCCGGACGGGCTGCACGCGGCCCTGACCGGCCTGGTGCCGGCCGGCGCGGGCGACGAGCTGGGCGCGACGGTCGAGGTCCTGGAACACCTCGCGCGAGCTCCAGCGCAGCAGCTGGCTCACCGGCCGGTCGCCCCCGACGATCTCGACGGCCGCCTGCACGTACCGGCCCGCCCACTGCTCGAGGCCGTGGCGCAGCGGCGCCTCGATCGCGATCACGTCGGCGACCGGGTGGCGGCCGTACGCCGTCGTCTCGGGCGGGTCGAAGCGCGGCTGCAGGTCCAGGGCCAGCGTGCCCTGCACGGTGGCGACGGGTGCGGCGTGGTGGAGGGGGACGACGTTGTCGCTCATCGGTTCTCCTGGGGTCGAAGGGGGATCCGGAGCCGTTGGGCCGGCTGGATCAGGTCGGGGTCGGCGCCGACGACGGCGCGGTTGAGCGCGTAGATCTCGGGCCAGCGGTCCCCGGTGCCGAGGTGCTCGTCGGCGATCGACCACAGCGAGTCGCCGCGTCGAACCGTGACGACCGGGGCGGGTCGGGGATGCTGGAGGCGCTGCGCGCGCCGGTCATGCGCCGGCCCGTGCGGGCGGTCGGGCAGCGGCAGCCCGGCGATCGCGGTCGCCACCACCGAGGCTGCTGTCTGAGGCTGGTCGTGCCGGCCGCTGGTGGCGCCGGCAGGAGCGGCCAGCCCGGCCACGACGGCGAGGCCGCAGGCGGCCAGCAGGGCTCGCCGTACCCCCGCGGGGACGCCGCGCGCCTCCCAGCTGCCCCCACGCAGTGCCTCCAGCACGACCAGGCCGGTGACGCACCAGAGCCAGGCCGTCGCGGCCGAGCCGACGGTCGCGCACAGGCGCACCAGCGCGCCGTCGAACCCGGACGCGGGGGCGAGCGCCACCGGCGCCAGCCAGCCGACCAGCGCGACGGCGGCCCCGGTGGCGGTGAGCGCCACCGCGAGACAGCGGTGGACCGGAGCGTGCATCCCGAGAGCCAATCTATGCGTTTGCTTCCGTTTGCGTCAGACTGCGCTTCTTTACTCGGGCCGTCAACCGTTTCTCCACAACCCAGCCGGCGACGCGCGCACGGGGGTACGACGCCGTAGCCGCGCACCGGTTCCGCCGTTGCTGGGGCATGAGACGTGTCCTGATCGCCGCCGTCGGGCTGGCGCTGGTGAACCTGGTCCCCGTGGCCCCGGCCGCGCAGGCGGCCGATCCGTGCGCCGCGTGGATGGACCCGCACGACTCGGCGGACCACCGGGCGAACGCCCTGGTCGCGGCGATGACGCAGGACCAGAAGCTCGGGATGCTGACGTTCAGCAACCCGCCCTGGTTCGCGTTCTACGGCACTGCCGGGCACGTCGACGGGATCCCGGCGCTGTGCGTGCCGGACCTCGTCCTCAGCGACGCCGGATCCGGGGTGGCCGGGCTCCAGGTCGCGACCACGGTCTTCCCCTCCGGTGTCGCGCAGGCGTCGACGTGGGACCCCACGACCCAGCGCCGCCTGGGCCGTGCGATCGGCGAGGAGGCCTACGCCAAGGGCATCAACGTGATGCTCGGCCCGGGCATGAACATCGCGCGGACGCCGTACAACGGCCGTAACTTCGAGTACTTCGGGGAGGACCCCTACCTCGCCGCCAGCTCCGCCACGGCGTTCATCCGCGGCATCCAGGACAACCCCGTGCTGGCCAGTGCCAAGCACTACGCGTTCAACAACCAGGAGACCGACCGGATGACCGTCGACGTCCGGGTGGACGAGCGGACGCGTCGGGAGATCTACCTGCCGGCGTTCGAGGCCGCCGTGAAGAAGGCCGACGTCGGGTCCGTGATGTGCTCGTACAACCGGATCGGTGGGACCTACGCCTGCGAGAACCCGCGGATGCTGACCGGCTACCTGCGCAAGGACTGGGGCTTCGACGGGTTCGTCGAGTCCGACTGGGGCGCCACGCACTCGACGGCGCCGGCCGCGATGGCGGGCATGGACCTCGAGATGCATGCGTCGCCGCTGCCGCAGCAGTACTTCTCCGCGGACAGCGTGCGGGCGGCCCTGGCCGACGGGTCGATGACGCAGGCCCGCGTGGACGACATGGTCCGCGACATCGTGCGGCCGATGTTCGAGCACGGCCTCTTCGACCACCCGGTCGCTCCCGGCGCCGCGCCGTACCTCAGCGACGTGTCGACGCCGCACACCGAGCTCGCGCGCCGGGCCGCCGCCGAGGCCACCGTGCTGCTGAAGAACCGTGACGACCTGCTGCCGTTCGGCACGGGCGGCGGGCACACGATCGCGGTCATCGGCTGGGCCGCGAACCCGGTCGGCGCCACGAGCTCGACGTCCGGCGGCGGCTCGTCGCACGGCTCGGGCGTCGCGCGGCTGGTCTCCCCGCTCGAGGGCATCACGAGCGCCGCGCTCGCCCACGGCGACCGCGTCGTGTACGTCGAGGGCTCGAACGTCGCCGACGCGCGGGCCGCGGCCGCGGCCGCAGACGAGGTGGTCGTGGTCGCGACCGACGGCTCCACCGAGGGCAGCGACCGTCCGGACCTGGGCTTCCGCCCGGAGGTGTGCGTGTCGGTGGGCTGCTCGAGCATCCCGCTCGACCAGGAGGGCATGATCGCTGCCGCGACCGCCGCCAACCCGCGCACGGTGGTCGTGCTCGACGTCGGCGCGCCGGTGCGGATGCCGTGGCTGGGCGATGCGGGAGCGGTCCTGCTGCCCTGGTACGGCGGCCTCCAGCACGGCAACGCCCTGGCCGACGTCCTGTACGGCGACGCCGAGCCCGGCGGCCGGCTCCCGCAGACCTTCCCGAGGTCCGAGCAGCAGGCGAGCTTCGAGCCGGCGGCGTACCCCGGCGTCGACGGCAAGGAGACCTACGACGAGGGGTTGCTGGTCGGCTACCGCGGGTACGACGCCCGGGGGCAGCGACCGCTGTTCCCCTTCGGCTACGGGCTCGGCTACACGACCTTCGCCTTCCGCGACCTGTCGGTGCGCCGCGCCGGGGAGGGCGCCGAGGTGACGTTCACGGTGCGCAACACCGGCGACCGGACCGGTGCGGCGGTGCCGCAGGTGTACGTCTCGTTCCCCCGGTCCGCGGGCGAGCCGCCGAAGCAGCTGAAGGGCTTCGACAAGCTCACCCTCGAGCCCGGCGCGACCCGGCGGGTCACGATCCACCTCGACCGGCGTGCGTTCGCGCACTGGCGTGAGGGCTGGGTCGTCACGCCGGGCGACTACGGAGTCGGGGTCGGCTCCTCCTCGCGCGACCTGCCGCTCCGCGAGCGGTTGACGATGCGCTGACGGGGCAGGCTGCCCGCATGTCCTGGGAGGAGGAGGTCTTCGCCCTCCTCGACGACCTCGAGCAGCAGGCGGAGGCGCTCTACGCCGCCGAGCGCGACGCGGACCTGGCCGACCGGAGCCGGTCGGCGTACCGCGAGGTGACGCTGGCGTCCCGGCTGATGTCGACGATCGGCGACGAGCTCCGCCTCGACGTGGCCGGGGTCGGTGCGGTCACCGGCGTGCTCGAGCGGGTGGGCGACGGCTGGTGCCTGGTCAAGGGGACCGCCCAGGACTGGGTCGTCAGCCTCCCTGCCGTCGGTGCCGTGGCCGGCGCCGCCGAGCGCTCGGTGCCCGAGGTCGCGTGGTCGCCGGTCGCGAGGCTGGGCCTCGGCTCGGCGCTGCGTCGGATCGCGGACACCGGCGAGCGGTGCGTGGTCCACCTGCGCGACGGGACGACGTACGACGGACCGCTGCGCCGGATAGGCGCCGACTTCGCCGAGGTGGCCTTGGCCGGTCGCACCGTGCTGGTCGCGTTCGGCGGGCTGGCGGCGGTGCAGTCGCGGGACTGACGGGTTGGTCCCGCTCAGGTCGCGTCGGCGTCGTACGGCGGGGCCTCGCCGGCGTCGAGCGGACGCTGGCCCCGGCGGGTCGGCCTCGGTGCCTCGTCCTCGTCCTCCTCCTGGAGGACCTCGGCGATGTGCCGCTTGACGATCTCGCGCGGGTCGAGGTCACGCAGCTCGAGGTCGGCGTACTCGGGCCCGAGCTCCGCGCGCAGCTCGTCGCGCGCGTTGTCCGCCATCCTGCGGACCTGGCGGACGATCTGGCCGGCCTGCCGGGCCAGGTCGGGGAGTCGGTCCGGGCCGAAGACGAAGATCGCGACGAAGGCGATGACGGCCAGCTCCGTCAGCCCGACTCCGAACACGGGCTAGAACTTACTGGTCGGCGTCAACCCGAGCTGGAGTCCGGCGAGGCCGCGGCCGCGGCCGGCGAGCTTCTCGGCGATCGCCGTCAGCACCTGCGCTCCCGGTGCGGTGGGGTCGGAGTCCACGATCGGCTTGCCGGAGTCGCCACCCTCGCGGAGCGAGGTGTCGATCGGGATCTGGCCGAGCACGGGTACGTCGTACCCGAACCGCGTCGACAGCGTCCCGGCCACCCGCTCGCCGCCGCCGGCGCCGAAGATCTCCAGGCGGTGGTCGGTGCCCTCGGCGGTGCAGTGCGGGCAGGGCAGGTAGCTCATGTTCTCGACGACGCCCACCACGCGCTGGTGCATCATCGAGGCCATCGTGCCGGCGCGCTCGGCGACCTCCGCCGCAGCCTCCTGCGGCGTGGTCACGACGACCACCTCCGCGCCGGGGAGGTGCTGGCCCAGCGAGATCGCGACGTCGCCGGTGCCCGGCGGCAGGTCGAGGAGGAGCACGTCGAGGTCACCCCAGTAGACGTCCGCGAGCATCTGCACCAGGGCACGATCGAGCATCGGGCCGCGCCAGGCGACGACCTGGTCGCGACGCGGCTTCAGCATCCCGATCGAGATGACCGAGACGCCGGACGGCGTCGGCACCGGCATGATCAGGTCGTCCACCTGGGTCGGACGGTGGTCGGCGACGCCGAGCATCGCCGGGACCGAGTGGCCGTAGATGTCCGCGTCGACGATGCCGACCTTGAGCCCCTGCTTGGCCATCGCGAGCGCGAGGTTCACGGTGACCGACGACTTCCCGACCCCGCCCTTGCCGCTGGCGATCGCGAACACCTTGGTGAGCGAACCCGGCTGGGCGAACGTGATCTCGCGCTGCGCCTGGCCGTTGCTGAGGATGTCCTTCAACCCGGCGCGCTGCTCGGCGGTCATCACGCCGAGGCTGAGGTCGACGCCGGTGATGCCGTCGACCCCGCCGACGGCCGCCGACACGTCGCGGTTGATGGTGTCCTTGAGCGGGCACCCCGCCACGGTCAGCAGCACGGTCAGGTGCGCGATGCCGGCGTCGTCGATCTCGACCGACTCGACCATGCCGAGCTCGGTGATCGGGCGCTTGATCTCGGGGTCGTTGACGGTCGCCAGCGCGGCGTTGACCCGCTCGAGAAGGGGGGTGCTCATGATCCCCGAGTCTACGTGGGCGTGTTCTCCGGATCGGCGTCGGCCGGGTGAGACTGGCCACGGTCCTCGGTGCGCTCGTCCAGGTCGGCCAGCAGGCTCCGCAGCTCGGACCGCAGGAAGTCGCGGGTCGCGACCTCGCCGACCGCCATCCGCAGCGACGCGACCTCGCGGGCCAGGAACTCCATGTCGGCGTGCGCGCGGGCGTCGGCCTGCCGGTCCTGCTCGGCGATCACCCGGTCGCGCGCCTCCTGCCGGTTCTGCGCCAGCAGGATCAGCGGCGCGGCGTACGACGCCTGGAGGCTGAGCATCAGGGTCAGGAAGATGAACGGGTAGTCGTCGAACCGGAGGTGGTCGGGCGCCGTGAAGTTCCAGACCACCCAGAACACGACGAAGAGCGTCATGTAGATGAGGAACTGCGCGGTGCCCATGAAGCGGGCGAACTGCTCGGCGAAGACCCCGAAGGTGTCGGAGTTGTACGACGGCCGCCGGACCAGCGGGGGACGGCGCAGGTCCTTTGGGGTGTCGAGGCGCGGCGTGCGGTCGCTCATCCCTCGACCCCCTGCCGCACGGCCCGGTCCCGCCAGCCCTCGGGCAGCATGTGGTCGAGCAGGTCGTCGACGGTGACCGCGCCGAGGAGGTGGCCGGTGTCGTCGACCACGGGCGCGGCCACCAGGTTGTACGTCGCCAGGTGGGCCGCCACCTCGTCGATGGTGGCCTCGGGGCGCAGCGACTCCATCGAGTCGTCCAGGGCGCCGGCGACCAGGGTCGACGGTGGCTCGCGGAGCAGCCGCTGGATGTGCGCGACGCCGAGGAACTTGCCGGTCGGCGGCTCCAGCGGCTGCCGGCACACGTAGACGAGCGCGGCGAGCGCCGGCGTGAGCTCGGGGTTCCGCACGTGGGCGAGCGCGTCGGCGATGGTGGCGTCCGGCCCCAGGATCACCGGCTCCGGCGTCATCATGCCGCCGGCCGTCTCCTCGGCGTACGACATCAGCCGGCGGACGTCCTCGGCCTCCTCCGGCTCCATCAGCTCGAGCAGCGCCTCGGCGGTCTCCGGTGGCAGGTCCGCGATCAGGTCGGCGGCGTCGTCCGGCGACATCTCCTCGAGGATGTCGGCGGCGCGCTCGTTGTCGAGGTGCTCCAGGATGTCGACCTGGTCCTCCTCGGGGAGCTCCTCGAGCACGTCGGCCAGGCGCTCGTCGTCGAGCGCGGCCACGACGGCCGAGCGCCGCTCGAGCGGCAGGTCGTGGATCATGTTCGCGGCGTCCGCCGGACGCATCTCGTTGAGCGCGGCGATCAGGTGGGTGGCGCCCTGCGACTCGTCGCGGGCGGTGAGGCCCTCGACGTCGCGCCACTCGACGACGTGCGTCTGGCCGCGGCGGCGCAGCCCCTTCGTGGGCTCCTGGATCGCGACCCGGCTCAGCACCCAGTCGCGGTTGCGGGCCTGCTCCATCGCGACGTCGTACACCGTGCCGCTCACGCCGGTGATCGGGACCCGCACCGAGCGGTCGAGCATCTGGCTCATCACCAGCGTCTCGGTGGGCCGCTGCTCGAAGCGGCGCATGTTGAGCAGCCCGGTGGTGTACACGTGCCCGCTGTCGATGTTGGTCACCCTGGTCATCGGCACGAAGATCCGGCGCCGGCCGAACACCTCGGCCACCAGGCCGAGCACCCGGGGCTGGTGGACCTCGGACCGGACCGCCGCGACGACGTCCCGCACCTTGCCGACCTGGTCGCCCTGGGGGTCGAAGATGGGCAGCCCGACGAGACGGGCCGCGAAGACGCGGACGGGCGTGGTGCTCATCCGGGGTCCCGCCGGAAGCGTGGGGTGGAGGACCGAAGCGGGGGAGCTCCTCGCTTCCGTGGGGTGCGGCTCACGTCTGCACACGCTACCGGCCGGTGGCACCATGTCCTTCGTGCCACGCGTCGTGCTCCACGTCGGACTGCCCAAGACCGGCACGACGTACCTCCAGGGACTGCTCGCCGACCACCGCGACCGGCTGCGCGACGCGGGCGTCCTCTACCCGTTCGTCGAGCCGGGCGCGATGTTCCGTGGCGCCGTCGAGGTGCGGGGCAGTCACGCGAAGTTCGGCCTCACCGCCGGCGAGGTCGCCGGCAAGTGGGCCGCGGTCTGCGACCGGGCGCTGGCGTACGACGGCGTCGCCGTCATCAGCCATGAAGTCCTGGCCGGCGCGACGACCGAGCAGGTGCGTACCGCGCTCGCGCCGCTGGCCGGCGCCGAGGTCCACGTGGTCGTCACCGCTCGCGACCTCGGCCGGCAGGCGACCGCGCACTGGCAGGAGGAGGTGAAGCTCGGCGCAACCTGGTCGTTCGCCGACTTCGAGCGGGACCAGCTGCGCGCCGACACCGGCCCCGACGAGGGACCGGACGCCGGGGGCGTCCGGCCGCACTTCTGGCACGCCCAGGACTTCGCCGACTGCCTGCGGCGGTGGTCGGTGGCGGTGCCGGCCGACCGGGCGCACCTCGCCGTCGGGCCGGCGCCCGGCGCCGGGCCCGAGGTGCTGTGGCAGCGGTTCGCGGAGGCGTGCGGCTTCGACCCCGACGTCCTCGACGGACGCACGGCCCCGGTCAACCCGTCACTCGGTACCGCCGAGGTGGCCCTGCTCCGCGCCGTCAACGCGGCGCTCGCCGACCGGGTCGACCGGGCGACGTACCTGCGCGTCGTGAAGCGGGGGTACGCCGAGGGCGAGCTCGCCGCGCGGCCGGGTCCGCGGCCGCGCGCGCCGTACGAGCTGGGCGGCCTGCTGCGCGCGGTGACGGCGCGGTGGCTGGACGAGGTGCGGGCGGCCGGGCACCCGGTGCACGGTGACCCGGCGGACCTCGCCCCGGTGGTCGGTGCTCCGGAGGATCCGGGGCCGGACGACGCCACGCCGGCCGAGGATCCCGCCCAGGTGGTCCAGACCCTCCTGTCGCGCGGTTGAGCGCGCCCTGGCTCGGGTACGCTCACGACCACCTGGGCACACGGGAGGATCGGGACGCATGACCAAGCACGTCGGTCCCTCCGACCCCGCCGAGACGACCGGCGCCGCGGTCGCGACGATCGCTGTCGTGGGCGTGCTCGGGCTGGTCATCGCCGTGCTCGCGATCTTCCGGCCCGGTGGCGGAGCCGAGGACCCCGGCCCGAGCGCCGCGGACGTCGCGGTCGCGACCCGGGCGCCCACGCAGTCGGTCAGCGCCGGGCAGCGCATCCACGCGGCGCCGACGGTCAAGCCGCAGCGGGTCGGGAAGGTCGGCAAGGAGCTGCGCCGCAAGACGCAGAAGGTCGCGGCCCGGAAGCCCACGACGTTCCGCATCGGCACGTTCAACGTGCTCGGCGCGTCGCACACCAAGGCCGGCGGCAACAAGAAGGGCTGGGCCCCGGCTCCGACCCGGATGTCCTGGGCGACCTCGATCGTCCAGGCGTCCGACGCGGACGTGATCGGCTTCCAGGAGTTCGAGAGTCCCCAGGTCAGCACGTTCCTCGCACGGACCGCCGGTGCCTGGGCGGTCTTCCCGGGCAACGCCGGCGACCCGCGCAACTCCATCGCCTGGCGCACGAGCGTCTGGGAGCTGGTCTCGAGCGCGACGGTGCCGATCCCGTACTTCCACGGCCAGACCGTCCAGATGCCGTACGTGCGGCTGCACAACATCGAGTCCGACCAGGACGTGTACTTCATCAACGTGCACAATCCGGCGACCACCGGCCGCTGGGGCAACAACGAGCGCTGGCGGGACGCGGCGACCGCCCGCGAGATCGCGCTGATCAACCAGCTGCACGCGCAGGACTTCCCGGTCGTGCTCACCGGGGACTTCAACGAGCGGGACGAGGTCTTCTGCAAGGTCACCGGCTCCGGGGCGATGGTCTCCGCGAGCGGCGGTGTCGCGTCCGGCGGGAGCTGCGTGCCGCCCTCGGGCATGGGCGTGGACTGGATCTTCGGCTCCAGCGTGATCCGGTTCAGCGACTACCTCGCCGAGCGGAACGGCCTCGTGCAGCGCGCCACCGACCACCCGTTCGTCGTCACCACGGCGACCATCCCGCCGCTCAGCGACCGCTGACCCCCGCGTTACGGCTGCGTCGCACCCGCGCGGGGGTTGTCACCCACGGGACAGATGTGACAATAGGTGCCCGTGAGCACTCTCGGACTCCTCCGCACCGCTGTCGTCTCCGCCGCCCTGGTCGCCGGCGCCCTCGCCCTGTCCGCGCCGGCGGACGCCGGGCCGGCCACCCAGCGGGTCGGCCACTACGTGCCGCCCGCGGGCGGCAACTTCAACAACCCGCTCGGCACGCCGACCCAGCAGCGCAAGCTGCTCCAGCAGGTGATCCGGACGGTGAACAGCGCGCCGGCCGGGTCGACCATCCGGATGGCCGTCTTCTCGTTCGGGGACGGGCCGACCGCGGACGCGCTGATCGCGGCCCACGACCGCGGTGTGAACGTGAAGCTGGTGTTCGCGGGGGAGAACGTCTACCCGGCGATGGCGCGGCTGCGCTCGGCCATCGGCACCGACACGAACGCGCCGTCGTTCGTGCGGATCTGCCAGAACAGCTGCCGCGGGGACGCGGGCCAGATGCACGCGAAGTACTTCTCGTTCAGCAGGGCCGGCACCGCGAGGTGGATCACGATGGTCGGCTCGGTGAACCTCACCCAGCACAACGCCCAGGACCAGTGGAACGACCTCTACACCCGCGTCGACGACCGGCCGTACTTCCGGGCCTACGGCCACTGGTTCGGCCAGCTCAAGGCGGACCAGCCGGTCGCGAAGCCGTACCTCCACAAGGCCGTCAGCGACACCGACATCCGAATCATGCCCGTCGACCTGCGCGCGGACACCGACCCGATCCTCGCCGCGCTCGACGACGTCCAGTGCGTGGTGACGACGAACGGCGGGGACGTCCACACCGGCGTCTACATCAGCACCCACGCGTGGAACGAGGACCGCGGCAAGGCGATCGCCTGGAAGGTCGCGGCGCTGCGCGGTGAGGGCTGCGACGCGAAGGTGTTCTACGGCACCGGCATGGGCGCCGCGGTGCGGTCGATCCTCGAGAACCACGACGTCGCGATGCGCAAGGGCGGCCACCAGGGCATCCGCACCCACCAGAAGGTGATGATCGTCTCGGGCGGGTACGACGGCGAGACGTCCACCGTGCGCGCCTGGACCGGCTCACAGAACTGGAGCACCCGGGCCACCCACCGCGACGATCTGATCGTGCGCATCGACGACCAGGCCGAGGCGACGACGTACGAGAAGCGGTTCCTGTGGATGTGGGACCACGGATAGACCCGGTTACGATCTCGCCCCATGAGGAGACCGTTCAGCCGAGCCCGCGTCTCCTCCGTCTCGGTCACGGCCGAGGGGATCGCCGCCCGTTCGCGACGTGAGGTCGTGCTCGACGTCGCGTTCGACGACCGCCGGATCTACTCGTTCTGGCTGCACCGCGACGGGACCCGCCGTCCCGACGGCACCCGCCTGGTGCCGTGGCCGCACGCCATCCGCAAGTTCCTCGACGGCACCACCCGCCTCACGCTGACCGTCCACGAGACCGGTCAGGTCGTGCACGACGCCGAGGTGCGCCTCGGCCAGGACGGTGCAGCAGGGGGCGCCGGCCGGATCGCGGTGGTGAACAAGGACGGCCAGCCGCTCAGCCTGGACAAGTCGCTGCGCCTGGTGCAGACCTTCGACAACCGCAGCGAGGAGAACGTCCGCCCGCTGCTCGACGCGATCGACCACGTGCTCGCCGGGCTGCAGGCCGCCGGCCTCGAGCCGTTCCTGGCCTACGGCACGCTGCTCGGCGCGGTCCGCAACGGCAAGCTGATCGGCCACGACAGCGACGCCGACCTCGGGTACGTCAGCGCGCACGAGCACCCGGTCGACGCGATCCGGGAGTCGTTCCGGGTGCAGCGGGCCCTGGTCGGGGCGGGCTACCGGATCACGCGCTACTCCGCGCTGGCGTTCAAGGTCGACGTCGTGGAGAGCGACGGCCACGTGCGCGGCCTCGACGTGTTCGGCGGCTTCATGCGCGACGGCCTCCTGCACCTGATGGGCGAGATCCGCACGCCGTTCCGGCGCGAGTGGGTGACCCCCCTCGGCCGCGCGACGCTGGAGGGCCGGGAGTTCCCGGTGCCGGCGGACACCGATCGGTTCCTCGCAGCGACGTACGGCAAGAGCTGGCGGGTGCCCGACCCGGCCTTCCACTTCGCGACCCCGGCGTCCACGCACCGCCGCTTCGACGGCTGGTTCCGCGGCATCCGCACCGGCCGGCCGCAGTGGGACCGCTTCTACTCCAGGCGCCGGGTCCCCGGTGCGGAGCCGTCGGAGCTGGCCCGCTACGCCGCGCAGCGCGAGGACCCCGCGACCCCCGTCGTGGACCTGGGCTGCGGCACGGGCACGGATGTCCTCTGGTTCGCCCGGCGAGGTACGCCGGCGACGGGCCTGGACTTCGTGCGGCGGGCGTTCGAGGCGGCGGAGGAGGAGGCGGGCGTGGAGGACCTCGCGGCGAGGTTCCTCACCTGCAACTTCCTCGAGGCCCGGTCCGCGCTCGCCACCGGCGGGCTGGTCGGCGCCGAGACGGGCCCGCGGGTCGTGCTCGCCCGGCACCTCGCCGACAACGTCGACCGGCGGGCCCGGAGGAACGCCTGGCGTGCGGCGCGGATGATGTTGCACGACGGCGGCCGGCTGTACGTCGAGTTCCTCGTGCAGCGCGGGGACGGCGTCCTCGCCCGCCGCGAGCGGGCGAAGATCCGCAGGCCGGCGATCGTGGCGCGGGAGCTCCGCTCCGTCGGTGCCAGGATCGTCGAGCGGGAGACAGTGAAGATTCCGAGGGCAGGCCGCTCTGGCGGTTCGCCCACCAAGATCTGCCGAATGGTGGCGACATGGGAGTGAAGGACAAGGCGTTGGGCGTGGCCGGGCGGTTCAGGGCATCGGCGACCCACGACCTCCGCAAGCGGGTGGCGGCCCTCGAGGCCGAGGTGCAGGAGTGCCGCCAGCTGAACCTGCGGCTGGCCGAGCTCACCGACCTGGTGACGGACCTGCTCGTCCCGCTCGCCCGGAGTGACGAGGCGGGCATGCGCGAGGTGCTCGCGAAGTACCAAGGGAGCATCTGACGCCCGTGGCGGAGCGGGTGTACCTCCACATCGGTCTGCCCAAGACCGGCACGACGTACCTCCAGGGCGTGCTGTGGGACAACCGCGACCTGGTCCGCCGCGACGGCGTGCTGCTGCCCGGCGACGGGCACCGCGAGCACCTCTGGGCAGCCCTCGACCTCCAGGGCCGCAAGAAGCTCGACCGGCGCGGCCCGCGCGCCAAGGGCGCCTGGGGCCGGCTCCGCGACGAGCTGGCGGCGTACGACGGCACCGGCCTGGTCACCCACGAGTTCTTCTGCGGCGCGTCTCGCGAGCAGGCCGAGCGGGCCGTCGCCGAGCTCGCGCCGGCCGAGGTGCACCTGGTCGTGACCGCCCGGCACACCGCCGGGATGCTCGCCGCCGGCTGGCAGGAGATGGTCAAGAACGGCGGCACGGAGCCGCTCGAGGACATCCCGCACCGGAAGGGCCGCGGCTCGGAGTTCAGCTGGCGCACCTGGGACCTGCACGGTGTCCTCAAGCGCTGGACCGGGACCGTGCCGCCGGAGCGGGTCCACGTCCTGCCGATGCCCGGCAAGGGCGAGCCGCCGGACCGGCACTGGCGCAACTTCGCCGGCGTGGTCGGCCTGGCCTCGGACTACCCGCTGCCGGACCGGGCGGCGAACCAGTCCCTGGGCGTCGTCCAGGTCGAGCTGCTGCGACGGGTGAACGCGCACCTGAAGGGCTTCGAGAACCCCACCGACCGCGGCCGGTGGATCCGTGGCTACCTCGCCGAGAAGCACCTGGTCGCGCAGCAGGGGGAGCGGTTCGGGCTCACCGACGACCTGCTCGCGGACTGCCGCCGCCGCAGCGAGGGGGCGGTTCGGATGATCCGCCGGAAGGGCTTCCACGTCGTGGGCGACGTCGAGTCCCTCCTGGTGCCCGACGACCTGCCCGCCCAGCGTCCCGTCTCGTCGGTCACCGACTCCGAGCTCGTCGATGCGGCCGGGGACCTGGTCGCTGTTATGCTCGCCGACGTTCGCGAGTTGTCTGGGGGCACGACCCGTCGTCGTGCGCGTCGTTCGGCGAGGACAGCACCCACCGCCTGAGCGGCTGCGTTCCCGGGTGTGCCGGCACGACGTCCCTTCCGGACACGGGAGAAGGGTTCGGATGTGGGTGTGAGGTCGAGGCTTCTCGTGGCGGCCGGCGTGATCGCGCTGGCGGCCCCGTTGATGGCGATCCCGGCGGCGCACGCTGGTGGCGGTGGCGGGACGACCACGCGGACCGGCGGGACGAAGCCCTGGAAGCCGACCACCGGTGGATGGTTCAACGATCCCTGGGGCGACTCCGCGTCGCAGTTCCGGATCGAGCGGCAGATCGCGGACGCGATCCGGCACGCCCGCAAGGGCTCCTTCATCCGGATCGCGGTGTACTCCTTCGACCGCGTGAACATGGCGAAGCTGCTGATCAACGCCCACCACCGTGGCGTCCACGTGCAGGTCCTGCACAACGACCACCAGTACACGACCGCGATGAAGATGCTGAAGCACGACCTCGGCACCAACCGCGGCAAGAAGAGCTGGGACTACACCTGCAAGACCGGCTGCCGCAGCGAGCAGGGCGTGCTGCACGACAAGATCTACCTGTTCGAGCAGACCGGTGCTGCCCGGGACGTCGTGATGACGGGATCGGCCAACCTCACCGGCAACGCGACCCAGCACCAGTTCAACGACCTGCTCATCAAGAACGACGTCCCGCGGCTCTACGACCGACTCTTCTCGCTGTTCCGCGAGCTGAAGAAGGACAGGACCGCGAAGCCGCTCTACGAGCACGACGACCTCGGCGCGTTCGAGACGTGGGTGATGCCGCACCCGCACACCACCGAGGCGAACGACCCGGTCATGCAGATCCTGCGCCCGGTCCAGTGCCAGGGGGCGACCGACGGGACCGGGACCGCCGGCAGGACGAAGATCCGGGTCTCGATGCACGCCTGGAACGGCGCGCGCGGCACCTACATCGCCCGCCGGCTCCGCAACCTCTACGCGCAGGGGTGCGACGTCAAGGTGCTCTGGGCGCTCGGCGGCGCGGAGATGAAGAGGGTCATCGGCATGCAGACGCCGCGAGGCACCGTGCCGCGGCACACCGACAGCTACAACACCGACTGCGACGAGCTGCAGGAGGTCGACATGTACAGCCACCAGAAGTACCTGACGATCTCCGGCCACTACGGCGGCAACACGAGCACGTCGGACATCTTCACCGGGTCCAGCAACTACACCCACTCCGGGCTCGTCGGTGACGAGCTCATCCTGCGGGCCACGGGCTCCCACCTGGTCACCCAGTGGAACCGGAACTTCGACTTCATCTGGGACCACCGCTCCCGTCCGGTCGGCGGCAGCCCCGGCCCGAGCTTCGACCCGCCGCCGCCGGTGTGCCCGACCACGCCCGCGAAGCGGTCCGCGGGCGCCGAGGGGCTGGCGTACTCGGGACGCTTCTGGGAGGGCGACTGACGCGTGGCCGAGCGCGTGGTCCTGCACGTCGGGACGATGAAGTCCGGCACGACGTTCCTGCAGAACGTCCTGTCGAACAACGGCGACGCCCTGCGCGAGCAGGGGGTTAGCTTCGTCGGTCGCAAGTGGCGTGACCAGATCAAGGCCGCCCAGGACGTCATCGAGCGCGGCGGCGAGGAGCAGAAGCCGATCGCGGCCGACGGGCCGTGGGCGCGGATCGTCCGCGAGATCGAGGAGTGGCCGGGAACGGCGCTGTTCTCGGTGGAGTTCTTCGGTGCCCGCAAGACCGCCAAGATCGAGCAGGTCGTCGCGGCGTTCGGTGACACCCCGCTGACCGTCGTCATCACGGCCCGCGATCTGGCCCGCCAGATCCCGAGCATGTGGCAGGAGTCGGTCCAGAACGGCGGCCGGGCGACCTGGCCGGACTACCTGGAGGCGGTCCGCGAGGAGCGCCGGGGCAACCCGTTCTGGCGCCAGCAGGGCGTCGCGACCTGGGCCAGGCGCTGGTCGGGCGTGGTCGGCACCGAGAACGTCGTGCTCGTGACCGCGCCGCCGAAGGGCGCGCCGAGCAACCTGCTGTGGGACCGGTACGCCGGGGTCGCGGGCATCGATCCCGCCTCGTGCAGCCTCGAGGTCACCACCAACCCGTCGCTCGGCCTCGCCTCGACGCTGGTGCTCCGTGACCTCAACGAGGCGCTCGCCGACGACCCGCTGTCGCGCAACGCCTACCACTCCCGGGTCAAGCGGGTGCTCGCGAAGCAGGGGATGGCCCGGCACCGTCGCGACGAGCCGACGCTCGGCCTGGACGAGGCGTGGGTCTACGCGCGCTCGGAGAAGGAGATCGCGGCGCTGCGCGAGGTCGGCTGCCCGGTCGTGGGCGACCTGGCCGAGCTGACGTCGTACCCGGTCCCCGGCGTGCAGCCCTCCGACGTGCCGGTCGAGCAGCAACTCGAGGCCGCCGTGCGTGGCCTGGCTCACGCGGTGCGCGATCTCACATGGGCCAGGGGCGGCAAGAGGAAGTAAGTTACCGGCGAGTCACCTGTACGCCACGACGGAAGGACGCCGATGGGCCGGCTGTGCGAGACCGACGGACTGACCGACGACCAGCGCGAGATCCTCAAGGCGGTGCGCACGTTCGTGGAGGAGAAGATCCTCCCGGTCGCGACCGAGCTCGAGCACGCCGACGAGTACCCGCAGGAGATCGTCGACGGGCTCAAGGAGCTGGGCATCTTCGGGCTGATGATCCCCGAGGAGTACGACGGCCTGGGCGAGTCGCTGCTGACCTACGCGCTGTGCGTCGAGGAGATCGCCCGCGGCTGGATGAGCGTCTCGGGCGTGATCAACACCCACTTCATCGTGGCGTACATGATCATGCAGCACGGCACCGAGGAGCAGAAGAAGAAGTACCTGCCGGCGATGGCGGCGGGCGAGGTCCGCGGCGCGTTCTCGATGTCGGAGCCGGGGCTGGGCTCGGACGTGGCGGCGATCAAGACCAAGGCCGTCAGGGACGGTGACGACTACGTCATCGACGGCCAGAAGATGTGGCTGACCAACGGCGGCTCGTCGAACCTGATCGCGCTGCTGGTGCGCACCGACGAGGGTGCGGACTCGGTGTACCGCAACATGTCGACGTTCCTGGTGGAGAAGGAGACCGGCTTCGGCGAGGTCGCGCCGGGCCTGACCATCCCCGGCAAGATCGACAAGATGGGCTACAAGGGCGTCGACACCACCGAGGCGGTCTTCGAGGGCCACCGGGTCTCCGCGGCCCAGCTCCTGGGGGGCGAGCCGGGCAAGGGCTTCTACCAGATGATGGACGGCGTCGAGGTCGGCCGCGTGAACGTCGCGGCCCGCGCCTGCGGCATCGGCCTGCGGGCCTTCGAGCTGGCCATCGCCTACGCGCAGCAGCGGGAGACGTTCGGCAAGCCGATCGCCGAGCACCAGGCGATCATGTTCCGGCTGGCGGAGATGGCGACCAAGGTCGAGGCCGCGCACGCGATGATGGTCCGCGCCGCCCGCCAGAAGGACACGGGCGAGCGCAACGACGTCGAGGCCGGCATGGCCAAGATGCTCGCCGCGGAGTACTGCAACGAGGTCGTCCAGGACTCCTTCCGGATCCACGGCGGCTACGGGTACTCCAAGGAGTACGAGATCGAGCGGCTCTACCGCGAGGCGGCGTTCATGCTGATCGGCGAGGGCACCTCCGACATCCAGAAGATGATCATCGGCCGCAGCCTGCTCAAGGACTACAAGCTGAAGGGCTGACGCGGCCGTAATGGGGCTTCTGTGACGGGAGTGACGTTAGAGTACTCCTGATCTCTCAGGAGGACCCATGCTGTCCGACGCTCGCTCCCGCCAGCGACTCACGGTCGTCGCCGCCCTGCTCCTCGGGATGGTGCTCGGCGCCGGTGCCCTGCGCATCTCCGGGATGGGCGGGTCCGGCGACGACTCCGCCCGCCTCGCCGACGGCGAGGTGACCGGCCCGACCCAGCTCACGATCAGCTCGCTGAACGCCCTCGGTGCGGACCACACCGCGTCCGGCGGCAACAAGCACGGCTGGGCGCCCGGTCCGGAGCGGATGAAGTGGCTGACCCAGGTGATCAATGCCGAGGGCGTCGAGGTGATCGGGCTCCAGGAGTTCCAGTTCCCGCAGTACCAGGTCTGGGAGCAGGAGATGGGCACCAGCTGGGACACCTACCCCGGCACGGCCTGGGGCCGCAAGGGCATGCGCAACTCGGTCGCGTGGCGCTCCGACCAGTGGTCGATGGTCAGCGCCAGCTGGGAGAAGATCCCGTACTTCCACGGCACCATCCTGCGGATGCCGGTCGTGCTGCTCCAGAACATCGCCACGGGGCAGCAGGTCTACGTGTCGTCGTTCCACAACCCCGCCGACGCCCGCGGCCCGGCCGCGAAGTGGCGCAAGCAGGCCACCGACATCGAGATCGCGATGGTGAACCGGCTGCGCGCCGACACCGGGCTGCCGGTGTTCGTCACCGGGGACATGAACGAGCGGGACATCTACTTCTGCCGGATGACGGCGGGCACCGACATGATCGCGGCGAACGGCGGCGTCAACACCGGGAACGGCGGCCTCGGCGGCTGCTCACCGACGCGGCCGACGTACATCGACTGGATCTTCGGCTCCCCGGAGACGACGTTCACGAACTACCACGCGAACCGCGGGCCCAAGGTCCGGAAGTCGACGGACCACCCGATGATCGTCACGGAGGCGGAGCTGCCGCCGGTGCTGCCGACGGACTGCCCGACCACCTCGCCGGCACCGACCACCACGGTCACCCCCACGCCGACGACGTCGCCGACCCCGAGACCGACCGGGTCGCCGTCGCCGAACGTGCCCTCGCCGTCGTCGTGAGGCCGTAGCGTCCGGACGGCGCCGCGTGCGATGGTGAGGCCATGACCGACTCGCAGCAGAACGACGACCTGAAGGCCAAGATGCGCGAGGCGCTGGATCGGAAGAACCAGAAGGAGAAGGGCGTCCACCAGGACGGCCCGGTGCGCGAGAAGGCGCACGGCTCCGAGGTGACCGGGGGAGCGGGACCGAAGATGCACCGGCGCAAGGCGGGCGGCGGCGGCAGCTGACTGTGGGATAGCCCACGCGTCCGGCTGGTGCGCCCCATGGGCCGGCCGGGCAGAGTGGGCGCATGCAGTTCGGACGCAGCTACGAGGAGTTCGAGGTCGGCGCGACCTACCGGCACTGGCCCGGCAAGACGGTGACCGAGTACGACGACCACCTGTTCTGCCTGCTCACCATGAACCACCACCCGCTGCACCTCGACACCCACTACGCCGAGGAGACCACGCAGTTCGGGAGGAACGTGGTGGTCGGCAACTACGTCTACTCGATCCTGCTCGGCATGAGCGTCCCGGACATCTCGGGCAAGGCGATCGCCAACCTCGAGATCGAGTCGCTGCGGCACGTCGCCCCGACGTTCCACGGCGACACGCTGTACGGCGAGACCACCGTGCTCGACAAGTGGGAGAGCACCTCCAAGGACGACCGCGGCGTCGTCCACGTCGAGACCATCGGCTACAACCAGGACGGCAAGGTCGTCTGCATCTTCCGCCGTAAGGTGATGGTGCCGAAGCAGAGCTACCTCGAGGCCCGTGGCGGCGAGCAGCCCGGCCGCCCGGTGCCGCAGCCCGACAAGTTCTGGCCGGGGCCGGCGGCGGAGTAGCGCGCGTCGGTGGTCGAGGCGCCCCGCGCCGGATGAGCGGGTTCCCTGCTGCTCGCGCTCAGGAAGCCGATGGCCGGGGTGCACCGACCGCGGCGACGATGCGCGGCACGAAGGCAGGCGCCAGCGGGACGATGCCGAGCACCAGCACCATCGGCACCGCGAAGCCGATCCGCAGCGAGTCCTTGCCGACCAGGCCGGTCATCACCGACCCGAGGATGGCGCCGAGGTAGTTGAACTGGTTGAAGCGTGCGATCACGGCGTCCACGCGGGCCTGCCGGACCGCCGGCTCGAAGCCCTCGCCGCCGGCGATCTTCGCCGCGGCCGAGAAGCTGAGCGGCGCGACGACCGCGACGCCGGCGCCGAGGATCGCGAAGCCGAGGACCGCGACCTGCCAGGTGGGGGAGAACACCACGACCGCCAGCGCGGCCGCACCGATGACCGCCCCGACCCGCAGCACCGGCACCGGACCGAACCGGGCCACCAGCCGGTCGCCGGCCAGTCGCACCGCGCCGCTGGCCAGCAGGTAGCAGAGCGCCGGAAGGGCGACGTACCGCTCAGGGGTCGTGAAGGTGTGGTCCACGAACAGCGGTCCCCACGTCTGCACGGCCGTGTCGACCATGTAGAAGAGCACCATCGCCGTGCCCACCAGCAGGATCGGGCGCCACGGCACGGCGACCCGGGTGGCGAGCTCGGTGGGGCCGTGGTCCCGGGGGAGGAACCGGCCGAACGCGACGACCAGCGGGATGACCGCGAGCGCGGCGCTCGCCTCGAGCGGCAGGTCGGCGGTGGCGAGGGTGACGGCGGCGCCGATCACGCCGCCGAGCGTCCACGCACCGTGGAAGGACGGCAGGATCGGCCGGTCGTAGCGGTGCTCGAGCGCGACCGCCTGCATGTTGGTGCAGGCGTCGACCATGCCCAGGCCGAAGCCGTAGACCGCGAGGCCGGCCACGAAGAACGCCGACGCCTGGGCGGTGCAGAGGACGGGGACGCCGATCGCGACCGTCACCAGGCCGACCCGCAGCAGCAGCGCGCTGTCCTTGCGCTTCGCGAGCGCCTCCGCGGTCACCGAGCCGCCGCCGGCCAGCAGGATCATCATCAGCAGCAGCACCGACAGCGTGACGTCCGAGAGCCCCCACTTGTCCTGGAAGTCCGGCAGCCGCGTGGTCAGGCTCAGCAGGATCAGGCCCTGCGAGAGGAAGCCGGCGGCCACGGCCACGCGGGCCCGGGTGATGTCCATGGGCGGCATCGTGGCACGGGTTGCCGCAAAAGCGGTGTCAGCCCCGCGCCGGTGCGCGACGATCTCCCGAGCACTCAGCCGATGGGGAGACGAGATGGCACGGACCGGCCAGCAGCTGCGGCAGCGGACGGCGAAGGCGATGGCCCAGCCGAAGGGCGCCGCGGCCCCGGCCGGCGCGCGTCCGGTGAGGGAGCCGAGGTCCAGCCTCGGCGACCGGATGCGCTACCGCTTCGACAACAGCATGTCGCGAGGCACGCCGGCGCTGATCGCGTGGCTCTCGGTGGCCACTCTCGTGCTGATCCTGCTGTTCACCGTCGTCGTCACCGCCCTGCGGCTGCGCCGGGGCGGCAGCGACGGCTTCTTCCGCGAGATGGTGCAGACCCTGTTCCACGCTCTCGACCCGGGCACGGTGGCGGGCGACGCGGACAGCCCGTGGCGGTTCCTGCTCACGATGCTGCTGCTCACCATCGCCGGGCTGTTCATCGTGAGCGCCCTGATCGGCGTGATCGCCGCCGGCATCGACACCAAGCTCGCCGACCTGCGCCGCGGCCGCTCGATCGTGCTCGAGAAGGACCACACGGTGATCCTGGGCTGGTCGGACTCGATCTTCACGATCGTCCGCGAGCTCACCATCGCCAACGAGAGCCGCCGGAAGCCGGTGATCGTGATCCTCGCCGACCGGGACAAGGTCGAGATGGAGGACGAGCTCCGGGCGAAGGTCGCCGACCTCCGTGGCACGCGGGTCGTCTGCCGCAACGGCTCGCCGATGGACATCGACGACCTGCGGCTCAGCAGCCACGTCACCGCGCGGTCCGTGATCCTGCTCGCGCCGGAGGACTCCGAGGACCCGGACAGCGAGGTCATCAAGACCCTGCTGGCGCTCACCCACGCGGGACCGGACGGGCCACGGATCGTCGCCGAGATCCGCAACCCCTCGAACCTCGAGGCCGCCCGGCTGGTCGGCGCCGAGCGTACGGTGCTGCTCGACATCCGGGAGACCGTGGCGAAGCTGGTCGTGCAGACCTCGCGCCAGTCCGGAGCCGCGGCCGTCTACACCGAGCTGTTCGACTACGGCGGCGACGAGATCTACTTCCTGGAGGAGCACAGCCTCGACGGCTCGACGTACGCCGAGGTCCAGCTCGCCTTCGAGGAGGCGACGGTGATCGGCGTCATCGCGGACGGCGTACCGAAGCTGAACCCGCCACCGGAGACCGTGATCGCCGGACACACGCTCATCGTGGTCGCCGAGGACGACTCCGTGCTCAGGGGCGACCCGGACTCGACGGCGCGGCCCGACCTCGGTCGGCTGGGCACCGGCAGCGGCCACGACGACCACCCGACGCAGGCGCTGCTGATCGGCTGGAACGAGCGCGCCCCGATCGTGCTGCGCGAGCTCGACCACTACGCGCCGGTGGGATCGACGCTGACCGTGCTCACGTCGTTCGACGTGCGCGACGTCCCGCGCCTGGAGAACCTCCTGGTGACGGTCGTGCCCGGCCCCACGACGGACCGGGGCACCCTCGAGCAGTACGTCCGGCCGGACCTCGACCAGGTGCTGGTGCTCTGCTACTCCGACCACCTCGAGCCGCAGGCGGCCGACGCGCGCACGCTGGTCACGCTCCTGCACGTGCGCGACATCCTGGGACGGTACGACGACGCCGCGACCCCGGTGGTCAGCGAGATGCTCGACGACCGGAACCGGGTGCTCGCCCAGGTCGCGCACGTCGACGACGTCGTCGTCAGCGGCGAGATCGTCAGCCTGCTGGTCACCCAGCTGTCCGAGGACCACCGACTGGAGGCGGTGTTCGACCAGCTGCTCGGTGACGAGGGCAGCGAGATCTACCTGCGCCCGGCCGAGTGGTACGTCGCGCCGGGCGCCGAGGTCTCCTACGCGACGATCATCGCCGGCGCCGCGCGGCGCAACGAGACGGCGATCGGCTACAAGTCGGAGGCGCTCGCCGACGGCGACGCGTCGTTCGGGGTCCGGGTGAACCCGGGGAAGTCGGAGACCTTCCGTGTCCTCGCCGGCGACCGGGTGGTCGTGCTCGCCGACGACTGACTGTTCAATGGGGCTCGTGAACGAGCTCTGGCTGGTGCGGCACGGACAGACCGAGTGGAGCGCGCAGGGTCGGCACACGTCGACGACCGACCTGCCGCTCCTGCCCGAGGGCGAGGAGGTCGCGCGGTCCCTGGTGCCTCGCCTGGCGTCGGTCTCGTTCGAACAGGTGCTGACGAGCCCGCGCGAGCGTGCCCGGCGTACCGCCGCGCTGGCCGGGTTCCCGTCCGCCGAGATCGACGACGACCTGGTCGAGTGGGACTACGGCGACTACGAGGGCGTGACCACCGCCGACATCCGCTCGCAGGCCCCCGGCTGGACGGTCTGGACCGACCCGGTCCCCGGCGGCGAGACCGCCGCCGACGTCTCGACCCGACTCGACCGGGTCGTGTCCCGCGCCCTGGCGGCCGACGGCCCCACCCTGGTCTTCGGCCACGGCCACGCGTTGCGCGCGCTCGCCGCCCGCTGGCTGCGCCAGCCCGTCGCCTTCGGACAGCACCTCCGCCTCGACACCGCCACCGTCTCGGTCCTCGGCTGGGAGCACGAGGCGCCGGTGGTGCTGTGCTGGAACAGCTGAGGCGCGGCGTTGACGTGTGAAGCGCGTCGGCGTCGAGCCTCGACGTCACCTTCCCCGGTGACTGCCGGTCGGCTGCGGGTCGCTGGTGGTTTCCGGCCGACATGGCAGCGACGGGGAGCGTGGGCGGTGGGTTGCTGTCGGCTCCCGGCTCTGGGGTCCGCGACCCGCCCGGTCCTTGAGGTGCGAGCGGGAGCGAGCCTCGAGGCCCGGCCCTGCCGAAAAGCTTTACCTTGAAACGCCCAGATCCCTTGTGGACAAAGGGATTCCGGGGCTCTCGATGTCGGTGGCCAGTGCTTGAGTAGGGGTCATGGCAGCCACCACGATCTCCCGCGAAGCGCAGGTGATCGACGCTGCCCGCGACCGCCACGCCGCGGCGATGCGAGCGGAGGTCGACAAGCTCCAGCTCGCCGTCGAGTGGGTGCTGCTGCATCCCGGGGACGAGGTCGGGGACGGGGTCGAGGAGAGCGTGGACTGGTCGATGCGGGACCTGCAGATCGCTGGGGAGGGCGCCCCCACGGTCGATGAGGGCGCGGTGGCGGAGTTCGCGCTCGCGGTCGGGCTGTCCACCGATGCGGGCCGCAGCTACCTCGGGGACGCGGTCGAGCTGGCCTACCGGCTCCCGCGGACCTGGACCCGTGTCCTGGACGGCCGGCTGCCGGTGTGGAAGGCCCGCAAGATCGCCCAGGCCACCCACTCCCTGCCCGCCGAGGGGGCCGGGTTCGTGGACCGGGCGCTGTACTTCGTGGCCCACCGGTGCACGTTCGCCGAGATCGACCGGCAGGTCGAGAAGGCCCGCGCCGAGTTCGACCCCGCCGAGACCGAACGCCGCCGCCTCGCCGCCGCCGAGCAGCGGCACGTGAAGACGCACCTGGGGTTCATGACCCACGACGGGCTGGTGCCGATCTCCGGGCTGCTCGACGTCGCGGACGCGGTCTCCTTCGAGGCCTACGTGGCCTCCGAGGCCGACAAGCTCGACCACGCCATCGCGCTCCAGGTCCGCCGCTCGATGGTCCTGGGCATGCTCGGCAACCGGCCCGAGAACACCGACGCCCCGGTGGCCCAGTGCGAGGTGGTGATCTACGCCCACACCCGCCCCGGCCAGGCCATGGTCGACCTCGACAACACCCGCTCGACCATCACCCCCGAGCACCTCCGGGACTGGTGCCAGGCGGCCGGCACCACGGTCACGATCCGGCCGGTGATCGACCTCGACGAGGAACTCTCCACCGACTCCTACCGGCCCACGCCGGTGATGAGGGAGCAGGTCCGGCTGCGCCACCCCCAGTGCCCTTTCCCGCTCTGCCACCGGCCCTCCTGGCGCCAGGGACAGCACGCCGACACCGACCACATCACCGAATGGCCGCTCGGTGCGACCACCACCTCGAACCTCGCGCCCCTGTGCCGAGGACACCACCGGCTCAAGACCTTCACCGACTGGACCTACCACCACGCCCCCGGCACCGGGTTCGTCTGGACCAGCCCCCTCGGCCACCGACATATCGGCTGACCCCCACCCCGCCGACCAGGGCCGGCGGGGTCACCGTCATGTCCGCATCATCGTTCGACGGTGCCGCCGGTGACGCGACGACAACGAGCTCATCTGCTCGGGTCGCGGGCCCGCTCCAGGTCCGACTGGGGAGCCCGGCGACCCGGTCGTGCTCCATGCGCGCGTCGACCGGGTCTGTCCGTGCCGCAGTGCGTCGATGTAGGCACGATCGGCGGCGAAGCGGGCCGCCACGTCGGGACCCGTGGCGACGGCGCCGTGGCCGGGGACCACGACATCGACCTGGCGTGCGGCCTCGCCGCGCCTACAGGAGTGCGTCCCGGAGCCGCAGCGCGATGCCGTCGCGATCCGTGTCCGAGACCCGCTGCTCCTGGTCGGCGCCGAGATAGGCGAACACTCTCGGTCCGCGTGCGGTCTCGGGCTGATCGGCCATCCGCGGCACCACGTGCAGGTGCAGGTGCGAGAACCCCTCCGCCTCGGAGAACTGCATGAGGTACGTCTTCGCGCACCCGGTCACCCTCTCGAGCGCGAGGCCCAGGCGCCGCACGAGCCCGCCGAGCTCGGCGGCAGCTTCCTCCGTCAACTCGGTGAACGACGTGACGTGGCGCGTCGGCAGCACCACCAGCCATCCCGCGAGGCTGCTGTCGAACGCGTGCGCCACGCGCCAGTGCTCGGTGTGGACCACGTCCTCACGGGGCGGCAGGTCGGGCAGCTGAGCATGCTGGTCGCACGGGAAGCACCCCGGAACGAGGTCGGAACGAGTCACCCGGGGACCTTAACGGGCTGGTGCCGGGGTCCCCGCACCTGTCAGACACGCGCCATGGCAACGGGCGGTGCTGCTGGCCGCAGGTCCCGCGGCGCTCGGATTCGCCCTGTCGTACGTCCAGCCCTGGCTGGGGCTTGCCGTGCTGTCCACCGACATCATCCTGAGCATCGCCTTGACCCAGCCCAGGACCTGTCGGCTGACACCCCGCCCCTTGACTCACCGCGGTCGGATTCCGCACCGTAAGCCCATGTCGCTGGCGGCGAGCTGCGTGCGGTGCCCGGCCCCGGTGCCGTGCCCCGACCACGGGGGGCTGGCGCCGCTGTGGCGCCCGGAGGAGCCGTCGTACGACGCGTTCGCGGAGCACCTCGCGGCGACCCCGCAGTTCCCGACGTACCTGCCATGGCCGATGGGCCCGGGGTGGAGCGTCACGGACTTCGCGTCGGTCGGCGACGGCGTCGAGCGGGCGCGGGCGACGCTGACGTGCGCGTCCGGGACGAGCGAGCTGGACGGTCCCGTCGACGTGATGGTGATCGCCGAGGAGCCCGGGACCGGCCTGGGCGGCCGCTGCGCCGGCACCCGGTACGACGACCCCGGCGCCGAGATCAGCTACCGGACGCCGACCGCGCGGGTGCGGATCGGGAGCCAGCCGGTCAGCCTCTGGGACATCTCGACGAGCACCGCGGACGGCGAGTTCGACCGCTCCGTGCTGGCCGGTGAGGCCGGCGGCCGCTGGCTGTGGCTGGTGCTGCGGCCGGCGTCCGCGCTGCTGCTGCTCCGCGACGAGTGGATCCTGCGCGACGTCTCCCGTCTCGGCCCGCAGCTGCTGGAGATCCCCTTCGGGGGCCCGCGGCCGGTCTGGTGACGGTCACTAGGCTGCACCGGTGCGCATCGACCTCCACACGCACTCCCGCGCCAGCGACGGGACGGACACGCCTGCGGGCCTCGTCCGGGCGGCCGTCGACGCCGGGCTCGACGTCATCGCCCTCACCGACCACGACACGTCGGACGGCTGGGACGAGGCGACCAAGGCGGCCGAGGAGACCGGCCTGACGGTGGTCCCGGGGATGGAGATCAGCACCCGCCACCACGGGCGCGGCGTGCACCTCCTGGCCTACTGGCCCGACCCCGGCTACGCACCGCTCGACGCCGAGCTGGCCAAGGTGCTGCGCGGCCGAGCCTCGCGGGTGCCGGTCATGATCGAGCGGCTCAACGCCCTCGGCATCGCGATCACCGAGGACGACGTACGCCACGCCTCGCACGGCGCCGTCGCGTCCGGCCGCCCGCACGTGGCGGACGCGCTGGTCACGTTGGGCGTCGTGCCCGACCGGACCGCCGCCTTCGACCGCTACCTGGGCTGGGGGAGGCCGGCGCACGTGGACCGCTACGCCGTCCCGCTCGAGACCGCGCTCGCCCTGGTGCGGCAGTCCGGTGGCGTCACCGTGGTCGCGCACCCGTGGGGCCGCGGCGGCCTGGGGCGTCCGGACGAGGCGACGTTCGCCGAGCTCCGTGGCCTCGGCCTGGCCGGCATCGAGGTCGACCACCAGGACCATGACGAGAGGGCCCGCGGCCGGCTGCGGTCGATCGCCCGCAACCTCGACCTGGTCGCCACGGGCTCGAGCGACTACCACGGCGCCGGCAAGGCCGACCACGACCTCGGCTGCAACACCACCGATCCGGAGGAGTACGCGCGGTTGCTCGACCTCAGGTGAGCGTCACTTCCGCCCGAGGCCCTGGAACCTCTGGAGCACGCCGCCGGGGATGAGCCGGGCGGCGGTCGAGATCGCCTTGTACTGCGGGCTCGGGATCGAGAACACCTTGCCCCTGGCATGGTCCTTGAGCGCGGTGCGGACGAGCTCGTCGGCGTCCAGCCACATGAAGTCGGGCGCCGAGCCGCGTCCGACCTGCATGCGCTCGTGGAACTCGGTCTTCGTGAAGCCCGGGCACAGACAGGTGACGGTCACGCCACGTGGGGCGTACTCGCGCGACGCCCACTCCGAGAAGCTGTTCACGTAGGCCTTGGCCGCCGAGTAGGAGCCGCGCGGCAGGAACGCCGCCACGCTCGAGACGTTGATGATGCCGCCGCTGCCGCGCTCGGACATCGCGCCCAGGGCGGCGTGGCTGAGCCGCATCACCGCGGTCACCAGCACGTCGAGCATCGCCTGCTCCTCGTCGACGGTGTTGTCGAGGAAGCGCTTCTTCAACCCGAACCCGGCGTTGTTGACCAGCAGGTCGACCGGCCGGGCCGGGTCGGACAGCCGCGCCGCGACGGTGGCGAGCTCGGCGCGGTCGACCAGGTCGGCGGGGAGCACCTCCACCGCGACGCCGTACGCCGTCCGCAGCTCGGCCGCCTCGGCCTCAAGGCGCTCCTTGTCGCGGGCGACGAGGACCAGGTCGTAGCCCTGCTCGGCGAGCTGGTGGGCGAAGGAACGGCCGATGCCCGCGGTGGGGCCGGTGACGAGCGCGACAGACATGAGCGAAGTCAAACAGGTCGCTGCGCGATCCGGGCAGGGTGGTCGGGCATGATGGGCCGCGTGACCACGACGCTCGCGATCGCGAACCAGAAGGGCGGGGTCGCCAAGACGACGACCGTCGCCTCCCTGGGTGCCGCGCTCGCCGAGCTCGGCCAGTCGGTGCTGCTGGTCGACCTCGACCCGCAGGCGTGCCTCACCTTCTCCCTCGGCATCGACCCCGAGGACCTCGAGCTGTCGGTCCACCACGTGCTCACCAAGGGGCTGGACCCGACCGAGGTCCTGATCGAGACCGAGGACGGCGTCGACCTGGTGCCGGCGACGATCGAGCTGGCCCGCGCCGAGGCGGAGCTGTTGACCCGCACCGGCCGCGAGCACGTGCTGAAGTCGATGATCGAGGCGCTCGAGGAGGCCGACGTCGAGTACGACTGGGTGCTGCTCGACTGCCCGCCGTCGCTCGGCGTCCTCACCGTCGCCGCGCTCACGGCGGCCGACGGGGTGCTGATCCCGCTCCAGTGCGAGACGCTCTCGCACCGGGGCGTCGGCCAGCTGCTCGACACCGTCCACGACGTACGCCGGTTCACCAACCGCGGCCTGGAGGTGTGGGGCGTGCTGCCCACGCTGTACGACGGGCGGACCAACCACGCGCGCACCGTGCTCGAGACGATCTCGGAGACCTACGACCTCGAGGTGATCGAGCCGCCGATCCCGAAGACCATCAAGTTCGCCGAGGCGCCGGCAGCCGGCCGCTCGATCCTCTCGACCAGCCGCAGCAGCAAGGGAGCCAAGGCCTACCGCGAGGTGGCCGAGAACCTCGTCGCGAGGTCGAAGCGGTGAGCCGGCACCGCGGCGCACCGGTGCGGCCCCGCTACGGCCGGATGGCGGCCCTCGGGTCGTCGCTGGCGGTCACCCTGGTCGCGGTGCTCGGCGGCACCGGGGTGCTCCCCGCTCCCACGGGCGGCAACGGCGGCCAGCCGGCCGTGGCGGCCTCGGTCGCCGACACCACGGGCGCGCCCGAGCCCGGCGTCGAGCCCACCCCGTCCAGCAGTGCCCGGACCAGCGTCGACAGCAGCACCGACAGCCCCACCGACAGCCCCACGGACGCCGCTGGGGACCCGACCCTGGACGTTGCGCTGCCGGCCGGGACCGGCACCGCGAAGCGGGTCGTGTTCAGCCAGAGCCGGCAGCGCGTGTGGCTGGTCAGCAAGGCGAAGCACGTCGAGCGCACCTACCTGGTGTCCGGCAGCCTGACCGACAACCTCGACCCCGGCACCTACTCGGTGTACTCGAGGTCCGAGCAGGCGTGGGGGATCGACGACTCCGGCACGATGCGCTGGTTCGTGCGGTTCACCCAGGGCGACACCGGTGCCGCGATCGGCTTCCACGACATCCCGATCGACGACGGGAAGCCGGTCCAGACGCAGGCCCAGCTCGGCACGCCGCAGTCGCACGGGTGCATCCGTCAGCAGGAGTCCGACGCGAAGGCCCTGTGGGCCTTCGCGCCGATCGGCACGACCGTCGTCGTCGTCGCCTGAGCGACGGCCGACTCGGCTACTCGGCGGCCGCGGGCTTGCTGCCGCTGGAGCGGCGGCGCCGCCGGTTGCGGTTCCGGTTGCTGCTCGGGCTCGCGCCGTCCCCGGACGGGGCCTGCTGCTCGCCGCCCTCGTCCGCCGTGACCGTCTCGCCACTACGCGTGCGGGTGCGGCTCCGGTTGCGGTTCGCGTTCCGCTCGCGGGGGGCGCGGTCCTCGCGGGGCTCGCGCTTCTCCGCCGGCTTCGCGTCGACGATCCGGCCACGGGTGCCCGGGGCGATGCCCTGGTCGTGGAACAGGTGCTCGGAGGTCGAGTACGTCTCGAGCGGCTCGTCGAACGGCAGGTCCAGCGTCTTGTTGATCATCTTCCAGCGGTGCAGGTCCGCCCAGTCGACGAAGGTGATCGCGGTGCCCGTCGCGCCGGCGCGGCCGGTGCGTCCGATCCGGTGGACGTAGGTCTTGTCGTCCTCGGGGCAGCTGTAGTTGATGACGTGCGAGACGCCGGCGACGTCGATGCCGCGGGCGGCGACGTCGGTGGCGACCAGGACGCGGAGCTTGTCCTCGCGGAACCGGGTCAGCGCCTTCTCGCGCGCGACCTGCGCCATGTCGCCGTGCAGCGGGCTCGTGCTGAAGCCGCGCTCGGCGAGGTCGTCGGCCACCCGCTGCGCCTGGCGCTTGGTGCGGGTGAACACGATGAACTTGTCGGCGTCCTCGGCCTGGAGCAGCCGGCCGATGATCTCCGGCTTGTCGAGGTCGTGGACCTGGTAGATGAACTGCGCGGTCGCGGGCACGGTGGCGTTCTCGTACGACGACTCCGCCCGGATGTTCATCGGGTGGCGCATGTGGATGCGGGCCAGCGAGACGATCGCGGACGGCATCGTGGCCGAGAACAGCATCGTCTGGCGGGTCTCCGGCGTCATCCGCAGGATCCGCTCGACGTCCGGCAGGAAGCCGAGGTCCAGCATCTCGTCGGCCTCGTCGAGCACGAGCGCGTGCACGTGGGAGAGGTCGAGGGCACGGCGGTTGGCCAGGTCGATCAGGCGGCCGGGAGTGCCCACGACGATGTCGACGCCGCTCTTCAGCGCGTCGAGCTGGGTGTCGTAGCCGACCCCGCCGTACACGGTGAGGACCCGGAGGCCGAGGTCCTTGCTGGCGAGGTGGAGGTCGTTGGAGACCTGGAGCGCGAGCTCACGGGTCGGGGCCACGATCAGCGCCTGCGGCTTGCCCTGCGGCATGTCGGCGTAGGCCGGGTCCTTGGGGGCGACGCTGCGCTGCATGACGGGGATGCCGAACGCCAGCGTCTTGCCGGTGCCGGTGCGGGCCTGGCCGATCAGGTCGGTGCCCAGCAGCGCGACGGAGAGGGTCATCTCCTGGATGGCGAACGGGGTGGTGATGCCGGCGCGCTCGAGCGCGTCACAAATCTCGGGGAGCACCCCGAGCTCTCGGAACGTGGTCAGGGTTCTGTCGCTTTCTTGAGTCACTGCCGTCGGATTGCGGCTGACTCGTCCACGAATCTTCGGAACCGTCTGCCGCGCACATACGCGGGTCTGCCCGGGTTGGGCGGGACCTCGAACGCAGGCAGTCTATCGGTAGGGTGCGCACGTGACCGCATCCACGCCCGTCGCGTTCGAGGACCCGCAGTACCGAGAGGCGATCGTGGACCTGCTGGGCGCGATCGCGTACGGCGAGATCTCCGCGTTCGAGCGGCTGGCCGAGGACGCCAAGCTGGCGCCGACCCTGCAGGACAAGGTCGCGATCGCGTCGATGGCGACCGCGGAGTTCGGGCACGTGGCGCGGCTCAACGAGCGGCTCACCGAGCTCGGCGCGGACCCGTTCGCGGCGATGGCGCCGTTCCAGGGGCCGATCGACCGCTTCCACGAGTACACCGCGCCGGACGACTGGTACGAGGGGCTGGTCAAGGCGTACGTCGGGGACGGGCTCGCGAACGACTTCTACCGCGAGATCGCGGCGTACCTCGACACGGACACCCGCGACCTGGTCCTCGCCTCGCTGGAGGACTCCGGGCACGCGGCGTTCGCGGTCGACCGGGTGCGCTCGGCGATCGCCGCCGACCCGCGGCTCGGTGGCCGGCTCGCGCTGTGGGGCCGGCGGCTGATGGGGGAGGCGCTCACCCAGGCGCAGCGCGTGATCGTGGACCGCGAGCCGCTCTCCGCGCTGCTCGCGGGCGGCGTCGACCGGCCCGGCATCGACCTCGCCGCGATCGGCCGGATGTTCACCCGGATCACCGAGCGGCACACCGAGCGGATGAGCGAGCTCGGGCTGGCCAGCTAGCTCCGGAAGCCGACCTGGCCCAGCGTGCCGTGCCCGATCTCCACGTAGGCGAGCTTCTCGACCGGCACGACCACCTTGCGGCCCTTGTTGTCGGTGAGCGTCAGCACGCCGCCGGACGCCAGGGCGTCGGCGATCTGCTTCTCGACGGCCTCCCCGGACTCGTCGGTGTCGATGTGCAGCTCGCGGGCGGCGTTCTGGACGCCGATCTTGACCTCCACGAGGTCCTCCTTCAGTACATCTGTCAGTGGGTCGAGCGGTGGTGGATCCGGTGGACGGTCGGCGACCTGTCAGTCGGCCCGGGGGTAGCCCCGGATGCCGCGCCAGGCGAGACCGGCCACGAGGGCGCCGGCGTCGGACTTGCTGATCGCACCGGGGTCCGACAGCCAGAACCGGGCGCTGACCTGCGCCATTCCCACGAGCGACACCGCGAGCAGGCGGGAGGCGTCGTCGGGCAGGCCGGTGTCGTCGTGGATCACGTGCGCGATCGTCGCCGCGCACTCGGTCGTCACCCGGTCGACCTGCTCGCGCACGGCGGGCTCGTTGGTGAGGTCGGACTCGAAGACCAGCCGGAACGCGCCGCTGTCGCTGGCGACGTACTCGTAGAAGACCTCCATGGTCGCCGCGACGCGCTGCTTGTTGTCGTCGGTGGAGTCCAGGGCCCGGCGGGTGTTCTCGATGATCGTGTCGCACGACTGCTCGAGCAGCGCGAGGTAGAGATCGAGCTTGCCGGGGAAGTGCTGGTAGAGCACCGGCTTGGACACACCGGCGCGCTCGGCGATGTCGTCCATCGCCGCCGCGTGGTAGCCCTGCGCCACGAAGACCTCGAGCGCGGAGTCCATCAGCTGCGCCCGGCGCTCGCGCCGCGGCATGCGGGCGCCGCGCGGGCGGGCCGCGGGTGCGTCGTACTGCTCTGCCGTCACTCCGCGAACCCTACCGGGAACACGGAGCCGTCCGGATGACGGGACGCGGCGATCCGCCCCGGGGTCCGGCGGGGAACATGGCGGGAACGCAGCTTGTTGGGAGAAGCGAACCCAACGTGATCGAGGAGTACGCCGTGTCCTTTCCCGCGCTCGTGGAGCCCGCGGACGAGCTGACCATCGACGAGGTGCGCCGCTACAGCCGGCACCTGATCATCCCCGACGTCGGGATGAGCGGGCAGAAGCGCCTCAAGAACGCCAAGGTCCTCGTGATCGGCGCCGGCGGCCTCGGCAGCCCGGCGCTGCTCTACCTGGCCGCGGCCGGCGTGCACACGCTGGGCATCGCGGAGTTCGACGAGGTCGACGAGTCCAACCTGCAGCGCCAGATCATCCACGGGCAGTCCGACATCGGGAAGTCGAAGGCCCAGTCGGCGAAGGAGTCGATCGCCGAGACGAACCCGTACGTCGAGGTGATCCTGCACGAGCAGCGCCTCGACAACGACAACGTCATGGACGTGTTCCGGGGCTACGACCTGATCGTCGACGGCACCGACAACTTCGCGACCCGCTACATGGTCAACGACGCGGCGTACTTCCTGGGCATCCCGTACGTCTGGGGCTCGATCTACCGCTTCGACGGCCAGGCCTCGGTCTTCGCGCCGACGCTCGCCGACGACGCGCCGTGCTACCGCTGCCTGTACCCCGAGCCGCCGCCGCCGGGCATGGTCCCGAGCTGCGCCGAGGGCGGCGTGCTGGGCGTGCTGTGCGCCTCGATCGGATCGATCCAGGTCAACGAGGCGATCAAGCTGCTGACCGGCATCGGCGAGCCGCTGGTCGGCAAGCTGATGATCTACGACGCCCTGGAGATGGAGTACCGCAAGCTGCGCGTCCGCAAGGACCCGAACTGCGCGCTCTGCGGCGACAACCCGACCGTCACCGGCCTCATCGACTACGACGCGTTCTGCGGCGCGCCATCTCCGACGAGGCCGCCGACGCCGCCGCCGGCTCGACGATCTCGGTCACCCAGCTCGAGCACATGCTCAAGGAGCGCAGCGAGGGCACCCGCGACTTCGTGCTCGTCGACGTCCGCGAGCCGAACGAGTACGAGATCAACCGGATCCCCGGCTCGGTGCTCATTCCGAAGGGCGACTTCCTGAACGGCTCGGCCCTCGAGCAGCTGCCCGCGGACAAGCAGATCGTCATGCACTGCAAGTCCGGGGTCCGCTCCGCCGAGACGCTGGCCATCGTGAAGGGCGCCGGCTACGCCGATGCCGTGCACGTCGGTGGTGGCGTAGTCGCCTGGGTCAACCAGATCGATCCGTCGCAGCCGTCGTACTAGAGCCATTCTCCTTGAGGCCGAGCCGGCGCAGACTCAGCTGAGTCTGCGCCGGCTCGGCGTTTCCTGGGCCGGTGCCGCGACCCCCCGCACCCGCCGACGACGGCGCCCCACACCCGGCCCGGCCGGTCCAGACCACCCTTCCGGGCGTAGTCACGAATGACTACCCGGGCGTAACCCATCTGGACCAGTGCTCGTTGGGCCCTCCGTCAGACTCCGGCTGCCGGGCCAGCCCGGCGCCCCGATCGGGAGGTCAATCACCCCCATGCGCTTCTCCGCCAAGCACGCCGTGGCCTCGGCAGCCCTGCTCAGCAGCGGTGTCCTCGCCGCCGCCCTGTCCGCCGCCGCACCGGCGTCCGCCGCCCCGACCTGGGCACCGGCTGACACCGCCCAGATCCACCCCGGCACGATGATGTACACGGAGGGTGCCCAGTGCACCGCGAACTTCGTCTACACCGATGGCGCAGGCACGGTCTACGTCGGGTACGCCGCGCACTGTGCCGGCACCGGATCCTCGACCGACACGAACGGCTGCACGACCCAGTCGCTGCCGCTGGGCACCAAAATCACCTTCAATGAGGGCGGCAGCCTGATCGATGAGGGCACCCAGGTGGGGACCGGCACCTTGGCGTACTCCTCCTGGGACGCGATGAAGAAGGCCGGTGAGACCGACCCGAACACCTGCGCCTACAACGACCTGGCCCTGGTCAAGGTCGACGCCGCGGACGTCTCGAAGGTCAACCCGTCCATCCCGTTCTGGGGCGGGCCGACCGGCATCGACACCAACGGCACGGCCGCCGGTGACCGCGTCTACACCTACGGCAACTCCAGCCTCCGTGCCGGCATCGCCGCCCTGTCGCCGCACACCGGCATCAGCCTCGGCGACCAGGCCGCCGACGGCGGCTGGTCGCACCCGCTGTACACCGTCACCCCGGGCATCCCCGGTGACTCCGGCTCCGGCTTCGTGAGCGCGGACGGCAAGGCGATCGGCGTGCTGTCGACCCTGGGCCTCGCCCCGCTCCCGGCGTCGAACAACATCGGCGACATCGCCAAGGAGATCGCGTACGCCAGCTCGCACGGCGTGTCCGGCCTGCAGCTGGTCAACGGCACGGAGCCGTTCTCGCCGATCCTCTGAGCAAGCCCCTGAGCCCCAACCCCTGAGCGATCCTGCGAGGGAGCTCCCGACGGCCCCGTCCCACGTGGACGGGGCCGTCGGCCACGTCGGCTAGTTTGCCGTCATGACAGCTCGGCGGGCAGGGACGACCGCGGTCGCGGCCGTCGTGGCGACTGCGCTGCTCGTCATCGTGCTCGGCGCGTGGGCCTCCTCGATCGGCCCGAGCGAGGTGCTCACCGGCCCGGGCCCGTCCAGGGCCGGGACTCCGACCGTCGACGACGCGCCGAGCCGCGACGCCGGCGCGCTGCGGACCGGCGAGAAGGAGGACAGCCAGGGCACACCCGGCTGGGTGCGCACCGTGGCGTTCCTCGTCGACGTCGCCGCCGCCCTGCTCGTCGGCTACCTGCTGCTCCGGTACGTCGGGAAGCCGCTGCTGTCCTGGAGCAGGACCCGTCGGCGGCGGCTGCGCTCGGGGCGGCGCGGTGACGGGGACGAGGCCGACTTCGCGGTGCTCGAACCGCCCGCGGCGATCGCCCGGGCGATGCTCGAGGACGCCGAGCAGCAGCGGCGTGCGCTCATCGAGGCGGACACCCCCCGCAACGCGGTGGTCGCCTGCTGGCACCGGTTCGAGGCCCAGGCCGCGGCAGCCGGGGTCGAGCGCCATCCGTGGGAGACGTCCTCGGAGTACACGATGCGCGTGCTCGACCTCGTCGACGCCCACCAGCCCGCGGTGTCCCGGCTCGGGTCGCTCTACCGCGAGGCGCGGTTCTCCGAGCACGAGGTCACCGAGGCCCACCGCCAAGAGGCGCTCGCGGCCCTCGACACGATCCACCGGACCGTCGGGCTCCCGGCATGAACCGTCGTCGATGGTGGCGCCGCGCGGCCGCGGGCGTGGTCGTGTTCGCGGTCCTGGAGGTCGTCCTGGAGCTCGCCCACGCCGGCCCCGACGCCGTACGCCTCGCCCTGCTGGTGGCGACCTGCGTCGGCGTGCTCGGCCTCGTGCTCGACACCCTCTCGGACGCGAGCCCGACCTGGACCGTCGAGGTCGAGCGCCCGTCCGTGCGGGAGGGCGGCGACCCGCGGCTCTCCCGCTACGTCAACCTGATCGAGGCCCACCTCACGGCCCGCAGCGACGACGCCGCGCTCCGCGACCGGCTCGCGACGCTCACCGACCAGGTGCTGCGCCAGCGGTACGCCGTGGGCCGCGGCGACCCGCGCGCGGACGCGCTGATCGGGCCCGAGCTGGCCGCCGTGATCTCCGGACCCGTCCGCCGGCTCTCGCCGGCCGACATCGACCGCTGCCTGACCAGGATCGAGGAGCTGTGACCACCTCAGGAGACACCAGGGACCTGTCCGTGCAGGACGCCGCCGCGCTCGCCGCCCGCGTCGTCGACGAGGTCGAGAAGGCGGTCGTCGGGAAGCGTGACGCCCTGATGCAGGTGCTCGCCGCCGTGCTCGCGAAGGGGCACGTGCTGCTCGAGGACTTCCCGGGCCTCGGCAAGACGCTCGCGGCGCGGTCCTTCGCCCGGGCCCTCGGCATCGACTTCACCCGCGCGCAGTTCACTCCCGACCTGCTGCCGGCCGACCTCACGGGGTCCTTCGTCTACGACCAACGGCGCGGCGAGTTCGACTTCCGCCGCGGCCCTCTGTTCACGAACCTGCTGCTCGCGGACGAGATCAACCGCACGCCGCCGAAGACCCAGGCGGCGCTGCTCGAGGCGATGCAGGAGCGCCAGGTGACCGTCGAGGGCGAGACGTTCCTCCTGCCCGCGCCGTTCCACGTGCTCGCGACCGCGAACCCGATCGAGTACGAAGGCACCTTCCCGCTGCCCGAGGCGCAGCTGGACCGGTTCCTGCTGCGGGTCAGCTTCGGCTACCCGGCGCGCAACGAGGAGTACGCCGTGCTCGCCCGCCGGATGCAGCGCCGTCAGGAGGAGGTCGACCTCGACGCGGTCACCGACGGCGCCGGCTTGCTCGCGATGCAGGGGGCCGTCGAGACCGTGACCGTCGACGAGAGCGTCGGCAGGTACTGCGTCGACCTCGCGGTCGCCACCCGCACCCACCCCGACGTCCTCACCGGGGCCTCGCCCCGTGGCTCCCTCGGCCTGGTGCTCGCCGCCCGGTCGTTCGCCCTGCTGCGCGGCCGCGACTACGTGGTGCCCGAGGACGTGAAGGCGATCGCGCGGTCCGTCCTCGCACACCGGATCACGGTGAAGCCCGAGCTCTGGATGACCGACGCGAGTGGCCGGTCGGTCGTCGACGCGGTGCTCCAGCAGGTCCCCACCCCGTCCACGATCGGTCATCCGTGAGCGGGTGGCGCGCGACCGCGTCCCTCGGCCGGGCCCTGGTGCTCGCCGGGGTCGGACTCGCGCTGGCGCTGGTCGCGGGCAAGCCCGCGGTGCTCGTGCTGGCGGCGCCGTTCGTCGTGCTCGCGGCGGTCACCCTGGTGCACCGGCCCACCCGCGAGCCGCGGATCGACTCGCGCCTCGACCACGCGGTGCTCCAGGAGGGGCTGGGGACCACGTCGCGGCTCACGCTGACGGGCGCCGACGACGTCGAGTACGTCACCCGCGCGGCCGGCCGGCCGCCGTACGTCGTCCAGCGACCGCACGGCGGCCGGGTCGGTGGCCTGCTCGGGCACGGCACGCCCGTCCTCGAGCTGAGCCCGCGGCGCTGGGGCCGCCGGCTGCTGGGGGAGGAGAACGTCGCCCTCTACACCCCGTGGGCCGGCTTCCGGTTCGGACCGGTCGCGCGCGGCGGCCAGCCGGTGCGGGTGCTGCCCACCACCGCGCCGTACGACTCCCGTGCGGAGGCCCCGCAGCCGCTGGGCCTGGTGGGCTCGAACCGCTCGCGCCGCGCCGGTAGCGGGTCCGAGCTGTTGGGCATCCGTCCGTTCCTCGCGGGCGACCGGCTGCGCCGGGTCAACTGGCGGGTCTCGCTGCGCACCGGAGCGCTGCACGTCGTCACGAGCCGAGCCGAGGAGGACACCGGCGTGCTCCTCGTCGTCGACGCGCTCGCCGACCACGGTGTCTCGGAGGGCGTCGACGGCGCCGCCAGCAGCATGGACCTCACCGTCCGTGCCGCCGCGGCGATCGCCGAGCACCACGTCCGCGCCGGCGACCGGGTCGCGCTGCGCGTGGTGGGCCGCGGCCGGGAGCAGGTCGGGTACGGCGCCGGCGTCCGGCACCTGCGCCGGATCCAGGACCAGCTCGCGACCGTGCGGGTCGGCGAGGCCGGCGAGGGGTCACTGCAGCTCGGCGTGACCGGCGGCGCCGTGGTCATCGTCCTGTCGCCGATGCTCGCGGAGTCGATCGGGACGGTCGCCGCCACCCTGACCCGGCGCGGCGTCGCGGTGCTGGTGGTCGACACGCTGCCACCCGACGCCGAGCCCGCGGTCGCCGAGGGTGTCGACCCCGCCCTGGCCTCGCTGGCGTGGCGGATGCGCCGGGTGGAGCGGACCGTCGTGCTCGACCGGCTGACCGCGCTCGGCTGCCCGGTCGTCGCGTGGCGTGGCCCGGGCACCCTCGACGACGTGATGCGCCGGCTGGCCCGGCGGGCGCAGCTGCCCCGGGTGGTGAGCCGGTGACCCCGCGCTCGCAGCTCGTGCTCCGGGCGATCGTGCTGCTCGGCCCGGTGATCGCGCTGCTGATGACCGGGCCTGCCGGGCACTGGCCCCCGTTGTGGATCGTGCTGCCCGTGGCCGGCCTGGGCGCCACCGCGGCCGCTGCCCCGGACTCCCCGGTGGCCGCGGGCGCCGGGCTGGTCGTGCTGGCCTGGTGGACGGTCTCCCTCGGTGACGGGGTGCCGGCCTGGGTCCTGGTCGCGGCCGTCGCACTGCTGGCCGGGCACCTGGCGGGGCTCCTGGCGGCGTACGGACCGCGGCAGCAGCCGCTCGACCGCGCCACGGTGCTGCTCTGGCTGCGGCGCGGTGCCCTCGTGGCGTTGACCGTGCCCGCTGCCTGGGCGGCGGTCCGGGCGCTGCACGGTGAGCCGGAGCAGCCGGGCATCTGGGTGCTCGGCGTCGCCGCCGCCTGCGTCGCCACCGTCGCGGCCACCGCGGCGGTCGAGGTGCGGAGGACCGACTCGTGAGCCTGGACCACGAGGAGTACGTCGAGCGGGTGCTGCAGTGCGTGGAGGCGATCCCGCGCGGCCGGGTGTCGACGTACGGCGCCATCGCCGAGGTCGTCGGCGCGCTGCTCGGCGGTGGTGGCCCGCGGCTGGTCGGCTCGACGATGGCGAGGCACGGCGGTGCGGTGACCTGGTGGCGGGTGGTGCGGTCGGACGGGTCGCTGCCGCAGTGCCACGAGGGCGAGGCGCGACAGCACTACCTCGAGGAGGGGACCCCGTTGCGGCCGACCGGCAACGTCGACATCAAGAAGGCGTTCTGGCGACCGCCCGCGCTGCGAGCCGCGCCAGCGCCTTCGGGAAGATCTCCGCGGGAGGAGTGACGAGCCCGGCGCCGACCTGGCCGACGCCCGCGACCTTGCCGGCCATGCCGGTGTTGATCTGCGGCAGGATCCCGGTCCGGCACACCTTGGTCACGTCGATGCCGGTGGGCGTGCCCTGGAACTCCAGGACCGGCACCGACCAGCGCGGGTTCTCCCCCAGCGTGATCTCGTGCATCCGGCGGGTCGTCGCGAGCGCGTCGGGCACCGAGCCGCCGACGAACCGCACGATCGCGGGAGCGGTCGCCATCGCGAAGCCGCCGATGCCGGCGGTCTCGGTGATCGCGCTGTCGCCGATGTCCGGGTTCGCGTCGTCGGGGCCGTAGTCACCGAGGAACAGTCCGTCCGCGAGCTGCGCCGGTCCGGTGAACCACTCGTCGCCGGTGCCGGCGACCTGGATGCCGAAGTCGGTGCCGTTGCGGGCCATCGCGACGACCATCGTCGAGCCCTCGATGCCGCGGGCGGCGTCCAGCGCCAGCTTGCACGCGGGCATCGCGAGGTTGAGGAAGAAGTGGTCGTTGCCGCCGATGAACCTCAGGGACCCGGCGACGTCCGCGCTGTCGAAGCCGGCCCCCTCACTGCAGAGCACCATCGCGGGGGAGAGGTCGCGCAGCAGCATCAGCGTGCCGGCCCGGTTCCGGTTGTGGGCCTCGTCGCCCATCTGGAGCATCTGGGTGAGGATGCCGGTCACGTCGACCGGGCCTGCTCCGGAGTCCACCTGGGCGCGCACGGCGGCCTGCAGCAGCGGGCCGAGCACGTCCCCCATCCAGCGCAGCCGGGTCAGCACGTCGGGGGAGTAGGCGCCGTACCGGAGCACCTTGCCGAGGCCCTCGTTCAGCGAGCAGTAGGTGCGCCGGCCCGTCGCGGCGTCCTCGAGCACGAACATCCACATGCTCGGGGTGACGACGCCAGCCATCGGGCCGACCGCGGAGCGGTGGTGGCAGGGCTCCAGCGATACCGAGGAGCCGGACTCGAACAGCGGGACGGCGGCCTCGGGGTCCTCGACGAGTCCCTCGAGCGCGGCACCGCCCATCAGCGCGCCGCGCAGCGGGCCGGACGCCCGGTCCCAGGTGATCGGCGGGCCGGCGTGCAGGAACTCGCCGCGCTCCAGGCCGAGCAGCTCCGCCGCGGGGGCGACGTCGACCAGGGTCGCGGTGACGTCGAGCATCGCCGCGAGGGCGCGCTCGTTCGCCGTACGCCGCAGCGGGTCGGCCGCGACCGCGGCGAGGTCGGCCTCGGTGCCCTCCATCGGCGGGCGCCAGTCGACCCGGGTCACCGGGACGGCCTGGTCCTCGACGGCGTCGGCGAACAGGTCGGCGCCGACGTTGACGACGGCGGTGGGCGTGCTCATGCACGTACTCGCTTCGCTCCGTGCGCGCATGAGGCACATGGCGCGCAGCTTCGAATGGTGAGCTCGCTCCGCTCGTTCACTGGTGACCTCCGGCCAGCTCGATCGCGCGGCGGGTGGCGCCGGCGTTGGACAGGTGCACCTCGGCCCCGGCATCCGCGAGCGCACGGACCTGGCCGGCGAGGCCCTGCGGGTCGGCGTCGGTGCCGACGACCGCGACCACGACCGGCTTGCCGATCCCGGCGAGCGCGGGCGCGAGGGACGCGGCCGGGTCGGGCTCGGCGCCGTGGCCGAGCACCACGTCCAGCAGCAGTACGCCGGTGGCCGGGTCGGCCGCGGCGCGGGCGAGGTGCTCGAGGCGGATCGAGGGGTCGATCATCGGGTGCGCGCGACCGGCGGTGTACTCGTCGTCGCCGAAGTCCACGAACGTGTGGCCGCCCTGCGTCCCCGCGACCAGCTCCGTGATCAGCCGGGCCTCGCTGGCCAGGGTGCCGCCGACGAACAGCCCGCGGACGGCACCGGCGCCGGCCGGGGCCGAGCCCGAGACCGGCCAGGCGGGAACCTCCCGGCCCAGGCGGCGCAGCACCGACTCGGTCGCGGCGGTCAGGTCGGGACGCCCGGGACCGAGCAGCGCGTACTCGACGGGCGTCGCGAGCGTGCCGGCGTACTCCTCGACCTCCGCGGCGACGTCCTCGGCCGGCGGCTTGGAGACCAGCACGATCAGCTCGACCGAGGGATCCTCGTCCAGCCGGCGCATGGCCTCGCGGGTGGCGAGGCCACGGACCTCGGCGGACAGGTCGCGGCCGCCCACGCCCAGCGCCGACGAGACACCGACGCCGGCGTGGTCGAGGAGCGCGAGGACCTGCTGGCAGCCGGTCCCGGACGCCGCGACGATGCCGACCGGCCCGGGGGAGACGGTGTTCGCGAAGCCGAGCCCGAGCCCACCGACCACCGCGGTGCCGCAGTCCGGGCCCATCACGAGCAGGCCGTGCTCGGCGGCGACCCGCTTCAGCGCGACCTCCTGCTCCAGCGGCACGTTGTCGCTGAACACCATCACGTCCTGGCCCGCCTCGAGTGCGTCCATCGCCTCGACGAACGCGCTCGCGCCCGGCACCGACACCAGCGCGATCGCCTCGTGGCCCGAGGTCCCAGCAGTGCGCCGGAAGGCGCTGCCGGTGGTGCGCGGCGGCGCCTCCTGGGCGGGTCCGCTCTCGCGGCGGTTCGCGTCCCGCAGCGCCTGGTCGACCCCGGCCAGAGCCGTGGCCAGCCGGTCGGCGTCATCGAGGCGGAGCGCCACGACGAGGTCGTTGGGCGTGGCCGCGGCGGGGACGTCGAAGCCCATGCCGGTCAGCACCTCGATGTTGAGCGTGGTGGCCATCGCGACCTGCGCCGCGACCACGCCGTCCAGGCCCTGCACGGTCCGGGAGACCTGCAGCAGGGTGACGGAGTCGGCGTACGCGCCGGGCCGGAGCTCGACGTGGGTCGGTCCGGGGCTGGTCATGCGGCACCTCTCAGCTGGTCGAGTACGGCGCGGCCGCCTTGCAGCAGGCCGCGCCCGGAGGAGTGGCCGACGGCCGCCAGGGCCGCGGCGCGGGCCGGGTCGTCCGGTGCGGCCAGCCAGGCGGCGAACTCGGGGATCACCTCGCCGTGCATGGCGCAGTCCAGGAGCGTCGCGGACAGCAGCGTGGTGCTCCCGAGCCGGGCCCGCACCGCGGCGTCCACCTCGGGCGTGGCGACGCCGGCCGCCCGGTGCACGGCGAACCAGCCGCAGAGCACGTCGTCGTCGTACGGCGTCAACCCGTCGCCGCGGCCGACCATCCGGCCGATGTCGCCGGGTGGTGACGCGGGGTGCGTCCACCGGACCGCCAGCCGGGGCACGGTCACGTCGACCAGCCGGCCCACCCGGAGGGGTTCGCCGTCGAGGCGGAGCTCGCCGCCGAGGAGCGCCGCCTCGGTCACGTCGAACCGGTCGACCGCCGAGCGCAACGCACAGGGCACGGCGACCGCACGGCGGCCGACGACGCCGACGATCCGGCCGCCGACGTCGACGTACACGGCGTCCGCGCCGCGGTGCACGATCGGCACGGGGCCGTCGGGTGCGTCCCGCAGCTGCGACCGCACTCGCGGCGGCGCACTCACGGGGATCACCTCGCCGACGCTATCGGGGCGGGTTACCGTTTGCCGATGTGAGGTTGTGCCAACGGAACGGTCAGGGGAGTGCAAGAGTTGATAACCGGTGACCCGGAAGAGCGCGCGAGCGCGGCCCTCGCCCGGGTCGACGCGCTGCACACGGCGCTGACCCGGATCGTCCTCGAGGGCGGCAACCTGGACGGCATCGCGGCGGAGGTCGCCAGCGTCCTCGACGCCGGCGTCGCGTTCACCTCGACCGACGGTCGCGAGCGCGCGGGATCGATGTCCGCCGACGTGCGCGCCGCGCTCGTGGACGCGGGCCTCGTCGACCCCACCGGGCGGCTGCGCGTCGAGCGGATGGACGTGGACGGCACCGTGCGCGCGCTCCGGGTGGCCGCCGGGGGAACGGACCTGGCCCGGCTGGTGTGCGTCCGGCTCGGACGCCCGCTGGCCGACGACGACGTGCACGCGCTCGAGCGGGCCGCGGCGGTCGCGGCGCTGCTGATCACCCGCGAGGAGGCGGTCAACGCTGTCGAGAACAAGTACCAGGGCGACTTCCTGCGCGACCTGCTGCTGCGGCGGGCGGCCGATCCGGCGTACGTCGCCGAGCACGCCGCGACCTTCGGCTGGGAGCTGGACCGGCCCGTGGTCGTGGTCGCCGCGGAGATCGACCCGGCCGACGAGCCGGCCTCCAGCGCCCAGCGCCGGCAGTGGCAGGAGCGGTTCTCGGCGGCCTGGCGGCAGGTGACCGACACGGTGGGGCGCGGGATCCCCGCGGTCGACTTCTCCTCCGAGGTGGTGGCGCTGCTGCCGGTCGGCGAGTCCGACGAGGTCGGCCATGACGTCGTACGCCGGGCGGTGCTGGCCGTCGCCGGGGACAAGGGCGGGGGTCGCCGGCCGTTCTCCGTCGGCGTCAGCCGGGTCGCGCCCAGCCTGGACCGGTTGCCGGAGGCGTACGCGCAGGCCCGGCGCGCGGTCGAGGTCGGCCGCCGGGTCCGCGGCGGCGGGTCGACGACGTTCTTCGACCAGCTGGGGCTGCACCGGCTGATCGCGCTGATCCCGGACGGGCCGGAGGGGAACGGGGAGCTGCGTTCGTTCGTCCGCGACGTCCTCGGCCCGCTCGCCGCGGACACCACGGAGGCCGCGGACCTGCGCGAGACGCTGCAGGTGCTGCTGGACACGAACTTCAACGTCGCCGAGGCGGCCCGCGTGCAGTTCTTCCACTACAACACGATGCGCTACCGGGTCTCCAAGCTGGAGCGGCTGCTCGGCCCGCTGTCCACCGACCCGCACCTGCGGCTCGACGTGGCCGTGGCGCTGCGCGTGCACGAGATCACCGGCTGACCTGCCGTCCGGCCGGTCCGTACCACCCCGCCGCGCCCACAACAGGTGCCAGCGGCTACGGCGTTCCTTCGGCATTTCTCGCCGTCGTGGGTGTGTCATGAACATCACTAGTTTGTGCGGGAACTCGGGCCCCCACACAGCGAAAGGGTGCTGTCATGTCGATGTTCAAGTGGCAAGTCGTCGATCCCAAACCCGGTGAGGCGGTAGCCCCCGACCAGCGTCTGGCCTGGGGCAAGACGGTGGGCCTGGGCGCCCAGCACGTGATCGCGATGTTCGGTGCGACCTTCGTGTTCCCGCTCGTCATGGGTCTCAACCCGAACCTCGCGATCCTGATGAGCGGTATCGCCACGATCTGCTTCCTGCTGATCGTCAAGGGCGTCGTCCCGAGCTACCTCGGTACCTCGGCATCGTTCGTCGGTGGCGCCGCCGCCATCTATGCCCAGGACGGTGGGCCCGCGGACGTCACGGGCGCGATCCTGGTCTCGGGCGTCGTGCTCGCGATCGTCGGCGTCATCGTCCACTACCTGGGTGCGGACGTCGTCAACGCCGTGCTGCCGCCGGTCGTCACCGGCGCGGTCGTGATGATCATCGGCTTCAACCTGGCCACGGTCGCGACCAAGGTCTACATGCCGGCCGACCGCTGGATGGCGATCATCACCATGACCGCGGTGATCCTGATGGCGGTGGGCCTGCGCGGCTTCTTCGGCCGGATCGCGATCTTCCTCGGCCTGGTGTTCGGCTACCTGCTCTCCTGGCTCTTCGACGTGCTCGGCGTCGGCGGGGTCACGGGCGACCGCGTGAGCTGGGACAACGTCAAGGCCGCGGACTGGTTCGGCTTCCCGCCGCACACCGCCGACGGCCTGGTCGGCAACCAGTCGCCTTTCGGCGGCGCCAACAACATGGCCGAGGTCGGCTGGCACCTGCCGAGCTTCTCGCTGACCTTCACGCTGCTGGCGCTCCCCGCCGTGATCGCACTGATCGCGGAGAACATGGGCCACGTCAAGGCCGTCGCCGGCATGACCGGTCGCGACCTCGACCCGGTCATGGGCCGCGCCATCGCCGCGGACGGTGTCGGCACCGTGATCGCCTCGGCCGTCGGCGGCTCTCCGACCACGACGTACGCCGAGAACATCGGCGTCATGGCGGCCACCCGGGTCTACTCGACGGCGGCGTACTTCGTCGCGGCCATCGTCGCGATCCTGCTGGGCTTCATCCCGAAGTTCGGCCAGGTCGTCGCGGCGACCCCGGGCGGCGTCCTCGCCGGCATCACGATCGTGCTCTACGGCATGATCGGCCTGCTCGGCGCGAAGATCTGGGTCGAGAACCGGGTGAACTTCGCGAACCCGGTCAACCTGGTCCCGGTGGCCGCCGGCCTGATCCTGGGCATCGGCCTCGACGCCGGTGACTCGAGCGCGTTCTTCAAGATCACCGACGACTTCGTGCTCGGTGGCATCGCGCTCGGCACGATCGTCGTCATCGCCGGCTACCACCTGGCCCGCTGGGTGGCGCCGAAGGGCGACGACGACGGGGCGGTGATCGCGGTCGGCCAGACTGGTGCGCACGTGGAGGACCACGCGGCTCCGCACCACCACGACCACGGCGACCACAAGCACTGAGGACCGACCAGAGGAATGACTGAGTGAAGCCAGCACCCTTCGACTACCGCCGGCCGGGGACGCTCTCGGAAGCGATCGCGGCCCTGGCCGGCGAGCCGGACGCCAAGGTGCTGGCGGGTGGCCAGAGCCTGGTCCCGCTGCTGTCCATGCGTCTCGCAGCACCGTCGCTGCTGGTGGACATCAACGGGCTCCCGGGCCTGGACACCATCGAGGTCACGGACGAGGGCGACGAGCCGGGCGTGCGCGTGGGGGCGCTCGCCCGGCACGCTGCCGTCCTGGCCTCGGACGACGTACGCCGGGTGCAGCCACTCGTCCCGCTCGCGCTCGCCGACGTCGCCCACGCCACGATCCGCAACCGCGGCACCACCGTCGGGTCGATCGTGCACGCCGACGCGGCCGCGGAGATGCCGGTGGTGCTCACGCTGCTCGGCGGCTCGGTCGAGGTCGAGGGACCGTCGGGTCGCCGGACGATCCCCGCCGACGAGCTCTACGTCGGCCCGCTCGAGTCCTCGGTGGGGCACGACGAGATCGCGGTCTCCGCGTTCTTCCCGGCCCTGCGGCCCGGTGCCGGGGTGGGGTTCGAGGAGATCGCCCGGCGGCACGGCGACTACGCCCTCGTCGGTGCGGCAGCGCTGGTCGAGGGGGAGTCGGTCCGGGTCGGGTTCCTGTCCGTCAGCGACGTGCCGACGGTCGTCGACCTGTCCGGTGTCGCCGACGACGAGCTGGGCGACGCGGCCCTCGCGCAGCTCGAGCCGATGGACGACATCCACGCCACCGCGGCGTACCGCTCGCAGCTCGTGCGGGTGCTCACCACGCGGGTGGTTCGATCTGCACAGGAGATGGCTCGGGAGGGCATGTGAGCGAGGAGCTGCACGACGTACGGCTGACGGTGAACGGGACGACCCGCGAGGTCCGGGTCCCCGCGCGCCGGCTGCTGTCGGACGCGCTGCGCCACGACCTCGGCCTCACCGGCACCCACGTCGGTTGTGAGCACGGCGTCTGCGGCGCCTGCACGATCCTCGTCGACGGCGCCCCGATGCGGTCCTGCCTGATGTTCGCGGTCTCCGCGGCGGACCACGAGCTCACGACCGTCGAGGGCCTGGCGAACGACGACGGCTCGCTCGGCCCGGTCCAGCAGGCGTTCATGGACTGCCACGGGCTGCAGTGCGGCTTCTGCACGCCGGGCTTCCTGACCACGATCACGGCCGGGCTGCGGCAGAACCCGCACCCCACGCACGACGAGGCGCGCGACATGATCGCGGGCAACCTGTGCCGCTGCACCGGCTACCAGAACATCGTCAAGGCGGTCGAGCGAGCCGCGGAGCTGGCGGGCACGGCAGCGGGTGAGTCGCCGCCGGAGCCGCCGCGCCCCGGGTCGGCGCAGCTGCCGTCCGAGGACCGGGACGAGGACACCGCGTCGACGGGACTGGGTGCATGAGCACCCCACGGAACTGCGGGCTTCCCCCGCTTCGCTCCGCCACCCCGCACTTCCGAGGGGACCCCGCATGAGCACCCCACGGAACTGCGGGCTTCCCCCGCTTCGCTCCGCCACCCCGCACTTCCGAGGGGACCCCGCATGAGCACCCCACGGAACTGCGGGCTTCCCCCGCTTCGCTCCGCCACCCCGCACTTCCGAGGGGACCCCGCATGACGACGAAGCTGATGGGCCAGGGCGTCAAGCGGGTCGAGGACCAGCGCTTCCTGCGCGGCCAGGGCCGGTACGTCGACGATGTCGCGATCGGCGCCGACACGCTGCATGCCGCCGTGCTCCGGTCCCCGCACGCCCACGCCCGGATCCTCGACATCGACGTGGCCGACGTCCTCGACGTCGAGGGCGTGCACGCGGTCTACACCTACGACGACCTCACCGGCCCGATGGCCGAGCCGTTGCCGCTGCTGATCCCGCACCCGGCGCTCACGCACGGGCGCACGCAGTACGCACTGGCGAAGGACGAGGTCAACTACGTCGGCGAGGCGATCGCGTTCGTCGTCGCCGAGGACCGGTACGTCGCCGAGGACGCCGTCTCGCGGATCCGCGTCGACTACGAGTTCCTGACGCCGGTCGTCGGCGTCGACGCCGCGCGCGCCGCGACCGCGCTAGTGCACGAGGACGTGCCCGGCAACGTCGGTGCCCGGCTGGAGCAGAGCGTCGGCGACGCGGTCACCGCTATCGCGAACGCCCCGCACCGGCTCGAGCTCGACCTGACGATCGAGCGCAGTGCGTGCATGCCGATGGAGGGCCGCGGCACCGTCGCCCGCTGGGATCCCGACATCAACCGGCTCCAGGTCTGGACGTCCACCCAGAGCTCGACCGGGGTCCGTGCCGCGGTCGCGGTCAAGATGGGCCTCGACCTCGGCCAGGTCGACGTGATCACGCCGGACGTCGGCGGCGGCTTCGGGGTGAAGATCAACCACCCGTGGCCCGAGGAGCTGCTGGTGCCGCTGGCGGCCCGGGCGCTCGGCCGCACGGTGAAGTTCACCGAGGACCGCCGCGAGCACTTCATCTCCTCTGCGCACGAGCGCGGCCAGGTGCAGCACATCGAGGTCGGGTTCGACGACGACGGCCGGCTGCACGGGCTGGACGTCGAGTTCTGGCACGACCACGGCGCGTTCACGCCGTACGGCCTGATCGTCCCGATCATCACCTCGACCCAGCTGCTCGGCCCCTACAAGCCGCAGAACTACCGGGTCGTGTTCGAGTCCCTGTACACCAACACCGTGATGGTGACGCCGTACCGCGGAGCCGGCCGGCCACAGGGCTGCTTCGCCATGGAGCGGACGATGGATGCGATCGCGGCGTACCTCGGCAAGGACCGCGCCGACGTGCGTGCGCTGAACTTCATCCAGCCCGACGAGTTCCCCTTCGACCAGGGGCTGATCTTCCAGGACGGCCGCGAGCTGGAGTACGACTCTGGTGACTACCCGGCGTCGTTGGAGAAGCTCAAGGAGCTGGTCGGCTGGGACGAGTTCCCGGCGTTCAAGGCGGAGATGGCGGCCCAGGGACGGCAGGTCGGCATCGGCCTCGCCTGCTACGTCGAGGGCACCGGCGTCGGTCCGTACGAAGGCGCCCACGTGCACGTCGAGACCTCCGGCAAGGTCAAGGTCGCGACCGGGCTCACGACGCAGGGACAGGGACACGCGACGGTGTTCGCGCAGCTGGTGGCCGACGAGCTCGGCGTGAAGTTCGAGGACGTCGAGGTCGTCACCGGCGACACCCGCCGGATGCCGTACGCCGTGGGCACGTTCGCCTCACGCGCCGCCGTGATGAGCGGCTCGGCGATCCACCTCGCCGCGAAGCGGACCAGGGAGAAGGTGCTCAAGATCGCCGCCGAGGCGCTCGAGGCCGACGAGAACGACCTCGAGATCGTGGACGGCGTGGTGTCGGTGAAGGGCTCGCCCGGCAACTCCATCGACCTCGGCACCGTGTCGGTGCTGTCCAACCCGCTGCGCTACGCCTTCGACGAGAAGTCCAGGGCGGCCACGCAGTTCTCGATCGGCGACCCCGGCAAGCCCCCGGTCGCGGAGGACGAGGAGCCGGGCCTAGAGGGCAAGGACTTCTACTCGCCCGAGCGGGCGACGTTCGCCTCCGGCATGCACGCGGTGATCGTCGAGACCGATCCGCTGACCGCCGAGATCACGATCCTCAAGTACGCCGTCGTCCACGACTGCGGCCACCTGATCAACCCGATGATCGTGGAGGGCCAGATCCACGGCGGCGTGGCCCAGGGCGTCGGGGGAGCGCTCTACGAGCGGATGGCGTACGACGAGTCCGGGCAGCTGCTCAACGCGTCGTTCATGGACTTCCTGATGCCCTACGTCACCGAGATCCCGGACGGCATCGACATCGACCACCTCGAGACGCCGTCCCCCCTGAACCCGCTCGGCATCAAGGGCGCGGGCGAGGCCGGCGTGATCCCGTCCGCCGCCGTGTTCGCCGCCGCCATCGAGGACGCCGAGGGCCTGACCATCACGGCGATGCCGATCTCGCCGTCCGAGCTGTACACCCTGCGCCAGGAGCACTCATGAAGATCGCTGGATCGAACGTCGTCGAGCAGCCCGTCGAGAAGGTCTGGGAGGCGTTGCTCGACCCGCGCGTGCTGGTCGCGACCATCCCGGGCTGCGAGCGGCTGGTCGCGACCGGCGGCCCCGGTGATCACGCCTACGACATGACCGTGACGGCGGGCGTGGCCGCGATCAAGGGCACGTACCAGGGCCAGTGCACCCTCTCGGACCTCGTGGAGCACGAGGGCATGACCATGCGACTCTCGGGTGCGGGTGCGCCCGGCACCATCGACGCCACCGTGCAGGTGTCGTTCGCCTCGCCGACAGCGGACACCACGGCCATCTCCTACGAGGCGGACGCGGTCGTCGGCGGCATGGTCGGCGGCGTCGGCCAGCGGATGCTCACCTCGGTGTCCAGGCGGATGGCCGGTGAGTTCTTCGGCAACGTCGGCCGGACGCTCTCCGCCCCGGTGACGGCCGCGGCCGGTGCGTCGGAGCAGGTCGCCGTCGGCGAGACCCCGGCCGGGGCCGCGGTCTTCTCCGCGCCGCCTCGCTCCGCCGTCTCGTCGCAGGGCGACTTCGCGAAGGGCATCGCCGTCGGGGCCGGGCTGGTCGTGCTCGGGGTCGTGGTCGGGCGATTGTTCGGCCGCCGATGACGCTGACGGTCGAGTCGACCGCACGCGACCAGGCGGCCGCCGTACGCCGGCGCGAGATCTCCGCGCGTGAGCTCCTCGAGCTGCACCTGGCGCGGATCGCGAAGCGCAACCCCCTGCTGAACGCCATCGTCTCGCTCGACGAGGAGCGGGCTCGCGAGGGCGCGCTGGCGGCCGATGAGGCGCTCGCGTCCGGCGTCGAGGTCGGGCCGCTGCACGGGCTGCCGTTCGCGTTCAAGGACACCCACGCGGTCGCGGGGTGGCGGACGACGTACGGCTCGCCGCTGTTCGCCGACCACGTCCCGGACCGGGACGAGCTGCTCGTCGAGCGGGTACGCCGCGCCGGTGTGGTGGTGATCGGCAAGACCAACGTGCCGGAGTTCGCGGCCGGCTCGCACACGTTCAACACGCTCTTCGGCACGACGTTGAACCCGGTCGACCCGAGCCGGTCGGCCGGCGGCTCGTCCGGCGGTGCGGCGTGCGCGCTGGCGTCCGGCATGGTCCCGCTCGCGGACGGCTCGGACATGGGCGGCTCGCTGCGCAACCCGGCGTCGTTCTGCGGCGTGGTCGGGCTGCGGCCGTCGCTCGGGCGGGTGCCGGAGTGGCCGCAGTCCAACCAGTGGGAGACCACCTCGGTGGGCGGCCCGATGGCCCGCAACGTCGGTGACCTGGCGTTGCTGCTGTCGGTGCTCGCCGGACCCGACCCCCGTGCGCCGCTGGCACTGGGCGACTCGGGCTCCTCGTTCGCACCGCCCCTGTCCGGCTCGCTGTCCGGGCTGCGCGTGGCGCTGTCGGTCGACCTGGGCGGAGCCTTCGAGGTGGACGATGAGGTGGCCGCGATCGTGTCCTCGTCGGCATCGGTGTTCGGGAGCGTCGACTCCGCCCACCCGGACCTCTCCGAGGCCGACGACACGTTCCGCACCCTGCGGGCCTGGCACTTCCAGGCGCGGTTCGGCGCGCTCCTGGCCGAGCACCCGGACGCCTTCAAGCAGTCGCTCGCCGACAACATCCGGCTCGGCGAGGCGCTGACCGGTGCCGACGTCGCCCGCGCGTACGCCCAGCGCACCACGCTGTCGGAGCGGATGCGGGAGTTCTTCTCGTCGTACGACGTGCTCGTGCTGCCGGTTTCCCAGGTGCCGCCGTTCCCGGCCGACCAGGAGTTCCCGACCTCCATCAACGGTCAGCCGATGGCGACCTACCTCGACTGGATGCGTGCGGCGTACTTCGTCACCGTCACCGGCTGCCCCGCGATCTCGGTCCCGTTCGGCCACACCGCCTCCGGCCTCCCGGTGGGGATCCAGATCGTCGCCGCCCACGGCCGCGACCGGTTCCTCCTCGAGGTGGCCGCGGCGTTCGAGGCGGCGGTTGCGGGGTGATGTCCGCGGCTCTCGGGCCGTGGGGTGGTGGTGGCGACGGAAAAGGCAGCTACGGGAGCGGTGGGTGGGTGGTCGTCGCCGGTTCCCGGCTTTCGGGTTCTTCGGGGCGCGATGCCTGTGGAAAGCGTCTCGGAATCGTGACCTGTTCGTTACCCAGGACCCTGTGGAGCAAGGGGTTCTGGGCCTCTCACTGTCGGTGCTCGATGCTTGAGTGGACCCATGACAGCGATGGCCACACCTCGACACCGGGTCTCGGTGGCCGTCGCGCACGCGCACGCGGAGATCGATGCGGTCGCGGATGCGTCGGTGTGGTCCATGGACGCCGCGGAGACCACCGCGACGCTGATCCAGCTGACCCGGCTGAAGGCACGCGTGGCCGAGCTCGAGGCGCGGGTCGCCGAGCACGCCGACGAGGAGGCGGTGGATGCGTGGGCGCACCGGACCCGGCAGACCAAGCCCGTGGTGCTCGGCCAGGTGCGGCTCGGCCAGGCGCTGGTCACCCGCGGCCATGTGCGGGACGCGCTGGCCGCCGGTGACCTGGTGGTCGAGCAGGCCAAGGTCATCGTCACCGCGCTGGACCAGCTGCCCGGCGATCTCGACACGGCCTTGGTGGAGAAGGCCGAGCGGCATCTGGTCGCGGCCGGCCGCGAGCACACCGCGCCGACGTTGCGGATCCTGGGCAAGCGGCTGATGGACGTGGTCGCCCCCGACCTGGCGGATGAGTACGAGGCGCGGCAGCTCGCCCGCGAAGAGGCCGACGCGCTGCTGGCCACCACCTTCACGATGGTCGACGACGGCCACGGCAAGTGCCACGGGAAGTTCACGGTCCCGTCCTTCCACGGCGCCGCGCTGAAGAAGATGCTGCTCGCGATCGCCGCCCCCAGGCGGCAGGACCCGCAGGAACCCAGCGTTCCGCTGCGGCCCGGACCCGAACGGAGGGGCCGGGCGTTCTGCGAGCTCATCGAGCGCTACCCCGCCCACCAGCTCCCGCAGACCGGCGGGGTGTCCGCGACCGTGGTGGTCACCATGACCCTGGAGGCTCTCGAGGGCCGGCTCGAGCAGGCCGCACTCCTCGACACCGGAGAGAAGATCACCGCCGCCACCGCCCGCCGGCTGGCCTGCGAGGCCGGGATCATCCCCGCCGTGCTCGGCGGACCCTCGGAGGTCCTCGACCTCGGCCGCACCCGCCGGTTCCACACCAAGGGCCAGCGCATCGCGATCGGGATCCGGGACCAGCACTGCACCGAGCCCGGCTGCGATTGGCCGCCGGCGATGTGCCACGTCCATCACGACATCCCGTGGAGCCGCGGCGGACCCACCGACGTCGACCACGGCCGACTCCTCTGCCCCAAGCACCACACCAGGTTCCACCGTCGGAACTAGGCCGATCCCGGCCTCATCCAGTAGCGCGGTGCCGGGATCGACGCGGGACCGGCTCGACCCCGACCGGCGGCCATGCTCGTTCGTCGTGCACGACCTCCGCCCACTCGCCGGCGGGGTACTGCTGGGCGACCTTCGTGGTCGCGGGTTTCCAGAAGAGGACGTCGCGGCTGTCGTCGAGGCGGTCCCGGACCCGGCGGAACAGGTGCGCGTAGACCGTCAGGACGCCGTGGACCTCCTGGCATGAGTAGTCGATCCACCGCGTCTCGCCGCGGATCGTCTCCCAGGCATCGAGGTGGGAGGTCGTCCTCCGCACCGTCACAGCCATGCGGCCACGCTAACCGAGCCCGGCTAGGACATCAGGGGCACCTGCTCGCCCGCGTCCACCGCGAACGGCAGCGTGTTCTCCGCCGGCGGTACGGGACACGTGGCGAAGTCGGTGTAAGCGCACGGCATGTTGTGTGCTCGGTTGAAGTCGAGCTCGACCGTCCCGTCGGCTGCCGGGGGAGAGGTGAGCAGCTGGCGCATGGCGGCGTACGTCGTGACGCCAGAGGTCGCGTCGCGGAACAGGATCCACAGGCGGCCGTCGTCCTCCGGCCACGCGACCAGCCGGTGCTCGGCACCGTCGCGCTCGAACACGACAGCCCCGGAGCGTCGGAGGCGGCCCGCGACGACCCACGCGGGGTCGGGCGGGTAGCAGGGCGTGCCCCGGTAGGTGCGCAGGTTCGCCGAGTCGGGACGGCGGGGCCGCACGATCACCCGGCCGTCGCGGTCAGCCACCTCCGCGGTGACGCCCTCGAAAGCAAGGGTCAGGCCGTCCTCGTCGACCGGCCCCAGCCGGCGCTCGCCGTCGTCGAGGGTGACGACGGGGCCGTCCTGCTCGCTGCGCCACTCGCCGGGCAGGTCGTCGAAGCGCTGCGGCTCGGCGGTCAGCCAGTGGATGGCGGTGATCGCCAGCCACCCGTGCGGGTCCCGCAGGCGCGCCTCACGGGCGGTCCGCCAGGTCTGCCACTCGGCCAGGAAGTCACCCATGAGCGAGGCAGAACTCGTTGCCGTCGGGGTCGGCCAGCTGCGCCTGGTCGAGCCGGGTGGCGCCGAGGGCGACCAGACGCGCGACCTCGGCTGCCCGGTCGGTGCCGGCGGAGGGCACGAGGTCGAGGTGCTGGCGGCCCTTGCCGGTCTTCGGGGCCACCGGGGGACCGCTCCAGGTGATCTTGGAGCCGCCTCGCGGCGACTGGATCGCAGTCTCCTCGTCCTGGTCCCAGACCAGTGGCCAGCCGAGCGCCTCGCTCCAGAAGTGGCCGACCCCGCGGGTGCCCTCGCAGTTGATGGCGCCGATGCGTCCGCAGCCGTCGAGGAACCGGTTCCCGGGCTCGATCACGCAGAGCTCGTTGCCCTCGGGATCGGCGAGCGGGACATGGTGCTCGTCCGGGCTGAGCACGAAGTCGAGGTGCCGGCCGCCGCGGGCGAGGACCAGCTCGACGGTGGCGCGCTGCTCGTCCCAGGTCGAGCTGGTCAGGTCGAGATGGACGCGGTTCGGACCGGCCTTGCCGGCGGTGGCCGGGAGGAACCGCAGCCGGTAGCCGGTGTCGTCGCGGGGCACGAGGGCGACGCGGTCCGCGGCGTCCGTCACCATCTCCCACCCCAGCAGCTCGGACCAGAACCGCGCGAGCGCGGTGGGGTCGTGGGCGTCGAAGCAGAGGGCGGCGAGGTCGGAGGCCACCCGGCGCGACGCTAGGCGGCCGGCGAACGCCGACGCAACGCGATTCTTTTCCACAGCCTCCGGTGGAAAACCTGGGGACAATGGCCCGGTCGGCTGTGGAGTACCGGGGTCGTACCTGTGGGCGACCGGCCAGTTCCTGTGGGACCCGAAGTTTGTGGGCGAAAGCCCTTGCGCACCGGTTCGCGACGGGCATAGAACTTCTCCCACGCCGTCCGGCAACGGAGAGCGGGACAGCTCGGAGACGAGGGTCCGAACGACGCGAGCCGGCTTGCCGGAGCGCGGCGCAGCGGCTGGGTGACGAGGTCGCTGGGACCGGAGTGGATGAGCTGTCGACCGGAAGCGTCACCGGTACCGGTCACCCGAAGGGCCCTTGCGACTCATACTCGCAAGGGCCCTTCTCTTGTGTCCGGGCCCGGGTGCCCGCGGATCGCCGTCATCATGCGCCGGCGGCCTCGCCGACGATGGCTCTCCACAGGAATCCCGCTCAACTGTGGGAATCCGAGCACTTCCTGTGGACGAAGAGGCGTCGATCTGTGGAGCAGTGGGTGACTTTCGGTGGAACCGAGGGAATGTCGGCGAAAGCCCTTGCGCAGCTGTTCCCCGAGGGCATAGAACTTCTCCCACGTCCTCCCGCAAGGGAAGGCGGGACAGCTCGGAGACGAGGGTCCAGACGGAGGTTCGCCGGCTTGCCGGTGGGCCGCCGCGGTGGCTGGGTGATGAGGCCGCCGGGACCGGAGTGGAAGAGCAGTCGACCGGGAGCGTCACCAGTACCGGTCAACGAAGGGCCCTTGGAACTCATACTTCCGAGGGCCCTTCACCTATTTCGCCCCGGCTCCGCTACTGGCGGTAGTTCTCCACCGTGCCCGGCGGACGTACGGCGGTGTCGGCCGGGTCCTGGCCGGCGGCCCGCCGGGCCCGCCGCTGGCGGAGGAGGTCCCAGCACTGGTCGAGCTCCACCTCGATGCCGCGGAGCTTCTCGTGCTCCTCACCCGGGGAGATGTCGCCGTCCGCGAGCGAGTCGCGCAGGCGGTGCTCCTCTTCGATGAGCGACTGGATGTGCTGCTGGATGTCGACGTCGGCCATCTCGCCAGTGTGGCACCGAGTCGATAGACCGACGGGTAACCGCGACACTGGGGCGGTGGTCATGTACTCGGTCCTGCACACGGTGGTCCCGCCCCTCGCCAAGGTGGTCTGGCGCCCGACGGTGACCGGCCTCGAGAACGTGCCGCGCACCGGGGCGGTGATCCTGGCCAGCAACCACCTGAGCTTCGCCGACTCGCTGGTGATCCCGATCGTGGCGCCCCGCAAGGTGCACTTCCTGGCGAAGTCCGACTACTTCCGCGGCGGCGGGGTGAAGGGCACGCTGCAGAAGGCGTGGTTCGAGGGGATGGGCATGCTGCCCGTCGACCGCGACGATCCGCGGGCGGCGATCGCCAGCCTGGACACCGCACTCGCGGTGCTCGCCGACGGCGGGGCGTTCGGCCTCTACCCCGAGGGCACCCGCTCGCGTGACGGCCGCCTCTACCGCGGCCGCACCGGCGTCGCGCACCTCGCGCTGACCGCGAGCGTCCCCGTCGTCCCCGTGGGCATCACCGGCACGGAGCGGCTCCAGCCGGTCGGCGCCCGGTTCCCGCGCGTCGTGCCGATCTCGGTCACCTTCGGCGACCCGATCCAGGTCGCGGGCCGGTACGACGGCGTGCCGCTGGGCCGGGCGCGGCGCGAGGTCACCGACGAGATCATGCGCGCCATCCAGGCCCTGTCCGGCCAGGAGGAGGCCGGCGTCTACAACGACCGGGCCCCGGACGCCTAGGACGTCTGCTGGCAGATGTTGCCGGAGAACGGGCCCTTCGTCGGCAATCGATGCCGTGGCCCGCTGCGGAGCCGGACCGGTTGAATCGACGCGTGCCCACCCACCAGCTCGTCGTCGCGGACGCGACGCTGCGCGGTCGGGACGGGCGCTTCCAGATCGGCATCGACGAGGGCCGGATCGCGGCCGTCACGCGGGACCCCCTGACCGGCGCCGAGGAGATCGACGCCGCCGGCGGCCTGGTCACCGAGAGCTTCGCGAACGGCCACCTGCACCTGGACAAGGTGCACACGCTGGACCGGATCGGCGACGCCGCGCTGACGGCGTACACGTCCGGGGAGATGGGCTCCGCGCTCCACTCCATCGAGCTCGCCTCGGCCGTCAAGGCCGACTACGACCGCAGCTGGATCGAGCCGAACGCCCGCGCGGCGGTGCTCGAGGCGGTTCGGTACGGCGTCCGCCACGTGCTCGCCTTCGCCGACGTCGACACCAGGGCGCGGCTCGAGGGCGTCGTCCCGCTGCTCGCGCTGCGCGAGGAGTTCCGCGGCGTGGTCGACCTCCAGGTGGTCGCGTTCCCCCAGGACGGCCTGGTGCGCGACCCCGGTGCGGAGGAGCTGGTGCGCGAGGCGATCGACCTCGGTGCGGACGTGGTCGGCGGCATCCCGTGGATCGAGCACACCGACGCCGAGGCCCGTGAGCACGTCCGCCGGATGTGCGAGCTCGCCGCGGCGCACGGCCGCCGGGTCGCGATGCTGGTCGACGACGCCGGTGACGCGAGCCTGCGCACCACCGAGATGCTCGCGACCGCGATGCTCGAGCACGGCCTCGAGGGCCGCGGCGTCGCGAACCACGCGCGCGCCGTCGGCCTCTACGCCCGGCCGACCCTCGAGCGCCTCGCCGGCCTCGTGAAGCGCGCCGGCCTCGGCTTCGTCAGCGACCCGCACACCGGCCCGCTGCACCTCCCGGTCCGCGAGCTCACGGCGATGGGGGTGCCGGTCGCGCTCGGCCAGGACGACATCGAGGACGCGTACTACCCGTTCGGCCGGCACAACATGGTCGAGGTCGCGTTCCTGGCCGCGCACGCCCTCGAGGCGGTCGACAGCGCCGGCATCGACCTGGTGTACGACGCCGTCACCACGACCGCCGCCGACGTCCTCGGCGTGGCCGGCCACCGGCTCGCCGAGGGCGGCAACGCGGATCTCGTCGTCCACCCGCACCCGACGCTCCGCGAGGTCGTCGGCCACCACGACGCGCCGGCGTACGTCGTCGCGTCGGGCAGGCTGGTCGCGAGCTCGACCTCCACCACGACGTTCCACCTGGAAGGACACTGAGCCATGGCCCGGCGGATCCGGATCGGCATCGACACCGGCGGGACGTTCACCGACGTCGTCGCCTTCGACGAGGACTCGGGCGAGCTCGTCACCACCAAGACGCCCTCGACGCCGGGCAACCCGGCCGACGGCTTCCTCGCCGGCATCGACAAGGTGCTCGGGCTGCTCGGGCTGCTCGGCGCGACCGGCGCGGACATCGACGCGGTCAGCCACGGGACCACGGTCGCGACGAACCAGCTGCTCGAGGGCAAGGTCGACCGGCTCGGGTTCATCACGAACACCGGCTACGAGGCGATGCTCGAGATCGCCCGCCAGTCGGTGCCCGACGGGTACGGCAACAGCTACTTCTGGGTCAAGCCGGAACGGATCGTCCCGCGCGACCGGGTCCAGGGCGTCGAGGGCCGCCTCGACGTGAACGGCGAGGAGGTGCGTCCCTTCGACGAGGCGGGCGCCCGGGCGGTCGCGCGCTGGTTCAGGGCACAGGACATCAGCACCCTCGGCGTCTGCTTCCTGCACGCCTACGCCAACCCCGTGCACGAGGACCGGATGCGCGCGATCCTCGCCGAGGAGCACCCCGACGCGGTCGTGTCGCTGTCCAGCGAGGTGCTCCGCGAGTACCGCGAGTACGAGCGGGCGATGACGACGCTGGTCGACGCGGCGGTCAAGCCGCGGCTCTCGGCGTACGTCAACAACATCAAGTCGCGGCTGACGTCGTACGACGACCGGGTCATCCCGTTCTACGTGATGAAGTCCAACGGCGGCGTCCTGTCGGCCGACGAGGTCGTGCACCAGCCGATCACCACCGTGCTCTCCGGCCCGGCGGCGGGCGCCCTGGGCGCGGCGCTGATCGCGAAGGTCGCCGGCTTCGACCGGGTGCTGACCTCCGACGGCGGCGGTACGTCGACCGACGTCAGCGTCGTGATCGACGGCCAGCCGACGCTCACCACGGAGGGGTCGGTCGGCGCGTTCCCGTCCAAGATCCCGATGATCGACGTGGTCACCGTCGGCGCCGGCGGCGGCTCGATCGCCTGGCTGAGCCCCGAGGGCACGCTCAAGGTCGGCCCGCAGTCGGCGGGCGCGGACCCGGGCCCGCTCTGCTACGGCAAGGGCGGCACCGAGGTCACGATCACCGACGCCCACGTCTTCCTCGGCCGGATCCCCCCGCACCTGCTCGGCGGTGAGATCCCGCTCGACGTCGACGCGGCCCGCGACGGCATCGAGCAGCTCGCGTCCAAGCTCGGGCTGAGCCCCGAGGCCTGTGCCACCGGCATCCTGGAGATCTCCGCGTGGAACCAGGCGAACGCGCTGCGCCAGGTCACCGTCAAGCGCGGCCTCGACGTCCGCGACTTCACGCTCACGACGTTCGGCGGCTCCGGTTCGCTGCTGCTGTGCCGGCTGATGGACGTGCTCGGGCTGTCGACGGTGCTGGTGCCGCCCAACCCCGGCAACGTCTCTGCGTTCGGCCTGCTCACCGTCGACGTCAAGAACGACTACGTGCAGACCCACGTGACGCTGGCGGAGCACCTGGACCCGGCCACGGTCACCGGCATCTACGACGCGCTGACCGCGCAGGCGGCCGAGGCCCTCGCCAAGGAGGGCTTCGAGCCCACCGAGCACCGGTTCGTCCGCACCGCCGACCTGCGCTACTTCGGTCAGGCGTTCGAGGTGCGGGTGCCGGTCGGGACCGGCGTCCTCGACCCGGGCGCGGTCGCCGAGGCGTTCCACGCCGAGCACCGGGCGCTGTACGGCTACGACTTCTCCGCGGACGACTCCCAGCAGGTCGAGTGGGTGAACCTCCGCGTGTCCGGCATCGGCCCGATCCGCCGGCCCGAGATCAAGCGAGTCGGGTCGTCCGCCCCAGGCTCGCCTATAGGCAGCCGAGAGGCGGACGACCCGGTCAGGCAGGTCTGCTTCGACGCCGGTCAGGGGTACGTCGACACGCCCGTGCTGTGGCGCCCCGACCTCGCCCCCGGCAGCATCGTCGAGGGGCCGGCGATCGTCGAGGAGTTCGGCTCGACCGTTCCGCTCCACCCGGGGCTCACCGCCCGCATCGACGAGTACCTGAACATCATCGTGACGAGGAGCGACCGATGAGCCGCCGCGCCCCCACCCAGTTCCCGTTCGGCCACCTGACCGACGACGCCGGCGCGAGCGCGGACCCGGTGCTGGTCGAGATCGTGCAGGGCTCGCTGGCCTCGGTCGAGATGGAGGTCGAGACCGCCATCGGGCGCACCAGCCGCAGCCCGATGATCCGGGACGCGCACGACTTCCGCGCCGGCATCCACGACCGGCTGCTGCGCAAGCTCACCGGCCGGTCGTACTCCGCGCTCGTGCACCCGGTCGCCCGGGACTTCCCGATCGCGGAGATGCAGGAGGGCGACGTCTTCTTCCACAACGACGTCTACCGCTCCGAGGGAGGCATCGGTCACCTGCCGGACCTCTGCGTCACGGTGCCGGTCTTCAGCGACGGCAGGGTCGTCGCGTTCGTCCAGGCCTTCGGCCACCACGACGACATCGGCGGCGCCGTACCGGGCTCGATGCCCTCCAACGCCACTAGCGTCTTCGAGGAGGGCCTGATGGTCCCCCCGATCCGGCTCTGGGACGCCGGCGTGCCGAACCGTGCGGCGCTCAGCATCATGACCCGCAACTCGCGGATGCCCGAGTCGCTCGCCGCCGACCTGGACGCCGAGTGCTCGGCCTGCCTGATGGGCGCCCGCCGGCTCGGCGAGCTCTTCGACCGGTACGGCGTGGAGACCGTCGAGGCCTGCTTCGACGCGATCATCAGCCGGACCACCGAGACCTACCGGCGCGAGATCCTCGGCAAGATCCCGGTCGGCACCTGGGTCTGGGAGGACTACGCCGAGCACGACGGCGTCGACGAGCCGATGCTGCACACCCAGCGGGTCACGCTGACCCGGACGCCCGCCGACGACCCCGAGGGCGAGCGGCTGGTCCTCGACTTCGACGGCACCAGCCCGCAGGCGAAGGGCCCGATCAACCACTGCGGCGACTACAGCGACGGCGTGTTCCTCAAGAAGTGGCTCGCGCCGATCCTGCGCAACCTCGCCGACACCCCCGAGCGGATGGCGGAGCTCGACGTCAACGAGGGCATCGTGCCGCTCATCGAGATGCGCTTCCCGGAGCCCGGGACCCTGCTGACGCCGGTGTTCCCGGCACCGACGAACGCGCGCACCTTCGTGATCCTCCGGCTGCTCGGCGTCCTCGCGGGCGTCGTCGCCAAGGCGGTCGACGGCAAGATGCCCGCCGACCAGGAGACGATCCGCTACACCGGCGTGTACGGCGAGGACCTCGAGGGCCGGCCGTACCTGATGCGCGAGGTGCTGGGCGGCGGCTCCGGCGGCCGCTACTACGCCGACGGCGAGGACACGATCCACGTGGTGCCGGACTCCCGGAACCTGCCGACCGAGTTCACCGAGGCGCGCTTCCCGTTCCGCGTCGAGTCGCTGTCGCTGGCGACGGACAGCGGGGGAGCGGGCCGGTTCCGCGGGGGTCTCGGCTACGAGAAGCACATCCGGATGCTCAAGGACGGTCACTTCATGTCGATCGCGGACCGGTCGATCCTGGCGTGTTGGGGGGTCAGGGGCGGCCTCGCCGGCAAGCCGTTCGAGGTCGTCATCGACCCCGGCGGCCCGCACGAGCGCGAGGTCGACGCCCTCGCCGACGCCGAGCCGGTCGCGGCGGGCGAGGTGATCCGGATCCGGACCACCGGCGGCGGCGGTTGGGGCGACCCGCTCCAGCGCGACCCCGCCCTCGTCGTCCGCGACGTCGTGTGGCGCAAGGTCTCCCCGGAGGCCGCGCTGGCGTCGTACGGCGTGGTGCTCAGCGGCTCCCTCGAGGACGGCTCCCTGTCGTACGACGACGCGGCGACCGTCGCCGAGCGCGCGAGCCGCCCGGAGCCGAGCGAGGCGTTCTTCGACCGCGGCCCGGGCTACGCTCGGCTCGCCGAGGGCGCGGCGTACGCAGCCGTCGACCTGGTCTGAGGAGGTGGGGTCGGTGCCCCGCGAGGACGAGCTCCGCGATGCCGAGGTCGCGGTCGACCCACCCGTGGCCGCGGACGCCGGCCTGGTGTTCATCGGCACGATCCGCACGCCCTGGAGCTCGACGCTCGAGACGCCGCGCCAGGGCCGCGCGGACGGGCCCGAGTGCCGGATCGAGGTGTTCGAGCCCTGGGTCGCCGCGCTCGACGGGATCGACCGGTACGAACGCCTCGAGGTCCTCTACTGGCTGCACCTCTCACGCCGCGACCTGGTCCGGCAGAGCCCGCGGAACGACGGCAGCACCCGGGGCACCTTCGCGCTCCGCTCGCCGGTGCGCCCGAACCCGATCGCGACCTCGATCGTGACCGTGGACCGCATCGAGGGCGGCACCCTCGTCGTGCGCGGCCTGGACTGCCAGGACGGCACCCCGCTGCTCGACCTCAAGCCGGACCGGGAGCTGTTCATGCCGGCCGCGCCGCCGCGGCAGGGGTGATCGCGTGATCACCGGCAGCCACGTCATCCTCTTCAGCCGCGACCCCGCGGCGGACCGGGCCTTCTTCCGCGACGTCCTCGACTGGCCGTACGTGGATGCCGGCCACGACTGGCTGATCTTCCGGCTGCTGCCGGCCGAGCTCGCGGTGCACCCGTCCGACGGTCCGACCGGGCACGAGCTCTATCTCATGTGCGACGACCTCGAGGCCACCGTCGCGGAGCTCGGCGCCCGCGGCGTCCAGCTGACGGCCGACGTCACCGACGAGCGCTGGGGACGGCTCACCAGGTTCCGGCTGCCCGGTGGCAGCGAGGTCGGACTGTACGAGCCCCGGCACCCGACGGCACTCGACCTCGGCTGATCCGCGCACCTCGCTCAGCACGATCTGCCCGATCACGGGCGCCCTTGCCGGTCTCATGTTCCGGGCGCACCATGAGGAGTACGGCGCCCGGAAGTTGGTGATGACGATGGGCACGACCGATGTCCTTCGCAGTTCCCTCCAGCACACGCACTCGCGGATGGCGGAGCGGCTCGAGGCCGCGCGGGCGATGGAGGCGCCGGCCAGTCGTCCCCGGGACGGCTACGAGCGGATCGACGCCTTCCTCGCCACCACCAGCAAGCACCTGCACGCCGTCGACGCGGTGCTGCTCCCGCCGGTCCGCAAGCAGGTGCCGGACGGCTCCACGGTCGTGCACGACTACGTCCGCACCGTGAAGGAGCTGGAGATCGTGCTCGCGCACGTGAAGGCGCACGAGTACGGCTCGGTGTACGAGACCTCGTTCGCCTGGCCCCGGGTGTGGTCGGACGTCGACACGGCGCTCGCCGACCACCACCGCCAGGAGCAGGCGCTCGGCGTCCGGCTCACCGCGGTGCTCGCCGACGAGGAGCTCGACCGGCTGACGCAGCGGCTGTACCACGCCGAGCTGGTCGCCCCGAGCCGTCCGCACCCCTACACCCCGCACACCGGGCTCCTCGGCCTGGTCGCTCGGAAGGTGATGCACACGGCGGACTCCTTCTGGGACACCGTCGAGGGACGGATGGTGCCGGTGCCGCGGCCGGAGCCGAAGAAGCCGCCCGGCCGGATCGCCCAGTACTTCCTGGCCGACCCGCGCTTCGACGAGGAGGAGCAGACTCCGGCGCCCTAGGCTCGGCCCATGACCCGAGTCGCGGTGGTCGGAGGCCACGGCAAGACAGGCCGCGCGGTCACCGCCGCGCTCCCGGACGCCATACCGCTGGGCCGCGCCGACTGGGACGACCTTCCCGGCGCGCTGGCGGGCTGCGACACCGCGTACCTGATCGCGCCGAACCTGCATCCCGACGAGCCGACGTACGTCGGGGACGCGCTCGCGGCGCTGACCGCGGCGGGCGTCGAGCGGGTCGTCTACCACTCGGTCGCGTCGCCGTACGTCCCCGCGATGCCGCACCACGTCGGCAAGGCCGTCTCGGAGGACCTGGTCCGGCGCTCGGGGCTCGCCTGGACGATCCTCCAGCCGGGCGCCTACCTGCAGAACCTCGACCTCTCCGGGCCGGTGGTCCGGGTGCCGTACGACGTGGACGCGCCGTTCGGCTTCCTGCACCTGGCCGACCTCGGCGCTGCGGCGGCGCGCGTGCTGCTCGAGGACGGCCACGCCGGTGCGACGTACGAGCTGGCCAGCCGGCACGCGACGGTGCGCCGGCTCGCCGGCGAGGCCGGCTTCGCCGCCGAGAAGGTCGCGGACCCGCGCACGCACCCGTGGCTCTCGGCGATGTTCGACTACTACGACGAGCACGGGCTGCCGGTCGGCACCCTGACCCTGCAGGCGCTGCTGGCATGACCCGCGCGGCGGCCCTCGTGCTCCTCGGCGTGCTGCTGCTCGCCGGCTGCTCGGGAGATCCGCCGCCGGAGGATTCGCCCCCGCCCTGCAACGGCCACGTCGAGCTGTGCGCCCGCGGGTACGACGAGGTCGCGTACGCCGCCACGCACAACTCGATGTCCGCGGCGTCCGAGCGAGGATGGCTCTTCGCCGAGCAGCCGGACGGGATCATCGCGCAGCTCGACCACGGGATCCGGGTGCTGCTGGTCGACAGCTGGTACGGCCAGGCCACGGAGCGCCGGGGCATCGTCGCCACCGCCGACCAGCAGCGCCGGGAGGCGTTCGAGCAGGCGAAGGCCGACTTCGGCGCGACGCCGGTCCGGGCTGCGCTCCGGCTCCGCCGCGCCGCCGGGCTCGCGCCGCGCGGCGAGGTGCGCCCGTACCTGTGCCACTCGATGTGCGAGCTCGGCTCGACGCCCTGGTTGCAGAACCTCCGCGACATCAAGGCCTGGCTGGACGGGCACCCCCGGGACGTCGTCACGCTGTTCGTGCAGGACGAGGTCACCCCGGCCGACACCGCTGGCGTCGTCGAGGCCGCCGGGCTCGAGCCGTACGTCTACACACCCGCGACCGACGGCAGCTGGCCGACGCTGGGGCAGATGATCGACGCCGGCACCCGGCTGGTGGTGCTGATGGAGAACCGCGGCGGCGGGGAACGCTGGCCGTGGCTCGTCCCCGGCTTCGACGTCGTCCAGGACACGCCGTTCCTGTTCAAGAGCCCGGCGGACTTCAGCTGCGCGTCCAACCGAGGGGACCCCGACGCGTCGCTGTTCCTCGTCAACCACTGGATCGACGAGAACGGACGGGTCCCGCAGAACGCGGCGCTCGTGAACGCTCGCGACGTGCTCCTGCCGCGGCTCGAGGAGTGCGAGCAGGAGCGCGGCCGGCTGCCGAACTACGTCGCTGTCGACTACTACGACCGCGGCGACCTGCTCTCCGTGGTCGACGAGCTGAACGGGCTCGACTAGTCCGGTTCGGGGGAGGCGGCCAGGCGCCTCGAGGAGCATCCTCCTTGTCGCCATGAAGGATGCCGAGGCCGCGCTGGAGCGGGATCCGACTCTCGCGGATGCGCTGATCCCGCTGGGGACGCTTGCCGCCCTCATCGGCGTCTCGACGCTGCTCTACCTGCCGCACGCCGTCTCCTGCCACGCACGTCCTGTGCTCAGCGTGCTGTACGGCTTCACCGGGTTCCGGGTCGAGCGGACCGAGCCCACCCGGCTGGAGGAGGAGGCATGACCCGGACCGAAGAGGCGACGGCTCCCGCCGGTGCCGTCGCGAAGATGAGCGTCACGACGCTGACCGCGATGGTGGTCGGCGGCATGGTGGGGGCAGGCGTGTTCTCGCTGCCGGCCCGCTTCGGCGTCGCCACCGGGATCCTCGGCTCGCTGATCGCCTGGGCGGTCGCGGGCACGGGCATGCTGATGCTGGCGTTCGTCTTCCAGAACCTCGCGATCCGCAGGCCCGAGCTCGACTCCGGTGTCTTCATCTACGCCAAGGCCGGCTTCGGCGACTACGCCGGCTTCAACTCCGCGATCGGCTTCTGGGCCAGCACGGTGGCCGGGAACACCTTCTACTGGGTGTTCATCGGGTCGACGCTCGGCGCGTTCTTCGACAGCTTCGGCGACGGCGACACCGTGCTCGCCGTGGCGCTGGGAACCGTGGGCGTCTGGACGTTCCACTACCTGATCGCCCGGGGAGTGCGCGACGCCGCCGTGATCAACCGGATCGTCACGGTCTTCAAGGTCCTGCCGATCCTGGTCTTCATCGTCGTGCTGTTCGTGAACTTCGACGCCGGCGTCTTCGCCGACAACTGGACCGCCACCGGGTACGGCGAGCTCGGCTCCCTCAACGAGCAGGTCCGCAACACGATGCTGATCACGACGTTCGTCTTCATCGGGATCGAGGGCGCCAGCGTCTACTCCCGCTACGCGAGGCGCCGCGAGGACGTCGGCCGGGCCACGGTGATGGGCTTCCTCAGCGTGCTCTCGATCTTCGCGCTGGTCACGCTGTCCAGCTACTCCGTCGTCCCGCAGCCCGAGCTCGCCGACACCCGGCAGCCGTCGATGGTCGGCGTCTTCCAGTCCGTGGTCGGGGACTGGGGCGAGTGGTTCATCAGCCTCGCGGTGATCGTGTCGGTGCTCGGGGCCTACCTGGCGTGGACGCTGATGGCCGCCGAGGTCATGTACATCCCGGCCCGGCAGGACGACTTCCCCGAGTTCCTCGGCCAGGAGAACGAGAGCGGCACGCCGATCACCGCGCTGGTGGTGATGTCGCTCGCGGTCCAGGGCCTGCTCGCGCTGACGCTGTTCGTCACCGACGCGCTCAACTTCATGCTCGACCTGTCCACCAGCCTCGCGCTGCTGCCGTACCTGCTGGCGGCGGCGTACGCCCTCAAGCTCGGGTTGACCGGCGAGGCGTACGAGGGCGTCACCCGGCGTGTCAGGCGCAAGGAGACGATCGTCGCCGGCGCGGCGACGGCGTACACGGTCTTCCTCTTCGACGCGGCCGGCATGAAGTTCGTGCTGCTGATGACCGTGCTGCTCGCGCCGGCGTCGCTGCTCTCGTCAAGGCGCGCAGCGAGCACGGGCGACGGCTGTTCAGTCCGGCCGAGATCGGGCTGTTCGCACTCATCGTGGTCGGCGGCGTGATCGGGGCGGTCGGGCTCTGGACCGGCCGCATCACCATCTGAGACCGATGACAGGAAGGAAATATCCATGAGCACCTCATCGACGTACGGCGTCCACTCCGAGGTGGGCCGGCTCCGCAAGGTGCTCGTGTGTGCGCCGGGGCTCGCCCACCGCCGGCTGACGCCGACCAACAACGATGAGCTCCTCTTCGACGACGTGATGTGGGTCGAGAACGCCCAACGCGACCACGCGGACTTCGTGAACAAGCTCACGCAGCGGGGCGTCGAGGTGGTGGAGCTGCACGACCTGCTGGCCCAGACGATGGACGTGCCGGGCGCCAGGGACTGGCTGCTGGATCGCAAGATCGTCGCGAACCGGGTCGGCCTGGGCCTGGTCGACCTGACGAGCTCCTACCTGGAGTCGCTCGGCTCGCGCCAGCTGGCGGAGTTCCTTGATCGGCGGGCTCGCGACCCAGGACCTCCCCGACGAGCACCGGACGCCGTACCTCGCGCTCGTGCGGGAGTCGACCGGCGCGCGGGAGTACCTGATGCCGCCGCTGCCCAACACGCTCTACACGCGGGACACGACCTGCTGGCTGTACGGCGGCCTCACGATGAACCCGCTGTACTGGCCGGCCCGCAAGGACGAGACGCTCATCTACAAGACCATCTACCAGTTCCACCCCGACTACGTCGGCTCGACCGTCTGGTGGGGCGACCCCGAGGTCGAGTGGGGCCAGGCGACGTTCGAGGGCGGCGACGTGATGCCGGTCGGGAACGGCGTGGTGCTGGTGGGCATGAGCGAGCGGACCTCCCGGCAGGCGATCACGCAGGTCGCCCGGGCTCTCTTCGAGCAGGGTGCGGCGACCCGTGTGGTCGTCGCCGGCATGCCCAAGCTGCGGGCGGCGATGCACCTCGACACCGTCTTCACGTTCGTGGACCGCGACATCGTCACGCTCTACCCGACGATCATGGACGCGGTGCACACCTTCACGCTGACGCCGTCCGACGCGGGGCCGGGCGTGGAGGTCCGCGACGAGGGGACGACGCCGTTCGTCGACGTGGTGGCCCGCGAGCTCGGGCTGCCGTCGATCCGGGTCATCGACACCGGCGGCGACGTCTACCAGTCCGAGCGGCAGCAGTGGGACAGCGGCAACAACGCCGTGGCCGTGGAGCCGGGCGTGGTGTTCACCTACGACCGCAACACGCTGACGAACACGCTGCTGCGCAAGGCCGGCGTCGAGGTGATCACGATCGTCGGCGCCGAGCTGGGCCGGGGCCGCGGGGGCGGCCACTGCATGACCTGCCCGATCGTCCGGGACCCCGTGCAGTTCTGAGCAGCGCCATCGGCGCGGCTTGCCGCCGGGCCGATCTCGTGGTCAGGTGGGAGGACGACCTTCTCGGGGAGCTGATCCGAATGCGCATGCTGCTGGGCCTCGTCGCCCTCACGCTGCTGACTGCCTGTGGCTCTGACGACCAGGACGGTGCCGCTGCGCCGGACACGTCCGACCTCGAGGCCTCGACGTACTCCTCGACCGACGTGAGTGGTCACGACCTCGTGGAGGGCACGACGCTCACGCTGTCCTTCCAGGACCAGACGATGGCGGTCAAGGCCGGCTGCAACACCCAGACCGGCAGGTACGACGTCGTCGACGGCGTGCTGAAGTGGACCGCTCCGGCCGCGTCCACGACGATGGCGTGCCCCACCTCGGACCTGGCCGACCAGGACCAGTGGCTGGCCGGCGTCTTCACCGACGGCATGGACGCATCACTGGACGGTGGCACCCTCACGCTGACGAACGACGACGACGTGAAGCTGGTGCTGACGTCCGGCTGACCGGAACGTCGGCCGGTCAGCTGTTGTTCTGCGTGGGCAGTCGCGGGATCAGCCAGTCGAGGAACGCGTCCTGGCTGCGCGTCTGGAGATAGATCCGGCCGGGTCCGGTGAGGTCGCAGACCAGGCCCTCGCCGGAGAAGAAGGTGGACTTCCAGCCGCCGACCTTGCGCACGGCGTACTGGATGCCCTCGGTCCACGCGACCATGTGGCCGGTGTCGACCGTGTAGGTCTGGCCGGCCTGCAGGTCGACGGCGTGGATCGCGCCGTAGCTCGAGAGCACCAGCTCGCCCTGGCCGGAGACCCGCAGCATGAACAGGCCCTCGCGGGAGAAGAACGTCTTGGCCCCGCCCCAGTCGGTGTCGACCTGGACGCCGGCGGAGCTCGCGACGAACGAGCCCGACTGCACGTAGAGCGTGCCCTGGTGCGGCCACGCGACCATGTCGCCGGGTAGGGAGGGCGCGACGAACAGCTCAGCGCCGTCGACCTGGGCGGTGAAGGTGTTCATGAAGAACGACTCGCCCCCGAGCACGGAGCGCTTCAGGCCCTTGAGGAGCCCACCTTGCGTGGACGTCTCGAGGGTGATGCCGGGGGACATGGCGAGCATCGCGCCGGCCTCGGCACGCACGGTCTCGCCCTGGGCGAGGGTGAGCTTGGCGGCGGCGTACGCGGGGCTGTAGAGCACTTCAGTCTGCATTGCGAGCTCTCCTGAGCGGTCCCGAGCCGGATGGGTGTGCGGCGAGCGTAGCGACCGCTCCCCGCCCGCGGTCAGCCCCAGACCTCGTCCGCGAGCTCGACCAGCAGGGCGAGCTTGGCCCTCTCCTGGTCGACGCTGAGGGAGTTGCCCTCGGACGTCGAGGAGAAGCCGCACTGCGGGGAGATGCAGACCTGCTCGAGGTCGACGTACTGCGAGGCCTCGTCGAGCCGGCGCCTGAGCACGTCCCTGGACTCGAGCTCGCCGTGCTTGGTCGTGACGATGCCGAGCACGACGAGCTTGCCGGCGGGCACGTGCCGCAGCGGCTCGAACGAGCCGGACCGCTCGTCGTCGTACTCGAGGAAGAAGCCGTCGACGCCGAGCTGGGTGAACAGCGCCTCGGCGACGAAGTCGTAGCCGCCCTCGGCGACCCACGAGTCGCGGAAGTTGCCGCGGCACATGTGCGTGGTGACGGTGAGCCCCTCGGGCCGACCGTCGAGCGCCTCGTTGAGGTGCCGGATGTAGGCCTCGTGGAGGTGCTCGGAGTCCTCGCCGCGGTCGGCCATCGCGCGCCGCTGCTCCGGGTCGTTGAGGTACGCGAGAGAGGTGTCGTCGAGCTGGAGGTAGGTGCAGCCGAGGTCGTGGACGCGGCGCACCTGCTCGCGGTACGCCGCGGTCAGGTCGATCCAGAAGTCCTCGATGCCGGGGTAGACCGCCGGATCGATGGCCGCCGCGCCGCCGCGGTAGTGGACCATGCTCGGGGACGGGATCGTGAGCTTCGGGGTGACGCCTTCGGCGACGTGGTCGCGGAGGAAGGTGAACGCGTCGCCGAAGATGGTCTCGGAGACGCCGAGCTTCCCGTCGACCCGCAGCGCTGCCGGGGTGAAGTCGATCTCGCCCGCGGCGTTCTTGAAGTGCACGGTGAGGTTGTCCTGGGCCTTGCTGACGCCGTCGAGGCTGTAGATGAAGTCCATGTGCCACGACCCGCGGCGGAACTCGCCGTCGGTCGCCGACCGCAGCCCGGCCGCGCGTTGCAGCTCGATGACCTCGACGATCGCCTCGTCCTCGATCGCGCGGAGGCGGTCGGCGTCGATCGTCCCGGCGGCGTGGTCCTCCCGGGCCCGCAGCAGGTGCCGCGGGCGGAGCAGGCTGCCGACGTGGTCGGCCCGGAACGGCGGCGTGTCGCGGAGCACCTCCCCACCATGCCACGCCGCGCCGCGCGGGCTGAGAGACTCGGGTGCGTGAGCGTGAGCGAGACCGACCTCCAGCACCTGCGCCGCTGCGTGGACCTGGCCCGCGAGGCCCTCGACAACGGGGACGAGCCGTTCGGCTCGGTGCTCGTCTCGGGCGCCGGCGAGGTCCTGTACGCCGACCGCAACCGGGTCAAGGACGGCGACCAGACCCGGCACCCCGAGTTCGACATCGCCCGCTGGGCGGGCGAGAACGTCCCGGCCGCCGACCGCGCCGCGTGCACCGTCTACACGTCCGGCGAGCACTGCGCGATGTGCTCGGCCGCCCACGCGTGGGTCGGGCTCGGCCGGATCGTGTATGCCGTCTCGACCGAGCAGCTCGTCGGCTGGCTGACCGCCTGGGGCGTGGCACCCGGACCCGTGCGACCGCTGGCCGTGAACGACGTCGCCCCCGGCGTACCCGTGGACGGGCCGGCGCGGGAGCTCGAGGCCGAGGTCAGGGCGCTGCACGCGCGGCTGCACGGGGTCGCACCGTGACCCGCCCCGCTCTCGCCGAGGCGCTCGACCACGAGCCCCACCCGGAGGGCGGGTGGTACCGCCAGACCTGGGTCTCGCCCGAGACCGTCACGCTGCCCGACGGCCGGGCGCGGCCGGCCGCGACGCTCATCCACTTCCTGCTGCCGGCAGGGGACTCTTCCGCGTGGCACCGGGTGACCTCCGACGAGGTCTGGCTCGCGCACCGGGGCGCCGTGACGCTCGAGCTCGGCGGCGCGGGTGGCACGCCGGAGACGGGCGCGGTCGTCGAGATCGACGCCGGGCACCCGCAGGCGCTGGTGCCGGGCGGGACCTGGCAGCGCACGGTCCCGCGCGCAGCCGACGCCCTGGTCAGCTGCCTGGTCTCGCCCGGCTTCGACTTCGAGGACTTCGAGCTCGCATGAGGACCCTGATCACGGGAGGCACCCGCGGCATCGGCGCCGCCACCGCGCTCCGTCTCGCGCGTGACGGGCACGACCTGGTGCTCGGGTACGCCCGCGACGACCGGGCGGCCGAGGAGACCCGGCTGGCCGTCGAGGACGCCGGTGCCCACTGCGAGGTGGTCCGCGTGGACCTCACCGATCCGTCGGCCGTAGACAGCCTCTTCGAGGAGGCGGGCGCCGTCACCGGTGTCGTGAACAACGCCGGCGCCACCCTGCACATCGGACCGCTCGCCGAGACCCCCGTCGACGTGATCGCCGCGACCGTCGACCTCAACCTCACCTCGGCGCTCTACGTCGCCAGGGCCGCCGTCCGCGCCATGGGCACGTCGTACGGCGGCTCCGGGGGCGTGCTCGTCAACGTCAGCTCGGGCGCGGCGACGCTGGGCTCGCCGGGGGAGTACGTCCAGTACGCCGCCGCGAAGGCCGGAGTCGACACGCTGACCGTCGGGCTCGCCCAGGAGGTCGCGGGCGAGGGCGTCCGCGTGGTCGGCGTCGCGCCCGGCATCGTGCGCACCACCATCCACGCCGACGCCGGCGAGCCCGGCCGCCTCGACCGGGTCGGCCCGTTGGTCCCGCTCGGCCGTGCCGGCGAGCCGCACGAGGTCGCGGACGCGATCGCGTGGCTGATGAGCGACGAGGCGTCGTACGTCACCGGCACGACGCTGCGGGTCGCCGGCGGTCGCTAGGTCGTCCGCCCCGGCGTGTCGGCGTTCGCGGATTGGTCACCAACCGCACGTCCGGCGCCGGAAATGCTGCGGTTTGGTCACCAACCGCGGGGCTGGGGACGCACACCGGGCCCGCCGCGTCGCCCCGTGGACAGTTGTCGGGCTCCGGCCCCCCGACTCCTCCGACGGTGACGGCGCGACCCCCACCGGCCCCACCCCGCCAGCGCTGGCAACAGTTGCCAGCGAAACCGCTTCGGACTCGTGGAGCGGCGACGGTGCCCGGCGCCCCCGCGGTCACTAGGTTCGTCGCATGAGGGTCCTGCTCGCGCTCGGCGGCAACGCCATGACGAACGCCGACGGCCGGGCCCGTCCGGAGGACCAGATCTCCGCCGCGCAGGTCGCGATGGCCGCGGTTGCGGAGCTGCTGCGCCGGGACGTCGAGGTGGTGATCACCCACGGCAACGGCCCCCAGGTCGGCAACCTCCTGGTCAAGAACGAGCTGGCCGCGGCGGTCGTCCCCCCGGTCCCGCTGGACTGGTGCGGCGCGCAGACCCAGGCGACGCTCGGCTTCGTGCTCATGAACGCGCTCGAGGGGGCGATGGCCAACCGCGGCGTCGACCGGCGGGCCGCCGCTCTCGTGACCCGCACTCTCGTGGACGCGGACGACTCCGGGTTCACGCACCCGACCAAGCCGATCGGCCGGTTCCTGCCGGCTGCCGAGGCGGCGCTGCTGGTCGAGCACGGCGAGACCTGGGAGGACCGCGGTGAGAAGGGCTGGCGGCGCGTCGTCGCCTCGCCCGCGCCGCTCGAGATCCTGGACGCGCCGGCCGTCCGGGCGCTGGTCGAGGCGGGCTTCGTCGTCGTCGCGAACGGCGGCGGCGGCATCCCCACGGTCCGGGACCCCGACGGCTCGCTGCGCGGGGTCGAGGCGGTCATCGACAAGGACCTCGGCGCGGCACTGCTCGGGCGGACCGTCGACGCCGACGTGCTCGTGATCGGCACCGACGTCCCGAACGCCGTCCTCCGCTTCGGTACGCCGGACGCGGAGGCACTCGGCACGGTCACCGTCGCGCAGATGCGGGAGTACGCCGCGGCGGGCCACTTCGCCAGCGGCTCGATGGGCCCCAAGGTCGACGCCGCGTGCCGGTTCGTCGAGCAGGGCGGCGCGCGGGCCGTGATCACCGACCTCGACCACATCACCTCAGCCATCACGGGCGACGCCGGCACGGTCGTCGTACCGAACTGACCCCCAGGAGAAGGAACCCCATGCCCAGCGCCATCGAAGTACGCAAGGTCCCGATCCACTCGGTCGCCGACGCCAGCGAGCTCGCGAAGCTCATCGACGACGGGGTCATGGAGGCCGGCCGGGTGATCGCGATCATCGGCAAGACCGAGGGCAACGGCGGCGTGAACGACTACACGCGGATCATCGCCGACCGGGCGTTCCGTGAGGTCCTGGTCGCCAAGGGCGCCCCCGCGGACCAGGTCAGGCAGGTCCCGATCGTCTGGTCGGGCGGCACGGACGGCGTGATCAGCCCGCACGCCACGATCTTCGCCACCACCGACGCCGAGCCGACCGAGGACCCGCGGCTGACCGTCGGGTTCGCGATGAGCGAGCAGCTGCTGCCCGAGGACATCGGGCGCACGCCGATGATCACCAAGGTCGCGGACGCCGTGAAGGTCGCGATGGAGCGGGCCGGCATCACCGACCCGGCCGACGTGCACTACGTCCAGACCAAGACGCCGCTGCTGACTATCCACACCATCCGCGACGCCAAGTCGCGCGGCAAGGCGGTGTGGACCGAGCACACCCACGAGTCGATGGACCTCTCCAACGGCTGTACGGCGCTCGGCATCGCGGTCGCGCTGGGCGAGATCGAGATGCCGACCGACGCGGACGTCATGCACGACCGGTCCCTGTACTCCTCGGTCGCGTCCTGCTCCTCCGGCGTCGAGCTCGACCAGGCCCAGGTCGTCGTGGTCGGCAACGCGACCGGTGTGGGCGGCCGGTACCGCATCGGGCACTCCGTGATGGAGGACGCCCTCGACCAGGACGGCATCTGGGAGGCGATCCGCTCCGCCGGGCTCGACCTGCCCGAGCGGCCGCGCACCTCCGACCTCGACGGCCGGCTCGTCAACGTGTTCCTCAAGTGCGAGGCGTCGCAGGACGGCGAGGTCCGCGGCCGGCGCAACGCGATGCTCGACGACTCCGACGTGCACTGGCACCGCCAGATCAAGGCCTGCGTCGGCGGTGTCACCGCGGCCGTCACCGGGGATCCGGCGGTCTTCGTCTCCGTCTCCGCCGCCCACCAGGGCCCGGACGGCGGCGGCCCGGTCGCCGCGATCGTCGACCTCGGCTGAGCGGGGGCGGGATCCCCGGCTCACCGGGGATCCCGGCACTTGGCGGGCGTTGCAATGCCCGGGAAGCGACAGCAGTGCCCGGGAAGTTCCGGGGAGAGGAAGGCAGCAGTGCCGCAGCGCATCCAGCTGAGGCGGACGGCGGGCTGGCGCAAGCCCGAGCACGCCGTCGTCGTGGCGCGCCCGACCTGCTGGGGCAACCCGCACCCGATCGGCGAGCACACCGTCGAGGCGCACCGCGCGTCGGTCGAGGCGTTCCGCCGCGACCTGCTCGGGGGCGCGCTGCCCTACACCGCCGACGACGTACGCCGGGCACTGGCCGGCAAGGACCTCGCCTGCTGGTGCCGGCCGGAGCTGCCCTGCCACGCCGACGTGCTGCTCGACCTCGCCAACCGCGACTGAGTTCCGCTGAGCAGAAGACGCGCTTCCGGAGCCGCCGACCGCGGGTCACACTCGGAGGATGACGCTCCTCGACCCGCAGACCTGGACCGGCAAGCTCTTCATCGACGGGTGGACCGACGGCGGCGGGGGGACCGCCGCCAGCATCGAGCCGGCGACCGGCGAGACCCTCGGGAGCTACGGCGTGGCGAGCGTCGAGGACGTACGCCGGGCGGCCAGCCGCGCGGCGGACGCCCAGAAGGAGTGGGCGGCGCGCAGGCCCGAGGAGCGTGCGGCGGTGCTGCGCAGGGCCGGGGACCTCTTCGAGCAGCACGCCGAGGAGATCCAGGGCTGGATCGTCCGCGAGTCCGGCGGCATCCCGCCGAAGGCGGGTCTCGAGACCCACGTCGCCGCGAGCGAGTGCTTCGAGGCGGCGGGACTCCCGACCCACCCGGCCGGCGACGTCCTCGCGACGAACGACGACCGCTGGTCGTTCGCGCGCCGGCGGCCGGTCGGTGTCGTGAGCGTGATCGCGCCGTTCAACTTCCCGCTCATCCTCAGCGTCCGCGCGGTCGCCCCGGCCCTCGCGCTCGGCAACGCCGTCCTGCTCAAGCCCGACCCGCGCACGGCGGTCTGCGGCGGCGTCGTCGTGGTCCGGGTCTTCCAGGAGGCCGGACTGCCCGACGGGCTGCTCGCGCTGCTCCCCGGTGACGGAGAGATCGGCGCCGCGGTCGTCGAGGCGCCCCAGGTCGGCGTCATCGCGTTCACCGGCTCGACCGCCGCGGGCCGGAAGGTCGGCGAGAGCGCGTCCCGGCTGCTCAAGCGCGCCCACCTCGAGCTCGGGGGCAACAACGCCCTCGTGGTCCTGCCCGGCACCGACGTCGCGAAGGCCGCCAGCGCCGGCGCGTTCGGCGCGTTCCTGCACCAGGGCCAGATCTGCATGACCGCGGGCCGCCACATCGTGCACGAGTCGCTCTACGAGGAGTACGTCGCCGCGCTGGCCGAGAAGGCCCAGCACCTGCCGGTGGGCGATCCGAAGTCCGGCACGGTCGCGCTCGGCCCGATCATCGACGAGAAGCAGCTCAAGCGCGTCGACTCGATCGTGCAGGACGCCGTCCAGCACGGCGCCCGGCTGCTCGCCGGCGGCACCAACGACGGGCCGTTCTACCAGCCCACCGTGCTGGCCGACGTGGCGCTCGACAACCCGGCCTGGACCGAGGAGATCTTCGGCCCCGTCGCGCCGGTCGTGAGCTTCTCGACCCTGGACGAGGCCGTCGAGCTCGTGGACGGCACGGACTACGCGCTCTCGGTCGGCATCCTCGGCGACGTCGGCGAGGCCATGCGGCTCGCGGACCGCGTCACCTCCGGCAAGGTGCACATCAACGAGCAGACCGTGTCCGACGAGGCGCAGGCGCCCTTCGGCGGCTTTAAGTCCTCCGGCAACGGCTCCCGGATCGGTGGCGCGCAGGCGAACCTCGAGTCCTTCACCGAGATCCAGTGGTTGACGATGCGGCCCGACGTGGCGCCGTACCCCTTCTAGGTCCCGCTACAGCCTAGGAATCGAGCCACTCCCGGATCGACTCGTCGTGCTGGCCCAGCGTCGGGGGCGCCTGGTGCTCCGACCGCCCGCCGGAGAACGGCTGGTCGTCGAAGCGCACGGGTGAGCCGGGCAGGTTCAAGGTGCCCTGGGTCGCGTGCTCGACCGAGAGCAGGAGGCCCTGCGAGAGCGTCTGCTCCCAGGTGTAGACGTCGTCCATCGACCGCACCTTGCCGGACGGCACGCCCGCCTCCGCGAGCAGCGCGAGCCAGTGCTCGGCGGGCCGGTCGGCGAACAGCGCCTCGATCCGCTCGACCAGCCGGTCGCGGTTCGCCACGCGCAGCGGGTTGGTCGCGAAGTCCGGCTCGGCGGGGTCCCACCCGAAGGCGCCGCACAGCGCGCGCCAGAGGTTCTCGGACCCGCAGGCGATCTGCACCGGCGCGGTGCTCGTCGCGAACATGCCGTACGGCGCGATCGACGGGTGGTGGTCGCCCGCGAGGCCCGGGACCTCGCCGGCGACGGTCCATCGGGTGCCCTGGAACGCGTGCACGCCGATCATCCCGGCGAGCAGCGACGTACGTACGACGCGGCCGCGGCCGGTGCGTTCGCGCTCGTGGAGGGCGGCGAGCACGCCGAAGGCGCCGTTCATCCCCGCGATCAGGTCGGCGATCGGGACACCCACCTTGGTCGGCTGCTGGGTGCCGGTGATCGACATCAGCCCGCCCTCGCCCTGGGCGATCTGGTCGTAGCCCGCTCGCTTCGCCTCCGGTCCGTCGTGCCCGAAGCCCGTGATCGACAAGACGATGAGCCCCGGGTTGAGCTCGTGCAGCCGGGAGACGGGGAAGCCGAGCCGATCGAGGACGCCGACCCGGTAGTTCTCCATCAGCACGTCGGCGCGCGCGACCAGCCTGGCGAGCACCTCCTTGTCGTCCTCGTCCTTGAGGTCGAGGACGAGCGACTCCTTGTTGCGGTTGGCCGAGAGGAAATACGTCGACTCGCGCTCGTCCTCCTCGCCGATGAACGGCGGCCCCCAGGAGCGGGTGTCGTCGCCGGTCGGCGGCTCGACCTTGATGACCCGCGCCCCCATGTCGCCGAGCATCATCGCGGCGTGCGGTCCGGCGAGCGCCCGGGTCAGGTCCAGGACGACCAGGTCGGAGAGCGGTCCTTCAGTCATGGGGGCACGCTACTGAGGCGCGTCGGGGCGTCCTACGGCGAGAGGTGCCAACACGTCGGTCTGCTGATGGTCTCGATACGCCGTCGCTCGTCCCTCGCGACGGCTACTCGACCAACGATCCGATGTTCGGGCAGCGAGCGCGGCCTGTCGTTGGTCGAGTAGCGAGCGTCCGCGAGGGCGGCCTGTCGTTGGTCGAGTAGCGAGCGTCCGCGAGGGCGGCCTGTCGTTGGTCGAGTAGCGAGCGTCCGCGAGGGCGGCCTGTCGTTGGTCGAGTAGCGAGCGTCAGCGAGCGTATCGAGACCTCACGACTGCCACATCCACTCCATCTCGGTGACCGCGCGCTCCCTCGTCTGCTGTCCGGCGAGCAGCTGCACGACGTGCAGTGCGAGGTCGACGCCGGCCGACACGCCGGCCGAGGTCAGGGTCGTCTCGCTGCTGCGGACGAAGCGCTGCCCGCGCACGACCTTGGTCGTCGGCGAGATGGCCTCGAGCTCGTCGTACGCGTCGTGGTGGGTGGTGGCCGGCTTCCGCTCGAGCAGCCCGGCAGCGCCGAGCACCAGCGCACCGGTGCAGACCGACATCAGCAGCTCGACCTCGGCGGCGCGCTCCCGGATCCAGTCGAGCAGCCGGTCGTCCTTGGTCAGCGGCCGGGTGCCGGCGCCGCCGGGGATCACCAGCAGGTCCGGCGGCGGGGCGTCGTCGAGGGAGTACGTCGGCTGCACGGTGAACCCGCCTCGGCCGACGGCCGGGGCGCCGGTGAGGCCGACGGAGAACACCGAGAACGGATGGCCGTCCCCGAGCTCGCCGGCCACGTTGAACACCTCGTAGGGCCCGGCGAAGTCGAGCACCTCCATGTCGTCGAAGGCGAGGATCGCCACAGTCCGCTGACTCACCGGCCCATTGTCGAGCCTTGTCGGCGCCAGGTGGTCGAATGGCCACATGACGGCCACCCCGACGACGTACCACTTGGTGCGTCCCGAGCACGTCGTCGCGACCCCCGAGCTCGACGAGCACCAGCGGCGCGTCGTCGACCACCCCGGCGGGCCGCTGCTGGTGCTGGCGGGCCCGGGCACCGGCAAGACGACGACGCTGGTCGAGGCGATCGTCGACCGCATCGACAACCGCGGTGCGAAGCCCGACGAGGTGCTCGCGCTGACGTTCTCCCGCAAGGCCGCCGAGCAGCTCCGCGACCGGGTCACCGCGCGGCTCGGCCGGACCATGTCGACCACGCTGAGCTCGACGTTCCACTCGTTCGCCTACGCCCTGATCCGGCGCTACTCGCCGGCCGAGCTCTACGAGGCGCCGCTGCGGCTGCTGTCCGCGCCCGAGCAGGACGTCGTGCTGCGCGAGCTGCTCACCGACCACCCCGAGTCGGTCACCTGGCCGGAGTCGCTGGCCCGGGCGCTCGGCACCCGCGGCTTCGCGCGCGAGGTGCACGCCGTCCTGTCCCGCGCGCGCGAGAAGGGCCTTGACGGGGTCGCGCTCCGGGAGCTCGGCGAGGCCGAGCGGCTGCCGGAGCTCGTGGCCGCCGGCCTCTTCCTCGACCAGTACCTCACCAACCTCGACTCCCAGGGTGCGACCGACTACGCCGACCTGATCCGCCGCGCCACGATCGAGGCCGAGGCACACCGCGAGGAGCTCCGGGCGCGGATCGGCGCCGTGTTCGTCGACGAGTACCAGGACACCGACCCCGGCCAGGTCGCGCTGCTGCGCGCGCTCGCGGGCGACGGCCGCGACCTGGTCGTCGTCGGCGACCCGCACCAGTCGATCTACGGGTTCCGCGGTGCGGAGGTCCGCGGCATCCTCGACTTCCCGGCCGCGTTCCCGCGCGCCGACGGCGCGCCCGCCGACGTCGTCGCGCTGCGGACGACCCGCCGGTTCGGACCCCGGCTGCTGGTCGCCTCCCAGCGGGTCGCCGGCCGGCTCGCGCTGGCCGGCAGCATCCCCGAGGAGGCGCGGACCGCGTTCCTCGCCCCCGAGGCCGCACCGAACCCCCACGGCGACGGCCGGGTCCTGGTGCGCACCTTCGACACCGAACGCGCCGAGGCCGAGCACCTCGCGGACCTGTTGCGCCGCGCGCACCTCGAGGACGGCATCCCCTGGGACGAGATGGCGGTGCTGGTCCGCTCCGGCCGCACCTCGATCCCGCCGCTGCGCCGGGCGCTCGGCGCGGCCGGTGTGCCGGTCGAGGTGGCCAGCGACGAGGTCCCGTTGGTGCGTGACCCCGCCGTGCTCCCGCTGCTGGAGGCGCTGCGCGCCGTCGTCAACCTCGACAACGAGGACGTCGACCACCTCGACTTCCTGGACCCGGCCCGGACGGAGGCCCTGCTGCTCGGCCCGCTCGGCGGGCTCGACGCGGGCGACGTACGCCGCCTCGCCCGCCGCCTCCGGACGCGCGAGAAGGAGCAGAGCAAGGCCGAGGGCCGCACCCCGCGCACGTCCCGCGACCTGGTGCGCCGGGTCGTCGTCGAGCCGGGGTTCCTCGACGGGCTGGACGGTCCGGAGGTGGTGCGGGCCCGGGCGCTCACGCAGCTGCTGCTCGACGCGCGCGAGGAGATGCGCGGTGGAGCCTCCGCGGAGGAGCTGCTGTGGATGCTGTGGTCGCGCACGAGCTGGCCGGCCCGGCTGCGCCGCTCCGTCGACCTCGGCGGGGGAGCCGCACGCCGCGCGCACCGCGACCTCGACTCCATCTGTGCCCTGTTCGACGTCGCGGCCCGGTCCGAGGAGCAGCGCGACCACGTCGGCGTCCGCGCGTTCCTGGCGACCCTCGTGCAGCAGCAGATCCCGGCCGACACGCTCGCCGACCGCGGAGCGCGCGGCGCCGCCGTCCGCCTGCTCACCGCGCACCGCGCGAAGGGCCTCGAGTGGCGGCTGGTCGTGGTCGCGCACGTCCAGCAGGAGGGCTGGCCCGACCTCCGCCGCCGGTCCACGCTGCTGCAGGCCGACCGGATCGGCGAGCACGGCGTGGTGCCGCCGGTGTCGTCGCGCGAGCTGCTGATGGAGGAGCGCCGACTGTTCTACGTCGCGTGCACGCGCGCGCGACAGCGGCTGGTCGTCACCGCGGTGGCCTCGGGCGAGGACGACGGCGAGCAGCCGTCCCGCTTCCTCGACGAGCTCGGCGTCAAGGTCGAGCGGGTCGTGGGGCGGCCGCCACGGCCCCTGTCGCTGCCGGGGCTGGTGGCGGAGCTCCGGCGTACCCTCGCCGACCCCGCCACCGCCGAGCCGCTGCGCGAGGCCGCGGCCCGCCGGCTGGCCCGGCTCGCGCCCGAGGTCCGCATCGCCGACCCGTCGACCTGGTGGGGCACCCGGTCGGCCACCCGCTCGGCGCAACCGGTCCGCGACCCCGACCAGCCGGTGCCGGTCTCGGCGACGCTGCTCGAGTCGGTCGCCCTCTGCCCGACGCAGTGGTTCCTCGAGCGCGAGGCGGGTGGCATCGCCCGCGCCCACCAGTCCGCGAACCTCGGCGAGATCCTCCACGAGCTCGCCCAGCGGGTCGCGACCGGCGAGCTCGAGCCGTCGGTCGACGTCCTGATGGAGCACGTCGACCAGGTCTGGGACCGGCTCGACTTCCGCACCCCGTGGTCGAAGCTCCGCGAGCACGAGCGGGTGCGCGCGGCGGTCGGCCGGTTCCTGCAGTGGCACCTCGCCAACCCGCGCGAGCTGATCGGCACCGAGGCGAAGTTCACGACCGTCGTCGCGCTCGACGACGGTGAGCGCGTCACGATCAGCGGGTACGCCGACCGCCTCGAGCTCGATGCCGACGGCCACGTCGTGGTGGTCGACCTCAAGTCAGGACGCTCCAAGCCGAGCAACAAGGCCGTCGAGAGCCACGTCCAGCTCGGTCTCTACCAGTACGCCGTCGACCACGGCGCCGTCGCCGAGCAGGCGCCCGGTGCCCGCGCCGGCGGCGCCGAGCTGGTCCAGCTCGGCCTCATTGACGGCGGCGAGACCGCGGTCGTCCAGGCCCAGGCCGTGCAGCCCGAGGACGGTGCCGAGCGCGACGCGCTGCGCCTGCGGCTCCGGCACGCCGCGGGCCTGCTGCGCGCCGAGTCGTTCCCGGCGGTAGCCGGGCAGCACTGCCGCGACTGCACCTTCGTGCCGATCTGCCCGATCAAGAGCGCCGGGTCGGTGACCGACCAGTGAGGATCGACAGCCCGGAGGCGCTGGCCGAGGTGATGCGCACGCCGTACGCCCCCAGCGACCAGCAGTGGGCGGCCATCTCGGCGCCGCTCTCGCCGGCCGTCGTGATCGCCGGTGCGGGCTCGGGCAAGACCACGCTGATGGCCGCCCGCGTCGTCTACCTCGTGGTCACCGGGCAGGTCCGGCCCGAGGAGGTGCTCGGTCTGACGTTCACGACCAAGGCCGCCAGCGAGCTGCGCCGCCGGATCCGCGACTCGCTCCGCGACGCCGGCGCGCTCGAGGAGCCCGAGGACGCCGAGGACGGGTCCGGCGACGTGCTGGAGCCGACGGTCGCGACGTACAACGCCTACGCCGCCGGCCTGCTCACCGACCACGGCCTCCGGATCGGCCACGAGCCGGACACCCGCGTCATCACCGACGCGGCGCGCTACCAGCTCGGCGCCCGCGCGATCGACCGGTTCACCGGCGACGTCCGGCACCTCTCGGACCACCCGGCGACGGTGATCCAGAACCTCCTCGCCCTCGACAGCGCGATGAGCGAGCACCTCGCCGGGCCGGACGCCGTCCGGGCGCTGGACGCGCAGGCCAGGGCAGGCTTCGACCGGGCGCTCGCCGAGGAGGTGGCGGGCAAGAACCGCGTCACCTACCGCGAGGCGATGGAGAAGGCGATCTTCGCGATCGACCGGCGGACCGAGCTGCTCGACCTGGTGGCGGCGTACCGGCGGCTCAAGGCCGACCTCGGGCTGATGGACTTCTCCGACCAGATCGAGCTCGGCGCCCGGCTGGCCGAGGAGCAGCCCGACGTCGGGGAGCTGGAGCGGTCGCGCTTCAAGGTGGTGCTCCTCGACGAGTACCAGGACACCTCCGTCGCCCAGGCCGTGATGCTGTCCCGGCTGTTCTCCGGGGGGCACCCGGTCACCGCGGTCGGGGACCCCAACCAGGCGATCTACGGCTGGCGCGGCGCCTCGGTGTCGAACATCCTCAACTTCGCCGACACGTTCCCCGCCGCGAGCGGCGCGGTCCCGACCTACCCGCTCACGGTCAACCGCCGCTCCGACGCCCGCATCCTCGAGGTCGCGAACCGGCTGGCCGCGCCGCTCCACGACAAGTACGGCCAGGTCGAGCCGCTGGTCGCGAAGCCCGAGGCCGAGCAGGGCTCGGTGACGACCAGGGTGTTCCCGACGCACGCCGACGAGCTCGACTGGCTGGTCTCGGCGGTCCGGGACGCCCACGAGGCGCTGCCGGATCCGGGGGGCTGGGCGAAGATCGGCGTCCTGACCCGCGACAACAGCCACGCCGAGGACGTCTTCGACGCGCTCACCGGCGCCGGCGTCCCGGTCGAGATCGTCGGCCTGTCCGGCCTGCTCCGGCTGCCCGAGGTCGCCGAGATCGTCGCGACCCTGCACCTGCTGCACGACGTCACCGCCAACGCCTCGCTCCTGACGCTGCTGACCGGCCCGCGCTGGGCGATCGGGCCGCGCGACCTGCGGCTGCTCAGCCAGCGGGCCCACGAGATCGCCGGCCGCCAGCGCCGGTCCGCCTCGGCGGCGTCGGTCACCGACAGCCTCCTCGAGATCGCCGACGGCATCGACCCGGCCGAGCTCCCTGCGCTCGACGACGCCCTGGCCGACCCGGGGGAGCACCCCTACTCGCCCGAGGCCCTCGAGCGGTTCGCGCTGCTGGCCGCCGAGCTCCGGATGCTCCGGACGTACGTCGGCGAGCCGCTGCTCGACATCGTGCGGCGGATCATCGACACCAGCGGCACCGACGTCGAGCTCGCCTCAGCGGTGTCCCCGGCGGCGTCCGCGCGGCGCGACAACCTCGACCTGTTCGTGAAGGCCGTCGCGGAGTTCCAGGCCGTCGACGGCGACGTCACGCTGCCGGCCCTGCTCGCGTACCTCACCGCCGAGGACGACCAGGGCAACGGCCTGGACGTCGCGACGCCCACGGAGGCCGACTCGGTCAAGCTGCTGACCGTCCACCGCTCCAAGGGGCTGGAGTGGGACTCCGTGTTCCTGGTCGGCGTGTGCGAGACGCGGTTCCCGTCGAACCGGTCCCGCACGCTGTGGACCTCGTCGCCCGCGATCCTCCCGGCCCCGCTGCGCGGCGACGCGCGGGACCTGCCGCAGCTCGAGGGCCACGACAAGGCCGCGCTCGACGCCTACCGCGCGACCACCCGCGACCACGACGCCGAGGAGGAGCTCCGGCTCGGGTACGTCGCCTTCACCCGCGCCGCCCGCCGGCTGTTCGTGTCGTCGTACCTCTGGAGCCCGCGCGCGACGCCGTTCGGACCGTCGGCGTACCAGCAGGTCGTCCGCGACCAGCTCGACGCCTGGGGAGAGCCCGCGGAGTGGCTCGAGAAGCCGCAGAAGGGCGACCCGAACCCGTACGACGCCGTCGACCCCTCGCGGCCGTGGCCGGCGACCGGCACCGGACGCGAGGCGGCGCTCCGGATCGAGGCGGCGCGCCGGGTGCGCGAGGCCGACCCGGAGGCCGAGGACGCCGGGCTGGACACGATCGAGGCCGCCCGGGTCGCGGAGTGGGACGCCGAGCTCGAGCGGCTGCTCGCCGAGGCGCGCCGGGACCGCGGCACCGACCTCGCCGTACCCCTCCCGTCGAGCCTGTCCGCCACGGCGCTGAGCCGGCTCCGCGACGACCCCGAGACGTTCGCGCGCGAGCTCGCCCGGCCGATGCCGCGACCGCCCTCGAGCGCGGCGCGGTTCGGCACCCGTTTCCACGCCTGGGTCGAGGCCAGGTTCGGCCAGCAGGACCTCTTCGACTACGGTGACCTGCCCGGCCGGGCCGATGCCGGCATCGACGACGACTCCGACCTCAAGGACCTCGTCGCGACCTTCGAGGCCGGGCCGTTCGCGACCCGCGTCCCGCACCAGGTCGAGGCGCCGTTCGCGCTGGTCCTCGCCGGCCAGGTCGTCCGCGGACGGATCGACGCCGTCTACGCCGAGGGCGACGGCTACCTGGTCGTCGATTGGAAGACCAACCGCTCGGCCACCGCCGACCCGCTCCAGCTCGCGCTGTACCGGCTCGCGTGGGCCGAGCTGCACGGCGTACCGCTGGAGCACGTCCGCGCGGCGTTCTACTACGTCCGCACGGGCCAGGTCGTCGAGCCCGGCGACCTCCCGGGCCGTCAGGCGCTCGAGGCGCTGCTCTCAATCTGAGCCAGCCACGCGGCGACACCGCGGGCGGCGACCCGGCCGGCGCGGTTGGCGCCGATCGTGCTGGCCGACGGGCCGTACCCGACCAGCTGCACGCGCCGGTCCTGCACCGCGGTCGTGCCGTCGAGACGGATGCCGCCGTGCTCGGAGCGCAGGTGGAGGGGGGCCAGGTGGGCGATCGCCGGGCGGAACCCGGTCGCCCAGAGGATCACGTCGGCCTCCCACAGCGACCCGTCCGGCATGCGTACGCCGTCCGGCTCGATCGCCGTGAACATCGGGTGCCGCGCGTAGGCACCCAGCCGCTCGGCCGCGCGCTCCTGCTCGCGCAGGACCAGCCCGGTCACACTGACCACGCTGGCCGGCGGGAGACCACGGCGTACCCGCTCCTCGACCAGCGCGACGGCGGCCCGGCCGACCTCGGGCGTGAAGTCGTCGGTGCGCCACACCGGCTCGCGCCGGGTCACCCAGAGCGTGTCCGCCGCGACCGGCGCGATCTCGCCGAGCAGCTGGACCGCCGAGGCACCCCCGCCGACGACGACCACCCGCCTGGCGCGGAAGTGGCCGGGACCGGGGTAGCGGTGCGTGTGCAGGTGCTCGCCGCGGAACGTCTCGATGCCGGGGTAGTACGGCAGGTGCGGCTGCGACCAGGTGCCGGTCGCGTTGACGATCGTCCGCGCCGTCCAGCTGCGGTCGCCCGCGCGCACGACCAGGAGGTCGCCCTCGCTCGTCACCCGGTCCACCCGCACCGGACGGACGACGGGCAGGTCGTGCTCGCGCTCGTAGCCGCCGAAGTAACCCGGCACGACGACGTTCGCCCGGCCGGCCTCGTCCGCCGGCGACGCCGAGTCCGGGAGCGCCGCGATGCCGTGCACGTCGCGCATGGTCAGCGAGTCCCAGCGGTGCTGCCACGCGCCACCCGGTGCGTCGGCCGCGTCGAGCACGACGTGCGAGATGCCGCGCCGCTTCAGGTGGTACGACGCCGACAGCCCGGCCTGGCCGGCTCCGATGACCACCGCGTCGAGGATCTCCACGCCCGGTGCAACGCTCCCGGAGCCCCCCGTATTTCGGGTCGTCCGCCTCTCGCGCGCCAATACGCCGCCCTCAGGCGGACGACCCGGTGTCAGGCGGTAGCCGTCCCCGCCGCGAGCGCGATCTCGACCATGTCGCCGAACGTCTGCTCCCGCTCGTGCGACGTGGTCTCCTCGCCGGTGTCCAGGTGGTCCGAGACCGTGCAGATGGCGAGCGCCCGGCGGGCGTGCTTCGCGGCCAGTGTGTACAGCGCGCTGGCCTCCATCTCGACGGCGAGCACGCCGTACTGGACCATCCGCGCCGACAGCTCGGGCCGCGCGGGGTAGAACGAGTCGCTGCTGTAGATCAGGCCGACGTGCACGCCGGACCGGCCGGCTGCGGCGGAGTACGCCGCCTGCAGCAGCGAGAAGTCGGCGACCGGTGCGTAGTCGAGGCCCTCGAACGCGATCCGGTTCATCGAGGAGTCGGTGCAGGCGCCGGAGGCGATGACGACGTCGCGGATCGCCACCTTCGGTGACATCCCGCCGCAGGAGCCGACCCGGATGATCGACTGCACGTCGTACTCGCGGAACAGCTCGTTGACGTAGATCGCCAGCGACGGCTGCCCCATGCCCGAGCCCTGCACGGAGACGGGGTGGCCCTGCCAGGTGCCGGTGAAGCCGTACATGCCGCGCACCTCGGTGTAGAGCCGCGCGTCCTCGAGGAACGTCTCGGCGATCCACTTCGCGCGCAGCGGGTCCCCGGGCATCAGGACGAGGGGTGCGATGTCGCCGGCCCGGGCGCCGATGTGGGTGCTCATTCCGGGGTCCCCGCGAGAGCGCGAGCGAAGCGAGTGGTCGACTGGGGTGAGATCACGGGCAGGAAGCCTAGGGCTAGGGTCGGAGGAGTGACCTATCCGCACGAACGGCTGGCCGCGAACCCCCATGACCGGATCGCCGAGCACCGCGCGGACGACGAGTGGCTCGCGGCCAGGTGGGCCGACCCCGACACCCGGGTGCTCGTCGTGTCCGGCACCCGGATCCGCCCCCGGGACGGGCACATCGACTGGATCTCGCCGGCGGACGCGCCGGACGGGCTGCGGGTGCTGCTCGGCGAGCACGACGGCCGGGCCTGGTTCGCGGTGGTGGTCGACACCGAGGGCTCTAAAACCGCCGAGGAGGGGGAGTGGACGCCGCTGCGCGGACTGCTGCCGCGCCTGGCCGACGACGCGGTGGCCGGGGCGCCGCTGGTCTTCCACGCCCTCGGCCTGGCGGAGTGGCTCTTCGTCACCCGGTACTGCCCCCGCTGCGGCGAGCCGCTCGAGCCCCGCGCGGCCGGCCACGAGCTGGTGTGCGCGAACGGCCACACGCAGTTCCCGCGCACCGACCCGGCGGTGATCATGGTCGTCATCTCGGGCGAACCCGGCTCCGAGGACGAGCGCTGCCTGCTGGGCCGCCAGGCGGTCTGGCCCGACGGCCGCTACTCCACGCTGGCGGGCTTCTGCGAGCCGGGGGAGACCCTCGAGGACGCCGTACGCCGCGAAGTTCGCGAGGAGGTCGGTGTCACGGTCGGCGAGGTCGAGTACTTCGGCAACCAGCCGTGGCCGCTCCCGGCCAGCCTGATGCTCGGCTTCGTCGCGCACGCCGACACCACCGACGTGACCGTCGACCGGCGCGAGATCGAGGACGCGCGCTGGTTCACCCGCGCGGAGATGAAGGCGCTCGCCGAGGCGGGCACCCTGGTGCTCCCGGGCGGCGTCTCGATCAGCCGCTCGCTCGTCGAGCACTGGTACGGCGGGCCGCTGCCAGGCCAGTGGTGACCGCTCCACCCGGAGCGCGTCCCGCTGCCCACCCCCGACACGCCGTACCCGAATCGTCGGGTTTCTCCGGTCAGCCGGGGAAACCCGCCCGACACGCCGTACCCGCCTCGGCGTGTCGTCGGGTTTCTCCGGTCAGCCGGAGAAACCCGCCCGCTTCAGCCGTCAACCGTCAGCTGGCCAGCGCGGCGAGCTTGTCCTTGACCTGCGCGAGCGACGGGTTGGTCTGCGCGGTGCCGTCGGTGAACACCAGCGTGGGGACGGTCTGGTTGCCGTTGTTGGCCGACTCCACGATCTCCGCGGCGCTCGGCACCTGCTCGATGTCGACGATGTCGTAGGCGATGCCCTCACGGTCGAGCTGGCTCTTCAGGCGGTGGCAGTAGCCGCACCAAGGGGTCGTGTACATCGTGAAGGAACTGCTCATCTGGGACTGTCGCCTCCGACGTCTAGGGTGTGGATCTGTCCACCGGATCCAACCATCGAGCCCGAGGAGTTGTTCCCCCGCATGCCCTCGCCCGACGACCTGCTCGCCGCGCTGGACCCCGAGCAGCGGCGGGTCGCGGAGGCGCTGCGGGGGCCGGTCCGGGTGCTCGCGGGAGCCGGCACGGGCAAGACCCGGGCGATCACGCACCGGATCGCGTACGGCGTCGCGACGGGCGTCTACGCGCCCACCGAGGTCCTCGCGGTCACGTTCACCACGCGTGCCGCCGGCGAGATGCGCGGCCGGCTGCGGGTGCTCGGCGCCTCCGGCGTCCAGGCCCGCACGTTCCACTCGGCTGCGCTCCGCCAGCTGCGGTACTTCTGGCCGCACGTGCAGGGCACCGAGCTGCCCACGCTGATCGAGTCCAAGATCGGACTGCTCGCCACCGCCGTCCGCCGGCAGCGGCTGCACGCCGACCAGGCGCTGCTGCGCGACCTGGCCTCCGAGATCGAGTGGGCCAAGGTCAGCAACGTCCACCCCGACGACTACGCCCGGATCGCCGCCGAGCGCGGCCGCAGCGTGTCCGGGCAGCCTCCCGAGACGGTCGCGCACGTCTTCGGCTCCTACGAGGAGGTCAAGCGCGGCCAGGGCCGGATGGACATGGAGGACGTGCTGCTGCTGACCGCGGGCCTGCTGGCCGAGGACGAGCGCGTCGCCGCCCAGGTACGCCGCCAGTACAAGTGGTTCGTCGTCGACGAGTTCCAGGACGTCTCGCCGCTCCAGTCCGCCCTGCTCGACCTCTGGCTGGGCGGTCGCGACGAGCTCTGCGTCGTCGGCGATCCCGCCCAGACGATCTACTCCTTCGCGGGCGCCAACGCGGCGTACCTCCGCGACTTCCCGCAGAAGTACGCCGGCACCACCTCGGTCGAGCTGGTCCGCAACTACCGGTCCACCCCCGAGGTCGTCGACGCCGCGAACACCCTGCTCGCGGGCTCGCCCAGCCAGGGCGTCGAGCTGCGCGCGCAGCGGCCGTCCGGCCCGTCGGTCAGCTACACCCCCCGCCCCGACGAGGTCGCCGAGGCGGAGGCAGTTGCGGCGCAGGTGCTGCGGATGCGCGACGCCGGCCGGTCCCTCGGCGAGGTGGCGATCCTGTTCCGGATCAACGCCCAGTCGGAGGCGTTCGAGGAGGCGCTCGCCGCGCGCGGCCTGCCGTACGTCGTCCGCGGCGCCGCCCGGTTCTTCGAGCGCCCGGAGGTCCGGGAGGCGGTGACCCGACTGCGCGGGTCGGCCCGGTCGGGCGAGTCCGCGACCGCCGACGACTGGGTCGACGTGGTCCGCGCGACACTGGCCGGCATGGGCTGGACGCCGGACGCCCCCACCGCCCGCGGCCAGACCCGCGACCGCTGGGAGTCCTGGCAGGCGCTGGTCGACCAGGCCGCGGAGTTCGCGACCAGCCACCCCGACGCGGAGCTGAACGCGTTCGTCGACGACCTCGACCGCCGGGCCGCCGAGCAGCACGCCCCGGTCGCCGACGGCGTCACGCTCGCGACGTTCCACGCCGCCAAGGGCCTGGAGTGGGATGCCGTCTTCCTCTGCGGCCTCCAGGACGGCACGCTCCCGATCACCTACGCCGACACCCCCCTCGCGATCGAGGAGGAGCGCCGGCTCCTCTACGTCGGCATGACCCGCGCCCGCCTCGACCTGCATCTGTCGTGGGCGCTGTCGCGCAACCCCGGTGGCCGCGCGTCCCGCAAGCCGTCCCGGTTCCTCGACCCGCTGCTGCCCGACGAGGTACGCGCCCGCACCGACCAGCCGCGGCACCGCAAGGTCGCGAGCTGCCGCGAGTGTGGCCGGCCGCTCGCCACCGGTGCCGAGAAGAAGCGCGGCCGTTGCGCGGACTGCCCGGCGTCGTACGACGAGGAGCTGTTCGAACGGCTCCGCGACTGGCGCAAGGAGCGGGCGGGCGAGGAGAGCGTGCCGGCGTTCGTCGTCTTCACCGACGCCACCCTCCAGCTGATCGCCGAGCAGAAGCCGCGCACCCCCGAGGCGCTGCTGCGGATCAGCGGTATCGGCCGGTCCAAGCTCGAGCGGTACGGCGAGGACGTGCTGTCGGTGGTCGGCTGAGCGCCTGCACCGGAACAAAGCGAAAAAAATGGGGAAATACCCACTAAATCGTTTGCCCATTACACGCACCTGACGATAGGTTTCCGGACAAGCAATCAGACGCGCACCACGATCTTTGGCAGGATCGGCGCCCGAAGAACCGAAGGAGGTGGCCTCGTGAACAGCACCAAGCTCTGGATGACGGCTCAGACCCCGTCCGGCTTCGGCATGCCCATTTCCGGCGGCCACGCCTTCGGCGTGAGCACGGATGTCTGCACCGCTGCGGCGACGGTCGTCGTGCGCGAGCGCGCCGGCATCGCCGTCACGACGGGCGCCACCAAGGGAGACATGGGCCTTGCCCAGTCCTACTTCCCGGGGACCAGTGCCTGGAGACCACCGACCTGTTGAGAACCAACAGCATCGGCAGCCTCCAGGCCGCGGAACCCGAACCGGGATCCGCGGCCTTTCTGTTTCTCACAGAGCTGGATCTCGACCACGAACCGCACCACCCAACGCGATCAGGTCAGAAGGAGGTGAAACATGACCATCAGTGAACTCGTCCGCACCGATGGGGCGCTGCCGATGACGGAGTCGTTCGAAGCGGTCAGCCTGGGACAGCTGCACGACCAGGCCAGCCAGGTCGACGACGAGCTGCTGCCCTGCCGGGTCAACAACCCCGAGCTGTGGTTCGCCGAGTCGCCCGTCGACGTGGAGTCCGCGAAGGCCCTCTGCCAGGAGTGCCCCGTGCGGTCCCTCTGCCTCGACGGTGCCCTCGAGCGCCGCGAGCCGTGGGGCGTCTGGGGAGGGCAGCTCTTCCTCCAGGGCGTGGTGATCCCGCGCAAGCGGCCCCGCGGCCGGCCCCGCAAGAACGAAGTCGCCGCCTAGTCAGCACCGGCAGCGTCCAGCACCACCACCCTTCCGACAACGACGTCAAGGACACCGAGATGAATCTCAGCCACGAGAACCTGGCCCGCGCTCACGTGAGCGCCCGCCTGGGTGAGGCACAGCAGTGCCGACCGGGTCGCCAGCTGACCCGAGTGCTCCGATCCGGCCGCCGCGCCGAGGAGATCGCCCAGCAGGCCCGGCTCGCACTCGCCCGGTCGCTCTGAGCGCGCCGGACACACCAAGAAAGCAACCACCACCGATGAACGCGAACTTCAACCCGAACGGACGGCACGACATGAATCTCATGCACGAAAATCTGGCCCGCGCACAAATGTCCGCGCGCCTGGGAGAGGCGCAGCAGCTCCGGCGTGGGGCCCAGATGGTCCGCGCCCGCCGGCTCAGCCGCAAGGCCGAGCAGGCAGCCCAGCAGGCTCGACTGGCCCTCGCCCGAGCGCTGTGACGACACCTCAGGACTGACCTGGTCGCGGGTGTCACACGGAGGGGCCGGTACGACAGGACGTCGTACCGGCCCCTCCTGCACGTCCGGGCTAGGTTGGAGCCATGGCGACCTGCGACTTCTGCGGACGCACCGAGACCGATGACGCGACGACCCTGTCCTGGACGGTCGCGGTCGAGAACGGTCGCCGGAAGACGTACTGCGACGAGTGCTCCCGCGCGCACCTGCGCTCGATGGAGGGGAAGCTCGACTCCGAGTTCTGGTGAGCCCGGGCGCATCGAGCGCAGTCCCGGCTAGCCCCAGGAGCAACCGCAGTGCGGGTGCCGCGACCAGGTACGCCGGCGCGGGCGCAGGTCGGACCCGAGCTCGACCGTCGCGGACCACGTGGAGGGCCGCCCGCCGTCGAGGTGGGTGAGCACGTCACGCACCGCCCAGGCGGCCGCCAGCGTCGCCAGTGCGGGGTCGTCGGGCGCCGCGGGCAGCCCCGCCAGCTGCTCGACCACCAGCGCGCGCCGGGGATCGCCCTCGCCGCGGTGCGCGTCGACGCACCGCAGGCAGGCGTTGGCGCCCGGCACCACGAACGGCCCGACCGTCCAGCCGGCCACGCCGGCCGCGAGGACGAGGTGCGCACGACCGTCCCGGACGTGCGCGTCGGCGTCGGTGCGGGCGATCTCGCCGGCGGCCGCGAGCAGGGCCACCGAGCCGTCCCCGAGCTCGCAGCCGGACGCGTGGAGCGCCCGGGCGACCTCGTCGCCGATCTCGTCGTCGGCCTGGACCGTCACGGTCCGCCGTGCCGGCCGGGCCCGCTCGACGAGCATCCCCGCCCGGCCCAGCGCCAGCAGCGTCCGGTGCTCCGCCTCGCCGGCCGGCTCGGGGGCGACGCCCGCGGCCAGCTCACCGAGCAGCCGGCGTACGCCGGGGTGGTCCGGCACCACCACCCGCCACGGCGGGTCGACCCCGACCTGCAGGTGGCGGTCGTCGCGACGGACGACGTGCAGCCCCGGTCGCAGGAAGGTCATGCAGGGCATCTACCCCGTCGGCGCCACGCGGTGGCGCCTCTCCACAGGCCGGCTACGAGCCCGGCTCGACAGCCCGGACAAGACGACACCCGCCCGGTCACGCGGACCGGGCGGGTGCCGTATCAACTCGTGGGGCGCTGCGCTGAGGTCAGGCCTTGCCGAGGATCCGGTTGAGGTTCGTGCCACAGACAGGGCAGACGGCCTTCGCCATCCGGGTGCCCTTGTCGTTGACCTTGACCTCGCCCTCGGCCTCGCGCTTCTCCTTGCACTTCACGCAGTAGAACTCGCCGCTCCAGGTCTCCGCCATGACGGCCTCCTTGCCTAGTTCATCTCTCGGTCGTCGCGACGGGGTAACGAAGGGAAGACCCGCCGGAGTCCGACGCATGTGCCGCCGGACCGCCTCGACCCTACGACACGGGTGCACACAACCCGCGCAGGCACACCGTGAGCGGTGAAACCGGTCACGGCGTGTCGCGCCGCCGATCAGTACCTTGAGCCCATGTCCGAGCACTCGCACCTGCGCCTCGAGCGCCCCTCCGACGGCGTCGCCGTCCTCACCCTCGACAACCCCGACCAGCGCAACGCGATGTCCGACCAGATGACCGCGTCCTGGGTGGCGGCGGTCGACGAGCTGGCCGCGGACCGGTCCGTGCGCGTCGTCGTGGTGACCGGCGAGGGCTCGGCGTTCTGCTCCGGGGGCAACACGTCGTGGATCGCCAGCGAACCGGACGCGACCGTGGACCAGCTGCGCACCCGGATGATCGCGTTCTACCGGGCCTGGCTGTCGATCCGGAAGCTGGAGGTCCCGACCATCGCGGCCGTCAACGGGCCGGCGATCGGCGCCGGCCTCTGCCTGGCGCTGGCCTGCGACCTCCGGTACGCCGCCACCGGGGCTCGCCTCGGCGCGCCATTCGTCAAGCTCGGCATGCACCCCGGCATGGCCGCGACCTTCCTGCTCCCGAACGTCGTGGGCGCGGCGCACGCGCGGGACCTGCTGCTCACCGGCCGGGTCGTCGACGCGGACGAGGCGCGCCGCCTCGGCCTGGTCTCGCGGGTCCTCGACCCGGCGTCGTTCCTCGACGACGTGCTCGGGACGGCGGCCGGGATCGCGGCGACCGCCCCGATCCCGAGCAAGCTGACGACGCTGGCGCTCCGCGACGGCGGGCACGCCGACCTCGAGAGCTGCCTGCAGTGGGAGGCGATGGCCCAGCCGATCACGCTGGCGACGGCGGACCTCCAGGAGGGGATCCGCGCCGCGCAGGAGAAGCGGCCCCCGACCTTCCGGGGCGTCTGAGGTCCGGGCAGGTGACCGGGGACGTGAGAGGGCCCCCGGCCACCGCGTGGACGCTTGCCTTCCCCTTGCGAGCGTCCGTTGGTGGGCCGAGGGCCCCATCTGCCGCACACGCTAGGAGCCGCCGCCGACGGGGGTCAACGCGGGACCGTCCCCGCCTGTGGACAGAGCTGTGGATAAAGCTGTGGACGAGTGGCCCGGGCCGGTGGACGAGCCCGGGATGCCGTTGTGGACGACGCGGAGTCCGGTGCGGCGTACCGGCGGCTGACCAGCGACAAATGGCCCTCCACCGGGTGTGGACGAAAGAAAAACGGGTGACGAGACCGCGAAATCGCGAGGAGGTCGGCGTGTCGGAGCCGTACGACGGCGGTCCGGTGGCCGCCCTGCGCCGGATCGCGTTCCTGCTCGAGCGCGGGCGGGAGGAGACCTACAAGGTCAAGGCGTACCGGAACGCTGCCGCGACGATCCTCCCGCTGCCGCCGGACCAGGTGGCCGCGGCGGTCGAGGACGGCAGCATCACCGACCTGCCCGGCGTCGGCGCCAGCACCGCGAAGGTGATCGCCGCGGCCGTGCGCGGAGAGATGCCGGAGCGGCTTGCCGCTCTCGAGCGTGAGCACGGCGCTCCGCTCACCGAGGGCGGCGACGGGCTGCGGGCCGAGCTGCGCGGTGACCTGCACTCCCACTCGGACTGGTCCGACGGCGGCTCGCCCATCGAGGAGATGGCGTTCACCGCGCTCGAGCTGGGCCACGAGTACCTCGTGCTCACCGACCACTCGCCGCGGCTCACGATCGCCCACGGGCTGAGCCCCGAGCGGCTGCGGCGCCAGCTCGGCGTCGTCGCGGCCGTCAACGAGCACCTCGCCGCCCGGGGAGGCGACGGCTTCACGCTGCTCACGGGCATCGAGGTCGACATCCTCGACGACGGCTCCCTGGACCAGGAGGACGACCTGCTCGCGCGGCTCGACGTGCGGGTCGCGAGCGTCCACTCGAAGCTCAAGATGGACGCGAAGGACATGACCAGGCGGATGATCGGCGCGATCCGGAACCCCCGCACCAACGTCCTCGGTCACTGCACCGGCCGGCTGGTCACCGGCGGCCGGGGGACCCGGCCCGGGTCGCAGTTCGACGCGAAGGCGGTGTTCGAGGCCTGTGCCGAGCACGACGTCGCGGTCGAGATCAACAGCCGCCCCGAGCGCCGGGACCCCCCCACGAAGCTGTTGGAGCTGGCCCGCGACACCGGCTGCCTGTTCTCGATCGACAGCGACGCGCACGCGCCCGGCCAGCTGGACTTCCAGGTGTACGGCTGCGAGCGCGCCGAGGCGGCCGGGATCCACCCGGATCGCATCGTCAACACCTGGCCGCGGGACCGGCTGCTGACCTGGGCGAACGGGTAGGTTCGGCTCATGTCGCGGCCGGAGGTGGAGGTGCGGCGGTCCAAGCGCCGCCGGCGTACCGTCTCCGCCTACCGCGACGGCGACCGCGTGGTCGTGATGATCCCCGCCTCGCTCTCCCGCAAGGAGGAGGCGGAGTGGGTCGAGAAGATGCTGGCCCGGCTGGAGCGCTCCGAGCGCCGGCGCAAGCCGAGCGACGGGGACCTGCTCCGGCGGGCCCGCGAGCTCAGCAACAAGTACCTCGGCGGCCTGGCGACCCCCGAGTCGGTCCGCTGGGTCGACAACCAGCAGTCCCGGTGGGGCTCGTGCACTCCGGGCGACCGCACGATCCGGCTCTCCGCGCGCCTGCAGGGGATGCCGCAGTGGGTCGTCGACTACGTGCTGGTGCACGAGCTCGCGCACCTGCTCGAGTCGGGCCACGACGCGAAGTTCTGGGCGTGGGTGGACCGCTACCCGCAGGCCGAGCGCGCGAAGGGGTACCTCATCGGCTGGTCGACGGCGGCACACCTCGACCTGCCGCCCGGCGACGAGCTCGACTGAGCGCGACCAGCTCGACCAGGTCCCCCTCGGGATCCGGCAGCGCGTCCGCCGGCCACCAGCGCACGTCCAGCGACTCCTCGCTGACCGCGTGCCCGGCACCGTCCGGCGCCACCGCGAGGAAGCGCACGTCGAGGTGGTGGACGGGACATCCGGGCGCTTCCGGGCTGCAGAACGGTACGGCGTGCTCGCTCAGCTGCACCGGCTCCGGGTCGAGCGCGAGCCCGGCGAGCCCGGACTCCTCGGCCGCCTCGCGCAGCGCGGCGCCGGCGAGCGTCTCGTCAGCCGGCTCGCAGTGACCGCCGAGCTGGAACCACTGCCCGGCCTTGGCGTGCAGCGTCAGCAGCACGGCGTCGCCGGCCTCGTTCAGGACCAGGGTGCTGGCCGTGACGTGGTCGGGTCGGCAGCCGCGGGACAGCCCGTCCGGGTGCGAGCGGAGGTGATCGACGTACCGCCGGCGCAGTGCTTCCTGGCCGTCGTTCGGAGCGCGCCAGCCCTCGAGGAGGGCCAGCGCATCGGCGTGGAGCGTCACTCGTCGGGCTGGCCGGGGTCCAGCAGCTTCTGCAGCTCCGTGTCGAAGTCCGCGTCGCTGAGCTCGGGCGGCGCGGTCGCGTCCTCGCGGAATCCGAGCGGGTCGTCGAGGTCCGCCGCGGTCGGCAGCAGGTCGGGATGCATCCAGACGCCGTCGCGGGCCTCGGTGCCTTGCCGGGTCCGCAGCGAGCCCCACAGCGTGGAGGCGTCCCGCAGCCGGCGCGGGCGCAGCTCGAGGCCGACCAGCGTCGCGAACGTCTGCTCGGCCGGGCCGCCGGCCGCGCGGCGGCGCCGGAACGCCTCCTGCAGCTTCCCGGCGGAGGGCATCCGCTCCGCGGTCGCCTGGCCGACGACCTCGTCGACCCAGCCCTCCACCAGCGCGAGGGTGACCTCGAGCCGCTGGAGCGCGGCGTCCTGGGCGGGGGAGCGCGGCATGTCGAACAGGCCGCCCTCGAGCAGCTCCTGCATCGAGTCCGGGTTCGACGGGTCGATCCCGCGCATCTGCTCCTCGATGCGCGACTGGATGCCCTCGGCGTTGATCTCGATGCCACGGGCGTAGTCGGCGACCGCGCCGATCAGGTGGTCGCGCAGCCACGGCACGTGCGCGAACAGCCGCTGGTGCGCGGCCTCGCGCAGGGCGAGGTAGAGGAGGACGTCGTCCTCGGTCACGTCCAGCCCGGCAGCGAACGCCGCGACGTTGACGGGCAGGATCGCAGCCTTCCCGGCCGCCGCGAGCGGCAGCCCGATGTCGGAGACGCTGAGCACCTCGGCGGCGAGCGCGCCGAGGCCAGAGCCGACCTGCTGGGCGAGCATGCCGCCGATCGCCTTGCCCAGGATGCCGAGCAGCGGCCCGGACATCGCCTGGGCCTCCGCGGGCAGGGCGCCCGAGAGCGCGTTCACCGAGGACTCCGCGATCGGCTCGACGAGCACCTTCCAGACGTCGGTGGTGCCGACGATCCACTCGGCGCGGCTCCAGGCAGCAGTCGAGCTGACGCCCGAGGGGAACGCCGTGGTGTCGTCGAGCCAGTGGTCGGCGAGGCGGACGGCGTCCGCCACCGCGTCCTTCTGCTTCTGGCTGGGCGTCGGGTCCGGCTCCTGGGCGGCGGCCTTGCGCGCCATGTCCAGGGCGAAGTCCCAGTTGAGCGGGCCGTCGTACGGCTGCATGAGGAACTGGATCTGGCTGAACAGCTGGTTGAGGTCGGGCATCCCGCCCGCCGCGCCACCCAGTCCACCGCCCACGGCGCCACCCATGGCGCCGAAGATCTGCTCGAACGGCGTGCCCTTGAAGGGGTTCTGGCCGTCGTCGGGCGTCTCGTCCGGACTGTCGTTCATGGCTCAACCGTACGCGCCTGGCCTAGGGTCATCCCGTGAGCTCCGCCGTACGACTCGTGGACCTGCGCGAGACCCCGCTTGACGTCGCCGAGGTGGTCGCCGCGCTCGACGACGACGCCTCCGGCGGCCTCACGCTTTTCGTCGGCCGGGTGCGTGACCACGACGGTGGCAAGGGCGTCGACGGGCTCGACTACTCCGCCCACCCCAGCGCCCTGGAGACGATGCGCGCGGTCTGCGAGCGGGTCGCGGAGGAGCACGAGGTGCAGGGCGTCGCCGCCGTCCACCGGGTCGGCACGCTCGCGATCGGCGACATCGCGGTCGTCGTCGCGACCACCGCCCCCCACCGGGGCGACGCGTTCGCCGCGTCCCGTGCGCTGATCGACACCATCAAGGCCGAGGTGCCGATCTGGAAGCACCAGCGCTTCGCCGACGGCTCGGACGAGTGGGTAGGCACGCCGTAGCCCCCGGCGCGGCCCGTGGCGGTCCTGCTCCACAGGCACTCCTGTCGCTTTTGGGGCGTTGCACTGCCCGGTAAGTGCCGGGATCCCCGGTGAGCCGGGGATCCCGACAGGCGCGCGCGAGCCTCCCGCCCGCAGCCACCCCACCCACCTACCCTCACGGTGTGGAGATCCTGCTCTGGCTGGTGCCGTCGGTCGTGGTCACGATCGTGGCGATGCTGTGGGTCGCCTGGCTCGGCCGCGAGGGTCGCGGTGAGGTGGACCGCGAGGTCGCCGTCCGCCGGCTCGCCACCGCGCTGGAGGGCGAGCCGCGGCGACGTCACCGCCCCACGCCGGGGTACGCCGTCGAGCAACCCGCCCCCGACCGGTCCACCGGCATCGCGGTGCGGCCCTCACGACGCGTGTCCTAGGGCTGATCTGACAGTCTTGGCCGCATGACGCAGCGCACCCTCGCCGGCATCCTGGCCGTGCCGCTGCTGATCGCCCTGTGGGTGACCGCCGCCCTGGTACCCCTGCCCTACGTCACCTACGAGCCCGGGCTGACCGTCAACGTGCTCGGCAAGAACGACGACGGCAAGCAGATCATCCAGGTCGAGGGACGCAAGTCCTATCCCGACGACGGGCAGCTGCGGATGACCACGGTCTACGTCTCGCAGCCCAAGCCCAACGGCCGGAACAACCTGTTCGAGCTGATGCACGACTGGATCAGCGACGAGGACGCCGTCTACCCCTACGACGCGGTGTACCGCCAGGACGAGACCGTCGAGCAGAACCGCCAGGAGGGTGCCGCCCAGATGACGTCCTCGCAGGACGCCGCGACCGCGGTCGCCCTGGAGGAGCTCGGCTACGACGTCACCGAGCCGGTCGTCGCGGGCGTGACGAAGGGTGCGCCGGCCGACGGGAACCTCGAGTCCGGCGACGTCATCCTCGCCGTCGACGGCACCGACGTCTCGTCCTCCGACGACGTCGTGGATGCGGTGACGGCTGCACCCGCCGGCGCGCCGGTCGACTTCGTCGTACGCCGTGACGACGAGCGCACGACCGTGCAGGTCACGCCGGACACCGTCGACGGCAAGCCGCAGGTCGGCATCCAGGTCGGCACGGAGGCCAAGCCGGACCTTCCGGTCGACGTGACCATCAACATCAACCCGGGCATCGGCGGCCCGAGCGCGGGGCTGATGTTCTCCCTGGGCATCTACGACACCCTGACGCCCGGCTCGCTGACCGGCGGCGAGACCGTCGCCGGCACCGGCACCATGGACGCCACCGGCACGGTCGGCCCGATCGGCGGCATCCAGCAGAAGATCGTGGGCGCCCGTGACGCCGGGGCGCAGCTGTTCCTCGTGCCCCCCGACAACTGCGAGGATGCGCTCGGCGCGCCGAACGGCGACATGCGCCTGGTGAAGGCGGACACCATGCACGACGCGCGCCTGGCGATCGACGCGTGGGTCAAGGACCCGAACGCCGACCTGCCCAGCTGCGAGGAGGGGAGCTCGTGACCGACTTCGACGCCGATCTCGACGTCGACCCGGCCCTGGCCGCGGTGGTGCTCGAGATCGAGCACCACGCCGCCGGAGAGGGCTGGGACCGGCCCGCCCGGCTCTACGCGCTCGTCGACACCGCCCAGCTGGTCGAGCGGGAGCCGGCCCTGGCCGCCGCGATGGGCCTGGACTCGGCCTCGGCCGAGGGTTCGTTCACGCCCGTCGAGCAGGAGCTGCTGGTGCCCGACCAGCCGCTCGAGGTCGCGCTCGAGTCGATCGCCTGGCCACCGGAGGTCACCGGGTGTGCGGCGGTGGTGGAGCGGCTCGTGCTGCCCCCGGACGCCGACCCGCTCATCCCCGACGACCCGGCCTCCGCGGAGGAGTTCGCCCGCGAGCACCCGGACCGGCAGGAGGTGCGGATCGTGGCGGGCGCGACCCGCGCCGGAGCGACGTACTGCGCGCTGCGACTGCGCGCCCACGACGACGACCAGTCCGTGGTCGGAGGCGCCGACCTGGTGCCCGGGCTGCTGCAGCTCCTCGTCGCCACGCTGGAGGAGGAGAACCAGGGATGAGCGAGCTGTTCGACGAGGGTGCGGGGGACAACCGGCCGCCGGCGCGGACCGGGTCACGGCGCTCACGCGCTTTGATCATCACCGCGGTGGTGCTGGTGCTCGGCTTCCTCGGCCTCAGCACGTTCGCCAACCTCTACACCGACCGGCTCTGGTACCAGGACGCCGGCTACTCCGAGGTCTTCACCACGCTGTTCTGGACCAAGACCGTGCTGTTCCTGGTCTTCGGCCTGCTGATGGCCGGTGTTGTCGGCCTGAACATCTACCTCGCCTACCGGTTCCGCCCGTTCTTCCGGCCGAGCTCGAGCGAGCAGAACGGCCTGGACCGCTACCGCGACGCGGTGACCCCGATCCGCACCTGGCTGCTGGTCGGCGTCGCCGTGGTGCTCGGCGCGTTCGCCGGCAGCTCCGCGATCGGGGAGTGGCGCAACTACCTCCTGTGGCGCAACGGCGTGCCGTTCCACCAGCAGGACACCTGGTTCCACAAGGACATCGGCTTCTACGTCTTCGACCTGCCGTGGCTGCACTACCTGGTCGACTTCGCGATGGCCACGCTGGTGATCTCGATCATCGCGTCGGCGGTGGTGCACTACCTGTACGGCGGCATCCGGCTGCAGACCCCGCGGGACCGGTTCTCCGGCGCCGCGCAGGTGCAGCTGTCGCTGCTGCTCGGACTGTTCGTGCTCGTGAAGGCCGCGGACTACTGGTTGGACCGCTACGACCTGGTCAACCAGGGCGGCACGCTGATCACGGGCATGAACTACACCGACGACCACGCCGTGCTGCCGGCGAAGAACATCCTGCTGGGCATCTCGGTCATCTGCGCGGTGCTGTTCTTCGTCAATGTCTGGCGGCGCACCTGGCTGCTGCCGTCGGTCGGCCTGGCGCTGCTCGCGGTGTCGGCGATCCTGCTCGGCCTGATCTGGCCGGGCATCGTGCAGCAGTTCCAGGTGAAGCCGTCCGAGGCGGACAAGGAGCAGCCGTACATCAAGGCGAACATCGACGCCACGCGGTCGGCGTACGACCTCGACGGCATCGAGGTCAAGGACATCATCGACGCCACCGTGGACAACCCCGACCAGTCGGTACTCGACCGCGAGACCGAGTCGGTGCCGCTCGTCGACCCGAAGCTGGTGAGCCCGACCTTCGAGCAGGTGCAGCAGGCGCGCGCCTTCTACTCGGTCGCGGACGTGCTTGACGTCGACCGCTACGACATCGCGGGAGCGGACCGCGCCCTCGTGCTCGGCGTCCGGGAGCTGAACCAGTCCGGCATCCCGGACGGGGACCGCAACTGGTCCAACCTGCACACCGTCTACACCCACGGCTCCGGGATCATCGCGGCGTACGGCAACCAGCGCACCACGAACGACGACCTGCCGGTCGACAGCTCGGACGACAAGACGCAGTGGGCCGAGGGCACGGCTCCGGGCCAGGATGCGCTGTCGCAGGCGACCGGTGGCTTCGAGTCGCGCGTCTACTTCGGCGAGCAGAGTCCCGACTACTCGATCGTCGGCAAGGCCCCCGGCGCCAAGGACGTGGAGCAGGACCTGGCCACCGGCGGCGCGGACGACTCCGGCCAGCTCACGACCACGACGTACGACGGCAGCGGCGGGGTGCCGATCGGCAGCTCGTTCCGCCAGCTGATGTACGCGGTGAAGTTCGGCGACACCAACTTCCTGCTCTCCGGCCGGGTCACCGGCGACAGCGAGGTGCTCTACAACCGCGACCCGAGCGAGCGGGTCGAGAAGTTCGCGCCGTGGCTCACGGTCGACAGCGACCCGTACCCCATCGTCGCCAACGGCCACATCCTGTGGGTGCTCGACGGCTACACGACGACGGACCGCTACCCCAACGCCGAGCGCGAGTCGTTCGACACGATGACCACCGACTCGCTCCAGACGAACGACACCCTGCGCACGGTCCCGACCGACGAGATCAACTACATGCGCAACTCGGTCAAGGCCACGGTCGACGCGTACGACGGCACGGTCACGCTGTACGCCTGGAACGAGGACGACCCGATCCTGCAGACCTGGGAGAAGGTCTTCCCGGGCACCGTGAAGCCGAACTCCGAGATCCCCGACGAGGTGCGTGACCACCTGCGCTACCCCGAGGACATGTTCAAGGTGCAGCGCTACCAGTTCGCGCGCTACCACGTGCAGGACCCGATCCAGTTCTACAGCGGCAACAACCGCTGGCAGGTCCCGAGCGACCCGAACTCACCGAGTCGGCTGCAGCCGCCGTACCGCCTCTTCGACGACTCCTCCGGTCAGGACGTCTACTCGCTGACCTCGACGTTCGTCCCCTACAACAAGAACAACCTGGCGGGGTTCGTCTCGGTCAACTCCGACGCCGCGTCGGCGGACTACGGCAAGATCGAGGTGCTCCAGCTGAAGGACCAGAACGCCAAGGGTCCCGGGCAGGTGGCCAACGACTTCAACTCCGACACCGAGGTGGCGGACCGGCTCGCGCAGTTCAACCGCAGTGGCGGCCAGGTCATCAACGGCAACCTCCTCACGCTGCCGGTCAACGGCGGTTTCGTGTACGTCGAGCCGGTGTACGCCGTGCGCGCCGGCTCGTCGGTGAGCTACCCGAGCCTCGCCTACGTCCTGGTGTCGTACAACGACGAGGTCGGCATCGGCACGTCGCTGCCCGCCGCGCTCGCCGACGCCCTCGACCGCACCCTGCCGACGAGCCCGTCCGGTGGCGGAGGCAACCCGGGCGGCGGCAAGCCGACCGGCTCGCTGGTGAGCCAGATCCGCAGCCTCATCGACCAGGCGCAGGCGCACTTCGTGAATGCGGACGAGGCGCTGAAGAGCGGCGACACCGTCACCTGGGCCCGCGAGATGAAGCTCGGCAAGGACCTGGTGAACCGGGCCTTCGACCTGTCCAGCCAGCTCCCGGACAGCCAGGGCGGCAAATCCTCGTCGGGGTCCCCGTCCACCTCGCCCTCGGCGTCCCCGTCGGAGTCGCCCTCGGCCTCGTCGTCCGGCGGGTGACCGGAGCCACGCCATTCCGATTTGGGTTGGCGGACGCCATCCCCTAAGGTTGTGATCACCGACGCGGGGTGGAGCAGCTCGGTAGCTCGCTGGGCTCATAACCCAGAGGTCGCAGGTTCAAATCCTGCCCCCGCTACAAAGTAGAACCGCAGGTCAGAAGCCGTTCCTGGTGCAAGCCGGGAACGGCTTTCTGCATGTTGCAGCGGCTTTGACTACCAATCTGACTACCAAGCGTCGGGCATTCGCAGCAGGACGCCCGTCGCGGCAGCGAACCTCCTGGTGGCGTCGACCCCGAGGCGACCGTCAAACGTCAGGGGATGGTGTCGTCGGCGCCAGCCCGAAGCTGCTTCAGGCGGACACGTGCCGGGGTAGGACCGACGTGGTCCAGGTTCAGGGGTGGTTCCAGCGCCTGGACGACTTGGCGTTCCAGGTCGCCCAGCGACGCAGCGTCGGACGTGACGGCCGGGACCACCCGCAGGTGCGCGAACATCCACGCGGTCAGGTCATCCCTGGACACCGCGTGGTCGGTCGCCGCGTCCAGGATCGCGCCCAGGGTTCGGCGCAGGGTCGAACTGCTGCGCCGTCCGCCCAGGTGCTGGCGTCTGATCCGGTTGATCAGCGTGCCGTTGCTGGGCTTGCCCGACGGCCACTTGGTGGCACCGGTCTGGCCGACGTAGATCAGACCCGGCGAGACGTCCACTCCCAGACCGACGCCCAGGTCCTCGGCCCCGGCCTGATCGACGAACCAGCTGTACAGGCCGGGCCTGTCCATCACCTCCCGCTCCAGCGCGGGCAGGTCGGCGGGGTGGACCGCGTTCGCCTCGTCGCCCAGCCGCGTGATCCAGTCACGGGGATCGCCGCCGAAGGCAACTAACCGGTTGCTCTGCATGGTGGCCTTCCGTATCGCTGGCCGGGCCGCACCCGCGTCTGGTTGGGCGTCTTGGTGGACCGCTGCGTGATGCCCTGGGTGAGCGTCGTACCAGCCTTGCCAGCGGACGGCGGTCAGCCCCTGGAGTGGCTGGTCGACCCGGGCGCCGCGACGGGTCAGCGGAGCGGTCAGCGGCTGGAGGTAGTCCTCACCGGCGTGGACCTCGACGATCCGGCCGTCCAGCGGCCCCGCCAGCAGATCCAACCGGGCCGCGACCCATTCACCCCAGGCCGTGCGGTAGTCGCGCGGCGTGGTCGGCAGGTATCGCTCATATGGCGCCAGCCATTCATCCGGTCCGACGAGGCCGTGTTCGGCCGACAGGATGAACCACGGGACCCCGGACCGCTCCGCGTAGGCGCGCGCCTTGCGGAACCGCGCAGAGACGTACAGGTCCTTCGCGGCAGTTGGCCGGGGCGTCTTCGCCTTGCCGCACGCGATAAGCAGCAACCGACCCACCCGAGGGGATGTCGCGGCCGCTTGTTGGGTTGGGCCTTCGGTCAGACCCGTTGCTTCGACGACCGGCATCACTGAGCGCTCCTGATTAGCCCGGGCCCTCCGAAACGTCACCGACACGCCTGGTTGCCTCGAGGTGACAGTGAACCCAGCCGACCTCCACGCGCGGATATGCGGCCGATCGCCGCCCCACCACGCCGGATGCTCAAGCGATGATTGCGGCATGCCGCCAACGATGGTGTCCAGTTCGGACCAGCTGATCGTGACGGTGTCGGCGCTGCCGCGCAGGTAATCCGCCAGTGCTGACCAGTCGGCTGCCATGGGGGCAACCTAGCCTCGCCGACGCGTCCTGACGCCCGTCTGTCGCATGTTCGGCCGCCGCGCTGCGCCGTTGGCCCCGCCGCCCCCATGTCGAAGCCCGATCTTCGCGGCTGTCAGATCCCAGTTCCGCCTGGCGTCGATCAGATGCAGAAGGGGGGTGGCCAGGCGGTGCCACGACAGAAGAAGCGATCTGACGGTCGCTACACCGTCACGTTCCGCCACGAAGGGCGCCGCCTGTTCTTCTACGGCGCCACCCAAGCCGAAGCGCGGGCGAACGCGGACGAGGCCCGTGAACGGCTGCGCCGCGACGCCCCGATCCGTGATTCATCCCGCACGGTCGCGCAGTGGCTGGCCGAATGGACCGGCACCTTCCTTCAGGCAAGCGACCGCGCCCAATCCACCAAGACGATGCACGCCGGGTACGTCCGCGTATGGATCATCCCGGTCCTGGGCGACGTCCGGCTGGACCAGTTGAACGCTAACGACGTCAACCGGCTGATGCTGGCTATGAAGGCCGATGGGCGCGCCGACGCCACCCGTCGCAACTGCTACACCACCCTGCGCGTCGCCCTGGACGACGCCGTCACCAACGGGCTGTTGGCCACCAACCCCGTTCATCAGGTCCGGCAGCCCAAGGTCACCAGACGCGACGCCCGATTCCTTCGCCCAGACGAAGTCACCGCCCTGCTGAGCGGAGCCACCGGGCTGCGCTACGGACCTGTCCTGGCCTTCATCGTGGGCACCGGGCTACGACGCGGCGAAGCCCTTGCCCTGCGATGGCGCCATATCGACCTGAACCATGGGACGGCCCGCGTCAGCGGGTCCCTGATCCGCCGCGACGGCCAGCTGGTCGTGTCCGCCACCAAGACGGCCACAAGCCGCCGCACGGTGGCGCTAAGCCCAGCCATGGTCGCCCTGCTGCGAAGCTGGCAGTCCACGCAGGCAGCCGAGCGCGAAGCAGCGGGGAACCTGTGGAAAGGCGACGGCCCCTGACTTCGTCTTCGCCACCGCGCTGGGCCTGCCCGTCGAACCCCAGAACATCCTGCGCACCGTTCGGACCGCCGCGAGCGCCGCATCGCTGGACGGCGTGTCCGTTCACGCCCTGCGGCACACCTACGCCACCACGGCCCTACTGAACGGCATCCCGCTGAAAGTTGTCAGTTCCAACCTGGGCCACGCGTCGATCCAAGTGACAGGGCGATATCTACGGCCACGTCACCGACGACGCCGCCCAAGCAGCCGCCGCAGCCGTGGCCAAAGCCCTCGGCCTCTGACAGCAATAGAAAGAAGCCCGCCCATGCGACACAACCCAGCTGCCAACCGCCATGTCGGTTCGCGTGCGCCAGTCATGACCATGACCACGGGCATACCCCGCCCACCGATCGAACCGGACCTGCTGGACCAAGCAGAAGTCGCCCGCCGCTTGAACGTCAGCCGCACCACCATCTGGCGGCTGGCCAAACGGGGTGACATCCGGACCGTCCGGATCGGCAGCCGCACCCTGATCCCGCGCAGCGAACTACGCCGGATCATCGACAGCGGCACCAAAGCCGAGGAGTAACGCCGGTGGAGACGGCACCGTGCCTGACGCCGGGATACGGGCACGGCGGCTGGGCGGGCGGTGGCAAGCGGTCCGATCAACCCGGCTAGGTCCTTCTCGCCCTTCCCATCGGCAAGCAGATTGATCCGGCCGGGTCGTCAGCTAAGCCGCATTAAGTCAGGGAGAGGGAGCGGGAGCGAGTGGAGGGATAGGACAGGGACCAGGACTCAAGTCCTCGGCATCTGGACCTCCAGAGGACCCAAGCAAGTAGCACCCCCGGAGGAGAACTGCTCACCTCGCTCCGGGGGTGCTACGTTGTTGAGTGCGCTAATTCAACAGTCCGATGGTACGTCACCATCGCGGAAAGCCTCCCGCAGAAGAGGCCACGGGGAACCCGGACCCCTGCGAAACGGGGAGTCGCTGAGCGGACTAAGCAAGGCTCGAAGGACTGGCACCCCGAAGGTGCTCGCCGAAAAAGAAGACTCTATGAAGGCAGAGTCGAGACCGTCAGGGCAGCAGGGCCAATCGGAGCGCCAGTCCTGCAGAAGCACGATCCTGACGGGGTTGGCCGCGCTGCCTGGGAGTAGTGCCCCAGGCCCACGTCCTCCTCATCAGGAGCCGGATTACCACATCGAAAGGGACGTACGGGGACCTGATCAAGGCCCCCGTCTGCCCGTTTCCATTCGATCGGGACGACTCAAGGACGCGCAGCGGAATCTGCACTTTGCGCTCGACACAACCACGCCTGACGCGGGTTGCTGAGACCCATCAACGCCCTGGCCGACGTCCGCTCGTTACGAGGGCTGTCTCTGTAGCACCCGGGTACGTGCTGCGGTTCAGAGATGCGGGACCGCGCTCGTCTGGGGAGGCCGGAACAGCCGAGCAGACGGGAGTGTCGGTGGAGCCCTCTACGGTCCTCTTGACGCAGCAAGATGGGAGCGGAACATGAACGCAACACTCATGGTGGACCAGTCGGTGGCGCTAAGGAACGCGCGTACGGGCCCTTTGACTTCGACTGACCACGATCTGATGCGAACGATCCGCTCGTACGATCAGGATGCGCCTACGTATGCGCGGCGTTTCACGGACGTCGCGATGAGCCCCTACCGGGAGTCCTTTCTCGCACAGTTACCCGGTCGCGGACAGCGTCGAACGGTTCTTGATGCCGGCTGTGGACACGGGCGAGACTGTTCAGCATTTGAGGCTTGCGGTGTGTCAGTGGTCGGGTTGGACCTCTCCAGCGGTCTACTCCGTGAGGCGGCCGGAATCACCGGAGCCTCGCTCGTTCAGGCGGACATGCGACAGATGCCTTTCCCCGAGGCGCGGTTCGCAGGGGTGTGGGCCTGCGCCTCGTTGGTTCATCTGGACGCCGAAAGCTTCCACGAGGCGCTCGAGGAGTTCTACCGGGTTACGTGCCACGACGGCGCGCTGTTCTTGTCGACCCGCGCAGGGCGCGGGCGCGAGTGGCGACGAGTCGGGGACACGCACAGGCTCTATCATCTCTACGATCAGGACTCAGTCGCAGGAATGATCGAGCTGGCTGGCTTTTCGGTCTTGTCTATCGGGACCGAACCGGGCGTCGTCGCTGGAAGCTGGGTTAATGCAATCGCTAGAAAGAGTTGACTCATTTGCATTCGGGTTTGATGGTCACTGCATGTCTCGACGCGCAATCGCTCGGCACGCTCGGAGATGCCGATTTTTGGAAGACAGCGGCAGCGCCCATCGTTTCTCTCATGGCTGCGGCGACAGTTCTCATAAGCGCATGGCGAGAACGAGTTCGAAATAGGCGGCTTAACGAGGTCCAGCAAATTAGGGCCCAACTGAACTCGCTGTACGGGCCGTTGAAGATGCTCCGGGAAGAGAGCCGGCAACTGCGAAAGATGCTGCCGTCCGCGGAGGCAGGGGGGCCGGCTGGATCATGGCGGCTGGTTGACCATATCGCTGACGTCAAGCAAGATCCGAAGTCCGCTGAGTTCGCCGCGGTCACGCGCATCCTCGCCGTATGGACCAAGGTAGACACACTTCTCGTCGACCAGGCAGGATTGTGCGTCGAAATGCCGCCGCCTGAAAGTTTTAGCTTGGCGTTGGCTCACTCGTCGATGTTGCGGCTTCATTGGGACCTGGGAATCAACCAAGATCCCAAGAACAGGCTACCTTTCGCTGGGGAAGTATTCGACGAAGATATTAACAATGGCATCTCGAAGATCAAGAACCGACTCAAAGAGTTAAAGGAACAGGTTCCTGACGCGCAGTAGCGACGGGGCCCGACTCGAGCTTTGTGATGTTGTCCGCAACGTCATGCCCGCTCGGCAACATCCGTACCTCCTGGATGGAGGGGTCACCGCGTGTTGGGCCGGTTCCAGGAGAGAAGCTTGGGATACTCGGGCACATGGCGAAGCGCGTGCTGACCACCCTCGTGGACGACCTTGACGGGGCAAGTCCCGCTGACGAGACGGTGCGCTTCGCCCTCGACGGGGCAGAGTACGAGATCGACCTGACGATGGCGCATGCTGACGAGTTCCGGGCCGCCATGAATCGCTACGTGGGAGCTGCCCGACGGCTGAGCAGTCGTCGAGTGAAGGCAGGCTGAGCGGTCCGCCTATCCGTCTGTCGGTGCTCGAACGTAGTTTCGATCTGTGAGCCATCGGGCTCGTGTTGTGAGGAGGCGACATGGCTGACTTGATCTACCTCGATGCTGCCGCGTCGACCCCGGTGGCTCCCGAGGCGCTCGCCGCCACCGTTGAGGTGCTGCAGCTGGCTGGCAACCCCGGAGCGGCACACGTCGCCGGGCGCGCGGCTGCCACGCGCGTCGAGTCCACCCGGAACACTCTGGCGGAGCTGCTCAACGTCGGGCCGGCTGGCGTGACGTTTGTCGCGAGCGCTACGGAGGCTAACAACCTCGCCCTGCGTGGTCTTGTCCGCAGTGGTGACCGTGGTGACGTGGTCACCACGACTGCGGAGCACCCCTCGGTGCTCGCGACGGTGGCCCATCTGACGACCACGACCTACGGCAGCGCGCACCTGCTGCCGGTCGGGTTGAGCGGCGAGACCGACCTAGAACAGCTTGAAGCGGTTCTCTCGCCGGCGACCGCTCTCGTCTCCATCCACGCCGCCAATAACGAGACGGGCGTGATTCAACCGCTGGAAGCCGTCGTCGAGCGCGCCCACGCGGTCGGAGCGCTCGTGCACACGGACGCTAGTCAACTGATGGCGTGGGGTCCCACACCGCTTCTCGACGAATGCGATCTCATCACCGTCAGCGCTCACAAGATGCATGGACCACAGGGCGCAGCTGCGCTCATCGTCCGCTCGTCTGCTCGCGACCGCCTCCGTCCCCAAGTCACGGGAGGTGGTCAGGAGCGGGGTCTCCGGAGCGGCACCGTCAACGTCGCCGCCATAGCAGGATTCGGTGCGGCTGTGGAGCTCGCGAACACGTCGGGGCAGAGTGCAGCCGAGCGAGTGCGCGCGCAGCGCACGCAGCTACTCACCGGACTCGTCAGCGTCATCGACGACGTAATCGAGCACGGCGCTTCTGCAGCACGAAAGCTCCCAGGAGTGCTCAACGTGGCGCTGGGGACGAACTGGCAGAACAGTGTCGAATCCGAGGCGCTGCTGGCACGGTTGCCTAGCCTGGCTGCATCTACCGGAAGTGCCTGCCATGGGGGAGCACCGGAACCGTCGCCGGTGCTGCTCGCCATGGGTATCTCGGAGTGGGAAGCCGCTCGCTCGGTTCGTCTGAGCTTGAGCCGGTACACGACCGACGCAGATATCGACGACGCGATTCGTGAGCTGGGGCGTGGGTACGCCGAGCTCGTCCGCCTGCTTGGTGGACGGAATGCAGAAGAGAGGTACGGATCATGAGTGGGCCACTGCTGAAGGCTGCGGCCGAGCCAACGTTCGCGCGGCACGAGACCTTCCACTTGAGGTTTGGGTGGTTGCGCAAGGGATTCGCGGCAGCCGCGAACCCTGAGGTCTTCAGCAAGCCGAATGCCACGGTCGAGCTGGGCGTAGGCAAGAACATGGTCAACGCCATTCGCTACTGGTGCCAGGCGTACAAGATTCTGGAGACGAAGCACAACGAGGAGCGCCCGCGGATGCCGCACCTCGTGCCGACGGAGTTCGGTCGCGCCCTCCTCGATGAGGGTGGGTGGGATCCCTGGCTGGAGGACCCGGCCAGCCTCTGGCTGCTGCACTGGAAGCTCCTGCTCGGACCAGGATGTTTGGCCCCGGTTTGGTGGACGGCCTTCAATCTGTTCCCGCCGGAGCAGTTCGAGGACTATCAGTTGACCAATCACGTCATGGAACTTGCCTCGGCGGCGAGCTGGAACGTCACGGAGTCCTCGGTCAAGAAGGACGTCGACTGCCTGATCCGTACCTTCGCGGCGCGCAAGACCGGCCGCCAGACGATGGACGACCTGCTCGACTGCCCGACCCGTCAGCTCGGTCTTATCGCGCCCGCTGTGGGGGAAGAGAAGAGTTGGCGGTTCGTCACCGGCCCGAAGCCCTCCCTTCCGGCAGCGATCACCGCCTACGCCTGCTTGGATTTTCTCGCCTCGCTCGATGGAAACGAGCGCACGATCAGCGTGGCGAGACTGGCCGGCGACCCAGGTGCTCCTGGACGTGCCTTCCGCCTGACGGAGAGCAACCTCTACGACATCCTGACGGAGGCCGCGAAGTCGGTGCGGCAATTGCGCGTCGCCGAGCCCGCCGGGCTGCGACAACTAATCGTTGACGGCGATGTCAAGGCGTTGAGGGACCAGATCATCAACGACTACTACGGAGTGAGCAAGGAGCACGCAGCATGACCGCCCCCACGATGCTGGCAGCACAGATCCAGCCGAAGGAGCGGTACCTGCGAGCTGCCAACCTCGAAGCCCACCAGGAGCAGGCGGACCACTACATCCCGACGAGTCGGGCGCTTGAAGTGCTGCGTCGCCTTGCGCATTCGATGGGTGATTCCACCGCCGGTCGCTCGTGGTCCCTTACAGGTCCTTATGGGGCAGGCAAGAGCTCGTTCGCCCTCTTCCTACGCACCCTCCTCGGCCCGGCGGGTGAGCGACGAGAGCTCGCCGAGCGGGCGCTGCGCGAGGCAGACGAGGCGCTATTCGAGACTCTCGTCGAGGCGCGCGCCTCCATGGGCGCCGACTCTGGCTTCGTGCTGGCCACGACCACCTGTCAGCAGGAGCCGCTGGCGGACAGCCTGCTGCGAGCATTGACCAAGGGAGTCGAGGCACAGTGGCCGAAGCGCAAGCCGAGCGCCGTCACGGAGGCGCTTAAGTCGGCCCGTTCGACTCGGTCCGCGCGGTCCATGGCGACAGCCGTACGTGCCATCGCCAAGCAGGTACCGGTCCTGCTCATCCTGGATGAGTTCGGCAAGACCCTGGAGCACTTCGCGGCTCGTGCCACCGAGCGCGCGGACGTCTCGGCTGATCTCTTCGTGCTGCAGGAACTGGCGGAGCAGGCGACCGGAGCCCAGGCAGCACCTATCTTCACCTTCACGTTGCAACATTTGGCGTTCGACGACTACGTGCGTCAGGCGTCGGCCCAGCAGCGACGGGAGTGGGGCAAGATTCAGGGTCGCTTCGAGGACGTCTCGTTCTTAGAGTCCGCCGAGCAGTCACTTCGCCTCGTGGCCGGCGCGCTCAACGACACAGCGACCTCGCCGGCCTTCAGGAAGCGTCGCCGCGAGTGGGCCAACTCTGCCTTCGCAACCGCCCGTGAGTTTGGTATCGCGAATCACCTGCCGGGCGGGGCTGACACGGTCATGCACTGCTACCCGCTGCACCCAATCGCACTCCTGGCGTTGCCGGAGCTGTGCGGGCAGCTTGGCCAGCACGGCCGGACGCTCTTCACCTTCCTGGCTAGTGCGGAGCCGGGAACCGCGCGTACATTCCTGGAGTCGACGCCTGTGCCTAAGGCCGCGCAGCCGCTTCCGGCCATAGCACTGAGCGACCTGTTCGACTTCTTCGCAGGTGCCGGCCAAGCCATGGCGCTGAGCATCGGAGGCAGCCGCTGGCGCGAGATTCACGAGAGGGTGCGCGAAGCCGCCACCCTCGACCTGCAGGACCTGGCAGTTCTGAAGACTGTCGGTCTGCTCAACCTCATGGGCAACGCACTCGGTATGCGGGCGTCGTCTGACCTGGTTTCCTTCGCGCTCAGCGATCCGGCGGGGGCTACCGACCCGGTTTGGCGTGCACGTTTGGAGGATCTGGAAAGCCGGGGCTTTCTGACGTTCCGATCGTTCGCGGACGAGTATCGGTTGTGGCAGGGCAGCGATGTTGACCTGCGTGGTCGCGTGGCCGATGCTCGGGAGCAGCTGCGCAGCACCAACGCCGCTGACCTACTCGCGATGCTGCACTCCGACACGCCCGTCATCGCCGCGCGCCACAGCCAAGAGATCGGCATGCTGCGCTACTTTTCGGTGGCCTACACGGACGACGGTTCGCGGACACTGCCGGAACTCGGCAAGGACGATCCAGCTGATGGCATGCTGGTGTACCACCTCGGCTCGGCGGAGTCGGCGGCGCAGCTTGAAGTTGGCTCAGATCGACGACCGACCGTCGTGGTGACGAGCGACCGTGCTCGGCACGTGCGCGATGCCGCGATCGAGGTGGCGGCGGCGCTGCGGGTACTTGACCAGCCGGAGGTCTTGGAGGACCGAGTCGCGCGGCGCGAGCTGCAGGACCGGGTTGCCGACGCTCGCAACCGACTGGCTCAGGCGCTCGCCAGCGCCTTCCGCGCCGGTTCGCAGGGTGTGGAGTTCCGACAGGTCACGTGTGAAGACCGGAGCACGCCGCTCTCGGGGATGAAGGGGCTCTCCAGCCTGTTGTCGGCCGTCTGTGATCAGGCGTACGCCGAGAGCCCAGTCATCCGCAACGAAATGCTTGGTCGACGCGAGCTGACCAGCCAGGGCGCCAAGGCGCGTCGGGAGCTCATCGAGGCCATGATCGAGCACCCCAACGAGGACAGGCTGGGCATCCAGGGCTATGGCCCGGATCGAGCTATGTACGAGGCCGTCCTCAAGCACACCGGCCTACACATTCAGGACGGCGACACGTGGACCTTCCGCGGACCCAAGGCGTCGAACCTGGTCTCGGTCTGGGGCGCCATCGAGGGCTTCGTGAACGCTGCCAGCGAGAAGCCTGCGACGGTCGATCGGCTTTATGACCGCCTGATGGCTCCGCCGATCGGCTTGAAGGAAGGCCCCATCCCCGTCTTGCTTGTTGCCTATCTGCTGCAGCGAACAGACGACGTTGCCATCTACGAGGACGGCACCTTCCAGCCGAACCTGACGGCCGACCTCATCGAGCGACTCGTCAAGGCGCCGCGGCGGTTTGCACTTAAGTCGTTCGGCATCGGCGGCAGCCGGGTGAAGATCCTGGCCGAGATCTCGAAGGCAACCGCCTCGCTGGGCGTTGGTGGGTTGAAGCCGCTGTCACAGGACCGGCTTCGCAACGAGACGGTGCTCGCTGTGGCAGCGCCACTCCTAAACCTGGTGCGTCGTATGCCGACGTACACGCGCCAGACGAGTCTGTTGACAGAGCGCACGCTCGCGGTGCGCAACGCCCTGCGTGAAGCCCGCGAGCCGGACCGCTTGCTGCTCGTCGATCTGCCGGCCGCCTGTGGGTTCGAGGGACCGGCGTGGACGAGTCCGGGGCACGCCACGATTCAACAGTTCGGCGAAGTTCTGCGCGCCGCCCTGGATGAGTTGAGTGGTGCCTACGAGGCCCAGCTTTACGAGATTCGTGACCTGCTGGCGACGGCGCTCGGACTGCCGGCGGACGTTGCGACCATCCGGGAATGGATCACGCCTCGGGCTGCCGACCTGGAAGGGAAGGTGCTCGACGAGAAGCTACGTGCCTTCGTTTTTAATCTCGGCAACGACTCCAGCGATCCCCAGAGCTGGCTGGAGGGCATCGGCATGGTCGTCACGAACAAGTCGGTGGAACGCTGGCTCGACGAGGATCGTGCGGCCTTCCGCTCGATCCTGGCTGAGCGAGTCGCGGCGTTCCTGCGAGTGCAGGCCCTGCACTTCGAGGCCAAATCACGCTCGCTGGCAGAGCCGTTCACGGCCCGCAAACTGACGTTCACCACACCCGAGGGGACGGAACAAAGCCGCGTCATCTACTACGACGACGGTGCAGCGGAGAGCCTGCAGAGCCTCGTCGACGACGTCCTGACCAGCGCCGAGGAGTTAGTCGGCGGTCCACATGGACGTGAGGCCCTCACGGCGCTGCTAGTGGAACGGATGGTTCGTCCAACCATCCATCAAGAAATCGGCTTGGAACCTGGTGCCGAGAAGGCGCAGATAAGGAAGGCCCGCAGTGGCAAGTGAACTGTTGAACATGACGAGTGCGACGGTCGATGAGGCCATTGCCGACGTCGGCGCGCGCCACGTGCTAGGGATCAGCGGCGGGAAGGACAGCGCGGCCTTGGCCATCTACCTCAAGGACCGCATCCCAAACCTGGAGTACTTCTTCACCGACACCGGTGCCGAGCTGCCGGAGACCTACGAATACCTGTCCAACCTCGAAGCGGTGGTCGGCAAGCGCATCGTGCGCCTCAACGCAGAGCGGGGCTTCGATCACTGGCTGCAGGTCTACGGCGGAACGCTGCCAAGCGCGCAGATGCGCTGGTGCACCAAGCAGTTGAAAATTAAGCCGCTCGAAGCCTGGCTCGGTGACGCCAAGACCTATACCTACATTGGCATCCGGGCGGACGAGAACCGCAGCGGGTACATCAGCACTAAGCCCACGATCAGGCCGGTCTTCCCTTTCAAGGAGGACGGCATCAACAAGGATCAGGTCTTCAAGATCCTCGACGACGCCGGCGTAGGCCTACCTGAGTACTACGAGTGGCGGACGCGCAGCGGCTGCTCCTTTTGCTTCTTCCAACGCAAGGCCGAATGGATTGGGCTATCCGAGCGCCACCCCGAGCTGTTCGAGGAGGCGATCGCGTACGAAGAAAAGCAGGGCTTCGAGGACACCGCCATGAAGGATCGGCAGTACACATGGTCGCCCGGCGAGACCCTGCGCGAGATGCAGGCCCGCGCTGACGAGATCAAGGCGAAGCACGCTGTCGCGATGGAACGGGCTGCGAGCAAGCGGATCAACCTTCCGCTCGTCGACGTCCTCGACGATGTCCTTGCCGAGGACGGTGGCGATGACGCCTGCATGGTGTGCCACATCTGACCTGCCCCACCCGAAAGAGCGACGAAGGACATCCCATGCCCACGCAGGCTAAAGAGATTTTCGAAGCGCAGAGCAAGAGCCTGCGCGAACTGTTGTCGGACAATGGTCTGGGCCTATACCTACCTCCTTACCAGCGACCGTACGGGTGGGGTAAGGACAAGGTTGAGAAGCTACTCGATGACACGCTCCACGGGCTAAAGAACCTCGGAGAGGCGCCCGACAGCTTTACCTTTCTCGGCACGGTTATCACGATTCACGACGTCAACCACGTCACGGTGCAGCCGATCGTGAAGCCAGAGGTGCCCTCGAAGGTGCTGACGGTGATCGACGGCCAGCAGCGCCTGTCCAGCCTGCTGCTGCTCCTCGTCAGCATCCACAACTTGCTTCGTCAACGCTCCTGGAAGGTGTTCAAGGGCAAGACGCCCGACCCTGAACAGGTCGCGCTTACGCACTTGTACGCAGAGACGATCACGATTCTGCAGATGCTGGGCACCGCCTTCTACGAGAAGAAGAACTTCGGAGACGCTCCGATCTATCCGCGTCTCATCCGCGCCTTCTTGGACCAGTGGGCGAAGATCGACAAGCTGAAGCAGTACCAGTCCCCGATCGCCAACCTGCAATATCTGTACTCGGTGCTAGCCGATGCGGAGCCCGCGACGCAGAAACCAACTGACTTCAGGCCCAAGGCGCGTCCGGGAGTTGGTGAGGGGGAGAGCGACCTCATCAAGCGGTTCAGCGAGATCCGGACGGCACTCACCAAGCTTGCGCAGCGCAAGCCGATTGAGGAGCTTGAGGATCTGCCACCGCTCTCGACGCTGGCGACCGACATCGAGTTCCAACGGGCGCTCTTCAACCACGAACTCGATCCCCAGCTGTGTGCTTGGCTGCAGACGCTCGAGGACGAGCCCGAGGCAGAATTGATGCGCCTCGTGATGTTCGCTGCCTACGTCCTCAACCGCATCGCGCTCACGGTCGTGCAGGGGAAGGACGAGGACTACGCCTTCACCATCTTCGAGTCGTTGAACACTACCGGCGAGCCGCTGACTGCCTTCGAGACGTTCCTTCCACGAGTCGTCATGGCGGAGAAGATCCAGGACTACCAGGACTCGGACGCTCACGAGTACATGGCGTCTGTTCAGAACTACCTCAACCGCTACGACGTCGGGGACAAGCTCCAGAACGCCACCCGCGAGTTGCTCGTGACCTTCGCCCTGGCCGAGACTGGCAAGAAGCTCTCCAAGCGGCTCTCCGACCAGCGCGTCTACATGAAGGACACTTTCGATCGTCACAAGGATGACGACGACGCTCGGAACGCCTATCTACGGCACCTGAGCGACACAGCGACATTCGTCGGCGCCACATGGGATCCCGCGGCGGGGGCAACTCGACAACTGGCGGGGTTGCCTACGTCAGCGATGACCGACACGGTCAAGCTATGCCTAGCATTCCTGAAGGACCTCAACCACACGATCGCCATCGCACCGCTCGTGCGCTTCTATGCGGAGGCGGTCCTCGCGGAGGAAGGTGAGGCGCGGGACAAGCGCATCGCTGAGTTCGAGACCGCGATTAAGGCGATCACCGCCTTCACGGTTTTCTGGCGGGCAACGCGTCGAGGCACCGGGAATATCGACAGCCAGTACCGGGCGGTCATGTCTGGCGACTCGCTCACTGGCATGGGTCCGTTGGCCCGCCAGTGGGCAGCGGTCGATGCGTCGAAACCTGATCCGGTCGTCGACGCCGCAGCGCTGAAGAAGGAACTCGCGACCCGCCTGTCCGACCCAGCGCACGGCGGTATCGCAAATCTGGCTTCGTTCCTGGCAGCGGCGTCCGACCTGCCGCTGTACACGATCAGTCGCCCACTGACCCGTTTTCTGCTGCTCGCCGCTTACCACGACACGATCGAAGATCCGGGCAACGCCGGCCTGATCATCCCGGGGAAGGTCGGCGTTGCGTCCTGCCTCACTTCGGATGGCTGGTCTGATGAACGCAACTTCACGATCGAGCACGTCGCTCCGAAACAGGAGACGGGCGGGTGGGACAAGGAGTTCTACAGCAGCAAGGAAATCGTGCACCGGCTAGGCAACCTGGTACTGGCTCCGGGCGACGCGAACAGCTCGCTCAGCTCCCGGCCTTGGACAGAGAAGAAGGTCCTATACGCCGCACTCGGCGCTCCGAGCCATGACGAGGCGAAGTCCATCCTGGACGGTTCGGGGCTGACGTTCGCCCAATCCACGGCCGAGCTAGCGCAGATGTCGCACCATCTACCGCACCTGCGGGCACTTGGCCAGCGCTCGGAAGAGTGGGACCCACCCTTCATGGATCAGCGCGCCGACGTCCTGCTTCGGCTGGCGTACGGGCGCCTGAAGGACTGGTTGGGTCTGGAGTGGTCGGAGTCCAAGGGCGACTCTGTGGTGCCTGTTGGGACGGAGGCCGACAGCGAAGACTACGAGGCCGGCATCGACGAGGACACAGCCGAGGGCGAGGCCCTGTCGATCGTGGGCTAGGGGGTGGCGCTGGAAAGGCTGCCAGCACCCCGCGCGACATCGTTGCGGAGGGCGCCTGGGCGTGTGCTCACTGGACGGTCAACGAAACCGATGATCCGACAGGTAGACGTGCTGGTGACCGGACTGCAGGGCCGCCACCAGGTCGGGACGATCCGCCAACGCGTCGCGCATCCGCGCCTTCGCCCGTGCCACCCGCTGGTCGATCGCGGCGCGGCTGACGCCGTATTCGGTGGCCAGGTCAGCGGCCGACACCCCATCCACGAAGCGTCGCCGCAGCACATCGGCATCCGCCGCTGGCACTAGGTCCAGCGCCGCCTTGCAGACGCCATCGCCAACGACCGCAAGCGAAGGCGTTCCCGCGGCCCGCAGCGTCGCCATCAACAACGCGACTGGATCGTCCCCGCCTTCGCCGAAGTTGTCGGCGGGCTTTCGTATGCCCTGCCGCAGGTGGTCGATCACCGCGTTCCCGGCCGCGCGCTGCAGCCACGCCGCGGGGTTGTCGGGTTCGTCGGTGCCGGGCCAGGCGCGCAGGTACTTGAACAGCACGTCTTGCGTCAGGTCGTCGGTGGCATGGGCATCCAGCCCAGCCCGACCGGCCTGTGCGCGGACGATCTGCTGGGCCAGCGTCATCAGATCGGCGTGGTCCATCGCAGACAGCATAGGAAGGTTGGCAACCCCATACTGCGCGTCTGTCAGATCCCGTTCCGGTTCCGCGTCGGTACTTTTGACCCCGCCAACCGGTGGCGGGCAGCGACGCACCGGGGGCACGACGTGACCTACAAATTCAAAACCGCCAACGCCGACTTCATCACCGACTTCCTGGCCGTCGGGGGTGACCTAGACGTGGATAACCAGCAGGCCATCCAGCAGGCGGTGGAACTTGTCGACGTCGCAAGGGTTACCCACGTTCTGGACGTCCGTCTGGAAGCCAACGACAGCTATCTGTGGGGCCATATGCCCGACGTCCACTACCTGTGGGACGGCCAGGACGACGCCGGACAGACCGTGTCCGGCGCGTGGTGGGAACGCACTACCGACTGGGTTGTCCAAGCCATCACGTCCGGCGTCGGGTCCTGGTGCACTGCCACATGGGCATCAACCGAAGCCCCAGCGTCGCCTTCGCCGCGCTACTGACCCTGGGATGGCAGCCCGTGGACGCCATGACCGCCATCCGGTCCGCCCGCCCGATCGCGAACGCCTGGTACGCCGAACAGGCGCTGACCTGGCACCTGGCCCGCACCCACACGCCCCCGCCGCTAGCCACACGTGCATGCCGTCACCTGGCCGCCTGGCGACGCGAACACCCCCTGGACGTCGTACGCGTCATCAGGGACGTCCGCGACCGCAACAACGACTGGTGACCTAGTCCGGTCGGCGCACGCCATGACTACCAACCTGACTACCAGCGACCGCGAAACCGCTGAAACAGCTGGCGTCGTCAGGAAACAAGATCAGGCCGCAATGCGGACTGACCAGGGCGGACAGCGGCCCGCCGGGAACGCCGCGAAACGTCCTGAACGCGGAGTCGGCGGGCCCAATGCCCAGAAACCGCAGGTCGCACGCTCCCAGAGTAATCGGACCGAGACATCGGAATCCGGGGCTCCGAACTCGCTGGCAGCGGCCGACGTACGGCCCAGCAGCGTACTCGGATGTGCGGTCCCCACCGCGTCGTCGAACGTAAGGTGTCGCCGTAACCGCCAATAACATTGTTCCTGAGCCAGTCGACAGGTGCAGGTGACTCCGGGCGAACTGATCGGCCTAACGGCGCAAGGGGAACTGATGGACCATATTAAGCCAGCTAATCGGGTCGACCCACGCATCTTGGGCGTGCACATCCCTGCGTACAAGAACCTGCGAGACGTCTGGATCCCTTGGCGCTCAGGTCTCGCACTGGTAGGGGCGAACGGCAGCGGAAAGACCAACATCCTCGAAGCGCTAGCGCTCCTGATCGGCACTGAGGCGACCCTGCGACGGGGCGCAGCCCGAATGGACTTCTCGGCCGCCCCAGGCATCTCCCTCGTGCTGGCAGAGGACCACCACCGCATGCCCCTGCATGATGAGCGCGCGCTCCTATTCGACCCCGAGGACTGGCCGGGTACGGACTACGAACAGCTCAGGGCCGACACCGAGTGGTGCAAGGCGACAGAATTCGATCCAAATTCGACAGATTGGGCCGCAGCCACGGTTCGCTACACGCTTCAAAGCATCGATGAGCAGAACTTCAGGCGGGTCTTCGCGCGCACCCTGCTGTCCGCCACGTTGGACACGTCACTAGCGATGGCTACCGACCCTGGCGTCTTGACGTTGTCCCCGACGATGCGCCCACCGGCCTCCCTGCAGTGGCTCCCCGCTGGCCGCTCTGAGGAGGAGGTCCACAACGAGCTTCACGACCAATTCATCCGCGCCCTGCCGAAGTTGGAGCTGTTGGTGAAGAGCCTCGACGAGGTACTGCCGGTGGCTGCCACGCCGGAGGACCCGAGCGGGTCAGCCCACTGGCTGCTCCATGAGCTGGCAGCCAGAGCAGGGGCGACGGAGTTGGCAGCTACTGCGCCAGACGTGATCCTCGAGAGCGAGGGCAGCAATGACGCAGACTGGCGCATCGGAGTGCGGATGGGCGGCCGAGTCGTCGACCTCGGGCTTGTGGGGGCCGGCACAGTGCTGGACCGACTTTCTGCTGGCCAGCGTCGGTGGGTAGACGAGGCGTTGGCCAGCATGTCTCGCGAGCTGAATGCGCTGACCTCACGTGCCGAGCTCTTCGCAACATTCGTGGGGAAACTCCCTGATGACCTGCTAGAACGAGCAGTCTTGGATCATCCAGAGGCGGACCTGCAAATCGTTCGTGACGAATTTTGGGACAGGCAAACCTTCGACGCGCTGTTGGGCGCGCTCGAGCCTGCGCTGGTTGAGAAGGCCGCGACGACATACAAAACCGACCCGATGAGCCAGCAGCTGACCAGAGTGCTGATGCCCTACTTCACAGCCTTGGACTCACAGCTTGTGGTGCGGGTCATTGACGAGCCCGAGGCGCACCTCCACCCGAAAGCTGAGCGGTCTGTCGCTGCCGCGTTGGAGACTCTGCGAAACTCAGGCGAGGACATCGTGATCGCTTCGCACAGCGCCGCTTTCGTTGACCGCCCGGACTGGCGCACAGTTCACGTGCGTGACGGGCGGGTCCACGTTGTCGATGACGCGACGGCTGTCGTGCGAAGCGAGTTAGCACGTGACCTCGGCATCACCCGAGGTGAGTTGTTGGCCGGCATCGCGCACATTTTGGTCGTCGAGGGCGAGCACGACCAGGTGGTGTTGGAGACCCTCTTCGGTCCGTCGCTGAGGGCCGCAGGAATCGCGATCATTCGCATGTCAGGAACTCACAACATCGGTTCAATGGCGGATCTCGACTTCGTCGAGCGGTACGTGGACGTCGATCTGACTGTGATGCTCGACAACGTCCGTCTCGGGCGGATGGATACGAACGACGCGACGCCAGAAGAGAAGAAGTTGCGTTACCTCCGCAGGGAGGCGCGTCGACGGGGCCGAACGTTCGCCGAGATCCCGCTGGAGCGACCCGACATCGTTTGCTACCTCAGCGAGACGGCCATCCGTCTGGGAGCCCCTGGCTTCCCTGGCTGGCGTCAAGTCCTCGCCACGCGCCCCAACAAGCCACACACGTTTAAACCGTGGCTGAAGCATCGGTACGGCCTTGACCTGACGACGACTCGGCATGTTGCCGCTGTGGCGCAGCACATGAAGGACCAGGGACTTCGCCCGGCGGGTGAGCTGGAACGGGAAATCAGTGCCCTAGTGGCGAAAGTCAGCGGGCTGACTATTTGACTCGTGACATCCCGTCGCGCCAGCAGGACTGCAGTGACAGCGCTCGGATGAGGGCCGCGAGCCAGGCGCTGGGTTCTCGCAAGCTTTCGGAGCAGATGTGATGGAGCGAACGACCGCCTGGCGCGCTCATGTGCTCGCCTCGACGCAACCGAGCCAAACGCGGCCGAGACCAGCGCGGCACCCTCGGTCGAGGCGACGTGAAACCTGACGGCCCCTCAGTATCGTAGGTTCGTCAGTACGCGTACAGCTCTCTGATCCGAGCTCCAATGGCGTCTTGCGCTACTTCAAGATGGTCAGCCATCGACTCGAATCGACGGATGGCCTCGCTCCGCATGGAGGCGTCGTTCGTGCCGTCGCCATCCGGAGTCAACTGGGCAGATTTGCATGAGCGGTGGAAGTCGTCGAGGACTCGTCTGAGGTCAGCTGACGGAACCCGGGGTTTGAGGCGCAAGAAGGAACGACCAACTTCAAGACTCTTCTCGCCTCCCGCTTCGTCCGGAAGAAGAGGCGCCCCCGCTTTCCAAGACCCGGTGGCTCGGTAATGCATCTCATCCGAGTTGTGCCCGATCCCGACTTGTCGAGCCATCATCACGATCACGTCTTGAAGCTCGAGCAGGGCGGCAACCTCAAACTCGTCGCGTCGGTCTTGCCGTGCGATTGCTCGGAGGTCGTCTCGTTCGTTCTTTGCAGCTTTGATTCCCAAGCGCGTCCGCCACGCGTCGGCGAACATGCCCAGAGCGAAGGTGCCGACAGCGCCAGCGGCTGTGAGTGCGATAGTCCAGGTCGTCATCGTGACGCCAGTGTGGCGTATGCCAGCGCGGCAACCCCCGGGCGAAACGGGTGCAGAGCTTACGAATGCCCGCGACCACCAGCTCGCTCGCGAACTGAGTATCGGCGACGAGGTGGTTCCAACGGGTCGGCATGGGGTCTCTAAAAGAGCCTTGACGGCTCCTGGTGACCCAGAAGCCTAGTAGGCCCCTTCCTGTCGTTGCGCCCTACCGCCACGGTCGCCGTTCGCCCACGCGCCCCACGCGCCCGTGGGTCAGCCACTGCTGAGACACTCCCGCACCCCAAATACGATCATGGGATTTGAGGGCCGATGGCGAGTGTGAACAGGCGTCCGAACGGACGTTGGCGGGCACGGTATCGGGACTCGGACGGACTCGAACACGCTCGACACTTCATCGAGAAAGAGGATGCCCGGCGGTGGCTGGACGAGATGACCGCTTCGATTAATGGTCGGCGACACCTCCACACCGGCATAGGCCGGATCACGTTGCGTGCTTACGCCGAGGAGTGGCGGTCGATGCGGCTTCACCGCCCGAGTAGCACCGCGCACGTGGAGACGGTGCTGCGACGTCACGTCTACCCGACGCTCGGCAGCCGACGGCTCGATACGATCGTGCACTCCGACATTCAGGCGTGGGTGCAGACGCTCAGTGTCACCAACGGGCTGGCACCATCGACCGTGCGGGTCATCCACGGAATCGTCTCGTCTATCTTCCTCGCGGCGATCCGGGACCGAAGGCTGGCGACGAATCCGTGCGAGGGCACGCGCCTTCGTCAGCGGGAGCGGCGACTGGTGGTGCCGCTTCGGACCGAGCAGGTCGCCCGGCTCCGAAACGAAGTTCCCCGCGAACTTCGAGCACTCGTAACCTTCACAGCCGGTACCGGGATGCGCCAGGGCGAGGTGTTCGGGGTGACCCGTGACCGGCTGCGGCTCGACACGACCGATCCGGTGGTGATCGTGGACCGTCAACTCCGCACCCTGCCTGGTCCGACGACAGCGTTCGGGCCATTGAAGACGGCGGCGAGCCGCAGAATCATCCCACTGCCGCAGGTGGTGGTCGAGGCGCTGGACCAGCATCTGCGCGCCCGCGAGGTTGCCGAAGATGGCCTGGCGTTCACGCTCGCTGGCGAGCCGATCGTGCGCTCGGCGTTCGGTCATGTGTGGCGGCCAGCCGCGAAGTCGGCGGGGCTGAGCGAGTTGACGGGAACGGGCATGCACGCCCTGCGGCACTACTACGCGTCACTGCTGATCCGCTACGGCGAGTCGGCGAGGACGGTGCAGGCCCGTTTGGGGCATGCGTCCCCGAGTGAGACGTTGGAGACCTACGCGCACCTGTGGCATGACTCGGACGACCGCACGAGGTTGGCGATCGATGCCGAGTTGGGACGGCGTTGAGGACATTCAACGCCGCGTGAGGCGGGTTGGTGCGGATGGGCTGGCGCGTAAGCCGGGTTCTGTACTCCCGAAGGAGTGGCGACCATCCATCTTCGACGCCGGTTGCCCGTCGTCTCTAGCGGTCTACCCGCGTACTCGGGCGGGCCGCCCTCGAACGCACGCGCGTCCAGTGCCCGAGGGCTCCGAACTTCTTGACCTTGCTCCGGGTGGGGTTTACCTAGCCGGACCGGTCGCCCAGTCCGCTGGTGGTCTCTTACACCGCCGTTTCACCCTTACCTCTCCCCGCGGGAGCGAGAAGAGGCGGTTTGCTTTCTGTGGCACTGTCCCGCGAGTTTCCCCGGGTGGCCGTTAGCCACCACCCTGCCCTGTGGAGCCCGGACTTTCCTCGAAGCCTTCCCGAAGGAAGGCCACGCGGTCGCCCGGCCAGCCCATCCGCGTTGGCAAGCATAGACCTTGCTCTCGAAGTGACACGACGCGTCGGGTCGGGCCTTTCGCGAGGCTTCCGCTCGTGTTGCTGCGTACCAGCGACTGGTGACACCCCGACGCTGCCGCACTCGCGCAGGCAATCGCCCGAAGCGTCGCAGCCAGCAGGTGGCCAGGGCAGCCGCCGCAGCAGGCGGACGCGACGTCCTCACTACCGATCTGACTACCAAAGACGCCGAAACGTCGCGAAACACTTGGCAACCAGGTGCGCCTGGACTGCGCCCCACTGACGGGCCCTGGCTGGGCAAAGGGTGATCACGCGGCAACAGGGTGCGACACGAGGAACATGGAGTCAGCGGGCTCATAACCCAGAGGTCGCAGGTTCAAATCCTGCCCCCGCTACGCGATGGAGTGGCCCTCACCATTGATGGTGAGGGCCACTTCTGTTTGTGCGACCATCCACACGGTTTGGCGCCCGACCAGTCACATCCGAGAAGCAGGCTTCGCTCCTTGCAGTGGCGGAGGTGGACCAGGCCTGATGTGGTGGTGCATCCCGGGCCGCCGTACCTGGGCGGTCCGCCCGCCGCTGCCCAGGTGCTGGGGCTACCTACGACCCCGAGACGACCTGTTCCGGCGAGGGTGCGCCTCGACAGGGCCCATCCAGCGAACCACTTCCTGGGTCAGTCTGCCGACGGACTGTGCTGCAGCCAGGCCATGGCGGCGACGACAAGCGCTTGCGTCCCGGTGTCCAGGGTCGGCTGGAGGACCGGAGCGAAGGTGGCGGAGTGGTTGACGGGGATGTCGTCGGTGATGCGGCCGGCCTCCTCCGCGGCACGGTAGGCATCGGGGTCGGTGCCGCCGAAGAACCAGTAGGTGTACGGCGCGCCGAGGGCGGCCGGGATGTCGCTGAAGTCTTCGCTGGCGCTCTGTGCAGGCAGCTCGCGGGCGCGGTGGCCGAAGAAGTCCGCGAAGGCGGCGGCGACCCGGCCGGTCACCTCGGGATCGTTGCGGGTCAGCGGGTAGCGGTCGAACAGCTCGAACTCGGGGTCCGCCGGCGAGCCGGACGCCGTGCACTCCGCGCGCACGATCCGCTCGATGGCTTCGAGCACCTTGGTGCGCGTCTGCTCGTCGTAGGTGCGGACGTTGAGCTGCAGCACGGCGCGGTCCGGGATGACGTTGCTCTTGGTTCCGGCTTGGATGCTGCCGACGGTGAGCACTGCGGTGTCGGTGGGGGCTACTTCGCGGGCGACGATGCTTTGGAGCCGGACGACGATCATCGCGGCGAGCACGACGGGGTCGACGGCCGCTTGGGGCATGGACCCGTGCGCGCCACGACCGTGGACCGTGACCCGCATGCTGTCCGCCGCGGAGAGCGCGGGCCCGGGCCGGGTGCCGAGGGTCCCGGCGGGGAACGGGAGCACGTGCTGGGCCATCGCAACGTCGACACTGCCGACGAGCTCGACGAGGCCGTCGGCGACCATGCCACGGGCGCCGTCGGCGGCCTCCTCGGCGGGCTGGAAGAGCGCGACGACCGTGCCGGACCACTGCTCGGGGGCGTCGCTGAGCAGCGTGGCGGCACCGAGGAGGCAGGTGACGTGTACGTCGTGACCGCACGCGTGCATCGTCGGCGTCCCGTCGTCGGTGACCTGGGTGCTCGCATAGGGGAGGCCCGTGTCCTCGCGCACGGGGAGTGCGTCCATGTCGGCGCGCAGCAGCACGACCGGACCTTCGCCGTTGCGGAGGATGCCGACCACGCCGGTGCCTCCGACCTGCTCGTGCACCTCGTACCCGGCGTCTCGCATCCGCCCGGCGACCTGACCGGCGGTCCGACGCTCCGCGTGCGGCAGCTCGGGATGTGCATGCAGGTCGCGGTAGAAGTCCTCCTGCCAGCCGCGCACGGTCGCGAGACCGTCCAGGACGGCGGTCACTGGGGCGTCGGTCATGAGTCCATCATGCGCCGCGCCTGGTCCTCGGGGGTCCGGGGGCGTCGAGGCCCAGGACGACGCCGAGCATGCGGATGGCGAAGCAGGTCCCGGCTGCGACGAGCGCGGTCGGGAGCGCTGGGGTTCCCAGCTGTGCACCTCCGGCGGCGATGAACGCGCCGACCAGGGCCGGGATCGCGTAGAGACCGCTGGTGAGGACGGCCGGGACCTCCCGGATGAGGACGTCACGCATCGTGCCGCCGCCCACCGCAGTGATCGCCCCGAGGATGGTGGCCTGGGCGACACCTACGTCGAAGTCCATCCCCTTGAGTGCGCCGCTGACCGCGAACAGGCTCAGACCGGCCGCGTCCAGGATCACGATCGCGTTGGAGATGCGGTCGAGGCCGCGGCCGAAGGCGAACGCGACCAGGCTGCCGGTCGCGGCGACCGCGAGGTAGCGCCAGTCGCGGAAGGTCGCCGGGGGCAGGGCGCCGAGCAGGATGTCGCGGACCATGCCCCCACCCAGCGCCGTGAACATGCCCAGGGTCAGCACGCCGACGATGTCCAACCGGGCGACCCGGATGGCGGTCAGCGCGCCGTTCAGCGCGAACGCGAACACGCCGGTCAGGTCCAGCACCAAGAACAGCGGCGACGACGTGTCCACCTCGTCCCCCTACCCGGCGCTCAGGAAACCAAGCAGAGGGGCTCGCCTAGATGTTCGACCCGTCGGGCGGTACGTCAAGAGGCGGCTGTGGGGATCCACCGGCCGGCGAGGTCGCCGGGGAGGACATTCCGATCGTGTAGGCGGTCATCGACAGGGACCCGTAGGCGTATCCGTCGACGAGCACCCGGGTGTCGCTGGACTGGCCGGCGGCGTCGGCGAGCCCGGCGAGGTAGAGCGCGGGGATGAAGTGGTCCGGGGTGGGGACGGCGTGGGCGTAGTCGCGGTGCGCGTCGAGCGCCGCGAACCCCGTGGGGTCGTTGAGCATCTGCTCCTTGGCGGCCTCGTCGAAGCGCTGCGCCCAGTCGTAGCCGTCGTCGGCGAGGTTCCAGTCCATGCCGCGCAGGTTGTGGACCACGTTGCCGCTCGTCACGACCAGGACCCCGCGTGACCGCAGGGTATGGAGCTTCGCACCCAGGTCGAGGTGGTAGTCCAGGGGCTTGTCCGCGTTGATGCTCAGCTGCACCACGGGGATGGAGGCGTCGGGGAACGCGTGCACGAGCACCGACCAGGTGCCGTGGTCGATGCCCCAGCTGTCGACGTCAGCCCCGACCCAGGTGGGGTGCACGACGTCGCTGATCTCGGCGGCGAGCTCGGGCATCCCCGGGGCGGGGTAGTCGACGTCGAACAGCTCCTGCGGGAACCCGTAGAAGTCGTGGATCGTGCGGGGCCGCGGCATCGCGGTCACCGCGGTCGCGTTGATGTACCAGTGCGCACTGACCACCAGGATCGCGCGGGGCCGCGGGACGGACTGGCCGAACGCCCTCCACGCGGCGGTGTAGCGGTTGTCCGACAGGGCGTTCATCGGGTTGCCGTGTCCGAAGAACGCCGCCGGCATGATCGACGGCCCCCCGGCTGCCTGGACGTTCGTGCTCTGGTCGCTCACGCTCGGATCCCGCCTCTCGATGCCATCACGCGTCCTCCGGAACCACGGCCCGTGCGCGTTGTCGCGAGGCCTCCCACGGTGGTTACCCGTGCCAGTCTGCCGCGCGCCGGACAGGTCTGGGAATGCCATGTGTACGCCGACGAGGCTCGGCACCGCCCGGTGTGGGCGCCGGGCTACCGGTTCACCGGCTCTCGACGGGCCCCGTTCCAGCACCGGCGGAGTTCCGGGTCGCCCAGAGTGCGCGCGTGATCGTTTCGGCGTCGTGTGGGCCGGTGTGCCGCACGCCGTTGATGAAGAACGTCGGGGTTCCTCGGGCCCCGCTGGCCTCGGCGCTTGCGATGTCCTCGCGCACCCGGGAGGCGGTGTGGTCGGCCTCGAGATCGCGGAGGAACCGTTCGACGTCGAGTCCGAGTTGCCCGGCGTAGCCAGCCAGGTCCTCGTAGTCCAGGTCGGCTGCGTGGGCGAACAGTGTCTCGTGCATGTCCCAGAAGCGTCCTTGGGCCTGGGCTGCGACGGCGGCTCGGGCGGCGAGCTCGGCGTGCGGGTGCACGTCGGCCAATGGGAGATGGCGGAACACGTAGCGGATGCCGTCGCCGAACCGGGCGCGCAGCTCGTCGGCCACGCCGGTGACGGCCGCGCAGAAGGGGCACTCGTAGTCGCCGTACTCGACGAGGGTGATGGGGGCCTCGGCCGAGCCGCGGATCGGGTCGCGGTCGGGGTCCACCGGCGGGTCCAGGCGCCGGGGTAGGTCGGCGTCGGTCTGGCCGCGCAGGACCGCCGCGGCGCGGAAGGCGACCCAGCCGGCGGCGGTCGCGAGCACCGCCGCGACCAGGATGCCGACCACGGCCCGGCCGTGGTTCATGGGATCGGGGAACGCGAGGCCGGCGATCAGCAGGGACACCGTGAACCCGATCCCCGACAGCGCGGCGCCTCCCGTCACGTGACCGAACCCGACGCCCTGCGGCAGCTTGCCGAGCCCAGCGCGCACCCCTGCCCAGGACGCCAGCGTGATGCCGACGAGCTTGCCGACGACCAGAGCAATCGCCACGGCCCAGGTCAGGCGTGAGGTCAGCGCGTCGGTCAGGACGCCGTCGCGCAGGTCGACCCCGGCGTTCGCCAGGGCGAAGAGGGGGACGACGACGAAGCTGGCCCACGGATGCAGCCGGATCTGCAGGCGTTCGTTGACCGACACCGCACGCACCAGCTCACGGTGAGCGGTTCTGCCGGCCTCGACGCCCGGCGACTGGCGAAACGCGCGGAAGCGCCTGACCGCGCGTTCGACGGCATCGCGGCGCGGGAGATGGGCAGCGATCAGCAGGCCGCCGAGCATGCCGGCGATGGAGGCATGCAGGCCCGCGTGCAGCGTCGCCAGCCACAGCCCGAGGCCGGCCAGCAGGTAGGGCATCGCGGGCCAGACGCCGTAGCGGCTCATCAACGCCATCACCGCCGCGAACACCGCCATGAGCACCAGCCCCGAGAGGCGCAGGGAGTCGCTGTAGAACACACCGATCACGCTGACCGCCACGATGTCGTCGATGACCGTGAGGGTCAGGAGGAAGACCCGTAGCTGCGTGGCCAGGCGTGGCCCGACTACGGCGAGAGCGCCCAGCATGAACGCGGTGTCGGTCCCGATGACCACGCCCCACGCGCCGTTCGCGTCGCTCGGCGCGAGCAGGAGGTATCCCAGAGCCGGGATGGCCAGGCCGCCGATCGCGGCGATCACCGGGATCGCGGCCCGCCGAGGGTCGGTCAGCGCGCCGACGGAGAACTCGCGGCGCACCTCCAGGCCGACCACGAAGAAGAAGACCGCCATCAGGCCGTCGTTCACCCAGTGGGCTAGGTCCATCGACAGGTTCCAGTCCGCCACCGAGATCGAGGCAGTGGCCGACCACAGCGAGACGTACGACTCCGACCACGGCGAGTTCGCCCAGACCAGCGCAAGCGCGGTCGCGGCGAGCAGCAGTCCCGCGCTGCCGGCCTCCGTGCTCAGGAACTGCCGCACGGGTGCCGCGAGCTGGACCAACAGGGAGCGCCGGACGGCCGGCGTCTCGTGCTGGCCGGTTCCGCCCCGGATCATGTGCGGGCCGCCTGCTCCGGCCGGCGCTCGGGCCGCCCCTCAGCGCTGAGTCCGGCCGCGCGTGCGCCGGCGGGTCCGCCCACACGTGCGTTCCCCGAAGTCGTCCCGCTGTCCGCGCCGCGGCGGTCAGCGGCACCGCCGTCTGCGGCACGGCGGTCTGCAGCACGGCGGTCTGCGGCGAGGGCGGTGGAGACGACCCCGGTGAGCAGCAGACCGGTCACGGTCACCACGAACACCACTAGCGCCATCATTTCAAGGAATCCGTGCACGGTGGGTCCTCCGTTCCGTGTTGTCGACGTTCGCCCTGGCCATGGCGGGCTTCGGGCGGTGGTCGGTCATGTCGCCGAGCCGATGATCCTGGTCGGCCCGACGGGTGATGCCTCGCCGCGCTCGACCGCCTCGTCGTGGCTGTCGCGGGCGCGCTCGAGGAGCGCCATGAGCTCTGGTTCCTGGCGGACCGTGTCCCGGTACTCGGGTCCGAGGGCGAGGAGCTGGTCGCGCTCGGCGAGGAGGAGTCGAAAGATCCGCTCCCGCTCGGCGGGGTCGGTGGTGTATTCGGAGTCCAGGTACGCCGTCGCGTGCCGGCGGGCGTTGCCGATGGCGGTCTGCGCACGGCCGGCCGGACTGAGCAGGGACGCGGCGACGGTCACGGCCAGCACGCCGATGATCACGCTCAGCGACACCGCGGTGGTGATCTCCACGACGGGCACCGGGCGGCCGTCGTTGATGGGCGCCAGGTCGTTCTCGTGTAGCGCATGGAGGATCAGCTTGATGCCGATGAACCCCAGGATGGCGGCCAGGCCGTAGGAGAGGTAGATCAACCGATCCAGCAGGCCCTCGATGAGGAAGAACAGCTGGCGCAGACCGAGCAGCGAGAAGGCGGTGGCGGTGAACACCAGGTAGCTGCTCTGGGTGAGTCCGAAGATCGCCGGGATGGAATCGAGCGCGAAGAGGATGTCGGTGCCGCCGATGGCCACCATGACGAGCAGCATCGGGGTCATCGCACGCCTGCCCTGGTGAACGGTGACAAGTCGGTCGCCGTCGTAGTGGTCCGTGGTGTGGATGAACCTGCGCGCCAGCCGCACGACGATGTTGTCACCGGCGTGCGACTCCTCCCCGTCGGGCTTGACCATGTTGCCCGCCGTGAGGATCAGGATGAGGCCGAAGAGGTAGAAGACCCAGGCGAAGGAGTTGATCAGCGCCGCGCCGAGGAAGATGAAGCCGGTGCGGGCGATGAGCGCAAAGGTGATGCCGAACAGCAGCGCCTTCTGCTGATCCTCGCGAGGCACCCGGAAGCTGGCCATGATGATCAGGAACACGAACAGGTTGTCGACCGACAGGGCCTTCTCGGTGACGTAGCCGGCGAAGTACTCCGACCCGGCCGTGCCTCCGCCGAACACGAGCACTCCGAACCCGAAGACCAGCGCGATCCCCACGTAGAGCGCCGACCAGGTCGCAGCCTCGCGCAGCGAGGGCACGTGAGCCTTGCGCACGTGGAAGACATAGTCGAAGGCGAGGAGCGCGACGATCGCTGCAACGGTCAGGCCCCACACCCAGGCCGGCACGCTCATGGCACTCCGATCCTCAGCTCGCCGCAGCGGTACCCGGCGCTCTGGACGGTCATGAGGCGAGCCGCCGTACGGCGTCGTCCCAGTCGACCGGCGCCCCGGGGGCGAGCAGGCCGGTGACGTGTGCCGGGTCCCGCTGCTCGAGCTCCTCGAGGTAGGCCTGGCGCCGGTCGACGAGCTCGAGGACGTCGGCCGTCGGGACCGATCCGGGGAGCGCGCGGCGCGCGTGGAGCGCGTGGAGCGCGGCCTCGGTCTCGCGCCACGCGTCCCACAGCTGCTCGTCGGTGAGCTGGCTCAACGGTGATGCCGGCACGTATCCCGGAGCCATGGGGCGAGCCCACGCGTCAGCGCGTCCAACGTCCGCGCCGTACGCGACGGCACGGCGGCCATGCGGTCGCGTGCTGTCAGAACGCCGGGTGCGCTCCCGACCGCCATGATCACGATCAGCAGGAGGCCCGCGCCCAGGGCCTCGGCGTGCCCGACCACCGCCGCCGAGACGGCACCTGCGGCGACCGCGGTCAGACCGGCGCGGCGGCCGCGGCGGCGCAGCGTCCAGACGGCACCGGCGACGGCGCCGAGCAGGAACATCACGGTGGTCGGGACCCGGGTGTGCTCGATGCCAAGCACGAGGCCGCGGGCCACCAGGATGGAGACGGCGGCGGTCCAGATGAGCCGGTAGGTCTTCATCGCTGCCTGCCAGCGTTCGCGTACGCGCGGGCCGCGTGAACGGTGGGGTCCGCGTCAGTGGGTTCAGCCTCGAGCCGTCGCTCGCCGGCGGCGGCCGCCGCTGCGGCGTCGTCGTCCCGGGTCCTCTCGGGGCCGCGGTCATCGCGGTGATCGCTGGCGCGGGCATCGGGCGCTGGCCGGGTCGGGCTGTTGTCGTCGCCGATGAGGCCGGCTGCGGCGAGTGTGCCGATGGTGAGGACGGCGATGATCATCGCCGCGGTCGCTACGAACCAGATCATGTAGCCGTTGTCGGACATGGTGAGTCCTCCTCCGTTCTGCCAGTGGGTAGGGAGACCTCGGGGCACCTAGGGTGCCGGGAGGTGGGGTTCAGGGTGCGGGCACGGTCGGTGCCGGCGTTGCCCTCGGCCGCTGTGCGAGTCGCGGCTGTCGAGGGCAACGCCGGGTGGTTCAGGCGTCGACCGGTGCGCGCGCCGCGTCGTTGGCGACTTCAGGAACAGCCTCGCGCGCGGCGTCAAGGCCGGTGTCAGAGCCGGTGTGGTTGGCGGCCTCACGCCCGGCGAGGTGGCCGAAGACCAGGCCGAGGGAGATGGTTCCGCCAGCGCCTCCGTAGAACCCCTTGGTCGGTGCGCCGCCGGCGTTGCCAGCGGCGTACAGGCCGGGAATCGGTTTGCCGTCGGTGTCGAGCGCCCTGCCCAGGGCGTCGGTGCGCGGACCTCCGACGGTGCCCAGCGCGCTGGCCTCGACCTTGAGCGCGTAGAACGGCGCGGTCTCGACCGGACCGAGCACGCTCGACCGCGGGCTCTTCAACACCGGCCGGATGATCTTCGCCAGCGGACCGACCACCAACGAGCGGACCCGCTCGGGGTCGTCGGCCTTCGCGACCCGGCCGGCGAGCCTGCTCACCAGCGGCCCGATCGCCGCGGCCACCAGCCCGCGGACCTTCGCGGTCGCGGCGGGGAACATCGCGTCGGGCGAGTACTTGCCCAGCCGGGGGTGGAAGTCGCCGAAGTACCGGTCGAAGAGGGTCTCGCCGCGACCGAACTGCAAGTCCCGGCCGCGCCGGGCGTCGGGGTTGAACCGTTCGACAGTGCGCTGCAGGCCATCAGGGTCGACGCCGATCTGGCTCGCGAGCTCCGCGAGAGTGTTGGCCCGGTGCAGGTAGTCCGGGACCTCGCCGCCGGGAGTGACTCCGAAGATGCCGAACTTCTTCCAGTAGGTGTGGTCGAAGACCAGCCAGGCCGTCGCGTTCGGCATCAACCCTGTCCGCGGGTCGACCTCACGCATGATCCGGCCGAACTGGTCGTAGGCGAGCGCCTCGTTGGCGAATCGCTCGCCGTCGGCGTTGACCATGATGCTGTGCGGCAGCGCCCGCTCGCCCAGGAACACGCGGCTGAGCGGCTGTCCCTCCAGCTCCTCGCCAGGCAGTTGCACGCCGGGCATCCACCAGGCGTCCTCCATGCCGGTCAGGTCGGCACCGATCTCCTGCGCGAGCTGGACCGCGATGCCGTCGTGGCCCTTCGGGGAGACCTGCACACCGAACGGTGCGTCCAGGTAGGTGGTGGTCTTCTCGTCCGAGCTCTCGAAACCACCGCTGGCCAGCACGACGCCCCGGCGGGCCCGGACCTCGTGCTCGACGCCCTCGGCGCGGACGACGACACCGTGCACCCCTGCCTCGTCGGTGACCAGCCGGACCGCCGGTGCCTCCACGCGCACGTCGACCCCGTTGCGGAGCCCGGCCTCGAGCAGGGCCCCCACGAGTGCCGGACCCGCGAGCCACGCGTCCTTGACGCCGATGCCGGCGAGCAGCCAGAACGGCAGCGGGTTCTTGGCCATGCCGGTCGTCAGAGCCGGTCGCACGTACTTCGCGGCCTCGCCCAAGCCGGCGGGTGAGTACGGGCCGGGGAACAGCGCGCGCCCCACGGAAGCGCCGTCGATGTCGGAGCGGTAGTCCGGCCAGATGGTCGGGATCCATCCGAAGGCGGTGTGCTCCTCGATGTAGCGGGCGACCTCGGGTCCGGTTTGCAGGAACTGCTCGACCAGCGCGTGGTCGAGGACCTCTCCGCGGCCCTGTCCGTAGATGTAGCGGCGGGCCTGGTCCAGGTCGTCGTCGACGTTCAGCGCCTCGGTGGAGAAGCCGTGGTTGGGGATCCAAGCCGCACCGGCGGAGATGCCGGTGGCGCCGCCGACGACCTCACGGGACTCCACGACCACGACCTGGGCGCCCTCCTTCGCGGCGGTCAGCGCGGCGATGAGGCCGGCCCCGCCGGAGCCGACGATCACCACGTCGACCTCGCTGGGGATGCCCTCGCGGGCCACCGGCCCGATGGAGCCACGGTGCTTGACGGAACTGCTGCTCATCTTGTCCTCCTTCGTCTTCCTCTTCGTGTTCGTCTTCGACTGCGAGCCCGGCGCGGTGTTGCGCCGGTCACCAGTTGGCCGGCGGGTCGCTGGCCGGGAACGAGCCATGACCCCAGATGTCGACCACGTCGTCTTCAGCGACGTCGCTGACGAGGGTCCCGATGTCGATGGCGGTCTCGGCCGCGAACTCGGTCGGGGCGACTGTGCCTGTCGTCATCGGGACTCCTTCTGCACTAGCGGTTGATGTTTCAACCATAACAGTTGGACTCATCAAACCAAAATGGTTGGGCTAGTCTCACTACATGAGTGATGAGAGCCGAGCAGAGGCGGTGGTCGCCGCGGCGGCCGTCATGGAGCGGGCCGTGCCGATGGTGGTGCGCTGGTTCACGCGAAGCGATGTCCGACGGGCCATGCTGGCGGACGCCGAGCCCGCCCTGTCGGCCACGGACGCGTGGCTCCTGGGCCGCATCACCGACACCGGACCGGTGCGCCTCTCCGCGCTCGCCGACTGGCAGGAGGTCGACCGGTCGACCATGACGACCCAGGTGCGCCGGCTCGAGTCGATGGGCCTGGTCGCGAGAGCCACCGACCCGCTCGACGGCCGCGCCGTCCTGGTCAAGGCCACTCGTCCTGGGGCAGCCCGCCACCGACGGACGAAGCAGACCGCGCGAGCCGTCTACGAGGAGTTCCTCTCCGACTGGTCCGAGGACGACCTACGTCAAGCGGCCCACGTCGCCGCGCGCCTCGTCACCGCCCTGGAGCACCGCTCGACCACCGGCGGGCACGGATCGCGGTGACCTGGCACCGGACCGCCATGAGCAACGGGCGGCACCTGCGCCGCCATTCGCCTTGTGAGGCTGGGGAGGAGCGACGTTCGACGTCGTGAGCGAACACCGGCGAGCTCCTGCTGCCACACAGGCAGAAGGGCACTCAGACGCTGACTGTGAGGGCCCTTCGCACGGGCGGAACACTCCGCCGCCAGCCGTACGCTCCCAGCCGGATCGTCAAGAGCCGGAGCCCGTCAGCATGACGTCCAGGTAGCCCGATCAGTGCTGATCGCGCTGGGTGTACTCGTCCTCGGTGACGTGCTCGAGCCAGGTCACCACGTCGCCGTGGTCGTCGGCTTCCTGGATGGCGACGTGTGCCATGAAGCGGCCGGGGGTGGCGCCGTGCCAGTGCTCCTCGCCGGGCTCGATGTAGACCACGTCGCCGGGGCGGATCTCCTGTGGCCGGCTGCCGCGGCGAGCGACGTACCCGATGCCGTCGGTGACGTAGAGGGTCTGTCCCTTGGGGTGGTGGTGCCATGCGGTGCGGGCGCCGGGTGTGAAGCGGACGTGGGCGCAGCCGACCGCGGACTGGTCGTCGGGGTTGCGGATGCCGTCGATGTAGACGTCGCCGGTGAACCAGTCGGCGGGACCGGTCGCGGTGTCGGTGGAGCTGCGGGTGAGCTTCATGGTGGTGGTGGAACTCCTCCCTAGGAGTGGTCGCTGGGGATGGACGCGTGCTCCGATGCCGCCCAGGAGGCGAGCAGCCGGAGGCGTTCGGCGGAGGGTGATCCGGGTTCGGCGGTGTAGACGAGGAGGACGAGTCCGGGCTCGGCGGTGATGGCGAGCTCCTCGTAGGCGAGGCTGAGCTCGCCCACGATGGGGTGCTGGAATCGTTTGGTGCCGGTGCCGTGGGTGCGGACGTCATGGGCCGCCCACAGGCGGCGGAACGTGTCGCTGCGGGTGGAGAGCTCGCCGACGAGGTCCTGCAGACCCCGGTCGTGTGGGTCGCGGCCGGCCTCGGAGCGCATGATGCCGACGCACATCTCGGCGAAGAGCTCCCAGTCGGGGTAGAACTCGCGCGAGGCGGGGTCGAGGAACTGGAACCGGGCCAGGTTCGGGGTCCTGCCACCGTCGCCGATGACAGGCGAGTAGAACGCCCGGCCCAGGGTGTTGGTCGCGAGCAGACTCTGGTGCGGGTCCCGGACGAACGCCACGCCGTCGGTGATGGCCTCCAGCGCCCACTGCAGGCTGAGCCGCGACGCGGCCTTGGTCGGCGTACGACGCCGTGGCCGGCCGCTGGTGGGGATCCCGTCGGCGGCGCGGGCGAGGTCGTAGAGGTGGGCGCGCTCGGTCTCGTCGAGCTGGAGTGCGCGGGCCAGCGCCTCCAGGACGCTTGCGGAGGCGCCGGCGATCTGCCCGCGCTCGAGCCGGGCGTAGTACTCCACGCTCAGGCCGGCCAGCGTCGCGACCTCGCTGCGCCGCAGGCCCGGCACGCGGCGGCTGCCGGTGGTCGCGAGGCCGACCTGGTCCGGCGTGATGCGCGCGCGCCGGGTGGTGAGGAACTCGCGCACCTCTTGTCGGTTGTCCACGTCGTCGAGCCTAAGCCGCTCGACGCCGCGATCACGGCCTCGAGGGGTGCCCTGCCAATGCACCCCTCGACAGTGACTCCTACACGCGCGGAGGAGCGTGTTCACTCGTCGGGGTGCGGCGGAGGCCGCCGAACCAGCAGTAGGACCAGCACCGAGAAGAGGAGACCAACGCCATGCGCCAGGTAGTCATGCACGCACCCGGGGACGTGCGGGTCGAGGACCGCGCGGACCCCGTCATCATCGAGCCCACCGACGCGATCATCAGGCTGAGCGCCACCTGCATCTGCGGCAGCGACCTGTGGCCCTACCGGGGCGCTGAACCGGTCGAGCACCAGGTGATGGGCCACGAGTACGTCGGCGTGGTCGAGGCGATCGGCGACGAGGTCCGCACCATCGAGGTCGGCGACTTCGTCGTGGGCTCGTTCTGGGCCTCCGACAACACCTGCGAGATCTGCCGCGCCGGCTACCAGGCCTACTGCGTGCACCGCGTGCTCATGGGCACCATCGGCACCCAGTCCGAGCTGGCCCGGATCCCGCTCGCCGACGGCACCCTGGTCGCGACGCCGGGCATGCCCGAACCCGACCTGATCCCGTCGCTCATGGCGGCGTCCGACGTGCTCGGCACGGGCTGGTTCGCAGCCGTCGCGGCCGAGGCCGGGCCCGGCAAGACCGTCGCCGTCGTGGGTGACGGCGCGGTCGGCCTGCTCGGCATCCTGGCGGCCAAGCAGCTCGGCGCTGAGCGGATCATCGCCTTCAGCCGGCATGCCGACCGTCAGACGCTGGCGAGGGAGTTCGGCGCCACCGACATCGTCGAGGAGCGCGGCGAGAACGGCGTCGCGAAGGTCAAGGAGCTCACCGACGGTCTCGGCGCACACTCGGTCATCGAGGCCGTCGGCACCCAGGAAGCCATGATGCAGGCCATCCACTCCACCCGCCCCGGCGGGCACGTCGGGTTCGTCGGCGTCTCCCACGACGTCGCGATCCCCGGCGACGAGCTGTTCATGGCCGGCGTCCACCTCCACGGCGGACCCGCGCCGGTCCGGCAGTACCTGCCCGAGCTCATCAAGCTCATCTGGGACCGCGCCATCGACCCGGGCAAGGTCTTCGACCTCACCCTCCCGCTCGACCGCGCCGCCGAGGGCTACCAGGCCATGGACCAGCGCACCGCCACCAAGGTGCTCCTCCTGCCATGACCGTCACCGCCCGCGCACGTCCGACGGCGACCGGACTGGCTCTCGCGGTGCCGATCACCCTCGGTGCCTGTGCGTCCGCAAGCCCTGAGGCTCCGAGCCCCACCGGGAATCCGACAACCGGCGACCGGACCGACAGCCCCGAGGCCGCCCCGGCCGGAGAAGAGACCATCATGCGGATCGGCATCAGGATCGGCGACCAGCAGTTCACCGCCACGCTCGATCACAGCGCCGCCAGCGTGGACCTGCTCGCCCAGCTGCCCGTCACCATCGAGATGATCGACCACGGCGGGGTGGAGAAGACCGGACCGCTGCCCGGGCCGCTGTCCCTCGAGGGCCAGCCCGAGGGTGCGGACCCCGAGATCGGCGACCTCGGCTACTACGCGCCGGGCAACGACCTCGTCCTCTACTACGGCGACCAGTCCTACTTCCCGGGCATCGTCGTCCTGGGCCGTCTCGACGACATCGCCGCGGAGCGCATCGCGGCGCTGGACGGTGCGGTCACCGCCACCCTCGAGGCCAGGTGACTTCGATGCAGCTCCGGGAGTTTCTCCAGCACGTGAACAGCGGCGCGCTCATCGAGGGCGGGTCCGCCCACCACGAATTCATGCATGATGCCGCACAGGAGGCGTTCCAGATCACGGCGGAGCTCAACTCCGGGTACCACGACCCGGACGAGGTACGCGACCTCCTCGGCCGGCTCACCGGCCGGCCGGTCGACGACTCGGTCACCGTCTTCCCGCCCTTCCACAGCGAGTTCGGCAAGAACCTGCACCTCGGCAAGGACGTGTTCATCAACCTGGGCTGTCGCTTCCAGGACACCGGCGGCATCACCATCGGCGACGGCACCCTCATCGGGCACGGCACCACGTTGACCACGCTCAACCACGCCATCGATCCTGACCGCCGCGCCGACATGAGCCCGAGCCCGGTGCTCATCGGACGCCACGTGTGGCTCGGCGCCGGGGTCACCGTGCTGCCCGGCGTCTCGATCGGCGACGGCGCCATCGTCGGCGCCGGCTCCGTCGTCACCAAGGACGTGCCCGCGGACACCGTCGTCGCGGGTGTGCCCGCCAGGACCATTCGCGCCACCGGATACGACACGACAGCGTCCGCCTGAGCGTGCTGCCCGTCTCCGCAGATCCGGGCGGTCGGGCGCCGGGTCCGTGTGAGGTGTCGCGGTCCAGCCGGGGGAGCTCAGGCCCCGTTGGTCGCCTCGTGCCAGTCCCAGTGAACGCGGGGACAGCCGCGCTCCGAGGGCACGAGGGCGCCGCACACCCGACAGGCCAGGAGGCTGGTCGCCGATCCTTCCGGCAGGACGTCGAAGATCTCCAGCTCGTCCGGCTCGGGAGCAGTCGTCCCGGACTCGCTCATGCGCCTTGACCCAGTGGCTCGATCTGCCCGCGCTCGACGAGCTCCTCGAGAGCCCGCTGGCATCCCGACTGCCAGCGTCCCTGGTCGTCCTGGAAGGACACGACCGGCTCACCCTCGCAGCCGGCCTCCTGGGAGCCCTCGGCGCCGTGCCACGAGCACTGTCCGTCAGCGGCGCTGGAGCCGGCCGGGTGAAGCTCGGGGTCGTAGGGGTAGGACGTGTTCATCCACGACCGGTACCCGTTCGTCCGGCACGCACGCGGCGTCCGGCGGCGCGTCGACCCGGCCCGGACGGCGATCCGGGTGTCGGTCGCCGGAGCTGCCGGGATCCGTTGCCCTCACCTTGCCGTCGAGGTCAGACCGTCGTGCGCTCGCGCGGTCGGTGGAGCAACAACCCGTGACGGGGAAGCGCTGGTGCCCGGGTCGTGTCCAGCTGCTCGGCAGGGTCGCCGTACCCGTAGTCGAGTCTGCGTGCGAGCAGCTCGGTGCCTGCTTTCATCAGGGCGACGGTGATCGGTTCGCCCGGGCAGCGGTGGTGGGTCTGCGGCTCGCCGCCTCCCTGCGGGACGAAGGCGAACGGCCCGGGCGGGTCGCCATGGAACCGCATCGGGTCGAACCGGTGCGGGTCCTCCCAGGTGCGATCGTCGTGGTCGGTGCCGTAGAGGTCGAGAAGCACCCGTTGGCCCTTGCCGAAGTGGACGCCGTGCCACTCGAAGTCCCGGCGCACCCGGGTGATCGCCGCAGGGAAGAAGGGGTAGAACCGCCGTACCTCCTGCACGAACGCGTCGTCGAGGCTGTTGTCTGCTCGCAGGCGGTCGCGCCACTCGGGATGGTCACGCAACGCCTGCCCGACCAGGGTGAGGAACACCGAGACCGCCACCGTCGGACGGAGCAGGTTGAGCAGCTCGACACCGGCGATGCGGGCGGGCAGCAGGTCACCGGCCGGTGTCCGGTACGTCGCGACCAGCGCCACCGGCGAGTCGGGAACCAGTGGTGCACCAGGTGCCCGGGCATCGTTGATCAGGTCCTCCGCCCAGCGGTCGGCGAGCCGGCGGGCCACCACGGAGCGTAGGTGGCGAGGGGCGAGCGCGCCGGCATCGTCGAAGAGCGACACCAGCTGACGCGTCCGCGGGCCCAGCTCGGCCTCGGAGAGGGGAATGCCAGCCCATTCGCACACAGCCAGGACCAGCACCCGTTGGAACTCGGGGTAGAGCGCGACCGTGTCGCGCGTGGTCCATCCCTGGATCTGTTGCTCCAGGTGCTTGGTGAAGGCTGCGACCAGCCCCTCGACCTGCTCGCGCTCCATGAAATGGCTGAACAGAGCCTTGCGGTGTCGATGATCCGGCCCGTCGAGGCCCTGGACCCCGCCGCGACCGAAGAGTGTCAGCTGCAGCGGCAGGGGCGCCGCTCCGACCCTGGTGAACCGGGCCTCGTCATAGAACAGCTCGGCCGCCCTGGGCCCGGTCACGCACACCGCTCGCCTGCCCAGGAGGCGGGTCTCGAAGGCGTCTCGGCCGGTGAGCCGAGCGCGCCGGCCGATGAACCCGTACGGGTCCCTGAGCAGCGACAGAGTGTCGTCGGACATCGTCACCCCCTCACGCTCGGAGACGGGCCGGGTCCCGCGGCGTCACTCGGTACCTTGCTGTGGGCTGGTGTTGTCGGTACCGCCCAGGTTCCGCAGGAACTCGTGGCAGCGATGGGCGCGGGTGGAGTCCTCCTCCATGACCTGCCGGAAGAACGCGGCGATGTCGGCCTGGCCGGCGTTCTCTGCGTCCCGGACGTACTGGCCGTAGTCGTGGCCTGCCTTGAGGGAGTGGTACTGCACCGAGATCAGGTCGTAGGTGACGTCGTCGAAGCCGGTTTCGCCGGTGGCCATGATGATCCTCCTCGTCGTGTGCTGACGCGATCCGGTTCCCTCTGCTCGGGGCGGGCATGCCTGGGAAGATGGCCTCGAGCGGCATGGACATCTCGACGACCGGGTACCCGATCGGCGGCGTCCCGGTCTCTGCCTCGAGCAGGAGCGGTCCAGTATCCTGACAGGGCTCGCTCGGGTCCCCTGAGCAACAGCGGATGTCGTCACGACCCGGGGATTGAGGAGACGCACATGTGCGCTGATCAGCGTGGGAGCCGTCCGGCGATCAGTGATGATCTTCTCTCCTCATTGGGTGAGCTCGCCGAGGTGATCCAGACCCGGGGCACCCTGGGGGGCGTGCTGGCCGACATCGCCGAACTGGCCACCACCTCGGTGCCCCGCTGCGACGCGGCCAGCGTCGCGCTGGCGGTCAACGGTCGTCCGACGACGGCGTCGGCGACTGCACGGGTGGCTCTCGAGCTCGACATGGTGCAGTACGACCTCCATGACGGACCCTGCCTGAAGACCTTCCGAACCATGGAAGGGCTGCGGCTGGACCTGGTGGGCCTGGAGGAGGTGCTGCCGCACTTCGCCGTCGCCGCGCGCAAGCTGGGCGTCACCAGTGTCCTGTCGACCCCGGCGATCTGGGGCGAGGAGCCCGTCGCCACGCTCAACCTCTACAGTCGCAGTGGCGTCTTCGACGAGACGGCGGAGGCCGTGGCTGCTGTGCTGGCCACGCAGGTCACGATCGCTGTGAGCCGCTCTCCGGAGTTCGCGGCTGCCCGCGGCGTTGTGGAGCAAGCCCAGCGGGACGCCGACGACCAGGCCGACATCAGCGTTGCCACGGGGCTGCTCATGGCAAGCCAGACGGTGAGCGCTGAGCAGGCCGCCGGCCTGCTGCGACGAGCAGCCCTGGACGACGAACAGACGATCCTCCACATCGCGCAGCGGATCATCCGACAGCACCGCACCACGCTCTGAGCTCGGTGGGCTGACCAGGCGGGGAGCTCGGCAACATGCGATCCGGGGAGGGATGTCATGGACGGCACAAGGGAGACACGGGGTCGCGCCAGCGACGTCCGGCGGGACGGACCAGTGCCGCCCGCACGCCATGTCGCGCTGGAGTCCCTGGCCCAGTCGGCTGCCCGTAACATTCCGGGCGCCGACTTCGTGAGCGTCACGGTGCGCAGCGGGAACGAACCACTGCGCACCCTGAGTGCCACTGACCCCGTGGCCGAGAAGGCCGACCACGTGCAGTACGACCTTCACGAAGGTCCCTGTTACGCCGCGGTCACCGACGACCGGTTCGTGCTGGTCAACGACATGGCCGCCACCAGCGAGTTCCCGCGCTACGGCCCCAGGGCGGTGGACCTGGGCATCGGTGCGCAGGCAGCCATCCAGCTGCTCCACGACGGAGAGACGGCAGCCCTCAACCTGTACGCCAGGCACGCCGGGGCCTTCGACCGTGACACCGTCCAGATCGCCGAGCTCTTCGCCACCCAGGCCGGCGCGCTGCTCGGCTACGCCTCCCAGGTGGAGCAGCTGAGCGAGGCGCTCCACACCCGCACCGACATCGGCACCGCCATCGGGATCCTGATGGAGCGCTACCGCATCGACCGCCACCAGGCGTTCGCGTTCCTGACCCGGAACTCCCAGACCCGCAACATCAAGGTGCGCCTCCTGGCCCAACAGGTCATCGACGGCACGTTCGAGGCCACCGCGGGCGACGACGCCCCACCACCCCACCGGCCCTGACCGCAAGGTTCGGCGGATTCGAGCCTCCTGTGCGGTACGTGGCTTGGTTCTTCAGCTCGGGGTCCGGGGCGCGGTCGTCGCGCTGGTCCTGGACCGGTGTCGCCGGGCGCGGCTCCTGTTGCCGCAGTCGGCAGAGCTGCACCACCTCCGCGACCCGTTCCTCGAGCGGTCGAGGAAGAGCCAGCCGCAGGCGTCGTCCCGGCACTGCCGGAGCCGGGTGGGGTCCTCGTGGGCGAGCAGGTCCCAGGCGTGGATGCCGAGCGCCTCCGGCAGGTCGCGCAGTCCTCGCGGGCGGCTGTCCCATCGCAACGGCATCACGGTCACGATCTCGCTGTGGCCGAGGTCCCGCAGGAGGCGGGCCACCAGGCGGGCTCGCGGCGCCGGGTCGGATCGTCCGTCCGTCGCCAGCGGCTGTACGACGGCGTACAGAGCATCGCGCAGGTCCCGGCAGCGGGTGACCACCTCGCGGGCGCCCGCGCGGTCCTGGTGCGCCTCGGCGGTGAACCATTCCCGCTGCCCCGGGTCGAGGATGCCGACGAAGGCCGCCCACCGCACCAGCTCGGACGCCTCCTCGATACGGTCGACCGTCCGGTCGCGGTCGAGGCGCCAGGCCACGGTGTTGAGCAGCTCGAGTGCCGGGTGGTTGGCGGTCGCCTGCAGCGAGCCGCCGTCGGCGAAGCCGAGCACCGGTGCCGTTTCCACACCTTGACAGTAACGGGTCAAAGCGGTTTCAGTCGTTAGATGGCCAGCTCTCCCGGCACGGCTCGACCTGGTCTCGAGTACGCCGGCCCGCTGCGCCACCTCCGGCGGTCGAACCGGTCGGCGGCGGTTGCCGTCGCCGTCGGCGCCTTGGCCGTGTCGACGACGGCGATCTTCATCGATCTCTCGGGTGCGTCGTCGGCCACGTCGTCGGTCTGGCGCTGCCTGCTGGCGGCGCCGTTCGTCGCGCTGGCGGCACGCTGGGAGCCACGCACGGCGGACGCGGCTCGCTCACCTGGCCGACGGATCGCGCTGGCTTCGCTGTGCGGGGCCCTCTTCGCCGGAGACATGATCTGGTGGGCGCAGTCGATCGCGGAGCTCGGCGCGGGACTGTCGACGGTCCTGGTCAACGCCCAGATCGTCATCGTGCCCGGCCTGGCGTGGGCCGTCGACCGGGAGCGACCGCCGGGTCGGTACCTCGTCGCACTTCCGGTGATGGCGTGCGGGGTGGTGCTGGCGGGCGGCCTGGCCGGAGGTGCGAGTGCCGGCTCACAGGCGGGCATCGGGACACTCCACGCACTGCTGGCCGCGGGCGCGTACTCGGGATTCCTGTTCCTGCTGCGCCGACTGGGGAACCAGACCGCGCTGCGCAGCTACCGGGACACCCTGGTCACGGCTGCCGTGGTGTCCGCGGCCGTCGGGGCGCTCGCGGGTGGCTTGACCCTGAGCCCGGGGTGGACGGCGTTCGGTTGGCTGGTGCTGGTGGCCGCCGTCGGCCAGGCGCCGGGTTGGGCGCTGGTCGCCGTGGGCTCTCCCCGGCTCACGACGGCCCACGCGGCGGCCCTGCTGCTGCTCACGCCGGTAGGAGCGCTGCTGCTGTCGGTCGTCCTGCTGGACCAGGTGCCGACGGTGCTCCAGGTGCTCGGCTGCGCCCTGGTCGTGGCCGGCGTCCTCGTCCAGTCGCTGCGGTGGCGCCGATGACCGGGCGACCGCGACCCGCGCAGCCTCTGGCGACGCGATCGCCCGCACAGGTCGCCGCCTCCCGATCACGGTCGGGAGGCGACGACCCGGGGGGACCGGAGGCAGCTGTCCGTCGGGGGCGGTCAGCTCTGGACGCCGATGGCGCCGAGGTCGGGATAGCCGTTCGACGCCGGGGTGGCGACGAAGTTCGTCACCTTGGAGCCGTGCAGCATGTAGAACCGCGCGACGCTGAGCGGGATGTAGGCGACGTCCTTGCCGAGCTGGATGTCGGCCTTCTGCAGGGCGGCGGTCTGCGTGTCCAGGTCGGCCGCGTGCTGGGCCTCGTCGACCAGCTTGTTGAACGCCGGGCTGTCGTAGGCGCCGTAGTCCTGTCCGTCGGAGGCCGATGTCAGGTTCGGGCGGCTGTCGAACAGGGGAGGCGTCACCGTGATCGCCGAGGGCCAGTCGGCGCCCCAGCCGCCCCACATCACGTCGGAGTCCTTGTCGGGCTTCTGGATGACGTCGTAATAGGTGTCACCGAGGCCGTCGAGCGTCGTGTCGAAGCCGGCCTGGTCCCACGTGTCCTTCAGCGCGGCCGCCCACTTGTCGGCGGTCTCGCTGGAGGGATAGGTGAACTTGATCGGCACCGGCATCGGGACGCCGGCCTGCTCGAGCAGCTTCTTCGCGGCCGCGGTGTCACCCGAGTTCGACCCGTCGAAAGCGGGGTTCGCCTGGTAGCCGACCACGGAGGGGTTCACGACCGACTCGGCCACCTTGCCGGCCTTGTCGCCCCCGAGTGCCACGTTGTACGCGTCGGCGTTCGTCGCGAGCGCGAGCGCCTGACGCACCTTGAGGTTCTTCATCTCGGCGCTGCGGAAGTACGGCACCAGGTAGTAGACGTACGGCGAGTCGACCAGCACCGAGCGGTCTGCGACCGCGCCCTCGATCTGGCTGTAGTACGCCGGTGGCGCGGACGTTCCCGTGACCGCATTGGGGTCGGTGTCGGCGATCAGCCGGTCGTACTGGTTCTCCGCCGTCAGACCGACCTGGAACTCGATCGAGTCCGGCAGGGCCTTGCGCAGGTCCGGCGTGTCCGTGGACGGGTCGTAGTTGGTGTTGCGTACCAGCGTGCCGCCCTTGTTCTTGCTCCAGGTGCCCTCGAGCTTGTACGGGCCGTTGGAGAAGATCTGGTAGTTCGAGCGCTCGCCCTGGTCCTTGTCCTGCCGGTACGGGTCCATCATGTGCAGGCCAGCGATCGCCAGCGGGAAGTCCGGCCACGGCTTGTTGAAGTGGTAGGTGATGGTGTTGCCGTCGCACGTGACGGCCTTGTCGAAGTACTGCTGGCCGTCCTTCTTGTAGGGACCGTCGTACGCCGGCAGCCCGGTCTTCGGGTCGGTCGGGATGTCCAGGTAGCTGAGCAGGTAGTTGGGGCCACCGGTGATCACGTCGGTCGCGAACACCCGGGAGGCGCCGTACTTGAAGTCCTCGCAGGTGATGGGCTGCCCGTCCTCCCACGTCACCCCGTCCTTGACCGTGAACGACCAGACCTTGCCGCCCGCGGTGGACGTGCCGGTGTCGGTTGCGAGGTCGGGGACCGGCTTGTTGGCCACGTCCGGGTCCTCGGAGACGGGGAACGCCACGAGCGAGCGGTAGACGGTCCGGGTCAGGTTGGAGATGTCGCGACCGACGTACACGCGCTGGGGATCGAGGTGCTCGATCGGCGTGTAGATGTAGTAGAGGAGGTCCCCGCCGGACTTGTCGGACTGGGGGGAACCGTTGTTGCCGCTGGAGCCACCGCCGCCACATGCGGCGAGGCCGGCTGCGAGGGCGGCCGCGGCACCTACCGCGACCATGCGCTTGCGAAGACTCATGGGCCAACTCCTGGAAGAAGGTCACGCTCGTACGGCCTGCGCGCGCGCAGGCACCGACCAGGGCGCGGTGCACACGGCACCGGCCCTCGTCCTGCGACCACCGTGCACGTTCGGCGTCGCCCGTCCCACAGCAGCCGGCGGTCAGTCGAGGCGGGGCGACCCTTTCTTCTTATCCGCCAGACGTAGGCAGCACACGTCCCGGCGGGGAACTGGTGCGGAACCGTTCGCCGATGGATGCGCAATCGTGACCGAGCGCGGCCTCGTCAGCGTCGGCCTAGGTTCGTCGGTGGAATCTGGTGTGGTGTTTCGGGCAGAGGAGCCTGCCGTGTTGCACGTCGGTGGGTCCGCCGCGGCTCCACGGGATGTCGTGATGGACGTGACACATCGCCGGCGGCCAATCGCACCCGGGTTCGGTGCAGCCCTGGTCCCGGATCCCGATCGCGGTCCGTTGGGCCTTGGTGTGGAACCGGCGGGTCCGGCCGAGGTCGAGGACCTCGGAGTTGCCGCCGAGCACGGCGGGGATGATCCCGGCCTCGCAGGCCAGCCGGCGGGCCGTCTCCGCGGTGATCTTCTCCCCGGTGTCCAGCAGGGCGGCCTGCTTGAGCCGGCCCTCGAGGGCCTCCAGGGTCATCGTCACCACGATCGTCGCGGACACCCCGCCGGTCTGGGGGAGGAGGTGGGCGGGGTAGCGCTCGATCAGCTCGCAGAACGCCCGCCCCAGGCGTTCCCGGCCGGGCCGGGGCACCACCCCGGCGCCGGGGGCGGCGGGGCCGTCGGTGGCGGTGCGGTGCTTGGGCGCGGCGATCGCGAGCAGCATCTTCTTCAGCGCGGCACCGTGCAAGGACGGGACGGTGAACTTCCCGAGGCACTTGCCGTGGCCGTCGTCGACCATCGTGAACGTGGTGGCCAGTAGCGCGTCGGCTTCTTCGCGGGCGAGCTGGCGGGCCTCGTAGGCGTCGGCCAGGTCGGGGGCGACCACGTCCATCAGTCGCTTGCCCAGGATCCGCAGGGTCGGGGCGGTGTGCTCGCGTCCGGCGGCGACCAGGTGCCGCTCCGCCCGGTCGACCAGGGCGGTGTCGAGGTCGCCGGGCAACTGGTCCAGCGCGGTGACGATCACCCGCGCCTGCTCGACCACCAGGTCACCGGCCGCCAGCGCGTCGCGGACATGGCCCCGGGTGACCAGGGCCTGGCCGAGCTTGACCTGGCCCAGCACCGCGGGCTTGGTCTGCCGGGTCCGGTGCGCCCAGGCGTCGACGGTCTCGTCGTCGGCGTGCTCGGCGACCCGGGCCTCGAGCTCGGCGACCTGCGCCTTCAGCCGGGTGATCTCCACGAGGGTCGCGGTGGTCTCGGCGGCGTCCATGGACCACACCGACGCATCGGTCACCGAGCCGGCCAGGTCGCGCATCTGCGCGACCGCGACCGAGACCCGGTGCCTGGGTGTGGCCATCGCTGTCATGGTGCTACTCAAGCACCGGCCACCGACATCGAGAGGCCCAGAACCCGTTGTTCCACAGGGTTCTGGGTCACGAACAGGTTACGATTCCGAGCGCGTTTCCACACGCAGTGCGGCCCTCGGATCCGCAAGCCGGGAACCGGCGACGACCACCCGCCCGCCGTTCCGTTTGCTGCCTTTCGGTCGCCACCACCCGCGGCCAGAAAGCCACGGACACCGCCTCAGATGCCCGTGTCGTCCGTGGACTCGAAGCCGTTGCGGATCCCCCACGCGACCGCCTCCGCGCGGTTGCGCGCGCCGATCTTGGCGTAGGCGGTGCGGATGTAGGTCTTCACGGTGTTGATGCTGAGGTAGGCCCGGCGGGCGATCTCGGCGTTCGTGAGGCCGCGCGTGATGAAGCCCAGCATCTCCGACTCTCGCTGCGAGAGCCCGATCACCTGCCCCGGCCAGGTGATGACGGGTTCGCCGTCCGGCTCGACGGATTCCACCGTCGTCCGGTCGTGGATCGCGGCGATGGCGGCGACCAGCTCGTTCGCGCTCAGCCGCTTGCTGACATACCCCGCCGCACCGGCCCGGCGGGCCGCCTCCTCGGGGTAGTCGTCCCAGCTGTAGACGACCACCTTCGCGGGGTTCTGGTCGATGACGGCGCGCAGCTTGCGGTCGTCGTCGGGCAGCCGGCCGAACGTGTCGAACAGGATCACGTCGGGGCGGTGCTGCATCTCGGTGTTCGTGGTCAGGTCGACGACCTGGACCTGGCTGGGGTGCCGCGCGAGCATCTGCGCGATCCCCAGCAGCGCGATCTCGTAGTCGTTGGACAGGGCCACCCGGATCGGTCGGGCCTCGTGGTTGGTCACCGCTTGAGGTCCTTCAGGACGCGCGCGCTCGCGAGCCTGCCGGGCGAGCCGATGACGCAGCCGCCCGGGTGGGTGCCGGAGCCGCACTGGTAGTAGCCCTCGATCGGCGTGGCGTACTGGCTCCAGCCGGGTGCCGGCCGGAAGAAGTACATCTGCGGGGCGAGGAACTCGCCGGCGAAGATGTTGCCCTCGGTCAGGCCGGTGCGGGTCTCGATGTCGACCGGCGTCACGACCTCCCGGTGCAGCACCAGGTCACCGAAGCCGGGGAAGTGCGACTCGAGCACGGCCTGTGCCTTGTCGCCGAAGGCCTGCCGCTCGGTCTCCCAGTCGCTGCCGCGCAGCTCGTACGGCGCGTACTGGACGAAGCAGGACATCACGTGCTTGCCCGGCGGCGCCATGTCCGGGTCGACGACGGACTGGATCGCGGCGTCGATGAACGGCTGCTCGCTGTACCAGCCGTACTTCGCGGCGTCGAAGGCCCGCTCGACGTACTCGATCGTCGGGCCGATGTTCAGGAACCCGCCGTAGTGGTCGACCGTGTCCGGCAGGGCCGGGAAGACCGGCAGCCCGTCGAGGGCGAAGTTCACCTTCGCCGACACCCCGCGGAACTTCATCCGGCGGATGTTGTCGACGAGGTCGAGCGGCAGCTCGCGGGGCTCGACGAGCTCCAGGAAGGTACGCCGGGGGTCGAGCGCGGACACGACGACCTGAGCGCGGAACTCGGTGCCGTCCTCGAGCGCGACGCCGACGGCGCGGCCGCCGTCGGTGAGCACGGACGTCACGGGCGCGCCCAGCCGGATCTCGGCGCCGTACGCCTGCGCCGCGCGGGCCAGCACCTGCGTGAAGCCGCCGTTGCCACCCTTGTGGAACGCCCACGAGCCGAGGTGGCCGTCGTGCTCGCCCATCTTGTGGAACAGCAGCACCAGGCCGGAGCCCGGCGACATCGGGCCGACCTTCGAGCCGATGATCGACGAGGAGGCGTGGTAGCCCTTGATCGCCTCGTGCTCGAAGTAGTCGTCGAGCCAGTCCTTGGCGCTGCCGGTCAGCAGCCGCACGACGTCGTGCATCGTCTTGCGGTCGATGCCGCCGAGGTGGTCCATCAGCCACTTCACGTCGGCCGCGTCGTCGGGGTCGTTGCCGAAGACGTTCGGCGGTGCGTTGTCGAAGAGCGGCCGGATCGCCTGGCAGACCCGGTCCAGGTCGCGGTGGTAGCGCTCGTAGGCGTCCGCGTCGCGCGGCGAGTGCCGGCGTACCTCCTGGAGGTTCTGGGCGTGGTCGTCGCCGAAGAGCAGGTAGTCGCCGTCGCCGGTCGGGTGGAACGACGACGGCATCATCAGCGGGAGGAACCCGTGCTCGACCAGGTTGAGCTCGTGGATGATCTCCGGGCGGAGCAGGCTCAGCGCGTACGAGAACGTCGTGAAGTTGAACCCCGGCAGCAGCTCCTCGGTGATGGCCGCACCGCCCACGAGGTCGTTCTTCTCGAGCACCAGCGTGCGCAGCCCCGCCTTGGCGAGGTACGCCGCGGTGGGTGAGCCCGTTGTGGCCTCCGCCGACGACGATCGCGTCGTACTCGTGGCTCATGCCTTCTTCCTCTCGGGGTCGAAGAACGACATCGAGGTCGTCGTGACCCGCACCGTGGTGTTGTGGTGGTTGATGGCGAGCTCGAGCCGCAGGGCGGTGCCGGCGGCGGCGAGGTCGGGCCGGACCCGGGCGATCCCGATGTGGCGCTGGAGCACGGGGGAGTAGACGAAGCTCGTGCAGTAGCCGACCTCCACCCGGTCCTCGTCGAGGACCATGGACTCGTACGGCCACGGGTGCTCGGACTTCGGCGGGAACAGGTCCGCCTCCCGGTACAGCCGGTCCCAGTCCTCGGGGTCGACGACGATGCCGGTCGTCGCCCAGCGCGAGGTGCCGTCGACGAGCTCGCGGCGGATCGCGTCCGACCCGACGAACCGGCGGGAGCCGTCGCGGACTCCGCGGAGCATCCACCCGAAGCCGAGCTCCTTGGGGGTCACGCAGTCGGCGTCGCTGAAGGCGAGCCGCGCGTCGTGCCACTCGACGTCCACGAGAGGCAGCCCGGCCTCGATGCGCAGCGTCATCAGCGCCTCCTCGCCGAACGGTCGGATGCTGTGCGGCCGGCCGGCCTCCAGCACCGCGTCCAGCACGGCGAGCGCGTCGTCGGCGGGGACGGTGATCTCGAAGCCGAGGTCGCCGGTGTAGCCGGTGCGCGAGAGCGTGACACCGGCATCCGCGACCTTCGCTGGCACGTGATCGAAGTAGCCGAGCTTCTCCGCCTCGGGCATCAGCTCGGCCAGTACGGCGCGCGAGCGCGGCCCCTGCACGGCGAGCATCCCGTAGTCGTCGGTGACGTCCTCGAGCTCGACGCGGAGACCGGCCGCGAGCTCCTGGAACCACGAGAGCGCGGGTCGGCCGGCCGTGAGCAGGAAGTCGTCCGTCGAGTGCCGGAACGCCACGCCGTCGTGCATGACGAAGCCGCGGTCATCGCACCAGGCGGTGTACTGCGCCTGCCCCGGCCGGCAGGTCCGGATGTCGCGGACCAGCGCACCCGAGAGCAGCCGCTCCGCGTCCGGACCGGTCACGGCGTACTTGTACAGCGGCGAGGTGTCGAAGACGCCCACGCTGTTGCGGACCGCGAAGTACTCGTGCTTCGGCGCGTGGCTGTAGCGCATCGGCGAGAGCGTGCCCTGCCAGTGCGTGTAGAGCTGTTGGTCGTTGAGCTCGCTGAGCCGCGCATGGAACGGCGTCGTCCTGATCATGGGTTCCCTCCCTGGGCCCGGTGGGCCAGCATATTCAGAGGTCAGAGCACGGCGTCCAGGAACGTCTTCGTCTCCGGGCAGGTCGGCGTCGAGACGATCTGCGACGGCGGCCCCTCCTCGAGGATCCGGCCCTCGTGGAAGAAGCACATCCGGTCCGCGACCTCGCGGGCGAAGCCCATCTCGTGGGTCACGACCATCATCGTCATGTGCAGGTCGGTGGCCAGCGAGGTCATCACCGCCAGCACCTCGCCGGTCAGCTCCGGGTCGAGCGAGGACGTCGGCTCGTCGAAGAGCATCACGTCCGGCTGCATCGCGAGCGCCCGGGCGATCGCGACCCGCTGCTGCTGCCCGCCCGACAGCCGGATCGGGTGCTCGCCCGCCTTGTCGGCCAGGCCGACCCGGTCGAGCAGCTCCAGGGCCCGCTGCTTGATCACCGCGTCCTTGCCGTGCCCGGCGCTCACCGGCCCGCACATCACGTTGTCGAGGACCGTCATGTTCGGGAACAGGTTGAACTGCTGGAACACCATCCCGGTCTTCAGCCGCAGCTGCCGGATCTGCCGGCGCTTGCGACGGGTCCGGTGGCCGCCGGAGAGACGGACCCCGGACACCTCGATCGTGCCCTCGGTCGGGTCCTCGATCATGTTCACGCAGCGCAGCAGCGTGGACTTGCCCGACCCGGACCGGCCGAAGATGACCACGACCTCGCCGCGCTGGACCTCCAGGTCCACGCCCCGGACGACCTCGAGGTGGCCGAAGCGCTTGTGCAGCCCTTCGATGCGGACGATCGGGTCGGTCATACGACTCCTCCTCCGCCGCCGTGCGGCTGGACGGGGATCGCCTTCATCGGCGTGCGCACGTAGCCGCGCGCCAGCCGGGACTCCAGGCGGCGCTGGAAGAACGAGAAGATGCCCGTGAGTGCCCAGTAGATGATCGCCGCTGCCAGGTAGGCCTCGAGGTTCTTGAAGTCGGCCTTCCCGAGCAGCTGGGCCCGCCGGAAGATCTCCGCGCTGGCGATCGTCACACCGAGGAACGAGACCAGGGCCGTGTCCTTCATCATCGCGATGAACTCGTTGCCGGTCGGGGGGATGATCACGCGGAACGCCTGCGGCAGGATCACCTTGCGCATCTTCTGGGCGTGCGTCATGCCGAGCGCGTCGGCCGCCTCGGACTGGCCGAGCGCGACCGCCTGGATGCCGGCCCGGAAGATCTCGGTCATGTACGCGCCGTAGTTGAGGCCGAGGGCCAACGTGCCGGCCATCGCCGCGGACAGCACGAACACGGAGTCGAAGTCCGGGGGCAGCCAGGTGTAGCGATCGGCCAGGTTGCGGCCGACCGGCGGTAGCGCGAGGTAGATCAGGAACATCTGCACGATCAGCGGCGTGCCCCGGAAGAACGAGACGTAGAACCCCGCCACGCCGTACGCGATCGGGTTCCGCGACAGCCGGGCGAGCGCCCCGAACGTGGCCAGCACGATCGCGATGCCGATGCCGCCGACCGCCATGATGAGCGTGTAGCGCAGGCCGCCCGCGATGTACCGGATGTTGTCGCGGATCCAGTCACGATCGAAGCCGGCAGCGAGCACGAACAGCGCGAGCAGCACGAAGATGACCACCCAGACGGCGGCCACCTTCAGCCGGAACGGGACGCGCGCACTGGCGAGCGCGAGCCGCTCGATCCGCGACTCTGCGGGGGCGGCGGGATCGGTCACTGCTGCGACACGGAGAGGTCGACGCCGTCGTACCACTTCTTGGAGAGCTCGGTCAGGGTGCCGTCGTCGTGCATCTCGCCGACGATCTTGTCGATCGCCTCGGCCAGGCTCGTCGGGTCCTGCTCCGCGGACTTGTCGATGGCGACCGCGAGCGGCTCGTAGAACACCGGGTCGCCCACGATCTTGACCGGGTTGCCGGCGTCGGCGTAGCCCTGCGCCGTGGTGAGCGAGGTGATCACCGCGTCCAGGCGGGTGCCGTCACCGAGCGCCAGGTCCTGCAGGGCGGTCGTGTCGGTGTCGTAGCCGTGGATGTCGGCGTCGTCGATGACGAAGTCGAAGGTGAAGCCGTTGATCGCCAGGGTCTTGTCGAGGAAGGCCTCGTACGTGCAGCCGGAGCAGACGCCGATCTTCTTGCCGTCCAGGTCCGTGGAGACGTCCGAGATCGTGGTGTTGTCGGTGTTCACGGCCACCACGGCCGGCGTGTAGTAGTACGGCTGGGTGAAGTCGAGGACCTTCTGGCGGGCGTTCGTCGGGGTCATCGAGCCGACGCTCATCTGCCAGCGGTCGTTCCAGCCGCCCGCGGTGATGACGTCCCACGAGGGTGTCTCCCAGCCGATCTTCACGCCCAGCCGGTGAGCGATCTCGGTCGCCACGTCGATGTCGAAGCCGACGTAGGTGTTCGTCTTCGGGTCCAGCGAGGACTGCGGCGGGTACGCCGGGTCCGTCGACACCGTGATCGTGCCCTTGTCGCAGACCTCCTTGAGCAGGCCGTCCGGGGTGCCCTCGCCGCAGAGGCCGCTGCCGGCCGCCGGAGCGTCCGCGTCGGCGCCGCCGCCGTCGGAGCTGCCGCAGCCCGCGAGGACCAGGGCGGTGAGCAGGGTGGTCGCTGCCACCAGGGTGTGCCGCTTGAGCATGAACAGCCTCCTCGACGGGGGACGGACGGGTCCGGGTTGTGTCGCAGGATGGCAGAAAGTGTGCACCGGGTGGGGGATTGCAGGAAAGCGCAACACGTTCTAGTTTGGACAGGTGTCCAGTTCCACCGCCGAGCACCTGCTCGCCGCCGGCCGTGAGGAGCTGCGCGCCGTCGGCCCGGAGGCCCTGACGATCCGGACGGTGGCCCAGCGCGCGGGCGTCTCGTCGGCGACGGCGTACACCTACCTGGCGTCCAAGAACCGGCTGTACGCCGAGCTGTTCTGGCGCTTCCTCGTCGAGGACTCCGACCGCGCGCCGGAGGGGGTTGAGCCGGTCGAGCGGGTCCGCTCCGTGACGAGGAACCTCTCGCACCGGCTGGCCTCCGCGCCCGAGCTGGCCGCGGCCGTGACGCCCGCGCTCCTCGGCACCGACCCCGAGGTGGACGAGCTGCGGCTGCGGATCGGCGCCGAGCTGGTCCGGCGGTTCCGCACGGCCGTCGGCGACGGCGACCCGGCCATGGTCGAGGCACTGGTCGAGGCGCTCGGCCTGGCGTTCTCCGGCGCGCTGCTGCAGGCGGGCATGGGGCTGATGTCCTACACGGAGATGGGCGAGCGGCTGGACGCCGTCGTCGGAGTGATCATGAGGGGCAACGCATGAGCGTGGTGCAGGACAGCCCGGTCCTCGACCCGTACGACTACGGGTTCCAGGACGACCCCTATCCGGTCTACGCCTGGCTGCGCGCGAACGAGCCGCTGCACCACAACCCGGTCCTGGACCTGTGGGCGCTGACCCGGCACGCGGACATCGCGGAGGCGCTCCGCACGGAGGGCACCTACTCCAACTCCTACGGTGTCGCGATCGAGCGGAGTGCCTGGGGTCCGGAAGCCCACAAGGTGATGTCGATCCTCGGGATGGACCCGCCTCGCCAGAAGCGCCTGCGCTCGCTGGTGTCGCGCGGCTTCACCCCCCGACGCGTCCACGACCTCCTCCCACGCATCCAGGAGCTCACCGACCGCTACCTCGGCGAGTGCCTCGAGATGGGCAGCTTCGACTGGATCGCCGACTTCGCAGGGCGGCTCCCCATGGACGTCATCTCCGAGATGATGGGCGTCCCGGAGGAGGACCGCGCCGAGGTCCGTCGCCAGGCCGACGTCGTCGTGCACCGCGAGGACGGGGTGTACGACGTGCCGCCGGCCGGCGCCGAGGCCTCGCTCTGGCTGGTCGGTTACTACCTGGACATGGTCGCCGAGCGGCGGCGCAAGCCCACCGACGACCTGACCAGTGCCCTCATCGAGGCGGAGATCGACGGTGAGCGGCTGACCGACGACGACGTGATCGCCTTCCTGTTCCTCATGGTCGTCGCCGGCAACGAGACGACGACGAAGCTGCTGGGCCACGCGGCCTTCCACCTCACCCGGCACCCTGACCAGCACGACCTGGTCTTCGGCGGCGCGGGGGACACCGACCTGGTGGCGCCCTGGGTGGAGGAGACGCTGCGGTACGACACCTCCAGCCAGCTCCTCGCCCGCTACCTGCTCCGGGACGTCGAGCTCCACGGCCGGGTCGCGCCGCAGGGCGCCAAGCTGCTGCTCTGCCTGGGCTCGGCCAACCGCGACGAGGCGGTGTTCGGCCGACCGGACGAGTACGACATCACCCGCGACGCGGACGAGCTGGCCAGGATCCTCTCCTTCGGCAGCGGCCGGCACTTCTGCCTGGGCGCCAACCTCGCCCGTCTCGAGGCCCGGGTGGCCCTGACCGCGCTCGTCGAGCGAGCCGGATCCATCGAGGTCGACCACGAAGCCTGTCGCCGCGTGCACTCGGTCAACGTCCGCGGGTTCGCGGTCGCGCCCATGACGGTGGTGCCGCGATGAGCAGGTACGAGCAGCCCTCCCGCCGGCCGGCGGTCGTCACCGGCGCCTCCTCGGGGATCGGCGCCGCGACCGCGCTCGCTCTCGCGGCGGCCGGCTTCCCGGTCGCGCTCGGCGCCCGGCGTACCGACCGCTGCGAGGACGTCGCGGCGCAGGTCCGCGAGGCCGGAGGCGAGGCCGTCGTGCACGCGCTCGACCTCACCGACGAGACCTCGGTGGGGACGTTCGCCGAGAAGGTCGTCGCCGACCTGGGCGAGATCGAGGTCGTGGTCTCGAACGCCGGCGCGGTCGCGCCCGGCACCGTCCACGAGGTCGACAGCGAGCGGTTCGCGCGGGAGCTGGACCTCAACATCGTCGGCGCCCACCGACTGGTCCGAGCCTTCGTCCCCGGCCTGGTCGAGCGCCGCCGCGGCGACGTCGTCTTCATCTCCTCCGACGTCGCCGTGCGGGCGCGGCCCTTCATGTCGTCGTACGCCGCCGGCAAGTGGGGGCTCGAGGGCCTGGCGCACGCGATGCAGATGGAGCTCGAGGGCACCGGCGTCCGCGCGTCGATCGTCCGACCCGGCCCGACGTGGAGCGAGATGGGCTCCGACTGGGACGTGGACGAGGCGGCGTTCGTGCTCAACCAGTGGGTGCGGTTCGGGCAGGCCCGGCACCCCCACTTCCTCAAGCCCGCGGCGATCGCCGATGCGATCACCACCGTCGTCAGCGCGCCGCGTGGCGTGCACCTCAGCCTCATCGAGGTGAACCCCGAGGCCCCCCTGGAGGACCGATGACCGAGCAGATCCGCGAAGTCTCCTATGCCGTCCCGGACGAGGACCCCGCGCACGACTGGGGCCACCTCGCCGAGATGCGCGTCGACCCGATCGGCCTCTTCCAGCGGGTGTACGACGAGTGCGGCGACATCGGCCGCTTCCGGCTGGCCGGCAAGGACGTCGTCCTCGTCTACGGCGCCGACGCCCAGGAGCAGTTCTTCCGGGCTCCGGAGTCGACGCTCGACCAAGCGGCGGCGTACCCCTTCATGACGCCGATCTTCGGCAAGGGCGTGGTCTTCGACGCCTCGCCGGAGGAGCGCCAGCAGATGCTGAAGAACCAGGCGCTGCGCGGCGACCTGATGCGCGGGCACGCCTCGACGATCGAGGCCGAGATCCGCCGGATGGTCGCGGACTGGGGCGACGAGGGCGAGATCGACCTGCTCGACTGGTTCGCCGAGCTGACGATCTACACGACCTCCGCCTGCCTGATCGGGAAGCCGTTCCGCGAGGAGCTCGACTCGTCGTTCGCCCGGCACTACCACGAGCTCGAGCGGGGCACCGACGCGATCGCGTACGTCGACCCGTACGCCGACATCGAGTCGTTCCGGATCCGCGACGCGGCCCGGGAGAAGCTGGTCGGCCTGGTGCAGGGGATCATCGAGCGCCGCCAGCAGCGGGGACCGGTCGCGCGCGAGGACCGCGACCTGCTCGACGTGCTGATCTCCATCGACATGACCGCCGACCACATCACCGGCATCTTCATCTCGATGATGTTCGCGGGCCACCACACCTCGTCCGGCACGGCGTCGTGGGCGCTGATCGAGCTGATGCGGAACCCGGACGTGATGAAGGACGTCGTCGCCGAGCTCGACGACCTGTACGCGGACGGATCGGAGGTCTCGTTCCAGGCGCTGCGCTCCATCCCGCGGCTGGAGGCGGCGCTCAAGGAGACGCTGCGCCTCCACCCGCCGCTGATCATCCTGATGCGCGTCGTGCAGGAGGAGATCGAGCTGGCGGGCCACCGGGTCCAGCCCGGCACGGTCGTCGCCGCGTCGCCGCGCGTGTCGAACCGGATCGCCGAGGACTTCCCGGAACCCGACCTGTTCGACCCCGGCCGGTACCTCGACCCGCGCCAGGAGGACCTCCAGAACCGCTGGACGTGGATCCCGTTCGGCGCCGGCAAGCACCGCTGCGTCGGAAATGCGTTCGCGATGATGCAGATGAAGGCGATCTTCTCGGTGATCCTGCGCGACTACGAGTTCGAGATGGCGCAGCCCCCGGAGACCTACCGCGACGACGTCTCGAAGATGGTGATCCAGCTCGCGCAGCCGTGCCGGGTCCGCTACCGGAGGCGGCAGACATGATGTCTCGGTACGCGCGCGGGCGCCCGCTACTCGACAACCGGGGGACGCGGTGCGGGTGAGCGCCGACCTCGGCCTCTGCCAGGCGCACCAGATGTGCCAGGGCGAGGCGCCCGACGTCTTCGGCTTCGACGACGCCACCGATCGGGTGGTCGTGCTCGACGAGCACCCCGACGAGTCCCGGCGGCGCGACGTGAAGGCCGCCGTCCAGTACTGCCCAGCGATGGCGCTGGCCCTCGAGGAGGAATGACGTGACTGCACCGACCCGCGCCGAGATCGAGGCGTTCTGGGAGACCTGGCTCGACATCAACCGGCAGGCCGAGCAGTCGGGGGACTGGCGGCAGATGGCGGACTGGTACGCCGAGGACGCGACGTACGGCTGGATGCTGACGCCCGACGAGCACTTCATGGCGGTGGGGCGCGACCAGATCCGGGACTGGGCCATCGGCATCGAGATGGACGGGTTCGACGGCTGGCACTACGACTACCAGGCGACGGTCATCGACGAGAAGAACGGCATGGTCGTCGGCTTCTGGAAGCAGCGCGCCGGCATCGTCGACGACGCAACCGGTCGCGAGTTCGAGATCCCCGGCCTCGGGGGCTCCTGGTTCGGCGTCGAGCGGCAGGCCGACGGCGAGCTGAGGTTCGCCTGGCAGCGGGACTGGTTCGACTTCGGCGCGATGGCCCACACCATGGGTCGCGTCGTGAAGTCGGGCAAGGCGCCGGACACGCTGATGGAGCGGCTGAAGGTCTTCGGCCTCGAGGTGCCGGGCCACTACCGCCCCGAGGACCTGCCCTCGACCGTGTGGCCGCCGCCGGTCGAGCGCGGCGAGCACCTCACCCAGGAGCCTGCGCAGTGACACTTCCTCCCGCTGCTCAGCAGCTCATCGACGGCAAGCTGGTGGGTGCGGCCACGTCGTACCCGATCCTCAACCCCGCCACGGGCCAGGAGATCGGCGTGGCGCCGGACGGCACGGCGGCCGACGTCGACGCCGCGATCGCCGCCGCCCGGCGGGCGTTCGACGAGACCGACTGGTCGACGGACGTCGGGCTGCGCGTGCGCTGCCTGCGCCAGCTGCACGCCGCCCTGCTCGAGGAGGCGGACGTGTTCAAGGAGCTGACCACCGTCGAAGTAGGCATGCCCGGCTTCATGATGGGCGCGGCCGGGTTCGACGTGCCCGTCGAGGGGCTCACGTGGGTCACGGACCTGCTGGAGAACTACGAGTTCGAGACCGATCTCGGCATCGCGAGGCCGATGGGCATCCCGTCGCGGCGGACGGTGCGTCGCGAGCCCGTGGGTGTGGTCGCGGCGATCACGCCGTGGAACGTGCCGACCCAGATCAACCTGGCGAAGGTCGGCCCGGCGCTGGCGGCCGGCTGCACGGTCGTGCTCAAGCCCGCGCCGGACACCCCGTGGGTCGGCTGCGAGCTCGGCCGGCTGGTCGCCGAGCACACCGACATCCCGCCCGGCGTGCTCAACGTGGTCACCCCGCGCGCGAACGAGGTCGCCGCGCAGCTCACCACCGATCCGCGCGTCGACATGGTCTCGTTCACCGGCTCGACCGCGACCGGCAGGGCGATCATGGCCGCGGCCGCGCCGACGCTGAAGAAGGTGTTCCTCGAGCTCGGCGGCAAGTCCGCGGCGATCGTGCTCGACGACGCCGACATCGCGTCCGCCGCCGGGGCCACGGCGTTCACGGCGTGCATCCACGCCGGCCAGGGCTGCGCGATCACCACGCGCCTCGTCGTACCCCGCGAGAGGTACGACGAGGCCGTGCGGGTCGCCGCCGCGACCATGGAGTCGATCGGCGCGAAGGACCCGGCCGACCCGGCCGCGATCTGCGGCCCGGTGATCTCCCGGGCGCAGCGCGACCGGGTCGAGGAGTACCTCCGGCTCGCCGAGGAGGACGGCGGCACGTTCGCCACCGGCGGCCACGTGATCGAGCGGGACGGCTACTGGATCGAGCCGACGGTCGTGGCCGGCCTGGACAACTCCAGCCGGCTGGCGCAGGAGGAGATCTTCGGGCCGGTGCTGGTCGTCATCCCGCACGACGGCGACGACGACGCGGTGCGGATCGCCAACGACTCGGCGTACGGCCTCTCCGGCTCGGTCGAGTCCGGCGACCTGGTGCGGGCGAAGGCGGTGGCAGCGCGGATCCGCACGGGCACGGTCGCGGTCAACGGCGGCGTGTGGTTCAGCCCGGACGCGCCGTTCGGTGGCTACAAGCAGTCCGGCATCGGCCGGGAGATGGGTGTCGCGGGCTTCGAGGAGTACCTGGAGACCAAGACCGTCGCAGAGCCGGCATGAGGAGCGAGATGCGTTTCCAGGACAAGGTCGTCGTCGTCACGGGCGCGGCGCAGGGCATCGGCGAGGCGTACGCGCGTGCGCTGGCGGCCGAGGGCGCGTCGGTCGTCGTGGCCGACCTCAACGCCGAGGCGGGGGAGCAGGTGGCCGGGGACATCGGCGGCCTGTTCGTGCGCACCGACGTGTCCTCGCACGAGTCGGCCGCGGCGCTGGTCGAGGCGACCGTCGACCGCTACGGCGGCATCGACGGGTTGGTCAACAACGCGGCGATCTACGGCGAGATGCAGTTCGACCTGCTGATCTCGGTCGACTGGGACTACTACCGCAGGTTCATGTCGGTGAACATGGACGGCGCGCTGGTGATGACCCGGGCGGTCCACCCCGAGCTGCAGAAGCGCGGGGGCGGCTCGATCGTCAACCAGTCGAGCACCGCTGCGTACCTCTACTCCGGCTTCTACGGCCTCGCCAAGGTCGGCGTGAACGGGCTGACCCAGCAGCTCGCGCACGAGCTCGGTGGGATGCGGATCCGTGTCAACGCGATCGCGCCCGGCCCGACCGACACCGCCGCCACCCGCACGCAGGCCGGCGACGCCGCCAAGGAGCTGGTGAAGGGTCTCGCGCTCAAGCGGATGGGCCAGCCGGAGGACATGGTCGGCGCCTGCCTGTTCCTGCTCTCCGACGAGTCCTCGTGGGTGACCGGGCAGATCATCGCCGTCGACGGCGGACAGACGTTCCGGCCATGAGGGTCGGGTTCGTCGGGCTCGGCAACATCGGGAGGCCGATGGCGCTGCGCCTCGCGGCGGCGGACGGCATCGACCTCACGGTGTACGACGTGGTGGCGGAGCCGGTCGCGGAGCTGCTCGCCGCGGGGGCGACGGCGGCCTGGAGCGTCGAGGACATCGACGCCGACGTCATCTGCGTCATGGTGCGCGACGACGACCAGGTCCGCGCGGTCGCCGGTGCCGTCGGTCCCGGCACGGTGCTGGTCATCCACTCCACCGTCGGGCCGGGCACCCCGGCGGAGCTCGAGGCGCAGGGACTGACCGTGCTCGACGCCCCGGTCAGCGGCGGGCCGATGGGTGCCGCCGACGGCTCGCTGGCGATCATGGTGGGCGGGTCCGACGAGGCGTTCTCCGCCGCCCGGCCCGCCCTGGAGGCGATGGGCTCGAAGGTGGTGCACGCCGGGTCGCTCGGCGCCGGCACCCGGATGAAGCTGGCCCGGAACCTGATCCACTTCATCGCGTTCACCGCCGTCACCGAGGCCCAGCGGCTCGCCGAGGCCGCCGGCCTCGACCTGATGGCGCTGGGCGAGGTGGTGCGGCACACCGACGCGATCACCGGCGGCCCCGGCGCGATCATGTACCGCGACACCACGGCGCCGATCGCCCCGGACGACTTCTGGTACGACGTGTTCGGGCACGTGCAAGCGCTGGGGGAGAAGGACCTGGCGTTCGCGATCGCGCTCGCCGACGAGCTGGGCGTCGACGTACCTCTGGCACGCGAGGCACTGCCGCGCCTCGGGAAGGGACTGGGACTGTGAGCGATCCAGGGAAGGGCAGGTTCGACGACCTCCCGGAGGTCCGCCGCCGCGGCCTCGAGCGGATGGAGGAGGTGTACGGCTTCGAGATGACCGACGGCGCCGGCGACTTCTTCCGGTACACCGCGGACCACCTCTTCGCCGACATCTGGAACCGGCCCGGGCTCACCGACAGGGACCGCCGGCTGCTGCTGATCGGGCTGCTCACCGGGTCGAACCAGCACGACGTACTGACCATCCAGATCCCCGCGGCGTACGCCGCCGGCGAGCTCGACGAGCAGCAGCTCCGGGAGATCGTCATCCTGCTCTGCCACTACGCCGGCTGGCCCAGCGGCTCGCGGGTCAACCAGGTCGTCGAGGAGACGATCGCCCAGGCGCAGCGCCGGTCAGGACAGTGACAGCCCCACCACGAGGACCGGGATGCCGACCAGGGCCACGTTGGAGACCAGGTCGTAGCTGATCCGGTCGTGCCAGACGCAGCACGCGGTCCCGGCTCCGACCAGCACGGCGGTCGTGAACCCGATCGCGCCGCCCAGGACGTTCGCGGTGGTCGCCCACACGAGCAGCGTGCCGATGACCACGACCACGAGCACGAAGCTGGTCCGGTCCGCCATGGGGTCGGGGGACGGGGACGCCATACCTCCGAAGTACCCCTCCCCGCCCGCATGATGCACCCCCACCCCCACGTCGAAGCGGGAGTTCTGACTCAACGTCGTGGGGGCGCCCCGTTCCTTCCCCGCGCGAGCGGTCAGAGGAACGGCCGCAGCTTCGCCGTCGACTCGGAGGGGACCTTGACCGCGATGCCCCGGCCGATGGTGACGAGCTTCCAGCCGGACCCGTCGCGGACCAGCTTGGCCATCGCCAGCCCGGTCTCCGGCACCCCGTTGGTGATCGTGAACCGGGCCAGCTCCACGTCGCGCTCCTCGTCCACGATCCGGCAGTAGGCACGGTGGATCCACTCCAGGGTGTGGCCCTGGTAGCTGCTCACCATGAAGAACACGGTGTCGACCGGGCCGTGCACGCGGGCGAGGTCGACGGTGATCGCCTCGTCGTCGCCCTCGCCGCGGCCGGTCTGGTTGTCTCCGAGGTGCACGACCGACCCGTCCCGCGTCGTCAGGTTGTTGTAGAACGCCAGGTCGAACAGCTGGTCTCCGGCGAACTGGACCGCCGAGGCGTCCAGATCGATGTCCGGCAGCCCGCTGCCGGCCGCACCGGCGGTCCGGGACTTGTCCCATCCCAGGCCCATCCGGATCCGGGTGACGGGCGCGCCGTCCTCGGTCGCGAGGGCCAGCTCCTGGTCGCGGGTCAGCTCGATCACGGCTTCGAACCTACCGCCATCACTGATGCGGGGTCGGCCGGTTGGTAACGGTAAAGTCACAGCGTGGCAATGGCAGGTCGGGCGGCATGAGCGCGGACGAGCAGGTCCGCCCCTTCCCGGAGCGGCAGGATCGGACGGGCGTACGGCGTACCCCGTCCGAGGAGCTGTCGCGCCGCGATGCCGTGCGGCTCACCGTCGTGCTGTGGTCGATCGCGGCGGTCTTCGCCCTGATCACCTTCGCACGGTCCCAGCAGGTCGACATCCCGTTGCGCGACCCGGACGGCCGGATGTTCAGCGGCCGCCTCCAGAGCGCGTTCCTCCTCGGGCTCGCGCTGGTCGCGGCCGACGCCGTCGTCCGCACGCTGTGGCGCGACCGTACGGCCCGGGGCTTCTTCCCGGGGGCGCTGCGCACCCTGCGCGAGCGGTGGACCCTGCGGCGTACGGCGCTCGCGGTCTCGGGGCTGGTCGGCTACCACGTCGTGTACGTCTGCTACCGCAACCTCAAGAGCTGGGACGCGTTCAACACCGACCGCGACCGGCAGCTGCTCGACTTCGACCGCACGCTCTTCCTCGGGCACAGCCCCGCCGAGCTGCTGCACTCCCTCCTCGGCACCGGCGGCGCCGCCAGCGTGCTCGCGTCCTGCTACGAGTCGTTCGTGTACGTCGTGGTCGCGGCGGTCGTCGGCTCCGTCGCGCTGCTGCCCCGGGTCAAGGACTTCTACGTGATGCTGTTCGCCGGTGTCTGGGTCTGGATCCTCGGCGTCGCGTCGTACTACCTGGTGCCGAGCCTCGGCCCGTTCGCCTCGGCGCCCCAAGAGTTCGTGAAGCTGCGCGCGACCGGCGTCACCGCGTCGCAGGCCGAGTACCTCGTCGACCGTGCACACCTGCTCGCCAGCCCGGGCTCGCCGGACGCGTTCGCGAGCATCTCGGCGTTCGCCAGCCTGCACACCGCGTTCACGTGCGTGATCCTGCTGGTCGCGCTGTACCTGCGGATGCGCCTGCTGAGCATCGTGATGGCCGTCTACCTCGTCCTCGTGATGGTCGCGACGATCTACTTCGGCATGCACTTCGTCATCGACGACGTGGCCGGGGTGGTGATCGCCCTCGCCGCGGTGACCCTCGCCCGCCTGACCGTCCACTGGCCACGGTTGGACTTCCGGGACGAGGGATGACGCTCGTCGACCGTCCCGCGATGGTGGTGCCTGACCGGGCCAGGTCGATACCACCGGTGCTGGCCGCGGTGCTCGTGGCGGGGGTGCTGCACCTGCTCTGGTGGCAGTTCGTCGCCACGTCCGGCGGCGACATCGCGGCGCAGGACGCGTGGGCCGAGTTCGCCCGCCTGCATCCGGGCAGCGCCTACAACCTCGGCTGGTACGGCGGCATGCACCCGGTCTCGTACAGCGTCGTGTCGCCGTACATCATGGCGGCGATCGGCGTACGCCCGACGATGATGCTGGCGGGCACGCTCTCTGCGGGCCTGCTGGCCTGGCTGGCCGTCGGTCACCGGGAGGGGCCCGGGCGCTGGCAGGTCGCCCTGTACGGCGCGGTCGCGCTCGCCGGCAATGCCGTCTCGGGCCGCGTGACCTTCGCGCTCGGCACGCTGTTCGCGCTGGCCGCGCTCTGCGTCGTGTTCGCCTGGCCGGTGCGGTCCGGCAGCCGCGTCGAGCAGGTCGTGCGGGGCGTCCTGGCCGTGCTGGCCAGCGCGCTCGCGACCGCGTCCAGCCCCGTGGCCGGGGCGTTCCTCGGACTCGTCGCGGTCGCGCTGTGGGTGCGTCACCGCCGGTCCGCGGCGTACGCCCTCGGCATCCCGCCGATCCTCGTCGTCGCGTTGTCCGCGGCGCTGTTCCCGTTCTCGGGCCGGCAGCCGATGGCGTGGTACTCCATGATCCTGCCGGTCGCGATCGGCGTCGCGGTGGTGATCCTGACCCCGCGGAGCTGGCGGCTGGTGCGGGCCGGCGCCGTCCTCTACGTGCTCTCCGTGATCGGTGCGTGGTTGATCCCGTCGCCGGTCGGCACCAACGTCTCGCGGCTCGGGCTGCTGTTCGGCGGCGTGGTGCTCGTCGCGACCATCGCCATCGGTCCTTGGCGGACCTCGATCATCGGACGACGGTACGGCGCCCGCGCCGCTGCCGTGCTCCTCGCGATGGGGCTGATCACCTCGACCATCTGGCAGGTCGCGTACGCCGTGCGGGACGCGGTCGGCTCGACGCCGCCCGCTTCGTTCACCTCTGACATCGACCCGCTGCTGCGCCAGCTCGAGGCGCGCCAGGCGGACCTCGGCCGGGTCGAGGTGGTCCCGACCAAGAGCCACCGCGAGGCCGCGGCGATCGCCCCGCACGTCCCGCTCGCCCGTGGCTGGAACCGGCAGGCCGACGCGGACCGGAACCCGGTCTTCTACCGCGAGCACGAGCTCCGCCCCGACGCCTACGAGCGCTGGCTGCGCCGCTGGGCGGTCCGCTTCGTGGTGCTCTCGACGGCCGCCGAGCCCGACCCGGCCGCCGCCGACGAGGCCCGGCTGGTCGCCGGTGGGCTTCCGTACCTGGACCGGGTCTGGTCCGACGACCAGTGGGCGCTCTACGAGGTCCGGCACCCCACGCCCCTGGTCTCGCCGCCGGCGAAGGTGGTCGCGTACGACGCCGCCGAGCTCACCATCACCACGCCGGTGGCCGGTCGCATCGTGATCCGGATCGCCGACTCGCCCTGGCTCAGCCTGGTCGACGCCGACGGGAACCCGCTTCCGGACCCGGACGTCACCGACGGGGCCCAGGCGCTCGGCGCCGGCGGTCCGGCCTGCCTGACCCACCTCGACGCCGAGCACCCGGACGACGGGACCGCGGGGCCACGCGACGACTGGCTGGTGCTGCACGCGCCCGCGGCGGGGACGTACCGGATCGCGGCGCCGTACAAGCTCCCCCGCGGCACGTCCTGCCCGTCCTTCCCGTAAGCCGCGCTTCATCGTCCTTTCAGGTGCCGCGACTAGCGTCGATCGTGTGCTGGACGCCGCACGGAAGTCGTCGCACCTCGGGGCCGGGCGCGCAGTCGCCGTCGGGGCGCTCGCTGCTGGTGTGGCCGCGGCCTGGCTGCCGTTCCTGACGCTGCCGCTGAGCCCCGACGAGGGCGGCTTCCTCATGGTCGCCGGGCAGTGGGCTCCCGGCTCCTCCCTGTACGGCGACTACTGGGTGGACCGGCCGCCGCTGCTGATCACGCTCTTCCAGATCGCCGACCTCGCCGGCGGAGCCGTGCCGCTGCGCCTCCTCGGGATCGTGGCTGCCGTGGCGTCGGTGCTGCTCGCCGCGTCGCTCGGCCGCCTGCTCGCACCGGGACAGCGGAGTGCGCCGGTTGCGGCGGCGGCCACCGCTGCGGTGTTCCTCGCGACGCCGTTCTTCGGCACCACCGAGGTCGACGGCGAGCTGCTCGCCGTCCCGTTCGTGCTCGCCGGACTGGTCGCGCTCGTCCGCGGCTGGTGGTGGCCGGCCGGCGTCCTGGCCGTCGCCGCCGCGGCCGTGAAGCAGAGCGAGGCCGACGTGGTCGTCGCAGCGCTCGTCGTCGCGGCGCAGCTGCTCTGGCAGCGGCGGCCCGCGGACTGCCTGCGCGCCGTTGCCGCGTTCTCGGCCGGCGCCGTCTCCGCCCTGGCCCTGGTGCTCTGGTGGGCCGCGGTCCACGGCACCGACCCGGCCGGCCTCTGGGACGCCGTCGTGACCTTCCGCGGCCAGGCCGCGGAGGTGATCTCCTCCTCGGCGTCCGAGGCGACCGACCAGCGTGCGCACGGCGTGGCCACGTCGTTCGTGGTCAGCGGCGCCGCCGGCCTGCTCCTGGTGGCGCTCGTGCCCGGGCGCCGTCGGCACCGTCCGGCCACGGCCGCGCCGGTCGACGTACGCCTCCTGGCCGGGGCCGTGCTGGCGTGGGAGGTCATGGTCGTGCTGGCCGGCGGGAGCTACTGGCTGCACTACCTGCTCGCGACCGTGCCCGGCCTGGTCCTCCTGGTGATCGTGACGGTGCGCTACCGCCCGCAGCGGTGGCGCTGGACCGCCGCCGTCCTCGGGTACGCCGGCGTCACAGCCGCCGCGGCCGTTGTGGCCCTCGCCGTGACCGGCCCCAGGTCGTCGAGCGACGTCGCGGTCGAGCAGTACCTGACCGGGCACGAGCAGCCCGGCGACACCGGCGTGGTCGCGTTCGGGGACCCGGCCATCCTGCAGGGCGCCGGCCTGAGCAGCCCGTACCCGCTGCTGTGGAGCCTGCCGGTCCGGGTGCGCGACCCGCAGCTCACGCAGCTCGCCCGCCTCCTGGCCGGCCCCGACCGGCCGACCTGGGTCGTGGTGGACGGCGCGACCCTCGCCACCTGGGGTGTCGACGAGGCGGCCGCCCAGCCCGTCCTCGACCGCCGCTACGAGCTGCGCACGGTCGTCGGCGACTGGCACGTCTTCCACCTCGATCCGGGGCATGATTGACCCTTCAACCGCGTTGGGGGAGACATGAAGAAGATCGGGTTCCTCTCGTTCGGGCACTGGACGCCCTCGCCGCAGTCGCAGACCCGGACCGCGTCCGATGCGCTGCTCCAGTCGATCGACCTCGCCGTCGCGGCCGAGGAGATCGGCGTCGACGGCGCGTACTACCGCGTCCACCACTTCGCCCGGCAGCTCGCCTCGCCGTTCCCGCTGCTCGCGGCGGTCGGCGCCCGCACCAGCCGGATCGAGATCGGCACGGGCGTGATCGACATGCGCTACGAGAACCCGCTCTACATGGCCGAGGACGCCGGTGCGGCCGACCTGATCGCGGGCGGCCGACTCCAGCTCGGCATCAGCCGCGGCTCACCGGAGCAGGTGGTCGACGGGTTCCGCTACTTCGGCTACGAGCCGGCCGAGGGTGAGGACCACGGCCAGATGGCACGCGAGCACGCGCGGGTCTTCCTCGAGGTGATCCAGGGCAAGGGCTTCGCCCAGCCCAACCCGCGGCCGATGTTCCCCAACCCGCCCGGCCTGCTCCCGATCGAGCCGTACTCCGAGGGCCTCCGCGACCGGATCTGGTGGGGTGCCGGCACCCGCGCCACGGCGGAGTGGACGGCCGAGCAGGGCCTGAACCTGATGAGCTCGACCTTGCTCACCGAGGACACCGGCGTCCCGTTCCACCAGCTCCAGGCCGAGCAGATCCAGCGCTTCCGCGACGCGTGGCAGGCCGCCGGACACGAGCGTGAGCCGCGGGTGTCGGTCAGCCGCAGCATCTTCCCGGTCGTCAGCGACACGGACCGTGCCTACTTCGGCGGCGAGTCGCGCAGCCAGGACCAGGTCGGCCACATCGACGGCGGCATCGCGCGCTTCGGCAAGACGTACGCCGGCGAGCCAGACCAGCTGGTCAAGGACCTCGCGGAGGACGAGGCGGTCGCCGCCGCGGACACGCTGCTGCTGACGATCCCCAACCAGCTCGGCGTCGACTACAACGTCCATGTGCTCGACAGCGTGCTGCGCCACCTCGCCCCGGAGCTCGGGTGGCGGTGACGCTCGACCGGATGGCGGTCAGCGCGACGCTGCACTGCCTGACCGGCTGCGCCATCGGAGAGATCGTCGGCATGCTCGTCGGCACCGCCGCCGGGCTGGCGAACGGCGCCACCGTGGCGATCTCGATCGTGCTGGCCTTCTGCTTCGGCTACTCGCTGTCGACGCTGCCGTTGCTGCGCAGCGGGATGCCGGTCGGCGGTGCGCTCCGGCTGGTGCTCGCCGCCGACACGCTCTCGATCCTCACGATGGAGGTGGTCGACAACCTCGTGATGCTGGTCATCCCGGGCGCGATCGACGCCGGGCTCGTCAACGTCGTGTTCTGGGTGAGCCTGATGATCTCGCTGGTCGTCGCGTTCGCCGCGGCGTACCCGGTCAACAGAGCCCTGCTGCGGCGGGGGAAGGGGCACGCGCTGACCCACGAGCACCACTACGACCACGGTGGGCCACCGGCGCGGCCGTGGGTACCGTCGATCCCGACCGGCTCGCTGGTCGCGGTGATCGTCGCGTTCCTGCTCGGCGGCTTGGTGGTGGCGGTCGCCGAGGCCTTGGCCTAGATACCCTAGGGGGGTATGGTACGAACCATGTCCGACCTCCACACCGCTTCCTACACCGTCACCGGCATGACCTGCGCCCACTGCGTCGCGTCCGTCACCGAGGAGGTGCGCGAGATCCCCGGCGTCACCGACGTGAGCGTGGACCTGGCCAGCGGGGCGCTGGCGATCACGAGCAGCCGGCCGATCGACGACGGCGCCGTGCGCGCTGCTGTCGACGAGGCCGGTTACCAGCTGGCATGAATGCCGCGCTGAAGGTCTCGGGCTTCGCCGCCGGCCTGGCCGTCGTGCTGGGTGTCGCCTGGGCGGCGGGCGCCGCCGTCGGACCCGTCGTCGACGAGCCGGAGCCGATGGTCCACGGTGCGGACGGGAGCCACGGGTCCGGGGAGCACCTGCCCGGCGGGCTCGCGGTCGCGCAGGACGGCTATCGACTGGTCCTCGCCGAGGAGGTGCTGGCGCCCGGCACGCGCCGGCTCACGTTCTCCGTCCTCGGCCCCGACGGACTGCCGGTCACGGCGTACGACGTCGAGCACGAGAAGCAGCTGCACCTCATCCTCGTGCGCCGTGACTTCGAGGGCTACCAGCACCTCCACCCCGTCCTCGACGAGGAGACGGGCGAGTGGACGACCGACGCGCGCCTGACACCGGGCGGCTGGCGGGTGCTCGCGGACTTCGTGCCGAGCGGCGGGGAGGACCTGACCCTCGGCAGTGACCTGCTGGTGCCGGGCAACGTCGACGCGCCGCCCGCGCTCCCGGTCACGCGCACCGACACCGTGGACGGCTACACCGTGACCGTCGACGGTGACCTCGTCGCAGGCGAGCACTCGATGCTCACGATGGCGGTCTCGCAGGACGGGCGGCCGGTCACGGACCTGCAGCCCTACCTCGGTGCCGCGGGCCACCTGGTGGCGCTGCGCGAGGGCGACCTCGCCTACCTCCACGTCCACCCCGGGGCCGACGGCCTGGAGTTCGGCGCGGAGGTCCCCAGTCCCGGGCGCTACTACCTGTACCTCGACTTCAAGGTCGGCGGCGTGGTGCGGACGGCGCAGTTCCTCCTGGCGGCGTCATGAGCGGCGAGACCGAGCTGCTGCTCACGGGCATGACGTGCGCGTCGTGCGCGAACCGGATCGAGCGCAAGCTCAACAGGGTCGAGGGAGTCAGCGCGACTGTCAACTACGCGACCGAGAAGGCGAAGGTCAGGTTCGAGGGGCCGGTCAGCACCGACGACCTGATCGCCGCGGTCGAGGCCGCCGGGTACGGCGCACGGCTGCCCGCGACCGGCCCTCCGGAGGCGGCGGAGGGCGAGGACCCCGAGGTCCGCTCACTGCGCCAGCGGCTGCTGGTCTCCGCCGTGCTGTCGGTGCCGGTCGTCGTCCTGGCGATGGTCCCCGCGTGGCAGTTCACGTACTGGCAGTGGGCCTCGCTGACGCTGGCCGCACCGGTCGTGGTCTGGGGCGCGTACCCCTTCCACCGGGCAGCCTGGACCAACTTCCGGCACGCCACCTCGACGATGGACACGCTGGTGTCGATGGGCGTGCTCGCGGCCTTCGGCTGGTCGCTCTACGCCCTGTTCCTCGGGGATGCCGGGCAGCCCGGGATGACGCATGCGTTCGAGCTGACCATCGAGCGGACCAGCGGCGCCGGCAACATCTACCTCGAGGCCGCGGCGGGCGTCACGACGTTCATCCTGGCCGGCCGCTTCTTCGAGGCCCGATCGAAGCGCAGGGCCGGCGCCGCCCTGCGCGCGCTGCTGGACCTCGGGGCTCGCGACGTGGCCGTGCTGAGCGACGGCGTCGAGCGCCGGATGCCCGTCGACCAGCTCGCGGTCGGCGACCTGTTCGTCGTCCGGCCCGGTGAGAAGGTCGCGACCGACGGGGTCGTCGAGGACGGGTCGTCGGCGGTCGACGCCTCGATGCTGACCGGCGAGTCGGTGCCGGTCGAGGTCGGCCCGGGCGACACCGTGGCCGGCGCGACCGTGAACGCCGGCGGCCGCCTGGTCGTCCGCGCCACCCGGGTGGGGGCCGAGACCCAGCTCGCCCAGATGGCGCGGCTGGTCGAGGAGGCCCAGAACGGCAAGGCCTCCGCACAGCGCCTGGCCGACCGGATCTCCGGCGTCTTCGTGCCGATCGTGATCGCGCTGGCCGTCGGCACGCTCGGCTTCTGGCTCGGCACCGGCGCCGGTCCGTCGGCGGCCTTCACCGCCGCCGTCGCGGTGCTGATCATCGCCTGCCCGTGCGCCCTCGGCCTGGCCACGCCGACGGCGCTCATGGTCGGCACCGGGCGGGGTGCGCAGCTCGGCATCCTGATCAAGGGTCCCGAGGTGCTCGAGCAGACCCGCCGGGTGGACACGATCGTGCTCGACAAGACCGGCACGGTCACCACCGGCCGGATGTCGCTGGTCGACGTGGTCGTCGCCGAGGGCGAGGACCAGGACACGGTGCTGCGACTGGCGGGCGCCGTCGAGGACGCGTCCGAGCACCCGATCGGCCGCGCGGTCGCGGCCGCGGCGCGCGAGCGGTACGGCGACCTGCCGGCCGTCACCGGATTCCACGCCACCGCCGGCCACGGGGTCGAGGGCACGGTCGACGGGCACGCCGTGGGCGTCGGACGCTCGCCCGATGGTGTGCAGGTGGAGTGGGACGGCGTCGTCCGCGGCTGGTTGCGTGTCGCCGACTCGGTCAAGCCCACCTCCGCCGAGGCGGTCCGGATGCTCCGGGACCTCGGGCTGCGTCCGATCCTGCTGACCGGCGACCACGCCACCGTGGCGCGCGCCGTGGCCGACGAGGTCGGCATCGACGAGGTGGTCGCCGACGTGCTGCCTGCCGACAAGGTCGCGGTCGTGAAACGGCTGCAGGCCGAGGGCCGCGCGGTCGCCATGGTCGGTGACGGGGTGAACGACGCGGCCGCGCTCGCGCAGGCCGACCTCGGGATCGCCATGGGCACGGGCACCGACGTGGCGATCGAGGCCAGCGACCTGACGCTCGTGCGCGGTGACCTGCGGGTCGCGGCGGCCGCGATCCGGCTGTCCCGACGCACCCTGCGGACCATCCAGGGCAACCTGGTCTGGGCGTTCGGGTACAACGTCGCCGCGCTGCCGCTGGCCGCGGCAGGCCTGCTCAACCCGATGATCGCGGGCGCCGCGATGGCGTTCTCCTCGGTGTTCGTGGTCGCCAACAGCCTGCGGCTGAGGTCGTTCAGGTAGCTTCATCGTCCCTTCTCCCTGCTGTCGGTCACCAGCACGACGCTGACGCCGAAGCGGGACGGGACCGTGGGGGTGGGCCTGGGATTCGGGGACCGGAGCGGAGGGCTGCGCCGGCACCGTCGTGGCGACGGCCGGCGGGAAGACCCTCGGCAGCGTCCCCTTCGACCTGGTGGAGGAGGCGACCGGCGCACTGTCGTTCCCGACCCCCGTCCCGCACGGCGCGAAGGACGTCTCGCTCCCCGTGCACAAGGCCCATGGCGTCGGGCGGCCGAGCTCGGCGGTGGTGCTGCCCGTTACATTCGGGTGATGCGCACCCTGATCGTCGAGGACGACGACCGGCTGCGGGCACTCCTGTCGGCCACGCTCGCCGAGGCGGGTTGGGAGGTCGACGAGGCATCCGACGGACGTACCGGGTTCGGCGCGGCTCTCGGGGGCGGGTACGACGTCGTGCTGCTGGACGTGATGCTGCCCGGTCTCGACGGTGTCTCGGTGTGCCGTCGACTGCGGGCCGCCGGCGTCGAGGTCCCGGTGCTGATGCTCACCGCGCGCGGCCAGGTCGCGGCGCGGATCGAAGGCCTCGACGCGGGCGCGGACGACTACCTGCCCAAGCCGTTCGACGTCGACGAGCTGCTGGCCCGGCTGCGGGCGCTGACCCGGCGGAGGGCGTCCGGGTCCGGTCCGATCACGGTCGGGAGCCTCGTCGTCGACGCCGCCGCGCGCCGGGTCACCCGCGGCGGCACCGAGATCGAGCTGACCGCCCGCGAGTTCGACATCCTCGAGCTGCTCGTCTCCCGCGCCGGCGAGGCGGTGTCCCGGTTCACGATCCTCGACGAGGTGTGGGACGGGGAGACCGACCTGCGCAGCAACGTCATCGACGTCTACCTCGCCTCGATCCGCGCGAAGATCGACAGGCCGTTCGGTACCTCCACGATCACCACCTTGCGAGGCGCCGGCTATCGGGTCGACCGCACGTGACCCGCTGGCCGATCCGGGTGCGCCTGGTCGCGGGCTTCTCCGCGGCGATGCTGGTCGTGCTCATCGCCACGGCGGTGTTCGTGTACTGGCGGGTCGAGTACGCACTCGACCGGGGCCTCGACGGTGACCTGGACCGGGCCACGACGGCACTCCAGCAGGAGGTCGCGCCGGACGGCGCGATCGAGGACGACGGCGCGGTCACCGCCACCGGGGCGGTCTACCAGCTGCTCGACGACGACGGCGAGGTCCTCGCCCACAGCGCCTCGGCCGGAGCGCAGCCGATCATCGATCCGGACGGGCTGGACCACGCGGAGACGTTCGACATCGGGCGGCTGCTGCCGATCTCCGACCGGCCGCTCCGGGTACTGGTCACGCCGACGCGGGTCGACGGCGCGCCGGCGTACCTCGTGGTCGGGGTGCGGCGCGACCACCGCGACGAGGCCCTGCGTGAGCTGGTGCTCCAGCTCGGCATCGCTGTCGTCGGTGCGCTGGTGGTCACCTCAGCGGTCGGCTACGTGCTCGCCCGTTCCGCGTTGCGACCCGTCGAGGCCTACCGGCGCCAGGCGGAGGAGATCTCGGCGGGCGCCACCGGTGTCCGCCTCGACGTGCCGGACTCGGGGGACGACGAGGTGGTCCGGCTCGGCAACACCCTCAACGACATGCTCACCGCGCTGGAGCGGGCCATGGACGCCGAGCGGCACTTCGTCGACGACGCGAGCCACGAGCTGCGCACACCACTGACGGTGCTCAAGAGCCGGGTGCAGGCCGCCGCGCAGCGCCGGACCCGCACCGTCGAGGAGCACGAGGAGATCCTCGGTGAGCTGCTCGTGGACGTGGAGCGGCTGGCCCGGCTCGCCGAGCAGCTCCTCGAGCTGCGCCCCGAGGTGACCGAGGACCCCCTGGACCGGATCACCGCGAACCTGGTCGCGAACGCGCACCTGCACGGCGGGCCACCGGTCCGGGTCGACCTGGTCCGAGCCGGCGAGTGGCACCTCCTCACCGTCGAGGACGGCGGCCCGGGCATGGACGCCGCGATGCTGGACCGGGCCACCGACCGGTTCGCCCGTGCGGACGACGCACGCTCGCGGCCGGGCTCCGGTCTCGGCCTGGCCATCGTCCGGTCTCTGGTGGAGTCCGCGGGCGGGCAGCTGCGGCTGTGCTGCCGCGGCGAGCACCGGCGCTTCGGGATGCACGTCGACCTGCCCTGCCGGCACGACCCGGACCGGATGACCGCGACCGTGTTCCTGCCCGCCGGACAGTAGAGTCCGCCGCGTGGACGAGGCCCGGATGCGCGCGCTCGGCGCCGAGGTCATGCGGCTCACCCGGAGGCGGGCGACGTCGTACCCCGGTTCGGTGCTCGAGGACTCGGCGTTCCGCATCCTGCTGGTGCTGGTCGAGGAGGGGCCGCGGTCGCTGCGTGAGCTCGCCGACGAGCTGCAGCTCGAGCAGTCGACGATCAGCCGGCAGGTCAGCGCGGCGGTGACCCACGGCCTCGTCGAGCGGTACGGCGGCTCGCCGCGACTCGTGCGCGCGACCGGTGCGGGGCGGGAGGCGTACCTCCACGACGGCCGGCTCCGCGGCGAGGTGTGGAGCCGCGCGGTCGCCGAGCTCGGCCCGGACCGGGGCGCCGACCTGGTCGCCTCGCTGCACGAGCTGAACGAGGCCCTGGACCGGGCTCACGCCGCGGTGCGCGCCTCCGACAGCTCGGGCTCCGGCTCGACGACCTGACGACGCGGGATGGCCGCCGTGATGGCGACGCCGAGGAAGGCCGCGACCGCGCCGGCGACGAAGCAGAGCTGGAAGGCACCCAGGGTCGGGATCTCGAGACCGCCGACGGACCGGGTGCGGCTGGTGAGCAGGGTGCCCATCACCGCGGCCGCCAGGGTCGTGCCGACGGAGCGCATCAAGGCGTTCAGGCCGACCGCGGAGGCCGCCTCGCGCATCGGCACCGCGTCCAGGATCAGCGTGGGCATCGCGGCGTACCCGATGCCGACGCCCGCGCAGGCGACGCAGGACGCCACCAGCAGCTGCCACGGTGCGTCCATCAGGAACAGCGCGACCAGGTAGCCGCCGCCGAGGACGGCCGCACCGATCATCAGCGTGATCCGGGCTCCGACGCTGCCGATGAGCCGGCTCGACACCGGTGCGAAGACGAGCATCATCAGGCCGCCGGGAGCGAGCCAGAGGCCGGCGTGCAGGATCGACTGGCCGAGGCCGTAGCCGGTCGCCTCGGGCAGCTGGAGGAGCTGGGGCACGACGATCGACTGGGCCATCATCCCGAAGCCGATCGCGATCGCGGTGACGTTGGTCATCAGCACCGGCCGCTGGCCAGAGGTGCGCAGGTCGACGAGGGGGTCGGCCTGCCGCAGCTCGAAGGCGCCCCAGGCGAGGAGCACCACCACTCCGAACGCGATCGTGCCCAGGGTCCGGGCGTCGCCCCAGCCCCAGGTGGTCGCCTTCGAGATGCCGACGAGCACCGCGACCAGGCCGACGGCCAGGCCGATGCCGCCGACCACGTCGAGCCGGCCGGGCTGTGCGTCGTGCACGTGCGGCACCGCGAACCAGGTCAGCAGCGCCACGACCGCCGAGAGCCCGGTGGCCACCCAGAACAGCGCGTGCCAGTCGCCGGCCTCGACGATCCACGCCGAGAGCGGGAGACCGATCGCACCGCCGACGCCCAGGGTCGCGCTCATCGCGGCGATGCCCGTCGAGGTGAGGCTCGGCGGCGTGATCTCGCGCATCAGCGAGATGCCGACCGGGATGAAGCCCATCGCCAGGCCCTGCAGCGCGCGGCCGGCGAGCACCGGCACCAGGGAGCTGGACAGCGCACAGACCAGCGAGCCGGCCAGCAGGATCAGCGAGCTGACCACCAGGACGCGCTGCTTGCCGAACAGGTCGGCCAGCCGGCCCGCCACCGGCATCGCGACGGCGCCGGCCAGCAGCGTCACCGTGACGACCCAGGCGGCGTTGGCGGCCGAGGTGCCGAGCAGCGTCGGCAGCTCGCTCTGGATCGGGATGACGAGGGTCTGGGTCAGCGCGGCGCACAGCCCGCCGAAGCAGAGGACGACGACCGCGAGGAGCGGATTCCCGGTGACGGCGCCGGTCGCGGAGCGGGGGGAGGTAGCCACGCGTGCATCTTACATATGCTTGCCGGGAGCAACTAACCCGTCGTGTGGGAACGCGCTGTGTCCTGCGCCACGTCCGCGATCAGTCGCGCGAGCTCCGCCGGACGCGACCACATCGGCCAGTGGGAGGTCGGCAGGTCGGTGTACCGAACGTCGCGTAGCTCGGTGAGCCCCGCGAGCCACGGCGCCCCCGCGGCCGCCGCCTCCTGGTACTCCGACGCCGGGAACGCCGTGGCGATGACCAGGGACGACACGTCCAGGCGGGCGTCGTCGGAGAGCTCGGGCGCGTCGCGCATGGGTCCCACGGGCTCCGGGACCGCGCGGGCGCGGAACTCCGCGAGCCGCTCCTCGGGGATGCCGTCGAGGTTCTCGCCCAGCTCCTCCCAGGTCGCCGGGAGCGGGAACTCCGGCCCGGTCGCGTCGTCCTTGATGGGACCCGTCCCCGGCGCGGTGTCGACGTAGACCATCGTCGCGATCCGGTCGGGCACGCGGTCGGTGGCGACGTAGCCCGGTTGGCTGGCGCCGCTGTGCACGGCGAGCACCACCGGCCGGTCGTGGGCCTCGATCGCGGCGACGATGGCGTCGGCCTGGTCGGAGAGTGACACCGCCCCGCGGTCGGGGTGGTCGGGCTCCAGACCCGGCAGGGTCAGCGCGGTCACGTCGAGGCCCTCCTGACGGAGGGCGTCGGCCACCGTGTCCCAGGCCCAGGCGCCGAGCCACCAGCCGGGCACCAGCACGATCGGATGGGCGGTGGGAGGGGACGTGGGGGAGGATGCAGGCGAGGAGTCGGTCATGCCGACACCGTAAGGATGCTCACCGACGGCCGCCCTGCTGGTAGCATGGCGGCGCGCCGACGTTCACGATGTGAACGCCGGTGCGGTGTGACACACCAGGACCGACCGTCTGACCGGTCGTCCCGTTCGATCGCTCGAGGGTGGCTTGCCCGGGCCGACCCTTCGAGGGCAGTTCCTGTTTTCCCGGGCACTCCGGAGGAGGGGTCCTTGGCTCGACAGGGCCAACGCCAGTCGGCGAACCGTCGTACACCGGCGCGCAACCAGCGCCGGGGTCGTGCTCTCGACAACGAGGGCATCATCCCGGTGCTCGCCCGCGCCGTGCGCGAGGTGGAGACCGCGGTCCAGCGCGGCGCCGTCAACGGCTCGACGCGCACCAAGTTCCAGGTCGTCGCCCTGCTCGTCCGTGAGGAGCGGGCCAGCCTGAAGGGGGACACCGAGGCCACCGAGGCGCATCGCGCCGACCAGCTGAAGCGGCTCGACGGGATCGCGACGATCCTCGCCAAGACCGCAGCGGTGCACCCCTCGCTGCTCGCGCTCCTGGCCGAGGACAGCGAGGTGTCCGGCGACGCCCGCGACCTGCGCCGCCGGATGCTCCAGCAGGCCGGGCTCGAGGTGCCCGAGGAGGAGGCCATCGAGCCCGGTCCGAACGAGACGCCGGCGGTCACGAGCCGCCGGGTCGTCCCGCAGTCGGTCATCTCCCGGCAGCTGGCCAACCCGTTCCTCGTGCCTGACTTCTCCGCCGTGCAGAGCAGCGGCCAGGCCCGCCGGCTGGCCGGCTGGGAGCTGCTCGGCCCGCTGTTCCGCTCCTTCGAGTACGCCAGCAACGGCGTCTCCTGCATGCCCCTGCCGGAGCCGGCGAACGTCCGGGTGCCCGACGGTCGCGAGCTGATGCGACACCAGGCACAGCTGGTGGCGGCGGCCGCGGACGGCCACCGCACCTTCCTCCTCGCCGACGAGCCCGGCCTCGGGAAGACGGCACAGGCGCTGCTCGCCGCGCAGGCCACGGACTCCTACCCGCTCCTGGTCGTCGTCCCGAACGTCGTCAAGATGAACTGGGCCCGCGAGGTCGGTCTCTGGACGCCGGAGAGGACCGTGACGGTCATCCACGGCGACGGCGCCGACGTCGACGGGTACGCCGACATCTTCGTGGTCAACTACGAGATCCTCGACCGCCACGTCGGCTGGCTCGGCACCCACGGCATGCGCGGCATGGTCGTGGACGAGGCCCACTTCATCAAGAACAAGTCCTCGCAGCGCTCGCAGCACGTGCTGCACCTCTCCGATCGGATCCGGTCGCGGTACGGCCGGCCGCTGCTGATGGCGCTGACCGGGACGCCGCTGATCAACGACATCGAGGACTTCCAGGCGATCTGGGAGTTCCTCGGCTGGATCGACGAGAAGAAGCCTCTCGGCGCCCTCATGGACGCCCTCGAGGACACCGGGCTCACGCCGGCGGACCCGGGCTTCTACCCCAACGCGCGCCGCGCCGTCGTCGACATGGGCATCGTGCGCCGCCGCAAGATCGACGTCGCCGCCGACATCCCGGCCCGCCGGATCGCGGACCTGCCGGTCGAGCTGGACGACGAGGCCGGCCGCTCGATCCGCGAGGCCGAGCGCGAGCTGGCCCGCCGGCTGGTCGAGCGCTACGAGGTCGCGCTCGCCACCCGCAAGTCCGGCAGCACCGTCGAGGGCATCGACCACGAGCTGGTCCGGCGCGTCGCGACGTGGGAGCGCGAGGACATGGACACTTCGACCGGCGAGAACGTGTTCAGCATGATGCGCCGGATCGGCAAGGCGAAGGCCGGGCTCGCCTCCGACTACGCCGCCCAGCTGGCCCGCAGCGTCGGCAAGGTCGTGTTCTTCGCCAAGCACATCGAGGTCATGGACGCCGCCGAGGAGACGTTCGCGTCCCGCGGCATGAAGTACTCCTCGATCCGCGGCGACCAGACCACCACCGTCCGGCAGCGGAACATCGACGCCTTCGTCAACGACCCCGAGGTCCAGGTCATCGTCTGCTCGCTCACCGCGGCCGGCGTCGGCGTGAACCTCCAGGTCGCCTCCAACGTCGTGCTCGCCGAGCTCTCCTGGACCGACGCCGAGCAGACCCAGGCGATCGACCGGGTGCACCGCATCGGCCAGGAGGAGCCCGTCACCGCCTGGCGGATCATCGCCTCGCAGACGATCGACACCAGGATCGCCGAGCTCATCGACAGCAAGGCCGGCCTGGCTGCGGTCGCACTCGACGGGTCCGACGAGGAGGTCGGCTCGTCGGTCGACATCCAGCTCGAGGCCCTGGTCGCGCTGCTCACCCGGGCGCTGGAGGAGAAGGCCGCGTAGGCAGCCGGGCACGCCGGCTCGCGACCGGACCGGCCGATTGAACCGCGCGGGCCCGCAGCCCGTGACAGGGGTTGGAGGTGTGATGGCCGAGAGCCCGGTCGCGTTGATGACCCAGCTGCACGACGAGCATGCCGCCGCGCTGTGGGGCTACTGCCTGCGCCTGACAGGCAATGACCACGCGCGTGCGCAGGACGTGGTGCAGGAGACGATGCTGCGCGCGTGGCGCAGCTTCCCCAGCCTGGACCCCGCGTCCGGCTCGGTGCGGGCCTGGCTGTTCACGGTCGCGCGGAACATCGTGATCGACGAGTGGCGCACGAAGCGCTCGCAGAGCGAGCTGACCGTCGCCGACGTGCCCGAGGCCCCCGTCGACGCGGACCGCACCGACCAGCTGCTGCTGTCCTGGGTGGTGTCCGACGCGCTCACCCGGCTGTCGCCGGAGCACCGGGCGGTGCTGCTGGAGTGCTACTACCGCGGGCAGTCCGTGGCGGAGGCGTCCCGCAGGCTCGGCGTGCCCGAGGGCACCGTCAAGTCCCGCACCCACTACGCGCTGCGCGCGCTCCGGCTGGCACTCGAGGAGATGGGGGTGGTCGCATGAGCTGCGAGCTCGCACAGAACGACGCCGCCTACGTCCTCGGCGCGCTCACGCCCGACGAGCGGCTGGTCTTCGAGCGGCACCTTGCGACCTGCCCGACCTGCTCCGCCGCGGTCCGGGACGTCGCCGGACTGCCGGGGCTGCTCGCCCAGGTCTCGCCGGAGGTGGTCGAGTCCCCTCAGGAGCCGGAGCCGCTCCCGAGCTCCCTCCTGCCCAACCTGGTCCGGGAGGTACGCCGCTCGCAGCACCGCCGGCGCTGGGTGGGAGGACTGGTCGCGGCCGCCGCGGTGCTCGTCCTCGGGGCCGGCACCGTGCTCGCCGTGACCAACGGTGACGACGGCGCCCCGCCGCAGGCCGTGTCGACGCTCGCCACCGCCCACCAGATGGAGCAGGTCGACCAGACGGGCGTGTGGGGCAAGGTGGCGCTGACGTCGGTCCTCTGGGGGACCCGCTTGGACCTGACCTGCAGCTACGAGGAGCCGGCCAGCGCCTACCCGGACGGCGGGCACACCTACGCGCTCGTCGTGCACACGAGGGACGGCGGCACCGAGCAGGTCGCGACGTGGAACGGCCTGCCCGGCCGGACCATGCACGTCACCGGCGCGACCGCGCTGACGACCGACCAGATCCGGACCGTCGAGGTGCAGGACGCCGCGGGGGACACCCTGCTGGAGCTCACGAGCTGAAAGCCTGCAGGAACCGGTCCCGCACCGTGCTCATCGGCCACACCGGCGCGTCCGGCGACGGGTGGATGCCCGGCTGCCAGTCCCAGCTCGCGATCCGGCGCACGACGGACGGGTCCTGGGCGATCACCGAGACCGGGACGTCGTGACCCGGGTCGGGGCCGGTGACGTACGAGTGCGGCTGGTGGTCGCCGAGCACGAGCAGCACGAGGTTCGGGTCCGGGTGCTGCTCGAGCCAGGAGACGAGGGTGCCCATCGTGTACTCGATCGACTGGCCGTAGAGCGTCTGCACGTCCGAGGAGCCCGGCTGGGTGGGCGCGTCGTCGAAGACCGAGCCGTCGCCGACCTGGTCCCACGGCACCCGCAGCGGTGACGGCGCCCACGGGTGGTGGCTGGAGACGAGGTCGATCTCGCCCATGACCGGATCCCGGTCGGTGGGGTCGAGCTCGAGCTCCTGGAACCGCTTGAGGTTGAACTGGTCGGGCATCGGGGCGTAGCCGAACTGTGGCCCCTGGTAGCCCACGTTGCGCGAGTCGTAGATCTGGTCGAAGCCGTAGAAGTCCTCGCCCTCGGGCCAGTCCCTGGTGTCCGCGGGTACGTCGAAGACGGTGCGCCAGCCGGCCTTCTCGAACGCGGAGGTGAGCGTCAGCCGGTCCGCGCCCAGCAGCTGCTCGTAGCGGCGCTGGCTGTCGACCCAGAGGCCCGACTGGAGGGTCGAGTGTGCCAGCCAGCTCGCGGCGCCGAACGTCGGCGAGGTCAGGAAGGCGCTCCGCGACCGGTAGCCGGCCGCCTCCAGGCGCCGGCTGCCGTCGTCGAGCACCGCGTCGACGCCGGGGGAGAAAGTGGTGTCCTGCACGGCCACCCGGCCGTACGACTCGACGAACACGACCAGCACGTCCTTGCCGCGCAGGCCCTTCAGCAAGTGGGGTCCCGGCGTCGCGGCGTACGCGTCGGCGTCGATCTCGCGGCCGAACGTCTGCCGGTCCGCGAGGTCGGCGCGCACCTGCACGACCTCGTCGTAGGCCAGCACGGAGGCGTTGGTCGACCCGACCTGCGCCAGCGAGGCGAGCACGGCGACGGCGGCGACACCGACGGCCGCCCGGCGGTGGCCCGCGACCGTGCCGGCGACCCGCAGGGTCGCGAGCGGGATCGCGACCAGGACGGCGACGACCAGGACGACGGCGGCGACAGCGGTCGCGCGGGCGGCGGTCACGCCGATCGAGTCGCCGAGCACGCCGACGCCGGGACCGAGGTACACCCAGTCGATGGTCGGGTCGAACGGCCGGTCGAGGATCTTCTCGAAGCCGAGGTCGAACGCCTTGAACACCACCAGCGCGGCGAGCACCAGGCCCACGACGACCGCGGCGGTGCGGCGTACCCGCCGCCAGGGGAGCAGCGCGACCGCCACCACCAGCAGCGCCTCGGCGGGCAGCCGCACCAGGTCACCGGGGTGGTCGGGCAGCACGAGCGCGACCCACACCGCACCGATGGCCACCAGGGTGAGCCCGCCGCCGGTGGGGTACGGCGCGTCCGCGTGGCGGGTCCGCCACAGCCACCACACGTCGCGGCCGAACGACTCGGCCAGCAGCGCCAGCGCGACCAGCAGCAGCGCCTCGGTGAGCGCGTCGGGGAGGAGGCCGGACACCGCGACGGCGAGCACGATGCCCTGGATGGCGGCGACCGTCTTGCGCCAGTGGCGTGGTGGCACCGGGCGGCGCAGCCAGGGAAGGCCGCGCTCGGCGAGCCAGAGCAGGTAGCGCGCGGCACCGATCAGCAGCACCCACCAGCCGTACGCCGGAGCGGCGTACGCGCTGAGCACGAGGATCAGGAACGCGTCGGTCTCCATGTCGAAGCGCGCGCCGAAGCGGGACGTGGTGCCGGTGCGCCGGGCGACCTGCCCGTCGACCCAGTCGAGCGCGAGCGCCACCACCACGAGCAGGAGCCCCCAGCCGTGGGGTCCGAGGACCGCGACCGTGAGCGCGAGGGCGGCGCGGACGCCGGTGACGACATGGGCGGGTCGTCCTGCCCGACGTTGAACCAGGGGCACAATGCCTCCGTGTGTGAGGTGTGACCAGTCGTACGGAGACGGCGCCGTCGGGGTTCACGGCCTCAGCGTTCTGGGTCCGCGAGCCTGGGCACGGGGAGATCCGCCCCGTCGCGATCGCCGAGCCGGGCCCCGGCGAGGTCCTGGTGCGCACGCTGCACTCGGGGGTCAGCCGCGGCACCGAGACGCTGGTGTTCCGCGGCGGCGTCCCCGAGAGCCAGCGGGAGGAGATGCGAGCGCCGTTCCAGGACGGCGCGTTCCCGGGCCCGGTCAAGTACGGCTACCTGAACGTCGGCGTCGTCGCGCAGGGTCCCGCCGGCCTGGTCGGCCGGACGGTCTTCTGCCTTCACCCGCACCAGACGGCGTACGTCGTCCCCGCGTCGTCGGTGGTCCCCGTCCCCGAGGACGTCCCCGCGCGGCGGGCCGTGCTCGCCGGCACGGTCGAGACCGCCCTCAACGCGCTGTGGGACCTTCGGCCGCTGGTGGGCGACCGCGTCACGGTCGTGGGCGCCGGCATGGTCGGGTGCTGCGTCGCCCGGCTGCTGGCCGGCATCCCCGAGGCCGACGTCACCCTCGTCGACGTCGACCCCGGGCGGGCCGGCGTCGCGGAGCGGCTGGGCGTCGCGTTCGCCACCCCCGAGGACGCGGTCGGCCGGCGGGACGCCGTCGTGCACACCAGCGCGACGGCGTCCGGTCTCCAGCTCGCGCTCGACCTGCTCGCGCCCGAGGGCACCGTCCTCGACCTCAGCTGGTACGGCGACCAGCGCGTGCACCTCTCGCTCGGCGGCGCGTTCCACTCGCAGCGGCTCGGCATCCGGGCCAGCCAGGTGGGCGTCGTCGCGGGCCGCTCGCGGCGCACCCACGCCGACCGGCTCGCGCTCGCCCTCCGGCTGCTGCGCGACCCCGCGTTCGACGTCCTCCTGACCGGGGAGTCGCCGTTCGCCGACCTGCCGGACGTGATGGCCCGGCTCGAGGCCGGGCGGCTGGCCGCCCTGTGCCACACGATCGCCTACCCGGAGGACCCGTGTACACGGTGACCGTGCGCGACCACATGATGATCGCCCACAGCTTCCGCGGCGAGGTCTTCGGGCCGGCCCAGCGCCTGCACGGCGCGACGTACGTCGTGGACGCGGCGTTCTCCGGGCCCGAGCTCGGGCCGGACGGGATCCTCCTCGACATCGGCGCCGCGACCGTTTTGCTGCACGAGGTGCTCGGCGGGCTGACCTACCGCAACCTGGACGACGAGCCGTCGTTCGCGGGCACGAACACCTCGACCGAGGTGCTCGCCCGGGTCGTCGCCGACCGGCTCGCCGAGGCGGCCGGCGGGCTGGTCGACGGGTGGGGGCCGGTGGCCCGTCTGGTGGTGACACTGCACGAGTCGCACGTCGCCTGGGCGAGCTACGAGAGGCAGCTGTGATCCACCTGGTGCGCCCCGTGGGCGTCGACGACCCGGAGCGGCCGTCGGGCGGGAACGTCTACGACCGGCGCATCGCCTCCGCCCTCGGAGCCGTCGAGCACACGTCCGTCGCCACCGTGCCGTCCGGCGAGCTGGCGCTCGTCGACGGGCTGCTCGCCTCGCCGGCCCTGGTGCCGGAGTCCGCGCGCGTCCGCTTCGTCGTCCTGGTGCACACGCCGCGCTGGACGTGGTGGGAGGGCCCGGTGCTCGAGGCGGCCGCGGGCGTGGTCACCACGAGCCGGTGGACCCGGGACCGGCTCGTCGAGCGGTACGGCCTCGGCCGCGTCTTCGTGGCCGAGCCCGGCGTCGACCCTGCCCCGGTCGCCCCAGGCTCCCCGTCCGGCGGCGCCCTGCTCAGCGTCGGCGCGGTGACGCCGCTCAAGGGGTACGACGTGCTGGCCGCCGCCCTGCGGAGGATCGCCGGCCTCGAGTGGTCCTGCCGCGGGGTCGGGTCGACGGCGATCGAGCCGGAGTTCGCCGCCGCGCTGCCGCCGACCGTGCGGCTGACCGGCGCGATGACCCGCGCCGAGCTGGACGCGACGTACGCCGAGGCCGACCTGCTGGTGCTCGCCTCCCGCGCCGAGACGTACGGCATGGTCGTCACCGAGGCCCTCGCGCGCGGTGTGCCGGTGGTTGCCTCCGATGTCGGCGGGGTGCGCGAGGCGCTGGGCGACGGTGGCGTGCTGGTGCCGCCCGGAGACGCGGACGCGCTGGCGGACGCGTTGCGGACCTGGCTGACGTCGGCCCCGCACCGGGAGTCGCTGCGGGCGGCCGCGCGCGCCCGGCGCGCCGAGCTGACGGGGTGGGACCACACCGCGGACCTGGTGCGCGCGGCGTTGGAGGCGGTCGGATGACGCGGTGGGTCAAGGTCCTCGGGGGCGCGGCCATCCTCGCGGTCGTCGGGTGGCGGGTCGGTCCGCAGCCGTTCGTGGACGCGCTCCGTTCGGCGGGCCCCGTCGCGCTGGTGGTCGCGCTGGGGATCACCGCCGTGACCACCCTCGCGTGCGCGGTCCGGTGGCAGGTACTCGCCCGCGGCCTCGGGGTCGAGGTGCCCCTGCGCGAGGCGGTCGGCGCCTACTACCGCTCGCAGTTCCTGAACGCGACCCTGCCGGGCGGCCTGGTCGGTGACGTGCACCGCGCGGTGCGGCACGGCGCCCTGCCGGTGGTCGCCGACCGCGGGGCCGGCCAGGTCGTGCAGGTGGTCGCGGCCGGTGCCGTGCTGCTGGTCGGGCCCGCGCCCTGGGCATCCGCGCTGCTCGCCGTCGTGGTGGTCGTGGCGCTGGTCCGCTGGCCTGCCGTCGTCGCGACCTCGCTGGTCTCGGCTGCCGGGCACGTCGTCGTGTTCCTGGTGGCGGCGGACGCGGCGGGCACCTCGGCGTCCCTCGCCGACCTGCTGCCGCTCGCGTTGCTGGTGATGCTCGCGGCCGCGATCCCGCTCAACGTCGCGGGCTGGGGACCGCGGGAGGGCGTGGCGGCGTGGGCGTTCGCGGCCGCCGGGCTCGGTGCGGGGCAGGGCGCGACGGTCGCGGTGCTCTACGGCGTCCTCGCGCTGGTGGCCACGCTGCCCGGCGCCGTACTGCTGACGAGGGGAGTGGTCCGTGGCTGACCGTCCGTACACCCTGCTCAGCTGTGGCATGTCGATCGACGGCTACCTCGACAGCTCCGGCGACGAGCGGCTGATGCTCTCGAACGACGCCGACCTCGACCGTGTCGACGAGGTGCGGGCCGGCTGCGACGCCATCCTCGTCGGGGCGACCACGGTCCGCAACGACAATCCGCGGCTGCTGGTGCGCTGCCCCGAGCGGCGGCTCCACCGGGTCACCCGCGGGCTGGAGCCGTCGCCGGTCAAGGTCACCGTCACCTGCGGTGCCGATCTCGACCCGGCGTCGCGGTTCTTCACCACCGGGGAGGCGGAGAAGCTCGTGTACTGCCCGACGCCGGTGCTCGCCCGCGCCCGCTCCCGGCTGGGGGCCAGCGCGACCGTCGTCGACGGTGGGCCGCGGGTCTCGATGACCGCCGTCGCCACTGACCTGGCCGCGCGGGGCGTCGAACGGCTGATGGTCGAGGGCGGCGGCACCATCCACACCCAGTTCCTCGCCGAGGACGCCGCCGACGAGCTCCAGCTGGTCGTCGCCCCGTTCTTCGTCGGCGACTCGCGGGCCCGGCGCTTCGTCGGCGACGGCCCGTTCCCGTTCCGCCCCGGCCGTCCGGCCACGCTCGCCGAGGTCCGTCGCATCGGCGAGGTCGTCCTGCTGCGCTACGCGCTCTCGGAGCGCTTCGAGGAGTCCGCATGAGCACCACGGTCCGCACCTCCCTGACGCTCCCGCTCCGGCTCTGCGGGTGGAGCGGAATCGCCGAGGTCCACACCTTCGACGGGCTGGCCGACGGCGGCGAGCACCTCGCGATCCGGCTGGGCTCGCCCGGCGCCGTACCCCTGGTCCGCGTGCACAGCGAGTGCCTCACCGGCGACGTGCTCGGCTCGGAGCGCTGCGACTGCGGGCCGCAGCTGCACGAGGCCGTCCGCCGCGTCTCCGCCTCCGGCGGGTACCTCCTGTACCTGCGTCAGGAGGGCCGCGGCATCGGTCTCTACGCCAAGCTCGACGCCTACGCGCTCCAGGACGGCGGCCTCGACACCTACGAGGCCAACCTCGCCCTCGGGTACGCCGCCGACGCCCGCGACTACACCGCCGCCGCCCAGATGCTCTCGGCGCTCGGTGTGTCCCGGCTGTCGCTGCTGAGCAACAACCCCGACAAGGCCTCCCAGCTGGCGGCGCGCGGACTCGACGTCGACCTGGTCCCCACCGCGGTCCACCTGTCCTCGGCCAACGCGCGCTACCTCGCCACCAAGGCCCGCGGCGGGCACACGCTGCTGAGCGACGCGGGGTAGCTCCGGGGCACCGTCGAGCGCCAGCTCACCGCTCGCGTCCAGCGACCTCCGACATCCAGAGCCGGAACAGCAGGTACGCCGACACCGCGTCCAGCAGGTGCCACGCGGCGTGGCCCTGCAGCAGCGAGTGCGGGTCGCACCAGGCCGACCTGGTGGCGTTCCAGATCGCGAACGCCACCAGGATCGCGCCCACCGCACCGGCACCCCACCGCAGGTCGGTGCGCGGGCCGCCCGACGACGCCGCGCGCCGCCACAGCCGCACCTCGGTCGTGATCGCCACGAGCAGCAGCGCCGCGAACGCGACGTTCCCGCTGTAGGTCACGACCGGCACCTCCCCGTCGTACAGGCCGACGAGCTCGCAGGCCGCGACGAGGAGCAGGAACAGCTGCCAGAAGAACGTCGCGCCCTGGCGCACCCACCGCATCAGGGCGTACGCCGCCGCGAACGAGGCCACGAGGTACATGCTCAGCAGGTCGAGGCGGCCGCCGAGCGACGACTGGGTGGCGTGCATCGCGGCGCTCGCCGGCCCGAGGAACGCCACCAGGCAGGCGTACGGCGTCGCGAGGCCGCCCAGGGCGACCTTCCCGGCGTGCCAGGCGATGGCGAGGCCCGCGAGCACGAACCCGAGGTTCGAGAACGTGTTGGCCGGCTGCTTCACCCACGCGTCCCGCGCGGCCTCACAGAAGTTGTCGCCGCGCCCCACGTCCGGCCCGAGCCAGCCCGCGCCGACGGCGACCACCAGCAGTCCCGTCGACAGGACCGCGACCAGCGTCGCCCGGGCGAGCGGTCGCAGGCTGCGGGGGTCCACGTCCCTAGTCTGTCGGCATGGACCTCCCGGTCGACCTCGACGCGCGCGGTGACCGGACCGGCGCGATCTACCGGGCCCTGCTCGGCGCGATCCGCTCCGGCCGGCTCGCTGTGGGCGACCGCCTGCCACCGAGCCGGTCGCTCGCCCGCGACCTCGCCGTCGCCCGCAACACCGTCGCCACGGCGTACGAGCGGCTGGTCGCGGAGGGCTTCCTCGAGGCGCGCGTGGGCGACGGCACCTACGTCGCCGAGCTGGCGGCGCCCGCGCCCGCGCCGCGCCACCCCGGCGCCCTCGACCCACGCCCGGGATGGACGTTCCGCCCGCTGCCGGTGAGCGGCGAGACCGAGCCGCCGCCGTACGACTTCCGCGTCGGCATCCCGGACGCGAGCCTCTTCCCGTTCGACACCTGGCGGCGGCTGGTCGCCGCCGAGCTCCGTGGTGGGGCGCACCATCCCGGCACGTACGCGCACCCCGCCGGCCACCCCCAGCTGCGCGGCGCCATCGCGCGCTACCTCTCGCTGGGCCGCGGCGTCGCGGCGGAGCCCGACGACGTGCTGGTGACCCACGGCACCCAGCAGGCGCTCGACCTGATCGCGCGGGTGCTCATCGAGCCCGGCGACGTCGTGGCGGTCGAGGACCCCGGATACCCGTTCGCCCGGGAGCTGTTCGCGTCGTACGGCGCCCGCGTGGTGCCGGTCCCCGTGGACGGCGACGGGCTCGTCGTCGACGCGGTGCCGGACCGTGCGCGGCTGGTCTTCACGACGCCCTCGCACCAGTTCCCGACCGGGCCGCCGCTCTCGCTCGCGCGCCGCCAGGCGCTGCTGGAGTTCGCGAACCGGCACCGGGTCGCGGTCGTCGAGGACGACTACGACAGCGAGTTCCGGTTCACCGAGCGACCGATGGAGACCCTGCACGCCCTGGACCGGCACGGCCGGGTGGTCTACGTCGGCACGTTCTCGAAGTCGCTGATCCCGGCGCTGCGGTCCGGGTACCTGGTCGCGCCGCGCAGCCTGCGGGACGCCCTGCTCGGCGCCCGCCAGCTCGCCGACGGGTACGGCGCCCCGGCCGAGCAGGTGGCGCTCGCCCGGTTCGTCGCCGACGGGATGCTCGGCCGACACCTGCGCCGTGCCCTCAGGGCGTACGCCGAGCGCCGCGAGCTCGTGCTCGACGGGATCGCCCGGCTGCTGCCGCAGCTCGAGGTGGTGCCGTCCGCGGCCGGGTTGCACGTGGCCGCGCTGTTCACCACGCCCGCGGACGACGCGGCGGTCGCGGCCACCGCCCTCGAGCACGGCATCGCCGTGGAGGCGCTCTCCTCGTACGCGGTCAGCGCCCCGGTCTCGGGGCTGGTCTTCGGCTACGGCGCGACCGCGACGCAGGCGGTCACACCGGGTCTGGAGCGGCTGGCACGGCTGCTCTCGACCGGGCCAGCCACACGACCGCTGCGAGCCCGACGATGACCTGCGGGAGCAGGTACCGGCCGGTCAGGCCGAGCAGCCCGAGCGACGAGACGAACGCGACGACGCTGCCGCGCCACACCCAGGTGCCGCGCGGGAGCAGCCGGATCGCGGCCGCGGTGCCGACCAGGTAGACGATCGAGAACGCGCCGGTCACCAGCAGCATGGTCCGCTCCACGGCCACGCCGGAGATCGCGACGGCGAGCAGCGTGCCGAGCGCCCCGATCGTCACCACGGCCAGCGAGCGGCGGGGCACCTGTCCGACCGTCGAGCCCTGCGCGAACCACGCCGGCAGCGAGCCGTCCCGCCCGAGTGCGCCGCCGAGCCGGGCGCTGCCGGCGAAGTAGGCGTTCATCGCGCCGACCGAGAGCAGGACCGCGACGACCGTCGTGACGGGGCGGGCCGGCTCGCCGAAGCCGAGCACGAGCATGTCGGACAGCGGCGCCTTCCCGGGGTTCGGGCCGAGCACGGCGACGGTGGCGAATGCGACGCCGAGGTACATCACGCCCATGACGACCAGGGCGATCACCGTCGCCCGCCCGATGTCGCGGGCCGGGTCGCGGTACTCCGAGGACAACGAGGTCACGACCTCCCAGCCCGCGAACGCCCAGATCAGCAGCGCCGCGGCGGTGCCGATCGCGGCGTACCCGTGCGGTGCGAACGGCGTCAGGTTCGCGGTGCTCGCGTGCGGCAGGGACACCAGCGTGGCGACCATCAGCAGCACCGCCAGGGCGCCGGCGATCACGAGCTGGACCCGGCCGGAGACCCGGATGCCGAACCAGTTCATCACTGCGACCACGCCGATGAGCACGCCGGCCGACAGCAGCTGGGTGGGTCGGCCACCGCCGGTGCTGTCCGCGACGTACGCGCCGGCGAACCCGGCGGCGGCGGGCGCGCCGAGCGGGATCGCGAAGTAGAAGCACCAGCCGATCACGGTGGCGACCCGGGCCCCGAACGCCCGGCGGGCGTACGTCGACACGCCGCCGCCGTCCGGGTACCGCGCGCCGAGGGCGGCGAACGTGGTCGCGAGCGGGACCGACAGCAGGACCAGGGCGAGCCACGCGACGAGCGAGGCGGGTCCGGCCTCGTACACCGCCAGGGCGGGCAACGAGATGACGCCGGTGCCGAGCACCGCGCCGAGCGTGAGGGCCGCGCCCTGGGGTACGCCGAGCCCGCCGGCCGCGACCGGGTCGTCGGCGGGGATCGGATCAGGGGTCAGGGCGCGCGTCACGCGCTCAATCTAGGGGTGGGAAAGGTCCCGACGCAGTGCCAATACCGCGCAGCCTGTCAGGGCCAATCGGCCCCGGGCCGGCTCCCTACTTCGGCCGCACCGCCACGACAGTCAGGGCGAACTTCTGGTCGTCGTCGCGCGCCCGGCCCTGGCACGACCACGAGGTCCGGTGCCAGCACGAGAAGCGGGTCGACGCGTTCACCAGCACCACCTTCGTCCAGGAGACCCGCCTGGTGCTGAAGCCCACCAGCGCGCGGCCCTCGCCCTCCCGGTTCAACCGCACCGGGGTGTGGTCGACGCCGTGCTTCGTCCTCGACACGACGTACGCCGCGGGCTCGGTCCGGCCGCGCGGCCCGTCGACGACCACGCGCAGCTTCCAGCGCTTGTCCTGGAGGCCGGGGTCCGGCTTCACCTCGATGTTGCGCGACGACAGGTGGTCGATGGCGATCCGGCTTTCCTGGCGCGGGGCGTCCTTGGTGAGCGTCCAGGTCGCGGCGACCGGGGCGGTCGGCCACGCGTTGCCCTCGGGGTAGACGTGGCCGGGCGTGGTGTTCGCGGCCGCGAAGCTGCGGTAGACGCTCTCGAACCCGCCGTGGTGCTCGAGGATGCCCTTGACCGCGGTCGTGGAGTACTGGTGGCCGGCGCCGGGATAGGCGCCGGCCCGGGTCCAGACCTGCTTCACGACACCGGTTCCGAAGCGGGTGCTGAGGTACTCGAAGAAGGTCCAGTTGCCGTACTGGTTGAAGCCCTGCCGGTTGAACAGGTCCAGCGGCCGGCCGGGCGCGCCGACCTGGCCGTAGGGCAGGTACTGGCGGTTGTCGTTGACGTCGTCGGCGACCCGCTCCTCCATCCACGTCGCGGTGCTCTCCATCAGCCACGGGTCCTCGCCGTAGTCGTAGGCGAACTGGATCGCGTGGAAGAACTCGTGGGCGGCGGTCACCCGCAGGCTCTGCTTCGGCGGGGCGCCGTACTGGGCCTCGGCGAAGTCATTGTCGAGCACGCAGTACCCGGAGGCCAGCCACTTCTGACCCGGGGCCCGGCGCTCGGGAGTGCAGTACCCGTAGATCCCGCGGGAGCCGAGCTCCTTGAGGTAGACGTCGAACTTGGCGTTGCCGCCGCGGTGCTTGTCCGGGATCGGCTTGCGGTAGCCGAGTTTGCGGATCTCGGTGCGCCAGACCTTGTTCATGAACGTCAGGTTCGTGTCGACCCACGCCTTGCTCGGCGGTGCGTCGGCGGTGGTGGGCACCCAGTGGATGCACAGGTGATTGCGGCACTTCCTGTGTGCGGCGACGGTGTACCCGTCGCCGAGCCGGTCTGAGGCGCCGTCCGTCGGGCGGGCGAACAGGCCGTGCGCCGTACGCCGGTCGCCGGCGTCGAGCCGCGGCAGCGCCGCGAACAGGTCCCGCATCGCCAGGGACACCTCGGGCCGGCCGGTCGCGGAACGGCGGGCGAGCGAGGTGGCCGGGTCGAGCAGGTGCTGGACCGTGGCGAGCGCCTGCTGGGCCGAGGTCGGGCCCGGCTCCGGGGCGCCGGCCGGCGCCGGTGCGGGAACGGTGACCAGCAGGCCCATCGCGACGGCGACGGCGACGATCGGTCGACGCATCTTTCTCCTCGAGAACGAAAGGTGGCTACGGCCCTACGAGCCTGCCCGACAGGTGGCCACGGGCAAACCCGCCGCGCGGGTCAGCTGCCGCCGGAGATCTTCTCGATGAGGGCCGTCGTCGAGATGGCGGGCGTGCGGGGCAGGTAGACGACCTCGCAGATGTCCTCGAACTCGTCGAACCTCCCGGCCCAGTCGTCACCCATCACGAGCACGTCGGCGCCGTACTTCTGGATGTACTCGCGCTTGAGCTCGAGGCTCTCCTCGACGAAGACCTCGTCGACCGGCTTGAGCGCGGCGACGATCGCGAGCCGCTCGGCCTCGCTGAAGACCGGCTCGCGGCCCTTCTTGCGCAGGTTGAGCTCGTCGGCGGAGACCCCGACGACCAGCCGGTCGCCGAGCGCGGCGGCGCGCTCGATGACCCGCAAGTGCCCGACGTGGAAGACGTCGAACGTGCCGAAGGTGATGACCGTGCGAGGCATGCGGCGCATTCTGGCATGTGGGCCGGTGCGCGAGGATGGCGGGCAATGACCTCCATCGCGATGATCACCCCGAACCCCGCCGCCGACGCCGTACGCCGCCAGGGGTTGCGCCGGATGCGCACGCTCGCCGTGTCGCTGCTGCTGCTCGCGGCCGTCGTCTACGTCGCCACGCTCGACCAGGACGGCTTCCCGGGCTTCGTGAACGCCGGCGCCGAGGCGTCCATGGTCGGCGCGATCGCGGACTGGTTCGCGGTCACCGCGCTGTTCAAGCACCCGCTCGGGCTCCCGATCCCGCACACGGCGCTGATCCCGAAGCGCAAGGACGAGCTCGGCCGCGGTCTCGAGGAGTTCGTGGGGGAGAACTTCCTCCAGGAGGGGATCATCCGCGAGCGGGTGGCCGCGGCGACGGTCTCGCTGCGCCTGGGCCGGTGGCTCTCGGAGCCCGCGAACGCGAGGCGCGCGGTCGACGAGGTGGCCGACCTCGCCGTGATCGCCCTGAACCGGGTGCAGGACTCGCACATCGAGGAGCTGTTCCGCGACGCGCTGGTCCCGCGGTTCCGCGAGGAGCCGATCGCGCCGCTGCTCGGCTCGCTCCTGGAGGAGACGATCCGCGACGACCTGCACCACGGCCTGGTCGACCTCGGGTTCGACGAGCTGCACCGGTGGCTGGTCGCGAACCCGGACACGGTCGCGGAGGTGCTCGGCGAGCGCGCGCCCTGGTGGGCACCGACCCGGCTGAACGAGGCGGTCACCTCTCGCGTCCACCGCGAGCTGGTCCGCTGGGTCGGCGACATCCGCGACGACCCGCGCCACCACGCCCGCCAGGCGCTGGACTCGATGCTGGCCCAGCTCGCCGAGGACCTGCAGCACGACCCGTCGGCCCAAGAGCGCACCGAGCGGCTGAAGGAGCGCATCCTCGACCACCCCCAGGTGCTCGCCTCGTCCGTCTCGCTCTGGAACGCCCTGCGCCGCTCGCTGCTCGCCTCGCTCCAGGACCCGTCCGGCGCGGTGCGCGCCCGGCTGCTGGCCGAGGTCTCGTCGTTCTCCTCCCGGCTGCTCACCGACGACGTGTTCCGTGCCCGCCTCGACACCCTCGCCGCCGACGCCGCGGTCTTCGCCGTCGACCGGTACGGCGCCGAGGTCACCACGGTCATCACGCACACCATCGAGCGCTGGGACGGCAAGGAGGCCGCCCGCCGGATCGAGCTGCACGTCGGCCGCGACCTCCAGTTCATCCGCATCAACGGCACCATCGTCGGCGGCCTCGTCGGCGTCCTCATCCACGCGGTGTCGGTGGTCCTCCGCTGACGGTCCCGGTGCCGGTGCTGGCCCTCGTCCCACCGGTCGCAGGTTCACCATGGTCTCCGGTCGAACCGGCACTTCCCATGGTCTGCACGGCGGGGGATGTTGGAGGCTTCCCTGCATCCCCTGGTGGAACGGCGCTCCGGGGCCTCGAGCGCCGAGCGCACCCGGATGCTGAGACACTGGACCCATGGCCGAGCCGTACGACGTCCCGATCAGCGACGAGTCGATCCGGCTCGGGCAGTTCCTGAAGCTGGCGAACCTGGTCGAGAGCGGGTCGGAGGCGAAGCCGCTGATCGCGGCCGGGATGGTGCGCGTCAACGACGAGGTGGAGACGCGGCGGGGTCGTCAGCTCGTCAAGGGTGACGTGGTGTCGCTGGCCGCCCAGTCGGCACGGGTGTCCGACGGCGAGGCGACCGACAACCTGCCCTGGTGACCGGCGGGCCGGTCAGCGGACGTCGAGCAGGTCCACCACGAAGATCAGCGTCTCCCCGGGCTTGATCACGGCCCCGGCGCCACGGTCGCCGTACCCGAGGTGCGGCGGGATCACGAGCTGGCGGCGACCGCCGACCTTCATGCCCTGCACGCCCTGGTCCCAGCCGGAGATGACCTGACCGACACCGAGCCGGAAGCTCAGCGGCTCGCCGCGGTTGTACGACGCGTCGAACTCCTCACCGGTCGAGTGCGCGACGCCGACGTAGTGGACCGACACGGTCGAACCGGCGGACGCCTCCGCGCCGCTGCCCTCGCTGATCTCGGTGACGACCAGGTCGGTCGGCGGGTCGAAGTCGGGGAAGTCGATCTCGGGCTTGTCCATGACCCCAGCCTAGGACGTGACCCGGACGGGTGAATTCCGGATCCTTCCGGTCGGATCTCGTCGTGTTCGACATCGGGGGCGGACGGAGCCTGACATCATGCGCGGGTGACCTCCGTGCGCGCGATCTGGAGACGCCTCGACCCCGGGCTCGTGGCGGGCTTCGGTGTGCTGGCGGTCCTGGTGGCGCTGTCGATGACCACGCCGGTGCAGCTGATCGCCGTCTTCGCGAGCGGCGCCATCGTGGCCAGCCTGATGACGACGGCGCGGCGGACGGCGTACGTCGCGGGCGCCGCGGTCGTCTGCGGACTGCTCGCCCACCTGTGGCACGACGACACGGGCATCGTCGACTGGCTCGCCCGGGTGTTCCTGTGCGCCCTGCTCGGCCTGGTCGGGATCCAGGGCGCGGCCCTGCGCGAGCGCCGGGAGGGCCGCCTCGAGCGGATGACCGTCATCGCGGAGACCGCCCAGCGCGCGGTGCTGCGCTCCATCCCCACCGCGATCGGCTCGGTCGGCCTGTCCGCCCGCTACGTCTCGGCGACCGCCGAGGCGCTGGTCGGCGGAGACCTCTACGAGGTCGCTGCGACGCCGTACGGCGTGCGTGTGATCGTCGGCGACGTGCGCGGCAAGGGCCTGGCCGCCGTGCAGACCGCGGCCGCGGTGCTCGGTGCCTTCCGCGCGGCGGCGTTCACCGAGCCGGACCTGGCGGCGCTGGCGCGCAACATCGACGAGACGCTCACCCGCTTCGTGGGCGAGGAGGAGTTCGTGACCGCGATCGTGGGCGAGTTCCACGGCAACATGGTCACGCTGGCCAACTGCGGCCACCACCCGCCGCTGCTGGTCCACGACGAGCAGGTCTCCGAGGTCGACACCGGCGAGCCGACCGTACCGCTCGGCATGGGCTCCGACCCGGGCCTCACCGAGCACCCGTGGCCCGCCGGCGCGCGGATGCTCTTCTACACCGACGGCCTGGTCGAGGCTCGGGACAAGTCTGGTGAGTTCTTCCCGCTCGACGACTACGCCCCCGAGATCGGCGAGGGCACCGTCGAGGAGGCGCTGGACCGCCTCGTCGAGCACCTGCTGGCGTACGCCGGCAACAAGATGAACGACGACCTCGCCCTGGTCCTCGCCGAGAGCGAGTCCCACTAGCCTGCTGGGTCAGGTCTGGTGGACGTAGCTGTCCAGCTGGTCGCGCTCGAACTCCAGCTGGACGATGCGGTGCTTCACCACGTCGCCGATGCTGATGATCCCCGTCAGCCGGCCGTCGTGCACCACCGGGACGTGCCGGATCCGGCGATCGGTCATCACCTTCATCAGCTCGTCGACGGGGGTGTCCTCGTCGCAGGTCTCGACGACGTCGGTCATGATCGCGCGGACGGTGTTGTTGATGACGGTGCCGTCGCTGTGCAGGTGACGCACGACGTCCCGCTCGCTCACGATGCCCTCGACCGAGGTGCCGTCGGAGCTGACGATCAGGGCTCCGATGTTGTGCTCGGCGAGCTGGGCGAGGAGCTCGCGCACGCCGGTGTCCGGCCGGATCGTGACGACCTCGCGACTGGGCTTGGCCTGGAGAACGTCGCCGATGCGCATGCCTCGACGGTAGTCCCCCCGGACGGTCGGCGTCACCCCTCAGTCGCGGCGGCGGTCACGCAGGTCGGAGACCGAGCCGGGCCCGGTCCGGCGCACGTCGGGGTCGTCGTCGTCGTCGGGCAACGTGCCCAGGAACGACAGCGCGGCCTCGTGCAGGTGGCCGTTCGTGGCCAGCGCGTTGCCGCCGAACGGGCCGTCGCTCCCGTCCAGCGAGGTGAACCGGCCGCCCGCCTCGCGGACGATGACGTCCAGGGCCGCCATGTCGTAGACCTCGAGCTCGGGTTCCGCGGCGATGTCGACCGCGCCCTCCGCGAGCAGCATGTAGGACCAGAAGTCGCCGTACGCCCGGGTCCGCCAGCACCGCCGCATCAGCGACAGGAAGTCGTCGAGGCGGTCCCGCTCGTCCCACCCGGACAGGGAGGCGAAGGAGAGCGAGGCGTCCTCGAGCCGCCGGACGTCGGACACCTGGCAGCGGATCGCCTTGAGCAGCGACCGCCCGGTCCAGGCGCCGTTGCCGTTCGAGGCCCACCAGCGGCGCTGGAGCAGCGGCGCGGACACCACGCCGAGCACGACCTCCTCGTCGACCACCAGCGAGATCAGGGTCGCCCAGACCGGCACGCCGCGGACGAAGTTCTTGGTGCCGTCGATCGGGTCGATCACCCAGCGGCGTTGGCTGTGGCCCGTGGACCCGTGCTCCTCGCCGGTGACCGCGTCCCGCGAGCGGACCCGCGAGAGCGTGCGCCGGATCGACTCCTCGACGGCCTGGTCGGCGTCGGTGACGGGCGACAGGTCCGGCTTGCTCATCACGTGGAGGTCGAGCGCCCGGAACCGGCTCTCGGTGATCGAGTCGGCGTCATCGGCCAGGACGTGCGCGAGGCGCAGGTCGTCGGTGTAGTCCGTCTTGGGCACCTCCTCACACTAGTGACTGAACGCCCCGGGGTGGTGGACCGTGTGGCCCGGCATGGAGATCAACGGACTCCCGCTGCACCCGCTCGTCGTGCACGCGGCCGTCGTGTTCGGACCCCTCGCCGCGGTCGCGGCCGGGCTGTACGTCGCGGTGCCCCGCTGGCGGGACCGGCTGTGGTGGCCGATGCTCGCGCTCGCGGGCGTCGCCACCGGCGCCATCGTGGTGGCGTACCTCACCGGCGGCACCTTCCTGGACAGCAAGCCGGAGCTGCGGTCCAGCCCGCAGGTCGCGGTGCACGAGCACCGCGGCCGGCAGCTGCTCCGGGTGAGCCTCGGGTTCGGCGCCGTCGCGATCGCCGCGGGCTCCGTGCACGCCCGCAGCGGGGCGCCGCGCGTCGTCCTCGACGTGCTGCTCGCCGTGGCCGCGGTCGCGCTGCTGGTCTGGGTCTTCCTCACCGGGGAGGCGGGCGCCCGAGCCGTGTGGGGCCGATCCGGCTAGTACGCCGGCTCGCTCCGCGCGGCCAGCAGCCGGCGGAACGACTCCACCCGGACCGGGTCGGCGGTGCCGTTCCGCACGGCCTCGTCCAGCCCGCACTCGGGCTCGTCGGTGCCGTGCGTGCACCCGCGTGGGCAGTCCTCGGTCATCTCGTCGAGGTCCGGGAACGCCTCGATGAGGTGCTCGGGCTGCACGTGCGCGAGGCCGAAGGACCGGATGCCCGGCGTGTCCACGATCCATCCGGCCCCGCCGGGCAGCTCCAGGAGGTACGCCGAGGTCGAGGTGTGGCGGCCGCGCCCGGTCACGGCGTTCACGTGGCCGACGTCGCGCCCGGCGTCCGGCACCAGCGCGTTCACCAGCGTGGACTTGCCGACCCCGCTGGAGCCGATGAGCACGCTGGTCCGCCCGCGCAGCCGGTCGCGCAGCTCGGCCAGGTCGCCGCCGCGCCGGGTGACGACCCAGGGGACCCCGAGCGAGCGGTACGTGACGAGCAGGGTCTCGGGGTCGGCCAGGTCGGACTTGGTCAGGCACAGCAGCGGCTGCATCCGCGCGTCGTACGCCGCGACCAGCGCCCGGTCGATCAGCCGCGGCTGCGGGTCGGGGTCGGCGAGCGCGGTCACCACGACGAGCTGGTCGGCGTTCGCGACGATCACCCGCTCGACCGGGTCGTCGTCGTCCGCCGTGCGCCGGAGCACGGTGGTGCGCTCCACGACCTCCACGATCCGCGCCAGGCTGCCGTCCTGCCCGGAGGTGTCGCCGACGACCCGGACCCGGTCGCCGACGACCACGCCCTTGCGACCCAGCGGCCGAGCCTTCATCGCCAGCACGACGTGGTCGTCGACGAGCAGCGTGAACCGGCCGCGGTCGACGGTCACGACGACGCCGTCCACCGCGTCGTCGTACGTCGGTCGCTCCTTGGTGCGGGGGCGCGTGTGCCGACGCGGGCGGTCGTAGTGCTCGACGTCCTGGTCGGAGTAGCGCCCCGTCATGCGGGGATCAGCCCCGACCAGAGGTCCGCGAAGTCCGGGAACGTCTTGCCGGTCGTCGCGATGTCCTCGACCAGCACGTCCTCGACCGCCGCACCGACGATCACGCCGGCGTGCGCCATCCGGTGGTCGGCATAGGTGTGGAACACCCCGCCGTGCAGGGGGGCGGGCTCGATGCTGAGCCCGTCCGGGTGCTCGGTGACGGCGGCGCCCAGTCCGCCGAGCTCGGTCGCGAGCGCCGCGAGGCGGTCGGTCTCGTGGCCGCGGATATGCCCGATGCCGCGCAGGTGGGACGGCGCCTCCGCGAGCGCGCACAGGGCCGCGACGGCGGGGGTGAGCTCGCCGACGTCGTGCAGGTCGACGTCGATGCCGAGCAGCGTGCCGCTGCCGGTGACCCGGAGCCCCTCGTCGACGAACGACACCTCACAGCCCATCGCCGTGAGGATGTCCCGGAGCGCGTCGCCGGCCTGGGTCGTCTGCCGCGGCCAGTCGCGCACCACGACCGTGCCGCCGGACACGGCCGCGAGGGCGAGGAACGGGGCGGCGTTCGAGAGGTCCGGCTCGATCACGTGGTCGACGGCTCGGACCGGGCCCGGCGCGACCCGCCAGCGGTTAGCGTCGGCGTCGTCAACCTCGACGCCGTGCTCGCGCAGCATCGCGACGGTCATGTCGATGTGGGGGAGCGACGGCACGGGCTTGCCGTCGTGGCGCACGTCGACGCCCTCGTCGTACCGCGCGCCCGCCAGCAGCAGCGCGGAGATGAACTGCGACGACGCGGACGCGTCCACCACGACCGTGCCGCCGCGCACCGACCCGGTCCCGTGCACAGTGAACGGCAGCGACTCCCCGCGTGCGTCGACGCCCAGGGTGCGCAGCGCGCCGAGGATCTCGCCCACGGGTCGCTGCCGCATGTGCTCGTCGCCGTCGAAGGAGACGGTGCCGGTCGAGAGCCCCGCCACCGGTGGCACGAACCGCATCACGGTCCCGGCCAGCCCGCAGTCGACGGCCGCGTCGGTGGTGAGGGCGCGGGGCGTCACGCGCCAGTCCACGCCCGAGGTGTCGACCTCCGCGCCGAGCGAGGTCAGCGCGGTCGCCATCAGGGTGGTGTCGCGCGAGCGCAGCGCCCGGCGGACGACCGACGGGCCGTCGGCGATCGCGGCCAGCACCAGCGCGCGGTTGGTGAGCGACTTGCTCCCGGGCAGCGTGACGACCGCGTCGACGGGGTGTCGGGCGCGGGGTGCGGGCCAGGGCTCGGTCACGAGCCGCAGCCTACCGAGGCGTCAGGAGGTGACCTTCGCCTTGAGGAGCTTGGCCTCGCGACGGGCGTCCTTCGCGGCGTGCCGGGTCCGCCAGGCCACGCCGGGCCGGCCCTCGGTGTCGCCGGCGGCGATGATCAGGCCGCCGATGATCGCGACGTTCTTGAAGAAGTGCAGCTGCTGCTGGCTGCGCGTCGCGTTGTCGTCGGCCTCCCAGTACCGGTGGCCGGCGGCGGTGGTCGGTATCAGCGAGCCGGCGAGGACCGCGGACGAGAGCCGCGGCGCACGGCCCATGGCGAGTGCGAGCGCCGCGCCGATCTGGACACCGGCGTTCAGCTTCACGAGCGTCTCGGGGTCCTCCGGCAGCGGGATGCCGGCCTTACGCGCCAGGGGCACCAGCCGGGAGGTGACCGCGTCGGCCTTCGCGGCGGGTGCTGAGCTGTTCCTCAGGGCGCCAGCGGCGCCGACCAGGAAGATGGACGCGAGCATCGGGCGGGCGATCAGTCTGCTGACGGTCATGGTCTCCTGTGTACCCCGACGCCCCTGACGGCAGTCGCACGGCGGTCAGGGGACGGGGACCGTCGCCCCGATCGTGGGCAGCTGCTGGCCGAGCACCCCACCGCCGACCGAGGCGCCGATCCCACCCGGGCCGACCGAGACGTCCACGTCGAGCTGGACCAGCGGCGACTGCGGTGGCGCTGACGGCGGGTGCGTGGGCGGCGGCGACGTCGGCGGCGGAGCGCTGGGCGAGCCGGAGGGCGGCGCCGTCGGGGGAGCGGTCGGGGGACCGCTCGGCCCAGCCGTGAGAGCGGCGTAGCCCGCCCCCGGACCCGGCTCGTCGGCAGTGACGGAGCGGTCCTGGGAGCCGGCTGGGCCGGGACCGGACCGGTCGCGGTGGACCGGCGCGGTGGAGGCGCCCAGCGACGGCGACGCCTGCGCCGAGGGCAGGTCCTCGGCGGCCGGCACGTTCCCGGCGCCCTGGTGCAGGGTGAGCAGGAGCCCGGCTGCCACGGCCGAGGCCGCGGCGCCGGCGATCGCCGCGGTCGGCCCGTGCGCCATCACGGCGTCCCGGGCCCGGTCCAGCAGGGCCACCACGCCGCCGCCGGCCACGGCCGTGCCACCACCGGCGGCCGAGGCGACGTACGCGCTCGCGGCGGCGCCCAGCAGCAGCGGCGCGAGCAGGGCGCCGAGGCGGGAGTTCACCTCGGTGAGCTCCAGGTAGATCGCAGCGCACTGGCGGCACTCCTCGAGGTGCTCCTCGACCCGCGCCGAGTCGCGGCGGGAGAGGCCGCCGCGGACGTAGGCGCCGAGGTTCGCCCTGGTCCGCGCGCAGGCGTCGTCGTCGACGTCTTGGGCGTGCATGGAGAGATAGGCCTGGCGGAGGCCCTCGCGGGCCCGGTAGGCGAGCGCCGAGACGGAGTTCGGCGACATGCCGAGCAGGGTCGCCACCTCGGCCGGCTTCTGCCCCTCGACCTCGGTGTGCCAGAGCACGAGCTGCCAGCGCTCGGGGAGCGACCCGAACGCCCGGGCGGCCGCGGCGTTCTCGAACCCCTCGACCGCCGTGTCGCGGAACGGCACGCCGGGATCGAAGGGCGTGAGGTCCGCGGTCGTGTGCAGGCGCGCGCCGACCCGGATCCGGTCGACGTGCAGGCGGCGTACGGCGGTGAGGAGGTAGGCGCGGAACGCGAGGTCCGGTCCGCCGCCGCGCTGGAGGACCACCAACACCTTCGCGAACGCCTCGGAGACCAGGTCGTCGACCTCGCCCGCGGACACGAGCTGGCGTGCGAGCCGGCGTGCGGCGAGCACGTGGCGCGAGAAGAGCTCGCCGTACGCGTCGGTCTCCCCGGCGCGCACCAGCGAGATCAACTCACCGTCGCTCGGAGGACCGTCGACGGTCACGAGGTGGCTGGCCACGTACCTACAACGCGCGAGCCGCCGAAAGATCACGGAAATCTTTCGGCTTTCGCGTCATGGACCCGGAGCGGGCCCGTTTCATCCGCGGCAGACCAAACGAGGGGGAGCCACCGTGGGAAGGTTCACGACGCACTGGCGACGTGGGGCCACGGGCGACCCCGAAGCGGAGCGGGAACTGTCATCGGAGCGACGCGCGGCCCTGCCGCCCCGCTTCGGTGCGGTCGGGGAGGCTCTTGCTTCGGGGTCGGGCACGGTCGCCTGCGAGGTCGCCGGGGCCGCCCTCGCCCGGGACGGCGTCTCTCTGGCGGAGTCCCTCGACGGCCTCGCCACCACCACCCGCCTCGTGCTCGGCGCCGAGCCGGCGCACGCGTACACACGGGCGCTCGCGGTGGCCTGGAGCGACGCGATGCTCGGCTACCTCAACGACCTGTCCTGCAACGACCCGCTGACCGGCCTCTCGACGCTGGCCCACCTGCGCAGCCGGATCTCCGACGTCTACCGCGCGGATCACGACGGGGACCACGCGCTGGTGGTCGTCGCGGCGCCGCCGTACCCGGAGGCCGCGTCCGGCCGTGACGACGTGTTGGCCCGGGCCATGCATGTCGCCCAGCTCGGCGACACGGCGCGCACCGTCTTCCGCGGGCCCGAGACCATCGGCCACGTCGGCCCCGGGCGGGTCGTCGTGCTCGCCGATCGCGACGACCGGATCGCCCGCCGGGTCGGCCTGCTCCGCCAGATGCTCGACAGCGGCTCGGTCCCGCGCACCCGGGTCTGGATCGAGGGCCTCCCCGCTTCCGACGCGGCGGCGGGCCGGCTCCTGGACGAGCTCACCCGCGCCTGACGGTCCCGCCCTCTAGGGTTGCGGGTATGTGCGGTCGCTACGCGTCCAGCCGGCGCCCCGAGGACCTCGTCGAGGAGTTCGACATCGCCGACGTGCGGATCCCCGCCCCGTTGGAGGCCGACTACAACGTCGCGCCGACCAAGGAGGTCTACGCGGTCGTCGAGCGGCCGCCGTCGAAGGAGTCCGAGGAGCCGCCGGCCCGCCAGCTGCGGGTGCTGACCTGGGGGCTCGTCCCCTCTTGGGCGAAGGACCCCTCGATCGGCAACCGGATGATCAACGCCCGGATGGAGACCGTCGCCGAGAAGCCGGCGTACAAGCGGGCGTTCGCGGCCCGGCGCTGCCTGCTGCCCGCGGACGGCTACTTCGAGTGGTACCCCACCGAGGAGCTGACCCCGGCCGGCAAGCCTCGCAAGCAGCCGTTCTTCATCCGTCCCAAGGACCACGGCGTGCTCGCGATGGCGGGGCTGTACGAGATCTGGCGCGACCCGACGAAGGCGGACGACGCCGAGGACCGGTTCCGCTGGACCTGCACGGTGATCACGACCGACGCCGAGGACGACCTCGGCCACATCCACGACCGGATGCCGCTCATGGTGGAGCGGGACCGCTGGTCGGACTGGCTCGACCCGCGGCGGCCGAAGGACGGACTGCTGGACCTGCTGGTCCCGGCCGCGCCCGGGGCGCTGGAGGCCTACCCGGTCTCCCCGCTCGTCAGCAACGTCCGGAACAACGGTCCCGAGCTGCTCGAGCCGCTCCCGCTGGAGGGGTCGTGACCGCGCCATGACCGAGCGCCGGATCGACACGCCGCACGGCGAGGCCCGCCTGGTGACCGACCGGGCGCGGACGCCGTACGCGACCCTGCTGCTCAGCCACGGGGCCGGCGTCGGCATCGACACCGCGGACCTCGAGGCGCTCGCGACCAACCTCCCTCGCAACGGCATCACCGTCGTCCGCCTGGAGCAGCCGTGGCGGGTCGCCGGCCGCAAGGTCGCCACCCCGCCGCCGACGCTCGACGCCGGACTGACCGCGGCGGCCGACCACCTGCGCACCCGGACGCCCCTGGTGGTCGGCGGCCGGAGCGCCGGCGCCCGGTCCGCGGCTCGGTGTGCACGGAGCCTGGGGGCGAGCGGGTGCCTCGCGCTCGCCTTCCCGCTCCATCCGCCCGGGAAGTCGGAGAAGTCCCGGCTCCCCGAGCTCCTCGGGGCCCGGGTGCCGACGCTGGTGATCCAGGGCGAGCGGGACACCATGGGCCGGCCCGACGAGTTCCCGCCGGAGATCGACCTCGCCGTCGTACCGGGCGCGGACCACTCGTTCCGGGTGCCGAGGAGCGGCGACTGCTCCCAGGCGGAGGCCCTCGAGATCATCGTGGAGTCCACGCTCGAGTGGGTGATCCGCGAGGTCGCGGGGAATGAGCGCCCGGTCTGAGGCGTTCCGTGAACATGCTGGCAGTGCTCGAACGCCCCACGACCGGGCTAGTCTGGGAGACGATGACAGACCCCACTGACCCCACCCCCGAGGATGTCGACGTCGCCACCGAGTCGGAGGCGGAGCGCACCGCGCGCTTCGAGCGCGACGCGCTGCCGTTCCTGGACCAGCTCTACTCCGCCGCGATGCGGATGACGCGCAACCCCGCGGACGCCGAGGACCTGGTGCAGGAGACCTTCGCCAAGGCGTACTCCTCCTTCCACCAGTTCCGGCCGGGCACCAACCTCAAGGCGTGGCTGTACCGCATCCTGACGAACACCTTCATCAACACCTACCGCAAGAAGCAGCGCCAGCCGCAGCAGTCGATGTCCGAGGACGTCGAGGACTGGCAGCTGCACCGCGCGGAGTCGCACTCCTCGAGCGGGCTACGGTCGGCCGAGATGGAGGCGCTCGAGCACCTGCCCGACTCCCAGGTGAAGGACGCGCTCCAGCGCCTTCCGGAGGAGTTCCGGCTCGCGGTGTACCTCGCCGACGTCGAGGGCTTCGCCTACAAGGAGATCGCCGAGATCATGGACACCCCGATCGGCACGGTCATGTCCCGGTTGCACCGGGGCCGGCGCCAGCTGCGCGACATGCTCTCGGACTACGTGCGCGACAACGACCTGCTCACGGTCGGCCGGGACGGAGGCGCGTCATGACCCACGAGGCCGATCACCACATGGGCTCGGACCCCTCGCTCGCCGAGTGCGCCGACTTCCTCGAGCAGATCGTCTACTTCCTCGACAACGAGTTGGACGCGGCCGACTGCTCGGCCGTGCGTATCCACCTCGACCAGTGCAACCCGTGCCTGGAGAAGTACGACCTCCAGCGGACCGTGAAGTCGGTCGTGGCCCGCTCCTGCGCGGAGGCCGCGCCCGACGAGCTGCGCCAGCGGGTGCTGCTGCGGATCCGCCAGGTCCAGGTGGAGATCCGCGAGACCCCCTGACCGACCCCCGGACGAACGAGAACCCCCGAACCGGAAGGCTCGGGGGTTCTGTCTCTTTCGCGCTCAGGCGTTGGGGCGCTTGCCGTGGTTCGCGCCCTTCTTCTTGCGAGCGCGGCGCTTGCGGCCGGTCTTGCCCATGATGTTCCTCCTGATCGGACGTGTCTGGCCCGAGGGCCGACGTCCAGTCTCTCAAACTCGCGCGCGAGCGCGAAATCGGGTCCTGCGGCCGGTCACCTCTGCGTTCGGACGAATCGTCAGAGCCGGCCCAGGAACCGCTCCGCGTCGACGACGACGCGGGTGATCTCGCCGGTGCCCACGACCTTGCCGACCGCGGAGCCTCCGACGTGGCGCGCGGCGACGGTGAAGCGGTGCAGCCGACCGTCGACGTACGACGCGGACGCGCTCACCTCGACCCGCTGGCCGACCGCGCTCGCGCCCAGGTGCTCCAGCTCGACGCGGGTGCCGACGCTGGTCTCGCCCGGGGCGAGCGTCGGGTCGATCGCCGCGCAGGTCGCGGCCTCGCACCAGGCGAGCAGCCGGGGCGTGCCGAGGACGGGGAGGCTGCCGGAGCCGACGGCGGCGGCGGTGTCCGCGTCGGTGACGGTGAAGCTGAGCGTGGCGTCCATCAGAGGTCGGCCACGAACGCGATCAGGTCCACGCCCGGCATCGGTGACCAGTCCCGATCGGGCGCGCGCCGGAAGCCGTGCCGCTCGTAGACCCGGTGCGCCGAGGTCATCTCGGCGAGGCTGGACAGCACCACCCCGCGGAAGCCCAGCTCGCGGAACCGCTCCATCACCAGCCGGGTCAGCACCTCGCCGACACCCTGCCGGCGCGCGGTCGGCGACACCGCGAGCATCCGGAACTCGCCCTCGTCCTCGGCGCCGATCTCGCGCCACGGCGACCCGGGCAGCGCGATCGTCACGGTCCCCAGCACGTCGCCGTCGCGCTCGGCGACCCACAGCTCGGCCTCGCGGTCGCGCTTCGCCGCGTCCCGCAACAGGGCGATGTAGTGGTCGTCGGGGCCCTCGGTGAACTCGGCGTACGCCGCGACGGTCACCTCGCCCGCCGCCGCGAGGTCCTCGGGGTGCGCCCGGCGGACGACGAGATCAGACACCGAAGCTGGTCCTCGGGTAGGTCGCGGCCACGTCCGTGATCACGTTGACCAGGTACGGCACGCCGGAGGCGAACGCGCGGTCGATCGCGGGGCCGACCTCCCGCGGATCGGTGACGGTCTCGCCGGCGCCGCCGAGGGCGCGGACCACCTGGTCGTACGCCGTGCGCGGGGCGAGGTCGGCGATCACGTCGTACCCGTAGAGCATCTGCATCGGGCCCTTCTCCAGGCCCCAGGCGGAGTTGTTGCCCATCACCATCACGACCGGCAGGCCGTGGCGCACCAGCGTGTCGACGTCCATGAGCGAGAAGCCCGCGGCCCCGTCGCCGAGCAGCAGCACCACCTGCGCCGACGGCCGCGCCAGCCGGGCGGCGATCGCCGCGCCGAGGCCGGCACCGAGGCAGCCGTAGGGGCCGGGGTCGAGCCACCCGCCGGGCCGCTTCGGTTCGACGAACTTGCCGGCGAAGCTGACGAAGTCGCCGCCGTCGCCGATGACGACCGCGTCGTCGGCCAACCGCGGCACCAGCTCGCCATAGATGCGCGCCGGGTGGATCGGGTCGGCCTCGGCGCCGAGCAGGGCGGCGTCCCGCTCGACCCCGGCGGCGACACCGGCCTGCAGGTCCGCGACCCACGCGGACCAGTCGGGCCGCCGGACGACCTGCTCCAGCTCGGCCAGCAGCCCGTCGAACACCGTGGTCAGGTCGCCGGAGACCGACGCCGCGAGCGGGGCGTGGCCGGACACCTGGCCGGGGGAGTCCGCGACGTGCACGACCTGGGCGTCGCCGAAGACGCCGTACCCGAGCCGGAAGTCCAGGGGAGTGCCGACGACGACCACGAGGTCGGCGCCCTTGAGCGCCTGGCTCCGCGCCTTGGTGACCAGCAGCGGGTGGCCGCCGGGGACGACGCCGCGGCCCATGCCGTTGGTGATCGCCGGTACGCCGGCGCTCTCGACGAACCGAAGCGCGGCCTCCTCGGCGCGATCGGCCCACACGTCCGTGCCGACGATCAGCACCGGCCGGGTGGCACCGGCCAGCAGCTCCGCGACCTCCGTGAGGGCCTCCGGGTCCGGCACGGCGCCACGCGGAGCGGTGAGGTCGGGCAGCTCGCAGGTGGCGCTGTTGAAGAGCTCGTCCATCGGCACGTCCACGAACACGGGGCCGCGGTGCGGTGAGCCGGCGGTGAGGAACGCGTCGTGGATGCCGTCCGCCACGTCGGCGGCGGTCGGGATGGTGCGCGCCAGCTTCGAGACCGGCGCGAAGATCGGCGGCTGGTCGAGCTCCTGCAGCGCGCCGGTGCCCCAGCGACCCTGCGGCGCGCGACCGCCGACGACGACCATCGGCGAGCCCGCGAACTGGGCCTGCGCGACCGCGCTGAGGCCGTTCGTGACACCCGGCCCGGCGGTCAGCACGGCGAGGCCGGGCACCCGGGTCAGCTTGCCGGTCGCCTCCGCCGCGAACGCCGCGGTCTGCTCGTGCCGCACGTCGAGGAGCCGGAGCGGGGAGGCGGACTTCACGGCGCCGTCGTACAGCGGGAAGACGTGCGCCCCGGACAGCGTGAACATGGTCTCGACGCCGTGCGCCTGGGCGACGGCCACCGCGAGCTCGCCCGCGTGGCCGGTCAGTTCCGTGGGCATGCCCGAATGTTACTCACCCGTAGCAGAGAGGAACGCCGAGTTCGTCGCCTTCAGCGCGTCGACCACGACGAGCAGCAGGTCGGAGCGCACCTGGGGCGGGCGGGTGCCCATCGCGAGCTGCAGGTACAGCGCCCGGAGGAACGCCTCGGCGTTGCCGCCGAGCAGGTACGGGTCGCGCCCGTCGTACGACGCCCGGGTGCCGGCCGCGATCGCGAGCCGGCGGATCCACGGCTCGAGAACGCGCAGCGGCACCACGTTGCGGCGCAGGACGTTCATGGTCGCGAACGCCAGCCGGTCCGGCTCGCCGTTGGTGAACAGGCGCTCCACGGGCAGCAGCACCCGGTCCGCGATCACGTCGAGCAGCACGGTGAGCTCGGGCTGCGCGAGGTGCGGCGAGTTGGCGAGGGTCGCGAGCGTGTCCGCGCCGTGCGCGACGGCGTGCGCCCACCCCTTGCCGGGGACGAAGGCGCGCAGGTCGCGTTCGCGCAGCAGCCAGGCCGCGATCCGGTCGCCCCACTCGAGGATCTTGCCGCCGGGCAGCAGCGGGCGCTGGTTGTCGCGGGCGATGCACTCGCCCAGGACGAGCGCCGAGAAGCTGCGCCGGAACACGCTGTCGGTGTCCTGCTCGCCCAGCCCCACCCGCAGACCGATCGCCATCCCGTCGCCGAGGCCGCCGAGCAGGTCGTCGTACACGCCGCGGTCGACCCACGTGGTCAGCGTCGGGTAGGCCGTGCCGTCGCGCAGAGCCGGGTCCGGGTCGCCGAGCATCCGGGTCAGCTCGGCCGTGAGGTCGTCCAGCGGCCGGTCCTGCGGGACCGCCAGGCCGGTCGCGTGAACCTGCTTCCAGTACGACCCCGACATGGGAGCCATCTTCGCAGAGGTGGTCCAGACGTCCAGCGGGGGTCCACCCGATGCCGGAACCTTCCGCGGCGCCCCTACCCTTGCCAGCGTGCCGTCCCTCACCGAGCTGGTGCGCAGCCACACGGATCTCGACGTCGACGACGTCGCGTGGCTGCAGCTGCTGCAGGCGGACTGGCAGATCATCGCCGACCTGTCGTTCGCCGACCTGGTGCTGTGGCTGCCCGACCGGGAGGGCAAGGGCTTCTGGGCGGCCGGCCAGATGCGGCCGACGACCGGCCCGACGGCGTACGTCGACGACGTGATCGGCACGTTCGTCCCGGTGGGCCGCCGGCCGCTCATCGACGCGGCGTACGGACAGGGGCGGCTGGTCCGCGAGGGCGACCCCGAGTGGCGCGACGACGTGCCGGTGCGGGTCGAGACCATCCCGGTGCGCAGGGCCGGCCGGGTGATCGCCGTCGTCGCCCGGAACACCAACCTGCTCGGCGTCCGCACGCCGAGCCGGCTCGAGTTGTCCTACCTCCAGGCGGCGGCGGACCTGACGCAGATGATCGCGAACGGGTACTTCCCGGCCGCCGGGCAGCGCAGCGACCACGCCGACACCCCGCGGGTGGGCGACGGGTTCCTGCGGGTGGACGCGGCCGGCAAGGTCGTCTACGCGAGCCCGAACGCGCTGTCGGTGTTCCGCCGGCTGGGCCTCTCGGGCGACCTGACCGGGCTGTCCCTGGCCGAGACCACGCGCGACCTGGTGCCGCCACGGCGCCGGCCGGACGAGGAGACGTTGAGCGCCGTGCTGGGCGGCCGGGCGCACCGGGACACCGAGATCGGCACCGAGGGCGTCGCGCTGATCGTGCGCTCGATCCCGCTGCGGCCGCAGGGCGACCACATCGGCGCGCTGGTGCTGGTCCGCGACGTCACCGACCTGCGCCGCCGGGACCGCGAGCTGGTGACCAAGGACGCGACGATCCGCGAGATCCACCACCGGGTGAAGAACAACCTCCAGACCGTCGCTGCGCTGCTGCGGCTCCAGGCGCGCCGGATGGACTCCGAGTCGGCGCGGCTGGCGCTGGAGGAGGCGGTGCGCCGGGTCGGGTCGATCGCGATCGTGCACGAGACGCTCAGCCAGGCGGTCGAGGAGCAGGTCGACTTCGACGACCTCGTGGACCCGCTGGCGCGGATGGTGACCGAGGTCAGCGCGGTCGGCAGCCGGGTCCGGGTCCGGCGCGAGGGGAGCTTCGGCGTGCTCTCGTCGGAGTCGGCGACCGCCCTGGCGATGGTGCTCACGGAGGTGCTGCAGAACGCCGTCGAGCACGGGTACGACCCGGACGCGCCGGACACCGCCGGGGAGATCGTGCTCACCGCGGGCCGGCTGGTCGGCCGGCTGCACGTCACCGTTGACGACGACGGCCGCGGACTCCCCGAGGGGTTCGACCTGGACGGGTCGACGAGCCTGGGGCTGTCGATCGTGCGGACGCTCGTCGAGTCCGAGCTCGGCGGTCAGCTGACGCTGGGTCCGCGGCCCGAAGGGACGGGCACCCGCGCGGCGCTCGACGTACCCCTGGAGTGATCAGCCGGTGATCAGGCCGTGCGCACCCGGGACCGGGCGCTGCGGCGCTTGAGCGCGCGACGCTCGTCCTCGCTCAGGCCGCCCCAGACGCCGTGATCCTGGCCGGCCTCGAGCGCCCACGCGAGGCACTGCTCGCGCACCTCGCAGCGTCGGCACACCTGCTTGGCCTCCTCGATCTGGAGGATGGCCGGACCGGTGTTGCCGATCGGGAAGAACAGCTCAGGGTCCTCGTCGAGGCAGGCGGAACGGTGGCGCCAATCCATGGCTGGGGGATCCCTCTTTCCTAAGCTCAGCGTGCAGGTCAGGAGCGGACAAGACCTGCGGGTGCCCTCGGGGCACGGCGAAGTGAACGCATTCACGAGCGCACCCACAAGACTGGCAACTGTTGGACCGTTAAACAACCCCTGCGGGTGGTTCGTTTCGTCACAGCCGTCACGCCCGTGTTTCCGGGGCGGAACAGGGTTCTTCTAGGCTCCGGGTGTGAGTCTACGCAGCGCCCCCAACCCGGCACCGCTCGTCGTCGCGGCCTCCCTGGTGGCGATCGAGGGCCTGTTCCTGCTCGGGTACGCCGTGCTGGAGCTGGCCAGCATCTCCTCGGACCGGGCCGCGGTCGCGCTGACCACCGCGGTGTTCTTCGCGGCGTACGGCGGGCTGCTGCTGGCGGCCGCGTGGGCGATCACCCACGGGCGCTCCTGGGCCCGGAGCCCGATCGTGCTGGCCCAGCTGATCCAGCTCGGCGTGGCCTGGAGCTTCCGGGGTGGTGACACCACGGTGGCCGCGGTCGCGATGGCCGTCGTGGCCGTCATCGTGCTCCTCGGGCTGCTGCTCCCCAGCAGCATCGACGCGCTCGCCGACAGCGAGGACTAGCTCGACTCCTCCAGGGAGGTCCGCAGCTGCTCCAGCGTGCGGTTCAACAGCCGGGACACGTGCATCTGGGAGACGCCGATCTCGTCGGCGATCTGCGACTGCGTCATGTTCCTGAAGAACCGCAGCAGGAGGATCTTCTTCTCCCGCGGCTCGAGCCGGTCCAGCAGCGGCTTGATCGACTCGCGGATCTCGACGTGCTCGAGGCCCTCGTCGTCGACGCCGATCGCGTCGAGCATGGTCGCGGCGCCGTCGTCGCTGTCGTCGCTGGCGTCCAGTGAGAGGGTCGAGTAGGCGTTGCTCGACTCGATGCCCTCGACGATCTCCTCGACCGTGCAGCCGATCGCCTCCGCGAGCTCGCGCGGTGTCGGGGACCGGCCCAGGCTCTGGGTGAGCTCGGCGGTGGCGGCGCCGATCTGCATGCGCAGCTCCTGGAGCCGGCGGGGCACCCGGATCGCCCAGCCCTTGTCGCGGAAGTACCGCTTGATCTCACCGATGATCGTCGGGGTCGCGTACGTCGAGAACTCGACGCCCCGGTCGGAGTCGAAGCGGTCGATGGACTTGATCAGCCCGATCGTCCCGACCTGGACCAGGTCCTCCAGCGGCTCGCCGCGGTTGCGGAACCGGCGGGCACAGTGCTCGACCAACGGCAGGTGCAGGTGCACCAGCGCGTCGCGCGCGGCGTCCCGGGTCGCCGGGGAGGCGTCCTCGTCCCGGAAGACCAGGAACAGCTCCGCGCTGCGCCTCCGGGTGACCTCCACACCCGTCGTCGCATCGGGGTCCGGGGCGACCGAACCGGCGGGCGTTGTCATCACGACCCGATCTCGGGGTGGCCCGACTCCATGGTGAGCGTGATGACGAACGTGTCGCCCTCGTTGTGGGCGGTCGCGTGCGAGGCGAGGGTGGTGAGCACCTGCCACGCGAAGCTGTCGTAGTCGGGCGAGACGGGACCGTCGGCGCCCACCGCGATGCTCACCGTGAGCTCGCCGGGTGCCATGTAGAAGCGGCAGGTGAGGTCCGAGCCGATCCCGGCCTGCGGGAGCACCATCGCGCTCGCCTCGCCGACGGCGATCCGCAGGTCCTCGATGTCGTCGATCGGGAAGTCCAGCCGGGCCGCGAGCCCGGCCGTGGTGGTCCGGAGCACGGACGCGAACGCACTGTCCGCGGGCAGTCGCAGCTCGACGTCGGCCCGTCGGCCCGCCTGCCCGGTCGTCGCGGTCCTTGCGCCGATCGAAGCCATGTCGCCCTCCGGGCCTGTGGTCGTGGGGTGGGAGGGCCGAGCCCCTGCCGCGAAGAGTAGCGGGGACCGTCCCCCGGGTGTCGTACCCGGGGCGCGGTCCCCGCTAACTAGAGGGGCGTCCTGGAGCTCGCGGTGACGGAGCTCTGGCTGAGTCACCAGCGGTCGAGCCTCGGGACCGTCCGCTGTGGTGACGGTGGACGGTCGCGACTTCGCTCCGCCCGGTCGAGCCTCGGGAGCGGAAGGCCTTCGCAGGCTCAGGCCTTCCTTCCACGTCCGCTGTGGTCACCGTCGACGGTCGAGACTTCGCTTCGCTCAGTCGCGCTTGAGACCAAGAAGGCTTGAGCGAAGCTCAAGCCTTCTTGGTCTCCCAGAAGATCTCGGCGATCTCGTCGATCTTCGCGAGCAGCTCGTCGGCCTTGCCGGCGTCCAGCTCACCCTTGGTGCCGGCGGCACCCGCGAGCTTGGTGGCCTCGTTCACGAGGGTGTGCAGCTGGGGGTACTTCTCGAAGTGCGGCGGCTTGAAGTAGTCGGTCCACAGCACCCAGAGGTGGTGCTTGACCAGCTCGGAGCGCTGCTCCTTGATCAGGATGGCGCGGGTGCGGAAGTCCGGGTCGTCGTTGTCCGCGACCTTGGCGATGATGGCCTTGATCGACTCCGCCTCGATGCGGGCCTGCGCGGGGTCGTAGACACCGCAGGGAAGGTCGCAGTGGGCGGAAACCTCGAGGGTGGGGGCGAACAGTCGCGCAAACATGCGGGTCCTCTCGTCTTCGGTTGTCCTGGTCTAACGCTGCGACACTACTCCGCGTGTGGACGTGGGGCTTCGCGGTGGTCAGGGGCCGGTCGATGCTGCCGGCGCTCCGGCCCGGGGACCGGTTGCTGGTGTCCTACCGGCGCCCCGTCCACGCGGGCGACCTCGTCGTGGCCCGCCTCGCCGACGGGACGATCGCGGTCAAGCGCGCGGTCGGACGACGGGTCACCGCGTCGGGCGAGCCGGCCTGGTGGCTGCTGTCGGACAACCCCGCCGAAGGCGTCGACTCGCGACACCGGGGGCCGGTGCCCGACCCGGACGTGATCGCTGTCACCGTCGCCAGGATCTGGCCCCGGCCACGGCGGTTCTGACGCTGTGCCAGACTGCTGAGCGGGAGAACCCCGAGGTCCGACGGTTCCGCGCACCACCCCTCGCGCGTCGAGCCGCCACCTCCTCAGAGAGCGTCCGCACGTCCCGACGGAAAGCATCCCCATGTCTGCTCCGCACCCGCACGCCGGCGACCCGGTCTTCGACCTGCACGTCGGCGGCAAGATGGCGGTCCGCGCCACGGTCCCGCTCGAGGGTCGCGACGACCTGTCGCTGGCCTACACGCCCGGCGTCGCCCGCGTCTGCGAGGCGATCGCGGGCGACCCGTCGCTGACCCAGCACTACACCTGGGTGCCCAACACCGTCGCGGTCGTCACCGACGGCACCGCCGTGCTCGGTCTCGGCGACATCGGACCGGCCGCGGCCATGCCGGTGATGGAGGGCAAGGCGGTGCTGTTCAAGCAGTTCGGGAACGTCGACGGCGTACCGATCTGCCTGGACACCACGGATGTCGAGGAGATCATCGAGACGGTCGCGCGGCTGGCGCCGAGCTTCGGGGGCATCAACCTCGAGGACATCTCGGCGCCGCGGTGCTTCGAGATCGAGACGCGGCTCAAGGCCATGCTGGACATCCCGGTCTTCCACGACGACCAGCACGGTACGGCGGTGGTCGCGCTGGCCGCCCTGTGGAACGCGCTGACGCTGACCGGTCGTGACGCGGCGACCACGCGGGTGGTGATCTCGGGCGCGGGCGCCGCGGGCGTCGCGATCGCGAAGATCCTGCTCGAGGCCGGCATCAAGGACCTCGCGGTCACCGACCGGAAGGGGGTCGTGCACTCCGGGCGCAGCGACCTGACGCCGGTCAAGCGGGAGCTCGCCGAGATGACCGCCGACAAGACCGGCCGCACCGGCACCCTCGCCGAGGCGCTGGACGGCGCCGACGTCTACCTCGGCGTCTCCGGCGGCACCGTGCCCGAGGAGGACGTCGCGCGGATGGCCGCGGACTCGATCATCTTCGCGATGGCGAACCCCAACCCCGAGGTCCACCCCGACGTCGCCCACCGGCACGCTCGCGTGGTCGCCACCGGTCGATCGGACTTCCCGAACCAGATCAACAACGTGCTGGCGTTCCCCGGCATCTTCCGGGGCGCCTTCGACGTGCACGCCACCGCGATCACCGAGGGCATGAAGCTCGCGGCCGCACAGGCGCTCGCCGACCTCGTCGGCGACGGGCGCGCCGAGGACTACGTGATCCCGTCGCCCTTCGACCCGCGGGTCGGGCCTGCGGTCGCGACGGCCGTGGCGGCCGCCGCACGGCGGGACGGCGTGGCGCGCCGGTAGGCGAGCCCTCGATAGGTTGGGAGCATGTTCGCCGTCTACGCCGACAAGTTCTCGAAGGACGACCCGATCTCGGCACTGCAGGTGGGGGAGCGGCCGGACCCGGAGGTCCCCGACGGGTGGACCACGGTGACCGTCAAGGCCGCCTCGCTCAACCACCACGACCTGTTCTCGCTGCGCGGCGTCGGCCTCCGCGAGGAGGCGCTGCCGATGATCCTCGGCTGTGACGCCGCCGGATACGACGAGGAGGGCAACGAGGTCGTCGTGCACGCGGTCATCAGCGACCCGTCGTGGACCGGCGACGAGACCTTCGACCCGAAGCGGTCGCTGCTCTCCGAGCGCTACCAGGGCGCCCTCGCCGACAAGGTCGCGGTGCCGCGGCGCAACGTGGTGCCGAAGCCGGCGTCGCTGTCCTTCGAGGAGGCCGCCTGCCTCCCGACGGCGTGGCTCACGGCGTACCGGATGCTGTTCACGCGCGGTCAGCTGAGGGCCGGCGAGACCGTGCTGGTGCAGGGTGCCGGCGGCGGGGTCGCCACGGCCGTCATCACGCTCGCGCGCGCGGCCGGGCTGCGGGTCGTCGCGACCAGCCGCGACGAGGCGAAGCGGCAGCGGGCGGCGGACCTCGGCGCGCACGAGGTGTTCGAGTCCGGCGCGCGGCTGCCGATGAAGGTCGACGCGGTGATGGAGACCGTCGGCCGGGCGACCTGGTCGCACTCCATCCGCTCGCTGCGCCCCGGCGGCCGGATCGTCACCTCCGGCACGACGTCCGGGCCGGACCTCGACGACGCCGAGCTGACCCGCATCTTCTTCCTCCAGCTCAGCGTCATCGGCTCGACGATGGGGACCCGCGACGAGCTGGCATCCCTGGTCTCGATGCTCGACGCGACGGGCGCGCGGCCACTGATCGACCGGGTGCTGCCGATGGTCGAGGCGCGCGAGGGGTTCGCCGCCATGCTCGACGGGGAGCAGTTCGGCAAGATCGTGTTCACCCGATGACGCACCTCGTCACCGGAGCGGGCTCCGGTATCGGCGCGGTCCTCGCGCGCCGGCTGCTCGAGCGTGGCGACGCGCTCGTGCTGGTCGCCCGCTCGGAGGAGCGGGCCGAGGAGCTGCGCTCGTCGTACGACGGCGCCGACGTGCAGGTCGCCGACCTCGCCTGGCCGGAGACGGTCGAGTCGCTGCGGCTCCCGGACCGGCTCGACTCGGTGGTGCACGCCGCCGGGGTCGTCGAGCTCGGTCCGGTCGGCGAGCTCTCCGTCGACGACTGGGCCACGCAGCTGCGGGTCAACCTGGTCGCGCCGGCCGCGCTCACCCGGGTCGCGCTCCCGGCACTCCGCGCGGCCCGCGGCACCGTCGTCTTCGTGAACTCCGGCGCCGGCCTCGCCGCGCACCCCGGCTGGTCGGCGTACGCCGCCTCCAAGCACGGCCTGCGCGCGCTCGCCGACGCGCTGCGGGGCGAGGAGCCGGACCTGCGGGTGTCGACGGTCTACCCGGGCCGGACCGCGACGCCGATGCAGGAGGAGGTGCACCGCCAGGAGGGCAAGGAGTACGACGCGGGCGCGTGGATCCGGCCCGAGACCGTCGCCGACGCCATCCTGCACGTGCTCGACCTGCCCCGCGACGCGACCATCCCCGACCTCACCGTCCGTCCGGGGTAGTCCCTGACGAAAATGCTCTCGACACGCCGTCCGGAGAGCATTTTCGCCAGGGACTACGGCGCCGTCAGGGCTTCGAGCGCCAGTTCAGGGCGCCGACGAGCACCATCCGGAGCTGGGTGCGGGCCTGCTCGACCAGCTGCTTCTCGACGTCGGGACGGCCGGCAGCGCTGAGGATGGACTCGGCGGTGGACACCATCGCGGTGACGATCAGGTTCGACAGCACCCCGAGGTCCTCGGGGGACCAGGTGTCGGTGCCCGGCAACCTGGCCAGGTCGGTGGAGAGCTCGCGCTCGAAGAGCTCGATCTGGTGCCGGATCTCGTCGCGGACGCCGGGCGGCCCGGCTGCCCGCTCGCGGGCGATGAACAGGAAGTGCGCCCGGTGGCCGTGCACGTGGTCGACCAGCACCGACACCGAGCGGTCCACGATGTCCGCCAGCGCCGGGTCACCGCGACGGATGTCGCGCATCATCGTGCGCAGCGAGGCGAACGCCTCGTCGACGAGCGCCAGGCCGAGCGCGTCGATCGAGTCGAAGTGCCGGTAGAACGCGGTGGGCACGATGCCGACCTGCTTGGCCACCTGGCGCAGCGAGATGGCCGCGAGGGTGCTCTCGTCGGAGAGCTCCAGCGCCGCGTCGAGGATCGCGCGCCGCGTGCGCTCCTTGCGCTCCACCCGGGAGACCGGCTCGGTCATGCGCTCAGGCTAGACCCCGGTGCACGCCCGTGCTCCCGCTCGGGGCGGCGTGGCGGGGGTCACCGCCGCGGCCCTTGACCGTACTCGCGGTATGCGCCGACACTTTCAGTGTACGGATGTTCACTGAGAGGAAGGAGCGGACGTGAACCGGATCCTCCGGTCCCGGGCGCTGGCGGCCCTCACGTCGCCGCACGGCGTGGACCGCTACCTCGAGCAGCTGAACCCGATGTGGGCCGCGCACGAGGTGCGTGCCCGGATCGTCTCCGTCCACCGCGAGGTCGACGTCCCTGGTCACCCGCCCGTCGCCACGGTCACCCTCCAGCCCACCTCGACCTGGGCGGGACACCGCGCCGGCCAGCACGTGCAGGTCGGCGTCGAGGTCGACGGCGCCCGCCGTACGACGCGGGTGTTCTCGATCTCCAGCCCCGAGTCCGGACCGGGCGACCGGTTCACGATCACCGTTCGCGCCAACCCCGGCGGGGTGGTGAGCCGCTACCTGGTCGAGCGCGCGGCGGCGGGCACGATGGTGCACCTCTCGCAGGCGCGGGGCGAGTTCGTGCTGCCGGCCCGGGTCCCCGAGCACGTGCTGATGATCAGCGGCGGCTCCGGCATCACCCCGCTGATGTCGATGCTGCGCACCCTGCAGCGCCGCACGCACCGGGGCCGGATCACGTTCCTGCACTACGCACAGAGCCCCGACCACCAGATCTTCGCGGCCGAGCTCGACGAGGTACGGCGGTCCGGCCACGGCATCGACGTCCGCCTCCTGCACCCCGAGCTCGGTGACCCGAACCTGTCGCCGGCCTACCTCGAGCGCCTCGTCCCGGGATACCGCGAGGTGCCCACCTGGGCCTGCGGTCCGGCGCCGATGATCGAGGCCGTCCGGGCGGCGTACGACGGGTCGGACGCGCTCCGGGTCGAGTACTTCCGCCCGCCGCGGGTGCGCGCCGGCGCCGAGGGCGGCGACGTCGTGTTCGAGCGGTCCGGGCGGACCGTCGCCGGATCGGGCGCACCGCTGCTCGAGCAGGCCGAGGCCGCGGGCCTCACGCCGGAGTCCGGCTGCCGGATGGGCATCTGCCTGTCGTGCACCACCCGCAAGACCGAGGGCACCGTGCGCAACGTGCTCACCGGTGTCGAGTCCTCGCTGCCCGACGAGGACATCCAGATCTGTGTGAACGCCCCCGTCGGCGACTGCGTCGTCGACCTCTGAGGAGGACAGCCATGACCGAGCCGAAGCTGACCAAGGACGAGCTCGACGCGTTCGGCGAGGAGCTCGACGCCGTACGCCGCCGCATCCTCGACGACCTCGGTGAGGAGGACGCGGCGTACATCCGCAACGTCGTCAAGACCCAGCGCGGCCTCGAGGTCGCCGGTCGCGCCCTGTTCTACCTGCCGCCGGCCTGGCCGCTCGCGGTCGCGGCCCTCTCGGTCTCCAAGATCCTCGACAACATGGAGATCGGGCACAACGTGATGCACGGCCAGTACGACTGGATGGGCGACCCCGCGCTGAGCTCGCGGATGTACGAGTGGGACAACGTCTGCCCGAGCGAGCAGTGGAAGTACAGCCACAACTACATCCACCACACCTACACCAACATTCTCGGGAAGGACCGCGACATCGGGTACGGCATCCTGCGGATGGACGAGGACCAGCCCTGGCACCCCTACTACCTGGGCAACCCGCTGTACGCGTTCCTGCTGATGGTCTTCTTCGAGTGGGGTGTCGCGATGCACGACCTCGAGGTCGAGAACATCGTCGCCGGGCGTCGGAAGATGTCGGAGAACAAGGCCCTGCACGCCGGGATCATGCGCAAGGTGAAGCGCCAGGCGCTCAAGGACTACGTGCTGTTCCCGGCCTTCACGGGGCCGCTGTTCCCGCTCACGCTGGCCGGCAACGCGACCGCCAACCTGGTGCGCAACATCTGGGCGTTCAACATCATCTTCTGCGGCCACTTCCCGGCCGGCGTCGCCACCTTCAGCCAGGAGGAGTGCGAGGACGAGACGCGGGGCCAGTGGTACTACCGGCAGCTGCTCGGCTCCGCGAACATCACCGGCGGCAAGCTCTTCCACGTGCTGACCGGCAACCTGTCGCACCAGATCGAGCACCACCTGTTCCCGGACCTGCCGGCCCGCCGGTACCCCGAGATCGCGGCCGAGATCCGCGACATCTGCGAGCGGTACGGCCTGCCCTACCACACCGGTCCGTTGCACCGGCAGCTCGGGAGCGTGGCGCGGAAGATCTGCCGGATGGCGCTGCCGGGCCGGCCGCGTGGGCAGGAGCACGTTGTGGCCGAGCCCGTCGCCGCCTGAGGATGGCCACATGAAGGACCACCTCAGTCGCAACGAGATCCGCAAGGACGCCGTTCAGGACTCGGTCGAGGCCGCCGCCGGGATGGTCGGCCAGGTGGCCACGATCCTCACCGGCGCCGTCCGCGACATCGCCGGGGCGATCGGTGGCTTCGCGACCGAGATCTTCGAGATCCGCGACTCCGCCCGCCGGGCGGCCGCGGAGCACGAGCTGCCCGGCAGCAACGACCGGTAGCCGGTCAGCGTCCGTCGTACAGGTCGGTGTCGCCCCTGCCCTTGGCGTCGCGGACGCTCTTGTCGGAGTAGCCGCGTGACGCGCGCGGCCAGAACGCGAACGCCGCGAGCGCGACCACGACGACGGCGACGACGATCCAGAGCATCCCGGGCTCCTAGAGCGGACCGTTGAACTGCGGGTTCGAGCGGTTGCTCCCGTTCTGCCCACCCGCGGCGGCGTCGCGCTTGAGGCGGCGGACGTCGTCGTCCACGATGCCGCGCTGCCGCGGCCAGAACGCGAACACGGCGAGCGCGACCACGACGGCGGCGATGACGATCCAGACGACCATGAGGGCCTCCCCCGCGGATGGTTGGTCAGTGGAGCGTACCCCCCGGGCGTCCGGCTGGACCGCGCCCGCCGTCCGTCCCCGCGGCGGGTCCGGGGGCGTCGAGGATCCGCACCAGCTTCTGCGGCGCGCAGCAGCGGTACGACTCGGTGACCAGCTCCGCGACCTCGGCCCAGTCGGTGTCGTCGTCGAGCACCATGCCCACGATCGTCGGCGACCAGGGCGGCTTGTAGAACGGCAGCCCGGCGTGGGTGAGGGCGAGCAGCTCGTCGCCGGTGGCCCGGAAGGTCAGGACGGTCCTGGTCGAGTCGTCGCCGGTGATCTCGCGGTACGCCGACTCGAACCCCGGCTGCGCGACCATCACGTGGGCGAACGTCGTCGTCCTGATGCGCCAGCGGACGCCGGTCCAGGCGTCCTCCTCGCGGGCCTCGGGCAGCGACATCGCAACCGTCCGGAGCCGGAGGACGACGTCCTCGGCGGGCTCGATCCTGGCGACCACCTCAGCCGAACGACATCCGGAAGTCAGCCATCCGGAAGGACCCCAGCTGCCGCGCGGGCCGCAGCCAGCCCAGCGGCCCGTCCGCAGCGAAGTCCCAGTGGCCCCGGCAGGGCAGCGCCTTCGACGACCCCTGCAGGACCGCCGAGCGCTCCTCGCCGTCGGTGTCCTCGATGCCGGGCTGCCACGTGCTGCCCCTGAACGGCACTCGGACCATCGCCCGGGACACGTCGGAGAACGTCGCGGACGCGATCGGCCGGCGACCGAACGAAGCCGACCAGTCCGCGGTCGAGAGCGGTCCGCGGTGCTCGGTGTCGAGCTCGAAGTCGCACAGCCCCTTGGGGATCGCCCACAGCTCGCGGCCGCCGGCGACCGAGGCGGGGGAGTCCACCCAGATGTCGGTGATCGACACCCGGCGGCCACGCTGGCCCTCGACCGGGACCGGCCGCGCGACCAGCAGCTCGGAGTAGGTCAGCGGCGACCCGGGCTCGTAGCTGACGAACGCCGCGCCGTACACGCCGGCGGGCCGGAGGTCGTCGACGTCCTCACCGAGCCTGAACAGCGAGAGCCAGAGCTGGCCGACCATCCGCCACGGCGCCGGCGGGTAGGCGGTCGGGGAGTCGGAGGTGTGCTCGCTCGTCTGCTCGGCCATGCCCGCATCCTGCCGCACCCGGACCCGCGACAAAAGTGTCAGTCGAGTGACAGAATTGCCCGGTGCAGACCCCACGCATCACCACCCGCGTCGACAGCTCCGAGCCACGCTTCGTCGGGTACCCGGCACCCGCGCCGGATGCCCCGAACGTGCTGATCGTCGTGCTCGACGACATCGGCTTCGCGCAGCTCGGCTGCTTCGGAGCCGGCTTCCGGACGCCGAACATCGACCGGGTGGCGGCGCAGGGTCTCCGGTACAACCGGTTCCACGTCACCGCGGTCTGCTCGGCGAGCCGGGCCGCGCTGCTCACCGGTCGCAACCACCACGCGGTCGGCATGGGCGTCACCCAGGAGGCCGCACTGGGCTTCCCCGGCTACCACGGACGGATCCCGCCGAGCGCCGCCACGATGGCGCGGGTGCTGCGCGACCACGGCTACAACACGATGGCGGTCGGCAAGTGGCACCTGACACCGAAGGGCGAGTACTCCGCCGCCGGCCCGTTCGAGCGCTGGCCGCTGGGACTGGGCTTCGAGCGCTACTACGGGTTCCTGGGCGCGGAGACGAACCAGTGGGCGCCCGAGCTGGTCCGCGACAACACCCACATCGAGCCGCCCCGGACACCCGAGGAGGGCTATCACCTCACCGAGGACCTGGTCGACCAGACGATCCGGATGATCCGGGACCAGCAGCAGGCCGCCGCCCGCAAGCCGTTCCTCTGCTACCTCGCCACCGGCGCCGCGCACGCGCCGCACCAGGTGACCGAGGAGTGGGTGGCGCCGTACCGGGGCCAGTTCGACGACGGCTGGGAGGCCTGGCGGCAGCGCGCCTACGACCGGCAGGTCGCCGAGGGCGTCGTACCGCCGGACACCGTGCTGACCGAGCGCCCGCCGTGGGTGCCGGAGTGGGAGAGCCTCCCGGCCGAGGAGCGTCGGCTGTTCGCGCGCTACATGGAGGTGTTCGCCGGGTTCGTGACCCACACCGACCACCACCTCGGGCGGCTCTTCGACTTCCTCGACGAGCAGGGCATCGCGGACGAGACGCTGGTGATGGTGCTGTCGGACAACGGCGCGAGCGCCGAGGGCGGCCCCACCGGCACCTTGAACGAGGCGGCCGGCTGGCTCGGGCTCACCGAGGACGTCGGCACTGCGCTCGAGCACATCGACGAGATCGGCGGGCCCGACGCGAACAACCACTACCCGTGGGGCTGGGCGTGGGCGGGCAACGCGCCGCTGCGCCTCTGGAAGCGGTACGCCTGGCTCGGCGGCGTGCGGACGCCGCTCGTCGTGCGGTGGGGCGACCGGCTGGCCGAGCGCGGGGGAGTGCGGCCGCAGTTCTGCCACGCCGTCGACCTGTACGCCACCGTGCTCGACGCGGCCGGCGTCGAGATGCCCGAGACGGTCGACGGCGTCACCCAGCAGCCGATCGACGGCGCGTCGATGCTCGCGAGCTTCGCCGACCCGGACGCGGCCGAGCACCGTCGGCTCCAGTACTTCGAGATGATGGGCTCGCGCGGCATCTACCACGACGGCTGGAAGGCCGTGACCGACCACGTCGCGAACCAGTTCGGCGAGCGCGAGCACGTGATCGGCAGCCACGACTTCGACACCGACCGCTGGTCGCTGTACCGGCTCTCCGAGGACTTCTCAGAGTCCGCGGACGTCGCCGACGAGCACCCGGACGTCGTACGCCGCCTGGAGGGGCTGTGGTGGGCCGAGGCCGGCCGCAACCAGGTGCTCCCGCTGTTCGAGTTCCCGGCCTCGATGGCCCACCTGCACCCCGGCGAGTTCCCGCCGCCGGAGTCCGCGACGTACCGCCCGGGCGGCGGCCCGGTCCAGGAGAGCCAGCTCCCGGCCGCGATGGGCGGCTTCGTGCTGACGGCGTACCTCGAGGTCCCGGCCACCGGCGGGGAAGGGATCGTCGCCGCGCTCGGGGACCGCCACGGCGGCTGGGCGTGCTACCTGCTCAACGGCCGTCCGACCGCGACGTTCGCTCTCCTCGACGGCCCGGTGCGGGTCGCGGCGACCGACCCGCTCGCTCCGGGAGCGCACGTGCTGGAGCTGCGCTACGAGCCGGGCCGCTCGGCGCAGGTGGTGCTCGCCGTCGACGGCGCCGACGTCGCGGAGGCGCCGCTGCCCGGCCTGATGTTCTTCCCGAACCTCTCGACCGCCGGGGCCGGCCTGCTGGTCGGCCGCGATCGCGGCGTCGCGGTGAGCCGCGACTACCGGCCGCCGTTCACGTTCAGCGGCGTCCTCGACCGCGTGGAGCTCCGCAGCGGCCGGCCGGACGCCCGGCCCGAGCGCGGCACCGAGCTGAAGGCGGCCGTCGCGAGTGACTGAGCCGTCGGCGGGCCGCCGCGAGCAGCACAAGGCCGACACCCGGCGAGCACTCGAGGACGCCGCGCTGCGCCGCTTCGCGGCGGACGGGTACGACGCCACCTCGGTCGAGGCGATCGCGGCGGACGCCGGTGTCTCGGCGCGCACCTTCTTCCGCTACTTCGCCGGCAAGGACGAGGTCCTCGACATGGGCCGCACCGAGCGGCAGGCCGAGCTGCGCGAGCTGGTCGCCGGTGCCGAGGGTCGCGGCCTGGCGGTGGTCCGCGCGGCCGTCGTACGGGTCGCCGACGGCTTCGGCGACGACCGGGAGCGGGTCGCGCTGCGCCAGCGGGCGGCCGCGACGTCGCCGGCGCTGCGGGGTCGGCTCTTCGACACCTTCGCCTCGTGGGAGCACGCCCTGGCCGCGGCGCTGGTCGCGCGTGGCGAGGCGGACGCCGAGACCCTCGCGGGGGTGGGCATCGCCGTCTTCCGCGCGGCCACCGCGGCCTGGCTCCGCGACGGTGGTGACCTCGGCAGGCTCGTCGACCGGGGATTCGATGCGCTCGTGTGAGAATCGGTGCTCGCCACGTCTCGGGGGATCCAAGGCAACGTCGACCGGGCCGGCTTCCAGGCGTTCGTCGAGCAGCTGGCCGGGATGAACCCCACCCGGTTCTTCGACACCTGGCTGACCTCCCCGACCTGGCCCCGAGCTAGGGGTTGTCGTGTGAAACCCGACGACACGCCGGTCCTCCTGCGGCGTGTCGGTCGGGTTTCTCCGGTCAGCCGGAGAAACCCGCCCCGTTCAGTCCTCCGGGTCGTCCAGCCGCGCGAGCCACGTCGCGAACCGCTCGACGGCGGTCTCGAACTCCGGGTGCGTGTCGGTGAACTCCTGGAGCCGCTCGGCGAGCCAGGCCAGGGTGACCTCCTCGTCACCCCGGCGCTTCTCGAGCTCCTCGATGCCGCGGTCGGTGAAGTACATCAGGCCTCCCCGGCCGGGGCCGGGACCGTCGAGTGACGCGAAGTGGCTGCGAATCGGGCCGAAAGACAGCCAGTTCGCGTCACTCGACGACAAACCACGGTGACCCTCGTCAGCTGAACGCGCGGGCGACGAGGTCCTTCTGCTCCTCGGCGTGCCGCTTCACGGTGCCGACGGAGGGGGAGGAGGACTCGGTGCGCGAGACGAGCTCGACCTGGGCATCGACGTGCGCCCAGACGTTGAGCGCGTAGTGCGGCCACGCGCCCATGTTGGCGGGCTCGTCCTGCACCCAGCGCACGGCCTTGAGCTTCGGGAAGCGCGCGATCTCGTCGCGGATCTCGGCCTCGGGCCGCGGGTAGAGCTGCTCCACCCGGGCGATCGCGAACCGGCCGGCGTCCTCGCGCTTGGCGCGCTCGACCATCAGGTCCCAGGTGACCCGGCCCGAGCACAGCAGCAGCGTGTCGACCTGGTCGGGGTCGGCCTGCGCGTCGGTGATGAACGGCCGGAAGGTGCCGGTCGTGAACTCGTCCGGGGTGGAGGCCGCCTCCTTGCGCTTCAGCATCGACTTGGGCGTGAAGACGATCAGCGGCTGGTGGTCCTCACCGAGCGAGTGCTTGCGCAGCAGGTGGAAGTACGACGCGGGCGTCGACGGCTGGGCGATCACGAACGCGTCGTCGGCGGCCATGGTCATGAACCGCTCGATCCGCGCGGACGAGTGGTCCGGTCCCTGGCCCTCGTAGCCGTGCGGCAGCAGCAGCACGACGCCCGACTGCTGGCGCCACTTGGTCTCACCTGAGGTGATGAACTCGTCGATCACCGTCTGGGCGCCGTTGACGAAGTCGCCGAACTGGGCCTCCCAGAGCACGAGTGCCTCGGGACGGGCGACCGAGTAGCCGTACTCGAACCCGAGCGCGGCGTACTCCGAGAGCAGCGAGTCGTAGATGTAGAACTTGGCCTGGTCCTCGGTGAGGTTGGCCAGCGGCGTCCACTCGTCGGCGTTGTGGCGGTCGATGATCGTCGCGAACCGGGAGACGAAGGTGCCGCGGCGCGAGTCCTGGCCGGCCAGGCGGACCGGGCGGCCGTCCATCAGCAGCGAGCCGAGCGCCAGGATCTCGCCGGTGCCCCAGTCGATCGGGCCGGCCGCGATCGCGGCCGAGCGGCGCTGGAGCTGCGGCATCACCTTCGGGTGCACGGTGAAGCCGTCCGGCGGCGTCACGTAGGCGTCCGCGATCCGCTTCATCACCTCGGTGGAGACCGCGGTCCGGGTCTCGCCGCTCGGCTTGTCCGGGTAGTCCGGCACCGTCGTCCACTCCGCGGGCTGGCTGCTCGCCTCGCGCACCTCGGTGAAGACCCGCTCCAGCTGCTGCTGGTAGTCGCGCAGGACCTGCTCGGCCTCCTCGATCGTGATGTCGCCACGACCGATGAGGGACTCGGTGTAGAGCTTGCGGACCGAGCGCTTCTGCTCGATCAGGTCGTACATCAGCGGCTGGGTGTACGACGGGTCGTCGCCCTCGTTGTGACCCCGCCGCCGGTAGCAGACCAGGTCGATGACGACGTCCTTGTTGAACGCCTGGCGGTACTCGAACGCCAGCCGCGCGACCCGGATGCACGCCTCCGGGTCGTCGCCGTTCACGTGGAAGATCGGCGCCTGGACCATCCGCGCGACGTCGGTGCAGTACAGCGACGAGCGCGATGAGCCGGGGGAGGTGGTGAAGCCGACCTGGTTGTTGACGACCACGTGGATGGTGCCGCCGGTGCGGTAGCCGCGCAGCTGCGAGAGGTTCAGCGTCTCCGCGACCACGCCCTGGCCGGCGAACGCCGCGTCGCCGTGCACGAGCAGCGGCAGGACGGGGTACTCCCGGCCACGGTCGAGCACGTCCTGCTTGGCTCGGGCGATGCCCTCGAGCACCGGGTCGACGGCCTCGAGGTGCGAGGGGTTCGCGGCGACCGAGACCTTGATCTCGGCACCGGAGCCGGCGACGAACTCGCCCTCGGCGCCGAGGTGGTACTTCACGTCGCCGGAGCCCTGGACGGTGCGCGGGTCGATGTTGCCCTCGAACTCGCGGAAGATCTGGCTGTACTTCTTGCCGACGATGTTCGCGAGCACGTTCAGCCGGCCACGGTGCGCCATGCCCATCGTGACCTCGTCGAGCCCGGCCTCGGCCGCCGCCTCGCAGATCTCGTCGAGGACCGGGACCGTCGTCTCGCCGCCCTCGAGGGAGAACCGCTTCTGGCCGACGAACTTGGTCTGGAGGAAGGTCTCGAAGGCCTCGGCCTGGTTCAGCTTGAGCAGGATCCGCAGCTGCTCCTCGCGGGGCGGCTTGGTGTGCGGCTGCTCGACCCGCTCCTGGATCCAGCGACGCTGCTCGGGGTCCATGATGTGCATGTACTCGATGCCCGTGGTGCGGCAGTACGAGTCGCGCAGGATGCCCAGGATGTGGCGCAGCTTCATGAACCGCCGGCCCTCGCCGCCGAACGACCCGGTGGCGAACTCGCGGTCGAGGTCCCACAGGGTCAGGCCGTGCGACTCCACCTCGAGGTCGGGGTGGCTGCGCTGCCGGTACTCGAGGGGGTCGGTGTCGGCCATCATGTGGCCGCGCACCCGGTAGGCGTGGATCAGCTCGAGGATCCGGGCCTGCTTGCTGATCTCGTCGTCGTGGGACGTCGAGATGTCGTTGGCCCAGCGGATCGGCTCGTACGGGATCCGCAGCGAGCGGAAGATCTCGTCGTAGAACTCGTCCTGGCCCAGCAGCAGCTGGTGCATCCGCTTGAGGAACTCACCCGACTGCGCGCCCTGGATGACCCGGTGGTCGTACGTCGAGGTCAGCGTCATGACCTTGCTGATCGCGTTGCGGGCGATCGCGTCCTCGGACGCGCCCTGCCACTCGGGGGGGTACTCCATCGCGCCGACGCCGATGATCGCGCCCTGGCCCTTCATCAGGCGCGGCACCGAGTGCACCGTGCCGATGCCGCCCGGGTTGGTCAGCGAGATCGTCGTGCCCTGGAAGTCCTCGATCGTCAGCTTGCTGTCCCGGGTCTCGCGCACGATCTCCTCGTACGCCGTCCAGAACGCCGCGAAGTCCATCGACTCGGCGGCCTTGATGCTCGGGACGAGGAGCTGGCGCGTGCCGTCCGGCTTCTTCACGTCGATCGCGAGGCCGAGGTTGATGTGCGCGGGCGTGATCAGGTTCGGCTTGCCGTCGACGACGTCGAAGCCGACGTTCATCTCCGGCATCGACGTCAGCGCCTTGACCAGCGCGTAGCCGATCAGGTGCGTGAAGGACACCTTGCCGCCGCGGGCCCGGGCCAGGTGGTTGTTGATGACGGTGCGGTTGTCCCAGAGCAGCTTGACCGGCACCGAGCGGACCGAGGTCGCGGTCGGGACCGAGAGCGAGGCGTCCATGTTCTGCACCGTGCGGGCCGGGGCACCGCGGAGGACGGTGTACGTCGGCTCGTCGCTGGCCGCCGGCGGGGCCGGGGGACGGGACTCCTTCGGGACCGGGTTCGAGGTGCCCTTGGCCGGCTCGGCGGCCTTGGTCTGCGGGCGCGGCTTCGCGACCGGGGCGGGGGTCGGGGTCGGGTCCTTGTGCTCGACCTGCTTCGGCTCCGGAGCCTTGGTCGGGGCCGGCGCAGAGGACGAGGTCGAGGTCGAGGTCGAGGTCGAGGCCGGTGCCGGCTTCGCGGCCGGGGCCGCGTGCGACGTGCCGTTGGACGGCGCGCCAGGCTTGCCGTTGCCCTGGAAGTACTTCACCCACGTGGGATCGACGCTGCCGGGGTCCCGCTGGTACTGGTCGTACATCTCCTCCACGAGCCACTCGTTGGCGCCGAAGTCGGCCCCCTCGAAATGGCTGGGGACGGCGGACTTGTTGCCTGGGGACTGCGGCACGGTTTGATTCGCCTCTTCCGGAACGTGCACGGGGGTAGTTCAGTCGTCAAGGCTAGACCCCCGCCCCAGCAAATGCAGACTGCCGGGGTGGCATTTCGGCGTGGTGTGCCCCGAGCCACATCCGCGTCGCTCACACTGCCGGGCAGACCCACCGGAAGAGCGCTCGAACAGGGGAGTCCCGGAGCATGACGAGACCAGTACGACGAGCCGGCCGCGCGACCGTGGCGGCGCTCATCCTCACCCTCGGGGCCACGGGCTGCAGCGCCGGCTCCGACGACGACGGCGGCTTCACCGGCGCTCCCGGGTCCCCGGGCGCGTCGGTCGACCACGCCGTCGACTCCCAGGTGTCGTTCGGGACGATCACCGGGAGGCTCACGCCCGAGGTCCGGCAGCGCCTCGCGCAGCAGGTCGGCGACGTGGTCGACGGCTGGACCGAGGCGGCGTACCTCGGGGGCGGCTACCCCCGCCGGGACTTCGCCGACGCATGGCCGGGGTTCACGCTCGGCGCACAGGAGGAGGCGCACGGCGACCGGGCGCTGATGAGCAACGAGGACATCGGCGACCGGATCGACGGCGTCACGCCGCACCGGAGCGTGGTCCGCATCGACGTGCTCGCCGTGAAGCAGCACCCCGTCGGCGTGACCGCCCACGTGTTCCTCGGCTTCGGCACCACGGGTGACCTCGAGCGGGAGGTGCGGGTCAAGGGGCGACTGTTCCTCACGCACACCGACGACGGCTGGCGGGTCTTCGGCTACGACATGACGAAGGGGGCGGTGTGATGAGCCGCTGGCGGAGGACGCTCCGGCTGGTCACGGTCGGGCTGGTGCTGGCGATCGCGGCGCTCGTCGTGCCGGACTCCGCGGTGAAGACCACCGAGGTCGCCCTGGTGAAGGTCGACCAGGCGAACGGCGTCGACCTCAGCCCCGACGTCATCTGGATCCTGGCGGTCGGCTCGGACGCCCGCCCCGGCGAGGACATGACGCACACCCGCGGTGATGCGCTCCAGCTGGTCGGCATGGACACGAGGACCGGCGCGGCCACGGCCATCGGCGTCCCCCGCGACTCGTGGGTCGAGATCCCGGGCCACGGCTTCGACAAGATCAACGCGTCCCTCTACTACGGCGGTGCGCAGCTGCTCGGCCAGACGGTCGGCAACCTGGTCGGCATCCAGCCCGACTACGTCTTCATCACCCGGTTCAAGTTCTTCCAGGCGATGATCAAGGACATCGGCGGCATCGACGTCGACAATCCGATCGCCTTCGACGACACCTACCTCAAGCCGCAGGGCTTCCCGAAGGGCCGGATCCACCTCGGTGGGTACGACGCGATGGCGTTCTCCCGCATCCGGCACAACCTGCTCCGCGGCGACTTCGACCGGTCCGCCAACCAGCAGCGCGTGCTGCGCGGCATCCAGGCGAAGGTGCGCGCGAAGGCCGACGTCCCCGGCTTCATCGAGAAGGGCGTGCTGTCGGTGATGGCGCACCTCTACACGAACCTGCCGCCCGCCGAGCTGTTCAGGCTCGCCGAGGCGATGGCGCAGGTGGAGCCGCGGAAGATCACCAGCTGCGTGGTCCAGGGCGGCATCGGCGACATCGGCGGGGCCAGCGTCGTGCTGCCGTCCACCGACATGGCGCGCCGGCTCGGCGACGAGGCGCGCACCGACGCGACGATCGAGCACTGCTGACCCGGAGCTGTCCGAGGGCGGCGGTGCCCGATCGTCGCGGTTGCTGCTGGTGGTGACCCGAGTTCAGTTCGGGCTGATGTGCGCGCCCGCCCAGGCGAGGTCGAGGATCGCCCCGTCGGGGATCAGGTCGGGCAGGGTCAGCGTGAGCGCCCGCGTCTCGACGCCGGTCCAGCTGTTGCGGCTGATCACGCGGTACTCCAGGAAGTTCCCGCTGCCGAGGTCGACGATCTGCCCGGCCCGGGTCGGGACCGCGATCTCCTCGCCGTTCAGCGTGATCTTCGCGATCGAGGTCTGGACGGTGCGCTGGACCTTGGTGGTGTCCGCGGCCTTGCGGAGGTTGACCTTCGAGGTGATGCCGTCGATGACCAGGCCGATGCTCGGCACGTTCAGCGAGCCGATCGTGGTCCGCACGAAGCCGCGGGCGGCGCCGTTCGGGCTCTGGTCGCCCATCAGGTCGTACTGGACGCCGGTCATGCCGACCAGGCCGCCGAGCACACGGACGTCGGCGATGCTGTGCTTCTGCACCTTGCCGTTGCTGCCCGAGCAGGGGAGCGACTGCTCCTCGAGCCCGCCGAGGCTGACCAGGTCGTTGCTGCCCAGCAGGGCGAGGCCCATCGCACGGGACTGGAAGACACCCGCCGGCACCGGCTCGTAGATCGCGGTGCGCGCGCGGCCGAGGGTGATCTCGGTCGGGTGGCCGGTGGCGGTGACGGTGAGCCGCAGCGCGTAGCTCTGCGAGGACGCGGAGTGGTCGGTGGTCTTGCCGGACTTCACGCCGGCCAGGCCGATGCTGCCCAGGCCGGGGATGTCGATGGTGTCGCCGGCCTGGTGGAGCACGTCGATCACCTGGCCGACGATGTCACCGGTGGTCTGGCCGAGGACGTCGAGGAGGTCCTGGAGCTCCTGCGGGACCTGGTCGGGCAGGTTGCCGATGGAGAGCCCGCCGAACGAGAAGGCCTCGGTGTGCCCGAAGGTGCCGTCGGCCTTCTGGAACGCGTCCGCGGTCGAGACGAGGCCCGTGAGGTCGAGCGTCGGGGTCTGCTGGCCCTGGAACTCTCCGCCGAGCGAGAGGTCGCCGATGGTGCTGACACCGCGGACGCCGTGCACCCCGTCCTTGCGGTAGGTCTGGGTGTACGACGTCGACAGGCCGCCCGCGACCAGCGGGATCCCCAGGTCGCTGATCTCGGCGCCCTTGGTGACCTCGCGGCCGGCGTACCGGGTGCAGCGCTGCTGGGCGAACGCGGTCTTGGCGTTGCGGACCTCGACACCGTCGAGCAGCAGCTTGGTGCCGTAGACGGTGCCCTTGTAGCCGAGGTCGGTCTTCACCGGGGTGCCGGCACCACGCTCCGCGTGGCGGCCGGTGTGGTGCGCCGCGTCGGCGGCCGGAGTGGTGGCAAGGGCACCGGCGAAGCCGGCGGCGCAGACCGAGACGGTCGCGACAGCCCTGCGGAGGGGCGAGGTGTTCAAGGCGGTTTCCTGCTCTCTCAGATGCCGGAGCCGCTGCGTCCCTCCCCGTCAGCTGCGGCTGCTGCTGGATCCCATGCTGGCGTCGATTGTGGGCATCGAACCGGCGGTTTGGGGAGAGGTGGGCCCGAGAAAACCCGAGCCGGTCTTGACCGCTGATGCCCATTTCTCGGACCGGCGTAACTTCCGGTCTGAACAGGCGTTTTCCCTGAATTCTGGAACGTGTTCCAGGTGGAGATGAAGGGCGCCCCCGGCAGGATTCGAACCTGCGGCACCTGGTACCGGAAACCAGTGCTCTATCCCCTGAGCTACGGAGGCATCGCCCCGCGGTGCGGGACTGGCAGAACCCTACAGCCGACCCGCGGCCACGCTGCAATCGGATCTGCCATCGGGTCTGCATCGGACCGAGAGCCCGTTGCCGCTCGTCCCACCGCCGATATCGGTGCGGGTCCGCGGCCGGTGCGCCGATACCCTTGGCCGGTGACTCCCGAGCAGCTCTCCACCGCGATCGCCGACGTGCTGACGACGCTGTCCGACGAGGGTGCCATCACCCTGCCGGACGGCGCCCTGACGAGCGTGACGGTGGAGCGGCCGCGACAGAAGGGACACGGCGACTACGCCACCAACGTCGCCCTCCAGCTCGGCAAGCGGGCGGGCATGAACCCGCGCGACCTCGCGGCCCTGGTCCGGGAGCGCCTGGAGCGGACCGACGGGATCGCCGGGGTCGACATCGCCGGCCCGGGCTTCCTCAACATCACCGTCGCGGCCGGCGCCCAGGGCATCGTGGCGGCGCAGATCGTCGACGCCGGCGCGTCGTACGGCGCGAGCGACCTCCTCGCGGGGGAGAAGATCAACCTCGAGTTCGTGTCCGCGAACCCCACCGGTCCACTGCACCTCGGCGGGGTGCGGTGGGCCGCGGTGGGCGACGCCCTCGGCCGGGTCTTCGAGATGGCCGGGGCGGACGTGACCCGGGAGTACTACTTCAACGACCACGGCGCGCAGATCGACCGGTTCAGCCGGTCGCTGCTGGCCAGCGCCAAGGGGGAGCCGGCACCCGAGGACGGGTACGGCGGCGACTACATCCACGAGATCGCGAACGCCGTGGTCGCCAAGCGCCCCGAGGTCAAGGACCTGCCGGACGACCAGGCCCAGGAGGTGTTCCGGGCCGAGGGCGTCGAGATGATGTTCGCCGAGGTGAAGCAGAGCCTCCACGACTTCGGTGTGGACTTCGACGTCTACTTCCACGAGGACGACCTGCACCGGAGCGGGGCCGTGCATCGGGCCGTGGACCGGCTGACCGAGCTCGGCAACACCTACGAGAAGGACGGCGCCCTCTGGCTCGCGACCGAGAAGTTCGGTGACGACAAGGACCGGGTGATCATCAAGTCCGACGGGCAGGGCGCCTACCTGTCCGGAGACCTGGCGTACTACCTGGACAAGCGGGAGCGCGGCTTCGACCGCTGCTTCATCATGCTCGGCGCGGACCACCACGGCTACGTCGGCCGGATGATGGCGATGTGCGCCGCGTTCGGCGATACCCCCCACGTGAACCTCGAGATCCTGATCGGCCAGCTGGTCAACCTGGTCCGCGACGGTGAGCCGCTGCGGATGTCGAAGCGCGCCGGCAACGTGATCAGCATCGACGACATCGTCGGCGCGATCGGCGTCGATGCGACCCGGTACGCGATGGCGCGTTACAGCAGCGACTCCAACATCGACATCGACCTCGACCTCTGGGCGAAGGCGTCGAACGACAACCCGGTGTTCTACGTGCAGTACGCCCACGCCCGGGTGTCGGGGATCCTGCGCAACGCCGGCGACCTCGGCATCGCCTGGTCCACGGCCGACTTCGACCCGAGCCTCCTCTCGCACGAGCGCGAGGGCGACCTGCTGCGGTCGCTGGCCGAGTTCCCGCGGGTCGTCTCGGCTGCCGCGGAGCTGCGCGAGCCGCATCGGGTCGCGCGGTACCTCGAGGACATGGCGGGGGTCTACCACCGGTTCTACGACAACTGCCGGGTGCTGCCGATGGGCGACGAGGAGACGAGCGACCTGCACCGGGCCCGCCTGGTCCTGGTCGCCGCCACCCGGACGGTGCTCGCCAACGGGCTGGGCCTGCTCGGGGTCTCCGCGCCCGAGCGGATGTGAGAACCGCATGAGCACGACCCACGAGGCCGGTTGGGCGCACGCGTCCGGAGCCCTGCGCGGCCCGGCCTGGCTGCGCCAGCCCGTCGACCCCAACGCGCTGGTCCCGCAGCTCTGGTCGATGACCGCGCACAAGGCCGGCGGCGAGCTGCACGTCGGTGGGCTGTCGGTCCCCGAGCTCGTCGCGAACGTCAACACCCCGGCGTACGTCCTCGACGAGGCTGACTTCCGCGCCAGGGCGCGGGCCTTCCGCGACGCGTTCGCGGCGTACGACGTCTTCTACGCAGGCAAGGCGTTCCTCTGCACCGCGGTCGCGCAGTGGGTGCAGGAGGAGGGACTCAGCCTGGACGTGTGCTCGGACGGCGAGCTCACGGTGGCGCTGCGGGCGGGCTTCGACCCGGCTCGGATCGGCTACCACGGCAACAACAAGTCGCTGGTGGAGCTGCGCCGCGCGGTCGCCGCCGGCGTCGGCCGGATCGTCGTCGACTCGTTCGACGAGATCTCCCGGCTCGAGACGATCACCGCCGAGGCTGGGATGACCGCTCGCGTCATGGTCCGCGTGACGGCCGGCGTCGAGGCGCACACCCACGAGTACATCGCGACCGCGCACGAGGACCAGAAGTTCGGCTTCTCGATCACCTCGGGAGATGCCCTCGAGGCGGTACGACGGGTCGAGGCCGCGCCGGGCATCGAGCTGCTCGGCCTGCACTCGCACATCGGCAGCCAGATCTTCGACTCCTCCGGCTTCGAGGTCGCCGCCCGGCGCGTGCTCGCGCTCCAGGCGCGCATCTCCGACGAGCTCGGGGTCACGCTGCCCGAGCTGGACCTCGGCGGCGGCTTCGGCATCGCGTACACCACCCAGGACGACCCCTCCGACCCGGCGCAGCTCGCGACCGAGATGACCAAGATCGTCGAGCACGAATGCCGGGCGCTGGGCATCCCCGAGCCGCGGCTCTCCGTCGAGCCCGGCCGGGCGATCGTCGGCCCGGCGATGTGCACCGTCTACACCATCGGCACGGTCAAGGCGGTGCAGCTCGACGGCGGCGCCGTCCGCAGCTATGTCTCCGTCGACGGCGGGATGAGCGACAACATCCGCACCGCGCTGTACGACGCCGACTACTCCTGCACGCTCGTCAACCGGGTGTCGGACGCGCCGCCGGTGCTGTCGAGGGTGGTCGGCAAGCACTGCGAGGCGGGTGACGTCGTGGTGAAGGACGAGTTCCTCCCCGGCGACCTCGCGCCGGGCGACCTGCTGGCGGTGCCGGGCACCGGGGCGTACTGCCGCTCGATGGCCTCCAACTACAACCACGCCCTGCGGCCGCCGGTGGTCGCGGTGCGGGACGGGGTCGCGCGCGTCGTGGTCCGCCGCGAGACTGAGGACGACCTGTTGGCAACGGACATGGGTGATGCGTCGTGAAGGAGAGTGACAAGCCGCTCAAGGTGGCCGTGCTGGGCTGTGGCTCGGTCGGCTCCCAGGTGGTGCGGCTGCTCGGCGAGCAGGCGGGCGACCTCGCCGCGCGCGTCGGCGCCCCGGTCGAGCTGGTCGGCGTCGCCGTACGGCGGCTGGACGCCGCCCGCGACGTCGAGGTCCCCGAGGGCCTGCTGACCACGGACGCGATCGGCCTCGTCACGCGCGAGGACGTCGACCTGGTCGTCGAGGTGATCGGCGGCATCGAGCCGGCCCGGTCCCTGATCCTCGCCGCGCTGGAGAGCGGGGCCTCGGTCGTCACGGCCAACAAGGCGCTGCTCGCCGAGGACGGCCCGACGCTGTTCGAGGCCGCGGAGAAGGCCGGCCGCGACCTCTACTACGAGGCCGCCGTCGCCGGCGCGATCCCGATCCTGCGTCCGTTGCGGGAGTCCCTGGCCGGTGACCGCGTGACCCGCGTGCTCGGCATCGTCAACGGCACCACCAACTTCATCCTCGACAAGATGGACTCCTCGGGGGCCGGCTTCGCGGAGGCGCTCGAGGAGGCCCAGGACCTCGGCTACGCCGAGGCCGACCCGACCGCCGACGTCGAGGGGTTCGACGCCGCCGCCAAGGCCGCGATCCTCGCGTCGCTGGCGTTCCACTCGCGCGTCACCGCCGCGGACGTCTACCGCGAGGGCATCACGGAGGTCACGGCCGCCGACGTGCAGTCGGCCGTGGAGATGAACAGCGTGGTCAAGCTGCTCGCGATCGCGGAGCTCCGGGCCGGGTCCGGGGGAGAGGACGCGGTCGCCGTCCGCGTGCACCCGGCGATGATCCCGAGGTCGCACCCGCTCGCGTCGGTGCGCGAGGCGTACAACGCGGTCTTCGTGGAGTCCGAGGCGGCCGGCCAGCTGATGTTCTACGGCCCGGGCGCCGGTGGCGCGCCGACCGCCTCGGCGGTCCTCGGCGACCTCGTCACGATCGCCCGCAACCGCCTCGCGGGCACTCGCGGCGCCGGCGAGTCGGCGTACGCCGACCGGGCGGTGCTGCCGATGGGGGAGACGATCACCCGCTACCACGTCGCGATCGACGTCGACGACCGCGCGGGCGTGCTGGCCGCGGTCGCGACCGCCTTCGCCGAGAACGGCGTCTCGATCCAGACGGTGCGCCAGGAGGGCCGCGGCCTGGACGCCCAGCTCGTCGTGGTCTCGCACGAGTCGACCGACGCGCAGCTCGGCGCGACCGTCGAGCACCTGCGCAGCATGGACATCGTCCGGGAGGTCACCTCGGTGATGCGGGTCGAAGGAGCATCGGAATGAGTCGGACCCACCAGTGGCGCGGGGTCATCGAGGAGTACCGCGACCTCCTCCAGATCCCCGAGGGCACCACGGCGGTCACGCTCCGCGAGGGCGGCACGCCGCTGGTGTTCTCGGAGTGGCTGTCCGGCCTGACCGGCGCCGAGGTCTGGCTCAAGGTCGAGGGCGACAACCCGACCGGCTCGTTCAAGGACCGCGGCATGACCGCGGCGATCTCGGTCGCCAGGCACGACGGCGCCGCCGCGGTCGTGTGCGCTTCGACGGGCAACACCTCGGCCTCGATGGCGGCGTACGCCGCGAAGGCCGGGCTCAAGCCGCTCGTGCTGGTGCCCGAGGGCAAGATCGCCGCCGGCAAGATGGCGCAGGCGATCCTGCACGGCGCCCAGGTGATCATGGTCCGCGGCAACTTCGACGACTGCCTGGCGATGGCCAAGGGGCTGGCGTGGGACTACCCGGTCGCGCTCGTGAACTCGGTCAACCCGATCCGGCTCGAGGGCCAGAAGACGGCTGCCTTCGAGATCGTCGACTTCCTCGGTGACGCACCCGACTACCACCTGCTCCCGGTCGGGAACGCCGGCAACATCTCGGCGTACTGGCTCGGCTACACGCAGTACGCCGGCGCCGGCCTGGCCACCAGGACCCCCGTGATGCGCGGCTTCCAGGCCGAGGGCGCGGCCCCGCTGGTGACCGGCGAGCCGTTCCCGGACCCGGAGACCCGGGCGACCGCGATCCGGATCGGCAACCCGGCGTCCTGGAAGCTCGCCGAGGCCGCCCGGGACGAGTCCGGCGGCCGGTTCGCGGCCGTCAGCGACGGGCAGATCCTCGCGGCGCAGCGCGAGCTCGCCGCGCACGACGGCGTCTTCGTCGAGCCGGCGTCCGCGGCCGGCGTCGCGGGCCTGCTCCAGGAGCTGGCCGGTGGCGAGTCCTACCGGGGCGCGACGGTCGCGATCACCGTCACCGGGCACGGCCTCAAGGACACCGCCACGGCCCTCGAGGGCTTCACCGAGAGCGGCGGCACCATCGTCGACACGGTCGTCGACGTCGACGTGGCCGCCGCGGCCGAGGCCGCCGGGCTGGCGTGAGGATGACCAGGTTCCTCGAGGGCCCGGTCCGCGTCTCGGTCCCGGCGACGTCCGCCAACCTCGGTCCCGGCTTCGACTCCCTCGGGCTCGCGCTCGACCTGCGCGACGACCTCGAGGCCGAGGTGACGGGCTCCGGGCTCGAGGTCACCGTGTCCGGCACGGGAGCGGGCGACGTCCCGTTGGACGAGTCGCACCTCGTGGTGCGGTCGATGCGGGCGGCGTTCGACCTGGCCGGCGTGCAGCCGCCGGGGCTGCGGCTGTCCTGCACGAACGTGATCCCCCACGCGCGCGGCCTGGGATCCTCGTCGGCCGCGATCGTCGCGGGCGTCGTGCTCGCGCGCGGGCTCGTCGCGGGCGGGTCGCTGCTCGTGGACGACGACGCGCTGTTCCGGCTCGCCGCCACCCTCGAGGGTCATCCCGACAACGTGGCACCGGCGCTGTACGGCGGCTTCGTCATCTCCGGCCGGGACGGGCTGGCCGACGGAGACTTCTACGCGGTCCGCTCATCCGTCGACCCGCGGATCGAGGCGGTCGTCCTGGTCCCCCCGACCCCGGTCTCGACCGAGGTCGCCCGCGGCCTGCTGCCCGCCGAGGTGCCGCACGCGGATGCCGCGGCCGACGCGGGCCGCGCGGCGCTGCTCGTCGCGGCGCTCGCCGGCCAGCCGGAGCACCTGTTGCGCGGGACCCGCGACTACCTGCACCAGGACCACCGCCGCCCCGCGATGCCGGAGTCGCTGGCCCTGGTCGACGCGCTCCGGGCGGACGGCGTACCGGCCATCGTGTCGGGGGCCGGACCCACGGTGCTGGCGTTCACCGACGCGGGCGGCGCCCCGAGGCTGCTGGCGCGCTGTCCAGACGGCTGGGCGGCGCACCACCTGCGGATCGACCGGGACGGCGCGCGGCTGGGTTGATACCGGCGTCGCGGCCGGCCCGGTGTATCTTGGTGGAGCGCCCGAGCTCTCGGTGCGACCTCCTCCTCGTCCACGTGCGACCTCGCTGTCGCGCACCCGCGACTGCCTTCTGATCGCAGCCCGGCGGATGTGGAGGCAGCGACCGATGCCGCCGCCCCGGAGCCGGGACGGCGAGATACGTGGGAAGGACCTCACGTGACGGAGACCGTCGAATCCACCACCGCCCCCGGCGACGAGAAGCCGGCGAAGAAGCGCGGTGGGGGGCTCAACTCCATGCTGCTGGCCGACCTCAAGTCGATGGCCGGAGGCATGGGGATCCCCGGTGCGGGATCGATGAAGAAGGCCCAGCTGGTCGAGGCGATCAAGGCCCACCAGTCGGGGGGCGGCCGGCCCTCCGAGCAGGAGCGCGAGCCGAAGTCCGAGCAGCGCCCGGAGGCGAAGCAGGACCGGCAGCGCCGGCCGAGGTCCGAGCCGGAGTCCGAGCCGACGTCCGAGCCCCGGCAGGACCAGCGGCAGGACCAGCGCGACCGCCAGAAGCAGGAGGCGCCCCTGCAGGACCGGTCCCAGCAGGACCGGCGGCCGGACAAGCAGGACCAGCAGGAGAAGAACCAGGGCGGCCAGCAGGCCCGCAGCCAGGACCGCAGCCAGGACCGCGGCCAGGACCGCGGCCAGGACCGCAGCCAGGACCGTGGCGGTCAGCAGGGCCGGAACCAGGACCGCAGCCAGGACCGCGGGGGCCAGGACCGCAGCCAGGACCGCGGCGGCCAGGACCGTAGCGGCCAGGACCGGAACCAGGACCGCAACCAGGACCGGAACCAGGACCGGAACCAGGACCGGAACCAGGACCAGGGCGGCCAGGGCCAGGCCGACCTCGGCGAGGACGGCCAGGGCAGCCGCCGGAACCGACGGCGCCGGGGCCGCGACCGGGAGCGGCCGGCGGGGAGCGGGCGCAACGAGCCCGACACCACGATCCTCGACGACGACGTCCTGGTGCCGGCCGCGGGCATTCTCGACGTGCTCGACAACTACGCGTTCGTGCGCACCAGCGGCTACCTGCCCGGCAGCGATGACGTCTACGTCTCGCTCTCGATGGTCCGCAAGTACGGCCTGCGCCGCGGTGACGCGCTGGTCGGCCAGGTGCGTCAGCCCCGCGAGGGCGAGCGCAAGGAGAAGTTCAACCCGATGGTCCGCATCGACAGCGTCAACGGCGCGGACCCGGAGGCGGCGAAGAACCGCGTGGACTTCGCCAAGCTGGTCCCGCTGTACCCCTCGGACCGGCTGCGCCTCGAGACGACGCCGGACAACCTGATCGGGCGGGTCATCGACATCGCCGCCCCCATCGGCAAGGGCCAGCGCGGCCTGATCGTGTCGCCCGCCAAGGCCGGCAAGACGATCATCATGCAGTCGATCGCGAACTCGATCACGACGAACAACCCCGAGGTCCACCTGATGGTGGTGCTCGTCGACGAGCGCCCCGAGGAGGTCACCGACTTCGAGCGCTCGGTCAAGGGAGAGGTCATCTCCTCGACCTTCGACCGCCCGGCGAGCGACCACACGATGGTCGCCGAGCTCGCCATCGAGCGCGCGAAGCGGCTGGTCGAGCTCGGCCACGACGTGGTCGTGCTGCTCGACGGCATCACCCGCCTCGGTCGGGCCTACAACCTGGCGGCGCCCGCGAGCGGGCGGATCCTGTCGGGCGGCGTCGACTCCGCGGCGCTCTACCCACCGAAGAAGTTCTTCGGTGCGGCCCGCAACATCGAGAACGGCGGCTCCCTGACCATCCTCGCGACCGCGCTGATCGAGAGCGGCTCGAAGATGGACGAGGTGATCTTCGAGGAGTTCAAGGGCACCGGGAACATGGAGATCCGGCTGCGGCGCGACTTCGCCGACAAGCGGCTGTTCCCGGCGATCGACGCCGTCCAGTCCGGTACCCGGCGCGAGGAGCTGCTGATGAGCAAGGAGGAGCTCCAGATCGTCTGGAAGCTGCGCCGGGTGCTCTCCGGGCTCGACGGGCAGCAGGCGCTCGAGCTGCTGCTCGAGCGCCTGAAGAAGTCGCAGACCAACATCGAGTTCCTCATGCAGGTGCAGAAGACCACGCCGACCCCGAGCGGTGGGCGCGAGGACTGACAGATACGCCGGAAGGGCCGTTCCCCGGGGGAGCGGCCCTTCTGCTTCGCGGGGAGCCGATCGGGGCTAGGCTGCGACGCACACCGATCGAAGGGGGACGAGTGGCCCGGATCCTGGTCGCGGACGACGACGTCGACATCCGCGAGCTCGTGGAGTTCAAGCTGTCCACGCTCGGGCACGACGTCGTGGCGGTGTCCGACGGGGCGGCGGCGATCGACGCCTGCCAGGCCGAGCGGCCCGACCTCGCGGTGCTGGACGTCATGATGCCGGGTGTGTCCGGGCTCGATGCGATCCGCGCGATCCGGGCGGACCCGGCGCTGGCCGACCTCCCCGTCATCCTGCTCACCGCCCGGGCCCAGGAGTCCGACGTGGAGACGGGCTTCGACTCCGGTGCGGACGACTACATCACCAAGCCGTTCAGCCCCCGCGAGCTCGCCTCGCGGGTGCAGGCACTGCTCACCCGGTCCGGCTGAGCGACTGGCGCATTCCCGAGATCCGGGGAGTCCTCCGGCGGTACCCTGCCGCTGAGGGGGGTATGGCGTCATGGGTGGAGGGCGTCCGGTCGCGCGGCTGGTCTCGCCCGTCATCGTCCGTCTGGGGGCGATGGCGGCGGTGATGGCCCTCATCGCCGTGCTCGGAGTCGTGCTGTCGACGACCGCGGTCGACGACCTGACCCGGGAGCTCCAGCCGGCCGCCGCGGCGAACCAGAGCGTCTACCAGGACCTCACCGACATGTCGGCCGCCGTCGAGTCGTGGGGCGGCACCGGCACCAGGGCCGCCGCCGACGACTACGAGCAGGCGCTGGTCCGGCTGCCGGCGGACGAGCAGGCGGCGCGGCGGTTCGCCCAGGGCGACAGCGAGCTGGAGCTGCTGATGGTGCGCCAGGAGCGGGCCGCGGAGGAGTGGATCTCGACGTACGCCGCCCCGCGGATGAAGACCGACGGAGGGGAGGCCGCCCCGCCCCAGCAGGTGAAGACCGGGAGCCAGCTGTTCGACTCGATCCGCAGCGCGCACCAGGCCACGACCGAGGCCTTCGACAGCCGGGTCCGGGAGTCGAGCACCGCGGCGTCGTACCGCCTGAAGGGCACGATCCTGGCGGTGGTGCTGCTGGCGGCTGTCGCCTGGTGGCTGCTCTCGCGGTCGCGACGGAAGCTGATGTCCGAGCTGTCGCAGCCGCTGCTGGACCTCGAGAAGGTCGTGCAGCAGATGGCGAAGCACGACCACGAGGTGCGGGCCCGGCTGGCCGGGCCGAAGGAGGTGCAGGCGGTCGCGTCCGCGCTCAACGAGTTCGCCGACGCGCAGGGTCGGGCTCGAGCCGTCGAGGGACGGATCCAGAGCGAGCTGCGCAGCCTGGACACCGCGCGGGACGACTTCGTCTCGAACGTGTCGCACGAGCTGCGCACGCCGCTCACCACCATCGCCGGCTACCTGGAGCTGGTCGCCGAGGAGTTCGAGGACGACCTGCAGCCGCGTCACGAGCGGATGCTCGAGGCCACCCGCCGCAACGTCACCCGCCTCAAGACCCTCATCGACGACCTGCTCGCGCTCTCTCGCGCCGAGGGTCGAGCCTCCGAGATGGAGCCCGTCGACCTGGCGCTGCTGGTGCGCGAGGTCGTCACCGACATCCGGATCACCGCGGCCCGGCGCAACATCCACGTCGACGTGGACACCCCCGAGGACGTCGTACCGGTGCTGGCCGACCGCGCGATGCTGCACCGGGCGTTCCTCAACCTGCTCACCAACGCGGTGAAGTTCAGCCACGACGGCGGCACCGTCGAGGTGGGGCTGCAGCGCTCCGGCGCGACCGTCGAGGTGACCATCGCCGACCACGGGATCGGCATCCCGGCCGCCGAGATCGACCGGCTGGGCACCCGCTTCTTCCGCGCCTCGAACGCCGTCTTCAACGAGATCGCCGGCACCGGCCTGGGCCTGCGCATCATGCAGACGATCATCGACAAGCACGACGGGGACGTCGTCATCGACTCCGTGGAGGGCCAGGGGACCACCGTCGCGGTACGCCTCACCCTGCACCCCGACCGGATGCCCGCCCCGCTGCCGCACGAGCTGCTCGCCGCCGAGGAGGCCGCGGCCGCCGCCGCGCACGCTCCCGAGCCCGAGATCGACCCCTCCGTGCCGCGGATCGTGCCGGCGTTCACGCGCCGGGTCTGACCCGCCTCCGGGCGTGACCGTCGTTGTCGGGTGCCGCTGGTCCACCAGGGGATGCAGGAAAGCCGTCACTTCCCCGGGCGTGCACACCGTGGGGAGTGCAGGCTCGCCCACGGACCATGGTGAACCTGTGGCAAGAGTGGCTGAAGTGGCTGCGCGGAGCCACCGACCCCGGAGCGCACCCCACCGACCGGGCCCGAGGAACAACGCCGATTACCCCGGCGTTCTCACCCATGACACAATCGTGTGCTGGCTCCGGTTCACGCCACCTCGTAGGGAGGGGCGACCCGGCGGCCGAGGAGAGGACAGCATGAAGAAGGACATCCACCCGGAGTACGTCGAGACCCAGGTGACCTGCACCTGCGGCGCTCAGTTCACCACCCGCAGCACGGCCACGTCGGGCTCGATCCACGCCGACGTCTGCTCGCAGTGCCACCCGTTCTACACCGGCAAGCAGAAGATCCTCGACACCGGCGGCCGCGTCGCCCGCTTCGAGGCCCGCTACGCCAAGAAGGCTGCTGACGCCAAGAAGTAGCTGTCTCCGAGCGCCGGTTCCTGCCCACGGGGCAGGGCCGGCGCTCGTCTTCTGTCCGCAGTCGCCAGCAGGAGGGTCTCGATGTTCGAAGCCGTCGAGGGCATGCTCGTCGAGCACGCCGAGCTCGAGCAGCGCCTCGGCGCTCCCGAGACGCACGCGGACGCCCGGCTGGCCAAGCAGCTGAACCAGCGGTACGCCGCGCTCTCGTCGATCATCGGCGCTTGGCGCGAGCTGACCGGGCTGGTCGACGACGCCGAGGCGGCCCGCGAGCTCGCCGCCGAGGACCCGTCGTTCGCCGACGAGGCGGAGGCGCTGGAGCGGCGCCGTCACGGCGCCGAGGAGCGCTTGCGCCGGCTGCTGGTCCCGCGCGACCCGACCGACGACAAGGACGCGATCCTCGAGGTGAAGTCCGGGGAGGGCGGGGAGGAGTCCGCGCTGTTCGCGGGCGACCTGCTGCGCATGTACACCCGGTACGCCGAGGCGCGCGGCTGGAAGGTGGAGATCTTGGACGCCGCGGAGTCCGACCTGGGCGGCTACAAGTCGGTCACCGTCGCGGTGAAGGCCAAGGGCACCCCGCCGCCCGGCGAGGCGCCGTACGCACTGCTCAAGTTCGAGGGCGGCGTGCACCGCGTGCAGCGGGTGCCGGTCACCGAGTCGCAGGGCCGGGTGCACACCAGCGCCGCCGGCGTGCTCGTGCTGCCCGAGGCCGAGCAGGTCGACGTCCAGCTCGACGAGAACGACCTCCGGATCGACGTCTTCCGCTCCAGCGGCCCCGGCGGTCAGAGCGTCAACACGACGGACTCCGCGGTTCGGATCACGCACCTGCCGACCGGCATCGTCGTGAGCTGCCAGAACGAGAAGTCGCAGCTGCAGAACAAGGAGCAGGCACTCCGGATCCTGCGCTCACGGCTGCTCCAGGCAGCCCAGGAGACCGCCGACGCCGAGGCCGGCGAGGCCCGCCGCAGCCAGGTTCGCACCGTCGACCGGTCCGAGCGGATCCGCACCTACAACTTCCCCGAGAACCGGATCTCCGACCACCGGACCGGCTACAAGGCCTACAACCTCGACCAGGTCCTGGACGGCGACCTCCAGCCGGTGCTCGACTCGTGCGTCGAGGCCGACCTGGCTGCCCGGCTCGGCGCCCTCGAGCAGTGACCGAGCGCCGCGAGCTGCTCGCCGCCGCCACTGCGCAGCTGCGAGCGGCCGGGGTCGCGAGCCCCGAGCACGACGCGGCGGAGCTGCTCGCGCACGTGCTCGGCACCAGCCGCGGCCACCTGGCGCTGGTCGACGTCGTCGCGCCCTCGACCGCGGAGGAGTACGCCGTCCTGGTGGACCGCCGCGCGCGCCGGGAGCCGCTCCAGCACCTGACCGGGGTCGCCTGGTTCCGCCACGTCGAGCTCGCGGTCGGTCCCGGGGTGTTCGTGCCCCGGCCGGAGACCGAGCTGCTGGCAGGGTGGGCGATCGAGCGGGCGGCCGAGGGGTCGGTCGTCGTGGACCTCTGCACCGGCTCCGGTGCGATCGCGAAGGCGGTGAAGGACGAGGTGCCGGGCGCCGAGGTCCACGCGGTCGAGCTGGACGAGTCGGCGTACGCCTGGGCCGAGCGCAACCTGGCCGGCACCGGCGTCGACCTGCGCCAGGGCGACTTCGCGACGGCGTTCGACGACCTGGCCGGCACGGTGGACGTGATCACCTGCAACCCGCCGTACGTCCCCCTCGAGGCGTGGGAGTCGGTGGCGCCCGAGGCGCGCGACCACGACCCGCACCTCGCCCTGTTCTCCGGCGCCGACGGCCTCGACGCGATCCGGGTCCTCGAGCACCGGGCCGGGGTGCTGCTGAGGCCCGGGGGAGTGGTCGGCTTCGAGCACGCCGACGTGCAGGGCGAGTCCGCCCCGGCGGTGTTCGCCGGGAGCGGCCGGTGGGTCGACGTACGCGACCACCGCGACCTGGCAGGTCGGCCACGCCACACGACCGCGCGACTGGCACGATGACCTCTGTGAGTGACCGATACCCCACCGGCACCGCGGAGGAGCGCGAGGAGGCCGTCGAGGCCGCCAGCCTCGCCGTGCAGCGCGGCGATCTCGTGGTGCTCCCGACCGACACCGTGTACGGCATCGGTGCCGACGCCTTCGACCCGGCCGCCGTTCGGGGCCTGCTGGCGGCCAAGGGGCGCGGCCGCGAGATGCCGCCGCCGGTGCTGGTCAGCGCGGTCACCACGCTCGACGCCCTCGCCACCCGGGTGCCGGGCTACGCCCGCGCCCTGGTCGAGGCGTTCTGGCCCGGTCCGCTCACCGTCGTGTGCCACCAGCAGACCTCGCTGCAGTGGGACCTCGGGGACACCCGCGGCACCGTCGCCGTCCGGATGCCCGACCACGAGGTCGCCCGCGAGATCCTCGAGCGCACCGGCCCGCTGGCGGTGAGCTCCGCGAACCGGACCGGCATGCCGGCCGCCACCGACGCCGACCAGGCCGAGGAGATGCTCGGTGACTCGGTCGCGGTCATCGTCGACGCCGGGGAGTCCGCGGGCGGCCAGGCCTCCACCATCGTCGACTGCACCGGCACCGAGGGCCGGGTCCTCCGCCGCGGTGCGCTGTCCCTCGAGCAGCTGAACGTGGTGCTCGAGCCGCTGGGCGCCGCCCTCACGGACGAGGGCTGAGGCGTTGCGGGAGTACCTCCTCGTCTTCCTCGTCGCCGCAGCGGCGACCTACCTGCTCACGGTGATCGCGCGGGAGATCGCGCTGCGCACCGGCGCGGTGGCGAAGGTGCGCGACCGCGACGTCCACGCGGTGCCGATCCCCTACCTCGGCGGACTGGCCATGCTCGGCGGCCTGGTCGCGGCGTACGTCGTCGCCCGGCAGCTGCCGTTCCTGTCCCAGAGCGGCCCCCTGGTCTTCCGCGACGCCGGGATCGTGCTCGTGGCCGGTGCGCTGATCTGTGCGGTCGGGGTGCTCGACGACCTCTTCGAGCTGGACGCGTTCACCAAGCTCGGGGGCCAGGTGCTGGCCGCGGGCTTCCTCATCGCCTTCGGCATCCAGTACTACTTCTTCCCCGGCCCCGGCGACGTGCAGTACACGATCGACCCGGCGCAGCGCGCGCTGCTCACCGGCTTCATCGTCGTGGCGACCGTGAACGCCGTGAACTTCGTCGACGGGCTCGACGGCCTGGCGGCCGGCGTGGTCGGCATCGGCGCCGCGGCGTTCTTCGTCTACTGCTACCAGCTCTCCAGCTTCAACAACCTCTCCCTGGCGACCACCGGAGCCCTGCTGAGCGCAGCGCTCGCCGGCGCGTGCGCGGGCTTCCTGCCCCACAACTTCCATCAAGCGCGGTTGTTCATGGGGGACAGCGGGTCGATGCTGATCGGCCTGGTGCTCTCGGCCAGCTCGGTCACGCTCACCGGCCAGTTCTCGCCGAGCCAGATCACCGAGGGCGCGGCAGGCTCCCAGGCGAGCCTGCTGCCCACGCTGCTGCCTCTGCTGCTGCCGATCTCGATCCTCGTCGTCCCGATCCTCGACCTGATGCTCGCGGTCGTGCGCCGCACCCGGGCCGGCCGCTCGCCGTTCGCCCCGGACAAGCAGCACCTGCACCACCGGCTCCTCGAGATCGGCCACTCCCATCGCCGCGCCGTGCTGATCATGTGGATGTGGGCCGCCCTGGTCGCCTTCGGAACGGTGCTGATCAGTCTCTACAGCGACGAGGCGTCGATGTGGCTCGCGCTGGCGGTGCTCGCCGCGCTCACCATCGGCGCGACGTTCCTGCTGCCCAAGCTGCACCGTCCGAGGGCGGCGCTCGCGGAGGAGTGAGCACACCCCGGTTTCGAGGGTCCCGAACGCTTGTGCTAACTTTCACAAGCACCGCCCGACACGACGACAGAACGGCCGCCGACCATGACGACCGCGACGATCCGGACCCCGGTCCCGCCCCTGGTCAGGGGCGCGTCGGGCTGTGGTAGTTTCGCGCAGTCGCCGGTTGACGACAGGTGGGCCACTTCCCGTGCCCGCCTCCCCGGCGTGTTCTTCCCTGCCAACAAATGTGCCGATGACGCTTCCGAAGAATGGGACCTGGGTGGATGGCCGATGAGCGCTCCGATGCCGGTCTGCGAGGCCGTGACCTCGTCGGCCTCGGGGGCCTGCTCGCCGGTGCCGTCATCGCCGGTCTCGTCATCGGCTACCTCGTCGACCAGGCGGCCGGCACCTCGCCCGTCTTCGTCCTGGTCGGCATCGGCCTGGGCATCCTCGCCGGCTGCGCCGGCTTCGTCGTCAAGGTCCGTGCCGCCCTTCGGGGGTGAGCCCCGGTGAGCACGATCGAGACGAGCACGGAGACGAGCACCGAGATGAGCACCGAGATGAGCGAGCCCACCCAGCCGGGCACGGCGTCGGTCTGGCGCGTGGTCAGGGACCAGCGCAAGATCGGTGGCGTCGCAGTCGGCCTGATGGTCGCCAGCTTCTGGATCGTCGGCCAGCTCGGCGAGTGGCGGCTGGCCGGCTGCATCGCCGGCGGCGTCCTCTTCGGCCTGGTCAACCACCTGGCCACCGAGTACTGGCTGCTGAAGACGATCACGTCCGGTGAGCAGCCCACGCGCAACCAGATGGTGATGTCCACGGTGGTCCGGCTGACGGTCCTCACGGTGGTCGCCGTCGGCGTCGCCGTGGTGTTCTGGCCCGACGGCATCGGCCTGCTGCTCGGCCTCGCCATCTTCCGGCTCATCGCCCTGGTGATGACCACGATCCCGCTGCTGAAGGAGCTGAAGAATCCATGACCGGCCTGCTGCCGCTGTCGTCGTCGGACATCACGATCGGCGAGCACAAGACCGTCGTGTGGCTCGGGATGACGTTCAACATCGACACGATCATCTCGACGCTCGTGGCGGGCGGCCTCGTGCTGCTGCTCGGCTTCTGGGTGGTCCGGCAGATGAAGAGGACCACCGAGGACCACGTCCCCACCAAGACCCAGATGCTGTGGGAGGCGGTCGTCGGCGAGGTGAACAAGCAGGTCGAGGACAACCTCGGCAAGGTGCACCCGTTCGTCGCACCGCTCGCGATCTCGCTGTTCTTCTTCATCCTGTTCGCGAACTGGCTCGAGCTGCTCCCGACCGAGCTCAACCACGACACGCACCTGCTCCCGGCACCGACCGCGGACACGAACCTGACCTACGCCCTCGCCGCGGTCACGATGCTCAGCGTGTGGACCTACGGCATCCGCCAGAAGGGCTGGAAGGGCTACTTCCGGCACTTCGCCGAGCCGTTCCCCGTGCTGCTGCCGCTCAACATCCTCGAGGAGCTGATCAAGCCGATCACCCTCGCGCTCCGGCTCTTCGGCAACATCTTCGCCGGCGGCATCATGCTCGCGCTGATCGGCCTGATCCCGATCTACGCGCTCTGGGCGCCGAACCTGCTCTGGAAGGCGTTCGACGGCGTCATCGGCGTCATCCAGGCCTTCATCTTCGCGCTCCTGACCGTGCTCTACTTCGCGATGGCCGGTGCCGGCCACGAGGAGCACGAGATCCACGAGAAGTACGAGGACGAGCAGCGCGAGAAGCAGGCCCGCGAGGCCGCCCCCGCACCAGCGCACTGACCCAGGTGGTCGGGCGTTCACAGAGGTAACCGATGCGCCACTCCCCGGCGCGAAATCAAGGAGAGAAGTTCAATGGCAGCAGTTCAGGGATCCGACATCACCCTCGCCGGTGCCTTCATCGGTGGTGGCATCGCCCTCGCCGGTGGCGCGATCGGTGCCGGTATCGGTGACGGCCTGGCCGGTTCGTCGTACATCGAGGGTGTCGCCCGTCAGCCGGAGGCCCAGGGCCGCCTGCAGACGATCTTCTTCCTGACGGTGGGTCTGGTCGAGGCGATGTTCTTCATCAACCTCGCGTTCATGGCGCTCTTCGTCTTCGTCCTCGGCTGACCTGGGGCCCCCGCCCCGTCCGTTACGAAGAAACAAAGGAACCCAACGATGGCAAGCGTTGCGATCACTCCCATGGAGAGCAACTTCCTCGTACCGAACGCCACGTTCTTCGTGGAGCTGGCGGCGTTCTTGCTGCTGCTGTTCCTGCTGGCCAAGTACGTCATCCCGCCGATCAACCGCGCGATGACGGCTCGCCAGGAGGCGATCCGCGCAGAGTTCGCCGAGCTCGACGAGGCCAAGTCCGAGGCCCACGCGGCCGAGGAGGAGTTCAAGTCGCAGATCGCCGACGCGCGCCACGAGGCCGCGCGGATCCGCGAGGAGGCGCGCGAGCAGGGCGCCCAGATCATCGCGGAGATGCGGGAGCAGGCGAACACCGAGGCCGCTCGGATCGTCGAGCACGCCCACGCGCAGATCGAGGCGGACCGCAAGGCCGCGATGGCGCAGCTGCGCAGCGAGGTCGGCATGCTCGCGACCACGCTCGCCGGCCGGATCGTCGGGGAGTCCCTCGACGACGACGTCCGCCAGACCCGGGTGGTCGACCGGTTCCTGACGGAGCTGGAAGGCGCCAGCTGATGGATCTGCGAGGAGCATCGGCCGACTCCCTCCGGGAGCTCAGCACCGAGCTCGACAGCGCCCTCCGGGCGGGTTCGCACGCGGACCAGGTGGCCGGTGAGCTGTTCACCGTCGCCCAGCTGCTGCGCGACGAGCCGGCGCTGCGCCGCGTCGCCAGCGACGCCTCGCTGCCGGCGGAGCCCAAGCAGGGCCTGGTCACCCAGGTCCTCGACGGCAAGGTCGACGCTCTCACCCTGGGAGTGGTCGTGAAGGCGGCCGGCCTGCGGTGGACCTCGAGCCGGGATCTCGCGGACGCCCTGGAGCGCCTCGGCGAGCTGACGGTCGTCATGTCGGTCGGCAGCGACGCCGACAAGCTCGCCGACGAGATCTTCGCCCTCAGCGGCATGGTCACGGGCCACCCCGAGCTGCGCGACGCGCTCTCGAACCCGGCCCGCGACCGAGCGGACAAGGAGGCGCTGCTCGACGACGTGCTCGGCGGCAAGGTCCTCCCGGCGACGCTCGCGCTGGCGAAGCAGTCGCTGGCCGGCACCTACCGGACCGTGACCGCGGCGCTCGAGAACTACCGCAAGGTGGCGGCGGACGCCAAGGGCGAGTACGTCGCCACGGTGCGCGTCGTCGCCCCGCTCAGCGACGACGACCGCAAGCGCCTGACCCGGGCGCTCGGCCAGCAGTACGGCCGCGAGATCCACGTCAACGAGATCGTCGACCCGACGGTCCTCGGCGGCATCCGCGTCGAGATCGGTGACGACGTGATCGACGGCACCGTGTCCAGCCGCCTCGACGACGCCCGGCGCAAGCTGGTCGGCTGACCGCGGTCCCGACGAGCTCGACCACCGATTCAGACTTCAGAAGAGACAAGAGAGTAGGGACAACGATGACGGAGCTTTCGATCCGTCCGGAGGAGATCCGCGACGCACTCCAGAAGTACGTCGCGGACTACCAGCCCGAGGCGGCCAGCAAGGAAGAGGTCGGCACCGTCGCCCAGACGGCGGACGGCATCGCGCGCGTCAGTGGCCTGCCGTCGGCGATGGCCAACGAGCTCCTGGAGTTCGAGGACGGCACGCTCGGCATCGCCCTGAACCTCGACACCCGCGAGATCGGTGTCGTCGTCCTCGGCGACTTCGACAAGATCGAGGAGGGCCAGGCGGTCCGCCGTACCGGCGAGATCCTCTCGGTCCCCGTGGGTGACAACTTCATGGGTCGCGTCATCGACCCGCTCGGGACCCCGATCGACGGCCTCGGCGAGATCCAGTCCGACACCCGTCGTGCCCTGGAGATCCAGGCTCCGACGGTGATGCAGCGCAAGTCGGTGCACGAGCCGCTCGCGACCGGCATCAAGGCGATCGACTCGATGACCCCGATCGGCCGCGGCCAGCGCCAGCTGATCATCGGTGACCGTGCGACCGGCAAGACCACGATCGCCATCGACACGATCATCAACCAGAAGCAGAACTGGGAGTCGGGCGACCCGACCAAGCAGGTCCGCTGCATCTACGTCGCGATCGGTCAGAAGGGCTCGACCATCGCCTCGGTGCGTGGCGCCCTCGAGGAGGCCGGCGCGCTCGAGTACACCACCATCGTCGCCTCGCCGGCGTCGGACAGCGCGGGCTTCAAGTACCTCGCGCCGTACACCGGCTCGGCCATCGGCCAGCAGTGGATGTACGACGGCAAGCACGTCCTGATCATCTTCGACGACCTGACCAAGCAGGCCGAGGCCTACCGCGCCGTGTCGCTGCTGCTGCGCCGCCCGCCGGGCCGCGAGGCCTACCCGGGCGACGTCTTCTACCTGCACAGCCGGCTGCTCGAGCGCTGCGCGAAGCTCTCCGACGCCCTCGGTGCGGGTTCGATGACCGGCCTGCCGATCATCGAGACCAAGGCGAACGACGTGTCGGCGTACATCCCGACCAACGTCATCTCGATCACCGACGGCCAGATCTTCCTGCAGTCGGACCTGTTCGCGGCCAACCAGCGCCCGGCGATCGACGTCGGTGTGTCGGTGTCCCGCGTGGGTGGTGCGGCGATGACCAAGGCGATGAAGGCCGTGACCGGCTCGCTCAAGGTCGACCTCGCGCAGTACCGCGCGATGGAGGCCTTCGCGATGTTCGCGTCCGACCTCGACGCCGCCTCGCGCCAGCAGCTGGACCGCGGCCAGCGCCTGATGGCGCTGCTGAAGCAGCCGGCGTACTCGCCGTACCCGCTCGAGGAGATGACCGTCTCGCTCTGGATCGGCACCAGCGGCCGGCTCGACCGCGTGCCGACCGAGGACGTGCTGCGGTTCGAGCGCGAGTTCCTCGACTACCTGCGCCGCTCCCACGACGGCATCCTCTCGACGATCCGCGAGTCCCAGAAGTTCGAGGACGACACGGAGCAGTCGCTCGCGGGTGCCTACGACTCCTTCCTCGACCAGTTCGAGACCTCCGAGGGTGGCTCGATCAAGGTCGGCAACGAGCCCCAGGCCGAGGCGCTGGAGGACGAGGACGTCGAGCAGGAGCAGATCGTCAAGCAGAAGAGGTCCTGAACCATGGCTCTCTCGGTGCGCGAGTACCGGGCGCGGATCAGGTCGACGGAGTCGATGAAGAAGATCACCCGTGCCATGGAGCTCATCGCCGCGTCCCGGATCATCAAGGCGCAGCAGCGGGCGCAGTCGGCAGCGCCGTACGCCCGCGAGCTGACCCGTGCGGTCTCGGCCGTGGCGACGTACTCCAACGTCGACCACCCGCTGACGCGGGAGCCGGAGGACCCCAAGCGGGCCGCCGTGCTCATCGTGACCAGCGACCGCGGCCTGGCCGGCGCCTACTCCTCGAGCGTGCTCAAGGAGGCGGAGCGGCTCGCGGAGAAGCTCCGGAGCGAGGGCAAGGAGATCGACACCTACATCTGCGGCCGCAAGGGCGAGGCGTACTACAAGTTCCGTGGTCGCCCCGTCGTGCAGACGTGGACCGGGTTCTCCGACCAGCCGTCGTACGACGCGGCCCACGAGATCGGCAAGGCCCTGATCGAGGCGTTCCTCGCCGAGGACGGCGAGCACGCGGTGGACGAGGTCCACGTCGTCTTCACGCGCTTCCGCTCCATGCTGGTGCAGGAGCCGACCGACGTGCGGCTGCTGCCGCTGGAGGTCGTGGAGGGCGAGGAGCGACCCGACTCGGCCGAGGTGCTGCCGCTCTACGAGTTCGAGCCGTCGCCGGAGGCGGTCCTGGACGGGCTGCTCCCGCAGTACGTCCAGAGCCGGATCTTCTTCGCGCTGCTGCAGGCCGCGGCCTCCGAGCTCGCCGCCCGTCAGAAGGCGATGAAGTCCGCCACGGACAACGCCGACGAGCTCATCAAGAAGTACACCCGTATTGCCAACCAGGCCCGCCAGGCCGGCATTACCCAGGAAATCAGCGAGATCGTCGGTGGCGTCAACGCGCTGGCCGACGCCAACGCCGGGAATGAGTGAGAGACATGACTGCCACTGTTGAAGAGACCACGGAGACCGGCGCGGCTGGAGTCGGCCGGATCGCCCGGGTCATCGGCCCGGTCGTCGACATCGAGTTCCCCCTGGACTCGATGCCGGAGATGTACAACAAGCTCGAGACCGAGCTGGAGCTGGGCGGCGAGAAGTCCGTCCTGGCCCTCGAGGTCGCGCAGCACATCGGCGACGGCATGGTCCGCGCCATCTCGCTGCGCCCGACCGACGGCCTGGTCCGCGGCGCGCAGGTGACCGACACCGGTGGCCCGATCACCGTGCCGGTCGGCGACGCGACGCTCGGCCACGTGTTCAACACCCTCGGCGACTGCCTCAACCTCGAGGAGGGCGAGACGCTCGACGTCAAGGAGCGGTGGGGCATCCACCGCAAGGCGCCGGCGTTCGACCAGCTCGAGTCGAAGACGCAGATGTTCGAGACCGGCATCAAGGTCATCGACCTGCTGACGCCGTACGTGCAGGGCGGCAAGATCGGCCTGTTCGGTGGTGCCGGCGTCGGCAAGACCGTGCTCATCCAGGAGATGATCGCGCGCGTCGCGAAGGACCACGGTGGTGTGTCGGTGTTCGCCGGTGTCGGCGAGCGCACCCGTGAGGGCAACGACCTGATCGTCGAGATGGAGGAGGCCGGCGTCATCGGCCAGACCGCCCTCGTCTTCGGCCAGATGGACGAGCCGCCGGGCACCCGCCTGCGGGTCGCGCTGTCCGCCCTGACGATGGCGGAGTACTTCCGTGACGTGCAGAGCCAGGACGTGCTGCTGTTCATCGACAACATCTTCCGGTTCACCCAGGCCGGCTCCGAGGTCTCCACGCTGCTCGGCCGGATGCCGTCCGCGGTGGGCTACCAGCCCAACCTCGCCGACGAGATGGGCACGCTCCAGGAGCGGATCACGTCGACGCGCGGCCACTCGATCACCTCGATGCAGGCGATCTACGTGCCCGCCGACGACTACACCGACCCGGCGCCGGCGACCACGTTCGCGCACCTGGACGCGACCACCGAGCTCTCGCGCGAGATCGCGTCGCTCGGCATCTACCCGGCCGTGGACCCGCTGACCTCGACGTCGCGGATCCTGTCGGCCGAGTACATCGGCCAGGCGCACTACGACTGCGCGATCCGGATCAAGCAGATCCTGCAGCGCAACAAGGAGCTCCAGGACATCATCGCGATCCTCGGTGTCGACGAGCTCTCCGAAGAGGACAAGATCATCGTGTCCCGCGCTCGCCGCATCCAGCGGTTCCTGTCGCAGAACACCTACGTCGCCAAGCAGTTCACCGGCATCGAGGGCTCGACGGTCCCCGTCGGCGACACGATCGAGGCGTTCAACAAGATCGCGGACGGCGACTACGACCACGTGGCCGAGCAGGCCTTCTTCATGTGCGGCGGTCTGGACGACGTCGAGAAGAAGTGGGCCGAGATCCAGAAGACCCTCTGATGGCTGACAACGACCAGCTGCAGGTCGAGCTCGTCGCGGCCGACCGGACCGTGTGGTCCGGTCAGGCCACGATGGTCGTCGCCAAGACGGCGGACGGTGACATCGGCGTACTGCGCAACCACATGCCGGTGCTCTCCCTGCTCGTCGACGGGGTCGTCGAGATCACGCCGGTCGACGGCGACAAGCTGTTCGCCGCCGTCGACGGCGGCTTCCTGTCGGTCGCGCACAACCGCGTCTCGGTGCTGTCGCAGCACGCGGTCCTCTCCGCGGAGATCGACGTCGACGCAGCGCGCTCGGAGCTGGAGTCGGCCGGGTCCGACTCCGACGACGAGGACGCCGCGGTCCGCGCCCGGCGCGCCGACGCCCGGATCCGGGCGGTCGAGCGCGCGTCCTGATCCACCGCTGATCCGCCGCTGATCCACCGCTGACCCGTCGTCCGTCCGGCGCCGGGGTGCCGCTAAGGTGTGCACCCCGGGCTGGATGGAGGCATGGATGCCGGTGTGGCAGTGGCTGCTCGACGCGGCCGGCGTGCTGCTCGGTGTCGTCCTGCTCTTCGGCCTGGGCCTGATCGTCCGCCGCCGCCTGCTGTCCCGCCACGGCGGCACCTTCGAGCTCAGCTACCGCGTCCGGTCTGTCAAGACCGGGCGCGGTTGGCTTCTCGGCCTCGGCCGCTACTCCGGGGAGTCCCTGGAGTGGTTCCGCTACTTCTCGCTCTGGCCGCGGCCGAAGCGGGTGCTGCAGCGCTCGCGGCTGACGTTCGCCGGACGCCGGGACCCCGAGGGGCCGGAGCAGATGTCGCTCTACCCCGACCACGTCGTCATCTCGTGCACGACGCCGGCCGGTCCCGTGGAGCTGGCCATGTCGGAGGGGTCGCTGATGGGCTTCCAGTCGTGGCTCGAGGCCGGGCCGCCCGGGACCGACTGGACCCGCGGCCCCCGCTGACGCCGAGTCGGCGCAGTCTCAGCTGAGACTGCGCCGACTCGGCGTCGGGGCACGCGTCAGGCAGTGGTCGCGCCGTCCTCGTGGAGCCGGGGGACCCGGTGGTTCGCCGCGAAGAGGCCGTGCGGGTCGACGGCGCTGCGGATCCCGGTGAGCTGGGTCCACACGTCCGCGCCGTAGATCGACCGGGCGTCGACCGGGTTCTCGGCGAAGTTGGCGTACTGGCGGCCGTTGTCGAACGGCGCGAGCGCCTCGCTCAGCCGCACCGCGTCGGCGTGCGCCTGGGCGCCCATCTCCGGGGTGGCCGCGATGCCGCCGCCGAAGCTGAGGAACTGCGCGTCGAGCCGGTTCAGCACGCCGCCACCCTCGTGGGGACGGCCGAGCGCCCCACCGAGCTGGCGCAGCTCGGCCATCAGCAGCGAGGTGGTCGCGTCCGGGCCGACGGCGCCGATGAACGCGTCCACGGCGGCGTCCGGGAAGGACCCGAGCATGACCGAGTCCGAGGCGAACGGCGCCCCGCGCTCCGGGTCCATGTGCAGCCGGACCAGCGACTTGGCGGGCACCCGGGCGAAGGTGTCCATGAACGGGTGCAGTGCACGCAGGCCGGCGAGCAGCTCCTCGCCGCGCTCGTCCGAGCCGAGCACCGCGCCGTCGATGACGACCAGCTCCTGGCCGCGCAGGAACTCCGGCAGGTCCGGCATCTCCGGGAGCCGCATCGCGCGGAAGGAGGTGGTGACCTCGTCCGGCGCGCCTGGCGCCCAGGCGGCCCACTCGCGCAGCACCGGCTCGATGTCCTTCAGGTTCCACATCAGCATGCCGGCGTACGCCGTCTGGATGTCGAACATCTTGAACTCGAGAGCCGTGACGACCCCGAAGTTTCCGCCGCCGCCACGGACCGCCCAGAACAGCTCGCGGTTGTTCTCGGCGTCCGCGCGGACCAGGGTGCCGTCGGCGATCACGATCTCGACCGCGGTCAGGCTGTTGGTGGCCAGGCCGAGCCGGCGGGCGTACCAGCCGATGCCGCCGCCGAGCGAGTAGCCGGCGATGCCGACGTCGGGGGAGGAGCCGTGCAGGACGGCGCGTCCGTGGGCGGCGGCCGCGTCGACGGCGGGCTCCCAGATGGTGCCGCCCTCGACCCGCACGATGCCGCGGACCGGGTCGGCGATGGCGGAGGACATCTCGCTCGTGCGCACGATGACCACGTCGGCGAGGCCCTGGGCGGCCAGCGGGCCGGCGTTGTGGCCGGTGCTCTGCGGGGCGACCCGGAGGCCGCACTCGGCGGCGAGGCGGACGACGGTGGCGACCTCGGCGGCGGTGCGCGGAACCGCGACGGCGGCCGGGCGCTGGTCGACCGCGAAGTTCCACGCGACGCGAGCGGCGTCGTAGCCGGGGTCGCCGGGGACGTGCACGCGGCCGTCGAGCAGGCCGCGGAAGGTGTCGGCGGCGGTGGCGGTCCTCTGGGTGTCGAGGTCGATGGTCATGTGGTGACTCCTGGTTCGGTGTGACTCGTTGGGTCTGGTCGGTGGGATGACCATGCAGGTCACGACTTGGAGTCGGCTTCGAGCCGACTTGGAGCCGGTTCGGGAGCGGAGGAGGCCGCGGCTCCCTACGCTGTGCCCGTGGAGGTGTCCGTCCTCGGTCCGATCGAGGTCAGCCTGGCGGGAGCGCCCGTCGATCTCGGTACGCCGAAGCAGCGGGCGCTGGTCGCCGCGCTCGCGCTGTCGCGGGGGTGGCCGGTGTCGGTCGACGCGATCGTGGACCTGCTGTGGGACGACTCGCCGCCACCGGGGGTGACGGCGACGCTGCAGGCCTACGTGTCCCAGCTGCGCCGCGTGCTCGAGCCGGACCGGCAGCGGCGGGCGCCCGCGACCGTGCTGGTCACCGTGGCTCCCGGGTATGCGCTGCGTGTGCCCGACGAGAGCGTCGACGCCCACCGCTTCGAGCAGGCCGTGACCACCGCGCACCGCACCCTCCAGCCGCTCGGGTGGGGCCGCTCGCCGCTCGACGAGGGACGGCTGACCGCGGTGGTCGCTGCCCTCGACGAGGCGCTGGCGAGCTGGCGGGGCACGCCGTACGGCGAGCTCGGGGACGCCGACAGCGCGGTGGCCGAGCGGGCGCGGCTCGAGGAGCTGCGCCTGATCGGCCTGGAGGACCGGGCCGTGGGCGGGCTTGCCCTCGGCCGCCACGCCACCGTCGCCGCGGAGCTCGAGGCGCTGACCGCCGCGCATCCGCTGCGGGAGCGGCTGTGGGCGCTCCGGGCCCTCGCCCTGACCCGCTCGGGCAGGCAGGCCGACGCGCTGGACGTGCTGCGCCGGGTGCGCGAGGTGCTCGACGAGGAGCTCGGCCTGGAACTGTCGGCCGAGCTGCGCGATCTCCAGACAGCGGTGCTGCGCCAGGACCCCGGTCTCGACTGGGTGGCGCCCGACGCCGGCAGCACGCCGACGGTGGCCGTTCCCGCGGCGCCCGCCCCGGCCGTCCACCCCGCGGCCGAGCAGGTCGCGCCGTGGCCGATGCTCGGCCGGGACGCCGAGCTGGCGTCCCTCCTCGAGCTGGTCGGGGCGGCCGAGCGGGGCGCGCCGGCGTACGCCGTCATCACCGGCGACCCGGGCATCGGCAAGTCACGGCTGGCGGCCGAGCTGGTGGTCCGCGCCCGGCACCGGGGACTCCGCGTGCTGGTCGGACGCTGCTCCCAGGACGACGGCGCCCCGCCGCTGTGGCCCTGGAAGACGGTGCTCGACGGGCTCGGCGCGAGCCTGCTCGACGAGGCGCCGGCCGACGAGGGCGAGGGTGGCCAGTTCCGCGCCTGGGAGCGGATCGCGGACACGATCCGTGCCGCCGCGCAGGAGCAGCCCACGGTGGTCGTCCTCGACGACCTGCACTGGGCCGAGACCTCGTCGCTGCGCGTCCTCCGGCTGCTCGTGGAGACCACCGACCAGGCCCGCCTGATGCTGGTGACCACGTGGCGCGCGCACCCCGAGCCGTCCGGCGCGCTCGCGGACGTAGCCGAGACGCTGGCCCGGATGCACGCGCTGCGGCTCCAGCTCTCGGGCCTGCCGCCGACCGACGCGGCGTCGGTCTTCGAGAGTGTCACGAGCCGTGGGCTCGACGCCGCCGAGGCTGCCGCGCTGCGCGACCGTACCGACGGCAACCCGTTCTTCCTGGTCGAGCTGGCCCGGCTGGCGGCGGAGCGGGGAGCGCCCGGCGACGAGCTGCCGACCGCGGTCGCCGACGTGATCAACCGCCGATTGCTGCGGCTGCCGGAGCAGACCGTGGCTGCGCTCCGGGCTGCGGCGGTCATCGGCCGGCAGTTCGACACCCCGACCCTGGCGACCGTCACCGGCATCGACGAGGACGACCTGCTGGACGTGATCGAGCCCGCCCAGGCCGCGGGGCTGGTGCGCGAGGACGGCATCGACCGGTACCTGTTCGCGCACGCCCTGGTCCGCGACACCCTCCGCTCCGGGATGAGCGCGAGTCGTCGCGCCCGGTTGCACGCCCGGGTCGCCGACGCGCTCACCGGCGTGCCGGGTCGCGAGACCGAGGTGGCGCGGCACTGGCACGAGGCCGGCCCGTCGTACGGCGACCGGGCCTGGCGCTCCGCCGTGGAGGCCGCAGCGGTGGCGCGCCGGTTCTACGCCTACGACCAGGCGGCCGAGCTGCTGGAGGGCGCGCTCGTGTCGCTGGACACCGACGGGCAGGCGACCCTGCGCGACCGGTACGACGTGCTGATGGCGCTGATCGAGGCGTACCGCTGGGCGGCGCAGCTGCCCGACCTGGTCGCGACGGTGGAGCAGGCGATCGAGGTCGGCAAGCAGCTGCGCGACCCCGAGGCCGTCGCCCGTGCCGCGATCGCGACGACCGAGGGCGTGCTGTGGCGCTCCGGTCCGCCGGGCGACGTCAACGAGGAGGTCGTCGGCGCCCTGCGCGGCAGCCTGGACCGGCTGCCCGCGGACGACAGCGACCTGCGCTGTCGCACCATGCTGGCGCTGGCCAACGAGCTCTACGACACGGTCTCCTGGGAGGAGCGCCGCGCGCTCTGCGACGAGGGCCTGGCGATGGCCCGACGCCTCGACGACCCGCTGCTCCTGATGTTCGCCTGCCAGGTCGTGTTCGTCGCGCTGTGGACGGCCGACACCGCGGTCGAGCGCGTCGCGCTGGTCCGGGAGGCCCGGGACCTGGCCCGGTCGACGCGGAACGAGCGCGCGTACGTCGTCTGTGCGACCCTGCACGCCGCCGTGCTCAGCGAGGTCGGGCGGACCGAGGAGATGTGGCGGGCGATCGAGGAGGCCCGGTCGGCGGCGCAGCAGCAGCGGATCGCGTTCGGCGAGCTGGTCCTCGGTGGGCTGGAGATCCCGTGGCACGCGATGGCCGGCCGGTTCGAGGAGTGCGAGCGGTTGCTCGGTGAGCTGAAGGAGCTGGGCAGCCGGCTCTCGCACCACAACGTCGACGAGAGCATGGCCGCCGCCCTGCTCGCGATCCGGCTGTGGCAGGGCCGACCCGGCGAGATGGTGCCGGTGCTGGACGGGTTCGACGCCACGCCGTACCCCTTCGGCGCGAGCGTCGCGGTGTACCTCTGGCGGGCCGGTGAGCACGACAACGCACGCCAGGTGTACGCCGAGCGCGGTGCGCCCCTCGACCACGACAACGACATCTCGCTGCTCGCGTGGGCGCACGCTGCGGAGCTGTCGCTCTACCTCGGCGATCCCGCCCTCGCCGCGGGGGCGTACGCGAGGCTCGCCCCCCTCGCGGGACTCAACACCTGCGCCGGCTCCTCGCTCGCCCTGGGTCCGGTGGACTCCTACCTGGCCCTGGCCGCGGCCGCGACGGGGGAGCGCGAGCTCGCGGCGAAGCACGCCGAGGACGCGCTCGCGCTCGCCGACGCGTGGGACGTCCCGCTCGTGGCGGCGTGGCTCCGGGGCCTGCGCGAGGAGCACGGCTTCTAGGTCCGGGCCCACCATCTGGACCGGTCAAGAGCGGGTTTGGAGGGAGGCCCGTGATCGGCGAGGCTGGGGCGGTGCCGTCCCTGCTCCACACCCGCAACGCCGTTGCCGCGAGCTTCGCGCTGAACGGGTTCTGCTTCGCCACCCTGGTCTCCCGGCTGCCCGACATCCGCAGCGGCCTGGACCTCGACAACGGCGCCCTCGGCCTGCTCCTGCTCTCGATCTCCCTCGGCTCCGTCGTCGCGCTGCCCCTGAGCGGGCGGCTCATCGACCGGCTCGGTGCGACCGCGGTGACCCGCCTCGGCGCGATCCTGGTCGCGGGCGGGCTGACGGTCGCGGCCGTCGGCGTCGTCAGCGACCTCGTGCTGCTCACCGCGCTCGGTTTGCTCGTCGACGGTGTGGGCACGGCCGTCTGGGATGTGTCGATGAACGTCGAGGCCGCGGAGGTCGAGCGGCAGCTGGGGCGCACGATCATGCCGCGGTTCCACGCGGGCTGGAGCCTCGGCACGTTCACCGGCGCGGCGATCGGCGTGCCGATGGCTGCCGTGCACGCCCCGCTGCTCCTCCACATCCCGGCGTTCGCGGTGCTCGCCGCGGCCGCGACCTGGCGGGCTGCCGGCACCTATCTCCCGCCGGTCGCCACCCACGAGGAGCGGCAGGCCGTCGCGTGCTCCCCGTGGCGGGAGCCCCGCACGCTGGCCATCGGCGTCATGGTGCTCGCGTTCGCGCTCTCGGAGGGAGCCGCCAACGACTGGCTCTCGCTCGCGCTCATCGACGGGTACGACGTACGCCACTGGGTCGGCGTCGCCGGCTTCGCGCTGTTCGTCAGCTCGATGATGGCCGGCCGGCTCTACGGGCCGGTCGTGCTCGACCGGTTCGGCCGGGCACCGGTGCTGTGGGGCTGCTCGGCCGCGGCCTTCGCGGGCATCCTGCTCGTCGTCTTCGGCGGCGCCGTGGTCCCGGTCGCGATCGGCATCGTCGTGTGGGGCCTGGGGGCGTCCCTGGGCTTCCCGGTCGGCATGAGCGCCGCCGCCGACGACCCGCTCCGCGCGGCCCGACGGGTCAGCGTGGTGTCCACGATCGGCTACTCGGCGTTCCTCGCCGGCCCGCCCTTCCTCGGTCTGCTCGCCGACCACGTCGGGACACTGCGGACCCTGCTGGTCATCGCCGCCCTGATGGTCCCCGCCGCGGTCACCGTCTTCGCGGCGCGGGAGCGGCAGCGAGTGTCCCGCTGAGGGCCGTGGTCCGCTCCTAGCGTTCGCCTCCCGGCACCCACAGCACGTCGCCGTTCTCGCGATTCGCGTGCCGGGCCAGGATGAAGAGCAGGTCGGAGAGCCGGTTCAGGTAGGTGATCGCCAGGGGGTTCATCGAGGACCCGTACACCTCGAAGGCCGCCCAGGCCGAGCGCTCGGCCCGCCGGACGACCGTGCGCGCGACGTGCAGCAGGGCGGCGCCCGGCGTACCCCCGTTGAGGATGAAGGAGCGCAGCGTCGGCAGGTGCTCGTTGTACTCGTCGCACCAGCCCTCGAGCCGGTCGACGTACGCCTGCTCGATCCGCAGGGGCGGGTACTCCGGGTCGGGGGCGACCGGGGTGCAGAAGTCGGCGCCGACGTCGAACAGGTCGTTCTGCACGGTGGTGAGCACCCGCACCACGTCCTCGGCCAGCCCGCCGCTCGCCAGCGCCAGCCCGATCTGCGCGTTCGCCTCGTCGACGTCGGCGTACGCCGCGAGCCGCAGGTCGGTCTTGCGGGTCACGCTCATGTCGCCCAGCCGGGTCTCCCCGCCGTCGCCGGTGCGCGTGTAGATCCGGGTGAGGTTGACCATGACGGGAGCGTAGCCGGGTCCGGACCGCCCATCCCGGCGGGTACGCCGGCGCCACCGGACGCGACACGGCGGATTTCCCGATCGGGCGACGCAACCGATCGGAGGTCCACGGCGTCATAGTGGTTGACAGGCAACCATCGGCAGATGGAGCGACCGGGGCGTCTCAGGGCCCCGGAGGACGGGGGCAGCAGCCATGGAGATCATCACCGACGGACCGATCCTCCTGCTCGACGGCGACTTCGACGTGCGCAGCACGTGGGAGGTCCGCACCGCGATCTACGACCTTCTCGAGGGCCACGACCAGGACGTCGTCGTCGACCTCACCGGCGTGACCACCATCGACATGACCGCGCTCAAGGTGCTCGCGGTCGCCACCCGCCAGGCCACCCGCAGGGGCCACCACCTCACGCTGAGAGGCTGCAACTCCGCGGTCCGCAGGATGCTGCACCTGTCCCGGCTCAGCCGCTTCGTGGCAGTGGAGCGGGCCGCCGCGACCGCGTGAGCCACGCCACGGTCGCCACCGTCGTGTCGGATACCCCACACGCGGTTACCAATCGGTAGCTGCCGTCCTACCCTCGGTGCCATGACCGAGAAGGACAGGCCCGAGAAGGACCGGCCGTGGGTGATGCGGACCTACGCCGGGCACTCGACGGCCGCCGCGTCCAACGCGCTGTACCGGACCAACCTCGCCAAGGGCCAGACCGGCCTGTCGGTCGCCTTCGACCTCCCGACCCAGACCGGGTACGACCCCGACTCGCCGCTCGCGCGCGGCGAGGTCGGCAAGGTCGGCGTACCGGTCCCGCACCTCGGTGAGATGCGCCGGCTGTTCGCGGACATCCCGCTCACGGGGATGAACACGTCGATGACCATCAACGCGGTCGCGATGTGGATGCTCGCGATGTACCAGGTGGTCGCCGAGGAGCAGAACCCCGAGCTGTCGCCCGAGGACGTCGCCGCCCAGCTGGCCGGCACCACGCAGAACGACATCATCAAGGAGTACCTCTCCCGCGGGACCTACGCGTTCCCGCCCGAGGCCTCGATGCGGCTCATCGCCGACATGATCGCCTACACCGTCCACCAGATCCCGAAGTGGAACCCGATCAACATCTGCAGCTACCACCTGCAGGAGGCCGGGGCCACGCCGACGCAGGAGCTGGCGTACGCGCTGTGCACGGCGATCGCGGTCCTCGACACGGTGAAGGACGCCGGCCAGGTCGACGCCGACGACTTCGAGAAGGTCGTCGGCCGGATCTCGTTCTTCGTCAACGCCGGCGTCCGGTTCATCGAGGAGACCTGCAAGATGCGGGCCTTCGGACGGCTCTGGGACGACATCACGCGTGAGCGGTACGGCGTGCAGGACGCCAAGATGCGCCGGTTCCGGTACGGCGTGCAGGTCAACTCGCTCGGCCTCACCGAGGCCCAGCCCGAGAACAACGTCCAGCGGATCGTGCTGGAGATGCTCGGTGTGACGCTCTCCAAGGACGCGCGCGCCCGGGCGCTCCAGCTGCCGGCGTGGAACGAGGCGCTCGGCCTGCCGCGACCCTGGGACCAACAGTGGTCGCTGCGGTTGCAGCAGGTGCTCGCCTTCGAGTCCGACCTGCTCGAGTACGACGACATCTTCGAGGGCTCGCACGTCATCGAGGCCAAGGTCGCGGAGCTGGTCGAGGGCGCGCGCGCCGAGATCGACCGCGTCCAGGCGATGGGCGGCGCGATCGCCGCGGTCGAGTACATGAAGCAGGAGCTGGTCTCCTCGCACGCGGTCCGGCGAGCCCGGATCGAGTCCGGTGAGGAGGTCATCGTCGGCGTCAACAGGTTCGAGACGACCGAGCCCTCGCCGCTGACCGCCGACCTCGACGCCGCGATCATGGCCGCGGACCCGGATGCCGAGAAGGCCGCGCTGGCCAGTGTCGAGGAGTGGAAGGCGCAGCGCGACGAGGCCGCGGTCGCCGCCGCGCTCGCCGCGCTCGCCGGGGCCGCCAAGACCGAGACGAACCTGATGGGGCCGACCCTGGTGGCGGCACGCGCGGGCGCGACCACGGGGGAGTGGGCCGGGACGCTGCGCGAGGTGTTCGGCGAGTACCGCGGGCCGACCGGCGTCAGCGGCGCGATCGGCGTCTCCGACGGGGGCGACGAGCTCGCCGCCGTACGCGCCCGGGTGAAGGAGACCGGCGACGAGCTGAGCGGCGGCAGGGGCGGCCGGCTCCGGCTGCTGGTCGGCAAGCCCGGGCTCGACGGTCACTCGAACGGCGCCGAGCAGGTCGCCGTACGCGCCCGCGACGCGGGCTTCGAGGTCGTCTACCAGGGCATCCGGCTCACCCCCGAGCAGATCGTCGCCGGCGCGGTCGCCGAGGACGTGCACTGCGTCGGCCTGTCGATCCTCTCGGGCTCGCACATGGAGCTGGTGCCCGCCGTGCTCGACGGCCTCGAGGCGGCCGGCCTCCGCGACGTGCCGGTGATCGTCGGCGGGATCATCCCCGACTCCGACGGTCGCCGGCTGCTCGAGCTGGGCGTCGCCGCCGTCTACACCCCCAAGGACTTCGGCCTGACCGAGATCATGGACGGCATCGTCGACGTGATCCGCCGGGCGCACGGGCTGGACTGAGGGTGCGGCGGCGGGGGGCGGGTTTCTCCGGCTGACCGGAGAAACCCGCGGACACGCCGACGCAGGCCCGGCGTGTCGTCGGGTTTCCCCCGGCAACCCCCGGGTATCAGCCGTCCGTGCGAGGTTAGCCTCGCCTAAGTTCGCGTGTTACGATCTCGTCCGTGGCGAAGAAGTCCCGGGCGAAGAAGGCGAAGCTGCCCAAGACGAAGTGCTGCGTCTCCGCGTCGAAGTGCGGACGCTGCCCGCTGCGCATGCTCAAGAACGGCACGCTGCCCGAGGGGTATACGGTCAGGAAGCGCGAGCTGGTCCGTCTGGACGGCAAGAAGGTCTCCAAGAAGAAGCTCGCCAAGGCCGCCTGACCCCCACCCGAGGAGCCCCCGTGGTCGCTGCCCGCTTCGCGGACCAGCTGAACGTCCAGATCGGCAACGAGCTGGCTGCGCACAACCAGTACCTCGCCTGCGCCGTCTACTTCGACGCCCTGACGATGCCGCGGATGGCGGCGTTCTTCTACGGCCAGGCTCTCGAGGAGCGAGCGCACGCCGCGATGATGATCCAGTACCTCCTCGACACCGACAGCGAGGTCGTGATCCCGGCCGTCCCGGCGCCGGTGAGCGCGTTCGACGACGTCGTCGCACCCGTGAACCTGGCACTCGACCAGGAGAAGCGGGTCACCGAGCAGGTCAACGGGCTGCTGCGGGTCGCCCGCGAGGAGGGCGACTTCGCCTCCGAGCAGTTCATGCAGTGGTTCATCAAGGAGCAGGTCGAGGAGGTCGCGACGATGAGCGACCTGCTCGCGGTCACCACCCGCAACCGCGACGACATCGAGGACATCGAGGAGTACGTCGCGCGCGAGCAGGGCGTGGAGGGCACCGACCCGACCGCGCCGCGCCAGGCCGGCGCCTGACCGTACGTCGGCACGCGGCTCGCCCGCCCACCACCAGCGGATCCGCTCAGCCCGGCGGCCGCGAGGTCGCCGTGGAGTTCGGGCAGAACGCCTCGCGCGGCGAGCCGGTGTGCAGCTCCTCGGGGAGCGAGACCGTCACGTCGTCGGTCAGCACGCCGCCGCGCTCGACGCGCAGCAACACCTCGGTCACGAACGCGCCCGCCCGCGCGGACAGCGTCTCGCAGCCGCTCATGTGCAGCGCGAGCGTGACGTCCGCGGACTCGCCCGGGCCGAGCTGGACCGGCGTGAGGCCGGTCGGGTGGAACAGGCGGGACGGCGGCTGCTGGTCGGACAGCCCGCGCACCTCGACCGGCACCCGCTCGTCGTTCCTGAGCCGGAACGTGTAGCGCAGCGTCCCGCCGTCGGCGTACCGGACCTGACGGACGGTGCGGTCGGCGATGGTGAACACGGCGGACGCCTCGGTGCCGGACACCGACGTCGGCCCGGATGCCGTCAGCGACGGTGACGTGCGCGCCAGCGCGACACCGCCGCCGGCGAGCACCAGCAGCAGCAGGACGCCGACCAGGGCGAACCTACGCAGCACGGGTCCACCGCCGGCGTACGACGCCGATCCCCAGCGCCAGCGCCGCGCCGGTCAGCGCCAGAGGTGCGACCAGGACCGCCGACGAGTCGGGCCGGTCGGCCGGGCGGGCGCCGGGCCTGGCCGGGTCGTCGAACCACGTGCAGCCCGCGGGGTGGTTCCAGGTGGGGTCGTTGCGGTCGTACTGGCTGCAGCTGAGGAACCCCGCGTCCTTGACCGCCGCACCGGGCAGGAACACCGAGCCCCCGTCGGCACACGAGGCCGGGTCGACGGTGAAGTTGTCGGTCCGGCCGGCCGAGCCGTAGTGGTTGTCCTCCCAGCAGTTGCCGGTGCCCTGGTCGTCCCACCAGTGGTCCATGCCGTTGGGCCGCTCGGCGCCGTGGGGGTCGATGCCCATCTGGTTCTCGAAGGTGTGGTTGTCGTTCGAGGTGTCGTAGAGGTGTGACGGGTCGTAGTCGTCCCGCAGCACGGCAGGGACCCAGAACTGCATGGTGCCGTACCGCCAGTTGTCGTAGATCCAGTTGTGGTCGGTGGAGTCGAAGTTGCCGCCGGCGATCAGGACACCGGTGCCGACGGGGGTCGGGACGACCGGGCACACCGTGCCGTGGAGGTAGTCGCGGTCCTCCATCGGCTCCGCGCAGACGCCGGTGTCGACGAACCTGGCGTACCAGTTCGAGTTGTTGGAGTGGATGTCGTTGTGGCTCCAGCGGGCGTGGTCCTGCGGCAGGCCGGGGTGGCCGGGGAACAGCGAGTCGGTGGCGATGCCGGTGGCGTTGTCGAAGAACTGGTTGTCGTGCGCCCAGATCGAGTTGCCGGCCGTCCCCGAGTAGCCGAGCGTGTTGTCGTGGCTGGAGTTGCCACGGATCTCGATGGCGTAACGGGTGGCCTTGAAGTCGGGGTTGTCGGCGTTGAGGTCCGAGCCGGAGCCGGGGTAGAAGCCGGAGTCGCCGTTGTAGTAGGCCTCCGAGTCCTGGATCAGGCCGTGGTCGCTGGCGAAGGCGAGGACGCCGTACTCGTCGTTGCCCCGCGCGACGACCCGGTCGAGCACGAACCCGTCGGTCTCCATCACGTAGATCGAGTTGAACTCCGACTGCTGGAAGGTCATGTTGCTCAGGTAGAAGCCCCCCATCCGGTCGGCGCGGATCGCGTTCAGCTTCGTGAACCGGTTGTCGACGATGACGTCGGTCGGCTTCGCGCCGGTGCCGATCAGCTGGGTGCCGCAGAACCTGCTGTTGCAGCGGATGCTGTCGTCGTTCGGCGTCCGGTCGCCGAACAGGGCGATCAGGTTGAGGTTGTGGGCGCACGTGCGCTGGTCGGCGTACGACAGGGCGATCGGGTTGGTCTCCCCGGAGGCCGCGGCCTCCTTCTCGGCGCCGGGGTCGGGGGAGGAGATGCTGCCGATGTACTCCGAGGACAGCAGCGGCGAGGTGGACTCCGTCTTGAGGTGCGAGCAGTAGTAGCTGCGCTTCGCGTCGGCGTACTTCGACTCGTGGTAGACGCCCGGCAACACGTAGATCGACGTCCTGCGGTGCCTGATCGAGGTCACGGCGTCCTGGATGGAGTGGAACCGGCAGGCCCGGAGCAGCCGCTCGCTGCGCTGCTTCGCGGCGCCGGCGGGGAGCGCAGCGACCGCAGCGGCGCTGTCGCCGTGGCAGACCACGCGCTGCCGGGTGTTGTCCCAGCCGAGGAAGTGGGGCCGGTGCCCGGTGCCGTCGGGGAACTGGGCGGGCCGCTCCTCGTGGGCGGCGGCGGGAGCGGCCCAGGCCACCGAGAGCATCAGGACCACGAGGGCGAGGGCGCGTCGGGACATGCCGCCCCAACGAGGCCGGTGTGACCCGGGTTACGTCAACCCAGCCAGCGCAGCACGGCGGCCCGCACCCGGTCGGCGGACCTCTCCAGCGGCAGCGCGCTGCCGGCGCCGCGGAAGATCTTCGTCGTCACCTTCGCCGGGTACGACGACGCCTGGGCGTCGCGTGCCGACGCGCGGTTGAGCTTGTCGTGGCCGCCGTACAGCAGGAGGACCGGTGCGTCGACCTTGCCCGCCGCGAGGTTCGACGCGAGCAGGAACGGGCTGAGGCTGCCGACGTCGCCGCACGGGTCCTCGCTCCGGCGACTGGCGGCGGCACGCTGCACCGCGGCCGGGGCGGTCGCGAACATCAGGCTCCGGAAGTCCGCCCTGGTGGCCGCGAACGGCGCGTAGTCGGTGCCGGCGCAGTCCCGGCTCTGCCGGGCCGCGGTCCGGGTGGCGAGCGCGGTCGCACCCCGGTCGGTCCACGACATCAGCACCAGCCCGTCCACGTCGTTGAACGTCCCGGCCTCGACCTGGGCGATCGCCGCGCCGACGCCGTGGCCCTGGGTGACGACGTGCGCGGCGGCGGGCGTCGAACCGAGGTCGGGGTTGGTGAACCGGTACTGGCCGGAGGCCAGGTGCTGGACGACCTGGTGCAGCATGTCGGCCTGGGCGCCGAGGCAGGTCGCGTCGCCATCGGGGAGCCGGCTGGTGCCGTACCCGAGCCGGTCGAGGACCAGCGACGTCTCGCCGTGCTCGGCGAGCCGGGTCGCGTAGTCGTACGCCGGGTGGCCGGCCAGGTTCCAGAACCAGCCGCCGGTGCCGAAGTCGTGCACCAGCACGTTGACCCGCAGCGCACCGCCGATGCCGTCGAGGTCCTGCGCGGGACCGACGAGTCGGCCGCGCAGGTGGTACGACCGGTTGTCCGGTGCACAGAGGACCGAGGTGGCGTTGGTGTTCTCGACGTCGAAGACCACTCCCCGCGACCCCACGCGCGACTCCACCTGCGGGGAGGCGGCGGTCGCGGCCGGGGCCGCGAGCAGCGTGGCGACGAGGGCGGTCAGGACTCCGAGAAGGGTCGGCCTCACGCTGTTGAACCTACGTCAATAGGCGGCCGGGGCGAAATGTGATGTTGTTCGCGCCAGACTGCATCCATGGCGGGACGAGTCCTCGTGGTCGGTGCGGGCGTGGTGGGGCTGACCTGCGCGGTGCGCCTGCTCGAGGCCGGTCACCGCGTCGACGTCGTGGCCCGGGACCTGCCGCGGGAGACTTCCTCCGCCGTGGGAGCGGCCTTCTGGTACCCGTACCGCGCACTCCCGCAGGACCGGGTCACCGCCTGGGCCGCCACGTCGTACGCCGTGTTCGACGCGATCGCCGACACGGACCCGGAGTCCGGCGTGCGCATGGTGCCGGGGACCCAGGTGTTCGCGGGGGCCGCGCCGGAGCCCTGGTGGGCGGGGGCGGTGCCGGCGCTCGAGCGGACCCGCGACGTGCCGGCGGGTTGGGGCGAGGGGCTGCGGTTCACCACGCCGGTCGCCGACACCAGCCGCTACCTCGACTGGCTGGCGGGGCGGGTGGAAGCGGCCGGAGGCACGATCACCCGGCTCAACCTCGGCGGCCTGCCGACGGAGGGACTGGTCCTGAACTGCTCGGGCCTGGGCGCCCGGCTGCTCGGGTCCGACCGCACGGTCGTTCCGGTGCGCGGCCAGGTCGTGCACGTCGAGCAGTTCGGCCTCGACCGGTGGTGGCTCGACGAGGCGGGCCCGACGTACGTCGTCCCCCGCGCGCACGACGTCGTCGTCGGCAGCAGCGACGTCGAGGGCGAGTGGAGCCGGACGCCGGACCCGGTGGCGACCGAGGACATCCTGGAGCGGGCGGCGCGCCTGGTGCCGGCGGTGCGCGGCGCCCGGGTGCTGCGGCACAAGGTCGGGCTGCGACCGGTGCGGCCGGCGGTGCGCCTGGAGCGGGCCGGGGACGTCGTGCACTGCTACGGGCACGGTGGCGCGGGAGTCACCCTCAGCTGGGGTGTCGCGGACGAGGTGGTCGCGCTCGTGGAGCGTCGCCCGGCGAGTGCTCGTCCCAGCGGCTAGGGTCGGCGGGTGGAGGAGCCGCACCCGGAGGCACTGCTCCGGGGGGTGTTCGAAGCCGTCCCGGACGCCGTCGTCGTCGTCGACGGGAACGGCGCCATCGTGCTCGCCAACGCGCGGTGCGGTGCGGTGTTCGGTCGTGATGCCGCCGCGCTCATCGGTGAGCCGATCGAGGTGCTGGTCCCGGAGCCGTTGCGCTCCACGGGGCTGGTCCGCCTGCCGGCACGCCGTGCGGACGGGACGGAGTTCTCGGCCGAGATCTCGCTCGCGCCCATCCAGGTCGACGGCACGTCGTACGTCTCGGCGATCGTCCGTGACGTCACCGCCCGGGTCCGGGACGAGGAGCGGTTCCGCAGCCTGCTCGAGGCGGCGCCCGACCCGACGGTGATCGTGGACCGCGACGCGACGATCGTGCTGGCCAACAACCAGATGCAGGACGTGTTCGGCTACCCGCGGGCCGAGCTGGTCGGCCGGCCGGTCGACATCCTCGCCTCCACACCGGGGCCGGCCGAGGTGCGCGAGCGCATCGGCCGCTACCTCGTCGAGCCCGACCTGGTGCCGATGGGGTACACGCAGGAGTTCCGGATCCTGCACCACGCCGGGCACGAGGTGCCGGTGGAGATCGGCCTGTCGCCGCTGCACACCGACGAGGGCGTCCTCGTGTCGATCGCGGTGCGCGACGTGTCCGAGCGCCGCCGGCTCGAGGTCGAGTCGCAGCAGCTGCGCGACGAGCTGATCGCGACCGTGTCGCACGAGCTGCGCACCCCGCTCACCTCGATCATCGGCTACTCCGAGCTGATGGGAGACCTCGACGACGGCGACCTCAGCCGCCGCGCCCGCAAGCTGCTGGGCGTGATCGAGCGGAACGCCGAGCGCGAGCTGCAGCTCGTCGACGACCTGCTCACGATGGCCTACCTGGACGACAACCGGCTCCGCATCGACCGGCGTGCCATCGACCTGGTCCCGCTCGCCCGCCAGGTCGCCGGCGACGCGAACCTCCGCGCCCGCGAGCGCGGCCTCGAGCTCACGCTGGTCGCGGCCGACTCCGTCCAGGCCTACGGCGACTTCTACCGCCTCGTGCAGGTGCTGGAGAACCTGCTCACCAACGCCCTGAAGTTCACCGCGCCCGGCGGCCGGATCGACGTGGCCGTGCGGAACGACGGGCCGATGGGGGTCCTCGAGGTGCGGGACACCGGCGTCGGCGTCAGCGCGGAGGAGAAGGAGAAGGTGTTCGATCGGCTCTACCGGGCGCCCTCCGCGATCCGCGGGCAGGTGCAGGGTGCGGGCCTGGGCCTGCCGATCGTGCGCGCGATCGTCGAGGCGCACGACGGCACCGTCGACGTCGAGAGCGAGGTCGGCGTCGGCACGGTCGTGCGTGTGTCGATCCCCCGCGAGCGGCCCGCCGACGGCTGAACGTCCGGGCCGCCACGTCCTAGATGTCGGCGACCCCGACGACCGCGCGGGGGGAGATGGCGCCGTACACGTGCGGGAAGGTCTCGTCCACGCCGGGCGCCGGCGGCTCCTCCAGGACGGGTACGCCGAGCCGGTCGGTCTCGATCTCGAGCAGCACCAGCGGCTCGGTGACGTCGGCGTAGAACGCCGCGCGCACGCCCTCCCACTGGTCGGCGCGGCTCGCGTGGATGTAGCCCTCCTCCGCGAGCGTCACGCCGCGGGTCGAGGTCGTGTAGGCGCCCTCGCGCTGCGCCTGCTCCCAGTCGGCACGCGTCGCGATGTGGAAGATCCGCATGCGCTCATCGTCTCAGTACGCCGACCTGGTCGGCGTACCAGCGGATGCCGGTGAGGTGCACGGCGATCTCGCGCAGCGTCCAGCTGTCGCCGCGGGGAGCGTCCCACTCGGCCGGGCCCGCGGCGGCGATGCGCAGCGCGAAGGTGCGGCCGAGCCGCCGCAGCCGCTGGCGCGCCTCGTCGAGGTCGATCTCGGTGAACCGCGCCCAGTCCGCCTCGACGGTCACCAGGCTGGCGTGCCAGTGGTCCGGCTCGGTCGGGACGCCGGCCAGCAGCGCCTCGACCTCGGCGAGGTGGTCGATCAGGTGGTCGGCGATCCGGCGGACGGCCTTGTGCGGCGTGTAGACCCGGTCGCCGTCCTCGCTCACCGCTGGCCGGCCGTCCCAGGCGAGCCAGGTCGCCGCCACCTCCAGGCAGTGCTCGACGGCGTCCTCGACCTGCGTCCCGGGGTTCTCCATGCCGGCGACCGTAGGGCCCGGACGCTTCGGTCGGGGACGAAGCGTGCGCGGCGTAGCCTCGCGGGGTGCACGACACCGACCTCGCCGCGACCGGCGCGCTGATCGGGGACCCGAGCCGGGCCCGGATGCTCGACGCGCTGATGGGCGGTCGCGCACTCGCGGCCGGGGAGCTCGCGCGGATCGCCGGCGTCGGCGCCTCGACCGCGAGCGAGCACCTCGGCCGGCTCCGGGACGGCGGCCTGGTCGAGGTCGTGGCCCAGGGCCGGCACCGGTACTACCGGATCGCGGGGCCTGACGTCGGCGCCGCCCTCGAGGCGCTGTCGCAGGTCGCCCCGGCCCAGCCGGTCCGGTCGCTGCGCCAGTCCGGCCACGCCCAGGCGCTCGGCTTCGCGCGCACCTGCTACGACCACCTCGCCGGGGCCTGCGGCGTGGCACTGCACGACGCGATGATCGACCGCGGCTGGCTGACCCCGCGCGTACGACGTCACGCCGGCCGGCCACGCCGGACTGGCCGGCTGGGGTGTGGACGTCGGCGCGGCCCGTGCTCGGCGCCGTTCGTTCGCGAGGCCGTGCCTGGACTGGACCGAGCGCCGCCCGCACCTGGCGGGGTCGCTCGCCGCCGGGATCACCGACGGACTGGTGGAGCGCGGGTGGTTCGTGCGCCGCTCCGCCGACTCCCGCGCGCTCCGCCTCACCGACGCCGGCCGCGCCGGGATGCAGGCGCTGGGCTGCGACCTCAGCCCTTCCGCCACACGCTGACGTGCCTGGTCGACGCTCCGGTGAACTCCGAGCGGTCCCAGTCGGCCCACCGGTGCACGAGCCGCATCCCGGCGATCCGGGCCATCAGGTCGAGCTCGGCGGGCCAGACGTACCGGAAGGGCACGCTGCTGCGGCGGTACGTCGTGCCGTCCGTGGACGAGTAGTGGTGCGACCACATCAGCTGGGTGGCGGTGTCGTACTCGTCGATCCCGACGTGGCCGTCGGTGTGGTCGAAGACCGCGAAGCGCTCGCCGCGCGGCAGCCGCCGGAGGATCGGCACGCCGTTCTCGACCACGAAGCAGCCGCCGGGCTCGAGGTGCCGCGCGGCGTTCTCGAACACCGCGACCTGGTCGTCCTGCGTGGTGACGTTCCCGATCGTGTTGAAGACCAGGTACGCGAGCCGGAAGCGGCCCTCGGCGGTCGCCTCGGTCATGTCACCGATCGTCACGTCGATCAGGTCGCCGCCGGGCTTCGCCCGCAGTTGCGCGACCATCGCCTCCGACAGCTCGATGCCGTGCACGTGGACGCCACGCTGCGCCAGCGGGATCGCGACCCGGCCGGTGCCGACCGCCAGCTCCAGCGCCGGCCGGCCGCCGGCGAGCTCGGCCAGCAGGTCGACGGTCGGCCCGAGCACCTCGGGGGCGAACATCTCGGCCGAGCCCTCGTCGTACCGCTCGGCGATCTCGGTGTCGAAGTGGTTCTCACGCATCCGGCCATCGTGGTCGGGTGACCGCTGGGGCGCGACCGAGTTTCGGGTCGTCCGCCCGAGGGCGGCGTATGACCGCGCGAGAGGCGGACGACCCGGTCAGAACAGCCGGTGGGAGGGGTCGTCCAGGCCGCGCAGGGCGTCGTAGTCGACGACCGCGCAGGCGATGCCGCGGTCCGATGCGAGGACGCGCGCCTGCGGCTTGATCTCCTGCGCGGCGAAGATGCCCCGCACGGGGGAGATGAGAGGGTCGCGGTTGAGGAGCTCGAGGTAGCGCGTGAGCTGCTCGACGCCGTCGATCTCGCCACGGCGCTTGATCTCGACCGCGACGGAGTGCCCGTCGGAGTCGCGGCACATCAGGTCGACCGGGCCGATGGCGGTGGGGTACTCCCGACGGACCAGCGTGAGGCCGGGGGAGAGGGTCGCGGGGTGGTCGGCCAGCAGCTCCTGGAGGTGCTTCTCGACCCCGTCCTTCTGCAGGCCCGGGTCGATCCCGAGCTCGTGGGTCGACTCGTGGAGGACCTCCTCGATGAGGATCCGCAGGGTGTCGTCGCTCTTGGGGTTGGTCACGGTCCACTCGACCTGGCCGTCCTCGGTGGTGCCCTCCCGGAACGAGCACGGCGGCGACATCCAGTTCAGCGGCTTGTACGAGCCGCCGTCGGCGTGCACGAGCACGGATCCGTCCGCCTTGATCATCAGCACCCGGGTCGCCATCGGGAGATGGGCGGTCAGGCGCCCCGCGTAGTCGACCTGGCACCTGGCTACGACGAGTCTCACGGGCGACGAATCTACAGTGGCCTCCGTGCTGGAGATCAGGGCCGCCACGCGCGAGGACCTCGACGCGCTCACCGAGATCGAGTGCGAGGCGGACCAGCTGTTCGTCCCGCTGCTCGGGCCCCTGCCGTGGCGGCCGACGCCCGGCACCTGGCGGTACGGCGTGGCCGGCTTCCTCCGGGTCGCGGGCGAGCCGCCGGTCGGGTTCGCGCACGTCCTGGAGCTCGAGGGCATCGCCCACCTCGAGCAGCTCGCCGTACGCCCGGGCCACCAGCGGCACGGCACCGGCGGCGCCCTGGTCCGCGCCTCGCTCGCCGAGGCCGGCCGGCGCGGGTACGACGCCCTCTCGCTCTGCACGTTCGCCGACGTGCCGTGGAACGCGCCGTTCTATCGGTCGCTCGGCTTCGAGGAGGTCACCGTGCTGACCCCGGTGCACCGGGCGATGCAGGAGAAGGAGGAGCTGCTCGGCCTCCCGGCGTACGGCCGTCGCCTCGTGATGAGCGCTCCCACAGCAACATGAACGTTCCAAGTTACTCGCGAGTGAACTACGCCACTGCCACAGCGGGTTGCCCCGTGCAACCATGCGCGGCATGACCTCTCAGGCCCCGGAAGCGCGCTCCTTCTCGACCATCGGCGTCATCGGCCTCGGCACCATGGGCGCCGGCATCGCCGAGGTGTTCGCCCGCAACGGGTACGCCGTCGTCGGGGTCGAGAAGGACGACGAGGGCCTCGCCCGCGGTCGCCAGTACCTCGAGCACTCCACGGCCCGCGCCGTGAAGCGGGAGAAGATGACCGAGGCCGAGCAGGCCGAGCTGCTCGGGCGGATCACGTTCACCACCTCGCTCAAGGACCTCACCGACGCCGACCTGGTGGTCGAGGCGGTCGTGGAGTCCCTGGAGACCAAGAAGGCACTCTTCCGCGACCTCGACGCGATCGTCTCGCAGGAGGCCGTCCTCGCCACCAACACCTCGAGCCTCTCGGTCACCGAGATCTCGACCGCCAACTCGCGCCCGGGCCGGGTAATCGGCGTGCACTTCTTCAACCCGGCGCCGGTGCAGGACCTGGTCGAGATCGTGCGCACGGTCGTCACCGAGGACCAGGTGCTGGCCGACACCAAGGCGCTCGTGGAGGCGCTCGGCAAGAACCCGGTCGTCTGCGGCGACAAGGCCGGCTTCATCGCGAACACGCTGCTGTTCGGCTACCTCAACCACGCGGTGTCGATGTACGAGGGCCGCTACGCCAGCCGCGAGGACATCGACGCTGCGATGCGGTTCGGCTGCGGCTACCCGATGGGCCCGCTGGCGCTGCTCGACCTGATCGGGCTCGACACGGCGTACGAGATCCTCGAGACGATGTACCGCCAGGGCCGCGACCGACTGCACGCGCCGTCCCCGATCCTCAAGCAGATGGTCACCGCCGGCTGGCTCGGCCGGAAGACCGGTCGCGGCTTCTACACCTACGAGGCGCCGGACAGCCCGGTCGTCGTCGCGGACGACCGGACGCCGTCCGCCGACGCGAGGCCCGAGCTGCGGCACGACATCAAGCAGGTCGGCGTCGTGGGCACCGGCACCATGGCGAGCGGCATCGTCGAGGTGTTCGCGAGGAGCGGGTACGACGTGCTGGTGGTCGGCCGCGGCCAGGACAAGGTCGACGGGGTCGTCGCGACCGTCACCCGCAACTTCGACAAGCAGATCCAGCGCGGCCGTGCGACCGAGGAGGCGAAGGCCGAGGTGCTGGCCCGGATCACGGGCAGCACGTCGCTCGACGACCTCGCAGCGGCGGACATCGTGGTGGAGGCGATCGCCGAGGACCTCGCGATCAAGACCACGCTGTTCGAGAACCTGGACGAGATCTGCAAGCCCGGCGCGATCCTGGCGACGACCACCTCGAGCCTGCCGATCATCGCCTGCGCCCAGGCGACGTCGCGGCCGCAGGACGTCATCGGGATGCACTTCTTCAACCCGGCGCCGGTCATGAAGCTGGTCGAGGTCGTCTCGACGGTCGTCACGTCCGAGGACGTCACCGAGACCACCCGTGCGCTGTGCGACCGGATCGGCAAGGTCGCGGTGTCCTGCGGTGACCGGGCGGGCTTCATCGTCAACGCGCTGCTGTTCCCGTACCTGAACGACGCGGTGCGGATGCTCGAGGCGCACTACGCGACCGCCGACGACATCGACCTGGCCATGAAGCAGGGCTGTGCGCTGCCGATGGGGCCCTTCGAGCTCCTCGACGTGGTCGGCAACGACGTGTCTCTGGCGATCCAGCGCGAGCTCTACCTCGAGTTCCGCGAGCCGGGCTTCGCCCCGGCACCGCTGCTGGAGCACCTGGTGACGGCCGGCTACCTGGGCCGCAAGACCAAGCGCGGCTTCCGGGACTACAGCTCGCGCTGATGGGGTACCCGCCCGGTCATGGGAGTTGAGACCGGGCGCATCACCACCGACATCCCCGCACGACTGGACCGGCTGCCGTGGGCCAAGTGGCACTGGCTGGTCGTCATCGGGCTGGGCACCGTCTGGATCCTCGACGGGCTCGAGGTCACGATCGTCGGGTCGATGTCCGACGCGCTGAAGGACCCGACCACGGGGCTCGGCATGACCAGCTCCGACATCGGCTTCGCCGGTGCGATCTACGTCGCGGGCGCCTGCGTCGGCGCGCTGTTCTTCGGCCAGCTCACCGACCGGTTCGGCCGGAAGAAGCTGTTCCTCCTGACGCTGGCCGTCTACATGCTCGCGACGGTCGCGACGGCGTTCTCGATGACGCCGGCCTGGTACTTCGCCGCCCGGTTCTTCACCGGGTTCGGCATCGGTGGCGAGTACGCCGCGATCAACTCCGCCATCGACGAGCTGATCCCGGCCAAGTACCGCGGTCGCGTCGACGTCTCGATCAACGGCTCGTTCTGGGTCGGCGCCGCGCTGGGCTCGCTGCTGACGATCCCGCTGCTCGACCCGACCGTCATCAACCCCGAGTGGGGCTGGCGGCTGGCGTTCGGCCTCGGTGCCATCCTCGCCGTGGGCATCCTTCTCGTCCGCCGCAACGTGCCGGAGAGCCCGCGCTGGCTCTTCATCCACGGCCGCGAGCAGGAGGCGGAGCGGATCGTCACGGACATCGAGCGGACCGTCTCCGACGAGACGGCCGGCGAGCTCGAGCAGGTCGACGAGACGATCACGGTGCGCCAGCGCACGACGATCCCGCTCACGCTGATCGCCAAGACCGTCTTCACCATGTACCCGAAGCGCACCGTCGTCTGCTTCTCGCTGTTCGTCGGTCAGGCATTCCTCTACAACGCGTTCTTCTTCACCTACGGCGACACGCTCACGACGTTCCTCGGGGTGAAGCAGACCGGCTGGTACCTCGCCGTGTTCGCGGTCAGCAACTTCGCCGGCGCCCTGATCCTGGGGCCGCTGTTCGACAAGATCGGCCGGGTCCGGATGATCACCTTCACCTATGTCTTCTCCGGTGCCCTTCTCGGCGTGACCGGCCTCCTCCTCGGCAGCGTGACGGCGTTCTCGCTCACGCTCCTCGGCGTGATCATCTTCTTCTTCGCCTCGGCCGGCGCCAGCGCGGCGTACCTCACCGCGAGCGAGGTGTTCCCGATGGAGACCCGCGCGCTGTGCATCGCGTTCTTCTACGCCATCGGCACGGCCGCCGGCGGGATCAGCGGTCCGCTGCTGTTCGGCTACCTGATCGACCAGGCCTCCGCGGACAAGGACATCACGGGCATCGCCATCGGCTACTTCATCGGCGCGGTGCTGATGATCGGTGCCGGGATCGTCGAGGCGTTCCTCGGCGTGCACGCCGAGGGCCGGTCGCTGGAGAGCATCGCCAAGCCGCTCACCGCGGAGGACACGGAGCAGCGGACCGCCGTTTGAGCCCGACGTACGCTGGAGTCATGGAGTTCGTCACCGGGCTCCTCGAGGACGGGCGCCGCGCGATGCGTGCGTCCGCGCCGCGGGTGGCGAGCGATCCGCTGCCGTTTCGCCGCCCGCCGTGCGCTCTCGCTCAGCCCCTCCGCAGCTGGGCCACGTGCAGCGTGACGAACCGGCCGAGCGCCGAGTCGCTGTCGATGGTGTCCGGGTCGGAGGCCGCGTAGTCGCCGGAGACCTGGAACGTGTAGGTCCCCGCCTTCCTCACCGGCACCGTCGCCAGCGCGGTGCCGGAGCCGGCGACCGGGTCCGTCGTCGTGGTCGCGATCGTCTCCCCGGCCGGGTCGAGCACCGTGACGGTGTAGCTGAACAGGCTCGCGCCGACGGCGCCGCCGGACGGGAACGCCAGGCTGACGGCCAGCGTGCGCGTCGCGCTGCCCACCTTCACGTCGTACGACGCCGCGTCGCTGCCGCCTGCGGTCCCCGGCGGTGCGGCGTGCACGAAGAAGTCCGAGCGCAGCACGCGGACGCCGTCCGCGGCCCGGACCCGACGGTCGGCCCTGGCCGCGGCCGCGGCCAGGTGTCCGGCCCAGCCCTTGCCGGTGACCAGGTGCACGGCCCGGTCGAGGTTCACGAACCCGTAGCCGACCTCCCAGAAGGGTGCCGAGCCCGTGCCGCCCGTGGCCTTCACGGCGGTGGCCGTCGCCTGGAGCGCCAGTCGCACCTGGTCGGGGGTGAGCCGCGGCTGTGCCTGCAGGAGGACGGCGGCCGCGCCGGCGATGTGCGGTGAGGCCATCGAGGTGCCGGAGGCGCTGGCGTTCTCGTTCGGGCCACAGGGGCCGATCAGGGTGCCGGCGCTGTCGCACGTCGAGCTGATGTCGACGCCGGGCGCGGTCACGTCGGGGTGCACGAGGCCGATCCGGTCGCCGGCGTACGACGTGTGGTCGTGCGCACCGATCGGGGTCGCCCGGGAGTTGTCGTTCACCAGTCCGTTGGACGAGAAGTCGCCCCGGACCCGGTCGATGGTGCCGGCCGCCACCGAGATCACCCACGGGGACTGCGAGAACGGGTTCAGGCTCATCGGGACGTCCCCGGCTCCGGAGTTGCCGGCAGCGAACACGACCGTGACGCCCTTGTCCACGACGGCCTTGGTCGCGACGGCGACCGGGTCGTTCGGGTCGAACTGGCGGTAGCTGTTGCCCCACGAGTTGTTGATGACGTCGATGCCCATCAGGCCGGGCTGGTCGAGGATGTAGTCGTAGGCGGTGACGACGGCCGTCGTGAACAACACCTCGCCGATCGAGAAGCAGGCCAGGTCCGCGTCCGGCGCGACGCCGAAGCGACTCCCGTCGTCGACGGACTTCGAGTCGGCGGCGATGATGCCGGCGACGTGCGTGCCGTGGCCGCTGCCGAGGTCGGTGTTGCTGACCGGGCCCTGGTCGACCGGGACGACGAGGGTGGGTTGGGTGCCCGCGTTGGCGTACTCCGGGCTGTAGAGCTTGACGTTGTGGACGACCCGGTCCGCGAGGTCGGCGTGCGTCGCGTCGCAGCCGGAGTCGACGATGCCGACGGTCACGCCCTTGCCGGTGAGCCCGCGCGCACGCAGGGCCCTGGCCGCGGACGGCGAGGACGACATCGCGTCGCTGGACGCGGTGTCGAGGAGCCCGAGGTGCTCGTCGGGGTAGACGTCGAGGCCGATGCCGCTTGAGACCGCGGCGACCATCGCGCCGACCGGGCCCTGGACGAGCGCCAGCGGGAGGTGCTTCATCGGCTGGACCGTGAGCCCGAGTGCGGAGAGCGCGGCGACCTGCGTGGTGTCGGGCACGTCATCGAACCGGACGATCGCCCGGTGGTCGGGAGTCCCGTCGGCGAGCAACCGGTCGAGACCGGCATGGACACCGGAGACGACCGGCGCCTGGGGCGTGGCCGCGGCCCGGGTGGCACCGGCCAGCGAGAACGTCACGGCGAGGGCGCCGGTGAGTGCGAGCAGCCGGGTGCGGGAGGATGGCATGGATGATCCGATCTCGAGCATCAAGGTGGAGAGCAGCGGTGCCGAAACAACGCGGTCCTGCCGCGTGGGGTTACGCGCTCCTGCTCCCCGTCCTGCTGGCCGCGCTGCCCACGGGCACCGACGTCGACTACCAGCTCGGCGGCGCCGCCGACGTGCCCGACCACGTCGGCATCGTGGTCCGGGACCGCGCCGCGCAGCCGCTGGAGGGCACGTACAACGTCTGCTACGTCAACGGCTTCCAGGCCCAGCCGGACCAGCGCCCCTTCTGGCGTGAGCACTGGCGCCTGGTGCTGAAGGACGGTGGCCGGCCGGTCACCGACGAGGCGTGGGGCGAGTGGCTGCTCGACGTACGCACGCCCGCGAAGCGCGCGGCGCTGGCGCGGATCGTCGGCCGGTGGACGCAGGGGTGCGCGGACGACGGCTTCGACGCCGTCGAGTACGACAACCTCGACTCGTTCACCCGCAGCCACCACCTGCTCAGCCGTCGGCAGGCCGTGGCGTTCGCCGCGCTGCTGGTCGGGCGTGCCCACGACGCCGGCCTCGAGGCCGGCCAGAAGAACCTCGCCGGCTTTGACGGCACCACCATCGGCTACGACTTCGCGATCGCGGAGGAGTGTGGCCGATACCGGGAGTGCAGCGCCTACACCCACGTGTACGGCGACCGCGTGCTGGCCATCGAGTACCGGCGCCCGGACTTCCGGTGGACCTGCCGGCACGTCGGTGACCGGCTCGCGGTCGTGCTCCGCGACCGGGACCTGACACCGGGAGGGGTGCACGAGTGGTGCTGAGGCACGTGGACGGGCTGCACACGACGACGCTGGGGGAGAGCGGCCCGCTGGTGGCGTTCTGCCACGGGTTGTTCGGGCAGGGCAAGAACTGGAGGACGATCGCGAAGGCGGTCGCCGAGGACCACCGGGTGCTGCTGGTCGACATGCCCAACCACGGCCGTTCGCAGTGGACCGACCGCTTCGACTACGTCGACACCGCGGACCGGGTCGCGTCGTTGTTCTCCGCCGACGACCCGGTCGCGCTGGTCGGCCACTCGATGGGCGGCAAGGCCGCGATGGTCCTCGCGCTGCGGCACCCCGAGCTCGTCGATCGGCTCTGCGTCGTCGACGTCTCCCCGGTGGACTATGAGTCGGGCAGCGAGTTCGCCGGCTACATCGCGGCGATGCAGGCGCTCGACCTCGGGACGCTCCGGCACCGTCGCGACGCCGACGCCGCGCTCGTCGACGCGGTGCCGAACCCGACGGTGCGCAGCTTCCTGCTCCAGAACCTGCGGCGCGACGACGACGGCTGGTCCTGGCAGCCGAACCTCGAGCTGCTCGGCCGCGACCTCGCCACCCTCGGCGGCTGGCCGGAGGAGGCACTCGCGGGCCACCCGCCGTACCAGGGACGGACGCTGTGGATCGCGGGCGCGAAGTCCGCCTACGTCGGGGACGAGTACGCCGCCGAGATGGACCGCTGGTTCCCGCGCAACCGCAGGGTGACGATCAAGGGCGCCGGCCACTGGGTGCACTCCGAGCAACCCGAGGTGTTCACCGACGTGCTCCGGCAGTTCCTCGCCGCCACTTGAGTCGGAACTCCCGACTCAACGGTCGGCGGCGCGGCGGGCGCGGTACGCCGCGACGGCGTTGCGGTTGCCGCAGGTGGTCGAGCAGAAGCGCTTCGAGCGGTTGCGGGAGAGGTCGAGGACCACGCCGCCGCACTCGGGGTCGGCGCAGCGACCGAGCCGGGACATCTCGTCGGAGCGGATCACGTCGATCATCGCCATCGCGGTCTCGACGAGGATGCGGGTCGGCAGGTCGCGCTCCGGGCCGACCGCGTGGAGGTGCCAGTCCCAGACGTCGTGGCGGACCAGCTGGGGGACCGCGCCGGCGGACGCGAGCATCTCGTTCACGAGCGCGACCGCCTCGTCGCGTTCGGCGGTGAGCAGGGTGAGGAGCTGCGGACGGATCGCCCGCACCGCCGCGAGCTCGGCGCGGTCGTGGTCCCGGCGGCCGGTGTACTCGAACTCCGCGAAGAACGCGTCGAGCTGCTCGATCGTCTGGAGCGTGTCCGGCTCGAGGGCGGAGTTGGCGAGGGTCACCGCGGACTGCAGCGCCACCTCGGTGTCATGTGCGAATACCACGTTGACAGGTTACACAATGCCGGCGTAGCGTCATGTGCCATGACCGCATTGACCGATGACGACGCGATGGTGGCCTCCGGCTCCCGGCTGGCGAGCGGTCTCGGCTTCGCGCTGCTCTCGGCGGCCTCCTTCGGCATGGCCGGAGCGCTCGCCCGGCAGCTGCTCGGCGCGGGCTGGAGCGCGGGCGCGATCGTGCTGATCCGGGTGAGCATCGCCGCCCTGGTGGTGCTGCCGTTCGGCCTGGTGTCACTGCGTGGCCGGTGGCACCTGGTCCGCCGCAACGCCCGCCTGATCGCGGTCTTCGGCCTCATCGCGGTCGCCGGCGCGCAGTTCTGCTACTTCTCGGCCGTGGCGCACATGCAGGTGGGGCCGGCGCTGCTCATCGAGTACACCGCGCCGGCGACCGTCGTGGTCTGGCTCTGGCTGCGGCACGGCCAACGGCCGGGTCCGGTCACGCTGGTCGGCGCCGGACTGGCCGCCCTCGGACTGGTGCTGGTGCTCGACCTGCTGTCCGGCGCGGCCATCAGCCTGCCGGGCGTGCTGTGGGCGCTCGGCGCGATGGTCGGCGCGGCGACGTACTTCGTGGTCGCGGCCGACGAGGGCAACGGCCTGCCCCCGATGGTGCTGGCGTCCGGCGGCCTCGTCGCCGGGGCGGTGGCCCTCGCGGTGCTCGGCCTGGTCGGGCTGCTGCCCATGCACGCGTCGTCCGCCGCCGTCACGTACGCCGGTACGACGGTCGCGTGGTGGGTGCCGCTGCTCGTGCTGGGCGTGGTGACGGCTGCCGTCCCGTACACCAGCGGGATCGCGGCGAGCCGGCGGCTGGGGTCGCGGCTGGCGTCGTTCGTGGCGCTCACCGAGGTCCTCGCGGGGGTCCTGTTCGCGTGGCTGCTCCTCGACGAGCTGCCGCGCCCCGTGCAGCTCGCGGGCGGCCTGCTGATCCTCGCCGGCGTGGTGTTCGTGAAGCTCGGCGAGAAGGACACCGCCGACGCTAGCGCTCGTCCTGCCGCCTGACCCACACCTCGCGCACCAGCATCAGGATCGACGCCGCGGTCGGGATCGCGAGCAGTGCCCCGATCACCCCGAACAGGGCGGCGCCGATGAGCGCCGCGATGACGGTGACCGCGCCGGGTACGTCGACGGACTTCGACATCACCCGCGGGTAGATCACGTAGTTCTCGACCTGCTGGTAGACGATGTAGAAGACCACGCACGCGACGCCGATCTTCCAGTCGGTCGCGAAGGCGATCGCGGTCACGATCACGGCGCCGATGGTCGCGCCGATCATCGGGATCACGTCGAGCAGGGCGACCACGAAGGCAAGCGCCACGGCGTACTGCCCGAGACCCGCGACGAACAGGAATACCAGCGACGAGATGCCGGCGCACATCGCGACGATGAACGCCCCGGAGACGTAGCCCCCGACGCTGCGCACGATCCGGTCCCCGAGCTTCGAGACCCGGTCCCGGCGGGACGCCGGCGCGAGCCGGTAGATCGCGCTCCTGGTGTTCTCCAGGGACGCGAGGAAGTACAGCGTCAGCACGACCACGATGAAGCCGTTGAACAGCGCCCCGAGTACCGCGAGCCCGATCCCGACGGCCCCACCGAAGAGCGCGCCGACGAAGCTGCCGTCGGTGACGTACTTCTGGACCTTCTCGACGATGTCGTACTCCTCGTCGAGCCGCTGGACCTGCCGGTTGCGCTGGACGTCGTCCAACCACTGCGGCACGTTGTTCGTCAGTGCGTGGACCTGGTCGGCGATCACCGGCACGATCGCGACGAGGAAGAGCGCGAGCGCGAGCAGGAACAGCAGGATCACCGTCAGGACGGCGTACGAGCGGCGCATCCCGTGGCGCTCGAAGAACTCGACCGCGGGGTTGAGCCCGGCGGCGAGGAAGAGGGAGACGACCACCAGCATCAGCGTGGAGCCGATGGCCTGCACGTTCAGCGCCAGCCACAGCGCGAGCAGGGCGCCGAGCCCGCCGATGAAGCCGACGTAGAACGGCGCCCGGTGGTCGAGCGGAGGGCCTGGTACGCCGAGGTCCTCGTGCTCGACCGGGACGCCCGCGGAGTCCTCCTCGTCGGTGGCCTCCGCGGGCTGGGAAGTGTCGGTCACTCCTCGTCCTTGCCGAAGCCGGCGACGACGTCGTGCAGCGACGCCAGCTGCGCGGTGATCGCGTCGCGGCGCTTGCTGATCCGCTCCACCTCGGCGCGGACGACGGCGAGCTCGCGCTCGGCATCGGCGGTGCCGGTGGCGGCGATCGACTCGGCCTGGGTGCGGGCCGAGCTGACGATCTGCTCGGCCTCCCGCCGGGCGCGGGAGAGCAGCGCTTCGGCCTCGGTGGCGGCCTGGGCGCGGTTCTCGGTCGCCTGCGCGAGCGCTGCCCGGGCGCGCTCCTCGGCGGCCGCGGCGCGGGACTCGGCCTCCTCGACGAGGCGCTTGGTCTCGGCGGTCGCGCTGGCGTGGTGGTCGGTCGCCTCCCGGGCGAGCCGCTCCTTCTCGACAGCGAGCGTCCGGCGGGCCTCCTGCACCTCCCGGTCCGCGGCGGCCCGGGCCTGCTCGGCCTCGCGCTTGGCAGCGGTGCGCTGCTCGTTGGTCTCCTGCTCGGCGGCGAGCCGGATCTGGTCGGCCTGGCGCTGGGCGGACGCCACCAGGTCCTCGGCCTCGGCCTTCGCCAGCGCGCGCTCCTGCTCGGCGTCGGCCATCAGCCGGCTCCGGTGCTCGTCGAGCTCCTTGAGCTGCACCAGGCGCATGTCCTCGGCCTCCCGCGAGGCGTCGGCGCGGACCGCCTTGGCGTCGCGGGTCGCCTGCTCGCGGATCTCGGCCGCGTCGCGCTGCGCGGTCTCCCGGACCTCCGCCGCCTCCTCCTCGGCCAGGCGCAGCATGGCGCTCGCGCGCCCGCCGAGGCCGGCGTACGACGGCGTCTCGCTCTCCTTGACCTGCTCCCGCAGCTGCCCGACCTGATCCTCGAGCTCCAGCACCCGGCGCTCGGACTCGGACAGGCTCGCGCTCAGCCCCGACTTCTCGCTCGCCAGCTGGCGCACGCGTGCGTCGACGGCGTCCTTGTCGTAGCCACCGCGGCGCACGACCGGGAAACCGCCGGGCGAGGTGGTCGGGCCCCCGGCCGCGCGGGGGGCCGCCGGCGGTACGACGGGGCGCGACGGCTGTTCGCGCGGCACCGCCGGCGCCTGCTGGGTCTGCTCCGCGCGCGGCTGCGCCGGCGCCTTGGCCCGGGGCTCGCGCGCGGGCACCGTCGGCAGCACCTGGGTCGCCTCGTCGGGGGCGGCCCCGGTCGCGTCCTCCTCCGGCTCGTTGTCGTCGAAGATGGACAGTCCCTGGTCGCTCGTCACGGCGGCGTACCCCTTCTCGGCAGGTTGCAGTGCAGGGCCAGTCTTGCCGATCGGGTCGGGCGATCCCAGCCCGGGCCGCGACAATTTGCGTCCGGTTGCTGCTACACCCCGCGGAACCGGTTGATCGCGTCGAGATGCGTGCTCCGCATCTCCTCGTCGCGGACGCCGAGACCTTCCTCGGGAGCCAGGCAGAGCACGCCCACCTTGCCCTGGTGGGCGTTCTGGTGGACGTCGAGCGCGGCCTGTCCGACGTCGTCGAGCGAGTAGGTGCGAGACAGGGTCGGGTGGATCTTGCCCTTGGCGATCAGCCGGTTGGCCTCCCACGACTCGCGGTAGTTCGCGAAGTGCGAGGAGATGATCCGCTTGAGGTTCATCCAGAGGTAGCGGTTGTCGTACTCGTGCATGTAGCCGCTGGTGGAGGCGCACGTGGTGATCGTGCCGCCCTTCCGGGTGACGTAGACCGACGCCCCGAACGTCTCGCGACCGGGGTGCTCGAAGACGATGTCGATGTCCTCGCCGCCGGTCAGCTCGCGGATCTTGGCCCCGAAGCGCTTCCACTCCTTCGGGTCCTGGGTGTGCTCGTCCTTCCAGAACCGGTAGCCCTCCTCGGACCGGTTGATGATGAGCTCCGCGCCCATGGACCGCGCGATGTTCGCCTTCTCCTCGTTGGAGACCACGCACACGGGGGTGGCCCCGCCGTTGAGCGCGTACTGCGTCGCGAATCCGCCCAGACCGCCCGAGGCGCCCCAGATCAGGACGTTGTCGCCCTGCTTCATGTCGCCGCCGTTCTTCGACACCAGCTGGCGGTACGCCGTGCAGTTGACCAGGCCGGGGGAGGCGGCCTCCTCCCAGGTCAGGTGGGCGGGCTTGGGCATCAGCTGGTTCGCCTTGACCAGCGCGACGTGCGCCAGGCCGCCGAAGTTGGTCTCGAAGCCCCAGATCCGCTGCTGCGGGTCGAGCATCGTGTCGTCGTGGCCGTCGGGGTCCTCGAGCTCGACCGAGAGGCAGTGCGCGACGACCTCGGTGCCGGGCTTCCACTTGGTGACGCCAGGGCCGGTGCGCAGCACGACTCCGGCCAGGTCCGAGCCGACGACGTGGTACGGCAGGTCGTGGCGGGCGGTGAGCGGCGAGAGCCGGCCGTACCGCTCCAGGAAGCCGAACGTCGAGACCGGCTCGAAGATCGAGGTCCACACGGTGTTGTAGTTGATGGCCGAGGCCATCACGGCGACCAGTGCCTCGCCGGGGCCGAGCTCGGGCAGCGCGACGTCCTCGACGTGGATCGACTTGCGCGGGTCCTTGTCCTTGCTGGCGATGCCCTCGAACATGTCGACCTCGTCCTTGTGGACGGTCGCCGCGCGGTAGTGGTCCGGGATCGCCAGGTTCGCGAAGTCCTCGGCCGTGGTGCTCCGCGAGTCTTGCTGGCTGGCCATGATCGCGTCGAGGATGTGCTGCACGTCGGCTCCTGCTGTCGGGGTCGGTCGTCTGGACGGGACATTACCCATCGGTAACCGGGGCTGACACCCCGGTGTGACCTACGTCGCGGAGGCGGTGGCGGGCTGCACCAGCTCCACGAGCACCCCGCCGGCGTCCTTCGGGTGGATGAAGTTCACGCGCGAGTCCGACGTACCGCGGCGCGGCTCGTCGTACAGCAGCCGCAGGCCGCGCTCGCGCAGGATCGCGCTGACCGCAGCCACGTCGGTCACCCGGTAGGCCAGCTGCTGGATGCCCGGGCCCTTGCTGCCGAGGAACTTCGCGATCGTGGAGTGCTCGTTCAGCGGGGCGAGCAGCTGGATGTGGGAGCCGGAGTCGCCGACGGCCATCATCGCCTCGCGGACGCCCTGCTCCTCGTTGACCTCCTGGTGCGCGAGGCGCATGCCGTACGCCTCCTCGTAGAAGGCGATCGCGGCGTCGAGGTCGGGGACGGCGATGCCGACGTGGTCGATCGCGGTGAACAGGTGGCTGGCGGCGGCGATGTCGTTCGGCGAGCTCATGCGGCACATCGTCGTACGACGACGGGGGCGCGGCGAGGGGGTGTGACATGTTCCACCCTCGCCGCGTCCCGGACGCGTGGGTAGGGTCGACAGCAGAACCACTCACGAGTCTCTGGAGGCCACCCCATGTCCGGTACGTCCGTCATCGTCGCCGGTGCGCGCACCCCGATCGGCCGCCTGTCCGGCAGCCTCAAGGACTTCTCCGCCGCGGACCTGGGCGGTGTCGCGATCCAGGGCGCCCTGGCGAAGGCAGGCGTCTCGGGCGACCAGGTCGACTACGTGATCATGGGCCAGGTGATCCTGGCCGGCGCCGGCCAGAACCCCGCCCGCACGGCGGCGGTCAAGGGCGGAGTGCCCATGAACGTCCCGTCGATCACCATCAACAAGGTGTGTCTGTCGGGGCTGAACGCGATCGCGCTAGCGGACCAGCTGATCCGCGCCGGCGAGGTCGACATCGTCGTCGCCGGTGGCATGGAGTCGATGACCAACGCCCCCCACTTCCTGCCGAAGTCCCGCGAGGGCATCAAGTTCGGTGACGTGAAGCTCGTGGACTCGATGTCGTACGACGCGCTGTACGACCAGTTCACCTCCCAGGCGATGGGCCTGCTCACCGAGGAGTGCAACGCCGCGGCCGCGAACCTGACCCGCGAGGAGCAGGACGAGTTCGCCGCCCAGTCGCACCAGAAGGCCGCGGTCGCCTGGAAGAACGGTGTGTTCGACGACGAGGTCGTCCCGGTCGAGATCCCGCAGCGCAAGGGCGACCCGATCCAGTTCACCACCGACGAGGGCGTCCGCGGCGACACCACCGCCGAGTCGCTCGGCAAGCTGCGCCCCGCGTTCTCGAAGGAGGGGACCATCACCGCCGGCTCGTCCTCGCAGATCTCCGACGGCGCCGCGGCCGTCGTCGTGATGAGCAAGGAGAAGGCCGAGGAGCTCGGCCTCGAGTGGCTCGCCGAGATCGGTGCCCACGCCCAGGTCGCCGGGCCCGACTCGACGCTCCAGCTCCAGCCCGCGGCCGCGACCGCGAAGGCCTGTGACAAGGAGGGCATCGCGCCGACCGACCTCGACCTCGTCGAGTTCAACGAGGCGTTCGCCGCCGTCGGCATCTCGTCGGCCCGCGAGCTGGGCCTGGACAACGCGAAGGTCAACGTGAACGGCGGCGCCATCGCGCTGGGCCACCCGGTGGGGATGTCCGGCGCGCGCGTGGTGCTGCATCTCGCGCTCGAGCTCAAGCGCCGGGGCGGCGGCGTCGGTGCCGCCGCGCTGTGCGGCGGCGGTGGCCAGGGCGATGCCCTGATCGTGCGTGTCCCGAAGGGCTGAGCAGGACGTCCCGGGTCTCGTCGAGCGCGCCCGCGCCGGTGAGGCCCGGGCCGTCGCTCGTCTGATCTCGCTCGTCGAGGACGAGTCGCCGCTGCTGCGCGAGGTGATGGCGGCGCTCGCGCCGCACACGGGCAACGCCCAGGTCATCGGCATCACCGGCTCGCCCGGCGTCGGCAAGTCGACGTCGACCAACGCGCTCGTGAGCGAGCTGCGCGCGAGCGGCAAGCGGGTCGGCGTGCTGGCCGTGGACCCGTCGTCCCCGTTCTCCGGAGGTGCGCTGCTCGGCGACCGGGTGCGGATGCAGGACCACGCGCTGGACCGCGACGTCTACATCCGGTCGATGGCCTCGCGCGGCCACCTCGGCGGCCTGGCGTGGACGACGCCGCAGGCGCTGCGGGTCCTCGACGCCGCGGGCTGCGACGTCATCCTCGTCGAGACGGTCGGCGTGGGGCAGAGCGAGGTCGAGATCGCCGGGCTGGCCGACACCACGATGGTGCTGCTGGCACCCGGCATGGGTGACGGCATCCAGGCCGCGAAGGCGGGCATCCTCGAGATCGGCGACCTCTACGTCGTGAACAAGGCGGACCGGGACGGCGCGGAGCAGGTGCGCCGCGACCTCCGCTCGATGCTCGCCCTCGCCGAGCGGCCCGAGGGCGCCTGGAGGCCGCCGATCCTGATGACCGTCGCCCAGAAGGGCGAGGGGCTGCCCGAGGTCGTCGCAGCGATCGACGACCACCGGTCCTGGCTCGACTCCAGCGGCGAGCTCGCGCGCCGGCGCAGCCGCCGGGCCCGCGACGAGATCGAGGCGATCGCCGTGACCGCCCTGCGGTCGCGGTGGGGCGACGTCCACGGCCGCTCCGAACTGGACGAGCTCGCAACGGCCGTGGTGGCGGGCCGGACCGATCCCTACGCCGCGGCCGACGAGCTGCTGGCGACGTTCACCGACTGAGCCGGTCGCGGGCGGCCGGGCAGGAATGCCGCGGCCGCTGCGACAGCGACGGTGGTCGCGGCCAGGTAGAGCAGGCTGGCGCCGAAGGCGTCGACCATGCCCTCGTCGACCCGGCCGAAGAACACGATGCCGACCAGCGCCACGCCGAGGGCGTTGCCGACCTGCTGCACCGTCGAGGAGGTTCCGGAGACGGTGCCGGCGTGCCGGGACTCGACCGAGCCCATCACGGTGCCGACCGAGGCCGAGAGCACGACGCCCATCCCGAGCCCGCCCACGGCCAGCCCGGGAGCCAGCCACAGCCAGCTGCCCGCGACGCCGGCCTGCTCGACGGCTGCGAACAGCAGGAGGTGGCCCGCTCCGAAGGCGAGCGCGCCTCCGGCGACGGTGGCGCGGGCGCCGTACCGGCCGAGCAGCGCAGCCGCCCGACGGGTGCCGATCATGTACGGCGCCGCGACGACCGTGAACACGGCGCCGGAGGCGAGTGGTCCGAGGCCGCGACCGTCCTGCAGGTACAGCGCGAGCACCAGGAAGTACGCCGCCATGCCGCTGAACAGCAGCGCCTGGCCGAGGATCCCGACGCCCACCGGCCGGCTCCGCAGCGGGTAGGGATCGACCAGCGGCGGGACACCGCGGCGGCGCAGGAGTCGTCCGCGCAGCCAGGCCAGGTCGCCCAGCGCCACCGCTGCCGCGAGGAGAGCCCAGGTCCACAGAGGCCAGCCGTGGCGCTGCCCCTCGACCAGCGGCAGCACGAGCGCCGTCAGCGCGCCGACGACCAGCGCCGCCTCCAGCGGGTCGACCCGAGCACTGCCGGCCACGCGGGTGTCCGGGAGCAGCCGGGGCGCGGCCGCCAGGGCGGCCAGCCCGATCGGGACGTTGACCAGGAAGATCGAGCGCCAGCCGCTGCCGGCGACGTCGAGGTGGATCAGCAGGCCGCCGACCAGCTGCCCGGACGCGGCCGCCACCCCCATCACGGTCGCGTACGCGCCGAGCGCGCGGACCCGCTGCGGGCCGGCGTACACGTCGCCGATCAGGGAGAGGACGGCCGGGCCGATGGCGGCGGCCGCGGCACCCTGCACGAGGCGGGCGACGAGCAGCGTGGTCGCGTCCGGGGCGAACCCGCAGAGCGCCGAGCTGGCGACGAAGAGCGCGACGCCGAGCACGAACATCCGCCGGCGTCCCCAGCGGTCGGCGACCCGGCTCGCGACCAGCAGGAGGCCGCCGAAGGTGAGTCCGTAGCCGGCGACCAGCCACTCGAGGGCCGTGTTGTCGGCGTGCAGGTCACGCTGCACCGACGGAAGCGCGACGTTCACGACGAAGAAGTCGAGGACGATCAGGAAGGTGCCGGTCAGCAGGACGGCGAGCGGCCCGCGCCGGAATGCGGTGTCAGTCATGGGACCGTTCTCCGGCCTCCCGTAGCGGGAGGGTCAAGCGCTGGACTCTCCCCCGGGGGGAGGGTGCAGGCTGTCCGCCATGGACGGCCTGCTGAGCATCGGCGACTTCTCGCGGATGACGTTCCTGACCGTGAAGGCGCTGCGCCACTACCACGACGTAGGGCTGCTCGAGCCCGCGCGGATCGATGCGCACACCGGCTACCGCTTCTACCGGGCCGAGCAGGTCGCGCCGGCCCGGCTGATCCGTCGGCTGCGCGACCTCGACCTGCCCGTCGACGACGTGCGCCTGGTGCTCGCGGCGCCCGACGAGACCTCGCGGAACGCGGTGATCGTCGCCCACCTGGACCGGATGAGCCGCCAGCTGCGCGAGACCCAGGACACCGTCGACTCGCTTCGCCGGATGCTGTCCGCGGACGACGAGATCCCCGTCTCCTACCGCGACGAGTCGGCGACGACGGTGCTCGCGATCCGCGGCCACGTCGACGGGGGCACGGTCATCACCTGGTGGATGGAGGCGTTCACCGAGCTGCATCGGCTGCTGCGCGCGTCGGGCGTGGGGCGGACCGGCCCGGACGGCGCGACCTTCCCGACGGAGTTCTTCACCGACGGCGTCTCCGAGCTGGTCGCGTTCGTCCCGGTCGCCTCCGTGCCGCCGCTGCCCGGGCGGGTGGAGGCGATCCGGAGGCCGGCAGGACGGTACGCCGTGGCGACGTACGACGGACCGATGGTGGACCTCGACGGCGCGTACTCCGCGGTCGGTCGCAGGGTGACCGAGGAGGCGCTGTCCGCGGACGGGCCGGTCGTGGAGCGGTACCTGCCGCTCGGCGACGAGGATGATCTCATCAACCACGTGACGGAGGTCTGCTGGCCGGTTTGTCCCTAGTCTTCGGGGATGGGCATCGCCAGCGGTCCGATCAGCCAGGTCGCGTGGGTGACCGACGACCTCCACGCGACCGAGCGGCTGCTCTCGGAGCAGTTCGGGGTCGGCGCATGGACCCGGGTCCCGGACGTCGTCTTCGGGCCGGACACCACGACGCTGCGGGGGGAGCCCGTCGAGATGGTGCTGCACGTGTCGCTCGGGTACGCCGGTGACCTCCAGCTCGAGCTGATCCAGCCGGTCAGCGGGCCCGGCATCCACCGTGAGTTCCTCGACGCCCACGGCCCCGGCCTGCACCACGTCTGCTTCGAGGTCGACGACGTCCCGGCCGCGTGCGCGGCCGCCGACGCCGCGGGCGTCCCGGTGCTGATGCGCGGCTCGATGTTGGACGGCGAGATCGAGTTCGCGTACGTCGACGGCTCCGCCGGCGGGGCGCCGTACGTCGAGCTGGCCCGGATCGGCACGCAGATGCGGGCGTTCTACGACGCGATCAGGAGCGCCGGGTGAAGGTCGCGCTGGTCACCGGAGCCGGCGACCGCTCGATCGGCGCCGCGACCGCAGGCGCGCTGCGGGCCCGCGGGTTCCGCGTCCTTACCACCACCCGCTCCTGCCCGATCACGGCCGACCACCACCCGCTCGACCTGGCCGACGCCGGGTCCGTGGCACGGCTCGCCGCCTGGGTCCCCGAGCGGCTGGACCTCCTGGTCAACAACGCGGGCATCCACCTCGACCTGCGCTCGAGGTGGACCGAGCCCCAGCTCGTCGACGGCCACGAGGTGCACTGGCGCACCAACTACCTCGGCACCGCCCAGCTCACCCGCCTGCTCCTCGACAACCTCCTCGAGTCCGGCGACGCGCGGGTCGTCAACGTGGTCTCTCAGCTGCACGACCGCGGCCGCAACGAGTGGCTGGTCGCCCCGGTGGCGCCGTACGACTCGTGGGCGGCGTACGGCACCTCCAAGCTCGCGCTCGTCCACGAGGCCGCCGAGATCGAGCGGAGGTACGGCGGTGTCGGGGTGCATGGCTACTCGCTGCATCCCGGCTCGGTCTACACCCGGATCGCGGACCGTGGCCTCGAGACCGCGCCGGTGCTGGGGAGGCTGCGCAGGCTCGCGGCTCCGATCGAGCGCCGCACCCTGCTCACTCCGGAGGTCGGAGCCCGCACCACGGTCTTCTGCGCCACGTCGCCGGACGCGCGGCCCGGGGGATACCACCGGCGCGAGGCCCCGGCCGAGCCGTCCGCTGACGCGCAGGACGCCGCCGTCGCCGCGAAGCTCTGGGACGAGACGTCGGCGTGGACGGCTAGCCTCCTGACGTGACCCTGCCGTTCGACCCCATCGACGAAGCCGCACGTCAGTGGGGCACCCACTGGGACCGGGTGCCGGCCATGCACGCCGTCACGTCGCTCATGCGCGTGCAGCAGCTCGTCATCGGCCGCCTCGATGCGATCCTCAGGCCGCATGGCCTGACGTTCGCGCGCTACGAGGCGCTGGTGCTGCTGGTCTTCTCGTCGCGCGGGTCGTTGCCGCTCGGGAAGATGGGGGAGCGGCTGCAGGTGCACCCCACGTCGATCACCTCGATCATCCGGCGCCTCGAGGCCGCCGGGCTGGTCGAGCGGCGGGCGCACCCCGACGACGGCCGCGCGGTGCTCGCCGAGATCACCGACCGCGGCCGCGAGCTGGTGGAGGCGGCGACGAAGGACCTGGTCGCCGCCGACTTCGCCCTCGGCTCGCTGACCGACCGCGACCTCCGGTCGCTCTCCGACCTGCTCCGCCCCATCCGCAAGGCCGCCGGGGACTACTAGCCGTGACCACCGCCGACGACGTACGCCGGGTCGGCCTCGCCCTGCCCCGGACCTACGAGTTCTTCACCGGCGGCCGCGCCAAGCTCAAGGTCCGCCAGATCGTGTTCGTCGGGTTCTCCCAGGACGAGGCCGACATGGGGTTCGGCTACCCGAAGGACGCCCGCGACGGGCTGGTCGCGTCCGACCCCGAGACGTTCTTCCTGCCGCCGGCGCGCGACCTGCGCTACCAGTGGGTGTGCGCCCACCTGGACCGCCTGCACGCCGAGGAGATGCGCGAGCTGGTCACCGACGCGTGGCGGATGTGCACGCCGAAGATGCTCCACGACCTGCCCGAGATGTCACCGCCGACGGCGGCCGCGTGGAACGCGATGGACTCGGGCGACTGGGGCGGGCTGCGCGAGCTGCTCCATCCGTACCTGCACTTCGCGGACGGAGACGTCGTCCTGCGCGGCAGGACGAAGGTGCTCGCGCATCTGCGCGAGCACCCCGTCCCGCGCCCGCCCTCCCGGACCGAGGTCCGGGAGGGACAGGTGTACCGCTGGTTCGGTCAGTGACCGAGGACGGCCTCCTGGGCGTTGACCACCCCGTAGCCGTCGACGGCGGACCAGCCCTGACCGAGCTTGTTCACGAACCGGCCCGTGAAGGTCTTGCCGTTCACGAGCGTCACCTTGAAGACCATGCCGCGGGTCTCCTTCTTGCCGCTCGGGATCGAGAACGCGCCGCCCAGCTCGTCGGCGTTGTTGCCCTCGATCGCCGGCAGGTCCGGCGCCCACAGCGCGGCGTCACGGTCGACGCCGAAGCCGAAGGACTGGCCCTTCCTGAGCTGCTTCCCGAACTTGACCGTCATGTTCTGGAAGACGCCCTTGGTCAGGCCCTTGAACCGGCCCGAGAACGAGGCCTTGATGCTGCCCCGCTGGATGCCGTGTGCCTGACCGACCGTGAACGGGAAGCCGCCGTCCCGGAACAGCTCCGGCTGGCCGAGGTGCCGCGGGTCGAACACGATGCCCTTGAGCGAGGTCGGGCTGGCCGTCTCGCCGAGGAACCGGATCGACGCGATCGGCTGCTTGCCCGAGTAGCTGACCCGGAAGAAGTTCCGGTCGGCCAGTGAGCCGGGCGTCGCGTTCCGTTCGTCACTGGAGCTGCCGACGGCCATGATCTTCAGGCCGTGCGCGGAGCCGCTCGACCGGAACGGGTCGAGGTCGTGGCCGAACGTGCTGCGCTCCAGGCGGTTCCGGACCTGGTCGGGGGTCATCGACCCCGGACCACCGGCCTTCTGGATCATCAGCGCCGCGATGGCAGCCGCGTGCGGGGCCGAGGCGCTCGTGCCGCCGAAGTTCGGGAAGGCGTCGCTGTCCCGTGCGTCGTCGGCCACGAAGAACGTCGTGTTGCCTCGGTCGGTCGCCGAGATCTCCGGCTTCGTCCGCGTCTTCGGGGTGTCGTACCGGTTGCCCTGCGAGTCGAAGTACATCTTCAGCTTGCCGCCGGGCGAGGTGTACGGCTCGGGCAGGAACGCCTTGAACGGGTCATAGGCGCCCACGCCGATCGCGCCGGCCGCCGTCGGGTGGCCGAAGGTCGCCGGAGCGGACGGGTCGAAGTACTCCGACACATAGATGTCGCCGTTCAGGATCAGGCGCAGGTGCGACACCTGGGCCGGGCCCGGGGTCGCGTCGGCGATCACGAGCTGGAGGTCCGGGACGCCGCTGATCGGCAGCACCTCGGCCGGCTGCCCGGTGAGCGTGTTGTCGTCGCCGAGCACGCCGTAGTAGGTGCCGTCGGGCGCGAAGGCGAGGACGTTGAAGTCGGTCGTCACGTTCGACGGGGCCAGGATCGGCTGCACCTTGACGGTGAAGTCGCCCTCGTCGCCGCTGAACCCGGAGATCTTGATCGTGTACTCGCCGGCCTGGTCCAGCGTCGTCGACAGCTTCTCGGGCGACGAGCCGGTGTCGATCGGGCCCACCTCGGTGCCGTCCGGCTTGACCAGGTCGAGGATCAGGTCGGTGGTGCCCGACGGGATGGCGTCGGTCGTGACCAGCACCTGCTTGCCGAGCTGGTCGGCGGTCGGGGTGAAGTGGAACACCTCGACGTCGTCGGGCGAGGTCAGCTCGCCGGTGCCCTCGAAGTAGGGATCGCCCAGGTCCGCGCCGTCGGCGTCGACCGGGTCGTTCCACTGGAGGTCGTACAGGCCGCCGGCCGCACCGAGGGCGAAGTCCTGCGCGATGTCCGTGCCGGCGCCGGGGTCCATGTCCTGGAGGCCGCCGGCGTACAGGGCCGGGTCGACGCCGCTGAAGTCCAGGTTGGTGTTCTTGAGGCCCTTGGCCTTGGAGACCAGGTTGACCTTGCCGTCCCACGCACCGTGGTCGCCCGCGTTGCCCGAGGACGAGAAGTAGCTGACGCCCTGCGCCGCGACGTCGTCGACAGCGTCGCCGATCAGGCCGTCTGAGAAGAACGGCTCGTCGAAGTAGCTGACGTCGTCGACGATCACGTCGGCCCCACACGGGCCGGCCGGATCGGCGAGTGCGCGGATGTTGTCCGCGAAGCCCTGGTCCCCGCTGAAGGCCGTGGCGAAGCAGAGCTTCGCGTCCGGCGCGACGTCGTGGACGATCTGCAGCATGCCGCGACCCTCGTCGGTGTCGGTGTCGGGGCTGTCGCCGTCCTGGATGACGACGACGGGCTGCGAGTTCTGCGGGTTCCCGGTGCCGGGCAGGTCGCCCGACGCGATGTCGTCGTCCGCGTGGATCGTCAGCGGGTCACCGAAGACGTCGTTGTTCGCGCTGTCGTAGGAGTCCGAGAGCACACCGACCGTCATGCCCTGGCCGCGCACGCCCTTGGCCAGCACCTTGTCGATGCGCTGGAACTTCACGCCCTGCGAGGTCGTCGAGCCCACATGGGTGATCGGCCTCAGCTCCTGGACCAGGGTGCCGGTGTCGTCGAGCGCCGCGAGGGCCTTCATCGCCGACAGCGGCGCGAAGCCCTCGAGGGTGCCGACCTGCTTGTTGGTCGAGGTGACCACGAGGCCGAGCTTCTCGGCCTGGTTGCGGAACACCGCGCGGTCCGTCCCGGCCTGCGGGGTCAGGTTGACCATGACCCGGCCCTGGTCGTCCCGGATGGACAGCGAGCCCTGGTCGACCCGAAGGCCGCTGCTACCTACCCGTGCCTTGCCCGAGCCACTGCTGGCGACCAACCGCCCGAGCCCGTTGCCGAGCGAGCGGTCGACCGACTTGCCGAACCCGTTGGCCGTGGGACGCGCGTCCGGCGGCGCCGACCCTTCGGCCGGGTTCAGCAGGGTGAGTCCGCAGACGACAGCGACCGAAGCCGCCACCGCCAGGGATCTACGTGTTCTCATCGAGATGCCTCCCGTTTACGTGATGTGGCTAACACCTGCAGCCGCGAGCACCCTACGTCGACCTGGCCGTGTGGAACGGATAGTTGGATGTCCTACTATTTCTCTCATGAGCGCACGCGACCGCTGGCAGGCCCGCTACGAGAAGTCCCGCGTCCGGGAGGCCGACTTCACCACCCTGAGCGGAGTCCCCGTCGAGCCGGCGTACGGCGCCGAGGACTCGGAGTGGCCCGGCGAGTTCCCGTTCACGCGGGGGCTCTACCCGACCGGCTACCGCGGGCGGACCTGGACGATCCGGCAGTTCGCCGGCTTCGGCAACGCCCAGCAGACCAACGAGCGGTACCGGATGATCCTCGGCCGCGGTGGGGGCGGGCTCTCGGTCGCGTTCGACATGCCGACGCTGATGGGCCGCGACTCCGACGACCCGAAGTCGCTCGGCGAGGTCGGCCACTGCGGTGTCGCGATCGACTCCGTCGCGGACATGGAGATCCTCTTCGACGGCATCGACCTCGGCGACGTCACGACCTCGATGACGATCAGCGGCCCCGCCGTTCCCGTGTTCTGCATGATGCTGGTCGCCGCGGAGCGCGCCGGTGTCGACACCGGGACCCTCAACGGCACGCTCCAGACCGACATCTTCAAGGAGTACATCGCGCAGAAGGAGTGGCTCTTCACGCCCGAGCCGCACCTGCGGCTGATCGGCGACCTGATGGAGTACTGCGCGGCGAACATCCCGGCGTACAAGCCGCTGTCGGTCTCCGGGTACCACATCCGCGAGGCCGGCTCGACCGCCGCGCAGGAGCTGGCGTTCACGCTGGCCGACGGCTTCGGGTACGTCGAGCTGGGTCTCTCGCGCGGCCTCGACGTCGACGTGTTCGCCCCGGGCCTGTCCTTCTTCTTCGACGCGCACGTGGACTTCTTCGAGGAGATCGCGAAGTTCCGCGCCGCCCGCCGGATCTGGGCGCGCTGGATGCGTGACGTCTACGGCGCCAAGAGCGAGAAGGCGCAGTGGCTGCGGTTCCACACCCAGACCGCGGGTGTCTCGCTGACCGCCCAGCAGCCGTACAACAACGTGGTCCGCACCGGCATCGAGGCGCTCTCGGCCGTGCTCGGCGGCACGAACTCGCTGCACACCAACGCGCTCGACGAGACGCTCGCGCTGCCGTCCGAGCAGGCCGCCGAGATCGCCCTGCGGACCCAGCAGGTGATCATGGAGGAGACCGGCGTCGTGAACGTCGCGGACCCGCTCGGTGGGTCGTGGTACGTCGAGGCGCTCACCGACCGGATCGAGGCCGAGGCGACCGCGATCTTCGACAAGATCCTCGCGATGGGCGGCTCGACGCTCACCTCCGCCCAGCCCGAGAAGATCGCCGAGGCGGTCCGGAACGGCGACTGGGTCGTCACCCGCGGCCTGCTGCGCGGCATCGAGGAGGGCTGGTTCATGTCCGAGATCGCCGAGGCGGCGTTCCAGTACCAGGTCGCGCTCGAGAAGGGCGAGAAGCGGATCGTCGGCGTGAACTGCCACGAGGAGTCCGTCACCCACGACCTCGAGATCCTGCGCGTCTCGCACGAGGTCGAGGTCGAGCAGGTCCGAGCCCTGTCCGCCCGCCGGCAGGGTCGCGACGAGGCCGCCGTCCGGTCCGCGATCGGCCGGATGGTCGACGCGGCCAGGGCCGACGAGAACATGATCGAGAGCATGCTGGACGCCTGCCGGGCCGAGGCCACCCTCGGCGAGATCTGCGACGCGCTGCGCGCCGAGTGGGGCGAGTACCGGGAGCCGGCGCGCTTCTGAGCACGTCCATGTGGCATGAGGTTCCTGCTGACGCTCGTGCTCCTGCTGTCACTGACCGCCTGCACCGACGACGGTGACTGGTGGTCGTCCCCTCCCGACGGCACGCGCTGGGTGGGGTACGACGGCGCGGTCGTCGCCGTACCCGACTGGTGGACGACCGGTGAGACGACGTGCGGCGCGCCGGTCGAGGACACCGTCTACTTCGACTCCGGTGCGGTCGTCGACTGCGCCGACCCCGACTACGACGCCACCGTCGACGAGGTGTCCAGCCTCGCCGTGCTCCACCACGACGGCGGGATCGACGAGGACGACCTCGACGGCAGCTGCCAGGAGTGGTTCCGGGGCGTCTGCCGGCGGATGTTCGCCGTCCCGGGCTCGGACGCCGTCTTCGCGGTGACGATCGACGAGGAGGGGGACGGCGACTTCGAGGAGATCCGCGACTCGGCGCGCGCCCTGCCTGACCGCGTCACGACCGTCCCGCTCGCGATCGGCGGCGCCGGCGGCTGGACGCCGACCTGGGGCGCGGAGCCCACGGTGGTCCGCGACCTGCGGAGGGCGATCGAGGCGGCCGGGCTCGAGGTCGAGGTCCAGGTCCTGGACCCGGACCCGAACGGCGACGTCGCCGACCTCGCCCCGGGCTCGCTGCTGGAGGTCCAGCCCGCGCTCGGTGCCCCGGTCGAGTCCGGGAGCACGGTGAAGGTCACCGTGATGGGGACTTCCGGCCCATGACCGGCTGACGGCGGGTCTGGTGGAATCGGGGCGTGGACCTCGCGCACGCCCTGGCCGCCCTGCCCGCCGACCCCCGAGTGGTCGTGACCGGGAACCACGCGACCCCGTGGCACACCCTCGGTCTCGTCGACGAGGCCCTCGACTCCTACCGGCTCTGGGCGCTCAACGGGCAGCCCGGCCTGCCCGACCGCGACGGCGTGGTGCTCGAGACGTCGTTCGTCGGGCCGGGCCAGCGCCGCAGCGAGCGGCTGTCGTACCTGCCATCCCGGCTCTCGATGGTGCCGAAGCTGTTCGGCACCGCGCTCCCTCCGGACCTGGTCGTGCTGCACACCAGCCGGCCGCGCGACGGCCAGGTGTCGCTCGGGGTGGAGGTGAACGTGCTGCCGGCCGCGATCGAGGCCGCCAGGCGGAGGGGCGGACTGGTGGTCGCCCAGGTGAACGACCAGATGCCGTGGACGTACGGCGATGCGCTGCTCGACCTCGACCTCGTCGACGTGCTGGTGGAGGCGGACGCCCCACTCCCGAGCGCGCCGGCGAGCGTCATCGACGAGCACTCCGCCCGCATCGGCGCCCTGGTCGCCGAACGCGTGAGTGACGGGTCGACGCTGCAGGCCGGTATCGGCGCCGTACCCGACGCGACGTTGCACGGACTGACCAGCCGCAGCGGGCTACGGGTCTGGACCGAGATGTTCTCCGACAGCGTCCTCGCGCTCGAGAAGGTCGGCGCCCTGGACCGGACCGTGCCGATCGCGGCGTCCTTCCTCTTCGGCTCACCCGAGCTGCTGGCGTGGGCGGACGACAACGAGCGGATCCTGATGCGCCGCACGGAGGTCACCAACAGCCCGGCCAGGATCGCCCGGAACCAGCGCATGGTCAGCGTCAACACCGCCCTCCAGGTGGACCTCTTCGGCCAGGCCAACGCCTCCCGGATCAGCGCTCGGATCCACTCCGGCTTCGGGGGTCAGACCGACTTCTTCGTCGGCGCGATGCACAGCGAGGGCGGACAGGCCTTCATCGCGATGCGCTCGTGGCACCCCAAGGCCGACTGCTCGACGATCGTGCCGCTGGTCGACGAGCCCGTGACGTCGTTCCAGATGACGGCAGTGGTCACCGAGCAGGGGGTGGCCGAGCTCTACGGCCGCGACCAGCGGGAGCAGGCCAGGCAGCTCATCGAGCATGCCGCCCACCCCAGCGTCCGCGAGGAGCTGCGCGAGGAGGCCGTGGCGCTGGGTCTGATGTGAGGACCCGACCGGACCTCCCTAGGATTGGTCGCATGAGCCAGCAGCCGTTCTCCCGCCCCGGCGCCGTCGACCTCTCGGGCCTGTCCGGCGCCGCGCCGGGCGCCGCGCCCGCCGCGGCCTCCGCGGGCTCGTCGTACGCCGTCGTCGTGACGGAGGAGAACTTCCAGTCGACGATCGAGGCCTCCACGACGGCGCCGGTGTTCCTGGTGTTCTACTCGCCGACGCGGATGGCCGAGAGCGCCGACCTCGCGCGCGACCTGGAGACGCTGTCCGGCGAGTTCGAGGGCCGCTTCCTCGTCGGCCGCGTGGACATCGACGAGACCCCGCAGATCGCCCAGGCCATGCAGATCCCGTCGATCCCGCTGGTCGTCGCGGTCCTCGACGGCCGTCCGGCGCCGCTGTTCCAGGAGGTGCTGCCGCTCGACCAGCTGCGGGCCCAGCTCACCCAGGTGATGCAGCAGCTCACGGTCAACGGCGTCGCCGGCCGGCACCAGCCGCGGCACGTCGGCGGCGCCGCGGGCGACGACGGCGAGGAGCTGGTCGACCCGCGGTACGCCGCGGCGCAGGACGCGCTCGGCGACGGTGACGTCGACCGGGCGGTCGCGGAGTACCAGAAGCTCGTGGACGCCAACCCGGCCGACGCCGAGGCCGCCGCCGGCCTGGCGATGGCGAAGGTGCTGCAGCGCACCCAGGGCGTCGACCTCGACGCCGCACGGGAGGCCGCGGCCGCGAGCCCCGACGACGTCGACGCCCAGACGATGGTCGCGGACCTGGACCTGCTCGGCGGCCACGTCGAGGACGCGTTCGACCGGCTGGTCGGGCTGGTCCGTCGTACCGCCGGCGACGACCGGGACAGGGCGCGTGAGCACCTGCTCGGGCTGTTCGCGGCCGTCGGGAACGACGACCCGCGGGTGCTCAAGGGCCGGCAGAACCTGGCGTCTGCTCTCTTCTGAGGGCGTCGAGCACGGCGAGCACCGCGGGGGAGTCCGCCATGCTGCGCCGGTGGACGGCGATCACGTCGCGGGTCGGCTCGGGGTCGTGCGCCGGTACGCCGACCAGCTCGACGCCGAGCGGCTGGCGGCCCAGCCGGGGCACCAGTGCGATGCCGAGCCCCGCGCGCACGAGCGCGAGGTGGGAGTCGAACTCCATCGCGGTGTGGGCGATGCGGGGGAGCCGGCCGGTGCCGGCGTACATCCGGGTCAGCCACTGGCGGCAGATCGTGCCCTCCGGGGTGGCGATCCAGTCCTCGTCGACGAGGTCGTGCGGGGTCACCGACGACCGGTCGGCCAGTCGGTGGGTGCGGTGCACGACCACGTCCGCGACGTCGCGGGCGACCACGGTCGCCAGCAGGTGGTCGGGGATCGCGATCGGCACGTCTCCCCATCGGTGCACGACGCCGAGGTCGCTCTGGCCGGACCCGACCAGGTCGACGGTGTCCCAGGGCTCCCGCTCGGTCAGCGACAGGGCGAGGTCGGGGTGGGCATCGCGCAGCGCGCGCACGACGGGTGCGACCAGCCCGCGCATCGCGGTCGAGAACGCCGTCAGCCGCAGCCGGCCGGCCACGGCGCCGGCTCGCCGGTGCAGCGTCGACTCGACCTCCTCGAGATCGGCGAGCAGCCGGCCGCCGGCGTCGACGAGATGGCGACCGTGGTCGGTGAGCATCACGCCGCGGCCCACCCGCTCCAGCAACGGGACGCCGGTCTGCTTCTCCAGCCGCTTCACCTGCTGCGATACCGCGCTGGGCGTGAAGCCGAGCGCGTCGGCCGCCGCGACGACCGAGCCGTGGGTGTCGACGGCCCGGAGGCTGGCCAGGGCCGCGAGGTCGATCATGCAGCGATGCTACATCGATCCGTGCAGGATCATTCGCTGGTGCTTCACGGTCGTTCCCGGCACCGTGGACCCGTGAACCGCCGCGACTCCCTCCTGGCCGCTCTGGTCGCCTCGATCTGGGGCTTCAACTTCGTCGTGATCGACTGGGGCATGGCGGGCATCCCGCCGCTGCTGTTCGCGGCGATCCGGTTCACGTTCGTGGTCGTGCCGGCCGTCTTCTTCGTCGCGCGACCGGACGCCCCGTGGCGGGTGGTCGCCGCGGTCGGGGTGTTCATGTCGCTGGGCCAGTTCGGCTTCCTGTACGTCTCGATGGACGCCGGCATGCCGCCCGGCCTGGCCGCGCTGGTGCTCCAGGCCCAGGTGATCTTCACGATCCTCATCGCCGCTGGGGTGCTGCGCGAGCTGCCGACCCCCGCGCAGGTCGCCGGTGTGCTGATCGGCACGGTCGGCCTCGCCGTCGTCGCGGTCGGGCGGGGCGGGAACATCACCGCGACCGCCCTCGCGCTCTGCGTGCTCGCCGCGCTGTCGTGGGGGATCGGCAACGTGATCAGCCGCTCTTCCGGCGTACGCGGAGGGCTGTCGCTGACCGTCTGGTCGGCGGTCGTGGTGCCGGTTCCGCTGCTCGCGCTCTCGCTCGCGGTCGACGGGCCGGCGGCGGTGGGCGACGCGCTGGCGTCGTTCTCCTGGCAGGCCGCCCTCTCGACGCTCTACACCGCCGGGCTCGCCTCGCTGGTCGGGTACGGCGTGTTCAACACGCTGCTGTCGCGCAACCCGTCGTCCTCGGTGGTGCCGTGGGTGCTGCTGGCCCCGGTCGTCGCGATGGCCTCGGCCTGGACGCTGCTCGACCAGCGGCCGAACGGCGCCGAGCTCGCCGGCGGCCTGGTGCTGGTCGCCGGCGTGCTCGTCGCGATGCGGCCTCGTCGGTGGGGGCTAGGCCGCCGGCCCCTTGGCGCGGACGTCGGCGACGGCGCCCATGGCCTGCCGGAGCTCGGCCAGCCAGTCGCCCTCGTGCTGCCCGACGAGCCGGACGCACCAGGCGAGCGCATCGGAGCGTGACCGCGCCACCCCGGCGTCGACCAGGGTGTCGAGCACCAGTCGCTGGGGCTGGCGCAGCCGGGTCATCACCGGTGCGGAGACGTGGGTCCACAGCTCGCGGTGCTCGCCGACGGCCACGCCCCACGAGACCTTGCGCTCGAACCGGTGCTGCGCCTCCTGTGCGATCTCCATCCGCTGCTCGCGGGTGTCCTCCCGGAACGCCGACGCGCGACCCGAGCGCGCCTCGGCCAGTGCCGCGTCCGAGCCCTGGGGCTCGGCGTCGGCGATCGTCAGCACGACCGTGATCTCCTCACGGTCGACCATGACGTCGGCGGGCTGCCAGTCCGCCGGGAGCCGGCCGGCGAACCAGCCCGTCACGCGCTCCTTCATCTCTTCAGTAATCATGTAATCATCGTTGCACGCGGGGTCAAGTCCATGCCGAGTCGGCGCTGTCTCAGCTGAGATTGCGCCGACTCGGCACTGAGATTGCGCCGACTCGGCGTCAGGGGCGGCCGGACTCCGTGTACGCCGGGCCGGCGCCGTCGACGTTCGCCATGGCGGCCGCGACCCGTCGCGCGGTGAAGTCCGCGCACCGCTCGGCGACCTGCTCGGCGGTGCAGAACTCCGCGGACCGGATCTCGCGGGTCTGCCGCACCACGGAGTCCAGGAGAGCGGGGTCGTGGACGCCGCCGTCGAAGACCAGGCACAGCGCGTCGTCCCAGCCGCTCCACGGCGGCAGCCAGTCGGTGAGCAGCAGGCGTCCGGCGGGCAGGGTCAGTCCCAGCTCCTCCTCGACCTCGCGGGCGACGGCGACGTGGGGGGACTCGCCGACCTCGACGACGCCGCCGGGGAGGTCCCAGTCTTGCTTGTAGGTGAGCTGGCAGAGCAGCACCCGGGCGTCCGGCGTGCGAAGCAGCAGCTGGCTGATCGCGCGCTTGCGCGGGAGGAACGAGTTCAGCAGCGCCCGGAACCCCTCCGGCTCGTGCACCGGTACGTCGGTGGCCAGCCGCGCGTACACGATCCGGTCCACCGTCTCGCCCGCGACCGTGACGCCGCGCATCACGCCCTCGCGGCGCAGGCCCGACCAGGTGGCGGTGCGCTGCGCGGCCTCGTCCTCCGGATCGACCAGGGCCTCGACGCGCGCGTGGTCGACGAGCGCGGCTGCGACCTCGTGGCGTACGACGTCGACCGGGTCGTCGGCGGTCCAGCTGATCCGGGCGATTCCCTCCGCGACGGTCGTCACGGTGGTGGTCGGCTGGGTCACGGACAGAACTCTAACGATCGCGGCTCGGCCGGCCGAGCCTGTCCGGCTCGGGGTTGTCCGCCGAAACCCGACCGACACGCCGTACGGTGCCGGCGTGTCGAGCGGGTTTCTCCGGTCAGCCGGAGAAACCCGCCGCGTTCACACCCGCCGCCGGAACCACACCGTCGCCAGCGGGGGTACGACGATGGTCGCGTGTGCGGGCTGGCCGGACCACTCGCCGGGGACGGCCGTGATCGCGCCGAAGTTGCCGACGCCCGAGCCGGAGTACGCCTCGGCGTCGGTGTTCACGATCTCCTCCCACTCGCCGGCCGCGGGCAGGCCGAGCCGGTAGTCGTCGTGCGGCACCGCGGCGAAGTTCGCGACGCACGCCACGTCGGGCTCCCCGTCGCGGCCGTGGCGCACCCAGGTGAAGAGGTTCCGCCCGGCGTCGTTGGCGTCGATCCACTGGAAGCCGCCGGGGTCACCGTCCCGGCTCCACAGCGCCGGGGAGGCGACGTACGCCGCGTTCAGGTCGCGCACGAGCGACTGCACGCCGCGGTGCTCGGGGTGGTCCAGCAGCCACCAGTCGAGCTCGCGCGACTCCGCCCACTCGGACTCCTGGCCGAGCTCGATGCCCATGAACGTCAGCTGCTTGCCCGGGTGCGCCCACATGTAGGCCAGGTAGGCGCGCACGTTCGCGAGCTGCTGCCAGCGGTCACCGGGCATCTTGCGCAGCAGCGAGCCCTTCCCGTGCACGACCTCGTCGTGGCTGAGCGGGAGCACGAAGTTCTCGGAGAATGCGTAGACCAGCGAGAACGTCAGCTCGCCGTGGTGATAGGCGCGGTAGATCGGCTCGTGCGACAGGTAGTCCAGCGAGTCGTGCATCCAGCCCATGTTCCACTTGAAGCCGAAGCCGAGGCCGTCGCTGTCGGTCGAGCGGGTGACGCCCGGCCAGGACGTCGACTCCTCGGCGATGGTGGTGACGCCGGGGACCCGCTTGTAGACGGTCGCGTTCATCTCCTGGAGGAACTGCACGGCCTCGAGGTTCTCGTGGCCCCCGTGGATGTTCGGCGACCACTCGCCCTCCTCCCGCGCGTAGTCCAGGTAGAGCATCGACGCGACGCCGTCGACCCGGAGCCCGTCCGCGTGGAACTCCTCGAGCCAGTAGAGCGCGTTGGCGTACAGGAAGTTGCGCACCTCGGGCCGGCCGAAGTTGAAGATGTGCGAGCCCCACTCCTTGTGCCAGCCGCGCTGCGGGTTCGGGTCCTCGTAGAGCGGCGTGCCGTCGAACCGGGCCAGCGCCCACTCGTCGGTCGCGAAGTGGCCGGGCACCCAGTCCAGGATCACGCCGACCCCGGCCTGGTGCAGGCGGTCGACGAGGAGCCGGAAGCCGTCGGGGTCGCCGAACCGCGAGTCCGGCGCGAAGTACGACGTCACGTGATAGCCCCACGACCCGCCGAACGGGTGCTGCATCACCGGCATCAGCTCGACGTGGGTGAAGCCCAGGCCGGCGACGTACGCCGGGAGGTCGTCGGCGAGCTCGGCCCACGACCAGTAGCGGCCGTCGGGGTGCTTCTTCCAGGACCCGAGGTGCATCTCGTAGACGCTCATCGGCTCGGCGACCGGCTGCCTCGACGCACGCTCGCGCAGCCACGCGTCGTCGCCCCAGGAGTAGGAGGACTCGAAGATCCTGGACGCGGTGTCGGCGGGCTGCTCGGCCCAGAACGCCATCGGGTCGGCCTTCTCGCGCCACTCGCCGTCGGGGCCGAGGATGACGTACTTGTACGCCGCACCGGTGCCGACGCCCGGCACGAAGAGCTCCCACACCCCGGAGGTGCCGAGCTGGCGCATCGGGTGCTCGCGGCCGTCCCAGCTGTTGAAGTCGGCCTTGAGCCGGATCGCCCGGGCGTTCGGCGCCCAGACGGCGAACGACGTGCCGGTCACCGGCTCGAGGGCCCCGGGGTAGTGGTGCACGCGGGCGCCGAGGACGTCCCACAGCTGCTCGTGCCGGCCCTCGTTGATCAGGTGCAGGTCCACCTCGCCGAGGGTCGGGAGGAAGCGGTACGGGTCGTCGGTGACGTGCTCGTCGGGTCCGTAGCTGACCGCGAGCCGGTAGTCCGGCACGTCCGGGACCGGCAGCACGCCGGACCAGATGCCTTCGTGCTCGTGGGTCAGCTCCGCCTCTCCGCCGTCCCAGCGCACCACGACCCGGGAGGCGAGCGGCCTGAGCACCCGGACCGTCACCCCGCCGTCGTGCGGGTGCGGGCCGAGGACTCCGTGCGGGTTGCCGTGCTCGCCGCGCACCACCTGCGTGAGCTCGGCTGGGGACACGTCCAGGAGCTTCGCGGTCATCAGGCTCCGATCCTCGCCACGGCCTCGAGCGGGATGCCCACCCAGGTCGGACGGTTGCGGGTCTCGTACACGGTCTCGTACACGGCCTTGTCGGCGACGTAGGCGTCGAGGAGCACGCGCTCCTCGTCGTCCAGCCCGCCCTCGGCGTACGCCGTGAGGAAGTGGTTGCGGTTGCGGTGCGCCCACTCCTCGGCCCGGTAGGCGCGCTGGTCGACGCCCTCGGGCTGGTCCTCGGCGAACTGCCGCTCCACCACGTGCGGCACGTAGTCGAAGGAGCGCAGCATCCCGGCGACGTCGCGCCACGTGGAGTCGGGCCGCAGCCGCTCGGCGAGCGGCTTCGCGGGCTCGCCCTCGAAGTCGACGATCTTCCAGCCGAGGCTGGTGCGCAGGGTCTGGCCGAGGTGCAGGTCCCCGTGGATCTGCTGGACCTCCATGCCGTCGATCTCGCGGAGCCGGGAGTACGCCGCGCGCAGCCCCGCTTCGTACGGCGCGAGCCCCGCCACGACGGTGAGGGCGTTGTCGAGCCGCGCGTCCATGCCGTCGGCGAGCTCGCCGACGGCGGCGGCGTCCAGGCGCTCGACCGGGAAGTGCTCGGCGAGCACCGTGTGCACCTCGCGCAGCGCGACGCCGAGCCGCTCGGCCTCGGCGGCGAAGTCGCCGCCGGCCTCGTTGGCGTGCAGGTCGCCCTCGGCGAACAGGTTGCGGGCGCTGGCCAGCGCCAGGTCCCACCCGTCGCTGGCGGTGCGGAGGAACTGCTGCAGCATCGCGAGCTGCACGGTGGTGCCGGAGCCGCCCGCGCCCTGGCTCGTCGGGTCCCCGTCGACCCAGTCCAGCCAGCCGTAGAGCGCGGCGATGTGGTCGGAGCCGGCTCGGGTCAGCACCTCGTGGACGCTGATGTCCGGGTTCACGCCCGGGGTGATCTTGCGGAACACCTTCATCAGGGCGTCGTCGCCGTACGCCACCGAGGAGTTGGACTGCTCGCCGGAGAAGAGCGTCGAGTGCGTCTCGAGGTCGAGCTCGTAGCCGGGCAGCCGGTGGAACCGCAGGCCGCTCTCGTCGTTCAGGTTGCCACCGGGCTCGCCGGCGGCCTGGGCGAACGAACGCAGCCAGCAGCCCATCGCCTCGCGGTCGTGGAGCGCGTCGTAGGCGTGCACCCAGCCGTACGACGGCTCCTCCCACCAGCCGATGAACGCATGGTCCAGGCGGGTCTCGGGGTTCTCGTAGAACGCGATCGGGACCTGGTAGACCTCCGAGCCGCCCTCCGCGTCCTCGTAGGCGACCTCGACCAGGTCGATGACCACGCTCGGGTCCTTCTCGCCCGCGCACGGCACCTCGCCGATGCGGCGTACGCCGGCGATCCGGAACGGTCGGCCCTTGCCGCCGAACCAGCGCGTGCGCTCCAGGTATCGCTCGAACACGTCGGGGTCGGGCCTGACCGTCTGTGCCGTCACAGCAGCAGCCCCTCTTCGGTGGTCGCAGGAGCGGCGGTCAGCCGGAACCAGTAGAACCCGTAGCCGGCCAGGGTCAGGAGGTACGGCAGCTCGCCGATCTCGGGGAACGGCACGCCGCCGAGGAGCTCGACCGGGCGCCGCCCCTCGTACCTGCGCAGGTCGAGCTCGACCGGCTGCGGGAACCGGGACAGGTTGTTGACGCAGAGGATGAGGTCCTCCTGGCCGTCCTCGGTGACGTGCTCGCGCACGTAGGACAGGACCGACGGGTTCGACCCGCCGAGGTCGTGGAACTCGCCCAGGCCGAAGGCTGGGTGGTTGCGGCGCGTGTGGATCATCCGCCGCGTCCAGTGCAGGAGCGACGAGGAGTTCTCCAGCTGGGCCTCGACATTGACCGACTGGTACCCGAAAACCGGGTCCTGGATCACTGGTCGGTCCAGCTTGCCCGGGGTCGCGGACGAGAAGCCGGCGTTGCGGTCGGCCGTCCACTGCATCGGGGTGCGCACGCCGTCGCGGTCACCGAGCCAGATGTTGTCGCCCATCCCGATCTCGTCGCCGTAGTAGAGGACCGGTGACCCGGGCAGCGAGAGCAGGAGCGCGTTGAAGAGCTCCATCTGGTTCATGTCGTTGTCCAGCAGCGGGGCGAGCCGCCGGCGGATGCCGATGTTGGCCTTCATGCGCGGGTCCTTGGCGTACTCGCCCCACATGTAGTCGCGGTCCTCGTCGGTCACCATCTCGAGGGTGAGCTCGTCGTGGTTGCGCAGGAAGATGCCCCACTGGCAGGAGTCGGGGATCGGCGGTGTCTGCTCGAGGATCTCCGAGATCGGGAACCGCGACTCCCGCCGCACCGACATGAAGATGCGCGGCATCACCGGGAAGTGGAAGGCCATGTGGCACTCGTCACCGCCGGCCTCGAAGTCGCCGAAGTACTCCACGACGTCCTCGGGCCACTGGTTGGCCTCGCAGAGCAGGACCCGGCCGGGGTACTCGTCGTCGACGACCTTGCGCACCTTGCGCAGGAAGTCGTGGGTCTCGGGGAGGTTCTCGCCGTTGGTGCCCGGCCGCTCGTAGAGGTACGGCACCGCGTCGAGCCGGAACCCGTCCATGCCCATGTCGAGCCAGAAGCGGATCGCGTCGAGGATCGCCTCGTGCACCTTCGGGTTGTCGAAGTTGAGGTCGGGCTGGTGGGAGAAGAACCGGTGCCAGAAGTACTGCTGGCGGACCGGGTCCCACGTCCAGTTCGACGGCTCGGTGTCGACGAAGATGATCCGCGCCTCCTGGTAGAGCTCGTCGGTGTCGGACCAGACGTAGAAGTCGCCGTACGGCCCCTCCGGGTCCGACCGCGACTGCTGGAACCACTCGTGCTGGTCGCTCGTGTGGTTCATGACGAAGTCGATGATCACCCGGATGCCGCGCTTGTGCGCCTCGCCCAGGAAGTAGCGGAAGTCGTCGATGGTCCCGATCTCCGGGTGCACGCCGGTGAAGTCCGCGACGTCGTACCCGTCGTCGCGCAGCGGGCTCGGGAAGAACGGCGGGATCCAGAGGCAGTCGACGCCGAGCCACTCCAGGTAGTCGAGCTTCTCGACCAGCCCGCGGAAGTCGCCGGTGCCGTCGGCGTTCGAGTCGCGGAACGCACGGACCAGGACCTCGTAGAAGACCGCGGTCTTGAACCACTCCGGCGTGCTGTTCAGGGGCTTCACCGTGTCCGCTCCGGTCATCGGGGCCTCCTCACGCTGAGGATGTGGGCCGGCTCGTGGAACGGGTCGAGGCGCACGTAGTTGTGCGCGCCCCAGTTCCACTCGCTGCCGGTGATCTCGTCGTGCGCGATGAACGACTCGTGCTCGGTCAGGCCGAGCGCGGTCATGTCCAGGTGCACCGTCGTCTCGCGGGTGGCGTGCGGGTCGACGTTCACCACCACGATGACGACGTCGTCCGCCCCGCCGGGCAGCGTGTGTCGCTTCGAGAACACCAGCACGTTCTCGTCGTCGCTCCAGTGGATGCTGACGTTGCGCAGCAGCTGGAGCGCCGGGTGGGCGCGGCGGATCTCGTTGAGCCGGGTGAGGTACGGCGCGAGCGTGCGACCCTCGCGGTCAGCCGCGTCCCAGTCGCGGATCCGGATCTGGTACTTCTCCGAGTCGAGGTACTCCTCGCTCCCCGGCCGGACCGCCACGTGCTCGTACAGCTCGTAGCCGGCGTACACGCCCCAGCTCGGTGACCCCGTCGCGGCGATCGTGGCGCGGATCTTGAACGCGGCCGGCCCGCCGTACTGCAGGAACGCGTGGAGGATGTCCGGGGTGTTGACGAAGAAGTTCGGCCGCATCAGGTGGTCGGACTCGTGGGACACCTCGCGGAGGTACTCCTCGAGCTCCCACTTCGCGGTCCGCCAGGTGAAGTAGGTGTAGCTCTGGTGGAAGCCGACCGCCCCGAGCGCCCGCATCATCGCCGGCCGGGTGAAGGCCTCGGACAGGAAGAGCACGTCGGGGTCGGTGCGCCGGACCTCCTTCAGCAACCACTCCCAGAACGCCACCGGCTTCGTGTGCGGGTTGTCGACGCGGAAGATCCGGACGCCGTGCGACATCCAGAGCCGGACGATCCTCAGCACCTCCTGGCAGATGCCGCTGGGGTCGTTGTCGAAGTTGACCGGGTAGATGTCCTGGTACTTCTTGGGCGGGTTCTCGGCGTACGCGATGGTGCCGTCCGCCCGGGTGGTGAACCACTCGGGGTGGCTGGTCACCCAGGGGTGGTCCGGCGCGGCCTGGAGCGCCAGGTCGATCGCCACCTCCAGGCCGAGGTCGCGGGCCCGGGCGACGAAGGCGTCGAAGTCCTCGAAGGTCCCGAGGTCGGGGTGGATCGCGTCGTGACCGCCATCCTTCGAGCCGATCGCCCACGGCGAGCCGGTGTCCTGGGGCTCGGGATGAAGAGTGTTGTTGCGGCCCTTCCGGTTCACCTCGCCGATCGGGTGGATCGGCGGGAGGTAGATGACGTCGAAGCCCATCGAGGCGACCGCGTCGAGGCGCTTGGCGGCGGTCTGGAAGCTGCCGCTGGTGACCGCCCCTGTCTTCGGGTCCTTGACGGCGCCCTCGGAGCGGGGGAAGAACTCGTACCAGCTGCTGAACAGCGCGCGCGCCCGGTCGGCGTACGCCGGGTACGGGCCCTCGACGGTCAGGAGCTCCCGGATCGGGTGGGTGCGCAGGATGCCGGTCACCTCGGGCGACTCGAGGACCGCGAGCCGGGCCGCGGCCGGCCGCTCGGTGTCCCGGGCCGCGTCGATCGCGCCCTGCAGGACCTGGGCGGCGTCGGCCGAGGACGGGTCGCGCGGGTCCAGCGAGGCGAGCACCCGATCGAGCAGCAGCGTGCCCTCGAGGAACATCAGCTCGACGTCCACGCCGGCGGGCACCTTGAGCGCCGCGTGGTGCTGCCAGGTGGACAGCGGGTCGGACCAGGCGACGACCTCGAAGGTCCACGGGCCCTCGGCGTCGGGCGTCACCCAGGCCTCGTACAGGTCCGGGACCTCGGCGTGCTTGGTCATCCGCACCGGGGGGCGACGTTGCCCGCCGGGGCCGATGAGCACGACCTCGGCGCCGAGCAAGTCGTGGCCCTCGCGGAACACCGTCGCGGTCACCGGGAACGGCTCGCCGACGGTCGCCTTCGCGGGCTGTCGCCCCAGGTCCACCAACGGCGCGACGTTCATGATGGGGATGCGTCCGACCATGATCTCCAACCTAGCGAGCGTGCGTGGGCAACGGGTACCGCGTACCCGTCGGCGCTGGTCGGAAACCGGTCTGTCCGACTGGTGATCGGTGGTCGAGCCCCGGGGGACGCGGCGGCAGCCCGGTCGGTGGTCGAGTGGCCGCCGAGGGACGAGGCGGCGGTCTGCGTGCGGACGGTGATCGGTGGTCGAGTGGCCGCCGAGGGACGAGGCGGCGTATCGAGACCCCCGTCACCTGTCGCGGTCTCGATACGCCGGTCGCGACCTCCTTCGTCGGTCGCGCGGCGGCACGGTCGGTGGTCGAGTAGCCGCCGAGGGACGAGGCGGCGTATCGAGGCCCCCGTCACCTGTCGCGGTCTCGATACGCCGGTCGCGACCTCCTTCGTCGGTCGCGCGGCGGCACGGTCGGTGGTCGAGTAGCCGCCGAGGGACGAGGCGGCGTATCGAGACCCCCGTCACCTGTCGCGGTCTCGATACGCCGGTCGCGACCTCCTTCGTCGGTCGCGCGGCTACTCGACCCCCGTCACCTGTCGCGGTCTCGATACGCCGGTCGCGACCTCCTTCGTCGGTCGCGCGGCTACTCGACCCCCGTCACCTGTCGCGGTCTCGATACGCCGGTCGCGACCTCCTTCGTCGGTCGCGCGGCTACTCGACCTGCTGCTGGCACTTCGTCGCCCGAGCACGCTCGGGCGACGAAGGCAGCTCAGAACACCTGCAGCTCGGCTGCGTGCACGATCGTGCCGCGGTCCGACCCGGCCTTGCAGTCGGTCGGGGCGGTCGGGTCGTTGTCCTGTTCACCGGCGTACCCGGCGAACCCCGTGCACTGGTTCTCGAGCACCACGAACCGGATCGCGGCCGCCCTCGTCGCCGGGACGGCGAACGAGCGGAGGGTCAGGTTCGGGGCGACCGGCCGCGGCCGGACCGCAGGGAACGCGTTGCCGGGGGAGACGTAGAACCGCTTCCACGTCGCGTGCGCGCCACCGCAGCTCTTGACGCAGGCCTCGAGCGCGAACTTCCGCAGCGCCGTGAACCGTGAGCCCGAGTCGGGGTCGGGGTCCTTCGCGAGCGGCACCTCCGTGCCGTCTGCCGGGGCCGGGGTGAGCATCGCGCTGACCTGCACCCGGCGGACCGTGTGGACACCGCCGGCCAGGTCGACCGCGACGTACGGGTGCGTCGCGTCCACGTTGTCGGCGGTGACGCCGCCCCAGGCGGTGCGCTCGGTGCCGTCGATGAGCGACCCGGCGTTGAGCGAGCCGTCGGTGGTGCCGAGGACCTCGGCTCCGTTCTTCTGCGAGGCCAGGTTCCTCGGCGTCCTCAGGTGGATGGTCCTGTGCTGGCCGGCCCTCACCGTGAGGTGGAACCGCTTGAAGCCCCGCGACTTCGAGACGGCGAGCATCTCGTAGCGGCCCGGAGCGAGGGTCAGCGTGTTGCCCAGCTTCCTGGTCTTCGCCGAGGTGTCGGCGACCGGCGTCGCGCGGGCCTCGAAGTGGCCGACGTAGATCTTCCCGGCCCGGTTGCCGGCGAACCTCACGACGGCGTTCGTCGACGTCGGCGACCTGAAGCTCGGGTTCGTGTTGCCCGAGTCGGCGGTCGGCGTCGAGGCGCCCTTGCCCATGCCGCGCCGGGCGAATGCATCCCAGAGGACCTTCTTGTCCTTGCCGCCGAAGCGCATCTGGTCGGCCGCGATCATGGCGTCACGGGCGTCCAGCATCGAGGTCGCGCCCTGCTGGAGCAGGAACGCATCGAAGACCAGCTGGATCCAGCGGCGGTTGCCCGGGCACTGGTTGGCGGGCAGCGGCGTCTGGTCCGCCTTGGCCTGGGCGCAGCGGAGCTGGAGCGCCCGGTCGTCGTACGGGAACCTCGCGTCGTACTTCTTGACCAGGGCCTGGCGGACGGTCCAGTTGGTGCCGTTCCAGATCTCGCCGTCCGCGTGCACCTCGTCGCCCGTGACGTCGTAGCCGACGTCGGAGTAGTTCAGCGGGTTGTGATTGATGGCGTAGTCGCGGATGGCGACCGACTTGTTGCCGGTGGCGTAGACGCCGACGGCCCAGGGGTTGCCGCCGTTGCGGTAGCCGTGGCTGAACATGTACTCGCCGGCGGTCAGGTCGCCCCACGACTCGCCCATCGCGCCGCCCTGGGCGGACGTGATGCTCTCGTCGGGGCCGCCGATCATCCGGTTGCTGATCGCATGGGTGTACTCGTGGCCGACGATGCCCATGTCGAGGGCGCCGTCGACGCAGGGGGCGTAGAACGCGCCGGCGATCGGCTGGAAGAGGTACTGGTTCGTGATGCCGGGCACGCCGTCCTGCAGCGTGATCTGGTTCGCGTTGTCCCGGCCGAGGTACGACGGGGTGCCGCCGGTGAGCGCGCCGGCCTGGGCGTTGCCGGTCTCCTGGTCGCCCTCGACGCCACCCCGGCCGAGGTTGCTGGCCTGGAGGTTGTAGTTCGCCTCCGTGAAGCCGAGGTAGTACGAGAAGTCGTGCATCCGGTTGTGCGCGACGAACAGGTTCGTCACGGTGGCGTCGATGTCGTTGCCGCCGGGGTGCAGCTGGGTGGGGTCGCACCGGGAGTTGTTCCAGGCGTCCGTGAACTCGGTCGTGTACTCACGGGTCGGAGAGACCGGCGCCTGCGCGGTCCCGCCCGGGGCGAGGGGATTCGCCCAGGCCTCGTGGGTGTCGGCGTTGTTGCCGACCGTGGTCATGGTGCCGATCCCGCTGCCGGCGAGGGTGTCCCACGGCCCGGGCGCGGCGACGTTGCGGAACGGGCCGGTGGGCGTGGTGCAGCCGCCACCGGGGACCCAGCAGCCGATGACGGTGTTCTTCGGCGTGGTGTCGGGGGAGTAGTCGAGGGTCGGGTTGGCGGTGAAGTAGCGCCACTTCGGGTCGAACCCGGTGTCGCCGGTCGACGGGCCCGCCGTGTCGCTCGAGGTGACGCTCGCGACGTAGTTGCCCGGCGGCAGGAAGGGCACCGTCGGGTCGGCGAAGGGGCACACCTGCATCGTGTAGATGCCCTTCGGGATCGAGTCCGCGGCGTACGTCGCGGTCTCGGGGCTGGTGCCCAGGTCGCCGGAGACGAGCAGGTCGCCGCCGGGGGAGAAGATCTTGACCTCGATGTCGTCGGCAGTGTTCGCCATCGCCGCGACCGCGACGATCTGCCTGGTGTTGTCGTCGGTGAGCTCGAACTCGTGCTTGGGTCCGCACTCGGTCGCGGTCACCTCGCCCTGGAACGGGTAGACGTCGTTGTTGCTCTCGGCCTGGTTCTGCCGGTGCAGGATCGCGCCGGTGACGCCGTCGACCATCAGGGTGTAGGCGAAGGCGGAGCCCCTGGCGACGTCCAGCACGTCGGTCTCGAACACCGGGCGCACGGTGCCGTCCGCCATCGCGAGCGCGCGCTCACGGACCAGCTGCTGCTGGGCGAAGCCCGGGACGGTCAGCCGGGTCCAGCCCCCGGTGACCTTGCTGGTGATGTCGGCGATGGTGCCGGCGTCGAGGTCGCGGCCGACGTTCGCGGCTGCCTTCACGAAGGCCTGCACCGGGGTCAGCGTGGCCGCCGGGGGAGCGCCGTCCGCCTTGGCGATCGACGAGGAGGCATAGGCGATCTCCCCGTGCGCGACGCCGACGTTGACCATGCTGTCGAGGGCGGGCGTCAGATCGCCGAACCGCTGGCGGAACAGCACCGCGCGGGCGGGGCTCTGCGCGAGCTGCTGGCTGTTGACGAGCTCGAGCCCGTCCGCCTGCGCGGCGGTGAGGCCGAACACGGCCGCGTTGTCGTGCAGCCAGGCGCGCGCCGCGGCGACCGGGTCGGCGGACGTCGCGCGGGCGAGCACGCCGTCGGCAGGGAGGATCGAGGCCGGCGTGCCGAACTGGTTCCACCGCAGGTCAACGGCGCCGAGCGCCGCGGCGGCGGAGCGCTGGGTCGCCGTCGGAAGGACGGTGCCGCGCGCGTCGAGGTCGGTGAGGCCGGCGACCGGGTCGGCGAGGCTCCCCAGTGGCCGGGGGGTCGCGTGGGTCTGTTGGGTGGCGGTGGCGGCGGTGGCGGCGGTGGCGCTCGTGGCGAGGGCGGCGGGGAGCTGCGCGAGGCCCGGGACCAGGGTGACGGTCAGGAGGCCCAGCGCGGCGACGCGGTAGCGGGTCATGCCCGGGGCAACGCCGGACAGGGGGGTTCGTTATGTGAACCGCTCCGCGGCCCACACTTTGATCGTTCCAAGGCAAGCGGGGTAGCGTCCGCTCCGTGCGTGCCATTCGTCGATTCACCGTCCGTCCCGTCCTGCCCCCGGCGCTCGCCGCGCTGGGCGATCTCGCCGGCAACCTGCGCTGGTCGTGGCACCCCGAGTCGCAGGACGTGTTCGAGTACGTCGACCCCGACCTGTGGGAGTCCACCGGGCGTGACCCGGTGCGGCTCCTCGGCGCGGTCGGCCCCCAGCGGCTCAACGACCTGGCCCGGTCCGAGGAGTTCCTGTCGATGCTCGCTGCCGCGCGCGACAGCCTGAGCCGCTACCTGACCGGCGAGCGCTGGTACCAGCGCCGCCAGGCGGCCGGCGAGGACGTGCCGCGCGCGATCGCCTACTTCTCGCCGGAATTCGGCATCACCGCGGTGCTGCCGCAGTACTCCGGCGGCCTCGGCATCCTGGCCGGTGACCATCTGAAGGCGGCCAGCGACCTCGGCGTACCGATCCTCGGCGTCGGTCTGCTCTACCGGCACGGCTACTTCAAGCAGGCGCTCTCCCGCGAGGGCTGGCAGCAGGAGACCTATCCGGTCCTGGACCCCGACGGGCTGCCGATCTCGCTGCTCCGCGAGGAGAACGGCGAGCGGGCGATGATCTCGCTGGCGCTCCCGGGCGGCCCCGACCTGCAGGCGCGGATCTGGGTCGCCAGCGTCGGGCGGGTCCCGCTGCTGATGCTCGACACCGACGTCGAGGCCAACCCCGACCACTACCGCGAGGTGACCGACCGGCTCTACGGCGGCACCAGCGAGCACCGGCTGCGCCAGGAGCTGCTGCTCGGCATCGGCGGGGTGCGGGCGATCCGCGCGTACTGCCGGATCACCGGCCACCCTGCGCCGGAGGTGTTCCACACCAACGAGGGCCACGCCGGCTTCCTCGGGCTGGAGCGGATCCGCGAGCTGACGGTCGCCGAGGGCGGCCCGAAGCTCGACCTCGACACCGCGCTCGAGGTCGGCCGCGCGTCGACCGTCTTCACCACGCACACCCCGGTGCCGGCCGGCATCGACCGGTTCCCGCGGACCCTGGTCGAGCAGTACTTCAGCGACGCGGGACCGGTGCCCGGCGTACCCGTGGAGCGGATCCTCGCCCTCGGCGCCGAGGACTACGAGGGCGGTGACACCTCGGTCTTCAACATGGCGGTGATGGGCTTCCGGCTCGCCCAGCGTGCGAACGGCGTCTCCCGGCTGCACGGCCACGTCAGCCGCGGCATGTTCAGCGGCCTGTGGCCGGCCTTCGACGAGGCCGAGGTGCCGATCGGGTCGATCACGAACGGCGTGCACGCCCCGACCTGGGTGGCACGCGAGATGTTCGACCTCGCGGCCGGCCAGGGTGCCGAGCGCGACTCCGACGACGTCGACGCGTTCTGGGCGGCCGTGGACAAGGTCCCGGGCGACCAGGTGTGGGCGACCAAGCGGGTGCTGCGCGGGCGCCTCGTCGCCGACGCGCGGAAGCGGCTGCGCCGCTCGTGGGAGGAGCGCGGCGCGGCCACGGCCGAGCTCGCGTGGACCGACAACGCGCTCGACCCCGACGTGCTCACGATCGGCTTCGCGCGACGGGCCGCGTCGTACAAGCGACTGACGCTGATGATGCGCGACCCGGCGCGGCTCAAGAGCCTGCTGCTGCACCCCGAGCGCCCGATCCAGCTGGTGATCGCCGGCAAGGCGCACCCGGCCGACGACGGCGGCAAGAAGCTGATCCAGGACATCGTGCGGCTCTCCGACGACCCCGAGATCCGGCACCGCATCGTCTTCCTGCCCAACTACGACATCGCGATGGCGCAGCCGCTCTACCCCGGCTGCGACGTGTGGCTCAACAACCCGCTGCGGCCGTACGAGGCCTGCGGCACGTCGGGCATGAAGGCCGCGCTGAACGGCGGCCTGAACCTGTCGGTGCTCGACGGCTGGTGGGACGAGTGGTACGACGGGGACAACGGCTGGGCGATCCCCACCGCCGACGGCGTCGAGGACGCCGACCACCGTGACGACCTCGAGGCGCACGCGCTCTACGACCTGATCGAGAACGACGTCGCCCCGCGCTTCTACGACCTCGACGCCGACGGCGTACCTACCCGCTGGCTGGAGATGACCCGGCACACGCTGAAGTCGCTCGGCCCGAAGGTGCTCGCGACCCGCATGGTCCGCGACTACGTGCGGAAGCTCTACGCCCCGGCTGCGACCACCGCGCACCGCCTCAACTCCGACTACGCCGGCGCCACCGAGCTCGCGGCCTGGAAGAAGAAGGTGCGCTCGGGCTGGCCGGGTGTCCGCGTCGAGCACGTCGAGAGCAGCGGCGTCGGCGACGCCCCCGAGGTCGGCGACATCATGAGCGTCCGCGCGTTCGTCGCGCTCGGCTCCCTGTCGCCCGACGACGTGGAGGTGCAGCTCGTCCACGGCCGCAGCAACGGCGATGACGACCTGCTCGACGCCGCGATCGAGTCGCTCCACGTCGCCGAGTCCTACGAGGGCGGGCGGCACCGGTTCGACGGCGAGCACGTCCTCGACCACTCCGGCTCGTTCGGCTACACGGTCCGCGTCATCCCGCGCAACGATCTCCTGGCCTCGCCCGCCGAGCTCGGCGTGGTCGCCCTGCCGTGAACGCCGAGTCGGCGCAGTCTCAGCTGAGACTGCGCCGACTCGGCCGCGTTCCGGGTCAGCCGGCGTTGTCGACGAACTCCGTGGTGTAGGTCTTCGACAGGTCGATGTCGTCCTTCTTGGCCTTCACCGTGTCGGAGAACGTGCCGAGGACGTCGAGGACGGTCTCCGGTCCGCCCTCGGGCATCCGGCCGTCGGTCGTGAACATCGGCGAGGAGTCCTTGATCGACTGCACGTAGAGCTCCGGGTCGCCGCCGGCGTAGTCCGCCGGCATCTCGGCGGCGATCTCGGCGGCGTCGTGGGTGCTGATCCACTGCATGGTCCGCACGAACGCGTCGGCCAGCTTCTGCACGGTCTTCGGGTTCTGCTCGACGTAGTCGCAGGTCATGTAGAGCGACGCCGCGGGATAGAGCCCGCCGAGCGCGGCCTTGGTGCCCTCCTCCGTGCGCATGTCGATGAGGACCTTGCCGAGGCCCTTGTCGACCGCGGTCGCGATGGTCGGGTCCGTGGTCATGCCCGCGTCGATCCCGCCGTTCTGGAGTGCGGCGATGAACGTCGAGCCGGCGCCGGCGGTGACGGTCGAGTAGTCCGACGTGTCCACGCCGTTCTTCGTGGCGAGGTACTGCGTCAGGTAGTCGGTGGACGAGCCCGGGGACGTCACGCCGAGCTTCTTGCCTCCGAAGTCGGCGGCGCTCCCGACGCTGTCGGACGAGGTGGCGACCACCTCCGCCTCGCCGGGCACCTTGGCCAGCTGGACCACGCTCTCCACGCACTTGTCCTGCGCCTGGAGGGCGATCGTGTGGTCGTAGAAGCCGACGACGCCGTCCACCTTGCCGGCGAGCATGACGTTCTCGGCGCTCGCGCCCGAGGGCTCGGTCTTGAGGTCGACGTCGACGCCGGCGTCGTCGAAGTAGCCGAGCCGCTCGGTGAGCATGGCCGGCAGGTAGATCACCTTGTCGATGCCGCCGACCATGATCGAGACGTTCGGGGTGGCCGCCGCGTCGTCGTCGGCCGCGGCGCCGCGACAGCCCGTCAGGGCGGCCGCGACCGAGGCGGTGGCGATCGAGGCGGCGAGGACGCGGCGAGGGGTGGTGGGCATGGGAGTACTCCTTGGGGTGGGACGGAAATGGGGTGAGGTCAGAGGTCGCGGGCGAGCTCGGAGCCGGACGGCGGGCGCCACGAGGTGAGGCGCTGCTCGAGGCGGGTGATGAGCCACTCGGCGCCGAGGGCGAGGACGGTGACGATCAACATGCCGGCGTAGATGCCTGCGGCGTCGAAGTTGCCCTGCGCGTGGTTGATGAGGAGGCCGAGGCCCTGGTCGGCCCCGGTGAACTCGCCGACGATCGCGCCGATCAGCGCGAAGCCGAAGGCGACGTGCATGCTGGCGAGGATCCAGGAGGTCGCGCTCGGCAGGATGACGGTGCGCATCATCGCCCAGCGGCTCGCGCCCAGGATCCGGGCGTTGTCGACGAGCACCTTGTCGACCTCGCGCGCTCCCTGGAACGAGTTGAAGAACACCGCGAAGAAGACCAGCACGAACGCCGTCGCGACCTTCGAGCTCATGCCGAGGCCGAACCAGATGACGAACAGCGACGCCAGCACGATGCGTGGGATGGCGTTGGCACCCTTGATGAACGGCGCGAGCACGTCGGAGAGGAAGCGCGCCCGGCCGAGGACGATGCCCAGGACGACGCCGGCGAACGTGCCGATCACGAAGCCGAGCACCGCCTCCTCGAGGGTGACCGCCATGTTCGACCAGATCGAGCCCATCGAGGTGCCCTCGGTGAACCAGTCGACCAGGCGGTCCCAGATCTGGCTCGGCATCGAGTAGTAGAACGGGTCGATCACCGTGCGAGCCGCGAGCTCCCACGAGGCGAGCCACACGACGATGAGCAGCACCCGCACGAGCGCCACCGTCGACCGGCGCCGCGACGCGCGGCTGCGGAAGAGTCGGAAGGTCGGGCTCGGCGCCGGCACCTGCTGGGGCTCGGCTGTTGGTCGGGTCTGGGTGTCAAGCGACACGGGAGGCTCCTCTCGCACGGGTGATCTCCACTTCCTCGCGCAAGCTGTCCCAGATGCGCTTGTAGAGCTGGATGAACTCGGGGGTGAGCCGGATCTCCTCGACCCGGCGCGGACGGGGGAGGTCGACGGTCACGACGTCCTTGACGGTCGCCGGCCCGGCGGTCATCACGACCACGCGGTCCGCGAGGCTGATGGCCTCGGTCAGGTCGTGGGTCACGAACACGCACGCGGCGCCGGACCCCGACCAGAGGGTGAGGAGCTCGTCCTGCATGAGCTCGCGGGTCTGGACGTCGAGCGCCCCGAACGGCTCGTCGAGCAGCAGCACGGTCGGCTCCGTGATGAGGGTCTGCGCCATCGCGACCCGCTTCCGCATCCCGCCGGAGAGCTGGTGCGGGTAGCGGTCCTCGAAGCCGCCGAGCCCGACGCGGTTGATCCAGTCACGGGCGCGGGCCTCGGCGTCGGCACGTCGCAGGCCGCGGTACCGCAGGCCGAGCGCGACGTTGTCGAGCACGTTCTTCCACGGCAGCACCGCGTCTGCCTGGAACATGTAGCCCACGCCGTCCGGGATCCCCTCGACCGGCTGCCCCGCGACCTCGACGGTGCCGACCGAGGCCGGCTCGAGGCCGGAGACGAGGGACAGGGTCGTGGACTTGCCGCACCCGGTGGGCCCGACGACGGCGACGAACTCGCCCGGGGCCACGTCGAGTGTCACGTCCCGGATGGCGGTGAACGCGCTGCCGTCCTTGGTGGCGAAGCGCTTGGTCGCCCCGCGCAATGAGATCGCCGGGACGCCCGGGACGCCGGGGGCGTGGGGATCGCGGCGAGATGTGATGTCGGTCATGGCCGGGGACCGTAGGCGTCGCGTGACGGCCGTCACCAGCCTTGCGATCGTTGTCGTCGAACCCGACACAAACAACGTTCTGCGCATTCTTCTCACGGCGCTCCGGAAGCCACCGCGCCGTACTCTCTCCGGGTGCGAACGCCGTTGCCGGGACGTCGCCTGGCGCTGAGCACCCAGGCGCTGGTGGCGTTCGGGGTGCTGCTGGTGCTGGTCCTCGTCGCCGCCTGGGCGGCGACCGCCGCGGTGCTCCGGCGGGACCTCGAGTCCGAGTACGAGCAGCGCGCGCTCGCGATCGCGCGGAGCGTGGCCGCCGAGCCGGGCCTGGCCCAGCAGGTCGCCCGGTCGCAGCCCCGCGCCTCAGGGCCCGTCCAGCGGGACGCCGAACGGGTACGTCGCGCCACCGGGGCGCTGTACGTCGTGGTGACCGACGACCGCGGCATCCGCTACAGCCACCCGACGCCCGGTGAGATCGGCCAGCGGGTCAGCACCAGCCCCGATGCCGCGCTGTCCGGTCGTGAAGTGGTCACCGTGGAGCAGGGCACGCTCGGACGCTCGGCACGGGGCAAGGTGCCGCTGCGCGACGACACCGGCGACGTCGTCGGTGAGGTCAGCGTCGGCATCGACATCGCCGAGATCGACGCGGCGTCCCACAGGCTGGCGACCCTGCTGGCCTTCGTCGCCCTGGCCCCGCTGGCCCTCGGCCTGGTCGGGGCCGTACTGCTGTCGCGCCGGCTGCGGCGCAGCACGCTGGGCCTGGAGCCGGAGGAGATGGCCGACCTGGTGCGCGAGCACGCCGCCGTCCTCGGAGGCGTGCGCGACGGCGTGCTCGCGGTCGACCCGCGCGGGCGCGTGAGCGTCAGCAACGCCGAGGCCGCCCGGCTCGTCGGCTGTCCCCTGCCGCGCGGGGTCCCGCTCGCGGAGACCGGGGTGGGGGACGACGTGCGCATGCTCCTGATCGAGGAGCCCGCGCCGGCCGGTGCGCTCCGGCTCGTCGGCGGGCGCGCCGTGCTGGTCACCCGGGTGCCGGTCCAACGGGACCAGCGCGACCTCGGGACCGTGCTGATCCTCCGCGACCGCTCCGACCTCGACCAGCTGGCGCGCGAGCTGGAGTCGACGCGCGCCCTCACCGACGCGCTGCGCGCCCAGGCCCATGAGCACAGCAACCGGCTGCACGTCCTGACCGGGATGCTGCACCACGGTGACGTCGAGGAGGCCGGGCGCTACCTGGCCTCGCTCAGCGAGAGCCAGACCTGGGTCACGGGCGTGGACGATCCCTACCTGGCCGGGCTCCTGGCCGCGAAGTCGGCGGCGGCGACGGAGGCCGGGGTGCGGCTCGAGGTCACGGACACGTCCTGGGTCGAGGGGCGGCTCACCCAGCCCCTGGACACCGTGACGGTCCTCGCCAACCTGCTCGACAACGCGGTGCGCGCCGCCGCGGACGGCGCCCGGCGGCCGGCGCTGGTCGAGGTGACGCTGGTGAGCGACGGGGACGACCTGGTGGTGCAGGTCGCCGACAGCGGAGCCGGCGTGCCCGCCGAGGCAGGGGACCGGGTCTTCGCCCACGGCTTCACGACCAAGGACGACGCGGCCGGCCACGGCCTCGGCCTGGCGCTCGCCCGCCACGTCGCCCGTGGGACCGGTGGCGACGTCCGGCTCGCCGACCCCGGCGGCGCCGACCACGGCGCCGTGTTCGAGGCCCGGATCGCGCGCGCGCTGGTCGCCCGCCTCGGGGTGGGCACGGCCGACGAACCCGGAGGTAGCCGGTGATCAGGGTGCTCGTGGTGGACGACGACTTCCGGGTGGCGCAGCTGCATGCGGCGTACGTCGCCTCGGTCCCGGGCTTCGAGGTCGTGGGGATCGCCCACGACGCTGCTGACGCGGTGCGGCTGGCCGGCGAGGTCGCCCCCGACCTCGTCCTGCTCGACGAGTACCTTCCCGACGCGCTCGGGACCAGCGTGCTGTGGCGGATCGACGCCGCCGTCATCGTGGTGAGCGCCGCCGAGGACGCCGCCACGGTCCGGGCGGCCATCGCCAGGGGAGCGGTGAACTACGTGCTCAAGCCGTTCGCGCCGGCGGTCCTCGTCGAGCGGCTGCAGGCGTTCGAGCGGTTCTGGCGGTCCCTGCAGGCCGACGTCCACCTCGACCAGGCGGGCATCGACCGGGCCCTCCAGGCACTCCGCACCGCCGACACCCCTGTGGCGACGGCCCGCAAGGGACGCTCGCCGGTGACCGGCGAGGCGATCGTCGACGTGCTGCGCCGGTCGGCGGACGCGGTCACGGCCGCCGACGTGGCCGAGGCGACCGGCGTCTCCCGCGCGACCGCCCAGCGCTACCTCTCCGACCTCGCCCGCGACGGGCGGGTCCGGCTGACCCTGCGCTACGGCACGACCGGCCGCCCGGAGCACTGCTTCGAGTGGCTCGGCAGCCGCTAGTCAGGCCTCGCGGAGGACGACGACGGTACGGCGGCCGATGGTGAGCCCATCGCCGGCCTTGATGTGAGTGCCGACGGGGAGCTCGACGTCGGTGGAGAGCACGACCTCGCCGGCCTGGACCCAGTCGTTCTCGGGCATCGCGATCTTCTGCGGATGCCAGTCGGAGTTGAACCAGAGCATGAACGACCGGTCCACCTCCTGCTCACCGCGTGGTCCGGGAGCGCGCAGCGGGTCGCCGGAGACGAACATGCCGATCGCGCGCAGGTTCGGGTCGTGCCAGTCGTCGCCGGTCATCTCGCGTCCGGAGGGGTGCAGCCAGGCGAGGTCCTTGGCGCCGCCCCGGATCGTCGGCCGCCCCTCGAACCAGTGCCGTTGCCGCAGCGCGGGGTGCTCGCGCCGCAGCCGGAGCGCGGTCTTGGTGATCTCGTACACGTCCAGCCACGCGTCGTCAGGACGCCAGTCGATCCAGGACACCTCGTTGTCCTGCGCATAGGCGTTGTTGTTGCCGCGCTGGGTCCGTCCGCGCTCGTCGCCGGCGGTGATCATCGGCACGCCGTTGGACAGGCAGAGCGTCGCCATCATGTTCGCGGCCTGACGACGGCGTACGGCGAGGAGCGCGGGGTCGTCGGCCTCGCCCTCGGCCCCGTGGTTCCACGACCGGTTGTTGTCGGTGCCGTCGCGGTTGTCCTCGCCGTTCGCCTCGTTGCGCTTCTGCTCGTAGGACACCAGATCGCGCATCGTGAACCCGTCGTGCGCGGTCACGAAGTTGATCGAGGCGTACGGCGAGCGCCCGTCGTCGAGGTACAGGTCGGAGGAGCCCGCCAGCCGGGTTGCGACGGTGCGGATGCCCGAGGAGTGGTTGCGCCAGAAGTCCCGGATCTCGTCGCGGTACTGGTCGTTCCACTCCACCCACGGCGGCGGGAACTCGCCGACCCGGTAGCCGTCCATCGAGGCGTCCCACGGCTCCGCGATCAGCTTCACGTGTCGCAGCACCGGGTCCTGGCCGATCCCCATCAGCAGGTGGTTGTCCATGTCGACGCGGTGGTGCACCCGGGTCAGCGCCGACATCAGGTCGAAGCGGAACCCGTCGACGTGCATCTCGGTCACCCAGTACCGCAGCGAGTCCAGGATCAGCCGCAGCGCGAAGGGGTTCGACGCGTCGACGGTGTTGCCACAGCCCGTCACGTCCCAGTACGTGTCCTGCGCCGGCGCCCCGGGTCCGGCGTCTTCCGCCCGGCAGTAGAAGCCGCGGTCGTCGAGGCCGCGGAACGACAGCGTCGGGCCGAGGGCGCCCGCCTCGGCGGTGTGGTTGTAGACGACGTCGAGGATCACCTCGAGCCCGGCCTCGTGGAACGCCTTCACCATCTGCTTGAACTCCGTGACCTGCTCGCCACGGTCGCCGGAGGCCGCGTAGGCGTTGTGCGGGGCGAAGTAGCCGATCGAGTTGTAGCCCCAGTAGTTGGTCAGCCCGAGCTCGACCAGCGCCGGCTCGGACACGAACTGGTGCACGGGCAACAGCTCGACGGCCGTGATCCCGAGGTCGCGCAGGTAGTCGGTCACGGCCGGGGTCGCGAGCCCGGCGTACGTCCCCCGCAGCTCCTCGGGCACCCGGTCGTGCAGCGCGGTCATGCCCTTGACGTGCAGCTCGTAGATGACGCTGTCGCGCCAGCGATACCGCAGCGGCTGGTCCTCGCCCCAGTCGAACTGGTCGTCCACGACGATGCTGCGCGGGACGTACGGCGCGGAGTCCGCCCTGCTCATCCGCTCCGGCTCGCCCGTGACGTACCCGAAGATCGCGGGATCGACCGTGAGGCCGCCGGAGACCGCCTTGGCGAACGGGTCCAGCAGCAGCTTGTTCATGTTGAACCGGAGGCCCTGCTCGGGGTCCCACGGCCCCGCCGCGCGGAAGCCGTACGCCGTGCCGGGCCGTACGCCGGGGATCGCGCCGTGCCAGATGCCCAGCGTCTGCTCGGTCAGCCGGTGCCGCTCCTCGACGCCGTCGTCGTCGAAGAGGCACACCCAGGCCGCGGTCGCGCGCGGCGCGTGCACCGCGAAGTTCGTCGCCTCGGCGGACCAGGTCGCGCCGAGCGGCCAGTTCTGCCCGGGCCACACCGGGGCCCGCTCGCCGCGGGTACGCCAGAGTCCGGGGGTCACCCGCCCCATTGTTCACGATCACCGGCACAATGCCCGGGACGGGTGCAGCGACCAGACCATCATCGGGAGGCAGGGAACATGGGCGAGTTCGTACGACTGGAGGTGGCCGACGGCGTCGGCACGATCCGGCTGGACCGGCCGAAGATGAACGCGCTCAACGTGCAGGTCCAGGAGGAGATCCGGGCCGCTGCCACCGAGGCCACCGGGCGCGACGACGTCAGGGCCGTCGTCCTGTACGGCGGCGAGCGGGTCTTCGCCGCCGGTGCGGACATCAAGGAGATGGCCGACATGGGCTACACCGACATGGTGAAGCGCTCCGGGGCACTCCAGTCGTCGTTCGCCGCCGTCGCCCGGATCCCCAAGCCGGTCGTCGCCGCGGTCACCGGCTACGCCCTCGGCGGCGGCTGCGAGCTCGCGCTGTGCGCCGACGTCCGGTTCGCGGCCGAGGACGCGGTCCTCGGTCAGCCGGAGATCCTGCTCGGGATCATCCCGGGCGCCGGCGGCACCCAGCGGCTGACCAGGCTGGTCGGGCCGAGCAAGGCCAAGGACCTCGTCTTCACCGGCCGCTTCGTCAAGGCCGACGAGGCGCTCGCGATCGGGCTCGTGGACCGCGTGTTCCCGGCCGACCAGGTCTACGCCGAGGCGGTCGCCTGGGCGCGGCAGTTCGCCGGGGCCGCGTCGTTCGCCGTCCGGGCGGCGAAGGAGAGCATCGACCGGGGCATCGAGGTCGACCTCGAGACCGGTCTCGAGATCGAGCGGCAGCAGTTCGCGGCCCTCTTCGCGACCGAGGACCGCACGACCGGCATGCGGTCCTTCGTGGAGAACGGCCCCGGCAAGGCCGAGTTCCAGGGCCGATGAGCCGCACCGCGAACGTCCGGACGCGGATCGCCCAGCTGGTCTGGCTGGTCGCCGTGGTGTGCGCCCTGTTCCTCGCCGTCGGCGCCCTGCTCATCGCGCTGGACGCCAACCAGGACAACGTCCTGGTGAAGTTCGTGCTCGACGTCGCGGACGTCCTCGACCTCCAGGTGTTCTCTCGCGGCAACGGCATCTTCGCGTTCAACGGCGGGGACGCGGCGACGAAGAACGCGCTCGCCAACTGGGGTCTCGCCGCCGTCGCCTACCTCGTGGTGGGCCGCGTGCTGGAGCGTGTGATCCGCCCGTGAGCCGGCTCCGACCGTGACAGTGTCGCTGTGACGCAACCAACGTCGGTGCGAGTTTCGAGGCCGGTGGCGCGACGGTAGCCTGACGACCACCCGAGTGCACAGGAGGGGCCGGAACCGGCCACACCACCATGAACATTGTCGTCTGTGTGAAGTATGTCCCCGATGCCACTGCCGACCGGCAGTTCGAGTCGGACAACACCGTGGACCGCGTGGGCGTCGACGGGCTCCTGTCGGAGCTCGACGAGTACGCCGTGGAGCAGGCCCTGCAGCTGAAGGAGAAGGCCGGCGACGACACTACGGTGACGGCGCTGTGCGTCGGTCCCGAGAAGGCCGTCGACGCGGTGCGCAAGGCGCTCCAGATGGGTGCCGACGAGGGTGTCCACGTGGTCGACGACGCGATCGCCGGCTCGGACGCCGTCGCGACCTCGCTGGTGCTGGCCAAGGCAGTGGAGAAGGCCGGGGCCGAGCGCAAGGTCGACCTCGTGGTGTGCGGCATGTCCTCGACCGACGCCGCGATGAGTGTGGTCCCCGCGATGCTCGCCGAGCGCCTCGGCCTGCCGCAGGTGACGCTCGCCTCGGTCATCGAGACCCAGGGCGACCAGGTGCGCGTCAAGCGCGACGGTGACACCGCGACCGAGGTCATCGGCGCCACCATGCCGCTGGTCCTGTCCGTCACCGACCAGTCGGGCGAGGCCCGCTACCCGTCGTTCAAGGGCATCATGGCCGCCAAGAAGAAGCCGCTGGAGACCTGGTCGCTCGGCGACCTGGGTGTCGGGGCGGATCAGGTCGGCCTGTCGGTGGCGTGGACCGAGGTCGAGGACACCACGGCCCGCCCGCCGCGCACCGCCGGCGAGATCGTCAAGGACGAGGAGGGCTCGGGCGCCAAGGCGCTGGCCGACTTCCTCGCCTCCAAGAAGTTCATCTGAGGAGCACGCACCGATGTCTGAAGTTCTCGTTCTCGTCGACCACGTCGACGGTGCCGTCCGCAAGCCGACGTACGAGCTCCTGACGATCGCGAAGCGGCTCGGCGAGCCGTCCGCGGTCTTCATCGGCGCGGCCGACCAGGCCGCCGAGGTCGCGGAGAAGGTCAAGAAGTACGGCGCCGAGAAGGTGTACGTCGTCGACGACGCCCAGATCAAGGGCTATCTGGTGGCCCCCAAGGCCGAGGCGCTGCAGCAGCTGGCCGAGAAGGCCCAGTCGGAGGGGGGCCTCGCCGCGATCCTGATCCCCTCCAGCGCGGAGGGCAAGGAGGTCGCCGGCCGGCTGGCGATCAAGCTCGAGTCCGGCCTCATCACCGACGCCGTCGACGTGCAGGCCGACGACAGCAAGGGCCCGGTGACCACGCAGAGCGTGTTCGCGGGCAACTACACCGTGACCGCGAAGGTCACCAAGGGCACGCCGATCATCACGGTCAAGCCGAACTCCGCCACCCCGGAGGAGGCCGAGGGTGCCGGCACGGTCGAGGAGTTCGCGGCGACCGTCTCCGACGCCGCGAAGACCGCGCAGATCGTGGCCTCGCAGCCGCGGCAGGCGACCGGCCGCCCCGAGCTCACCGAGGCCGCGATCGTGGTCTCCGGTGGTCGTGGCACCGGCGGCAACTTCGAGCCCGTGGAGGGCCTCGCCGACGCCCTCGGCGGTGCGGTGGGCGCGTCGCGTGCCGCCGTCGACTCCGGCTGGATCCAGCACACCTTCCAGATCGGCCAGACCGGCAAGACGGTGTCGCCGCAGCTGTACGTCGCCACGGGCATCTCCGGCGCCATCCAGCACCGCGCCGGCATGCAGACCTCGAAGACCATCGTGGCGGTGAACAAGGACGAGGAGGCCCCGATCTTCGAGCTCGTCGACTTCGGTGTCGTGGGCGACCTGCACACGGTCCTCCCGGCCGCCACCGAGGAGATCAACAAGCGCAAGGGCTGACCTAGCGCGGAGACAGCGGAGGATCGCCGGCACCCGGTGCCGGCGATCCTCCGCTGCTCGTCAGCGGGCAGCGTGACCCGCACGGGACGGGGCGTCCGGCCCAGCCACGGCTGGCCAGCAACCGGGCAACGGCCGCCGCCACCCGGCACGGGTCGAGGACCTGTCCCCAGGCGAGGCGCACGGTGACGTCGCCGGTCGCTCCCACGGCGGGCTGGCGATCGAGGTCCGCCCAGTGCTGCTCGGCGCGGCCGTGCGCAAGTCGTCCGTCCAGCTCGACGACGACGCGCTCGGTCGAGTAGCGGACGTCGCGCTGTCCTCCCCCCTCGGCACGGTCCTCCCGGATGCCCCGAGGCAGGCCGTGCGCGCGTTCGACCTGCGCGACGTAGCGCCGTTCGACCGCGGACGGGACGCCGGTGCCCGCGTCGCCGAGCACGCTCGCCAGCAACCGGCGACGACCAAGACGCGGATGCCGGGGGAGTGCCGCGGCCAGGCGCGTGGCGGTCGTGCGCCGCTCCGCGCACGCATCGACCAGCACCGCGACCGCCGCGTCTTCGCGTTCCTCCTCGGAAGCCGCGACCAGCACGGCATCCTCGAGATGGAGTCGCGGTGGTTGCGCGGCCGGCTGGCTGACGGCCTCGAGCTGGCCTCGTCGGATGCTGATGCCCTTCGTCGGTCCGACCCTGCGACCTGCCTCGACCATGATCTCGATCGGCTCCCGGCCGGAGGCGATGGCGGGCTGCACCCGCATCCGGTGAGCTCGCATCGCGGAGCGTCCCGAGAGGACCGCCGGTGCGTGCAGGAGCACCGCCGCCCAGGCCCGCTGGTCCCAGGTGAGCGGGCCGCTGTGGTCGACGTACACGCCCCGGTGCACGGTCGTCCAGGCGCGACGCCGCAGCAGACCCTCGATCTCGGCGTCCGTGGCGCCGCACTCCAGCACCTGCGCCCTCGACAGCACGCCGGCCTGCCCGCGCAGCAGGCGGCGGATCGCGTCCTCGTCCATGACCGAACCCCTGCCCGGGTCCGCGGAGGCGGAATCCGGGTCGGCGCGGGCTGTGGACGAGCCTCAGTCGCCGGCGGTCTTCACCAGCAGCCAGTTGCGGTCGTCGCCACCCAGCGCCGCGCGGGTGAGGGCGTAGCCGCCGGTGAGGCGGGTGCCGTGCAGGACGAAGCGCAGATGCCCCGCGGCGATCGCGTCGGCCGTCGGACCGGGGGTGACCGGCTCGTACCAGCCGGAGTCCCAGATCCGGACGTTCGCGCTCTCGTACGCCGCGTGTGCCATCGCGTGGTCGCCCACCTGGACGGCGAGCCGCTTGTCGGCCGGGTCGGTCGACGGCCCCTTCGGGACCGCCCACGAGGCCAGCACCCCGTCGACCTCGAGCCGCAGGTCGTAGTGGAGCGTGCTCGCCCGGTGGAGCTGGACGACGAAGATCGGCGCGGCCACGCTCCACCCTAGGTCGCCCGGTCCCGTGGTGCGGATGATCGGCAGCGCGAGCGGGTAACGGGGGAGCGTGACCGATGTGCCCGAGCCGGCCCTGGCGACGCTGAGCCACGAGCGGTTCTGGACGGACGGCTGGATCTACGAGCGCAAGCTGGACGGGCAGCGGTGCCTGGCGGTCCGGACCTCGTCCGGCGCCCGGCTGTACTCGCGCAGCGGGCGCGACGTGACGGTGGCGTTCCCGGAGATCGCCGAGGCGCTCGAGCTGCAGGCGTCGTCGGACTTCGTCGTGGACGGCGAGGTGGTCGCGTTCGAGGGCGCGCGCACGAGCTTCGCGCGGCTGCAGCCCCGGATCCACCTGAGCAGCGCCGCGAAGGCGCGCCGCAGCGGGGTGGCGGTGTACTTCTACGTGTTCGACGTGCTGCGCGTGGACGGCGAGGACGTGCGCCGCGAGCCGCTGCTCGACCGCAAGCGCCGGCTGCGCAAGCTGCTGACCTGGGGGGACCCGGTGCGCTCCACGCCGCACCGGGTCAGCGGTGACGAGGACTGGTTCGGCGAGGTCTGCGCGAAGGGCTGGGAGGGCCTGATCGTCAAGCGCGTGGACTCGGCGTACTCCACCGGGCGGACCAAGGACTGGCTGAAGTTCACAGTGCGAGGCCGGGCAGGAGCTGGTGGTGGTCGGCTGGACCGATCCGGAGGGTTCGCGGGTCGCGCTCGGCGCGCTGCTGCTGGGCTACCACCGCGGCGACGACCTCGTGTACGCCGGCAAGGTCGGCACCGGCTTCAGCCAGCAGGTGCTGCGCGACCTGCACGCGCGACTGACCGCGATCGAGCGCGACACCTCGCCCTGCACGAAGGGCGCGCTGCCGCGCACGGCCGTGCACTGGGCCGAGCCCGAGCTGGTGGCCGAGGTCGCGTTCACCGAATGGACGACGGCCGGCCAGCTGCGCCACCCGCGGTACCTCGGCCTGCGCACCGACAAGTCCGCGAAGGACGTGGTGCGCGAATGACCACCCCGGAGCCCAGGACGGTTGCCGGCGTGGAGATCACCAAGCCGGACAAGGTGCTGTTCCCCGACGACGGGATCACCAAGGCCGACGTCGCGGAGTACTACGCCGGCGTCGCCGACCGGATGCTGCCGTTCCTGAAGGACCGGCCGATCAACATGCAGCGGTTCCCCGACGGGATCGGCAGCTTCTCCTTCTACGAGAAGAAGGTGCCGGCCCACTTCCCGGACTGGGTGCGCACGGTCGAGGTGCAGACCGCCGACGGCGCCCAGCGCCAGGTCGTGGTGGACGACCGGCGCTCGCTGGTCTACCTCGCCCAGCAGGCCTGCATCACCCCGCACACCTGGCTGAGCCGGGCTGCGGACCTCGACCGCCCGGACGAGCTGGTCCTGGACCTCGACCCGTCCGACGACGACCTCGCGAAGGTACGCCGGGCGACCCGGCTCGCCGGCGACGCGCTCGAGGACCTGGGGCTGACGACGTACCTCAAGACCACCGGCTCCCGCGGCTACCACGTCGTCGTGCCGTTGCGGCCCGAGGCGGGGTTCGACGAGGTCCGCGCGTTCGCGCGTGCGGTGGCGGAGCGCCTGGTCGAACGCGAGCCCGACCTCCTCACGCTCGAGGCCCGCAAGGCCGGCCGCGGCGACCGGGTGCTCGTCGACATCATGCGCAACGGCTACGGACAGACAGCGGTGCCGCCGTACGCCGTCCGCGCGCGGCCGGGCGCCCCCGTGTCCGCGCCGCTCGCGTGGGACGAGCTCTCCCGGGTCGCGCCGGGCGACGTCACGATCGCGAACCTGGCCAGGCGGCTGGCGAAGGACGACCCCTGGGCGGGGATGCGCCGGCACGCGAGCGGCCTCGGAAGGGCGCGCCGGCGGCTCTGACCCCCCTACGCTGTCGAGCGTGGCCCGCACACTGTGGCTCGCACTGCTGCTCGGGGGCGCCGTCGGCGTCCTCGCGGGCGTCTACCTGGAGGCGGTGCACCTCACCGAGCAGCTGATCTGGGACGGCACCGATCCGCGGCTCCCCGGCGACGGCGCGTGGCAGGTCGTCCTGGTGTGCGCGGCGGGTGGACTGCTGGTCGGCGTCCTGCGGCTGCGCCACGACCGGGACACCCCGAACGACCTCGAGGACGCCCTGCTCGAGCTCGACGACGCGCTGGGCGAGGACCGGAAGCCGCCGCCCAAGGCGTCCTGGCTGATCCGGGCGACGGTCCTGGGCGTGGTGTCGCTGGCGTTCGGTGCGTCGCTCGGGCCGGAGGCGCCGCTGATCGCGATCGCGACCGGCTTCGGCGACCGGATCGCGCGGATCCTGCGGGTCAGCCGCGCCGAGGCGGCGCTGATCACCTCCTCCGGCGCGATCTCGGGGCTGTTCGGCGGACCGCTCGCGGCGGTGGCGCTGCCGTTGGAGCGCGGCCGCGCGGCGGCCACCTCCACCCGGCTGATCGGTGCGGGCCTGGTTGCTGGCCTCGCGGGACTCGTGACGATGCTGCTGGTGCTGCCCGAGCGGGCCGGCGGCCGCTACGTGCTGCCGTACGCCGACCCCGGGTCGGGTCGCGACCTGGTCGAGTCGATCGGGTGGGCGGCCGCCGGCGCCGTACCAGCCGCCTGCGCCGGGCTGCTGCTGTTGCTGGGCACCGAGCCGGTCCGCCGGACCGCCGAGCGGCTCGTGCCCTCGACCGTGCTGCGGGCAGCAGCGGGCGGCCTGATGCTCGGCGTGTGCGGAGCGGTCGAGGGGCTCAGCCTGTTCTCGGGCGAGCACGAGGGCCAGGAGCTGATCGACTCGGCGGGGGAGAAGGCCGCGACGGCGTTCCTTCTCATCGCCCTGCTGAAGGTGGTGGCGACCCTGGCCTGCCTCGGCACCGGCTGGTTCGGCGGCCAGATCTTCCCGTCGGTGTTCATCGGCATGGCGACCGCGCTCGCCGTCACCGCGGTGTGGGACTCCGCGCCGGTCGGGGCGGTCGTGGCAGCGGGCGCCGGGGCGGCCGCGACGGCCGTCCTCCGGCGCCCGCTGGCGACGGTGCTGATCCTGCTGTTCTTCTTCCCGTTCGGTGCGGTGCTGCCGCTGGCCGTCGGGGCGGGGGTGGGTGCGCTGGTGTCCGGGCTCAGCCCTGACCGCCGTACCCCTCCTCGGCGATGATGCCGACCTGCGGGACGGTCACCTTGCGGTGCGCCGGGGGTCCGCTGAGCTTGATCCGGCGCAGCGACATGTTGTTGTCCGTCGAGGACTCCACCAGGTTGTGCTCCGGGTTGGCGTTGACCGCGACGTAGTACGTGCCGTTGGGCAGGTCCTTGATGGGGAAGGACTGGCCGGCGCGGTACTGCGTGTAGGTGTCGCCCCAGCCCGAGACCAGCACCTCGCGGATCGACAGCGACGAGTAGTCGCCGCACGACGTGGACAGGTCGGTGTTCTCCGGACGCCAGTCGGCCGCGGGGACGGTGAGGTCCACCGAGTCGGTGTTGGCGAGGCAGAACGCCTCCTTCTTCGAGCGCGAGACCTCCGTCCTGCCGGCGTCGAGGAGCGAGTAGCGCGCGAAGTCCTCGAAGTGCCAGTGCGAGTGCGAGGGCCGCGGGTCCCACTCCATCGCGCCCACCGGCTGGTAGCCGGTCTGGTTGCCGTCGGCGTCGAAGAAGTACTGGTACGCGTCCATCTCGTCCTCGCCGTCGCGGCGGAAGCCGTCGACCACGAGCGGGCTGTCACCGGCGTTCCACACGGTGGCGGAGAACCGCAGGTAGGTGCCCTTGCGGTTCAGCGAGATGCCCCACGCGGGCAGGGCCTGGAGGTCGGGCTCCGGCCCGCCCTCGTCGGCACGACCGGTCGGACCGGTCGGGCGGTGCGCCGCGGGGGCCACCGGCTTCGAGGGGCGACCGGCCGCACCAGCGCGGTCGATCCCGCTCTCGTCGGTGACGGTGAGGTCGAAGGTCCGCGTCGCCTGCTCGGCCGTGAGCCCGAAGACCGTGGCGTACGCGCGCTTGATGGTCGCGGTGACGCTGTACTCGCCCGGGCCGATCCGCAGCGGCCGGGACTGGTTGAGCACGGGTGTCGCCCAGCCGGTCTGGATGCCCTGCACCGAGCCGAGGCTGTAGGCGTTGTACCAGCAGCCGACCGGGTACGGCGAGCGCGCCGGCGCGTCCACGCGGACGCGCTCGGAGTAGCCGTTGAGGCAGCCCTTCTTCGTCATCCTGAGGGTGTCCTCGCCGCGCTTCTTCGGGTCGACCGTGATCGACATGAACCGGTCCAGGCCGGAGAAGTCGCTCATCGAGCCGGCGGGCAGCGGCACGTCACCGCCGGAGGTGCGCCACACGGTCTGGATCGGGTCGTCGTACGACGGCCGGTCGGACCAGAGCTCGAAGGGTGCGCCGTTCGCGATCAGCCGCAGCCCCAGGTCGGTCCAGGTGCGCTTGCGGTACGCGTATGCGGTGACGTGCGAGGGCGCCCAGAGGGTGATCGGGGCGACCTCGGCGGCCTTCGGGGACTCCGCGGTGGCGGCCGGTCCGACGGAGGCGAGCAGGGGGGCGGCCAGCGCGAGGCTGGCGGCGGCGAGCAGGGATCGGCGCAACGGAGGAACCTTTCCGGAGGTGGGCCTGACCACGGTAGGACGCGGCGGCGGGCCCATCGGTTGCCACGCCCTACCCTCGGAGCATGACCAGTCCAGTCGTCGCGATGGCCGAACGGGCCCGGGAGGCCAGCCACGCCCTCGCCCTGGCGACCCGCCGGACCAAGGACACGGCGCTGCACGCGATGGCCGACGCGCTGCTCGCCGGCGAGGACCGCGTCCTGGCTGCGAACGCGGAGGACGTCGTGCGCGCCGAAGAGGGTGGTACGCCGCCCAACGTCGTCGACCGGCTCCGGCTCACGCCCGAGAGGGTCGCCGGCATGGCCCAGGGCCTGCGCGACGTCGCGGGGCTGCCCGACCCGGTGGGCGAGGTGGTGCGCGGCAGCACGCTGGCGAACGGCCTCGAGCTGCGCCAGGTGCGGGTGCCGTTCGGCGTGGTCGGCATCATCTACGAGGCCCGGCCCAACGTGACCGCCGACGCCGCCGGCATCTGCCTGAAGTCGGGCAACGCCGTGCTCCTGCGCGGCAGCTCCAGCGCCGGCGCGAGCAACGCCGCGATCGTCGAGGAGCTGCGCGGCGCGGTGGCGGCCGCCGGACTCGACGCGGACGTGGTGCAGCTGGTGCCGGCCGAGAGCCGGGACACCGTCAAGGAGCTGATGCGCGCCCGGGGCCTGGTCGACGTGCTGATCCCGCGCGGGGGAGCGGGCCTGATCCGCTCGGTGGTCGAGGAGTCGACGGTTCCGGTCATCGAGACGGGCGTCGGCAACTGCCACGTGTACGTCGACCGTGCCGCCGACCTCGACAAGGCGCTGGCGATCGTGCTGAACGCCAAGACCCAGCGCACCAGCGTCTGCAACGCGGCCGAGTCGCTGCTCGTGCACGCCGGGGTCGCGGACGCGTTCCTCCCGCGGGTCGTCGCGGCGCTGCAGGACGCGGGCGTCACGATCCACGGCGACCCGGCGTTCCAGGCGTACGACGGCGTCGTGCCGGCCACCGACGGCGACTTCGGGGAGGAGTACCTCTCCCTCGACATCTCCGCGGCCGTCCTACCGGACCTCGAGGCGGCGATCCGGCACATCCGCAGGTACTCCAGCCAGCACACCGAGGCGATCGTGACCGAGGACCTCGCGGCGGCGCGGCACTTCACCGCCGCGGTCGACTCGGCGGCCGTGCTGGTCAACGCGTCGACGCGGGTCACCGACGGGGCGGAGTTCGGCTTCGGCGCCGAGATCGGGATCAGCACCCAGAAGCTGCACGCCCGCGGCCCGATGGGGCTGCCGGAGATGACCTCGACCAAGTACGTCGTGACCGGCGACGGGCACGTCCGCCCGTCCTGACCGCTGCCGGTAGGCTGTCGTCCATGCTGAACCCGTACGTCGCCGTCCTCGCCACCGAGGAGGCCGTCAACGACAACGTGCCGAACCACTGGCTGGTGGGAGGAGTGGTGCTGGCGATCCTGCTCGCGCTCATCCTCGCCCTGCTGATCTTCGGCGCGGGACGCGAGCACAGCTGACCGCCGGGAGCGAGCACATGCCCGGCGCGCGGCGGATCGGGGTCATGGGTGGCACCTTCGACCCCGTCCACCACGGCCACCTCGTGGCCGCGTCGGAGGTGCAGGCGTGGTTCGACCTCGACGAGGTCGTCTTCGTCCCGACCGGCGACCCCTGGCAGAAGTCCGACCGGATCGTCTCGCCGGCCGAGCACCGCTACCTGATGACCGTCATCGCGACGGCGTCCAACCCGCGGTTCACCGTCTCCCGCGTCGACCTGGACCGCGCCGGCCCGACGTACACGATCGACACGCTCCGCGACCTGAAGGCCCAGCTGCCGGAGGCGGAGCTCTACTTCATCACCGGAGCCGACGCGCTGGCCGAGATCTTCACCTGGCGCGACGCCGAAGAGCTGTTCGCGCTCGCCCAGTTCGTGGGCTGCACCCGGCCCGGCTACACCATGGACGAGGCGACGCTCGCCACGATCCCGGCGCACCGGGTGACGATGGTCGAGATCCCCGCGCTGGCGATCTCGTCCACCGACTGCCGGGACCGCACCCGCCGCGGCGAGCCGGTCTGGTACCTCGTGCCGGACGGTGTCGTCCAGTACATCGCCAAGCACGACCTCTATCCCAAGGACCAGCAGTGAGCACCCCACGACGTCGCGGGCTTCCCCCGCTCCGCTCCTCCAGCCCGCGATTCCGAGGGGACCCCGCATGACTGCCACCGACCACGCTCTCGAGCTCGTCCGCGCGGCCGCGCTGGCGGCCTCAGACAAGCTCGCCCAGCAGATCGTCGCCTTCGACGTGAGCGAGCAGCTCGCCATCACCGACGCGTTCGTCCTCGCCTCCGCGACCAACGACCGCCAGGTCAAGGCGATCGTCGACGAGGTCGAGGACAAGCTGCGCGAGATCGGCGCCAAGCCGATCCGGCGGGAGGGTGAGCGGGACGGTCGCTGGGTCCTCATCGACTACGGCGAGATCGTCGTGCACGTGCAGCACGAGGAGGAGCGGCAGTTCTACGCCCTCGAGCGGCTCTGGCGGGACTGCCCGACGATCGAGCTGCCGGCCGACGTCGTCTCGCATGAGCGCTGACCCGGCTCCTGCCCGGCTCGTCCTGCTCCGGCACGGCCGGACCGCGTTCAATGCCGGCCGCCGGATCCAGGGGCAGCTGGAGGTCGAGCTCGACGACACCGGCCACGCCCAAGCGGCCGCGGTGGCGCCGGTCGTCGCCGCACTGCGCCCCGCCGCCCTCTGGTCCTCCGACAGCGCCCGCGCGCGCCAGACCGCGGCGTACCTCGCCAAGGAGACCGGCCTCGAGCCCGTGTACGACGCCCGGCTGCGCGAGTACTTCCTGGCCTCGCGCCAGGGGTTGACCCACGAGGAGTACGCGTCGGTGGCACCCGAGGAGTTCGCCGCCTTCCGCTCCGGTGACTTCGACGTGGTGCCGGGTGGCGAGACCGCCGTCGAGGTCGCCGTCCGGATGGTGTCGGCCCTCGCTGAGCTCCTCGGCTCGATCGCCCCGGGTGAGCTGGCGGTGGCGGTCTCGCACGGCGCCGCGATCCGCGACGCCGTCCCAGTCCTGCTCGGCCTGCCGGCCACCGGGCGCACCGCCCTGCACGGCCTCGCGAACTGCGGCTGGGTCGAGCTGGACCGCGCCGAGCCCGGTGCCCCGATGCGGCTGGTGGCGTACAACCGCGTGGTGCCCGGCCGCTGACCTCAGGCTCACCATGGTCTGCACCTGGGCCCGCACTTCCCATGGCGTTGCTCACCGTGGGAAGTGCGGGTTCCCCGGGATCCCATGGGGAACTGTGACCCGCCCCCGATTCGCATCGGGCGGGGCGGTTGGCTAGTATTCCGCGAGTTGTCATCCCGCAGGGGAAGAGAACGATGGGGCTGTGGCGCAGCTGGTAGCGCATCTGCATGGCATGCAGAGGGTCAGGGGTTCGAGTCCCCTCAGCTCCACCGAATGGGTCCGCAGGACGGAAGCAAATCGCTTCTGACCTGCGGATTCGTCGTTTGACCGGGTACATGCACTGGGTCCTCACAGAGAGGACGACCATGGCCTGGTCGCAGAAATGTCACAGATATTCGCACGGATTCGGCTCGAGGCGAAGCCGTCTCGGACGGTCTCGCGGGCGCTCGGCGCGCCTCGCGCACCTGGTTCTTATGGAACTTCCTGCCACGTACGAGACCACATCTCACGGCGGGTCCGGCGCCGTGACCGACCGCGTCATCGAGCCGGCGCTCTCGCTCAAGGAGCTGACCGAGCAGCTCCACGTCAGCGTGCAGACGCTGTATGACCTGCGTAGTCAAGGCCGTGGCCCGACCGGCTTTCGCGTCGGCCGGCACCTGCGCTTCCGACAGTCGGAGATCCAGGCTTGGCTGCACCGGCTTGAAGAAGAAGACGTCGACCGCCATCCGGGGCGCGACCGGCGATGAGCGGCCGCCCCCGCACCGCGATCGGCACGTTCGGCTCGATCAACGTCCGCCGGAAGGGCGTGCGCCGCTACATGGCCCACACGCGCTTCCGCGATGCCGACGGCCTGCTGCGAGAGGTGAAGGCGACGGCCCCGACGAGGAGCAAGGCCATCGCTGACCTCAAGGAGCGTCTCCTCAAGCGCCCTGGATATGGGCAAGGCGGGGTCCTGACCCTGCGTAGCCCCTTCACCGATCTCGCCGAGCTCTGGCTTGCCGACCTCGAGGGACGCGACATCTCGGAGGGCACCAAGGACAACTACCGCGACGACCTCCGAGTCCACGTTCGGCCGTTCTTCGAGAACTACACCCTCGGTGAGATCGCGACGGGGCGGGTCGAGGTGTTCCTGAAGAGAGAGGCCGCCATCTCATACTCGCGGGCCAAGCACTCACGCACGCTGCTCAACCAGCTGTTCGGGTTCGCACTGCGCCACGACGCCATCGGCCGCAACCCGGTCGAGGGCACCTCGCCGCTGCGAAAGCCCAAAGGCACGCCTCAGGCGCTCACGTTGGAGCAGATCGCAGCGATCCGGGTTGCCGCGGCGAGTTGGCGAACCGGCCCCGGCATCAAAGGCCCCAAACCAGATGGCAATGTGCGTGACGCCATCGAAGTCCTGCTCGGCACCAGCATGCGGCCTGGGAGGCCCTCGCGCTGCGACCGGTTGACATCTATGACGGCAGCAAGGGGATGGTGGCACACGTCCAAGGCACTGTCGTCTACCGCCAGGGCCAGGGCACGTTCCGGCACCCGCACCCGAAGACCGACGCTTCGGTCCGACAGATCCCGATCCCGGAGTTCGCCGCCGCCGTCATCAGGCGACGGTGTCGACGACGAGGATGCCGGTGCGCGCACCCGTGGGCAGGCCGATGTTCGCGTCGGGTGTGCGCGCCACCAGTGATGCACGGTGCGGGCCGACGATGTCGCGTCGTGGAAGCGGTTCGGCGTGAGCGGCTGCTTGCCGCCGGGGAGGCACGGGCAGACCGGGATCCCGAGGTTCGCGAAGTGGATCGCGGCGCCGGCCAGGCTCGGCTCGGTCGCGACACGCTGCATCGTCGATGCGGTCCAGCGAGGGATTGGGTTTGCCGGGTTGAACATGGCCCCGAGACTGGCCCGGCAGCGTGACCGGATTCCGGTAACAACGAGGGGGAACAGGGAGGAGGAACGTTGCATTTGCGCAGGTCAGCGGCGTTCCCTAGAAACGTTCAGGGTAGGTCTTGGTACAGCGAGGAGCTGTCCGGATGGCTCCAGCCCGGGCACTGGTGACGATTCGCCTGCGACCGGGCCGGGACACATTCCCTCGCGTCGTACCGAGGGCGATCGAAGGACCCCCAGATTCTCACTGTTTCGCTCCGCGGCGGAGTTGCCATCCCTAGTGTCAGCCGCATGGGTGAGCCGACGACGACAGCCGATGTCGATCTGACCGGCAACATCTACCCGGAGTTCCCCGCAGGATGGAACTCCGCCACCGATCTGATGGAGGCGTTCCTGCTCGTCGGCGCCCTGGAGCTCAAGCTGCGGCGGGACCTGAACCCGTGGGGCGATCCGTTCGATCCCGGGGTTCTGAATCGGCTACCACCCGAGTTCAAGTTCGACCCGTTTGGGGCCCTCGTGCGAAACGGCGAAGTCTCGGACGCTCAGATGAGAGAGCGTGTGGTCTCTGCAAATCCCTCGCTCAACCATCTGCACCACGGTTGGAAGCTCCACGCCGGAGAGGTCATTGGTCGATACCCGCTGATCGGGCTGGTCTGGCGGTTCGTAGACGAGATTGTCGACGCAAACGAGTCACTCAGGGCGGGCGACCGTGGGTTCAACCACCAGCTGGTGATGCAGAAGCTCGGCGGGCTCGTCCTTGGGAAACACGGGCTCGTCCTGTTTATGGCCGTCTTGGAGCGGAGGTGGTTCGAAGACGGGCCAGCACGCGATGCCCTCCGTGACGTCGAGGTTCAGTATCTGGGCGGGCACGAGATTCCCGGACACGGTGGAATGGGCCGACTCGCGGCTGCCGGCCACATGTACGAAGACGCGATCTGGAAGACAACTTGGCGCCTCATTGAGCGTCGCTCGCCCGAGTACTACATCGAGCGCTGCGCGCATCGGCGTGAGGATGTGGAAGACGTCCTGCGTCGTGGCGCCCTGCTCGCCCAACGAGGCGCTCGCAATTGCTGGCCGGGATGGCGCAACTGATCGAGGACGACCTTCGTCGACTACCGGGCAGTGTGTCGGGCGTTCTCTGCTCACAGCCTCATGCAGTCCACGCTGCTCTACCCGCATGAGAGAGCCGGGGCACGGTGTCGCAGCGTCAATTGGGACTACCCCATACGCCGGGCTTGGGCGGGTGCGAGCCTTCGCCGCGCCGCGTCACATGCGACCCAGCACCTCTTGCTGCTTCTCCGCGTATTGCTCAGGCGTGATCAAGCCCTGGTCGAGCATCGCCTTCAGCTGTCCCAACACGGCGACTGGGTCCGATTGGGCCGGCGCGGTAGGAGTCGGCTGATTCAATCCGGAGACAGTCCCGCCGACGGCACCAAGACCCATCGCAAGCCCCATCATCCCAGTGCCGCCCTCCCCGCTCTCGGCCATTGCCAGGGCCGAGTCGGCGATCGTGGTCTGCGTGTAGGCGTTGCCGATGCCACCCCCCAGCATCAGACCCTTGTTGTACTTGTCCATGAGGTCTCGTGAAGCCTCGTCGTACTCGACAGCGCTGATCGCAGTCGCGACCACTTCGAGGCCAAACCGCTCGAGCCAGGAACCGCCCGGGCCGCCCTCGTTGGTAAGGGCGGCGGCCAAATCAGGTCCGTGCGAGGCAAGCGATGCGATGTCAATTGTGCGAGACAAGGCCTGCAGTGCTGCTTGGAACGCGGTGAGGAACTCCTGACGAAGTTGTCCGCTCGCGGCCTCGTCCGCCAGCGAATAGAACTGGGTGTTCCCCGGGAGGAAGTTGCGGTAGAACCGAATCGGGTCAACGACCCGTACGGAGTACTGACCTCGTGCCCTGAGACGCAGAACTGGCGCCTGGCCGGAGCCTTCTGGAACGAGCGAGAAGTCCTTGTATGGAAGTAGCCCGGGTGTGCCGAAGCGGAGGTTTCGGATCTCCCGCAGGTTCACGTAGTAGATGAGCTGCTGCTGGCTCGGCTGCCCTCCGAACTTGAATCGCTGCCAGGACTGCCGGATGAGTGACTCGCGCAGCCCGGATCCGCTGAAGATCGACGGCTGGCCATCGTTGTAGAACTCGAAGTAGCCCGGCTCGGTCGCCACGCTTGCGATCTCGCCGCCATCAGTGATGATCACAGCGGTGTTCTCGGGCACGACAACGCGGGAGCCATCGGAGATTACATTGGCGGAAGCGGACCTGTTGGAGCCTCTACCTCGGTTGCCTTCCTGAAAAACCCCGGGGGCGACGATGGTCTGCTCGTCGAAGGTGGGAGCGGTGAAGAAGTCGCGCCATTGGTCTGCAAGGGTTCCACCGACCGCCCCAACTGCTGCGCTGACCAGTCCCATCGCGTCCCGCCTTCGAATGTGTAGTGAGCCCAGGTCTGGGCGACGTCGCCTGGCTTGCAGCCTAGGCGAGAGGTCCGACGGATCAGGGCGTATTCAGCACTAGGGGCTCGCCACAGGCGGCGCACGGTCGCGTGATGCCCACGATCAACTCGTTGTTGGCTCCGCAGGCACGACACGTCACGACCGTCTTGTGTGAGTTCTTGGGGACATACTTCTTGCTGACCACTTGCTCGGCCGTGTAGTCGATGTAGAAATCGTCGATCGCACCAGCATCGATCATGCGTTGGATGTCCCGGTACACCCGGGGCGGGCTCGAGTTGGTGATGGCCGCGATCTGGTGAACCTTCATCACCTCGATGCCGGTCAGGATCGCAAGGTACTTCTTCTGGGCGGCCCGCCGGGCTGCTTGCCTAATCCGTACGTAGACGCACACCGCCGCGATCGCGATCAAGGCGAGCCCTATGAACAGGAGCAGGAGCCGCGTCGCCAGCGGAACCTCCGCTGTGGTCGTGGTCTCGTCCTTCCACCACAGGTGGCCCGAGGTCTCCGTCTCGGTGCGCTTTGTCTTGAACGACAGCCCAAAGAAAACCGCACCGACGATCCCGAAGACCAGCGCCGCAAGCGTGAGCCAGTGACGCGTTAGAGAGCCGGCCATCCGCTCTCGCTGGCGCTCCGCGCGCTCGGACTCCGTCGACAGGTACTCCCACAGGTTCACGCCCGGAATGCTAGGTCAACACAAGTCCGGTCGTGACCAGATTGCTTTGCGCTTCCGTCGGCCCTCAGGGCGGGCCTGGCCTCATCCAGTCCGGCGAGGACACGGCCGGTGAGTTCCCCAGTTCTTGTCGTCGACGACCTGGGCGGTGCGCTCGGGGAGGTCGGTCGGCGGCAAGTCGTCGTCGCGCCGGTTGAAGACCTTGTCGTTGAGGTCCTGGTCAGCCTTCCTGTCATCGCCGGTCGCTTTCTCCGCCTGGATCATGTCGAGCTGGGCGATCTCGTCGTAGGGCGACGCGGTGTAGGCGACCTGAGCTGCCCACAGAGCGAGGCCGCGGTCGCCAGCGGCGAGCGCGTGGGTCGTGACGATGTGTCCGACATCGACGATGGCGCTAGTCATGATGTGGTCCCACCGGTCACCGTCGAGAAGCCAGTTCCAGTGGTCCTTGCGAAGGTCCGTGAACGGCTCACCGCTGACCACTCGGAGTGCCGCGATCAGATCGTCGATGCCGTCGGCGCCGCGGCCTTGTCCGCGAGCACGGAGGCGACGGAACAGGTCGAGGTCGCACAGGACGCCCTCGAGTTTGTAGCGGGCGGGCGAGTCGGGGTCGCCGCCAGGCTCTGCCTTCGGAAGGTAGGGCTCGCCGGTCCGCGGGTTGGTGCCGAGCCACCGTCGCAGCTGGCTCATGTCGACCCGGACACGCTCCGGGCGAATCCCGAAGGCGTCGGCGACATCAGGTCCGGAGACCCCGTTGGCGTGGAGCGCGATATTCGCCGGAAGCTCGACGTAGAACGGGCGACGGTGTGCTGTTGCCTTCGTGTCGCCGGTGGTCCGGGCACCGACCGGCCCGAGGAGAGTCAGCTTGACCGACGACAGGGTCGGCGACTCCCAGCGGGCGAGGTCCTCGTCGAGCTTCGGGTCCGCGGCCTCGACGGCTGCGCGGGCCTCCGGCGCGGCCCGAGGCGCGAGCACCTCGACGTCCTCCACCGGCGTCGCGGCGGCGTCGGCGTAGACGAGCGCATCGAGTGGCAGCAGAGACTCTGCTCCGGCTGGACCCTCGGGCCGTGGTTCGGTCAGCCGCTCCACCAGCGCGCCGCCGAGGTCAGAGACCGCTGTTCCGTCATCCGGTTGCGGGACGGGAACGACGGTCTCGTCGAGTGTGAGGTCGAGGAGCAGCGCACATGCTCTTGCCTCCTCGTCGCTCAGCCCTGCCGCGGCCACGTCGACTCCGAGGCTCGTTGCCTGGAGACGACCGTCAGCGGTCAGCTGCAGGTCTGTGGCGGAGGATCGAGGCTCGCCCGCGAGGTCGATGAGCGCCGCCGACGAACGACCCGGGATCCCTGCGATCACCTCTGCGAGTTGGTCGAGGTCGGCCGTCGGACGATTCGCGGTCGCGATGATCGCGGCGCGGAAGTCGTCTGGGTCAAACGCCTCGGTGATGGAGGCCAGGTTGCGCGCGAGTTCTGCGATGAAGTCTGTGTCCCCTGCGGGGTGCGTGCGGACACGGCCGAGGTTGAACGATGCAAGGTCGGAACCGAGACCGGGGAGATCGACCGTCGCGACGATCGACCACGGGTTGACGGCCAGTTCGGCGGCGAGGTGGCGTGCGAAGGCGGCCTTCCGGTCAGCATCGCCTGTGACCGTGACGGTGCGAAGCTCCTCCAGGTTGAGGAACAGGAACGACCCGTCGGCGGCTTGGCCGACGCTCACCAGAAGCGGGTACGGCGGGAACGAATCCTCTGGGCGATCGGGCACGTCGGCCAGAGCGATCCGCCATTCGAAATCGGATCCGCTCCAAGGCACAGGCAGGTCGGCGGCTTCACGGAGGGTCAGGGAGATCTCGTCGCTTGCAATGCGGCGCGGCGACGTGGAGGTCATCTCCACCTACGTCCGACACGACCGAATCCGAGAGGGCGTCACCGACGACATGCTCGACGCCGCGTACGCCGCCTGGCGCAATGACACGTCCGCTGGGTTGGCCAGCATCCTTGTAACCGAGTCAGCGCACGCCGTAGGTGCTCTCAACGAGCGCGCCCGGGCCGAGCGAATACTTGTCGATGGCGCCGGCGATCGACAGGAGGTCGACTTGGCGGACGGGGACTCGTGCGTCGGTCGGGGACGTCGTCATCACTCGACGCAACGACCGCACCCTGCGCGCTGCATGGCTCTACGCAAGTCGCCGAGCAACGGGGTCACCTCGAGCCATCGACGGCTTCAGTGGGGGAGTAGCGATCAACGTATTCGTCGCTGGTGACGGTCGGGTCGAGGAATACCTTGGGGTCGACGTGGAGGAACCTGTCGGGAGTCCGCAGGAGCTTCGTCCAGACTTCATCGACAGTGCTGCCGAGGGCGCGGTGCTCGGCTCGGGCGAGTGAGTCCTGGTACCCCGTGTTCTCGGGTGCGAGAACGTGTAGCACCCTCACGACCTCGGTGTCGAGGACGCGGTCGTGTTCCAGGCGCTTGGCCAGTAGCTGCTGGCGCATGAGTTGGTAGAAGGGCTCGTCGAGAAGCAACTCGGTCGGCAGCACATCGAGGGCGATCGGGCTGTCGCTCGCGGCGAGGTCAGCCGCATACCGACCGATCCGGACGGCGTCGGAGGTCGACTTCCGATCCTTTGCGTCGAGGTAGGACTCGGTGAACTTCCACTCGACCAGCGCCAGCTCGGTGACACCAGCTGACGTCTTGTAGAGGAAGGCGGCGTCGACGCTGGTGCAGTTGGCGCCCCGCCGCCGTCCGACGTCCTTGCCACCGCGAACGCCCTCGCCGAAGTAGTCCGTGGGCCCGATGTATTCGAAGGTCAGGAACCGTCCTTCTTCGATCGGCAGCACCTCGGCGATGTCGACCGCCTCGCCGAAGGCAAGCTTGATTCGCTCGGCATCGGCGACCATCGCGAACAGTGCGTTCACGCACTGCACCTGCGAGTCCCGCAGATGGCTGCTGGGGCCGCCAGCCACCGAGTCGTGCCAGGGGATGTCGAGCTCCTTGAATAGGTCGATCGCACCGTCGCGGACGTCGGGGAGGAGGTTGTGCGACGCGAACTCGACTGGGAGGCAGAACGGGTAGGCGCGGCGGTGCCTTTCATAGACGCCGGGCGCCCGCGCGTCATCTGGCAATGTCGTCGTGCGCTGCTTCCAGGCCATCGCGAGCTTGGTGTGCACGCTGGCGTACGGGTTGGTCTTCCGGGGCTCGTCCCCAGACAGCGTCGTTCGCTGTGCTGTCGATTCATTCACGCAGGCATTCTTGCGTGGCCCACCGACACTATTTGCGAGCGATGCGCTTTCAGCGCGTAGCGGCTGCTTCGTCGACGACGACCAGGTCGACGCCGAAGAGCGCGCACAGCGCAGACAGCCGGTCCTGCCACATCTGTGTGCGGACCGTTGGGACAACCACCGCGGCCCGGCACAGCGTCGGGTCCAGGCCGAACTGGTCGAACCAGAAGTGCAGCGGTGTCGCTCGCCGGATGAAGTGGCGGTAGAGCACGGCTTGAACGACGGCGTGCCGGTAGTACTGGCCCTCGCTTCGGTTGACCTTCATCTCGATCGCCCACGGGATGCGCGAATCGATTGGGTCGCGTAGGAGTGCGTCCAGGTAGCGGGCTCGGCCCTTCGGTCCCCAGATGGTTGGGAACTGGCTTCCCCAGTTGACTGCTACGTCGGGCTTGATCAACTCCAGGGTGCCGACGGCAACCTTGACGGGTACGCTCCCGCGCAAGATCCGGGACTCGAGGACATGCTCGTTCTGCCGCCCTCCGGCAATGGCAGCCCAGCGGCTGGCGAAGGTGCGGATCAGATCGGCCGCGCGGTCGAGACTGCCGGCACTGATCGGAACGGCGGTGGTTGTGTGGACAGTGTCGAGCCAAGCCTGACGCTCCGGGCCGACGTCGCCAAGTTTGCCGGGCTTCCCGACGCCGAGCCTCCCGGCGAGCCCCTTGATGCGTGCGACTTCGAGGCCCTCCAGCCGGATCGACCATTCGCCCTTGGCGGTCAGTTGGGGGTAGGCGCGGAGTTCGCGGAGACCGACCGCGGCGATGAGGTCGTAGACCAGCGCGGGGACTGTGAAGTCGGCCTGCAGGTATCCGGTCCAGTGCTTGTAGTGAGCCTGTGCGTCGGTGGCGTCAAAGCCTGAGGGCAGGATCGGGACCCACGAGTTGTTCTTGGGCTGGAGCAATTCGACCGGGATCTTGTCGGCGATTGCTCCGCAGAGCGCTTCGAGAGCCGCTACGGCTTCGGGGGCGGGTGCGTCGAGGAGCAGGGCGATTCCGTCGGGGGAGTCGCGGCCGTTGAGGTGGAGGTCGAGCAGATCCAGGAGTGCTGAGATCTGCTCCTTGGCTTTCGGTGACTCGATGACCGCGGCAAGCTTCCCGCCGTGCTGGGTGAGCCCGAGGTGGCTGCTGATGCTCTTTCTGGGGTCGCGCTTGTGGATGACGTCGATGCCGTCGACGTGTGTGTGGCGGTACGTGGGCACGTGTGGAGTATCGCTGCTCATACCCGAGCCAGGGAGCGATATAGCGCAGCCGGCCGGCCGCGCAAGTTCGATGAGAGGACTGCCTTGCCGTCTCGTACGAGGGGCTCAAGGAATGGCTTCATCCGGCGGTTGAAGTTGTCCTTGTGCAGCTCGGCGCCGACTACGGCCTCATGGACCCTGCGGAGTTGGTGCAGCGTAAACGGCTCGGGGAGGAAGGCGTCGGGATCGGGGTAGATGTCGACGTACCGGTAGCGGAACTCGTAGCGCTCCCGTAGGGCCTCCACGGCGGCGGCGACGATTTGGTCGTGGTCGAACAGCAGGGGCCCTTCGTCCTCAAGGCGCCCGTCGAGCTTGACGCGCGCGAGGTCGCCCTGCGCGTTGGCAAGGTCGGATTCGCGCATCGAGACTGAGTGGGCGACCGATATTGCCCAGGTGCGGTCGTCCCGGTTGGGGTCGTCGAAGACGCGCAGCAACCGGAGGTGGACGGCTGCGGCGGGCTCGACGCCCACCTTGCGGCGCAAGACGTCCTCGACGGTACGGGCAACCGTCCAGCGCTCACGGATGAAGCCACCCGGGAGGGCTCGGCCGACAGGGTCGGTGCGGTCCTGGACCAGGAGATGGAGCTCGGGGTTTGTGTCGGTGGCTCCCGTTACGGTGAGGATCGCGAGGTCGACCGTGACTCCGGGTCGGGGGAACCTATCCAGATCGGTGGGCTTCGACATAGGAGACACATTAGCGCGGATGGCGTGCTAATATTTAGCGCCACTGGGATGCTAAAGAGGGTTCGAGATGACGAACACGAATCACGGCGGAACGCCCGCCGGCACGCCCCGAGAGGGCAGCGACGCGATCGAGGAACTCGACGCGCTGTGGGAGAAGCTGGAGGAGGACCTGACGGCCTACCTCTCCACGATGGTCGACCCGGACGAGGGCGACCACCTGCTGATCGAGCTGACCGACCCGGATCCCGAGGGCGACGCCGGCTGTCCGCCGTACGCTCAGTTCGCGGGCTTCGGCGACGGTCGGATGATCCGGGCGGAGGTCTCGGGCAACGCATATCTGCTGCCCCAGTATCAGCTCGATGAGGATGGTTCCGACCTCTTCGCGCTGATGGGATGGTCGGGCAACGACGCGACCGAGCAGAACTGGTACATCGAGCGGCCGGTCACGAGCGCTGACGAGATCGCCAACCACGTCGTATGGGCAATTCGCTACCACTTCGGCGTCGTTCACCCGCAGTTGCTGACCTATCAGGCGTGGGGGCCCGCGGCGGACAGCGCCGGCCTTCTCGGGTTGTGCGCGACCGCAGAGGTTCAAGTTGACGAACCGACTGCTCCCGCGACGGCGGGGACGATCCGGGGGCGTGAATCGGTGCTGAACCGTCTGGCTCTGAAGCCGGTCGACCGGGACGACCTGCTCCACATCGTGGAGAGCTTGCTCCGCGAGAAGTACGAGGGTGAACCCCCCATCGATGACGACGGCGACTACGTGCTGCACCACCTGGGCCAGCCGGTATGGGTCCGGGTCCGGGGGGACCAGCCTGCCGTCGAGATCATGGCCCGCGTGGCGCACGACGTGCACTCACGCCGGGCTACCGCGGTTGAGATTGGCCTGCTCAACCGGGACAACCTCTGGGTCCGGTGGACCCTGCGCGACCGAGCGGTCTGGCAGACCCTCGTCCTTCCTGGCTTCCCGTTCGTGCCCAGCCACCTGGACGCGATGCTCGACCTCTTCCTCGAGGCCATGACGTCCACCCGCGACGACCTGGCCTACCGCACCGGCGCGAAGGTGGCCTGAATGAAGCTGTCTCCCGCACAACTCGACCGCGCTTGCGGGGCCGTGCTCGGCACAGCTATGGGCGACGCCCTCGGGGCGCCGTACGAGTTCGGCCTGGCCAAGGTCGGACCCGACGGTCCCCGCATGATCGGCGGGGGCCTCGGCGGTTTCGCCCCCGGCGAATGGACCGATGACACCACGATGTCCTGGGCCATCCTCGATGTAGCCGCTACGGGCGCCGACCTACGCAGCGAGGAAGCGCTCACGCAGATTGCCGCTAACTTCCGCGCGTGGTACGACTCCCGCCCGCCCGACATCGGCAACCAGACGCGAACCATCCTGGGCGCCGTCGGTGCCGATCCGTCGGCCGCGACGATGACCGCTACGTCGCACGACCTGCACGCCCAGACCGGTCACACCGCTGGCAACGGCTCGCTCATGCGCACGGCGCCAGTCGCGCTGCCGTATCTGGACGACCCGGTCGCCCTCGTAGAGGCGGCATGCAAGGTCGGTGCGCTGACCCATTACGACCCCCACGCGCAAGAGGCCTGCGTGCTGTGGTCGCTGGCGATCCGCCACGCGATCCTGCACGCCGAACTCGAGGTCCGTGCCGGTCTCGCCTACCTCACCGACGAGGCGGCGGCCTACTGGACCAACCGCATCGACGGAGCCGAGGGCTCCGAACCCGGACGTTTTCGGCCCAATGGCTGGGCAGTCGCGGCGCTCCAAGCGGCATGGTCCGCGATCGCGCACACGCCCGAACCAACGGAAGGCCAGGCGTGTCGACACCTCGTGGACAGCCTCGTCACCGCCGTCCGGATCGGTGACGACACTGACACCGTCGCGGCGATCGCCGGCGCGCTGCTCGGGGCGCGTTACGGGGCGTCGGCCATACCGGCAGAGTGGCGCCGCCTCTCGCACGGGTATCCCGGCATCCGCGGCGAACGACTGGTCGAGCTCGCCCACCTGACGGCCAACAAGGGGCCTGGCGTCTACGACTGGCCTTTCTCCGGCCACATCGACTACTCGATGTACGGATCCGCAAAGACCTTGGTGCCGCACCCGTACGACGACGGCGTGGTGCTCGCCGACGCCTCCGCGCTCGACAATGTGCCGGAGGAAGTCACGGCCGTCGTCAGCCTCTGTCTCGTCGGCCATGAGCAGATCCGGGCCGACCTCGAGCACGTCGTCTACAGGCTCATCGACCACGCCGACCCAGCCGTCAATCCCAATCTCGACTTCATTCTGGCGGATGCCGCTCGAACGGTCGCGACGCTGCGCGAACAGGGTCACGTTGTACTCCTGCACTGCGTCGCTGCCCAGAGTCGTACGCCGGCCGTCGCGATCGCGTACGCCATGCTGCGCGGTGTCGACGCGGCCGAGGCGTGTGAGGCGGTCTGTTCCGCACTGCCTGCGGCTCGGCCGAACGCCGGGTCCCTGGCTGCCCTCAAACGCCTCGAAGTGTCCGGCCTTCAGGCTTGAATGGCCTTGTGACCTCGGAAGGAACCACCCATGGCGCTTGATCTCGACTGCCCCACCTGCAAGACCGACGACCACGTCGTGCTTGTCGAGACGCTCACGGGAACCCAGCGGAGGCTGCGCTGCGCGGAGTGCGGGTATGAGTGGCTGCGCGGTGAGCCGGCGCGGCAGAAGGTCGCCTTGCCGACGCTCGACGACATCAAGAAGCGGTTCCCCAAGCCAGACGACGTCGACCCGAACAGACTGGCTCGGGCCGGGGAGCTAAAGGCTGAGTTCCTGAAGCGAGAGCCGGAGCCGGAGCCGAATGTCGCACCGTACTGGGCCAAGTATCAGCACGTCTTCAGCGCCGAGGGCCTGCCTTCCGCGGATCCTCAGGACTTGAAGGACTTCGCCAACAGCAACATTGGTGCCAACCCCGGCAACATGTCCGTGTTCAACGACGCTTGGAACGAGATGGGCGCTGACGCAGGCGCCGATCGGGTCGGCAAGGTCATCGATTATCTCCTGCGGGGGACGTCACCGGTCGCCCTAGAGGACCGCCTCACCGCCCTGATCCAGGACACCAAGTCCTTCGGTATGAAGGGCTTCAAGGAGTCGCTGCTGACCAAGGTGCTCTGCATTGCCTACCCCGACCGGTACCTCACGATCCTCAAGTACACCGGCGAGGCCGGCAAACGCGAGATCGCCCGCTCGATCTGGGGGCTCGAACTCCCGGACCCAGAGAAGGTCAACTGGACCATCGGCCGCCTGATCCTGTGGAGCAACGACCTCCTGCTTGCGCTGCTAGGCGACGGTTTCAAGCACCAACAGCACGCCGCTGCATTCCTGTGGTGGGCAAAAGACAAGGGGTAATCCATGTTCAGCCCGTACGTGGCAGAGAAGATCGGGTGGTACGTCTACGCCCTGCGCAATCCGCTGGACGGCCGGGGTCTTCTACATCGGGAAGGGCAAAGGCAACCGCGTCTTCCAGCACGCCCAAGATGCGATCGTCGCGACCGACGGGGAACTCGGCGCGAAGCTCGACTTGATTCGCAGCATCCATGCCGGAGGTCACGACGTCGAAGCATTTATCCTCCGCCACGGCCTGTCCTCTGAGAAGCTCGCGTACGAGGTTGAAGCCGCCGTCATCGATGCGTACCGGCTTGTCGACACGGGACATGAGAACCAGTATTTCTCGCTCGCCAACGCTGTGCTCGGCCACCACCACTCGCCACGCGGGCTCGCGAGCGCGGACGTCGTGACGAGCCTCTACGACGCCCCACGGGCCCCCGAAATCACCGAGCCGTCGCTCCTCATCAAGATCCCGGGTCTGTGGACTCCGACCATGACGGCCGACGAGCTGTACCGCGCGACCCGCTTCTGGTGGAATATCGGCGAGCGGCGACACCTCGCCAAGTACGCGTTCTCGATAAACCACGGCGTGATCCGCCAGGTGTACAAGATCGATGCCTGGCGTCCTTGGACACCTGAAGAGGCGGACAAGGATGGCCTCCGCTGGAGCTTCAGTGGGCAGGTTGCTGCCGAGATGGCGGCATACCTCAACACCAGCGTCGCCCATCTCTACAAGAAGGGCGACGCCAACCCGATCCGCTACGTCAACTGCTGAACGACCGAGGTACTCATGTCGCAACAGCCCATTCTTCTGACCGGGTACGACGCCAAGCGCTGTGCTCGGAGGATTCACAACGAATGGGACCCGTCGATCGAGAAGGTCGAGTGGGAGGTCCCGGCCAGCCTCCAGATGCGATTCGACGCCGGCATCGCATTCGAGGTCACCATCTTCAACGAACTTGAGGCGAGCCTGGCTGATGCGCGGTACGTCGACCTGTCCGACGTGCGCGGCAAGGCGAACGCCATCGGCGCCACGGTCCAGGCGATGGAGGACGACGTCGACGTGATCCTCGGCGGTTGGCTTCCCGACGACACCGAGGGTGGGCGCACCGGCCGCCCTGACATTCTGCTCGGCACGTCGGGCGGCTACCTGCCCGGAGACGTCAAAGGTCACCGGATTGTCGCGCGTCGAGCGAAGGGAACGTTGAGCTACTCCACCATCGAAGACCCGAGTGACATCCTCACGGCCAACGGCTTCGGCGCTGAGACAGCCTCACGATTCGACGACTACCTTCAACTGGCCCACTACTGGCGAATGCTCGAGGCGATCGGACGCGCGCCACAAGGGCCTCCAAGGGGCTTCATCATCGGCAGCGACATCGTCCCCGACCTGACCACCAGCGGTCGGCTACTGACCTGGGTCGACCTCGACACTGCCCTGTTCGAGACCTACTCCCGCTCCCGCGGTACCGCCAAGCGGTCGGCTCTGGAACGCTACGACCACGAGCAGGGGTTCCGGATCAGGGTCGCCCGAGCGGCGGCCTCCGGCGAACCGGCTCTAGTCCGGCCGATCTTCACCGACGAGTGCGAGTCGTGCCCGTGGCTCGAGTACTGCGGGGACGTGGCTGGCGAATCTGTGGCGAGCAGGCAGATCAAGTCCGGTCGACTCTCCGTTCGGGAATGGGCCGCGTTGGCCGACGCCGGGGTCGTGAGCATCGAGGATCTCGCGGGCCTCGACCCGAGCGACCCCGCCCTGCAGGCGTCATACCTCCCAGAAGTCACCCATCTCAAGGACCCACTCGGCCGACTCACGACCGCAATTCGGCGCGCTCGCATGATCCGCGACGGGCGGAATCTCCAACGTGAAACGACGGGACCAATCTCCGTCCCACGAGCCGACGTCGAGATCGACTTCGACATCGAGTGGGACCCCGACGACCACGTTTACCTTTGGGGCGCGCTGGTCAACCGTGCAGGTGAGGACCCCGTCTACCACCCGGTCGTCGCGTGGAGGGAACTCGATGACGCCGGAGCGATCGCACTTGCCGAGAGCTTCGCGACCTGGCTGCGAGGACAGATCGCCGCCGCCGCTGCAGCTGGACAGTCGCTATTGGTCTACCACTACGCCCACCCCGAGCCGGCCTACCTGAAGCGGCTCCTCGGCGAGCCTGCGGTCGCGGACCTGCTTGCGCACTTTGTCGATCTGCTTCCGATCATCCGAGAGCATTACTTCGGCCTCTACGGGCTCGGGATCAAGAAAGTCGCACCGGAGTTCGGCTTCAACTGGCGAGACGAGGACCCAGGCGGGCTTCAGTCTCAACTCTGGTTGATGGAAGCGCGCGCCGCAAACGATGAGGTTGCCCGCCTTACAGGACAGAAGCGCATCCTCGCCTACAACGAGGACGACGTTCGCGCCACCGCTGCGATCCGTAACGGCCTCTGACAGAGGCAAGTCGCACGCCGTGCCAGCGAAAGCCGACGACGCGATGCCCGTCAGTTGCACCCGGATCCGATCGCATGAAACGGACAAACGCGTCTGGCTCGGTCACGGCTCCGTCGCCTCCACTTGATCGCGTTCCCACTGCTCGGCCTGGTCGACGTCGTCCCAGAAGGCGGCCAGCGTCGTCGGGAACTCGAGCGAGAACCCGTAGCGACCGACGATCAGCTCAGGAGCGGACTCGGGGTCATCGCCCGGGTACACGTCCGGGTCGAGGTTGTCACCGATGGACTCCACGAGTCCGTCGAGGTCTGCGACGTCGAAGATCGCGAACAACTCTTGGAGGCTGTCCACCACCACATCGCCTGCCGGCAGCTCGCGAAGAAGCGGTGGCGAGACTCTGCTCAGAATCTTCGCGACCTGGTCGGCTGGCGCGGACGCGTAGAGAACTTCGCGTGCCCGCGCGTACCTCGGGTTCGTCGGCTTCCCAGCGACCAGTTCCAGTGCGGCGACTCGGTCGGGTCGGGAGTTGTGTGCGTTGTCCGAGATCTTCACCAGCGTGGCGTCCAGCGAGGTGCTGATCTGGAGAATCGCTTCGTCGTAGCTCAGGTCCGGGTGGAGGTTGCGGGAGACCATCTCGATCGCCGCCAATGACCGCTCGGGGACACCCCGTGCTCGGAGGTCGTCCAAAGTGAAGTGGGAGTCCTCGAGAACGTCATGGAGCATGCCAGCGATCTGGATGTCGAGGTCGAAGTCGAGAAGCCCGGCCGCGACCGCCTCGACGTGCTGGATGTACTCGACTCCGAGCTTGTCTTCCTGCCCGCGGTGGGCGGTCTGGGCGAGAGCTCGCGCGTCCTCCAAGGTCATTGGCTCGTGGTCCATACGTCCACGGTAGAGAGGACGGCCGACACATGTGCCCGGCCAGGGACAGGAAAACGGCCTGGAGGTCGAGTGACCATCCAATACTCGAACGCGTGAGCTCCACCAGTCCCCTCGACCGGGCGCGGGCCTGCTCGCGGGGAGCGTGTTGAGTGGCCACCACTTTCCGGCACGATCCGGCGAGGCCCAAGATGAGCTCATGAGCAGTGGTCATGTCTTCGTCGTCAACGGCCGTATCGAGGACCTCGTGCACGACGCAGCGGTGATCCCGACTGATGAGTACTTCGTTGTGGAGCCTCACTGGGATGAACTGCTAGGCCTCGATCCCCGGCGGCTGCAGCCCTCGGAGTGGTCACCCGGTGGCTATGGCCGGGCAGCGGATGGAATACCGGTGTGGTTCATCGACGTCGGCGACTCTCCCTTGCAGGACGTTGGACCGCGTGGTCTCGCCGCCAGGCTTGCGACTGTCATGCGGGAGATCGCCGAGAGCGGTCTCGAGCCGATGAAGGGACGGCTCCTGCCGCTGGTGGCCGTCCCGGTCCTGGGCATCGGGCTCGGTGGTCTCGCGGGGCGGCAGGGCGAGGTGGTCGTCGCCCTCCTCGAGACCCTTGAACACGCCGTGCAGGAGCATGAAATCGACGTCGTGGTGGTCACGCCAGACCGATCGGTCTACGCCGCGGTGCAGCACAAGCGGAAGTCCCTGCGACCAGATGAGGCGTCGGAGCGGGGGCAACGCCGGCTGGGCGATCTCGCCGCTCGCGGGCAGTTGGCTCTGATGATCGGCGCCGGCGCCAGCATCCCGGCTGGGCTGCCGTCGTGGGAGGAGTTGATCGATCAGCTCGGGGCAAACCAGGATCGCAGCCTCCTCTCGCAGGTCAGAAAGCTCGCTGAGTCTCCACTGGATCAAGCCGAGCTGCTGTCCCGGCTGCTAAGCGGTCAGCTGGGACCGGCGGTAGTGGCCGCCATGCGTCGGACGGTGCGGCCTTCGCTGGCCCACGCACTTCTGGCCGGCCTTCGGACGCGAGAGACATTGACGACCAACTACGACTCACTCTTCGAACGCGCCGTTTGCGCTGCGGACCCGAACCTGGAGCTGCGCACCCTGCCTGCGACCGTGGGTGATCCATCCGAGCACTGGCTGCTGAAGATGCACGGCTCTCTGGATGACCCGACCTCTATTGTTCTCACGCGCAGCGACTTTGTCCGGTACGACGCCCGGGTCAAGCCAGCGGCGTCCGTGTTGCAGGCTGTTGCGCTCACAAGGCACATGCTGATGGTGGGACTTTCACTCAAGGACGACAACGTCGTACGGCTGCTCCTCGAGGTCGACGACTACCGCACTAGCGGCCGCGATGGATCCAGTGAACCCTTCGCCACGCTCCTCGATGTGTCGGGGGACGAGGCGCGTGCGGCTCTGTGGGAGGGCAAGGTCAGATGGCTGCGGATGGGCGACGGCATCCTTCCGGGGTCGGCCCGCGAGCTCGAGGTATTCCTCGATGGTGTCGCGATGCACGCGTGTCAGGACACGACCTGGCTGCTCGACGAACGCTTCGTGGGCCTGCTGCCCACCAAGGAGGACGGGGAAATCGCACGCGAAATCCGTGGTCTTGCGCAGAGGGTCGGGGAGCGCTCCAAGCGTTATGAAGGCTGGGCGGCGCTGGCGCACGCTCTGGAAGGGTTCGGTGCATCGAGTGAGGGGAGTGACGGACCCTCAAATCAGTGAGGGTCGCTTGGTCCACAAACTGATCTCACTCACGCTGGCCGTGCGTGCGGTGCTGGGCGACGTCTATCGAGTGCCAGTGCGTCCGTGACGTCGTCGAGCGACCACCCAGCCTCGAGGACTGATTCGCGTGATGCGACATCCCGCACCATGTCGATAAAGCCCTCCTGTGCGCCCTCGTTGGGATCTTCGACAGTCCCTTCTGCGAAGACGACGACGAATCGTGCGTGGCCGCTGTCCTCCTTGAGGCGGATGACTCGACCGAGTCGCTGGATCATCTGACGGCGACCGCTGCTTGCCGAGAGCACAATGCCTAGGTCGATGTTGGGTACGTCGACTCCCTCGTCGAGGATTTTCGGCGCGCATAGCGCTGCGATCGATTCGGACTTCAAGGCGTCCAGATGAAATTGGCGTTCTTTGGGAGGCATGGCGGAGTGGATGGCTGAGGCGATCACGCCGTGTTTGGACAGCACTTCAGCCGCGCGCTCGGCTGCGGCGATCTTCTGGCTGAAGACGACGGTGCCATGCGACGCAGACACCAGTGGCGCGAGCTCGGCGAGTGCCTCCGGCTTGGACTGAACCTCGGCCAGCAGGTTTCGTCTGCCTCGCGTCGCCTTGTCGAAATCGTCGACGGCTCTGCGGAGTTCGCCGCCTTTGCGACGGCATTCGGCGAGGTTGGACTGAATCTGACCGGGAGTGCCACGAAAGACGCCGAGCGGGACGAGGATCGCGCGGGCCCTGGTGATTCGGCGGCTGAATCGCTCGTAGGCGACCTGTTCATCCATGTTGAGGTCAACACCCAGAAAGACCAGCGCGAAGGGCGCGACGACTCCATCTGGAACAGCCTGCTCGTACGTGTAGGTGAATACCTTGGAGCGGAAGAACGGCAGTAGATGCTGGTCGACGCCGTCGTCTCCGCCGCGCTCGAGCGTCGCGGTCAGTCCCAGCCTGCCGACATATTCCTCCTGCAGCGCGGCGGACCACTGCTCCGAGCCGTACCGGTGGACCTCGTCTCCAACGACGAGGTGAGGCCTCTCGTCCAGCACAAGATCGCGCTTGCTTGCCGATGCCGCAACGGCCACGACGACGTCAGCCCTGGCAGGCTCTCCCTGAATGTTTCCGCCGACCGTGGCCCAACTCATGTGTGGCGCGAACTCGGCGAGCTTCTCCAGCCATTGACGTTGCAGCTCAATGGTCGGAACCAGAATGGTGGTTCGTCCGCCGATCCGAGCCATCCGGCTCGCGGCCTCGATCCCGAGGAGCGTCTTGCCCGTGCCGGTAACCGCCTCGATGATTCCGTGGCCGCCAGACTTGAACCATGCTGCGAGGGCGCGTCGCTGCCACGGACGTAGGAGCGAGATGCACCACTCGCCGCCCCAGTCCAGACTCTCGACAGGTCGGCTCGGGGTCTGCTCAGCGATTGCGCCCTGGCCGAGCATCGCTTGCAGGCGCGCCTCAATGTCGGCGAGCTCCGCCTGCACCTTCTTAGTCGTGGCCGTCCGGTCGGGACGGCGCTCGGTCTGCTGATCGACCAGGAACCAGCGTGGGACGTAGCCACCATCACTCTTGAAGCGGGTCTTCATCCGGTACAGCACCGGATTGAGGTCCCGCTTGCGCACGCCACCGAGCTGCCGCGCGATCTCCCGGGCAGTCAGGCCAGGCTGCTCCTTCAGCACCCGGACGATGCGGTCCTCGTTCACCATCGGTCACGAGCGTAATTCTGTCTCGCCGTCGTGTCCGCGAGATTGCGGGAAATCGGGGGCAGCGGGACCCTACGTTCAGCGGATTCCGACATCACGGGAGGCAACTCCGCACGAGCCCCCTATCGTCACTCGGATTCAGTTGCACGAGTCCAAAGGAGCATGCTCGCTGAGCCACGGGGCTGCCGATTAGGGGAGCACAGGGGCGTCCAGAGGTCCATCAGGCTTGGTACGCACGGAGTAACCCTCAACGAGCCAGTTCTCCTCGACAATGAACACTGCGCCGAGCCCGCAATCGTGGCACTCGATCGTGTCGACACGCTCGCCAATCGGGATCCGGCCGCCGCCACCACATTCTGGGCATTCCCACTCACGGATGCGGTGACTCATGGACATCTCACGCAGGCGCGCTCGAGCCGCCAGTATCGAACTCCGGATTTCACGGCATCCGCTCAACCTTCGCGCCGCAGTTCGGGCAACGGCCGTCCGCGAGGTCGCCTCGGGAACCGTCTTCTGCGCAATCAGGGCAGACCCACTCAGCCCAGAAGACCGGATACATGGGGTCGAGCGGGTCGAGAGGATCCCCGAAGTCATCGAACATGCCGCTCAGGCTGGCATGAACCGCCGACACGTTGGGTGGCTATCGGCTAATCCCGTCTCGGGAATGTCGGCGTCGCTGCCTTCGCGTCTGCTAAACGGCCAGGCGGGCGAACGAGCCGGCGGTCCGTGCCCTGGCAACATCGCCGATGCCGCGAAAAGCGTTCCCAGCCGCCAATACCCTGAGATCGTCCGTCTTGGGCAGTTGCAGAGGAGGTGTCGCCGTGGACGCAGTCAAGGTGTCGAACTACGGGGTGGGCGACGACCTCTTCGAGACGCTGCTCAAGGTGATGGCGACCTCGACGCGCAGGCTCTGGATCAAGGTCGCGTGGTGGGATGCATCGCCCAAGGGCCGACAATTGGCGGAGGCTGCGATCGTGGCGCAGCGGCGCGGGCTGGATGTTCGCGTGCTGTGCCGACCGGAGTCGTCTAACGACGCGGTTCTCCGGCAACTTCGCCAGTCGGGCGTCACGATCGTTGGGGTGCGCTACATCCACGAGATGGAGGTGCTTGCGGACGATGTCGCGGTGACCCATTCCATGAACTTCACCGACAGGGAGATCGAGCGCAACCAGAACTCGGGCCTCGTGTTCGATGCACCGGACATCGTGGGCGCGACAGAGGCGGGATTTCTCGCGCTGATCGAGAACCGCGCCGCGGCCAATGTGGGCGATGAAGAGTGGACACCGAGCGCGAAGCTCATCCCGCGGGACCTGCAGAAGTACCTGACCCGTTTTGATCGGTTGAACCCGCTTCAGTCGAAAGCCGTACCTGCGGTGCTGTCCACGCCGGGGCACGTCATGGTTGTCGCACCCACCAGTGCGGGAAAAACCCTGATCGGTGAGATCGCCGCGCTGCGCTCGATCGTAACTGAGCGGAAACCGGCAGTGTGGCCACTGCCAGCCGGAGCCCTCGCCGCCGAGGTCAGCGAAACGGCAAGACGTTGGAACGGGCACGGCATCCGCTCCGTCGAACTAACCGGCGAGACGAACATGTCGAGCGACACGGTCCGCAACGCCCAACTCTGGGTCGCGACTACCGAGAAGTTCGAGGCCCTGTACCGCCGCTCGTCGCTTCGCGAGTTCATCGCAACGGTGGGCTGCCTGATCATCGACGAGGTCCATCTCGTTGGCGACCCCACCCGAGGTGCCACTCTCGAAACTCTGATCGCGCGTCTACGCGCAGTTGAAGGCAGGACACGCATTGTGGCTCTTTCGGCCACAGTCTCAAACGCTGAAGAGTTGGCGGACTGGTTCAACGCGCAATTGGTGAGGTCTGCCTGGCGGCCGACGATTCTGACGACTCAGCTTGTTCCGTACGACGCGCCGCCGCCCGGCTCCAAACGTGAGGAGTACGAGGCCGCAAAGGACGCAGTGCTCGACCCGCTCCTCCGTGAACTCAGGGCACCCACTCCCGACGCATCGAAGGTCCTTGACGGGAGCGTCACCAACGGCATGGGCAGCGTCCTGGTGTTCTGCGGGAGTAAGAACGGGGTCCGGCGAACAGCCGCGATGGCAGCTCGCGTCCCCTTCCGAAACGTGGAGGACGAAGACCTCGCGGAGACGACGTTCGCGGCCGGCGTCGGCATGCACTTCCGAGACGCTCCGCGTGCCCACCGGGCGCTCGACTCCTTCAAGGAGCGAAAGATCCAAACGTTGGTTGCAACATCGGGTCTCTCCACAGGCATGAATACGCCCGCCCGCGCCGTCGTCATCAGAGACCTCGAGTTGGGGATGTCGCCACTTGAGGTCAGTCAGGCGCAACAGATGTTCGGCCGCGCCGGGCGTGCGGGCCAGGAACCCGAGGGATTCGCGTTCATGCTGGTGCCGCGCGGAGCGGAAGCCGAATGGCGCCTAAGGCTCGCAAGGGGCTACACCGCCCGCAGCCAAGTCCTCGATCACCTCGGAGATGCGTTGCTCGCGGAGATTCTGCTCGGTTCCATAGCGGACCGCGATGGGGCCTCATCCTGGTTTCAAGAGACCTTTGCCTACGCGCAATCGGGCGAGGAGAGCGACGTGGACGACGCTCTCGACTACCTCGTGTTGCGTGGCTTCGTCACGGAGTCCGAGGACGGCCTAGCGGTCACTGAGATCGGGGCGCTCACATGTCGATTGATGATCGACGTCGAGTCCGCGGGCGGCCTACTGACTGCCTTGGCCGAGGCGCCCGTTCCCTCGAATGCCGATGAGGCGGAGGAGCTCGTTCTCCAGATTCTCGCAACCGAGGTCCTCGCACTTCGGGAGTGGCCGGTCAATCCGAAGGTCTACGAGGATGTGGTCGCCGAAATCCTCTTCGGCTGGACGCCCCGCATCACATCCCGAATGGGCGACTCGTTTGGGTCGCGGGTTTGCATGGCTGCCGCGCACCTGGCTCTGCGCGAGCCGAGGCGTTTGCACAGCAAGCCACCACCAGGGATCTCGCTCGCCGAATTCAAGCGCGCCATCGAGGACATGCCGCGATATCTCGCATGGGTAGCGGCGTTGGGCTACGTCGATCAGGCAACGTGGGCGCCAGCGGTTGCCGGCGAGCTCGCACGGCGACTCGCGTGGTGGAACCTGTCGCCCCATCCGGAGCGTGGCTCAGGTCGGTTGTTGTGGTTGCTCGAACGACTCTTGGAGCCGGAGAACCGCAAGTCACGTATGGCGGACCTCTGGGCTCGCGCGCGAAGGGCAGGGTTTACCTCGCCAGATCCAATCACTGCACGCCCGCGCAGCGTCGACATCTCTGACGAGGGGTTCAGCGAGATGCTGGGTCGGGCTGACCTCCAACTCGCGCCACTGGTGAACCTGGAACTCTCGCTGGAAAGCAGATCGAGATCGTCACGCGTCACGGCAATGAGCAACTCGGGGACGCGGCGGGCCATCGCCACAACTCGGCCAGCTCAAGGTCGCATGGACCTTCCAGTGCCACCGTCCCGCGCCGCCAACGAGATCGCAGCGGATGTCTTCCTCTACACGCGGGACGGCGACTTCAGCTATCAGAATCTGACCGCTGACCTGCCCGACGATGCCCGTGAGAAGAGGATGGACCCGGTCGACGAGGCGCGTGGTCTTCTGGGCGCCCTCCCCGACCTGACCGCGGTGGGCACCGGCCCACGGGGACTGCGACGTGTTCTGATGAGCGAACGTAAGAAGCAACTCCAAACAATCTTGCCGCTTCTCTCGCCGGACCCAGCTCTTCGCCCCATCGCCCTTGCGCTCGCGGAGCATGAGGCCGAGCCGGACTTAGCGGCGATGAATCTCCGGACGAACCTTCGTCGACTCCTCGAACCTGCAGGTGATGGGCAGCCACGCCCGGCCGCCACAGTCCTGCGCTCGGGGAAGGCTTCCCAGTCAGAGTTTGAACTCACCTTGGCCGCTCTTGCCGGTTCGCTACAGCTGGAAACCGGCATCGCCTCGGCTGAAGGAAGGCTTCTCGCTTTGATTCGCGTCTCTGGAGACTGGTGTCTTGCGATGCCGTCCGACTCTCGGAACGTCAGGATTGACCCCGTCTTTCCGGCGTCGCTGCCACCAGTCGTGAGTTCGCTTCAGCCGCGTCCTGCAGAAGATCCGACCCCGGTGCGGCCACTGTGCTCCTGGGTCGAGGAGTTCGTTCTGCGCTAGGAGGCTCAGCGCCGCCGGAGGGCAGCCACGACCGCCGTCCGGTCCGTGCCGAGTTGCGCTGCCTCCTTGCGCGCCGTCCGGGGCGCGGTTCGGTGAACAGCGGGGGCGATGCGAGCCCTGAGACTGGAAGCGAGGGCGGATCCCTCACCACGCCGCGTGAATCGGTAGCTTCCGGCCCGACTCCGTAGTCGTCGCGATGCCCCGGACGGCGTCCAGAGGGATGAGGTTCAAATCCTCCCTCGCGCCTGCGGCTGGGTGATTCAGACTTGATCATTCCGCTCAGGTTCAAGTGGCCACTTCAACCCCCTGCCCCGGAAGGATCGCGGGGGACGACCTTCCAGGCTGAGGTTGGAGGCAGCCGTGACGTTGATCGAGTCGGTCGCAGATTCATCGCAGTTTGCTGTCACGAATCGACTCGAGAGCACCCCAGATTGCCCCAGGTTGCGACGTACGATGAGACCGACGGTGCTCACGACCCAGCGCATCGTCCCAGGTCAGACAGCACGAGGCCGAGGTCGGACGAGAAGCACCGAACCCTCCACTCTCTGCACGTCAATGCAGAGGGTCAGGGGTTCGAGTCCCCTCAGCTCCACATCACGAAGCCCGGCGCGGAGCGCCGGGCTTCCGTCGTTCAGGGGCGCGATAGCACTGAGCGGTAGCATCGCCGGAACGAGAACACGTTCTATTCAGGTGGTGCCATGCCCCAGCTCGGCCCGGACGGATTCAACCTCTCGACGGTCTTCGACACCGTCGCCCGCGCGGTGCCGGAGCAGGAGGTGCTGGTCTGGCGCGACCGGCGGTTGACGTACGCCGCGATGAACGAGCGCATCGACGGCCTCGCGCACCACCTCGTCGAGCGCGGGCTCGGCAGCCACGTCCCGCGGGCCGGGCTCCGGGGTCACGAGTCCGGCCAGGACCACGTCGGGCTCTACCTCCGCAACGGCAACGAGTACCTCGAGGCGATGGTGGCGGGCTACCGAGCCCGGGTGGCGCCGTTCAACGTGAACTACCGCTACGTCGAGGAGGAGCTGCTCTACCTGCTCACCGACGCCCGGACCCGCGCGCTCGTCTACCACGCGGAGTTCGCCCCGAGCGTCGCCGCCATCCGCGACCGGCTGCCCGGCCTCGACGTCCTCATCCAGGTTGCCGACGGCTCTGGGAACGACCTGCTGCCGGGCGCCGTCGCCTACGAGGACGTCGTCCTCACCTCGGAGCCGGTGGACGGGATGCCGGAGCCGAGCGGCGACGACCTGTTCGTGCTGTACACCGGCGGCACCACCGGCATGCCCAAGGGCGTGCTGTGGCGCAACGACGACATCTACGTCACCTCGATGGGCGGCACGCCGTTCGGCACCAACGACCCGTTCACGTCGTACGACGTGATCGCGGAGCACGCCGCGAACGCCGGGGGCGGCATGCGGCTGCTGATGATCCCGCCGCTGATGCACGGCGCGGCGCAGTGGTCGACGTTCCACACCATCACGGGCGGCGGCACGATCGTGTTCCCCGACAACGTGCACTCGCTGGACCCCGCCGACGCGATCGGCACGGCGGTCCGCGAACGGGTCGTCAGCATCCCGGTCGTCGGCGACGCCGTCGCGCTGCCGCTGGTCGAGGAGGTGGAGCGGGGCAGCTACGACCTGTCCGGCCTCGCGGCGTTCAACAACGGTGGCGCGCCGCTCACCCCCGGCGTGCGCGCGCGGATCCTCGAGGCGCTGCCGCACATCATCGTGATGGACGCCGCGGGCGCCTCGGAGACGGGTCTGCAGATGAGCTCGCTGTCGCTCAAGGGCATGGAGGCGGGTACGGCGACGTTCGCACCGGTCGCCGCCACGACGGTCGTCGACGACCTGTTCCAGCGGACGCTGGAGCCGGGCGAGGGCGAGGGCTGGCTCGCCCAGCGCGGCCGGGTGCCCCTCGGGTACCTCGGCGACGAGGACAAGACCGCACGCACGTTCCCGGTCATCGGCGGCGTCCGGTTCTCGATCCCTGGCGATCGGGCGCTGCTCGCGGAGGACGGGCAGATCGTGCTGCTCGGCCGGGACGGCGTCACCATCAACTCCGGCGGCGAGAAGATCTTCGTCGAGGAGGTCGAGCGCGCGCTGGCCGCGCACCCCGACGTCCGCGACGTCATCGTCGTCGGCCGTCCCTCGCAGCGCTGGGGGAGCGAGGTGATCGCCGTCGTCCAGCTCGAGGAGGGCAGTGTCGCCTCCGACGAGGAGCTGCTCGCCGAGGCCGCGCGGCACGTGGCGCGGTACAAGGTCCCGAAGGCGGTGGTCCGGGTCCCGGTCGTCGAGCGGTCGCCGTCGGGCAAGGCCGACTACCGGTGGGCACGGACGCAGGTGTAGCGGCTCCGCGCTCCGGGCACCGCGAGCCCATGCCCGCCTTCGACATCGCCGTGCTGGACATCGACGGCACCCTGTTGGACTCCAACTACCACCACGCGGTCGCCTGGTCGCGCGCGTTCGACGCCGTGCTGGACCGGCACGTCGCCGTCGCCGCGATCCACCGTGCGATCGGCATGGGCGGCGACCGCCTCGTCGCCGCCGTGACCGGTGACGACGTGGAGGAGCAGCACGGCGACGAGCTCCGCGACCGCTGGGAGCAGGAGTACGACGCGATCATCGGCGACACCCGGCTCTTCGACGGGGCGATCGACCTCCTCACCGGGCTGCGCGAGGCGGGCCTCAAGGTGGTCCTGGCCAGCTCGAGCATCCCCAAGCACGCCGAGCACGCCCTCGAGCTGCTGGACGCCGAGGAGCGGGCCGACGCCTGGACGACGAGCCAGGACGCTGACGCCTCCAAGCCCGACCCGGAGCTCCTGGACGAGGCGCTCGAGAAGGTCGGCGGCGGGCGGGCGGTGATGATCGGGGACTCCGTGTGGGACGTCGCGGCGGCGACCCGGCGCGGGGACCCGACCATCGGGCTGCTCGCCGGTGGGTCCGGGCGCCAGGAGCTGCTCGACGCCGGAGCGGCCTCGGTCTACGCCTACCCGCGCGAGCTCCTCGAGCACCTCGACGAGGTTCTCGCCGAGCAGTGACCCGCAGCCGCGTCGTCCTGGTTGCGGTCTGCGCCGGCTACTTCCTGGTGCTGCTCGACGTCACCGTCGTGAACGTCGCGCTGCCCTCGCTGGCCGACGACCTCGGCACCGGGACTGCGGGGCTCCAGTGGGTGGTCGACGGGTACGCCGTCGCGCTGGCCTCGCTGCTGCTGGTCGGCGGGACCCTCGGCGACGTGCTCGGCCACCGCGGCGTGGTGCTGGCCGGGCTCGCGGCGTTCGGCCTGGCGTCCGTCGGCTGCGGCATCGCTCCGTCGACCGCGGCGCTGGTCGCGGCCCGGGTGGTCCAGGGCGCCGGGGCCGCCCTGCTGCTGCCGGGCACCCTCGCCCTGGTCGGCGACGCCTACCCGGAGCGCGGAGCCCAGGCCCGGGCGATCGGGATCTGGGCGGCGGTCGGGAGCGCGGCGCTGCCGGCCGGGCCGCTGCTCGGCGGCGCGCTGGTCGAGTGGGTGTCCTGGCGCGCGGTGTTCCTGCTCAACGTGCCGATCGTGCTGCTGGTGGGCGCGGTGCTGGCCCGCGGCGTGCCCGCCTCCGAGCGCGCGGACCGCGCCGTCGACGTGGCCGGCTCGGTGCTGGCCGCCGCCACCCTCGGCAGCCTGGTGTACGCCCTGGTCGTCGGGCGTGCGGCGGTCGGTCTCGTGGCGGTCTTCTCGCTCGTGGCGCTGGTCGTGGTGGAGCACCGGGTGGCCGACCCGATGCTGCCGCTCGACCTGTTCCGGCGGCCGGCGTTCGTCCTCGCCAACGGCGCTGCGGGCGTGATGAACCTCGCGACGCTCGGGATGCTGTTCGTGGTGACGCTGTACCTCCAGCAGGACCAGGGTCGCTCGCCGTTCTCCGCCGGCGTGGCGCTGCTGCCGCTGTTCCTCCCGCTCACGCTGCTCGCCCCGCTGACCGGCCGGGTGACGGCGCGCACCGGCCCGCGGCCGCCGATGGTCGCCGGGCTGCTGGTCGGCGCGGCGGGCTTCGCCGTCCTCGCCTCCGGTCACCTGACGACCGGGCTCCTGGTGTGGGGCGTCGGCATCGGCGTGCTCACGCCCGCCGTCGTGGCGGCCGCCCTGGCGGCGGTCGAGCCCGATCGGTCGGGACTCGCCTCGGGCGTCAACAACACCGCGCGCCAGGCCGGCGGTGCTGTCGGTGTCGCGGTCTACGGTGCTGTCACCGACCTGCGTGGGCTGGCGATCGCGTCGGCGGTGCTGTTCACAGCGACGGCACTGACGGCGATGAGTTCCGGCTGGGACGCTGGTCGGTAGGACAGACCCCCGAGCGCAAAGGAGCGCGCACATGTCCACCGTCCTCAACCCCTACCTCAACTTCCGTGCCCAGGCCCGGGAGGCGATGACCTTCTACCAGTCGGCCCTCGGCGGCCAGCTCGACGTGACGACGTTCGCCGACCAGGGCGGCATGGGCGTCCCCGAGAGCGAGGCCGGGCTGGTCATGCACTCCGCCCTGACCGTGTCCGACGGCGTGCAGCTGATGGGCTCGGACGTCCCGAGCCACATGGACACCGGCGGCGACATCTCGAACGGCTCGATCTCGCTGAGCGGCGACGACGAGGCCACGCTGCGCGGTTGGTTCGAGGCGCTGAGCGCGGGCGGCAGCGTCACCGTGCCGCTGGAGAAGGCGCCGTGGGGCGACTCCTTCGGCATGTTCACCGACAAGTACGGCATCGGCTGGTTGGTGAACATCAGCGGGAGCTAGTCTCCTCCAGCTCCGACCAGTCGACGGTCGCCGTACGCCGCTGGTACTCCGCGACGAGACCGGGCCAGTTGGTGGTGATCCGGCGGCCGTCGCGGTACCAGCTGTCGCAGCCCGACCAGATGCCCCTGCCCAGCCGGTCCTGCATCTCCTCGTCGTACCGCTCCCAGACGTCGCGGCGGACCGCGACCCGGTGCGCGCGGCCGTCCTGGATCCGCCGCGCGACCTGCGTGATCCAGCCGGCCTGCGCCTCGAGCATGCCGATGATCGAGCTGCCGCCCAGGTTGGTGTTCGGCCCGTAGACCACGAACAGGTTCGGGAAGCCCGGCATCGTCAGGCCGAGGTGGGCGCGGGCGCCGTCGGCCCACAGCTCCTTCAGGGGTAGGCCGTCCACGCCGCACACGTCGATCCCGCCGAGGAACTCGGTCGCCGCGAAGCCGGTACCCCAGATCAGCACGTCGGCCTCGTGCAGCTGCCCGTCGCCGGTGCGCACGCCGTCCGGCTCCACGGCGGTGACCTGCTCGGTGACGACGTCGACGTGGTCGCGGTCCAGCGCGGGGTACCAGTCGTTGGAGAACAGCAGCCGCTTGCAGCCGAGCTCGTAGGTCGGGACCAGCTTGCGCCGCAGCTCGGGGTCGCGGACCCGGCGGCGCAGCTGGAGCCTCCAGGCGGTGCGGATCGCACCCATCAGCGGCCGGGTGATCGGCGAGGTGCCCTCGAGGGCGCCGTTGAAGCGCTCGGTGATCCAGTAGGTCAGCCGCCGCTCGCCGGCGGGCACCGCCGGCCAGCGCTCGAACAGCCGGTGGTGGCCCGGTGTGTACTCGCGGTCCGGCTTCGCGACGACGTACGGCGCGGAGCGCTGGAAGACGGTCATCGCGGCGACCCGGTCCACGATGCCGGGCACGAACTGGACCGCGCTGGCGCCGGTGCCGACCACGGCCACCCGCCTGCCGGTCAGGTCCACGTCGTGGCGCCAGCGCGCCGAGTGGAACGCCGGTCCGGCGAAGCTGCCGGCGCCGGGGATCGCGGGGATCACCGGGTTCGAGAGCTGGCCGGTCGCCGAGACGACCAGGTCCGCCTCCAGGACACCGGTGTTGGTGGTGACCCGCCACGCGCCGTCGGCGTACTCGAGCGCGGTGACCTCGGTGCCCGTGCGGACGAGGTCGAGCAGCCCGGCGTCCGACGCCGTGCGGCGGATGTAGTCGAGGATCTCGGGCTGGCCGGAGTAGCGGCGGCCCCAGGCCGGGTTCGTCGCCCACGACCAGGAGTAGAGGGGAGAGGGGACGTCGCAGGCCGCGCCCGGGTAGGTGTTGTCGCGCCAGACGCCGCCGACGTCGGCCGCGCGCTCGAGGATCGTGACGTCGCCGACGCCGGCCTCGCGCAGGGCACGGGCGACCCCCAGGCCGCCGAACCCGGCACCGATGACGACCACCCGGACACGCATGGACGGACCATACCGGGAGTACGCCCGCACGCATTCCCGTTGTCCGCGCCGTGCGTTCACCGTCACCCCGGGCAGGAAGGGCAGCTACCCGGTCGCCGTCACCAGGCCCCGCGGTCCGCCGCCGGACCGCGAAGGACACCTTCCGGTTGCGATGAGGCGGAGGTTGTCCGCCGAAACCCGCTCGACACGCCGTACGGCACCGGCGTGTCGCGCGGGTTTCTCCGGTCAGCCGGAGAAACCCGCCCCCTCAGGTGATCGTCATGCCCCCGTCGACGGCCAGCGTCTGACCGGTGACGTACCCCGCGGCGTCCGAGGCCAGGAACACCACCGTGGCCGCCAGCTCGACGGGGTCGCCCTTGCGACCGGCGGGGATCCGGGCCTGCTGGGAGTCGAGGTAGCCCGGCGGGTACTGGTCGGTCATCTCCGACTCGAAGAAGCCCGGGGCGATCGCGTTGACGCGGATGCCCTTGCGACCGGTCCACTGCTGGGCGAGGTCGCGGGTGAGCCCGATCAGGCCGGCCTTGGACGCCGCGTACGCCGCCTGGGGGAGGCCGGCGGTCGTGAGGCCGAGGACCGAGCTGATGTTGATGATGCTCGACCCGGGCTGCATCACCCGGCCGCACGCCTGCGCCATCCAGTAGCAGCCGTTGAGGTTCACGTCGATCACCTGGCGGAACTGCTCGGGGGGCTCCCGGGTCGCCGGCACCGCCGTACCGATGCCGGCGTTGTTGACCAGCACGTCCACCCGGCCGAACTCCTCCATCGCGAGCGCGACCAGGTTCGTGCACGAGTCGGGGTCGGCCACGTCGGTCGCGACCGTGAGCGCGCGGCGACCCGCGGCCTCGACCAGCTGCGCGGTGTCGGCGAGGCGGTCGGTACGCCGGGCGCCGAGCGCGAGGTCGGCGCCGGCCTCGGCCAGGCCACGGGCGAAGGCGACGCCCAGCCCGCTGGAGGCTCCGGTGACGACGGCGACCTTGCCGTCGAGCCGGAAGAGATCGGTGACGGTTCGCGACTCGCTCATGGCGACATCGTCGCAGGGCCGCCGCGCGGTCACTTCCCCTGGTACTCCCGCACCGTCTCGCAGGAGATCAGCTCGTCGTGCGGGTCCAGGGTCTCGAGGAACTCGACCAGGTCGTTGCCCGGGCCGCAGTCGATGACGTCGCGCCGGCCGTCGGGGTCGAGCAGCACCTCGTCGTCGCCCGGGCCGAGGTCGAGGTGGGTGGGCGGGTAGGGCCGGGTCCGGCCGCGCGAGGCGACGGTGGAGCGGTCGTCCCCGGCGCCCGCGCGCATCGTGTCGCCCCCGAGGTAGTCGGCGAGGTAGTCGTTCCCCGGGCCGCCCACCAGCTCGTCGATGCCCCGACGGCCGTCGATCGAGTCGCGGCCGGGTCCGCCGATGAGGAGGTCCCGCCCCCGGTTGTCCTCGATCTCGTCGTTGCCCCGGCCGCCGCGGACCCAGTCGTCGCCGGGCCCGCCGGTCAGGAGGTCGTTGCCACCGCGACCACGGACCTCGTCGGCGCCGTCCCGCGCCTCGATCCAGTCGCGCTTCGGCGTACCGACGAGCGTCTCGTTGTCCGCGGTGCCGCGGATGTGCTCGGCGGCGGCGACGGAGGGGAGCAGGACGAGGGTGAGCCCGAGAGCGGCTACAGCGAGTGCCTTCATCGCGTCGAGTCTGGCACGACCGGCCGAGCGCGGTACCATGGCGCCATGCGAAGGATCCTGCTCCTTACCTAGCCGCGTCGACACGCATCACCATCGACGCGGCTGCCCCTCGTGCCCGAGGGGTTTTTTTGTGCCCGGAGCCAGAGCGAGCAGAGCAGAGAGAGACGAGATGAGCGAGCAGGAGCAGTACGACATCGAGGCCGTTCAGGAGAAGTGGCTGCCGGTGTGGGAGCGGCTGGAGCCGTTCCGCGCCGACGACGACTCCCCGCGGGAGAAGAAGTACGCGCTCACGATGTTCCCGTACCCCTCCGGCGACCTGCACATGGGCCACGCCGAGGTCACCGCCCTGCACGACGTGATCGCGCGCTACTGGTGGCAGCGCGGCTACGAGGTCCTGAACCCGATGGGCTGGGACTCCTTCGGCCTGCCCGCCGAGAACGCCGCGATCCGCAACGACGAGCACCCGGCGACGTACACCTACGCGAACATCGAGACGCAGTACGAGTCCTTCAAGCGGTACGCCGTCTCCTTCGACTGGTCGCGCCGGCTGCACACCTCCGACCCGGAGTACTACCGGTGGACGCAGTGGCTGTTCCTGAAGTTCCGGGAGCGGGGCCTGGCGTACCGGAAGAACAGCCCGGTGAACTGGTGCCCGCACGACCAGACGGTGCTGGCCAACGAGCAGGTCGTCGACGGCCGGTGCGAGCGTTGCGGGCACGAGGTAACCAAGCGCGAGCTGACCCAGTGGTACTTCCGGATCACCGAGTACGCCCAGGAGCTGCTGGACGACCTGGACCGCCTGGAGCCGACCTGGCCGACCCGCGTCGTCACGGCCCAGCGGAACTGGATCGGCCGCTCCGAGGGCGCCCACGTGGACTTCCGGGTCGAGGGCCGCGACGAGCCGATCACCGTCTACACGACCCGCCCGGACACGATCTTCGGCACCACGTTCATGGTCGTGGCCGTCGACTCCCCGCTGGCCGATGAGCTGGTCACCGACGGGCAGCGGGCCGCCTTCGAGGCCTACCGCGAGGAGATCCGCAAGGAGACCGAGATCGAGCGGCTGTCCGCCGAGCGACCCAAGACCGGCGTCGACCTGGGCGTCACGGCGACCAACCCGGTCACCGGCACCCAGATCCCCGTGTGGGCGACGGACTACGTGCTGGCCGACTACGGCACCGGTGCGGTCATGGGCGTGCCCGGCGGCGACCAGCGCGACTGGGAGTTCGCGACCGAGATGGGGCTGGAGATCGTCCGCACCACGCAACCGCCGGCCGGCTTCGAGGGCGAGTCGTTCCACGGCGAGGGCCCGGCGATCAACTCGCCCGCCCCCGGCGTCGACGCGCCGCTGGACATCAACGGACTGGGTGTCGCCGACGCGAAGCGGGCGACGATCGAGTTCCTGGAGCAGCAGGGGACCGGCAAGGGTGCGGTCAACTTCCGGCTGCGCGACTGGCTGCTGAGCCGCCAGCGCTACTGGGGCGTCCCGATCCCGATCATCCACTGCGAGAAGGACGGTGAGGTCGCCGTACCGTACGAGCAGCTGCCCCTGGAGCTGCCGGAGCTGCGCGGTGCCGACCTGAAGCCGAAGGGCGTCTCGCCGCTGGCCGCGGCGTCCGACTGGGTCGACGTGGAGTGCCCCACCTGCGGCGGCCCGGCCAAGCGGGACAGCGACACGATGGACACCTTCGTCGACTCGTCCTGGTACTTCCTGCGCTACTGCTCGCCGCACTACACCGACGGCCCGTTCGACGTCGCCAAGGCCAACGCCTGGATGCCCGCGGACATCTACGTCGGCGGCGTCGAGCACGCGGTGCTGCACCTGCTGTACGCACGGTTCTTCACCAAGGTCCTGCGCGACATGGGGATGCTGGAGGTCGGCGAGCCGTTCGCAGCCCAGCTGAACCAGGGCTTCGTCATCAATCGTGGCAAGAAGATGAGCAAGTCGCTGGGCAACGGCGTCAGTCTGGGGGACCAACTTGCGGAGTTCGGAGTGGACGCCGTACGCGTGACCCTGGTCTTCGCAGGCCCTCCGGAGGACGACATCGACTGGGCCGACATGTCGCCGGCCGGGTCGCTGCGGTTCCTGCAGCGCGCCTGGCGGCTGTCCGGTGACGTCATCTCCGAGGCGGGCGTCTCGCCGGAGGGCGGTGACCTGGCACTGCGGCGCGTCACCGCGCGCACCGTGCACGAGGCGGCCGAGCTGGTCGAGTCGTACCGGTTCAACGTGATGGTCGCGCGGCTGATGGAGCTGGTGAACGCCACCCGCAAGGCCATCGACTCGGGCTGCGGGCCCGCGGACCCGGCGGTGCGTGAGGCGACCGAGGCGGTGGCGATCCTGCTGTCGGTGGTCGCGCCGTACACGGCCGAGGAGATGTGGGAGCGGCTGGGCCACGAGCCGACCGTCGCCCGCGCCGGCTGGCCCGAGGTCGACGAGGCACTGCTGGTCGAGGAGTCCGTCACGGCCGTCGTCCAGATCCAGGGCAAGGTCCGCGCGCGGCTGGAGGTCGCGCCGGACATCACCGAGTCCGACCTGGAGGCGCTGGCGCTGGCCGACCCGGGCGTGGTGAAGGCGATCGACGGCCGCGAGGTGCGCAAGGTGATCGTCCGCGCCCCGAAGCTGGTCAACGTCGTCGTCTAGCGCTGTGCTCTAACCTCGGCGACATGCCGGTCGTGGTCGTCACCGACTCGACCGCCAGCCTCCCTCCGGAGCTGGCGGCCGAGCGGGGGATCGTGGTGGTCCCGCTCCAGGTGGTGATCGGGGCGACGGTGTACGACGAGGGCGCGGGGGGTGCCACGCCCGAGATGGTCGCCGCGGCGCTGCGCGAGTGGAAGCCGGTCAGCACCTCGCGGCCGAGTCCCGCGGCCCTGCTGGAGGTCTACGAGAAGGCCGCCCGCGACGGCGCGACGGAGATCGTGTCGGTGCACCTGTCCGGCGAGATGAGCGGCACCTTCGAGTCGGCCCAGCTCGCGGCGCGCGACGCGTCGGTCCGCGTCGTACCCGTGGACACCCGGCAGGTCGGAGTGGCCACGGGCTTCGCCGTGCTGGCCGCGGCCGACGTGCTCGCCGCGGGCGGCACCGCCGACGAGGCCGCCGACGCCGCCCGGGAGCGGGCGGAGGTGACGTCCTCGCTCTTCTACGTCGACACGCTCGAGTACCTGCGCCGCGGGGGTCGGATCGGGGCCGCGGCCGCCCTGTTCGGTGGTGCGCTCGCGGTGAAGCCGCTGCTCCAGATCAAGGACGGCACCGTCGCCTCGCTCGAGCGGGTCCGCACGTCCGTGCGGGCGCTGGCCCGGCTGGAGGAGCTGGCCGTGCAGGCCGCGGGCGAGGGGCAGGTCGACGTCTGCGTCGCGCACCTCGCGAGCGCCGAGCGTGCGGGTGCGCTCGCCGAGAAGCTGGCCGCGCGGCTCGAGCCGAACCTCGGTGGCCGCGAGGTGTGGTGCGGCGAGCTCGGCGCGGTGCTCGGCGCCCACGTCGGGCCCGGCATGATCGCCGTCTGCGTGGCGCCGCGCCGGTAGCCGGTATCCGTCCACAGGACGGGCTTCCGACCGGGTCGTCCCCAGCCCGGGACGATCGGTCCCGTCCGGGCCGGTCGCGCTGCCTAGCGTGCCGCACATGGCCCGATCCACCGACCACCAGGACGCCGTCTCCCGCCGGCTCGCGCTGCTCAGCGCCGAGCTCGCCGGCGAGCGACCCGAGCGACCCCAGCGACCCGGGCGTCCCGAGCCGCCGGCGGTGCCGGAGCCACCGGCGGTGCCGCTCCCGGGCCGGCACGCGTCCCGCCGCGCGGCGTCGCTGACCGAGACGGTGCTCCCCGAGGGACTCCTGCCGGAGACGCTGCGCGGTCGGGTGGCGCTCGGGCCGGCGCAGCTGGCGGTCGTCGCGGTGCTGGTGGCGATCGGGCTGGCGGTCACCTGCTGGTGGGTGCTGCGCGGCCAGCCGAGCCGGGTGGAGGCGCCCGCGCCGGTCGCGCTGACGTCGCAGCCGCCGCTCGTCGACGCCTCACCGGTGGCTGCCCGGGCGTCGGCGACCGCGGCCTCGGTGACGGTCGACGTGACGGGCAAGGTCCGACATCCGGGGATCGTGGTGCTCGACGCCGGCGCACGGGTCGTCGACGCGCTCGAGGAGGCCGGCGGAGCCCGCCCGGGGGTGGACCTGTCGGGGCTCAACCTGGCGCGGGTGCTCGTCGACGGCGAGCAGGTCGTGGTGGGCGTGCCGCCGCCCGCGGGCGTGGCTGCCTCGGCGGCGGCGTCGCCGGGGGCGAGCGGTGGTCCGCTGGTCAACCTCAACACCGCGTCCCAGGCCGAGCTGGAGGCGCTGCCGGAGGTGGGGCCGGTCACCGCCCAGGCGATCCTGGCGTTCCGTGACGAGCACGGCGGGTTCACGGCCGTGGACGAGCTGCTCGAGGTCGACGGGATCGGGGACGCGACGCTCGGCCAGCTCGCGCCGTACGTGACGGTCTGAGGTGCGCACCGACCTGCGGATGCTGCTGCTCGGCGGCGCCGCGTGGGCAGGTGCGTTGGCCGCCCGGTGGATGGGCTGGTGGGCGGTCGTCGCCGTCCTCGGCCTGGTCCTCGCGCACCGGTGGCGCACGGCCGGCGCGGTGGCGCTGGTGTTCGCCGCGGTCGCCGGCGTCGCGGTCATCCGCACCGACCGCATCGGTGGAAGCCCGGTGGCCCGGCTCGCCGCGGACGGCGCCGCGGTCCGGCTGACCGGCACGGTGACCAGCGACCCGCACCGGACCGCCGGTCGGTACGGCGACGTGGTGATCACCCGAGTCGACGTCCGCAGCGTGACCGGTCGCGGCACGACGTTCGCGCTCTCCGTGCCGGTCCTGGTGCTCGGGGACGACGACTGGGCCGAGGTGCCTCTCGGCAGCACCGTCGAGGCGTCCGGACGGCTGTCGCCGTCGGACGGTGACGACCTGGCCGGCGTGCTGGGCGCGCGCGGGCCGCCGGTGGTGACCGGCGACCCGGACGCGTGGTGGGACGCCGCCGCGGCGGTCCGGGCCTCCATCCGCGACGCCGTCGCGCACCGGCCGGACGCGCAGCGGGCGCTGGTGCCTGCCCTGGTGGACGGCGACGACACCGGAGTCAGCACCGACCTCGCCGACGACTTCCGGACCACCGGGCTGACCCACCTGTTGGCGGTCTCGGGCACGAACCTCACGCTCGTGGTCGGCTTCCTGCTGCTGATCGCCCGCTGGTGCGGGGTCCGCGGCCGGTGGCTCTACGCCGTCGGCGCAGCCGGGATCGTCGGGTTCGTGCTGCTCGCGCGCACCGAGCCGAGCGTCCTCCGTGCCGCGGTGATGGGCACGGTCGCGCTGTTCGCGATGGGTGCGGAGGGTCGGCGGCGCGGGACGCGCGCGCTGGGCGTGGCCGTGCTGGCGTTGCTGCTCGTCCAGCCCGGGCTGGCGACGTCGGCCGGGTTCGCGCTCTCGGTGCTCGCCACCGGCGGCATCCTGCTGCTCGCGCCCGCGTGGCGGGACGCGCTGGCCCGCTGGCTGCCGCGGTGGGCCGCCGAGGCGATCGCGATCCCCGCGGCCGCCCAGCTCGCCTGCACGCCGGTCGTGGCGGCGTTGTCCGGGCAGGTCAGCCTCGTGGCGGTCGCGGCGAACCTGGCCGCCGCACCGGCGGTCGGCCCCGCCACGGTCCTCGGTCTCGCGGGCGGGCTCGCCGGGCTGGTGTGCGACCCGGTCGGACGCCTGCTCGGGATCGGCGCCGGCTGGTGCGTCGCCTGGATCGTCGTGGTGGCGACCCGCGGTGCGGCTCTGCCCACCGCTGCGGTCGGGTGGGGGACCGGCGCCGTCGCGCTGGCACTCCTCACGGTGCTCGTGGTGGCGGTCGTCCTGGTCGCCCCGGTGCTGCTGCGCCGGCCGTCGACCGGGCTGGGGTGCTGCGGGCTGCTGGTGCTCGCGGTGCTGGTCCGGGTCCCGTCCCCGGGGTGGCCGCCGGACGGCTGGGTGCTGGTCGCGTGCGACGTCGGCCAGGGTGACGGCCTGGTCGTGAACGCCGGGCCGCACACCGCGGTCGTCGTCGACGCCGGGCCTGATCCCGACGCGATGGACGCCTGCCTGGACCGGCTCGCGATCGAGTCCGTGCCGCTGCTGGTGCTCACGCACTTCCACGCCGACCACGTCGACGGCGTCACCGGCGTCTACGAGGGCCGGCAGGTCGGGACCGTGGAGACGACCCGGTTGCAGGACCCGCCCGAGGGCGTCGCCGAGGTCGACGCGGTCGCCGATCCGGTGCCTGCGCCGTACGGCACCACCCAGCAGGTCGGCGCGGTCACGCTCGAGGCGCTGTGGCCGCCGCCGGACTCGCCGGCCATCGGGCCGGGCGACGGCAGCACCGCGAACGAGGCCAGCGTGGTGCTGCTCGTCGAGGTCCGGGGCGTCCGGCTGCTGCTGACCGGCGACATCGAGCCGGAGGGCCAGGCCGCGCTGGCGCGCGCCTACCCCGGGCTGGCCGTCGACGTGCTCAAGGTGCCGCACCACGGCAGCAGGTACCAGGACGAGGACTGGCTGCTCTCGCTCGGCGCCCGCGTCGCGGTGACGTCGGTGGGTGCCGACAACGACTACGGCCACCCGGCCCCGGAGACGCTGGAGCCGCTCGCGGCTGCCGGGATCGACGTCTACCGGACCGACCGGGACGGTGACGTCGCGGTGGTGGAGGACGGCGAGGGACTGTCGGTGGTCACCCGCTAGGGTTTCGGCACGATGGCAGGCTCACCGCGCGCGGCAGACGTCCTCGGCCGGGTCACGCTCGTGACCGGCAAGGAGGAGTTCCTCAACGAACGCACCGTCGGCGCCGTCCGGCAGGCGGTGCGCCACCACGACCCGGAGTCCGAGCTCTCCGAGACGGCGGCGTCCGACCTCACCCTCGCGACCCTCGGCGAGCTCTCGGCGCCCTCGCTGTTCTCCAGCATCCGGTGCGTGGTCGTCCGGGGGCTGGAGAACCTGCCCGAGGAGTCGGTCGACGGCCTCCTCGGGTACGCCGCCGACCCGGCCGAGGAGGTCGCGCTCGTGCTCGTCCACGGGGGCGGGCCGAAGGGCTCGGGCGTGCTGACCAAGCTGCGCAAGCTGGCGCCGGTCACCGAGGTGAAGTCCGGGGAGCTCCGGGTCTCGGAGTACCCCGGGTTCGTGGCGGCCGAGGTGCGCGGCCACGGCACCACCATCGACCGCGAGGCCGCCGACGCGCTGGTCCAGGCGGTCGGGCAGGACCTGCGGGCGCTGGCCGCCGCCGCGGACCAGCTCGCCAGCGACTTCGACGGGCAACCGATCACCGAGGAGCGGGTGAAGCAGTACTTCGGCGGCCGTGCCGAGGCCAAGTCGTTCGCGGTGGCCGACGCCGCGCTGTTCGGGCGGCGGACGGTGGCGCTGGAGGAGCTGCGCTGGGCGCTGGACGGGGGCACCGCCCCGGTCCTGGTGACCGCGGCGTTCGCCTCGGGCGCCCGGGGCCTGGCCCGCTACCTGACCGCTCCGCGGGGCATGCGCGAGGCCGACCTGGCCCGCGAGGTCGGCGTGCCCCCCTGGAAGCTGCGCATCGTCCGCGACCAGACCCGTGGCTGGTCCGAGGGTGGGATCGCGCGGGCGATCCGTGCCATCGCCAAGGCCGATGCCGACATCAAGGGCGCCGCCAGCGACCCGTCGTACACCCTCGAGCGTCTGGTCCTCACCGTCACCGACCTGCGCGAGCCCCGGTAGCGACCCGGCCCGAAATGCAGATCGACCCGCCAGCACGAGGCTGACGGGTCGGGGAAGGAGCGACTCAGAGAGAGGCGGCCTTCTTGGCGATCGCGGACTTGCGGTTCGCGGCCTGGTTCTTGTGGATGACGCCCTTGGAGGCGGCCTTGTCGAGCTTCTGCGCGGCATCGCGACCGAGCGCGACCGCGGTGTCCTTGTCGCCGGAGTCGGCGGCCTCGCGGAACTTGCGCACGGCGGACTTCAGCGCGGTCTTGACGGCCTTGTTGCGCTCGTGCCGCTTCTCGTTCTGCTTGTTCCGCTTGATCTGGGACTTGATGTTCGCCACTACATGCGCCTTCGTCGTAGGTAGGTGGTGCCGGGAGAGGTCTGGTGGTGCGTGCGGCGTGCATACAGCCGGACACGCGACGTAAGAGGTTAGCAGCGCGGCGCGCGCCCGCCCAAATTGAGCCTCAGGCCCACTGGCGCCGCTCGCGCAGCCAGTCCCAGCAGACCTCGCCGTGCCACCGCTGCGCGTCGCGCATTTGCGGGGAGGTGGGCGGCACCGGCTGCCGGGCCGAGACCAGGAAGTACGCCGTGACCAGCGCGATCACGATGTCGACGGCTTCGGCGGGCACCTCCGCCAGCAGCGGCGAGGCGGCGAGCACGGCGTCGACGTCCAGCCCGTCGCCCCGCGGCCCGATCAGGAGGAGGACGGTGTCCAGCCACGCCGCGCCGACCACCGGCCAGTTCCAGTCGCACAGCAGCACCCGGCCGTCGGCGGCGAGCAGCAGGTTGTCGTCCCGGATGTCGGTGTGCACGAGCGTCGACCCGGCGGTCACCTCGCCGAACCGCGCGGCCAGCGAGGCGGCCTCGGGGGCGTGTCCGGCGAAGCCCGGCAGGTCCGGGGGAGCGGCCAGCAGGGCGTCCCAGTACGCCGGCCAGGCGTCGAACTCGGTCGCGAAGTCGTCGGCCACGAGGCCGTCGGGCGGTGGGGTCAGCGCGGCCGCCAGCTGCTCGGTCATCGCCACGCAGCGGGCCAGGTCCTCGGGCCGCCACGGCCGACCGGGCTGCCGGGACTCGACGTACTCGATGCCGAGCACCATCCAGTCGTCCGCGTCGTGGGTCCAGAGCAGCCGCGGGGCCGGAGCGCCGTCCGGCAGGGCGCCGAGCTTGCGGGCCTCCTCGCGGTAGGCCTCGGCGAACATCCGCTGCGCTTTCTGCGACGCGGCCTTCACGAAGTGCCGGGACCCGTCCTCGCAGGTCAGCACGGACGCGAAGCCGGGCGTGAAGCCGGCGCCCTGCGACCGTGCGGACACCACGGCCGACCCGCACCGCTCCTCGACCAGCGCGCGCACGTGCGGCGGCAGGTGCGTCCACTCGAGGCGACGCGCGGTCCGGCCGTGCGGGATCGTGGTCGGCACGCGCGGCGAAGTCACCGGCACATCCTTGCGGACGCCCTCGAGTGGTGACGGCAGGGGACGTGCTGCGGTTCTACGTCCTCGGGAGATGGAGCAGGCGGGGCTCCCGGCGTACGGCACCGACCTGGCCAACCCCGACCTCGCGAAGGTCGCCGAGGCCGTCGGGATGACGGGGATCCGGGCCACCGATCCGCACACCGTCGAGGGCGCCGTCCTGGAGGCGTTCGCCCACGACGGACCGGTGCTGCTCGACGTGCTGACCAACCTCGACGAGATCGCGGTGCCGCCGAAGCCCACTCTCGAGCAGGGCCGGGGCATCACGATCGCCAAGACGAAGGAGTTCGTCGAGAGCCGCGAGTGAGGGTTTCGCGGCCCGCGATGGAACAATGGGCGGACCATGACCGCACCCCTGCCCGGCCAGACTCCTCCGGAGATCATCCGGAACTTCTGCATCATCGCCCACATCGACCACGGCAAGTCGACGCTGGCGGACCGGATGCTGCAGCTGACCGGTGTCGTCGACGAGCGCAGCGCCCGGGCTCAGTACCTCGACCGGATGGACATCGAGCGCGAGCGCGGCATCACGATCAAGAGCCAGGCCGTCCGGATGCCCTGGACGGTCCCGGCGGACAACGAGCAGGGCGCCGACGCCGGCACCTACGTCCTCAACATGATCGACACACCGGGCCACGTCGACTTCACCTACGAGGTCTCGCGCTCGCTCGAGGCGTGTGAGGCCGCCGTGCTCCTGGTCGACGCCGCCCAGGGCATCGAGGCGCAGACGCTCGCGAACCTCTACCTCGCGATGGGCGCCGACCTCCACATCATCCCGGTGCTCAACAAGATCGACCTGCCGAGCGCCAACCCGGAGAAGTACGCCGCGGAGATCGCCGGCCTGGTCGGGTGCGACCCGGGCGACGTGCTCCGGGTCAGTGCGAAGACCGGGATGGGCGTCGAGAGCCTCCTCAACCACATCGTCGCGGAGACGCCCCCGCCGGTCGGTGTCGCGGACGCCCCCGCCCGCGCGCTGATCTTCGACTCGGTCTACGACACCTACCGTGGCGTGATCACCTACGTCCGGGTCATCGACGGCGAGCTCACCCACCGCGACCGCATCAAGATGATGTCGACCAACGCGACCCACGAGCTGCTCGAGCTCGGCGTGATCAGCCCCGAGCAGGTCAAGGCCGCGAAGATCGGCGTCGGCGAGGTGGGCTACCTGATCACCGGCGTCAAGGACGTCCGCCAGTCCCGCGTCGGTGACACGGTCACCACCCAGCACCACGGCGCGTCCGAGGCGCTCGGCGGTTACAAGCACCCGAACCCGATGGTGTACGCCGGCCTGTACCCCATCGACGGCGACCAGTTCGGCGATCTCCGCGAGGCGCTGGAGAAGCTCCAGCTCAACGACGCGGCGCTGACGTACGAGCCGGAGACCTCCGGCGCCCTGGGCTTCGGCTTCCGCTGCGGCTTCCTCGGCCTGCTGCACATGGAGATCACCCGCGACCGGCTCGAGCGCGAGTTCGACCTCGACCTGATCTCGACCGCGCCCAACGTGGTCTACGGCGTCCTGATGGAGGACGGCTCCGAGGTGCAGGTGACCAACCCCAGCGAGTTCCCCGAGGGCAAGATCGCCGAGGTCCGCGAGCCCGTCGTACGCGCCACGATCCTGAGCCCGAGCGACTACATCGGCACGATCATGGAGCTCTGCCAGACCAAGCGCGGCACCCTGCAGGGGATGGACTACCTCTCCGAGGACCGCGTCGAGATGCGCTACACCCTGCCGATGGGCGAGATCGTCTTCGACTTCTTCGACCAGCTGAAGTCGCGCACCAAGGGCTACGCCTCGCTCGACTACGAGCGCTCGGGCGAGCAGGCGGCCGACCTGGTCAAGGTCGACGTCCTGCTCCAGGGCGAGCCGGTCGACGCCTTCTCGGCGATCATCCACCGCGACGCCGCCTACTCCTACGGCGTGATGATGGCCGGCAAGCTCAAGGAGCTCATCCCGCGGCAGCAGTTCGAGGTGCCGATCCAGGCCGCCATCGGCGCCCGGGTCATCGCCCGGGAGAACATCCGCGCGATCCGCAAGGACGTGCTCGCCAAGTGCTACGGCGGCGACATCACCCGCAAGCGCAAGCTGCTCGAGAAGCAGAAGGCCGGCAAGAAGCGGATGAAGAACATCGGGACCGTCGAGGTGCCGCCGGAGGCCTTCGTCGCCGCGCTGTCCACGACCCAGCCCTCGGAGAAGACGAAGAAGTAGTGCGCGAGCTGCTGCGCCAGGTCGCCGAGGAGTGGCAGCTCACGCCGGACGGCGAGCCCCGGTCCGGCAGCTGCGCCCTCGTGCTCCCGGTCCGCACGTCGTCCGGCCGCCCCGCGGTGCTCAAGGTCAGCACCCCGCACTGGGAGGCCGAGCTCGAGCACCTCGCGCTCCAGCACTGGCACGGCGACGGGGCGGTGCAGCTGCTCCGGGCCGACCCGCGCCGGTTCGCGCTGCTGCTCGAGCGGCTGCACCCCGAGGACCTCACCGACGTCTGGGACCTCGAGGCCTGCGAGATCGTGGCCGGCTTCTACGAGCGGCTACACGTCCCGGCGGGTCCCCAGTTCGTGACGCTCTCCTCGTGCGTACGCCGGTGGATCGACGAGCTCGGTGGGCTGCCGCGCGACGCCGCCGTACCCCGCCGGCTGGTCGAGCAGGCGGTCTCGCTGGGCCGGGACCTCGCCGCCGACGAGGGCACCGACGGACGGCTGGTCCACACCGACCTGCACTACGAGAACGTGCTCGCCGCCGACCGCGAGCCGTGGCTGGTGATCGACCCCAAGCCGCTCAGCGGTGACCCGCACTACGAGGTCGCGCCGCTGCTCTGGAACCGCTGGGACGAGCTCGAGGGCGACGTACGGCGTGGGGTGCGGGCACGGTTCCACGCGACCGTCGACGCCGCCGGCCTCGACGAGGACCGGGCGCGCGACTGGGTGGTGTTCCGGATGGTGGTCAACGCGATGGAGGATCCGGACGACGCCGACTGGGTCACCCGGTGCGTCACGGTCGCGAAATCCGTCCAGGACTGACCACTGACCGGACCACTTCCGGGGTCGCTACCCGCCGGTAAGTGAAGTGATCTAGGTTACTCGCCATGACCGCCCAGGCCAGTACGTCCGTCGACCCCGGATTCGTCGACCACCTGACGCAGAACTTCGCGATGCAGTTCCTCGACCGCGTCGCCGCCTCCGCCGACCACGAGGCGTTCCGCTACCCCCGAGGGGAGGGCTGGGAGTCGGTGACCTGGCGGCAGGCCGGTGACCTGGTCGAGAAGCTCGCGGCCGGGTTGCTCGCCCTCGGGATCCAGCCCGAGCAGCGCGTCGGCATCGCGTCCTCGACCCGCTACGAGTGGATCCTCGCCGACCTGGCGGTGATGTGCGCCGCCGGCGCCACGACCACGGTGTACCCCTCGACCAACAGCGAGGACACGGCGTACATCCTGGGCGACTCCGAGTGCCGCGTCGTGTTCGCGGAGGACGACGAGCAGATCGCGAAGGTCAACGGGCACAGGAACGAGCTGCCGCACCTGGTGAAGGTCGTGACGTTCGACGGGGCGACCGACGGCGAGTGGGTCATCGGCCTCGACGACGTCGCCGAGCTCGGCACGGCGTACCTCGCGGCGCACCCGGGTGTCGTGGAGGAGACCGCCCGCGCGATCCCCGCCGACCAGCTCGCGACGCTGATCTACACCTCCGGCACCACCGGTCGCCCCAAGGGCGTGCGGCTGCTGCACAAGGCGTGGGTCTACGAGGGCACCGCGATCCAGGTCCAGGACATCCTCCACGAGGACGACCTGCAGTTCCTGTGGCTGCCGATGGCGCACTCGTTCGGCAAGGTGCTGCTCTCGGCGCAGCTCGCGTGCGGCTTCGCCACCGCCATCGACGGCCGGGTCGACCGGATCGTCGACAACCTCGGCATCGTGAAGCCGACGTTCATGGGCGCCGCCCCCCGGATCTTCGAGAAGGCGCACGCCCGGATCGTCACCATGCAGGCCGCCGAGGGCGGGCTGAAGGAGAAGATCTTCAAGAAGGCGTTCGCGGTCGGCCTCGAGGTCGACCGGCTGAAGCGCGACGGCACGTCGGTGCCGTTCCTGCTGAGCCTCCAGCACGGGGTGTTCGACAAGCTGGTGTTCAGCAAGGTGCGCGAGCGCTTCGGCGGCCGGGTGCGGTTCTTCATCTCCGGCTCCGCCGCGCTGAACGCCGACATCGCCGCGTGGTTCCACGCCGCCGGGATCCTCATCCTCGAGGGCTACGGGATGACCGAGAACGCCGCGGGCGCCACGGTCAACCACCCCGACGACTACAAGATCGGCACCGTCGGCCCGGCGCTCCCGGGGAGCGAGGTGAAGATCGGTGAGAACGACGAGGTCATGCTGCGCGGACCGCACGTGATGGCCGGCTACCACAACCTCCCCGAGGAGACCGCGAAGACGCTGACCCCCGACGGCTGGCTGCACACCGGCGACAAGGGCAGCCTCGACAGCGACGGCTTCCTGACGATCACCGGGCGGATCAAGGACCTGTTCAAGACCTCCGGCGGCAAGTACGTCGCGCCGTCGGCGATCGAGTCGAAGTTCAAGGCGGTCTGCCCGTACGCCAGCCAGTTCCTGGTGTTCGGCAACGAGCGGAACTTCGTGGTCGCCCTGGTCACCCTCGACCCCGACGCGATGACGGGCTGGGCCGAGGAGAACGGCATGGCCGGCAGGTCCTACACCGAGATCGTGAGCTCCGACCCGGTCCAGGAGATGGTGGGGGAGTACGTCGAGCAGCTGAACTCCCACCTGAACCGCTGGGAGACCATCAAGAAGTGGAAGGTCCTCGACCACGACCTCACGATCGAGTCCGGCGAGCTCACGCCGTCGATGAAGGTGAAGCGGAACGTCGTCGAGGAGAACCACCAGCAGCTCATCGACTCCTTCTACGGCTGATCGTCGACGCCGAGTCGGCGCAGTCTCAGCTGAGACCGCGCCGACTCGGCAGTCCGATTGACTCGTTCGAACAGATGTTCGAAGATGGGGTGTGGCCAGCACCCTCGACACGATCACGCAGCTGCGCAGCCGGATGGCGGGCATGCAGGACGGCATGCCCCGCCTCGCGCTGGAGACCCATCCGGCGCTGAGCGGGCTGGTCCAGCTGCGCGCGGGTGGCAGCTACGCGGTCGACAGTGCGAGCATCGCGCTGGCGCTGCTCGCCGGGCCGTCGAGGGCGGGGAGCTGGTGCGCGGCCGTCGGGGTTGCCGACTTCGGCGCGGAGGCGGCGTACTCCCTCGGTGTCGACCTGGACCGCACCGTGCTGGTGCCCGACCCCGGCGACCAGTGGCTCGAGGTGACCGCCGCGCTGGTCGACGTCGTGACCGTCGTCCTGGTCCGGCCGCAGGGCAGGGTGCCCGAGAGCGTCGCGGAGAAGCTCGGCGCCCGGCTGCGCAAGCGGTCGGCCGCGCTCGTCGTCCAGGAGAACAGGGCGGGTGACTGGCCGCGCGCGGAGGTCCGGCTGACCACGCGCGAGCCGGCCTGGAGCGGCGTCGGCGAGGGGCACGGCCACCTGCGCGCCCGCCGGATCCTCGTCGAGGCGCACCGCGGGTCCGCGCCGCCGCGGCGGGGTGCGCTGTGGTTCCCGGCCGAGGACCAGACCTACCGGCGCGCCGACGAGCTGGCCGCCGTACCCGCCGTGGAGGCGGCGAGCTGACATGAGGGTCATGGTCCTCTGGTGCCCGGACTGGCCGGTGGTCGCTGCGCTGGCCGACGAGGGACTGCCGACGCACCTGCCGGCGGCGGTGTTCAGCGCGAACATCGTGCAGGCGTGCAACGCCGGCGCCCGGGCTGCCGGCGTACGCCGGGGCATGCGCCGGCGCGACGCCCAGGGGCGCTGCCCGGACCTCCAGGTGTACGCCGTCGGCCCGGACCGGGACGCCCGCGCGTTCGAGCCGGTGCTCGCCGCGGTCGAGGAGCTGCGCCCGGGAGTCGCGCCGCTGCGCCCGGGACTGGTCGCGCTGCGCGCGCCTGGGCGGTTCCACGGCGGCGAGCCGGCGGGCGCGGCGCTGCTGGCCGAGCGGTTGGTCGGGCTGGGCGTGTGGGACTGCCGGTTCGGCACCGCTGACGAGCTGTTCACCGCCGAGCAGGCCGCCCGTCGCGCCGAGCGGCAGGACTGCCTCGTCGTGGAGCCGGGGGAGTCGGTGCCGTTCCTGCGCGGGCTCCCGGTCGAGGCGCTGGAGGACCTCGACGCCGTGAGCCTGATGAAGCGGCTCGGGCTGCGCACCCTCGGCGACCTCGGCGACCTGCCCGCGGCCGACGTGCGCGACCGGTTCGGCCCGCAGGTCGCGTGGGTGCACCGGGTGGTCGGCGGCGACGGCGCCGTCCTCCTCAGCACCCGTACGCCGCCGCCCGAGCTCGCCTGCCACGTCGACTTCGAGCCGCCGCTGGACTCCGCGGAGACGATCAGCTTCAGCGTCCGGCAGACCGCCGACCGGTTCGTCGAGGGGCTGGCCCGGCAGGGACTGGTCTGCACCGAGGTGCTGGTCGAGGCGCGCTGCGAGGGCGCCGCGGAGCCCGCCTCCTCGCGGGCGTGGCTGCACCCGCGCTGGTTCACCGCCGCGGACCTGGTCGACCGGCTGCACTGGCAGCTGCAAGGGGGGTTCCGGGCGGGCGAGGTGCGCACTCCCGTCGACCGGGTGCTGTTCACCCCGCTGACCGTGGTGCCCGACGCGGTGCACGCCGACGGGCTGTGGGGCGGCACCGACGAACGGGTCGAGCGCGGCATCGCCCGGGTGCAGGGCATGCTCGGCCACGAGGCCGTCGTACGCCCGGTCCTCCAGGGTGGCCGGGCCCCGGCTGACCGGCAGGCGCTGGTGCCGTGGGGCGAGCGGCCGACCGGGCTGCGTCCGACCGGCCCACCCTGGCCGGGCAGCATCCCGCCGCCCGCCCCGGCCCGGGTGCTGGCCTCGCCGTGGGCGGCCGAGATGGTGGGCACCGGCGGCCGCACCGTCGACGTCGACGAGCGCGGCGGGATCACCGCCGAGCCGGAGCGGTTCCGCACCGGCCCGTCCAGCGGCTGGCAGCCGGTCGCCGCCTGGGCCGGGCCGTGGCCGGTCGAGGAGCTGTGGTGGGAGTCGAACCCCCGACGCGTCGCGCGGTTCCAGGTCGTCGGCGTCGACGGCCGGGCCTGGCTGATGACCTGGGACTCCGGTGTCTGGTTCACGGAGGCTGCTTATGACTAGCAGGGCCGACTGATGGGCTGGAGCAACCCCGCCATCTCGTGGGGCGAGCTGGAGAAGCGCCTCTCCGGCCGGATGGTGACGCCGCAGGACCCCGAGGCGCCGATCTCGCAGCGCAAGCGGAAGAAGGTGAAGGTCGACATCGAGCGGCCCGCCGGGCCGGTCACGCCGTACGCCGAGCTGCACGCGCACTCGAGCTTCAGCTTCCTGGACGGCGCCAGCGGGCCCGACCACCTGGTGCTCGAGGCGCTCCGGCTCGGGCTGCACGCGCTGGCGATCACCGACCACGACGGGTTCTACGGGGCGCCGCTGTTCGCCGAGACCGTCCAGCTGCACTCCGGCCACGGGCAGGGCCTCGGGACGATCTACGGCGCCGAGCTCTCGCTCGGCCTCACCAAGCCGCAGAACGGCGTCGCCGACCCCGAGGGCAGCCACCTGCTGGTGCTCGCCCGCGGGGTCGAGGGCTACCACCGGCTGGCCGGCGCGATCACCGACGCGCAGCTGCGTGGGGACGAGAAGGGCAAGCCGGTCTACGACCTGCGCGAGCTGTCCGAGCGCGGCCGCGGGCACTGGCTGGTGCTCACCGGCTGCCGGAAGGGGATGGTGCGACAGGCCCTCGCCCGCAGCCCCCGGCACGCCGCCGAGGAGCTGGACCGGCTGACGTCGTTGTTCGGGCACGAGCACGTCGCGGTCGAGCTCATCGACCACGGGTTCCCCACGGACTCCGCGCACAACGACCTGCTCGCCCGGCTCGCCGCTGACCACGGGCTGCCGTACGTCGCCACCAACAACGTGCACTACGCGCGTCCCGAGCAGCACCGCATCGCGGACGCGATGGCCGCCGTACGCGCCCGGCGGAGCCTGGCCGAGATGGACGGCTGGCTGCCGGCGTCCGGGATGGCCAGCCTGCGGTCGGGGGAGGAGATGGCCCGGCGGTTCGCCCGCTACCCCGATGCCGTACGCCGGAGCGTGGTGCTCGCCGACGAGGTGGCGTTCGACCTGCAGAAGGCAAGCCCGCGGCTGCCGAAGTTCGTGCCCGACGGCTGGACGCCCTCGGGGTGGCTGCGCGAGCTGACCGAGCGCGGCTTCGCGATCCGGTACGCCCACGAGCCGCACGCACGGGAGGCCCGCGACCGGGTCGAGCACGAGCTGCGGGTGATCGCGGAGAAGGACTTCGACGGCTACTTCGTGATCGTCCACGACATCGTCGAGTTCGCGCGGGACAACGGGATCCTCTGCCAGGGCAGGGGATCCGCGGCCAGCTCGGCGGTCTGCTACGCGCTCGGCATCACCGCGATCGACCCGGTCTTCTACCGGCTGCCGTTCGAGCGGTTCATCTCCCAGCACCGCGAGGAGGAGCCCGACATCGACGTCGACTTCGACTCCGACAAGCGGGAGCAGGTCATCCAGTGGGTCTATCAGAAGTACGGCCGGCACAACGCCGCGCAGGTCGCGAACGTCGTCGGCTACCGGCCCAAGATGGCGGTCCGGGACGCCGCGAAGGCGCTCGGCCACTCGCCCGGGCAGCAGGACGCGTGGTCCAGGCAGATCACGTCCTGGACCGCGGTGGAGTCGCGCGAGGGCGGCGAGCACGACGTACCCGTGTCGGTGGTGGGGCTGGCGAACGGCTTCCTCGGGGCGCCGCGCCACCTCGGCATCCACTCCGGAGGGATGGTCCTCACCGAGCGGCCGATCGGCGAGGTGGTGCCGATCGAGCGGGCGCGGATGGAGAAGCGCACCGTCCTGCAGTGGGACAAGGACGCCTGCGAGTTCATGGGGCTGGTGAAGTTCGACCTGCTCGGGCTCGGGATGCTCAGCGCCCTCGACCACATGATGGTGATCGTCCGCGAGCACCTCGGTGAGGACTGGACGCTCGCGAGCATCCCGAAGGAGGAGCCGGCGGTCTACGACATGCTCTGCCGCGCGGACTCGGTCGGCGTCTTCCAGGTCGAGAGCCGCGCCCAGATCGGCACCCTGCCACGGCTCCAGCCGCGCGAGTTCTACGACCTGGCCATCGAGATCGCGCTGATCCGGCCCGGGCCGATCCAGGGTGGCGCGGTGCACCCCTACGTACGCCGGGCGACCGGCCGCGAGCCGGTCGAGTTCGCCCACCCGCTGCTGATCCCGGTGCTCGAGCGCACCCGCGGCGTACCCCTCTTCCAGGAGCAGCTGATGGACATGGCGCGGGTGCTCGGCGACTGCAACCGCGACGAGGCCGACCTGCTGCGCCGGGCGATGGGGTCCAAGCGCGGCATCGAGCGGATCGAGTCGGTCAAGGAGAAGCTGATGGCCGGCATGACGGCCAAGGGCATCGACGGCGCGAAGGCGGACGCGATCTACCTGCAGATCCTGTCGTTCGCGAACTTCGGCTTCGCCGAGAGCCACGCGCTGTCGTTCGCGAAGCTCGTCTACGCGAGCTCCTGGTGCAAGCTGCACTACCCGGGCGCGTTCCTCGCGGCGCTGCTGCGCGCGCAGCCGATGGGCTTCTACTCGCCGCAGTCGCTGGTGCACGACGCCCGGCGGCACGGCGTCGAAGTGCTGCGACCGGACCTGCTGCTGTCCCGGGCGACCGCCGACCTGGAGCTGGTCGGTGCACCGGGCCCGACCGGTCTCGACGCGTGCCTGCGCGACGGCGAGCGCACCGAGTGGGTGCCCGGCACGCCCGACCCGACGCCGGAGCACCGGCGGGACACGTCGTACGCCGTCCGCCTCGGGCTGGACTCGGTGCGCGGCATCAGCGCCGAGGCGGCGGCGCGGATCGTCGCCGCCCGCGAGGAGCGGCCGTTCGCCGACCAGGCCGACCTGTCCCGCCGGGCCGGGCTGGACGCGCGGCAGCTGGAGGCGCTGGCGACGTCCGGGGCGTTCGACGGCACCGGGCTCTCGCGCCGGCAGGCGCTCTGGAACGCCGGCTGGACCGAGAGCGAGGAGCACCTCGAGGGCATCCGGGTCGCCGGGCCGGCGCCGACGCTGCCGGACATGGACGACGTCGAGATCACCATGGCGGACATGTGGGCGACCGGCATCACGCCCGGGGGGCACCCGTTCGAGCACCTGCGGGAGCGGCTGCGCGCGGCGGGGATCAAGTCGGTGGCGGACGCGTTCGCCGGCGAGCCCAACCGCCGGGTGCACGTCGCCGGGCTGGTCACCCACCGGCAACGGCCGGGCACCGCCGGTGGCGTCACGTTCCTCAACCTCGAGGACGAGACCGGGATGCTCAACGTCGTCTGCACGGTCGGGGTCTGGCGGCGGTACCGCAACGTCGCCAACAGCGCCGCCGGCATGGTGATCCGCGGCATCCTCGAGCGCCAGGACGGCGTCACCAACCTGGTCGCCGACCGGCTGGATCCGATCGAAGCCGTGCACGACGAGGCCGGCCGCGCCCTCCAGGCCCGCCACCGCTCTCGCGACTTCCACTGAGCGCCCTCCCGGGTGATCGGGTCGTCCGCCTCTCGCACGGTGATACGCCACCCTCAGGCGGACGACTCGATCACCCCGAGCGCCTGCAGGTCCCGTGCGACGCGTGCTGGGTGCTCGCGCAGCTCGATCGCGGTGCAGCGGACCACGATCACCCCGGTCGCGACGAGCTGACGGTGCCGCTCGATGTCGGCGCTCCAGTGCTCCACTGCCATGTGGAACCCGCCGTCGACCTCGAGCACGACGACGCGCCCGTCGGGCAGCCGCCACTCCGCATCGGTGAAGCGCCATCGACCGGCAGAGTCCTTCCTCCGCGTCTGCCGGCGCGGCCGGGGCAGCCCGAAGGTGTCGCACGTCGTCAGGACGTCGCGCTCCGCGACCGACTGGGTGCCGGCCGCGAGCTCGCCGAGCAGCCGTCGGAACGGCTTGGCCCGCCGAAGCGGCCGCATCCGGGTGATCCATCCGTCGAGGCGGTACGGCGTCGTCAGTCCCTGCTGGACGCACGCAGCGAGGAGACCGTACGCGGACCGGGTCACGGGCTGGTACCCCGCCCAGAGCAGCGCCGCGGGCTCCACCCGCCAGGTGGAGAGCGGCTTCGACGAGGTCAGCAGCTGGGTCGGCCGGCGGGTCTCGACGAACCGCACACCTGCGAGGGGCTCCAGGTTGTGGGACTTCGGAACCAGCACGGTGATCTCGTCGCGGTGCCAGCTCTGGAGTCCGTGGCGCTCGAGCGCGGTCAGGCCGCCCAGAGCGCTCCGAGGACCTGCGTGCAGGACTCCGGCCCACATCAGCTGGGTCCTGCTGAGCTCTCCGGTCGTCGTCGCGAGCACCGTGCTGCTGATCTCCTGCCACCTCCCGGCGTCGAGCTGGGTGTCGACGTAGTGGTGGTTCAGGCCGAGCCGGCGCAGCTGGCGACGGGTGACCAGGCCAGCTTGAGCCGTGGCGGCGGGAAGCCACGGAGGAGGACGGTTCGCCATGCGGTGACGATGCCCCGTTCGCCGTACCCGGTGGGTTCGTCGTCCACAGGGGTCGGGTCGTCCGCCTGAGGGTGGTGCATAGAGGTGCGAGAGGCGGACGACCCGAAGCCGGAGGCGGTGGGGGAGGCTGGGAGACTGGGGTGCGTGCCTGCTGCCCTGCCGATCGGTGAGCCCGCGCCCGAGGACGGATCGCTGCCGGAGTCGGCGCTCGCGGGGATGGGCAGCCGGCCGTTCGGGTTCTACGTGCACGTGCCGTTCTGCCGGGTGCGCTGCGGCTACTGCGACTTCAACACCTACACGGCCGACGAGCTGGGGCCGGGCGCCAGCCGGGCGTCGTACGCCGAGACCGCGATCGCCGAGGTACGCCGGGCCCGGCGGGTGCTCGGCGACGCCGAGGTCCCGGTCCGGACCGTGTTCTTCGGCGGCGGTACGCCGACCCTGCTCAGCCCGGCCGACCTGGGCAGCATCCTGCAGGCGATCGACGGCGAGTTCGGCCTCACCCCCGACGCGGAGGTCACCACCGAGTCGAACCCCGACAGCGTCGACGCCGTCGACCTGCAGGCGCTGCGCGCCCGCGGCTTCACCCGCATCAGCTTCGGCATGCAGTCCGCGGTCCCGCACGTGCTCGAGGTCCTCGACCGCACCCACGACCCGCTGCGCGTGCCGCAGGTCGTCGAGTGGGCGCGGCAGGCCGGCTTCGAGCAGATCAGCCTCGACCTGATCTACGGCACGCCGGGTGAGTCCCTCACCGACTGGGAGACGACGGTCGAGTCGGCGCTCGCCAACCGGCCCGACCACGTGTCGGCGTACTCCCTCATCGTCGAGGAGGGGACCGCGCTGGCCCGGCGGGTGCGGCGCGGCGAGCTCGCGATGCCCGACGAGGACGACCTCGCCGACAAGTACGTGCTGGTCGACGAGCGGCTCACCAGCGCGGGCCTGGGGTGGTACGAGGTCTCCAACTGGGCGAAGGACGACGCGAGCCGGTGCCGTCACAACCTCCTGTACTGGACCGGCGGCGACTGGTGGGGCGTCGGCCCCGGCGCCCACAGCCACGTCGGCGGTGTGCGGTGGTGGAACGTCCGGCACCCGGCGGCGTACGCCGACCGCATCGCCGCCCGGCAGAGCCCGGCCCACGCCCGGGAGGTGCTCGACGAGGAGAGCCGCCGCGTGGAGCGCGTGCTGCTGGAGCTGCGGCTGCGCGACGGACTCGCGGTCGACGTCCTCGACGCTGCCGGCAGCGCGAACGTCCCCGACCTGGTCGCCCGGGGCCTGCTGACCCGGACCGGCGACCGCCTCGTGCCGACCAGGACCGGACGGCTGCTGGCCGACGCGATCGTCCGCGACCTCCTGCCGTAGCCCCCCGGACGGGCCTAGTCTGTCGGCCATGACTCAAGGTCCCGACCAGCCGCTTGACCCGAACGAGCCGTCCGACGGCCAGTCGGTCCCCCCGCCGTACGGCGAGCCGAGCCCGCCGCCCGCCGGCGATCCGGTGCCGCCGCCCAGCCAGCCGACGCCCCCGCCGTACCAGCAGCAGCCCTACCAGCAGCAGCCTCCGCCGCAGCCCGGCTACGCACCCGGCTACCCGCCCAACCCGGCCGCGCCGTACGGCGTGCACCCGATCACGGGCATCCCGTACTCCGACAAGACCAAGCTGGTCGCCGGCCTGCTGCAGATCCTGCTGCCCTTCGGCATCGGCCGGTTCTACCTCGGTGACACCAAGACCGGGGTGTGGCAGCTGGTGGTCACGCTGGTCACCTGCGGCATCGGCGGGCTGTGGCCGTTCATCGACGGCATCATCATCCTGGCCACGGACAACGTCACCGACGCGCAGGGACGACCACTGCGGATGAGCTGACCGTTCTGTCAGCGACCGAACAGAACGACGACCTCCGTCGGCTCCACCATGAGTGCGGCGCTCCCACCGGGGGAGCCGCCAGGAGCCACGGAGGTTCGTCATGTCAGGTCAGCGTGGATCGATCGTGCGGGTGCTGAAGAACCCCGCGCTGCGGCGGATCCAGCTCGCGTTCCTCGGCTCGACCCTGGGGGACTGGGCCTACGGGGTCGCCGTGACCGTGTGGGCCTACTCCGAGGGCGGCGCCGCGGCGGTCGGCGTCTACCTGGCGCTGCGGTTCGTGGTGGCCGCGGTCGCCGGGCCGCTCGGTGCGGCGCTGGCCGACAAGGTCGGCTCGCGCAAGCGCTACATGATGGCGAACGACGGCACCCGCGCCGTGCTCGTCGCGACCGCGGCGGTCGTCGTCGGGACGGACGGCCCTGCGGTGCTGGTCTTCGGGCTCGCGCTGCTGGCCGCCGGCGTCGGTGCGAGCTTCCGCGCGGCGCAGTCCGGTCTGGTCCCGAGGCTCGTCGACGACCCGGCCGAGCTGACCGCCACCAACGCCGTCACCTCCAACCTCGAGACGGTCGCGATGTTCAGCGGCCCGGCGATCGGCGCCCTGCTGCTCGCGGTGGTCGACGTGCAGGCGGTCTTCTGGCTCAACGCGCTCACCTTCGTCTGGTCGCTGTCGCTGGTCGCCGCCGTCCGCGTGCCGCCGGCTCCGGAGCCGGCACACGACGAGGACGACCAGCAGGACGGGTTCCTGCGCGAGATCACCGCGGGCTTCGCCCAGCTCGGCCGCGACCGCGACCTCCGCACCGTGTCGCTCCTGGCCGCCTCCCAGGGCGTCATCTGGGGCTCCCTCACGGTGTTCATGGTGATCATCGCGGTCGAGACCCTGGACGCCGGGGCGGCCGGGGTCGGCTACCTCAACACCGTCATGGGGCTCGGGACCGTCGCCGGGGGCCTGGCCGTGCTCGGCCTGGTCGGCCGGGGCCGCCTCGGCCGCGACATGGCGTACGGCGTGCTCGGCTGGGCCGTTCCGCTGCTGGTGATGGCGCTCTTCCCCAGCCCGGTCGTGGCAGTCGCGGCGCTCGCCGTGATCGGCCTCTCCGACCCGTGGGTCAACCTCGGGCTCGACACCATCCCGCAGCGGGTCGCCCCTGCGCGGATCGTCTCCCGCGTGTTCGCCGCCGTCGACAGCGCGCTGATCGCCGCGATGGCGCTCGGCGCCGCGACCGCCCCACTGCTCGTGCACCTGCTCGGCCTCCGGGGTGCGATGGCCGCCCTGGGCCTGCTCGTCGTGGTGATCGCGGTGGCGAGCCTGCCGCGGATGCGTCGCCTCGACGCCCGTCTCGCCGAGCCCGAGCACACCGCCCTGCTGCGCGGGATCGACGTCTTCGCGCCGCTGCCGCCCGCCGCGGTCGAGTCGCTGGCCGGCAAGCTCCAGCCCACGCCGTACGCCGCCGGTGCAACGGTGATGGCGACCGGGGACCACGCCGACGGCTTCTTCGTGATCCTGTCCGGCCGCGTCGAGGTGACCCGCGACGGCGCGCTGCTGCGCACCGAGGGCCCGGGGGAGTACGTCGGCGAGATCGGCCTGCTCCGCGACGTGCCGCGGACCGCGACCGTCACCGCGACCGAGGACACGGTGCTGCTCCGCCTCGACCGCACCGACTTCCTCACCGCGGTCACCGGGACCCCGGCGGCGACCAGGGCGGCGGACGCCGTCGTCGCCGACCGCCTGGCTGTCTGAGGGAAAGAGCGGCGACGGTGCGCGGGATGGGGCATCCTGTGGACGTGACGAGCTGCGGCAGCTGCGGCGCCTCGGGACAGCCGGCCGGGGCACGGTTCTGCTTCTCCTGCGGGGGGAGCCTGCAGGCCCCCGCCTGCCGCGCATGCCACGCGGAGGTCGTGCCGGGCGCCCGCTTCTGCAGCTCGTGCGGCACCGAGCAGGCCGCGGGCGGCCCGTCGCAGCCCGTCGCGTCGCGCCGGGTCACCAGCGTGCTGTTCGGCGACCTGGTCGGCTTCACCGCGCTGTCGGAGACCCGCGACCACGAGCAGGTGCGCGAGCTGCTGTCCCGGTACTTCGACGAGTGCCGCGCGATCGTCGCGCGGTACGGCGGGGTCCTCGAGAAGTTCATCGGCGACGCCGTGATGGCGGTCTGGGGAGTGCCGACCGCGCACGAGGACGACGCCGAGCGGGCGGTCCGCGCCGGGCTCGAGCTCACCAACACCATCGCCGCGATGGGCTCGGACGTCGGCATCCCCGACCTCGCCATGCGGGTCGGCATCGTCACCGGCGAGGTCGCCGTCACCATCGGCGCCGAGCAGCAGGGCATGGTCGCGGGCGACGCCGTGAACACCGCATCCCGCGTGCAGTCCGCCGCCGCGCCCGGCCAGGTCTGGGTCGACGAGACCACCCGGCTGCTCACGTCCTCGGCGATCACCTACGTCGACGTCGGCAGCCACCCCATGAAGGGCAAGGCGGACCCGGTCCCGCTCTGGGCGGTCCGGGCCGTCGTCGCCGCGGTCGGGGGCGCCCAGCGGGCCGACGGGCTCGAGGCACCGCTGGTCGGCCGGGACCGCGAGATGCGCCTGGTCAAGGAGCTCTTCCACCGGGTCGAGGAGAACCACGTTCCGGCCCTCCTCGTCATCGAGGGCGAGGCGGGGGTCGGCAAGTCGCGCCTCGCCTGGGAGTTCGAGAAGTACATCGACGGCCTCAGCGCCGACGTCCGCTGGCACACCGGCCGCTGCCTGTCGTACGGCGAGGGCGTGGCGTTCTACGCGCTCGCGGAGGCGATCCGCACCCGGCTCCAGATCCTCGACGAGGACGACGGCGGCGGGCTCGAGCGGCTGGTCCCGGACCCGGACGAGCGGGCCTGGCTGGAGCCGCGGATCGCCGCGCTGCTCGGCGTCGGCGCGGTCGGGTCCTTCCAGCGCGAGGACCTCTTCGCGGCGTGGACGACGTTCCTCGAGCGGGTCAGCGGTGGCGGGATCCCGGTGGCGCTGGTCATCGACGACGCGCAGTACGCCGACGACGGCCTGCTCCGCTTCGTCGAGCACCTGCTGGCCGCCGCGACGTTCCCCTGCTTCGTCGCGCTCCTCACCCGACCGGGCCTGCTCGAGGCGAACCCGGCCCTGGCGACCAACCGCCGCTCGACGGTCGTGCACCTGGAGCCGCTCGCCGAGCGGGAGATGGGCCACCTGCTCGACGGCCTGGTCGCCGGCCTCGACGACGGCGTCCGCGACGCGCTCGTGCGCCGCGCCGAGGGGATGCCGCTGTTCGCGGTCGAGACGGTGCGCTCCCTGATCGACCGGGACCTCGTCGTACCCCGCGGTGGCCAGTACGTCCTCGCCGGCGAGGGCCCGCTCGACCTCGACGCGGTCGGCGCGCCCGCGTCCCTGCAGGCGCTCATCGCCGCACGCCTCGACCAGCTCTCGCCCGAGCAGCGCCGGGTGCTCGACCGGGCCAGCATCGTCGGCCGGCCGTTCCCGCACGGCCTGATCGCCGCGCTCTGCCCGGAGGTCACCGACCTGGACCGGGTGCTCGGGTCGCTGGTGCGCCTCCAGCTGCTCCGCCAGGAGACCGGCCGGTTCAACAGCGACGCGGGGCTCTACCAGTTCGTCCAGGTCGCGGTCCGCCAGGTGGCGTACGGCACCCTGTCGCGCCGCGACCGCAAGGCCGGCCACCTCGCGGTCGTCGAGCTGCTCGACGACGAGAGCGCCGCGATCGCCGCGCAGCACCACCTCGAGGCGATCGACGCCGTCCCGGAGGACCCGGACGTCGCGGACCTGACCGAGCGCGCGATCGCCCTGCTCGGCAGCGCCGCCGCACGGGCCCGGGCGCTCGGCGCACCGGGCGAGGCGGCCGGCCACCTCCGCGTGGCGCTCGGCCGGACGACCGATCCTCGGGAGCGGGCCGTCCTGCAGCTCGAGCTCGCCCGGGCGCTCAGCGACACCGAGGACCAGGCGGCCGCGGTCGAGCACGCGGATGCGGCACGTGCGGCGTTCGACGCGATGGACGACGAGCTCAGCGCCGCCGACGCGGTCAGCGTGCTGGCGAGCGCGCTCGCGCGGGACCGGCTGGAGCTCGCGGAGTCCCTCGCGATGGCCCAGGAGCGGTTCGACGCCCTTCGTGACCGCGACGACGCCGTCGCGGTCCTCCTCCCGCTCGCGCAGACCATCACCCAGATCAAGCTGCGCACCCAGGCCCGCTTCGGTGAGCACGCGACCGACCACGTGCGGCTCGCCGAGCAGTACGGCGACGAGTCCCGGATCGCCGACGCCTACGTCGGCCTCGCCCTCCACCACATGATCACCGGCACCCGTGGTCTCGGCCGGGTGCTGTTCACCGCCGCCGCCGAGCTCGCCCGGCGCAACCACCAGCTGGTCACGCTGACGCGCAGCCTCATCAACCTCAACGTGTCCTGGGTCTCCGACGACGCCGCCCGGGCCCGGGCGTACGGGCTCGAGGCGGTCGAGGTGGGTCGCCAGGCCGGCGCGATCATCGCCGTCTCCAGTGCCTCCTCGAACCTCGCGCTCGCCAGCCTCCTGACCGGCGACTGGGACGAGGCGCTGGCCACCGCCGAGGACGCCGTCGCCGACCAGCCCCTGGCCGAGCTGGTCCGCGCCCGCGTCGCGCTCGCCCGCGGCACGGAGTGGCGGATCCCGCCCGAGCTGGCCGATCCGGCGTACGGCGGCGATGACCTGTCGCTGCGCTGCTTCGCCGAGCTGCTCCGGGCGCTGGACGCCCACCGCGCGGGTCGCCCGGCCGGGCGGCTCGCCCTCCAGGCCGTCGGGACGACGTACGCCGTCGCCGGGCTGTACGACGACTTCACGCTCATCTGGCTGGTGGCGACCGAGCTCGCGTGGGCCGACGGTGATCGCGAGGCGTTGGCCGGGATGCAGGCGATGGTGGACGCCCATCGGGGCGGCGCGATCCCGGTCGGCGTCCGCGCCCAGCGCGCCCGCATCGCCGGCCTGCTCGCGGCCGGCGCCGGTGACGACGAGGCCGCCGAGGCCCACCTGCGCGAGGCACTCGCGCACGCCCAGCAGTGGCACTCGGAGCCGACCGCGGCACTGTGCAGCGCGGACCTGGCGGCGGTGCTCCAGCGGGAGGGTCGTGCCGACGAGGCGGCGGAGCTGGCGGGCCAGGCGCAGGCGAGCTTCGAGCGGCTGGGAGCCGACCGCTGGGCGACCGACCAGGTCTCAGCCTGAGCGGTCCTCCAGCCAGCCGCGGTCCAGCACGACCACCCGGCCGCGACCGAGCTCCACCACGCCCTGCGCGACGAGCCTCTGCAGCACCTGGTTGACGCTGGGGCGGGTCCCGCCGACGAGCTCGGCGAGGTGCTCCTGGGTCAGCGGGACGACCACCGGCCCCGGCCGGCCGTCGCCGTACATCCCGGCGAGCTCGGCAAGCCTCCGGTGCACCCGCCGGTCGAGGCCGTCGTACATCGCCTCCAGCAGCCGCGCCGACAGTTCCTCGACCCGCCGGGCCATCAGGAACAGCAGCAGCTGGTTCGCAGCCGGGTGGCGCCGGCGCAGGTCGCGGAACTCGGCTGCCGACAGGGACAGGGTCTCCGCGTCCTCCAGCGCCACGATCGTCGCCGAGCGCACCGGGGGGCTGCCCTCGAGCAGCGACAGCTCGCCGAAGTAGTCGCCGGGCCCGAGCAGGTTGAGGGTCGCGTTCTCGCCGCCACTGGTGGACACCCGGACCGCGAGCCGCCCCGACGACACCAGGTGCAGGCTGTCCGACGGGTCGCCCTCGTGCACCAGCACGTCCCCGCGTCCGTAGCTGCGCCGGCGCGCCGCGGACAGCACGCGCCGGCGTTCGTCCTCGTCGAGCGAGGCGAGCAGCGACCACTCCACGGAAACAGTCAACCGCAGTGTCAGCGACCGAACAGAACGACCGGCCGGACCGGAGCAGAGTCGTCCTCACCAGACACCGCGAGACCAGACACCGCGATCCGACCGGGAGGAGTGAGGGACATGACGACCACGACGACCTGTGTGCAGCCGCGACGCGACCTCGACATCGAGCGCTGATCCAGCTCAGCTCGTGACGAAGTCGATGAGCTCCTCGACCCGGCCCAGCAGGGCCGGGTCGAGGTCGTGGTACGACGAGACCCTGCTCAGGATGTGCTTCCAGGCGCGGGCGGTGTCGGCCTGGTCGCGGTGCGGCCAGCCGAGCTGCTGGCAGACGCCCTTCTTCCACTCCACGTTCCGCGGCACGTCCGGCCACTTCTGCAGGCCGAGGCGCTCCGGCTTGACCGCGGCCCAGATGTCGATGAACGGATGGCCGACGATCAGCACGTGCTTGCCCACCGGCGACCGCGCGATGCCCTGCGCGATCCGGCTCTCCTTCGAGCCGGCGACCAGGTGGTCGACCAGGACGCCCACCCTGCGATCGGGTCCCGGCCGGAAGTCGCGGAGGTGGTCGGCCAGGTCGTCGACCCCGCCGAGGTACTCCACCACCACGCCCTCGACGCGCAGGTCGTCGCCCCACACCTTCTCGACCAGCTCGGCGTCGTGCCGGCCCTCGACGAAGATCCGGCTGGCCCGGGCGACCCGGGCCTTCGCGTCGTGGACGGCGACCGAGCCGGACGCCGTCCGCGTGGGCCGCGCGGGCGCTGCCGCGCGCACCGGAGCCGTGAGGATCACCGGCTTGCCCTCGAGCAGGAACCCCGGGCCGAGTGGGAACGTGCGCCGGCGGTTGCGCCGGTCCTCGAGCGTCAGGGTGTGCAGGTCGCGGTCGACCGCGACGATCTCACCGCAGAAGTCGGTGGTGACCTCCTCGACGACGGCGCCGATCCGGGCGGGCGCCTCGACGGCGCGGCCGCGCCTGGGCGCGCGCCAGTCGGTGGAGAGGACGTCGCTGGCGTACCGGTCCGGTGGAGTCATCCCACGACCGTAGATCTCGCCACCGACAGCGGCCCGGAGGCCACGCCGTCAGTCGTCCTCGTCACCCTCGCGGTCGCCGTCGTCGTCGGTGGAGCCCTCCGGCGTCTTGCCGCCCCGCACGTCCAGCTCCTCCGGCGACTTGGCGTCGTCGTCCAGCGGCTGGGCGAGCGGGTTGTCGTCGGTGGGCTGGAGGTCCTCGGGCAGGTCCTCGTCCTCGATCCCGACATGGTCGTTGGTCTCGCTCATGCGCGTGTCGTACCCGCTCAGCTGAACGGCAACCGCATCCGGCTGCTGCGTCCCGGCCCTCGCGGGCTCGGGCCGGGGCAGCCGTCCCCGGTGGTCGAGTAGCCGTCGCGAGGGACGAGCGGTGGCGTATCGAGACCCCGTCGGGCAGCTCAGTCTCGATACGCCGGTCGCGAGCTCGTTCCTCGCTCGCGCGGCTACTCGACCTGGCTGCTGCCTCCCAGCCCTCGCAGGCTCGAGCCGGGGCAGCCGTCCCCGGTGGTCGAGTGGCCGTCGCGAGGGACGAGCGGTGGCGTATCGAGACCCCGTCGGGCAGCTCGGTCTCGATACGCCGGTCGCGAGCTCGTTCCTCGCTCGCGCGGCTACTCGACCTGGCTGCTGATGTCGGCGCGAGCAAGCTCGCGCCGAGGCAGCTCAGTCTCGATACGCCGGTCGCGAGCTCGTTCCTCGCTCGCGCGGCTACTCGACCTGGCTGCTGCCTCCCAGCCCTCGCAGGCTCGAGCTGGGGCAGCTCAGATCAGCGGCAACCGCTTCTGGCTGCGCGGCAGCTGCTCGTAGCCGCGGCGGACGGCCTCGCCCAGTCGCTCCCGCGGCCACGGCCACTCACCGGTCTCGACCGCCTGGTCGAGCGGCACGCCGCGGCCGGCGAGGTCACGGATCGTCTCCGCGATGATCCCGATCTGGTTGCGCTGCTCCTCGACGAAGTCGCGGTCGACCGGCGCACCGTGGCCGGGCACGACCAGCGAGGCCGAGGTCGTCAGCGCCAGCACCACGTCGAGGCTGAGCGGCCAGTCCATCGGCCACGAGTCGTCGCCGAACGACGGGGTCGCGGACTCCTCGACCAGGTCCCCGGCGAGCAGCACGTCGACGTCCGGCACGCGCAGCACGAGGTCGCCGCCGGTGTGTCCCTTCCCGGGGTGCACGAGCTCGACCATCCGGTCGCCGAGGTCGAGCGCGAGCGCGCTGGAGAACGTCCGGTCAGGCAGGACCACGACGTCCGCGTCGCCCCACCGCGCCAGCTCCTCGGCCGCCGTCTCGTGGGCGATGATCGGCAGCTCGCCGTAGGCGGTCCGGAAGGTGCGGTTGCCGTAGGAGTGGTCGAAGTGCCAGTGGGTGTTGATGATCCCGGTCACCTCGCCGGCGCCGAGGCGGCGTACGTCGTCGACCACCTCGCGCGCGTGCGCGTCGGAGCCATGGGTGTCGACGACCAGGAGGCCGTCGGACCCTCCGACGAGGGTGACGTTGACGTCCCACTGCGGATAGCGCGCGACCCAGACGCGGTCGGCGACGTCGGTGAACGGCACCGGCCCACCCTAGGCCGTACAGCCCCCGCACAGCCGCCGGCGTCCTCCCTGCCGGCGTTCCGAGAGCCCGCCGGTCCGGCCGCCTTGTAGGCTTGGCACTCAGGACATTCGAGTGCCAGTCAACAGGCGGGAGGAGGCCGACCATGCAGGAGGAGCGCAGGCTCGCCGTCCTCCGGGCGATCGTCGAGGACTACGTCGCCACCGAGGAGCCGGTCGGCTCCAAGGCGCTGGTCGAGCGGCACGGCCTCGGCGTCTCGCCGGCCACGGTCCGCAACGACATGGCGGCGCTCGAGGACGAGGGCTACATCACCCAGCCGCACACCAGTGCCGGTCGGGTGCCGACCGACAAGGGCTACCGCCTCTTCGTCGACCGGCTCACCACGGTCAAGCCGATGAGCACCGCCGAGAAGCGCGCGATCGCCACCATCCTCGACGGCGCCGTCGACCTCGACGACGTCGTGAACCGCTCGGTGCGGCTGCTCTCGCAGCTGACCCGGCAGGTCGCGGTCGTGCAGTACCCGACGCTCTCCCGCTCCACGGTCCGCCACGTCGAGGTCATTGCGCTGGCGCCGTACCGCCTGCTGGTCGTGCTGATCCTCAGCACCGGCCGGGTCGAGCAGCGCCTGGTCGAGATCGCCGAGGAGCTGGCCGACGACGACCTCGCCGACCTACGCTCGCTGGTCAACCGGACCGCCGTCGGCGAGGTGATCGCCGAGGCCGTCACCGCGCTGCGCGCGCTGGTGCCCGCCGAGGACGCCGACCCCACCACGGCGGCGGTCGTGGAGACGCTCGTCGACGCGATGTCCGACCACCGGTCCGACGAGCGGGTCGCGGTCGGTGGTGCTGCCAACCTGGCGCGGTACGGCGACAACTTCGACTCCGCCGTCCGCCCGCTGCTCGAGGCGCTCGAGGAGCACGTGATCCTGCTCAAGCTGCTCGGCGAGGCCCACTCGGGCGAGCCGCTGACGGTGCGGATCGGCCACGAGGGCCCGTACCAGTCGCTCTCCTCGACCAGTGTGGTCGCGACCGGGTACGGCCCGGGTGACGAGGCGTTCGCGCGCCTCGGCATCGTCGGGCCCACCCGCATGGACTACCCGGGCTCGATGGCCGCCGTCCGCGCGGTCGCGCGCTACGTCTCGCGCATCCTCGACGAGGCCTGAGCCCACCACCCGAACCCACCCGGAACCAGAAGGAACAACAGTTGAGCCAGGACCTGTACGAGCTTCTCGGTGTCGATCGCGGCGCAGACGCCGACACCATCAAGAAGGCCTACCGGCGGCTGGCGCGGCAGTACCACCCCGACGTCAACCCGGAGCCGGAGGCCCAGGAGAGGTTCAAGGAGATCTCGGTCGCCTACGAGGTGCTCTCCGACCCGGGCAAGCGCGCGGCGTACGACCGCGGCGGCGACCCGTTCGGCGGGATGGGCGGCGGCTTCGGCCAGGGCGCCGGCTTCTCGTTCACCGACATCATGGACGCGTTCTTCGGTGGCGCCGGCGCCACCGGCGGCCGGGGTCCCCGGCCGCGGGAGCGGCGCGGTCAGGACGCGCTGATCCGGCTCGAGGTCGAGCTCGCGGAGGCGGCCTTCGGGATCACCCGCGAGATCAAGGTCGACACGGCGGTGCTGTGCAGCACCTGCCACGGCGAGGGCGCGGCACCGGGAAGCCACCCGATCCCGTGCGAGACCTGCCGCGGCGCCGGCGAGGTGGCGCACGTGCAGCGCTCGTTCCTCGGCGAGATCCGCACCCTCCGGCCGTGCGCCGCGTGCCGTGGCTACGGCTCGATCATCCCGGACCCCTGCCGCGAGTGCTCCGGTGACGGCCGGGTCCGCTCGCGCCGCACGCTGACCGTCAAGATCCCGGCCGGCGTCGACAACGGGACCCGCGTCCAGCTCACCGGCGAGGGCGAGGTCGGCCCCGGCGGCGGCCCGGCCGGCGACCTGTACGTCGAGATCCACATCGCCCCGCACCCGACGTTCACCCGGCACGGCAACGACCTGCACTGCACGGTCACGCTCCCGATGACCGCCGCGGCCCTCGGCACCACGCTGACGCTCCCCACGCTGGAGGCGGACGTCGTCGAGGGCGACGAGAGCGAGACCGGTCTCGAGCAGTCCTTCGACCTGGACATCCGCCCCGGCACCCAGTCCGGGGCCGAGCAGGTGCTCCGCGGACGTGGCGTCCCCGGACTGCGCGGCGGTCGCGGCGACCTGGTCGTCACGGTCGTCGTCGAGACCCCGACGAAGCTGGACCCGCGGCAGCAGGAGCTGCTCCGGCAGCTCGCGGCGCTCCGCGAGGAGGAGGCGCCGTCGGGCCAGGTGCGGCCCAGCCAGAAGTCGATGTTCGGCCGGATCCGCGACGCGTTCAACCAGCACTGACATGACGCTGCCCGTGCACCTCGTGCCGACGCTCGCCGGCGTCGGCCCGGGTGCGGAGGTCACCGTCGACGGCGACGAGGCGCACCACGCGGTCGCCGTACGCCGACTCCGGGTCGGTGAGCAGGTGGTCCTGACCGACGGGCGCGGCACGTCGGTCCGCGGCGTCGTCGCGTCGACCGGCAAGCGGGTGTTCACGGCCGTGGTCGAGGAGGTCGCGCGCCACGAGCCGCCCGCGCCCGAGGTGGTCGTGGTGCAGGCGATCCCGAAGGGCGACCGCGGCGAGCTCGCGGTCGAGGTGCTCACCGAGGTCGGCGTGGCTCGGATCGTGCCGTGGGCCGCGTCCCGGAGCGTGGCGGTGTGGAAGGGCGACCGCGCCGAGAAGTCGCTCGGCCGCTGGCGGTCGAGCGCACGCGAGGCCGCCAAGCAGGCGCGTCGCTCGTGGTTCCCCGACGTGTCGGAGATGGCGTCCACGGCTGACGTCGTCGCGCTGGTCTCGGAGGCCGACCTCGCCGTCGTGCTCCACGAGGACGCGACGGACCCGCTCGCCACCGTCGAGGTGCCGACCGGCCGGCTCGTGGTCGTCGTCGGCCCCGAGGGCGGGCTGACGGCCGACGAGGTCGCGGCGTTCGTCGGTGCCGGCGCGGTATCCGTGCGACTCGGCAGCGAGGTGCTGCGCACGTCGACCGCCGGCCTCGCCGCCGTCTCGGCCCTGCTGTCGCGCACCGCGCGCTGGAGCTGATCGCCACAGGTTCACCGCGACGGACGCTCACAGCGCCAGCAGCCCGTTCGCCCGCTCGACCTCCTCGTCGAGCTCCTCGCGCTCGGCCGCGCTGAGCCCGCGGAACAGCTGCACCCCGTCGACCCGCCCGTCGGCGATCCGCCAGAGGCCCGCCAGCCAGCCATCGACGAAGATCGTCATGCCGAGGCCGCCGTTCGGGCCCATCCACCGGCGTCGGTCCTCAGCCGTGGTGACCCGGTCCCGGCCGGCGTGGGAGAGCCAGACGTTGTCGTAGGTGCCGAGCAGGCGCACCGGCGCGGGGACGTCGGCGTCCTCGATGACGCCGTCGGACACGTCGTACAGCACCTTGCCGTCCCCGTCCTCGTGCCTGACGAGATCGTCCATCGCCGCGAGCACCGGACCGAGCCGGGTGACGCCGGACCACGTCGTCAGGTCGGCGGCCGACCCCGGGCCGAACGCACGCAGGTAGCGCCGCACGATCTCCGGCACGTCGGGCTCCCGCAGCGGCGCGCCCACCCAGTCCTCGAGCGGCTCGTAGACGACCCGGCCCGACCCGTTCCAGGTGCCGCGCGGCGGCGTCTGCACGAGGGCCCGCTGGAACTGGGGGACCGGGTCCGCGTGGTTGCGCTGCACCCTGTCCATCACCGGCTGCGTCCACGGCCGCAGCACCAGCGCGTCCTCGGCCGGGAGCAGGTGGATCGTGCCGCGCATGGTCAACAGCCGCACCAGCGTGCGCTGCTCGAGGGCCCGGGTGACGTCGTGCGGGTCGAAGGCCCTCAGCCGGGCGTGGAGGGAGAGGTACGGCGACAGCGTCTCCTGCGCTTGAAGTCCGACCAGGTGCGCGGTGACCGCGCGCGGGTCGAGGTCGACGCGGTCGAGCAGGTGCTGGCGCCGGAGCAGCGTCCGGTTCAGCAGCCGCCGGTCCAGCCTCACTGCACGGTGAACGTCTTGGAGTCGACCGTCGGGCCGTCGCCCTCGCCGTCCGAGGGGTCGTCGGTCATCGCGACGAACGTGTAGTCGCCGGGCCCGAGGTCGGACACGTCCACGTCCGCCTCCCAGGGGTAGAGCTTGTCCATCCAGCCCTCGGCGGTCGCCGCGCCCTTCTCGACCACGTCACCGGAGGCATCCCGGACCTCCCACGGGGTGTTGGCCTCGAACGAGCTCGAGACCCCGCTGGCGGTGAACGTCCCACTGACCGTCGCGCCCGACTCGGGAGCCGTGATGTTGACGAGCGCGAGCGTCCTGATCGGGTCGGCGGCGGTGAAGCCGTCCTCCGACGCGATGCCGAAGACCTGGGTCTCGTGGCCCTCCGAGTCGTAGAAGTGGATCGGCAGCCGGGCCTGCATGGCGCCCTGGGCGGTGTAGACGAGCTGCTGGATCGCTAGGAGGGCGTCGGACTCGCTCATCCCTGCCGGCCGCCGGGTCCACGAGTCGTCGGGCAGCGTGAACGCGTTGGCGTCGCCGATCTCGTCCGGGACCTCGAACGTGCCGGCGGGCAGGAGGGTGCGGTAGTCGGGGTCGAGGGCGTCGCCGGACGCGGCCAGGTCGAGCGCCGCGTAGGTGCCGGTCCCCTCGACCTTGCGGAACTCGCGGTACAGCCGCGGTCCATGGGGCGTGTCACCGACGAAGTAGACCGGCACCGTCGTCTGGCCGTCGGCCGGCTGCGCGGACACACCCGATCCCTTCGGCGACTCGCTCCCCTGACCGTCGTGGTGCTTCGTCGAGCCGCTCGCCGGGCGCTGGTCGGCGCCGGTGTCGTCGCTGCCGCACCCCGCGAGCGCGAGGGCGGGTACGGCGAGCAGGGCGACGATCCGGGCGTGGCTGGGCATGGCGTCAATCCTCCCGGTGGAACGCCGTCAACGGACGATGATCGTGCGCGTGTCGGAGTCCGGTCCGCCGCCCTCGCCGCCCGACGGGTCGTCCGTCGTGGCCACGAACGTGTAGTAGCCGAACGGCAGGTCGCTCACGTCGATGTGCGCCTCCCACGGGTACATCCGCCCCGTCCCGGCCGCGGTCGCGAAGCCGTGCGCCACGACCACGTCGTTGTCGTCGAGGATCTCCCACGGGACGTTCGCCTCGAAGGAGTTGGCCGCGCCGCGCGCCGTGAAGTGCTCGTGCACCTCCAGCCCCTCGGTGGGGTCGTTGATCATCACCTGGCTGAGCGCGTCGACGTCGGCCGTCACCGGAGCACCGTCGTCGAACCGCACCGGCACGCGCTCCCCGACTGCCGCCTGCAGCGTCAGCACGACCTGCTGGGTGGACAGGCTGTCCGGGTCGACCTCTGCCGAGCCGACCTCGACCTGGATCACGCCCTGCGCCTGCCGGGCGGACGCGAAGGAGCCGTGCGCCCACGGGGTCCGGTAGTCCGGGTCGTCCGCGGGTGCCTGGATCCGGTCGAGCGCTGCCTGCAGCGGATCGCCCGCCGGCACCTCGTCGTACTCCCGGAACAGCCGTGGTCCCCGCGGGGTGTGGCCGATGAAGTAGACCGGGACGACCTGGTCCTCGCCGGTCGGCATCACCATCGAGCCGTGGTCCTTCGGGGAGGACGGGTCGAGGACCGCGAACGCCGCCACCGTCGCCGCGGTGGCGAGGACCACGCCTCCCGCGGCGTAGAGCCACGGCCGCGCGGCGCGGGTGGGGGCGTTCGCCGTCCGTGCCCGGATCGCGTCGATGCGGTCGGCCGGCTCGATCTCGTCGACGGCGCCGTGGAGCAGGTCGCCCAGGTCGGGCAGGGGAGTGTTCACAGGTCCTCCTGGAGCAGCGCGCGCAGGGCGGCGGAGCCGCGGGAGGCGTGGCTCTTCACCGCCCCGCGGCTGATGCCGAGCGTGTCGGCGATGTCGGCCTCGGACAGGTCGAGGAAGTAGCGCAGCGCCAGCACCTCGCGCTGCCGGTCCGACAGGGCGCGCATCGCGTCGAGCACCGCCTCGCGCTGGTCGGACGCCGGCGTCGGGTCCTGGGTGTCGGCGAGGCGGACCGTCGCCGCGTGCCGGGCGACGACGGCACGGTGCCGCAGCGCCGAGCGCGAGCGGTTCACGACCGCCTGGCGCAGGTAGGCGAGCGCGCGCTCCGGGTCGCGGAGCCGCGACCACCGGGCGTGCACGGCGACGAACGCATCCTGCACGACCTCCTCGGCCGTGCCGACGTCGCGGACGAGCAGCACCGAGAGCCGGACCAGCTGGCGCCAGTGCGCGGCGTACAGCTGCTCCAGCGCCTCGTCGGCCGTCCAGGCGGCACGCTCGGTCATCAGACTCACGCTAGTGGCACGCGTGGGGCCGCCATCGGGTTTACTTGGCGGCGGAGGAGGATTCGTGGAGGACTGCATCTTCTGCAGGATCGTGGCGGGGGAGATCCCGGCTGACGTCGTGCACACCACCGAGCGGACGGTCGCGTTCCGCGACCAGAACCCGCAGGCACCCCTGCACGTCCTGGTGATCCCCAAGGAGCACCACGCGAACGCCGCCGACCTGGCCACCGCAGACCCCGCCGCCTCAGCGGAGCTGGTGCGCACCGCGGCCGCGGTCGCGACCGCCGAGGGGTACGACGACCACCGCCTGGTGTTCAACACCGGCGCGGAGGCCGGCCAGACCGTGTTCCACACCCACCTGCACCTGCTGGCCGGCCGCCCGATGACCTGGCCCCCGGGATGAGCCGCCGGCTCGCGCTCGGACTGGCTCTCGTGCTCGCGCTGGCCCTGACCGGGTGCGTCCGCGAGGGCGACGACCGGCGCAGTGGCTCGCCGACGAGCCTGCTCAACACCCAGCCACCCGAGGTGGTCGCCAGCCAGCTCGCCGCGACCGAGCCCGGCCAGCACCTGCCGCTGCGCGCGGGCGAGAGGCGGATGACGCTCACCATGCCGTCGGCGTACACACCGTCGGCCCCGACCGGCACCGGCACCGACGACTACCGCTGCTTCCTCCTCGACCCGCACCTGAAGAAGGACGTCTGGCTGACCGGCAGCAACGTGCTGCCCGGCAACCCCGCGGTCGTGCACCACGTGATCCTGTTCCGGGTGCCGCCCGAGAAGGTCGCCGAGGCCGAGGCGAAGGACGCCGAGAGTCCCGACGACCAGGGCTGGACCTGCTTCGGCGGGACCGGGCTCGCCGGCGACTTCTCGAACATCGACGACGCCTCCTGGCTGGCCGCCTGGGCGCCGGGCGGGGACGAGACCAAGGTCCAGGACGGGTACGGCGTCCGCCTCGACGCCGGCTCGCGGATCGTGATGCAGGTGCACTACAACCTGCTCAAGGGCAGCGCTCCCGACGTCTCCAGCACCGAGCTGCGATGGATGAACGGCAAGCGCGACCTGACGCCGCTGCACACCTACCTGATGCCGGCGCCGGTCGAGATGCCGTGCCGGCCCGACCACGACGACGGCCCGCTCTGCGATCGCGACGCCGCCGTCGCCGACGTGATGTCGCGCTTCGGGTCCGCCGGCAACACCAACAGCCTGCTGCACCTGCTGTGCGGCACCGAGGCGAAGCCGTCGAACACCACCTCGTGCACACGGACGGTCGGCAGGGGCATGACGGTCATCGGCGTCGCCGGGCACATGCACCTGCTCGGGAGGTCGATCAGGGTCGAGGTCGACCCGGACACCCCGGATGCCAGGACGATCCTCGACATCCCCGTCTGGGACTTCGACAACCAGGGCACCAAGCCGATCCAGCCGGTCCACCTCGACCCGTTCGACACGGTGCGGGTCACCTGCCACCACGTGCAGTGGCTGCGCGACGTGCTGCCGGCGTTCCAGGGGATCCCGGACAAGTACGTGATCTGGGGCGAGGGCACCACCGACGAGATGTGCCTCGGCATGCTCCAGGTCGCCTTCGACGACGAGAGCTGACCTGTCGGTCGAATGAAGGGTCCTGACCCCCGTCGGTCGAGTAGCGAGCGCCGGCGACGCGACCTCTTCGTCGGTCGCGGGCACCACTCGACCTGGCGCCGGCCTCCCGGCCTTCGCGAGCTCAGGCCGGGCGGCGCTCAGAACAGGTAGAGCACCCGCATCGCCGCGAACAGCACCGGCAGCCCGAAGACGACCAGCATCACCCAGGCGGCCACCCGGTGCATCGGCTTGGTGGAGTCCAGCCGCCCGGCGAAGTCGAGGATCGCGCCGTCCGGGACGTGGTGGCTCAGGCCCATCCGGCGGGCCTCCTCGGGGAGGTGCTGGCCGGCGAACCAGGACGGCGGCGCGTCGTCGTCCGCGTCCCAGTCGGGCTCCCTCTCCATGGAGCCACGTTACTCGCTGGGACGGCCCCCGGGGCTCCCGTAACATGGAGGAGCCGACGACACCGAACGAAAGGCCGCCCGCCCGGGCATCCATGACTGACACCAACCACCAGGGGGACCGCCCCGCCAACGCCACGCGCCACACGGTGGTGGTCCCGAACAGCATCAACATGGTCAGCCTGCTCGGCCCCGGCGACGAGTTCCTCGGGATCATCGAGGGCGCCTTCGACGCCGAGATCCACGTCCGCGGCAACCGGGTGACGCTGTACGGCGAGCCCGGCGAGGTCGCCTTGGCCGAGCGGCTCCTCGACGAGCTGGTCACGATCATCCGCACCGGCCAGGGCATCACGTCCGAGACCGTCGAGCGGGTGCACACGATGCTGCGTGCCGAGACCACCGAGCGCCCGGCCGACGTGCTGAGCCTGAACATCCTGAGCAACCGGGGTCGCTCCATCCGCCCCAAGACGCTCAACCAGAAGCGCTACGTCGACTCGATCGACAAGCACACGATCACCTTCGGCATCGGCCCCGCCGGCACCGGCAAGACCTACCTCGCGATGGCGAAGGCCGTGCAGGCGCTGCAGTCCAAGAACGTCAACCGGATCATCCTGACCCGGCCGGCGGTCGAGGCGGGGGAGCGGCTGGGCTTCCTGCCCGGCACGCTCAGCGAGAAGATCGATCCCTACCTGCGCCCGCTGTACGACGCCCTGCACGACATGATCGACCCCGAGACGATCCCGAAGCTGCTGGCGGCCGGGACCATCGAGGTCGCCCCGCTCGCGTACATGCGCGGCCGCTCGCTCAACGACTCGTTCATCATCCTCGACGAGGCGCAGAACACCTCGCCCGAGCAGATGAAGATGTTCCTGACGCGCCTGGGCTTCGGCTCCAAGATCGTGGTCACCGGCGACGTCACGCAGGTCGACCTCCCCAGCGGCACCAAGTCCGGCCTGCGGGTGATCGAGGACATCCTCACCGGCGTCGAGGACATCTCGTTCAACCGGCTGACCAGCCACGACGTCGTACGCCACCGCCTGGTGGGCAAGATCGTCGCCGCGTACGACGAGTTCGACGCGCGCGTCGAGCTCGCCAGCACCCGATGAGCTCGCGATGAGCATCGAGATCCTCAACGAGTCGGGCCGCGAGCTCGACGAGAAGAGGCTGGCGGAGCTGAGCCGCTTCGTGATGGACCGGATGCGCGTCCACCCGCTCGCCGAGCTGTGCATCAAGGCCGTCGACGAGCCCACCATCGCCCAGCTCAACCAGCAGTGGATGGAGAAGGAGGGCCCGACCGACGTGCTCGCCTTCCCCATGGACGAGCTGCGGCCCGGCCTGGTCAACGAGGAGCCCGAGGAGGGCGTGCTCGGCGACCTGGTGCTCTCACCGGACGTCGCCGCCCGCCAGGGCGAGGCGGCCGGCCACGGCGCCGAGGCTGAGATCGAGCTGCTCACCGTGCACGGCATCCTGCACCTGCTCGGCTACGACCACGCCGAGCCCGAGGAGCACCAGGTGATGTTCGGGCTGCAGGACGAGATCCTCGCGGCCTGGCGCGCCCAGTGACGAGCCAGTGAACGTCTGGCTGCTGCTCGTCGCGGCGGCCCTCGTGGTCCTCGCCGGGCTGTTCTCGGCGGCCGACGCCGCGCTCTCGACGTTCTCCCGCGCCCGCGCCGAGGAGCTGCAGGCCGAGGGCCGCGCCGGCTCCCGGCGGCTCGTCGTGCTGCTCGACGACCTGCCCCGCAACCTGAACACCGCGCTGCTCCTGCGGCTGTTCTGCGAGATCGCGGCGATCGTGCTCGTCACGCTCGAGCTGCATGCGGCGTACGACGCCTGGTGGCCGACCGTGCTCACCACGATCGGCGTGATGCTGGTGCTGTCGTTCGTGGCGATCGGGGTCGCCCCCCGGACCGTGGGGCGGCAGCACTCCGAGCGGGTGGCGCTGGTCTCCGCGGCGCCACTGGCGTCGGTGACCGCGGTCCTCGGCCCGTTGCCGCGGCTGCTGATCGTGGTCGGCAACGCGCTGACGCCCGGCAAGGGCTTCCGCGAGGGACCGTTCGCGACCGAGACCGAGCTGCGCGAGCTGGTCGACTTCGCCGAGGCGTCCGCCGTGATCGAGTCCGGCGAGCGCAAGATGATCCACGACGTCCTCGAGCTCGGCGACACGATCGCCCGTGAGGTGATGGTGCCGCGCACCGACGTCGTCTACATCGAGCGCTACAAGAACCTCCGCCAGGCGCTCTCCCTCTTCCTGCGCAGCGGCTACTCGCGCGTCCCCGTGATCGGGGAGAACCTCGACGAGGTCGTCGGCATCGCCTACCTCAAGGACACCGTGCGCCGGGACTTCGAGGCCCCTGACGTGGAGTTCACCCAGCGCATCGACGAGGTGATGCGGCCGGCGCACTTCGTGCCGGAGTCGAAGCCCGCCGACGCGCTGCTCTCGGAGATGCAGGCGATGCGCCAGCACATCGCGGTCGTCGTCGACGAGTACGGCGGCACCGCCGGCCTGGTGACCATCGAGGACATCCTCGAGGAGATCGTCGGCGAGATCACGGACGAGTACGACGAGGAGACCGTCGACGTCCAGCCGCTCGACGACGGCGCGGTGCGGGTGTCGTCGCGCTACCCGATCGACGACCTCGACGAGCTGTTCGGCTTCGAGGTCGACGAGGAGGACGTGGACAGCGTGGGCGGTCTGATGGCCAAGCACCTGGGCCGGGTGCCGATCCCGGGCTCGTGGGTCGAGGCGCACGGCCTGCGGTTCGAGGCCGAGGCGACGTCCGGCCGCCGCAACAAGATCGGCACCGTGCTCATCGCGCGGGTGCCCGGGAACGACGAGTCGGAGGACGGCCATGAGTGATCTCCCGGCAGAGCTGCCGGCCGAGCTGTCGGCGGAGGACCGCAAGCTGGTGACGCTGGCCCGCGCCACCCGCGCCCGCACGGGCGCGGCCGAGGGCGCCGCCGTACGCGACGCGGACGGGCGCACGTACGCCGGCGCCACCGTCGCCCTCCCGTCGCTGCACCTGTCCGCGGTCGGTGTCTGCGTCGCGATGGCGGTCGCGTCAGGCTCGAAGAGCCTGGAGGCCGCTGTCCTGCTCACCGGCGAGCCGGCCGTGCCGGACACCGACCTGGCCGCACTGCGGGACCTCGGCGGCGCTGGTGTCGTCGTGCACCGCGGCGACGTGAAGGGAACGCTGGCGGAGACCGTCACGACCTGACGGGCTGCCAGAATGCCGCCATGCCCACCAGCAGACTCGAGGCGTTCAGCGACGGCGTGCTCGCCATCATCATCACGATCATGGTGCTGGAGCTCCGCTCGCCGGACGGTCCGGCGCTCTCGGACCTCGCCGACTCCGCGACCAGCTTCCTCACCTACCTGCTGAGCTTCGTCTACATCGGCATCTACTGGAGCAACCACCACCACCTGTTCCAGCTCGTGCGCCGCATCGACGGCACCGTCCTGTGGGCGAACCTGCACCTGCTGTTCTGGCTCTCGCTCTACCCGTTCACGACGAAGTGGATGGACGAGACCGGGCTCGCCCAGACGCCGGTGGTCGTCTACGGGGTGAACCTGCTCGCCGCCGCGATCGCCTACTACGCGCTCCAGCTGGCGATCCTGCGCGCCGAGGGCGACGACGGCGTGCTGCGCGAGGCCCTCGGCCGTGACTACAAGGGCAAGCTGTCGCCGGTCCTCTACCTCGCCGGGATCGTCGCCGCGATCTGGCTCGTGGTCTGGCTCGCGCTCGTGTTCTACGCGGCGGTGGCAGCGATGTGGCTGGTGCCGGACCGGCGGATGGAGTCGTTCGTCGCGACCCACGGAAGCAGCACCTAGGTGGCACCGGCGCGCGACAGGAGTAAGTTTCCGTCCGTGAGTCTGCTGGGCTGGCGTGCGCACGAAGATGCCGTCGATCGTCTGCGCTCGTCGTACGCCGAGATCCCGCCCGGCGCCCCGGTGCGGTTGGCGAAGAAGACCTCGAACCTGTTCAGGCCGCGGACGGCCACCTCGGCGCCCGGTCTCGACGTGTCCGCCCTCGACGGCGTGATCGCGGTCGACCCCGATGCGCGCACCGCCGACGTGCAGGGCATGTGCACCTACGAGGACCTCGTCGACGCGACGCTGCCCTTCGGACTGATCCCGTACGTCGTCCCGCAGCTGCGCACCATCACGCTCGGCGGGGCGGTCACGGGCCTCGGCATCGAGTCGACCAGCTTCCGCAGCGGGCTGCCGCACGAGTCGGTGCTCGAGATGGACGTCTTCACCGGCTCCGGCGACGTGGTCACGTGCCGTCCCGGCGACGACCTGTTCGACACGTTCCCCAACTCCTACGGCTCGCTCGGCTACGCGACCAGGCTGAGGATCGAGCTCGAGGCGGTGCCCGGGTACGTCAACCTGCGGCACGTGCGCTTCGACGACCTCGGCCTGCTCGCCAAGTCGATCGCGCAGATCACGGAGAGCGCGACGTACGACGGCGTGCGCGTGGACGGGATCGACGGTGTCGCGTTCGGTCCGGGGGAGTACTACCTGACGCTCGCCACCTGGTCCGGCGACGGCGGCGCGACCAGCGACTACACGGGCCAGCAGATCTACTACCGGAGTCTGCAGGAGCGCGACACCGACCTGCTCACGATGTACGACTACCTGTGGCGCTGGGACACCGACTGGTTCTGGTGCTCGGGCGCGTTCGGCGTGCAGAACCCGAGGATCCGCCGGCTCTGGCCGAAGCGCTGGCGGCGCTCGGACGTCTACCACAAGCTGATCGGGCTGGACCGGCGGATCGGCTTCGCCGACTGGCTCGACCGGCGCCAGGGCAAGCCCCTGCGCGAACGGGTGATCCAGGACGTCGAGGTGCCGGTGGACCGGCTCCCGGAGTTCCTCGAGTGGTTCGACGAGGCCGTCGGCATGCGACCGGTGTGGCTGTGCCCGTGCAAGGCGATGCGGGACTGGCCGACGTACCCGTTGGAGCCCGGCTCGCTGTACGTGAACGTCGGCTTCTGGGGCACCGTGCACGTGGGGCCCGACGCCCTCGAGGGATCCAGGAACCGGGCCATCGAGGCCAAGGTGCACGAGCTCGGCGGCCACAAGTCGCTCTACAGCGAGGCGTTCTACGACCGCGAGACCTTCGACGATCTCTACGACGGCGCCAACCTCGCCGCCGTGAAGGGGCGCTACGACCCCGACGACCGGCTGACCAGCCTCTACGACAAGGCGGTGAAGAGACAGTGACGATGTCCATTGCCCAGGCGTTCGAGCGACTGCTCCAGGAGCCGCTGCCGTTGCGCTTCACGGCGTACGACGGCAGCTCGACCGGACCCGAGGACGCGCCGTTCCAGTTCCACCTGCGCAACCAGCGTGGGCTCGCCTACCTGGTGACCGCGCCGGGCGACCTGGGGCTCTCGCGCGCCTACGTCAGCGGCGACCTGGACATCGAGGGCGTCCACCCCGGCGACCCGTACGAGGCCATGCGGCTGCTCCAGAAGGGGCTCAAGCTCCGCCGGCCGTCGCCCAGCGAGGCGGTCGAGCTGCTGCGGGCAGTGGGCCTCTCCAGCCTGCGGCCGCCGGCCCCGCCCCCGCAGGAGACGCTGCCCCGGTGGCGCCGGATCGTGGAGGGCCTCCGGCACTCCGAGGGCCGCGACGCCGACGCGATCCACCACCACTACGACGTCTCGAACGCGTTCTACGAGCACGTCCTCGGTCCGTCGATGACCTACACCTGCGCGGTCTTCCCGACCGAGGAGGCGACGCTCGAGGAGGCGCAGTTCACCAAGTACGACCTGGTCGCCCGCAAGCTCGACCTCCAGGAGGGCCAGCGACTGCTGGACCTGGGCTGCGGCTGGGGCGGCATGGTGCGCCACGCCGCGAGGGAGTACGGCGTGCACGCGATCGGCGTCACGCTGTCGCGCGAGCAGGCCGCGTGGGCGCAGCACCGGATCAAGGAGGAGGGGCTCGACCACCTCGCCGAGGTCCGGTTCATGGACTACCGGCACGTCGAGGAGACGGGCTTCGACGCCATCTCGTCGATCGGGCTGACCGAGCACATCGGCGTGAAGAACTACCCGTCGTACTTCTCCTGGATCCGCGACCACCTCAAGCCCCAGGGCCGGCTCCTCAACCACTGCATCACTCGTCAGCACAACAAGCCGACCGACACCGGGGCGTTCATCGACCGGTACGTCTTCCCCGACGGCGAGCTGATCGGCTCCGGCACGATCGTGACCGCGGTGGAGAACGCCGGGCTCGAGGTGCAGCACCACGAGAACTTCCGGGTCCACTACGCCAAGACGCTGGCCGGCTGGTGCCGCAACCTCCAGGAGAACTGGGACGCCTGCGTCGAGGAGGTCGGTGAGGGCACCGCGCGCGTGTGGGGCCTGTACATGGCCGGCTCCCGGCTGGGGTTCGAGCGCAACGAGATCCAGCTGCACCACGTCCTCGCGACGAACACCGAGGGCAACGGCGCGAGCGGGTACCCGCTCCGCCACGAGTTCTGAGCTGCCCTGGACCGAGCTCGCGAGGTCCAGGACCCGGCAGCCAGGTCGAGTAGCCGCCCGAGCGAGGAACGAGCTCGGGACCGGCGTATCGAGACAGAAGTGGCGGTCTCGACACGCTCGTCGGCGCTCGCTACCCGACCGACGAGGGGTTGGTCCGGGGTCGGAGCGACGACGCCCGGTAGCGTGGGGCGGTGAGCACGAGGGCCCAGCAGTACGCCGCGGAGGTGCTGCGCCGCGAGCAGCTCTCGCCGCACCTGGTCCGGCTGGTCCTCGGCGGTGCCGGCCTCGCGTCGTTCGAGTCGACCGGGATCCCGGACGAGTGGGTCGGCCTGGTCGTGCCCGGCCAGTTCCAGAGCCGCTACTACACGGTGCGGTCCTGGTCGGGCGGTGAGCTGGTGCTCGACGTGGTCGTGCACGAGGTCGGCCTGGTCACCGAGTGGGCGCAGCTCGACGTGGTCGGTCAGACCGTGACGATCACCGAGCCCAAGGGCTCCTTCGACATGCCCGTGGGCGCGGCGTGGCTGCTGCTGGTCGGTGACCTCACGGCACTGCCGGCGATGGCGCGGATCTCGGCGACCGTCGACGTGCCGACGCGGATCTGGGCGGAGGTGCCGGACGACCTGTCGTCGTACCTCCCGGGCGACGTCACCTGGTTGTCGCCACCGGCGCCCGGCGAGAGCGGGCTGGCGGCCGTCGTCGAGGCGATCGACTGGCCGGCCGGCGAGGGGTACTTCTGGATGGCCGGGGAGTCCGCCCAGATGCGGGCGATCCGCAAGCACCTGATGCGCGACCGGCGGCTGCCCTCCTCGGCGTACGACGTGATGGGCTACTGGCGCGGCGTGGCCCAGCGCCAGCCGCGCGCCGTCGACCCGGGCCCGATCTGGCGGGTCGGCAAGGCGGCGGGCAGGACCGACGAGCAGATCTGGGCCGAGTACGACGAGGCGAGGGAGTCATGAGCACCAGATGAGCGAGCAGCAGAGCGGGCACCGGAGCGGGTTCGTGTCGTTCGTCGGCCGCCCGAACGCGGGCAAGTCGACGCTGACGAACGCCCTGGTCGGCCAGAAGGTCGTGATCACCTCCGACAAGCCGCAGACCACGCGCACCGTCGTGCGCGGCATCGTGCACCGCGACGACGCGCAGCTGATCCTGGTCGACACCCCCGGGCTGCACAGGCCGCGCACGTTGCTCGGCGAGCGGCTCAACGACCTGGTGAAGACCACCCTCGCGGAGGTCGACGTGGTCGCGGTCTGCCTGCCCGCGAACGAGAAGATCGGGCCGGGCGACCGGTTCATCGTCAACGAGGTGGCGAAGGTCAAGCGGACCCGGAAGGTCGCGATCGCCACCAAGACCGACCTCGCGACCCCCGAGCAGATCGGCGCCCACCTCCTGGACATCCAGGCGCTCGGTGCCGGCACCGGCGTCGAGTGGGCCGAGATCGTGCCCGTGTCGGCGACGTCCGGGAGCCAGGTCGGGCTGCTCCAGGACCTCCTGGTGGGCCTGCTGCCCGAAGGTCCGCAGCTGTACCCGGACGGCGACCTCTCCGACGCGCCGGAGGAGATCCTCGCCGCCGAGCTGATCCGCGAGGCGGCGCTCGAGGGTCTGCGGGACGAGCTGCCGCACTCGGTCGCGGTCGTGGTGGAGGAGATGCGGCTGCGGGAGGACCGTCCCGAGGACAAGCCGCTCCTGGACATCCACGCCAACCTGTACGTCGAGCGCGACTCCCAGAAGGGCATCATGATCGGTCCCAAGGGCTCGCGGCTGAAGACGATCGGCAGCACCGCGCGCCAGCAGATCGAGGCGCTGCTCGGCACGCCCGTCTACCTCGACCTCCATGTCAAGGTGGCCAAGGACTGGCAGCGCGACCCGCGGCAGCTCCGGAAGCTCGGCTTCTGATGACCCGCCCGGCACCCCTCCTCGCCTGGCACTCGGTCGCGTCCTCCCGTGACCCTGCCGGGCTAGACGCGTTGCTGGCCGACGACGTCGTCTTCCGCTCGCCCGCCGTGCACACCCCGCAGGAGGGCAGGGCCCTGACCACGGCGTACCTCTCCGCCGCCATCACCGTCCTCGGTCCCACGCTCATCTATGTCCGCGAGTGGTACGCCGCCGACTCCGCCGTCCTCGAGTTCACCGCCTCGCTGGACGGGCGGACCGTCCACGGCGTCGACATGCTCACCTGGCGTCCCGACGGCCGGCTCACCGACTTCACCGTGATGGTCCGGCCCTTCACCGGGCTCCAGAAGCTGATGGAGCTGATGGCGGCCGAGCTGACGCGCTGAGGCGGCCCGCTGGCTGGGTTCGCCCGGGTCCCAGGGTGAAGCTGAGGAATCGCCAGGAGGACTACCCCGACCCCACCGACGACGTCAGTCCGGCGCCCAGCACCGCCCGAACGTCTGCCCGGCCTGCCACTGCTCCGCGGTCGGCCACTCGTAGCCCCACTGGTAGTCGAGCGTGTCGGGGGCGACGGCGGCACCGGCGTCCTGGCACGGCGACTGGCCGGCGGCGCGGACCTTCTCGGCTCCCGGGTACGCCCCGGGTGCGAACGGCACCACCGCGATCGCGCGCCAGGAGTGCGCCTGCGAGCAGATCACCCGCGCGAACCCCTGCGTGCCGGGGGAGGCGGTGCCGCACATGCCGTAGCGGTCCTTGCCGGCGTCGGTGGACAGTACGCCGGCCAGCGGGCCGGACAGCTGCGCCAGCTCGCCGTCCGTCGCGAGCGCGACGACGTCGCAGCGGAACCACGAGGCACCGGCGTCCGACTGCTCGACCGTGGGCGTGAACCAGACCGGACGCAGCATCGAGAGCCGCCGGTCCTCGACGGTGCCGCCGACGAACGAGCCGAACCGGGCCGGGCACTCCTTCGCCACCTGCGCCTGCACCCGGTCCGAGTCGACCGCGAGCAGGTGCCCGTCGACGAGGGTGTCGAGCCGCCCGACGGCGTACGTCACCGTGGTGTGCTTCCCCTCGCAGGGGACGGGGGACGCAGTGGTGGTAGGAGCTACCGCCTCGTCGTACGTCAGGGCGTAGCACGCCTTCGCCGCGGGCACGGGCGCCGGCGTCGCGCGCGGGGGCGGTGTCGACGAGGACGGCGTGGACGGGGCGGACGACGTCGGCGCGGACGACGGCTCGTCGCTGCCGGTGCAGGCGGTCAGCCCGAGCAGCAGGAGGACGACGGCGAGGATCCTCACCGGTCGGTCTTCGCCCAGCACACCGACCTCCGGTTGCCCGCGTCCCACTCGGCCTGGTGGAACCACGTGTAGCCGAAGTCGTAGTCGACGGGGTAGTTCAGCCACGCGCCGACGGACTTCGAGCAGAAGTCGCGCGTGGTCACCTCGACCAGCCGGTCGCCCGGGTAGTCGTCCTTGGCCTCGCCCAGCGAGATCGTCGTGACCGCGCGCCACTGGTGCGGGTCGGTGCACGGGACCTTCACCGAGCCCGCGACGGTGGGGCCGTCGGCGCACACCATCCAGCGGTCCTGGGGGCGCCCCAGGAGCAGGCCCTTGGCGGTCGTCGGGAGGTCGACGTAGTCCTTGCTCTGCTCGCCGCCACCGACCACGTCGCACCGGTACCACCGGGCGCCGCCGTCCCACGCGTCCTTCGTCGGCCGGAACCACGCCCAGCTGACGACGGTCCGCATCACCAGGCTGTCGTCGGCGCCGAGGAAGTCCATGAACGCCTTCGAGCAGGTCGTGTACGCCCAGGCACCGAGGTCCTCGTCGTCCCAGTCCGCGTCGGCGAACTGGTCCGGGAGCTGTCCGACGGCGTAGGTCTCGGCGGTGTGGGGCAATGCGCAGTCGACCGGCTCCGCCGTGTTGCTCGGCTGCTCCACGTCGTCGGGGGACAGGTCGCGGCAGGCGCCCAGCTCCGGCGGCTTCTCGTCGACGGGCGCCTTCTCGTCGCCGCAGCCGACCAGCACCAGGGCCGCCAGGACGAGCACGGCGACGCCGGCGCGACGCGGGACGACTGGCACTGGATCTCCTCGGGCTGGATCAGCCGGATCGTACCTGCCTCAGCTCAGCAGCGCGGCGAGCGTGCCGCCGAGGTCGTACGCCGACGCGCGGGCCTCGTCGTCCACGTCGCCGAGCACCTCGAGCACCTCGGCTGCCTGGCTCCAGGCGAGCGCGCCGGTGATCGCGAGCACGGAGCGGACCGCGCCGGTCGTGTCGTACCGACCATGGACCCACAGCCCGAACGGCTTCCGGCCGCTGCGCGTCGCCGCAGCGGAGCCGTCGTCGGACAGGGCGCCGCCGGCCTCGAGGAAGGTCGTGTCGAAGAAGTGCTTCAGGGCGCCGCTCATGTACCCGAAGTTCGCGGTCGTGCCGAGGAGGTAGCCGTCGGCGGCCAGCACGTCCGCCGCCGACGCCGACAAGGCCTCGCGAACCACGACGTCCACGCCCTCGATGCCGTCGTCGTGAGCACCGGCCACGACCGCGTCCGCCAGGGAGCGCACGGCTGCGGTCGGAGCGTGATGGACGACGAGCAGCCGGGCCATGCGGTCAGGCTGTCACACCTCGGGCGCGTCCACGGGCAGCGCCTTGGTGCGCGCCACCTCCTCGGCGACCTCGCGCAGCTTGCGGTTGCGGTCGTTGGAGAAGCGGTGCAGGACCTCGAACGCCCGCTCGTAGGAGATGTCGTACTGGACCGCCAGCACGCCCTGCGCGATGCCGATCAGGTGCCTCGACTCCAGCGCAGCCCGCAGCCCCGTCACCAGGCGCGCCTTGCTCATCGCCTCGGTCGCGTGGGCGGCATAGATCAGCGCGACGTCGCCGGCCTCGCCCGAGAAGTTGCCCGGCTCGTCGGAGTACAGGTTGAGCGCCCCCAGCGTCTGAGCGTCGGTCTGCAGCCGGATCGCCATCATCGCGACGACCCCGAGTCCTCGCGCCCGGGTGCTCCACCGTGGCCACCGGGCCTCGGTCGCGGCGTCGTCGACGACGACGTCGGCCCGTTCGAAGGCCGCGTCGAGGCAAGGTCCTTGACCGACCGCGTACTGCACGGCGTCGAGCCTCTCGACGAACGCGTCGGTCGCCGCGACCGTCTCCGCCCGGCCCCGCCGGGTGCGCAGGGTGATGCTGGCGTGCGCGCACCGGGGGACCACCTCCCCGGCGCGCTTCACCACCGAGTCGAACGTGGTGTCCTCGTCGGACTCGCCCAGGAGGTCACCACTGAGCTCGGCGAAGCGCGCCGCGAGGCGGTGCTGGTCGGTCATCCCGCCTGCAGCTCGTCCCGGAGGGTGCCGAGGATGCGGGTCAGCAGCCGGGACACCTGCATCTGGGTGACACCCAGGTCCTGGCCGATCTCCTCCTGGGTGCGGTCCTCGAAGAAGCGCAGGTACAGGATGCGCCGGTCCCGCTCGGGCAGCCGACGGACGACCGGCGCGAGCGCCACGCGTGCCTCGATGGCGCTGCTCTCCTCGTCGTCGGCCGCCAGCAGGTCACCCACGGGAGTGATCGAGTCGGCCGAGGTGGGCTGGTCGAGAGACGCGGGTTGGAAGCACCCGAAGGCCGCCACCGCGTCGCGGTACTCCTCGACCGAGAGGTCCAGCTCCTCCGCGACCTCGTGCGGCTCCGGCGCACGGCCGAGCTGGTGGCTCAGCCGGTCGACGGCGAGGTTGAGGAGCCACTGCGTCTCCTGGATCCGCCGCGGCGGGCGGACCATCCAGCCCTGGTCACGGAAGTAGCGCTGGAGCTCGCCGCGGATCGTCGGTACGGCGTAGGTGAGCAGGTCGTTGCGCAGCGCCGGGTCGAAGCGCATGACCGCCTTGGTGAGCCCCTCGAACGCCACCTGGTGAAGGTCCTCGATGGGCACCCCCCGGTTGCGGTAGCGGGCGGCGACCGCCTCGGCGACGCCGCGGTTGATGACGACGACCCGCTCGCGCAGCTCGGCGGCCCGCTGCGGGTCGGTGCAGGCGGCGACCTCCTGCAGGAGGGCCCGGGTCTGCTCGGCACGCTCGGCGCGTGTCAGCCCGCAGTCGGAGGAGGTGGCGGCGGAGGTCGAGAGGGCCGGAACGGCGAGGGTGCTGGGGGACGAGCTGAGCGACGAGCTGAGTGACATGGTGGCGACTCCATCGCGAGAGTGATGGTGTGCCCTGCCGTCTGCTCCAGCAAGGAGGTTCGTCCGTCTCTGGTGAGGCTACGTCGCGCCTGGTGGGACCGGGGTCCGCGAGTGGGCGACAGGGGTCCCGTACCCCACCGTGGCCCGGTGAAACCGTTTCGGCCCACGGACCTCGGGTACCTCCGCCGCACACCAGACCCACCCGCTCAGGAGGCAGCTCGTGAAGGCAGTGACGTGGCAGGGCCGGCAGGACATGCGCGTGGAGGAGGTCCCGGACCCGACCATCCAGGACCCGACCGACGCGATCGTGCGGATCACGACGACGGGCCTGTGTGGGTCGGACCTGCACCTCTACGATCCCCTGACCCCGTTCATGACGCCCGGCGACGTCGTCGGGCACGAGCCGATGGGCATCGTGGAGGCGGTCGGCTCCGGCGTGCAGCACCTCCACGTCGGCGACCGGGTGGTGGTGCCCTTCAACGTCTCCTGCGGCTCCTGCTGGATGTGCGAGCGCAAGCTCTACAGCCAGTGCGAGACGACGCAGAACAGGGAGCACGGCACGGGCGCGAGCCTGTTCGGGTACAGCAAGCTCTACGGCCAGGTGCCGGGCGGGCAGGCGGAGCTGTTGCGGGTGCCGTTCGCCGACTTCCTGCCGGTCCGGGTCCCCGAGGGCCCCTCCGACGACCGGTTCGTCTACCTCTCCGACGTGCTGCCGACCGCCTGGCAGGGCGTCCAGTACGCCGACGTGCCCGAGGGCGGCACGCTCCTGGTGCTCGGTGCCGGCCCGATCGGCGACATGGCGGCGCGGATCGCGCTGCACCGCGGGCACCGGGTGATCGTGGTCGACCAGGTGCCCGAGCGCCTGCAACGGGTGGCCGAGCGTGGCGCGGAGGTCATCGACATGAGCGAGGTCGACGACGTCGCGGAGCGGGTCCGGGAGCTCACCGGCGGCCGGGGGGCCGACAGCGTCGTCGACGCGGTCGGCATGGAGGCGCACGGATCACCCGTGGCGGAGACGGCGCAGAAGGCGCTCCGTCTGCTCCCCAAGAAGGTGCAGGGTGCGGTCATGACCAACGCCGGCGTGGACCGGCTCGCCGCCCTCTACACCGCGATCGAGGCCGTACGCCGCGGCGGCACGATCTCCATCTCCGGCGTGTACGGCGGCGCCGCCGACCCGCTGCCGCTCCTGCAGCTCTTCGACAAGCAGGTGCAGGTGCGGATGGGGCAGGCCAACGTGCGGGCGTGGACCGACGACATCCTCGAGCTGCTCGGGCGGGACGAGGACGTGCTCGGCGTCGAGTCGTTCGCCACCCACCGGCTGCCGCTCGCCGAGGCACCAGAGGCGTATGCCACGTTCCGGGACAAGAAGGACGGCATGATCAAGGTGCTGTTCACGCCCTGACCGACCTGGCCGACGTCTCGATGAGGTGATCGAGGTGCCCGAGCACCTGCAGGACGCGCTGCTCCCTGCCGGGGTGCCGGTCACCCAGCGTGCCGAGACCGCGGCCCTCTACCTGGTGGCCGGGGACAGTGCCGGTGGCGACTGGTTCGACGCGTTCGTGCTCGACGACGGGCGCCTCGTCGTCGCCGTCGGGGACGTCGTCGGTCGCGGCGTCGACGCCGCGGTGGCGATGGCGGGCCTGCGGGTCCTGTTCGAGGAGTCGATGCGCGAGCACGGCGACGTGGTGCTCGCGCTCGAGGCGCTCGACCGGCGCGCGGGCCGGATGTCGGAGGCGAGCGCGGCCACGATGTGCGTCTGCGTCCTCATCCCGACGTCCGGTGAGCTGGTGTACTGCACGGCGGGGCACCCGGCGCCGGTCGTGGTCAGTGACGGCAAGGCGTCGTACCTCGCCGGCACCGGGTGCGGCCCGCTGCGGTCGGGGCGGGGCTTCCGGGTCACGTCGCGCCGGCTGGCGACCGGGGACGTGCTGTTCCTGTACTCCGACGGACTGCTCGAGCGAGCCGGGCGCGCACCCGCCGAGGGCGCGGCCGAGGTGTTGCGGGCCGTCGAGGACGCCGCCGCGCAGAGCGAGGTGATGGACTCCCACGAGCCGGCGGTCGAGCGGGTCTGCCGGCGGACCGTGGAGTCGCTGACCGGCAGCACCGGGTACGCCGACGACGTGGCGGTGCTGGCGCTCCAGCCGGTGCCTCCGCTCCCGGACCTGGTGCTGGCCCTGCCCGCGGTCGCGGACACGGTGCGGGTGGCCCGGATCGAGCTCGACGACTGGTTGGAGGCGGCGCGGGTCGGCGAGCTCGACCGGATGGCGCTGCTGCACGCGGTCGGGGAGCTCGTCAGCAACGCCGTGGAGCACGCCTACCCGGATCCGGGACGCGGCCACGAGGTCCGGCTCCGCGTCGCGCTCGGGACCGACGGCCTCGTGCACGTCGAGGTCGCCGACGACGGCAGATGGCAGGACCGCCGGACGTCCTCGCGAGGGCGGGGCCTCGCCATGGCGAGGGGGTTGCTCGACGCGCTCCGGATCGAGCGCGGGGACGCGGGTTCCCGGGCGGTCGGCAGGCACCGGGCCGGCCGCCCGGCCGTGCTGCTGCGCTCCTCGGCGCCCAGCAGGACCGACGGCGTGCAGCCGTTCGCGATCGAGGACACGGACGGCCTGCTGCGGCTGGGCGGGACGATCGACCTCCGGGGCGCCGAGCAGCTGCGGCACATGCTGGACCGCGTCACCGCCGCCGGAACCCGGCCCGTCAGCCTCGACCTCACCGCGGTGGACCTGCTCACGAGCGCGGCGGTGCAGGTCCTCTTCGATGCCCGGGCGGCCGGTCCAGTCGAGCTGCTCGCCCCGGTCGGGTCGCCGGCCCGGCACGTCCTCGATGTGGTCGGGCTGTCCTACGAGTCGTGAAACTCGGCTATGGTGGCCGGGTCATGTTGCGCAGCCTCCTCCTTCGCTGCCGCAGCGAGGTCAGCCGCCCCAGCTGGTAGGGCAGAGCCGGACCCCCTCGCTGCGGAGTGAGTGCGTGCGCCGGTTCCCACCGACCACTTCGGAAGCAGGCTCCCCATGACGATCCCTCCCCAGAAGCCGAGCGGCATGCCGTTCCAGCGGTACCGCCCGTTCCCGCCGATCGACCTCGCCGACCGGACCTGGCCCTCCGCGGCCATCACCGAGGCACCCCGCTGGCTCTCGACGGACCTGCGCGACGGGAACCAGGCGCTCATCGACCCGATGAGCCCGGCCCGCAAGATGAAGATGTTCGACCTGCTGGTCTCGATGGGCTACAAGGAGATCGAGGTCGGCTTCCCGGCCGCGAGCGAGACCGACTTCTCCTTCGTCCGCCAGCTCATCGAGGGCGACCATGTCCCGGACGACGTGACGATCTCGGTCCTCACCCAGGCCCGCGAGGACCTGATCGAGCGCAGCGTCCAGTCGCTGGTCGGCGTACCCCGGGCCAACATCCACCTCTACAACGCGCTGGCCCCGCTCTTCCGCCGCGTCGTGTTCCGCGCCAGCAAGGACGAGATCAAGGACATCGCGGTCCGCGGCACCCAGGTCGTGATGAAGAACATCGAGAGCTACCTCGACGCGACCGTCATCGGCTACGAGTACAGCCCCGAGATCTTCACCAGCACCGAGCTGCCGTTCTCGGTCGAGGTCTGCGAGGCCGTCTCCGACGTGTGGCAGCCCGACGACGGCCGCGAGATCATCCTCAACCTCCCGGCGACGATCGAGGTCGCGACGCCGAACGTGTACGCCGACCAGATCGAGTGGTTCTCCCGTCAGCTCACCCGTCGGCAGAACACCGTGATCTCGCTGCACCCCCACAACGACCGCGGCACGGCCGTCGCCGCCACCGAGCTCGCGATGATGGCGGGGGCCGACCGCGTCGAGGGCTGCCTGTTCGGCCACGGCGAGCGCACCGGCAACGTCGACCTCGTGACACTGGCGATGAACCTCTTCAGCCAGGGCATCGACCCGATGGTGGACGTCTCCGACATCGACGAGATCCGCCGCACCGTCGAGTACTGCACGAACCTCCCGGTCCACCCGCGGCACCCGTACGCCGGAGACCTCGTCTACACGGCGTTCTCGGGCTCGCACCAGGACGCGATCAAGAAGGGCCTCGAGGACCTCGACCGCCGGGCCGCGGAGCAGGGCGTGCCGGTCGGCCGGCTGCCGTGGGAGGCGCCGTACCTCCCGATCGACCCGAAGGACGTGGGCCGGACCTACGAGGCGGTGATCCGCGTCAACAGCCAGTCCGGCAAGGGCGGCGTCGCCTACATCCTCAAGGCCGAGCACAAGCTCGACCTGCCGCGCCGTGCGCAGATCGAGTTCAGCCGCGTGGTCCAGGAGCGCACCGACGCGGAGGGAGGCGAGATGACCCCGGACCAGATCTGGTCGGTCTTCTCCGCCGAGTACCTCGACCGCGAGACGCCGCTGAAGCTCAACTCCGTGCACACCTCGTCGGCCGCGGGGGAGAAGGACGCGCTCGACGTGAACGTGTACGTCGACGGCGAGCTGATGTCGCTGCACGGCGAGGGCAACGGCCCGCTCTCGGCGTTCGTCGGAGCGATCAACGACCTTCCACAGGACTGGGACGTCCGGGTGCTGGACTACGCCGAGCACGCGCTGTCGTCCGGCGGTGACGCCCTCGCGGCGGCGTACGTCGAGTGCCTGGTGCGGGACAACGTCTACTGGGGCGTCGGGGTCGACGCCAACATCGTCACCGCGTCGCTCAAGGCGGTGATCAGCGCGGTCAACCGCGCGCCCGCGCGGTGAGCGGGGACCTCTGGCTCACCGCGCTATCGGGAACCTGATCGTGAAGGTGGTGCCCTCGAGGTGGGCGGAGCGCACGTCGATCCGCCCCCCGTGGGCCGCCACGACCGCGTTCACGATCGAGAGGCCGAGGCCCGTGCCCTGGATGGCGCGTTCCTGAGCGGTCGTGGACCGGAAGAACCGCTGGAACAGCCGCTCCTGCTCCGCCACGGGGATGCCGATGCCGGTGTCGGTGACCGTGAGCCGGGCCTCGCCGTCGCGGGCCTCCACCGCGACCTCGATGCGGCCGCCGTCCTCGGTGAACTTGATCGCGTTGCTGAGCAGGTTCGTGAGCGCCCGCTCGAGCTGCACCTGGTCGCCGACCACCGGCACCGGCCCTTCCGGCGTCGCGACCTCCAGGGTCAGGTCGCGTCCGCTGAGCTGCGCGCGTACGGCGTCCTCGGCCCCCGCCACGATGGAGGCCAGGTCGAACGCGCCCCGCTCCCAGCGCGTGGCGCCTGAGTCGAGGCCGCTGAGCGTGAGCAGGTCGTCGCACAGCATGATCAGCCGCCGGCCGTTGCGGGCGATGCTCTCCAGCAGCGGCCGCTGCTCCTCGGCCGGGGCGACCAGCGACCCGTCCTCGAGGATCTCGGTGTAGCCCACGATGCTGGTCACCGGCGTGCGGAGCTCGTGGCTCACGGTCGAGACGAAGTCGTTCTTCGCCGTGTCCAGCTCGCGCATCCGCTGGACGGCGTGCCGCTCCTTGTCCAGCGCCGCGATCAGCATCTCCTGGCTGGCCCGCGCCTCGGTGACGTCCCGGCCCACGCAGAGGTACCCGATCCGTGCCGCGATCCGGTCGGCAGCGATGCTCAGCGTCATCGAGACGGTGTGTCGTCGCCCGTCCGCGCCGATCCAGGTCCAGTCGCGCGCGGCGGTCTCCCCGCCGCCGCCGATGGCCGCGACCAGCCGGCCGAAGGCGTCCTCGCCCGTGGCGCCCCCCGAGCGCTCGGCGAGCTCGTCGGGGTCGAGCAGGTCGACGAACGGCGTGCCGACGGTGTCCTGGGCGTCGTAGCCCAGCAGGTTCACGGCGCCGGCGTTGAACAGCGTGATCAGGCCGTGCGGGTCGATGCCGATCAGCGCGGTGGTGATCGCCGCCTCGAGGAGGTGCCGGTTCAGGCCCGCGGCCGTGCGCTCGGCCGTCATGTCGGTGCCGGTGAGCACCACGTGCGTGGGCCGGTCCCGCTCGTCCCGCACGTAGCTGGTGTTCCAGAGCACCCGGCGGCGCTCACCGGTCTTCGTCACGACATCGGTCTCGCGGCTCACCTGGGCCTCGACGGTCTCGGGCAGGCCGGCCGGGTAGCCCTCGGAGCCGGGGGGAGCGAACGGGACGTCCCAGATCTCCACCTCGACGAGCTCGTCCTCGTCGAACCCGGTCAGCGCGGTGGTGGCGCCGTTGACGCGCACGACCTCGCCGTACAGGTCGGTGACCAGGATCAGCGCCGCCGTCGTCTCCAGGGTCGCGCTGGTGAGCTTCTCGGCGGCCTCGATCTGACGGCGGGCGTCGTACTCCGTGGTGACGTCGAGCAGCTGCGCGGCGAACGTCGGCGTCGGGTCGGTGCCGAGCAGCGAGATGAGGACGTCGACGCGGGCGGCCGGCCGGTCGCGGAGGTGGGTCTGGCCACGCCAGCCGTCGAGGTTGCCGGCCAGCATCCGCGCCGCGACGAGCTCGAGCGGCTCGCTGGTCGTGAGCACCTCGTCGAGCTGCCGGCCCAGGACGCCCGCCGGGCCGCCCAGGAGGCGGGCGGCGGCGTCGTTCATGTCGACGATCTCGAACAGGCGGGAGCCGCTGCGCATCAGCACCATGCCGACCACCGACTCGGTGAAGTTCCGGCGGAACAGCTGCTCGCTGCTGCGTCGCTGGGCGACACCGATGGCGAGCGGCAGCGTCATCAGGACCGAGACCACGACGTACGCCTGCACGATCGCGCCCATCCCGAACGCGCTGAGCTCCCCGCGGCGGTTGTCGAACGCGAAGGTGCCGTAGCCGCGTGAGCTGAGGACCGTGATCGCGACCGCGAAGCCGAAGAGCTCCCACGCGACGAGGCGCACGTCGAACCGCAGCGCGGCCCAGATCAGCAGCGGCAGCGGCACGAACTCCAGGCTCAACGTCTGGTCGGGGGCGAAGACCAGGACGGTCACGGCGGCCAGCACTGCTACCTGGAGCGGCAGCTCCCAGGTGAACCGTCGCGACCGGCGTGCGGCGGGCGCCATCACCAGCGGCAGGATCACGAGCACCGAGGCGGTGTGCGATGCGAAGACCGCCCGCCAGGTGAGCGCGAAGGTCCCGTCCCCGAGGACCTCGACGGCCCCGGCGGCGATGGTCGCGATGGTGAGGCCGCCGAGGACCGCCGCCACGAGGAGGCCGACCAGCTGGTCGACCGTGGACAGCTCGGGCAGCGTGGTCCGACCGCCGCGGCGCAGGAACGACGCGACCACGACCGCCTCCGCGGCGTTCGCGACCGCGTAGCAGCAGGAGAGGTCGAGTGGCCGGTCGCCGATGATGTTCGCGGCCACGGACACGGCGGCGATGGCGGGCACGAGCGACCACCACCAGGAGCGGGGGGCCAGGCCGAGCAGGATCACGGCGAGCCCGGCCGCCGGCCACCACGACGCTGCCGGGGAGCCGTCGGGCGCGAGGTCGACCGCCGCGACGCCGGCGACGAGGACGGCGACGAGGAGCAGCCCTGCCGCGGTCCGGCTCAGCTGGCCGCGACCCGAGTTCGACATGGGCACACCCTAGGGTGGGAGGCATGTTGGTGTCGGAGAGGATCGGCCAGTTCTTCGTCGAGTCGGACTCCGGCCGCGACCGGCTCGAGTACACCGAGTACGGATCGGGCGACGCGTGGGTCGTCCTGCTGCCCGCCGAGCTGGTGCCGCGGCGGATGCAGCAGCCGCTCGCGCACGCGCTCGCCGCAGAGGGCATGCACGTCGTCACCCTGGATCCGCTCGGCCACGGTCGCTCCGACCGGCCGGCCGACCCGCACGCCTACTCGGTGACGGAGTACGCCGAACAGGTGGTCGCCCTCCTGGACCACCTCGGTGCGGCGCAGGCGGTCGTGGGCGGCACGTCCCTCGGCGCGAACGTCGCGCTCGAGACGGCCGTGATCGCCCCGGAGCGGGTGCGTGGCCTGGTGGTCGAGGCGCCGATCCTCGACAACGGCGTCGAGGCCGGGATCCTGGTGTTCGGCCCGTTGCTGCTCGCGGCCCGGTTCCTGCCGCACTCGGTGTCGCTGCTGCGCCGGCTGACCCGTCCGGTCCCGCGCGGCGTCGTCCCGTTCTGGGCCGGGGTGGCGCTGGACGCGTGCGACCAGCGGGCCGACGCGCTCGCGGCGCTGCTGCACGGGCTGTTCTTCGGTCGCGCCGCCCCGGCGTCGAAGGAGCGTCGCCGGATCTCGGTGCCGGCCCTGGTCGTCGGTCATCCGTTCGACCCGGTGCGTCCGCTGGGCGACGCGCTCACCCTCGCCGACGAGCTCCCGAAGGGCACGTTCGTGCGTGCGAGCTCGGCGCTCGAGTGGCGGTTGACGCCGGAGCGACTCGACCGCGCGGCGGTCGGCCTGGTCGCCGGCTGCTGGAAGACGCCGCGTCGCAGACGTCGTACCGGCGCCTGACCGGGCAGAATGACGAGGTGCTCTACCGTGACGAGGCGATCGTGCTCCGCACCCACAAGCTGGGTGAGGCCGATCGCATCATCACGCTCCTGACCCGCCAGCACGGCCGGGTCCGGGCGGTCGCGAAGGGGGTGCGCCGGACCACGTCCCGGTTCGGCTCGCGGCTCGAGCCGTTCACGCACGTCGACCTCCAGCTCGCGGAGGGGCGCAACCTGGACACGATCACCCAGGCCGAGACGCTGACGCCGTTCTCGAAGGGCCTCGGGCTCGACTACGACCGCTACACCGCGGGCACCGTGATGCTGGAGACGGCCGACCGGCTGGTGTCGGAGGAGCGGGAGCCGTCGGTGCAGCAGTTCCTGCTGCTCGTCGGTGGGCTGCGGGCGATGGTGGCGGGGGAGCACGCCCCGGGCCAGGTGCTCGACTCCTACCTGTTGCGCTCGCTCGCCGTGGCCGGCTGGGCCCCCTCGTTCGACCACTGCGCCCGGTGTGGCACCGAGGGCCCACACCGCTGGTTCAACCCCTCGATGGGCGGCGTCGTCTGCGCCACCTGCCGGGTGCCCGGCTCGGCGAGTCCCTCCCCGGAGACGCTCGCGCTGCTCGGCGCCCTGCTGGCCGGCGACTGGGCGGTCGTCGACGTCGCGCCGGCGCGGAACCTCAAGGAGGCGAGCGGCCTGGTCGCGGCGTTCCTCGCCTGGCACCTGGAACGGGCCCTGAAGTCCCTCGTGTACGTCGAGCGCTGAGAGGCTGCGACCGTGAGACGTGCCGTACGACGACCGACCCCGCACCCCTCGGGCGCGCGGCCGCCGGCGATCCCGAAGGACCTCGTGCCACGGCACGTCGCGATCGTGATGGACGGCAACGGGCGCTGGGCCAAGGATCGCGGGCTGCCGCGCACCAAGGGCCACGAGCAGGGCGAGCACTCGCTGTTCGACGTCGTCGAGGGCGCCATCGAGATCGGCGTCAAGGCGATCTCCGCCTACGCGTTCTCGACCGAGAACTGGTCGCGGTCGCCCGACGAGGTCAAGTTCCTGATGGGCTTCAACCGGGACGTGATCCGGCGCCGCCGCGACGAGATGCACGAGCTCGGGGTCCGGGTCCGCTGGGCCGGCCGGGCGCCGCGGCTGTGGAGATCGGTCATCCGGGAGCTCCAGGTCGCCGAGGAGCTCACCCGCGGGAACGACGTCCTCACGCTGACGATGTGCGTCAACTACGGCGGTCGCGCCGAGATCGCCGACACCGCACGGTCGATCGCGCGGGAGGTGGCCGCCGGCCGGCTCGACCCCGAGAAGGTCGACGAGAAGACCTTCGCCCGGCACCTCTACGTCCCTGAGGTCGCCGACGCCGACCTGGTCTGGCGGACGTCGGGGGAGCAGCGCCTCTCGAACTTCATGCTCTGGCAGGCGGCGTACTCCGAGCTGGTCTTCACCGACGTGCTCTGGCCGGACGTCGACCGCCGGGACCTCTGGAACGCCGTCGAGCTCTACGCCCGCCGCGACCGGCGGTACGGCGGAGCAGATGGCTGACCCGGGAGGCGGCGTGGGGCACCTCGAACGGCGGCTGCTCGGATTGCGGCAACGGCTCCTCTTCACCGACGAGCCGGACCCGGGGGTGCTGCAGGGGGTCTTCGCGCTCCTCTACGTCCTCGACCTGACGCTGCGGGCAGCCGGGAACGGGTCGCCGCTCGACGTGGGGATGTGGCCGACGGTCGGGCTGGCACTCACCGCGATCACGTCCGTGCTCGCCGTGGCGGTGCCCTGGGAGCGCCTACCGCCCTGGGCGGTCGGGCTGCTGCCGATGCTGGACCTCGCGGCGCTCGGGTTGTCCCGGATGGACGAGCAGGGCGGCGGCGCGGGCATCCTCGCGGTCGTGCCCGCGCTGTGGCTGGGCCGCCAGTTCGGTCGCCGCGGAGCGGTCGCGGCGGTCCTCGGCACCACCCTGCTGCTCGCGCTGCCGAGCCTGGTCTTCCTGGGCTTCACCGGCGTGAACCTGTCCCGGGCGGTGCTGATCCCCGTCGTGGCGGGCTGGGCGGCGTTCGCGATCGCGTCGGCCCTCGACCAGGTGCGGGCCGGCATGGACGTGATCGCGCACCAGCGCCGGATCTCGGAGGCGATCTTCGACACCGTCGACGTCGGGCTGGTGCTCCTGGACCGCACCGGCGCGTACGAGGGCATGAACAAGCGGCACGAGGACTTCATGCGGCTGGCCTATCCCGCGGGCCACGCAGGGACGGCGGGCCAGCTCGGCCTCGTGTACGGCGGCGACGGCAGCACGCTGTTCGCCCGGGACGAGATGCCGACGTACCGCGCCAGCCGGGGCGAGGAGTTCGCCGACATCCGGATCTGGGTCGGCAACGACCCGCTCACCAGGCGGGCCCTGTCGGTGTCGGCGCGCCGGGTCGAGGACGACCGCGGCGCGTTCGCCGGGGCCGCCCTGGCGTACAAGGACGTCACCGACTTCATGCGCGCGCTGCGGGTGAAGGACGAGTTCGTGGCCTCGGTGTCGCACGAGCTCCGCACCCCGCTCACCTCGATCAACGGGTACGTCAACATCCTGCTCGAGCGCGACGACCTCCCGACCGACGTTGTCGCGCAGCTCGAGGTGGTGGCCCGCAACACGGTCCGGCTCACCCGCCTGGTGTCGGACCTGCTGCACACCGCGCAGAACGACGAGGGCCCGATGCGGGTGGTGCGCGAGCACACGGACCTGGCGGCCGTCGTCCGCGGATGTGTGGAGGCCGCCGGCCCGGCCGCGCGCCGGGCCCAGGTCACCATCGCCGTCGACGCCCCGGACACGCTGACCGCGAACGTCGACGCCGAGCGGATGGCCCAGGTCGTGGACAACCTGCTCTCGAACGCCGTGAAGTACTCCCGCCGCGAGGGCCATGTCCGGGTCCGCCTCGGCACGGACGCCGGAGGTGTCGTGCTGTCGGTCGCCGACGACGGCATCGGGATCGACGCCGCCGACCGGGACCGGCTCTTCACCCGGTTCTTCCGCACCCGCGAGGCCGAGGAGCGCGCGATCCAGGGTGTCGGCCTCGGCCTGAGCATCACGAGGTCGATCGTGGAGGCTCACGGCGGTCGCGTCGAGGTGCACAGCCAGCTCGGCGTGGGCAGCGAGTTCGTGGTGCGACTCCCGCAGTAGGCCGGCTAGCCGTCGGCGTCGAGGCCGCGCTCGATCGCGTAGCGGGTGAGCTCCACCCGGTTGTGCATCTGCAGCTTGCGCAGCGTGTTCTGCACGTGGTTCTGGACGGTGCGGTGGGAGAGGACGAGCCGCTCGGCGATCTGCCGGTACGACAACCCCTTGGCGACCATCTTGAGCACCTCGGTCTCCCGGTCGGTGAGCCGCGGGTCGTCCGGGCTGTCCGAGGTGCGCTGGAACTCGCCCAGCACGAGCCCGGCCAGGCCCGGCGTGAAGACCGGGTCGCCGTCGGCGGTCCGGCGTACGGCGTCGAGCAGCTCCTCGCGGGAGGCCGACTTCACCAGGTAGCCGGTGGCGCCGGCCTTGACCGCCGCGAGCACGTCCGCCTGCTCGCCGGAGGCGGAGAGGATCAGCACCCTGACGTCCGGGTCCTGCTGGGCGATGGCGGCCGTGACCGCTACGCCGTCGGGCTCGGGGATCTGCAGGTCGAGCACGACCACGTCGGGCCGGGCGGCGGGGAACCGCGCGAGCGCCTCGCGCCCGGTGGCCGCGACGGCCACCACCTCCAGGCCGGCCGCCGCGAGGTCGCGCTCGACCGCGTCGCGCCACATCGGGTGGTCGTCGACGACCATCACGCGCACCGCGTCGCTCACGGTGCCGACCCCAGGCCGGCGCCGGGTCGCGGTACGACGAGCTCCCACTCGGTGCCGAAGTCACCGCTCACCAGGTCGGCGGTGCCGCCGAGGTCGGCGATCCGCCCCCGGATCGACTCCGCGACCCCGAGCCGGCCCTGGGCGGCCGCCTCGTCGAGCCGGCCCGCCGGGATGCCGGGGCCGTCGTCGCGTACCGAGACCTCGACGCGGTCGGGGAACGCTTGGAGCAGCACCCAGGCCGGCGCGTCCGTCCCGACGTGGGTGCGCACGTTGTCGAGGCACGCGCTCGTCGCGGCGACCAGCTCCAGCGCCGTGGCCGCGGGGAGCTCGACGGGGACGCCAGGCGTCGACACCGTGACCTGGTCGCGGCGCTCCAGCCGGGTCAGCGCGGCGCCCACGTCCACGGTGTCGCCGCCGGCGACGCTGACCTCGTCCTGCTCGCGGATCAGCGCCCGCAGCGCGTGCTCCTGCTCACCGGCCAACCGCCCGAGCTCGGCGCCGTCACCGCCCAGCTCGCGGCCGCGCCGCTGCACCAGGGCGAGCACCTGCAGCACGCCGTCGTGCACGGCCCGGGCCAGCCGGGCCCGCTCGGCGGCCACCGCGGCAGCGCGTTCCGCGACGTCACGCTCGGTCGCCATCTCCTGCAGCGACTGGCACATGAAGCCGAGAATGGCGCCACCGACCAGCAGCAGGAAGGTGTTGCCGTAGTCGGAGGCATCCACCTCCTGCCGCGCGAGGTCCGCGCCGGCGAGCAGCGCGCCCGCGGCCAGGCCACCGGCCGCGCGGTACTGGATCGCCCAGGCGGCGAGAGCCGCGATCACCCAGAAGCCCGGCACGCTGGAGGTGACCCCGTCGTCCTTGACGAGCGGGGACACGAGGAGCAGCCCCATCGCGATGCCCAGGTCCGCGGCGAGCAGCCGGAAGGTCCGCCGCCGGGGCTCGGCGTACGCCCAGGTGGCGATGCCGGTCCAGGCGGTCATCAGCACCAGGCAGGCCACGCCCGCCGCCGGCCGCTGCAGCTCCTCGGCGTGCCAGATGTTGAGCAGCACGGCGTTCCCGAGCAGGACCACGCGCAGCACCGCGACCGCCAGGAACAACCGGTCCTTGACCGCGACGGCTGCCGGCATGCTCCAGGCCCTCCACGCGTTCACACGCGGCAGTGTCGCAAACGATCTGAGTATCCGTGCGGATGCCGGGGCGTCGCGGTCCGGCCGAGGCTGGGGGCATGGAATCCCAGGCACCCACCCCGAAGAACACCGCGGCCTTCTACGCCCAGTCCGCCATCGCGTTCGGACTGGCCCTCTTCACGATGCTCGCCGCCGTCTACTACCTGCCGGCGGACCCTTGGCCCAAGGCCTTCCTGGCACTCGGCACGGTCTTCCTGACGACCTCGGCGTTCAGCCTCGCCAAGTGCGTGCGAGACGCACACGAGAGCCAGTACGTCGTCTCCCGGCTCGACCAGGCCCGCGTCGACCGGATCCTCGCGGACCACGACCCGTGGAAGCAGGTCGGCTGACCGGCTCGTCGTCGCTCAGCTGCCGACCCGGTCGCTGCGTCTCTCGATGAGGACCACGTCCCGCCACTGCCCGGCCAGCGGCCCGTACGACATCAGGGCCACCCGCTCACGGGTCCCGACCACCCGGAACCCGACCGAGTCGTGCAGGGCGAGGCTCACGGCGTTCTCCGGGAACACCCCGGACTGCAGGGTCCAGATGCCGGCGTCCTCGGTCGACTCCACGAGGGCCTCCAGCAGTCGTCGACCGACGCCGCGGCCGGCGGCCGCCGCGGCGACGTACACGGAGTGCTCGGCGACCCCGGCGTACACGCACCGGTCGGAGACCGGGGAGGCGGCCGCCCAGCCGGCCACCCGGCCACCTTCGACGGCGACCAGGCGATGGCCGGGCAGCTTGCCGGCGTCGAACTGCTCCCACGACGGCGGCTCGGCCTCGAACGTCGCGTGCCCGGTGGCGATGCCCTCGGCGTAGATGCGCTCGACCTCGGGCCAGTGCTCCCGGGTCATCGGCTCAACCGTCATGCCAGCTCAGCGACGAGCCGTTCGACGCGGCGGCGGATCTCGTCGCGGATCGGCCGCACCGCCTCGATGCCCTGCCCGGCCGGGTCGTCGAGGACCCAGTCCTCGTAACGCTTGCCGGGGTGGAAGGGGCACTCGTCCCCACAGCCCATCGTGACCACGACGTCGGCCTCGCGGACTGCGGAGTCCGAGAGCAGCTTCGGCGACTCCCCGGCGATGTCGATGCCCTCCTCCGCCATCGCCGCGACCGCGACCGGGTTCACCCGGTCGGCGGGCCGCGACCCGGCGGACAGCACCGCGACCCGGTCGCCCGCGAGGTGCCGGAGGTACCCGGCCGCCATCTGCGAGCGGCCGGCGTTGTGGACGCAGACGAACAGCACGGTCGGGACCGGCATCAGGCCTCCTGGGGAGTGGGGTGGAGCAGGACGACGAGCGCCGCGCCGACGACGCCACCGAGGAGCTGCATGAGGACGAACGCCGGGACCGAGCCCGGGTCGATCCCGGCGAAGGTGTCGGAGAACATCCGCGCGACCGTCACGGCCGGGTTCGCGAAGCTCGTCGAGCTGGTGAACCAGTACGCCGCCGCGATGTAGCCGCCGACCGCGAACGCCACCGTCTCGATGCGCGGCGAGCGCAGCGTCCCGAACACGACGAGCACGAGCCCGACCGTGGCGACGACCTCGCCGAGGAGCTGGCCGGACCCGCCCCGCTCGTGGCCGGACACCGACACGGCGTCGAGGTCGAACATCAGGTTGGCGACCACGACGCCCAGCAGGCCGCCGACGAGCTGGGCGACGACCAGGGCCGCCGCGGTCGGGGTGTCGACGCGCCCGAGGGCCCGCTCGACCAGGGTGACCAGGGGGTTGAACGACGCCGACACGGGTTGCAGCGCCAGGATCAGCGCGACCAGGACCGCGCCCGTGGCGACGCTGTTCTCGAGGAGCTGGAGCCCGGTGTCCCCGGGCGAGAGCCGCTGCGCCGCGATGCCGGAGCCGACCACGGCCGCGAGAAGGAACGCCGTACCGACCAGCTCGGCGACGGCGCGCCGGACCAGCGCCGTCACGCGGTGACGCCGCCGAGGAGCGTGGCGAGGTCGCCGAGGGCGGTGGCGTTCACGCGGTAGTAGACCCACACGCCGCGCTTGTCCCGGTCCAGGAGGCCGGCGTCGTGCAGCAGCTTGAGGTGGTGGCTGATCGTGGGCTGGGACAGCTCGAAGGCGTCGTTGAGGTCGCACACGCAGGCCTCGCCGTCCGCGTGCGAGGCGACCAGCGAGAGCAGCCGGAGCCGGACCGGGTCCGCGATCGCCTTCACCAGCGGAGCGATCCGCTCGGCGGCGTCAGCGGACAGCGGCTCGCGGGTCACGGGGGAGCAGCAGGCGACCGCCTGCACCGGCGTCAGCTCGAGCAGAGACTTCGACATGCGTCGATATTGACAGATCTCGATGTCTGGGTCCAGTATCCGTACATCGAAGTTCATCTATGTCTTAGGAGGCACCCCATGTCCCGTGTCCATCTCGCGCTCAACGTCGACGACCTCGACACCTCGATCGCGTTCTACTCCAAACTGTTCGACACCGAGCCGGCGAAGGTCCGCCCGGGCTACGCCAACTTCGCGGTCGCCGAGCCGCCGCTGAAGCTGGTGCTGATCGAGAACCCGGGCCAGGGCGGCTCGATCAACCACCTCGGCGTCGAGGTGGTCGACACCGACACCGTCGACGCCGAGCAGACCCGCCTGGCCGAGGCCGGCTTCGCCTCCGTCGACGAGCGCGGCACCACGTGCTGCTACGCGAAGCAGGACAAGTTCTGGGTCGAGGGCGCTCCGAACGGCGAGCGCTGGGAGATCTACACCGTCCTCGCGGACAGCCCGACGCCGAGCGGCGAGGCCGCGGGCGCGGTCTGCTGCGCGTAGGTCTTTTACCGTCGAGTGACGTGAAATGGCTGGGATTTCGGGCAAATGACAGCCAGTTCGCGTCACTCGACGGGAGATGGCCGGCCTAGGAGCGGCAGTTCGCGCAGGTGCCGAAGATCTCGAGGGTGTGGCTGACGTCGTCGAAGCCGTGCTCGGCCGCGATCGCGCGGGTCCACCGCTCCACGGTCGGACCCTCCACCTCCACGGTCGCGCCGCAGTCGCGGCAGACCAGGTGGTGGTGGTGGGACTCCGAGCAGCGGCGGTAGATCGCCTCGCCGTCCTCCGTGCGCAGGAGGTCGACCTCGCCGGCCTCGGCCAGCCGCTGGAGGGTCCGGTAGACCGTCGCGAGGCCGACGGGGTCGCCCCGCTCGCCGAGCAGCTCGTGGATCTCCTGCGCCGAGCGGAAGTCGTCGAAAGACGCCAGCGCGTCGACGACCGCCCGCCGCTGGCGGGTGGGCCGCATGCTCCCCGAGGGGTCAGTGCTCGTCATAGTGCCTCCCGTGCGGCGCGTGCCGGTGGCCGTCGTGGACGTAGTCGACGTGGTCGCCGTGGGGGACGGCGACGTGGCCACAGTCCTCGCCGTGGTCGTGGGGGTGCTCGTCAATGGTGTCGTGCACCATCGCCGCCACGACCGGGAACGGCTGCCGCAGCCGACGGCGGGACCGCAGCCAGATGCCGACCGGCCAGGCGACGACGAAGCCGGCCAGGGCCAGCAGCACGATCGTCGGGCCGGGCGCGACCCGCGCGTGGAACGAGGCGTACGCCGAGAGCAGCAGCCCGCCCACCGACGCCAGCGTGCCGAGCGCCATCGCCGCGCCGAGCGTCGTGCGGAACGACCGGCTGACCTGCTGGGCGGTCGCGACCGGCACCACCATCAGCGCCGAGACCAGCAGCAGGCCGACGGTCCGCATCGCGACGGTCACGCTGACGGCGGCGAGCACCGCGACCAGCAGGTTGTACGCCCGGATGTTGAGCCCCGCCACCCGCGCGAACTCCTGGTCATGCGCGACCGCGAACAGCTGCGGGGCGAACCCCACGCAGACGACCACGACGACCGCGGCGAGCCCCATCGTGACCCCGACGTCGCCCACGGAGATCGTGGTGATCGAGCCGAACAGGTACTGCTGGAGCCGCGCCCCGCTCTGGCCGGCGAGACCGGTGATCAGCACGCCGCCGGCGAGGCCGCCGTAGAACAGCAGGGCGAGCGCGACATCGCCGTTCGCGTGGCCGCGCTCGCGGATCACCTCGATCACGACCGCGCCGATCACCGCCACGCCGACGGCCGTCCAGGTCGGGGAGGCGCCGGTCAGCAGGCCGAGCGCGACGCCGGTGACCGCGACGTGGCCGATCCCGTCGCCCATCAGCGCCAGCCGGCGCTGCACGAGGTAGGTGCCGACCGCGGGGGCGGCCAGCCCGGTGAAGACCGCCGCGAGGATGGCCCGCTGCATGAACCCTAGGCCGAGCAGGTCGAGGTACTCGCTCACTCCGGACCCCCCTCGATGAGCGACGCGATGTGCGGCGCGTGGTCGTGCCGCTCGGGCTCCGGATGGTGGTGGTGGCCGGCGTCGTGCAGGTCGAGGTGCGCGGTGGCGACCTGGTCGCTGGCCAGCGGCGGGCCGTCGTACGCGACCCGGCCGTCCCTCATCACGACCGCCCGGTCGATCAGCGGCGCCATCGGGCCGAGCTCGTGGGCGACCAGCACGATCGTGGCGCCGCGCCCGGACAGCGTCGCGAGGGTGTCGGCCAGCACCTGCTGGTTCGGCAGGTCGACACCGGCGGTGGGCTCGTCGAGGAAGAACAGCTCCGGCTCACCGGCCAGCGCGCGGGCGATCAGCACCCGCTGCTGCTGGCCACCCGAGAGCGTCGAGACGCCGTCGCGGGCCCGGTGCGCGAGCCCGACCACCTCGAGCGCGTCGTCGATCGCCGCCCGGTCGGCGCGGCGGAGCGGGCGCAGCAGCTTGCGGCGGGTGAGCCGCCCGGACGCCACGACCTCCCACACCGACGCCGGTACGCCGGACGCGGCGCCGCCGCGCTGCGGGACGAACCCGACCCGCTGCCAGTCGTGGAAGTCGTCGAGGGCGGTGCCGAACAGCCGGAGCGAGCCGGTCGCGAGCGGGCGCAGCCCGGTCAGCGCACGGACCAGCGTGGACTTGCCCGAGCCGTTCGCGCCCATCAGCGCGACGAACTCGCCGGCGGCCACGGCCAGGTCGATGTGCCGCAGGATCGGGCGGCCGGCGATCGCGACGGCGCCGTCGTTCATCTCGATGACCGGGTCAGCCACAGCCGTTCGCCTCCTCGAGGGCGCGCAGGTTCGCGTGCATGAGCGAGAGGTAGTCCTCGCCGGCGGTCCGGTCGGAGAGTCCCTCGATCGGGTCCAGCACCTCGCTCCTCACGCCGGTGTCGTGGGCCAGCGCCTCCGCGACCGCCGGGCTCACCAGCGACTCCCCGAACACCGTGGTGATGCCCTGGGTGTGGATCAGGTCCTGGAGCCGGGCCAGGTCGGCCGGCGTCGGCTCGGAGTCGGGGGAGAGGCCGAGGATGGTCTGCATGTCGATCCCGTAGCGCTCGAGGTAGCCGAACGCGTCGTGGCTCACGACGACGGTGTCGCGCTGACAGTCGGCGAGGCCGGCGGCGTACTCCCGATCGAGCCGCTCCAGGTCGCTGCGCAGGGCCCCGGCGTTCGCGGCGTAGTCGTCCGCGTGGGCGGGATCGATGTCGGACAGCTGGTCGGCGACCGCGTCGCCGACCTCCGCGAGCAGCAGGGGGTCCTGCCAGAAGTGCGGGTCGTCCTCGTCGGAGTCGACGCCGTGGTCGCGGAACGGCACCAGCGAGACGACGTCGGCCGCGTCGAGCACCGCGCCCCCGGCGTTCTCGTCCACGGTGTCATCCACCGCGGGCTGGAAGCCGCGCTCGAAGACGACGAGGTCGGCCTGGGCCACCTCGGCGGTCTCGCGGACGGTGGGCTCCAGGTCGTGCGGCTCGCCGCCGGGGGCGGTGAGGTTCTCGACGGTCGCGTCGTCGCCGGCGACCCGCGCCGCGACGTACGCCAGCGGGTAGAACGCCGCCGCGACCTGCACGCCGTTGTCGAGGCCGACCGAGTCGTCGGTGAACGCCGCGCAGCCGCTGAGGGCCAGCAGCCCGGGCAGGGCCAGCGCGACGAGAGCCTTCATGAGAACGATTCTCAGTGGAGTTGAGAACGATTGTCAAGTGCGTCGGCTACGATCGCCGGGTGCAGGTGGTGAGCAGGTTCCGGGTACCGGCCGCGGAGGGCGAGACGTTCCGCAGCGACCTGGCGACGGCGCGCGAGGCGCTGGCCGCGTGCACGGGGTACGCCGGCGGCGAGATCGGCCGCAACGTCGACGACCCGGAGCTGTGGGTCCTCACCACGCGGTGGGAGAACGTCGGGAGCTACCGCCGCGCGCTCTCCTCGTACGACGTGAAGCTCCGCGCGGTGGCCGTCCTGTCGCGGGCGATCGAGGAGCCCTCGGCGTACGAGGACGCAGGCCCGGGCACCACCCTCAACACCGGCTCGCCCCGGTCGATAGGCTGAACCTTCACTCGCACCAACCGCTGACCATAGGAGCCACCGTGGCCAAGCCGCCGCCGTCCACCGTCGACAACGTCGTGTCCCTCGCCAAGCGCCGGGGCTTCGTCTACCCGTGCGGCGAGATCTACGGCGGCACCCGCTCCGCCTGGGACTACGGCCCGCTCGGCGTCGAGCTCAAGGAGAACATCAAGCGCCAGTGGTGGAAGTCCATGGTCACCATGCGCGACGACATGGTCGGCCTCGACTCGAGCATCATCCTGCCGCGCCAGGTCTGGGAGGCGAGCGGCCACGTCGACACGTTCTCGGACCCGCTGACCGAGTGCCAGTCGTGCCACAAGCGGTTCCGTGCGGACCACCTCCAGGAGGAGGTCGCGGAGAAGAAGGGCATCGCGAACCCCGACGACGTCGACCTCGCCACCGTCGCCTGCCCGAACTGCGGCACCCGCGGCGCGTGGACCGAGCCGCGCCAGTTCTCCGGGCTGCTGAAGACCTACCTCGGCGTGGTCGAGGACGAGTCCGGCCTGCACTACCTGCGCCCGGAGACCGCGCAGGGCATCTTCATCAACTTCGCGAACGTCGTGACCTCGAGCCGGCAGAAGCCGCCCTTCGGCATCGCGCAGATCGGCAAGAGCTTCCGCAACGAGATCACGCCGGGCAACTTCATCTTCCGCACCCGCGAGTTCGAGCAGATGGAGATGGAGTTCTTCGTCAAGCCCGGCGAGGACAAGGAGTGGCACCAGTACTGGATCGACGAGCGCACCCGTTGGTACACCGACCTCGGCATCGACCCGGTCAACCTGCGGCACTACGAGCACCCGCAGGACAAGCTCAGCCACTACTCGACCCGCACCGTCGACATCGAGTACCGGTTCCGCTTCGCCGGCTCGGAGTGGGGTGAGCTCGAGGGCATCGCCAACCGCACCGACTTCGACCTGTCCACGCACTCCAAGCACTCCGGCCAGGACCTGTCGTACTTCGACCAGGCCAACAACGAGCGCTACACGCCGTACGTCATCGAGCCGGCCGCGGGCCTCTCGCGCAGCCTGATGACGTTCCTGGTGGACGCCTACACCGAGGACGAGGCTCCGAACACCAAGGGCGGCGTCGACAAGCGCACGGTGCTCAAGCTCGACCCGCGTCTCGCGCCCGTGAAGGTCGCGGTGCTCCCGCTGTCCCGCAACGCCGACCTGTCGCCGAAGGCGAGGGACCTCGCGATGGCGTTGCGCGGTGCGGGCTGGAACGTCGACTTCGACGACTCGGGCGCGATCGGCCGCCGCTACCGCCGCCAGGACGAGGTCGGTACGCCGTACTGCGTGACCGTCGACTTCGAGACCCTCGACGACAACGCGGTCACCGTTCGCGAGCGCGACACCATGGCCCAGGAGCGGATCTCGCTCGACGGCGTCACGTCGTACTTCGCCGAGCGACTGGTCGGGTGCTGACCCGCACCGCCGCCCTGCTCCTGGCTGCCGCGCTCGGGCTGGCCGGGTGCTCGGGCGACAGCAGCGACGCGTCCGGTGCAGCGACGTCGGGCACGCCGAGCACGTCGAGCCCGACGGCCAGCGACTCGGCGTACCTGCCGGTCCCGGCCGGTGTCGAGCTGACGCCGCCGGGCAGCCAGCTGTCGGTGGGCGACCACGCGGTGGTCGCGTACGAGCCGCGGCAGGACCAGGTCGGCGCGCTCGACATCCAGGTCACGAAGCTCGAGAAGACGACCATGGACGCCTTCTCCGCATGGCAGCTCAGCGACGAGCAGAAGAAGTCGAATCCGTTCTACGTGCGCGCGGTGATCAAGAACGTCGGCGACACGGACCTCGGCGGGCGCCCGGTGCCGCTGTACGTGGTGAACGACGACAACGTGCTGCTGGAGTCGACGCCGTTCGCGAGCTCGTTCGAGCCGTGCCCGAGCACGCCCTTGCCGGAGAAGTTCGGGCCGGGCGACGACGCGAAGGTGTGCCTGGTCTACCTGGCGCCGAACCACGGCGACCTGGTGGCGGTCAGCTTCCGTCCCGACGAGACGTTCAACCCGATCACCTGGACCGGCGACGTGACGAAGTACGCGCCGCCGAAGCCGAAGAAGTCCGGGAATTCGAAGAAGAGCGAGAAGCACTAGACAATGGTGGGCATGCCCGCCCTGCCCACCTCGCTGGCCCTCGGGTCGCTGCGCGTCGACACGCCGGTCGTGCTCGCGCCGATGGCGGGCATCACCAACGCGGCGTACCGCCGCCTCTGCGCCGAGCAGGGCGCCGGGCTCTACGTGTGCGAGATGATCACCAGCCGCGGCCTCGTCGAGGGCGACCAGCACACCCGGGACATGCTCGTCTTCGACGAGCTCGAGAGCACCCGCTCGGTCCAGCTCTACGGGACCGATCCCGCGTACGTCGGCAAGGCTGCCGAGATCCTCTGCGCCGAGTACGGCGTCGCGCACATCGACCTGAACTTCGGCTGCCCCGTGCCCAAGGTCACCCGCAAGGGCGGCGGGGGAGCGCTGCCGTGGAAGCGCGGGCTGCTCGCCGAGATCCTCGAGCACGCCGTCGCCGCGGCCACGCCGTACGACGTGCCGGTCACGATGAAGACCCGCACGGGCATCGACGACGACCACCTGACGTACCTCGACGCCGGGCGGATCGCGCAGGAGAGCGGCGTCGCGGCGATCGCGCTGCACGGCAGGACCGTGGCGCAGGCCTACTCCGGTGCCGCCGACTGGGACGCGATCGCGGCGCTGGTCGCGCACGTCGAGATCCCGGTGCTCGGCAACGGTGACATCTGGGAGGCCGCGGACGCGATCCGCATGGTCGAGCAGACCGGTGCCGCCGGCGTCGTCGTCGGGCGCGGCTGCCTGGGCCGGCCGTGGATCTTCCGCGACCTGGCCGCGGCCTTCGCCGGCGAGCAGGTCGCCACGCTGCCGACGCTGGGCGACGTGGCCGCGATGATGCGCCGCCACGCCGAGCTGCTGTGCCGGCACATGGGGGAGGAGCGGGGCTGCAAGGAGTTCCGCAAGCACGTGTCCTGGTACCTCAAGGGCTTCGCGGCCGGCGGCGAGATGCGCCGCTCGCTCGGCCTGGTCGACAGCCTCTCCGCGCTGGACCGGCTGCTCGCCGAGCTGGACCCGGACGAGCCGTTCCCGGTCGCCGAGCTCGGCGCCCCACGCGGCCGCCAGGGGTCGCCGCGCGAGCGGGTCGTGCTGCCCGAGGGCTGGCTCGACGACGCCGACGGCAGCGGCTGCCACGTCCATGAGGACGCCTCCGAGACCAGCGGCGGGTGAGCGGGAACACGTTCCCGTTCGCCACCCGTGATGCGGACCCTCGACCCCGGCTGTGGTTGACTCGGGCGGTCGTTGCCGTTCCGTGACCTTTCTCGGGGAGTCGCTGGCGAGGACATCCCCCGACAGCAACAGCAAAGGATCAGCGCTGTGGCAGATCATCGCCACAAGCGGGACACCAATGCCCGCCGCAAGCCCCGTGCCGCCCTGGTGGCCGGCTCGCTCGCCGTCCTGGCGACCGCTTCCGCCGTCACGGTGGGCGTGCTCTCCGCCAGCCCCGAGTCCACCCTGCTCGCCCAGGACACGTCCGCCGACCTCGCCGGCGTCTCCCACGCACGGGAGACCGTCTCGCGCAGCGGCTCGCGCCTGGAGGAGGCGCAGCAGCTCCGGCTCAAGCCCAGCGTGCTGACGCAGCGTGCCGTGGCCGGAGCCGACGAGAAGCTCTGGACCACCACGCTCCTCAACCTGTGGTCCGACGCCGGCGACGACGCCACCGAGGTCGGCGAGCTCGAGGCGGGCAAGCACGTGCTCGTCACCGGCCGGAAGACCGCCGACCGGGTCGAGATCGTCTGGCAGGGCGAGTCCCGCTGGGTCACCGCCGGCTACCTCTCGGAGGACAAGCCCGCCGCCGCCACCGCCACCGCCACCGCCACCGCGGCCGGCGGCCTGTCGATGGCCCCGTGCCCGGACTCCAGTGTCGAGAACGGGCTGACCTCCAACGCCGTCTACGTCTACCGCTCGGTGTGCCACGCGTTCCCGCAGATCACGTCGTACGGCGGGTGGGACGCGCACGGTGAGCACGCCTCCGGCAAGGCGCTGGACATCATGACCAGCGACAAGGCGCTCGGCGACACGATCGCGGCGTACCTCCAGTCGCACGCCTCCGAGCTGCACCTCTACGACGTCATCTGGTGGGACCAGATCTGGACGCCGGTGCGGGCCTCCGAGGGCTGGCGTGCCTACGGCGACCACGGCTCGCCGACGGCGAACCACATGGACCACGTGCACGTCTCGACGTACTGACCCGACCGACTGGCGGAGCGTGCGCCTAGGCTCTGGTCCGATGAGCCACGACCGGTACGACGACGCCGCGCGCGAGCGCCTCGTCGAGGAGCCCCCCAAGCGGGTCGACGCACCGGTGCGCACGCCGTTCGAGCGCGACCGCGCGCGGGTCGTGCACGCGGCGGCGTCGCGACGGCTGGCGGCCAAGACCCAGGTGATGGGGCCGCAGGCCGACGACTTCGTCCGGAACCGGCTCACCCACAGCCTCGAGGTCGCCCAGATCGCCCGGGACCTCTCCCGGGCGCTGGGCAGCCAGCCCGACATCGCGGAGACCGCCGCGCTCGCGCACGACCTCGGCCACCCGCCGTTCGGGCACAACGGCGAGCGGGTGCTGGCCGAGCTGGGTGAGGCGTGCGGCGGGTTCGAGGGCAACGCCCAGACCCTGCGGATCCTGACCCGCCTGGAGGCCAAGACCGACGGCGCCGGTCTCAACCTGACCCGCGCCACCCTCGACGCGTGCACCAAGTACCCGTGGCCCCGTTCCGAGGCCGAGGAGCCGCAGGGCGTGCACGCCGACGGGTCGCCGCGGTTCGTCGTGAAGTTCGGGGTGTACGACGACGACCGGCCGGTCTTCGACTGGATGCGCCGCGGCGCCGACGGCAGCCGCCAGTGCCTCGAGGCGCAGGTGATGGACCTCGCCGACGACGTGGCGTACTCGGTGCACGACGTCGAGGACGGCGTGGCCGCCGAGCGCGTCGACCTCACCGCGCTCGACGAGGCGGCCGTCTGGCAGACGGTCCGCGACTGGTATCTCCCGGACGCCGGCGACGACGTGCTCGACAAGACCCTTGCCGGGCTCCGGAGCGTCGGCAGCTGGCCGCAGACGCCGTACGACGGGGGCCGGCGCTCGCTCGCCGCGCTCAAGAACCTCACCAGTGACCTCATCGGCCGGTTCTGCGGGGCGGTGCAGCACGCGACGTTCGCCGCGGGCGACGGCCCGTTCGTGCGGTACGCCGCCGATCTCGTCGTGCCCGAGGAGACCCGGCTCGAGATCGCCGTGCTCAAGGGCATCGCGGCCCACTACGTGATGCGTGCCGACGACCGCGTCGCGTTGATGGAGCGCCAGCGCGAGCTGCTCGCCGAGCTGGTCGCACTGCTCGCGCACCGCGGCCCGGACGCGATGGAGCGGCAGTTCGCCGACGACTGGTCGGTCGCCGCGGACGACGCGGACCGGCTGCGCGTCGTCGTCGACCAGGTCGCCTCCCTCACTGACCAGAGTGCGGTCGCGTGGCACGCCGCGCTGCGGGGGCGGGCATGAGCGACCCGCTGGTCTGGCTGCCGTTCGACCCCGCCGAGCTGGGGGACCCGCCCGCCGGCCTGCGCTACGAGGTGGTCGACCCGACCGAGCGGGTGCCCGACTCCGTCGGGGAGGTGCGGTTCTACGTGCCGCCGTACCAGGTCGGGGCGCGCGTGGCCGAGGTCCTGCCCCGGATGACGTCGCTCGAGGTCGTGCAGACGATGACCGCCGGCGTGGACAACCTCCGCGGCGCGATCCCGGACGGCGTGCTGCTGTGCAACGGCCGCGGCATCCACGACACCTCGACCGCCGAGCTCGCGGTGACCCTGGTCCTCGCGAGCCTGCGCGGGGTGCCCGGCTTCGTGCGCGACCAGGACCGGCACCGCTGGCGGACCGGCTGGCACCCCGCGCTCGCGGACAAGCGGGTCGTGATCGTCGGGTACGGCGCGGTCGGTGCGGCCGTCGAGCGGCGGCTGCTGGCGTTCGAGGTCGAGGTCGTGCGCGTCGCCCGCAGCGCCCGCGACGGCGTGCACGCGATCACCGAGCTGCCCGCCCTGCTGCCCGAGGCGGACGTCGTGGTGCTCGTCGTACCCCTCACCGAGGAGACGCGCGGCCTCGTGGACGCGCGGTTCCTCGGCGCCCTGAAGGACGGCGCGCTGCTGGTGAACGTCGCCCGCGGCGCGGTCGTCGACACGGCAGCGGTCGTCGATGCGCTCCACACCGGCCGCCTGCACTACGCGACGGACGTGGCCGAGGAGGAGCCGCTGCCCGAGGACCACCCGCTGTGGGACGCGCCGAACCTGCTCGTGTCGCCCCACGTCGGTGGCGCGAGCAGCGCGATGTGGCCCCGGGCGCACCGCCTGGTCCGCGACCAGCTGCGCCGCTACGCGGCCGGCGAGGACCTGGTGAACGTCATGTCCGGCGCCTACTGAGCGGAGACCTGCCAGCGGATCCGCTGTCGGTGGTGGAGCGAGCGACCGGCGTGTCGAGACCTGGACATAGACTCCGCGACGTGGCAGGACGGATCCGCGAGGAGGACATCGCGACGGTGCGCGAGAAGGCGCGCATCGACGACGTCATCGGGCAGTACGTCACGCTCCGCAACGCCGGCGGCGGCTCGCAGAAGGGGCTGTGCCCGTTCCACGACGAGAAGTCGCCGTCGTTCAACGTCAACCCGGCCCGGGGGTTCTTCCACTGCTTCGGCTGCGGTGAGGGCGGGGACGTCATCACGTTCCTGATCAAGATCGACGGCCTCAGCTTCGCCGAGGCGGTCGAGCGGCTGGCCGACAAGTACGGCGTCCAGCTCCGACGCGAGGACGACACCTTCCCGACCGAGCGGCCCAAGGGCCCGTCGCGACGGCGGCTGCTCGAGGCGCACGAGGTCGCGCAGGAGTACTACGCCGAGCGGCTCGGCACGCCGGACGGGCTGGCCGGCCGGCAGTTCCTGGCGGAGCGCGGCTTCGACCAGGCCGCGGCGGAGACCTTCGGCATCGGGTTCGCCCCGAACGACGGCCGCGCCCTCAGCCAGCACCTGCGCGGCCGAGGCTTCAGCGTCGAGGAGATGACCGTGGGCGGCCTGATCGGCCCGTCGGGCTACGACCGCTTCCGCGGCCGGTTGCTCTGGCCGATCCGCGAGTCCAGCGGCGAGACGATCGGGTTCGGCGCCCGGAGGCTCTTCGAGGACGACCGCGTCGAGGCGAAGTACCTCAACACCTCCGAGACGCCGATCTACAAGAAGAGCCACGTGCTCTACGGGATCGACCTCGCCCGGCGGGAGATCGGTCGCTCGTCGCAGGCGGTGATCGTCGAGGGCTACACCGACGTGATGGCCTGCCACCTCTCCGGGGTCGGCACGGCGGTCGCCACCTGCGGCACGGCGTTCGGCGACGACCACTCGCGGGTGCTGCGCCGGTTCCTCGGAGACGATCGAGTCACGAAGGGCGAGATCATCTTCACGTTCGACGGCGACGCGGCCGGGCAGCGAGCAGCGCTGAAGGCCTTCGGCGGCGACCAGAACTTCGTGTCCCAGACCTACGTCGCGGTGGAGCCGGACGGCTTGGACCCGTGCGACCTGCGGATCAAGAAGGGCGACGCCGCGGTCCGCGAGTTGGTGGCCCGGCGCGTGCCGCTCTACCGCTTCGTGCTCTCCAACGTCGTTCGCAACTACGACCTCGACCGGGCCGACGGTCGAGCGGACGCCCTCCGCGAAGGCGCCCTACTGGTGTCGAGCATCCGGGACAAGTCCAAAGTCGAGGCCTTCACTCGAGCGCTGGCCGGCCTGATCGGTCTCGACATCGACGATGTCCGGGACGAGGTACGCCGGGCAGCGAACCGCCGGCCCGGTCCGGACGTCCGCACGCCCGAGGCGACGCCGGCTCCGCGATCGAACGTCCCCGACCTGCACGACCCGCGCTTCTCGACCGAGCGGGAGACGCTGAAGCTGGTCATCCAGCACCCGATGACGATCGGCCGGCTCACGTCCGAGATCGGGGCGAATGACTTCACGCACCCGACGTACCGTGCTGTGTGGGAGCTGGTCGTCGCCGCCGGCGGCCCGGGCGCCGGCGTGGGCGACCCCGGCTGGGCGACGAAGCTCCGGGACGCCGCGGCGAACCCCGCCGTCTCGTCCGCGATCAGCGCGCTCGGGGTCGAGCCGCTGCTCATGGAGCCCGACGCGGCGTACGTGACCCAGCACCTGGTCCGGCTCCAGGAGCTCACCGCCGCCCGTCGCATCGGCGACATCAAGTCGAAGCTCCAGCGCACCAACCCGGTCGAGCACCCCGACGAGTTCAACCGGATGTTCGGCGAGCTCGCCGCCCTCGAGGCGCACCGCCGGGCGCTGCGGGACCGGCTCACGGGGCCGGCCTGATGGGGCTGCGCCGCCGGTCCCCGATCCGGGTGGAGCGAGGGGAGAAGCTGCTCGCCGACGCGGTCGCCGAGGAGGCGCACCTCGGCGGGACGCGCGACGCGCTCTACGTCGTACGCAACCTCGGCGCCTCCCTGGCCCTGGAGGAGACGCTGCGCATCCCGTGGGAGGACGTGCAGGCGGCCGACTGGGACGCCGAGACCGGCACGCTCCGGGTCAGCGAGGTCGGCACCTGGGGCGAGCAGCGCCCCGAGCACGTGTTCACGCTGGCCGAGCCGGGCCTGCTGCTGGAGCTGGTCCGCGAGCGGGTCACCGCCAGCGTCGTCCTCCAGCGGCACGTCCCGATCAACGGCCGCCGCGGACTCCGCGTGGTCGCTCGCCGGGCGCCGCACGGTGACCGCCCCATCAGCTGGATCTACGAGTTCGACGCCGGCATCGACCCCGACGACCCCGCCGTGCGCAAGGCCGCCGAGGAGGCCCTTGCGGCCGCCCGCGCCGAGGTGGGCATGCCCTGAAGGCGTGGTTTCGGGACAGGTCGCCAAGGACCACGCTGCCGCGCCGGGCCGAGCCGAGTGCCTCGACCGACACGGCTGACCTCGATTTTTCCTGACGGACCCGGATTGCTAACCTGTGCGGGCTGCACCGATCCCCTGTAGCTCAACTGGCAGAGCATTCGGCTGTTAACCGGAGGGTTGTTGGTTCGAGTCCAACCGGGGGAGCAGAAGAACGGCCTGACCTGCGACGATCGAGTTCGCTGGTCAGGCCGTTCGACGTTGTCGTCCACGCGGTCGCTGGCCGCGCCCTCGGTGGTCGCTACGACGACCTGGCGGTCTTCTTCGCGACGCTCGCCTTCCTGGCCGTGGTCTTGGCCGTCTTGGCCGTCTTCCGCGCGGGGCGGGTCGACTTCTTGGCGCCGCCGGCCGACTTCTTCGCCGCCGTCTTCGCGGTCCGCGTCGCCGCGCCGGTGGCGCGGGCGGCCACGTCCACTCCGTCGGGCGGGAACCACACCATCCTCGTCGCCTTCATCTTCGCGGCCAGCGACGCGCCCCGCGCAGCCCACCGCCCCCGGTCTCCGACGCTCCGGACCGCGTCGGTGACGGGCTTGGCCCTCCCGAGAACTGGTTTGGCCTTCTCGGCAAGCGGTCGTGCCTTGTCGGTCACGGGCTTTGCCCGGTTCGTGAGGCCGCTGACCTGACTTCTGAGCTCCATCATTTCTTGGTTCTCCCTCCCCGACGTGAGCGCCCGGTCGGGCGCTTCCACTGCGACGCGGCGGCGGTGACCGCCGGCCGTCAGGGTCATCACCTCTGACGTGCCCGTTCGAGGACGGACTACTCCTGCTCGTCCTCCCACTGTCCGGCCCAGGCATGCACGGCATGCTGCGGGCCGGGGTTCCCTCGGCGCGTGGTCGCTCCTCCGGTGGGTTCTCCGGAGGACCGGGAACCCACCGGAGGGAGGATCGGTGAGCCCCCGGGGCTCAGCGGTGCAGGAGTCCCGACTTCTTGTTGTTGCCGGTGATCGCCGAGGCGACCATGACCAGCACGGCCGCGCACGCGATGGCGACGATCCAGCGGACCCAGTCGACACCAGAGGTGCCGTTGCCGCCGAAGGCGGTGTAGATGTACCAGCCGATGACAACTCCGCCAATGCCGCACACGATCGTGAGCCACAGCGGGATGTTGTCCCTGTCGCCGGGGGCGACGAACTTTCCGAGCAGGCCGATGATGATGCCAGCGACGATGACGCCGATGATCTCCATGGCGATTCTCCCTCCCGGGCCGACGGGGTGTCGTCGGCCTCTCCTGTAGGGCTCTGTACCCGGCTCCGTCGAACGGAATGCGCGTTGGTAGTGGGGCCGAGGACTGGGGACGTGGCCGGTGGACCGGCGGCGGTCACGCGAGGTGCAGCTTGTGGCGCACCCTGTCCATCCGCGACCGGCGCCCAGGCACGGGTGTCTTCTCGCGCGCCGTGGTGGCGGCGTCGACGAGGACGTTCTTCGCGTTCCTTGGCGCCGCCCCGGACGCCGGCGGTCGCCGACCCCATGGTCTCGGCCGCGCGCTTTGCGCCCTTGCGGCGCTTGGTCTTGGCCGACTTCCTCGCTGACTTCGCCGACGCCGAGCTGCGTTCCTGGATCCCCTTGACGGGGTGTCGTACCTCGCGAGGAACGACCAGCTGCCCAGCGGTCTGGAACAGCCTGCGGGACAGGAAGAGGATGGGGATCCCCAGGGGCAGCAGGATCAAGGTGACGCACAGCAGCGCCCCTACCAGGCCCAGCAGCCCTCCGAGTAGCCCGAGCAGACTTGCTGCGGTCCACCGCAACGCTCGCATGGTCTCCCCCTCACGCGGGTTCGGTGAGGTCGACGAGCCGCTTCATCATCGGCACGCTCGGGAACGCGTCGCCGCGGACCTTCTCCATGAGCACCGCCGCATACGCGGGCACGTCGTCGGGCAGCAGCAGCTCCTCGACGAGGTCCATCATCGTTCCCGAGGGGTAGGGGTCTGCAGCGATCTTCTCGAGCAGCAGGTCGACGAGCCGCGCCCGCGAATCCATCCCGCCCTGGTTGCCGCCGTTGCCGCCGTTGCCGCCACCGTTTCCACCGTTGTTCGCCATCGTGTCTCCCTCCACGTTCTTCCGCTCCCGATCGGATCTGATGACGTACCCGCTCGCCATGAAAGGGATGCCCCCCAGATCACCCTGCCCGGCCGACGTGCGCTTCTCGGGTGGGCAGACGGGTACTGGTGAGTTGAGGATGCACAGCCGGGGTCCGGCGCCGCGGCTGGGCAGGGAGGAGCAGCAGGAGATGAGCGCCGACCTACCGACGGGGCGGCCCAGCGACCAGGAGCGGAGCCACGGGGCAATGGCCGGCGGCTCGGCGAACGACGGAGCCTGGAGGTCGCGCCCGTCGTTGACGGTGTGGAGCTACGACACTCCGCGCGCCGCCGCGGCCGGGACGTTGCGGTTCGGCGAGCTGGTGCGCAGCGGCTCCGTCTCTCCGATCGACGCAGTCACCGCGATGTGGGTGCCCGGGAGCCACCGCCCCTGGATCGGCCAGCTTCGGCAGACCGGCTCCCCCCGCTCCTCAGGGCCGCTCGGCGCCGCCCTCATCGGTCTGGCTCGGGTGCTGCTCGGCCCGGAGAGGCTCGAAGACGAGTTCGCTCGCGTCGCTGACGCCCTTGCAGGGACGGGCGTGGAGGTGGAGTTCCTGCAGAAGGCACGGTCGCTGACTGCGCCGCCTCGGTCGACGTTGATGGTGCTCTCCGCCGGCGTGGATCTTGACGTGGTGCGCCCTGTCGTCGAGCGAGGCTTGTCGCGCGGCGACGTCGTGCTGCTGCATGCTCTCCTTCGCGAGGACTCGTTGGAGGTGTTCCGCGAGGCGCTGAACGAAACAGGCCTGCGAGAGGGTGCAGATCGTTCAGGCGAGCCTGCGGGAGTGGCGGACGAGATGACAGCGAGGTTCGAACATGACCACCCCGACCAACCCTGACGCGCTGCCCGAGAACGACGAGCCACTCTTCGACGAGGTCGTCGAGGAGCTCGGCTACAACCCCGCGCACCCCGAGGAAGCACCTGCCGACTCGACCGACGGCGGGCCCGAAGACCCTGATCCGTCTGGTACCTGAGCGCATGGGCTGCGGGTCGACAACGCAGGTCACCCGTAGGGGTGCCCTCGACCTTTCGCGGTTTAGTGGCCTAGACCGCGGGTACCGCGATGGTCAGGGAGGAGTCGCGACGTGTTGCTCGGGAGGGGTGGCATCGCGGCTGTACTAGATGTCTGCCAATACGAAGATTGCTGCCGGTGTAGCCGGCGGATACCTGCTCGGCCGGACCAAGAAGATGCGCCTGGCCATGATGCTCGCCGGCGCGCTCGCCGGAAAACGACTGTCCACGCAACGCCAGGAGCTGTTGTCGCAGGGCCAGAAGCTGCTGTCGGGCAACCCGCAGTTCAAGGAGCTCCAGGGCCAGCTCACGGGGCGCCTGGCAGAGGTCGCCCGCGAAGCCGCGCTTGTTGCTGCCGCATCGCGTGTCGAATCGTTGACGAAGTCGCTGCAGTCGCGGAAGTCCGACGAGGACTCGGCTGAGGACGAGTACGACGACGAGTACCAGGACGACGAGCCCGAAGACGAGCCCGAAGACGAGTCCGAAGACGAGTCAGAAGACGAGTACCAGGACGAGGACGAGGCTGACGACGAGCCCGACGAGCCCGACGACGAGGCTGACGACGAGTACGAGGACGAGGACGCGCCGGAGGACGAGGCCGACGACGAGGCCGACGACGAGGCCGACGACGAGGCCGACGACGAGGCCGACGACCAGCCGGAGGAGCAGCCGGAGGACGAGGCCGACGAAGAGCCGGAGGACGAGGGCGAGGCCGAGCCGGACGACACGGAGGAAGAGCAGCCCCAGCGGCGTCGCCGCTTGTCCAGGTCGCCGCGCAAGGCTCCGGCGAAGAAGGCCGCCGCCAAGACGGCCCCGGCGAAGAAGGCGTCGTCGTCGAGCTCGACCGCGCGGAAGTCTGCGTCGAGCTCCACCGCCAAGAAGGCACCGGCGAAGAAGGCGTCCTCGTCGAGCTCGACCGCGAAGAAGTCACCGTCGAGCTCCACCGCCAAGAAGGCGCCGGCGAAGAAGGCCGCCGCGAAGAAGACGTCCTCTTCCTCGGGCTCGCAGTCGGGTTCGACGACGAAGAAGGCCGCCGCCAAGAAGGCTCCGGCGAAGAAGACCACCGCGCGAAAGGCGCCGGCCAAGAAGGCACCGGCCAAGAAGACCGCGTCGAAGCGGTCGACGGCGAAGAAGACCTCGAGCTCGCGGTCGGGGCGGTGATCGGGCATGGCTAGCAGTGGTGGCAGCGGCCGGCTGAAGTCGGCCTCCGGGGACCTGTTCTCGACTCTGAGCGAGAAGGCGCTGAGCACGGTCGGCGACAAGCTGACCGGGCTCACCGACAAGCTGGAGGACGTCGCAACCGGCAACCCGTCCGCGAAGGCAGCGCTGGGATCGGCGAAGTCGACAGCGAAGGGCGAGGGCCCGGTGAAGGGCGCCTTGAAGGGCGCGGCGTCGGCGGTGAAGGACAAGATCCCCGGTCTCGGTGGCGGCTCCAGCGGCTCGGGCGGTGGCTCCCCGAAGGCCACGAAGGCGACGAACATCATCGAGCAGGTCGATGTCGGCGCCCCCGTGCGTGTGGCGTACAACCAGTGGACCGAGTTCGGCGGGTTCCCGACCTTCATGAAGAAGGTCGAGAACGTCGACGCCGAAGAGGACAACAAGATCGAGTGGAAGGCCCAGATCTTCTGGTCGCACCGCAACTGGGAGGCGACCATCCTCGAGCAGGTTCCTGACGAGCGCATCGTGTGGCGCTCCAAGGGCGACAAGGGTCACGTCGACGGCGCGGTGACCTTCCACGAGCTCGGTCCGAACCTGACCCGGATCATCGTCGTGCTCGAGTACTACCCCCAGGGCTTGTTCGAACGGACCGGAAACCTGTGGCGTGCCCAGGGCCGGCGTGCCCGCGTCGAGCTCAAGCACTTCCAGCGTCACGTCATGACGCGCACCATCCTGGACCCCGACGAGGTCGAGGGCTGGCGCGGCACGATCGAGGACGGCGAGGTCGTCCAGAGCCACGAGGAAGCCCTCGAGGAAGAGCAGGCCGACCAGGACGAGCAGTCCGAAGGGGGCGACTCCGAGGAGTACGAGGACGAGCCCGAGGACGACTACGAGGACGAGTCCGACGAGGGGGCCGAGGAGGACGGCGAACCCGAGGACGAGTACTCGGAAGAGGAGTCCGAGGACGGCGAGGACGAACCCGAGGACGAGTACGCCGACGACGAGGCCGAGGACGAGTACGCGGACGACGAGGCCGAGGACGACCAGGGCGCCGAGGACGAGGGAGCCGAGGACGACGAGGGCGCCGAGGACGAGTACGCGGACGAGGAGTACGCGGACGAGGAGGCCGACGACGAGGGCGCCGAGGACGAGGGAGCCGAGGACGAGGAGGCCGAGGACGACGAGGGCGCCGAGGACGAGCCCGAGGCCGAGGACGACTACGCCGACGACGAGGCGGAGGACGAGTACGAGGAGTCCGAGCCCGATGAGGGCGACGCGGAGGACGAGGGAGCGGAGCAGGACGAGGAAGAGGCCCCGAGGCCGCGCTCGCGCCGCAAGCGCGCGAGCTGACTGACCGAACCAAGGAGGCAACCCATGACCGTGCAGACCCAGCGCCGCAGTGGCGGCGGCTATCTCGAACGTCCCAAGCCCAGCGGACTCGCTGACGTCATCGAGATCATCCTCGACAAGGGCATCGTCATCGACGCCTACGTCCGGGTGTCGCTCGTGGGCATCGAGCTGTTGACGATCGACGCCCGCATCGTGATCGCGAGCGTCGACACCTACCTGCGGTTCGCCGAAGCGACCAACCGGCTCGACCTGTACGAACACGGCGGGAAGGACCTCGGCGAGATGGTCGGGGACCTCCAGCAGTCCGGCGCGTCCGGCAAGACCCAAGGAGCCGTCCAGGGTGTGAAGCGTGCCCTCGGTGTCGGCCACAGCGACGAGGACGAGGACGAGGACGACGACCGCGAGCGCCGTCCCGTGAAGAAGTCCGCGAGCCGCCGGCGGTCCGAGCAGCGGTGATCGTGACGGGACTCCGCGCAGACGCTTCGATGCCTCCCTCTGGGGACGGCGCGGACGAGGCCCTGTTCGTCTATGGCGTCGTCCGCGCCGGAACCGGCGGACCCGAACGTCGTGCCGACGGCTTGACCGGGATCCACGGGTCGACCGTGGACCTCATCGTCGGCGGTTCGGTGGCGGCCGCTGTGACGACGGTGGCACTCGAGGAGCCGCCCCGGCGGCGAGCCGACCTGCTCGCCTACCAGTCGGTCCTCGACGCCTTGCATCGCGCCGGGCCCGTCGCGCCCGTCCAGTTCGGTTCCGTGCTGTGGGACGCGGCCACGGTGGTGGAGGAGCTGCTGCTGCCCCAGGAAGACAGGTTCAACGCTGTCCTGGACCGTCTCGAGGGGAAGCAGCAGTACAACCTGCGCGCCAGCTTCGTCGAGGAATCCGTGCTCGCGGACCTGGTCGCCACTGACCCGGACGTGGCGGCGTTGCGCGAGCGGACGCGGGACCAGCCGGAGACGGCGACCTATCCCGAGCGTGTCCGACTCGGCGAGCTGGTCGCGCGAGCGCTGGAGGACCGCAGCGCTGACGAGGCCGAGGTGCTGTGGGCGGCTGTCGAGCCGCTCACGGCCGAGCACCGGGTCCGGACACCTCCGACGGCGCAGCAGGTCCTCGACGTGGCGCTCCTGGTCGAGGAGGACCGGGCCACGGAGCTGGTCGAGCGTCTGGAGGATCTCGCGGAAGCCGTCCACGAACGGATCCGGATGAGGCTCGTCGGTCCGCTCGCGCCGTACGACTTCGTGGACGAGGGCTCGGGATGGGTCTGATCACCGGTCTGCTCGGCCTTCCGCTCGCGCCGGTGCGCGGGACGGTGTGGGTGGCAGACCAGATCTTGAAGCAGGCGGAGGACGCCTACTACGACCCGGCTGCCATTCGCAGCGAGCTCGAGGACGTGGACCGCTTGCGCGCGGAAGGACGCATCGACGACGAGACTGCGGAAGCGCTGGAGGACGAACTCATCGAGCGGCTGATGATCGGTCAGGAGAGGAGCGACGGCCATGGCTGAGACCACGCCTGAGGCGACGCCCCGCAAGACGGCGGAGAAGACCACCAAGAAGACCGGTGCCAGGAAGACGACCGCGAAGAAGGCGGGCGCGACGAAGGCGGCGGCGAAGAAGACGCCGGCGAAGAAGGCGACCGCCCGCGACCCGGCAACGAAGCGGGCGCCGGCCAAGAAGCCCGCCGGGGAGGGTGCGAGGAAACAGCCCTCGACGGCTGCCCGCAGCTCACGGGACGGCTCGTCCTCGCGGGCACCGTCCGAGCAGCGGACGGGCCGCGAGCCCGACGACACCACGGACAACGGGGACAACGGCGGCAGCGGGGGCCGCCGAGGCCCCTCGAGCGGCGGACGGGCCGCGGTTCTCGCGGCCCAGCAGCTGGTCGACCTCACCGGCAAGGACTTCGAGGGCATCGTCGGGATCTCGAAGACCGACGACGGGTGGACCGCTCAGGTCGAGATCCTCGAGATGCGACGCATCCCGGACACGACTGACGTGCTTGCCGTCTACGAGGTCGCTGTCGACCAGGACGGCGACCTGCTGGGGTACAGGCGCACTGACCGGTACACCCGCGGGAGCGCTGGAGAGGATCGCCGATGACCGAGCAGCAGACCGGCGACGTGCCCAGCGCCCGCCCGTACTACCAGCCTCCGAGCCTGACCGGCCGGCCTCAGCCGGCGAACCTGGCCGACATCCTCGAACGTGTCCTCGACAAGGGCATCATCATCGCCGGCGACATCCGGGTGAACCTCCTCGACATCGAGCTGCTCACCATCAAGCTGCGCCTCCTGGTGGTCTCGGTCGACAAGGCCGAGGAGATGGGCATCGACTGGTGGAAGCATGATCCGATGCTGACCGTGCGCGAGCGCGGCCTGGACGAGGAGAACCGGGAGCTGCGCGAACGACTTGCCCAGCTCGAAGGCACCCCCGACGACGAGGAGGAGGGCCAGGACGAGGGCGACGGCAGTGCCCGGGGTCGGCAGTCTGCTGGTTCGCGGTCGAGAGGCGACGCGTGAGCGACATGCCCCCAGCACCGACGTCCGCGGACGGGCCCGAACCGTCGGTCCCGGTGTCCGACACCGCCACGAACTCCGCCACGAACCCCGCCACCGACACCGTGACCGACAGCTCGACGGGTCGAGGCTCCGAGCAGGGCACCGGCCGCTACCTGTACGCGGTGTGCCGACGGCTGCCCCCGGGAGCTCTCCAGGGCGTCCACGGACTTTCCGGTGAACCGCTGGAACTGGTCGAGCACGGCGACCTCGTGGCCGTCGTGTCGACGGTGCCCTTGGCGTCGTTCGGCGAGGACGCGTTGCGCCGCAACCTCGAGGACCTGTCCTGGCTCGAGTCCGTGGTGCGCGGTCACGACGACGTCGTCCAGGCCGTCGCCGCGCACGGACCGGTCGCGCCGATGCGGCTGGCCACGATCTGCTTCGATGACGACGCGGTCCGGGCCCGGCTACGGCAATGGGCCGTCGACCTCGGCTACGTCCTCGACCGGGTCACCGGTTCCGCGGAGTGGAGCGTGAAACTGCTCGAGCTCGCGCCGCAGGCCGAAGCACTCGAGGAGGCGGAGGCGCCGGCGAGCGGCGCGGAGTACCTGCGCCGCCGCAAGGCCGCGGTCGAACAGCGCGCAGCATCATCCGCGTCAGCCGCTGACGTCGCCGACGACATCCACGCCACGTTGGCTTGTCGCGCGAAGGCAAGCCGGCAGCTACCCCCGCAGGACCCCCGGCTCTCGGGGCTGAGCGGCACGATGGTCCTCAACGCCGCCTACCTGGTACCCGACGTCGACGCAGCCGAGTTCACTGCCGCGCTCGATGAGCTCCGCGGCCGCTACCCGAGCCTGCTCATCGACGCCCGCGGTCCGTGGCCGCCGTACTCGTTCGCCATGCTGGGGCAGCCATGACGACGCTGTCGGCACGGAGCGAGGTCGTCGCCGGGGGCCCGGGGGAGGTGCCCGCCGGCTCGTCCGATCGGCGACCCACCCGAAACCTCGCTCCGGTCGCGCTGGTCGACCTGCTCGACCGGCTGCTCGGCGCGGGGGTGTTCGTGGCCGGCGATGTCGTCATCTCGCTGGCCGGCGTCGACCTGGTGGAGGTTCGCCTCCATCTCCTCGTCAGCTCGGTGCGCGCGGAGATGGCCGAGACCCGGAGGCCGGTCCCGTGAGCGAGTGGCCGTTCGACGACCTGCCGTCCCTCGGGGGCGGTCGCCGGCCCGCTATGCAGGCACCCGACGGGCCTCGGACACTGCTGTCCCAACGCCTGGAGACCGACGCCGAGGCCGTCGAGCGTGACCTGATGAAGCTGGTGCTGACCATCGTCGAGCTGGTGCGGCAGCTGATGGAGAAGCAGGCCCTGCGCCGCGTCGACGAGGGCGACCTGACCGACGAGCAGGTCGAGGGGCTCGGCAACGGGCTGATGCACCTCGAGCAGGCGATGGAAGATCTCAAGAGGCGCTACGGGCTGACCGCGGAGGACCTGAACATCGACCTCGGCCCCCTGGGGACGCTGCTGCCCGAGTAGCCACGGCCTCGACGCTCCTCGCGGCAAGCAGCGTGCGGAAAACAGCTGCGAGCCGAGCACAGGGCCCCTCGTCCCCTCCCTCCGGACACGAGGGCCCCGTACCCGACGTGGATGTCCTCATCCGAGACGCAGCACGCCCAGAATCTGGTTGAGGAGGTTCGACAGCCGGCCCAGCACGCCGCCGAGGCCGCCGTCGAGCAGCCCGGTGACCGCGCAGAGCAGGTTGCCGAGGAGGTTGCCTGCTCCACTCTGCGCGACGATGTTGAGCACGACGCGGTCGAGGTGGACCTGGAGTCCGAGGAGGTCGAGGTCGAGAGGGGCGAGGACCAGGTGGAGGATGTCGCAGGTGACCTGTGCGCCGGCGGTGCGGGCGTGGACCGGGGTCCCGTTGATGGTCTTGACCCGGACCGTCTTCATCATGGCGAACGTGGTGCGGTCGCCGTTGCGTTCGTGAACGACACCTTGGACAAGACCGCGGACGAAGACCTTGCCGTCCTTCTTGAGGAAGTGGAGCGGTACGAACGATCCCGTGACCTTCCGGTTGTCGCCGGTGGTGCCGATGATGCGTGAGTTGAGGTCGCCGCGATGGGTGTGGGCGACGGGCCGCTCAGCTGGCTGGGCCGGCCTACTGGCCGTGGAGACGTCCTGGAGCGAGAAGATGCACAGGGTCATCGCGACGAGGACAGCTACTGCCCTGAGGATGGACGTGCGACAGCGATTCATTTTCTTTCCCTCCCGAAGGTAAAAGATTCCAAATGCCTCCCATGGCGGAATACTTGCCGCGAAGCGCCACCGGCGTTAGACGAGGTGCGTCAAAAAAATCGGCAGAGCACTAAAATCACCCGCTCGGGTGAGATGGGTTTTCGCCGAGTTCGCGACCGCAGGCCTTCGCGGTCCTCTTCCCGCTCACCTGAGCGACGCTCGGCACCAGGTCGGAGGCGCGCGGCAGTGCGGTCGTGGGACCACGTGGTCCCGGAGTTGGTGGAACGGTACGGAAGGGGTACCTACTCCTGGCTGGCTGTCGCGCCACGGAGCGGCAGCCAGTCCTGTGGATCCAGCACCGCGTGTCCAGGGTGGCGCAGCGCCGACGGTCCTCGCCCCGGTCCGCCGGGACCCATCCGCGTCGCGCCGATCTAACACCACGTGTTTACGCTGTAAAAACGGTTTCGTCTACCGCGTAGTTCACCGGGTGCCGAGTGATATCTCAGTCGCCACCCGAAAGGGAAGTCCATGGACATCGCGCGCGTCCCTCAGGAGCGCCTCGATCGGGAGCCCGCCGGTCTTCTGCACGTGGTCGAGGACCTCGGCTCTGAGTTCCGAGCGCCGCTACTCGCCCCAGCCCATCGGGAACACCTCGAACTGCGCCGCGAACGCGACGCCCATCCGCTGACCCGCCTGACGGCCGAAGCCCTCGAGGAACTCGCGGGGGTCGAAGTGCTCCCAGCCGAGGCCGTCGATGTAGGCACGGTGCGCCTCCAGCGACTCCACGCCGAGGTCGAAGGTGTCGGTGGTGTCCACGCCGTACCTGCTGTCGGGGGAGCCGGTCGCCCAGACGGCACGCACGCCGCCCCAGGGCTCGAGCCCGGCGGCCAGCTGCTCGTTGAAGACCCAGCGGTTGCCCGCGTCACGCACCGCGTCGACGACGGCTCGCCCCGTGGCGATGTGGTCGGCCTGATTGAGGTTCACCCCGCCCCAGGTGTCGCGGAAGTTGCCGGTGATCACGATCTCCGGCCGGAACCGGCGGACGACGTGCGTGATCTGCCGGCGCAGAGGCACGCCGTACTCCAGGATCCCGTCGGGCTGGTGCAGGAACTCCACGTGCGGGACGCCGACGATGCGCGCCGACTCGACCTGCTCGGCCTCGCGGACGACGCGGCACTCGTCCGGCGGCAGCGCGTCGATGCCCGCTTCTCCACTGGTCACCATGCAGTAGGTGACCTCCTTGCCCTGTCCGGTCCAACGGGCTATCGCCGCGGCGGCGCCGAACTCCATGTCATCGGGGTGCGCGACGACGCACAACGCGCGCTCCCAGTCCTCGGGCAACGGCTCCAGCGGCACGATCTCCATGGGTCGAGCATGACAGCGCCCGGCGTGAGTACGGGAGGGCTCGGGTACGGCGGGACCATGAGCTATCGCCTGAGTCGCCTCATGTCCGCCGCCTCTGCCGCGTACGGCGGCTACGCCCTGACCCAGCCCGCCCACCTGTGGCAGGCGCTGCAGGCCGACCGCAAGGACCGGCAGGGCCTCGAGCTGCTCGCGACGACGTACGGCGCCCGCGACCTCGCGGTCAGCGCGGCCGGTGTCCTCGGGAGGCGGCCGGACACGGTGCGCACCGCGATGCTGCTGCGGATCGCGATGGACCTCGGCGACTGCGCGCTGCTGTCCTTCCGGACCCACGACCCCGGCGTGCGCCGCAAGGTCGCGGCGGTCACGCTCGGCTGGGCCGGGCTGAATGCACTTGCCCTGACCGTCGACACCCTGCGCGACGGTGGGTGACGTCCGGGTCGGCATCTCCGGCTGGACCTACGACGGCTGGCGCGGAGACTTCTACCCGCGCGGGCTGCCCCGGAAGCGGGAGCTCGCGTACGCCGCGGAGCGCCTGGACTCCGTCGAGATCAACGGCTCCTTCTACTCCCTGCAACGCCCGACGTCGTACCAGACCTGGCGTGAGCAGACGCCGGACGACTTCGTGTTCGCGGTCAAGGGCGGCCGGTTCATCACGCACATGAAGCGGCTGCGCGACGTCGAGACCCCGCTGGCGAACTTCTTCGGCTCCGGCGTGCTCGCCCTCGGTGCCAAGCTCGGGCCGGTGCTCTGGCAGCTGCCCGAGCGGCTCGAGTACGACGCGGAGCTGCTCGGCGCGTTCTTCGACCTCCTGCCGCGCACCGTGGGCGCGGCCGCCGCGCTCGGCCGCAAGCACGACGCGAAGCTGAAGCCCGATCGTGCGCTCACGACCGCGCCCCGCGGGCTCGCGGGCCAGCGGATCCGGCACGCGCTGGAGTTCCGCAGTGCGTCGTTCTGCACCGAGGAGGCGTTCGCGCTGCTGCGGGAGCACGACATCGGCTGCGTGGTCGCCGACACCGCCGGCCGGTGGCCGCTCGCCGAGGCGGTCACCAGCGACCTGGTCTACGTCCGCCTGCACGGCGACCAGGAGCTCTACGCCAGCGGCTACTCCAACGCAGCCCTCGACCGTTGGGCCGAGAAGTGCCGCTCCTGGTCGGAGCAGGCCGACGTCGTCGTCTACTTCGACAACGACGCCAAGGGGTATGCCCCGCACGACGCGGTGCGGCTCCGGGAGCGACTCACGCACTAGGCTGCCGACCCCACGGGGCGGTAGCTCAGTCGGTCAGAGCAGAGGACTCATAATCCTTGGGTCGTGGGTTCGAGCCCCACCCGCCCCACCACAGAATGTGTTTGCCTTCGGCTGATCGGTGCCGTTCGGGCTTCGGCTGAGGCGTTACACGTCTTCGGCTGACGGGTGACACCTGCTTCGGCTGATTGGTGACACTCCCGAGGTATGCGGGAGTTGAGTGTGGCTGAGCAGCGGTATCAGGCCGTGCTGGCGGTGGTCAGCGACGGCGAGACGGTCACGGACGTGGCGGCCCGGTTCGGGGTCGCCCGCAAGACCGTGCACCATTGGCTGGCGCGGTACGAGGCCGGTGGGCTCGAGGGGCTGGCCGATCGCTCGCACCGGCCGAGGTCGTGTCCGCACCAGATGGATCCTGGTGTCGAGGTCGAACTCGCGGTGCTGCGGCGTCGACATCCCTCGTGGGGTCCGCGGCGGCTGGTCTTCGAGCTGGCCAAGCAGGACATCGCCGTCAGCGAGTCGGGGGTCTACCGGGCGCTGGTCCGGCTGCACCTGATCGATCCCGCGGCCCGTCGGCGGCGGGACCGGAAGTGGAAACGCTGGGAACGCGGCGCCCCGATGGAGCTGTGGCAGATGGACGTGGTCGGCGGATTCGTGCTGGCGGACGGCCGCCGGGTCAAGGCGCTGACCGGGGTCGATGACCACTCCCGGTACTGCGTGTGCGCCCACCTGATGCTGCGCGAGTCCGCGCGCGAGGTGTGCGAAGGGCTCGCCGTGGCGTTGCGGACCCACGGCGTGCCGGGCCAGATCCTGACCGACAACGGCAAGGTGTTCACCGGCCGGTTCAACACCCCGCCGGTCGAGGTGCTGTTCCACCGGGTGTGCCGGGAGAACGGGATCGAACACCTGCACACCCAGCCACGCTCACCCACGACCACCGGGAAGATCGAGCGGTTCCACCGCGCGATCCGTACCGAGTTCCGCACCGACCGGGTCTTCGCCGACCTCGCCACCGCGCAGGCCGAGCTCGACGAGTGGGTGGTCGACCACAACACGAACCGGCCCCACCAGGCACTGGGAATGGCCACCCCCGCCAGCCGGTTCCTGCACCCCGAACCGAGCCGGGTGAGGGTGCTGAGGACCGTCACCGGCCCCGGCCGACCCGAGCACGACCACCGCGACGGGACCTGGGTCACGCGCCGTGCGAGCGCCGTCGGGGTGGTGTGCGTGTCCTGGCAACAGGTCTGCCTCGGCGCCGCGGCCGCCGGCCACCCCATCGACGTGTGGGTCACCGATCAGGTCCTGCAGTTCTACGACGGCGACCACCTGCTGCGCACCGAGAAACGCACCAGCACCGGGGAGGTGAGAGTCAAGCGCTCCACAGCGCCCCAACGACGTTCTAGAGTCCAACCGAGTGTCACCAATCAACCGGAGTAGATCCGACACCCATCAACCGAAGGCGTTCAGCCCCACCACAGAATGCGCAGGTCGGCGCCCTGCGTTCGGCCACGAAGCCGTCTGGCAGGCGGAGTCGCACGGATGCTCGAGGCCGCCGGCGCCGACCTCGCGGTACGGGACGAGCAGGCGGCCGAACCGAGTGCCGCCTCAACGCGGCCCGCGGCCGCGGCGGGATCGGGAACCCCTCGCGACCGAGTGCGATGTGCTCGTGAGCCTCCGGACAGCCGTGGGCGTTGCGGTCGGGGAGGGTTCCCCGGACGATCCCCAGTTGCCGATCCAGCGCAGCGTCCCGCGGCCCACGGACTGTAACGCCGCGTCTCAGCCCGGAGGGCCACCCAGGTTCTTGCCCTCGTTCAGCTTCCTCGTGCGGTCCGCTCCCTTGGAGTCGATCCCTTTGCGACCGCTGCTCCACCAGGCGAGCGCCGCCAGCACCAGCACGACCACCAGCACGGATGACCAGAAGAACATGACACCTCCCGCGGCTCCGGTCCAACCACGGTACTCCCGCAGGTACCTCAGGTCAGCCCGCGGCGACGACCCACCTGCGCTCGCAGCCGGACGGCCGCGGCGGGATCGGGAACCGGGCTAGACGGCCGCTCGTGCGCGTCGGTCGCGCTCGGCGGCCCAGGCCGCGCGCTTCGTGCCCACGGTCACGCCGATGGCCACTACGCCCGCGACGCCCAGCACGCTCCCGAGCCACAGCGCCGCGAATCCGACCCAGACGGACCGCCCGTTCTCCGCTGCAACGAGCGAAGCCGGTCCGCACCACGCGAGGAAGACACCACCGGACACGTATCCCAACCAGACGACGGCGCGGGGAGACCCATGCGTCGGCCCGCTTACGTGCGTCGGGCCATTCGTAGATGCCCGTGCCGACTAGGACCAAGACGGCAACGCCGACATCGTTCATGGATTCGTCGTCCTTCTAGCCAAGGAATCGGATCTGAGACCCCGCCGCCGTGCTTCCAACACGCGACGAGTACTTCTCGTCCGCGAGCTGCCGGATCTCGGCTGCGTAGTCGTCAGTCACGGGCGCCACCTGCCCGTGGCGTCCCGCAGTTGCTACGCGTCTGCTCCGCCACCCGCTCGGACAGACCCGGAGGGCCGGCCGTATGTGCGGGGGAGGGAAGTCCACCTGTCAGGCGTAAGCCGGACGAGGTCCGACGTGGCCGGACGTCGTGGATCCGACCCATAATCCTTGGGTCGTGGGTTCGAGCCCCAACCCGCCCCACCACGTGCTTGGCGCTCCCGATGCATCGACAGTTGTCCGACCCAACGGACTCAGGCCGCTGGGCTTGTCGAGGTCGACGAACACAGTGATCCGGGTCATTCCTACGGTGAGCGGCATGAGCACCCTGTCCGAGGTCAAGGAGTGGCTGGCGGACCAGCTGCCCGCACTGTTGCAGAAGTACGACGTCCCCGGCGCGGCCGTGGCCGTCCTCAAGGACGGCGAAGTCGTCGATGACGCCGCCGGGATCCTGAACAAGGCCACCGGGGTCGAGGCGACCCCCGACTCGCTGTTCCAGATCGGCTCCATCACCAAGCTGTGGACGGCCACGCTGGTGATGCAGCTGGTCGACGAGGGCAAGGTCGACCTCGACGCGACCGTGCGCACGTACCTGCCGGAGTTCCGGATCGGCGACGAGTCCGCCGCCGAGGTCATCACCATCCGGATGCTGCTCAACCACACCAGCGGCTTCGAGGGCGACATCTTCACCGACACCGGTGTCGGTGACGACTGCGTCGAGAAGTACCTCGGGGTCCTCCACGAGGTGCCGCAGCTGTTCCCGCCCGGCGAGCTGTTCTCCTACAACAACGCGGGCTATTGCGTGCTCGGCCGCCTGGTCGAGGTGCTGCGCGAGAAGCCGTACGACGACTGCCTGCGCGAGCACCTGTTCGCGCCCCTCGGCCTCACCCACGCCGCCGCGAGCCCGTACGAGGCGATCATGTTCCGCGCCGCGATGGGCCACGTCGAGCTCGAGCCGGGCACCGGCTTCAGCCCCGCCCCGGTGTGGGCGCTGGCCCGCTCCAACGCTCCCGCGGGCGCGATGCTCGCCATGCGTCCGCGCGACCTCCTGGCGTTCGCGCAGATGCACCTGGCCGACGGCAAGGCCGCCGACGGCACCCAGGTCCTGGCACCCGGCACCGCCGCCCGGATGCACGCCAAGGAGGTCGAGCTGCCGTACCTCGGCGTCATGGGCGACTCGTGGGGGCTGGGCTTCGAGCGCTTCGACGCCGACGGCGGCGACATCATCGGCCACGACGGCAGCACCATCGGCCAGAACGCCTTCATGCGCATGGTGCCCGAGGCCGGCCTCGTGGTCACCCTGCTCACCAACGGCGGCGACACGCTGTCGCTGTACCACGACGTCGTCGGCCACGTGGTCGCCGAGCTCAGCGACACCGAGCTGCCGCCGCTCCCCGTGGCACCGGCGGAGTCCGAGAAGGTCGACGCCACCCGGTACGTCGGCACCTACTCCTCGGAGGTGGCCGACATCATCGTCAGCCAGGAGGAGGACGGCCGCATCTGGCTCGAGCAGATCCCGAAGGGCCTGTTCGAGGAGCTGGGCGAGCAGCCCGAGCGCCGTGAGCTCGTGCACTTCCGCGGCGACAGCCTGATCAACCTGGAGCCCATGCACGGCATCCACATCCCGCACGCGTTCGTCGGCGACGACGGCGATGGCCACGCCCTGTACCTCCACATCGGTCGCGCCGTCCGGCGCGCCGGAGCCTGACCGAGAAACCCTGAGGAAGCCCATGAAGCTGAAGGCCGCACTGAGCGTCTGCGCGACCGCTGCCCTCCTCGCCGCCTGTGGTGGCGGGAGCGACGGCAACAAGTCCGGCGGGGGAGGTGACAGCGAGTACGTCGACGGCGGCACGTTCACCATGTCGGTCGCCGGCGACCCCGGCAAGCTCGACCCGCAGTCCTCGGCGAGCTCCCAGCTCTTCGCCGTCAACCAGATCGCCTACGACAACCTGGTCTCGATCAACGGTGACACCGGCGAGATCGAGTCGCAGCTCGCAACCGACTGGAAGGTCGACGGCAAGACCGTCACGCTCACCCTCGCGAAGGGCATCACCTGCGCCGACGGCAGCGACTTCACCGCGACCACGGCCGCCGACAACCTCGACTACGTGGGCGACCCCAAGAACAAGAGCCCCTACCTCGGCACCTTCCTGCCGGCCGGTGCGACCGCGAAGGCGGACGACGCCGCCGGCACCGTGACCATCACGCTGGCGCAGCCGGCGCCGTTCGTGCTCAACGGCCTCGGGAGCCTGCCGATGGTCTGCGCCAAGGGCATGGGCGACCGCTCATCGCTGGCCGACTCGACCGACGGCACAGGGCCCTACGAGCTCACCGAGGCCGTGCCCGGGGACCACTACTCGTACAAGATCCGGGACGGCTACACCTGGGGGCCCGACGGCGCCACCACGGCGGAGAACGGCATGCCCGACACGATCGTGGTCAAGGTCATCCAGAACGAGGGCACGGCCGCGAACCTCCTGCTCTCCGGCGACATCAACGCGGCCCTGATCCAGGGCCCGGACGCGAAGCGGCTGGACGCCGCCAACCTGTTCAGCGTCAGCACCACGGCGATGGTCGGCGAGCAGTGGTTCAACCACAACGACGGGCACGAGACCAGCAGCGCGGACGTCCGGATGGCGCTCACCCAGGCGATCGACTTCCAGGAGCTCGCCTCGGTGGCGACCAGCGGCCAGGGCACCCTGGCCACGACGTTCGCGTCGCTGGACCCCTCCGCCTGCCCGGGTGACTCGGTCTCCGGGTCGCTGCCGGACCAGGACGTGGACGCGGCGAAGTCCGTGCTCGCGGGCAAGAAGCTCACGTTCCTCTACTCCAGCGCCGCCGGCAGCGCACTCTCCGCGGCAGCCGAGCTCGCCGTGCAGGAGTGGAAGGCCGCGGGTGCGGACGTCACCGCCAAGGGCGTGGACGAGACGGCCCTCCAGGGCGCGATCTTCGGCACCGGCGACTGGGACATCGCGTGGGTTCCGCTCAACGTCAACAGCCCCGACCAGCTGGTCCCGTTCCTCTCGGGCCCGGGCCTGGCCGACGGCGGCACGAACTTCTCCGGGATCGAGAACAAGGACTACACCGACGGCGTCGCCCAGGCGAGCGCGATGAACGGCACCGAGGGCTGCGACACGTGGCTCGGCGCCGAGTCGAAGCTGGTGTCCGCGGCCGACATCGTGCCGTTCGCCAACAACGAGGTGAAGACCTACGGCAACGGGGCCGAGTTCGAGTACCCCGGCACGTTCTCGCCCACCAGCGTCCGGATGGTGGCGAACTAGTCGATGTCCCTGGCGAGCTCGGTCGCCCCGACGTCCCCACGGGTGGGAGTGACCTCCCACCCGTGGGTCCGGTTCGGGGTACGACGTCTCGGACGCCTGCTGGTGTCCATGTGGGTGCTGGTCACGGCGTCGTTCCTCATGATCCACCTGATCCCGGGCGACCCGGTGCGCGCGGCCCTCGGGCCGACCGCACCGGCCGCCCTGGTCGCCGCGAAGCGCGAGGAGATGGGTCTGGACGACCCGATCCTGGTGCAGTACTGGCACTACCTGCAGGACCTGTTCACCGGCGACCTGGGCACCTCGATCGTGTCGCAGCTCCCGGTGTCCGAGATCGTCTCGCAGCGGCTGCCGGCCACCCTGCAGCTCGCGCTGCTGGCCTTCCTGGTCGCCGTGGCGGTCGCGGTGCCCGTCGGTGTCCTGATGGGTGTCCTGACCCGACGCGGCCACGGCCGGCGCACGGAGCTGGCGTTCACCACGAGCAGCGTGGTGCTCGGCATCGTCCCCGACTTCCTCATCGGCGTCGGGCTCGTCTACGTCTTCGGCGTCAGCCTCGGCTGGCTCCCGGTGGCGGGCAACGACACCCCGTCGGCGTACGTCCTGCCGGTGCTGTCGCTGGCGATCGGCCCGGCAGCGATCCTGTCGCGCATCATCCGCGTCGAGATGGTGACGGTGCTGGAGGCCGACTTCGTCCGCACCGCCCGCGCCAAGCGGCTGCCGGCGCGGACCGTGTACCTCAAGCACGCGCTGCCCAACGCGCTCACCGCCTCGCTCACCCTGGGCGGCCTGATCCTCGGCTCGATGGTGGCCGGCACCATCCTGGTCGAGAACGTCTTCGCCTGGCCCGGGCTGGGCAGCACGATCGTCTCCTCGATCCTCAACAAGGACTACCAGGTCGTGCAGGCCATCGTGATCGTGTACGGCGCCGCCGTGCTGATCGTGAACACCCTGGTCGACGTGGCGCTCGCGCTGCTCGACCCCCGCTCGATGATCCGGGAGGACTGAGCCGTGCGCCGCTGGAAGGGAGTGCTCCGCACGCCGCTCGGGCTCGCGGCGACCGCGCTCACGATCGGGGTCCTGGTCCTCGCGGTCGTGGCGCCGATCCTCTGGACCGACGAGGCGAACGCCGTCGACACCAGCGACATCCTGGCGGGGCCGTCGGCCGACCACTGGGCCGGCACCGACAACCTGGGCCGCGACATCTTCTACCGGACCCTGGTCGCCACCCGGCTCTCGGTCGAGCTCGCGCTCTCCGCGACGATCATCGCCGTCGTCGCCGGGCTGGTCCTCGGCACCGCCGCCTTCCTGCTCGGGCGCCGGTCGGGCCGGCTCGTCAGCGCCGGCATCAACATCGCGGTCGCGTTCCCGGGCATCCTGCTCGCGCTGTTCTTCGCGGTCATCTTCGGGGTCGGCGCGACCGGTGCGGTGTTCGCCATCGGCCTGGCGGGCGCGCCCGGGTTCGGCCGCCTCGTGCAGACCCTCGTCGCGGGGATCGGATCGCGTGACTTCGTCGCCGCGGCGCGGGTGGCCGGGGTCGGCCGCGTGCGCATCCTGTTCCGCCACGTGCTGCCGAACATCTCCGAGCCGCTCGTGGTCAACGCCACGATCAGCGCCGGCAGCGCCCTGCTGGCGTTCGCGGGCCTCTCGTTCCTGGGCTTGGGTGTCCAGCAGCCGCGCTACGACTGGGGCCGCCTCCTCATGGACGGCATCTCCTCGATCTACGTCAACCCGGCGGCCGCACTCGCGCCGGGCACCGCGGTGCTCGTCGCCGGCCTCGCGTTCAACCTGTTCGGCGAGTCGGTGGCGAAGGCGCTCGGTGTCGGCGTCGTCGGCGGCATCCCCGCCCTGCCGCGGGTGCCGGCCGCGCCCGAGGCCGAGGAGGTCGCCGCGGAGGTGCACCACCAGCACGACGACGTGGTGCTCGACGTCCGCGACCTGGAGGTCACCTTCCCCGGCCCGCGCGGCCCCATCCGCCCGGTCCGCGGCATCACCTTCGCCGTACGGCGCGGCGAGGCGGTCGGCATCGTCGGCGAGTCGGGGTCGGGCAAGTCGCTGACGGCGCTCGCGGTCTCGCGCCTGGTCGGGGACCCGGGCCGGGTGGACGCGAGCCGCCTCGAGCTCCTCGGCACGGACCTGCGCGCCTCGGACTCCAGGGCCCAGCGCCGGCTACTCGGGACCTCGCTCTCGATGGTGTTCCAGGACCCGATGACGTCGTTCAACCCGACGCTGCGGATGGGCGGCCAGCTCGCGGAGGTCGCGCGCCACCACCAGGGCATGGACAAGAAGGCGGCTCTCGAGCGGGCGGTCGACCGGCTCCGCTCGGTGCGGATCACCGAGCCCCAGCACCGCGCCCACCAGTACCCGCACGAGTTCTCCGGCGGCATGCGCCAGCGCGCCATGATCGGCATGGGCCTAATGGGGTCGCCCGCGCTGATCGTCGCCGACGAGCCGACCACCGCGCTCGACGTCACCGTCCAGCAGCAGGTCCTCGACCTCCTCGCCGCCATCCGCGAGGCCGAGGACGTGGCGCTGGTCCTCATCAGCCATGACGTCACCGTCGTCGGCGAGGTCTGCGACCGGGTGCTGGTGATGTACGCCGGCAAGATCGTCGAGGACCTGCCCGCGGGCGACCTGGCGACCGAGGCCCGGCACCCCTACACCCGGGCGCTGGTCGCCGCCGTCCCCGACATGGACACCGACCTCGACGAGCCGCTGGCGGTCATCCCAGGCCGGCCGGTCGACCCGGCCGACGTACCCCTGGGCTGCGCGTACGCCGCCCGCTGCCCGCTCGCCACCGACCGGTGCCGTGCCGAGCAGCCGCCGCTCGAGACCGACGCGGCCGGCCGCCGGGTCGCGTGCTGGCACGCCGGTGACCCGATCGACGTCGAGATCCGGGACCGCGAGGACGTGTACGAGGAGGTGGAGGCGTCATGAGCACCCTGGTCTTCGACGACGTGACCGTGCAGTACGGCCACACCACCGCGGTCGACGGCGTCAGCCTCACCGTGCCGGCCGGTCAGGTCGTCGGCCTGGTGGGGGAGTCGGGTTCGGGCAAGTCCACGCTGGCCCGCGCCGCCGTCGGCCTGGCGCCGATGCAGGGCGGCCGGATCCTGCTCGACGGCGCCCCGGTCCCGACGCGCGGCCGCAACCGCCCGCTGCAGATGGTCTTCCAGGACCCGTACTCCTCGCTGGACCCGCGGATGAGCATCGGCGAGAGCGTCGCCGAGGCGATGCCGCGGGGTGCATCGCGGGCCGAGCGGAGGGCCGAGGTCGAGCGGCTGCTCGAGCTGGTCCACCTCGACCCGGCCCGTGCCGGCGTCCGTCCCTCCGAGATGTCCGGTGGGCAGCGCCAGCGGGTCGCTCTCGCCCGTGCCCTCGCCGGCCGCCCGGCCGTCGTGATCGCCGACGAGATCACCTCCGCGCTCGACGTCTCGATCCAGGGCGCCGTCCTCAACCTGGTCCGCGAGCTCCAGCGCGAGCTCGGCCTGTCGATGCTCTTCATCTCCCACAACCTCGCGGTGGTGCGCTACGTCGCGACGCACGTCGCCGTCATGCACCACGGCCGCATCGTCGAGGAGGGCCCCACCGCGCAGGTGCTGGCCACTCCCGACCACGACTACACGCGCGAGCTGCTCGCCGCCGTACCCGGAACCAAGCCCCAGACAGGAACCCCCCGATGACCCGACGCCTGACCATCGACGACCTCCCCGCCCTCGCGGTGCCGTCCCAGCCGGCGATCTCGCCCGACGGGTCGCGGGTCGTCTACGTGCTGCGCACCCTGGACCGGGAACAGGACCGCAACATCGACCAGCTGTGGACCGTCCCGGCCGCCGGCGGTACGCCGCGGCGCCTGACCGGCGGCACCACCGACACCGCCCCGGCCTGGTCGCCCGACGGGTCCCGGCTCGCGTTCCTCCGTGACGGCCAGGTGCACGTCCTCCCCGTGGACGGCGGTGAGCCAGAGAAGGTCACCGACCTCGCGCTCGGCGCGGGCGCCCCGGTGTGGAGCCCGGACAGCGCGCGGATCGCGTTCACGGCCGCGGTCGACCCGACCGACGGGACCGGCCCGCTCGTGACGAGGGGCATCGACTACCAGGCCGACGGCGCCGGCGTGTTCGGCCAGGTCCGCAGCCAGCTGCACGTCGTCGACCTCGCCGCCGCGCCCGATCCGCAGAGCGTCCGGCAGGTCACCGACGGCGACCACGCCGGCGAGCCGGCCTGGTCGCCGGACAACCGCACCGTCGCGTTCACCCGCAAGCACGGGGCCGACACCGACCTGACCTTCCAGACGGCGGTGCACCTCCTCGACGTCGACGACCCGAAGGCCACGCCGCGCGTAGTGGCGCTCGAGGACGGCATCGCCGGGACCGTCTCGTTCACCAACGACGGCGAGAGCCTGCTCGTCGTCGGGCACGCCGAGCTGGAGCTCGGGCATGCCCACCTGTACCGCGTCCCGCTCGACGGTGGCGCCCCCACCGACCTGAGCGGACACCTGGACCGCAACGTGATGCCCGGCGGCCCGGCGTACCCGGGCGCCCGCCCTGTGGAGACCGCCGACGGCCGGGTGCTGTTCGCGATCCGCGACCGCGGCTGCAGCCACCTCTGGGACGGCAACGGGCCGGTGCTCGCCGGCGCGGGCCGCGTCGTCTCCGGGCTCTCGGTCGCCGGCACCACCGCCGTCGTCGCCCTCGCGACCCCCACGTCGTACGGCGAGATCGTGGCGCTCGACCTCGCGACCGGTGCCGAGACGGTGCTGACCGACCACGCCATGGCCGACGTCGAGCTGTTCGTCCGTGAGGAGCGCACGTTCACGATCTCCGACGGCACCGAGGTGCAGGGCTGGCTGATCCGCGACCCGGCGATCGACGTGGAGCGCGACGGCCCGCTGCCGCTGCTGCTCGACATCCACGGCGGGCCGCACAACGCGTGGAACGCCGCGGCCGACGAGATGCACCTCTACCACCAGGAGCTGGCCGCGCGGGGCTGGGCGGTGCTGCTGCTGAACCCGCGGGGGAGCGACGGCTACGGCGAGGCGTTCTACCACGGCGTCAACGCGGGCTGGGGCATGAAGGACGTCCACGACTTCCTCGAGCCGCTCGACGCGCTGGTCGCCGAGGGCCTCGCCGACGCCGACCGGCTCGCGCTCACCGGGTACAGCTACGGCGGCTTCATGACCTGCTGGCTCACCGCCTACGACGACCGGTTCAAGGCCGCGATCGCGGGCGGCGTCGTCACCGACCTCACCAGCGAGTACGGCTCGAGCGACGACGGCCCGCTGATGGCCCGCTACGAGCTGGGCGGCACGCCCTGGGACTCGTTCGAGCAGTACGCCGCGATGTCACCGCTCACCCACGTCGAGAAGGTCACCACCCCGACGCTGGTCCTGCACGGCCAGGGCGACCTGACCTGCCCGGTCGGCCAGGCCCAGCAGTGGCACACCTCGCTGCGCCAGCGCGGCGTCCCGACCGAGCTGGTGCTGTACCCGGGCGCCTCCCACGTCTTCATCCTGCTCGGCAAGCCGTCGGAGCGGATGGACTACAACCGCCGCGTGGTCGGCTGGCTCGACCAGTACGTCGAGCGCGACGGTCGCCCCCGCCTGGACACGGCGCACTGGCAGCGCCGTCTGGAGGTGCTGGCGCGGAAGCACCGCGTGCCCGGTGCCCAGGTCGGCATCCTCGACGGCGACGACCTGGTCGAGGCGGCGTACGGCGTCCTCAACAACCGGACCGGCCAGCCGGCGACGACCGACTCGGTCTTCCAGATCGGCTCGATCAGCAAGGTCTGGACGGCGACGGTCGTCATGCAGCTGGTCGACGAGGGCAGGATCGCGCTCGACACCCCGGTGGTCGAGGTGATCCCGGAGCTGCAGCTCTCGGACCCGGACGTCACCAAGCAGCTGACCATCTGGCACCTGCTGACCCACACCAGCGGCATCGACGGCGACGTGTTCACCGACACCGGCCGCGGCGACGACTGCCTGGAGAAGTACACCGAGCTGCTGGCCGACGTCGCGCAGAACCACCCGCTCGGTGCCACCTGGTCCTACTGCAACTCGGGCTGGTCGCTGCTGGGCCGGGTGATCGAGAAGCTGACGGACCAGACCTGGGACCAGGCCATGAAGGAGCGGCTGTTCACCCCGCTCGGCCTCGACCACACGGTGACGTTGCCCGAGGAGGCGATCCTCTTCGCCGCCGCCGTCGGCCACGTCGAGGCAGACGGCAAGCAGGTGCCGACTCCCGTCTGGGACCTGCCGCGCTCGGTCGGACCCGCCGGACTGATCAAGTCCACGGTCCGCGACGTGCTCGGCTTCGCGAAGCTGCACCTGTCCGGCGGGCTCGCCCCCGACGGCACCCGGGTGCTGTCGGCGGAGTCCACCGAGGCGATGACCCGCCACGAGGCCGACCTCCCGGACAAGTTCATCCTCGGCGACTCCTGGGGCCTGGGCTGGATCCGGTTCGGCTGGGACGGCGAGCGGCTGATCGGTCACGACGGCAACACGCTCGGCCAGGCCGGCTTCCTCCGACTGCTGCCGGCCTCGGCCGACCACGCGGACGTCGCGGTCGCGCTGCTCGCCAACGGCGGCAACACGCGGGACCTGTACCAGGACCTGTACCGCGAGATCTTCCGTGAGGTCGCCGGGGTCGAGATGTCCGAGCCGTTCGCCCCGCCGGTCGAGCCGGTCGAGGTCGACATCACGCCGTACGTCGGCACCTACGCCCGGTCGTCGGTCCGCATGGAGGTCCTGGCCGAGGGCCCGACCCTGCGCACGACTGTGCTCGGCCCGCTGGCCGAGATGGTGCCGGACCCGGTCGACGAGTACCCGCTCGTGCCGGTCGGCCCGGCGCTGTTCGCGGTCCGGCCGCCGGAGGCCGACACCTGGGCGCCGGTGACCTTCTACGAGCTGCCGACCGGAGAGCGCTACGTGCACTTCGGCGTGCGCGCGACACCGCGGGTCGACTGATGCTCACCGACCTCCTCGCCGACATCCGCGAGCTCGTCGAGTGCGAGTCACCGTCCGCCGACCTGGCCGCCGTCGCCCGGTCCGCGGACGTGGTCGCCCGGCTCGGTGAGCGGCACCTCGGCGTACCGCCGGAGCGGATCGTCCTCGACGGCCGCACGCACCTGCGCTGGCGGCTGGGCGCGGGGCCGTCGCGGGTGCTGCTCGTCGGCCACCACGACACGGTGTGGCCGCTCGGTTCGCTCCGGACCCACCCGTGCACCGTCGAGGACGGCGTCCTGCGCGGACCGGGCTGCTTCGACATGAAGGCCGGCGTCGCGATGATGTTCCACGCCGTGGCCGCCCTCGAGGACGTGGACGGAGTCACGCTGCTGGTCACCGGCGACGAGGAGCTCGGGTCGCCCAGCTCGCGCGGGCTGATCGAGGACGAGGCGCGTCTCGCCGAGGCGGCGCTGGTCCTCGAGGCCTCCGCCGACGGCGGTGCGCTCAAGTCCGAGCGCAAGGGCGTGTCCCTGTACGACGTCAGGGTGGTCGGCCGCGCCGCGCACGCCGGCCTGGAGCCCGAGCTCGGCGTCAACGCGACCGTCGAGCTGGCGCACCAGGCCCTGCTCGTCGCCGGGCTGGGCAACGAAGCGCTCGGCACCACCGTCACCCCCACCGCTGCCCGCGCCGGCACCACCACGAACACCGTCCCCGCCGAGGGATCCTTCTCGGTCGACGTGCGGGTCCGGTCGCTGGCGGAGCAGCAGCGCGTCGACGACGCGATGCGATCGCTCCGCCCGGTGCTACCCGGCGCGCGGATCGAGCTGACCGGCGGCCCGAACCGGCCGCCACTCGAGGCGGCCGCCTCCGCCGGCCTGCTCGAGCGGGCCCGCGCCCTCGCCGTACGCCTGGGCCGGGCGGAGCCCCTCGCCGCGGCCGTCGGCGGCGCGTCCGACGGCAACTTCACCGCCGGGGTGGGCACCCCCACGCTCGACGGCCTCGGTGCCGTCGGGGGAGGCGCCCACGCCGACGACGAGCACGTGCTCGTCGAGGAGCTGGCCGGCCGCACCGCTCTCCTGGGCGCGCTCGTGGCCGACCTGCTGGCGCAGCCGACGAATCGGCTCCTCACGACTGGTGCGGGACGACCATGACGAGCTCGGAGAATCTCAGCAGCATGGGAAGCGTGACGAACCTGACCTCCGTCGGCCCGGGCGTCGGCTCGACCGTCGACGCGGACCTGGACCGTGCCGTCCAGGCCGCCGACGCGGCCGCGCTCGCCGCCGGCGTCTCGGTGCGCGAGGTCGGTGACCTCGACGAGCTGGCCGCCGTCGTCGAGCTCTACGCCGGCATCTGGGGTCGGGACGGCAACCCGCCGATGACGCTCGAGCTGCTGCGCGCGTTCGGCAAGGCGGGCAACTACGTCGGCGGCGCGTTCGACGGCGACCGGCTGGTCGGGGCGTGCGTCGGGTTCTTCCACGCTCCGGGCGAGGACGCCCTGCACAGCCACATCGCCGGCGTCGCGGGTGACATGGCCGGCCGGCACGTGGGCTTCGCGCTCAAGCTGCACCAGCGTGCGTGGGCGATGCTGCGCGGGGTCGCGGAGATCGCGTGGACCTTCGATCCGCTGGTGAGCCGCAACGCCTACTTCAACCTGGTCAAGCTCGCGGCGCTGCCGGACGAGTACCTGCCGAACTTCTACGGCGCGATGGTCGACAGCATCAACGGCGACGACGACTCGGACCGGCTGCTGGTCCGCTGGCGACTGCGGGACCCCGCCGTCGTCGCGGCCTGCTCGGGCCACACCGTCTCGGTCCTGGCCGCCGACGAGGTCGCCCGGGGTGCCGTCGTGGCACTCGGCATCGGCGCCGACGGCGCTCCTGAGCCGGGACGGCTGGACGGGACGACCAGCCTGGTCGGCGTACCCCCCGACATCAGTGCCCTGCGCCTGGCCGACCCGGCCCTCGCCCAGCGGTGGCGGGTGGCCGTGCGCGAGGCGCTCGCGGCACTGGTCGCCGAGGGTGCCGCCATCTCCGGCTTCGACAAGGCCGGCTGGTACATCGTGAGGAGAGACCACTCGTGAAGCTCACCGGAGTCGAGCTGCGGTGGATCAGCATGCCGCTGGTCGCGCCGTTCCGGACCTCGTTCGGCACCCAGACCAGCCGGGACGTGCTGCTGCTGCGGGTCGTGACCGACGAGGCGGAGGGCTGGGGCGAGTGCGTCGCGATGACGGACCCGCTGTACTCCTCGGAGTACGTCGAGGCGGCCGCGGACGTGCTGCGCCGGTTCCTGGTGCCGGCGCTCGCGGCGGCCGGGCCGCTCGAGGCGCACGCGGTGGCGCACGTGCTCGAGCCTTTCAGGGGCCACCGGATGGCCAAGGCGGCCCTGGAGATGGGTGTCCTCGACGCCGAGCTCCGCGCGCAGGGTCGGTCGTTCGGCCAGCAGCTCGGCGCCGTCCACGACCGGGTGCCGTGCGGGGTGTCGGTCGGGATCATGGACAGCGTCCCCGCGCTGCTGGACGCGGTCGGTGGCTACCTCGACGAGGGCTACGTCCGCATCAAGCTGAAGATCGAGCCGGGCTGGGACGTCGAGCCGGTGCGCGCCGTCCGGGAGCGGTACGGCGACGACGTGCTGCTCCAGGTCGACGCGAACACGGCGTACACGCTCGCCGACGCGCGCCACCTCGCCAGGCTCGACCCGTTCGACCTCCTGCTGATCGAGCAGCCGCTCGACGAGGAGGACGTGCTCGGCCACGCCGACCTGGCGAAGCAGATCCGGACGCCGGTCTGCCTCGACGAGTCGATCGTGTCCGCCCGGTCGGCCGCGGCCGCGATCCGGCTGGGTGCGGCGGCGATCGTCAACATCAAGCCCGGACGGGTCGGCGGGTACCTCGAGGCCCGGAAGATCCACGACGTGTGCGTCGCCCACGGCGTCCCCGTCTGGTGCGGCGGCATGCTCGAGACGGGTCTCGGGCGCGCGGCCAACGTCGCCCTGGCGGCGCTGCCCGGCTTCACGCTGCCCGGCGACACGTCGGGCTCGGGCCGCTACTACCACCGCGACATCACCGAGCCGTTCGTGCTCGACCGGGGTCACCTGGCGGTCCCGACCGGTCCCGGCCTGGGCGTCGTACCACGGGAGGACGAGCTGGCCTCGGTCACCACCGCCACCGAGTGGCTCGCTGTCTGATCGCACCAGCACGGGCCCGGATCTGGTCCGGGCGGACGAAGTAGGGTGGGGGAGCGCCGCCTACCGTTCGAGAGTGCTCCCCGCCATGACCTCCAACCCGCGTCCCCGCGCCAGCCTCGGCCGGGTGCTCGACGACCTCGGCGCGACCCTGCTCGACCTGGTGCACGGCGACGCGGAGCGCGCCGACCAGATCGGCGGCGTGGTCATCCACGACCCCGTCGACGCGCCGGTCCTCCCGCCGAACGCCCTGGTGCTCGGCATCGGCGTTGACGAGCCCGGCGCCGTCGTGGCGCTGCTGCGGCAGCTCGGTACGGCGCGGGCCGCCGGCCTGGTGCTGCGTGCACCCGTGCCGGCCACGCCCGACGTGCGCGCCGCCGCGGACTCGGCGGGGGTTGCCCTGCTCGGCCTGAGCCGCGGCGCGCCCTGGGCGCACCTCGCCGCGATGCTCCGCTCGCTGCTCGCCGAGGGCGACGTCGGCGTGGCGGAGCACGAGTCGCTCGGCGGTCTGCCGTCCGGTGACCTCTTCGCCGTCGCGAACGCCATCGCCTCGCTGCTCGACGCCCCGATCACCATCGAGGACCGCAACTCGCGCGTCCTGGCCTTCTCCGGACGCCAGGACGAGGCGGACCCGTCGCGGGTCGAGACGATCCTGGGTCGGCAGGTGCCGGAGCGGTACGCCCGGATCCTCAGCGATCGCGGGGTCTTCCGCGAGCTGCACCGCACGGACTCGCCGGTGTTCATCAACCCGGTCGCCGAGGGGGACGACGCCTTCGCGATGCCGCGCGTGGCGATCGCCGTCCGGGCGGGCGACGAGGTGCTCGGCTCGATCTGGGCCGCCGTGGCGGCGCCGCTCAGCGAGGAGCGCGCCGAGGCGTTCCAGGACGCCGCGAAGCTGGTCGCCCTCCACCTGCTGCGCGTGCGCGCGGGCGCCGACGTGCAGCGCCGGCTGCGCGCCGACCTGCTCAGCTCCGCGCTCGAGGGCGGAGCCGGTGCGCGCGAGGCGCTGGACCGGTTGGGCCTCTCCGGCCAGCCGCTGATGGTCCTCGGCGTCGCGATGTCCGGGATCGAGGAGGACACCGCGAGCATCGCGCACGAACGCCAGCGCCTGAGCGACGCGTTCGCCCTGCACCTCTCCGCCGTGCACCCGCGGTCGGCCGCCGCGCTCGTCGGCGGCGTCACCTACGGACTGGTGCCGCTCACCGGCCCGGTCGCGGATGGGGAGGAGCGCGCCGTCCGCATCGCCGACGACTTCCTGGACCGGGTGGGGGAGCGGATGCGGCCCGTCGTCGCGATCGGGCCGGTCGCCCGCGACCTCGCCGGGCTCGCGCACACCCGGACCAGCACCGACCGCACGCTCCGGGTGCTCCGCGACGGCCGCGGCGAGCGCCGGGTGGCGCGGCTCGGCGACATCCAGGTCGAGGCACTGATGCTGGAGCTGCGGGACATGGTCGCCGCCCGCGGCGACCGGCCGACGGGTGCGCTGGCCCGGTTGCTGGACTACGACCGGCAGCACCACAGCAACCTGGTCGAGACGCTCGCGGCCTGGCTGGACGCGTTCGGCGACGTCTCGTCGGCCGCGGAATCGCTGTACGTCCACCCCAACACGTTCCGCTACCGCCTGCGCCGCCTGGCCGAGGTCGGCGAGATCGACCTCGCCGACCCCGACCAGCGCTTCGTGGCGATGCTCCAGCTCCGCGTGCTCGCGCCGCGCTGACGGTTTGTCCGCCGGTCTCCCGGGGGACCGCGGGGACATGGAGGCCACTCTCGAGTTCATCGGCACGGCGACCACCCTGCTCCGGCTCGGCGCGACCACCCTGCTGACCGATCCGAACTTCCTGCACCGCGGCCAGCGCGCCTATCTCGGCAAGGGCCTGTTCTCGAAGCGGCTCACCGAGCCGTCGCTGCAGCCCGAACAGCTGCCGGCCGTCGACGGCGTGCTGCTCTCGCACCTCCACGGCGACCACTTCGACCGCATCGCCCGCGAGCGGCTCGACAAGGACCTGCCCGTCCTCACCACCCCGGCCGCGAGCCGCAAGCTCGGCTCGTGGGGCTTCGGCGCCGCGCACGGCATGAGCACGTGGGAGACCGCGGAGCTCGCCGGTGTCCGGGTCACCGCCGTACCCGGTCGCCATGCCCGCGGCCCGTTCCAGGCCGTCCTGCCGCCGGTGCTGGGCACGGTGGTCGAGGTGGACGGCTTCCGGACCTACATCACCGGCGACACGCTCTACTACCCCTGGTTGCGCGAGGTCGGGGAGCGGTGCGGTCCGATCGACGCCATGGTGATCCACCTCGGTGGCACCCGCGCCCTCGGGCTGCTGGTCACCATGGACGGCGAGCAGGGCGCGGACCTCGTCGAGACGATTCGCCCGACCCTGACCGTCCCCGTCCACCACGACGACTACACGGTGTTCCGCTCGCCCCTCGGGGACTTCCTCGCCGCGTGCCGGGACCGCGACCTCCCGACCCGCGTGCAGCCCGTGGCCCGGGGACAGGTCGTGTCGCTGCGGAGCGACCGCCCCTGACGGTCGGGGTCAGCGTCCCTCAGCGGCCGCCGCGTAGCGCTCCAGCGTCGTGGTCCAAGCGTCGGGCGCCTCGAAGATCTTCTTCATCGTCTCCGCGTCGTCGCCGAACGCCGCGAGGTCGCGGTGCTCGAGCTCGACGCGGGTGCGGTCCGGTCCCTCCGCCTCGAACCGCACCTCGACGGTCGTGACCAGGTCCTCGTGGTAGGCCCAGTCCGCGCCGAGCTGCCACGTCACGACCAGCCGGTGCGGACGGTCGTGCACCACGACGTACCCGGTGGAGGTCTCCGTGCCGTCCTCGTGCCGGGTGAACCAGCGCCCGCCGCTGTGCGGCTCGATCACGATCTCGGCGATCGGCGTGCTGCCGATGTGGTGCTCGGGGGGCCACCAGGAAGTCATGTCGGCGGTGAAGAGGTCGAAGGCCCGCTCCTGCGGGACCGCGACCGTGACGCCCCGGGTGATCGGGGCCGGCTGCTCAGTCATGGGTGTCTCCTCGGGTTCGTCGTTCGAACGCGCCGAGCGAGCGCTTCCAGTAGTCGTCGAGGTGTCGCCGGAGCACGGCGAGGCCGTCCGGGTCGACCCGGTACAACCGTCGCGTTCCCTGCTGCTCGTCGACGACCAGGCCGACCTCCTTGAGCACCTTGAGGTGCTGGGAGACGGCCGGCCGGCTCACCGGGAGCTCCGCGGCCAGCTCGCCCACGGCCCGCGGGCCGTCGGAGAGCTGGTCGAGGATCGCCTGGCGGGTCGGGTCACCGAGGGCGGTCAGCATCGCTTGTGCGTTCGTCATGGCTAACCGTAAGTAGACACTAACGGTAAGTGGGCGTCAACTGTTACCGGTGACCGGCGATGGCGTGCGGGACGTAGCCGGCACCCAGCTCCTCCAGCTCGGAGCTCGAGAGCTCCAGCTCGACGGCGGCCACGGCGTCCGACAGGTGGTGCGGCTTGGTGACGCCGACGATCGGCGACGTGACGACCGGCTGGTGCAGGAGCCAGGCCAGCGCGACCTGGGCACGCGGTACACCGCGCCGCTCGGCCACCTGCGCCACAGCCTCGACGATGCCGCGGTCCTCGTCGCGGTAGAGCGAGGACCCGAACTGGTCGCTCTCCGACCGCGCGGTCTCCTCGTCCCAGTCGCGGGTCAACCGGCCCCGTGCGAGCGGGCTCCACGGGATCACCCCGACGCCTTGGTCAGCGCACAGCGGCAGCATCTCGCGCTCCTCCTCGCGGTAGAGGAGGTTGTAGTGGTCCTGCATGGAGACGAACGGCGTCCAGCCGTTCGACTCCGCGACGTGCTGGGCCTTCGCGAACTGCCACGCGTACATCGAGGACGCCCCGAGGTACCGCGCCTTCCCGGCCCGTACGACGTCGTGGAGGGCCTCCATCGTCTCCTCGATCGGCACCGTCGGGTCCCAGCGGTGGATCTGGTACAGGTCGACGTACTCGGTCCCGAGCCGGCGCAGCGACTCGTCGATCTCGTGCAGGATCGCCTTGCGCGACAGGCCGGCGCCGTACGGACCCGGCCGCATCCGGCCGTGCACCTTGGTGGCGATGACGACGTCCTCGCGGTGGGCGAAGTCCCGGAGCGCGCGTCCCGTGAACTCCTCGCTGCTGCCGGCGGAGTAGACGTTCGCGGTGTCGAACACGGTGATCCCCGCCTCGAGCGCGTCCTTGATGATCGTGCGCGCCGCCTCCTCGTCGAGCACCCACGGGTGCCCGCCGCGGGAGGAGTCACCCCAGCTCATGCAGCCGAGGGTGATGACGGAGACGTCGAGGCCGGTCCGGCCGAGCTTCGTGTAGCGCATGGGGCCAGCCTTGCACCGCGACGGTGACCGCGCTGGGTGGCAGCCGCCGCGTAGCGTCGGAGGCATGGACCGACGCACGCGGCAGCGCGGCTACTTCTGGCTGATGGGCACGTGCCTGGTCCTGATCCTGCTCGCCTGGAACGTCGTGCGTCTCTGGTCCACGACAGCGGCGGTCCTGATGAGCGTGGTGGCGGCGCTCATCCCCCCGGTCGCGGCGTTCGTCGGCAACCAGGGGGCGCTCGATAAGTCGTCCCCGCCCACGCCGGACGAGGACGAGTGATCAGTTCGAGGGCTCGGGCACGTTCACGTGGCAGTCGACCTTCGGGTTCACGCCGAGGTAGTTCAGCGGTCCGGCGACGATCGTGAGGGCGGTGTCGCCCGTGGTCTTGCAGTTCACGTCCCGGTCGTCGCCGAAGTAGCCGCGCTGCCACGCGGCGGCGACGCCGATGAGCAGCCAGATGACAACGACGAGACCGATGATGCTCTTCATGCCGGGAGTCGTACCCCGTCAGGAGCGTGTGTACGCCGCCTGGTAGGCGAGCAGCGCCGCCCGGCCCTGCTCGAGCGCCGTCTCCAGGCGGGGCAGCAGCGCGACCGCGCCGTCCGTCGACCCGGTGTCGGCAGCCAGCTCGATCTCCTGCGCAGTGCGACCCGCGGCGGTCACGCCGAGGTTCAGCGCTCCTCCCGCGAGCTTGTGCGCGACCTGCTTGAGGGTCGGCGCGTCGCCTGCCGCGACGGCGTCGCGGATGCTCGCGAGCGTGCCCGGCGTGTTCCTCACGAAGTTGCCGATCGCCCGGTCCAGGTACGTCGTGTTCCCCGGGTCCAGGTCCCGCAGCTCGTCGAGCCGCCAGAGCTCCAGCCCGGCGGTGGCGTCGTCCCGATGCTCCGTCACGCGCGGCACGGTACTCCGCTCGACCGGTTCGCCGTCACCGAGCCAGAGATCGAGGACGGCGCCGAGTGCCGCCGGGTCCACGGGCTTGGTCAGGAAGTCGTCCATGCCGGCGGCCAGGCACCGGTCCCGTTCGCCCTCCACCGCGGCCGCCGTCATCGCGATCACCGGGATGCGGGAGCCGCGCTCACGGATCGCGCGAGTCGCGGCGTACCCGTCCATCCGCGGCATCTGCACGTCCATCAGCACCAGGTCGAAGTCGCCGTCCGCCAGTGTCTCGAGCGCCACCGCGCCGTCGTCCGCGGTCTCCGTCGCGTAGCCGAGCGCCTCCAGCAGCCCGACGGCCACCAGCTGGTTGACCGGGTTGTCCTCGACCACCAGCACCCGGCGGGACCGGCCGTCACGACCGGCGGCCGGCGGCTCCGGCAGCGGGCGCGGCTCGACGCCGGCGAGGTGGCGCAGCAGCGCGCGCCGCAGCTCCGCGGCGAGGACCGGCTTCGTCAGGCACGCGACGATCCCGGCCGCGTCGAGCTCGGTGTGCTCGGGCGTCGTGGCCGAGGTGAGCATCAGCCTGACCAGGCCGCGGTACGCCGGTGTCCGGCCGAGCGCGCGCGCCAGGTCGAGCCCGTCGCGACCCGGCATCGACATGTCGAGGAGCACGCCCTCGAACGGGTCGCCGGCCGCCAGTGCGTCGGCGATCCGCACCTCCGCCTCGTCGGCGCCCGACGCGGACGCGGAGCGCACCCGCCACCAGTCGAGCTGCTCCTCGAGGATCAGCCGGTTGTGGTCGTTGTCGTCGACGACGAGGACGTGACGCCCGGCCAGCCAGCTGCGCGCGTACTCGTCGTCAGGGTCGACGGCCGGCCCGACGGGCGCGTCGAACCGCGCGGTGAACCAGAAGACGCTCCCGCCGCCCGGGTTCGGCTCCAGGCCGATCTCGCCGCCGAGGGCCGCGACGATCTCCTTGGAGATGGCGAGGCCGAGCCCGGTGCCGCCGTACCGGCGGGTGGTCGACGCGTCGGCCTGGGTGAACGCCTCGAACAGCGTGTCGACGTCGACCTCGGGCACGCCGACCCCGGTGTCGGCGACCGTGACCCGCAGACAGGTGCGGCCGTCGTCGCCGGTCTCGGACGTCGCCCGGACCACCACCTGGCCCTCGGAGGTGAACTTCACGGCGTTCGAGCCCAGGTTGATGAGGACCTGCGCGAGCCGGGTCGGGTCGCCGGCCAGCACCTCGGGCACCTCGGGGTGGCAGGACACCATCAGCTCGAGCCCCTTGGCGCGGGCGCTCTCCGCGAGCAGGCTCGCGACCTGGTCGAAGACCGGACGCACCTCGAAGTCCAGCCGCTCCAGCTCCAGCTTGCCGGCCTCGATCTTGGAGAAGTCGAGCACGTCGTTGATCACGCTCAGCAGCGCCCGGCTCGCGACCTGGACGCCGGAGGCGAGGCGCAGCTGATCCGCGTCGAGGCTGGTGCGGAGCAGCAGGTCGTTGAGGCCGATCACGCCGTTGAGCGGTGTGCGGATCTCGTGGCTCATCGTCGCGAGGAACTCCGACTTCTGCTTCGACGCCGCCAGCGCTCCGTCCCGGGCGTCCGCCAGCTCGCGTTGCGACCGCTCGCGCTCGGCGACCCGGCCGAGCTGCACCGCGACCTGCTCGACCATCGACTCGATCATCTCGAAGCGGTACAGCGGTGGCGCCGAGGTCATCGTGAGGACGGCGACCACCTCCTCGGCGTACGACACGGGGAAGGCGATCGTCAGCCGCCTCTCGTCCCACACCGACCGCCGCTCGCGGAACGCCCGGCCCGCGAGCGCCAGCTCCATCGCCGACTCCTCCGGCGTCCGCAGGTCGTCGAGCCGGTCCTCCTCGGTGATGTGGAGTGGCTCGACGGCCGTGTGGTCGGCGTTCGGCAGGAACGCCCGGCCGCGCTCCCAGTCGTCGTGCAGCAGCACCATGTACCGCGCCTGCGCGAGCACCTCCCGGAGGGTCGCCGCCTCGTTCGCGGCGCTGGCGACCGCCTGCAGGAGGGTGTTCTGCCGGACCTGGTCCTCGAGCGCGAGCTCGGCCTGCTTGGTCTCGGTGATGTCCTGGTGGGTGCCGTACATCTGCGTCACCCGGCCGGAGTCGTCGGTGGTCGCGACGCCGCGGCCCCGGGTCCAGACCCAGGTGTCGTCGGTGCGCTGCACCCGGGCGACGAAGACGAAGCTGCCGCCGTCCTCGAGGGCGCCTTGTACGGCGGCGTCCACCGGCGGGCGGTCCGCCTCGTGGACGATCTCGAGGAAGTCGGCGTAGGAGGCCGGGAACGAGTCGGGGTCGAGGCCGTACAGAGCGATCAGCTCGTCGGAGCCCCAGATCTCGTTCTTCCCGACGTCCCACTCCCAGCTGCCGATCCGGGCGATCCGCTGGGCCTCGGCGAGCCGGCGCCGGCTGACCGTCAGGTCGTCGAGGGCTTGGTGCCGCTCGCTGTAGTCGGTCATCCGGTGCAGCACGCCGACGACCTCGCCGTCCGGTCCGCGGAGGAAGCTCTCGCTCAGGATCACCCAGACCGAGCTGCCGTCGCGGCGGACGAACATGCTCTCGACCTCGGCGTCGTTGACCTTGCCGCCGCGCAGGACCTCGAGGTGCTCCGCGAACTGGGCCCTGCCGGGCTCGTCCAGGGTGTCGAAGACGGTCAGGCTGGCCATCTCCTCCCCGTCGGCGCCGAAGAGCTCGTGCAGCGCGGGGTTCGCGTAGAGCAGTCGCCCGTCCAGGTCGAACACCCAGATCGCGTCGGGCGACGTCTCGACGATGTCCCTGTACAGCGTCGCCAGCTCCATCACACCTCCCTCGCGTCCACGATAGGGCTCGGGGATCAGGCTTCGCCCGCGATCAGGAAGTCGCCGTCCTTCCCCTCGAGGGTGAGCGTCACGTCGTCCTGGGTCTTGGAGCCGTCCTGGTGCAGGTACTCCACGCGGTAGCTGATCCGCCTCGTCGACGGGTCGGCGTCGGCCGACAGCAGGTCGGCGGACTGGAAGTCCTTCCAGAACTTCTGGTACTGCCCGAAGCCGCCGCTCTGGGCCTGGAAGTCCGGGGTCAGCATCGCCCACGCCGACTTCGGGTCCGTGGTCACCGTCGCGAGGTAGGTCTCGACGAAGTTCTCCATCCCGTCGGCGGTGACCGCGGTCGAGGGCGAGGACGTCGAGGGCGAGGACGGCGAGGTCGAGGGCGAGGTGGACGTCCTCGGAGAGCCGGAGCCGCCCTTCCCGCCCGTCTGGCTGTCGTCGCCGCTGTGCGACCCGGCGATCCAGGCGATCACCGCCAGCAGCAGGATCGCGGCGGCGGCGGCCGCGATCGCGATCGGACCGCCGCGCGATCGGCGTACCGGCTCACGGGGCGGCTCGGGCGCGATCACCGGCGGCGGCGGAGCGACGACCGCCGGGGTCGGCACGGCCGGCGGGGGCGGCATGGCCATGGTGCGGGTCTCCTCGCCGCCCTCGGCTCCCGTGAGGTGGTCGCGCACCCGGGCCATCGACCAGCGCGCGGCCGGATCGGTCGTCATGGTCGCCTCGAGCAGCGGCCCCAGCCACCCGGCGTGGGAGAGCCGCGGCGGCTCCTCGTGGACGATCCGGTACATCGCGCCGAGGACGTTGTCGCCGACGTCGTACGGCGGCCGGCCCGCCAGCGTGTAGTAGAGGGTGGCGCCGAGCGACCAGACGTCGCTGGCCGGCGTCGCCTGCTGGCCGGAGGCCACCTCGGGGGACAGGTACGCCGGCGAGCCGGTCACCAACCCGGTCTGGGTCAGCGACGCGTCCGCCTCGGCGCGGGCGATGCCGAAGTCGGACAGCTTCACCTGGCCGTCCGGCGAGACCAGGATGTTCGACGGCTTCACGTCGCGGTGCACGATCCCGGCCGCGTGCGCGGCCGCCAGCGCGTCCGCCACCTGGCGCAGGAGCGGCGCCGCCTCGTCCGGCAGCAGCGCGCCGTCACGCTGCACCAGGGCCGCGAGGGTCGTGCCCTCGACGTACTCCATGACCAGCCACTGGTCGTCCCCGTCGTTGACCAGGTCGTAGACGGCGACGACGTGCGGGTGGTTGAGGCGGGCGGCCAGCCGCGCCTCACGCTCGGCGCGCTCGAGGTCCGGTGTGCTGCCCCCGGGGGCCATCCCGATCCGCTTGAGCGCGACGTCACGGCCGAGGACGTCGTCACGGCCGAGCCACACCGCGCCCATCCCACCGCGCCCGACCTCACGGTCGAGCGTGTACCTGCCTGCGATCACTCCACGTCCCTTCCCACAATCCGACGAGCCTAGTCAGCGGGCCCCATGGCAGGCTTGACCCGCACATCCGCACCGGAAAGGTTCACCGTGACCGTCGACCCGACCCTCCTCGACGACCTCGAGTGGCGCGGCCTCATCGCGCACTCGACGGATCTCGACGCCCTGCGCGAGGCCCTGGCCGGCGGGAGCGTGCGGTTCTACGTGGGCTTCGACCCGACCGCGCCGAGCCTGCACATGGGCCACCTCGTCCAGGTGCTCACGGCCCGGCGGCTGCAGCTGGCCGGCCACACGCCGTATGCGCTGGTCGGCGGAGCCACCGGCATGATCGGCGACCCGCGCGACTCCGGCGAGCGCACGCTCAACTCCCTGGACACCGTCAAGGAGTGGGTGGAGCGGGTACGCGGCCAGATCGAGCCGTTCCTGTCCTTCGAGGGCGAGAACGCCGCGACCATGGTCAACAACTACGACTGGACCGCGAGCCTGTCGACCATCGACTTCCTGCGCGACATCGGCAAGCACTTCCCGGTGAACCGGATGCTGGCGCGCGACGTCGTGAGCCGCCGGCTCGAGACCGGGATCAGCTACACGGAGTTCAGCTACGTGCTGCTCCAGTCGCTGGACTTCCTCAACCTGTTCCGCGACCACGGCGTCGCGCTGCAGTTCGGCGGGTCGGACCAGTGGGGCAACCTCACGGCCGGCGTCGAGCTGATCCGGCGAGCGGACGGCGGCAAGGCGCACGCGTTCGCGACGCCGCTGCTGACCAGGGCTGACGGCACCAAGTACGGCAAGACCGAGGGCGGCGCGCTCTGGCTCGACCCCGACATGATGTCGCCGTACGCCTTCTACCAGTTCTGGCTCAACACGGAGGACGAGAAGGTGGGCGAGCTGCTCCGCGTCTTCACGTTCCTCTCCCGCGCCGAGATCGAGGAGCTCGAGGCTCAGCACGCGGAGAAGCCGTTCCTGCGCGCCGGCCAGCGGGCGCTGGCCGAGCACGTCACCACGCTGGTCCACGGTGCCGCCGAGACCGAGCGGATCAAGGCCGCCTCCGCCGCCCTGTTCGGCGGCGGCGACCTCCGCGCGGTCGGCTGGCCGACGCTGCACGCGGCGCTCGGCACCGCCAGGGAGCTGGTGACGGTCCCGGCGGACGCGGTGCCCACGATCGTCGACCTCCTGGTCGCCACGGGGCTGGTGCAGAGCAAGGGCGAGGCGCGGCGGGCGGTCGCCGAGGGCGGCGCCTACCTCAACAACGACCGGGTGGAGGATCCCGACTACGTCCCGTCGGACGCGGACCTGATCGAGGACCGGCTGCTGGTGCTCCGCCGGGGCAAGAAGAGCTTCGCCGGCGTCGAGGTCCGGTGACGGCGGAGGCGCGCTGGCTCGCCGGTCTGGAGGAGCGCGCCCGCGAACGTCTCGCGCCCGCCGTGCTCGAGTACCTGCTCCAGGGAGCGCGCGACTCCGTCACGACCGGCGAGGCGGTCGACGCCTGGCGCTCGGTGCGGTTCCGTCCCCGGGTGCTCCACGACGTCACCCACGTCGACCCCGGCGTCACGCTCCTCGGGCGACGTTCCGAGCTGCCGTTCGGCGTCGCCCCGACCACGCTCCAGCGGGCCGTTCATCCGGAGGGCGAGCTGGCGATGGCCACGGCGACCGCCGAGGCCGGGGGCGTGATGGTCGTCTCGAGCAACGCCGGCACCTCGTTCGCGGACATCGCCGCCACGGGCGTGCGCTGGTGGCTCCAGGCGTACCTACCCGCGGACCGCACCCTCGCCGAGCCGATGCTCGACCGCGCCGTCGCCGCCGGAGCCAGGGCGGTGGTGCTCACCGTCGACACGCCGGTCGTCGGCACGAAGTACGCGTCGCCCGACGTCCCGGTCGTGTGGACGACCGTCGACCCGGACCTGCTCCGGTCGAACTTCGACGAGGGGTACGACGACCAGCCGGGCGCTGAGAAGGCACTCGACCTCGGTCCGCACGACATCGGCTGGCTCGCCGCCCGCACCGGGCTGCCCGTCGTGGTCAAGGGCGTGCTCCGCGCCGAGGACGCCGAGCGCAGTGTCCAGGCCGGCGCCGCCGCGGTGTGGGTGTCGAACCACGGCGGCCGCCAGCTCGACCGCGCGGCCCCCACGGCCTCCTGCCTCCCCGACGTCGTCGCGGCGGTGGGGGGCCGGGCCCAGGTCTACGTCGACGGTGGGATCCGCACCGGCCTGGACGTGCTGGCCGCCCTGGCCCTGGGCGCGGACGCCGTGTTCCTCGGCCGGCTGCCCCTCCTCGCCCTGGTGGAGGGCGCGCCGGGCGTCGCCTCGGTGCATCGGGAGCTGTTGGCGCAGACCGTCGATGCCCTCCGACTCGCCGGGTGCCGCGCCGCCACGGACGCGCGGAACCTGCTCTGACCTGCGCGAACACGATTGTGGCCCGGGTCACGTCGGGCCGATTTGAACTCGCGCGCCGGGTCCCCTAGTGTTCTCCGGGTCGCCAGGGCGCGGCGGGAGGCAAGACCGTCTGGTCGGGCCTCCGGCCCCGAAGCGGACATCCCCCTCAGCAGGACATCCGAGAAATCGGCGGTCTCGTCGCGCGTGGGATGAGCGGAAAAACCCGGATTTGCGCCGGGGAAATGAAGCCGCTAAGTTTTACGAGTCGCCCCGGGCGGACCGCAGGAATGCGGAACTCCGAGTGCGTCTGATTCTTGAGAACTCAACAGTGTGTCATAGTCGACGAATTAGTTTGTAATGCCCCGTTGACTGCGTCTGCCTTTTGGTGGGTGTGGTTGATGGTTTCTTTGACAATGATTCTGACAATTGTCAGTGTCTCCTGTCAGGCATCTCTTTTTCCTGGCTGTTGCTCTTTGGGGTGATGGTTGGGGTGTTGTTTTCAACGGAGAGTTTGATCCTGGCTCAGGACGAACGCTGGCGGCGTGCTTAACACATGCAAGTCGAGCGGAAAGGCCCTTTCGGGGGTACTCGAGCGGCGAACGGGTGAGTAACACGTGAGTAATCTGCCCTTGGCTTTGGGATAACTACCGGAAACGGTGGCTAATACCGGATACGACCAATCACTGCATGGTGTGTTGGTGGAAAGTTTTTTCGGCCAGGGATGTGCTCGCGGCCTATCAGCTTGTTGGTGGGGTAATGGCCTACCAAGGCTTCGACGGGTAGCCGGCCTGAGAGGGTGACCGGCCACACTGGGACTGAGACACGGCCCAGACTCCTACGGGAGGCAGCAGTGGGGAATATTGGACAATGGGCGGAAGCCTGATCCAGCAACGCCGCGTGAGGGATGACGGCCTTCGGGTTGTAAACCTCTTTCAGTACCGACGAAGCGCCGATGATGGTGGTGACGGTAGGTACAGAAGAAGCACCGGCCAACTACGTGCCAGCAGCCGCGGTAATACGTAGGGTGCGAGCGTTGTCCGGAATTATTGGGCGTAAAGGGCTCGTAGGCGGTTTGTCGCGTCGGGAGTGAAAACACCGGGCTTAACTCGGTGCTTGCTTTCGATACGGGCAGACTAGAGGCATGCAGGGGAGAACGGAATTCCTGGTGTAGCGGTGAAATGCGCAGATATCAGGAGGAACACCGGTGGCGAAGGCGGTTCTCTGGGCATGTCCTGACGCTGAGGAGCGAAAGTGTGGGGAGCGAACAGGATTAGATACCCTGGTAGTCCACACCGTAAACGTTGGGCGCTAGGTGTGGGGCCTATTCCATGGGTTCCGTGCCGCAGCTAACGCATTAAGCGCCCCGCCTGGGGAGTACGGCCGCAAGGCTAAAACTCAAAGGAATTGACGGGGGCCCGCACAAGCGGCGGAGCATGCGGATTAATTCGATGCAACGCGAAGAACCTTACCTGGGTTTGACATACACCGGAAAGCTGCAGAGATGTGGCCCCTTTTAGTCGGTGTACAGGTGGTGCATGGCTGTCGTCAGCTCGTGTCGTGAGATGTTGGGTTAAGTCCCGCAACGAGCGCAACCCTCGTCCTATGTTGCCAGCGGGTCATGCCGGGGACTCATAGGAGACTGCCGGGGTCAACTCGGAGGAAGGTGGGGATGACGTCAAGTCATCATGCCCCTTATGTCCAGGGCTTCACGCATGCTACAATGGCCGGTACAAAGGGCTGCGATGCTGTAAGGCGGAGCGAATCCCAAAAAGCCGGTCTCAGTTCGGATTGGGGTCTGCAACTCGACCCCATGAAGTCGGAGTCGCTAGTAATCGCAGATCAGCAACGCTGCGGTGAATACGTTCCCGGGCCTTGTACACACCGCCCGTCACGTCACGAAAGTCGGCAACACCCGAAGCCGGTGGCCTAACCCTTGTGGAGGGAGCCGTCGAAGGTGGGGCTGGCGATTGGGACGAAGTCGTAACAAGGTAGCCGTACCGGAAGGTGCGGCTGGATCACCTCCTTTCTAAGGAGCACACACCCCGCACGCCCGGCATCCGTCCGGGTGGCACTGGTGGTGTTCACTAGTGGAATCGTCGATGAAGAGCCGGCACGGTCACCGGCGCCCCTCAGTACTGCCAGCTCTGCTGGCGTGGAACCTGGGACGTCCGTGGACTTGGCCGGAAGTGACACACTGTTGGGCCCTGAGGAATCAGGCCTCGTAGCCCTGCATCGCAGGGGTACGGGTCGGTGACTTCTCCGCCCCCCTTGGCACGTCGCCCGGTTCGCCGGCGTCGTGCGGTCGGTGGGCAAGGATCTTCCAAACTGGATAGTGGACGCGAGCATCTTTCGCACCTGACCTCACCATGTCGGGTGCGAATTCAAGTGCCTCCTCGATACGAGGAGACGCTTGGTCTTTGTAGTTGTTGTCTTTGTTGAGTGTTTGTGAGACAAGCTATGAAGGGCACATGGTGGATGCCTTGGCATCAAGAGCCGATGAAGGACGTAGGAGCCTGCGATAAGCCCTGGGGAGTTGGCAACCGAGCTGTGATCCGGGGGTGTCCGAATGGGGGAACCCAGCACGAGTCATGTCGTGTTACCCGCGCCTGAATGTATAGGGTGTGTGGAGGGAACGTGGGGAAGTGAAACATCTCAGTACCCACAGGAAGAGAAAACAATAGTGATTCCGAGAGTAGTGGCGAGCGAAATCGGAGGAGGCTAAACCTTATGCGTGTGATACCCGGCAGGGGTTGCGCATGGGGGGTTGTGGGACCATTCATACATGTCTGCCGGCGTGTGACAGAGTAAGAAATCGCGTGTGAAGTTGAAGTCCGCTGGAAAGTGGCGCCGTAGAGGGTGATAGCCCCGTAAGTGTAAGTGCGTGACTCTGGAGTGTGTTCCCAAGTAACACGGAACTCCTGAAATTCCGTGTGAATCTGGCGGGACCACCCGTTAAGCCTAAATACTCCTTGATGACCGATAGCGGACAAGTACCGTGAGGGAAAGGTGAAAAGTACCCCTGGCGGGGAGTGAAATAGTACCTGAAACCGTGTGCCTACAATCCGTCGGAGCCCGGCTGCCCACCGCTATGTTATGTGGGTGTTGGGGTGACGGCGTGCCTTTTGAAGAATGAGCCTGCGAGTTTGCGTTGTGTTGCGAGGTTAACCCGTGTGGGGGAGCCGTAGCGAAAGCGAGTCCGAAGAGGGCGTTTGAGTAGCACGATCAAGACCCGAAGCGGAGTGATCTATCCATGGGCAGGTTGAAGCGCGGGTAAGACCGCGTGGAGGACCGAACCCACTTAGGTTGAAAACTGAGGGGATGACCTGTGGATAGGGGTGAAAGGCCAATCAAACTCCGTGATAGCTGGTTCTCCCCGAAATGCATTTAGGTGCAGCGTTGCGTGTTTCTTGCCGGAGGTAGAGCACTGGATAGCCGATGGGCCCTACCAGGTTACTGACGTTAGCCAAACTCCGAATGCCGGTAAGTGAGAGCGCAGCAGTGAGACTGCGGGGGATAAGCTCCGTAGTCGAGAGGGAAACAGCCCAGACCATCAGCTAAGGCCCCTAAGCGGTGACTAAGTGGAAAAGGATGTGGAGTCGCAGTGACAACCAGGAGGTTGGCTTGGAAGCAGCCACCCTTGAAAGAGTGCGTAATAGCTCACTGGTCAAGTGATTCCGCGCCGACAATGTAGCGGGGCTCAAGTCATCCGCCGAAGCTATGGCATTCATGCGTCAACTCGGCCCACGGTTGTGGGTCCAGGTGTGTGGATGGGTAGGGGAGCGTCGTGTCGCGAGTGAAGCCTCGGAGTGATCCAGGGGTGGACGCGACACGAGTGAGAATGCAGGCATGAGTAGCGAATGCAATGTGAGAAACATTGCCGCCGAATGATCAAGGGTTCCAGGGTCAAGCTAATCTGCCCTGGGTAAGTCGGGACCTAAGGCGAGGCCGACAGGCGTAGTCGATGGACAACGGGTTGATATTCCCGTACCGGCAAAGTAGCGCCCATGACGAACCCGGTGATGCTAACCACCCGAAACTCATCGGACCGGACCCTTCGGGGCGAGGCCGGTGGGCGGAGCGTGGGACCCGATCTGGTAGTAGTCAAGCGATGGGGTGACGCAGGAAGGTAGCCCAACCGTGGCGATGGTTGTCCACGGGTAAGCAGGTAGGGGGCAGTCCAGGCAAATCCGGGCTGCTGTGTTCGATCACGACCCTGAGATGTGATGCCGAGCCCGTATGGGTGAAGTGGGTGATCCTATGCTGTCGAGAAAAACCTCTAGCGAGCTACGCGCCGCCCGTACCCCAAACCGACTCAGGTGATCAGGTAGAGAATACCAAGGCGATCGAGCGAACCATGGTTAAGGAACTCGGCAAAATGCCCCCGTAACTTCGGGAGAAGGGGGGCCGGATCCGTGAGCAGACTAGCTCTGCGAAGCGGTGATGGCCGCAGAGACCAGGCCCAAGCGACTGTTTACTAAAAACACAGGTCCGTGCGAAGTTGTAAGACGATGTATACGGACTGACTCCTGCCCGGTGCTGGAAGGTTAAGGGGACCTGTCAGATACCTTCGGGTATCGAAGCGGAGAACTTAAGCCCCAGTAAACGGCGGTGGTAACTATAACCATCCTAAGGTAGCGAAATTCCTTGTCGGGTAAGTTCCGACCTGCACGAATGGAGTAACGACTTGGGCGCTGTCTCAACCGTGGACTCGGCGAAATTGCACTACGAGTAAAGATGCTCGTTACGCGCGGCAGGACGGAAAGACCCCGGGACCTTTACTATAGTTTGGTATTGGTGTTTGGTTCGGCTTGTGTAGGATAGGTGGGAGACTGTGAAGCATTCACGCCAGTGAGTGTGGAGTCAACGTTGAAATACCACTCTGGTCGTACTAGATGTCTAACCTAGGACCATGATCTGGTTCAGGGACAGTGCCTGATGGGTAGTTTAACTGGGGCGGTTGCCTCCTAAAATGTAACGGAGGCGCTCAAAGGTTCCCTCAGCCTGGTTGGCAATCAGGTGTTGAGTGTAAGTGCACAAGGGAGCTTGACTGTGAGACAGACATGTCGAGCAGGGACGAAAGTCGGAACTAGTGATCCGGCGTCGGCATGTGGAAGCGACGTCGCTCAACGGATAAAAGGTACCCCGGGGATAACAGGCTGATCTTCCCCAAGAGTCCATATCGACGGGATGGTTTGGCACCTCGATGTCGGCTCGTCGCATCCTGGGGCTGGAGTAGGTCCCAAGGGTTGGGCTGTTCGCCCATTAAAGCGGCACGCGAGCTGGGTTTAGAACGTCGTGAGACAGTTCGGTCCCTATCCGCCGCGCGCGCAGGAAACTTGAGAAAGGCTGTCCCTAGTACGAGAGGACCGGGATGGACGAACCTCTGGTGTGCCAGTTGTCCCGCCAGGGGCACGGCTGGTTAGCTACGTTCGGAAGTGATAACCGCTGAATGCATCTAAGCGGGAAGCACGTTTCAAGATGAGGTTTCCCACCCCCTCGAGGGGGTAAGGCCCCCAGCAGAACACTGGGTTGATAGGCCGGAGGTGTACAGCAGCAATGCCCAGCCGACCGGTACTAATAGGCCGAGGGCTTGTCTTACAAACCCTCAACCAAGACAACACCTCGCTCGCGTCCACGATCCAGCAGATCCACCACAACAGAACAGTGGCTTTGGATGTGCGCCGGCCCGCGAGGGTCGCGCTGCACTCCAACTAGAGTTACGGCGGCCATGGCGAAAGGGAAACACCCGGTCCCATCCCGAACCCGGAAGTTAAGCCTTTCAGCGCCGATGGTACTGCAACCGAGAGGTTGTGGGAGAGTAGGACGCCGCCGGACATTCTTTCCCGTAGGGGCCACCGTCAGGTGGCCCCTACGATGCATTTGGGCCCCGTTCCCCAGTCCCACGACCCAGGAGATCACCGTCATGGCCGACCAACGTCGCCCCCAGCGTTCCACCGGCAGCTCCGGCGGACGGGGCAAACCCCCCGCCCGCGGCGGCAAGCCGGACGGCAAGGGCCGGCCGGCAGCGGGCGGCAAGTCGTCGGTCCGCGCATCCGGGAAGTCGGAGTCCTTCGACAAGCCGCGCGGGAAGGCGCCCGCCGGCAAGCGGCCGGTCCGCAAGGGCGACTGGCGCAAGCCGGTCGACAAGCAGGCGACCCGGACGGCCGACCAGGCCGTCTACGACGGTCCGGACCTGCCCGCGGAGATCACCGGCCAGGAGCTCGACCGGGCTGTCTCCGCCCAGCTCAAGGGCCTGCCGGAGAAGCTCGCGGCCCGGGTCGCCCGGCACCTGGCCGCGGCCGGGCTGCTGATCGACGAGGACCCCGAGACGGCGTACCAGCACACGCTGGCCGCCCGGGCGCGCGCCCCGCGCCTGGCCGTGGTCCGGGAGGCCACCGGCGAGGCGGCCTACGCCGCCGGTCACTACGCCGAGGCGCTCGCCGAGCTCAGGGCCGCCAAGCGGATGAACGGCGCGACGGCGTACCTGCCGATCATGGCCGACTGCCACCGGGCGCTCGGGAAGCCGCAGGACGCGCTCAAGCTGGCCAAGAGCCCCTCGGTCGCGAACTTCGCCCCCGAGGCGAAGGCAGAGATGACGATCGTCGAGGCCGGTGCGCGCCGGGACCTCGGCCAGCTGGACGCTGCCCTCCGCACGCTCGAGCTCGCCCCGCTGACCTCGAAGAGCCGCTCGTCGTGGGTCGTGCGGTTGCGCTACGCGTACGCCGACACCCTCGAGGCGGCCGGCCGCGACCAGGACGCGCTGGCCTGGTTCCACCGCACCCACGCGATCGACAGCGACCAGCTCACCGACGCCGACGTGCGGGCCGAAGCCCTGGAGACGCGTCTCGGCTGAGGCTTGACGGGTCCCGCCGGGCGGGATTTACTGCGACGACAGTCCGCGAGGAGGACCACGATGCTGCGATTCTCGGGTGCCGGCGTCAGTGATGTGGGTCTGGCGCGCCCGGACAACGAGGACTCCGCGTTCGTCGGCCCCTACGTCGCGGTGGTCGCTGACGGGGTCGGGGGAGCGGCGGCCGGGGAGGTCGCCTCCGCGACCGCGACCTACGCCATGGCCGCGACCGCGCTCGCCAGGTTCGGTGAGGTGCCGGAGCTCGTCATCCGCGACGGCGCGGAGGCGGCCCGGGCGAGCGTGCAGCTCGGCGTCCAGACCGACCTGCGCCGTCTCGGGATGGCGACCACCCTGACCGTCCTCGTGTGCGACGGCGAACGAGTGGCGCTCGGGCACGTCGGCGACTCGCGCGCCTACCTGTTCCGCGACGGCGAGCTGACGCAGCTCTCGCGCGACCACACCTACGTCCAGGGGTTGGTCGACAGCGGCCGGCTCGAGCCGGGCGCGGCGTGGCAGCACCCCTGGCGCAACGTCGTGCTCCGGTCCGTGGACGGCGATCCGCTGGACCCGGGCGTCGACCTGCTGCCCGTGCCCGTCCTCCCGGGGGACCGGCTGCTGCTGTGCAGCGACGGCCTGACCGACCTGGTGCCGGACGAGGTGGTCGCCGAGCTGCTCCGCACCCGGGATCCGCACTCGGCGGCCGCCGTGCTGGTGCAGGCAGCGCTGGCCGCCGGCGGCAAGGACAACGTCACCTGCCTGGTGCTCGACGTCGTGGACGGCCCTGAGGTCGTGGGCGACGGACAGCTGCTCGGCGCCGTACGTGAGATCGGCAACATCGTGGATCCCGCCGCGGTCCGGACCTGCTGAGGTGGGACACTGCCGGGCATGACCAACGTGCGCCGTCCCGCCCTCGAGGGCACGATCGCGGTGCGCGACGCGCGACGGCTGAGCTTCGCCGAGTACGGCCCGCGCCGCGGGCCGGCGATCGTGTGGATGCACGGGACGCCCGGTGCGCGCCGACAGATCCCGCTCGAGGTGCGTGAGTACGCCGCGCGCCAGGGCGTGCGGATCATCGGCCTGGACCGACCCGGCATCGGCTCGTCGACGCCGTACCTCTACCCGGACGTCATGGACTGGACCCACGACCTCGAGGTCGTGCTGGACACGCTCGCGATCGACACCGTCCGGCTGATCGGGCTCTCCGGCGGCGGGCCCTACGCGCTCGCGGCGGGTGCCGCGCTGCCCGACCGGGTGCACGGCGTGGGCGTCCTCGGCGGCGTCGCGCCGACCCAGGGCGACGATGCGATCGACGGCGGCATCATCCAGCTCGCGGTCCTGGTGGCCCCGCTCCTCGTCGCGGCCCGGGTGCCGCTCGGGGTGGCGCTGACCCAGGGCATCCGGCTGGTCCGCCCGCTCGCCGGCCCCGCGCTCGACCTGTACGCCGCCCTGCAGCCGCCCGGGGACAAGAACCTGCTGTCCCGGCCGGAGTTCAAGGCGATGTTCCTCGACGACCTGCTCAACGGCAGCCGGTTCCAGACCTCGGCCCCCATCAACGACCTGATCCTCTTCACCCGGCCCTGGGGCTTCGCGGCCGGCGACGTGCGCGTGCCCGTGCGGTGGTGGCACGGCGACGCCGACCACATCGTGCCGTTCCGCCACGGGCAGCACGTCGTCGACCGCCTCCCGGACGCCACGATGACGACGATCGACGGCGAGAGCCACCTCGGCGGACTCGGGATCGCCCAGGACGTCATCGAGACCCTGATGGACCTCGGTCCGCGACGCGCCACCGCCGTCCCTCACTGATCACTGGTGTTCAGGGGCCACATGCGCCACAATGGTCGGCACAACTACATCGCTGTCACTTCGACTGCTCATCTCCGCTGAGACCGCTGGGGAAGGCGCATCTCGCGCCGGAGATGAAGGAGGTCACGGTGACCGCACGCACTGCCACCCGCACCGCGACGAGGGGCGTCCTGTACGTCCACTCAGCGCCGTCCGCGCTGTGCCCGCACATCGAGTGGGCCGTCAGCGGTGTCCTGGGCGTGCCCGTGAGCCTGGACTGGACCCCCCAGCCGGCGCAGTCGGGTGCCTACCGCGCCGAGCTCTCCTGGGCCGGTGACGTCGGGGCGGCCGCGGCCGTCGCCTCCGCGCTGCGCGGCTGGAACCACCTGCGCTTCGAGATCACCGAGGAGCCGACCGCCGGCTCCGAGGGCGCGCGCTACTCCTACACCCCCGAGCTCGGCGTCTTCCACGCCGTCACCGGCCTGCACGGCGACATCATGATCCCCGAGGACCGGCTCAAGGCCGCGGTGGTCAAGGCCGCGCTGGGTGACACCACCCTGCTGGTCGAGATCGACAAGCTCCTCGGCAAGCCGTGGGACGACGAGCTCGAGACGTTCCGGCACGCCGGCGAGGGCGCTCCGGTCCGCTGGCTGCACCAGGTCGTCTGAGCGGGAACTAGGGCCGGCGCAGCCGGAAGTACGACGGTTGGAACCACGCCGTGTGGTCGCCGGCGTCGTTGTACCAGGTCAGCTTCGCCCGGATCTTGAACCTGCCGGCGTACGTCGAGTAGCGGCAGAAGCGGAAGGTCGAGTGGGTCCGACGGGGGTCGGAGTCGGAGGAGAAGGTCCCCGAGGACACGGTGTCCCCGGTGCGGTCGTCCAGGAAGGTCTCCAGCGTCCAGTCGTCCGTCCGGACCTCGACGGCGTAGCGGTAGCGGTGGTTGTGGCAGCCCGCCCTCAGCACGCCGTCCTCGGCGCTGGTGTACCCCCGCTCGCTGCGGTCGCGCTGATGCCGACCGCCGTCCCCCTTCTGGCCGAGCAGCGGTCCGACCAGCCCCGAGACCGGGTCGGGCGGCGGATCTGCCGAAGCGGGAACGGCGGTCAGCACGCCGGCGGCGAGCGCGGCGCACCCGAGCACCATCCCCGAGCGTGTGACGGGCGTCATGCACCGTCCAACGCGGGACCCGTCCGCGCGGTTACGCCCGCCGGCGGTCAGAGCGGGATGTTGCCGTGCGCGCCGCGACGTACGCCGACGCTCTGGACCGCATCCTCGATGGCCCGGGCGATCGCGCCCCGGGTCGCGTCCGGCCGCACGATCTCGTCGACCACGCCGATCTCGACGGCCCTCTCCACGCCGCCGGCGATCCGCTCGTGCTCGGCCGCGAGCTCGGCCTCGACCTGGGGCCGGATGTCGGGAGCGACGTCGGCGAGCCGGCGCCGGTGGAGGATCCGGATGGCCGCCACCGGCCCCATCACCGCTACCTCCGCGCCCGGCCAGGCGAACACCTTCGTGGCGCCGAGCGAGCGGGCGTTCATCGCGATGTAGGCGCCGCCGTACGTCTTCCGGGTCACCAGCGTGACCCGCGGGACCACGCACTCGCCGAACGCGTGCAGCAGCTTCGCGCCGCGGCGCACGACGCCGTCCCACTCCTGGCCCACGCCGGGCAGGTAGCCGGGCACGTCGACGACGACGACGAGCGGCACGCCGAGCGCGTCGCACAGGCGCACGAACCTGCTGGCCTTCTCCGCGGAGAGGGAGTCCAGGCAGCCGCCGAGGCGGAGCGGGTTGTTGGCGACCACGCCGACGGTGCGGCCGCCGAGCCGGCCGAGGGCGGTGACGATGTTGGGCGCCCAGCGGGCGTGCAGCTCCTGGGTGGTGCCCTCGTCGAGGAGTGACTCGACGAGCGGGTGCACGTCGTACGCCCGCTTCTTGGACTCGGGGAGGAGCGCCTCGAGATCACGGTCCTCCACGGCGTCGACCTTCATGCTGCCCTGGGACCCGAGCAGCGACGCGACGCCGCGGGCGCGGTCCAGCGCCTCCCGCTCGGACTCGGTGAGGATGTGCACGACCCCGGAGCGGCGACCGTGCGGCTCGGGCCCGCCGAGCCGCAGCATGTCGACGTCCTCGCCGGTCACCGAGCGCACGACGTCCGGGCCGGTGACGAAGATCCGGCCCTCGGGGCCGAGGATGACGACGTCGGTGAGGGCGGGACCGTACGCCGCGCCGCCCGCCGCGGGTCCGAGCACGACCGAGATCTGCGGGATCTTGCCCGACGCCTGCGTCATCGCGTGGAAGATCCGACCGACCGCGTGCAGCGAGAGGACGCCCTCGGCGAGCCGGGCTCCGCCGGAGTGCCAGAGCCCGATGATCGGGACCCCGTCGGTCATCGCGCGGTGGTACGCGTCGACGACGACCCGGCAGCCCAGGTCGCCCATCGCGCCGCCCATCACGGTCGCGTCGGAGCAGAAGGCCACGACGCGGGTGCCGTCGACCTGCCCGACGGCCGCGAGCATCCCCGAGTCGTCGTCGGGCGTGATCAGCTCGAGCGTGCCCTCGTCGAGCAGCGCGGCGAGCCGGTGGACGGGGTTGCGGGGGTCCTCCTCGCGGGGGAGCTTCGCGCGCTTCGCTTGCGTGGGTGCTGCAGTCACGGTCAGTGTCCTTCCGGGGTGGCTCAGACCGACCCGAAGGCGACCGCGACGTTCGCGCCGCCGAAGCCGAAGGAGTTGTTCAGGGCGGCGATGTCACCGAGCGGCAGGTCCCGGGCCTTGGTCGCGATGTCGAGCTCGACCTGGGGGTCCTGGTTGTCCAGGTTGATCGTCGGAGGAGCGATCCGGTGGTGCAGCGCCAGCACCGTGGCGACCGCCTCCAGGGCTCCCGCGCCGCCGAGCAGGTGGCCGGTCATCGACTTGGTGCTGGTGACCACGACCTCGGTCGCATGGGCGCCGAGCGTGGCGTGCAGCATCAGCCCCTCGGCGATGTCGCCCTGCGGCGTCGAGGTCGCGTGCGCGTTGACGTGCGCGATGTCGCTGGGGCTGATCTCGGCCTCCGCGAGCGCCCGCAGGATCGCCCGAGAGCCGCCGCGACCCTCGGGGTCCGGCTGCGCGATGTCGTGGGAGTCGGCGGTGATGCCGGCGCCCAGCACGGTCGCGTAGATCCGCGCCCCGCGAGCCTTCGCGTGCTCCTCCGTCTCCAGCACCAGCACACCGGCGCCCTCGCCGAGCACGAACCCGTCCCGGGCGAGGTCCCACGGCCGCGACACCGCCGTCGGGTCACCGCCGTCCGGCCCACTGGCGGTCTTGGAGAGCGCCATCATGTTCGCGAACGCGGCCATGGGCAGCGGGTGGATCGCCGCCTCGGTGCCGCCCGCGACCACGACGTCGGCCCGGCCGAGCCGGATCTGGTCGATGGCGTGGGCGATCGCCTCGTTGCCGGAGGCGCACGCCGACACCGGCGTGATGACCGCCGCGCGCGCTCCGACGTACAGGCTGATCTGCGCCGCCGGCGCGTTCGGCATCAACATCGGCACGGCCAGGGGGGAGACCCGACGCGGGCCCTTCGCCTTGAGCGTGTCGTAGTTGTCGAGGAGCGTGGTGACGCCGCCGATACCGGATGCCATCGCGACGCCGAGCCGGTCGTTGTCGAGCTCAGCGTCCACGAGCCCGGCGTCCGCCCAGGCCTCCATGGCGGCGACCATCGCGAACTGCGCGGACCGGTCGAGACGGCGGGCCTTGACCCGCTCGAGGACCTCGGTCGGCTCGACGGCGATCCGGCCGGCGATCCGGACCGGCATCTCCTCGGCCCAGTCGTCGGTCAGGTACCGGACGCCCGAGCGTCCGTTGACCAGGGCGTCCCAGGTGGTGGGAACGTCGCCGCCCACGGGAGAGGTGGTCCCGAGGCCGGTGACGACGACTCGCTTCGACATGGTGCTCCTTGTGTCTCGACAGGCCCGACGACGCGGTCGGCTCAGGCCTGGGCGCGCTCGATGAAGGCGACGGCGTCGCCCACGGTCTTGAGGTTCTTGACCTCGTCATCGGGGATGGAGACGCCGAACTTCTCCTCGGCCGCGACGACGACCTCGACCATGGACAGCGAGTCCACGTCCAGGTCGTCGACGAACGACTTGTCGAGCTGGACGTCGTCGGCGTCGATGCCGGCGACCTCGTTGACGATGTCAGCCAGGTCGGCGCGGATCTCCTCGGTGGTGGCCATCGGGCCCTTCCTTTCGGTTGTGTGAGCGAAATCGGGGTGTTTCAGGGGACGGTGACGACCTGCGCGGCGTACGCGAGTCCGGCACCGAAGGCGATCAGGAGGGCCGTGTCGCCGCTGCGCGCGTCGCCCTCCTCGATCATCCGGTCGAGGGCGAGCGGGATGGACGCCGCCGAGGTGTTGCCCTGCTCGGCGATGTCGCGCGCGATCCGCACCCGCTCGGGCAGCTTCATGGCGCGCGCCATGGCGTCGGTGATGCGCATGTTGGCCTGGTGCGGCACGAACACGTCGAGGTCGTCGATGGCGACGCCCGCGCGATCGAGTGCCTGCTGGCCGATCTTCGCCATCGCGAACGACGCCCAGCGGAAGACCGCGTTGCCCTGCATGACCAGGTGGGGCATCTGGGGGTTCTCGCTGGCGACGACGTCGCGCCAGTCCTCCTTCTGCCGGATCAGGTCGAACTGCTCGCCGTCGGAGCCCCACACGACCGGGCCGATGCCCGGCGTGTCGCTGGGGCCGACCACCGCCGCGCCCGCACCGTCGGCGAAGATGAACGCCGTGCCGCGGTCGCCGACGTCGGTGAGGTCGGAGAGGCGCTCGACGCCGATGACCAGCACGTGGCCCGCGCTGCCGCCACGCACCATGTCCGCGGCGAGGGCGACGCCGTGGCAGAAGCCGGCGCAGGCGGCCGAGATGTCGAACGCCGCCGCCTGGTCGGTGCCGAGCTCGTGCGCGATCGCGGTCGCGATGGCCGGCGTCTGGTACATGTGCGTGACGGTCGCGACGATGACACAGTCGATCTGGCGGGCGTCGACCCGCGCCCGCTCCAGCGCGATCCGCGCGGCGTCGACCGACATCGACTGGACGGTCTCCTCGGGCGACGCCCAGCGCCGCTGGCGGATGCCGGAGCGCTGCTGGATCCACTCGTCGCTGGAGTCGATCGCCTCGACCACCTCGGCGTTCGGGATGATCCGCGACGGCCGGTAGGTGCCGATGCCGAGGATCGCCGCGTGCGACGCACCGGTCGTCTGGCGGATCGGGGCCATCACATTCCTCCCTCGGGGTGCAGCCGCAGCAGCGGCTGGCCGGGTGAGACCAGGTCACCGTCCTCGACCAGCCACTCCACGACCTGGCCGCCGTGCGGCGCGGTCACCGCGGTGCGGTCGCGCAGGCTGGCGACGTCGCCGATCGTCGTACCGGGTGAGAGGACCCCGAGGTCGGCCGCCTCGGCCGACACGTGGAACGTGCCCTTAGCCGGGGACACGATCATCCGCCAGGTGGGGGAGGCGTCCATGTCCGACGCCTCGCCGTGCTTGGCGCAGAACGCCCGGGCGTCGTCCAGCTGGTCCGGGGTCTTGAGCGCGAAGGTCTCCACGCCCTTGAGGGCCCGCTTCGCGATGCCGGTGAGGGTGCCGGCCGGGGGCATCTCGAGGATGCCGGTCACGCCGAGGTCCTCCATCGTCTCCAGGCAGAGGTCCCAGCGGACCGGGCTTGCGATCTGGCCGACGATGCGGGCGAGCACGTCGCGACCGTCGTGGACGACCTGGCCGTCGCGGTTGGAGATCAGCCGGGTCCGCGGGTCGTGCACCGACACGGACCGGGCCAGGCCGGCGAGGTGGCCGACGGCGGGCTGCATGTGGTGGGTGTGGAAGGCGCCCGCGACGCTGAGCGGCATCAGCCGGGCCTTGGCCGGCGGGTCCTCGGCGAACGCCGCGAGCTGCTCGATGGTGCCCGCGGCGACGATCTGGCCGGGGCCGTTGTCGTTGGCGGGGGTGAGCCCGTGCTTGTCGAGGACGGCAAGGACCTCGTCGCGGTCACCGCCGAGGATCGCGGTCATGCCGGTGGGCGTGACGGCTGCGGCATCCGCCATCGCCCGCCCGCGCTCGCGGACCAGGACCATCGCCTGCTCGGCGGTGATCACGCGGGCACCGGCGGCCGCGGCGATCTCGCCGACGCTGTGGCCGGCGACCGCACCGATGTGCTGGAAGGCGTCGGCGGGGTGCGGGAACAGCTCCAGGGCGGCGACCAGGCCGGTGGCGACCAGCAGCGGCTGGGCGATCCGGGTGTCCCGGATGGTCTCGGCGTCCGCCTCGGTGCCGTAGTGGGCCAGGTCGAGGCCGGCCACGGTGGAGAGCCAGTCGAACCGGGACGCGAACGTCGGGTCCTCGAGCCAGGGCTGGAGGAATCCGGGGGACTGGGCGCCTTGGCCGGGAGCGACGATCACGAGCACGAGGTCAACTGTGCCGGGAGCGGGGCCTCCACCTCGCCTCGGGCGTGCACGAAAACCGCCGAGCGAACTTTGTAGGGTTCCTACAAAGTCCGGCCGGACTGGCGGCCGAGCACCAGGGCGATCTCCAGCGTGAACGCGTCCCGTGCGTCGGTGGCGGAGAAGCCGGTGAGCTCGGCGGACTGCCGGAGCCGGTAGCGGACCGTGTTCGGGTGCACGAACAGCGCGCGGGCGGTCGCCTCGATCGAGGAGCCGTGCTCGAAGTACGCCGAGATCGTCTCGATCAGCGTGCCACGGGCGTGCAGGAGGGGGAGGTACACCTCGTCGATGAGGTGTCGGCGGGCGTGCCCGTCGCCGGCCAGCGCGCGCTCGGGCAGCAGGTCGGTGCTGCGCACCGGGCGGGGCGCCTGCGGCCAGCCCGGCGCGGCGCGCAGGGCGGAGAGCGCGGCCCGCGCCGAGACGTGGGCCTGTCCGAGGTCCGCGGCGACCGGGCCCACCACCACCGGGCCGTCGCCGAACAGCGCGGTGACGGTCTCGGCGGCGGCCCGCGGGTCGGTGACGCCGCCGAGCACGACGACGAGCCGGTCGCCCTGCACCGCGCACAGCGCGTCCATGCCCGCCGACCGTGCGGATCGGCGTACCTCCTCGAAGGTCGTCGACTCGCTGCGGTCGGCCGGCACCGGGCCGAGCACGACCGCGACCTCGCCGCGGCCCGCCCAGCCGAGGGCGCTCGCCCGGGACAGCAGGGTCTCGTCGGGCTCGGAGCGGAGCACGGCGTCGACGACCAGCGCCTCGAGACGGGCGTCCCAGGCGCCGCGCTGCTCGGCGGCCCGGGCGTAGACCTGGGCGGTCGCGAACGCGACCTCGCGGGCGTAGCGCAGCACCGCAGCCCGGACGTCGGCCGCGTCGGACGGCTCGAGCAGGGTCTCGACGTTCGACTCGACGACCTCGATGGAGAGCCGGACCAGGTCGACGGTCTGCTGGAGGTTGATGACGCCCGCGAGCGCGCGGGGTGCGACGCCGAAGACCGACGCGACCATCTCGGTCCCACCGGGGGCGGGCTGGTCGCCCTCGCGGTACCAGTCGACGAAGCCGCGGATGCCGGCCTGGACGATCACGCCGACCCACGACCGGTCCTCGGCGCTCAGGTCGCGGAACCACGGCATGTCCTGGTCCATGCGCGCCATCGCGGCGGTGCTGAGCGCTCCCGTCGCCCGTTGCAGGGCGTCGGCCGCTCGCTGCGGGGCGGCGGCCTGGCCTGGAGTCACCCTCGGAGGCTAGTGGAACGGTCCGAGCGCGTAAAACCCCGGTAAATCAAGGGATTCCGGCGCCCGTGCCGTGGGTACGTCTGGTTGAATCCACTTCGACGGCCCGCCGGGCTGTTCCATCCTGGGGAGGCTCGGTGTCAGACCGATCGGATGTCCAGTTCGTGACGATCCATGGACATCGCCGCGCCTTCGTCCGGGCCGGGTCGGGGCCGGCGGTGCTGCTGCTGCACGGTCTCGGGTGCGACCACACGACCTGGGAGTCGGTGATCGAGACCCTCGCGCGCCGGTACACGGTGATCGCGCCCGACCTGCTGGGCCACGGACAGAGCGACAAGCCGCGCGCCGACTACACGCTCGGCGGCTTCGCCAACGGCATGCGCGACCTGCTGACGGTGCTCGGGATCGACAAGGCGACGGTGATCGGGCACAGCTTCGGCGGCGGGGTCGCCATGCAGTTCGCCTACCAGTTCCCCGAGCGGACCGAGCGGCTGATGCTGGTCGCCTCCGGTGGCCTCGGTCCCGACGTGTCGCCCGCGATCCGCGCGATCAGCACGCCCGGGTTCCACCAGGTGATGAGCGTGCTGACGCTGCCGGGCATCCGCCACGCCGGCAAGGCCGGCCTGCGGGCCCTGTCCGCGACCGGGCTCTCGCTGACCCGCGACCTCGACGAGGTCGCCGAGATCTACGACACGTTCCGCGACCCGCAGGCGCGGCACGCCGTGCGTCACGTGGTCCGGGCGGTCGTCGACTGGCAGGGCCAGATCGTCACCATGGCGGACCGGGCCTACCTCACCGAGGCGATGCCGATGTGGGTGGTGTGGGGTCGCAACGACCGGGTCATCCCGGTGCGCCACGCGAACGCGGCCGCCCAGCTCGCCCCGAACGCCCGCGTCGAGGTGATCCCGGACTCCGGCCACTTCCCGCACAAGGACCACCCGCAGCGGTTCGCGCGGATCGTCAACGACTTCATCCGCACGACCGAGCCCGCGTCGTACTCGCGGGCCCGGTTCCGCCGGCTGCTGCGCAACGGCGCGGCACCGGTCAGGCTGCACGCGGTGTCCGAGCCGGCCTGACGTTGTCGGGTGTCGCACCCGACAACGTCAGCAACCGGCTGGGACGTCAGGCGTCGCCGCCCTCCTGCTTGACCCCGGACACGGCGGTCGGGTCGTCGATGCGGTACTTCGCGAACGCCTCCTCGACCTTCGACCGCTCAATCTCGCCGGCGTCGGCCAGCGCCTGCAGGGTCTGCACGACGACCGACTGGGCGTCGATGTGGAAGAACCGGCGGGCCGCCGGACGGGTGTCGGCGAACCCGAAGCCATCGGCGCCGAGCACCCGGTAGTCGGCCGGGACCCACCGCGCGATCTGCAGGGGTACGGCGCGCATGTAGTCGGAGACCGCCACGACCGGACCCGACGTGCCGCCCAGCTTGTCCGAGACGTACGCCGTGCGCGGCGACTCGCCCGGGTGGAGCAGGTTCCACTCCTCGGCGGCGACGGCGTCGCGCGCGAGCTCGTTCCACGAGGTGACCGACCAGGTGTCGGCGCGGACGCCCCACTCCTCGGCCAGGATCTCCTGGGCCTCCTTGATCCACGGGAAGGCGACGCCCGAGGCCAGTAGCTGGGCGCGTGGGCCCTCGCCGTCGGCGGCCGAGACGTGGTGGATGCCCTTGAGGATGCCCTCGGCGTCGACCCCGTCCGGCTCGGCCGGCTGGGCCACCGGCTCGTTGTAGACGGTGAGGTAGAAGATGACGTCCTCGCCCTGGCCGTTGGGGCCGCCCTCGCCGTACATCCGCTCGAGGCCGGACTTCATGATGTGGCTGATCTCGTAGGCGAACGCCGGGTCGTAGTGCACGACCGCGGGGTTGGTCGCCGCGAGCAGCGGCGAGTGGCCGTCGGCGTGCTGCAGCCCCTCGCCGGTCAGCGTCGTGCGACCGGCGGTCGCGCCGATCAGGAAGCCGCGCGCGAGCTGGTCGGCCATCGCCCAGATGGAGTCGCCGGTGCGCTGGAACCCGAACATCGAGTAGAAGATGAAGAACGGGATCATGTGCTCGCCGTGGGTCGAGTACGCCGAGCCCGCGGCGGTCGCCGAAGCCATGCCACCGGCCTCGGAGATGCCCTCGTGGAGCATCTGGCCCTGCGCCGACTCCTTGTAGGAGAGCAACAACTTCCGGTCGACCGACTCGTACTGCTGGCCGCCCGGGTTGTAGACCTTCGCGCTCGGGAACATCGAGTCCATGCCGAAGGTCCGGTACTCGTCCGGGGCGATCGGGACGATCCGCTTGCCGATCTCCGGGTCCTTCATCCAGTCCTTGAGGAGCCGGACGAGGGCCATGGTGGTGGCGATCTTGTGCTTGCCGCCGCCCTGCTTGAGCTCGGCGTACATCTCGTCGCCCGGCAGCGTGAGCGTCTTGGCGCGCAGCACCCGCCTCGGCAGCGAGCCGCCGAGCGACCGGCGGCGCTCCATCATGTACTCGATCTCGGGGGAGTCCTTGCCCGGGTGGAAGAACGGCGCCGCGCCGGTCTCCTCGTAGGCGCGCTCGAGGTCGCGGTCGGAGATCGGGAGGTAGAGGCGGTCCCGGAACTTCTTCAGGTCGTCCGGGGTCAGCTTCTTCATCTGGTGCGTGGCGTTCTTGCCCTCGAGGGCGTCGATCGTCCAGCCCTTGATTGTCTTGGCGAGGATCACGGTCGGCTGGCCGACGTGCTGGGTGGCCGAGTCGAAGGCGGCGTACACCTTGCGGTAGTCGTGGCCGCCGCGCGGCAGCTTCACGATCTGCTGGTCGGTCATGTGCTCGACCATCTTGCGCAGGCGCGGGTCGGCGCCGAAGAAGTGCTCGCGGACGTACGCGCCGTCCTCGGTGGAGTAGGTCTGGAACTGGCCGTCCGGCGTCGTGTTCATCCGGTTGACCAGCACGCCGTCGACGTCCCGGGCCAGCAGCGGGTCCCACTCACGACCCCACACGACCTTGATGACGTTCCAGCCGGCGCCGCGGAAGTTCGCCTCGAGCTCCTGGATGATCTTGCCGTTGCCGGTGACCGGGCCGTCGAGCTGTTGGAGGTTGCAGTTCACGACCCAGACCAGGTTGTCGAGCTCCTCGCGCGCCGCGATCCGGATCGCGCCGAGCGACTCCGGCTCGGCCATCTCCCCGTCGCCGAGGAACGCCCAGACGCGCTGCTGGTCGGTGTCCTTGATGCCGCGGTTGTGGAGGTAGCGGTTGAACCGGGCCTGGTAGATCGAGTTCAGGGCGGTCAGGCCCATCGAGACCGTCGGGAACTCCCAGAAGTCGGGCATCAGCCGGGGGTGGGGGTACGACGAGAGGCCGGCGTGCGGGCCGTGCTGCACCTCCTGGCGGAACCGGTACAGCTGCTCCTCGTTGAGCCGGCCCTCGAGGAACGCCCGGGCGTAGATGCCGGGGGAGGCGTGGCCCTGGAAGTAGACCTGGTCGCCGCCGCCGGGGTGGTCCTTGCCGCGGAAGAAGTGGTTGAAGCCGACCTCGTACAGGCTGGCGGAGGACTGGTACGTCGCGATGTGGCCGCCGACCTCGAGGCCCTTGCGGTTCGCGGACGACACCATCACGGCGGCGTTCCAGCGGATGAACGCGCGGATCCGGCGCTCGGTCTCCTCGTCGCCGGGGAACCACGGCTCCCGCTCCGGCGGGATGGTGTTGATGTAGTCGGTGCTCCGCAGCGCGGGGACGCCGACGTTCGCCTGCCGGGCGCGCTCCAGCAGCCGGAGCATCACGTAGCGCGCGCGCTCGCGGCCGCGCTCGTCGACGAGGGAGTCGAAGGAGTCGAGCCAGTCGTGGGTCTCGTCCGGGTCGATGTCGGGCAGCTGGGTGGGCAGGCCTTCGTGGATGACGGTCGCGGTAGCGCCGTTCCGCTTCTTGTCCGTACCCGAATCGGTGCCAGTGGTGGATGCAGCGTCTTCGGTCACCCCGCCATCGTCGCACGCACCCTGTGAGCGTGAAATCGGCCGGTCGCCTTACTGGGCGGTAGGCGTCCGAGGGGTGCTTGCTGTGGACACGGGTTGCGCCCCTGCCCCAACTCCGGTGGACTACTCCCCACTTCGACCGACGTGTCGACTGACGTGTGAATGGAGGCGCAAGGTGAGCGCGACCCCGGGTGGCGGACCCACCCAGACCGACGGGCCCGCCACGGGTCCGGCTGACCGACTGGGCTTCAAGCCCGGGATGGTCGTGCAGGAGCTGGGCTGGGACACCGACACCGACGACGACCTCCGGGTCGCCATCGAGGACAGGATCGACGCCGACATGGTCGACGGCGACTACGGGAACGTGGTCGACGCCGTCCTGCTCTGGTTCCGCAACGAGGACGGCGACCTCGTCGACAGTCTCGTCGACTCGCTCACCGACCTGGTCGGGGGCGGCGCCATCTGGCTGCTCACGCCGAAGGTGGGCCGCCCCAACTCCGTCGACCCCGCCGACATCGCCGAGGCCGCCCCGGTCGCGGGCCTCTCGCAGACCACCACCGCGAGCGTCAGCAAGGACTGGGCCGCCACCAGGCTGATCGCACCGAAGACGCCCGCCTGAGGGATTCGGCCTCGCCGGGACACGGGAATGGTCACTCGGGACCATCCCCGTCCGCGCTCGTTGCACGGGTGCAGACACCACGAGGAAAGGCAACGCGTGCTCCAGGACGTCCTCCAGAAGGTTCTCGCCGGGGCCTCCGCCACGGGCACCACCGCGAAGGTGCTCGGGCAGGCCGGCGTCCTGCGCCCGCACCACCCGGTGGCGCTGGCCAGGGCCGCCAAGGCCCTCCGGGACTGGGGCACCGGTCCCGCCGGCGGGTTCACCGCCGCGGCGCTGCTCGACCCCCGGCGTACGGCGATCGTCGACGAGCTCGGTGAGCTGACCTACGCCGACGTGCACCGCCGGTCGAACGCGCTGGCCCGGGCGTTCGCGGAGCTGGGCGTCTCCGAGGGCGACAGCGTGGCGCTGATGTGCCGCAACCACCGCGGCTTCGTGGACGCCAGCATCGCGACGGCGAAGCTCGGAGCCGACATCCTGTACCTGAACACCGCGTTCGCCGGCCCGCAGCTCGTCGACGTCCTCGAGCGCCAGAAGCCGACCGTGGTGGTGCACGACGAGGAGTTCACCGGCCTCCTGGAGAAGGCCGATGTCGGTACGTCGGTGCTCGGCTGGACCGACGGGGGCGCCGACGGCCACACGCTGGAGGCGTTGATCGACTCCCAGCCCGGCGACGACGTGACCCCGCCGGGACGTCACGGCCGGATCGTGATCCTCACATCGGGCACGACCGGCACCCCCAAGGGCGCGCCGCGCAGCGAGGCCGGGATCGACGCGGCGGTCTCGCTGCTGTCCCGGATGCCGCTGAAGTACGGCTGGCGGACGCACATCGCCGCGCCGCTGTTCCACACCTGGGGCTTCGCGCACCTGGCGATGGCGATGCTGCTCGGCTCGACGGTCGTGCTCAGGGCGCCGCTTCGACCCCGAGCAGTGCCTGGCGGTGACCCAGGACGAGCGCTGCGACTCGCTCGTCGTGATCCCGGTCATGCTGCAGCGGATCATGGCCCTCCCGGAGGACACGCTGGTGCGGTACGACCTCTCCCGCGTGCAGGTCGTCGCCTCGTCCGGGTCGGCGCTGCCGGGCGACCTGGCCACCGACTGGATGGATCACTTCGGCGAGAACCTCTACAACATCTACGGCTCCACGGAGGTCGCCTACGCCTCCATCGCCGACCCGGTGGACCTCCGGGAGGCGCCGTCGGCCGCCGGCAAGCCGCCGTACGCGACGATCGTGAAGATCCTCGACGGGGACGGCCAGGAGCTGCCGGCGGGGGAGACGGGGCGGATCTTCGTCGGCAACGGGCTGCTGTTCGAGGGCTACACCGGCGGCGGCCACAAGGAGGTGGTCGACGGGCTGATGTCGACCGGCGACGTGGGCCGCTTCGACGAGAACGGCCGGCTGCACGTCGAGGGCCGCGACGACGAGATGATCGTGTCCGGCGGGGAGAACGTCTTCCCGAAGGAGGTCGAGGACTGCCTGATGCGGCACGCCGCCGTGGTCGAGGTGGCGGCCGTCGGCGTCGACGACGCAGACTTCGGCAAGCGGCTGCGGGCGTTCGTGGTGACCTCGAGCGAGGTGTCCGAGGACGAGCTCAAGGGACACGTGAAGGAGAACCTGGCGCGGTACAAGGTGCCGCGCGAGATCTTGTTCCTCGACGAGCTGCCGCGCAACGCCACCGGCAAGGTGCTCAAGCGGGAGCTCGACACCGACTGACCGCCCACCTCCTGCCGGGTGGGGCGCTGTCCGTGCCGGGTGGAAGACTGGTCGCATGACCGGTCTCGAGCTCGGCGGAGCAGCCCCCGACTTCACGCTGCGCGACCAGTTCGGCCAGGACGTCACGCTGTCGTCGTACCGCGGGAAGAAGGCGGTGGCCATCCTCTTCTACCCGTACGCCTTCTCCGGGGTCTGCACCGGCGAGATGGCCGGCATCCGCGACCGGCTCGCGGACTTCCTGACCTTCGACACCGAGGTGCTCGGGATCTCGTGCGACCCGGTCTACGCACTGCGCGCGTTCGCCGACCAGGACGGCCTGAACTTCCCCCTGCTCTCCGACTTCTGGCCGCACGGCGAGGTCGCCCGGGCCTACGACGTCTTCGACGACCAGCGGGGCTGCCCGAGGCGCTCGTCGTACGTCGTCGACCGGGACGGCAAGGTCCGCTGGGCGGCCCACAACGCGATGCCCGAGGGCCGCGACCTGGACGAGCACCTGCAGCAGCTGACGGCCGTGATCTGACCCATTTCACGCTCCGGTCTAGACCGGCCGGACGGAAATCCTGCGGTTTTCAATCGAACCCGCGACAGCCCTTGAACGGCGCCTCTACTGTTGGCCTCGTTGAGCCGCAGGTGACCCGAGACGCCTGCGGTTCAACTTCATTTCCCGCTCCTCGGGTGCCGTAGTCTGTGCCCCGCTCCGACCGCGCGGCTCGGAGCCTCGGGCGTATAGCTCAGCGGTAGAGCACCTCCCTTACAAGGAGGTGGTCGGGGGTTCGATCCCCTCTGCGCCCACCACTGCCCGTCGGCGCGCGGATCCGCGAACGGGTATCGATACCCGTCATTCGGACGGTGTGGGGCCGGTTGGGTCCCTGTCAGTGTCGTCTCGGCTCACCCAGTGCTGCGTCATGCCCTCGTTCCGAGCGGCTCGTGATGACTCCCCAGCCTCCGATGAGCCGCCATCCCCCGAACCCCCGAAGGAGTAGTCCATGAAGCGCGCCCGCGTTTCTGCGCTGGCCGGCCTCGCTGCCGTCGCCGCCCTCATCACGACCACCCCCGCACTGTCCGCCGACGCCGCCCCGGCGCCCCGCACGGCTGCCACCACCACCGCGCCTGCGCCGAAGGTCATCGGCATGTCCGCCCCGGCCGGGATGTGGAGCCAGCGGATCTCCGAGGTCGGCGCGTGCGGCGTGTCCGCCCGTCGCGTCTTCGCCAATCTGCAGTCGGACGGCCGGGCCCAGTCCTCGGTCATCTCCCAGGCGGTCGCCGCCCGCCAGATGCCGGTCATCTCCTACAAGGTGCCGAGCGTCGACACGCTGATCAACGGCGGCTACGACTCCTGGCTCAAGGCCACCCACAGCTACCTCGCCGGCCTCAACGTGCCCGTGACCGTGACCTTCTGGCACGAGCCGTCCGGCGACATGGACCCGGCCAAGTTCCGCGCCGGCTCGCAGAAGTTCCTCGACATCATGAAGTCGTCCACGACGCCGAAGATCGAGGTCGGCCCGATCCTCAACGGATGGCTGCTCGACAACAAGGTCGCGGAGTTCACGAGCTTCACCAGCAAGTCGCTGCTCATTCAGTGGGACTTCGTGGCCGTCGACTCCTACCAGTCCGGCACGGCCGCCGCTCCCGGCACCAAGCTCCCCGCTCGGGCCGTGCCGCTGCTGGCGACCTGGATGGACCAGCAGGGCTTCGGCAGCAAGCCGATCGGCCTCGGTGAGTACAACGGGTTCACCGCCGCCGCGATCAAGGCTGCCGGCGAGGCGATCCTGTCCACGCCGGAGGCGTGGTTCGGCCTCGCCTGGAACAGCGACGGCGGCACCAAGTACGCCCCGCTCGAGGGCGACCGGCTCGCCGAGTTCGTGAAGACCAAGGCCGACAGCCGCGCCCTGCACGACAGCGGCTGCTGATCCGACGCCGTCCGGCCGGTGGGTCGCGGGACATCCACCGGCCGGCGGCGTCATCCTGCCGCCGGCCCGTGACCGGCGTAGCTCCCGTCCGTCGCCGTCTGCCGCGTCGCCCACGCCGCGATCATCGTGCGCGAGGTGAACCCCAGCTTGCGCAGGATGTTCTCGACGTGTCCCTGCGCCGTCCGGACCGAGACGACCAGGCGCTCGGCGATCTCGCGGTTCGACAATCCTTCGGCCACGAGGGCCGCGACCTCGGTCTCGCGCTTGGTGAGCGGTGAGGGCTCCGCCGCGTCCTCGAGCGTCTCCGGCCCGAGCTCGCCGGTGAGCGCGTATCGGATCACGCGATCCCGGGAGATCTCCGCGCCGAGCCGGAACGACCGGCGGAACTCCGCCTTCCCCATCCGGCGGCGCGCGTCGTGCACCCCCCGCCAGGGCGAGGACGCCTGGCAGAACGGGTTGCCGGTCTCGCGCATCCCGATGTCGTTCCAGATCGCGTGGGCCGCGCCGAGCAGGATCGCCGACCGTTCGAGGTCGGCGTCCTCGAGGGCGATCCGGGCCAGGAGGTCCAGGACCACGCCGATGCCCATCCGGTCGTCGAGCTCGGTCTTCATCCGCAGTGCCTCACTCGCGTCCACCGTCGCGCGGGGCAGGTTGCCATCGGCGAGCGCGAGCTCGGCGAGCCCGGCGAGCGCCAGCGACCGGCGGAACGTCTCGCCCAGCTCGGTCGTCCGGGCGATCACGTCCTCGTGCACGCGCTCGGCGGCCTCCCGGTCACCGGCCATCCCCAGGCACAGTCCCTCGACGAACAGGGCCAGGAACTCGGCGTCGTCCCCGTCCCGCAGCAGCTCGACGGATGAGCGCGCGGCGGCGACGGCCCTGTCGACGTCGCCGTCCCACGTGGCAAGGATGGCGCGCAGCACCTGGGTCAGCCCCCGGGCCTGATCGTCGTCGGCGGCCTCTGCCTCCGCGTCCGCCTGCCCGAGCCAGTCCAGCGCCTCGGACAGGTCGTTCTGGAGCCCCGCGAACCGTGCCGCCATCACCATGGCCATGGCCCGCAGAGCCGGCTTGCCGTGGTGGCCGGCCAGGCCGATCTCCAGCCAGTGCCGTGCCTCGTTCGCCAACCCCGTGGTCACCCAGAAGGCGTCGAGGTCGGTGGCGATGGTGAGCACGAGCTCGGCCAGCGAGTCCTCGGAGCTGCAGAACTCGAGCGCCGCCCGGATGTTCGCGTGCTCACGGCGCGCCTGGCGCAGGAGGGCGCCCTGCCGGCTCCCGACCCACAGCGACCGGAACCCGGCGGCCAGCTCCGCGATCCAGTGGGCGTGGCGGCCGCGCCAGTGCCCGAGCGTGCCGTCCTCGACGAGCCGTCGCCACCCGTAGGCCGCGAGGTACGCCGGCATCGCGTACCGGACCGCCCCGTCGTCGCTGTGCGCCGCGGCGACCACGCACTTGTCGACCAGGGAGGCGACCAGGCCCGGCACGTCGGATGACGCGAGGTCGTCGTCGACGCAGACCGCTTGGACCGCGTGCAGGTCGTAGCCGTCGGCGAAGACCGACATCCGGCACCACAGCGCGCGTTCCGCGGTACTGCACAGGTCGTAGCTCCAGTCCGCGGACGCTGCGAGGGAGCGCTGTCGTGGGGGCGCGTCGGCGTACCCCTGGTCGAGGAGGGCGAGGTGGTCCGCGAGCTGGACCAGCATGTCGCCGGGCGCCAGCGCGGCGAGCTGTCCCGCCGCCAGCTCGATGGCCAGCGGGATGCCTTCGAGCGCGCGGCACAGCTCTCCCACGGCTGGCGCGTTCTCGTCGGTGAGCCGGAAGTCCGCGCCGACGAGCGATGCCCGGTCCAGGAAGAGCAGGACGGACTCGTACTGCCCGGCGGTCCGCGCGGTCAGCGGCGCCCCGGGCTCGGGCACCGACAGCGGAGGCACGCGGACCACGACCTCCCCCGCCATCCCGAGCGTCTGGCGGCTGGTGACGAGGACGCGGAGGTTCCGGCACTCCGCCCGCAGGGCGACCAGCAGCCGCACCACCTCGGGCAGCTCCCGCTCGCACCCGTCGAGCACCAGCAGCGCTCTCCGGTCGGCGACGTGGTCGGCGATCAGCTCGGTCAGCGGCACGGCGGACTCGGCTCGGAGGTCCATCGCCATGGCCACCGTCGGCACCACGAGGTCGGCGTCCGGGACTGCGTCCAGCTCGGCCCACCACAGTCCCTCGCTGAAGGTCCGAGCGCCTTCCTCGGCGACCTGCGCCGCGACCCGGGTCTTCCCGATCCCGCCCCAGCCCGTCAACGTCACGAGGGGATACTCCGCCAGCCGCTGCCTGACCTCGGTGAGGAGCGACCGTCGGCCGATGAAGGACGTGTACCTCGGCGGCGTGATGATCCTCAATGGTAGGTACGGCACGGCACCATCCCGCAACGCCCGGAATGGGTATCCAGGGCGGCGACCAGCCGCCGCCGGCGCACCGCGACGACGCGCGATGCGGGGTCGGCCCGCTGCCCGCCAGCTGGGGGTTACTCGCCCGTCACCTGCCGGGCAGGGCACACTACGGCGGGTGACGGGTGCATCGGTGGCCGATCGACTCGACGGACAGCACGTTCTGCTCACGGGCGTCACGGGTTTCGTGGGGGAGGCGCTGCTCCGGCTGCTCCTGTCCGAGGTCCCGCGCGCGCGCCTGACGGTGCTGGTCCGCCCGAAGGGCTCGACCACGGCCGAGGCCCGCGTCGCGACGCTGCTCCAGAAGCCGGTCTTCGAGGGGCTCGATGACGCCGCCAGCCGGGTCGAGGTGCTGTCCGGGGACCTCACCGACGTTCCGCCGCTGCCGCCCGACCTGGACGCGGTCGTCCACTGCGCGGGCGACGTGTCGTTCGACCCGCCGGTGGACGAGGGCTTCCGGACCAACGTGGTCGGCACCCGCGACCTCCTGGCGCGGATCCGGGAGACCGGGACCGATCCGCATTACGTGCACATATCGACGGCGTACGTCGCCGGTCGCCGCCGCGGCGTGATCCCCGAGGCACCGGTCGACCACGACGTGGACCTCGAGGCCGAGCTCGCGTGGGGCCTGTCGCAGCGACGCTCGATCGAGCACCAGAGCCGCAGCGCGTTCGTGCTCGAGCGCGAGCGCCGCAAGGCCGAGAAGACCCACAGCCGGGCCGGCCTGCTGACCTCCGCCGCCGCGACCGAGGCCGCGCGCAAGGAGTGGGTGAAGACCGAGCTGGTGCGGGTCGGCACCGAGCGGGCCCGCAGCCTCGGCTGGACCGACTGCTACACGTTCACCAAGGCGCTCGGGGAGCGGGTCGTCGAGGCGTACGCGGTCGACCACCGGGTCTCGATCGTCCGCCCGAGCATCATCGAGTCCGCCCTCGAGAAGCCGTACCCGGGCTGGATCGAGGGCTTCAAGATGGCCGAGCCGCTGATCCTCGCCTACGGACGGGGCGAGCTTCCGGACATGCCCGGCGCGGCGGACACCATCGTCGACATCGTCCCGGTCGACCAGGTCGTGGCCGCGATCGTCGGGGTCCTCGCGCACCCGCCCGAGGCGGGCCGGCCGGACTACTTCCACGTGTCGTCGGGCGACCGGAACCCGCTGACCTTCGGGACGCTGTACCAGAACGTGCGCGCCTACTTCGACGCCCACCCGTTCGTCTCCGGCGACCGCGGCGCGACCCGGCTGCCGGAGTGGCGCTTCCCGGGGTCGCAGACGGTGGAGCGGCTGCTCAGCACCAGCGAGCGCGCCTTCAAGGTGGCCGACTACGTCATCGGTCACGCGCCGCGCAGCGACCGGACGCGCGACCTGGCCCGCAAGCTCGACCAGCAGGGCCGCCGCCTGGAGTTCCTGCGCCGCTACCTCGGGCTCTACCAGGAGTACGCGCAGGCGGAGCTGCAGTTCTCCGACGCGAACACGCTCGCGCTCTACCGGTCGCTCTCGGCGGCCGACCAGGAGGCGTTCGCCTTCGACACCGCCGTCGTGGACTGGAAGGTCTACCTCCAGGACATCCACTGCCCGGCCGTCACCGCGCCGATCCGCCGGCTCGACGAGGTCCGCGCCGCCCGGCGCCGACCGGCCACGACGGCCCCGCGAGCCCTGGTCGAGAAGCCCGACGTCGCGGCCTTCTTCGACATGGACGGCACCCTGCTGTCCTCCAACGTCATCGAGACCTACCTCTGGCTCCGGCTGCGCGAGCTGTCCGGCTCCGAGCGGTTCGCCGAGCTGGCCCGCGTCGCGGCCAGGGTGCCCCTGCTGGTGCAGGCCGAACGCCGCGAGCGCAGCGCGTTCCTCCGCTCGGTCTACCGGGAGTACGACGGCGCCCGGCTGGCCGACCTCGACGCGATCGCCGACGAGCACCTCACCGACCACGTCCTGACCCGGCTGTCGCCGGCCGCGGTGCGCAAGGTCCGGGAGCACCGCGCCGCGGGTCATCGCACCGTCCTGATCACCGGCGCCATCCGGCCGCTGACCCGGCCGCTGCGCCCGCTCTTCGACCACATCGAGGCCGCCGAGCTCGCCGTCGACGACCAGGGCGTGTGCACCGGCTACCTCAGGTCGTCGCCGCTGGTGGGGGAGTCGCGGGCCGCGTGGATGCGGCAGTACGCCGCGGAGCACGGCATCGACCTCGCGGCGTCGTACGGCTATGCGGACTCCCACTCCGACCTGCCGCTGCTGGAGGCTGTCGGCCGGCCGGTCGCCGTACGCCCGGACGTGTCGCTCTACCGGCACGCCCGCAGGAACCGGTGGACGATCGAGGACTGGGCGAGCTCGACCTCCCACACCCGCACCCTCAACCCGGCAGGTGACCGCGCATGATGCTGGCGCTCGAGATGTTCCGGTCGGTGTCGCGCACCATGGCCGGGAAGGCGATCGGTGGCCGGATGCCCGGCGTGCTGTCGGGCTTCGCGGCGCCGCTGCGGCTGGTGACCATCGACGAGCCGCGAGCGGACCGCCCCGGCTGGGCGCGGCTGCGGACCCGGCTCTCCGGCATCTGCGGCTCCGACCTCGGGGCGCTCTCCGGGCGCACCAGCCTGTACTTCTCGGCAGTCGTGTCACTGCCGTTCGTCCCCGGCCACGAGGTGGTCGCCGAGCTGCTCGACGACTGCGAGGACCTGCCCAAGGGCACCCGGGTGGTCGTGGACCCGGTCCTGACCTGCGCGGCCCGCGGCGTCGAGCCGTGCACCGCCTGCAGCTCCGGTCACACCAACCGCTGCGAGCGGATCACCGTCGGGCACCTGGCCCCCGGCCTGCAGACCGGGTTCTGCAAGGACACCGGGGGCGGCTGGGGGCAGCAGCTGGCCGCGCACCGCAGCCAGCTCCACCCGGTCCCGGAGGGCTTCTCGGACGAGCAGGCGATCCTGATCGAGCCCGTCGCGTGCGCGGTCCACACGGCCCTGCGCGCGGGCGTCGGTGCCGGCGACCGGGTGCTGGTCAGCGGCGCCGGCTCGGTCGGGCTGTTCGCGACGCTCGCGCTGCGCGAGCTCACGGACGCCGGCGAGATCATCGTGGTCGCCAAGCACCCGCACCAGAGGGAGCTGGCCCGCGACTTCGGCGCGACCGAGGTGGTCGCGCCCGGCGAGGTGCTCCGGCGGGTCCGCCGGGCGACCGGCGCCTTCCAGCTCGAGCCGCAGTTCTCCTCGCCGTACCTCCTGGGCGGCGTCGACGTCGCGGTCGACGCGGTCGGCAGCAAGCAGTCGCTCGAGACCGCCCTCCAGGCCACGCGGGCCGGCGGGCGGGTCGTGCTGTCCGGGATGCCCGCCCCCGCCGACCTCTCCGCTGCCTGGTTCCGCGAGCTCGAGGTCGTCGGCACCTACGCCTCCGCGCGCTCCGACGACGCGTTCGCGCGGGCGACCGAGCTGGTCGCCACCGACGCCGTCCAGGTGCTCGCCAAGTCCGTCGCCAGCTATCCGCTGCACCGCTGGCGCGAAGCGCTCGACCACGCCCACTCGGCCGGCCGCCTCGGCACGGTCAAAGTCGCCTTCGACCCGAGGAGTTCCTCATGAGTCGCCCCGGATTCGTCCTCGAGGTGGACGACCGCACCCCGCCGCTCGTCGTGCACGAGGGGCTCGGCTTCCGGTTGGAGGACGGCTTCCCCCTGGGGACGCGGGTCGTGTACCCGCCGGAGTCGATCCCCGCCGTGCCGGATGTCGACGCGGCCATCCGCGAGGCCCTGCTGCACCCGGTCGACTCGGACCCGCTGCCCGAGCTGCTGTTCGCCGGGATGCGGCTGACGATCGCCTTCGACGACCTGTCGCTGCCGCTGCCGACGATGAAGGCACCCGACATCCGGGGCCGGATCATCGAGCACGTGCTCACGATGGCGGCCGAGGCCGGCGTCGACGACGTCAAGCTGATCGCGGCCAACGCGCTGCACCGCCGGATGACCGCCGCCGAGCTCAAGCACATCGTGGGGGAGCGGGTGTTCCGCTCGTTCTACCCGCAGGGTGACCTCTACAACTTCGACGCGGAGGACCGCGACGCGCTCGCGCACCTCGGCACGACCGACAAGGGCGAGGACATCGAGATCAGCAAGCGGGCCGCCGAGTCCGACCTGCTGGTCTACGTCAACGTGAACCTGGTCGCGATGGACGGCGGGCACAAGTCCGTCGGCATCGGGCTGGCGTCGTACAAGTCGCTGCGCCACCACCACAACGCCAAGACGATGGTCCAGTCGCGGTCCTTCATGGACCACAAGCACTCGGCGATGCACCACTCGGCGTGGCGGATCGGGCGGGTCATCAAGGACACCGTCAAGGTCTTCCAGATCGAGACCACGCTCAACAACGACGTCTTCCCGAAGCCGTTCGACTTCCTCCAGAAGCGCGAGTGGGAGTGGTCGGTCAAGGACCAGGCGTCGATGCTCGGCGTACGACGCGGACTGGCCGCGGCGCCCCAGCGGCTGCGGCACAAGATGTTCCACGACATGCGCTCGGTCTACGGGCTGACCGGCGTGAACGCCGGCGAGGTCGAGGCCGTGCACGAGCGGACGCTGCAGAAGGTCCACCAGCAGCACCTGGTGGAGGTGCAGGGCCAGTCCGACGTGCTGGTGATGGGTGTGCCGTACCTCGGGCCGTACAACGTGAACTCGTCGATGAACCCGGTCCTGGCGACCTGCATGGGGCTCGGCTACTACTTCAACTCCTACCGGGGGCAGCCGGTCGTCCGGAAGGGCGGCGCGGTGATCCTGTACCACCCGCTGAACGAGGGCTTCAACCAGCTGCACCACCCGTCGTACGTGGACTTCTACGAGGAGGTGCTCGCCGAGTCGACCGACCCGGCGGTGGTCGGGGAGAAGTACGAGCAGCAGTTCGCGGAGGACCCCTGGTACATCCACCTCTACCGGACCTCGCACGCCTACCACGGCGTCCACCCGTTCTACATGTGGTACTGGGCGGCGCACGCGATGGACCACGTCGACGAGGTGATCTGGGTGGGCGCGGACCGGCGGGTGGCGTCGCGGCTCGGCTTCCGGGCCGCCACGACGCTCGCGGACGCCCTCGAGATGGCGTCGGGCACGGTCGGCACGTCCCCGTCGATCACCTACCTGCACAACCCGCCCCACCTGCTGGCGGACGTGCGATGAGCTTCGTCCGCTCCTCCGTCGAGGACGTCCGGCTCGTGTCCCGCGGCTGGCGCTGGGGGCGGCGTCCGCAGGTCCCGCGCTCCGCCGAGGAGTGGGTGCCCGCGGCGCGGTCGACGGTGTTCCGCACGGACTGGTCGCGGCGACGCCCCGCGATGGCCGCGCGCGAGGTCGCCCAGAAGGTCGGCCTCGAGCCGCTGTTCCGCTCGCAGGTGCGGACCCGGGTCGAGGGGCTCGACGTGCTCGATCGCATCGACGGCCCGGTGATCTTCGTCGCCAACCACGTCTCCCACCTCGACACCCCGCTCGTGCTCCTCTCGCTGCCGGACGACTGGCGCCGGCGTACGGCGGTGGCGGCCGCGGCCGACTACTTCTTCGACACCTGGTGGCGGGCGGTCGGCTCGGTGCTGCTGTTCAACACCTTCCCGATCGACCGGCGCGGCGGCTCCCTCGCGGCCACGCCCGGCGAGGTGCTCGCCGACGGCTGGAGCCTGGTGATCTATCCCGAGGGCACCCGCTCGAACGACGGGTGGATGGGCAAGTTCCGGATGGGCGCGGCGTTCCTGGCCAAGGAGCACGGCGTACCTGTCGTGCCCGTCGCGCACCGCGGGACGTTCGCGGCGATGCCACGCGGCCAGGGCTGGCCTTCCCCCGGGCGGCGACAGCTGACCATCCGGTTCGGCGAGCCCCTCGTCTGCGGGGCCGACGAGTCCGTGCGGGAGTTCGCACCCCGGATCAAGGACGCCGTCGCGGCCCTGCTCGACGAGGACCGCACCACGTGGTGGGAGGCCCGTCGCCGGGTCGCCTCCGGCTCGACCCCCGACCCCTCCGGCCCCTCGGTCGCCCAGTGGCGGCGGGTGTGGGAGCAGTCCGAGTCACCGGCTCCCGACGCGCCCGCGCGGAAGCTACGCGCCTGGCGGCGTTGACCACCGCTGGCTCGTTCGGCGTGCGGATTGGTCACCAACCGCAGATTTCGGGGCCGATCGCGTGCGGTTCGTGACCAATCGCGGGGTGCTCCGGGCCGGCGGTGGGATAGCCACCGTTTCGTTGCCGCAAAAGGTGGCTCACGCACCGCCGGGTCGCTCTGGGTCGCTCTGAGCCTGCGGTTTGGTCACCAACCGCGGGGATGGGGACGCGAACCGGGCCACCAGCGGGCGCCTGTGGACGCCTCGCGGGCCGGGTGCCTGGGACGGCAGCAACGACCGCGTGAGAGCACTCTCACCGGCACCTCATGGCCACCTCACCGGGCCCCGGCAACGTCGTCCTCACGCAAGCCAACGAGAGGACTTCATGATGACGACGCTCAAGACCACCACCCTCGGGGCGGCCGGACTCGCCACTGCTGCGCTGATCGCGTGGGGCGCCCCGGCGCTCGCCGACCACGGGTCCGACGACCCGGCCGGCCACGACCAGGCCCCCGGCCAGCACCACCGTCACCACCACGGGCACCACCACGGCCAGCACCACGGTCACGGGGCTGACGACCCCGCCGGCCACGACGCTGGGGACGACCACGGTCGCCACGGGAACGACGACCCGGCCGGCCACGACCTCGGCGACGACCACGGCGACGACCAGGGCCAGGGCGCCGACGACCCGGCCGGCCACGACGTCGGCGACGACCACGGCGACGACCAGGGCCAGGGCGCCGACGACCCGGCCGGCCACGACGTCGGCGACGACCACGGCGACGACCAGGGCCAAGGCGCTGACGACCCGGCCAGCCACGACGTCGGCGACGACCACGGCGACGACCAGGGCCAGGGCGCTGACGACCCCGCCGGCCACGACGCCGGCGACGACAACAGCCACAGCGGTCACGACGAGCACGGCGACGACCACGGCGACCACAGCGGTCACGGCGGCGGCGACGACCACGGCGACGACGACTGACCCGACGACAGGAGCGCGGGAGGGGCTACCGGTTGAACCGGTAGCCCATCCCGCGCACCGTCGCGATCGCCTCGGGCCCGAACTTCCGGCGCAGGTACCCGACGTAGACGTCGACGACGTTCGAGCCGGGGTCGAAGTCCATGCCCCACACGTGGTCGAGGAGCTGTTCGCGGGAGAGCACCTGGCCCGCGTTGACCATGAAGATCTCCGCGAGCGCGAACTCGCGCGCGGACAGGTCCACCTCGCGCTGGCCGACCACGGCGCGCCGGGTCCGTACGTCGAGGCGTACGCCGCCGGACTCGATGACGTCCTCGCGCGGCACGGTGACCCGCTGGTCCTGCCGCAGCCGCAGCCGCACCCGCGCGACCAGCTCCGCGAAGCGGAACGGCTTGGGCATGTAGTCGTCCGCGCCGCCCTCCAGGGCCGAGACCGTGTCGCCCACCGAGTCCCGCGCGGTCAGCACGATCACCGGGACTCGGGAGCCCTGCGCCCGCAGGTGCTCGAGCACCGCGAACCCGTCCATCGTCGGCAGCCCGATGTCCAGCACCACCAGGTCGAAGTCGCCGCTCAGCGCGTGGTCGAGCCCCTCCCGGCCGTCGGCCACGGTCCTGGTCAGGTGCCCCTCGGCACGCAGCCCCTTGGCGACGAAGGACGCGATCCGCTCCTCGTCCTCCACGATCAGGATCCGGGCCACTCGTCCTCCTCCGGCAGCGTGATCACGAACCGGGCCCCCCGCGGCTCGGCGTCCTCGACGGCGACGCTGCCGCCGTGGGCACGGGCGATGGCGCCGACGATCGACAGGCCGAGGCCGAAGCCCTCGTCACCAGGAGGTACGGCGGCGCGTCCGAATCGTTCAAAGATCCGCTGACGATCTGGCGGCGGTACACCGGGCCCGGCGTCACGCACCCACAGCCGGCTCACGCCCTCGCCGTACGACGAGCCGATGGCGACCTGGTCCCCGTCCCTGGTGTGCTTGACGGCGTTGTCGGCCAGCTGGAGCACTGCCTGGGTGAGTCGCTGCTCGTCGGCGACCAGCTTGTGCGCGGCCACCTCGTCCAGCACCCACTCCCGGTCGCCGAGGCCGCGCGCCTTGGTGACCAGGTCGCGGGTCAGCGTCTCGAGGTCGACCTCACGGAGCCGCAGGAAGTCGGGCCGGTCGCTCTTCGCGAGCAGGATCAGGTCGCCCACCAGCCGGGCCATCCGGTCGGTCTCGTCGAGCAGCAGCTCGCGGGTCGCCGTGATCTCCTTGGGGTCGTCCGGGTCGAGGAGCTCGAGGTGGCCGCGCAGCACCGTCAGCGGTGTCTTGAGCTCGTGCCCGGCGTCGTCGAGGAACTGTCGCTGACCGACGAACGCCGCCTCGAGCCGGCCCAGCATCCCGTTGAACGTGCGGGTGAGAGCGGTGATGTCGTCGTTCCCCGTCACCGGAAGCCGCTGGGACAGGTCGGTCTCGGAGATCTCGTCGGCGGTCTCCCGCAGGGTCCGCAGCGGCGAGAGCAGCCGCCCCGACACCCACGCCGCCATCGCGGTCACCAGCAGCAGGGCCAGCGCCGCCACGATCGCATAGGTGCGCATCGTCTCGTGCAGCCCCGACCGCGCACGGTCGAGGAACGTCACGACGACGAGCGCGCCGACCCGATCGCCCTGGCGGACGCTCTGCACGCCGATCTGCAGCTCGCCGAAGTCCGAGTCGAGCCGGGTGCTGCCGTTGGTCGCGAGCAGCGGGCGCACCGCGTCGGCGAGCCAGGCGCTGCGGCTGATCGCGTCCCACTTCGGCGACTGCGCCCCGACGTGGTCGTCCCACCAGCCGATCAGCAGCTCGTCGTCGTCGGGCAGGTTCGTCGCCATGAACTGGCGGACCAGCGCCTCGGGTGCCGCGAACGTGCCCTCGTCCTGGATCGCCCGCAGCTCGGCGAACTCGCCGTCCGCCTGCGCCTGGACCTGCTGGTCCAGCCGCCGCGACTCGATCGTGTAGACGACCACGCCCGCCACCACCAGGCCCGCGAGCACCAGCAGCGCGACGGTCGCGGTGATCCGGACCCGGACCGACGGGCTAGTCCTCACCACCACCGCGCCCGTGGCCGGAGTGGTCGTCGCCGCTGTGGTCGTCGCTGCCGCCGTTGTCGCTGCCGCCGTTGTCGCTGCCGGAGTGGTCGTCGCCGCCGTGGTGGTCCCCACCGTGGTCGTCGTCGAGGTCGTCGTAGCTCGGCGTGATCACCTCTGGCTCGCTCGACTGCGAGGGGGTCGGCGACGGCGAGGGAGACGCCGACCGGGTGGGGTGGGCCTCCCGGATCGTGATGGTGTGGCGTGGCGCCGGGTCGTCGGAGGCCGACGCCGCGAGGGAGCCGGCGACGTACGCCGCCATGGGTACGACGAGCGCGAGTCCGACCAGGACCTTCCACACGGTGCTCATGACACCGACCATCCTCGCCGATGGTGGGGCGATCGTGAGAGCCGGATGAGAGCACTCTCATGCTCGTCGTCCGGTGGGGTACCGGCCGCGGCGTGACCGACCAGAGCGCACCACACCACGACCAGCTGCCCCTGCCCGACTACGACCATCTCCCGATCGGCTCGCTCGAGGGCCGGATCCGTGCCCTCGACGCCGAGGGCGTGGCCGCGCTGCTCGCCTACGAGCGCGAGCACGGCGACCGGCTGCCGGCCGTCAACGTGCTCGAGCGCCGGCTCGAGGGGCTCCGTTCCGGAGACGCCGAGCCGACCGGCGCCGACCCGCTCGCGGAGACGCCGGAGGTGCAGCACGCCCCGCCGACCGGGTCCCCGGTGTCGCCGCAGACCGAGGGTGACCCGGTCAACCCGCCCTCGCACGGTGACCCGACCAACCCTGCTCAGCCGCGCGGCTGAGGGTCACTGGTCCCAGCGGAGCAGGGCGGCGACCGGCTGGTTGCCGAGGGCCGTCCGGCCCGCGACGGTCACGCTCGCGGAGGTGAGGACGGCGGCGGCGACCAACGCGAGGTCGGCGCGAACCGTCTCCTGCGTGCCGATCGACAGGCCACGGTACGTCCGGGGGTCGATCTCCTGCTCGGCCGCGGCCGCGGGATCGATGAGCAGGGTGTCGACCTGTCCACGGACGAACGCCTCCGTGACGTCGTCGATGCCGGCGACGGCCCCTTCGCCGCGGCCCAGCCGCTCGCGGAGCTCGTGCACGCGCCCGAGCCGCCGGGTCACGACCTGCTCCAGCAGCGCCTCGCGGACGGCCTGGGCCTGCGCGTCGTCACCGCCGTCGTCGGCGCGCGAGCCGGTCTCGAGCTCGACCAGCTCCGCCTCCGTGCCGGCCAGCTTGTCGCGGACCAGCCCGCGTGACTGCGGGTCCCCGGCCAGCAGGACCAGCCGGTGCCCGCGGCGCACGTGTCCGACGACCTCGTCGACGACGGCCTCGGCGTTGCGGGCCCAGACGTTCTCGGTGTTGCGTTGGTACCGCAGCGCCGACCACCCGCCCACCGGCACCTGGTGCACGAACCTCTCCTCACCACCGACCGATGCCTCCTCCTCGGCGGCCGGTACGTCGGAGCTGTAGAGCGCCACGTCGCCGCCCTCGTGGTCGACGAGCGCGAGCACGAACGTCACGGCGCTGTCCCGGTGCTCGATCCACCGGGCGAGGTCCGGCAGCGGCGCCCACGTCGCGGTCGGTACGTCGACCCGGGTGCTCGCGAGCTCGTCGTACCCGACGCCGTCCGCGTTGGCGACGACCACCCTCGCCACCGGAGACGGCTGGGCAGGGAGCTCGCCGAGCCGCTCGGCGACGAGGGCGACGACCTTGTCGTCCGCACCCTGGTCGCGGAGCTGCTCACAGGCCGCGCGCACCCGCAGTTCGTGCTCGTGCTCGCCGTTCTCGTTCTCGTGTCCGACGTCGACGAACGCCGTGGCGAACGGGCCGCTGGACTGGAAGAGCTCACTCAGCGTCGAGGTGTCCATGCGGGCCCGGTTTCCCGAAACGGACTGCCGAAAACGGGCCTACAGTGGCCCCATGATCGTCCCGTTCAGCGTCTCGGACTTCCTCGACCGCGCGGTGCAGGTGTACGGCGAGCGGGTCGGTGTCGTCGACGAGCCGGACCAGCCCGCACCCTCTCTCGGCGAGCTCACCTACGCGCAGGTGGGAGCCCGTGCGCGACGGCAGGCGGCGATGCTCGACAAGCTCGGCCTCGAGGTCGGAGACCGGGTCGCGATCGTCAGCCACAACAGCGCGCGGCTGCTGACCTCGTTCTTCGGCGTCTGCGGGTCCGGCCGGGTGCTCGTGCCCGTGAACTTCCGGCTCCGTCCCGACGAGGTGGCGTACATCGTCGAGCACTCCGGCGCCCGGATGCTGCTGGTCGACCCGGAGCTCGAGGACTCCCTGAAGGGCGTCGACGCCGAGTTCAAGTACGTGCTCGGCGACGAGGCCAGCCTGGACGTGCCGGAGGACGCCGAGCCGCGCCCGTGGGAGCCGGACGAGAACGCCACCGCCTGCATCAACTACACCTCCGGGACCACCGCGCGCCCCAAGGGCGTGCAGATCACGCACCGCAACATCTGGGTCAACGCGGTGACGTTCGCGATGCACACCGCGGTCACCGACCGCGACGTCTACCTGCACACGCTGCCGATGTTCCACGCCAACGGCTGGGGGATGCCGTTCGCGATGACCGGGCTCGGCGTGAAGCAGGTGGTGATCCGCAAGATCGACGGCGCCGAGATCCTGCGTCGTGTCGAGCAGCACGGCGTCACCGTCATGTGCGCCGCCCCCGCGGTCGCCGCCGCGGTCCTCGAGGCCGCGCAGTCGTGGGAGGGTCCGATCCCGGGCCGCGACCGGGTCCGCATCATCATGGCCGGGGCTCCGCCGCCGACGAAGACCGTCGCGCGCGTCGAGGAGGAGCTCGGCTGGGAGTTCATCCAGATCTACGGGCTCACCGAGACCTCGCCGCTGCTGACGATCAACCGGTCGCGCGCCGAGTGGGACGACCTCGAGCCGATGGAACGGGCGACGAGGCTGACCCGGGCCGGCGCGCCCGCGCTCGGCGTCCGGCTGGCGATCTCCGAGGACCAGGAGAGTGCCGGCGAGGTGCTCGCCCGGTCCAACGTCGTGCTCGAGGGCTACTGGCAGCAGCCGGAGGAGACCGAGCGGGCGCTGGCCGGTGGCTGGTTCCACACCGGCGACGGCGGCACGATCGGCGACGACGGCTACCTGACGATCTCGGACCGCAAGAAGGACGTCATCATCACCGGCGGCGAGAACGTCTCCTCGATCGAGGTCGAGGACGTGCTGTTCTCCCACCCCGCCGTCGCCGAGGTCGCCGTGATCGGCGTGCCCAGCGAGAAGTGGGGCGAGACCATCAAGGCGCTCGTCGTGCTCGCCGAGGGACAGGAGGCGACCGAGGCCGAGCTGATCGCCTGGTGCAAGGACAAGGCGGCCGGCTACAAGGCGCCCACGACAGTGGAGTTCCGCGAGGAGCTGGCCCGCACCGCGACCGGCAAGCTCCAGAAGTTCAAGCTGCGCGAGCAGTACTGGAAGGGTTACGAGCGCCAGGTCAACTAGCCAGCGTCGACTGGCCGTAGCCTGACGCCCATGCCCGCGCTCAAGGACGTCGTCGACCTGCTGCACGGGTGGTACCCGCCCGCGACCGCGGACTCCTGGGACGCCGTCGGCCTGGTCCACGGGCACCCGGGCGCGCGCGTCGACAAGGTGCTGTTCGCCGTCGACCCGGTCCTGCCCGTCGCCCGCGAGGCCGCCGACTGGGGCGCGGACCTGCTGGTCGTCCACCACCCGCTGTTCCTCAAGCCGGTGCACGGCTTCGCCGCGACCACCCCGAAGGGCCGCACGCTCGCCACGCTCGCCGGTGCCGACTGCGCACTGCTCACCGCGCACACGAACGCCGACCAGGCGGCCTCGGGGGTGTCCGAGTCCCTCGCGCTGGCGCTCGGCCTGAGCGACCTCGAGCCGATCCTGCCGGCGCCCGAGGGCCCGCGCGACAAGCTCACCGTGTACGTCCCGGTGGCGTCCGCGGACCGGCTTCGCGACGTGCTCGCCTCGGCCGGCGCGGGACGGATCGGCGACTACGACCATGCGTCGTTCTCGACCCCCGGGCAGGGCCGGTTCCGCCCGTTGGACGGCGCCAGCCCCGCGATCGGCGCAGTGGACGAGATCGAGACCGTCGCCGAGGAGCGCGTCGAGGTGGTGCTGCCGCGGACGCTGCGCGCGCACGTCGTCGCGGCGATGCTCGCCGCCCACCCGTACGAGGAGCCGGCGTACGACGTGGTCGAGCTCGCCGGCGCCGGGCTCGCCGAGACCGGCACCGGCCGGGTCGGCAACCTGGCTCCGACCACGCTGCGCGAGTTCGCCGCACGCGTCGCGGGGGCGCTGCCCGAGACGGCGCACGGCGTGCGGGTGGCGGGCAGTCGGGACCGGCCGGTGCGGCGGGTCGCGGTCTGCGGGGGAGCGGGCGACTTCCTCCTCGACACGATGGCGGGGACCGACGCGGACGTGTACCTGACCAGCGACCTGCGCCACCACCCGGCGAGCGAGTTCGTCGAGCGGGACGGGCCGGCGCTCGTCGACGTCGCCCACTGGGCGGCGGAGTGGACCTGGCTGCCGGTGGTGGAGGCGCGGCTGCGTTCGGCGCTGGGCGATACGGTGGAGACGCGCGTGAGCACGCTCCGCACCGATCCCTGGACGTTCCGACTCTGAACGACCGCACGAACCCACCCCGAGGAGAACCCGCTGAAAGCCGATCCCGCCGCCCAATTGAAGCTCCTCGACGTGCAGGAGCTCGACGCCCGCGCCGACCAGCTGCGGCACCAGCGGGCCACGCTGCCGGAGATCAACGAGATCGCCACGCTGCAGGGCAAGCGCACCGACGTGGAGAACCTGGCCCGCGACGCACGGATCGTGGTCGACGACCTTGCCGTCGAGCAGCAGAAGGTGGACGTCGACGTCGAGGCCGTCCGCGCCCGGCGCACCCGTGACCGGGACCGGATGGACCAGGGCCTGGTGTCCAACCCCAAGGACCTGGAGCGGATGCAGCACGAGCTCGAGTCGCTCGAGCGGCGGATCTCCAGCCTCGAGGACGACGAGCTGGACCTGATGGAGAAGCTCGAGGAGGCACAGGCCGAGCTCACCAAGCTCGAGGCGATGGTCGCCGAGGCGGACGAGCAGATCGCCGCCCTCTCGGCGACCCGCGACGAGAAGCTGGCGGGCCTCGACGAGGAGCTGGCCAGGGTGAGCGCCGAGCGCGGCCCGGCCGTCGACGGACTGCCCGCCGACCTGCTCGCTCTCTACGACCGGCTGCGCGAGCAGAAGGGCGGCGTGGGTGCCGCGGAGCTGCGCGCCCGCCAGTGCACCGGCTGCCGGCTCAGCATCGACGCGTCCGAGCTCGGCCGGATCCGCGGGCTGGCGGAGGACGAGGTGGTCCGCTGCGAGGAGTGCCAGCGGATCCTGGTGCGCACCGCCGAGTCCGGGCTGTGACGCCCGCTCGCCGATGACCCGGGTCATCATCGAGGCCGACGGCGGGTCGCGCGGCAACCCCGGCCCGGCGGCGTACGGCGCGGTGCTCAAGGACGCCGACACCGGCGCGGTGATCGCCGAGGAGGGCACCACGATCGGCGTCGCGAGCAACAACGTCGCGGAGTACTCCGGGCTGATCGCCGGCCTGCGGCTGGCGCGGGAGCTCACGCCGGACGCCGACATCGAGGTCCGGATGGACTCCAAGCTCGTCGTCGAGCAGATGTCCGGGCGCTGGAAGATCAAGCACCCCGACATGCGGCCGCTGGCGACCGTGGCGACCAGCCTCGCGCCGTTCGGCACGACGTACACCTGGGTGCCGCGCGAGCAGAACAAGCACGCCGATCGGCTCGCCAACGAGGCGCTCGACGGCAAGCGCAGTGGCGTCACCGTCGCAGGTGCACCCGCACCCGCACCCGCGCCGACGCCGGAGCCCCGCGGCTGGGCGCCCGCCGGTACGTCCACCACGGTGGTGCTGGTGCGGCACGGCGTCACGGCGCACACCGTCGAGAAGCGGTTCTCCGGCGGCTTGGCCAGCGCCAACCCGGGGCTGAGCGACGACGGCCGCGACCAGGTCCGGGCCGTCGGGGAGTGGCTGCGGCCGATCGCCGAGAAGATCGGGGCGGCGGTCTCCTCGCCGGTCCGCCGGACGCTGGAGTCCGCCGAGATCCTCGGCGCCGTGCTGGGGCACGAGGTGGAGGTGGAGCCGGGCTTCGCGGAGATGGAGTTCGGGACCTGGGACGGGATGACGTTCGCAGAGGTGGGCGAGCGGCACCCCGAGGACCTGGAGGCCTGGCTCGGCTCGCTGGACGTGGCGCCGGGCGGCGGCGAGTCGTTCCGCGTGGTGCAGAAGCGGGTGCTCGCCGGCCTCGAGCGGGTGCTGGCCGAGCACGCGGGCCGGACGGTCGTCGTGGTCAGCCACGTGACCCCGATCAAGACGATCGTCGCGCACGCGCTCGACGCACCGCTGGAGTCGGTGTTCCGGATGGAGCTCTCGCCGGCGTCGATCACCGTGGTGTCGTGGTACGACGACCGCCCGTCGATGCGGATGTACAACGCGCTGCCGCCGGGGAACGACGTGTTCTCGGCCGGCGCGACGCGCTGGTGACTACAGCTCGCTGACCACCACGTCGAGGCAGCCCCGGTCCTCCTCGACGACCCAGCCGAGGTCGCGCAGCGTCTCGGCCAGCTTCGCCGGCGTGCGCGGGTCGGCGCCGGCCTCGAGCAGCGCCCGGACGATGCGGCCCTTGGTCGCCTTGTTGAAGTGGCTGACCACCTTGCGCGTCCCCTGGTGCTCGTGGAGGACCCGCACCGAGGTGCTGCGCACCCCCGCCGGCCGCCAGAAGCCCACGTAGGTCCCGCTGCGCAGGTCCACCAGCAGCCCGCCGCCGACGGCGTCGGTGACGACCGGGCCCAGGTGCTCCCGCCAGGTCGCGGCCACGCCGCCGAGGCCCGGGAGGGAGGCGTCGCCGGAGAGGCGGTACGCCGGGATCCGGTCGCTCGGCCGCACCAGCCCGAACAGGCTGGAGGTGACCGCGAGCCGCGCCGTGGCGCGCCGCTTCGCTGCGGGGGAGAGGGTCGGGACGCCGAGGGCGTCGTACAGGACCCCCGTGTAGACGCGGTCCGCCCGCTGGGTCGGTGCGGTGCGCAGCGTGCGGTTCAGCGCGACCAGGTCGAGCTGCGTCGTACCGATCCCGAGGGTCTTCGCCGCGACCTCCGGGTCGCCCTCGCACAGGTCGACCAGCGCGTCGAGGACCCGCTCGCGCGCCGGGTTGAGGGCCGGGAAGTCGAGGTCGGCGAGGACGAGCGGCTTGCCGCGTCGGGCCGCGGCCTTGCCCTCGCTGGGCGGCAGCAGGATGAGCACCGGAGGAGTCTCCCAGAGGCGTCCCGACCGCTCGTCGGCGAGCAGGCATGTTCGGGTGTCCGTTCCGGTTACTGTGCCGGTATGCCGAGCAACCGCGTGGTCCGGATCCGCTCCGTCCGCGACGAGGTCGCTGCCGAGGCGCTCCGCGCCGGCGTCGCCAGGATCCAGGCCGAACTCGACGTGTCGCCGTCCTTCCCGCCCGACGTGGAGGCGGCCGCTGCCGCCGCGGCCCGGGCCCCTCGGCTGCCGGAGCTCGACCGAACCGACCTCGAGCTGCTGACGATCGACCCCGACGGGGCTCGCGACCTCGACCAGGCGATGCACCTCGAGCGGGACGGCGAGGGGTTCGTCGTCCACTACGCGATCGCGGACGTCGCCGCGTTCGTCGCGCCGGGCGACCCGGTCGACGTGGAGGCCAACCGCCGCGGCGAGACGCTGTACGGCGCCGACGCCAAGGTGCCGCTGCATCCCACGGTGCTCAGCGAGGACGCCGCCTCCCTGCTACCCGACCAGGTCCGGCCGGCCCTGCTCTGGACGATCCGGCTCCGCGCGGACGGCGGCCGCACCGACGTCCACGTCGAGCGGGCGCTGGTGCGCTCGCGCCGGCAGCTGACGTACGTCGAGGCGCAGCGGGCGCTCGACGACGGCACGGCGTCGGAGACGCTGATGCTGCTGCGCGAGGTCGGCGAGGCCCGGATCCACCGCGAGGCCGTGCGCGGCGGGGTGTCGCTGCCGCTGCCCGAGCAGGAGGTGGACGTCCAGGGGCCGGACTGGCGCCTCGAGTTCCGCGAGCAGCTCCCGGTCGAGCGGTGGAACGCACAGATCTCGCTGCTCACCGGGTTCGCGGCCGCCGACCTGATGCTCTACGCGCGGGTCGGGCTGCTGCGCACCCTCCCGCCGCCGGACCCGCGCGACGTCCAGCGCCTGCACCGCACCGCCCGGGCGCTCGGTATCGACTGGCCCGCGGAGCAGGTGTACGCCGACTTCGTCCGCTCCCTCGATCCCGCGCGGGCGTCGCACGCCGCGATGGTCAACGCCTGCACCCGGCTGCTCCGCGGCAGCGGCTACGTCGCCTTCGACGGCGAGACCCCGGAGGACCCGCAGCACGCCGCGCTGGCCTCGGAGTACGCCCACGTCACGGCCCCGCTGCGCCGCCTCGGCGACCGGTACGCCGGCGAGGTCTGCCTCGCCCTCTGCGCCGGCACCGAGGTGCCGGACTGGGTGCGGGGGGCGCTGCCCGGCCTGCCGAAGACGCTGCAGGCCTCGGCCCAGCGCGCGCACACCTACGAGGCGGCCGTGCTCGACCTCGTCGAGGCGGGGACCCTGCAGCACGACGTGGGCCGGGAGTTCGCCGGCGTCGTCGTGGACGTCGACGACAAGGACCCGCGCCGCGGCGTGGTCGTGCTCCAGGACCCGGCGGTGGAGGCCCGGGTCGTCTCCTCGGCGCCGCTGCCGCTCGGCACCGATGTCCGCGTGCGCCTGGCCGTGGCGGACGTCGGGACGCGGAAGGTGGAGTTCGAGCTGGTCACGCCTGCGGGTCGATGAGGATCTTCGCGTGCCGCTCGGCGGTGCCCAGGGTCTCGAACGCCTCCGCCACGCCGGCCAGGCCGACGACGTCCGTCACGAGCGGCCGCGGGTCGACCGTCCCGTCCGCGACCAGGTGCAGCGTCTCGCGGAACTCGACCGGGTCGTAGCAGAACGAGAACCGCAGGTCGAGCTCCTTGTTCACGGCCATCGTCGGCCGGAACGTGTCGGGCTCCATGCACACGCCGACCACGACCACGCGGGACAGGAACGGCGCGTGCGTGACGATGTCGTCGATGACGCCGGGCACGCCGACGCACTCGAAAACCACCGGCCCGCTGGGCGTGAGCCCGAGGCGCTGGGCCGCCTTGATCACCGACCACCACGGCAGCCGGGGGATCCGCCGCAGCTGGTGCATCGCGTCCAGTCCCTCGCCGAACAGCGTGGTCGCGCTGGTGACGACGCCCTTCTCCGCGGCGAGGAGACCCCACTGCTCACCCGGCTCGACGACCACGTCCGCGCCGCAGGCGGTGGCCAGCTCGCGGCGACCGGCTGAGAAGTCACTGGCGATCACCCGTCGTACGCCGGCGGCCTTGAGCATCAGGATCACGGCGAGCCCGATCGGCCCGCAGCCGACGACGACCGCCACGTCCTTCTTGCCGACGTCGCCGCGGTTGACGGCGTGCCGGGCCACGGCGAGCGGCTCGGTGAGCGCGGCCAGGTCGGGGTCGAGCCCGTCTGGCACCGGCATCGCGGCGTCCTCGGCGACCAGCACGTACTCGGCGTACGCGCCCGGTGCGTGCGGTGACAGCCCGGTCATCTGGATCTTGTCGCCGTCCCTGAGCAGCGGCAGCGCCACCAGTGGCTGCCCGACCGCCCAACGCTCACGGCAGCCCGGGCCGTAGGTGTCGACGGTGCCGGTGAACTCGTGGCCGAGCACCACCGAGTGCCGGCGTCGCATGAAGTCCGGGTAGCCGACCTCCGCCGCGACGTCCGCCGTGGCGTCCGCGTTGTGCCGGGCGTGCAGGTCCGACCCGCAGATCCCGGCCCGGGTGACCCGGAGGCGGACCTGGCCACGACCGGGCTCGGGCATCGGGAGCTCGCTGACCTCGAGCACTCCCTCGTGGACGGTGACGGCTCTCATACGGCCACCCTATTTGAGCCTCGCCGGACCTGGGTACCGGGAGCCGGTGACGACGACGCCCGCACCGGCTCGGACCCCGCGTGCCGTGGGGCCGGACGCGCTGCGCCTCCTCGGCCTGGTCGCGATCGTCGTCGGGCACGCCGTACCGGATCCGGTGGTGCGCGAGGTGATCTACCCGTGGCACGTCGCGGTGTTCTTCTTCCTCGCCGGCTACCTCTGGAAGCCCGGCCGCACGGTTGCTGACGAGGTGGGCCGGCGGTGGCGGTCGCTGCTGGTGCCCTACTTCGCCTGGGCCGCGATCATCGCGGGTCCACTGCTGGTCTTCGACCACGTGACGGGGTCGGCCGACGTCGGGGACCGCATCTCCGGCTTCGTCCACGGCGGCACCTACCTGCTGAACCCGTACCTGGCGTACTGGTTCCTGTGCGCCCTGTTCGTCGCGGCCGTGCTCTACCGGGTGCTGGACACCCTCCTCGGCGGTCACAGCACCCTGGTGATCTCCGCGCTCGTGCTCCCGCTGACGTTCGTCGACGACCACATCGCGACCATCCCGTACGCCGTCGGTGTCGGTGGGATGGCGATCTTCTTCGTCAGCGCGGGCCGTGTTGTCCGGGACCACCGCGCCTGGCTCACCCGGCTCTGGCCGTTCGCGCTCGTCGCCGGGGCCGCGCTCGTCGCGACCGGCCTCTCGAAGCCGCTCAACATGAAGGCGGGGGACTGGGGCACGCCCGTCCTCAGCTTCCTCGTCGCCGTGCTCCTCAGCGCCGGGCTGCTCGGCCTCAGCGAGTTCGTCTTCCGCCACGGCGGCCCGGCCTGGATCTCCCGGGCGGCGTCCCTCGGCCTGATCCTGGTGCTGACCCACGCCGTCCCGCTGTACCTGACCGACTACGACCTGCCCCGGTGGGCGCTGCTGACGAGCGCCCTGGCCTTCGGCTCCCTGATGGCCTACCTGGCCCGCCACACGCCGGCGCTCGGCGGATCCCGGCCGGTGCCCGCCTCCCAGCCTGCGCCCGAGCCGGAGCGGACTACCGTCAACGCATGACCGCGCTGATCGGACGCCGCGGCATTGGCGGGTTCTACCTGCTGCACCACCACCCGTGGCTGGTCGTGCTCGCCCTCGTGGTCGTGGTGGCGGTGGTCATGCTCCTCCAGCGCCGGCGCTGAGCCGGGCTGACGCGGACGGGCTGGCCTGTAGGCCGGGTTCTGTACGCCGAAGCGTGGCGACCATCCATCTACGAGCGCCGTTGCCGACGCCCTCCAGCGGTCTACCCGCGCACTCGGGCGGGCCGCCCTCGAACGTGCGCGCGTCCGGTGCGAGCACCGAACTTCTTGACCTTGCTCCAGGTGGGGTTTGCCGAGCCGGCCGGGTCGCCCCGGTCGCTGGTGGGCTCTTACTCCACCGTTTCACCCTTACCCCTCTCGTCGAGACGGGAGGGGCGGTCTGTTCTCTGTGGCACTTTCCCGCGGGTTGCCCCGGGTGGGTGTTACCCACCACCTTGCCCTGTGGAGCCCGGACCTTCCTCGGGGAGTTGCCTCCACGCGGTCGCCCGGCCAGCCCATCCGCGGCTCAAGGATAGCGGCGCAGCCGGGCCTGTGCCTCGTCGTACGGCGTGGCGGCCGTCGGCAGTCCTCCGTCGCGGATGGTCGTCGCGACCGCGACGGCCGCGTCGACGGCCGCCCGGTAGGGCAGCGAGCCGGTGCTGACCCGGCGTACGCCGAGGGCGGCGAGCTCGGCCAGCGTCATCCCGGGCACTGGCAGCAGGTTGAGGGGAGCCGGGACGGCGGCGGCGATCTCGCGGATCGCGGCCGGGTCCGTGAGGCCCGGCACGAAGACGCCGTCGGCCCCCGCGGCGACGTACGCCATCGCCCGCGCGACGGTCGCCTCGACGGTCGCGTCCTGGCCGAACCAGTAGGTGTCGACGCGCGCGTTCACGAACACGTCGGGGCTGCGCTCCTTGACGGCCGCCACCTTGGCGGCGTGCCGCGCGGGGTCGACCAGCAGTGCCGCGGCGCTGTCCTCGATGTTGACGCCGTCGACGCCCAGCTCGGCGACGTACTCCGCGACCTGTGCGGGATCCTCGGAATACCCGTCCTCGACGTCGACCGAGACCGGCACCGGAAGGCGCTTCAGCCGCCGCGCGAGCACCAGGTTGGCGTCACGGGTCGTGCCGTCCCCGTCCGGGTGCCCCGCCGACGTCGCGACCCCGAAGCTCGTGGTCCCCACCGCGGGGAACCCCGCCTCCACGAACGCGATCGCCGACGGCACGTCCCACGCGTTCGGCAGCAGCAGGGGCAGCCCGGCGTGGTGGAGGGCGCGGAACGACGTCATGGGCCGAGTGAAGCAGGCGGCAGCGACGCCGTGCCGTCGGACGAGACGGTGAAGCGGCGGTCGTGGGGTCCGGTCCAGGTGTAGGTGCCGTCGGGGTCGCGTCGGTAGCGCCATCGTCGTCGGGTCTTGGCGCGGTGGTGGCGTCGGCACAGCGGTGCGAGGTTCGACGGGCAGGTCGGACCGCCGTCTCGGTAGGCGATGACGTGGTCGAGGTCGCAGGACCGGGCGTCGGTCTGGCAGTGCGGGAACACGCAGTGCTGGTCGCGCAGGATGACGAGCTCCCGCATCCACGGCGGCGGGTCGTGCCCGTCCACGGCGTCCGACCGGTCCATCCGCAGCACCGGCAGCACGGTCACCTGGGCGTGGCCGACCCAGTCCTTGATCCGGCCCATCGTCAGCGGACCGAGCCGCTCGACCGATCCGGTGCCGATCGTCTGGTCGTCGAGGTCGGTGAGGTCGGCGTGCACGTAGAGCCTGAGCCGGGGCGGCTTCCCGCCGCCGAGCCTGCGGGCCAGGACACCGAACGCGATCGCGCGGCGTACCTCGATCGGCTCCGGTCCCGGCTCGAGGTGGGCGTTGATCTGCTCGTAGTGGTGGGTCAGGTCGGCGGTGTCACCGGTGATCACCAGCACCGACGTGCCGGCCCAGCGGCCGGCACCGGCCATCGGGCCGTGGAAGAGCTCGACGTTCCAGTTGCTCCGGTCCAGCCGCTCGGTCTGCTCCTGCACGACGGTGTCGATGGCCTCGGCCACGGCCTGGTCGATGGCCCGGACCCCGCACCTGTCGGCCCGGGGCGCGAGGACGGCGTCGACCGCCGCGGCCTGTTCGGCGGTGAGCTGGCCGGTGGCCTGGGCGATCCGGCGGCCGCGCCAGGCGGGCACCTCCAAAGCCTCGACGCGCGCCCAGGTGCGCGGGAGCCGGTGGTGCAGGGCCAGGGCGTCGGCCATCAGCTGGAGGGCGGCGTGGGTGGTGATCCCGAACGCGGCGCCGAGGGACTCCGCGGTGAACTCCTCCACCTCCGGGGTCCCGGGATCGCTGACCGGGTCGACGTGACCCTTGACGACGTCCTCGGGGGCCGCGGGGTGCCGGTGTGCCCACTCCAGGGCCAGCCGCAGCCTGGCGCGGTCCAGACGCCGGGACTCGACCTCCGCGTCCTCGCACAGCGCCAGCAGCCAGTCGTCGTCGAGGTCCTCGACCACGAGAGGCTGGTGGCTGCTGTCGGTCACGATCACAGCTCCACCCCACCACCGGCCACCGACATTCGAGGGCCCAGAACCCTGGTTCTGACCGGGATGTGAGACAACTCGTCGAAATTCTTTCGGGGCGACCCCGCGAGCCCCCACTAACCTGAGCGAGTGCTTCCCGACGGCTACGAGCTCCGGCCACTGAGGATCGAGGACGCGGAGGCGCGGGCGGCGGCGTACGACCGCAACCGCGAGCACCTCGCGCCGTGGGACCCGGTCCGCCCCGAGCGTTTCTTCACCGTCGAGGGCCAGCGCGAGGACATCGCACGCCAGTCCGCCGACCGCGACGCGGGCAAGCGGCACCCGTTCCTGCTCTGGGACGACGGCGCGATCGCCGGGCAGGTCGCGATCGACAACGTCGTGCGCGGGATGCTGCAGAGCGCGACCGTGGGCTACTGGGTCGACGGCGACCACCTCGGGCGGGGCCTCGCGACCGCGATGGTGGAGCACGCGGCCGTCGAGGCACGACGGCTCGGGCTGCACCGGCTGGAGGCCGGCACGCTCGTGCACAACACCAGGAGCCAGGGCGTCCTGCGCAGGGCCGGTTTCGAGGAGTACGGCCTGGCGCGACGGTTCCTCTACATCGGCGGCGAGTGGCAGGACCACGTGCTCTTCCAGCGCATCCTCCACGACGAGCCGCCCGGGAATCCGCGGGCCGGCAACGACGTTGAGCAGGCATGACTGAGAACCACGAGCTGCAGGCGCCGCCGGTCGTCTTCCCGGGCGGCCAGGCGTCCCCCGAGTCGGCGTACCGCACTGCCTTCGACCTCCTCGCCCGCCGGGCGCCCAAGGAGGCGCTCGAGGTACTGGAGCCCGCGCTGGAGCAGGAGCCGGACAACACCGGCCTGCGCACGCTGCGGGCCTGGGCCTACCTGATGCGCGTCCAGCTCCAGCGCGCGGAGGCGGAGCTCGAGAAGCTGGTCGAGGAGAACCCGTCCGACGACTGGGCGCAGCACGCGCTCGGCCGCTGCCTGGAGCGCCAGAGCCGGTACGCCGACGCGCTGCCGCACCTGCGGCTGGCCGCCGTGATGAGCGGTGACCCCGACCACGGGCTCGCCGCGCTGCGCGTGGAGCAGCTGCTCGCGGACTAGGGTCGCCGCATGAGCGACTTCTGGTTCTGCGTCAAGCACCACCGGGTCGAGCAGGGCGAGGACGTGTGCCCGCCCATCGACCGGCTCGGGCCGTACCCCACCCGGGAAGAGGCCGAGCACGCCCTCGAGAAGGCCGAGCAGCGCAACCAGGACTGGGACGACGACCCGAGCTGGAACGACTGAGTGATCGAGCGCGCCGAGGTCTCGCCCTGGCCGTTCGTCGGCATGGCCGGGATGGCGTGCGCGTTCTTCCTGTACGCCGCGAGCCTGCTGTTCGCGCCGTGGTGGGTCGTGCTCCTGCTGCTGCTGGCGTGGGCGGCGCTGTTCGTCGTCGCCTGCGCCTGGTGGACGCTGCACCCCCGCTGGGTGCCGGCGGTGGCGGTGGTCGCGCTCCTGCTGTGGGCCGGCGGGGTGGCGCTGCTCAGCGCAGGGTGACCGGTGCGCTGACCAGCGGGTGGTCGGTGGTCGCCGCGACCAGGGCCGAGCGGTCGACCCGCGGCGCGCCGAACTCGACGTACCGGTTGCCGAGGATCCAGTCGACGCCCATCGCGTCGGGCGGCCGGCAGTCGGCTCCCTTGGCGTGCCCGCCGCCGATGAACGAGTGCATGACACCGCTCTGGGTGAACGGGCAGAAGAACGCGGCGCGGTCGTTCATGTCCCCGGTCATGATCACCGGGGCGTGCTGCTGGTTCGACAGCTTCCGGGTGACCGCCCGCTCGGTGCGCACCGCCTGCGCGCGCCAGGCCGAGGCGTCTCCGCGCGTGTCGGCCGGGTTGTGGGTGTTCATCACGAACACGTGCCGCCGCGTGTGGAGCACGCGCAGCTCGACGACCGGCATGTAGCGGGTGTTCCCGTGGAAGTACGGCACCGCGACGGACCAGCCCTGCACGAGCGAGAACCGGTCCAGCCGCCAGCCGATCGAGTTGTCGGTGTCCCACGCCGCGCCGGCGTAGACGCCCCACCGGTCGCCGACCCTGGCGAGGAACCGGTCGTACTGCGGGTCCTGGAGCTCCTGGAAGCCGACCAGGTCGACGTGGGTACGCCGGAGCAGCTTGATCGCCCGGTCCAGGCGGGCCGGGGAGTCGTCGAACCCACGCCGGCCGTGCTTGCCGTCGGTGTGGTCGGCGCCGAGCACGTTGAACGAGGCGACCACCAGGTGGCGCGGGCCGTCGGCGGCGTGCGCCGGGGTCGGCGCGAGCGGGGCGGCGAGCAGGAGCAGGGCAGGAAGGATCATCCGAGAGAGCACGGATGGATCATCGGCGACCCGGGCCGGTCGCTTGACCCTTTCGCCCGCATCAGCGGCGCGGCCGCACCGCCAGGATCACGTCGTTGCCCGCGCCGTTGTCGGTGGTCACGTAGACGACCGACCCCGGGCCGTCGACGACGGTGCGGATCCGGCCGTACTTCCGCAGCGCCGGCGGCACCCGGACACCGGCGAGGTCCGCGGTCGGCTTCAGCCGCAGGAACAGCACCCGCTCGCCCTTGAGCGCGGCGACCGCGAGGGTGCCGTCGTACGCGCCCCAGCGCTTGCCGTAGACGAAGTCGCCGCCGGAGGTCGCGACGGTCGGGTCGCCGGAGCGCCACACCGCACCGATCTGCTGGCCGGGGAGCGAGTGGTCGGTCATCGGCACGCTCTCGTTGTAGCCGGGGACCGGGTTGTAGCCGTAGTCCCCGCCGTTCTCGAGGACGTTGACCTCGTCGTCGCGGTAGGTGCCCTGCTCGATCGACCAGACGCCTCCCGAGGCGTCCTTGCGGAGGGTCAGGCCCTGGACGTTGCGGTGCCCGTAGGTCTGCACGTAGCGCTTCCGGCGGTTGTCGGAGTTGTGGAACGGGTTGTCCGGCCACGGCCTGCCGGTGGAGGCGTCGAGACGGAGCGTCTTGCCACCGAGCGACTTCTTGTTCTCCGGGTTGGTGCCGGTCGCGGCGTCGCCGGTGCCGACGTAGAGCGAGCCGTCGTCGAGCGCGAGCAGCCGGCAGCCGCCGTGCCGCCCGCTGGTCGCGGGGAGCCCGTGCAGTAGCTCCTTGCTGGTCGCGATGGTCGTGAGGTCCTCGGTGAGCGTCCAGGACATGACCCGGACGTCGTGGCCGGTCTCGGTCGTCCCGCCCTGGCAGGTGTAGAAGCGCCGGTTGGTGGCGAAGTGGGGATCCGTCTCCAGCCCCATCAGCCCGGTCTCGCCGGACACCCAGACCGAGTCGGTCGGGAACCCCTGGATCGGGTGGGCCTGCTGCCCGTCCCACAGCGACACGGTCGCCCGGTCGCGCTGGGTGAACAGCAGCCTCCCGTCGCCGATCGGGCGCACGTCCCAGGGATGGTCGAGCCCCGTGACGAGCCGGTGCACGCGGAGCGCGGGGAAGTGCGGCGCGCGTTCGGGCGTGGGTGCCTGCGCGTGCGCGGGCGGCGGGAGCAGCGAGGCGGTGAGGGCGACGAGGGCTCCGAGCACGATCCTGCGCATGCGGCCAACCTACCCAGCCGGGTCAGAGCCAACCGTTGCCGTCGGCGGTGAGCACCGCCTCCGCGCGGTTGGTGGCGCCGGTCTTGCCGATCGCCGACGACAGGTGGTTGCGCACCGTGCCCTCGGAGAGGAAGAGCTTCGCGGCGATCGCCGCGACCGACGAGCCATCCCGCGCCGCCTGCAGCACCTCGGTCTCCCGAGCGGTGAGCGGGGACTCGCCGGCGACCAGGCTGTCGGTCGCGAGCGCGGGATCGACGACGCGCAGCCCGGCGTGCACCCGGCGTACCGCGTCGGCCAGCTGCGCCGCCGGCGTGTCCTTGACGACGAACCCGGACGCACCGGCCTGCATCGCACGGCGGAGGTAGCCGGGCCGCCCGAACGTGGTCACGATGAGCACCCGGACGTCCGGCACCGAGGCGCGCAGCGCGGCCGTCGCGGCGATGCCGTCCATGCCGGGCATCTCGACGTCCAGGAGCGCGACGTCGGGATGGTGCTCGAGGGCGGCCGGGACGACCTGGTCGCCCGCGCCCACCTCCGCGACCACCTCGAGGTCGGGCTCGAGGCCGAGCAGCGCGGACAGCGCGCCGCGCACCAGGGCCTGGTCGTCGGCGAGCAGCAGTCGGATCGCTCGGTCGCTCATGGGGCGCGCACGACCTGGAGGCTGAAGCCCGGCTCGAGGCGACGGGTCACGACCGTGGCGCCGACGACGTCGGCCCGCTCGCGGAGGCCGTTCAGGCCGGAGCCCCGGCCGGTGCCGTCCGGGCCGCGGCCGTCGTCGAGGACCTCGGCGCAGGTGGGGGAGAGCCGGACCTCGCAGACCCGGGCGCCGGAGTGCCGGATCACGTTGGTGACGCCCTCGCGGACCGTCCACGCGAACAGCTCGCGCAGGTCGGTCGGCACGTCGTCGGTGGAGTTCGGCAGGTGCGCCTCGATCTCGGCCGCGGCCAGCGCGGTGCGCGCCCGGGCCAGCTCGCCCGGCAGCGTGAGCTCGCGGTAGCCCTCGACCGCCCGGCGTACGTCGGCGAGCGCGTCGCGGCTGAGCCGCTCCAGGTCGGCGATCTCCGCGCGGGCCCGCTCCGGGTCGACGTCGAAGAGCCGCTGGGCGAGCTCGGCCTTCACGGTGATGACCGTGAGCGAGTGGCCGAGGATGTCGTGCAGGTCGCGGGCGAAGCGGCTGCGCTCGTTCTCGATCGCGAGGTTGGCGTTCTCCTGCTCGGCGCGGAGCAGGTCGAGGTTGCGGCGGATCACCATCCGCATGCCGAAGATCGCGACCGAGGCCGCGACGATCCCGAACGCGAGACCGAGCTGGCTTCCCCAGCCCTCCACGCCGCTGAGCGCGACCGAGCCGATGGTCAGGACCACGACGACGGCGGCCGCGACCCGTAGCGGCAGCACCATCATGCAGGCGACCGCGATGTAGACGACGCTGGCCAGGCCGGTCTCGCCGAGGCTGAGGATCATCACGAGGGCGAGCGCCGCGAGTCCGCCCAGGTACGGCGCGGTGAACCGCAGCGGGGAGTGCTCGATCAGCCGCACCCGGTCCTCGCGCATCCGCACCCAGAGCGCCATGTAGACGACCGCGAACGCGACGGTCGCGAGCATCCCGACGATGCCGCTGACCTCGTCGCGGTGGTGCCAGCCGGTCAGCAGCGGGTCGATGAGGAAGAACAGCCAGACGGCGGCGAACATCGGACCGAACCGAGCCATCTGGTTCGGCGGCGTCCGCTGCTCGCTCATGGCCGGAAGGGTAGTCACACGCGAGCCGTGTCCTTCGCCATCCGCCAGGCCGCACCGCCGACGAAGACCGCCAGCCACAGCGCGGCGTTCACGCAGGCGATCCAGCTCAGGTCGCCGGTGAGCGGGTAGCGGCTGATCTCGGCGACGCCGTACATCGGGGTCCACTGGGCGATCGCGTAGATCCAGGTGCCCTCGTCGATCGGGATGAAGACGTTGCCGAGGAAGGAGAGCAGGGCCAGGCCGGGGCCGAGGATCTGCATGGCGTTCTCGCCGGGGACCAGGTAGCCGACGAACAGGCCGAGCGCCGCGAAGACTGACGTGCAGGCCAGCGTCAGCAAGGCGCACTCGATCCAGACGCCGGACGCCATGTCCGGCTTGCCCTGGAGGTAGCCGACCAGGTTGACGACCGCGATCGCGAGGGCGCCGAGCACCAGCGCGAGCATCGCCTTGATGACGATGTACACCGCCGGGTTCAGCGGCGTGAGCCGCAGCTGGCGTGACCAGCCCATCGCCCGCTCCAGGGCGACCTGGGTGCCGGCCGCGGCGGCGGTCAGCGCGGCGCCGTACAGGGCCATCGAGACCATGACGTACGCGGCGACGTTGCCGTGCCCGACGCCGTCGTTCCAGTCCTCGGTGGAGCCGAAGCTCAGGAACAGCGCGGCCGGGAAGATCAGCGTGAAGATCACCGTGCGGCGGTTGCGCAGCATCCGCTTCAGCTCGATCCGCAGGATCGTGAGGTTGAAGCCGCCCAGCGGCGGCACCCTGCGCGCGGTCGGGTCGATCGTCGTCGTGCTCATCAGGAGTCCTCTCCGGTCAGGCTCAGGAACGCGTCCTCGAGGCCCTGGGAGGTGATCTCCAGGTCCCGGGCGTGGGTGTGGGTGAGCAGGTGGCGCGCGACCGCGTCGCTGTCCTTGCTGTGCACGAGCACGGTGTCACCGCGCACCTCGACGCCGGTGACGCCCGGCATCGCGGCCAGCGCGCTGGTGTCGGCGCCGGGCAGGGTGGCGCGGATCGTCCGGCCCGAGGCGAGCGCCTTGATCTGCGCGCCGGTGCCGTCGGCGACGATCCGGCCGTGGCTGATCAGCACGATCCGGTCGGCGTACGCGTCCGCCTCCTCGAGGTAGTGCGTCGCGAACATGACCGTGCGGCCGCGCTCGGCGTCGGCACGGATCGCCGACCAGAAGGTGCGCCGGCCCTCGACGTCCATGCCGGTCGTCGGCTCATCGAGCAGCAGCAGCGCCGGATCCGAGAGGAGCGCCATCGCGAACCGCAGCCGCTGCTGCTCGCCGCCCGAGCACTTCGCGACCTTCCGGTCGCCGAGCCCCGAGATGCCGGCGTTCTCGAGCACCTCGTCGACGGGACGGGTGTCGGCGAAGAGGCTCGCGGTGTACTCGACGGTCTCGCGGACCGTGAGGTCCTTGAGCAGCCCGCCGGTCTGCATGACCGCGGACACGAGCCCGCGGGCCACGGCCTGGCGCGGCTCGAGGCCGAGCACCTGCGCCGTGCCGGTGGTCGGCCGCGAGAGGCCGAGGACCATGTCGATGGTGGTGGTCTTGCCGGCGCCGTTCGGGCCGAGGAACGCGACGATCTCGCCCTGCTGGAGCTCGAGGTCGATCCCGCGCACGGCGTGCACGGGGCCGAAGTCCTTCGTCACCCCGCGGAGCCGGACCGCCGGGACCGGGTGGGTGCCGGCCGTCGGGGAGCCCTCGGTGAGGGCGCTGGAGGAGGTCATGGCAGCACTCTGTCGGCTCCCGGTGCTCGCCGCCTCACACCGGCGTCACGACTCGCCCGTGACAGTTGTCATGCGTTCTTAAAAGGTGTGCTCCTCGGCGGGGAACGTGCCCGCCTTGACGTCGGCGGCGTACTCCTGCGCCGCCTTCAGGAGTACGCCGTGGAGGTCGGCGTACTGCTTGACGAACCGCGGCATCCTGCCGGTGCGGAAGCCGAACGCGTCGCCCCAGACGAGCACCTGGCCGTCGCAGTTGGGGCCGGCGCCGATGCCGATCGTGGGGATGCCGACGCTCGCGGTGACCTCGGTGGCGACGTCGCCCGGGACCATCTCCATGACCACGGCGAAGGCGCCGGCCTCCTCCATCGCCTGGGCCTCCTCCACGACCTTCTTCGCGGCCTCGCCCCGGCCCTGGACGCGGTAGCCGCCGAGGTTGTGCTCGGACTGCGGGGTGAAGCCGATGTGCGCCATCACCGGGATGCCGCCCTCGGTGAGCTTGCGGACCTGGGGCACCATCTCGATCCCGCCCTCGAGCTTCACCGCGTGGGCGTTCGCCTCCTTCATGAAGCGGACGGCGGTGAGGTAGGCCTGCTCGGGCGAGGCCTGGTAGGACCCGAAGGGCAGGTCGGCGACGACGAGCGCGCGGCGCACCGAACGGGTGACCGCGCGCGCCAGCGGGATCAGCTCGTCGACCGTGACCGGGAGCGACGTCTCGTTGGCGTAGACGTTGTTGGACGCGCTGTCACCGACGAGCAGCACCTCGATGCCGGCCTCGTCGAAGGTCTGCGCGGCGTACTGCTCGTAGGCCGTGAGCATCGCGAACCTCTCGCCGCGCTGCTTCATCTCCCGCAGGTGGTGCGTGCGGATCCGCTTGATCGCGGGTGCGTCCGGCTTCGCCGGACCGGTGCCGTACGGCGCGGTCTCCTCGGTCATGAGGGCAGGCTAGTCCCGGCTCCGGCCGGCCGAGCCTGTGTCGCTGGTCACCCGGCCGCGTCGGCGGCGGCCTCGATGTCGGCGATGACGATCTTCTGCTGCTTCATCATCGCCGCGATCGCCGCCTGCGCCCGGGCGGGATCCGGGTCGGAGATCAGCTCGTAGAGGCGCACCGGCACGATCTGCCAGGACAGCCCGAACCTGTCCTTGAGCCAGGCGCACTGGTCGGGCTGCCCACCGGCGACGAGGGTGTCCCAGTAGTAGTCGACCTCCGACTGGTCGGCGCAGTTGACGCTCAGCGAGATCGTCTCCGTGAAACCGGCGTGCACCGGCCCCCCGTTGATGCCGCGGAAGGGCTGGCCGTCGAGGGTCCACTCCGCGGCGAGGACGCGACCGTCGTCGTAGTGCGAGACCGCACGGATCTCGGAGCTCGGGAAGACCGTCGTGTAGAACTCCACGGCCTCCATCAGGTTGTCGTCGAACCACAGGCAGGTGCTGATCTCGGGCATGGCACTACCGACCGGCTATCCGGCTCGAACTCATCGGCCTACAGTCTGCTGGTGACCTTCGACGTCGCCGCTGATGCGTACGCCCGCTTCATGGGGCGCTACTCCGAACCGCTCGCCGACCAGTTCGTCGAGCTCGCCGGGGTGCGCCCCGGCATGCGCGCGCTGGACGTCGGCTGCGGCCCCGGCATCCTGACCAGCCGGCTCGTCGACCGGCTCGGTGCCGAGCACGTGGTCGCCCTCGACCCGTCACCGTCCTTCGTCGCGGCCGCACGGGAGCGCTGTCCGGGCGTCGACGTACGGCAGGGGACGGCCGAGCAGCTGCCCGACGCCGACGGCGCCTTCGACATCGCGCTCGCGAACCTGGTCGTGCACTTCATGAGCGACCCCGCGGGCGGCCTGGCCGAGATGGGCCGCGTGGTCGGGGACCGCGGGATGGTCGGCGCGACAGTCTGGAACCACGCCACGGCGACCGGGCCGCTCTCGACGTTCTGGCGCGCGGTCAAGGACCTCGACCCCGCTGCCGCCGACGAGTCCGCGCTGCCGGGCACCGGCGAGGGCGACCTCGGTGCGATCGCGCGGGACGCCGGGCTCCGAGACGTCGTCGAGGGGACGCTCACCGTGACCGTGCCCTACACCGGCTTCGAGGAGTGGTGGGAGCCGTACACCCTGGGCGTCGGGCCGGCCGGTGCCTACGTCACCCGGCTCGACGACGCGACCCGCACCGCCGTGCGCGACCACTGCGCGGAGCTGCTGCCGCAGGGCGCGTTCACCGTCGACGCGACCGCGTGGACGGTGATCGCGCGGGGATAGCGGTGCTCCGCATGGGAAACTTCCCGACGTGGACTTCTACTCCGCCTACGCCCACGGGTTCGCCCGGGTCGCGGCCTGCACCCTGCCGGTCCGCGTCGCCGACCCCGCGACGAACGCCCGCGCCGTGCTCGACAGCGCCCGCGCGTGCTCCGAGGAGGGCGTCGCGGTCGCGATCTTCCCCGAGCTCTGCCTGAGCGGGTACGCCGTCGACGACCTGCTCCTGCAGGACCCGCTGCTCGACGCCGTGACCGACGCGGTCGCCGAGATTTTGCGCGCCTCCGAGGACCTGCTGCCGGTGCTGGTGGTCGGCGCGCCGATCGCCCACGGCAACCGGGTGCTCAACTGCGCGGTCGTGATCCACCGCGGCCAGATCCTCGGCGTCGCGCCGAAGTCCTACCTCCCGACGTACCGCGAGTTCTACGAGCGCCGCTGGTTCGCCCCCGGCGACGACGTCCGGGGCACCATCGTGCTCGCGGGCCAGGAGGTGCCGATCGGGCCGGACCTGCTCTTCGAGGCGGCCGACGTGCGCGGGCTGGTCCTGCACGTCGAGGTGTGCGAGGACATGTGGGTCCCGATCCCGCCGAGCGCCGAGGCCGCGCTCGCGGGTGCCACGGTGCTCGCGAACCTCTCCGGCAGCCCGATCACCATCGGCCGCGCCGAGGACCGCCGGCTCCTGGTCCGGTCGGCGTCGAGCCGCTGCCTGGCGGCGTACGCCTATGCCGCCGCGGGCCAGGGGGAGTCGAGCACCGACCTGTCGTGGGACGGGCAGACGATGATCTACGAGCACGGCGAGCTGCTCGCCGAGTCCGAGCGGTTCCCCGACGGGCCGCGCGCCGCGGTCGCCGACGTCGACCTCGACCGGATCCGCCTGGACCGGCTGCGCACCGGGACGTTCGACGACAACCGGAGGACGCTGGCGCCCGAGTTCAGGACCGTCGAGTTCGAGCTCGCGCCGCCGACCGCGGACATCGGGCTGCGCCGCAAGGTGGACCGCTTCCCGTTCGTGCCCGACGACCCGGAGCGGCTCGCCCAGGACTGCTACGAGGCGTACAACATCCAGGTCTCGGGCCTCGAGCAGCGTCTCTGCTCGATCGGCCAGCCCAAGGTGGTGATCGGGATCAGCGGCGGCCTCGACTCGACCCACGCGTTGATCGTCGCCGCGAAGGCGATGGACCGGCTCGGCCGCGACCGCAGCGAGGTCCTCGGCTTCACGATGCCGGGCTTCGCCACCGGGGACGCGACCAAGTCGTACGCCACCCGGCTGGCCACCTCCCTCGGCATCTCGTTCGAGGAGCTCGACATCCGGCCCGCGGCCCAGCAGATGCTCGCGGACCTCCAGCACCCGTTCGCGGCGGGTGAGGAGCTCTACGACGTCACGTTCGAGAACGTCCAGGCGGGGCTGCGCACCGACTACCTCTTCCGCCTCGCCAACCACCGGGGCGGCATCGTGCTCGGCACCGGCGACCTGTCGGAGCTCGCGCTCGGCTGGTGCACGTACGGCGTGGGCGACCAGATGTCCCACTACAACGTGAACGCCGGCGTGCCGAAGACGCTGATCCAGCACCTGATCCGCTGGGTGATCAGCACCGGGCAGTTCGACGAGGAGACCAACGAGGTCCTCGCCGAGATCGTCGGGCAGGAGATCACCCCGGAGCTCATCCCGACCCGCGAGGACCACCTGCCGCAGTCGACCGAGGACTCCGTCGGGCCGTACTCCCTCCAGGACTTCACGCTGTTCCACGTGCTGCGGTACGGCTACCGGCCCAGCAAGATCGCGTTCCTCGCCTGGCACGCGTGGCACGACGCCGACGCGGGGGAGTGGCCGCCGAACTACCCCGACGACCGGCGGCTCGCCTTCGACCTGGCCACGATCCGCCGGTGGCTCGAGGTGTTCGTGCGGCGGTTCTTCGCCAGCCAGTTCAAGCGCTCGGCGCTCCCGAACGGCCCCAAGGTCAGCCACGGCGGCACCATGTCGCCGCGTGGCGACTGGCGGATGCCCTCGGACGCCAGCCCGGCGGCCTGGCTCGCCGAGCTCGAGGCCAACATTCCCGAGAAGTGATGCAACCGGAGGTCCGCCCCGTGCGTCTCCCCGGCATGAGCACCTACACCCTCCGACGCGGCACCGCCGCCGTGGCCGCGCTCGTCGCCGGCCTCACCGGCGCCGTCGCCGCCGGCAGCCCGGCCGCCGATGCCTCCACCCCGGCGCGCGCCGCCGTCGCCAAGACCACGATCACCTTCGAGATGTCCGGCTGCGACGGCTGCGAGGTCGGGCTGATGCAGGCCCGCTGGGACAAGCACGCACAGTACGGCGTGAGGTACTGGGACACCGGCCAGAAGACCGTCTCCGACGGCACCGTCTCCTTCACGGTCCCGACCAAGCACACGCGAGGCATGTCGATGACCCTGACCGCGCCGTGGGAGGGCCACACCGGCTACGTCACGACGGTCGCGTTCCGGTACGGCGGGGAGCAGGTCGGTGACGAGGTCGGCTTCGCCGAGGCTCGCTCGAAGTCCAAGGCATCGGCCTGCTGGGCCGGCACGAGCGCCGACGAGGTGACCATCCCGCTCACCGTCCGCAAGGTCTGGGTCGAGGGCGTGCGGCACCGCGTCCGCGGCTCGATCGCGTACGCCGCGGTCACCCAGGACTGGATGGTCCCGATGCGCGACGTGTGGGACGGCGTGATGGGCTCACAGGACGTCAACGTCTGCGGGGAGCGCCCCTCCTGACACCGCCGCTGACACGGGCGACGGCGCGTGGTCCTGCGCCGATAGGCTCACGCCCATGGGAAAGCAGGAAGACTTCGTTCTCCGCGCGCTCGAGGAGCGTGACGTCCGGTTCGTGCGGCTGTGGTTCACCGACGTCCTGGGGTTCCTGAAGTCGGTGGCCGTGGCGCCCGCCGAGCTCGAGGGCGCGTTCTCCGAGGGCATCGGGTTCGACGGCTCGGCGATCGAGGGCTTCGCGCGCGTCTACGAGGCCGACATGCTCGCGATGCCCGACCCGGCGACGTTCCAGATCCTGCCCTGGCGCGGCGAGGGCCCGTCGACGGCGCGGATGTTCTGCGACATCGTGATGCCGGACGGCTCCGCGTCGTACGCCGACCCGCGCTACGTCCTCAAGCGGACCCTGTCCAAGGCCGCCGAGCAGGGCTTCACGTTCTACACGCATCCCGAGATCGAGTTCTACCTGTTCAAGAACGCCCCGGAGCCGGGGGCCGAGCCGGTCCCGGTGGACCGCAGCGGCTACTTCGACCACACCGCGCAGTCGATGGGCGCCGACTTCCGGCGCGAGGCGATCACCATGCTCGAGTCGATGGGCATCTCCGTGGAGTTCAGCCACCACGAGGGCGGGCCCGGCCAGCAGGAGATCGACCTGCGGTACGCCGACGCGCTGTCGACCGCCGACAACATCATGACCTTCCGCACGGTGATCCGTGAGGTGGCGCTGAGTCAGGGCGTCTGGGCGACATTCATGCCCAAGCCGTTCACCACCCACCCGGGGTCGGGGATGCACACCCACGTGTCGCTGTTCGAGGGCGACCGCAACGCGTTCTTCGAGGCGGGCGCGGAGTACCAGCTCTCCAAGACCGGCCGGCAGTTCATCGCCGGGGTGCTCCGGCACGCCCCCGAGATCAGCGTGATCACCAACCAGTGGGTGAACAGCTACAAGCGGCTGATGTTCGGCGGCGAGGCGCCGTCGTACGTCTGCTGGGGCCACAACAACCGCTCGGCGATGATCCGGGTGCCGATGTACAAGCCCAACAAGGGCCAGTCGACGCGCATCGAGCTGCGCACGATCGACGCTGCCTGCAACCCCTACCTCGCGTTCGCGACCGTGCTCGCGGCCGGCATGAAGGGCATCGAGCAGGACTACGACCTGCCGCTCGAGGCCGAGGACGACGTGTGGGCGCTGACCGAGCGCGAGCGCAAGAGCCTCGGGATCGAGCCGCTGCCCAAGAGCCTGTCCGAGGCGATCGTGGTCGCCGAGCACTCCGAGCTGCTCGCGGAGACCCTCGGCGAGCACGTCTTCGACTACTTCCTGCGCAACAAGCGCGCGGAGTGGGAGGAGTACCGCGGCCAGGTCTCGGCGTTCGAGCGCGACCGCATGCTCCCGGTGGTGTGATGACGTCCGAGGTCCTGACGGACGACCGGGCCCGGGGCATCCGCCGGCTGCTGCTGGTGGTGCTCTTCCTGGCCATCGTCCTGGTGGTGGTGTCGATCCCGCTGCTGCTCGGCGACTACCTGGTCTACGGCTGCCTCGTGCTCGGCATCGCGGGTGCGCTCGGGACCCTCGGCGTCCTCTCGCTGCGCGCGGTGCAGCAGCGCCGGCCCGGTGCCCGCAAGCTGACCTTCCGGACCGGCCTGGCGACGTGCGTGCTGTCCGTCCCCCTGATGCCGATCTGGATCGGCCTGATCACGATCGTGGCCGGCATCGGCCTGCTGGTCGTCCTGCTGGCGCCCGAGCGGGAGGCCCCGTGAGCCGTCCCGCCGTGCTCGTCGTCGAGCACGACGCCGAGTGCCCGCCCGCGCTGTTCGGCACCTGGCTCGAGGACGCCGGCGTCGACCTCGACGTCTGCCGGCCGTACGCCGGTGACGAGCTGCCCCCGCTGGCGGGGCACGACGGCCTCGTCGTCCTCGGCGGTCCGATGGGTGCGGAGGACGATGAGAAGCACGCCTGGCTGGCGCCGGTGAAGGAACTGGTCCGCGAGGCGCGGGCCGCGCGGCTGCCCACGCTGGGGATCTGCCTGGGCCACCAGCTGATCGCGGTGGCGCTCGGCGGCTCGGTGACCCGCAACCCGCTCGGCCAGCAGGTGGGCCTGCTCGGCGTCGGCTGGACCGGGGCGGCGGAGGAGGACCGGCTGTTCGCGCCGCTCGCGACCCCTCGCCGGGGCGTGCACTGGAACGACGACGTCGTCGCCGCGCTGCCGCCGGGGGCCACGGTGCTGGCGGGCACCTCCCGCGACGAGGTGCAGGTGGCGCGCTACGCGCCGCAGCTGTGGGGCGTGCAGCTCCACCCCGAGGTCGACGTACCCGTGCTGCGTCCCTGGGCCGAGGAGGACCGCGGCTCCCACGAGACGCGCGGCATCGACACCGACGCGCTGCTCCGCGACATCGACGCCGCGCGGGCCGAGCTCGACGACGCGTGGCGACCCCTCGCGGCGGGCTTCGCGGCGCTGGTCCGGGAGCACGCGGTCCGATGAGCCGGGCGGCCACCGGCAAGGGGCACCTGCTGCGCCTGGGGTTCCTCGACCCCGACGCGTCGCTGGCCGCGCTGGACCGCTTCGGCGACGCGGCCGACCCGCTCGTCGCGCTGATCGCCCGGACCGCCGACCCCGACGAGGCGGCCGCGGCGCTGGTGCGGCTGCTCGACGTCGTCGCGGACCCGGACGCGCTGCTCGCCGCGCTCGTCGAGGACGAGGGCACCGCGATGCGGCTGCTCTGCGTGCTCGGCGCCAGCCCGGCGCTCTCCGACCACCTGGTCCGGCACCCCGACCACTGGCAGGAGCTCGCCGACTCCCGGCTGGGCGCCACCCGCCCGGCCGCCTGGGCCGTGCGCGCCTGCCTGCTCGCAGCCGTCGGGGCGGATCCGGACGAGCCGGCGCCGACCGCGACCCGGCCCGACGCGGAGGCGGTGGACGCGCTGCGGGTCGAGTATCGGCGGCTGCTGCTCCGGCTCGCCGCCCGGGACCTCGCGCACCACCTCGGCGTCGACGACGCCGCCGCCGAGCTCTCCGACCTCGCGGCCGGGACCCTCGACGCGGCGCTCGCCGTCGCGCGGGCCCGGGTGCCCGACGCGCCGCTGGCGCGGCTCGGTGTCGTCGCGATGGGCAAGTGCGGCGGCCACGAGCTCAACTACGTCTCCGACGTGGACGTGATCTTCGTGCACGCCGCCGCCGACGGGGCCGACGAGAACGACGCGCTGCGCGTCGCGACCCAGCTCGCCAGCAACCTGATGCGGGTCTGCTCCGACCACACCGGCGAGGGCACCATCTGGCCCGTGGACGCCGCGCTGCGTCCCGAGGGCAAGGCCGGGCCGCTGGTGCGCACGCTCGCCAGCCACCAGGGCTACTACGAGCGCTGGGCCAAGACCTGGGAGTACCAGGCCCTGCTGAAGGCGCGCGCCGTCGCCGGCGACGTGGCGCTCGCGCACGACTTCGTCGAGCTGACCCGGCCGCTGGTGTGGTCCGCCGCCGAGCGGGAGGGGTTCGTCGAGGACACCCAGGCGATGCGCCGCCGGGTGGTCGACCACATCCCGGCCAAGGAGGCGGAGCGGCAGCTCAAGCTGGGGGAGGGCGGCCTGCGCGACGTGGAGTTCGCGGTGCAGCTGCTCCAGCTCGTCCACGGCCGCACCGACGATCGGGTCCGGGCCCAGGCGACGCTCAGCGCGCTGGTCGAGCTGACCGACGGCGGGTACGTCGGGCGCCAGGACGGCGAGGCGCTGCACGAGGCGTACGCGTTCCTCCGCACGCTCGAGCACCGCATGCAGCTGCACGGGCTGCGGCGCATCCACGTCGTACCCGACGACGAGGCGGCGTTGCGCCGCCTCGGCCGGAGCATGGGCTACCTCAAGGACCCGGTGGGGATCCTGGACGAGACCTGGCAGCACCACCGGCGCGAGGTGCGGCGGCTGCACGAGAAGCTCTTCTACCGACCGCTGCTCACCGCGGTCGCGAAGATCCCCGGCGAGGAGGCCCGGCTCTCGCCGGAGGCGGCCGAGAAGCGGCTGGCCGCGCTCGGCTACCTCGACCCGCAGGCCGCGCTGCGGCACCTCGAGGCGCTCACCTCGGGCGTCACCCGGGCCGCGCAGATCCAGCGCACACTGCTGCCGGTGCTGCTCGGGTGGTTCGCGGACGCGCCGGACCCGGACGCCGGGCTGTTCGGGTTCCGCCGGATCAGCGAGTCGCTCGGGTCGACCCCGTGGTACCTCTCCACGCTCCGCGACGAGGGCCAGGTCGCCGAGCGGCTGGCCCGGATCCTGGCCACCTCGCGGTACGCCACCGACCTCCTCGAGCGGGAGCCCCAGGGCGTGCGGATGCTGAACGGGGACCTCACCCCGCTGCCGGCCGAGGCGCTCACCGAGGAGATGCTGGCGTCCGGGCGTCGCCACGACGTCGCCGAGGACGCCGTGCTCGCGATCAGGGGCGTGCGCCGGCGCGAGCTGCTGCGCATCGCCGCGGGCGACCTGCTCGGCCTCACCGACGTGGCGGACGTCGGCGCCGGGCTGTCCCGGCTCACCGACGCCACCCTGGAGGCCACGCTCGAGGTCGCCGGCCGGTCGGTCCGCGCCCAGCGCGGCCTGGCGGAGGCGCCGACCCGGATCGCGATCGTCGCGATGGGGCGCTACGGCGGGTTCGAGCTGTCCTACGGGAGCGACGCCGACGTGATGTTCGTGCACGACCCCGAGCCGGGCGCGGACGCGCAGGCGGCGGCGTCGTACGCCCAGGCCGTGGCGAACGAGGTGCGCCGGCTGCTCGCCCGGCCCGGTCCGGACCCGGCGCTCGAGGTAGACGCCGACCTCCGGCCGGAGGGCAAGAACGGCCCGCTGGTGCGCACACTCGACTCCTACTCGGCGTACTACGCGAAGTGGTCCGAGGTCTGGGAGGCCCAGGCGCTGCTCCGTGCCGACCCGGTCGTCGGCGACCGGGACCTGCTCGACCGGTTCCGCGCCCTGGTCGATCCTCTGCGCTACCCGGCCGGCGGGATCTCGGAGAAGGCCGCGTTCGAGGTGCGCCGCATCAAGGCGCGGGTCGACCAGGAGCGGCTGCCTCGCGGCGCCGACCCGCACACCCACCTCAAGCTCGGCCGCGGTGGCCTCGCGGACATCGAGTGGACCGTCCAGCTGCTGCAGATGCGGTACGCCGGCGACGTACCCGGCCTGCGCACCGCGCGCACCCTGGAGGCGCTGGCCGCCGCCCGGGAGGCCGGCCTCGTCAACGAGGACGACGCCGCCGTGCTGCAGCAGGCCTGGCGCCGGGTCAGCCGGGTGCGCAACGCCGTGACGCTGGTGCGGGGCAAGGCGAGCGACGAGCTCCCGCGCGACATCCGGGAGCGCGCGGCGGTCGCCGCCGTGCTCGGCTACCCGCCCGGCTCCTCGGACGCCATGGTCAACGACCAGCTCCGCTACACCCGGCTCGCCCGCGGCGTCGTCGAGCGGGTGTTCTGGGAGTAGTGGTGGGGCCACGGCTGACTAGGCTGGCGAGCATGACTGAGACCGCCTCCCGGGCGACGACCCTCCTGGACCTCCACCGCGCCCCCGAGCTCCTCACCGTCGTCAACGTCTGGGACGTCGTGAGCGCGCGCACCGTCGCGGCCGTCGGGCGCACCCGCGCACTCGCCACCGCGAGCCACTCGATCGCGGCGACGTACGGCTACGAGGACGGCGAGAACATCCCGCTCGACCTGATGCTGGAGATGGTCCGCCGGATCGTCGACGTGACGGACCTGCCGGTGACCGCCGACCTCGAGGGTGGGTACGGCGACCCGCCCGGCACCGTCCGGCGGGCGATCGGCATCGGCGTGGTCGGTGCCAACATCGAGGACCAGATGCGGCCGCTGTCCGAGGCCGCAGCGAACGTCGCCGCGATCATGAAGGTCGCAGAGCAGGAAGGCGTCGACTTCGTGCTCAACGCGCGCACCGACGCGTTCGCGCAGGGTCGCGACCGCGACCAGGGCGAGGTGCTGGCCGACGCGATCGAGCGCGGCCGCGCCTACCTGGACGCAGGGGCGCCCGTCGTGTTCGTGCCCGGCCGGCTGGACGAGGAGCAGATCGCCGCCATCGTGGACGCGTGGGGCCCGCAGAAGCTGACCCTGATCGGCATCCCCGGCACCCCGCCGCTGGCCCGCCTCGAGGAGCTCGGGGTGGCGCGGGTGTCGTACGGCCCGATGTCGCAGAACGTCGCGCTGACCGCCCTCCAGCAGCTCGTCGAGGACGTGCACGGCGGCGGCGGCGTGCCGAGCACCATGCGGATCCTCAACTGATGGATCTCGACGAGCGGCTCAAGGCCGCCGCGGACGCCTGCACCCGCACCGCGATCCGCAGCCCGCGGGTGCCGCCCGGCGCGGCGTTCGCCGCCCTCGCCTCGGCGTGCGAGGAGCTCGGCATCGACGAGTGGGACGTGTACGGCGACGGCGGGGCGGTCGCCCGGGTCGAGGCCGAGGTCGCGGACCTGCTCGGCAAGCCGGCGGCGGTGTTCTTCCCGAGCGGCGTGATGGGCCAGCAGGCCGCGCTGCGCGCGTGGTGCGAGCGGACCGGGTCGACGCGGGTGGCGATCCCGGACCGCTCCCACCTGCTGGTGCACGAGGACGACGGTCCGCGCCTGCTCCACGGCTTCCGGTTCGAGCACCTCACGATCGGCCGGCGTACCGCGACCGCGGCGGACCTGCGCGGGCTGCCGCGCGGCCTCGGCGCCGCGCTCGTCGAGCTGCCGCTGCGGGACGCCGGGTGCCGGCTGCCGTCGTGGGAGGAGCTGGTCGCGCTCTCCGAGGCGGCGCGGGAGCTCGGCGTACCCCTCCACGCCGACGGCGCCCGGATCTGGGAGTCGCAGCCGTTCTACGATCGGCCGCTGGCGGAGATCGCCGCGCTCGCGGACTCGATGTACGTCTCGTTCTACAAGGGGCTCGGCGGCCCGGCCGGCGCCGCGGTGGCCGGCCCCGCGGACCTGGCCGACGAGCTCCGGCTGTGGCGGCGCCGGATGGGCGGCACGCTGTTCCGCCTCACGCCGTACGCCGTCGGTGCGCTGGTCGGGCTGCGCGATCTGCTGCCGCGGATGGGGGAGTACGCCGCGTGGGCGCGCTCGCTCGCCGCGCTGCTGGCCGACGCGGGGCTCACCGTCGACCCGGATCCGCCGCACACGAACACGTTCCTCGTGCACGCCCCCGGTCCGGCCGAGGCGATCAACGAGCGGCTGCTGGCGTTCCTGGAGCGCGAGTCCGTCGTACCGTCCGGGTCCTGGTGGGACGCGCCCGTCCCCGGCTTCGCCACCACCGAGGTCGCCGTGCAGGCCGCCTCCCTCGACTTCGAGCCGGCCGTCGTCGCGGGCTGGTGGCGGGAGATCGTGCTCGGCTGAAGTCCCTGCGGGACGGTCACCAACGGCGAACCCCGCAGATGCTTGAGCAGCCCTTGAGGAAACCTCGGGCATTCGCCGCGGGGAGGCTTGAGGAGGGCGCGGCAGAGTTCTGGTCAGCAAGGAACCGACCAGCCGAAACCAAGCCCGCTGGTCCCACCAGAAGGAGCCCAGCCATGCGTCTCGGTACCCGCAAGACCGCCGTCAAGATCTTCGCCTCCGTCGTCCTCGTCGGCGGCGCCGCCTCCGTCGCCGGCCTCGGCACCTTCGGCTCGTTCACCTCGACCACCTCCGCCAGCGCCGCCACCGGCACCGGCAAGGTCGTCCTCGCCACCGGCGCGAGCGTCCGCGGCCTGGACGTCAGCGCGACCAACCTGGTCCCCGGTGACACCGTCGAGCGCACCGTCCACCCTGACCCGCTCCAGCGACACGGAGTCGTTCGGCTCGGTGAAGCTCACCACCGCCGCCACCACCAACAACGTGCTGACCACCGACGCCACCAACGGCCTGCAGATGAAGGTGGACCAGTGCTCGGTCGCCTGGGTCCAGCCCGCGGGCGGCAACGTCCTCACCTGCTCCGGTACGACGACGCCGGTGATCGCCCAGCGCGCCGTGATCGGCTCGACGCTGGACCTCGGTGCCGCGACCACCACCCTGAACACCGCGGCCGCGGCCTCCAACCTCCGCGTCACGCTGTCGCTCCCGACCTCCGCGGACAACACGTTCCAGGGCGTGTCGAACACCGTCAGCTTCACCTTCGACGCCACCCAGCGCGCCGCACAGTCGCTCTGACCACGGTCGGGTGGCCGGCCTCATGGGGGGCCGGTCACCCGACCTCATCCAGGAAGAGAGGGTCCGAGCCGATGAGCACCACCAACGCCGTACGCCCTGCCGGCACGCACGTCGCGTCCCGGCCGGACAAGCCGTCGAGGCTGCGCCGGCTCCTCAACGTCGTCACCAGCCTGCTGCTCGCCGTCGGCCTTCTCGGGTTCCTCTTCCTGGCGGTCGGCCCGCACCTGCTCGGCTACCGCACCTCGACGATGCTCACCGGCAGCATGGAGCCGGGCATCATGCCCGGCGACGTCGTGGTCACCGTGCCCGAGCCCGCGTCGGAGCTGGAGGTCGGCGACGTGATCACCTACCAGATCCCCGTCGAGGACCACCGGGTCGAGACGCACCGGGTCACCCAGATCCGCCACCACGACGGCCAGATCGTGATCAGGACCAAGGGCGACGCCAACCAGGACGACGACCCGTGGACCGCCACCCTCCAGGACGACACCGTCTGGGAGATGAAGGCCGTGGTCCCGCACCTCGGCACCGCGGTCCGCGCGCTGCGCGCGCCCGTCGTCCAGCACGGCATCCTGTGGGTCGGCTTCGGCGGCCTCATCCTGCTCGGCCTCAGCACCATCTGGGGGACGAAGGAGGAGGAATGATCGCGGACACGATCGACCCGCCCGCCGTCTTCGACGCGGAGGCGGTCAGCGGCCTGACCGGCCACCCCGGCGACCACGCCTTCGCGGTCGTCTTCGTCACCCGCTACCGGCGGCTGCTGCCCGAGCGGGTCCGCCGGATCGCGCAGACCCTCGCCGTCGGCGAGGCCGGCGACAGGGCGGACGCGATGGACGCCGTCCTCAGCCTCAAGGTCGCCTCGACCACCGTCGGTGCCCACGAGCTCGCGGGCATCGCGGGGCGCCTCGAGCGGCTGGTGAGGCGCGGCGACCTCGCCCAGGCCGTGGTCCTGCAGACCGCGCTCGTCGCCGCCGTCGCGCGTGTCGACCACGCGCTCGGCGCGTTCCTGGGCGACTGACCTACTCGGCCAGCTCCATCCGGTAGCCCACGCCCCGCACGGTGCGGATGAAGCGCGCGCCATTCTTCTCCTCGCCGACCTTGCGGCGCAGGTTGCCGATGTGCACCTCGACCAGGTGCGTGTCCAACGCCCACTCGGTGCCCCACACCGACCGCAGCAGCGCCTCGCGGGTCCACACCCGCGCCGGCGTGCGCATCAGCTCGGTGAGCAGGTCGAACTCCGTGCGGGTGAGCTCAAGCTCCTCGCCCTCGCGGAACGCCCGGCGCCCGTCCACGTCCACCTTGAGCGCACCGTGCACGAGCACCTCGTGGTCGTCGTCGGGTAGCGGTGCGACCGCGGGAGAGCCGGTGCGGGGACGCCGGAACATCGCGTTCACACGAGCCTTGAGCTCGCGGGCGCTGAACGGCTTGGCGATGAAGTCGTCGGCGCCGGTCTCGAGCCCCAACAGCCGGTCGATCTCGTCGTCGCGGGCGGTGATCATCACGACGTACGCGTCGCTGATCTCCCGGATCCGGCGGCACGCCTCGATGCCGTCGATCCCGGGCAGGCCCAGGTCGAGCGTGACCAGATCCGGTCGCGTCTCCCGGACCGCCTCCACGGCGGCCAGGCCGGAGTCCACCGCGGTCACGACGAAGCCCTGCGTCTGCAGGGTGAACTCGATCAGCGCCCGGATGTCCTCGTCGTCCTCGACGACGAGGGCACGTCTCTCGACCCCGGAGTCGGTCCCCATGCTCTCCATACCTGCAGATGATGCCACTTCTTGCGGATTTCTTGAGTTTTGCTCGTGGGCGGCCTGAAGTGCGCGCCGCAGAGTGGTGTCCCGAACCGCCGTACACCCCTCGGGAGCCCGCCATGACCTGGATCGACCACCGCCGCCGCGCGGCCGCGGTCCTCCTCGTGGTGTCGGCCGTCGCGGTCGCCCTCCTCGCCGTCCCGGCGGTCGCGAGCGCCACGTTCGGCTCGAGCAGGGCCGCCGCCGTGGCGACGACCACGGACCGGATGGAGACGCCCTCCGGCATCACCGGCACCTACCGGTGTACCCGCTCGGGCCACACCGAGAGCATCGCGGTCACGGTCACCACCTTCACCGACACCGGGCCCGCCGGCTCGTCGTACGGCTTCAGCCTCGGGCTCGGCAGCACGGTCAAGGACACCGCGTCCGGCACGTCGAGGTCCGCGACCCTCGGCGGCTCGGCGACCGACGACGGCGCGAGCACCACCTGGACGGTCGGGATCCAGGGCAACCTGAGCCGTTGGACGAGCGACGTCGGCTCCAGGTCGATCGTCTGCCCCGCCTCGGGCACCCGCTCCGGCTCCTTCTGACGCTGTCGCTCGGTCGTCCAGGGCGTCGTGATCAGCGTCGTCGCGGACGACGTGTCGCCGGCTTCGTCGGGGCAGCGGCCGTCTCGGGGGCGGCGGCTGCCGGCGCGGTGGAGGCGACGAGCTCGTCCACGGACAGCTGGAGGTCGCGCTCCACGGAAGCGCAGATGGGGGTCTCTTCCATGCGCCCGTCGTTCCCCGGATCCGGTTGAAATATGCAGGAGGGGCCTACGCTCCCGGCATGACGGTCGACACAGTCGTGGTGGGCGCCGGTGTGATCGGCTCCGCGATCGCCCTCGAGCTCGCGCGTGCCGGTCACCAGGTCGTCGTCCTCGACAAGGGTCCCGGCGTGGGCTTCGGGTCGACGAGTGCGTCGAGCGCGATCGTCCGGTTCCACTACTCGACGTTCACCGGCGTCGCGGCCGCCTGGGAGGCACGCCAGCTCTGGGCCGATTGGGCCGGCCACCTGGGGTACGCCGACCCGGAGGGTCTCGCGACCTTCCACCGGACCGGGATGCTGGTGCTGGACGGCGGCGCGACGCCGCCGTACCTCGACGACGTGGGGGTGCCCTGGGAGCTCTGGGACGCCGACGAGGTCGCGCGGCGGCTGCCCGGCCTGGATCCCGGCCGCTACGGCCCGCCCCGGCCGGTCGACGACCCTGCCTTCTTCGACGAGGCGACCGGCCGGCTCGGGGGCTCCTTCACCCCGGACGCCGGATACGTCGACGACCCCCGGCTCGCCGCCGCCAACCTGGCCGCCGCCGCACGCCACCACGGCGCGAGGTTCCTGCTGCGCCGTGAGGTGACCGGCATCGACGGCGCCGGCCCGCGGCGCTGGCGGGTGCGCACCAGCGAGGGGGACGTCGACACGGACGTCGTGGTGAACGCCGCAGGCCCGTGGTCGAGCGCGCTGAACGGCCTGCTCGGCATCGGCGCCGACTTCCGGCTGACCTCGCGGCCGCTCCGCCAGGAGGTGCACCAGCTCGCGTCCGCCGATCCGGCCGTCGTCGTGGCCGATCCCGACCTCGGCGTGTACCTGCGGCCCCAGGCCGGCGGCCAGCTGATCGTGGGCGGCCTGGAGCCCGAGTGCGACCCCCTCGAGTGGCTGGAGCGCCCCGAGGACGCCGACCCGCGACCGACGCTGCGCGTCTTCGAGGCCCAGGCGCTGCGGGCAGCGAGGCGGCTGCCTGACCTCGCCGTGCCCTCGCAACCGCGGGGGCTCACCGGCGTGTACGACGTGACGCCGGACTGGACGCCGATCTATGACCGCACCGCGCTGCCCGGCGTCTACGTCGCCATGGGCACCAGCGGCAACCAGTTCAAGAACGCCCCGGTCGTCGGCCAGCTGATGGCCCACCTCGTCGCCGCGGTCGAGGGCGGCCACGACCACGACACCGACCCGCTGACCTGGCGGGCGCCGCGGACCGGCAACGTGCTCGACCTCGCGACGTACTCCCGGCTCCGCGATCCCGGCTCCGGATCGAACGTGCTGGGCTGAGCTCCCGCTCCGGGACCGGTCAGCCGGCAGCGGCGCCGGGCAGTCCGGGTGCGTGGTCGTGCGCGAGCCGGATGCCCCAGCCCCGCGCGCGTTCCAGCTCGCCGTCGACCAGGGGACCCTGGACGTCCGCGACGAGGAACGCCGTCGGCCGCTCGACGATCCGGAAGCCGCGTCGCCTCAGCAGGCGGGCCGCGCGGGTCGACGCCGCCTTGGGCAGGCGACGCGTCTTCGTCACGCGGGTGTCGAACGCGGCCGCGGGCCGGCCGTCGCGGCCCTTGGTGCCGGCCAGCCACTCACGGACTCCCGTGGTGGCTGCCTCTGCCGGGGCGCCCTGGCGGACCGCGTCCAGACGGGTGCTCGGCCTGCTCAGCGAGAAGGCGTGGGTCGGCGCCCCGAGGACGAGCAGGTCGAAGCTCCGGCCGCCGGGGCCCTCGGCGTCCCGGACGTTCTCGAGGTCGACGGTGAAGCCGCCCTCGGCCAGCCCCTCGGCCACCGCGCGCGCCACGCTCTCGGTGCAGCCGAACATCGATTCGTAGACCACCAGCACCCGTGCGCCGTCGTTCATCGCTGACCTCCGCTTCACCCCCAGCCTCGCCGGTCGGACCACCCGTCTCCAGCGCCATCGGGCTCGTCGGACCGGGTCTTTCGTCCCTACAGGCGAGGTCGGACCGGTCCGAGCATGGAGGTGACGGAACCCGCCATCACCGGCGGGACCAAGGCCTCTGACGCTCCGACCGGTGGGGGCAGACGCTGGACGTGGGACGCGTGGAGAGGGGCGATCATGACCGGGACCGAGTTCGGGGTGGTCGTCGCGGTCGGCCCTGACGGCGTGCAGGACGGCGTGCTGGACTTCGCCGCCGCCGAGGCGTTGCGCCGGGGCACCGGGGTCGAGCTGGTGCACGTCGTGCACTCGTTCGTCGCGGTGCCCTCGGTCGCCGACCAGATCCGGTCGCTGGACAACGCGCTGCTCGAGGTCGGGCGGGCCGTCCTGACCGCTGTCTCGGAACGGCTCCGGCCACGCCTGCGCGGCAGGGTCCCGGTGGGCACGGAGGTCCTCTTCGGGCCGGTCGCCGCGACCATCGCGGCCCGGGCCGCCACCCGTGACCTGCTCGTCCTGGAGCGGCGCGAGCCCGGCGGCGAGCGCCTCCTGACCATGTCGGTGTCGACCAGGCTCGCCGCCCGTGCCCAGGTGCCGGTGGCGGTGGTCCCGCACGGCTGGGCGCCCGGCACGCACGACCCGGCCGTGACCGTGGGGGTGGACCACCCGATCGAGGCCGCCGGCCAGGTCGAGCCGGCCGCCGCGTACGCCGCCGAGTGCGGGCGCCCGCTGAGGGTGCTGCACGCGATGTGGCTCGCCGAGGCCTACCAGGACACCTTCTTCGTGAACCACGCGCGCCGGAAGTGGACCGAGGAGGCCGACCGCGAGCTGCGCCAGGTCCTCGACGAGCTCGACGTGGTGAGTGCGCCGGCCGTGACCCGAGAGGTGCGATGGGTCCGCCCCGTCGAGGCGCTCGTCGGCGCCACCCGGCGGTCGTCCGTCCTCGTGCTCTCCCGGCGCACCGGCCGCGGCCTGGTCGGTGCGGATCTGGGACCGGTCACCCGGGCCGTCCTGCACCACGCCGAGTGCCCGGTCCTGCTGGTCGACCGCTCGTGACCCGTCAGCGGCGAGCAGGGAGGCGGACGCGTCCGCACAGGTCAGGTCGCGGCCGACAGCCGGCGCCCGCTGACCTCGGCAGGCTCCACCCGGACGAACATCCCCGGCGATCCGACCGGCCAGACCCGCATCTGCATGACGTCGTCCGGGACGTCGGCGACGTCGACCGGCTCCGCCGTACCAGCCACGAGGACACTCCACGCGGTGTGCGCGTCCCGGTCGACGTGGTCGACCTCGACGACGACGCGACCGCCGGCGCACTGCCCGCCCAGCGCCGAGGCAGGCTGGGTGCGGAACCACAGCGCGCCGTCGGTGATGGTGTAGCTCACGGGCACGACGGACACGCCGTCCGGCCCGCCCCAGGCGAGCCGGGCGATGTCCTCGGTCTCGAGGAGCGTCCAGCAGTCGTAGGCCGGGAGGACCGCGGGTACGGCGGTCATGACGGGCTGCCGGTGTCGAGGCCGACGACGATCGTGCCGGCCGGGGCTGCTGAGCTAACCAGGTCTTGGTTCATCGCACGCCTCCAGTGGACTCGGTCCCATCGTCCCCGGCCGCAAGGCGCTGCAGTCAGGGTCCTGGGCCAACGGTGCGCGGGACGAAGGTCCCTGCTCGTCATCGCTCGGTCGAGCCGGACCCGCCGAGCAGCCGGCCGAGCGCCCAGGTGGTCCTGCTGCAGGTCTTGCAGCGGAGGAGTCGACACAGGTCGTGGTCCTCTCGTGCGGTGGGTATTCCTCGTGATCCTGAGGTGGCAGGTGATCGAGCGGCCGGATGGTGGGTACGGGGGTTCATGACCACGACACCCCAGGAGCCCCTGCCCGAGCCGGAGGTCGTGCCCTCCGGCGATCCCGTGCCGACGCCGGACGACGACCCGGACACGGTCCCGGACGTCACCTCTCTCTGACCCCGGGCAGGCGAGGTGCGCGCCTCCTACGCCCGCCACGTGTAAGGAGGAACGCGCCGCGAAGGCTCGGTTCGCGAAGAAGTGCCGGGCCGAGGCCCACGGCATGGGTTCCTACCTGGTCCACGCCCACCTCGCCACCATCGACGCGATCGACGCTGCCGTCACCGCCAAGGCCGAGCTCCTCGCGGCCGTCCTGCCCGATGCGCCGCACCTGCAGACCGACGACGAACGGATCAAAGACCCACGGCGGATGGCAGATCCGGCAAGCAGCACCTCCGGTCATCGAGCTCTGGCACAGCCCGATCCACATCCGGCTCGACTACGCCGCCTGACGGCCGGCCGAGCGCCCGGCCAACGGGTGTGCTGCCCGCACGGGCCGCTACTGGCGATCGGGGTGACGCGGGAGGGCCTCCGGGTCCCTCCCCAGCTCGATGACCCGGTCCTGGCGTGCGATGCGGGCCTGGAAGTCGCGTGCGTGGAAGTCACCCTCCTGAGGCTTTTTCGCGTAGAGCAGGTAGAAGTAGTCGTTGTCGGCCACTTCTTCACGATCTGCGACCTCGACGACCTCCCAGTGGGCGAACGCCCACTCCTCGGCCTCCGAGAGGCTGCCGGCGATCTGGAGCAGATTCGCATGTCGGTCGTAGACGTACCACGGCAACCGCGCACCCGGGTCAGCGCTCTCCTCATCTGGGGGATCGCTCATGGCGGCGCCCTCCCTGGAATCGGATGAGCCGCACCTGCTCACGTCTCATGGTGGCAGCATTTCGGTGCGACGGCACCGATCGTCAGAGTGGAACCTGAGCGGTGGCCAGGTGGCGAACCGGGTCGAATGGCCGTCCTGGCGAATATGGTCGAGGGAGGAGGCACGGCATGGACCTGGCTACCACCTATCTCGGGCTGTCGCTGCGCAACCCCCTGGTCGCGTCGGCGTCCCCGCTGTCCCAGTCCGCGCACCGGGTCATCGAGCTGGTCGAGGCCGGTGTGTCTGCCGTGGTGCTGCACTCCCTGTTCGAGGAACAGATCGAGCACCCGACGCCGGACGCGGACCTGCCGCACTTCTTCGACCACCCGGCCGGGCCGGGTGCACCGAGGCGCTACCTCGACCTGATCGAGGAGTGCGTGAAGTCCGTGGACGTCCCCGTGATCGCGAGCATCAACGGCACCTCCCGGCTCGGCTGGACGTCGTTCGCCCGCCAGATGCAGGAGGCCGGCGCCGCCGCCGTCGAGTGCAACTTCTACAACGTGCCCCAGCGCATGCAAGGGCCCGGTCGCGACGTCGAGGCGCGATGCACCGAGGTGGTACATGCGCTCAAACAGGAGCTCGACGTGCCCGTGGCGGTCAAGCTCACGCCCTACTTCTCCTCGTTCGGCGAGCTCGCACTACGACTCGTGGAGACCGGCGCGGACGGGCTTGTCCTGTTCAACCGGTTCCTCCAACCCGAGATCGACGTACAGACCCTCACGGTCGCCCCCGTGATCGGTCTCTCGCACTCCGCTGACGCCCGGCTTCCGCAGACCTGGATCGCCCTGCTGCGCGAGCAGCTCACTGTCTCGCTCGCCGGCACCAGCGGCGTCGAGTCCGCATCCGACCTGGCCGCCTACCTGCTCGCCGGCGCGGACGTCGTGGAGTGCGCCTCGGCGTTCTTGCGCCATGGCATCCAGTACGCCACGGTCCTCCTCGACGGCCTCGACGCGTGGGGCAACGAGCACGGGTTCCGATCCGTCGACGAAGTCCGCGGCGGGCTGGCCGTGCCCTGGGACGTCGACCCCCAGGAGTACACCCGCGAGGGGTACGTCGCCGCCCTGCAGACCGCTCGCTTCGGCTACCTGCACCTGTGATGCGGCTGGTCGCGGCCCTCGCTCATCCCGCTGGCCGAGGGGCCGCGAGCAGCTCGTCGACGCTTCGGCGGCCAGCCGCCGCGTGGGCTGCGGCGGGATCTTCGGCCGACAGCGCATCCATGGCGAGCGCTGCACGCAACTGGCGTCCGACGGTCGGGACCGCACGGCCGATCGTGGCCGCGCCCAGGTGGAGCAGGGCCGGAGGCACACGTCGGGGGCTGCCCGTCCATCCGTGGGCGACCATCACCCTTCGTGCGAGCCCCTCGAGACCGAGGCCCTCGGGGCCGACGACATCGACCGTGCGGCCCCGCGTCGAGCGGTCCAGGGTCACCCGGACCACCTCGGTGGCGACGTCTTCGACGCTGACCCACCACAGGGGGGTCTGGCCGCGGCCGAAGACCAGGGGGCGGTGGGAGCGTCGCGCGGTCTGCTCCAGAAGCTCGATCCAGAGCTCGGCGAAGGCGGCGGATCGCACCACCGTCCAGCCGATCGGCGAGTCCCGCAGACCCTGTTCGGCGGCGTACTTCTCCCGGGCGATCTCGAGGGGGCTGTCGGGTGCGGCGTGGGTGACGGACACGAGGACGACGTCGGCCCCGACCCGTCCGGCGGCCCGGACCAGGTTCAGGTTGCCCTGCCGGTCGACCGAGCGCGGGTCGCCCCGGCCTGGCCCGGCGAAGCCCTGGACCGCTGAGATCACGACGGCGGCGCCGGCGACTGCTCGCTCCAGGTCGACCGCTGACCGTACGTCGCCGTGGACGACGTCGACGCCGGGGGGAACCTCTCCGGTCATCCCCCGGGAGAAGACGCGGACCTCGTGGTCCTGCTGACGAAGTCGTTGCACGACGGTCGAGCCGAGCCTTCCCGTGCCGCCGGCAACGACGATCACGGAGCATCTCCCCCGATGAGTCCGGCGACCGCGCGGTCAACGTCCACGGGTGCCTCGTCGACGGGCTCCATGAAGAAGCGCAGGCCGGCGGCGACGTCGTCGTGGAGGGTGAACACCAGGACGCCGCGCATCAGGTGAGCAACGCCGTCGCGTCGCGTTCCTCGCATCTCCCACTCCGACCAGATCCGGTCGCCGTCCCTCACGGAGTCGACGACCTCCGCGACGAGGTCAGGAACCGCTGCGAGGATCGTCGTCCAGTTGCGTCGGACCTGCTCCCGCCCTGCGAAGCCTCGAGCCGGATGACAGGGCACGACGTTGACGTACTCGTCGGAGAAGCACGCGACGATGCCTTCCACGTCGTGGTCGTTGGTCGCCGCCAGGAGCCGGGTCAGGAAATCGGGACGCGTCATGCGGTCATCCGCCCTCAAGATTCGTTACACTTGCCTGTAACGAATAGGAGTCTGATCCTCGATGACCTCTCCCGTCAAGAGCCGCGGCTACGACGGCTCCGGGCGCCGCGCCGCCGCCCGGACCAGACGGCAACGCATCGTCGACGTGGCGGGCAGCCTGATGGAGCGAGACGGCTACACCGCGACGACGGTGGCGGCGATCGCGGCGGAGGCCGGTGTCTCTGCGGAGACCATCTACAAGTCGTTCGGCGGCAAACCCGGGCTGGTTCGCGCCCTCTTCGAGCAGGCGCTGGAGGGCGCCGGCCCGATCCCCGCGGAGACCCGGTCAGACGCCCTGCGGGACACCGATCCGGCGACCCTGGTGTCCGGCTGGGCCCGGCTCGCCGCCGAGGTGGCGCCCCGGGGCACTGCGGTGATGGTGCTGGTCCGGGCCGCGGCGTCCTCCGACCCGCGGTTGGCCGAGCTGTACGACGAGATGGACACCCAGCGCCTGCGCCGGATGCAGGACAACGCGCGAGCGCTGGACGCGATCGGTGGCATCCGCGACGGCATCTCGGTCGAGGAGGCGGGGGACGTGCTGTTCACCGTGTCGTCACCGGAGGTGTACGAGCTGCTGGTGACTCGTCGCGGCTGGTCGATCGAGCGGTACTCGAGGTACGTGCGCGACACGGTGATGCACGCCCTCGTGCCCTGAGCCGCTCACCGAGGTCGACCCGCCTGACCGACTGCGATCGGACAGCGCCCCAACCCGGCAACTCAGGTGAGCAGCGCCGCCACCGACCGGATCTCGTCGGCCGACCGGCAGCTGAGGAGCAGCGTGGTCACGCCGGTCTCCTCCCGGTGCGCGACCCGCCTCGGACTGACTTTGCCGGTTCGCCCGGACGCACGGCCGCGATCCCGCATCCGAACAGCCGTACTTCGCGCGGTTCGTGGCGTTGGATGCTCGAAGGCAGGACCGCGTGCATCGGCCGGTGGTGGGGCTTCGTCGGACTGGTCGGCCTAGCTGCGTCGGTGGAACCTGGTGTGGTGTCGGGGGCAGAGGAGCCTGCCGTGCTCGAGGTCCGTTGGTCCGCCGCGGCTCCAGGGGATGTCGTGATGGACGTGGCACATTGCCGGCGGCCAGTCGCAGCCGGGTTCGGTGCAGTGCTGGTCCCGGATCCCGATCGCGATGCGCTGGGCCTTGGTGTGGAACCGGCGGGTGCGGCCGAGGTCGAGGACCTCGGAGGGTCCGCCGAGCACGGCGGGGATGATCCCGGCCTCGCACGCGAGCCGGCGGGCGGTGGCGGGGGTGATCTTCTCCCCGGTGTCCAGCAGCGCGGCCTGCTCGAGCTTCCCGAGGAGGCTGTCGAGGGTCATGGTGACCACCACGGTGGCCGAGACGCCCCCGGTCTGGGGGAGCTGGTGGGCGGGGTAGCGCTCGAGGAGCTCGCAGAACGCCCGCCCCAGCCGTTCCCGGCCGGGCCGGGGCACGACCCCGGCGCCGGGGGCGGCGGGGCCGTCGGTGGCGGTGCGGTGCTTGGGGGCGGCGATGGCGAGCAGCATCTTCTTCAGCGCCGCACCGTGGAAGGACGGGACGGTGAACTTCCCGTGGCACTTGCCGTGCCCGTCATCGACCATCGTGAACGTGGTGGCCAGCAGCGCCTCGGCCTCCTCGCGAGCGAGCTGGCGTGCCTCGTACTCGTCCGCCAGGTCGGGGGCGACCACGTCCATCAGTCGCTTGCCCAGGATCCGCAGGGTGGGGGCGGTGTGCTCGCGTCCGGCGGCGACCAGGTGCCGCTCCGCCCGGTCCACCAGGGCGGTGTCGAGGTCGCCGGGCAGCTGGTCCAGCGCGGTGACGATGACCTTGGCCTGCTCGACCACCAGGTCCCCGGCGGCGAGAGCGTCGCGGACATGGGGACGGGTGACCAGGGCCTGGCCGAGCTTCACCTGGCCGAGCACTGCGGGCTTGGTCTGCCGGGTCCGGTGCGCCCACGCGTCCACCTGTTCGTCGTCGGCGTGCTCGGCGACCCGGGCCTCGAGCTCGGCGACCTGCGCCTTCAGCCGGGTCAGCGCGATCAGGGTCGCGGTGGTCTCCGCGGGCTCCATGGACCACACCGACGCATCGGTCACCGAGCCGGCCAGGTCGCGCATCTGCGCGACCGTCGCCGCGACCCGGTGCCGGGGTGTGGCCATCGCTGTCATGGTGCTACTCAAGCGCCGGCCACCGACACCGAGAGGCCCAGAACCCCTTGCTCCACAGGGCCCTGGGTAACGAACAGGTCACGATTCCGAGCCGCTTTCCACAGCCGGCGCGGCCCCCGGGACCCGCAAGCCGGGAACCGGCGACGACCACCCACCCACCGCTCCCGTAGCTGCCTATCGGTCGCCACCACCCGCGGCCAGAAAGCCACGGACACAGGAGCCGCAGTCCGCCAGCCTGCGCAGGTCCGGCGCATGCGTGGGCCTCCGCTTGCCAGGCGCGTCGAACACCGGCTCCAGCAGCGCCCACTGATCGTCGGTCAGTCAGTCGTGTACGACACGTCCGAGACGGTGCCTCCCGGCCCAGCTGGCGCAGTCGACGCGAAATGGGACACCCAGTCAGAGGCGGACCAGCATCTTCCCGGTGTTGTCTCCGCGGTGCAGGCCCAGGAACGCGTCGACCGCGTGGTCGAGGCCGTCCACGACGGTCTCGCGGTACTTCAGCGAGCCGTCGGCGAGCCAGGCACCGGCGCGGCGATAGAACTCCGCCGCTGCGTCCGCGTGGTCCGTGACGATGAAGCCCCGGAGCGTGAGCCGCTTGCTCACGAGCATCATCAGGTTGCGCGGACCCGGGACCGGCGCGTCGGCGTTGTAGTCGGCGATCGCACCGCAGGCGGCGATCCGCCCGAAGTCCGCCATCGCGAAGATCGCCGCCTCGAGATGGTCGCCGCCCACGTTGTCGAAGTAGACGTCGACCGGCGGCTGCTCGCGCAGCTGGCGGCCGATCGGCGCGTCCTTGTAGTTCAGCGCCACGTCGAAGCCGAGCTCGTCGGTCAGCCACGCGCACTTCTCCGCCGATCCGGCCGACCCGATCACCCGGGACGCGCCGAGCAGCCGTGCGATCTGGCCGACCGCCGACCCGACGGCGCCGGCCGCCCCGGACACGAAGACGGTGTCGCCCTCCCTGAGCTCGGCGATCCGGGTCAGCCCGACGTACGCCGTCAGGCCCGGCATGCCCAGCGCACCGAGGTACGCCGATGGGGGCACGTGCGACACGTCGATCCGGCGCACCGCCGTGCCGGGCAGCAGCGCGTGGGTCCGCCAGCCCGCCTGGTGGAGGACGGTGTCGCCCACCGCGAGGTCGTCGGACCCGGACGCAACCACCTCGCCCACCGCGCCGCCGTCGAGCGGCGCGTCGAGGGCGAACGGTGGCACGTACGACTTCACGTCGTTCATCCGACCGCGCATGTAGGGGTCGACCGACATGAACGTGTTGCGCACCAGCACCTCTCCCTGTCCGGGATCCGGCAGATCCACCTCGACGGTCCGGAAGTTCTCCGAGGTCGGCCAGCCGTGCGGGCGGGAGGCCAGGTGGATCTCGCGGGAGCTGGTGGTGGTCATCCCTCGATGCTGCCATCGCCCGATCGGAGGCGTTCACACCGGTCCGCCGGAGCGACGTACTCGAAGGTCGGCCCGGCCACCTGGCCGCCTGGCAGCGGCATGGCCAGGAGCTCTTGCGCCTGTGCCTTCAGCCCGAACATGGCGCCCATCGACGTGCCGAGCATGGCCGGCTGCCCGTCGAACGCCTGGTCCAGCAGCTGGAGCAGGGTGCAGTAGGTCTCGTTGAAAGCCTGCTGCGCGACCCGGAGCGCGTCCTGCTCGGCCTCCGCGATCCGCTGGTTGGGTCGCATCGGGTGGATCGCCTCCCAGTCGACGTCGAACGCCTCGCCGGTGGGGCCGGACGTGCGCGTGTCCCCGGCCTGGTAGCGCCGGCCGAGCCGCAGCTCCTCCAGGCGGAAGTAGTGGGCGACCTCCTCGCGTCCGGGATCGAACATCTGGTGGTCGCCGTCCCAGATCTCGGTTCGCGAGGTGCCCTCACCCTGGTCGACGATCTCCGCCAGTGCCGCGAGGGCGCTGGCCAGGTCGCGGACCTGCACGATCTGGCCCGAGCCGGCGTACGGGAACCCGGCACCGACCTGGCGCCCCTGGTCGCCGCCGAACAGCCGCGCCTCGCCGAGCTCCTCGGACAGCAGCCTCAGCCCGGCCTCGATCGCCGCGTAGAACTGGCCGATCGTCTCGTACCGGTCGGCCTCGGCCACCGCACTGGGGGACGCCGGCTGCTCGATCCTCAGGAAGGTCTCGAGCGCGGACCTGTCGAAGGGCACGAGGCCGACCGCGAGCGACCGGTCTCCGTGGGGAAGAGTGCGCGGGTACCCCGGCAGCAGGCTCGGGGAGTCGAGGACCGGGCGTCCGCCTACGGCGTTGAGCAGGTTCGCGGCGAGGGTGAGGTGCAGCATCTCCTCCACGAAGATGCTCTGGACGACCTGCACGGCCTGCGGGTTGCGAGCGGGATCGATCGAGTACAGCGCGCAGAGGTACGGCGGGATGGTCGCGTGCTCGAGCTCGATCGCCCACTGCAGGTGGGTCCGAAGGTCGTCGACGGACGTGATGGGGCGGGTCATCGCCCCGGCCCCCACCCGAAGAACGCGGTGCGGTCGCCGCTCTCCCAGGCGTCGCGCAAACCGGGCGACGAGAGGTCCCAGTCCGGCCGGATCGCGCGGGTCACCTCGCGCAGGTCGCGCCACAGGTCCGCTGCCGACGGCCGTCCCCAGAACCAGTAGCCGTTGTAGACCGAGTGCACGACCAGGCCCGGCTCGAGGACGAGGGTGTGCGGGACCATCGGGTCGTTGTAGGGGTCGGTGTACTCCTGGATGTCCAGGTCGCGCTGCACCAGACGTCCCGGGTCCGCGAGGAACGGCCACCGAGCCCCGACGGCATCGCGGAACTCCTGGGCACCGCGCGGGTCGTCGGTCGTGATCGTGACGACCTGGGTGTACGCCACCCGGATCTTGGGCTGGAGCGCAGCGACCTCGAGCTGCTGCTGGTTCTCCTTGGGGCAGTAGTGGCCGCGAGCGAGCATCAGGATCATGGGGTCCTGGCCCTGGATCTCGCTGAGGCGCCGGGTGGTGTTGGTGTGATCGGGCAGCTCGTAGTCGGGAACGGTCGAGCCGATGGTGAGTCGCATGGGGCTTCTTTCATGGTCGGGTGTACAGCCAGTCCTTGAATGACTGCTCGGTCGGACGCCAGGACGGCAGCAGACAGTCGGCGTCCGGCTCCAGCCGGGCGCCGAGGTAGTACGCGGTGGTGTCCGGCAGGACCATCCGCCGGTCACCGCTCGCGGCCAGCACCTGGCGCGCCAGCTCGTCGAGGAAGTGCACCTCGGGACCGGCGATCTCGAAGCTGCCGTTCAGCGGTGCGCCGAGCGCCAGTCGAGTCACCTCCGCGACGACGTCTTCGGCGGCGACGGGCTGCACGCGTACGGGAGGCAGCCGCACGAGGTGGGTCGTGGCGGCATGGTCGACGAGCCGGGGGAGGAACTCGTACAGGACCGTCGTCCGCAGCAGCGTGTGGGGCGTCGCGGAGCTCCTGACGAGGCGCTCCTGCAGGGCCTTGCCCCGGAAGTAGTTGCTGTCGATCCGCTCCCCGCCGATGACCGAGAGCCCGACGTGGTGCTGGACGCCGGCCTGTTGCTCCGCCGCGAGGATGTTCTGCGTGCAGGTCTCGAAGAAGTCGACCGCCTGCTCGTAGTCGTACGAGGGTCGGTTCATGTTGGTCGCGTCGACCACCACCTGGCTCCCTGCGAACGAGTCGGCGAGTCCTCGGCCGCTGTAGGCGTCCACGCCCGTGCGCAGCGAGGCGATCCGGACCTCCGCTCCGTGGTCGCGGAGACGGTTGACCACTCGGGACCCGATCAGTCCGGTCCCTCCGACGACAGTGATGTGCACGCCAGAGAGACCGCGTGCCCGGCATGGCTGTGACATGTCACGTCGCGGCGGGCTGTCCGGTCCTACTGGTGTCGGAGCGGGGTCGAGTCGCAGGTAAGGACGGGACTCACCGGGTTTCACCGGGGTGGCCGACGGCCGCCGGGCCGGAAGCAGAGAGCGACTGGACCCCCTCGTCACCCCCCTCCGGCGAACGCGTACCCATACGAAACGAAACAGAGGTGCAGACATGAAGGTCGTCGTCATCGGTGGAACCGGCCTGGTCGGGTCGAAGGTCGTCGAACGGCTCAACGCCCACGGGCACGAGGCCGTGCCAGCGTCGCCCCAGTCCGGGTGCAACACCGTGACGGGCGAGGGCGTCGACGAGGCGCTCGCCGGCGCTGACGTGGTGGTCGATGTCTCCAACTCACCGTCGTTCGCGGACGACGACGTGCTGAGCTTCTTCACCACCTCGACCGCCAACCTCCTGGAGGCCGAGGAGCGCGCCGGCGTGCAGCACCACGTCGCGGTCTCGATCGTCGGGTGCGACCGGCTGCCGGACAGCGGGTACCTGCGCGCCAAGGTCGCCCAGGAGATGCTGATCCGTGAGTCCGGGCGGCCGTACTCGATCGTGCGCGCCACCCAGTTCTTCGAGTTCACGAAGTCCATCGCGGACGGCTCGACCATCGACGGCAAGGTCCATCTCGCCCCGGTGCACTACCAGCCGATGGCGTCCGACGACGTCGCCGCAGCCGTCGCCCGGGCCGCGGCCGGCACCCCGCGCAACGGCGTGCTGGAGATCGGCGGCCCCGAGCCGCTGCGGATGGACGAGTTCATCCCGGCCGTCCTGAAGGAGAACGGCGACGAGCGTGACGTCGTGGTCGACGAGCACGCGAGGTACTTCGGCACCGAGCTCGACGACGACAGCCTGGTCCCCGGACCCGGGGCCGAGCTCGGTGCGGTCGGTTACCGTGAATGGGCAGAGCGCCGCGCAACCGCGTGACCACCAGCACGCTGGTCCGCGACGGTGCTCGCCGTCGCGGACCGCGAGGCCGTCGAGGAGCTGACATGAAGAGGATCGTGATCGTCGGCGGAGGCTACGCCGGCTTCTACACCGCGTGGCGCCTGGAGAAGCGGCTGCGCCGCGGTGAGGCGGAGGTGACCGTCGTCGACCACACGCCGTACATGACCTACCAGCCGTTCCTCCCCGAGGTCGCCGCCGGCTCCATCGAGGCCCGGCACGCGATCGTGCCGTTGCGGCGGCACCTGCGCCGGACCCGGCTGGTCAGCGGCCGGGCGACGCGGATCGACCACGCCGAGCGCGTCGTGCACGTGCGTCTCCCCGACGGCTCCATGACGTCGTTCGGGTACGACGAGGTCGTGGTCACCGCGGGTGCGGTGACGCGGGTGTTCCCGGTCCCGGGCGTGCGCGAGGCCGCCATCGGCCTCAAGCACATCGAGGAGGCGGTCGCCATCCGCGACGCGCTGCTGACCGCGTTCGACCAGGCGGCCAGCCTGCCGCCCGGCCCCGAGCGGCAGCGCCGCCTCGGTGTGACGTTCATCGGCGGCGGCTTCAACGGGGTCGAGGGCTTCGGCGAGGTGTTCAGCCTGGCCCGGGCGCTCGTGCGCCGGCATCCGGGGATCCGGGCGGACGAGCTCGACTTCCGGCTGGTCGAGGCCTCCGACCACCTCCTCCCGGAGGTGACGCCGCGAGCCCGGGAGTGGGTGCGCCGGCACCTGGAGAGCCGCGGGGCGAAGGTCCACCTCCGCACGACCGTGACGTCCGTGCTCGACGGCCGCGTCGAGCTGTCGACGGGGGAGTCGTTCGACAGCGGGCTGGTCGTCTGGACGGCCGGCATCGCTGCCAACCCGGTCTCCGCCAGGCACACCGACCTGCCCGTCAACGAGCGCGGGCTCGTCGTCGTCCGCGCCGACCTGCGCGTCGGCACGCCGGACCACCCGATCGAGCACGCGTGGGCCGCCGGCGACGACGCCGCCGTACCCGACCTCGCGGCCGGTCCCGGCGCCTACACCGTCCCCAACGCCCAGCACGCCGTCCGCCAGGGCAAGCGGCTCGCGAAGAACCTCGTGGCCGTCCTGCGTGGCCGCGAGCCGAAGCCGTACCGCCACCGCAGCCTGGGCACCATCGCCACCCTCGGTCTCGGCCAGGGGATCTTCCAGTCCGGGCCGGTCACCCTCACCGGGCCCACGGCGTGGCTGGTGCACCGCGGGTACCACGTGCTGGCGATGCCGACCTGGGAGCGCAAGCTGCGCGTGGCCGGCGGCTGGCTCGGGGGATTCGTCCTCGGCCGCGACATCGCGACGCTGCAGACCGTCCAGCGCCCGCGCGCCGCCTTCCGGGAGGACGCCGAAGCCCGCCGGGCCGAATGAGGCGGTCCGCGTCAGGCGACGGCTCGTCGTCTCCGGACCTGGACACCGATCACCACCAGGAGCACCGCGACGGCCAGGAGCGTGGAGTAGCGGTCGACGCCGTGGACCACGTCGACGGCCGGCTTGCCGACGGCGTATCCCAGGCCGACGACCGGGCCGACCCACAGGAGCGTGCCGACCACGTCCAGGACCAGGAAGGTGCGCAGGCGCATCCCCGACAGACCGGCGACGACATAGATCAGCACCGACGGCACCGGCAGGTAGTAGGCCAGCACGACGGCCGCGGGACCGAGCCGCTCGGCCGTTCGCTCGAGCCGCGCGGAACGGGCCTCGCGCGTCGCCACGCCACGGGGCGACGAGCTGCGGCCCAGGGCCAGGTGCAGCGCCCGGTCACCCCACCGCCGACCCGCCCACCAGAAGACCCAGTCGAACATCATCATGCCCGGTACGCCGGCCGCCACCGCGACCCACAGGGGCAGCTCGCCCAGCCGGCTCTGGGCGCCGACCGTCACCTCGGCCAGGGTCGAGCCGCCGACGACCTCGAGCAGCAACGGGTGCGACCCGATCAGCGCCGGGACGAGCGGCCAGAGCGCGAGCGAGTACGCGACGTAGAAGCCGAGGAGCAGCGCGATGACGGTGTCCGCCCGTTCGGCCCCGTCGCCCCACGGGGCGGGCGGGCGACACACCGCCGCGCCCGGACTCACCGGGGCCGCTTCTGGATCAGGACGACGTAGCCCAGGGCGACACCCAGACCTGCCACGATCGGACCGAGCGTCTGGGCGGTGCCCGAAGCCGTGAAGGCCCAGATCGCCCCGAGGACGATCATCGCCAGCGCGACCAGCGACCACAGGATCTTCAAGGGGACGTTCTGGCCGCCGTAGCGGTGCTCGAGGTCCGGCTCGTTCATCGGGGCAAGGCTACTCAGCACGCCACGGCCGACCCCGCGGGCCGCCCCGGCACCGGACCCGGACCGACGCGGTGCGCCTCGATCGGATTAGCCTTGCTCGGTGGCAGAAGAAGTGCGCTGGTGGGACATCCGCCCTGCACAGGGCGGACAGGCGAAGACGTACACATGCCCGATCTGCGGCGGCCTCTTCATGGCGATGGTGCCCAACACCCTGTTGTCTCCGGAGGGCGATCGCGAGCGTCGCCGGCACGCGCACACCGCATGTGTGGCGCGACAGCGAAGGGACGGACACCTGCTCACGAAGGCGGAGTGGGAACAGGCTCGACGAGGGCCGAGGCCCACGAGGCAGTGGTGGCGCCGATTCCTCGGATCGAGCGGCCCGAGCCGCACCTGACCCGGTGACTCGTCCCGGACGTCAGTGGCCTCGAGGCGGCCGGTAGGCCGGGGCGATGGCCAGCCGCTCGAGCGGCAGCAGGAACCAGTGCCGTCGCACGCACCTGATCCGGGCGTGCTCGACCGGGCCGTCGGTGCTCTCGAGGACAGTGCGCCACTCGACCTCGGCGGCGCCGCCGCACTCGGGGCAGGACGTCAGGTCCACGACGCTCACCCGCGCAGGCTGGGGAGCGGGCGGTGCACCTCGGTGTAGCCGCCCTCGGGGCTGCGGAGGATGCGGCCCGTCTCGTAGCCCTCGAGCCGCTCCTCGCGCTCGTGGCCGGCGAGCGACCGGCAGAGCCAGCGCGTCGTCCAGAAGGCAATGAGGGGGCCGGCGAACAGGACGACGCGCAGCGCCGCCACCTGGGACTCGAACGAGATGTGCAGCTGGGTGGCGACCACGTCCGTGCTGCCGGAGAGCCAGAGGACGAGGAAGAACGTGACGCCCGCGGCGCCGAGGCCGGTGCGGGTCGGGTGCTCGCGCGGGCGGTCGAGCAGGTGGTGGTCGCGCCGATCGCCGGTCAGGCGAGCTTCCAGGAACGGCCAGCCGATGATCGCGGCCAGGAACACCGCGACGACCGCCTGCGGGACCAGCACGGTCAGGGACCAGGTGCCGCCGAGGCCGGTCACCTCCCAGCCGGGCGGGACCAGGCGCAGCGCGCCGTCGAGGAAGCTCGTGTACCAGTCGGGCTGACTGCCCGACGACGCCTGACCGGTCGAGGAAGGGCCGTGGAGCCAGACCGGGTCGATGGTCACGGTTCCGGCGAGCAGGACCAGGACGCCCGTAGTCACGAGGAACAGCCCGGCCGCCCGCACGGCGACCGCGCGCAGCGGCAGCCCGACGACGTCGGACTCGGTGCGACCAGGTCCCGGGAACTGGGCCGGCTGCCGACGCAGGACCAGGCGCAGCCGGAGTGCGAGCACGCCGGTGAGCAGCGCCGGCACGATCGCGACGTGGAGCCAGTACATGCGGGTCACCACGCTCGCGGGGAACTCGCCCCCCAGGAGGAGGAACGCGGCGCGGGTGCCGACGTACGGGATGGCGACCGCGATTCCCTCAGCGATGCGGAGCCCCGTGCCCGCGAGCAGGTCGTCGGGGAGGGCGTAACCGCTCCAGCCGGCCGCGAGGACGAGGACGAAGGTCAGCGCCAGGAGCACCCAGCTCCACTGGCGTGGCCGGCGGAAGGCGCCGGTGAAGAAGGTGGTGAGGAGCTGCAGCACCAAGGAGGCGGGCAGCACGAGCGCGGCCCAGTGATGGGTCTGCCGGACGAGCAGGCCGCCCGGCACGTCCAGGGAGAGGTGGAGGGTGCTGGCCAGCGCCTTCGACATCTCGACACCCTGGAGGGGCGTGTACGACCCGTCGTACCGGACGGTGTCGGACGACGGATCGTAGAAGAACATCAGCACGACGCCGGTGACGGTCAGGACCGCCAGGCATGCCACGGAGACCACGCCGAGGAGAGACGACCAGTGCAACGGAACGGCGCGGGTCAGGAGGGACCTCCTCGGCGTGGTCATGGCTCAGGCCGCCTGGTCCGACGTCACGGCTGCGAGTGCGTCGAGGATCGTCTCGGCGACCACCTCGGGGTGCGAGACCGCGACCGCGTGCGAGGCACCCTTCACCTCGACCACGGCCCGTGCGCCGGCCCGCTCTGCCTCCGCGCGCAGCTCGGCCGCCGGGATGTTGCGGTCGTCCTCGCCGATGACGAACCAGCTCGGCAGGGACTTCCAGCCGGGCTGGTCGGTCGGCAGGCCGTCGGTGAGCGCCTGCTGGGTGATGGGTCGCTGCGTGCTCGCCATCAGCGCGGCGACCGACGCGGGGACGTCGGCGCAGAACTGCTGGTGGAAGGACTCCGCACGGATGGCGAGCTCGTCGCCACCGGTCGTGACCGGGTAGGCCGTGAGCGCGTCGCCCAACGTGCTGCCCGGGTGTCGCGCCGACAGCTCGAAGGCGCTCTCGTTCTCGTCGGGCGCGAATCCCGCGACGTACACCAGGCCCACGACGGCCGGGTTCGCGGCTCCGGCGGCGCCGGTGATCACGATGCCGGCGTACGAGTGGCCGACCAGCAGGACGGGCCGGTCGAGCCCGGCGATCACGTCACGCAGGTACGTCGCGTCGCCGCGCACGCTGCGCAGCGGGTTGGCGACGGCCACGGCGTCGACGCCTCGAGCCTGCAGCTGCTCGATCACGCCGTACCAGCTGGAGGACTCGGCGAACGCGCCGTGCACCAGGACGACGACAGGGGACTTCTCGGACATGGTGGTGCTCCTTCGTTTCGGGGGGAGGGGGAGGCTCAGGCCGCGAATGCCTTGCGGAGGACGTGTACTGCCTGCTCCACGGCGCCCGTGGACGCGGCCGAGCTCCGCAAGGGGTTGAGCATCATGAAGTCGTGGATCGTGGCGTTGTAGCGGACCGTGGTCGTGCGGACGCCGGCTTCGATGAGCTTGCGGGCGTAGGCCTCGCCCTCGTCGCGGAGCACGTCGTTCTCGTCCACGATGAGAAACGCCTCGGGCAGGCCGGACAGCTCCGCGGTCGTGGCCCGCAGCGGGGACGCAGTGATCTCGTTGCGCCTCTCCTCGTCGGGGAGGTAGGCGTCCCAGAACCAGGCCATCGACTTGGCCAGGAGGAACGGCCCTTCGGCGAACTCGAGGTAGCTGTCGGTGTCCTGCGCGGCGTCGGTGACGGGGTAGTACATCGACTGGTGGCAGAACGTCACGTCACCGCGCTGCTTGGCCATGATGGCCACGGCGGCCGCCATGTTCCCGCCGACGGAGTCGCCGGCGACGGCGAGGCGGGAGGCGTCGAGGCCCTCGGCCGCACCGTTCGCGACCACCCATTGCGCGGTGGCGTAGGCCTGCTCGATGGCGACGGGGTACCGGGCCTCGGGGGACCGGTCGTACTCGACGAACACGACGGCCGCGTCGGCACCGGTCGCGAGGTCGCGGACCAACCGGTCGTGGGTGCCGGCGTTGCCGAGGACCCAGCCGCCGCCGTGGATGTAGAGCACCACCGGCAGCGCCTCGGTCGTGCCGAGCGGCTTGACGATCCGGACCCGCACGTCGCCGACCGCGGCCGGGACGGTGATCCACTTCTCGTCGACGTCGGGCATGGCGATCGGGGCCGCCTGCACGTCGTCGAGCACCTTGCGCGCCTGCTCGGGGGTCATCTCGTAGAAGTACGGCGGCTGCGCGGTGGCGTCCGTCAGGGCCTGCGCCTCGGTCTCGAGGTGGTGGTTGCTCATGGTTGTCCTTTCAGATGGGACGTACGTCAATCCGACAGCGCAGCCGTCGGACTTGTGACGGGTCAGCGAGTGGCGAGCGCCGCATCGGTGATCACGCGGACGACGGCACCGGGGTCCGTGATGAGACCGAGGTGGCCGGCCTTGAACCGCTCGGTCGTCGAGCCCGCCTTCACGGCCATCGCGCGCTGCGCACTGGCCGGGATGACCTTGTCCTGGGTGCCGATCAGGTACCAGCTCGGGATGGTGTCCCACGCCGGGATGCCGGACGGCTCGTTCAGCGCGCCGAGCGTCACCGGTCGCTGCGTGGCCCTGAGGGCGGCCGCGGTGTGCTTGCTGAGGCCGGTGGCGAACGACGTCAGGAACGTCGTCTTCTTCAGGTAGACGTCGCTGGTCGCGGTGGGCGGCAGCGTCGCCGGCACGAAGCCGAAGATCGTGGTCGGATCGCTCACCGACAGCGCCGAGCCGGGCCCGCCCGACAGCGACCGCAGCGGGATCGACGGGGCACCCTCGCCGCCCGTGACACCGCTCGTCACTCCCAGGGAGTGACGAAGCTGACGCCGTCGAGCTGCTCGTGCCACGCGAGCAGGTCGTCCGGAGTCAACTGCCGGTGCGCGGGCGCGCGGTCCTCGCGCGGCAGCGTCGGCTCGCTCAGGCAGAGCGGCTCCACGCCCACGAAGAGCAGGAGGGTGAGCAGCTCGCCGACCACCTGGCGCACGCTCGGCGCGCCGCACGTCGGGCAGCAGAACAGCAGCTCGGCGTGGGCACGTGGCTCGACGTCCATGCGGAGGATCGCGACGTCCATGGCGACGGCGATCTCGTCGTCGCAGCGCGTGCAGGTCATCAGTACCTCGGTCACGGGTCACCTCCTCGTCTGAACCCCCGACCGGACCGGATGCCGCGCCGTGACAGTCACATGCGCGGGACGTCCTCGCGTGGGTTCCCTACTCGAGCAGCCGGCCCTCGGTCGGGACCGGGTGCATCAGCTCGGCGAGGTGCGTCGGGATCGAGGCGACCGGCTCACGTCGGACTCCGGTGCTCGGCGACCAGACGAGGTTCACCTGCAGCTGCGGGTCCTCCCGGGGGAAGTCCGAGCGCTGGTGAGCTCCTCGGGTCTCGCGGCGTTCCAGGGCGCACTCCAGCGTGGCCCGTGCGGCCAGTGCCGCCGAGCGCAGGTCGAAGGCGTGGGCGAGGTCCTGGTAGCCGCTGATGTCGGTGTGCACCGCGACGTCGGCCATCCTTTCCTCGATCTCGGCCACCCCCGCTAGTCCCTCGAGCAGTCCGGTCTCGTCGCGGACGACACCCGCGTGCTCGGTCATCAGGTCGCGGATCGCACGTTGCAGGGCGCGGACGTTCTGCCCGCCCTCGGCGGCGAGCGACCGGTCGACCTCCGCCTCCGCGTCCTGGACGGCACCGAGCGAGCGGTGCTGCGAGCTCAGGCCGGCGGAGTAGTCGGCCGCGGCACGGCCGGTCAGCCTGCCGTAGACGAGCAGCTCGGCCAGCGAGTTCCCGCCGAGCCGGTTGGCGCCGTGCAGGCCGCTCGCTGCCTCGCCGATCACGAACAACCCGGGGACGTCGGTGCTGTGGTCGTCCGGGCGCACCCAGGCGCCGCCCATCGAGTAGTGCGCCGTCGGCGCGACCTCGACGGGGTCGCGGGTGACGTCGAGCATCTGCACGTCGAGGAGGGTGCGGTAGACAGCGGGCAGCCTGGTCAGGATCGTCTCCCGCGGCAGGTGGGAGAGGTCCAGCCAGACGCCGCCGGCCCGCGAGCCGCGGCCCTCCCGGATCTCGGTGTACGACGCTCGCGCGACCCGATCCCGCGTCGAGAGCTCCATCCGCTCGGGGTCGTAGCGCGCCATGAATCGCTCGCCGAGGTTGTTCAACAGCACGCCTCCCTCGCCGCGCGCGGACTCGCTGACCAGCGTGCCGGCGGCGTGCTCGGGCTCGAGCAGCCCGGACGGGTGGAACTGCACCAGCTCGGCAGCTCGAACTCGGCCCCCGGCCTCGACGACGAGACGCAGGGAGTCGCCGGTGTTCTCGTCCCGGCGCGACGACGTCCGCCGCCAGATGCGCGTGTGGCCACCCGTGGCCAGGATGACCGCGTCGGCGTGGACCAGGTAGCGGGAACCGTCGACCAGGTCGAACCCGTAGGCGCCGAACACCGACCCCTCGTCGACCAGCAGTCGGGTCACGTAGAGCGTGGAGATCACCGGGACCTCGAGGCTCGCGATGCGCTCGCGGAGCACCCGCAGCACCTCCAGGCCGGTGTGGTCCCCGGCGAACGCGGTCCGCCGATGCGTGTGCGGGCCGAACCAGCGCTGCTGGATCCGCCCGTCCGGCTGCCGGTCGAAGCGCATGCCGTAGCGCTCGAGGTCGTGGATCGCCCGGGCGGCGTTCCTGGCGACGACCTGGACCGTGCGCGGGTCGGCCAGCAGGGCGCTCTCCTGCAGCGTGTCCGCGGCGTGCTGCTCCCACGTGTCCGCGGCGTCGGTGGTGGCGAGGGCCGCGTTGATGCCGCCGGCGGCCAGCACCGTGTGCGGGTCGTCGGGGGCGCGCTTGCCCACGGCCAGGACGGCGACGCCGGCCTCGGCGAGCTCGATCGCCGCTCGCAGCCCGGCACCACCGGTGCCGATCACGAGCACGGACGTCGCGAGCTGGTGCTCACGATGCATGGGGCCTCCTCGACGCAGACGTGTCCTCGTCCGGCTTGACCGAGCAGGCGCGCCGGATGTGACGAGCCCGGGTAGCGTTTGCCCGGAACCGTCCCGAGGAGCCCAGGTGAGTGCGACACCGCTGCCCAGCCTCGTCGGCCGCGGTCCGGAGCGTGCTGTGCTCGACGACCTGCTGGCCGGCCTCCGGTCGGGTGCCTCCGGTGTCTGCGTGGTCAGGGGCGAGGCGGGTATCGGGAAGTCGGTGCTGCTCGAGTACGTCGCGGCGCAGGCCTCCGGCACCACGGTCACGCGTGCCCAGGGCATCGAGGCGGACATGGAGCTCGCCTACGCGAGCCTCCACCAGCTGTGTGCCCCGTTCCTGGCTGACCTCGGCGCGCTTCCGGACCCTCAGCGCGACGCCCTCCAGGTGGCCTTCGGGATGGCGGTCGGTGACCCGCCGGACCGGTTCCTCGTCGGTCTGGCCATGCTGACGCTGCTCACCCGGGCCTCGGAGACCCGGCCGGTCCTCGTCGTGGTGGACGACGCCCAGTGGCTCGATCAGGTCTCGCTGCAGACGCTCGAGTTCGTGGCCCGGCGGCTCCTCGCCGAAGCCGTCGCGATGGTGTTCGCGGTCCGCGAACCGGAGGGCGAGGCGGCGCTGCAGGGACTGCCGGAGGTGAGGCTGGGTGGGCTCGACCCGCTCGCCGCCGGACAGCTCCTCGAGGCGTCCGTCGACGGCCGGCTCGAGGACGGTGTGCGCGAGCGCGTGGTCGCCGAGACCCGCGGCAACCCGCTTGCGCTGCTGGAGCTGTCCCGTGGTCGGAGCGTCGCCGAGCTGGCGTACGGGCTGGACTCGGCGGACGCCGGCTCGGTGTCCAACCGCGTCGAGCAGGACTTCATGCGGCGGCTGGCCGCGCTGCCGTCGCAGACGCGCGCGCTGCTGCTGATCGCGGCCGCGGAGCCGGTGGGCGACGCCCGGCTGCTGCTGCGTGCCGCCGAGCTGCTCGAGGTGACGCCCGACGCCGCACCGGCGAAGGCGGCCGGCCTCATCGAGTTCGGCGAGTCCGTGCGGTTCCGGCACCCGCTCGCCCGGTCGGCCGTGTACCGCGAGGCCGACGCCGAGGAACGGCGAGCCGTGCACCGCGCGCTGGCGGAGGCGACCGACCCCGTGCTCGAGCCGGACCGGCGCGCGTGGCACGCGGCGCAGGCGAGCGACGGTCCGGACGAGGAGGTGGCGGCGCTCCTCGAGGAGGCCGCGGACCGGGCCCGGCAGCGCGGTGGGATGGCCGCCGAGGCGGTGCTGCTGGAGCGAGCCGCGGACCTGACGCCGGACCCGCGGCGGCGCGGCCGGCGGGCACTCGCGGCGGCTGAGGCACACTTCTCAGCCGCGGCACCGGACCGCGCGACCGAGCTCGCCTCGCTGGCCGACCTGAACCCGCTGAGCCCGCTGGACCGCGCCCGCCTCGCCCGCCTGCGCGCACGCATCCTGTTCGCCCGCAGCCGCAGCGACGAGGCCGCGCCCCTCCTGCTCGAGGCCGCCGCGCAGTTCACGGCCGCCGGATCGCCCCTGGCGCGGGAGACCTACCTGGAGGCGATCAGCGCCAACGTCTTCGCCGGCGTCGTGCACGGTCCCTCCGGCGCGCGCGCGGCCGCTGTCGCCGCACGGGCGTCGGGCGCACCCCCATCCGCCTCGCACGCCGCCGACCTGTTGCTCGACGGCGTGGCGACGCTTCTCGCAGAGGGCCCGGAGACGGGCGTCCCCGCGCTGCGTCGGGCACTCGACCCCTTCGCGGAGGAGGAGCTCGCCACCCGGGACGCCGCCATGCGCTGGCTCCTGCTCGTGCCCGTCGCCCTCGAGTCCTACATCCACCACGCCTGGGACCTGCCGGCCTGGGACCGGCTGGCCCGCCGGGCGGTCCGGGTCGCCCGCGACATCGGCGCGCTCGGCATGCTGCCACCGGCGCTCATCTACTCGGGCGGGGTCGACATCCATCACGGCGACTTCGCGGTCGCCGGCCGGCTCATCGACGAGGCGAACGCCATCACCGAGGCCACCGGCAACGCTCCCCACACCTATGCAGCCCTGGTCCTCGCTGCCTGGCGCGGAGAGCTGGACGCCGCTGCCGGCATCCTCGAGGATGCGCGCACCGCCGCGACGGAGCACGGCGAGGTCTCGCTGCTCGGGGTCACCGGCTTCGTCCAGGCCGTCATCTACAACGGTCTCGGGCGGTACGACGATGCCGTGGTCGCCGCCCGCCAGGGTGTCGACCACGATGGCTACAACTTCACCGGGCTCTCCCTCGTGGAGCACGTCGAGGCCGCCGTACGCTGCGGCGAGCTCGCGCAGGCCCGGGAGTCGGTCAAACGGCTGCTCGCCCTGACCGGTCCGGCCGGCTCCGGGTGGGCCGGCGGCGCCGCGGCCCGGTGCCGGGCGCTCGTGGCCGACGGGGACGAGGCAGACGAGCTCTACCGCACCGCGGTCCGCGAGTTCGCCCGCGACCGCGTCGAGGTCGAGGTCGCGCGCACGCACCTCCTGTACGGCGAGTGGTTGCGCCGCCACCGGCAGCGGGCCGCGGCTCGCGAGCACCTGCGTACCGCCCACGACATGTTCGGCGGGATGCGGGCCACGGCCTTCGCGGAGCGCGCGCGCCGGGAGCTGCTCGCCACCGGCGAGCACGTCCGGGTGCGCGACGCGGAGCCGGTCACCGCCCTGACGCCCCAGGAGGCACAGATCGCCACCCTGGCCGCGGACGGCATGACCAACCCGAGGATCGGCGCGGAGCTGTTCCTCAGCCCGCACACGGTCGAGTGGCACCTGCGCAAGGTGTACACGAAACTCGGGATCAGCTCCCGGCGCGATCTCGGGGCCGCCCTGGTGACCCCGGCCCCGGGGGCGTGACCCCCCGCACTCCATAGTCGGCGGAGGCCCGTGGGACGGTCCGCGGCGCTCCGTGGGAGGGCATCCACCGGGGTTGCCCACGGACCCGACCACGGACTTCCGGGGCGCGAGCGTGGTCCCTGCGGAACGAGGGTGGAGGCATCCCCACCACCCACCGCAGAGGAGCCCGCGATGTCCGCGCCAGGCCTGGAGACGACGACCCGCACGGGGACGGAGCTGGACATCGCCGTCGAGGTCTTCCTCGCGCACCGTACCCGTCTGTTCCGCGTCGCCTACCGGGTCACCGGTGACGTCTCGAGCGCCGAGGACGTGGTCCAGGAGGCCTGGCTCCGCTGGCAGCGCACCGACCGGTCGACGGTCAAGAACCCCGCGGCGTTCCTCACCACGGCGACCACGCGCCTCGCGATCAACGTCATCCAGTCCGCACGGCATCGACACGAGACCCCGGCCGAGGCGCCGCTGGCCGACCTGGTGGACCCCGCGTTCGACCCGACGCGCCGCGCCGAGCAGACCGCGGAGGTCGAGGAGACCCTTGCCCTGCTCATGTCGCGGTTGACGTCCGGCGAGCTCGCGGCGTACCTGCTCCGCAAAGGCTTCGACTACGCGTACGGCGACGTGGCGCGCCTGCTCCGCACCAGCATCCCCAACGCCCGGCAGCTGGTGCGTCGTGCGCAGACCCGCATCGACGGTGACCGCGACCGACCGGTGGACCCGGATCTGCACCAGCACCTGGTGACGGCGTTCCTCACCGCGTCCCGGAGCGGTCACCTCGAGGCACTCGAACAGGTCCTGACCCGGGACGTGGAGCCGGCGACCTGCTCGCGGACCGTGCGTCCACGCCAACGGACTGATCGCTCGCGCGCCGCCTAGGTTGGCTAGGCTCGTCCCGGGAGCCATGGAGCGAGCTAGCGGAGGGCCGGGGGCACTGCTCGGCCGGCGACGAGAGTGCGCAGCCCTCGACGACCTCGTGACGGGCGTCAAGGGCGGTGCGAGCGCGGCCGTCGTCCTGCACGGTGATGCCGGGATCGGCAAGTCCGCGCTTCTCGACCACGTGCGCGACACCGCCGATGGTTGCCGGGTGGCGCGGGCTTCGGGCGTCGAGGCCGAGGTCGAGCTGGCCTTCGGCGGCCTGCACCAGCTGTGCGCGCCGTTCCTGGACCGGTTCGACCGACTGCCGGGACCGCAGCGGATGGCACTGGAGACGGCGTTCGGCCTCAGTGCCGGCACCCCGCCCGACCGGTTCCTGGTCGGGCTCGCGGTGCTCACCGTGCTGGCCGGCGTCGCCGAGGAGCAGCCGCTCGTCTGCCTGGTCGACGATGCCCAGTGGCTCGACCAGGTGTCGGCGCAGACGCTCGCCTTCGTCGCGCGGCGGCTGCACGCCGAGCGGGTGCTGCTGGTGTTCGCCATGCGCGACCCCGTGCGCGGGCACCCGCTCGACGGTCTCCCGCGGCTCGAGGTGCGGGGCCTGGACGACCGCGCCGCGCGGGCGCTCCTGTCGACCGTGGCCCCCAGTCGCTTCGATCGCCGGGTGCGCGACCGGATCCTCGCCGAGGCCCGGGGGAACCCGCTCGCGCTGATCGAGCTGCCCGGCGCCCTGACCAGCGCCGAGCTCGGCAGCCGTCCGGACGACCCGGAGCGGACGACGCTGACCAGCCAGCTCGAGAGGACCTTCCGGTCGCGCGTGCGTGCCCTGACGCCAGCCACCCAGCGCCTGCTGCTGGTGGCCGCGGCCGAGCCCGTGGGGGACATCGCTCTCCTGAGGGACGCCTCGCGCCGGCTCGACCTCGACGTGGACGCCGCCGTCGCCGAGGCCGAGGAGTCCGGCCTGCTCAATGTCCGCACGATGGTGCGGTTCCGGCACCCGCTGGTGCGGGCGGCGGTCTACCGCTCCGCGGCGCCCGAGGACCGGCGCGAGGTCCACCGAGCGCTCGCCGAGGTCACCGACCCGGACCGGGAGCCGGACCGGCTGGCCTGGCACCTGGCCAGCGCCACGACGCAGCCCGACGAAGCGGTCGCCGCAGGGCTGGAGCGGGCGGCGGCGCGGGCCCGCGCGCGCGGTGGCGAGCGCGCGGCGGCCGCCTTCCTGGACCGGGCCGCTCAGCTCACGCCGGACCCGGTGCGGCGGGGGTCGCGCGCCCTGGCCGCAGCACGCGCCAAGGGCCGTGCGGGCGAGTTCGACGAGGCACTGGAGCTGCTCGACGAGATCCGCTTCCGCCCGCTGGACGACCGGGAGGCGGCCGAGGCCACGCTGGTGCGAGGGCAGGTACTGTCCGCCTCCCGCAGCCCGAGCGCCGGACTGCCCCTGCTGCTGGAGGCTGCGCAGCAGTTCGAGAGGCTCGCTCCCGGCCAGGCGAGAGAGACGTACCGCGACGCCTTCTACGCGGCGTACACCGCCGGCCAGCTGCCTGGCGGCGAGAGCATCGACGAGGTGGCCGCGGCCGTGCTGGCGATGAGGCCGCCGCGGCACCCGACGCGGTCCGACCAGCTGCTCGAGGGCGTGGCCCGCCTGTACGCCGACGGGTACGCCGCCGGCGTACCCCTGATCCGGAAGGCGCTCACCGCCTACTGCACCGGCGGCATCTCCGCCGTCGACCTCGCCTGGCTGCCGCTGGCCTGCCGGATGGCCCACAACGTCTTCGAGGATCGGGCCTGGGCGGAGCTGCCGGCGGCGATGGTCGAGCTCGCGCGCGAGGTCGGGGCGCTCTCACTGCTCCCGTCGGCGCTGCTCCTCGAGCTCTCCAGCCGGGTGCACGCCGGCGACCTCGTGGCCGCCCGCACCCTCGTCGAGGAGTCCGAGATCATCGGCGAGGTGACCGGCAGTGCGTTCTTCGGCCACTACGGCGCGCTGGTGCTCGAGGCGTGGCTGGGCGACGAGGACCGGACTCGCGCCGCCATCGCCGTCGTCGTCGAGGACCCGATGCTGCGAACCGAGGGGAAGGTCCTGACGGCGACCGAGTGGGCGGCGGCGGTGCTCGACAACGGACTGGGCCGCCACGAGGAGGCGTACGCCGCGGCCGTTCGCGGTTCGGCTCATCCCCAGGAGATGGGGCTGGCGATCTCCTCGATGATCGAGCTGGTCGAGGCGGCCGCCCGGATCGGGCGGCTCGATGAGCCGGAGGCCGCGGAAGCGGCCCGGCGGTTGGCGCACCTGACAGCCGTGTGCGGCGGCGACTGGGCGCTCGGGACGGGGGCGTACGTCGCGGCGTTGCAGGCCTCCGGTCCCGACGCGGATGCGCTCCACCGCGAGGCCGTCGAGCGGCTCGAGCGCACCGAGGGCCGGTTGATGGCAGCGCGAGCGCGGCTCGCGTACGGCGAGTGGCTGCGTGCCGCCGGCCGTCGCGCCGAGGCCCGCGACCAGCTGGTCGCCGCGCATCGACAGCTCAGCCGGATCGGCGCGCGGGCGTACGCCGAGCGTGCCCGGCGCGAGCTCGCCGCGGCCGGCGTGGCCACCGAACGTCCGACGCCGCAGACCAGCGCCGAGCTCACGGCGCAGGAGTCCCAGATCGCCCGGCTCGCCGCCGCCGGCCTCACGAACCCCGAGATCGGCGCCCAGCTCTTCATCAGCGCACACACGGTCGAGTGGCACCTGCGGAAGGTGTTCACCAAGCTGGGAGTGCGATCCCGGAAGGACATCGGTGCGGCCCTGGCCGAGAGTGTCTAGGCCGCGAGACGGGTGACGTCGAGGACTGCGGCGACGAAGGCATCGGGAGCCTCCTGGGGCAGGTTGTGCCCCGCGGCCGGCTCGCCAGGATCCGCTCCAGGACGGTGTACTCCGGTGCTCCCCGAGCCTGTCCGAGCCGGTGCCGGTACGAGTGCAGCACCAGTCGACGTGATCGGGGTTGTCGAACGACTCGGCCGTCCGGTCCAGCGTGGCGCGGTCGTGCCGCCGTCGAGGAAACGGGTCGGCCAGTGGCCGCGGAGGTACGGGACGATGACGCGGTACCCGTGCTCGGCGAGTCGAGGCCCCACGTCGACGTAGCTGTGCACGTCGTACGGGTAGCCGTGCAGCAGGACGGCCGCCGGCCCGTCCGGCGGTCCGGTCTCGAGGTAGGCGACCTCCAGGACGTCCGTACGGACGTGCTCCAGCGGGCTCATGGTGGTCCTCTCGTGGTCACGAACCGGTCGGTGACGCGGTCATCACGGGTGACCGGGAGCCCGCCCGGCCCGTGACGAAAGGGACGACCATGAGCGAGCTCAGCCGCCTGGAGGCAGAGATCGACGCCGAGCTCCGGCACGTCGCGTCGAGTGCCGACCCCGCCGACGCCGACGAGCCCGAGCGGACGCCGTACGAGACCCGGCTGCGGAGCCTGCACGACGCCGTCGTCGCCGTCGAGGAAGGCGAGAGGCGATGACGGGGGAGGCGCTGCGTCGTCAGAACGCTCAGCTGGTCGCCCGGCTCGCCGACGCGGCGGGGGACCGGCGCGAGGCTGCGATCGAGTCGCTCGTGCTGGCCAACATCGACGTTGCCCGTTCGGTCGCCAGGAGGTACGTCGGGCGCTCGCAGCTCGGTCCGGACCTCGCCCAGGTCGCGTGCCTGGCACTGGTCCGTGCGCCGCGGGAGTTCGACCCGGCGCGCGGCGAGTTCCTCGCATACCCGATCCCGTGCATGACCGGAGCGGTCAAGCACTTCTTCCGTGACTCGGCCTGGACGATCCGGCCGACGCGGCGGGTGCAGGACCGGCACCTCCGGACCGAGGGCCTCTCGGACCACGTGGTGTCGGGCGTCGTCGTGGAATCACTGTTCCGGCCGCGCAGCCTGGATTTGCCGCGGGTCGGCGAGGACGTCCCGATCGGCGCAACCCTCGCCGACGAGGAGGACCGGACCTGGGAGCAGGCCGAGGCCCGCCTGCTGCTGTGGCCGCACCTGCGCGTGCTTCCGGAGAGGGCGCAGCGCGTGCTCCACCTGCGGTTCGTGGAGGACCGGACCCAGCAGCAGATCGCCGACGAGCTGGGCATCACCCAGTACCACGTGTCACGCCTGCTGACCCGTTACCTCGACCAGCTGCGGGACCTGATGGGCGAGGCTGCGTGACCGGTGGGCTGACTACGGGGCGTCCCGGCAGGGCTCGTTGCGCAGGCTCGGGCACGGGGGAGCGGCAGCGTCGACGCTGAGCCCGGGGATCACCGGGAGGACCAGTCGGGAGGGGTGCTGCCGCGACGAGGCCACGTCCACGACGGCCGCCTCGCCCATCGGCCGCGCGTCGGCGAACGCCCAGATCGGCTGCTCGCCACCCGGCGCCGAGATCGTGACCCGGATCTGCGAGCCGGCGCGGTAGGCGTGGCCCTGGAAGTAGAGCGGGATCACCACCTTCGTGTACCGGCCGCTCGGCATCGGGCTGACGTCGGCGGCCCGGAGGGTCGGGATCGGCTCCAGGAGGCTGGGCTGCTGCTTCATGATGTTGTCGGCCGAGGTCGCGAGCTTCCGCTCGCTGCCGCGCAGCCAGCCGCTCTGGACGAACGTCTCGTGGCCGTCCCGGACCTCACTGACCGTCGCCTGGAAGTCGAGGTCACGCGCCGACGACTTCACCCACAGCTGCACCGCGCCCGCGCCCACCGTGGTGACGTCCTTCTCCAGTGGCGCCGAGACGTACGAGACGGCGGTCCCCGCCCTCCGCTGCTTCCAGTCCCAGCTCCACTGGGAGGCGTTGCCCCACAGCGCGCCGGTGCCGGTGCCGCCGGCGAAGTCGGTGCCGGGCAGCAGACTCGGGTCCGAGCGGTAACGGTCGACGTGCTGGTTCCCGGGCGCCTTGTCGGCCAGCGCACCCCCGCCGCCGAGGTACCACGACTCGGCCTTCGTGCCGGGCACGGGCAGGGAGTCGAAGGAGTGCTCGTAGCCCGGGTAGGGGTCGCCGGGCTGGTTGGTCCCGAGCGGCCCGGTCCCCGCGCCGTTGTCGAACAGCACCCGCACCGGCTGGAGCTGCTCGAACGCCGCCAGCGCACCGTCGTACGTCGGCTGGAGCTGGATGGGGTCGGCCGGCAGCGTGATCGGATCGCTCGCCGGGATGCCCATCGCCTCCTGGTAGATCACCGGCGCGGCCGCGCGCACGACGGCGGCGTTCATCGCCGGAGCCTCGTCGGCCACGTAGAGCGAGAGAAAGTCGTACCAGCGGTTCAGCGTCTCGGGGTCGAGCGAGTCGATGTGCGCGCCGTTGGTGAAGGTGAACCACTTCTTCTTCGTGCCCGTGAAGTGGCGCACCAGAGACGGGCAGTGGCCGCCGGTCTGCTCGTCCTCGAACTGGCACGCCATGAACGTCGGCACATCGATCTCGTGCACGAACGACACCGGGTCGAGCGGGTCCGCCACCTTCGGCCGGTAGTGGCTGTTCGCGTGGATCTTGGACATCAGCGACGCCGCCTCGCCGTGGAGGACCTGGTTGTCCTGGCACACCGTGTCGCCGTCGGCGACCCGCTGCTCGGCGTACGGCTGCGTGCCCTGCGCACCGGTGCCGGCCGGTTGGGCCTCCTGCTGCCGCTCCTTGGCCCAGGCCACCGCGAAGCCGGTGTTGAGGTTGCCGCCGGGGTGCAGCGTGGTGGCGGTCGCGTCGATGACCGAGAGCGGCGAGATCGCCGCCAGGTGCGGAGGCCGGGTCTGCGCGGTGAACAGCTGGCTGATGCCGCCGTACGAGATGCCCATCATCCCGACCTTGCCGCCCTTGACCCAGGACTGGCGGGCGATGGTCTCGACGATGTCGTAGCCGTCGATCGACTGCAGCGGCTCGAAGAAGTCGAAGGCGCCGCCCGAGCAGCCGGTCCCGCGCATCTGGATGTCGACGACCGCGAAGCCCATCACGTTCGCGACCGCCGCGATGCCGTTGGTGGGGCCGTCGGGGTTGGCGTAGCCGTAGCCGGAGTACTCGATCAGCGTCGGGTACGGCGGCGCGTAGTCGGTCCCGGTCGGCACCGGCAGCGGCGCACCGCCGATCCCGGCCGGGTCGGTGGGCGGGTGCACCGAGTAGGCGAGCTTCGTGCCGTCCCGCGTCGTCAGGTAGCCGTACCCGTCGTCGGGGATCGTCTGGCTGTAGATGCTCTTGTTCCACTGGTGCGGGCTGGTGCCGTGCACCGTCACGGGCCCGGACGTGTGGCCACCGGCCTTCACCCGGTAGCCGGTCCCGGGCTTGACGTCGCGGAACAGCACCCCGCCCAGCGAGTCCGCCTCCTGCTGCTTGACGGTGTCGCCGTGGGAGTCGATCAGCGTGGCCGTCGTGCCGCCCTCGAGGCCGACGGCGTACACCTGCCGCGCGCTGCCGTGCGCGCTGAACCCGCCGCCCGACGCGACCGCCGGCGGTCCGTCCACGACGGCCAGGCCGAGGAGCACGAGGGAGAACGTGGCGAGAAGAGCGGCTACGGCGCGGAGTCTGGGGGCGGGCACGGCAGGTCAACGAAGTCCCGGTGCGTCAGGTCACGGAGGCGGCTGCGAGCGGCTCAGGAGATGTCCGCCGCCGGCGGCCACTGGGCCGAGGCGAAGGCGTGCGTGTCCCGGAGGAACTCGAGCAGGATGCCGTCGGGATCGTCCGCCTGGCGCACCACCTCGTACGGCAGCACGAACTCGCGCAGCTCCTGGTCGTAGTAGCTCGCTTCATGCCGCGGCCGCTGATCGCGATAGCCATCTGGTTCGGGATAGGCGTAGGCGTAGAACACGCCCTCCTCCGCTCCCCCCGGCCAGTAGCCGCAGGACGACACCTCTGACCGGTAGGCCTCCCGCATGACCCAGTCCGGGCAGTGGGGAACACCGCCCGGGTGAGGGGGAGCGGGCCGCCCTGAGAATCGGGTGACCGCGAGGTCGAACGCCCCCCAGAAGAAGTGCACCGGGCTGGCCTTGCCGGCGAACTCGGCACGGAACTGGGTCAGGACGCGATGTGCGGACGTCAGCGATCGCCAGAAGGCGTTCACCGCCGACGAGTCATAGCTGTGGTGCGCCGTGTCCGCAGGGAACGGGACCGCGGCCGGGATCTCGGTCGGCATGGGATTCAGTTCCACGCCCACGTCGAGATCCACCAGGCACTGCAGGTAGTCACCGTAGAAGTCGGCCACCGTACGCGGCGCCAACGGCAGCGCACGTACCCCGCCGGAGACCGTACGCAGCACCAGCTGGTGAGCGACGAAGTCGAAGGTGACCTCCAGGCTGTCGTGGGAGCCCACCGGCATCAACGACGTGGTCAGGCCGACGGAGTTCACGTACAGGGGGACGTTCCACCAGTGGTTCAGCAGGGGCGTCAGGGCAAGGCGGGTCTTGCCGACCATCTGCGTCCAGAGGTGCAGGGTGTCGCGAGTCGACTCCCACGAGCGAACCGGCAGCGCCGGCCACTCGTACCGCAGCTGCTCGGATGCCGGTCCGGACGCTCGTCGGTCCATCGCGTTCCCTCTTCCTCGACGGCTCGCACCAGTATCACCCGCCACCACACTCCCTGCACGACCCCTCGAGGGGCCAGGGTGGATCGCTCAGGCTGCCAGGGCCGACCACCCCGGCGCCGGCGGGGGAACGCAGGCGCAGTCGTTGCTGCAGGGGAGATAGGTGTGCATCGGATGTCGACACTTTCCACACAACCGATCGTGCGAGAGTCGGACGTGTTCGTGTCCAGGTTCAGGTTCAGGTTCGGGCGTGTCCCACATGGCGCGCCTCCTTCCAGGCGGTTCTCGGCTCCGGCGAGCATCTGGGCAGGGGCTTGCTCGCTGTGGGGTCGACACCGGTCCGTCGGGAGCCGGAGAGGACCCTGACTCCGTGGTCGCGGTGCCGGCGTGCGATGCGGGGGCCGAGCAACGCGATACTGCCGTCGACGACATGCATGGCGGTCCTCCTCGAGATTCCTGCATTGTTGACCGCGGCGACCACGCAAGTCGTGACGTGGCAGGAGCCAGGGTCTGTCGGCCTCGTCCGGGGCGGTCCGGGTCGAGGCGCGGGCAACGGCGAGCAGATCCGGGTCTCACCAGTCGGTCAGGAGCGCCGTCGTGCTCGGTGCGCCCACGGGTTGCGGCAGCTGGTCGAGACGGTCCAGTAACGAGTGGCAGCGCTGGTGCAGGCAGGACGCCGGCCTCGGCCCCTCGGTCGGTCGGTCACCTTGTCGAGCAGTTCACCCCAGCTGTGCGCGCAGTTCGTCGCGACGCCTTTCGAGCTCACCGACGATCGCTTCCTGCTGCTCGGCCTCGTAGATGACCTGCGAGCGATCCTCGATGTCGGTCGGTCCGGCGTCGTTGAGACCATCCCGCAGCTCGCGGGCGGTCTGCCTCAGCTCTGCGATCTGTGCCTCGAGACGTGCAAGCTCAGCACGCGGTTCCTCGTCCACCATGTCGTCCGCCTCCGGTTTCACGCTAGCGGGTCGACGGACAGGTCGCACCCCCGCCTGCCGTGGGCCGTCGCCTCTTGCGGCCCGTTCGATCAGGTCGGCCACGGGCGCCGGTCGGGTGATGTAGACGGCGTGGGTCGCCGGCAGCTCCACCACGGTCGATCGGGCTCGGCGGGCCATGGTGCGCTGGGTGGCCGGCGGGAGCTCGCGGTCCTGGGTGGCGACCAGGTACCAGCTGGGCCTGGTGCGCCAGGCGGGATCCGTGACCGTGCCGGTTGCGGCGTCCGTCCCCCACGGCACCTCCGCATCGGACATGAAGGCCGCGAGGTCGTCGGGGAGGTCTGCGCCGAACGACTCATGGAACTTCTTCGGGTCCTGATGGATGAAGCCGCCCCGAGGTGGCAGTCCCGGCATCTGGGGCGCACCGGACGGGAACGTGTCGATGAGGGTGTTGACCGACTCATCGGCATCCGGTGCGAATGCTGCCACGTAGACGAGGGCTCCGACCTTCGGATGGGTTCCGGCCTCGGTGATGACGGCGCCGCCGTAGGAGTGGCCGACGAGCACGACCGGCCCGTCCTGCGCATCGATGACCAGCCGCGTCGCGGCGACGTCGTCCCGTAGGGAGACCGTCGGATTCTGCACGACCGCGACCTGGTAGCCGTCCTGGGTGAGCAGGTCGTGGACCGGACGCCACCCTGATCCGTCCACGAATGCGCCGTGGACCAGCACGACAGCCATGGGTTTCCGCGAACCACGCCGAGCCAGCACGTCAACTCCTCTCCCGTCGGACCCTCTCCGCGGTCAAGCGCTCTCGTTCGCGTGACGGACCCCGGCCTCGACTTGCTGCCCGACGTCGGCATCCACGCACCGCCAGTAGGCGAACGCCCGTTCGAGGACTGGGGCGGTGACACCGGCCAGCAGGTGACCGACGATGTTGGACACCAGCCGGTCGCGCTCTGCGGCGTCCATCACGTCACGCACCAGGGCGCCCGCCTGGCCCCAGTCGTCGTCGTCCGCATGCAGCGTGGCCGCCTGGCGTACCAGGTCGCCCGCGGTGTGCCACCCGTCCGGCTCCCCGAAGCGCACGGTGTCCGCCCGCGGGCCGCCCTTGGAGTTCGGCGCGTAGACCGGGTCCGACACCTTCCGGTACCGCATGGCGCCGTCCTTGCTGTAGCTGTGCACCGGGGAACGCGGCGCGTTCACCGGCAGCTGGTTGTAGTTCGTCCCGATGCGGGCGCGGTGGGCGTCGGGGTAGGAGAACATCCGGCCGAGCAGCATCTTGTCGGGGCTGGGGCCGATGCCCGGCACCATGTTGCTGGGCTCGACGGCGAGCTGCTCGATCTCGGCGTGGTGGTCCGTGGGGTTGCGGTCGAGCGTCATCCGGCCGACCTCGACGAGCGGGTAGTCGGCGTGCGGCCACACCTTCGTGACGTCGAAGGAGTTGAACCGGTAGCCGGCCGCTTCCTCGAAGGCCATCAGCTGCACCTTGAGGGTCCACGAAGGATGCTCGCCCCGAGCGATCGCCTCGAACAGGTCTCGCGTGTGGTAGTCGCTGTCGGCGGAAGCCAGGGCGTCGGCCTCGTCCTGGGTGAGGCACTCGACCCCCTGGTCGGAGATGAAGTGGTACTTCACCCAGGTCTTCTCGCCGGAGGCGCTGATCCACAGGTAGGTGTGGGAGCTGTACCCGTTCATGTGCCGCCAGGTGCGCGGGATGCCGCGGTCTCCCATCAGGTAGGTCACCTGGTGCGCGGACTCCGGCGAGAGTGTCCAGAAGTCCCATTGCATGTCGTGGTCGCGCAGGTTGCTGTCGGCACGGCGCTTCTGCGACCGGATGAAGTGCTGGAACTTGAGGGGGTCCCGGATGAAGAACACGGGCGTGTTGTTGCCGACCATGTCGTAGTTGCCCTCGCTGCTGTAGAACTTCACCGCGAAGCCCCGCGGATCGCGCCAGGTGTCCGGGCTGCCGCGCTCCCCGGCCACGGTGGAGAACCTCGCCACCAGGTCCGTCCTCGTCGCCGGCTGGAAGACGGCTGCCCTGGTGTAGGCGCTGACGTCGCCGGTGACCTCGAACCGGCCGAAGGCGCCACTTCCCTTGGCGTGGGGCTGTCGCTCGGGGGTCCGCTCCCGGTTCCACTGCGCCATCTGCTCGATGGCGTAGTGGTCGTGCAGCAGGATCGGTCCGTCGGCACCGACCGTCAGGGAGTGCTCGTCGCTCCCCGCCGCGATGCCGGCATCCGTCGTGGTGTGGGGGGGTTCGTCGTGGGGCATGGGACTCGTTCTCCTGGTGTGGTCGGTGGTCCGGTGTCCCCGGGCTCACCCTCCACCCCACGGTGGGCCGAACCGCGCTCCGGTCGCATCCGCCACTGGCCAGCCTCGGGCGGCGTCGTACCGAGCTCGATGGCGAACGTTGTCGTCCCCAGGTCGTGACAGTGCCTCGCCTGACCACGGAGACTGGTGCTCCGCGCCGCGATCAGCCGGCTCGTCCGAGCGAAAGGAACTGTGGTGACCACACGAAGTGACTTCTCGGAGGACGACTGGAGCCGGCTCGTGCGGTCGCCGTTCGTGGCCGGACTGGCGATCTCGCTGGCCGATCCAGGGGGCCCGATCGAGGCGGCGAAGGAGTCGATGGCGACGCTCAGGGCGGCCACGAACCCCTCGAGCCGGGAGGAGCTGGTCACCCAGCTGGCGCTCGACGTCCAGGCCGAGATCCAGCAGAAGAGGAACCCGCTCAAGGGCTACCGGCCGACCTCGGAGGGCACGGCACCCACCGGAGACCAGGTGCTCGTCGAGCTGGCGGCCGTGCACGCCATCGTGGCCGCGACGGCCACCCCGGAAGAGATCGCGGCCTTCGCGGACTGGCTGGTCTCCGCGGCGCAGGCTGCCGCGAACGCCGCCAAGGAGGGTGGCTTCCTGGGGTTCCACGCCGAGCAGGTCAGCAAGGGCGAGAAGGAGATGGTCGACCGGGTGCGCGCCGCCGTGTCCTGACCGGCCCGCCCTCGCGCTGGTCCGGCGGGGGTACTAGGACCATTGGGTAGTAGACGCCGGGCCGGGCGGGTGGTCTGCTCGGGAGCGGTGTTGCTCGACCAGCCGGCTCCAGCAGCGGGGTTCGGTCCAACCAGCGGCACGCGGGCCTCGGGGATGTGGAGGCCTTGTCTTCTCGGGGTGGCGTGATCTCAGTTTCGGTGGGGAAACGATGGTGCGCTCAGGACCTACCCGGGTCGCGCTCGTCGACAGGCACGACCTGTTCAGCGACTGCCTCCGTGCCGTGCTCGAAACGCGCGGTTTCGCCTACCACCGGGTGCCGATCCCTGCCGGTACCGACCAGGATGACCTGGTCCGGTCGCGGCTGCTGGAGGTGCGGCCCGACGTCGCGCTCGTCAACGCGAACCTCGGAGTGGCCCGCCGAGTCGGAGCATTGATCGGGGAGGTGTCTCGAGGAGGTGTCGCTGTCGTCGTACTCGTCGATGTCGACGACGAGGTGCGGTGGGGCCAGTACCTGGCTGCAGGCGCGCGGGCAGTGGCACCCATGAGCGGTTCGCTCGCGTCAGTGATCTCCGCTGTCCGGAGACTTGGTCGGGGCGAGCCGGTGCTCGACCGTGCCGAGCGGGACCGGCTGATCGCCCTGGGGCGCCGCCGGAACGCGGAGGTCCGGGCAGCCGCTGGTCGGATCGAGCGGCTGTCCGCGCAGGAAGGTGCCGTGCTGCGCGAGCTGATGGCCGGTCATGCCGTGCCCGAGATCGCCACGGCACACCGCGTCGCGGTCGCGACCGTGCGCACGCAGGTCAAGGGAGTGCTCGCCAAGCTGGAGGTGAGCTCGCAGCTCTCCGCCGTCGCCGTGGCACACGTCGTCGGATGGACCGAACACCCGACGAACGCCGCCTGACGGCGAGGATCGCAGGAACGGGATGCTGGGTCATCTCGTTCAGAGCCTCCGGATCTCGGTCAGGTCGAATCAGATGCGGTTGAGGAATCGGGCGACGCCGCGCCGTACCGGGCCCGTCATCCCGGGCATCGGGTCTGCGGTGGAACGGTCCGGCACTGATGGCCAGGACCCGGCACGGGCCTGACGACAGCGGGCCAGCTCCTCGGGCGTCGGACGTCGGCCGAACACCCGGATGAACTGGTGGACGGCGCAGTGGTCGTCCAGTCCGGCGAGAGGAATCTGGTTCTTGTGTCGCACGCGATCACCCTTCTTCGGTGCAACGCCCCTGCTCGACGTTGCCCGTGCAGTACCCCAAACTGGGCGCGGGATCCACACCCAGAGGGGCGATGCTGGGGCGATGCTCAGCGTCGACGAGTCCGGTCTCGCGATGATGCTCCCCGTCGCCCTGCTCCCGCCAGGCTGCCTCACAGGGACGGCCCGGTTAGTGTGCTTTTCCGTTCCCCGGGCTCGAGGGGCCCCATGCCGGAGCCGGCGACCAAGGAGGCTCATGATCGACGTTGTCGAAGCCTCGATCGCGGAGGTCCGTGCGGCGCTCGAGTCCGGAGCCGCGACGGCCGTCGAGGTGGTCGGAAGCTACCTGGCCCGCATCGACCGCTACGACGGCGCGGGTACGGCCACCGCACTCAACTCCGTCGTCGTGCGCGCTCCTGATGCGCTTGCCCAGGCAGCAGCGTCCGACGCTCGCCGCAAGGCCGGAGCCGTCCTGGGACCCTTGGACGGGATCCCGTACGTCGCCAAGGACAGCTACCTGGTGGCTGGGATGACCGCCGCGGCGGGCAGTCCCGCGTTCGCGGACGTGGTCGCACAGCACGACGCGTTCACCATCAGCCGACTGCGGGGCGCGGGAGCGATCTGCCTGGGCAAGACCAACATGCCCCCGATGGCCAACGGAGGCATGCAACGCGGGCTGTACGGCCGTTCGGAGAGTCCGTACAACCCCGACTTCCTGGCCGCGCCGTACGCCTCCGGTTCCTCGCACGGATCGGCCGTGGCGCTCACCTCGAGCTTCGCGACCTTCGCGATGGCCGAGGAGACGTGGTCGAGCGGGCGAGGTCCGGCCTCCAACAACGCCTTGTGCGCCTACACCCCGTCGCGTGGCCTCATCTCGGTGCGCGGCATCTGGCCGCTGACACCTTCGATGGATGTCGCGGTTCCCTACGCGCGGACGATGGCGGACCTCCTAGAGGTTCTCGATGTCCTCGTCGCGGACGACCCTGACCCCAGTGGCGATCTGTGGCGACTTCAGAACTGGATCCCGCTTCCGGCCCCCCGGGACGTCAGGCCTGCCTCCTACCTCTCCCTGCAAGAGGGGCCCGACTCCCTCACCGGTTTCCGGCTCGGGGTGCCGCGCATGTACGTCAACGCCGACCTGGACGCCGGGACCGGCACCGGACCTTCCTTGGGAGGACCGACGGGCAAGCCCATCCGCACCCGCGACAGCATCATCGACCTGTGGCGCGAGGCACGCCGCGACCTCGAGGCGGCCGGTGCCGTCGTCGCTGACGTCGACTTCCCCGTGGTTGCCAACTACGAAAGCGATCGTCCGGGCGGTGCGATGATCGACACGCGCGGTCTGGTCCCGTCCGCCTACCGCGAGCACGAGGACACCGAGCTCACGGCATGGGCCCTCGACGACTTCCTGCGGTCCAACGGCGACCCACGGCTGCACCGCCTGGTGGACGTCGACCCGTCGCTCATCCAACCGGACGAGCCGGGCACGCTTCCCGGGCGGGAGGGCGACGACCTGGGCGCCGATCTGGCCGACAGCGTGGACATCGCCGAGCGCGGCATCACCCCGTGGTCCCGGATCCCGACCATGGAGGACGGCTTGCGGGGACTCGAGGAGACCCGCCGGATCGACCTCGAGGACTGGATGGCGACCCACGGCCTGGACGCCATCGTCTTCCCAGCGGTCGCCGACGTGGGACCTGCGGACATGGACCGCGACCCGTACGCGGCCGACCTCGGGTGGCGCAACGGTGTGTGGGTCGCGAACGGCAACCTGGTCATCCGACACCTCGGGATCCCCACTGTCACCGTCCCCATGGGCACCATGAGCGACATCGGCATGCCAGTGGGCCTGACCTTCGCCGGACGGAGTTACAGCGACGACCTGCTCCTTCGGCTCGCGAGCGCCTTCGAAGCCACGCGCACCCGCCGCACGCCACCGCCCCGGACACCGCGCCTCGGCTGAGCATCCCGCTGGGCACCGGTGAGCTGCCGTCGGGCGGAGGACGACGTACGGGTTGCTCGGCGCGCCGGAGGGTACCGGCGGGCCGATGCCCGCCATACCGGACCGACCTTGGAGGACTCGTGGACGTCGATCGCCGCCGTGAACGGAACATCATGATCGAAGGTGCAGCCGACGAGAGCCTAGCGAACCTCCGCGTCGTGGAGAGTGGGCAGCGATGACGCCCCTGGAGCCGACACCGGAGACGGTCGAGGCAGTGAATGAGCTCGACCCGTCAGCAGATGACGGCGCCCTGCTGGCCCGGCTGCGCGGGTTGGCGAACCAGGCGCAGGACATCGTCCCCGACCTGGTGGGAGTGAGCATCGCTCGCCTTGACGAGGACGTCACCTTCACCCTGGTGGCCACCTCCAAGGAGATAGCGGTTCTCGATGCCATCCAGTACGCCGCTGACGGGCCATGTGTGGACGGCGCCCTGAACACCCAGGTTCGGGAGTTCAGGGACGATGACCTCCTCAGCGAGGAGCGGTGGCAGCTCTTTGCCCAAGCGACCGCGGCGCACACGGTGCGCAGCACCCTGACCCTGCCGATCATCACGGCCAGTCGGGCAGTGGGCACGGTCAACCTCTACGCCGCATCGCGGCGCGCGTTCGTGGGTCACCACGAACAGCTGGCGGACGTGTTCGGCGCGTGGGCCGCCGGCGCTGTCACCAATGCGGATCTCTCCTTCGCCACGCGTCGCGAAGCGCAAGCAAGCCCTGGCCGACTCCGCGAACACATCCTGATCGATGTTGCAACCGGCATCCTCGCCGCTGAGCTCGGCCTCGGCATCGATGCCGCGGAAGCCCACCTCCGAGACGCTGCCCAACGCGCCGGGGTCGACGCGGTCGACCTCGCCCGGGCCGTCATCCGTGCTCGTGAAGGTCGGGAGGCGTCAGATCCGTAGCCCTTCGGCCCCGGCTGCAGGAAGGCAATGACAGCAGCGCCCGCGAGGTCGGCCCGGCGTCAGGGACGGCGGACCGAGACGAGTTGGAACCTCTCCTCGCCGCCGGCCATGTCGGACTCCCGGATGACGCCGAGGTGGGGGCCGTAGAGCTTGACCGAGACGACGCCCGGTTCGAGCCGGCTCCATTCCAGGGATCGGACAACGTGGTGCACGGTGCCATAGGCGACCTCGGCTGCGAAGCCGCGCTGCACGATCCAGGCTTGGTCCTCGGCGGACCCGCGCTCGAACTCCTGGCGGTACGCGTCGGTGGGCCGGGGGCTGCGGGGCATGATCGTCCCAGCCACCGCGCCCGCGACGCCGGCCTGCCAGGAGCCCTCACGGCTCTGCACGTCTCCGTGCCGGTCGTAGGTCGCGGTCCGCTCGCCGAAGTACCAGACGTTGCCACGGTCGTCCGCGGCGTACCAGTCCGAGGTCTTCTCCGCGACGCTGCCATCGGAGCGTCGGAGCACGTCAGAAAGCACCCGAGTGCGAACGCCCTGGATGATCCTCGTACGGTGAGTGACCCCGACCCTCTCGGTGAGGTGCTGCCTGCCGTCACGGCCGCGGTAGCGGAACACCGTGCCCGGACGGAGCGGGAAGTAGCTGTTCGGTGCCGGGTGCCGGAAGTTCGCCGGCTCCATCGCTCGGGCGGTGGACCCGGCGAGGGTGCCGTGGGATGCGTCGGCGGAGGTGGCGACCGTCGCCACGGTTCCCGCCGCTGCGGCGGCCAGCACGGCTGCCGCCGAGATTGCGACTCTGGTCCTCATGGGTCTGCTCCTTGCCTCGTAACCTGGTTCGCGGCCTGCCTCGAATGACCTGCGGGGACGACCGGAGGCCGAGCGCGGCGGTTCGGCGCGGGAGGAGCAGGGACGTAGAACGTCCTCTGCGGCCCGCCGTCCACGCCGTTGAGTCAGCTGCCGGGGGGTTGGCCGTCACCCTCGATGACCACGACCTTGTATTCCTCGTCGAGACGCACGTCGACGGTGGTGCCGTCGGGCTCGGTGACCTCGACCTCGTAGGTCGCGCCGTTCTCGTTGTCGGTCTCGACGCTGTTCGCGGTCCCTCCGCCGGTCGCCTCGAGCGCGGCTCTCGTCGCAGCGTCCGCCTGCTCCTGGGTGTACTGGTGGCTGGAGGATCCGTCGTCCCCGCTCGTCGCGACGGCGACGCCTCCGGCGGTGACGGCCAGTGCCGCCCCAGCTCCTGCGGCGGCGATGACCACCCGCTTGCGCATGACTGTCCTTTCCCGACTCCTCCCGGGTCTTCACCGGCCTGGCTCCAGCCTGCGACGTAGCTGCTGAAGCCACCCTGAATCGCCCGTGCGCGGCGAGTGGGAACCGGTGGCGTGGACCCGGCTCGGTCCCGGCTCGGTCAGCGGCTCGTCAGCGCGCGTTCAGGTGCAGGGTGCGATCGTGATCGCGTGCGGATCTTGGTGGTCGAGGACGACAAGCAGCTCGCGGCGGCGCTGCGTCGTGGTCTGGAGGGCGAAGGGTATGCGGTCGATGTCGCTTCGACCGGCACCGATGGCGAGTGGTTCGCCGCCGAGAACGCCTACGACGCCATGGTCGTCGACCTGATGCTGCCCGGTGTCCCGGGCGACATCTTGTGCGCGCGGCGTCGCGACTCCGGAGACTGGACGCCGATCCTGATGCTGACCGCGAGGAGCGGGCCCGAGCAGGAAGCAAAGGCCCTCGACGCGGGGGCCGACGACTTCTTGTCGAAGCCGTTCTCGTTCATGGTGCTCACCGCGCGGCTGCGGGCGCTGGTACGACGCGGCAGCCGCGAACGGCCGACCGTGCTCGAGGTCGGCGATCTGCGACTGGATCCAGCGATCCACCGTGTCTGGCGCGGTACGGCCGGCATCGACCTCACCCCGCGACAGTTCTCCCTGCTGGAGTTCTTGATGCGGCACCCGGACCAGGTCCAGTCGAAGGCGACGATCCTGGAGCACGTGTGGGACTTCGCCTACGACGGGCACCCGAACATCGTCGAGGTGTACGTGCGCCAGCTGCGCCAGCGCATCGACGAACCGTTCGGGCGGACCTCGCTCCAGACGGTCCGGCTGGTCGGCTACCGGGTCACTGACGACCGGGCACCTCGAGGGCCGGCGAAGCCGGAGCGGGCCGAGCCAGGGGAGCTCAGCGCATGAGGCGTCGGCTGAGCCTGCGAGCACGAGCCACCTTGTTCGGCGCCCTCGCCTTCGCGGCACTCCTGGCGCTCGGGTCTGCGCTGTTGGTCGCGACGTTGGAGGGCCGGCTGACCGATGCCTCCGACCAGCTGTCCCGATCGCGAGTCAACGACCTGCTGACCCTCGCGTCGACGGGGGACCTGCCTAGGGCGCTCCGGAACGTCGACGGCAACGGCGTCGCCCAGGTGGTCGACGCCGACGGTCATGTGCTGGCAGCGTCGCCGAACATCAAAGGGCGACCGGCCGTAGCCGATCTCCGGCCGGGTGCGTCTCTCCAGACCGCCACGTTCCGGGCGCCCGACGACAGCGAGACCGAGACGTACCGCTTCTGGTACGCCTCCGGCGCCAGCCCGGAGGGCACCGTCACCGTCTATGTCGGAGACAGCCTGGAGACGGTCTCCGAGGCGTCCGCAGCGCTGAGGCGGTCGCTCTGGCTGGGGATCCCTGTGGTCGTCGTTCTCCTCGGTGTCGTCATCTGGCTGCTGCTGGGCCGGGTCATCGGACGGCTGGACCGGATCCGGGCCGAGGTCGATCGGATCTCCGAGGAGAACCTGCACACACGGGTCGCTGGCGATGGTGTCGACGACGAGGTCGGACGACTGGCCGCGACGATGAATGCGATGCTGGAACGGCTCGACGCCGCGGCCCAGCGGCAGCGGGACTTCGTGGCGGACGTCTCCCACGACCTCCAGAGCCCACTGGCCGCCCAGCGGGTCGCACTCGAGGTGGCGCTGGCGGGACCGAACGAGATCGACGCAGGTCGGCTCCGTGCCGATGTGCTCGGCGCCACGACGGACATGGAGCACCTCGTCGGCGACCTGCTGGTGATCGCGTCGATGGACGCCAACGGACCCCCGGCGCCCGCCATGATCGATCTCGACAGCCTCGTTCTCGAGGAGGCCGCGCGCGCCCGGGTCAACGGACGGGTAGAGGTCGACACCTCCGCGGTGTCGGCCGCGCCGGCGTACGCGAACGCCGATGACGTCCGCCGGGCGGTCCGCAACCTGCTGGACAACGCCGTGGCGCACGCAAGGTCCACAGTCGTGATCGCCGTCGACGCTTGCGAGGACGACCACGAGGACGGCGCGGACCCCGCTCCTCCTCCTCGAGCTCGTCGTCCGGCGGCCGGAACTCCCGAGGAGCCCACGTGCACCCGCTGGGCGTGGTTGCTGGTCGCCGATGACGGACCCGGCGTGCCGGCCGACTCCCGGGACCGCATCTTCGACCGGTTCTACCGCGCCGAGACGTCACGCACCCGCAACGGCGGAAGCGGACTCGGCCTTGCCATCGCTCGCGGCCTCGCGGAGCGCAACGGCGGCCACCTCGACCTCATCGCCGCCGACCGCGGCGCCACGATGCGGCTCCTCCTCCCAGCCGCGCCCCGAGTCCTTGGCCGGTGACGGCCCGGCCCCGCTGGGGAGACCTGGGGGAGTCCTCAGCGGGGCCGCGCGTCCATGCAGATCAGCGGCAGTTGAGCCGCCGGGGTCAGATGTCGTAGTAGCACCGAAACCCGTTCCTTGTGATTGCTGGATCAGCAGCGTCTTCGCAGGTCAGACCCACATTATGCCTGCGAATGCTCGCTGGGACATCGATCTGAACAGCAACTCCGAGCGGTCGTTTCGGGGGAAACTCGGGGAAACAGTTCCAGGCCGACTCACCAGGTGATCGGGGTCGTCAGCACCCGGATCTCCGAAAATCGCCCACGACGTGCTTCAGGGTCTTGGTGACGAGGTGCTTGCCCGGGCGGTGCACGTCGAGAAGCGACGAACGGTTGTCAAGAACATGTGAGGGGCCGGGCTGCCGTTCCCTCGTATGCCGGCGCTCGAGAGTCAGCGGATCAGCGGAATCCTCGATGTCGTCGCGCTAGAAGCTGGGAAGCGCATCGCTATCGCCGAGCTTCGATGAGTCTCACTCGTGCTCGCCGGAAACGCATCCCCACCGGGTGTGGCCGACGGCGATGTTCCGAGTATGTGCGTGTGTCCGACGGCCAGCTCTTCGGTACACGGATCGCTTGCTCGCTGAAGTCACGACGTACGTGTCGAGGTCATCGTCAGCTGCGGGCTGCCGGAGGTTGCGCAGGTCGCCGGCGACTCCCAGTGCGTCCTGCTCGATCGCCGGGAACCACTCGCAACTGTCCGAGGTGCGGCCTACAGTCTGCGGGGCACGGCGGTCACCGACTTGGGGGTCAGATGAGCAAGAACAGCGGACGCGCGGCAGGGCTTGACGGGCCAGACGACGGCGAGGGCGACGCCCAGCCCGCAACCGGACCGGACCAGGCGAGGGACACCTCGGCCGAGAACGGGCACCACGCCCACCCCGAGCACCCCGCCGAGCATGAGCATGAGGCGGCCAACGAGTGGCCGGACCTGCAGGACCTGGTCCCCGAGAAGCTGGCCGCTGAGATGCGGGATGCGCTCGCCGCGGTCACCGTCGAGCCGCTGCTCGAGCTGCTGAAGAAGATGCCGCCACGGACGATGACGCACGTGATGCAGGCTCTGGGGCTGCGCAAGGCAGCTCGAGTCAACCGCGGGATGGCGAGCGCGCTGCTGGCCAGCCTGAAGGCGCGGCCCTCGCAAGACCTGCTCGCGTTCATGTTCACCCCGCTGCTGATGACGTTCGAGCACGCCCATCTGGACGCGGACCAGTGGGTGACGTTCCTGAGCGCGGACGACGCCGAACTCGAAGACCTGTACGAGGAGTCGCCGGCATTGCTCGGGCACACCGAGTCCTGCGAGCGGGTTGTTCCCGTCGCACTGCTGCGCCTCGGCCTGGCCGTCGCAGCGGTCGACTGCGTGACCCACGTCCCGGCGTTCGCTTTCCTGACCCGGTACTCGGAGACTGCCGCGAGCCTCTACGAGGAGCTGCGCCACGACCACCCCGAACTCCCGCCGGCCGCGGCACGCCGCTTCGAGGACCGCCTGCCCAGCGCCGTCCTCGACGGCCCGTGCTCCCCGGCCAAGACCCCTCACGACGTCGCAATCGCCCCGGAGCCTGACCTCCCGGCCCCGGAGCCCGCCGCCGCAGTTCCTGACGCCGCGGTTCCTGACGCCGAGGGTGCCCAGCAGCCCGAGACGGGGGTCGTCGACGCGGACCACTCCGCACCGGTGACCGCCACCAGCGGTGCCGCGCCGGTCGCAGCATCGGATCCCGTCGTCGACGTGGAGGCCATCCTCGACCTCGTCGACAGTCTCGACTGGGAGCAGGCGGCGGCCCTCGCCGCGGACGTCGCCGCGGACCTGCACGCCGGGGTCGCCCCGACCCTGCCCAGGGTCGGTCGGCTGCTCGACTTCACCGAGCGCGCCCACCAGGCCGCGGCCTCGCTGGCCGCTCAGTCGCGCCGCCAGGTCGCCGCCACCGTGGTCGACATCGACTCCGCGGTCCTGGACCTGCGCCGGGACGCCGAGACCGACGAGCTCCTGGCGGCGCTGACCGCGGCCACCGGCCCTGCCGATCTCGCCGAGGCCGTCGCGGCGGTCCGGGACACCGCCACGGAGGCGCTCGCCACAGCCGCGGACCCCGAGCGCGTGGACGCGCTGACCGCCCTGGGCCGGATCGCTCGCGCCACGGCGGCCGCCCGGACCGGTCGTGCGCCCGACTACACCCAGATCACCGCGTTCGAGTCGTCCGCCCGTGCCGCGCTCCCACCCGCAGCGCTGCCCGCACTGACCGCCGCGCTGCTCGGCGCACTCGCGATCCCCGATGAGCAGCCGTTGGCCGTCGACGATGTGCCCGTGGACGACGTAGAGGAGTCCACGGCCGAGGCCGACGATGCCCTCGGCTCCGACACCTCCGCGGGCGAGGACACCGACGAGGACGCCCCGACCGCCGGACACTCCACCTCCGCACCCACGGACGGCGCAGCCGACGACACCCCGGAGGCTTCGGGTCGGGTCGCGGCCGACCCGGATCCCACAGCCGCGGACCAGCCGAACATTCCTCAGGCACCCGAGGACCCCGCGGACGCCGATGACGCCGACGAACCCACGGACGCCGAGGACCCCGCGGACGCCGATGACGCCGACGAACCCACGGACGCCGAGGACCCCACGGACGCCGACGAACCCACGACGGCCGAGGACCCCACGGAGCTCGACCTCAGCGAGATCGACGACTTCCTACGCTCTGCCGACGCCGGCACGCTTCGCATCCGCGACCATGCCCCCGACCCGACACCCGCCGAGCCCACCCCCGCACCCGCAGGCCACGACAACGCGGACCTGGACGCCGACTCGACCACCGGCACCGGAACCGGCCGAGACGAGCACCCAGACACTCCGGCCATCGACCATGACCAGCTCATCGACCTCGAGGCCCGTCTGCTGGCCGAAGGCAGGTTCGGCCTCGCCAGCCACCTCCACGCCGACCCGTCGGCCGCTGCCGCCCGCCGACTGGCCGCCTACCAGGCGCACATCACCTCAGCCACCGGCACGCTCGCCACCGCGTTCTCCGCCGACCAGGCCCTCGTCGGCCGCGAAGAGCTTGCCGAGGACCGCGCCGGCCAGCGACTGGCCTGGGCCGCCGCCGCCCGGGTCGCCATCGTCGCCCCGGCCACCGGCGCCGCAGCCGTCCTGCGGGACCTCGCCCCGTGCATGGCCCAGTACCCGACGCTCGGCAAGATCGGCGAGGCGCTCGCCGAGGCCTCCCTCAGCGGAGCGATCGCGCTGCCTGAGCACTCCGACGACCTCTCCGCCGTCACCGACGCCACCGCCGCGGCCATCAGCCAGGCCACCGAAGCCCGCACCCTGCTGGAAACCGCGCCGCGCCGCGCGCTGAAGTACGCCCCGGCGAACTGGGTCTACCAGCACCTCATGGCCCCCGACGGCACCCTCGGCGACCTCCTCGCCACCGTCGTGGCCAACGACCCCGCCCGTGCCGAGGAGGTACGCGACCGGATCGTCGACCTTCGCCGCACCGGCGACCGACTCATCGACGACACGTTCGCCGAGGTCAACAACAAGTCCTCGAAGTACCGCCGCATCGAGGCCGGCGCCCGGCAGCGGCTGACCCAGCGCATCGAGGAAGCTCTCGACCTGGCCAGCACCTGGGCCGAGGCCGCAACCGCCATCCGCGAGCACAAGGCCCGGCTGCACGGCGCGGCCAGCGCGAGCCGCCCGCTCGACAAGCTGCGCAGCACCCTGGAGTCCCTGCGCGGCCAGGCCCGCAACGAGCTCGGCCGGATGCGGGCCGGCGCCGCCAAGGGAACCGCAGCCGGCCGACTCGACGCCGCGGCCGCCGAAGCCGTCACCAGCATGGTCGTGGCCACCTTCGCCACCGCGACCGGGAACCCGCCGCGCGGCGGCGAACCCACGCCCGCCTGGGCGGTCTCCGCAGAACTGCTGGCCACCGACCTCACCCTGGACCCCACCACACTCGCCCCGACAGCGATTGGCGACAAGACCGGGCCCGAGACCGATCGCGCGGACCAGGCCGGCGACGAGGTGACGGCTGCCGTCCTCGCCCTGGCCGCCAGCCCGGCCCCGACGTACGAAGCCATGTACGAGCGCCGCGCCGGCCGCGGCGAGCACGACCTCACCGAGGCGCTCGTGACCAACCTCGCCCAGGTCGACCCTGACCGGACCGCGCCCCTGCTCCGCGCCCACCGCGACGCAGACGTGGCTGCCACCCTGCCCGCGGTCGCCGCCGAGATCGCCCGGGTCACCGACCAGGTCAACAGCCGCCGCCGCGACGAGACCCTGACCGAACCGGTCTGGTCCGCGCTCCTGGCAGACGTCGAGAGCCTGCGGAACCCGCACCGCCGTGACTTCGCCGCCATCCGCCGCGCACTCGCCCACGTCGAGGCAGTCGTCGAGGAGAACAAGCTGGTGCTCGTCGAGCAGGCCCGCACCCGCATCGAGCAGAAGGCGACCGAGGACCCGCTGGTCGCGAAGAACCGCGACACGCTCCTGGACATCATCAGCCGTGGCGACGTCTCAGGGGCGTACGAGTTCCTCGAGCAGCTGACCTCCGGCACGCCCCTGCCCGAGAGCCGCCACGACGACGTGCACCTGCGCCGCTTCTTCCCCGCAGTCCCCGACCTCGCCGCCGCGCACCCCGACCTGCTGCGCGAGCTGCACGCCACTCTGAACGGGCAGGAGCCCACCACGGCCGTGGCCGACCTGTTCGACCAGGCGCACGCCGACTCGGCCACCGCCGCCCGATCCGTCGGCAGCAGAGCGCTCGGCGCGTGGACCCAGCTCGCCGAGCGTCCCAAGAGCGACGTCGACCTCGGCACCGTCCTCAAGCCGATCCTGGCAGTGATGGGCCTGGAGTTCAGCGGCGGCGCCGAGCTCGACCGGGAGCGGCCCGCCGGCCGCCGGTTCGCGACCCTGCGGGGTGTCGGCGGACCGGCCAAGGCGATGTCGCCCGTCCTCGGCTCCGACATGGGCGGACCGAGCCCGAACACGCTGCGCGTCCTGCTGGTCTGGGGCAAGGACACCACCCCGACCACCCTCATCGACTGGCTCCGCGAGGTACCGCCGGACCGATCCGTCCTCGTGCTGTACCTGCCCGGCGCGCTCACCGCCGACCAGCGCCGCGCGCTCGCCACCGCCGCCCGCGGCCAGTCCCGCCCGCCGGCCATCGTCGTCGATGCCGCGCTGATGGCCTACCTGGCCTGCCAGGCCGAACCCTCGCGGACCACGCTGGCGTTCACCACGCTGCCGTTCACGGCCGACAGCCCCTACGCCGACCGGCCCGGCAACACCCCCGAGGAGATGTTCTACGGGCGGGTGGGGGAGCGGCAGAAGGTCATCGACCTGAACGGACCCTCGTTCATCTCCGGTGGCCGCCAGCTCGGCAAGTCGGCCCTGCTCCGCTCCGCCGAACGCGAGTTCAACAAGATCCGGTCCCAGCGGGCACTGTGGCTCGACGTGACCCAGGTCGGCGCCGACGGCCGACCCGAGGAGCTGTGGCCGGTGCTCGACGCCGAGCTGCGCCGCGCCGGGATCATCGAGACCCCGCCGGACACCGCCGGTGGCCCGACCGCGGCGTCGGTCAGCCACGACATCCACACCTGGCTGCACGCCGACCCCGAACGGGCCCTGCTGTTGCTCATCGACGAGGCCGACCACTTCCTGTCCGCCGACGCCGTGGACAGCAAGTTCGCCAACGTCGGCGCCTGCAAGCGGCTGATGGACTCCGAGAGCCGCCGGGTGAAGTTCGTGTTCACCGGCCTGCACCGCACTTCCCGGTTCGAGTCGCTGTCGAACCAGCCGCTGGCCCACATGGGCAAGCCGATCGTGGTCGGCCCGCTGCGCCCGCAGGCAGCCCAGGACCTGATCGCCCGGCCGATGGCAGCCATGGGGTTCACCTTCGCCGATCCGACCGTGCAGACCGCCCGCATCCTGGCGGCCACCAACAGCGTTCCGTCGCTGCTGCAGCTGTTCGGACGGGCCATGATCGCCCACCTGACCAGCCGTGAGGTCGGGGACGGTCCACCGCAGGAGATCACCGACGCCGACATCGCCACGGTGCTCGACGACCCCGAGCTCGCCGCGGAGTTCCGGGAGAAGTACATCCTCACCCTGAACCTCGACCACCGGTACCAGGTCATCGTGCACGCGGTCGCGCTCGCCGCCTACGAGAACGGCGTCGACCTCGGCCTGCGTCTCAACGAGCTCGCCGACCTGTGCCGCCAGTACTGGCCGGCCGGGTTCGTCGACCTGCCCATCGACTATCTGCGCGGCCTGGTCACCGAGTGCTGCGACCTCGGCCTGCTCACCCTCGACAACGGCAGCTACCGGATGCGGACCCCGTACGTGCTGCGCCTGCTCGGCACCGCCGAGGAGGTCGCCGAGGTCCTGTTCAACGCCGACAAGCGGCTCACCCTGCCGTCCTCCTCCAACGCCGGCTCGTACCGGGCCCGGATGCGCAACAGTCACCACCGGGCGCCGCTGACCGCCCGGCAGGTCGGGAAGCTCCTCGACGCGCCCGGCCAGACCCGTGTGGTCGCCGGCACCGAGGCCCTCGCCGTGCAGCGGGCCGCGCACTGCCTGGAGCAGGTCGCCGAGGAAGGACGGGCCGCGGGCCTCGACATCCGGCGGCTCAAGTCGCCGACCGGTGCCAGCCTGATCGGGCAGGCCGGCCGCCTCACCAAGGCGACCCTGCTGCTGCTCGACCTGCGTCACGTCAGCGCGCACCAGATCGACGACGTCCTCACCGCCTGCCCCAAGGCGCACGCGGCCGCCACCGCGCCGCTGACGATCGTGGTGGTCGCCGACACCGGGTCCGCGCCCGCCTGGGTCACCCGCACCGACGACCTGGTCGCGCTGACCCGGATCGATGCGCCCGGGCTGGGAATGTGGGCCGGCGAGGCCGACGCGCCGTTCCACACCCCCGAGGAGCTGCAGGCGCTCGCGGAGACGACCGCCGGCTGGCCACTGCTGGTCGAACGAGCCCTCGAGAGCTCCGGCCCCGCGTCCAGCGAACGGTGCCTGACGGACCTGACCGACTACCTGTCCTCGCCGGCCGGCGCGCGCGCCTTCCTCACTGCCTGCGGTCTTCGTTCGAACGACCAGCCCGACGTCGCGGCGGTGCTCGCCGACGCGTTCGCCGCCGTTGCCGAATGGACCAGCGGGTCCGGTGCGGACCTGGGCGAGCTCGCCGACACGATCGGCGAGGACGGCGGGCTGGCGGCGCGGGCCGCGGCGGTCGGGTTCACGGGGATGGCCGACGTGCTGACGGTCCTGCAGCTGTGCGGCATGCTCGTCTCGGACCCGGAGAACGCCCAGGTGTCGGCCGAGCCGGTCCTGGCCCGCGCCGTCACGGATGCCGTCGCCGCGGTGGGTGTCCGATGAACGCGCCCCCGCCTCCGGCGCCCGCCGTGGCCGACGACTGGGCAGACACCCCTGTCGCCGCCGTGCTGCCCGCGCCGGTCGCGCACGTGCTGCACACCGCATTCCGGGTACTCGGGTCGCGCCCTGGTGCCGACCTCGGTGACGTGGTGACCACGACCGCCGCCCGCACCGTCCTGACCGCCCTGGCCGACTACCCGGCGCTTCGGCAGGTCACCGCCGCGCAGTGCGCCCGCAACGACGGAGCCGGTGGAGCTGACGGCCCTGCGGCGTCAGTCGCCGCCGCCCTGACCGGCCGGGATCCGGATGCCGCCCGGCAGGCCACGGACCGGGTCCGGGTCATGCTCGACGAGGCCCGCGTGGAGCGCAAGCGCGAACGACGGCAGGCGCGACGCTCGGCCGGGCCGAGCAGCGAGGAGAAGCGGCAGGCGCGCGAGCGGGAGCTCCTCGACGACGCCCGCCGCGAACGGGACCGCGCCCGCGCCCAACGCGACGAGACCGCAAAGCACCTGAGCGTCGCCCGTGACCAGGTCCAGAGCGCTGCCGACGACCTCGAGGACGTCCAAGGGCAGCTCGCCGCTACCGAGCAGCAGCTCGCGGCGCTTCGCCTGTCGCTGACCGACCTGCCCCGCGCCGCCGACCGGTTCCGGGACGCGCTGCGTCCCGCACCGGTCGATGCCGCGCCGGCTGTCATCGGCCGACAGGTCATCCGCCCCACCTCCGACACGCCGGCCGTGGACGCCGCCAGCCCCCAGGAGGCGACGCTGCGCCGGGCCGCCGAGGCCGCCCTCGCCGACGTCATGGACGCCGACCTGCGCGCCCAGGTCATCAGCTGGCTCCCGGCACTGCTCGAGGAGATCGCCCACCCGACCCGGCTGCAGTCGGCCACCGACCTGACCCTGACCGTCGACGTGCTCGGTGGCGGCGACGAGGTCGGCGGCTCCTGCGTGCTCATCACCGGCGGCGGGACCCGCATCCTCGTCGACTGCGGGGCCCGTCCCTCCGGTGACGACGAGACCACGATGGCGCCGCCGCACATCGCTCGCGCCCTGGAGGGGCGACTTGACGCGATCGTGCTGACCCACGCCCACAACGACCACATCGGCTGGGTGCCGGCCGTGGTGGCCCGCCAGCCCGACGTCCCGGTCATCGCGACCCTCGCGACATGCGACCTGGCCGCCACCATGTGGAACGACTCCGCGCGCGTCCTCAAGCGGCGCACCGAGGGCCCCAGATGGCGGGGCAAGCCGCTCCCGCCGTACTCCGATGCCGACGTCGACGTCGCCGTCCGGCAGCTGCGTGACGTCACCCTGGGCCGCACCGTCGCCGTCGGCGCGTTGACTGTCGAGCTGTTCCCGGCCGGCCACATCGTCGGTGCCGCCGGCGCGATCGTGACGGCCGGCGAACAGCGGGTCGTGGTCAGCGGCGACGTGTCCCGGCCCGGACAGAAGAGCGTCGGCGGGTTCGTCCTGCCCGACAGCGGCCGGGCCGCGGACCTGATGCTGCTGGAGTCGACCTACGGCGACGACCGCAAGCCGACCGAGTCGCGCAGCAAGATCATCGGCGAGTTCGTCAAGGAGGTGCAGCTGACCGTCGAGCGGGGCGGGGTCGCGCTCGTCCCGTCGTTCGCGCTGGGCCGCGCCCAGGAGATCGCGCTGATCTGCGCGGAGTACCTGCCCGACGTCGACGTGCTCGTCGACGGCCTGGCCCGCGACGTGTCCGACATCTACGAGAAGCATCGCGGCCCCAACGGTGAGCCGCTGTCGGTCTTCGGCGGCAACGTGCGTCGGATCGAGCGCGGCCGGACCATCGACGAGAAGCTGCGGCTGCGCAGCGGCGTGGTGATCGCGACCTCGGGGATGCTCAACCAGGGGCCGGCCGTCGAGTGGGCCCGCCGCGTCCTTCCTGACCGGGACTCCTCGGTGCTCCTGGTCGGCTACCAGGACTCCGAGTCGCCCGGGAAGTCGCTACTGCGGGTCGCCGAGCGCGGTGGCGGCAAGTTCACGCTGCCGGTGCGTGACACCGGGTCGGAAGAGGTCGACGTCCTCGCGCGGGTCGAGCAGTTCCACCTCGGCGCGCACGCGAACGCCAACGAGTTGGTCACCATGGCCAGTGAGGCCCGGGCCCACCAGCTGATGCTCGTGCACGGCGAGGTCGCCGCCCGGCAGCAGCTCGCCGGCCGGATGCTCAAGCGCGGTCAGCGGATGGTCAACCCGGGAACGGTCTGGCAGCCGGGCCGCTGACGGCAAGGCGTACGGAACACTTCGAACCGGGCTTGGCGTACGGCTTGCTCACGCCCGGGTCCCCGACCCGCCGGGCGATGGCGGGCGGGGAGGGGTCACGTGGATGCCGGCAGTCGGCGTCGGCCGAGCTCGTCGGCGACCAGATCTAGCCACGCGCCCAACACTCCGACCTGGTCGCCGCGGACCAGCGCACCGACCTCGGCGTGCGCGCCGGCTCCGGCCGGGGTCAGGTTCGCCGACCCCAGGTAGGCGACCGTGTCATCGGCGACGACCACCTTGAAGTGGATGCCCAGCGCGCCTTCCTCCCACGACCGGACCACGACCGGGTGACCGGCCCGGTGTCCGGCCGCGCGCAGCACCGCGACTGCCGCCTCGTTCGCGCTCGACCGGACCGGACCGGTCACCGACAGCGCCCGCGTGATCACGACTACCTGGCCGCCGCCGGAGAGCACCCGCTCGACCGCCGGGACCAGCCTGGCCACGAACCCCGTGTGCAGGAACGGGGCCGCGACGACCAGCCGTTGCTGCGCAGCGGCCGCGACCTCCGCCAGCGCCACCGACGTCTCCCGCGGGCCGCGGCCACCGCTCAGGTCCGTCTGCAGCTGGCCGAACGCGCCGCGCAGGAACCCGGGCACCGTCAACACCAGCTCCCAGCCCGGCGCCCACACCCGGTCGGCCGCCTCGATGAGGACCTGCGCCTGCGCGAGACGGACCGGCGCCGCCTCGGTCACGGCGCCGGAGTCGTCGAGGACGCCGGCGAACCGCAATGTCGGTGCCGCCAGCCGGGCGTCGGTCACCGCGGCCGTGAGCTCGGCCACCAGTTCCTGCCCGGTCGTCCCACCGTCCGCCAGCTGGTGCAGCCGGTCGGCGAGCTGCCCGGGGTCGGGGGCCTGGCCGAGCAGGGAGACCAGTGGCCTCAGGGCGTCCAGAACGGGCGCCACGTGATCCCACCCCCGACGCCGCTCGGTCCGCCGGCGGCCGGGTCAGGCAGCGACCCGAACAGCAGGTTGCGGTCCAGGACCGTGTTGAACCGGCAGCAGGCGACCTCCGAGACGTGCAGGCACGCGGCGCAGGCCCCGCCGAACGCGTGCCGGCACGGCGGGTCGAACACGCACCGCGACTCCGCGTCGAGCTCGGTGAGCGCGTCGGGCAGGTCGTAGCGGAACACGTGCTCGAGGCCGCCGAGGATGAACTCGCTGCGGGTGTTCGCGTAGATCAGCACCGCCGCGTTCGACGGCAGCAGGTACTCCGCGAGCGAGTCGACGTTCAGGCCGCACCGGGCCGCGAGCGCCTTCATCATCCGGTGCGAAACCGAGTGCGTCAGGCCGAGCACGGCGGCGCTGACCGGGTTCGCCGGCGCCTCGAAGATGCTGGTGACCGGGTCCATGGCCGTGAACAGCCATCGGCGGGCCGCGGCGGCCGTGGACACGCCCGGGTCGGCCACGACACCGGAGTCGACCAGCCAGGTCACGACCCGCAGCGGGTCGAGCTGGACCAGCAGCCCCTCGGTCTCGGTGCGGACGCCGTACATCGGGAACCGGCCCGTGGAGTTCGGCGGGAAGAACCGGAACTGGGTCGGGGTCTGCACGCCGCGCCGGTCGGTGGCCCAGGCGGCGCTGGACTCGCGGGTGTACCCGGCAACGACGAACGCGACTGGCAGCTGGCGGAGCAGGGTGACGTCGGCGAGCCCGTAGGTGTCGAACAGGGGACGGTACTCGTCGTAGAGCGGCTCGAGGCTGGTGCCGGCCGCGGCAGCGGCCAGGTCGTCGACCGACAGCGAGGCAGCGTCGGCGATCAGCGACAGCTGCCGGCACTCCTCGCCGAGCGCGTCGAGCCGTTCGGGGGTCAGGCCCAGCGCGTCGACCTCGGCGCGCCACGCCGGCGCGGAGCCCGCCTTGGCGCGCGCATCGGCCATCGCCTGGTCGTACAGGGCGTCACCCGGCTTCCACCCGAGCAGCGCAGCGGTCGCCTCTACCTGCGCGATCGCGTCGGCCGCGTCGGGCTGCCCGGCCCGTCGCAGCGCGTCCAGCCCCGCCGACAGTACGCCGAGGGCCTGGGCGACCGCGGCCGGGTGCACGTTCTCGTGGGCCAGGGCAGCGTAGGTGTCCCGGGTCGGCGGGTTCAGCACCGTGACCTGCTGGGGGTAGTAGGCCGACGTCTGCGGGACCCGGCTGATCCGCACGGTCCCGCGTGCGCACGTCGGGCACCAGCGGGTGATCGGTGCGCTCGCCCGCGCCTGGCAGCGTGAGCACTGCCAGTACCAGCGCCACGTGTTGAACGCGGCGGTGTTCATCAGCCGCATCGGCGCGTTGCACCCGCTGCCGCACCGCGGCGCGCGGAGCTCGGCGAGGTGGCCGCACTGGTGGACCTCGGCGAACGAGTGCTGCCGCATGGTGCCGTGCTCGGGGCACGTGGGGGCGCTGTCGCCGACCTGCACGCCCCGGAAGCGGCTGCAGCGCTGACACAGGAACGTGTTCGGGAACCGTTCGGCCTGCAGGTCCTCGGCCTGGACGAGCTGGAACGCGCCGGCGTCGATCAGGTCGAGCTCGCGGCCGGCGCCGGGGATCCCGGAGACCGCGGACGCGAACGGTTCGACGAGGCGGCGCAGCTGCCCGGCGACCCAGCCCTCGGGGATGTCGAGCTGGGTGGTGTGCCGGGGCGAGCGGCCCAGCACCGACGCCTCGGTGCCCCAGTTGTACGGCTGGTCGGGCAGGTGCCGCCACAGCGCCTGGACGTTGGAGCGGCGCAGTTCCTTGGTGGTCATCGTGACGCTCCTTCGCTCACAGGTTCCCGTATAGGGTGATCGGCTCCTCGATGTCGCGCAGCGACATCGGGACCGGCGGGTGCAGCAGTTCGGGGAGCCGCTTGTCGGCGGCCGCGCTCATCGGCAGCGTCACCAGCTGCTGCTCGACCCAGGCGGCGACGGTGTCGCGGTGCATCTGGTGGTAGACGCTGGTCGGGTCGATCCCGAACGCGGCGGTGAGGTTGTCGACGAGCAGGTCCCGGGTCAGGTAGCCGGCGTCGACCGCGGCGGCGAACGCGGCGGAGTTTCCCAGCGTCTTGCGGCGCCGGGCGCCGGTGATCCAGCCGCGGTCGTGGACCTGCAGCAGCCACGCCATCAGGCCGCCGGACAGGACGCGGCGCAGCACCGGCAGCGACTCCCGGTTGACCGGGACCTTGTGCACGAGCCGGTCCAGGAACCTGATCCAGTCGGCGTAGTACCGGTACACGCTGGCGTCCCGGTCCCGGGTCGGGTTCACTACGTGCACGACCAGGCCCGGGTGTCGGCGGCCGACGCGCGCCGAGGCCTGGATGACCTCGGCCGCCTGTGTCGGGGTGCCCATCGCGACCATCACGCCGAGTCGGGCGACGTCGAACCCGTGCCCGATCGACTTGGTCGCCGCGACGATCTTGACCCGCTCCGCGTCGGCAGTCGGCGGGTCGACCAGCCGTTGCACCGACGCGCGGATCGTAGCCGGTTCGGTGTCGCCGTTGATGACCGCGAGGTTGGCCATGCTGCCCAGCAGGTCCTGGATCTCGGGGTCGCGGGTGAAGCTGGTCAGGTCCTCGTTGCGCAGGCAGTAGGCGACCAGGACCTCGTACAGGTCCGACCAGGCCCGCCGCGCCGCGTCGGCCGCGGTGGGGTCGGTCGGGTCCAGGCCGGCGTTGGTCAGGACGCTGTCGGGGTTGGTGCGCAGGTCGGCCAGCCAGCGCGCGTGGGTGAGGGCGACCTCGCGGGTCGCGGTGACCATGGTGATCGTTCGGGGCCGCACCCCTAGGTAGCTGCGCAGCGGGTCACCGGCCACGGTCGTGGCCCAGAACGTCTCCCCGGCCACCGGCCCGTTGACCGGGAACCGGCGGCCGGTGCGGTGGTAGAGGTGCGCGACCTGGTTCTGGTACCCCTCGATGGTCGCGGTGGCGCCCACGACCCGGATCGGGTCGTTCCCCAGCCCGTCGCTGATCGCCTGCAGCAGGGTCTCGTACATGCCGTCGAGAGCACCCAGGCTCTCCTCGAGCAGGTGGAGCTCGTCGGCGATCTCCAGGCGGACGCTGCCGAACCGTCCGGGGACCGGTTGCCGGGGCTCCTGGCAACCGAACACCGCACACCACTGCGGGTTCCCGGAGTACCCGTGCCGCGGGCAGCGGGAGTGGGCCCGGCCGAGCAGCGTCTGGAACTGGGTCGACTGCCCGAGCTGGGCGAGCTTGTCGACGGTGCCGACCAGGACGGCCGGCGCGTGCCGGTAGATCTCGTCGTCGATGCCCCACACCGGCAGGACGCCGACCATCGGGCAGCCGGCGGTGCCGCACACGTGCCGCATCGTCCAGCTGGGCTCGTCGAAGTGGATCTGGACCGGACCGTGGCAGACCGGGCAAGTCTGCAGGACCCGGCAGGCCTCCGCGGTGGTGGCCGCCGCCGGGTCCAGGCCCCGGCTGAACCGGTTGTCGAGCGGGTACAGCTTGTTCGGGGTGTTCCCGCCGCCGACGAAGTATCCGACACCGAACGGGTCACCGCCGCGCAGGTCGGGGTGGTCGCGGCGCAAGATCTCGGCGTGGAACACGATGGAGGCGAACCGTTCGGTCTGCTGCAGAGCGAGCAGCCGCAGCGGGAACCGGGCCCACACCTGGGCGCCGGCGGTCACGCCGGTGAGCCGCCCGTAGAACAAGGTGGCGGCCATCAGCCCCAGGTACGCCTCGGACTTCCCGCCGCCGGTGGAGAACCAGACGATGTCGACGTCGAGGTGGGCGCCGGGGTCGGCCAGGCCGGGCAGACAGCCGACGATCCACGCGACCTGGAACGGGTGCCAGGCGGTGTACGGCGCGGTCGAGGAGGCCGCGGCCGCGCCGACGGCCCGGTTCGCCAGGACGAACGCCTCCCGGATCCGCGGGTCGGTGCGGAGCAGGTCGAGGCCGGCGCGGACCCAGTCGACCTCGGCGCGGGCTGCGACCGCGTCGACGTCGGCTTCGGCGCGGGCGGCCGCGTCCCAGCCGAGGGTGGCCTCGAGCCGGTCGAGCTCGCTGGTCGACCAGTGGTGGTCGACCCAGGCGGCGTGCGCGTCAACCAGGGCGACGACGGTGCCGACCGGGTCGGAGCTCAGGCTGGCGAATGAGGTGTCCAGGGGGACCGGTCCGGTGCCGGGCAGCTCGAGGAGGGTGCGGGGCCGGACCCGGTCGGTTCTCTGCTCGGCGGCGAACAGGGTCTGGAGTCGGGTGCCGCCCGGCTGGCCGTTCGCCCCGGCCGGCAACGTCGTGATCTGCACCGGGCACGCGTGCCCAAAGGCGGGCACGGTGCGCTGGTACCGGTAGGACTGGGCGACCTGCTCGAGCTCGTAGGGGAGCAGCGGGCCGGTCAGGTCGGCGGTCAGGACGACCTCGTACAGCTGCAGGTCGACCGTGCGGGGAGGGTAGGGGTGCCGGCCGTCGAAGACCTGGTCCTCCAGTGCGGGGCTGGTGTTCACGACGGTCGCGAGGATCTCGACGTGGTCGGGGTTGCGGATGATCTCCAGGCGCACCGCGGCGCGGAGCTCGGGCAGCACCAGGTCGTCGAGGTCGACCAGGTTCGTCGCGGCGTACCGGTCCCAGGTGACCTCGTCGAGCAGGTCGTGGTCGCGGGGCAGCTGTCCGACGGGGCTGTCGAGACGTCGCGGCCGGAACGAGGTGGCGCCAGACGGGGGTCGCAGCGCGGCCCGCAGGGCGTGTGCGAGCTCGTCCTCCCCAGTGCGGACCACCGGCGGGGACGTCTCGTCCACGGACACCCGGACGGTCACCGGGGCCATGGAGACCTTGGCCCACGTCGGCGTCAGCGGCAGCCCCTGGCCAGTGCCGCCGCCCGCCGCACCACCCGCAGCCGTGCCGCCACCAGCGGTGCCGCCTGCCCCACCCGGCCCCGCTGCCGCGGGACCCGTTCCACCGGCCGGACCATCCGTGCCGTCGATTGCCGTGCCGGTCACCGCCTCTCGCTGCTCGGCGACGGTGGGATGCAGGGGCAGGTACGCGCACGCCTCGACGGTCAGGTCAAACTGGACCGGGAGGGTCGGGACCCGGAAGGAGAACCCCTGCGCCGGCGGGACCCGTCCGGTGTTGAGGCGGCCAGCGGCGGCGTCCGCGGCCAGCTGCGTCTCCGAGGACAGCATGCCGAGCCACAGCCGGTCCCGTACGACGTCGCGGACCCGGGTGCCCGGCGGGAGAGAACGACCGGTGGCGTCGTCGACGATCCGGCGGCTCAGGCCCTGCAGGAGGGCGAAGTACTCGCCTGCGCCCGGCGCGGGCAAGGGGCGGGTAGGCGCGACTGCGGCGTTGGTCATGGGTGCTCCTGAAAGGCGTGGTCGAGGTCGCCCGGAAAGGGGCGGGAGACGCGTCCGGAACGAGTTCCTCGCGCGCCCTGCTGTTGGTCATGGGGGAGCGGTGGTGCAGGTGCTCTTGGATCGTAGGTGGAGGCGAGGACACTCGTCTCGGCTTTCGTCGCGCACCGCCTCGAACCGGGAGCCGACGCCCCGGACCCGCGCCCGGCGGGGTGGAGCTCAGCCGGGCAGGTCGTCGGCGTCGAGCAGCGTTCCCAGCCACGTGACCGGCACCTGCCGGCGGGCCTCCTCGACCGCGACGACGGTGTGCAACGAGACCGCGTCGAGCAGGTCGGCAACGTGGATGTCGAGGGCGGCGTCCACGGTGACGTCGGACTCGGCGACCATTGCCCCGCCGATCTGGGCGGAGAGCCAGAAGCCGAGCTTGCGATGCACCCGGTGCAACGTGTCGAGCGCCCAGCCGACCTGGGACGCCTGCCCGGCCAGGTCCCGGTCACCGACCGCGCCGGCGAACCGGGCCACGTCCGCCTTGTCCAGGGGTCCGTCGACGTCACCGCGCACCCAGGAGCCGACGGTGGTCTCGGAGCTGATCGCGGTGCCGGCCATCCGACCCAGCACGTCGGCGTAGGTCAGGGCGCCATCCCGGACCTGGGCCGCCCGCCGGTGCCAGAAGTCGATCAGCAGCGCGAGCGTGGCGTACGTCGACGCCTCGGCCAGCTTGCCGATCACGGTGCTCATCAGGTCGCGTCGAGCGCCGTGGTCGACCAGCAGCAGCACGTCACCGGCCTGCGTCGCCTTGGCTGCCGACCGCTCGACGCGGCCCGCGCGCCGCCGGGTCAACAGATCGTTCGGTGCCGCCAGCAGCACCCGGTCCGGACCGCCGCCGGTGTGGTCGCGGACGTGGATGACCACGGCGTCGCTCGTCGTCTCGACACCACCGGCGTCCACCCTCGCCGGAGGCGGGGCCGGCCCGTCGTCGCCGGAGACGGCAGCGAGCTCGGCGAGCAGGTCGACCGCGAACGGCTCCCACGGGTTCTCCGCGTCGCCGTCATCGGGTCCGGCGTCCGCGTCGGCCCACACGACCGGCACGGCCGACGCCGGCGTCGGAAGAGTCGCGCGCGGCGTGACCGGCAGCGTCGGCGCGGTCAGGGTGACCGACTCCCAGCGGACCTCGCGGGCGGCCAGTCGGGCGCTGCGGGCAGCGTGGAAGGCGCGGCGCGCCTCCCTGGGTCCGGCGGCAATCAGGGTCAGGTCGGCGGCCGGTGGGGCGGCCAGCAGACCGGCGGCGTTGCGGGGCAGGGTGCCGGGCACGCACAGTGCGTGGACCGGCCCGGCAGCGACCACCTGGTCCACGTCCCGGATCCGCGCGACCCGGATCGTCTGGTCCCAGCCGTCGGGGGTCCGTGGTGACGCAGCCAGCTCCGCCGACACGGCAGCGACCGCCGCCTGGTCGCGGACCAGCAGCACGGCGTCCCCGCCGACAGCGTGCTGGGCACGGACCCAGTCGATGATCGGGTTGAGCTTGTCCGGACGCGCCGAGGCCGCGATGAACTCCTCGAACGCGTCCGCGACCCGGTACCAGGCCTCGCCGGGCACTCCGCCGACCGTGCGGGCATAGGCCCGGGCAACCGCCGCAGCGTCGCCGAACTTGCTGGCAGCCAAGTGGAAGGCGGGGGTGACGAACTCGTCGTACCGGGTCGCGCTGACTGGCAGGGTGGCCGCCACGTGGTACAGGCTCCACGCCCAGCGGGACGCCATCGCGCCGCCCCGGTCGGGGTGACCCCGGTAGGCGCCGCTCAGCGCTCCCAGCGCCTGCCACAGCCCAGCGAGCGCGGCATCGAGGTCGCCGCCCGCGGGCGCAACCACGGTGACCGTAGACGACCCGGCCGCGACGAGCCGATCCAAACTGGCCAGCAGCGGCCGTTCCCCTGCTGCCGGTCCCGGCGCCCGATGGCCGGCCTCCACGTGTGGGACGTCCACCGGTGCGGCAGCCAGCACGGCCAGCGACTCGGCATCCCAGCCCCAGACCACGCCGCCCGCGGCGCGCACCACCTCCAGGGCCGGGTCGACCGGGCTGGTGGTCACGTACACGACCGGGACCGGGCTGGTCCCGGCGGTCCGGGCGGTGGCCAGGGTCGCGCCGAGGGCGGCCGGGCTGGTGGCCGCGGCGGCCACCACGAGCGCGTCCAGGCCGGCGACCATGTCCCCGACCCGGTCCACCGCGGCCGTCAGATGCAGCCGGCCCGCCGTGGCCCCGCTGGATCGGGTGCGTCGGGACCCGCGGACGGTCCCGTCGACCGCAACCCGGTCGCGGGGCACCAGGTCGCCCAGCCGGACATCGCGCAGCAGCAGCTGCTCGTACAGCACGGCCGCACCCAGGTTCGGTGCGGCGACCGCGACTTCGACCTGAGCGGACCGGCGGGCCCGGACGGCGCCGACGACGGCCGCCGCGGCCAGTAGCACCGGCGCATCGGGGCAGGCCGACGGGACGACCAGGGCCAGCGGCGTGCGGGCGGCGATGGCCGCGTCGGCGACCTCGAGCGCCTCCAGGTCGAACGCCGTCGGGGCGAACACGCGGGGCCGCGTCTGCGGTTCACGTACGCGGAGCACGTGGGTGCAGACGACGTCGGCGAGTCCCGGGGATGGTGACGGTTGGCCGACGCTCATGGGGTCACCGTAGGCGAGTCCCGGGACACCGGTCGCGGGGTTGCGATCACCAGCCGCGGCGCGGCAGGCGGGGGCCGTGCTCGCTACCCCGGATAGGGAGCCTGATCGCCGGTCGCGGGCTGGGTGCACCAGGGGCCGCTGTCGTCGGACGGGTACGCCGTCATCCACCCCGATCCGTAGGCCTTCTCGCAGTCGTCGGTGAACAGCCGCTGCACTACACCCGTGGCCGCCACCAGCACCACCAGGGCCACGCCGGCGGCGATCGCCAACAGCACGATGCCCCACGCGGCGAAGGCCCCGAGGTTCGCTGCCGCGCCACCCGAAGCAGCGGCCCTGCCCCGGCGCGATGCAGCGCTGCGCGTCCACAACGCCCAGTGCCCCGTGCTGGGTTCACGGACGACGCGGCGGGTCGCGGGTGACTGCTGCTGCCACGCGGCCGCGGCGTCCTCAGCGTCGGGAGAGAACCGGGAGACGAGCTCGTAGCCCTCCGGTACAACCGAGGCGTCCCGGTTCACCTCACCGCTCGAGCCGCCGCTCTCGTCCACGCTCTTGCCCCCGCCCTCGTGCATGGTCCCAGTGTCTCGATCGCGACGGACAGAGGTGTACCAGAGGCCGGCGCGTCGCGTCTGCGGATCGCTGGCGACGACCGCGGGCGTGGTCGCGAGACTGCCGACGACCGGGCACTGTCCGGCCGAAGCCCTACGGGCTGATGCGACCCGTGCGGACGGGCACGTCGTGCCTCGTCGGCATTCGAACGAGGCGGCCGCCCGACGGCGGGGGCGGACGACACCGGAAGGGTCATCGAACGACGACTGCACCTGACGGGCCGCCGCGGAGGCTCCCGGGAAAACCGGCCAGGCGCTGCGCGTTCGTGCAAGTCAGCGTCGCAACGGGCGCCGTAAGTGCTCCGACGCTCGCTGATCGACGCCGGGCTCGCCCAGCTCCTACTGGGGGCTCTGCGGCGTCGGGTCCTGCCCATCGGCCGCGTTCGGGCCTGCGGCCTCGTCAGTTTCGGGCTCGGGCGCGTCGGCATGCGGCGTCTTGGCGAATCGACCACTGAGACGTTCCACGCGCGGCTGGAGGTGCTCATGCCACAGCCGGCCCACGTGTGGTGCGGCGGCGACCGCGAGGATTCCGGCGCCGACGAGCGCGGCGACGGCCTTGTCGACGTTCAGGTGACGGACCGGCGCAGCGGCCGGGCTCGTCGCGGTGGCCGCTCCGTCGGAGACGGCGGCGGAGCTGGGGCTGGGGGTCGGTGGTTGGCTCGCACGTTCGGCGGCCACCTGGGCGAGGGCGTCGTCGAGGCCGTCGGTGCTTAGCTCGGGAAGGTGCTTGCGTAGAAAGGTGTGCGTGGCTTCCTTATCGGCGATGAAGGTGTTGTCGTAGCGGCTGTCGGCCCACGCTCCCTTGCCGCGGGCGCGGACCTGGAGGTGGCCTTCAACGATCGTGTAGACGCGGGATTCCGTGGAGTTCTTCGAGTTGTAGTTTGTCGAGGCTGTGAAGCCCTCGTTGATCAGCAGCAGCGCGGCGCGCACGGGTTCGGTCAAGCGCATGTGGTCCCCCTCCAACATTGCGGAGCGACCCTACGTCGCCCGATCCCGGCTCGAATACCGGCCGCCTCCGAAGGTGCTACCGCGAGGCTGTCCGCGGCGTGATCGTCGGCTGGCGGCAGTGTAGAGGCCCGATGGGACGGGCGTAGCCGGGACGACGTCGTCCGGTCGGCGACTCTCACGATCGGTGCGCCAGCATCGGGCGCTCAGGTCGGGCCGACGGCCAGATCGTGGCCGTCGGCAGGGGTCGTGGTGAACACGTCCTGCGCCATGGCGGCCGAGGGCGCGTCTTCTTCGTGGACGTAGGTCTCGGACTGCCCGACCCGCCGGGCCCTGCCCCGGCGCGTCGGGGCCGGTGTCCCCTTCAGCGCCGGTGCGGGCATCACGACCCGCGGCGGGAGCAGCTCGGCCTGGCCGCTGGTGAAGAAGCTGGGGGAGTGGTGGTAGCCCCAGAGCAGGAACGCCCGCAGCGCGGTGGTGTTGATCCGCACCATCTGCGGCGTCCCGGCCTGCGCCCGCATCTGGTCCAGCAGCTCCCGGGTGACGTCCATCGCGGCTCGATGCCGGTGCCCGCGCAGCGCCCGGCCCAGGTTGTCCTCGATCTGGTTGCGGGTCGAGTGCTGCCAGGTCCGACCGGTGGAGGGGCTGCGCCCCTCGCTCAGGTACAGGTCGAACAGCTCACCGAGAGTCGATGTGGACTGCTGGCCGGCGGCGCGGGCCAGCCGCGCGTCGATGCCGCGCGCCTTCGCCTCGGCGGTCGGCCGGTCGCGGCCCCCCGAGGTGTCGGCGCGGGCGCCGTCCAGCCCGGTCCAGCGCAGCCGCCAGTAGGCGCCCGCGCGGGCCGGGGCGAAGATCGCGACGCGGCCAATCCAGGTGACCGGCTCGGGCCGTCGACGGGCCGTCATCGCGGCCGCCCCGCCGGCCGGCCAGCCGCCGCCCGGCCGGGGAACGCGGAATCCCCCGCCCGGCGGATCCCGCAGTTCCGGGGGAACTCGGGGGAAATCCGGGCGAGGGATTCGCGTTTGTGCAGGTCAGGGGCGGTGAGGCCCCTCTTGCTCAGATGTCGTAGTAGAGCTCGAACTCGTGCGGGTGCGGACGCAGCTGGACGGGCGCGATCTCGTGGGTGCGCTTGTAGTCGATCCACGTCTCGATCAGGTCGGGCGTGAACACGTTGCCGACGGTCAGGAACTCGTGGTCGGCCTCGAGGGCGTCGAGGACCGCACCGAGCGAGGTCGGGACCTGGTCGATCTCGGCCATCTCGTCCGGCGGGAGCTCGTAGATGTCCTTGTCGATCGGGGCGGCCGGCTCGATCTTGTTCTTGATGCCGTCGACACCAGCGAGCATCAGCGCGGAGAACGCGAGGTAGGGGTTCGCCGACGGGTCGGGGAACCGTGTCTCGATGCGCTTGGCCTTCGGGTTCGAGCCGGTGATCGGGATGCGCACCGACGCGGAGCGGTTCCGCGAGGAGTACACCAGCGAGATCGGTGCCTCGAAGCCCGGCACCAGGCGGTGATAGGAGTTCACGGTCGGGTTGGTGAACGCCAGCAGCGACGGCGCGTGCTTGAGGATGCCGCCGATGTACCAGCGCGCGACGTCCGAGAGGCCGCCGTACCCGGTCTCGTCGTAGAACAGCGGGTCGCCGTCCTTCCAGAGCGACTGGTGGACGTGCATGCCCGAGCCGTTGTCGCCGAAGATCGGCTTCGGCATGAAGGTGACCGTCTTGCCGGCCTCCCAGGCGGTGTTCTTGATGAGGTACTTGAACTTCATCACGTCGTCGGCGGCCTTGAGCAGCGTGTCGAAGCGGTAGTTGATCTCGGCCTGGCCGGCGGTGCCGACCTCGTGGTGGGCCCGCTCGACGAGCAGGCCGCAGGCCTCGAGGTTCTTGACCATCTCGTCGCGCAGGTCGCCGTAGTGGTCGTACGGCGAGACCGGGAAGTAGCCGCCCTTGAAGCGGGTCTTGTAGCCCCGGTTGTCGCCCTCCTTGCCGGAGTTCCACCAGCCCTCGACGGAGTCGATGTGGTAGTAGCCCTCGTTGGCGGTGGTGGAGTAGCGGACGTTGTCGAAGATGTAGAACTCCGCCTCGGGAGCGAAGAAGGCCGTGTCCGCGATGCCGGTGGTGTTCAGGTACGCCAGCGCCTTGCGCGCGATGTTGCGCGGGTCGCGCGAGTACGCCTCGCCGGTGATCGGGTCGTGGATGAAGAAGCTCAGGTTCAGCGTCTTGGCGGTACGGAACGGGTCGACGTACGCCGTGGACGGGTCCGGGAACAGCGCCATGTCGGACTCGTTGATCGCCTGGAAGCCCCGGATCGAGGAGCCGTCGAACGCGAGGCCGTTGTCGAAGACGTCCTGGCCGAACGACGAGACCGGGACGGTGAAGTGCTGCTCGATCCCGGGCAGGTCGACGAAGCGCACGTCGACCATCTCGACGCCCTCGTCCTTGATGAACTTGAGCAGCTCGTCGCTGTTCTGGAACATTCGTCCTCCTTGGCTGGACGCGGCGGTCCAGCCGTGAAAAAAGCCTCTGCGAACCAGCGGCCGGTGCGGCACTGCACCAACCGGTGTCCGCACCGTATGCACGGGCAGTTTCTCGACCGTATCCGGTTTGTTTCCGGCATGTAACAGGTGGTCGGTGACCGGACCCGCGGGGGAGCGTCCTACGCTGGCCGGCGTGCCGAGCCCTCAGACACTGCCCTACGAGACCGCGTCCTGGGGCCGCCGGGCGCTGGCGCTGATCGTCGACTGGATCGCCAGCACGTTCGTGGTCGTGCTGTTCATGGGCTGGTCGGACTACTCCAGGACCGGCGGCCCCGGCAGCGTCTACGTGCTCATCGTCTTCGTGCTCGAGTCGGCGGCGCTGACCTGCACCGCGGGCGGCTCGTTCGGCAAGCTCGCCACCCGGCTGCGCGTGATCAACGTCGAGACCGGCGGGCGGCTGGACCCGTTGCGCTCGCTGGCTCGCGAGATCCTGGTGGCGCTCGTCATCCCGCCGCTGGTGTTCCGCCCGGACCGCCGGGGCCTGCACGACATCGCGGCCGGCTCCGCGACGGTCACCCTCCAGGTCATGAGGGCAGCCGGATAGCCCGAACGGGCCACGTCCGGTGCTGGGGGTGGCCGTCTACCCTGAGTGACATGCGCCGGACCACAGGAGCTCGAGCCGTACGCCGTACGGCAGCCGCGACGATCGCCGTTCTCGCCCTCGGAGGGCTCGCGGCCTGCAACAGCGACGACAAGACGACCGCCACCGACCCGTCCGCCTCGGACTCCTCGACCGGGGCGGCGCTGGCGAGCAGCCTCTCCGAGGGCGACACCGTCGACCCTGCGGAGTTCGTGCAGACCGTCGAGGACGGGGTCAAGGCCAGCACCACCGCCCACATGACGATGGACATCTCCGCCGGCGCAGCCGGGAAGATCACCGCCGAGGGCGACGTGGACTACACCTCGACCCCGCCGAGCATGGCGATGACGATGACGCTGCCCGCGGCCGCGGCCGCGGCCGGCGACATGGACATCCGGATGGTCGACGGCGTGATGTACCTGTCGATCGGCCAGCTCACGCAGGGCAAGTTCTGGAAGATCGACCCGTCCGACCCGAACGGCCCGCTGGCCGCGATGGGCATGGACAAGATGATGGACCAGATGGACCCGGGCAAGGCGCTCGAGCTGATGAAGGGCGGCATCTCGAAGGTCACGTACGTCGGCGCCGAGGACGGCCTCGACCACTACGCGCTCACCATCGACATGAAGAAGATGATGGCGTCGATGGGCGCGGACCTCCCCGAGGCCGCGCAGTCCCAGCTGCCGGACTCCGTGACCTACGACCTGTGGCTCGACGACCAGAACCGGTTCACGAAGATGAGCATGGACAACCTGCCGATGGGCGGCAGTGACGCCTCCATGGAGATGACCGTCTCCGACTGGGGCAAGGCCGTCGACATCCAGGCCCCGCCGGCCGACCAGGTCATCAAGATGCCCGACCTCGGCTCGATGATGCAGGGCCTGACCAGCGGGTCGGGCAACGCCTGACGGGTCTCGATACCGAGACCACTCGCGGGTCGAGTAGCGAGCGCCAGCGAGGGTATCGAGACCTACCGGCCCCGCATGTTCTGGCGCATGCCCTTCATGCTGGTCGGCACCGGGCCCTTCGGCAGCGGGATGTTCGACCGGTTGGCGTCCAGCGCCTTGAGCCGGTTCAGGATGTCGGTCATCTCGGCCGGCTTGACCTGACGCCCGAGCTTCTGGAGGTGCTTCACCAGCTTCGGCAGCGGCACCTCGCCCTCGCCGTTCCCGCACACGACCTCGTGGATCGGGGTGTCGGTGGCGACCCGCTCGTGCTTGCGGCGCTCGGCGGTCATCAGGCCGCGCAGCCGGTGCGGGTTGCCCTCGCCGACCAGGACGATGCCCGGAGGGCCCACCACCCGGTGCACGACGTCCTGCTGCTTGTTGAACGCGATCACCGGCTCGGACTTCCAGCCCCGGCGCAGGGTCCGGAGCGCGGCCGCGGCGGCGCCGGGCTGGCCCTCCATCTGGGCGTACGCCGCGCGCTGGGCGCGCCGGCCGAACACGATCATCGCCAGCAGCGAGCCGAGGAGCAGCGCACAGACGACCGAGAGGATGGTGCCGAGCACGCCCTCGCCGGGCAGGAACCAGAACACCGCGAAGCCGACCGCGGCGCCGACCAGGAACGAGCCGATCAGCCACACGCCGAGGCGCGGGTCGGAGCGCCGGGCCATCCGGTAGGTCTCGACGAACTGGGCTCGCCGGCTCATCTTCTCCGGGTCGACGGGCTTCGGGTCCTTGGCCATCGTGTGTGGTGCCTCGTTCTGGGTCAGGAATGGGCGGTCAGGCGGTGGCGACGCCCGCGCGGGCGTCCATGGCCTGACGGTACAGCCGACCGGCGCGGTACGACGAACGCACGAGCGGCCCGGACATCACGCCGGAGAAGCCGATCTGGTCGGCCTCGTCCTTGAGCTCGACGAACTCCTCGGGCTTCACCCAGCGCTCGACCGGGTGGTGCCGCACCGAGGGGCGGAGGTACTGGGTGATCGTGATCAGCTCGCAGCCCGCGGCGTGCAGGTCGCGCAGCGCCTGTGAGACCTCCTCGCGGGTCTCGCCCATGCCGAGGATCAGGTTGGACTTGGTGACCAGCCCGAAGTCGCGGGCCTGGGTGATCACGTCGAGGGAGCGCTCGTAGCGGAACGCCGGGCGGATCCGCTTGAAGATCCGCGGCACGGTCTCGACGTTGTGCGCGAGCACCTCGGGGCGCGACTCGAAGACCTCGCGGAGCAGGTCGGGCTTGCCGTTGAAGTCGGGGATCAGGTTCTCGACGCCGGTGCCGGGGTTGAGCTCGTGGATGACCCGCACGGTCTCGGCGTACAGCCACGCCCCGCCGTCCTCGAGGTCGTCGCGGGCGACGCCGGTGATCGTGGCGTACTTCAGGCCCATCGTCTGCACCGACTCCGCGACCCGACGGGGCTCGTCGCGGTCGAGGGGCTGCGGCCTGCCGGTGTCGATCTGGCAGAAGTCGCAGCGCCGCGTGCACTGGTCGCCACCGATGAGGAACGTCGCCTCGCGGTCCTCCCAGCACTCGAAGATGTTGGGGCAGCCCGCCTCCTGGCAGACCGTGTGCAGCCCTTCGGACTTCACCAGGCTCTGCAGGTGCTGGTACTCGGGGCCCATCCTGGCCCGGGTCTTGATCCACTCCGGCTTGCGCTCGATCGGGGTCTCCGCGTTGCGCACTTCGAGTCGAAGCAGCTTGCGTCCTTCGGATGAGGGAGCTTGCGTCACGTGGACCAACTGTACGCGGCGGCCCGAACGGCCCCTACGGCACGTCGCGCCGCCGGAACGACACCACCGACGCGCCGATGGTGAGCACCAGCGCCGTCCCGTAGTAGCCGGCGCCCCGGGCCAGCGAGAGGTGCCGGGTGGGGTCGCACCCGTCGGCGGCCGTGTCCTGGCCGGGCCGGCTCTGGTAGCAGGACTGGGGCACCTCCACCCAGTACGTCGTCCCGTTCTTCACGATCGCGGAGACGTTCTTCTGGGGCTGCCACTGCTCGCCGATCCCGAGGGTGGCGATCACGATCCCGCCGGCGACCGCGACCCCGAACAGGACGCCGATGGTCGCCACCGTGCTCCGGAACAGCATCGTCAACGCGTAGCCGCCGAGCGCCGCGGCGGTCGCGTACGCCGCGCCCCGCCAGCCGTAGGCCATCGAGTCCCGGAGCGCTCCGTCGACGACGGGCAGGTCGCGCGCCTTCACCGTGGCCCAGATCGTCAGCCAGTACGCCGTGCTCACCAGCGCCGAGGCGACGAGCGCGACCAGGGTCACCGCGATCGCCTTGGCCGTCCAGATCCGGGTCCGGCGTGGCTCGAAGAGCAGCTGGTTGCTCATCGAGCCGCTGTTCCAGTCGTGACCGACGAACGTCGTCGCGGCCAGCAGCACCAGGGTGGTGAGGACGGCGACCACGCCCATGCCGGAGCCGCCGGTGCGCTCGCGGGCCAGGCTCAGCTTCTCGCGGCCCGTGTTCCACTCGACGATCAGGTCGGTGCACGCCTGCTCGTCGGCGCTCGGGGGCAGCCCGAAGCGGCGCGGGTGCTCCGCGCACATGGAGATCTGGCCGGCGTTGCCGTGCACGACGGAGGCGATCTCGTCCTCGGACACCGGACGGGTGGACCAGACCCGGGCGGCGGCGATGAGCGCGGGGATCACGACGGCGAGCAGGAGCAGCACGAGCACCGCGCGCCGCCAGCGCAGCCGGGTCAGCTCCACGCCGACCAGCCGGATCACTGTCCGGCCCCCAGCTCGGTGCCGGCGGTGAGCTCCAGGAACACCGACTCCAGGTCGCGGCGTACCGGCGTGAGCTCGGTCAGCCAGATCCCGGCGGCCCCGAGGGTCCGCGTGAGCTCGGCGGGCCGGTCGGTCTCGACGACGAGGTCGTCGGACACCGTGAAGCCCGCGTCCCGCAGCGCCAGGGCGGCCGCCCCGGGATCGGGCGCGCCGACCCGGTACGCCGTGCTCGCGCCGACGAGCTCGTCGACCCGGCCCGACGCGAGCAGCCGGCCCTGGCCGATGATCGTGGCCGAGGTGCACACCTGCTGCACTTCGGCGAGGATGTGCGAGCTGAGCAGGACGGTGACGCCGGACTCGCCCAGCCCGCGGATCGTCTCGCGGATCTCGCGGATGCCGGCCGGGTCGAGGCCGTTCGTGGGCTCGTCGAGGATGAGCAGGTCCGGCTGCTTGAGCAGGGTCGCCGCGATCGCCAGCCGCTGCTTCATGCCGAGCGAGTAGGCCTTGTAGCGGTCCCGCTCGCGGCCGGTGAGCCCGACCGTCTCGACCGCCGTGTCCACCATCGTCGCAGGGGCGCCGATCGACCGGGCCAGGAGGAGGAGGTTCTGGCGGCCGGTGAGGTTCGGGGAGAACTTGGGGCTCTCGACGACGGCGCCGATCCGGCCGATGACGCGAGGGAGCCCGGACGGCACCGGCTGGCCGAACAGCCGCATCTCGCCCGCCGTGGCCCGGGCCAGCCCGAGCAGCATCCGGATCGTGGTGGTCTTGCCGGACCCGTTGGGCCCGAGGAAGCCGTGCACGCCCCCGGCCGGCACGGCCAGGTCGAGCCGGTCGACCGCGACGCGGCGGCCGCGGCGGCCGGCGAACTCCTTGCGCAGTCCGGAGGTCTCGATGACGAGGTCAGTCACCGGCGAGAGGCTACGGCGTGATCAGCTCGATCCGGAGCTGGCGCGCGGGGTCGGGCCGCGCCTCGTAGTCCGGGGTCGCGTCGTACGGCGCCCAGGAGAGGTACTCGCGCAGGTGCCGTTCGACGTACGGCGTGACCGCGGCGACCGTCACGTCGCGCCCCAGCTCGCGGCTCAGCGAGGTGACGCCGGCGTCGGCGATGCCGCACGGCACGAACCGGTCGTACCAGCCCAGGTCGACGTCGCAGTTGAGCGCGAAGCCGTGCATGGTCACGCCGCGGCTGACCCGGATGCCGAGGGCGGCGACCTTGCGCTCCGGGCCGCGCTCGTCCGCCCGGAGCCAGACGCCGCTGCGGCCGGGCACCCGGGCGGTCACCACGCCCAGGTCGGCGCAGACCCGGATCAGCGCCTCCTCGACCCGGCGGACGTAGTCGACGACCTTGACGTGGTCGGGGAGCGTGACGATGGGGTAGCCGACCAGCTGGCCGGGGCCGTGGAAGGTGATCTTGCCGCCGCGGTCGACGTCGATGATCGGCGCACCCCCGGGGTCGGGCGGGCGTTCGTGCGGCTCGGTGCGCTTGCCGGCGGTGAACACCGGCGGGTGCTCGAGCAGCAGCACGGTGTCGTCCTGCGCGCCGTCGGCGACCCGGGCGTGGACCTCGCGCTGGAGCTCCCAGGCGGCGAGGTAGTCGACGGTCCCGACGTCCTCGAACTTCACGCCCTCGAGCCTACTGCGGACCCGAGGAAGGCCAGCTCGGCGGGCAGCATCCGCCGCCAGTACGCCGGGTCGTGGGCGCCGGGCTGGAAGCTGCTCGTCACGTCGGCGTCGTCGGGGAAGGCGTGCACGTAGTCCTGGACGTCGCGGTAGAACGGGTCACCGGTGCCGACGTCGATGCGCACCGGGATGCCGTCCAGGTCCTCCTGGTGGCCCACCACCGAGTACTTGTCGTACTCCTCGGCATCGACGAAGCCGGACTTCGACGCGCTGCCCGCGTCGCTCCAGATCGCGGGACTGGCCGCGACGACCGCGGCGACGCGCTGCTTGCCGAGGTCGCCGGCCAAGCGCAGGGCGCCGTACCCGCCCATCGACCAGCCGATCAGGCCGATCCGGTCGGTGCGCACGCCGTGCCCGCGCCGCAGCAGCGGCAGCAGCTCGTCGGTGACCATCGCGGACGCGTCCTCCCCGTCGGGACGCAGGTGCCAGTACGACGCGCCGCCGTCCGCCGCCGCGATCGCGAACGGCGGGACGCCGTCCGCCACGGCCGCGGCGAGGTACTGGGGCAGCCCGAAGGACGGCCCGGTCAGCGAGCCGGAGTCCTCGCCGAGGCCGTGCAGCGCGACCACCAGCGGGACGTGCTCGTGGTGGCCCGGGGGATGGATCAGGACCCAGCCGGTCTCGGCCCCGAGGCGAGCGCTGGAGACGAACGTGCCGTGCTCGACCTGCCCCGGCTCGACGTCCGGGATCGTCCCGGCGGCGCCGTTGAGGTGCAGGGTGGACTGCAGCCACGGTCTCCCCGGCAGGACGCCCTGCTCGACGCCGGCGGCGGCACCGGCCACGAGGACGGCCCCGGCAGTGGTGCCCCCGAGCAGGAGCGTGCGACGGCTCAGCACGGGTCGAGTGTGGCACTCCCTGTGGAGGACCCCGGGCACGACCCGCGGAACGGGTAGGTGGTCCCCGTGCTCCCCGCCCTGCTGCTGCCGACCGTGCTCGCTCTCGGGCCGGCGCCCGCCGACGTCCTGCACGCGTGGGACGAGCGGCGGGCGGCCGCCTGGGCGAGGGGCGACGTGGCCGGCCTGCGGTCGCTGTACGCGCCGGGGTCGGTCGCCGGCCGCCGCGACGCGACGATGCTGCGGGCCTGGTCGGCGCGGGGGATGCGGGTGAGCGGGCTGCGGATGCAGCTGCTCCGCGTGCACGTCCGGGCGCGTACGCCGGCCGCGCTGGTGCTCGAGGTGACCGACCGGGTGGCCGGCGGGATCGCCGTACCCGGCCTGCTGGCGCTGCCCCGGGACCTCCCGACCCGGCACGTCGTGACGCTCCGGCAGCTCGAGGGGGAGTGGCGGGTCTGCTCGGTCCTCAGCCCAGCCCGGTCCGGATGACCTCGTGGACGGTGCGGTCCCGGAACCCGTAGCCCGCAGCCTCGAGGACCGCCGGCCGCAGGTTCAGCGACCCCAGCGCCTCCGGTGCCAGCCGACCGGCCCCCCGCTCGATCGCGAAGGTCGGGACTCCCACCCGCGCCCGGCGGCCGAGCGCCCGCGCGAGCGCGTCGGTGAACTCCCGGTTCGTCGGCGTCTCCGGGCTGCAGAGGTTGACCGGTCCGCTGACGTCGTCGTGCTCGACGAGGTGCGTGACGCCGCCGACCCAGTCGCGCAGGCTGATCATCGCCATGTGCTGCCGGCCACTGCCGAGCCGGGCGCCGAGGCCGAGCCTGGTCAGGATCCGCAGCTGTTTCAGCGGTGCGCTCTCCCGGTCGATGACCGGCGCGGTGCGGAGGAAGCAGACCCGGGCGCCGGCCTCGGCGGCCGGGGCCGCGACGTCCTGCCACTCGCGGGTGACCCGGGTGAGGAAGCCGTCCCCGCGGCTGTCGGACTCCTCGGTGACGACCTCGTCGCCGTGGTCGCCGTACCAGGCGACCGCGTTGCCGGCCAGGAACGCCGGCTTGCCGGCGCTCGCCGCCACCGCTTCCGCGAGCACGGTCGTGGTCGTGATCCGGCTCTCCCGGAGCTCGCGGGCCCAGGTCCTGGAGTGCGGGTTGCCGACGGTCGGGGCGCCGGCAAGGTTGACCACCACGTCGGCGGCCTCGATGACGTCGCGGTCGAGCTCACCGGCGTACGGGTCCCAGGTCGACTCGCCGGGTCCCGACGCGGGCCGCCGCACCAGCGCCACCACGGAGTGGCCGCGGCCGGTGAGCCCCTCGGCGAGGTGGGTGCCGAGGAACCCCGATGCCCCGGCGATCACGACGGACTTCGGCATGCGGTCAGCCTGTCATGTGGCCGCAAGTCCCGGTCTCATGGTGACACCGAGCCGTCAGATCTCGAACTGGCCGGCCTCGAGCCGCTGCTTGACGTCCCGGAGGAACCGGCCTGCGTCGGCGCCGTCGACCAGCTGGTGGTCGTAGGTGAGCGACAGGTAGACCATGTGCCGCACCGCGATCGTCTCGCCGAGGTTCGGGTCGTCGATGACCACCGGGCGCTTGACGACCGCGCCGGGGCCGAGGATCGCGACCTGCGGCTTGTTGATGATCGGGGTGTCGAACAGGGCTCCGAAGCTGCCGAGGTTCGTGATCGTGAACGTGCCGCCGGACAGCTCGTCCGGGCCGATCTTGTTGGACCGGGTCCGGCCCGCCACGTCGGCGATCTTCTTCGCGAGCCCCGCCACCGACAGGTCGCCAGCGTCCTTGATCACCGGGGTGAGCAAGCCCTTCTCGGTGTCGACCGCGATGGCCAGGTGCTCGCGGTCGAAGTAGGTGACCTCGCCCGCCTCGGTGTCGATCGTCGCGTTGAGGGCGGGGTGCACCTTGAGCGCGTCGATCGCGGCCTTCGCGAAGAACGGCAGGTACGTCAGCTTCACGCCCTCGCGCGCCAGGAAGTCCTCCTTGGCCGCCTCGCGCAACCGCGCGACGTTCGTGACGTCGACCTCCATGACCTGGGTCAGCTGGGCCGAGTGCTGCAGCGACTCGACCATCCGGGACGCGATGATCTTGCGCAGTCGCGACAGCTTCTCGGTCTGGCCGCGCAACGGGGACGGGGACGGGGTCGTCGCCGGCGCGGGCGCCGAGGCGGCGGGAGCCGGGGCCGCTGCGGCCGGCTGCTGGGCCTTGGCGGCGGCGTCCAGGACGTCCTGCTTGCGGATCCGGCCGCCGACGCCGGTGCCGGCGATCGAGGCGAGGTCCACGTTGTGCTGCGCGGCCATCTTGCGGACCAGCGGCGTCACGTAGCCGGGGCCCTCACCGGACGCCTCGGCCGTTCCGGCCGCCGGGGCGGGCTCGGGCTCGGCCGCCCGCGCGGGCTCGGGCTGCTTCGTCTCCTGGGGCGCGGGCTCGGGCTCCGGCTCCGGCTCGGGCTCCGGCTCGGGCTCGGGCTCGGGCTCGGGCTCGGGCTCGGGCTCGGGCTCGGGCTCGGGTTCCGGCTGCCTCTCCTCGGCCTTCTCCTCCTGCTTCGCGGGAGCGGCGTCCGCGTCACCGATCACGGCCAGCTCGGCGCCGACCTCGACGGTCTCGTCCTCCTGGACCTTGATCTCCAGCAGCGTGCCGGCGACCGGTGAGGGGATCTCGGTGTCGACCTTGTCGGTGGAGACCTCGAGCAGCGGCTCGTCGACCGCCACGTCGTCGCCGACCTGCTTCAGCCAGCGCGTCACGGTGCCCTCGGTGACCGACTCACCCAGCGCGGGCAGCGACACCGTCGTACCGCCGCCGCCGGACGGCTTGGCCTGCGCGGCGGGCTTCTCGACCTCCTCGCCCGCGGGGGCGGGCTCCTCGGCGGCCTCGGGCTCCTGGGCCTTCTCCTGCTCCGGCTCCGGCTCGGGCTCGGGCTCCGGCTCGGGCTGGGACTCCTGCCCGGACGAGTCCGACGAGCCGGACGACTCACCCTCGTCGCCGATCACCGCGAGGACGGCGCCGACCTCGACCGTGTCGTCCTCGTTCGCCTTGATCTCCAGCAGCGTGCCGGCGATCGGCGAAGGGATCTCGGTGTCGACCTTGTCGGTCGAGACCTCGAGCAACGGCTCGTCCACCGCCACCGAGTCACCGACCTGCTTGAGCCAGCGGGTGACGGTGCCTTCGGTGACGGACTCGCCGAGTGCCGGCAGGTTGACTTCGGTGGCCATGGACTTCCTTCGCTTCGGTTCTCGTCTGTCAGGAGTGTGCGTGGAACGGCTTGCCGGCGAGGGCCATGTGCGCCTCGCCGAGCGCTTCGTTCTGCGTGGGGTGCGCGTGGACCAGGGGGGCCACGTCCTCGGGGTACCCCTCCCAGTTGTAGATGAGCTGCGCCTCGCCGATGAGCTCGCCGACCCGGTCGCCGACCAGGTGCACGCCGATGACCGGCCCGTCCTTGCGGCGCACCAGCTTCACGAAGCCCTGCGTCTTGAGGATCTGGCTCTTGCCGTTGCCGCCGAGGTCGAAGGTGAAGGTCTCGATGCCGTCCGCGCCGTACGTCGACGCGGCCTTCGCCTCGTCGAGGCCGACGGACGCGACCTCCGGGTGGGAGTACGTCACCCGCGGGATGCCTGCCTCGTCGACCGGCCGCGGGTCGAGCCCGGCGATGTCCTCGGCGACGAAGACCCCCTGCTGGAACCCGCGGTGCGCGAGCTGAAGTCCCGGGACGATGTCGCCCACGGCGTACACGCCCTCGAGGTTCGTGCGGCAGCGGTCGTCGGCCAGCACGAAGCCGCGGTCCATCGAGACGCCCTGCTCGTCGTACCCGAGGCCCTCGGTGACCGGCCCGCGGCCGACCGCGACCAGCAGCAGGTCGGCCTCGATCACGTCGCCGCCCTCGACGGTGACCGCGACTCCGGTGTCGGTGTGCTTGACGCTCTGGAACGGCGTGCCGGTGCGGAACGCGATGCCGCGCTTGCGGAACGCCCGCTCCAGGGCCTTCGAGGACGCCTCGTCCTCGGCGGCGACCAGCCGGGGGAGCGCCTCGACGATGGTGACCTCGGCGCCGAAGGAGCGCCACACGCTCGCGAACTCGCAGCCGATCACGCCGCCACCGAGCACGACCACGGAGGCCGGCACGCTCTCGAGCCGCAGCGCGTGCTCGGAGGTGATCACCCGCTCCCCGTCGACGTCCAGGCCGGGCAGGGTGCGGGCGTAGGAGCCGGAGGCGAGCACGACGTTCCTGCCGGTGTACGCCGTCCCGTCGACGGTGACCTCGCGCGGGCCGGTGAGCCGGCCGGCGCCCTCGATGACGGTGATGCCGCGGCTCTTGATCAGGCCCGCGAGGCCCTTGTAGAGCCGGGAGACGACGCCGTCCTTGTAGGCGTTCACGCCCGGCATGTCGATGCCCTCGAGGGTCGCCCGCACGCCGAACTGCTCGGACTCGCGGGCCTGGTCGGCGACCTCGGCGGCGTGCAGCAGCGCCTTGGTCGGGATGCAGCCGACGTGGAGGCAGGTGCCCCCGAGGTTGCCCTTCTCGACCAGGCCCACCGAGAGGCCCAGCTGCGCGGCCCGGAGGGCACACGCGTAGCCACCGGAGCCGGCGCCGAGGATGAGAACGTCGAAGTCGGGATCGGCCACGGGGCCATCCTTGCACTTCCGTGCAACGTGTCCACACCGAGGTTCCTACGCTCCGGTAGCCCGTCAGGGCACACTTGGGCGCATGTCATGGATGGACCGCTTCCGCCGCGGCTCGACGAAGATGAGCCGGCCGGCACGCGACGCTCAACGCACCGGCTCGACGCGGGTGCGCGCCGCCGACGGCATGGACCTCGACCACCTGCAGGCCTGGACCGCGGAGCGCCGCGGCGTCGAGGGCTTCGTCGAGCCGCGCACGGCGGTCAGCGACGTGACGCTGCTGCTCGTCGCGCACGACGGGGAGTGGACCCGGCGCCGGGTGCCCTCGGTGAAGTGGGCGCACGACTTCTGCAACCGCAACCAGATCCCGTCGTACGACGCCGCCGTCGTCGGCATCCCCCAGCGGATGCGCGACTACAACCGCCGCAAGAAGCTCATGGGCGAGTAGCGAGCGCCCGCGCGAAGTCGACCAGCGTCGCCACGGCGACGCCGGTGCCGCCCGGGGTCTGGTGCCCCCACGCGCTGCCGGAGTTGAACGACGGCCCGGCGATGTCGAGGTGCGCCCACGGCAGCCCGGCCGTGAACTCGCGCAGGAACGCGGCCGCGAACAGGCCACCGCCCCACCGGATCCAGTCGTGCTGCGACAGGTCGGCGACCTTGCTGCTGGTGATCCGCTCCGACATCGCCTCGGGGATCGGCATCGGCCACATCTCCTCGCCGGCGGTCGCCGCGGCGACGAGGACGTCCGCGACGACGTCGTCGGACCCCATCACGCCGGAGATCCGGTCGCCGAGGGCCACCACCATGTGGCCAGTGAGCGTGGCCACGTCCAGGATCACGTCGGGCTGCTGCTCGGTCGCGCGCATGAGCGCGTCGGCCAGGATCAGCCGGCCCTCGGCGTCGGTGTTGAGCACCTCGACCGTGGTGCCGCCGTACATCGCCAGCACGTCACCGGGCCGCATGGACGACCCGGAGACCATGTTCTCCGCCATCGGCGCGAACGCGGAGATCCGCACCGGCAGCCCGAGGGTCGCGATCGCGTACGTCGCCTGGACGATCGCCGCGGCACCCGCCATGTCCGACTTCATGTCGTTCATGCTCGCCGCGGGCTTGATCGTGAGGCCGCCGGAGTCGAAGGTGATGCCCTTGCCGACGAGCGCGAGGTGGTGCCGGGCGCCCTTCGGGGCGTAGGTCAGCTCGACCAGCCGCGGCGCCGCCGACGAGCCCATGCCGACGCCGAGGATGCCGCCGCAGCCGAGCTCCGCCAGCTCCTCCTCGTCCAGCACCCGGATGCCGATCTTCGGGGCACCTCGGCCCCTCGTGACCTCCTTGGTCGCCGCCACGACGGCGTCGGCGAACTTCGGCGGCGTCAGGTCGCCCGGCGGGGTGTTCACCCAGTCGCGGGTCGCGGCGACCGCGCGGGTCACGACCCGGCTCTCCTCGAACGCAGTGATGACCTCCTTGCGGCGCGCGGCGGCGCTGAGCACCACCACCTCCCCGGGGCCGTCCTTCTTCTCGTCCTTCTTGTACGCCGTGAACGCGTACCCGCCGAGCTCCCATCCCTCGGTGACCGCGCGCACGAGCTCCGCGGAGTCCGCCGGCAGCGCCACGGCGACCGACGCCGCATTGGTGACCGCGCGGGCGGCAACACCCGCGGCCCGGCGTACCGCCGTCGCGTCCTGGTTGCGCCCCAGGCCGACGAGCACGAGCAGGGGGGAAGGGATGGCCCCGGCGGTCGGCACCTTCACGACCTCGCCGGACTTGCCGGTCACGCCGAGGCCGGACATGAGCGGGCGCAGCTTGCGGCCGTACGCCGAGGCGACGTCGCCGGCCGCGTCGGCCAGCTCCGGGCCCTTCGCGCCCTGGACCACCCCCACGACGACGGCGTCGCATCGGGTCTTGGCGGGGCTGGCGCTGCGCAGGGTGTACGACGTCACCGGGGCAGGATAGACGTCGGGGCGAGCACGCCCCTGCGGTAGGTTCGCCGCCATGGCGGACCTCCTGCTCTCCCCCTTGAACGACCGGCACGAGGCCCTCGGCGCGAAGTTCGCGGAGTTCGGTGGCTGGTCGATGCCGCTGGAGTACCCCGCCGGCGTCGTCAAGGAGCACACCGCCGTCCGGGAGTCGGTCGGGGTCTTCGACGTCAGCCACCTCGGCAAGGCCGTCGTCGAGGGGCCGGGCGCCGCCGAGTTCGTGAACCGCACGCTCACCAACGACCTCGGCCGGATCGGTCCGGGCCGGGCGCAGTACACGCTGTGCTGCGACGACGCCACCGGCGGCGTGGTCGACGACCTCATCGCCTACCTCTACGCCGACGACCGGGTCTTCCTCATCCCGAACGCCGCCAACACCGCCGAGGTCGTCCGGCGGCTCGCCGCGGAGGCGCCCGAGGGCGTCACCGTCACCGACCGGCACCGCGACTTCGCGGTGCTCGCGGTCCAGGGGACGAAGTCCGACGAGGTCCTCGCGGCGGTGGGGCTCCCGGTCGGGCACGACTACATGTCGTTCGCGGAGGCGCCGTACGAGGGCGAGACCGTCGTGGTCTGCCGCACCGGCTACACGGGCGAGCGCGGCTACGAGCTGGTCGCACCGAACGCCGTCGCCGGGGCGCTCTGGGACGCGGTGATGGCGGCGGGGGAGCAGTACGGCGTCCTCGCGTGCGGCCTCGGCGCCCGGGACACGCTGCGGACCGAGATGGGCTACCCGCTGCACGGCCAGGACATCTCCCTCGACGTCACCCCGAACGAGGCGCGGCTGGGTTGGGCGGTCGGCTGGCAGAAGGACGCCTTCTGGGGCCGGGACGTGCTGACCGCCGAGCGGGCCGAGGGCCCGAAGCGGGTGCTGCGCGGCCTGGTCGCGACCGGTCGCGGCATCCCGCGCCCGCACATGACGGTGAGCCTCACCCCGGACGTGCTGCTCGGCGAGGTCACCTCCGGCACGTTCTCGCCGACCCTGCGCAAGGGCATCGGGCTGGCGCTGCTGCCGTCGTTCGTGAACCCGGACGCCGAGGTCGGCGTTGACGTCCGCGGGCGTCGAGAGATCTTCCAGCTCACCAAGCCGCCGTTCCTCGACCCGTCCGTCCGGGAGACCTGACATGAACCTGCCCGAGCACCCGCCGACGTTCCGCCAGCCACCGGCAGCCGACCGGCCGTGGTGGTGGCGGCTCGAGGACAGCGCGGGTGGCGAGGTCACGCTGACCGGCGACCTCGCCGGCCAGCGGTTCGCCTCGCAGGCCGACGCCGAGTCCTGGGTCGGCGAGATCTGGTCGGACCTCGCGGCCGAGGGCGTCGACGCGGTCACGCTGTTCGAGCACGACCGGCAGGTGTACGGCCCCATGTCACTGCATGCCTAGCGGGATGACCAGATGGCCGGGAACGACGCCGACTTCGCTGCCTACCTGGCGGCGCGCTGGCCGTTCCTCGTCCGCTCGCTGGTCCTGATCGGCTGGTCCCCGGTCGAGGCCGAGGACATCGCGCTCACCGGGCTCGCGCGCTGCCGCAGCGCCTGGGGGCGGATGCGCGAGGTCGACGACGTCGACGCGGAGGTGTTCGGCACCGTCCTCGAGGCGCGTCCGCACGCGCCGCCGTCGCGTCCGGGCGCGCCGCTCGACGACCCGTCCGAGGCGGAGCTGCTGCGACAGGAGCTCGAGCAGCAGCTCACCCGGCTTGCGCCGGAGGAGCGCGAGGCCGTCGTGCTGCGCTTCGTGGGCGGCCTCGACGAGGTACAGGTAGCCGACACCCTGGACGTCCCGGTCGCGACCGTGGGCAGCCGCGTCGCGCAGGGCCTGGCGCGCATCGAGCCGCCCGCGCTGCGGGCCGAGGAGGCGTTCCGCACGGCGGCCGGCTCGATCGAGGTGCCGACCGCGCCGTACGACGGTGTCGTGGCCCGGGCCCGCGAGCAGCGGCGCAGGCGGTGGCGCATCGTCGCTGGGGCCGCCGCGGCCATTCTGGTCGTCGCCGGCGGCACGACCTGGCTGACGACGCGGCCCGAGAAGCCGGCCGAGCCGGAGACGACGCGCGTGGTGGCGTCCCCGAACCCGGTCGACATCTCCTGGTACGACGGGCGCCTGCACCTGCGCCGGGTCGCGGTGGACCTCCCGGGCCTGACGTCGGTGGCCGGGGTCGGCGAGAGCGCGGCCTTCATCGACGCCGACGGCGCGGTCGGTGTCGTGCAGCCGGCCGGCGAGGTCGCCCTGGTCGGCCGGTCGGCGCCGGGGTCGCGGGTGCTCGGCTCCGCCGAGAACGGCTGGGCCGCCTGGGTGGAGCCCGGCGACCCCGCCAGCCGGATCGTGGTCTGGTCCGTTGGCAACCACGAGGAGGTCGACAGCCTCGTGGTCGCTCCCGGGACCGGGCTGGTCGCTATCGACCAGGACCGGGTCTACGCCACCGGCGACTCCGGCACGTTCGAGTGGCGGCCGGCGCACGGCAGGCCGGTCCGGCTCGACGAGCCGGGGCTCCTCGACGTCGGCTCCTCGACGCGGGTCTACCAGCGGCACCGGGCCATCACGGTGGTGCAGCCGTTCTACGACGTCACGTTCACCCGGCGCGGCGAGGGGGCGGCCGTGTCGCCCGGTGGGACCTTCGTGCTCAGTCGCATCCCGGGGCCGTGGGTGCCCGGATCGCCGTTCACACCCCTGGTCTACGACGCCCGCACCGGCGACCTGCTGCCGTCGGGGGTGGCACCCGACGAGCGGGTGGTGGACGCGGCGTTCGGCAACAACCACGAGATCAACTACCTGGTCGCGAACGTGAGCGACCTCGAGGGCGTCGACCTGGACGGCGCCCGGTCGCGGCTCTTCGTGCTCCGGACCTGCGCGCTGGAGAGGAGCACCTGCAGCGACGTGGTGCCGGTGCGCTCCGCCGCGGATCGGGCGATGTTCGCTCCCTAGCCTGCCGTTATTTTGGACCGCATGCGATTCAGCCAGGTCGACGTGTTCTCCGCCCAGCCGCTGCTCGGCAACCCGGTCGCGGTCGTGCACGACGCCGAGGGCGTCACCGACGACCAGATGGCGGCGTTCGCCCGGTGGACGAACCTGTCGGAGACGACGTTCCTGCTGCCGCCGACGGACCCGGCCGCCGACTACCGGCTGCGGATCTGGACGCCCGGAGGCGAGCTGCCGTTCGCCGGCCACCCGACGCTCGGGAGCGCGCACGCGTGGCTCGAGGCCGGCGGGGTGCCCGCGGGCGACGGCTCCCCGGACTCCGTCGTCCAGGAGTGCGGTGCGGGGCTGGTGCGGATCCGGCGCGCCGATCGGCTGTCGTTCGCCGCGCCGCCGCTGATGCGCTCCGGCCCCGTGGACGCCGCCGACCTGGCAGGGATCTGCCGGGCGCTGCGGCTGCCGGAGTCGGCGATCCTCGAGACGGCCTGGATCGACAACGGTCCGGGCTGGGTGGGCGTCTTGCTGGAGGACGCCGCCGCGGTGCTCGCCGTCGAGCCGGACTGGACGGCGTTCGGCGACCTGAAGATCGGCGTCGTCGGGCCGTACGCCGACGGCCCGCTCGCCGCCGAGCTGCGCGCGTTCTGCCCCGGCTACGGGATGCCGGAGGACCCGGTGACCGGCTCGCTCAACGCGGGCGTCGGGCAGTGGCTCGCCGGCACCCGGCTGCCGTCGTCGTACGTCGCCTCTCAGGGCACCGCGCTCGGCCGGGCCGGCCGGGTGCACGTGGAGACCGTCGACGGCCAGGTCTGGGTCGGTGGCGACACGCGAACGACGGTCACCGGAGCCGTGTCGCTCGACTAGTGTCGGGACCGTGCAGCAGTACCTCGATCTCCTCCAGCGGGTCCTCGACGAGGGCGTCGAGAAGGGCGACCGCACCGGCACCGGCACCCGCTCGGTCTTCGGCCACCAGATGCGCTTCGACCTCCGTGCCGGCTTCCCCCTGGTCACCACCAAGAAGATCCACACCCGCTCGGTGTTCGGCGAGCTGCTGTGGTTCCTGCGGGGCGACACCAACGTGAAGTGGCTCCAGGACCGCGGCATCACGATCTGGGACGAGTGGGCCGACGAGAACGGCGACCTCGGGCCGGTCTACGGCTACCAGTGGCGGTCCTGGCCCACACCGGACGGCGGCCACGTCGACCAGATCGCGGCCGTGGTGTCGCAGATCCGGGACAACCCGGACTCGCGACGCCACATCGTCTCGGCGTGGAACGTCGCCGACATCCCCGACATGGCGCTCGCGCCCTGCCACACGATGTTCCAGTTCTACGTGGCCGACGGCCGGCTCTCCTGCCAGCTCTACCAGCGCTCGGCCGACGCCTTCCTCGGCGTCCCGTTCAACATCGCGTCGTACGCCCTGCTCACCCACATGGTCGCCCAGGTGACCGGTCTCGAGGTCGGCGACTTCGTGCACACGCTCGGCGACGCGCACCTCTACCTCAACCACCTCGAGCAGGCCCGGCTCCAGCTGACCCGCTCGCCGCGCCCGCTCCCGCGGCTCGTGCTGGACCCGGCGGTCTCCGAGCTGGACGCGTTCGACCTCGAGCACATCAGCGTGGAGGGCTACGACCCGCATCCCGGGATCAAGGCGCCCATCGCCGTATGAGCAAGCGCATCGTGATGGTGGCGGCCGTGGCCCGCAACCGGGTGATCGGCAACGGGCCCGACATCCCGTGGAAGATCCCCGGCGAACAGGCCGAATTCAAGCGGCTGACGACGGGCCACACGCTGGTGATGGGCCGGACGACCTACGAGTCCATCGGCCGGCCGCTCCCGGGCCGGACCACGATCGTGCTCACCCACTCGCCGACCTGGTCCGCCGACGGCGTCCTGGTCGCCCACTCGTTCTTCGACGCGCTGTCCCGGGCTGCGCTCCTGCCCGGCGAGGTGGTCGTCGCAGGCGGGGCGCAGGTGTACGCCGAGGCGATGCCGGTCGCGAGCGAGCAGATCATCAGCGAGGTGCCGGTCTCGCCGCCCGGAGACGCCTTCTACCCCGAGATCGACCCTGCCGCCTGGGAGGTCGTCGAGCGGGAGCCGCGCGAGGGGTACGAGCGGGTCACCTGGCTGCGGCGCGAGCGGATGTGACGCGCCACCTGCGAGCTTGCGCGGCCTGACAGGGTGACGGCATGGAGCTGCGCGTGTTCACCGAGCCTCAGCAGGGGGCGACGTACGACGACCTGGTGGCGGTGGCCAAGGAGGCGGAGGCGCTCGGGTTCGGGGCGTTCTTCCGCTCCGACCACTACCTCGGGATGGGAACCGAGGGGCTTCCCGGGCCGAGCGACGCGTGGATCACGCTGGCCGGGATCGCCCGCGAGACCAGCACGATCCGGCTCGGGACGCTGATGACGAGCGCGACCTTCCGGCTGCCCGGACCGCTGGCGATCAGCGTGGCGACCGTCGACCAGATGAGCGGCGGGCGGGTCGAGCTCGGGATCGGCGCCGGCTGGTTCGCGCAGGAGCACGAGGCGTACGGCATCCCGTTCCCCGGCACCGGCGAGCGGTTCGACCGGTTCGAGGAGCAGCTGGCGATCATCACCGGGCTGTGGGCGACCCCGGCGGGGGAGCGGTTCACCCGCGAGGGCACGCACTACCGGGTGACCGACAGCCCGGCGCTGCCCAAGCCGGCGCAGGCGAAGCTGCCGGTGCTGATCGGCGGCCACGGCGCGCGGCGTACGCCGGACCTGGCGGCTCGGTACGCCGACGAGTTCAACGTCCCGTTCGCGGGCGAGGACGACACGCGCACCCAGTTCGCACGGGTCCGCGAGGCCTGCGAGCGGCACGACCGCGACCCGGACGGGCTGACCTGGTCCAACGCACTGGTCGTCTGCGTCGGCGCCGACGAGGCCGAGGTCGAGCGCCGCGCCGCGGCGATCGGCCGCGACAAGGACGAGCTGCGGGAGAACGGCGTCGCCGGTGCGCCCGAGGAGGCGGCCGACACGATCCGCCGGTACGCCGACCTCGGCGCGCAGCGGATCTACCTGCAGTTCCTGGACCTCTCCGACCTCGACCACCTGCGACTCGTGGCACGCGACGTCATGCCGCACGTGTGAGCGGTGGCCGGGACGATAGCCTTGAGCACATGACGTCCGCGCCCGCTGCACCGTTCGGCCACGTCCTGACGGCGATGGCCACCGCGTTCCACGGCGACGGCTCGGTCGACCTCGAGGGCACCGCCCGGATCGCCGCCCACCTCGTCGACCACGGTCACGACGGTGTCGTGGTGTCGGGCACGACGGGCGAGTCGCCCACGACCACCACCGAGGAGGACGGCGCCATCCTCGCCGCGGTCAAGGACGCCGTCGGCGCCCGCGCGCGCGTCGTCGCGGGCGTCGGGACCAACTCCACGGCGCACTCGATCGAGCTGGCCGAGCAGGCCGCCAAGGTCGGCGCGGACGGCGTGCTGCTGGTGACGCCGTACTACAACAAGCCCGGCCAGGCCGGTGTGCTCCACCACTTCCGCTCGGTCGCCGAGGCCACCGACCTGCCCGTGATGCTCTACGACGTCCCCGGCCGCACCGGCACCCAGATCGCCCTCGAGACCTACGAGCAGGCGATCCGTATGCAGAACGTCGTTGCGGTCAAGGACGCCGTCAACGACTTCGTGCGCGGGGTCAGGCTCACCGAGCTCGGGTACGCCGTCGTACTCCGGCGACGACGCGAGCAACGTCGGCTGGCTCGCGCACGGCGCGGTCGGCTTCGTCTCGGTCGTCGGCCACGCCGCCGGCGACGAGACGAAGGCGATGGCCGAGGCGTTCTGGGCCGGCGACCACGCCGAGGCCCTCCAGATCTTCACGCGGCTGCTCCCCGCGATCGACGCCATCATGGGCGTCCCCAACTACGGAGCGACCACCGCCAAGGCAAGCCTCCAGCTGCTCGGCGTCCTCGACAACCGCAACGTGCGCGGCCCCCTGGTGCCGCTCGACGACGACGAGGTCGCCGCGCTCCGCGTGGGGCTCGAAGCCTCCGGCCTCCTCTAAAGGACACACATTGAGTCACCCGCATCCCGAGCTCTCCGAACCGGCCGCACTGCCGAAGGGGGGCCTGCGGGTCATCCCCATGGGCGGCCTCGGCGAGGTCGGCCGCAACATGACCGTCTTCGAGTACGACGGCCGCCTGCTGATCGTCGACTGCGGCGTGCTCTTCCCCGAGGACCACCAGCCGGGCGTCGACCTGATCCTCCCGGACTGGTCCTCGATCCGGGACCGGCTCGACGCGGTCGAGGCGCTGGTCCTCACCCACGGGCACGAGGACCACATCGGCGCGACGCCGTACCTGCTGCGCGAACGGCGGGACATCCCGCTCGTCGGCTCGGAGCTGACCCTGGCGCTGCTGGACTCCAAGCTCCGCGAGCACCGGCTCCGCGAGACCGTGCACCACAAGGTCCGCGAGGGCGACCGGCTCACGATCGGCCCCTTCGACCTCGAGTTCGTCGCGGTCAACCACTCGATCCCCGACGCGCTCGCGGTCGCGATCCGGACCGGCGCCGGCATGGTGCTGCACACCGGCGACTTCAAGATGGACCAGCTCCCGCTGGACGGCCGGATCACCGACCTGCGCTCGTTCGCCCGGCTGGGGGAGGAGGGTGTCGACCTCTTCCTCACCGACTCCACGAACGCCGAGACCCCCGGCTTCACGCCGGCCGAGAAGTCGATCACCCCGGTCATCGACCAGGTCTTCCGCGACTCGGCGCAGCGGGTCATCGTCGCCTGCTTCGCCTCGCACGTCCATCGTGTCCAGCAGGTCATCGACGCAGCCGTCGCCCACGACCGCAAGATCGCGTACGTCGGCCGCTCGATGGTCCGCAACATGGCGATCGCCCGCGACCTCGGCTACCTGCACGTCCCGCCGGACGTGCTCGTCGACGCCAAGGACCTCGCCGACCTGCCCCCGGAGCGCCAGGTGCTGATCTCCACCGGCTCGCAGGGCGAGCCGATGAGCGCGCTGAGCCGGATCGCCCAGCGCAACCACAACTTCGTGCACATCGAGGAGGGCGACACCGTCCTGCTCGCCTCCAGCCTGATCCCCGGCAACGAGAACGCCGTCTACCGGGTCATCAACGGCCTGGCCCGCTGGGGCGCCCGGGTCGTGCACAAGGGCAACGCGCTCGTCCACGTGTCCGGCCACGCCAGTGCCGGCGAGCTCCTCTACTGCTACAACATCGTCAGGCCGCGCAACGTGCTGCCCGTGCACGGCGAGATCCGGCACATGCTGGCCAACGCCGCGCTGGCCCGGGCGACCGGCATCGAGAACGTCGTCATCGCCGAGGACGGCGTGGTCGTCGACCTGGTCGACGGCGTCGCCTCGGTCGCGGGCAAGGTCGACTGCGGGTACGTCTTCGTGGACGGCTCGTCGGTCGGCGACATCACCGAGTCCGACCTCAAGGACCGCCGGATCCTCGGCGAGGAGGGCTTCATCTCGGTGATCGTCGTGGTCGACTCGGTCAGCGGGAAGGTCTCCGCCGGCCCCGAGATCCACGCCCGCGGCTTCGCCGAGGACGACGCGACCTTCGACGACGTCAAGCAGCCGATCATCGATGCGCTGGACGCCCAGATCCGCGAGGGCAACACCGACTCCTACCAACTCCAGCAGACCGTGCGCCGCGTCGTCGGACGGTGGGTCAGCAACACCCACCGGCGCCGGCCGATGATCATCCCCGTCGTCATCGAGGCCTGAGGCCAGCCGAGACCGAGGAACGAGGTCTCGGCGTCGGCCGAAGGGGTCGAGTAGCACCCCCGCCTGAGCCTGCGAAGGCGGGTGGGTGCGTATCGAGACACCGGTGAGCCGAGGGACGAGGTCTCGGCGTCGGCCAAAGGGGTCGAGTATCACCACTCCTGAACCCGCGAAGGCGGGTGGGTGCGTATCGAGACACCGGTGGACCGGCCGGAGACACGCACTCCTGTGATCCATGTGACTGGAGTGACCCCTGCGTAGGGTGTCAACCATGGCGACCCGTACGTCTTCCCCGCCGGGGTCGCGGAGCAAGAGCACGTCCTCCTCGCGGAGCGGCTCGAGCACCCGAACCCGGAGTACCAGCCCGAAGCGCAAGCCTGCCCCGAAGCGGAAGCCGGCTGCCCGGAAGCCCGCGGCCCGCCGCCCGGCACCGCGTGCCGTCCGCAGCGGTCCGGGACCGGTCGCCCGGGTGTTCACCGTGGTCTTCCGAGGGGTCGCCGCCGTCTGGCTGGCCGTCGCGCACGGCATCGGCGCGATCGCCCGGAGCATCGGGCACACCGCCCGCGACCTCGAGCCCGAGCACCGGCGCGACGGCGTGGGCCTGTTCCTGTTCGCCGGCGCGGTCGTCGTCGCCGCCGCGGTCTGGTGGCAGCTGCCCGGCTCGATCATGGATGCCGCGCGCACGGTCGTCGAGGGCTCGGTCGGCAAGGTCGGCTTCCTCGTCCCGCTCGCGCTGCTCCACGTCGGCTGGCGCACCATGCGCGACCCCGAGCACAACGGACCGGTCGGGCGCCAGGTGGTCGGCTGGTCGGCGTTCGCCTTCGGCCTGCTCGGGATCGTCCAGATCGCCGGGGGCAACCCCCAGCCCGAGATGGGTGACACCTCCGACCTGCGCAGCGCCGGCGGCGCGATCGGGTACGTCGTGTCCAGCCTGCTGCTCGACCTGCTCCGCTCGGAGCTCGTCGTCGTGCCGCTGCTCGCGATGCTGGCCTTCTTCGGCGTCCTCATCATCACCGCGACGCCGCTCTACCAGGTCCCGACCAGGCTCGCGGAGACCCGCGACCGGCTGCTCGGCCGCGAGCATGCCCACGCCGAGGACCCGGACGCCACCCAGGCGATCCCGGCGACCCGCTCCCGCCGGCGCAAGCCCGCCGAGGTCGACGAGATCGACCCGGACCTCGGCGACCCGGCGTACGACAGCCCGGTCCTCACCGACCGCGAGCTCCGCAAGCGGAAGAAGAACCTCGAGACCACCGACGAGGGGCTGGACATCTTCGCGCCGACGGACGGTGACGTACCTACGGTCGTAACCACAGATGGCGACAACACCGAGCTCCCTGCACCATTCCACACGCCGCTGCCGCCGCGCGTCGAGCAGCTCGCGCTGTCCGGCGACGTCGCCTACTCGCTGCCCGCCAACGACGTGCTGAAGCCGGGCTCGCCGCACAAGGCACGCTCCAAGGCCAGCGACGCGGTGGTGGACCGGCTGACCCAGGTGATCGAGGAGTTCGCGATCGACGCCCAGGTCACCGGCTACACGCGCGGCCCGACCGTGACCCGCTACGAGGTCGAGCTCGGTCCGGGCGTGAAGGTCGAGAAGATCACGAACATCCAGAAGAACATCGCGTACGCCGTCGCCTCGGCCGACGTGCGGATCCTGAGCCCGATCCCGGGGAAGTCCGCGGTCGGCGTCGAGATCCCCAACCTGGACAAGGAGATCGTCTCCCTCGGCGACGTGCTCCGCTCGACCACCGCGCGCAGCGACCACCACCCGATGGTCGCCGGGCTCGGCAAGGACGTGGAGGGCGGGTTCGTCGTCGCGAACCTCGCGAAGATGCCGCACCTCCTGGTCGCCGGCGCCACCGGCTCGGGCAAGTCGTCGTTCATCAACTCGATGATCACCTCGATCCTGATGCGCTCCACCCCGGACGAGGTGCGGATGATCATGGTCGACCCGAAGCGGGTCGAGCTGAACGCCTACGAGGGCGTCCCGCACCTGATCACGCCGATCATCACGAACCCGAAGAAGGCCGCCGAGGCGCTGGCGTGGGTCGTCCGCGAGATGGACCTGCGGTACGACGACCTTGCGAACTTCGGCTTCCGCCACATCGACGACTTCAACAAGGCGGTCCGGGCCGGCAAGGTGACGGTGCCGCCGGGCAGCGAGCGCGAGCTCACGCCGTACCCGTACCTGCTGGTGATCGTCGACGAGCTCGCGGACCTGATGATGGTCGCCCCGCGCGACGTCGAGGACGCGATCGTCCGGATCACCCAGCTGGCGCGCGCCGCCGGCATCCACCTGGTGCTCGCGACCCAGCGTCCGTCCGTCGACGTCGTGACCGGCCTGATCAAGGCGAACGTGCCGTCGCGACTGGCGTTCGCCACCTCCAGCCTCGCCGACAGCCGGGTCATCCTCGACCAGCCGGGCGCGGAGAAGCTGGTCGGCCAGGGTGACGGCCTGTTCCTGCCGATGGGTGCCTCGAAGGCCGCACGGATCCAGGGCTCCTGGGTCACCGAGGCCGAGATCCACCAGGTCGTCCAGCACTGCAAGACCCAGCTACAGCCCACCTACCGCGAGGACGTCACCGCCCCCGCAGCCAGCAAGCGCGAGCTCGACGACGACATCGGCGACGACATGGACCTGGTGATCCAGGCGATCGAGCTGGTCGTCTCCACCCAGTTCGGGTCCACCTCGATGCTGCAGCGCAAGCTCCGCGTCGGCTTCGCGAAGGCGGGCCGGCTGATGGACATCCTCGAGAGCCGTGGCGTGGTCGGACCCAGCGAGGGGTCCAAGGCGCGCGACGTGCTGGTCAAGCCCGACGAGATCGATGCCGTGATCGCGACCCTCCAGGGGGAGATGTGAGCAACCTGATGGCAGAGCCCGTCACCGAACCCGTTGTCGAAGGACCCGTCGAGGTCCGCACCGATGCCCGCGTCACCGGCGCCGTCGGCGCGGTCGCGGCCGCCGTGTCGATCGCCTACCTGACCCGCGTGGTCAGTGGCGCCGGCTGGCTGGACTGGGCGCTGGTGCTCGTCACCGGCGCCATCGCGGTCGTCCACCTGCAGTCCCTCCTGGACGCCCGCGTGCCGCTGCTGGTCGTGGACCAGCACGGCGTCCGGTTCCGCCGCGGCCGCACCTGGCGCGGCCTGCCGTGGGACGAGATCGAGTACGTCGAGCACGAACCGCGGCACGGGCTGTTCCACGACGGCCGGCTGGTGCTGGTCCCGCGCGACGCGGACGCCGGCGAGCAGTCGGTGACGCTGTCGCTGTCGACGCGCGTGGTCGGCGCCCACGGTGACCTGACCGGGGCGCTCGAGCTGCTCGCCGCGGATCCCGGGCAGGTGGTCGAGATCGTCCCCGACGAGGTCGACGAGGTCGACGAGGTCGACGAGGTCGACGAGGTCGACGAGGTCGACGCTCCGGTCGAGGACGTCGAATACGTCGAGGACGTCGAGGACGTCGAGGACGACCCGCACCCGCCGGTGCTCCACGACCCGCGGCCGGCGATCGCCCGGGGCATCGGCTTCCTCGCCGACCGCCTGCCGCTGCACCGGCCCACTGACGACCTCATCGACGGCGGCGTCGAGCCCGAGCCGACCGTGTCCCTGCCGCCGATGGTGGCGAGCGCGACCCCGCTCCCGCTGCGGGACGCGGTGACCGGCGTACGTGCCGAGGTCCGCTTCGAGGGCGCCGCGGCGCTCCGGATCGACCCGCTGGACGACGCCGACGCGACCCAGCTCGACCTCCCGGAGGTCGGTGAGCTGCAGCACCGGTTCGACGCGCTGGTCGTCGACGACCCGGCCCCGGCGCCCGACCCGGTCGTCGGTCCCGAGATCGCCGCGGCCCGTACGCGGCTCGCGCTGAGCGTCGACCAGCTGGCCGACCGCACCCGGATCCGCCCGCACGTGATCGAGTCCATCGAGGTCGACGACTTCGCGCCGTGCGGTGGCGACTTCTACGCCCGCGGGCACCTGCGCACGCTGGCCCGGGTGCTCGGCATCGACGCCGCGCCCCTGCTGACGTCGTACGACGAGCGGTACGCCGACGCGCCCATCGACGCGCGCCGCGTGTTCGAGGCGGAGCTCGCCACCAGCCAGGGCGGCCCGATCCGCAGCACCCGCGGCGGCCCGAACTGGTCGGTCCTCGTCGCCGCCGTGATGGCGATCGTGCTCGCCTGGTCGATCGCCCGGCTGATCATGGACAGCCCGGTCGAGCTGCACTCCAAGCCGGTGCTGAACGGGTCCCCGTCCAGCTCGACCAAGCTCGGCCCCGCCGTACCCGTCCTGCTCGACGCCTCCGCGGGCGGCGCGCACGTCGTGGTCCGCGACGGCGCCGGCGACGTCGTCTTCAACGGCGACCTGGCGTTCGGCGACAGCCGCACGGTCAAGGCCGCCCCGCCGGTGCGGGTGCAGTCCTCGGACGGCGCGCTGCAGGTGACGGTGGACGGCCAGGACCGGGGTCCGCTCGGGGCGGACGGGCAGCCCGCGCAGAACACCTTCGCCGCCGCCGAATAGGCCCAGCGCGGACCGGGTTGAGATACTCGGTCGATCATGACGACTGACACGCGCGACCTGCTCTCGGTGGCGATGGTGACCCTCGGGTGCGCCCGCAACGAGGTCGACTCCGAGGAGCTGGCCGGCCGGCTCGAGGCGGGCGGGTTCCTGCTCGTCGAGGACCCGGCCGACGCGGACACCGTCGTGGTCAACACCTGCGGCTTCGTCGAGTCCGCCAAGAAGGACTCGGTCGACACCCTGCTCGAGGCGGCCGACCTCAAGGCCACCGGCCGCACGCAGGCCGTCGTCGCCGTCGGCTGCATGGCCGAGCGGTACGGCAAGGAGCTCGCCGACTCGCTGCCCGAGGCGGACGCTGTCCTCGGCTTCGACGACTACCCCGACATCGCAGACCGGCTCCGGTCGATCGTCGCGGGGGAGACCCACCAGGCCCACACCCCGCAGGACCGCCGGCTGCTGCTGCCGATCACGCCCGTCGAGCGGGCGCTGTCCACCACGCCGGTGCCCGGGCACGCCTCCGGTCCGGCGTCGGTACGCCGGCGCCTGGACCCCGGCCCGACCGCGGCGCTCAAGCTCGCCAGCGGCTGTGACCGGCGCTGCTCCTTCTGCGCGATCCCGGCCTTCCGCGGCTCGTTCGTCAGCCGGCGCCCCAGCGACGTGCTCCAGGAGGCGCGCTGGCTCGGCGAGCAGGGCGCCCGCGAGCTGTTCCTCGTGAGCGAGAACTCGACGTCGTACGGCAAGGATCTCGGCGACCTCCGCCTCCTCGAGACGCTGCTGCCCGAGCTCGCCGCGGTCGACGGCGTGGACCGGGTCCGGGTGTCGTACCTCCAGCCCGCCGAGACCCGGCCGGGGCTGGTCGAGGCGATCGCGACCACGCCCGGCGTCACGCCGTACTTCGACCTGTCCTTCCAGCACGCGAGCGCGAGCGTGCTGCGCCGGATGCGTCGCTTCGGCGACCCGGAGAGCTTCCTCGGCCTGCTGGAGCAGGTGCGCTCGCTGGCGCCCGAGGCTGGCGTGCGCTGCAACGTGATCGTCGGCTTCCCCGGCGAGACGGAGGACGACCTCGAGACGCTCTGCGAGTTCCTGGTCGCGGCCAGGATGGACGTCACCGGCGTGTTCGGCTACTCCGACGAGGACGGCACCGAGGCCGCGACGTACGACGGCAAGCTCGACGAGGACGAGGTGCGGGCCCGAGCCGAGCACGTGGGCGCGCTGGTCGAGGAGCTCACCTCCCAGCGCGCCGCCGACCGGGTCGGCGAGGCCGTCGAGGTGCTGGTCGAGCTGGTCGCCGACGGGAGCGTCGAGGGACGCGCCGCCCACCAGGGTCCCGAGGTCGACGGCTCGACGTACCTCGTGGACAGCGACGCCCGCGTCGGCGACCTCGTGCGCGCGCAGGTCGTGGGCTCCGAAGGCGTCGACCTCTACGCTCGGGAACTGTGATGGCCGACGTCGCGAAGACCCAGCCCAGCAACTGGAACGTCCCGAACGTCCTCACGACGCTCCGGATCGTCCTGGTCCCGTTCTTCGCCTGGGCACTGCTCGTCGACGGCGGCGACGACATCACCTGGCGCTGCGTGGCCTGGGCGATCTTCGTGGTCGCGATGATCACCGACAAGGTCGACGGCGACCTGGCCCGCAAGCACGACCTGGTCACGAACTTCGGCAAGATCGCGGACCCGATCGCGGACAAGGCGATCACCGGGATGGCCTTCATCGGCCTCTCGATCGTCGGCGACGTCTGGTGGTGGGTCACGATCGTGGTCCTGGTCCGCGAGTGGAGCGTGACGCTGCTCCGGCTGTCGGTGCTGAGCAGGGTCGTGATCGCAGCGGCCGACCTGGGCAAGATCAAGACCACGTTCCAGGCGATCGCGCTCGGGTTCCTGTGCCTGCCGCTGCGCGACCCGGACCTGCCGGGCTGGATGGAGGTCCCCGGCGAGGTGCTCTTCTACGCCGCGCAGGTCTGCCTCGCGGTGGCCGTGGCGTTGACCATGTGGTCGGGGTGGGAGTTCTACCGCGACGTGTGGAAGCAGCGGGCGGCGCTCCGCAGCGGCTGACCCGACCGTGGGGGACCGGGCCGCCCCGGGGCGCAGCGCTCCCGACATCGACCCGCCCGGCACGCGCCGAGCGGGTCGATGTGAGTGGGTCCGGCTTCAGTCCTGGCGGGTGATCCGGTCGGTCACCGGGGTGGTCACCGGGTCGTGGGCCTCCAGGTACATCCGCAGCGAGTCGATGTCGAGCCCGCCGAAGTACTTGTTGGTCCCGTCCCGGAACACGGTGAAGCCGTCGCCGCCGTCGGAGACGAAGTTGTTGGAGACGACGCGGTACGTCGTCCCGTCCTCCAGCGGCACCATGGCGGTGGCCGGGTCGGCGTCGGCGTCCACCATGATCGTTCCCGGCACGAGGGCGTCGGTGTCGGGCAGGGCGGCGTCCGAGGCGTCCCAGGTGTAGGTCAGGCCGGAGACCTGCAGGATCTTGCGGGTCGACTCGTTGGCGCCGTTCCACTGCTGGTTGAGGATCGCCTTGATCTGGGCTCCGGTGAGATCCATCGAGACCATGAAGTTGTTGAACGGCTGCACGGCGAACGCGGCACCGTAGGTGACGTCGCCCGCCGCGTTCTCGACCAGGTCCGCCCGGATGCCGCCCGGGTTCATGAGGGCGATCACCGGGGTGTTCCCCGTCGATCCGCTGGCCCCAGCCTCGATCGTGGTGGGATCGGCGACCTGTCCGTCGGCGATCAGGTCACCGAGCGGCGACTCGCCGTCGGCCTCCTGAGTCTTCGAGACCAGCGTTCCGTCGGCGATGTGGCCGATCACCTTGTCGGCGATCCCGGACACCAGCGCGTTGTAGGTGTCGATGATGGACTGCACGCTGGCCAGCGGAGAGACCGACGCGTCGTTCGTGGCGATCAGGTTCTCGGCGAACGCGGCGGGACGGACGATGTCGTGGGTCCTCGGGTCGATCAGCAGGTGCAGCTTGGTGACCATCCGGCCGAACGAGTAGGCACTGGTGAACAGGCGCGGCTGGCCGCTCGGGTCCCGGACCACGCAGTTGTACGGCTGGTGCGTGTGGCCGGAGACGACGGCGTCGATCGCCGGGCTGAGGTCCTGCGCGATCGTCAGGCCTGCGCCGCTGACGCCGGAGCAGGAGTTGTACGCCGTCGGGTCGGTGGGCGTGGCGCCCTCGTGCAGCAGCACGATGATCGACTTCACGCCCTGCTTCCTCAGCTTCGGGACCAGCGCGTTGGCGGTCTCGACCTCGTCGGCGAAGGTCAGGCCCTGGACACCGGCCGCGGTGACGATGTCGGGCGTGCCCTCCAGCGTCATGCCGATGAACCCGACCTTCTGGCCCTTGACCTTGATGACCTTGGTGGCCGGGAAGAGGGTCTTCCTCTTGTGGGCGTCCGGGTCCGTCCACCCGACGTTGGCGGCGAGGAACTGGAAGTCGGCGCCGGCGAAGCGCTGGTCGCCGGGGCAGGAGTTCTGCCCGTTGGCGCCGTCGGCGCCGTCGTCGAGGCAGCCGCCGGTCTGCAGCCGGCGCAGCTCCCGCCACCCCTCGTCGAACTCGTGGTTGCCGACCGACGCGACCTGGAGCCCGAGCGCGTTCATGGCCTTGATCGTGGGCTCGTCGTGGAACGCCGCGGACAGCAGGGGCGAGGCCCCGACGATGTCGCCGGGCGCGACCGTGATCGGGACGGCTCCGGCCGCCCGCGACTTCTTCCGCTCGTCGGAGAGCAGGCGGCCGAGGTAGGCCGCGCCACCGGCGTTGGTGTTGTTCACGCGGCCGCCCGACCCGCTGGGCGGCTCGAGGTTGCCGTGGAAGTCGTTGAACGCCAGCAGGTCGAGCTTGACGAGGTCCTTGCTGCCCTTCCGGTCCGCGAGCCTGTGGTACGACGTCTCGGCGGACTGGCCGGACGTGCTGACCCTGGCGGGCTGGGCAGTGCTCCGCTCCGGGGCGGCGGACGCGGTCGTGGCCGCGAGCCCGGCGAGCGCCAGGGATGTCAGTGCAGCCGCGACCGGGATGGCCCGAGCGGTACGACGGTTCGGTTGCATGTGTCGTCTCCTAGAGATGGGTTCCGAGGGCCGTAACCTAACCCCCACGAGCCCCTCGCGCAGAGACCTGCCGGGCGCCGGCGTCGGCGAGGTCGAAGGCCGCCCGGACCAGTGCCAGGTGGCTGAAGGCCTGCGGGAAGTTGCCGACCATCCGGCCCGTCCTCGGGTCGTACTCCTCGGAGAGCAGCCCGACGTCGTTCGTCAGCCCGCAGAGCCGACCGAAGAGCGCCTCCGCCTCGTCGACGCGGCCGGCCCGCGCGTAGGCGGACACCAGCCAGAAGGAGCAGGCGAGGAAGGGGTGCTCGTCCCCGGCCAGCCCGTCCACGCCGGTCTGGGTGCGGTAGCGCAGCACGAGCCCGTCGCGGATCAGGTCCTCCTCGACCGCCGCGATGGTGCCGAGCATCCGCGGGTCGTCGCCGGCGATGAAGCCGATCGCCGGCAGCACCAGGAGGGAGGCGTCGACCTCGGTCGTGTCGTAGTGCTGCACGAACGTGCCCCGCGCCTCGTCGTACCCCTTCTCGAGCACCTCGGCGTGGGCGGCGTCGCGGATCGAGCGCCACCGGTCGACCGGCCCGGGGAGGTCGAAGTCCTCGACGGCGCGTACGGCGCGGTCGAACGCCGCCCAGACCATCGCCTGGGAGTGGGTGAAGTGGCGCTGCGGCCCGCGGATCTCCCACAGGCCGTGGTCCTTCTTGCGCCAGCTCCCGGCGAGCTCGTCGACGAGCGCGCGCTGGAGGGACCAGGCGTCGCGGTCGGCGTGGCCGGTGACCTGCCGGGTGTGCTCGAGCGCCATCATCACCTCGCCGACCACGTCGAGCTGGCGCTGGAGGGCGGCGCCGTTCCCGATCCGGACCGGCCGCGAGTCGGCGTACCCCGGCAGGTGGTCGAGGGTGAGCTCGGTCAGCCGGCGGTGCCCGTCGGTGGCGTAGACGATCTGCAGGTCCTGCGGGTCGCCGGCCGCCGTGCGTAGCAGCCACCGACGCCAGAGCTGTGCCTCGTCCGTGTAGCCCGCGGAGATCAGGGAGTCGAGGGTGAGGGCGGCGTCGCGGAGCCAGCAGTACCGGTAGTCCCAGTTGCGTTCGCCGCCCGGATCCTCGGGGAGCGAGGTCGTGGGCGCCGCGACGATGCCGCCGGTCTGCTCGTCGGTGAGCAGGCGCAGCGTGATCAGCGAGCGCCGGACCAGGGCGTCCTGCGGCAGGCCCACGCGGCAGTTGTCGGCCCACTCCTGCCCCTCCCGCACCGACGTCTCGATGTCGTCGGCCGGCTCGCCGATCTGCGCGAGCGGCGCGTAGGAGGGCAGCCACGTGGCCGAGAACGTGAGGACCGCCCCCGCGTCGACGTCGAACTCGTCGACGTGCCGGTGGTCGTCCGCACTGGGCAGCCGGGGACCGCGGAGCACGAGCTGGTCGGGCCCGGCGATCGCGCTGATCACCGCCTCTCCGCCCACGGTGCGCCGGCGGACCCACGGGATGATCGCGCCGTAGTCGAAGCGCACCCGCCAGACGTGCCGCATCCGGACCGTGCCGCGGAGGCCCTCGAGACGGCGCACGACGTCGGAGCGGACGTCCTCGCGCGGCATCAGGTCGGTCAGCCGGACGACACCGTCGGCGGTGGTGAAGGTCGTCTCCAGGACGGTCGAGTCGCCGAGGTAGCGCCGGGAGACGTCGTACTCACCGATCGGGCAGAGCTGCCAGTGGCCGTGCTCCTCGGTGCCGAGCAGGGCCGCGAAGCAGGCGGCCGAGTCGAAGCGGGGCAGGCAGAGCCAGTCGATCGAGCCGTTGGCGCCGACCAGCGCACCGGTACGGCGGTCACCGATCAGTGCGTAGTCCGCGATGGGCAGCGCCATGGGGTGAGGTTAGCGGCGGGCGCCTGAGGTTACCGTTGCGCGCGTGACGGACCTGTTGAAGCGCGTGCACCTGCTGCTCCGGGCCGGCGGCAGCACGGTGTCGACCGCGGAGTCGCTGACCGGTGGGCGGCTCGCGGTGGCGCTGACCGACACGCCGGGCGCCTCGGAGACTTACCTCGGTGGGGTGGTCACCTATGCGACGGAGCTCAAGGCGTCCCTCCTCGAGGTCGACCAGCGGATCATCGAGGAGCACGGGGTGGTGTCGCCGGAGTGCGCGAAGGCGATGGCCTCCGGCGTGCGAGCCCTGACCGGCGCGACGTTCGGGCTCTCCACCACCGGCGTGGCCGGGCCGACCGAGCAGGAGGGCAAGCCGCCGGGCACGGTGTTCGTCGGCATCGCGGGACCGGGCCTGGTCGAGGCGGTCGCGCTGGAGCTGTCCGGGAAGCGGCACCAGATCCAGGACCGGACCGTGAAGGAGGCGCTCGCCGCGTTCGAGTCCGTCCTGCGCCGGGAAGAAACACCTCTCGGGTAGCGTTGGGCCCACGTACTCGAAGGGAGACGCGCATGGTGCTGTTCCGTCGGCTGCTCGGCGACGTGCTCCGCGACGTGCGCATGCAGCGGGGCCTGACGCTCCGCGAGGTCTCCGCCGAGGCCCGGGTGAGCCTGGGCTACATCTCGGAGATCGAGCGCGGTCAGAAGGAAGCCTCCTCGGAGCTCCTCGCGTCCCTGTGCGGGGCCCTGGAGGTGCCGCTCTCGGACGTGCTGCGCGACGTCTCCGACCTGGTCGCCCTCGAGGAGGCCGCGGCGGGCCTGTCCCGCATCCCCGTCGCCGCCCGCGCGGGCGACGTCGTCACGTCTGCTGCGTGAGCCGCTGGCAGCTCGGGCACCAGTACGCCGAGCGCTCCTGGCCTGCCGGGCCGAGCTGGTCGACGCGCACCTGGGTGCCGCAGCGGCGGCACAGCTTCTGGCGGTAGACCCACGCGCGCCCGGTGCGTGACCACTCCTGGTCGAGCATCTGGCGGACCCGCCGCACCATCCGGGGCAGGTCGGGCACGGCCCCGACCGGCGTCTCCGGCGCGACACCCGTCACGAACAGCACCTCGGCGGCGTAGATCGTGCCGACCCCGGCGAGCAGGCTCTGGTCGCGGAGCGCCTCGAAGACCGGCCGCTCCGGGTGCTCCCGCAGGCGCCGCAGCGCCTCCTCCTCGTCCCAGTCCGGGCCGAGCAGGTCCGGCCCCAGGTGCCCGACCGAGTCCTCCTCGCGCTCGGTGGGGATCAGCTCGACGATCCCGAGCGTGTAGCCCACCGCCGTCACCGCGGCCGTCTCCAGCACCACCCGGATCTCGGGGGCGCGGGAGTTCCAGCGGCGGCCGGCGTCGTAGGTGCGCCAGCTGCCCTCCATCTTCAGGTGGGTGTGCAGCGTGATCCGCCCCGCCGGGGCGTCGACCCGGGTGAGCAGGTGCTTGCCCCGCGAGACCGTCTCGAGCACCGTCCCGCCGGACAGGTCGGCGGTGGCGTGCCGCGGCACCCGGAAGTCCGTGCGGGTGAGCTGCCGGCCGTCCAGGGACCTCGCGAGCCGCCGGGCGGTACGGCGGACGGCGTCGCCCTCAGGCACGGTTCTTCTCAGCCATGGGGCGACCTCAGCCGGAGCCCCTTCGGCGTCGCCACGAAGCCGGCCGCCTGGAGCGCCTCGCGCAGCGGCGTCGAGCCGGAGCCCAGCAGCTGCTCGCCGTCCGCCTTCTCGACGGTGATCCGGCCCAGGGAGCCGCGTTGCGCGGCGTCGGCCAGCGAGGCGGTCGCCGGGCCGAGCAGGTCGGGGTCCTCGGACCAGGTCAGCAAGGTGCGGCCGCCGCGCTCGACGTACAGCGTCAGCACACCGTCGACGAGCACCACGATCGCCCCAGCCTTGCGGCCGGGCCGGTGACCGCTGGTCTCGGGCCACGGCAGCGCGGCGCCGTACGGGTTGGCCGGGTCGGTCGCCGCGAGCGCGACGGCGCTCGGCTTGGCGTCGTGCGGGACCTCGCTGAACGTGCGCAGCCGGTCCACGGCGCCGGCGGTGCCGAACTGGGCGGCACCGAGGCCGGCCACGAAGTAGCCGCGGCGGCAGCGACCGGAGTCCTCGAACGCCGACAGCACCTTGTAGACCGCCGCGAAGCCGCCCGGCACCCGCTCGCTCACCACCGCGCCCCGGATGACCACGCCGTGCCGGTCCAGGAGCCGCTCGGCGACGGCATGGGCGCGGCGGGTCGGGTCGGTGTCGAGGGCCGGCAGCAGCGCCCAGCGGCCCGCGGTCTCCGGCGGGCCCGTGCGGACCGGGCCGCCCGGTCGGCGGCCGAGGCGCGGCGGGGGTCGCCGGCTGCGGTGGCTGGGCGTGCCGCTGCGGGTCAGCGCCCGGAGCGGGGCGAGGGTGTCGTTGCTGACCCGGCCGGCCCAGACCAGCTCCCAGAGCGCCGCCGAGAGCGCGGCGTCGTTCGTCGAGCCGACCTGGTCGGAGAGCTGACGGAAGAACCAGGCCCCGCCCGGCGCGAGCGCATCGAGGACCGCCTGGTGGAGCTCGCTGTGCTCGAAGGGGGCGGGCTCGGGCAGCGTCAGCGGCGCCTGGTCGGCGAGGTGGAGCGAGACCCAGCCGTCGGATCCGGGCAGTGCGGCGTGGCCCGCCCACACCACCTCGCCGGAGGCGGTGAGCTCGTCGAGGTACGACGGCTCGTAGTCGCGGACCCGGGCGGCGAGCACCAGCGGCTCGAGCGCCGAGGCGGGGACAGCGCAGCCGGCCAGCTGGTCGACCACGGTGAGGACGCCGTCGATGCCGCGGTGCCGGCCGCCGACGTGCTGCCACGCGGACAGGAACCGGCCGAGCGTCTCCGGCTCGACCGGCTCGACCTCCTGCCGGAGCCGGGCCAGGGACCGGCGGCGGAGCCGGCGCAGCACCTCGGCGTCGCACCACTCGGTGCCGCTGCCCGAGGGCCGGAACTCGCCGTCGAGCACCCGACCCTGCGCGGCCAGCCGCTGGAGGGTGTGCCGGACGACCGCGGCGCCGAGCCCGAGCCGTGCCGCCACCTGGTCGGTGGTGAAGGGCCCGTGGGTGCGGGCGTAGCGGGCCACGAGGTCGCCGAGCGGGTCGTCCACGGGATCGGTGAACGCGTCGGGGGTGCCGGGCGGCACGGGCACGCCCAGCCCGTCCCGGAGCCGGCCGACGTCCTCGACCGCGGTCCAGCGCTCCTCGCCGGCCATCCGCACCTCGACCGCCCGGCGGCGGTCGGCGAGGGCCTGGAGCCACGGGCCGACGTCGGCGCCCTCGACGGAGCGCTCGGCGACCTCGGCCTTGGACAGCGGGCCGAGCATCCGGAGCAGGTCGGCGACGCCCTCGGCGTCACGCGCGCGCCGGTCCGGGGCGGTGCGCTGGAGCTCGGCCTCGACCTCGGCGAGCACCTCGGGGTCGAGCAGCTCGCGGAGCTCGGCGCGCCCGAGCAGCTCCGCCAGCAGCCCCTGGTCGAGGGAGAGCGCCGCCGCCCGCCGCTCGGCGATGGGGGAGTCGCCCTCGTACATGAACTGGGCGACGTAGCCGAACAGCAGGCTGCGCGCGAACGGGGAGGGCTGGTGGGTGGGCACGTCGACGACCTGGACCTCGCGGCGGTCGACCCCGCGCATCAGCGCGACCAGGTTGGGCAGGTCGTAGACGTCCTGGAGGCACTCGCGGACGGCCTCGAGGACGATCGGGAAGGAGGGGTACTTCGAGGCCACCTCGAGGAGCGCGGCCGACCGCTGGCGCTGCTGCCACAGCGGCGACCGGCGCCCGGGGTCGCGGCGGGGGAGCAGCAGCGCGCGGGCGGCGCACTCGCGGAACCGGCTGGCGAAGAGCGCCGAGCCGCCGACCTCGTCGGTGACGATCGCCTCGATCTCGTCGGGCTCGAACACGATCACGTCGCCGCCGGGCGGCTCCGCGTCGGTGTCGGGGATCCGGATGACGATGCCGTCGTCGGACGCGACGGCCTGGCCGTCCACGCCGTACCGCTCGCGCAGGCGGGCGTTGATCGCCAGGGCCCAGGGAGCGTGGACCGGGACGCCGTACGGCGAGTGCACCACCAGCCGCCAGTCGCCGAGCTCGTCGCGGAACCGCTCGACGAGGAGGGTCTGGTCGGTCGGCAGGAGGTTCGTCGCCTCGAGCTGCTCGTGGAGGTAGGTGACGAGGTTGCCGGCGGCGTACTCGTCGAGGCCGTCCTCGCGGACCCGCTGGACGGCGCGGTCGCGCGGCAGGGCCCCGAGCTCACGGGTGAAGGCGCCGATCGCGGCACCGAGCTCGGCGGGCCTGCCCAGGGTGTCGCCCTTCCAGAACGGCAGCCGGCCGGGGATGCCCGGCGCGGGCGTGACCAGCACCCGGTCGTGGGTGATGTCCTCGATCCGCCAGCTGGTCGCGCCGAGCGCGAAGATGTCGCCGACCCGGGACTCGTAGACCATCTCCTCGTCGAGCTCGCCGACCCGGCGCCCCGGCCCCTCGCCCCCGACGAGGAACACGCCGAACAGGCCGCGGTCGGGGATGGTCCCGCCGCTGGTGACCGCGAGGCGCTGCGCGCCGGGTCGGCCGGTGAGGAGGCCGGTGACGCGGTCCCAGACGATGCGCGGGCGGAGCTCGGCGAACTCGTCGGAGGGGTAGCGGCCGCTGAGCAGGTCGAGGGTGGCGTCGTAGGCGCTGCGGGGGAGGTTCGTGAACGGCGCGCTGCGCTTCACGAGCTCGTAGAGGTCGTCGGCGGCCCACGCGTCAAGGGCGGTGGCGGCGACCACCTGCTGGGCCAGCACGTCCAGCGGGTTGGCCGGGACGCGGAGCGACTCGATCGCGCCGGTGCGCATCCGGCCGACCGCGACCGCGGTCTGGGCCAGGTCGCCGCGGTGCTTCGGGAACAGCACGCCGCGCGACACCTCGCCGACCTGGTGGCCGGCGCGGCCGACCCGCTGGAGCGCGCTGGCGACGGACGGGGGCGACTCGATCTGGACGACCAGGTCGACCGCGCCCATGTCGATGCCGAGCTCGAGGCTGCTGGTGGCGACCACGCAGGGCAGCCGGCCGCGCTTGAGGTCGTCCTCGATGAGTGCGCGCTGCTCCTTGGACACCGAGCCGTGGTGGGCCTTCGCGATCACCTGCTCGGCGCCGTGGCTCTGCCCGGACTGGGCCATCACCTGGGCAGGGCTGCTCGCCGGGCCCTCGAGCGCGGCGCCCGCGCGGTCGGTCGCGATCTCGTTGAAGCGCGCGGTGAGGCGCTCGGCCAGCCGGCGGGAGTTGGCGAAGACGATCGTCGAGCGGTGCTGCTCGATCAGGTCGACGACCCGCTCCTCGACGTGCGGCCAGATGCTCTGGGATCGCTGCGGGTCGCCGTCCTCCTCGTCGTACTCCTCCGGAGCGGTCATGTCCTCGACCGGGACGACGACCCGGAGGTCCCACTCCTTCGCGGACGGCGGCGCGACGATCTCGACCGGGGCGCTGCCGCCGAGGAAGCGGGCCACCTCTTCGAGCGGGCGGACCGTGGCCGACAGCCCGATCCGCTGGGCCGGGCTGTCCAGCAGCGCGTCGAGGCGCTCCAGGCTGACCGCCAGGTGGGCGCCGCGCTTCGTGCCGGCGACGGCGTGCACCTCGTCGAGGATCACGGTCTCGACACCGCGGAGGGACTCGCGTGCCTGGCTGGTCAGCATCAGGAACAGCGACTCGGGGGTCGTGATCAGGATGTCCGGCGGCGAGGTCGTGAGCTTGCGGCGGTCGGCGGCGGGGGTGTCGCCCGACCGGACGCCGACGGTCACGTCCGGGACCTGCACCCCGAGCCGCTCGGCGGTGTGGCGGATGCCGGTGAGCGGGGCGCGCAGGTTGCGCTCGACGTCGACCCCGAGGGCCTTGAGCGGGGAGATGTAGAGGACCCGGCACCGCCGTTGCTTGTCCTCCGGGCGCTCCTCGGTCAGCAGCCGGTCGATGCTCCAGAGGAACGCGCTGAGCGTCTTGCCGGAGCCGGTCGGCGCGACCACCAGCGCGTGCCGGCCGGCGCCGATCGCCTGCCAGGCGCCCTCCTGGGCAGGGGTCGGCTCGGCGAACGCGGCACCGAACCAGGTGCGCGTCGCCTCGCTGAACCTCTCCAGGGGACCGGGCACCGTTCCATCCTTGCGCACGGCACCGACAGGGCCTGGGGTCAGAGGCGTGGGGCGTCCTTCTGGGCGCGCAGCTCGGTCCGGGCGACCTTGCGGTCGGTCACCACGATCCAGGCCGCGAGCGCGGCCCCGCCGAGGATGGCCACGGTGAACAGGACGATCGCGATCGCCGGGTAGCCGAGGATCTCGGTGTCGGTCGGCACCTGCATCAGCAGCGACGCGCCGAGGATCGTGGCGGCGATGACCAGTCCCAGCGTGACCCGGTTCGCCAGGCGCTGGAGCACGGTGTGCAGCCGCTCCTCGTCCACGGCGTCGACGCGCAGCCGGAACCGGCCGTCCGCGAGGCTGTCGAGGATCTGGTTGGCCCGCCGCGGGAGCTGCGAGGTGAACTCCTTGGCGTCCAGCGCGGCGGTCACCAGGTCGCCGGGCGACGTACGCAGCCCGCCGCGGAGGATGTGCGGCAGGTTCTGGCGGATCGCCTCCGCGGGCACGAAGTCGGGCTCGAGGTGCAGCGTGGTCTGGTCGAGGTTCAGCAGCGCCTTGCCGACCATCGACATCTCCGGCGGCGGGCGCAGGCCGTGCGCGCCGGAGACGCGGCTCAGCTCGACCAGCACCCGTCCGGCCTGCAGGTCCGGGCCGGTGGCGACCGCCTCCGCGACCAGGTGGGTGACGTCGTCGCGGAAGGCCTCCGCGTCGTAGTGCTCCAGGGGCTGGCCCATGTCGGCCAGCACCCGCGCCGCCTGCTCGCCGTTGTCGTCGCCGATGGCGACCAGGAGGCGGACCACCTTCTCCTGGAGCCGCGGCGGGATCGTGGTGACCATGCCCAGGTCGAGGATCCCGAGTCGGCCGTCGGTGGTGACCAGCACGTTGCCGGGGTGCGGGTCGGCGTGCAGGAAGCCGTCCTCGAGGATGCACTTCAGGTACGCCGAGAACAGCTGGTCGACGATCGCCGCCGTGTCGAGGTCGAGCAGCCCGAGCGGACCGACATCGGTGACCTTGCGGCCCTCCACGAAGTCCATCGTCAGGACCCGGCCCGACGTCAGGTCCAGGACCGGGTCGGGCACGACCAGGAGGTCGTACCGGCTGGTCAGGTCCGCGAAGCGCATCAGGTTGCGAGCCTCGCGCCGGTAGTCCAGCTCCAGCCGCAGGGACCTCTCGAACTCGCGCAGCAGCCCGGCGAAGCCGTAGGTGCGGCCCAGGTCGCTGCCCTTGTCCGCGACCGTGGCGATCCGGGCGAGGGTCGCCAGGTCGGCGCGGACCTCGTCGCGCACGCCGGGCCGCTGCACCTTGACCGCCACCTCGCGGCCGCTGCGCAGGACGGCCCGGTGCACCTGACCCAGGGAGGCGGCGGCCACGGGCTCGGGGTCCAGCTCGGCGAAGAGGTGACGGACGTCGGCGCCGAGGTCCTCGGCGATCGTCGTACGCACGATCTCGAAGTCGAACGGCTCCACCTCGTCCTGCAACCGGCTCAGCGCGGTCGTGTAGGACGCCGGCAGGAGGTCGAACCGGGTCGAGAGCAGCTGGCCGAGCTTGATGAACGTCGGGCCCATCGACTCCAGGTCGGCCGCGAACGCCTCCGCCTTGTCCGAGACCGGATCGTCGCCGACCGGGTCCACGGCGTACTCGTCGAGGCTGGCACCGGACACCAGGTCCGACCGCCCGTGCCGGACCAGGAGTCGGGCGATCGCCGCGTAGCGCCGGGTGCTGGACTGTTCGAAGGACACGACGCTGACGGTGCCCAGCGGGTCACCCGCAGAAACTGTGCTCCGGGCGACTCACACCCCGCCTGCGCCTGCTCAGGAGAGGACGGCGTCCAGCTCGACCTCGACCTTCCACCGCGGGTCGAGCAGCGCCCTGACCACCACCATCGTGCTCGCGGGCTGCACCTCCCGGAAGAACTCGCCGTGCACGGCGCCGACCGCCTCGCCGTCCGCCGGGTCGACGACGAACTGCCGGGTCCGGATCACGTCGGCCGCCGTACCGCCCAGCTGCTCGAGCGCGGTCAGGGCGATCTCCCAGCAGCGGCGGGCCTGGACGGCGGGGTCCGGGTCCACGCTGCCGTCCGGCCACACCGGTGCTGTCCCGCTCACGGCGATGGTGCTGCCGATGCGGACGGCCCGGCTGAACCCGATGCTGGCCTCGAAGGGTGATCCCGACCTTGCGTGCTGGCGATCCACGTCGGCGACTGTAGGGCACGCGGATTGGTCACCAACCGCAGATCTGGAGCGCTCCCACCTGCGGTTGGTGACCAATCGTGGGTGTCCGGACGTCGTTCGCATAGCGGTCGCCTGGGTCGGCCCGCGCGGTCGTCCGGTGCGCGGATTGGTCACCAACCGCAGATCGGGGCCCGATTCGTCTGCGGTTTGGTCACCAACCGCGGACCCGACAGCACGCACGTGACGCCTGTGACGACCGATAACCGGAGGCGGCTGTGGGTGGGGCGTCCTAGGGTGGTGTGACGTGACGGACCCTGACTCCATGATCTTCGCCTCGGGCCTCCGGAAGTCGTTCGGGAGTTTCGAGGCCGTCCGCGGCATCGACGTCGACGTACGCCGGGGTGAGGCGTTCGGGTTCCTCGGGCCGAACGGCGCCGGGAAGTCGAGCACGATGCGGATGGTCGCCGCCGTCTCGCCGGTCACCGGCGGGACGCTGCGCATCCTCGGGCTCGACCCGGCGACCGACGGTCCGGAGATCCGGGCCCGGATCGGCGTCTGCCCGCAGGAGGACACCCTCGACAACGAGCTGACCGTGAGCGACAACCTCTTCGTCTACGGCCGCTACTTCGGGCTGCCGCGCAAGGAGGTCCGGGAGCGGGTCGAGGAGCTGCTGGAGTTCGTGCAGCTGACCGAGAAGGCCAGGTCCATGGTGGAGGACCTGTCCGGCGGCATGAAGCGGCGGCTCACGATCGCGCGCAGCCTGATCAACCGGCCCGAGGTGCTGCTGCTCGACGAGCCGACCACCGGCCTGGATCCCCAGGCCCGGCACGTCGTGTGGGACCGGCTGTTCCGGCTCAAGCAGCAGGGCGTCACGATCGTGCTCACCACGCACTACATGGACGAGGCCGAGCAGCTCTCGGACCGCCTCGTCGTGATGGACAAGGGCGTCATCGTCGCGGAAGGCTCGCCGCTGACCCTGATCGCCGAGCACTCCACCCGCGAGGTCGCCGAGCTCCGGTTCGGCGTCGGCGAGCACGAGGCGCTCGCCGAGAAGGTCCAGGACCTCGCGGACCGCGTCGAGGTGCTGCCGGACCGCCTGCTCCTCTACACCGCGGACGGCGAGGAGACGGTGACCAAGGTCCACGAGCGCGGCCTCCAGCCGGCCGCCACGCTGGTACGCCGCTCCACCCTCGAGGACGTGTTCCTCCGCCTGACCGGCCGGACGCTGGTGGACTGATGACCGACTCCACGGCACCCACGAGCACCGTGGCCGGCGCCGGCCGGCTCCTCGACTACTGGACGATCGTCTACAAGCGCACCTGGAAGGGTTCGGCGATCTCGTCGTTCGTCAACCCGCTGCTGTACGTGCTCGCGATGGGTGTCCTGCTCGGCGACTACATCGCCGGCGACCCCGACCAGCTCGACGGCGCCACGTCGTACCTCGCGTTCATCGCCCCGGGCCTGCTGGCCGCGCAGGCGATGCAGACCGTCTTCGGCGAGGTGACCTACCCGGTCATGGGCATGATCAAGTGGCAGCGCACCTACTTCGGCATGACCGCGTCCCCGCTGTCGGTGCGAGAGGTGATCCTCGGCCACCTCGGGTTCGTGATGTTCCGGGTGGCGCTCACCTGCGGCGTGTTCGTCGTCGTGATGGCGCCCTTCGGTGTCTTCGCGACCGTCTGGGGCGCGGTCCTGGCGTTCCTCGTCCAGCTGCTGGTCGGGTTGGCGTTCGCGACGCCGATCTACGCGTTCACCGCCGGACTCAAGGACGAGAGCGCCTTCGCCCTAGTCTTCCGGCTCGGCATGATCCCGTTGTTCCTGTTCTCCGGCGCGTTCTTCCCGATCCAGAACCTCGATCCCTGGCTGGAGGCCGTCGCCCGCGTCACCCCGCTCTGGCACGGGGTCGACCTCACCAGGATGCTCACGCTCGACACGGTCGACGCCGGTACGGCGCTCGTGCACGTCGTCTACCTCGCGGTGCTGGCCGCCTTGGGCTGGGTGTGGGCCGTCCGCCGCCTCACGAAGCGGATGTCCTTCTGATGTCGCTCGCGTCGACCGCCCTCGCCCGCGCCCAGGCGCGGCCCCTCGCCGCCGGCGAGGCCGCCGGCCTGATCGTCTACCGCAGCTACCTCGCCTACCGGCGGGCCTGGTACATCTTCGTGAGCGGCTTCCTCGAGCCGGTGTTCTACCTGTTCTCGATCGGCGTGGGCGTCGGCCAGCTGATCACCGGGTTCGAGTTCAACGGCCAGGACATCCCGTACGCCGAGTTCGTGGCGCCCGGCATGCTCGCCGCCTCGGCCATGAACGGCTCGCTGCTGGACAGCACGTTCAACTTCTTCTTCAAGCTCAAGTACAACAAGCTGTTCGACCAGATGCTGGCCACACCGCTGACCACGATGGACATCGCCCGCGGCGAGCTGAGCTGGTCCCTCCTGCGCGGCGGCATCTACTCGGCCGCGTTCCTGCTCGTCATGGTCGCGATGGACCTGGTGTCCTCGTGGTGGGCGGTGCTCGTCGTACCCGCCGCGCTCCTCATCGGCCTCGCGTTCGGCGGCATCTGCATGGCACTGACGACGTGGATGCGGTCGTGGCAGGACTTCGAGTGGGTCAACCTCGCGGTGATCCCGATGTTCCTGTTCTCGGCCACGTTCTTCCCGGTGGGGGCCTACCCGGCCGCGATCCGGTGGATCGTCGAGTTCACCCCGCTGTACCGCGGTGTCGTGCTCTGCCGCGAGCTCACCACCGGCGCGCTCTCGTGGGGCTCGGCGTTCAGCGTCGTGTACCTGGTCGCGATGGGCGTGGTCGGGCTGATGATCGTGCGCCGTCGGCTCGACAAGCTGCTGCTCACCTGAGCCGGGTGGCGCACGGCCCCACCGACCCAGCAGGGAGTGGCGCCATCTCCACGAAGCCTGGCGGGAACTCGGGCGCGCGGCCCGCGGACCGGCTGGAAGGATGTCCGCCATGAGCGAGAGCGTCGTGCCCGACACCAAGGACTGGACCTGGGTGCTCGACGAGCCCTGCCCCGAGTGCGGCTACGACGTGTCCGCGGTCACCGTCGACCGGATCCCTGAGGTCATCCGCGACAACGCGACCACCTGGGAGGCCGTGCTGACGCTCGAGGACGCCGCGGCACGGCCGGCGCCCGGCACTTGGTCGCCGCTCGAGTACGCCTGCCACGTCCGGGACGTGCACCGGATCTTCGAGGTGCGGATCCGGCTCATGGTCGAGGAGGACGAGCCGACGTTCGCGAACTGGGACCAGGACGAGACCGCGATCGCCGAGCGGTACGCCGAGCAGGACCCGGCCACCGTCTCCGTCGAGCTGCTGGACGCCGCCGAGACGGTCGCGGAGCGCTACGAGTGGGTGCCCCCGGGCGCGTGGAGCCGGCGCGGGTTCCGCAGCAACGGCAGCGAGTTCAGCGTCGAGAGCCTCGGGCTGTACCACCTGCACGACGTGCTCCACCACGCCTGGGACGTCCGCGCCGCTGTCGCCCGCGCGACCGTCGAGGCGTACGACGCGTCGGCGGGGGCGTACCGCGACGGCACGAGCGGGGTCCCGATCGAGGCCGTCGCCGAGTTCGCCGCGCAGCTGGGTGTCGGGGCACGCGTGCTCGAGATCGGCAGTGCCGGCGGCCGCGACGCCCGCGCGCTCGAGGCGGGCGGGCTGAGCGTGCGGCCGACCGACGTGGCGCCGGGGTTCGTGGAGCTCATGCGCGAGGAGGGCCTCGCCGCCGACCTGCTCGACCCGCTCACCGACGACCTCGACGACCCCGGACGTCCGGGCACGCCGTACGACGGGGTGTGGGCGAACGCCTGCCTGCTGCACGTCGACCGCACCGACCTGCCGGTCGTGCTGCGCCGGCTCGCGGACGCCACCGCCCCGGGCGGGCTGCTGCGCTTCACCGTCAAGGAGGGCGACGGCGAGCGGTGGTCGACGCACGGGCACGTCGCAGCCGGGCGACGGTTCACGTTCTGGCGCGCCGAGCCGCTCGCCGCGGCGGTCCGGGCCTCCGGCTGGGAGGTCGAGTCCCTCGAGCGGTACCTCGGGAGCCAGGGCGAGCAGGCCTGGCTCGACGTCCGGGCGAGGAAGGCATGAGGCACACGGAGTTCTGGGCCCGGATGGACGACGCGCTCGGGCCGGCGTACGCACGGTCCTGGGCCGACATGTTCGTGATCGGCGAGCTCGGCGGCCGCACCGCCTCGCAGGCGCTGGCCGCGGGCGTCCCGCCGAAGGAGGTCTGGGCGGCGGTATGGCGAGTCCTCGAGCTTCCACCGAACAAGCGGTAGCGGAGCTGGCGGCCGTCCAGCGCCGCACGATCCGCACGCTCGTCATCGCGCAGGCGATCGGCGCCACCGGCATCACCATCGGCATCGCGACCGCCTCGCTGCTCGCCCGCGACATCTCCGGCTCGGAGAGCCTGGCCGGCCTCGCCCAGACGTTCCAGGTGCTCGGCGCCGCGGTCGCGGCGTACCTGCTCGCCCGGCTGATGTCGCGCCGCGGACGCCGGGTCGGCCTGCTGACCGGGTACCTCCTCGGCGCCTCCGGCGCGCTCCTCGCGGTGCTCGCGGGGGTCCTGGACTCGATGGTCGTGCTGCTGGTCGGCGCGGTGCTGCTCGGCTCGACGACCGCCGCGAACTCCGGCGCCCGGTACGCCGCCACCGACCTCGCCGAGGACGCCCACAAGGGCCGGGCGCTCTCGACCGTCGTGTGGGCCTCGACGATCGGCGCGGTCGCCGGGCCCAACCTCACCGGGCCCGCCGGGGCGCTCGCGGAGTGGCTGGGCATCCCGGAGCTCACCGGGCCGTTCGCCCTCGGCAGCGTCGGCATGCTCGGCGCCGCCGCCGTCATCGGCCTCCTGCTGCGTCCCGACCCGTTGCTGCTCGCCCGCGAGGCGGCCGGCGTACCCACCACCGCTCCGTCGGGTACGGCGTGGGCCCGCGCGGTCGCGGCCGCCCGGGAGCGTCCCGTCCTCGGGTTCGCCGTGCTCGGCATGGCCTGCGCGCACGCCGCGATGGTCGCGATCATGGTGATGACCCCGCTGCACATGGAGCACGGCCACGCCGAGCTGCGGGTGATCGGGCTGGTGATCAGCCTGCACGTGCTCGGGATGTTCGGGTTCTCGCCGCTGGTCGGCCTGCTCGCGGACCGCACGGGCCGCCCCGCGGTCCTGGTCGAGGGCGCCGTGCTGCTGCTGGTCTCGCTGGTGCTGTGCGCCCGGGCGCCCGAGGGCACCTCGTGGCAGATCTTCGCCGGACTGTTCCTGCTCGGGCTCGGGTGGTCGTTCGCGACCGTCGCCGCGTCGACGCTGATCGCCCAGCACGCGCCTCTCGAGGCACGCACCGACGTCCAGGGCGCGGCCGACCTGGTGATGGGCCTGACCGCCGCGGGTGCTGGTGGCCTGGCGGGCGTGGTGGTCGGGGCCTGGGGCTATCCCGAGCTGGCGGTCTGCTCGATCGGCCTGGTCGCGCTGGTCGCGGTCGCCGGGTTCGGCGCCCGGGCGACGACACGGCTGGCAGGCTGACCACCATGACCACTGCGGACGTCGCCGTCGTCGGCGGCACCGGCTTCTACACGTTCCTCGACGACGCCGAGGAGCTGGCCGTCGAGACGCCGTACGGCGCTCCCTCGGCGCCGGTCGCCGTCGGCACCGTCGCCGGCCGGCGGGTGGCGTTCCTGCCGCGGCACGGGCGGCACCACGAGTACCCCCCGCACGCGATCCCGTACCGCGCGAACCTCTGGGCGCTCCGCGCCCTCGGCGTCCGCCAGGTGCTCGCGCCGTGCGCCGTCGGCGGACTGCGCCACGACGTCGCGCCGGGCGACCTGGTCGTGCCCGACCAGCTGGTCGACCGCACCTACCGCCGCGTCCCGTCGTACGTCGAGACCGGGGCGGTGCACCTGCCGTTCGCGGACCCGTACTGCCCCCGCGTGTCGAAGGCGCTCGTCGCCGCCGCGCCCGACGTGCGCGCCGGGGGAGCGATGGTGGTGATCGAGGGGCCGCGGTTCTCCACGCGCGCGGAGTCGCAGCAGCACGCCGCGGCCGGCGGCACGCTGATCAACATGACCGGTGCGCCCGAGGCGGCGCTCGCCCGCGAGCTGCGGATGTGCTACGCCTCGATCGCGCTCGTGACCGACATGGACGCGGGCGCCGAGTCCGGCGCGGGCGTCGGCCAGGAGGAGGTCTTCGCGCTGTTCCGGGCCAACCTCGACCGGCTCTCCGGGCTGCTCGGCACCGCCGTCGTCGCAGTGCTGCCCGATCCCGACGGGTGCAGCTGCGACACGTGGGCCGACGGTCTCGACCTGACCTACGTGATCCCCGGATGAGTCGCCGGTTCCGGGTGCTGATCCCGTCATGACCCGGGGCCGACACGCCCGGACCACCTCCCGAACATCTGTTCGACCGTGGGCTAGTTTCTGTCCACAGGCATGACGCTGGACGAGGTCGTCCACAGCAGTCGGCGGCGCTGACCAGGCGCTGTCGGTGGCTCGCTCTAGCGTCGTCGACGTGCCTGGACCACGACGAGAGACAAGGAAGAACACCATGGCTGGTGGAGACCGCGAGAAGGCCCTGGACGCCGCACTCGCCAACATCGAGAAGCAGTTCGGCAAGGGCTCCGTGATGCGCCTCGGCGACGACGTGCGGGCACCCTTGGAGATCATCCCGAGCGGCTCGATCGCGCTCGACGTCGCGCTCGGCCTCGGCGGGTTCCCCCGCGGTCGCGTCGTGGAGATCTACGGTCCGGAGTCCTCCGGCAAGACGACCGTCGCCCTGCACGCCGTGGCCAACGCCCAGCGGGCCGGCGGCATCGTGGCGTTCATCGACGCCGAGCACGCGCTCGACCCCGACTACGCCAAGGCGCTGGGCGTCGACACCGACGCGCTGCTGGTCTCCCAGCCCGACTCGGGCGAGCAGGCGCTGGAGATCGCGGACATGCTGATCCGCTCCGGGGCGCTCACCCTGATCGTCATCGACTCGGTGGCCGCCCTCGTGCCGCGCGCCGAGATCGAGGGCGAGATGGGCGACAGCCACGTCGGCCTCCAGGCCCGCCTGATGAGCCAGGCGCTGCGCAAGATGACCGGCGCCCTGAACAACTCCAAGACCACGATGATCTTCATCAACCAGCTGCGCGAGAAGATCGGCGTGATGTTCGGCTCGCCCGAGACCACGACCGGTGGCAAGGCGCTGAAGTTCTACTCCTCGGTGCGCCTCGACGTGCGCCGGATCGAGACGCTCAAGGACGGCCAGGACATGGTCGGCAACCGGACCCGCGTCAAGGTCGTGAAGAACAAGGTCGCCCCGCCGTTCAAGCAGGCGGAGTTCGACATCATGTACGGCAAGGGCATCAGCCGCGAGGGCGGCCTGATCGACGTCGGCGTGGAGGCGGGGCTCGTCCGCAAGGCCGGCGCCTGGTACACCTACGAGGGCGACCAGCTCGGCCAGGGCAAGGAGAACGCCCGCGCGTTCCTCCGCGACAACCCCGACCTCGCCAACGAGCTCGAGAAGAAGATCCTCGAGAAGCTCGGTGTCGGCCCGACCGTCGACAACGAGGTCGCCGCGCTGCCTGCCGAGCCGGTCGGCGTCGACGCGTTCTGACGGCGGTCGCGTGAGCGTCGGCTGTCGGTGGACATATCGAGACCACCGTCGCGTGAGCGACGTCTCTCGGTGGTCGAGTAGCGAGCGCCAGCGAGCGTATCGAGACCACGGTCGAACGGAGCGCACATGACTCTCGACGAGGACCGCCCGGCCCCTGACTGGCTGGGTGACGTCTCGACCGGGGTCGACGCGTGGACCCGCCGCGCGCCGGCGCCCACGCCACCGCCGCCCGAGGACACCGCCGTCCAGGTGCCGGAGGCCGATCCGGAGTCGGTCGCGCGCAAGATCCTGCTCGACCAGCTCACCGGTCAGGCCCGCAGCCGCAAGGAGCTCAGCGACAAGCTGGCAGCCAAGAACGTGCCGGCCGACGTGGCCACCCGCCTCCTCGACCGGTTCGAGGAGGTCGGGCTGGTCGACGACGAGGCGTTCGCCCGCTCCTGGGTCGCCTCGCGGCAGCCCGGGAAGGGCCTCGCCAGGCGGGCCCTGGCCCAGGAGCTGCGCCGCAAGGGGGTCGATGAGGAGGTCGCGCGCGAGGCCCTCGACGAGATCGACCCCGCCGACGAGGAGGCCGCGGCCCGCGTCCTGGTGCGCAAGAAGCTGCGCACCCTGAGCCGCGTCGACGACACGACCGCGACCCGGCGGCTGGTGGGGATGCTGGCCCGCAAGGGCTACGGCTCCGGGATGTCGTTCGCCGTCGTGAAGGACGAGCTGGCGAACGCGGGCCGGGAAACGCTGGACGAGTAGGACGTCCGGCACGCCAGAATGCTCCCGTGGCTGCGGAGCGGGAGATCCTGACCTACGAGATGTTCGGCACGGCCGTGCGGGAGATCGCGCAACAGGTGGTCGACAGCGGCTACGAGCCCGACCTGGTGCTGTCGATCGCCCGCGGCGGTCTCGGGCTCGGCATGGGCCTCGGCTACGCGCTGGACGTCAAGAACCTGTCCGCGGTCAACGTCGAGTTCTACACCGGCGTCGACGAGCGGCTGGACGTGCCGATGATGCTGCCGCCGACTCCGGACGTCGTGGACCTGGCCGGTCTCCGGATCCTGATCGCCGACGACGTCGCCGACACGGGCAAGACCCTGGAGATCGTCCGGGCGTTCTGCGCCGACCACGTCGCGGAGGCCCGGATCGCGGTGATCTACGAGAAGCCGCAGACCGTGGTGCACGCGGACTACGTGTGGCGGCGTACCGAGCGCTGGATCGACTTCCCGTGGTCGGCCGACCCGCCCCTGGTCGACCGCGGCGGGCGGTGACCCCGCGGTGACGGTGCGCGTCCTCGTGCACGACCGCGGCCGCGACCTGGCCGGAGTCGTGCACGAGGGGGAGTCGTGGGCCGCCGCCGCCCGCCGTACGGTCGCGAGCCTGCACGTGGAGCCCTCGCCGGTCGACCTCTCGGGGGAGGTCAAGCACTTCCTCGTCGACCACGACAACCGGTTCACGATCCGCGCGATGACCCGCGGCGACCTCACCGACGTGACCCGGTGGCGACAGTCCGAGCACCTGCACCGCTGGTGGTCCTCGGACGGCGAGCCGAGCCCGGACCGGGTCGCGGCGCAGTACGGCCCGAGCATCGACGGCATGACCCCGACCCGGATGTGGATCGCGGAGGTCAACGGCCGTTCGATCGGGTTCCTGCAGGACTACCGGATCGGGGACTACCCGGAGTACGCCGTGCTGGGGCCGGACCCGGACGCGATCGGCGTCGACTACGCGCTCGTCGAGGAGTGGAGCGGCCGCGGGCTGGGCGCCCGGGTGCTCTGGTCCTGGATGGTCCGCGCGCGGCACCGCTTCCCGGAGGCCACCCGGTTCTTCGCGGCGCCCGACCACCGCAACAGCGCGTCGCTGCGGATGCTCGCCAAGGCCGGGTTCACCGAGGGCCTGTGGTTCGACGAGCCCCAGGACGACGGCACCGTCGACACCGTGGTCGGCTGCAGCCTCGACGTCCGCCGGGTGCTGGGATGATGTCGCGGTGACCGACCACGCCGACCACGCCGACCACGCCGACCACGCGCTCCGCCTCCCGCCCGGTCCGGTTGACCTCGCCGCGATCCCGACCGACGCGACCCCCGGTTTCGGCGGCGGCAAGCGCGAGGGCAAGGCCGCGCTGTTCGCGATGGGCGACGAGCTCGCCGACCTCCAGGAGCGGCTGTTCGCGGAGGGGGTCTCGGGCGACAGCCACCGCCGGGTGCTGCTGGTGCTCCAGGGCATGGACACCTCGGGCAAGGGCGGCATTCTCAAGCACACCGTCGGCCTGGTCGACCCGCAGGGCGTGCGGATCACGTCGTTCAAGAAGCCGACCGACGAGGAGCTCGAGCACGACTTCCTCTGGCGGATCCGGCGCGCGGTGCCCGGGCCCGGTTACCTCGGGGTCTTCGACCGGTCCCACTACGAGGACGTGCTGGTCGGCCGGGTCGACGGGCTGGCGGAGCCGGAGCAGATCGAGCAGCGGTACGACGAGATCAACACGTTCGAGCGCGAGCTGGTCGAGGAGGGCACGGTCGTGCTCAAGTGCATGCTGCACATCTCCAAGGACACCCAGCGGGAGCGGCTGCTGCGCCGGCTGGACCGGCCCGACAAGCACTGGAAGTACAACCCCGCCGACCTCAGCGCGCGGGCGAAGTGGGACGCCTACCAGGCGGCGTACGTCGCGGTCCTCGAGCGCACCAGCACCGCGCACGCGCCGTGGCACGTGGTGCCCAGCGACCGGAAGTGGTTCCGCAACCTGGCGGTCGGCCGCCTGCTGCTCCGCGCCCTGCGCGGCATGGATCCGCAGTGGCCCGCGGCCGACTTCGACGTCGACGCCGAGCGCGATCGGCTCCTGCACGAGGATCGGGTCTCGTGATCCCGACCGTCGCCGTCACCCGCTACGTCACCCCGCTGCGCGAGGGCGGCAGTCTGCCCGGCATCGTCGAGGGCGACGACCTCGGCACCTACGTCTGCAAGTTCCGCGGCGCCGGCCAGGGCGTGCGCGTCCTGATCGCCGAAGTGGTCGTGGGTGAGCTGGCGCGCCGGATCGGCCTGCGCACGCCGACCCTCGTCGCGCTCGACCTGGACCCCGAGATCGCCCGCTACGAGGCCGACGAGGAGGTCCAGGACCTGCTGAACGCCAGCCCGGGCCTCAACCTGGGCGTGGACTTCCTGCCGGGGGCGTTCGGCTTCGACGGTGAGCTGCCCACGGGGGAGGGCGTGGCGTCGAAGGTGCTGTGGCTGGACGCGTTCACGGCGAACGTCGACCGCTCCTGGCGCAACCCGAACCTGTTGTTCTGGCACGGCGACCTCTGGGTGATCGACCATGGCGCCGCGCTCTACTTCCACCATGCCTGGCCCGGAGGGATCACCGACCCCGCCCGGTTCGCGAACCAGCCCTGGAGCCCGGACGACCACGTGCTGCTTTCCTACGCCCATGACCTCCCAAAGGCGGACGCGGAGATCCGCGGCCTGCTCGACGAGCGCGCGTTCAGCGAGATCCTCGCGCTCGTCCCGGACGCCTGGCTCGAGCCGGTCCCCGGCGCGGAGACGCCGGACGCGGTGCGCGCCGCCTACGTCAGGTTCCTGACGGCCCGCCTGGGGACCAGCCAGTGGCTGCCCCAGGATCCGGCACAGGCGGCCGCCCGATGACCAAGCTCGCGTACCAGTACGTCGTGCTCCGCTGCGTGCCGCGTGTGGACCGCGAGGAGTTCGTGAACGTCGGCGTCGTGCTCTACTGCCAGGCGACCGACTTCCTGGACGTCGCGTGGCGCGTCGACCGGGAGCGGCTCCGGGCCTTCGACCCGCGGCTCGACCTGGACCAGGTCTGCGAGGCGCTCGGCTTCATCGAGGGTGTGTGCGCCGGCGACGGACGAGGTGGTGCGGCCTCGGACAAGCCGATCGGGCAGCGCTTCGGGTTCCTCAAGGCGCCGCGCAGCACCGTGCTCCAGCCCGGCCCGGTGCACGGAGGCGTCACCGACGACCCGGCGCGCCAGCTCGAGCACCTGATGGAGCGGCTCGTCGGCTGATCCCCCCGCCGAGTCGGCGCAGACTCAGCTGAGATGGCGCCGACTCGGCGCGGTCTCAGCTGAGATGGCGCCGACTCGGCGTCAGACGAGGCCGTGCTCGTGGGCGAACACCACGATCTGCACCCGGTCGCGCAGGCCGAGCTTGCGCAGGATCGCGCCGACATGGGTCTTCACGGTCGACTCGCTGGCGAAGATCTGCTCGCCGATCTCGGTGTTCGACAGGCCCCGCGCCACCGCGGCGAAGACCTCGCGCTCCTTCTCGGTGAGGCCCTGGTACGCCGCCGGCGTGGGGGTCCGGCTGCGGAACTGGCCGTCGAGCAGCGTCGACAGGTCGCTCGGCGCGAGCACGGCGTTGCCGGCGTGCACGGTGCGGATCGCGTCGGCCAGCATCACCGGGGTGGTGCCCTTGAGCAGGAAGCCGCTGGCGCCGTACCTGATCGCGGTGGCGGCGCGGTCGTCCAGGTTGAAGGTCGTGAGCACGACGACGCGCACCGGCTTCGACCGCCGGGCCGCCCGGTCCGGCTGGAAGATCTGGCGGGTCGCCTCGACGCCGTCCAGCTCCGGCATCCGGATGTCCATCAGCACCACGTCCGGCTCGAGCTCGTCGACCAGCTGCACGGCCTCGAGACCGTCGCCGGCCGCGCCGACGACCGTCATCCCCTCCTGGGCGTCGACGATCACCCGGACGCCCTCGCGGAACAGGTCCTGGTCGTCGACGAGCAGCACGCCGATGTCGTCGCTCATGCCTGCGCCCTCAGCGGCACCCACGCAGTCGCGGTGAACGTCGGCGGCTCGAGGCGGCGCCGTACGTCGAGCCGCCCGCCCACGGCCTGGAGCCGGCGCTGCATGCCGTCGATGCCCTGCCCGCCCGGTGCGACCTGGCTCTGCAGCTGGAGGGGCTGGGTCTCCTCGGGGGCGTCATCGACGGCGTTCTCGACCTCGATGCGCAGGTCACCCTCCCAGTGCCGCTCCACCCGGATCGGCTGGTCGCGGCGGCCGTGCTTGATCGCGTTGGTGAGCATCTCCTGGAGCACGCGGAACGCCACCACCTCCAGCTCCGGCGGCAGCGGGTGCGACACCCCGACCTCGTGCGAGAGCACCTCGTGGCCGCTCGCGCGCACACCCTCGACCAGGCTGTCGAGGTCGGCGTGCCGGGCGCGCTGCGCGGTGTCGCCGGACGTCGTCGTCAGCACCTGGCGCACGTCGTCGAGCGAAGTGCGGGCCGAGGTCGCGATGTTCGCCATCGTGCGCTTGAGCCCCTGCGTATCGACCTCGTCGAGATACTGCGCCGATTCGGCCTGGGCGAGGATCACCGCGAGCGAGTGGCCCACCACGTCGTGCACGTCGCGGGCGAGCTGGGCCTGCTGCTCGCGGAGCCGGGCGATCTCCTCGGCCTGGTCGCGCTCGGCCTCGGCGGCCGCCTGCGACCGACGCGAGTCCTCCGACCGGGCGAAGAAGCGCAGCACCAGGCCGAGCAGCCAGGGCGCGAGGAGCAGCGCGAACAGCAGGAACCCGACGGTCGGCCGCCAGCTGTCGGTCCGGCGGGCGAGGTCGACCAGAGACTGCAGCCGCACCTGGTCCAGGGTGTAGAGCAGCACGTCGGAGTCGAGCCACCAGAGCGCGATCGCCGTGCTGGCCGGGATCGAGAGGCCGCTCAGCCAGACGGTGGCGGCACTGCCCCAGCGCGCGCAGCCGAAGGCGACCAGCGCGAACGCCCCCTCGACCAGCATCATGTAGGTGCCGGTCGTCACCTGGACCGCGCCCACGCACCAGGCGATCGCCAGCGCCACCCCGGGCGCGGCACGGAAGAGGCCGGCCGCGGCGGCGATGCCGACGACGACGGCGATCGGGGCGGCGTTGAGGCCGAAGTAGAAGACGTTCCCGCGGATCTGCGCCAGGCCGGCCAGCAGTACGACGACGCCGACGATGGCGTCGGGGGTCCAGCGCTGCCAGCTCCTCACGCGGACATCACACCAGATGCGCGGCTCACCGGTGTGCGCCGCGGACCAGCTCGTCGAGCAGCTCCGGGTAGGACAGTCCCGCCGCCGCGAACATCCGCGGCACCTGCGAGTGCTCGGTCATCCCGGGCACCGTGTTCACCTCGTTCAGCACCGGTCCGTCCTCGGTCAGGAAGAAGTCCACCCGGGCGACGCCGGAGCAGCCGAGGGCGTCGTACGCCGCGAGCGCCGCCGCCCCGAGCGCCTTCGCGTCGACCTCCTCGAGCGCCGCAGGGACCCGCAGGTCGGCGTGCCCGCCGTACTTGGTGTCGTGGTCGAAGAGCCCGTCGACGACGATCTCGAGCGCCGGGGCGGCGACCACCGTGCCGTCGGCGCAGCGCAGCACGCCCACGTCTATCTCGCGCCCGCTCACGACGTCCTCGACCAGCACCCGGTCGTCGAGCGCCAGCGCGGCGTCGAGCGCCGGGCGCAGTCCCTCCGCGGAGTCGACGAGCGCGACCCCGTGGCTGGAGCCCGCCGCTACCGGCTTCACGACGACCGGGCCGCTCCAGCCGAGGTGGTCGGCCGTCGCTGCCGTGACGAGCACTCCGGGCGCCGTCGCGATCCCGATCGCGCCCGCGACGAGCTTGGTCGCCCACTTGTCCATGGCGAGGGCGCCGGACCGGACGCCCGAGCCGACGTACGGGAGGCCGGCGAGCTCGCACAGCGCCGCCAGGGCGCCGTCCTCGCCCCTCGGTCCGTGCACGACCGGGAACACGACGTCGCAGCTGCGCAGCACCTGGGCCGCCCCGCTGAACCCGATCGGCCGCAGGCGCCGGTCCCGCCACGTCCCGTCGCGACCGATGGTGAGGGGGACCGCCTCGTACGACGACGGGTCCAGCGCGGCGGCGACCGAGGCGGCCGAGGCGAGGGAGACGTCGTGCTCGGCGCTCTGGCCGCCACCGATCACGGCGACCCGGGTCCTCACGGGAGGCTCCGCAGGTGTGGCACCGAGCGGACCCGCCGCGCCACGCGGGAGCCGATGCCGGTGACGATCTCGTGCTCGATGGTGCCCGCCCAGGCGGCCCACTCGGCGACGGTGGGCTCGCCGGCGTCGCCGGGACCGAACACGGTCACCGTCTCGCCGAGGTCGACGCCCCGCTGGCCGAGGTCGACCACGAGCTGGTCCATCGAGAGGGTGCCGACGACCGGCCGCCGCACGCCCCGCACCAGCACCTGCGCGCGGCCCGACGCGGCGCGCGGCAAGCCGTCGGCGTACCCCAGCGGCACGAGGGCGAGGTTCGTCGGGGCGCTGGTGCGGTGCGCGTGCCCGTAGCCGATCGGGGTGCCCGCCCGCACCCGGCGGACGGAGATCACCGGCGCCGTGAGGGTCATCGCCGCCCGCAGGGGCGTGGTCCGGGACGGGTCGATCCCGACCAGGCCGGCGCCGACCCGGCTCATCGTGTGGTGGGTGCGCGGGTCGGTGAGGGTCGCGGCCGTGGCCGCGAGATGCCGGTCGCGCGGCCGGAGCCCCGCGGCGCGCGCGTGCTCGAGCGCCCAGACGAAGCGGGTGCGGGCCAGCGCGTTGCACTCGTCGTCCGGCACGTCGGCGCAGCCGAGGTGCCCCATCACGCCGACCACCTCGACCTCGCCGCGCCGCTCGGCCCGCCGCGCCGTACGGCACAGGTGCGCCCAGCCGGCCGGGTCGGCACCGTCGCGCGCCATCCCGGCGTCGACGTGCAGGTGCACCCGGGTCCGGCCGGGGGCGGCGGCGACCGCCGCCAGGTGCTGCAGCGAGGGGACCGCCACCTCGACGCCTCGGAACGTGGCGGTCGCGAAGTCCGCGTCGACCGGGTTCAGCCAGCTCAGCACCGGTACGCCGAGGTCGAGGAGCGGCCAGGCCTCGTCGAGGCTCGTGACCCCGAGGCGGGTCGCGCCGTGGGCCAGCGCGGTGCGGGCGAGGTCGAGGGCGCCGTGCCCGAAGCCGTCCGCCTTCACGACCGCCATCAGCTCCCCGCTGGCCCGGGACGCGAGCACCCGGGTGTTCTCGGCCACCGCCGCGAGGTCGATGTCGAGGCGCGGGGCGCCGGGGCTCCGGCCACGGTCCGCGGCCGCGACGCCGATCACGCGGCCACCGCCGCGCGCACGTGGGGCGCCACCTCGACGGGCGACACTGAGCCGAGCGTGTTGGACAGCAGGAGAGTCATGCCCGCAACGCTAGGAATGCGGGCGGCTGCTGCGCCTCCGCCTCAGGTGCCGGGGTCCTGTCTCCAAGTGCCGAGTCGGCGCAGTCTCAGCTGAGACTGCGCCGACTCGGCGTCAGACCGGGACCAGCTCGACCGCGCCGACGGCGTACCGGGCCAGCACGGCGCGCGCGAGCTCGGGGTGGGCGCCGAGCGGCTCGGACACCGCGATGGCGCCGGCCTCGACGGCGAGCTCGGCGGCGCGGTCCGGCAGGAATCCGGGCGCGAGGAACAGGGACGCGACCGCGATGTGGCGGCGGCCCTCCGCGCGGAAGGCGCGCACGGCCTCCCCGGTCGCCGGCGGCGACGAGGAGGCGAACGCCGCGGTCACGGGCAGCCTGTGCCGCGAGCCCCACACCCGGGCCAGCCGGGCCACGGCCTGGTTGGCGAGCGGGTCGCTGGAGCCGGCTGCCGCCAGCACCAGCGCGTCGAGCTCGCGGACCCGCGCCGACCGGAGCGCCTCGCGCATCCGCACGTCCAGGACCTCGAGGAACTGCGTCTCCAGGCCGAGGATCCGGGTGGCGCGGACCTGCAGCCCCTCGTGCCGCGCCTGCGCCTCGGCCACGGCCGACGGGACGTCCACCTTCGCGTGGTAGGCGTCCGTCAGCAGCAGCGGGACGACGACGACCTCGTCGTGCCCGGCCCGGACCAGGCGGTCGACGACCGTCTGGAACGACGGCTTCGACAGCTCGAGGAACGCGGCCTCGACCTTGAGGTCGGGGCGCATCGCCTTGACCTCGCTGACGAGTGCCTTGATGGTCGCGGCGGACCGGGGGTCACGACTGCCGTGAGCCAGGGCCACCAGAGCGGGAGCAGTCATCTCACTGCCTCCTTCGCGGTGCGTGCTGTGACGGTTGAGTTGAGCTCGGCCACGCTGCCGGGCTGGTGGGGGCGGGTCATGAGTGGATCCCGCACTCGGTCTTGTTCGTGCCGGCCCAGCGCCCGCTGCGCGGGTCCTCGCCGGGAGCCACGCGGCGCGTGCACGGCCAGCACCCGATCGACGGGTAGCCGTCGTACACGAGCGGGTTCACCAGGATGCCGTGCTCGGCGATGTAGCTGTCGACCTGCTCGTCGGACCAGCGGGCGAGCGGGGATACCTTGACCTTGCCCTTCTTGGCGTCCCAGCCGATCACCGGGGCGATGACCCGGTTGTGCGTCTCCGCGCGACGCAGGCCGGTGGCCCAGGCGTCGTACCCGTCGAGGGAGTCGGCCAGCGGCTGGACCTTGCGCAGCTTGCAGCACAGGTCGGGGTCGGTCCGGTAGAGGTCCTTGCCGTACGTCGCGTCCTGCTCGGCCACCGACTGCACCGGCGTGATCGTGACCAGGTTGACCGGCATCGTCGCCTGCACGGCGTCGCGGGTGCCGATCGTCTCGACGAAGTGGTAGCCGGTGTCGAGGAACACCACGTCGATCTGGGGGGCGACCTTCGAGGCGATGTCGGCGAGCACGGCGTCGCCCATCGAGGAGGTCACGCAGAACCGCGCGCCGAACGTCGCGACCGCCCACTCGATGATGTCCTCGGCGGGTGCCAGCTCGAGCTCCGCGCCCCAGTGCGAGACCAGCTCGCGCAGCTCCTCGGGCGACCGGCCCGCGGTCTGCGTGCCCCGGTTGTTCCGCGCGTTGATGGTCGTGGCGGCGGTCATGCGGCACCTCCGCTGGGCCGCAGCAGGCCGATCAGCTTCAGCGAGAACGCGCGCTGGCACCCGCGGCAGTCCCAGCTCCCGTGGGGAGAGGAGACCTCGCCGGACTCGGACACGACCTCGTGCGGACGCAGCTCCTCCCCGCCGCAGTACGGGCAGTGGAAGGGCACGGCGCGCTCGCTCACGAGGAACCACCCACCAGGGCGGGCTCGAGCGTCTTCTCGCCGCGGACCAGGTCCTCGTCGGCGCGCAGCACCCACGTCGTGAACGTCTCCCCGTCCTCGCGGTCAGCGAGGTAGTTGGTGACCAGCGAGCTGACGTAGTCGTCGAGGCCGGCGCTGGTGACCTTGTGGGCCCGCAGCTTGCGGCCGAAGTTCGCCTGCAGTCCGGTGGCGCCGCCGAGGTGCACCTGGAAGCCCTCGACCTGCTCGCCCTCGTGCATGACCAGCTGGCCCTTGAGTCCGATGTCGGCCACCTGCGTCCGGGCGCAGGCGTTCGGGCACCCGTTGACGTTCACGGTGATCGGGGTGTCCACGTCGGGGAAGCGCCGCTCCAGCTCGGCGACCAGGTCTCGGGCGCGGTCCTTGGTGTCGACGATCGCCAGCTTGCAGAACTCGATGCCCGTGCAGGCCATCGTGTTGCGCCGCCAGTTCGAGGGCCGCGCGGACAGACCGATCAGGTCGAGCCGGTCCAGGAGCTCGTCGACGACCGCGGGCTCCACGCCGATGAGCACGATCTTCTGGTACGGCGTCAGGCGGGCGCCCTGCACGGCGTACTCCTCCATCAGGTCGGCGAGCTGGACCAGCAGGCTGCCCGAGACGCGGCCGGCGGTCGGCGCGATGCCGACGTACTTCCGGCCGTCCTTCTGGTCGTGCACGCCGATGTGGTCGCGGTGTCCCACCGGGGAGGCGGGGGAGGGGTTCGAGACGAGAGCACGGCCGAGGTACTCGTTCTCCATCACCTCGCGGAACTTCTCCACGCCCCAGTCCTGGACCAGGAACTTCAGGCGGGCCCGGGACCGGAGCCGGCGGTAGCCGTAGTCACGGAAGATCGACGCCACCGCCTCCCACGCGTCCGGCACCTCGTCGAGCGGGATCCAGACGCCCAGCTTCTGCGCGAGCATCGGGTTGGTCGACAGGCCGCCGCCGACCCAGAGGTCGAAGCCCGGGCCGTGCTCGGGGTGCACGGTGCCGACGAACGCGACGTCGTTGATCTCCGGTGCCACGTCGTGCGAGGGGTGGCCGGTGAGCGCGGTCTTGAACTTCCGGGGGAAGTTCGAGAAGTCCGGGTTGCCGATGTAGCGGCGCTCGATCTCGGCGAGCGCGGAGCTGCCGTCGATGATCTCGTCCACCGCGACGCCCGCGACCGGTGAGCCCAGGAACGGGCGGGGCGAGTCGCCGCACGCCTCGGTGCTGTGCAGGCCGGCGCCGTCGAGGCGGTCCCAGATGGCGGGAACGTCCTCCACCCGGATCCAGTGGTACTGGATGTTCTCGCGGTCGGTGATGTCCGCGGTGTCCCGGGCGTAGTCGACGCCGATGGTGCCCAGCGCGCGGACCGCCGCGGGGGACAGGAGCTTGCCGTCCGAGCGCACCCGCAGCATGAAGTAGCGGTCGTCGAGCTCCTCCTCGTCGAGGATCGCGGTCTTGCCGCCGTCGATGCCCGGCTTGCGCTGGGTGTAGAGGCCCATCCAGCGGAACCGGCCACGCAGGTCGGCCGGGTCGATCGAGTCGAAGCCCCGCTTGGAGTAGATGTTCAGGATCCGGTCGCGGACGTTGAGCGGGTTGTCGTCCTTCTTGGACTGCTCGTTCTTGTTCAGCGGCTCGGTGTACCCGAGCGCCCACTGGCCCTCGCCGCGCTTCGTGCGGGGGATCTCGGTGTGCTCGGGACGCTGGGCGGTGTAGCGGAGATCGGACATGGGTGTCGGTTCCTCGGCGTTCCTGGACGGTGCGGCTCGCGAGGCTCCACCGGCGACGTTGCCGGGAGCTCAGCGGCCGGGGAGGGGCGGCTGGTCAGGAATGCCAACACATCATGCTGCGCGTGCGTCCGAGGTCCACGTGGCGTCGGGCCACGAGGAACGTCTGGGTCGCAGCGGAGATCATGTCAAGGAGTCTCAGGGGCCGGACGCGTCCACCACAAGACGAAATCCCATGGGGTGAGACGGACGTCCGTCATGTGAGACCACCGCATCCGTCGGCCCGCCGCCGACCGGGCGGAGTGCGGTCCACGTCACACTCGCGGGCCCACTACTCTTCGTGGCATGACCGACGAGCGCATCGACTCCCTCACCAGCAGCGCGTACCGCCAGGCCCTCGAGGTGATCGCCTCGGTCGAGCCGCGGATCGCGGACGCCACCCGCCAGGAGCTGGTCGACCAGCGCGGCTCGCTCAAGCTGATCGCGAGCGAGAACTACGCCTCGCCTGCCGTGCTGCTCACGATGGGCACCTGGTTCAGCGACAAGTACGCCGAGGGCACGGTCGGGCACCGCTTCTACGCCGGCTGCCAGAACGTCGACACCGTCGAGTCGGTCGCCGCGGAGCACGCCCGCGAGCTGTTCGGCGCGCCGTACGCCTATGCGCAGCCGCACTCGGGCATCGACGCGAACCTCGTGGCGTTCTGGTCGATCCTCGCGCACCGGGTCGAGACGCCCGCCCTCGAGCGGCTGGGCGCGAAGAACGTCAACGAGCTCACCGAGGAGGACTGGGAGTCGCTGCGCCACGAGCTCGGCAACCAGCGGCTGCTGGGCATGTCGCTCGACGCGGGCGGCCACCTGACCCACGGGTTCCGCCCGAACATCTCCGGGAAGATGTTCCACCAGCAGCAGTACGGCACGGACCCGCAGACGGGGCTGCTCGACTACGACGCCGTGGCCGCGAAGGCCCGCGAGTTCAAGCCGCTGGTGCTCGTGGCCGGCTACTCGGCGTACCCGCGTCGAGTGAACTTCGCGAAGATGCGCGAGATCGCCGACGAGGTGGGCGCGACCCTGATGGTCGACATGGCGCACTTCGCCGGGCTGGTCGCCGGCAAGGTGTTCACCGGCGACGAGGACCCGGTGCCGTTCGCCCACGTGACGACGACGACCACGCACAAGTCGCTGCGCGGCCCCCGCGGCGGCCTGGTGCTCGCCCAGGAGGAGTACGCCGCCGACGTGGACCGGGGCTGCCCGATGGTGCTCGGCGGCCCGCTGTCGCACGTGATGGCCGCCAAGGCCGTCGCGCTCGCCGAGGCGCGCCGCCCGGAGTTCCAGACCTACGCCCAGCGGATCGCCGACAACGCCAAGTCGCTCGCCGACGGCTTCCTGTCCCGCGGCGCCAACCTCGTCACCGGCGGCACCGACAACCACCTCGTCCTGCTCGACGTGTCCTCGTTCGGCCTCACCGGCCGGCAGGCGGAGTCGGCGCTGCTGGACGCCGGGGTCGTGACGAACCGCAACTCCGTCCCACGGGACCCGAACGGCGCCTGGTACACGTCCGGCGTCCGGCTCGGCACCCCCGCGCTGACGACCCGCGGCTTCGGCCACGACGAGTTCGACCGGGTCGCGGAGCTGATCGTGCACGTCCTGCAGAACACCCAGCCCGGCACGACGAAGGACGGCAAGCCGTCCAAGGCGTCGTACTCCGTGGGCGACGGCGTGGCCGACAAGGTCCGCGACGCGTCGGCCGAGATGCTCGACAAGCACCCGCTCTACCCCGGGATCGACCTGTCCTGACCCCCACTCGCGCGTGGATCACCACATTCGGTCATGCGCCCGCCACCGGCCGACGGCTAGCTTGTCGTGGAGTCGGATCTTCAGCAACGTCACCAAGCGCCCCCGGTGATCGGGTAGCCGTGCGGAGCCGGCGTGTCGGTCCCGGAGGGACACATGACGAAGCGCGAACACGGACTCATCGGCCTCGTTGCCGCACTGCTGCTCGCCAGCTGCGCACTGGTGACGGCGACGAGCAGCACGGCCGGCGCCGCAGCGGTGGACACCAGGCCGAACGTGTTGAACATCGTGCTCGACGACATGCGCGACCAGTCGCCGGCCCAGATCGCGGCGTACATGCCGAAGACCGTCCAGTGGTTGTCGAGCGGGAAGTTCTACTCCAACGCCGACGTCTCGACGCCCTCGTGCTGCCCGGCGCGCGCCGCCGGCATGACCGGTCAGTACGACCACAACAACCTGATGATGCACCAGCACGACGTCGCCAACTTCAGGCCGGCGGACGCGGTGCAGCACTTCCTGCGCCAGTCCGGGTACCAGACCGCCCTGGTCGGGAAGTACCTGCACGAGTGGCCGCTCACCACGGCACCGCCTGACTTCGACCGCTACGCGATGTGGCAGTCCTCCGCCTACAACGACCCTCGCATCAACGTCCAGGGGAAGGTCGCGAAGGTCGTCGGCTACGCCACGACGCTCGCCGGGAACTACGCCCTCGACTACCTCAAGACGATGGCGGCCGACCCCCAGGGGCGCCCCTGGTACGAGTACGTCGCGATCCACGCCCCCCACCCGGAGGGTTCCGGTGCTCTGGCGACCTACGGGGCCGAGCCCAAGTACGCATCCGCGGCTGTGCCCGCCTGCGGGCTCAAGCAGCCCGGGGAGTCGGACCTCTCGGACAAGCCGCCCTACGCGAAGTGGGTCAAGGTCACCGACGCGACCGTGCAGACGACCTGCCAGGGGCAGATGCGCGTGCTGATGAGCGTCGACGACCAGATCGACCGCCTGCTGAGCTACCTGCAGTCCAGCGGTCAGCTCGCCAACACGATGGTCGTGTTCTGGAGCGACAACGGCACGCTGTGGGGTGAGCACAACCGGGTCTCGAAGTTCCTGCCCTACTCACCGGCGATCAACGTCCCGATGTGGGTGCGATGGGACGGGCACGTCACCGCCGGAACCAGCCCCGAGCTGGTGTCCAACGTCGACATCGCGCCGACGATCTACCAGGCGACGGGCGTCTCCCCGGGCGCAGGTGTGGTCCTCGACGGTCGCTCGCTCCTCCCAGGCGTCACCCGCTCGGTCGAGTTCAACGAGTACTGGCTCGACACGGCGAACGGCAATGTCCCGACGTGGGCACAGGTGCACGACGCGCACTTCGCCTACATCGAGACCTACAGCGACACCGGGGCTCTCGCGTTCCAGGAGTACTACAACCTCGACACCGACCCGGGGCAGCTCACCAACCTGCTCAAGGACGCCGTCACGAGCAACGACCCCCCGTCCTCTCTCATCACGAGCCTCCACAACCAGGTGACGGCGTACCGCACGTGCGCGGGTGCCACCTGTCCGTGATGCGCGTGGTGAGCCCCGGGGTCAGCCCGACGGCGCGACCCGCCTGTGCAGCCACTCCGCCTCGTCGGGCGGGAGGAACCCGGCCTCGAGCACCCGGCGTACGGCGGCGGGGTCGCCCATGAAGGCCCGGAAGGTCTCGGGCAGCCCGACGTCATGGCTCGCCTCGGCCACGACCCGGATCGCGTCGGCGGGACGGACCGTGCCGCCGGCCACCACGGCGAGGTAGGCGCCGGTGCGGCCGACCTCCGAGAACGTCCGCATCCAGCCGCGTACGCCCATCCGGTGGGAGAACGTCCGGCACGGGATGCGCGGCCCGGTCACCTCGAGCACCACCTGGTCGCCCACGGCCCACTGGTCGCCCGGCCGTGCGGCATCGACGTCCAGGCCCTCGGTCGTGAGGTTCTCGGCGAACGCGCCGTCGGGCAGGGCCCGGTCCAGCCGGCGCTCCCAGGCGTCGAGCTCCTCCCGGGCGAACGCGTAGACCGCCTGTCGGTCGCCGCCGTGGTGCCCCGTGTTCCCGATGAAGTCGCCGACCAGGCCGCTGCCGAGGCCGCCGCGCTTCGGTCCGGGCGGGCGGAGCTCGGCGTGGTCCAAGGGGCGCTTGCCGAACCCGGTGACCCGCACCCGGTTGGCCCGGTTCGGCTCCGGGTCACCGGCGTTGACCGACCTGATCCGGGCGCTCACCCGACGACGGGCGTCGCGCGCGCCACGATCGCGCGCAGGTCCCCGCCCTCGAGCGCGCCGAACGTGCCGTCGTACGCCGAGCCCAGCCGGCTGGCGCAGAACACGTCGGCGACCTCCGGCGGCGCGAACCGCACCAGCAGGGAGCCCTGCAGCACCGCGGCCATCCGGCCCGCCAGCCGGCGGGCGTTCAGCTCGAGCCGGTCCGGCTCACCCATCAGCGAGCCGAGCAGCGCCAGGGTGTCCTCGATCGCCCGGTCCAGCCGCGGGTCCCCGCCGCGCGCGCGGCCGACCTCGGTGATCCAGGCGTCGAGCACCTCCGGCTCGCGTCCCAGCGCGCGGAGCACGTCGAGCGCATTCACGTTGCCCGAGCCCTCCCACACCGAGTTCAGCGGTGCCTCGCGGTAGAGCAGCGGCATCCCGGACTCCTCGACGTAACCGTTCCCACCGAGGCACTCCAGCGCCTCGGCCACGAGGTACGGCGTCCGCTTGCACACCCAGAACTTCGCCAGCGGGAGCGCGATCCGGCGCAGCGCGGCCTCGTGCGGGTCGTCCACGGCGTCCACCGCGGCCGCGAGCCGCATCGCCAGCGCGGTCGCCGCCTCCGTCTCGACCGCGAGGTCGGCGAGCACGTTCTGCATCAGCGGCTTCTCCGCGAGCAGCGAGCCGAACGCCGACCGGTGCGCGGCGTGCCAGGACGCCTCGTTGACCGCCCGCCGCATCAGCGAGGTCGAGCCCAGCACGCAGTCGAGCCGGGTCGCGGCGACCATCTCGATGATCGTGCGCACGCCGCGTCCTTCATCGCCCAGCCGCTGGGCGACGGTCCCGTCGAACTCCAGCTCCGAGGAGGCGTTCGAGCGGTTGCCGAGCTTGTCCTTGAGGCGCACGACGTCGAGCTGGTTGCGGGAGCCGTCCGGCAGCACCCGCGGCACCAGGAAGCAGCTGACGCCACCCTCGGCCTGCGCCAGGACCAGGAACACGTCGTTCATCGGCGCCGACGTGAACCACTTGTGCCCGTGCAGGGTGTACGCGCCGTCCACCGAGGTCGGCCGCGCCACGGTGACGTTGGCGCGGACGTCGGAGCCGCCCTGCTTCTCGGTCATGCCCATGCCGGCCAGCGCGCCCCGCTTCGCCGATGCCAGCCGTACGCCGGGGTCGTACGCCGTGGAGGCCAGCAGCGGCGTCCACTCCTTCGCGATCGCCTCGTCGGCGCGCAGCGCCGGGACGGCGGCGTACGTCATCGAGACCGGGCAGCCGTGGCCGGGCTCGGTGTGCGACCAGGCCATGAAGCCCGCGGCCCGCCGTACGTGCGCGTACGGCGATCCGGCCTCCTGCTGCTCCCAGGCCGTCGCCGCCAGACCGTGGCCGATCGCCCGCTGCATCAGCCAGTGCCAGGACGGGTGGAACGCCACCTCGTCGATCCGGTGCCCGTACCGGTCGTAGGGGACCAGCTCCGGGTGGTGCTCGTTGGCGAGCATCCCGTGCTCCCGCGCCTCGGGCGTGCCGGCCTCCGCACCCACCACGGCGAGGTCGTCGACCAGGTCGGCCGACGCGTGCCGCGTGATCGCCTCGACGAGCGAGGCGTCGCCCGTGATGATGTTGTGACCGACCAGGGGCGGTGCCTGGTTCGTGGCTACCCGGATCTCCGAACGCATGTGACTACGTTAGTTCCATGTCCGGGGCCGGGAGCGTGGAGCGTGCCGTCGCGGCGCGCTTCGTGCAGGTCCGGGAAGTGGTCTGGCGCCTGGTCGTGACCACGTTCGGCTCCTGCATGAAGTACCGCGTCACCGGGCTGGCCGCCGAGGCGGCGTTCTTCGCGGTCCTCTCGGTGCCGCCGTTGATCTTCGCGCTCGCGGGCGCGATCGGCTTCGTGTCCGACCAGTTCAGCGCCGCGCAGGTCGCCGACGTGCGCGACGCCGTGGTCCAGCTGTCCGAGCGGGCCCTGACCGAGAACGCCGTGAACCGGATCATCACGCCGACCATCGACGACGTGCTGCAGGGCGGCCGGCTCGACGTGATCTCCCTCGGCTTCGTGCTCGCCCTCTGGTCGGGCTCCCGGGCGCTGCACGTGTTCGTCGACACCATCACGATCATGCACGGGCTGGGCGGGCACCGCGGGATCGTCAAGACCCGCGCGCTGTCCTTCGCGCTGTACCTGCTCGCGATCGTCACCGGCGTCGTCTCGATCCCGCTGGTCGTCGCCGGGCCGAGCCTGGTGGAGGACTGGCTCCCCGAGAGCGGGGACTTCCTGGTCGCCTTCTACTGGCCGGTCGTCATCCTGGTCTGCATCTGCTTCCTCGCCACCCTGTACCACGTGTCCGTCCCGGTGCGGACCAACTGGAGCTTCAACCTCCCGGGCGCGACGTTCGCGCTGTTCTGCTGGATCGTCGGGTCGTACCTGCTGCGCTGGTTCCTCACCGCCACCGCTGCCGACTCGAAGTCGATCTACGGCCCGCTCGCCGCGCCCATCGCCGTCCTCCTGTGGCTCTATCTGGTCTCGATCGCGGTGCTGATCGGCGCAGCGGTGAACGCGGCGTTCGACGAGGTGTTCCCGCAGAAGGCGACCACCCGGGCGCGACTCGAGCTCGTGCAGCGGCTGCGCCGCCTCGGCTCCCGCGACGAGACCGGATAGATTGCGGCCGTGCCGGACGACTCCAGCGACATCACGCAGGGCCGCGCCCGCGGGAAGCTCTCCCTTCCCGACCGCGGCCGGTCGCCGTGGTGGGAGCTCAGCCGCCGGCTGCTGCTGGCGGTGGTCATCCTGGTCGGCACCGTCCTGCTCGTCTACCTCGACCGGGACGCCTACCACGACGCCAACGACCCGACGGGCCACGTGGACCTGGTCGACTCCATCTACTACTCGACCGTCACGCTGAGCACGACCGGGTACGGCGACATCGCGCCGGTCGCGCCGCACGCCCGGATGATCAACGCGTTCGTCGTCACCCCGCTCCGCATCGCCTTCCTGGTGCTGCTGATCGGGACCACCCTCGAGGTGCTCGCCTCGCAGGGTCGCGAGATGTTCCGAGTCGCCCGCTGGAGGAAGCACATGGCTGCCCACGTCGTCGTGATCGGTTACGGCACCAAGGGACGGGCCGCGGTCGACACCCTCGTCAACAACGGCATCGACCGCGAGTCGATCGTGGTCGTCGACCCCGGCGCCGCCGCGCTCCAGGAGGCCCACGCTGACGGCCTCGCCGTCGTGACCGGCGACGCCACCCGTCAGGACGTGCTCCGCCGCGCCGGCGTCAAGGACGCCAACCAGGTGATCATCACGACCAACCGCGACGACTCCAACGTGCTGGCCACGCTCACCGTCCGCCAGCTCAACCCGGACGTCTGGATCGTCGCGGCGGTCCGGGAGCAGGAGAACGTCGCCCTGATGCGCCAGTCCGGTGCCAACTCCGTGATCACCTCCTCCGACGCGGTCGGCCGACTGCTGGGCCTGTCCTCGCTGTCGCCCACGCTCGGCTCGGTGATGGAGGACCTCCTCACGTACGGCGAGGGCCTCGAGGTCGCCGAGCGCGACCTGCTCGTCTCCGAGGTCGGCCGGCAGCCCCAGTCGCTGCCCGACCAGGTGATCGCCGTCGTGCGCGACGAGAAGGTGTACCGCTACTTCGACCCGGTGGTCACCCTGCTGGCCCGGGGCGACCGGCTGATCGTCGTACGCCCGGCGAAGGAGCTGCCGTGGGCGCCCCGCCCGGGCACCCACGACGAGGACCTCGCCGTCGACGACGCGTAGTCGCCGTTCCGGCCCGGTTCCCCACGCGGGGCCGCCCGGAGGGCTAGCCTGCTGGGCACGGGTGGGGGCCTGAGGTGGGAGTGGGGAATGCCGGGCGACCGGAAGATGGCGCGCGCGATCATCGGTCCCGGTGGAGGGTTTGTCTTCGCCGGGTGCCTGATGGTGCTCGCGCTCGGCACCAGGGCGAGCGACTACGAGGCGCCGGGGTTCGCGACCGGGCTGCCGGTCGGCGGCATCGCCATGCTCTGGCTGCTGCTGCGCGGCGCCCGGGTGCTCAGCTGGGACGGCGCGCTGCTGCTGGTGGTCGGGGTGGGTGCGAACCTGGTGCTCGGCTCGAAGCCCGAGCTCGCGGTCGCCCTCGCCGGTGCCGTCCTCGTGCAGACCGTCCTCGGGGTCCTGCTGCTGCGCCTCTGGTGCCCGGACCTCTGGGGCTGCGGCGGCCAGCGCCCGCTCGACCGGCCCCGGGTGCTCGCTCGGTTCGGTGCCGCGATGGTGGTCGGCACCGCGGCCGGTGCGGCCCTGGCCACGGCCTCGTGGACCCTGCTCGGCGACGGGGACCTCGACCTCGGTGGCGTGCTGTGGTTCGGCCGGAACGCCTGCAGCGCCTTCATCGTGGTGACGTTCGGACTGCTGCTCGGGCAGCGGATCACGTCCCGCCGCCCGCGGCCGCGGCTGCTCAGCGAGGCGACCTGGGCCGAGCTGGCCGCGGCCGTGCTGTTCACCGTGGGCATGTACGGCCTGGCCTTCTCCTTCGAGACGCTGCCGCTGGCGTTCCCGCTGCTGGCCGCGACCGTGTGGATCGGGCTCCGCTTCTCGACGTTGCTCAGTGCCACGCACTCCTTCCTCGCGGGAGTCGCGACGATCTTCCTGACGATGACGGGCATCGGGCCGTTCGCGGCGGTGGACCGGGTCGAGATCGGCTACCTGCTGGCGGAGTTCTACATCGCGACCCTCGTCGTCACGGGCCTGGGCCTCTCGACCGGCCGCGACGAGCGCGAGGCGCTCGCGGCCGAGCTGCGGCGTACCAAGGAGGAGGCCGACTACCAGGGGAGTGTGCGCCAGGCCGTGATCGGGTCGATGAACGAGGGCCTGTTCGTCCTGGACGCCGCCGGCGCCCTGCTGCTGCACAACGCCGCGGCCGCCGAGATCTTCGGGCTCGCCGAGCAGGAGCTGACCTGCGAGCTGCTGGCCGCGCGCTCCGACCGGTGGGCCGACGGGACGCCGATGGTCGACGGCGACCGGCCCTCCAGCCGGGCGCTCCTGGGGGAGACCGTGCGCGACGCCGAGATCCTGGTGCGCAACGGCGACCAGCCGGACCGCGTGGTCGCGGTCTCCGCCATGCCGCTGCCCCGCGACGAGCTGCGCGCCCGGGCCCGGGCGCTGGTGCTGTTCCGGGACACCACGATCGAGCACGCCCGGCGCGAGGAGCTCGCCGCGTTCGCCGGCGTCGTCGCCCACGACCTCCGCAACCCGCTCGCGGCGATCGACGGGTGGACCGAGATGATCGCGGACGAGCTGGACACCGGCGGCCTGGACGCCGAGCTGGCCCGGGAGTTCGTCTCGCGGGTGCGGTCGTCGTCACGCCGGATGCGCGAGCTGATCCGCGACCTGTTGACGCACGCGACCAGCAGTGCCCGCGACCTCGAGGTGAGCTGCGTCGACGTCGGCTCGCTCGTCGCCGAGGTCGCCTCCGGACGGCACGCGGAGAAGAACGTGACCTGCGGCCCGGTCCCACCGGTGCTGGCCGATCGGGTCCTGGTCCGCCAGGTGCTGGACAACCTGATCGGGAACGCCCTGAAGTACGTCGCCCCGGGCGTCGAGCCACGGATCGCCGTGCACGGGTGCAGCGGGAAGCTGGGCTTCGTGACGATCCGGGTCATCGACAACGGCATCGGCATCCCGGAAGGGGAGCGCGAGCAGATCTTCGACGAGTTCCACCGGGCGCACTACCGCGACTACGAGGGCAGCGGGCTCGGCCTCTCGATCGTCCGGCGGATCATCAACCGGCACGACGGCACCATCACCGCCCTCGCGAACCCGGACGGGCCGGGCTCGGTCTTCGAGCTCACGCTGCCGGCGTACGACGGGTAGCTCCACCCCCAGGGGTGAACCGCCGCGCACGCCGCTCGCCGATCCTTGCAAGCCAGTGGGCCGCCCGCTCACACCCCTCCACGGGGGATCGGGGTGTGCGGGCGGACCGCTGCCTCCCCGGGCGAGCCGGCCGGATTCAGTTGAGCGCGAACTCCCGGTCCAGGCCGGTCATCGCGCAGAGGCGGCGGAACGGCGGACTGGTCGCCACGAACCCGAAGTCACCCTGCCGGACCACGAGGTTGTGCCGGGCCCACGCGAGCACGCCGAGGGCCGAGGCGTCGACGAACGTCACGCCACCCACGTCGACGAGCACCCGGCGGCAGCCGGACCCGACGGCCTCCGAGAGCTGGCGGGCGACCTCGTGGGCGGTGAAGATGTCGAGCTCGCCGTGGGCGGTGAGCGTGGCGGTCGGCGGATCGATCGTGATGGCGATCGAGAAGTCCATGGTCGTCTCCGGTCGAATGTGTGCAACCGGGAATGGAACGCCCTTGCTGGCGAGTCACAGAGACTCTCGGCTGCTTCGACCCTAGGCGAATCCGCGAGACCCGCCCACACCCTTCCGGGCGCATCCCTGCAGGTGAGAACTTCCTCCAGATTCCCTCAACACGGCCCGCGCCCGACGCGGTTCTGCCTACTCTCTTCCCTACGGCCCGCGCCGGTGACCCGAGACGTCGGCGCGGTCCGCCGCCCGGGGTCGGATCCCCGGGACGCATCGTCGACAGGGAGGTGGCCCGAGGTCGTCGCTGCCCTCGGGCCCTCCCTGTCCTCGGCCGGCTCCCGGCCGCTGCCCGGGGAGTCGGTCAGAACTCGAACACCAGGCGCGCCGGCGCGCGGCCGGCGAGCACCTCGTCGATCGCCGCGTTCACGTCGTCGAGCTTGCGGCTCTCCGCGATCACGCGGGTCCGGCCCATTGCGTGCAGCGCGAAGACCTCCGCGAGGTCCTGACGGGTGCCGACGATCGAGCCGATCACCGAGACGCCCTTGAGGACGGTCGGGAAGATCGGCAGGCTCATCGGCCCGTCGCTCTCGGGCGGCAGCCCGACACAGATCAGCCGCCCGCCGCGGCGCAGGCTCGCGAACGCCTGCTCGAACACCGACGGGATGACCGCCAGCACGACCGCGACGTCCGCCCCGCCGAGGGCCTCGATGGCCGCGACCGGGTCGGTCCTGCTCGCGTTGACGACGTGGTCGGCGCCGAGCTCGGTGGCGAGCTCCAGCTTCTCCTCCTCGACGTCCACGGCGATCACGGTGCCGCCGACCAGGCGGGCGTACTGCACCGCCAGGTGGCCGAGGCCGCCGACGCCGAACACCGCGACCCGTTCGGACGGCCGGACGCCGGCGACCTTGATCGCCTTGTACGTGGTCACGCCCGCGCAGGTCAGCGGCGCGGCGTCGTACGACGACACCCCGTCGGGGACCGGGACGACGTACGTCGCGTCGGCCACGAGGTACTCGGCGAAGCCGCCGTCGATCGAGTAGCCGGTGTTCTGCTGCTCCTCGCACAGCGTCTCCCAGCCGGCGACGCAGTGGTCGCAGTGACCGCACGCGTGGCCGAGCCACGGCACCGCGACGCGGTCACCGATCGCACGGTGGGTGACGCCGGGTCCGACCGCCTCGATCACGCCGACCCCTTCGTGACCCGGCACGAACGGCGGGGTCGGCTTGATCGGCCAGTCGCCGTGCGCGGCGTGGATGTCGGTGTGGCACAGGCCGCTGGCCTCCACGTGGACCAGGACCTGGCCGGGTCCGGGCTCGGGGACGGGGAGCTCCTGGATCTCCAGGGGCTCGGTGAAGCTGGTGACGACTGCTGCCTTCATGGCTGTTCCTCGGTAGGGGGTGCGAGGACGGCGACCAGGTCGCGGCGGGTCAGGATGCCGACGACCACACCGTCTTCGACGACGGGCAGGCTGGTGAGGTGGCCGCTGACCAGGAGGTCGGCGGCCACGGGGAGCTCCACGTCCGGCAGCAGGGCCACCGGGTGGAAGCTCATGACATCGCGGACGCTCGCGGGGTGCGGGCCGCTCGCGGACGGGTGGAGGTCGCGGGCCCACGGGTCGCGGGGGACCGCGTCCCTGACCACGTCGGTCTCGGTCACCATGCCCAGCACGTGACCGTCACCGTCGACGACCGGGAGTGCCCGGACGCCGTGCTCGCGCAGCAGCCGCGCTGCGAGGTCCAGCCCGTCGTCGACGTGCACGGTCACGACCGGCGAGGTCATCACGTCCCGGACCAGCATCGGCGTACCTCCTTCGGCTCAGCTCCAGCCTCGTGGGGCCGAGCGGCCGCCGGCAGAGTCGAAGGTCAGCCCCCGACGGGCCTTTCAGCCGAGCGCGGCACGCGCCGCCTCCCAGCGGGCGACCGGCACCCGGTACGGAGAGCAGGACACGTAGTCGAGCCCCACCTCGTCGAAGAAGTGGATGGACGCGGGGTCGCCGCCGTGCTCGCCGCACACGCCCAGGTGCAGGTCGGGTCGGGTCTGCCGGCCGAGCCGGACCGCCGTCCGCACCAGCTCGCCGACGCCTTCGACGTCCAAGGTCTCGAACGGCGAGACCGGGAACACCCCGTGGTCGCGGTACGCCGGGAAGAACGCCGCCTCGACGTCGTCGCGGGAGAAGCCCCACGTCGTCTGGGTCAGGTCGTTGGTGCCGAACGAGAAGAAGTCGGCCACGGTGGCGATCCGGTCGGCGGTCACCGCGGCGCGCGGCAGCTCGATCATGGTGCCGATCGGGATGTCCAGGGTGATGCCACGCTCCTCGGCGACCGCGGCCACGACCTCCTCGAGCTGGGCGCGGACCATCGCCAGCTCCCGCTCGCTGGCGACCAGCGGCACCATGATCTCCGGACGCGGGTCGCCGCCCGCGGCGATCCGGTCCGCGGCCGCCTCGGCGATCGCCCGGGCCTGCATGTCGAACAGGCCGGGGATCACGATGCCGAGCCGGACACCCCGCAGCCCGAGCATCGGGTTCTGCTCGTGCAGCCGCCGGACCGCGGCCAGCATCCGGTGGTCGTGCTCGTCCTCGACGTGCCGCTCGTCCTCGAGCGCGACCCGCACCGAGAGGTCGGTCAGGTCGGGCAGGAACTCGTGCAGGGGCGGGTCGATCAGCCGCACCGTCACGGGCAGCCCGTCCATCGCGGCCAGGATCTCGGTGAAGTCCTGGCGCTGCAGCGGTCCCAGTCCGGTCAGCGCCGACTTCTGGCCGGCGGCGTCCTCCGCCACGATCAGGTCCTCCACCAGGGCGCGACGCTCACCGAGGAACATGTGCTCGGTCCGGCAGAGGCCGATGCCGCAGGCCCCGAACCGGCGCGCCCGGGCCGCATCCTCGGGCGTGTCGGCGTTCGCCCGGACGGCCAGCCGGCGTACGGCGTCGGCCCGGCCGAGCAGCCGCACGACCGCGTCCGCGACCGGGTCGTCGACGTCCTGGCCCTCGAGCCGCCGGACGACCGCGGGGTCGCTCACCGCCACCTCGCCCAGGAAGACCTCGCCGGTGCTGCCGTCGATCGAGATCACGTCCCCCTCGGCCACCGTCGGCCCGCCGCGCACCGTGAGCCGCCGGTTCGGCAGGTCGATCACGATCGACTCGGCGCCACAGACACAGGTGCGGCCCATCCCGCGGGCCACGACGGCGGCGTGCGACGTCTTGCCGCCGCGGCTGGTGAGGATGCCGTTCGCCGCGACCATCCCGGGCAGGTCCTCGGGGCTGGTCTCCTTGCGGACCAGGATCACGTGCTCGCCGCGGGCGGCCCACTCGACCGCGGTCGCCGAGTCGAGCACCACCCTCCCGACGGCCGCGCCGGGGGAGGCGCTCATCCCGGTCGCCACCGGCTGCCGCCCCGGGTCGGGAGCGAACCGTGGGAACAGGAGCGCCCCGACCTGCTCGCCGGTGACCCGGCGCAGGGCCTCGTCCTCGTCGATCAGCCCCTCGTCGACCATGTCGACCGCGATCCGCACCGCGGCCTCCGCCGTACGCTTCCCGACGCGGGTCTGGAGCATCCACAGGCGACCGTCCTCGATGGTGAACTCGAGGTCGCACATGTCCCGGTAGTGCTTCTCCAGGACCTCCATGATCCGCAGCAGCTCGTCGTACGACGTGCGGTCCAGCTCGGCCAGGTCCGCGATCGAGACCGTGTTCCGGACGCCGGACACCACGTCCTCTCCCTGGGCGTCGCTCAGGTAGTCGCCGTACACGCCCTGGTCACCGGTGGCCGGGTCCCGGGTGAACGCCACACCTGAGCCGGAGGAACCGCCGCGGTTGCCGAACACCATCGCCTGCACGTTGACCGCCGTGCCGAGGTCGTCCGGGATCTGCTCCTGCCGGCGGTAGAGCGCCGCGCGGGGCGTGTTCCACGAGGCGAAGACCGCGCGGATCGCGAGCCGCAGCTGCTCGCGCGGGTCCTGCGCGAAGTCGCGACCGGTGTGCTGGCGGACCACCGCCTTGAAGTCCTCGACGACCGCGCGGAGCTGCTCGGCGTCGAGCAGGTCGCCGGCGTCCATCCGGTCGGAGAACGCCGCACCGTCGATGCCGAGCACCGTCGTGCCGAACATCTGCAGCAGCCGCCGGTAGGAGTCCGCCGCGAACCGCTCGTCGCCGCTCTGCTGCGCCAACCCCACGACCGACTCGTCGTTGAGGCCGACGTCGAGGACGGTCTCCATCATCCCGGGCATCGAGAACTTCGCGCCCGACCGCACGGACACCAGCAGCGGGTCGTGCGGGTCACCGAGCCGCCGGCCCATCCGCTCCTCGAGGGCGCGCAGGTGCTCGTCGACCTCGGCTTCCAGGACGTCGGGCTCGGCACCCTCGGCGAGGTAGGCGCGGCAGGCCTCGGTCGAGATCGTGAAGCCGGGCGGCACCGGCAGCCCGAGGTTGGTCATCTCGGCCAGCCCGGCGCCCTTGCCCCCGAGGAGGTCCTTCTGGTCCTTGTTGCCCTGCGCGAAGTCGTAGACGTACCTGCTCATGGTCAGAGCCTGCACCCGCGCCGCCGGGAGTGCGAGGCCGCCCGGCCCCCGGATCCGGGCCGATGGTCCCTGTCCCGGCCGGTGGTCCGGGAGGGAGGTTGGAGCCATGCAGACGGCAGCGCGGGTCGTTGTCGCGGTCGGCAGGTACGGCTCGAGCGCGGCTCTCGACCACGCCGTCGCTGAGGCGGGACGGCGCCGGGCCGAGCTGTCGATGGTGCAGGCCCGCGACGTCCGCACGATGTCGGAGGCGGCCGGTGCAGCGGACCTCGTCGTGGCCGGACGCTTCCCCGAGCTCGCCGCGCACCTCGGGGCCCCCCTCGTCTGCGTGCCCGACGACTGGCGGCCCCGGCTCGGCCCGCGCACGGTCGTCGCCGGGATCGGCGACCCGGCGGCCTGCCCCGAGCTGCTCGCCGTCGCCGCCGCGACCGCCCGGCTGTGGCACGCGCGCCTCGTGGTCGTCACGACCCACCGCCGGCACTTCGTCGACGCGCTCGTCGAGGCGTCGCGGCACGCCGATCTCGTGGTGCTCGGCCGGCACGCCCGGGTGGGGCCGGTGGCCCGGGGAGTGGCCCGGGGTGCCGCCTGCCCGGTCCTGCTGACCGCGTCGCGCGAGCAACCCCTCGCCGTGCCCGTGGCTTCGGGGTTGTCGACCATCGCGTGACGCGGCGGTGCAGGATGGCACCGTGCTGGTGCTGGACGGCGGGCTCTCCACCGCGCTCGAGGAGCAGGGCGCGGACCTGTCCGGTGCCCTCTGGACCGCGCGCCTGCTCGCGGAGGAGCCGGAGCGGATCGCCGCCGCCCACCGGGCGTACTACCGGGCCGGCGCGCAGGTCGCGACGACCGCGAGCTACCAGGCCAGCATCGAGGGCTTCGCCGCCGCCGGGTACGACGACGCCGCGCGGCTCGTCACCCGCAGCGTGACGATCGCCCGGGAGGTCCGCGACTCGATGGACGCGCCCGGCCTCCTCGTCGCGGCGTCGGTCGGCCCGTACGGCGCGTTCCTCGCCGACGGCTCGGAGTACCGGGGCCGGTACGGCGTCCCGGTCTCGCGGCTCCGCGACTTCCATGGGCCGCGCCTGGAGCTGCTGGCCGCCGCGGGTCCCGACCTGCTCGCGGTCGAGACCGTGCCCGACGCCGACGAGGCGGTCGTGCTGGCGGAGCTGCTCGACGACCTCGGCGTACCCGCCTGGTTCAGCTACTCGGTCCGGGACGGGACGACCTGCGCCGGTCAGCCGCTGCCCGATGCGTACGCCGTGCTGGCCGACCGGCCGTGGCTGCGCGCCGCCGGTGTGAACTGCTCCGACCAGGCCGACGTCCTCGTAGCCGTGCGGGCCGCGGTCGCAGCCACCCGAGCGCCGGCCGTCGCGTACCCGAACCGGGGCGGAACCTGGGACGCGGCCACCCGGCGCTGGGTGTACGGCGAGCCGGTCGACCTCGGCCTCCTGCCGCTGTGGCGCGAGGCCGGCGTGGAGTACGTCGGCGGGTGCTGCGGCACCGGGCCGGCCGACATCGCAGCGCTGGCCGCCTCAGTCGACGTGGACCTCGACGACGCCGGGGACCGTCCGGGCGACGACGACGGCGAGTGACCGCTCCGGAGACCCGGAGGGCCCGCCGACGGTGACGACGCCGTCCTCGACCTCGACCAGCCAGTCGGTGTGCCCGAGGGAGCCGAGCAGGTCGTCGATGTCGGCCGCGATGACGTCGTCGGAGCGGGCGAGCGCCTGGACCACGTCGCTGCGGCTGAGGATGCCGACCAGCCGGCCGCCGTCGTCGAGCACCGGCACGCTCTTCGCGGAGAGTGCGGTCATCAGCTCGACGGCGCTCGCGACGTCGTCGTCGATCCGCACCGATGCCGCCGAGCGGGTGCACACCTCTCCCACGGTCCCCGGCGGGTACAACGGCTCGACGACCACCGGGCGCTCCTGCGCGCGCGGGTCGCGCGGCACGACCTCCCGGATCAGGTCGGCCTCGCTCACGATGCCGCACAGCCGTCCCCGGTCGTCGACGACGGGCATCGAGGTGATGCCGAGGTCGGCGAGCCTGGTCAGCGCCTGCTTGATGCCCGTCTCCGCGGTGGCGGTGACGGGATCAGGGGTCATCAGGTCCCGGACGAGCATGGCGGTCTCCTTCGGTCAGGCACCCGCACCGGACTGGCGGTGCCTCTCGGTGCTCCTGGCCCCAGCGTGGTCCCGCTTGCGTGTGCCGGGACAGATCGGTCCGTCCCGGCGGCCAGTGACCAAGGTCCCGGACGGCGCAGGCGGGCGGCCCTGACGGTGCCGGGTCCCTCGGTCGAGCATGGAGGTGAGCGAAGGAGGCCGCCATGACCATCCGATCCACCCCGTCGAACGTCGTCGTCATCGCCCGCCGGACCCGCGGCGTACCGGCCGCGACCCATCTGGGCGGCACCGCCCGCGCCGTGCTGCGCTCCGCGCACGGCCCGGTCCGCATCGTCGCGCCGGCCCCGAGGGGATGAGCACGATGACCGTCCTGAGTCGGGAGGAGTGCTGGGCGCTCCTCGCGCAGGAGCGGGTCGGCCGGCTGGCGTACCGGCTGGTCGACGAGGTGCACGTCGTCCCCGTGAACTACGCAGTGCGTGACGAGAGCCTGCTGGTCGCGACCGGCGAGGGCAACAAGCTGCTCGCGGCCGAGCTGCAGGCCGAGGCGGCCCTGGAGATCGACGACCTGACGGGGGAGGAGGCCTGGTCGGTGCTCGCCCGCGGCCGGCTGGAGCACCTTCCCGAGGACGCCACCGACGAGCTCGACGACGTCGTCGCATCCTCCTGGCTGCGCACCCTCAAGTACGACGTGGTCCGGCTGGTCCCGACCGTGGTCAGCGGCCGCCGCCTCGCGCTCCGACGCCCGTGACCACCGGCCGGACCTGTCCGGCCGGCAACCAGCCCTGGTGCGCCTCGACCTCGTGGTGACCGCCGCCGGAGGCCCAGACGACCCACGCCAGCCACTGGGCGCCGCCGACCGCGGGCAGGCCCCACCAGAACAGCAACAGGCCGGGGTGCACGTCGAGGGAGTCCGGGCCCAGGCGGACCATCACGTGCCGCGGCGCTCGTGGCGCCGGGGGAGGGCCGGAGTCGGAGAGGTGCTCGGACCGGGTCCAGCCCTCACGGACCCGCAGCGTGCCGCTCGGCCGCTCCACGGCCGCGGTGACGACCCAGGCCTCCGTGCGGGCACCGACCTCACGCGGTGTCAGGAGGAGTCCGGGCCGCGCCCACCGAGGGTCGCCGGTGACGTTCACCCACACGTGTCCCGGCGTCCCCGGTGTCCTCCTCACCCGCTCAGGTTAGAACACCTGTTCGAATGATGCGGAGTCGGCGGAGCGCCGCGCGAACACCAAGAGGTACGACGCCGGGTGCCTGGCTCACCGGACCAGACCACGGCGCGCCGTCCTTGATCGGCCGCGGCTGCGGCGTTCTACTACGGCCAACGGTCGTCCCGGGCGGTAGCAATCGCAGTCCCCCGGAGGTGATGAATGACCTGGAACATGGTGTTCCTGTGCGGCGTCGCGATCGCGATCCTCGTCGGCATCCTGACCTGACGTCGGCCAGGACGCGGACGCCGACGGCTCAAGCTCCCGGTTCCTCCGCCGCCTCGGGCTCGGGGAGCGCGGTCGTCGCCTCGGCGAGCTCCTGCTCGGCGATCATCACGTCGTCGAGGCGCGACCGAGTCCTCGCCTGCGGGAGAGCACCTCGTCCTGCGCCTCCTCGAGCGCGCTTCTTCGCATCGACCTGCGCCTGCGTGCGGTCGACGGCGTATTGCCGTCATCGCTCCCGGCGCCGAGCAGCACCACGTCGCACACCGTCAATGCGGCCACCCTCCGAGTCCGCACGCTCTCCACGACCGTGAGTGTGTCGGCGTGTCGGGCGCGCGGGGTCGCCTGAGCGGGATGAGAACTGTCGCGGGGAGGCCGATGACGCGTGTGAACACTCCGTGCCGGGACCCGGATGCCGCGAAGTCGCGCATGTCGGGGACAAATCACCATGGTGCTGGTCACCATGGCCTCATGGCGATTGACACTGATGTCTCGGACCAGTGGCGGACCCTGGCTGCGCTACGAGTGGCCGACGAGCTGATGCTCGACCCCGGAAGGGAGCGCTTGGCCAAGGTCTCGTCCCTTCTCCACACCTTCTCCAGTCTCGACGTCCACAGCGATGTGGGAGACATCGAACGGGCTCTGAGCGGCCACGGCGTCACGATGTGTTCGCCTCGCGAGGACATCTCCCGTCGCGAGGTCGTCGAGCTGAAACTCGCCGGAGCCGACATTTCCCTCGCTGACGACCCCTCTCGCAGGGTGCCTCTGCGCTTCATGCGGTGCTCTCGCCGGGAGCTGGAGGGCTGGCGGGTGCTCCAGGACGGAACGCCAGTGCCCGACCGCGGTGTGGGCGACGTGGTCTGGTTCGACGTCGATCCGCAAGGCGCCGACCCCGAACCGGACGTGGTCCACCAGCTGAGCAGGCGCCTGGAGCCGCACTGTCCCGGCTTGAAGGAGATCATGGTCAGGGATCTGCTCACGCCCGACGTGCAACCGAAGAGCGAGACGTACGGCGACGAGCGAACCGGTGCCCGAACGGTGTCGGTGGCCGCCCTCATCGCGCGGGAGGTTCCCGACGAGGACGACGAGTTCGACGGCGTCGACGAGCAGCTGCTGTCGCAGATGGTCGAGCTCGTCGTGGGTCCCGGGTGGATGATCACCTGTTGGCATCCCTGCAAGGTCCTCACGGGCGGAGGCCGGGTCAGCGACAGTCCGGCGCTGCTGCGCGAACCCTTTCTTGCTCACGTCGCGCACCGCTGGGCTCACGACCCGATCGATCCCTCCAGAACCGAGGCAGTCAAGGAGGCCAGCGACCTAGCGACGTACCTCGCCCGGTCATTGGTTGCCACCTACGGAGCGTCCCTTCGGATGCTCCAGCGCTGGGTATCGACCTGGGAGGTGGAGTTCTACCAGACCCTGGGCAGCCCGGACGATCACAAGGAGCTCAAAGGCCGGGACCAACGACGCGCGCTGAAGGACGCCGCCGCTGAGATCAGCAACTTCCTGTCCGTGGTCGGTGTCTTCTCGAGGAGCGTCAACGCCTTCCAGCTGGCGGGAGAGGAGATGCCGAACAAGACCTGGTTCACCACGCCCACCGGCCAGCCCGTTGACGAGCTCGGGAGGCGCGTCCACACCGAGCAGGCGCAAGCCCTGGCGTCCTCCGTGGAGGCGGCGGCGCGCAAGCTGGCCCAGCTCTCGGATGAGATCCGCGCTGACATGGACCTGCTGATGATCCACAGCCAAGCCCGGCAACAGGAGTCCTCCGAGCGCTTGCAGGGTTACCTCGGCAAGGTCACCGGGCTCATCCTGGTGCCGACCTTCGTCGCCGGCCTCTATGGGGCCAACACCGCGCTACCAGGGGGCGGCAGCTGGATGGGCTTCGACATCATGCTGCTCCTGATGGCGGCGTCAGCCGCTATTTCTTACCTGTTTATCCGCCGGATCGTCGGTTGAGGCGAACCACACTCGCTGTTGCGGACTCGCCAGCAAGTCGCTGCGCGGCCGGAGGTCGCGGTTTCACCATGGGGTCGTGCCGAACCTGCACTTTCCATGGCCCGCACACCGTGGGAAGTGCCGGCTTCCCTGGAGACCATGGTGAAGCTGCGTCAGCCCACTGATCCTGCGAAGCAGGCTCCACCCGCTTGAGCTCCGGCGCAGCGCCGGGAACGGAAAAGACCCCTGAGAGGCGCTGTGCCTGCTCAGGGGCCTGTTGTTGCTGGTGGGCGATACTGGGTTTGAACCAGTGACCTCTTCCGTGTCAAGGAAGCGCGCTACCGCTGCGCCAATCGCCCGGGTCTTGAGTTTGTGGAGGAACTGCGCGGAGGTGGGTACGGGATTTGAACCCGTGTACACGGATTTGCAGTCCGTTGCCTCGCCTCTCGGCCAACCCACCATGGAGGCCAAACCAGGGAGAGACCTCTCCGAGCGGACGACGAGGCTCGAACTCGCGACCTCAACCTTGGCAAGGTTGCGCTCTACCAACTGAGCTACGTCCGCCTGCGCTCCGACCGGTCTCCCGGTCGGCGTGCGTGAGAACAGTAGCCGATGCCCCAGACCATGCAAAATCGGGCTGATGGCGGCGCGTTGGTCCCACGTCGGCGGGTTTCCGGCGCCCCTAGGGTGAGCGTATGCGTGCGTGGATCAACGGTCAGGTGCTCCCCGATGCGGCCGTTCCGGCGGTGCTCGTGAGCGACCACGGCCTCACGGTCGGGGACGGTGTGTTCGAGGCGATCAAGGTCGTCGACGGTCTGCCGTTCGCGCTCGACCTGCACCTCGACCGCCTGCACCGATCGGCCGCCGGCCTGGGCCTGCCCGCCCTCGACGAGGCCGCCGTACGTCGGGGGATCGTCGCCGTTCTCGAGGGTCCGGACCTGCCGCTCGGCCGGCTCCGGATCACGGTCACCGGCGGTCCGGCGCCGCTGGGCTCGGGGCGTGGCGATGCGGCGCCGACGGTGATCGTGGTCGCCGACGCGATGACGCCCTGGCCGGACTCGACGGCCGTCGCCACCGTGCCCTGGCCGCGCAACGAGCGCGGTGCGCTGGCCGGCCTGAAGACCACGTCGTACGCCGAGAACGTCGTCGCCCTGGCGGCGGCGAAGCAGAAGGGCGCGAGCGAGGCGGTGTTCGCGAACCTCGCCGGCCACCTCTGCGAGGGCACCGGCACCAACGTCTTCTACGTGGTGGACGGGGAGCTGCGCACGCCCACGCTGGCCAGCGGATGTCTGGCCGGCGTCACCCGCGGCCTGATCCTCGAGTGGTACGGCGGCCGCGAGGTGGACGAGCCGATCGAGACCGTCCGGGACGCCAGTGAGGTGTTCCTGGCGTCGACCACGCGGGACGCGCAGCCCGTCTCGCGCTGGGACGATCGGGAGCTGCCCACGCCCGGGCCGGTGACGACCGAGGTGCGCGAGCTGTGGCGGAAGCGGGAGCCCGAGCTACTGGGGCTCTGACTGGCCGACCAGCGACTCGACCAGGAGGTCGAGGTCGATGGTCTCCGCACCGAGCGGCACGACCGCCAGGGTGCGGGAGAGGAAGCCGTACAGATCGCTGGTCCGCATCTGGGTGACCAGGCGACCGTCGGGGGAGCAGAGCTCCATGATCACGGCGGCTCGGCCGTTCTCGTCGACGCTCGGGAACAGCTGGACGTCGCCCTCGCCGGCCGGGTCGGTGAGCCCGCTCAGCAGCAGCTCCCGGCCGACGGCCCAGCGCACGGAGTCCGCTGTGCCGCGGAAGGTGATCCACACCGCCCACGGGTCGCCGGCGTCGTACTCGAACGAGGCCGCGAGGTCGACGGTGCGCCCCCAGGCGTCGAGGATCTGCAGGGTGAGCTCCTGCGACAGGGCTCCGGAGATGGGCTGCGGGTTCACACGGAGGAGACGGCGGACCCCGGCCTCCATGACGCCGAAGTACGGTGAATGTGAACCTCGCGGATCGGTAGGCTAAAGTCTGCGACCGCACACAGCGGGCGATTGGCGCAGTGGTAGCGCGCTTCGTTCACACCGAAGAGGTCACTGGTTCGAACCCAGTATCGCCCACCGCAGGGAGCCGTACGCCGAGCGTGCGGCTCTCGCTCATTTGTGGCTCCGACGGGGTCGGACCGGGGGCGCGTCCCGGAAACCGCCGCGCGTGCCGGCCGACCCGCTCGATACGATCCAGAGGCCAGTCCCACACCCCGAGGAGACCACTGTGTCCGACCTGAAGATCGCCCTCGTCCACGCCGACGTGCGTGAGGAGCGGACGGTCACGACGGGCACCAGGGCCTGGGAGCTGTACCGCGACGACGACAAGGTCATCGCTGCCCGGGTGAACGGCGACCTCAAGGACCTCTCCTACGAGCTCGCCGACGGCGACCTGCTCGAGGGCGTCGCGATCGACAGCAAGGACGGCCACGACATCCTGCGGCACTCGACGGCGCATGTGATGGCGCAGGCCGTGCAGCAGCTGTTCCCCGAGGCGAAGCTGGGCATCGGCCCGCCGGTGGAGAACGGCTTCTACTACGACTTCGACGTCGAGACCCCGTTCGTGCCCGAGGACCTCGCGAAGATCGAGACCGCGATGCGGAAGATCATCAAGGAGGGCCAGCGCTTCGAGCGCCGGGTCACCACCGACCACGACGCGATCCACGAGCTCGCCGACGAGCCGTACAAGATCGAGCTGATCGGCCTCAAGGGCGCCGGCAAGTCCGACGACGCGGCCGAGGGTGCGAACGTCGAGGTCGGCTCCGGCGACCTCACCATCTACGACAACGTACGACGCAACGGCGAGGTCGCGTGGAGCGACCTGTGCCGCGGCCCGCACCTGCCGACCACCAAGCGGATCCCGGCGTTCAAGCTGATGCGCACCGCGGCGGCGTACTGGCGCGGCGACGAGAAGAACAAGCAGCTCCAGCGCATCTACGGCACCGCGTGGGAGTCGAAGGAAGCACTCGACGAGCACCTGCACCGGCTCGAGGAGGCGGAGCGCCGCGACCACCGCAAGCTCGGCCGCGACCTCGACCTGTTCAGCTTCCCCGACGAGATCGGCTCCGGCCTCGTCGTGTTCCACCCCAAGGGCGGGGTGGTCAAGCGCGAGATGGAGGACTACGTCCGCCAGCGCCACATCGAGGAGGGCTTCCAGTACGTCGGCACCCCCCACATCAGCAAGGAGGGCCTGTTCCACACCTCCGGGCACCTGCCGTACTACGCCGACACCATGTTCCCGCCGATGGAGTTCGAGGGCGCGAACTACTACCTCAAGGCCATGAACTGCCCGATGCACAACCTGATCTTCAAGTCGCGCGGGCGGTCCTACCGCGAGCTCCCGCTGCGGCTCTTCGAGTTCGGGTCGGTCTACCGCTACGAGAAGTCCGGCGTCGTGCACGGCCTCACCCGCGTGCGCGGCATGACCCAGGACGACTCGCACTCCTACGTCACCCCCGAGCAGGCGCCGGCCGAGATCGAGCACCTGCTGAACTTCGTGCTCGGACTGCTGCGGGACTTCGGCATCGACGACTTCTACCTGGAGCTGTCCACCCGCGACGACTCGAAGCCGGACAAGTTCGTCGGCTCCGACGAGGACTGGGCGACCGCCACCAAGGTGCTCGAGGACGTCGCCGTGTCCTCCGGCCTCGAGCTCGTCCCGGACCCGGGCGGCGCGGCGTTCTACGGCCCGAAGATCTCGGTGCAGGCACGCGACGCCATCGGGCGCACCTGGCAGATGTCGACCATCCAGTACGACTTCAACCAGCCGCGGGGCTTCGAGCTGGAGTACCAGGCCGCGGACGGCTCCCGCCAGCAGCCGGTGATGATCCACTCCGCGAAGTTCGGCTCCCTCGAGCGGTTCTTCGGTGTGCTGGTCGAGCACTACGCCGGCGCGTTCCCGCCGTGGCTCGCGCCCGTGCAGGTCCAGGCGATCCCGATCGCCGAGCGGCACAACGACTACCTGTACGACGTCGCGAAGCGGATGCGCGGGCAGGGGCTGCGGGTCGAGGTCGACGACTCCGACGACCGGATGCAGAAGAAGATCCGCAACGCGCAGCTGCAGAAGGTGCCGTTCATGATGATCGCCGGTGACGACGACCTGGCAGCCGGTGCTGTCTCGTTCCGCTACCGCGACGGCCACCAGGACAACGGCGTCCCGGTCGACGAGGCGATCCAGCGCGTGGTCGAGGCGGTCGCCGCGCGCACCCAGGTCTGAGCGGTGCGCCGGGCGGCGCGGGCCCTCCTGGTCCTCGCCCTCGGCGTGCCCGCGTGCTCGTCCAGCAGCGTCGACCCGGTCCCCGCGCCGGCCACACCGCGGCCGAGCTCCGTCGTCAGGCCGACGCAGGACCCGCAGGCGGCCCGGCTCCAGGCGCTCGCCCGGCTCGCCGAGGCCGCCGCCGCGGCGCTGCCCTCGACCCGCCGTGCGCCGCAACCGCGGACCGGCGAGGTGCTCGGCGCGGACGTCAGCTGGCCGCAGTGCCCCCGCGGCATGGGCATCCCCGAACGCCGGACGCTCGGCCGGCCGATGCCGCTGCCGGACGCGGCGTACGTCGTGCTGGGCCTCACGAACGGGCCGGGCTTCACGGTCAACCCGTGCCTGGCGGACCAGGTCCGCTGGGCCCGCGAGCGGCACCTGCTCACCGCGGCGTACGCCGTTGTGAGCCTGCCGGACGACACCGCGGTCGCCGAGCACCGGACCGACGGCCCGTACGACGGCTCGACGGCCCTCGGCGCGCTCGCGAACACCGGCTACCAGCAGGCGCTGGCGAACGTCGTGACCATGCGCCGGGCCGGGCTCGCCTCGCCGGTCGTTTGGGTCGACGTCGAGCCGGTGCCGGACTTCGAGTGGAGCGCCGACCCGACCCGCAACGCCGCGGTGGTCGAGGGCGCGGTGCGCGGCTACCGGTACGCCGGGTACCGCGTCGGCGTCTACTCGACGCCGGCGCTGTGGCGCGGCGTGGTCGGCGACCTCGCGCTCGGCGTCCCCGAGTGGCGGGCCGCGGGCGAGACCTCGGCGGCCGAGGCGCGCGAGCGCTGCGGGGACGACTGGTCGATCCAGGGTGGTCCCGCGGTGCTCGCGCAGTGGGTGGCCGACGACCGCGACCAGGACCTCACCTGCCCGGGGACCTCCGCGGCGCTGGCCCGGTGGTTCGCGCAGACCTGACGTACCTGCGGCCGTCGATCCGGTACGCCGTCCCCGCGACCGTCACGGTCTCCTGGTCGGCCCCGGTGTCGGCGTACCCCTGCCGCTCGTAGAAGCGGCGGGCCCGCGCGTTCCCGGTCACCACGCTGAGCCAGGTCGCGCCGCGCTCCTCGGCGGCGGCCACCAGCTCGGCAGCGACGCCGGTGCCGCGGCGCCCCGCGTCGACGAACATCAGCTCGAGCTCGTCCTCGTCGACGGTGACGAAGCCCGCGACCCGGCCGTCCACCTCGGCGACCATGGCGCGGGGGAGCAGGGCCCCGACCCGCTCGTCGAACGTCGCGCGCGTCCGTGCCGCCACCAGGCCGGGTGGGACGTGCCCGTCGTGGGCGTCGTGCCAGGCGTCGTGCCAGATCCGCGCGAGCGTCGCCGCGTCCGCGTCCGTCGCGCGACGGATCACGGACGTACGCGCTTCTCGTAGCGACGGCACGGGGAGATGAACTGCTCGCCCTGCGCCGTGACGTGGTACGGCAGGTCGCCCGCGTCGTACCAGCCGTGCTTCTCGTAGAACCGGCGCGCCCGGTCGTTGCCGACGACGACGGCGAGCCACGCGACGTCGTACCCCGCCTCCGCGATCCGGCGCTCGCCGTCCGCGAGCAGCGGCGCGGCGACGCCGGAGCCGTGCAGGTCGGGGTCGACGAAGATCTGCTCGAGCTCGTCGCCGGACACCATCGCGAAGCCGACGACGCGACCGACGACCTCCGCGACCGTCGTGTCGGCCGTCCGGGACGGCGTCCGCTCGTGGAACGCCGCGAGCGTGCGCCCGGCGGTCAGCCCGTCGGGGACGTGCCCCGGGTGCGAGACGTGCCAGGCCCGATGCCAGATGTCGGCGACGGTCGCCATGTCGTCCGGGACGGCTGGTCGGAGCATCACACCCTCACCCTAGGGTTGACCCATGAGCGATCCCGCGGGACACGTGCGCGACGGGTTCGAGGGGTTCGACCGGCTCTGGACACCGCACCGGATGGCGTACGTCGCCCCGGCCCGGCCCTCCGGCGACGCCGGCTGCCCGTTCTGCGCCATGGCCGAGCTGCCCGTCGAGGAGAGCCTGGTCATCCACCGCGGCGAGACCTGCTTCGCGGTCCTCAACCTGCACCCGTACAACCCCGGCCACCTGATGGTCCTGCCGCACCGGCACGTCGCCGAGCTCGAGGACCTCACCGACACGGAGACCGCCGAGCTGATGGCGACGACCCAGCAGGCGGTCCGGGTGCTGCGGACGGTCAGCGGACCGCACGCCTTCAACGTCGGGATCAACCTGGGCGGCGTCGCCGGCGGCTCGCTGTCGGAGCACCTGCACCAGCACGTCGTACCGCGCTGGTCCGGCGACGCGAACTTCATCACCGTCCTCGGCGGCACCAAGACCCTGCCGCAGCTGCTGTCCGACACCCGCGCGCTGCTCGCCGAGGCCTGGTCGTGAGCCTCGCCGATGACGCCGCGCTCGCGGCGTGGGTGGTGCGCGAGGCCGGCACCCTCGCGCACCGGATGCGAGGCGGCGGCATCGCGCACGACACGAAGACGTCGATCTCGGACGTCGTGACGGAGGCCGACCACGCTGCCGAGAGGCTGGTCGTCGAGGCCCTCGCCGAGCGGCGGCCGGACGACGGCGTGCTCGGCGAGGAGGGTGCCGCCCACGCCGGCACCAGCGGTCGCACCTGGGTGATCGACCCGGTCGACGGCACCTACAACTTCGTGGCGGGGCTGGAGTGGTGGTGCTCGGCGATCGCCCTCACCGACGGGGACGAGCTCGTGCTGGGCGCCGTGCACCACCCGGCCACCGGCCGCACGTTCGTCGGTGGTCCGGGCCTGCCGACCACGCTCGACGGCCGGCCCGTCGGCCCACTGACGGACCGGCCGCTGGCCGAGTCGTGCCTGACGACGTACCTCCATCCGCCGTCGTACGACGACGAGGTGGGCGTGGCGTTCACCCGGATGGTCGGCGGCGTCGCGACCCTGCGCATGCTGGGCTCCGCGTCGATGGACGCGACGGCGGTCGCGACGGGGGCGCTCCACGTCCGGTGCCAGCACTCGCTGCCGCCCTGGGACGAGCTCCCCGGCGCCGCGCTGATCCTCGGTGCCGCGGGTGCGGCTCAGCGGATCGAGGCCGGCGGCGTCACCTGGTACGCCGCGGGCGCCCCGACCGCCGTCGCCGACATCGCCGCCGCCCTGCTGGGATAGTCCCTGGCGAAAATGTCGTCCGCACGCGCTGTCGAGAGCATTTCCGTCAGGGACTACCGCCTCAGCGCACGCCGTACAGGTGCTCCAGGGCGAGCTGGTCGAGCTTCTCGAAGCCCATGCCGCGCTGGGCGGCGGCGTCGGGGTCGAACGACTCGGACCGCAGGTCGGCGAGCGACTCGCCGGCGGCCAGCGTCGAGACGCCGAGCTGGTCGACCCGGGCGTCGCGCAGCGCCTGCTGGACGTCGGGGTCGGCGCGGAACGCCCGGACCTTGTCCCGCAGGATCAGGTAGTTGCGCATGCACGCGCGGGCGGACTCCCAGACGCCCTCCATGTCCTCGGTGCGCGGCGGCTTGTAGTCGAAGTGCCGCGGCCCGTCGTAGCCACCGTTCTCGACGATGTCGACGGTCCAGAACGCGCCTCGTGCGTTGCCGGCGCCGAACCGGAGGTCCTGGTCGTAGCGGGGCCCGGTCTGGCCGTTGAGGTCGATGTGGAAGAGCTTGCCGTGCCAGAGCGCCTGGGCGAGCCCGTGCGCGTAGTTGAGCGAGGCCATCTCCTCGTGGCCGACCTCGGGGTTGAGGCCGACCAGCTCGGAGTGCTCGAGCTCGTTGATGAACGCCAACGCGTGGCCGATCGTGGGGAGCAGGATGTCGCCGCGCGGCTCGTTCGGCTTCGGCTCGATCGCGAAGCGCAGGTCGTAGCCCTGCTCCACGGAGTAGGAGCCGAGGACGTCGAACGCCTCCTTGTAGCGCGCGAGCGCGGTCTTCACGTCCTTGGCGGCACCCGACTCCGCTCCCTCGCGACCACCCCACGCCACGAAGACCTTCGCGCCGAGCTCGGCGGCGAGGTCGATCTGGTCGGCGGCCTTGCGGATCGCGAACCGGCGGACGTCCCGGTCGTTGTTGGTGAAGCCGCCGTCGCGGAAGACCGGGTGGGAGAAGAGGTTCGTGGTCACCATCGGGACGATGAGCCCGGTCTCCTCGAGCGCCTTGCGGAACGGCGCGAGGTGCTTCTCCCTGGTCGCCGCGTCGGCGTCGAACGGGAACACGTCGTTGTCGTGGAAGGTGACGCCGTACGCCCCGAGGTCGCTGAGCCGGTGGATGGCCTCGGCCGGGTCCAGCGCGGGGCGGATCGCACCGCCGAAGACATCGACGCCCTGCCAGCCGACGGTCCACAGGCCGAAGGAGAAGCGGTCGTCACGGGTGGGGGAGTAGCGGTCGTCGGCGCTCATCGGGTTCCTCGATCTCCATCACGATTCGGTCACGCTCACGCGGCAGGGACGCTTAGTTGGAACGTGCAACAAAACACGCTCTCAGATCCGCTTGCCGCGCTGGGCTTGCGCTGAGTATGTTGTCGCCGACAACATACCCGGTGACGACGGTCACACGACAGTGGTCACACCGGTCCGAGCCATGGAGGTCGAGGAATGGTCAGGAACAAGGGTGCGCGCTATGCGTCCCTGGTAGCAGCGAGCGTGCTGGCGTTCGGAGCGCTGGCCGCGTGCGGCAGCAGCGACAGCGGCGGCAGCAGCGACGGCAGCGGCGACGGCAGCAGCAGTGTCGGGAAGGTGGGCGTGATCCTTCCGGACACCACCACTTCGCCGCGCTGGGAGGCCAACGACCGCCCCAGCCTGCAGGCAGCGTTCGACTCTGCCGGCGTCGAGTCGGACATCCAGAACGCCGGCGGTGACGTCGACAAGTTCGGCACGATCTGCGACAACATGATCACCGAGGGCGTCAAGGTCCTGATGATCGTCAACCTGGACTCGGACTCCGGAGCCGCGTGCCTGAAGAAGGCCGCCGACGCCGGCGTTCAGAGCATCGACTACGACCGCCTGACCCTGGGTGGCGGCGCGTCGTTCTACGTCTCGTTCGACAACGTCGGCGTGGGCAAGCTGATGGGTCAGGGCCTGCAGACCTGCCTGGACGACAAGGGCAAGACCAAGGCCAACATCATCTACATCGACGGCGACCCGAACGACAACAACGCCGCGCTCTTCAAGCAGGGTTACGAGGAGGCGCTCAAGCCGAAGATCGACTCGGGCGACTACACCCTGGTCGGCGACCAGAGCGGCTTCTGGGACGCGACCAAGGCGGGTACGGCGTTCGAGCAGCTGTACACCCAGAACAAGGGCAAGATCGACGGTGTGGTCTCGGCCAACGACACCATGGCCGGCGGCATCATTGCCCGTATGGAGGCCCAGGGCGTGGCGGGCGAGATCCCGATCACGGGTCAGGACGCCTCGGTCGGCGGCCTGCAGAACATCCTCCTCGGCAACCAGTGCGGTTCGGTCTACAAGAACACCGACCTCGAGGCCAAGGCCGCGTCCGACCTGGCGATCGCGCTGATCAAGGGTGACGACACCAGCAGCCTGGTCAACGGCACCGTTCCGGACACCAAGACCGGCAAGGACGTCCCGTCCTCGCTGGCCACGCCGGTCTGGATCACGATGGACAACATCAAGCAGCCGTTCGACGACGGTTTCGCCAAGGCGGCCGACGTCTGCACCGGCAAGGTGGCCGCTGCCTGCACCAAGGCGGGCATCAGCTGATCGCCTGAACAACAGCACCAGACGACGGAGGCGGGGGCGGCACGAGTCGCCCCCGCCTCTGCCATGGTGACCCGAGGCTCGGGCCTGCCCGGCCACGACCACACACACCCAGGAGGATCAGTGACTGCGACCGCTTCGGAGCGCGCCGCCGCTCCCAGTTCCGGTGAGCCGCTGCTGCGCCTGCGCGGCATCCAGAAGAGCTTCGGCGCCGTGCACGTGCTGCGCGGCATCGACCTCGACGTGAAGGCCGGCGAGGTCACGGCGCTCGTCGGTGACAACGGTGCCGGCAAGAGCACCCTGATCAAGGGCATCGCCGGCATCCACAGCTTCGACGAGGGCGAGTACGTCTTCGACGGCAGGCCCGTGACCGTGCACAACCCCAAGGACGCGAGCGGCCTCGGCATCGAGGTCGTGTACCAGGACCTCGCCCTGTGCGACAACCTGGACGTCGTCCACAACATGTTCCTCGGGCGCGAGCTGCGCCACCGCGGGCTGCTCGACGAGGACGCGATGGAGAAGCGCGCTCGCGAGACCCTCAACGGCCTGTCCGTGCGCACGCTCCAGTCGGTACGGACCAAGGTCGCCTCCCTGTCCGGTGGACAGCGGCAGACCGTGGCCATTGCCCGGTCGGTGCTGTGGAACTCGCGTCTCGTCATCCTCGACGAGCCGACCGCCGCCCTGGGCGTGGCGCAGACCGAGCAGGTGCTGCTCCTCGTCCGCCGACTGGCTGACAGCGGACTCGGCGTGATCCTGATCAGCCACAACCTCAACGACGTCTTCCAGGTCGCCGACGACATCGCCGTCCTGTACCTCGGACAGATGGTCGCCCAGGTCCGCAAGGACGACGTGACCTCGAACCAGGTGGTCCAGCTGATCACCACCGGTTCGACCGGCGCGGAAGGAGCATCGGCATGACCGCCACGAAGGAACCGGAGTCCCCGGCCGTCGCACCGGAGCCGTGGCAGGCCCAGAACCTCGGCGGCATCTGGCGCTCCTACGTCGCCAAGGTCCGGGGCGGTGACGTCGGCGCCCTGCCGGCCGTCCTCGGCCTGCTGGTCCTGGTCATCGTGTTCTCGATCCTGCGACCGGACACCTTCACCTCCGAGCTCAACTTCGCGAACCTGATCAACCAGTCGGCCGCCGTCACGGTGATCGCGATGGGCCTGGTCTTCGTGCTCCTGCTCGGCGAGATCGACCTCTCGGCCGGCTTCACCGGCGGTACCGCTGCAGCGGTGATGGGCGTGGTGATGACCAACCACGACCAGGGCTGGTTCATCTCGGTCCTTGCGTGCATCGCCACCGGCGTCGTCATCGGCACGTGCATCGGCCTCCTGGTCGCCCGGCTCGGCATCCCGTCGTTCGTGGTCACGCTGGCCGCCTACCTGGGCCTCCAGGGCGTGATGCTCGAGATCATCGGCGAGGGCGGCACCATCCCGTTCGAGAACGAGTCGATCCGGGCGATCACCGACAAGAACCTGCCCGTCTGGCTGGGCTGGACGCTTGCCGCGGCGCTCGTGCTCGGGTACGCCGCCGTGACCTACCTGCGCAACGCTCGGCGACGCAGGGCCGGACTGCAGCACGAGCCGACTCTCCTGTGGGCCATCAAGACGGGTTCGCTGGCCGTGATCGCCGTGCTGTTCGTCGGGTACCTCTCGCGCGAGCGCAGCCTCAACCCCGCGTTCAAGTCGCTCAAGGGCGTGCCGAACTCGATGGTGGTGATCCTCGGGCTGCTGCTGGTCCTGTCGTTCCTGCTCGGACGCAGCGCCTGGGGCCGGCACGTGTACGCGGTCGGTGGCAACGCCGAGGCCGCCCGCCGAGCCGGCATCAACGTGATGTGGGTGAAGCTCAGCTGCTTCATCCTCTGCTCGTCGGTGGCCGCGATCGGCGGCCTTCTGCTGGCGGCTCGCAACCACTCCGTGTCGCCGCAGACCGGTGGCAACGAGACCCTGCTGTACGCCGTGGGCGCTGCCGTCATCGGTGGCACCAGCCTCTTCGGCGGCAAGGGCCGCGTGGTGGACGCGGTCATCGGTGGCACGGTGGTGGCCGTCATTGCGAACGGCATGGGCCTGCTCAACCAGGAGCCCGGCGTCGTGTACATCGTGACCGGGCTCGTGCTCCTGGTCGCCGCGAGCGTCGACGCCATCAGCCGCAGGCGCGCAGCCGCCTCAGGCCGGGCCTGACCGGGGCGGGCGAGGAGAGACGGCCATGCCCACCCCGACCGGCGTCGGCACGGAGGAGCTGCGGCGTGCGAACCTGCGCGCCATCCTCCAGACGGTGCACACGCACGGCCCGACCACGCGCGCCGCGCTCACGAAGCAACTCGGCCTGAACCGGAGCACCATCGGTGCGCTCACGGTCGAGCTGCAGAGCCTGGCGCTGGTGTCCGAGGAGACAGCGGCGGTGGGCGGGCGTTCCGGGCGCCCGTCCCACCTCGTCGTCCCCCGCGAGGACAACGTGGTGGTGGCGGTCGACGTCGGCGTGGACCGGATCTCCGTGGCCCTGGTGGGGCTCGGCGGCGAGGTCTTCGAGCGCCGTCACCGTCCCCACCAGCGCGGCGAGCACGACGTCGACCACGTGGTCGACTCCGTCGCGCAGATGATCGGGGACGTGCTCGGTGGCGCCCCCGGCCGGCGCTGCCTGGGCGTCGGGGTCGCCGTACCGGGCGCGGTCCGGGCGGGTGACGGCCTGGTGCGGTTCGCGCCCAACCTGGGCTGGGTCGACGCGCCGTTCACGGACCTCCTCTCGAAGCGCCTCGGCAAGCCGGTGTCGACCGGCAACGATGCGAACCTGGGCGCGCTCGCCGAGCACGTCCGGGGCGCCGCGGTCGGGTACTCCGACGTCGTCTACCTCAGCGCGAGCGTCGGTATCGGTGGTGGCTTCCTGATGGGCGGCCGCCCACTGACCGGCTCGAGCGGGTACGCCGGCGAGGTCGGCCACATGCAGGTCGACAGCGGCGGGCCGGTCTGCCGCTGCGGAGCCTTCGGCTGCTGGGAGACCAAGATCGGTGAGAACGTGCTGCTCCGGCGGGCCGGCCGGCTGGCCGGAGGCGGGCCGCCGGCGGTGGCCGAGGTGATCGCCGCCGCGCAGGGCGGCGAGGTCCGTGCCGCGGAGGCGGTCGCCGAGGTCGCGGAGTGGTGCGGCATCGGGATCCGGGTGATCGTCAACCTGTTCAACCCCGAGGTCGTGGTCCTGGGCGGCAGCCTGGCCCGAGATCTGGCGGGCGGCGGAGGACCGGGTCAACGACGCCCTCAGCCGCAGCACGATGATGTCCCCACGCGAGGACGTCGTGATCCGCGCCGCGGCACTGCACGACGACTCGCCACTGATCGGCGCCGCGGAGCTGGCGTTCGCGCCGGTGCTCGACCATCCGCAGGCCGTGCCGCACGCGGTCTGAGCCGCACCGACCGGTAACCTGCTGCCCGCCATGCTCGAACGTTTCCGCGCCTTCTGGACCAAGGTCCTCTCGCCGATCGCCAACCTCCTGATCCGGCTGGGGGTGAGCCCCGACGCCGTGACCCTGGTCGGCACCCTCGGTGTGTGCGCCGGCGCCCTGGTGTTCTTCCCGCAGGGGATGCTCCTGACCGGCGTGCTCGTGATCACGGCCTTCGTCTTCAGCGACCTGATCGACGGCCACATGGCCCGCACGACCGGGCGTGTCAGCAAGTTCGGCGCGTTCTGGGACTCCACGCTCGACCGGGTCGGCGACGGTGCGATCTTCATCGGCCTCGCGCTGTACTTCGCCTGGGAGGAGCCGAGCAGGCTCTACTTGGTGCTCTGCCTGGTCTGCCTGCTGATGGGCGGCGTCACGTCGTACGCGCGGTCCCGCGGCGAGACCCTCGGCTTCTCGGTCAAGGTGGGCATCGCCGAGCGGGCCGACCGGCTCGTGGCCATCCTGGTGATGACCGGGCTGAGCGCGATCTTCGACCTGCCGGTGCTGCTCTACATCGCCCTCTGGGCGCTCGCGATCGCGTCCACCGTCACGGTGGTGCAGCGGGTGTGGGTGGTCCGGAAGCAAGCTCTCGCCGAGGCCGGCACTAACATCTGAACCATGATCGACAGCAACGCCTCAGCCCCCCTCGAAGACGGTCCTACCACCGGCACGACCCGCGTGAAGCGCGGGATGGCCGAGATGCTCAAGGGTGGGGTGATCATGGACGTGGTGACCGCCGAGCAGGCGAAGATCGCCGAGGACGCGGGCGCGGTCGCGGTGATGGCGCTGGAGCGGGTGCCTGCCGACATCCGCGCCCAGGGCGGCGTGTCGCGGATGAGCGACCCCGACATGATCGACTCGATCATCGAGGCGGTCTCGATCCCGGTGATGGCCAAGGCCCGGATCGGGCACTTCAGCGAGGCCCAGGTCCTGCAGTCGCTCGGCGTCGACTACGTCGACGAGTCCGAGGTGCTGACCCCGGCCGACTACGCCAACCACATCGACAAGTGGGCGTTCACGGTCCCGTTCGTGTGCGGTGCGACCAACCTGGGCGAGGCGCTGCGCAGGATCACCGAGGGTGCGGCGATGATCCGCTCCAAGGGCGAGGCCGGCACCGGTGACGTCTCGAACGCCGTGACCCACATGCGCACCATCCGCCGCGAGATCCGCCGCCTCGGCGCGCTGGCCGAGGACGAGCTCTACGTCGCCGCGAAGGAGCTGCAGGCGCCCTACGAGCTGGTGCGGGAGGTCGCCGAGAACGGCAAGCTGCCGGTCGTGCTGTTCACCGCCGGCGGCATCGCCACCCCGGCGGACGCCGCGATGATGATGCAGCTGGGCGCCGAGGGCGTGTTCGTCGGCTCGGGCATCTTCAAGTCCGGCAACCCCGCGCAGCGCGCGGAGGCGATCGTCAAGGCCACGACGTTCTTCGACGACCCCGACGTCATCGCGAAGGTCTCCCGCGGGCTGGGGGAGGCGATGGTCGGCATCAACGTCGAGGACATCCCGCAGCCGCACCGCCTCGCCGAGCGCGGGTGGTGACCGGGTCCTCAGCCGGGCCGCACATCGGCGTGCTCGCGGTCCAGGGCGACGTCAGGGAACACCTCCGCACGCTCACCGACCTCGGCGTCACGGCCACCGCGGTACGCCGCACCTCGGAGCTCGACGCGGTCGACGGGCTCGTGATCCCGGGTGGCGAGTCCACCACGATGGCCAAGCTCGCACGCACCTTCGACCTGTTCGAGCCGATCCGCACGCGGATCAAGGAGGGCCTGCCGGCCTTCGGCACCTGTGCCGGCATGATCCTGCTCGCCGACCGGATCGAGGACGGAGCACACGACCAGGAGACCCTCGGCGGGCTGGACATCACGGTGCGACGCAACGCGTTCGGGCGGCAGGTCGACTCGTTCGAGGGCGACCTGGACTTCGCCGGCCTGGACGCACCCGTGCACGCGATCTTCATCCGGGCACCGTGGGTCGAGGCGGTCGGCGAGTCGGTCGAGGTGCTCGCCCGGGTGGATCGGGGCGAGGCCGCGGGTAGGATCGTCGCGGTCCGTCAGGGTCCGCTGATGGCGACGTCGTTCCACCCCGAGGTGGGTGGCGACTCCCGGGTCCACCGCGTGTTCGTGGACCTGGTCACCAACGCTGAGTAGAAGAGGGACGGATGTCTGGCCACTCCAAGTGGGCGACCACCAAGCACAAGAAGGCCGCGATCGACGCCAAGCGCGGCAAGCTGTTCGCCAAGCTGATCAAGAACATCGAGATCGCGGCCAAGATGGGCGGCCCCGACCCGGCCGGCAACCCGACGCTCTACGACGCCATCCAGAAGGCCAAGAAGCAGTCGGTGCCGAACAAGAACATCGACTCGGCGGTCAAGCGCGGCGGCGGCCTCGACGGCGGCGGCGTGGACTACGAGACGATCATGTACGAGGTCTACGGGCCGTCCGGCGTGGCGCTGCTCGTCGAGTGCCTGACCGACAACCGCAACCGTGCCGCGATGGAGGTCCGCACCGCGGTCACCCGCAACGGCGGCACCATGGCCGACCCCGGCTCGGTCTCCCGGCTCTTCACCCGCAAGGGCGTCGTCGTGGTCGAGAAGAGCCAGGAGCGCGGCGGCAAGCCGTGGGAGGTCACCGAGGACGACGTCCTCGAGGCCACCCTGGACGCCGGGGCCGAGGACGTCAGCGACCTCGGTGACTCCTTCGAGATCCAGTCCGAGTCCGGCGACGTCGTCGCGGTCCGTACGGCGCTCCAGGCGGCCGGCATCGACTACGACTCCGCCGAGGTCCAGTTCGTGGCCACCATGGACATCCCGGTGGCCGAGGTGGACGTGGCGGGGAAGGTCTTCCGCCTCGTCGACGCCGTCGACGACCTCGACGACGTGCAGAACGTCTACAGCAACGCCGACATCCCCGACGACGTCCTGGACTCGATCGACGCCTAGCGCGGACGCGTCAGCGGACTCGCTGATGGTGGTCGAGCGAGCCGCGCGGCTGAGCCCGCGAAGCGGCGATCGGCGTGTCGGGACCCGGTGAGGCGAGAGCCAGCGGTTAGCGTGGACACCGAACAGGTGTTCGACGGAAGGGCTGACCATGCGCGTGCTCGGGATCGACCCCGGGTTGACCCGCTGCGGCATGGGCGTGGTCGAGGGCGACGTGGGCCGGCCGCTGAGCCTGGTCGACGTGAACGTCCTGCGCACGTCGTCCGACCTGCCGGTCCCGCAGCGCCTGGTGACGATCGAGAAGGGCATCGACGCCTGGCTCGACGAGTACGCCCCCGACGCCGTCGCGGTCGAGCGCGTGTTCGCGCGCTCGGACGTCAGCACGGTCATGGGTACGGCGCAGGCGAGCGGCATCGCGATGGTCTGCGCGGCCCGGCGCGGGTTGCCGATCGCCCTGCACACCCCGAGTGAGGTCAAGGCCGCGGTGTCCGGCAACGGGCGCGCGGACAAGGCGCAGGTCGGCGCGATGGTGACCCGGATCCTCCGGCTCGACGCGATGCCCAAGCCGGCCGACGCGGCCGACGCCCTGGCGTTGGCCATCACCCACATCTGGCGCGGCGGCGCCCAGGCCAGGATCGACGCGGCGCTGGCCGCAGCCGGGAGGAAGCAGTGATCGCGTTCGTGCGCGGCCAGGTGGCCGCGGTGACCCTGTCCAGCGCGGTGCTCGAGGTCGGGGGAGTCGGGCTCGAGCTGATGTGCACACCGGGGACGCTGGCGACCCTGCGCCCCGGACACACGGCAACCCTGCCGACGAGCATGGTCGTGCGCGAGGACTCCCTGACCCTGTTCGGCTTCGCCGACGAGGACGAGAAGCAGGTCTTCGAGCTGGTGCAGACGGCCTCGGGGGTCGGCCCCAAGGTCGCCCAGGCGATCACCGCGGTGCTGGCACCCGACGACCTGCGCCGCGCGATCGCCGCCGACGACGTGAAGACCCTGACGCGCGTGCCCGGCATCGGCCAGAAGGGGGCCCAGCGGATCATCCTCGAGCTCAAGGACCGGATCGGCGCCCCGATGGGGGGCCGTCCGGTGGCGGCGGCCTCGGCCGAGTCGTGGCGCGAGCAGGTCCACCAGGGCCTGATGGGCCTCGGCTGGACGACCCGCGACGCCGAGAAGGCGGTGGACGCGGTCGCTCCGGAGGCCGGGCCCAGTCCCGATGTGGGGGCGCTGCTGCGCGCCGCCCTGCGCACGCTGAGCAAGGCCTGACGTGCACGAGGACGACCTGGCTGCGGCGGAGGCGGTCCACCTCTCGTCGCTGACCGCTGCCGAGGCGGACGGCGACGAGCGCACCATCGAGGCGGCCCTGCGCCCCCGGACCCTCGACGAGGTGGTCGGCCAGGTCCGGGTCCGCGATCAGCTCGGGCTGGTGCTCGAGGCGGCCCGACGGCGTAGCCGGGCACCGGACCACGTGCTGCTCTCCGGGCCGCCCGGACTCGGCAAGACGACGCTGGCCATGATCATCGCCAGCGAGATGACGTCCCCGCTCCGCCTCACCAGCGGGCCGGCCATCACGCACGCCGGCGACCTGGCGGCGATCCTGTCGGGGATGAACGAGGGCGACGTCCTCTTCGTCGACGAGATCCACCGGATGGCGCGGCCGGCCGAGGAGATGCTGTACATGGCGATGGAGGACTTCCGGGTCGACGTCGTCATCGGCAAGGGGCCGGGCGCGACCGCGATCCCGCTCGACATCCCGCCGTTCACGCTGGTCGGTGCGACCACCCGGGCCGGGCTGCTGCCGGGGCCGCTGCGGGACCGCTTCGGCTTCACCGCCCACCTCGAGTTCTACGAGCCGCACGAGCTCGACACGATCATCCACCGGTCTGCGGGCCTGCTCGGCGTCGACCTGGAGGTCGACGGCGCCGCCGAGATCGCCTCCCGGTCCCGCGGCACGCCCCGCATCGCCAACCGGCTGCTGCGCCGGGTCCGCGACTATGCCCAGGTGCGCGCGGACGGCGTGGTCACGCTGCCGGTCGCCCGCGCCGCACTGGACCTCTACGAGGTGGACGAGCTCGGACTGGACCGCCTCGACCGGGCCGTGATCGACGCGCTCTGCCGCCGCTTCGGCGGAGGGCCGGTCGGCGTCTCGACGCTGGCGGTGGCCGTCGGCGAGGAGCGCGAGACGGTGGAGGAGGTCGCCGAGCCGTTCCTCGTGCGCAACGGCTTCCTGGCCCGTACGCCGCGCGGCCGGGTCGCGACTCCCGCCGCCTGGGAGCACCTGGGCCTGAAGCCGCCGCCGATGCCGGCCGTGACCGACGGCGACGCCACCCTCTTCGAGGACTGACCGCACCCGGATTCGTGGCGTACGCCACCCCCACGGTTAGACTTGCGCGTCGGTCGGCCCGGTCTGGGCCACACCGCCCCTTTGACACGCTCGAGAGGTTGTTTCGTGCTGGAGTTGCTGCCGCTTGTCGGCATCGCCCTGCTCTTCTGGCTGTTCATCATCCGGCCAGCCAGTCGGCGGCAGAAGGAACTCGGCCGTATGCAGTCGTCGTTGGACGTGGGTGACGAGGTCGTCCTGACGTCGGGCATCTTCGGCACCGTGCGTGAGCTGCACGACGACCGGGTCGAGGTGGAGGTCGCCGACGGCGTGGTCATCGAGGTCGCGCGGGGGGCCATCGGCACGATCGCCACCCGGGCGGACGAGCCGGCCGACGAGCCGGTGGAGAACGACGAGACCGGCACGGTGGCCGGACCCGAGGAGAACTGACATGGCACGCAAGTCCGCGCGTCCGGGACGCACCCTCGTGGTGTTCTTCCTGACGGTCGCGATCGCCTACGGACTGGTCGCCATCGCGGGGACCTGGAAGCCGGCGCTCGGGCTGGACCTCAAGGGAGGCACCCGGATCACGATGATCGCGGACGGCAGCCCGTCGAAGGACAACCTCAACGAGGCCGCGAGCATCATCGACGAGCGCGTCAACGGCTCCGGCGTCTCCGAGGCGGAGGTCACCACCCAGGGCAGCCAGATCATCGTGGTCGAGGTTCCCGGCGACACGTCGAGCTCCCTGGTCGACACCGCGACCCGGACGGCACAGCTGCGGTTCCGCACCGTCGCGTGCAGCAGCCAGAACCCCGGCCCCTGCGGCAGCGGCGCCGCGCCGACGCAGCTCCCGAGTGCGAGCCCGTCGCTGTCGCTCCCGTCGAGCGAGCCGTCCAGCAAGCCCTCCGGCAAGCCGTCGGCCACGGCATCGCAGAGTGCCAGCCCCAAGAACCGCCCGGCCTTCGCCGCACCGAGCAGGACCCCGAAGCCGAGCGACAGCCCGAGTGCGTCCGAGTCCGCGTCGCCGTCGGGCTCGCCGTCGGCGTCCCCGAGCGCGACGACGACCGACGACCACGACCCGGCCAAGATGGGCCTGGCGTTCATGACCGACCCGGGTCAGGACGCCATCGACGCCTTCAACAAGTACACGTGCCCGTCGACCAAGCCGGTCGTGGACGACTCGGACACGTTCCTCGTCACCTGCGGCACCGGCGACGACGCGGCGACGAAGTACCTCCTCTCGCCGACGGTCGTCGAAGGCACCGACCTCACCAGCGCACAGGCGGGCGTGCCCGGCCAGTCCGGCGTGCAGTGGCAGGTCGACATCTCCATCGGCGGCCAGGGCAAGCAGGTCTTCGCCGACCTCTCCCAGAACATGGTGAACACCAACCAGCAGTTCGCGATCGTCCTCGACGGCCAGGTCATCTCCGCGCCGCAGTTCACCGGCGTGATCACCAACGGCGACTCGACGATCACCGGCGACTTCACGGAGACGTCCGCGAAGAGCCTGGCGACCAGCCTCAAGTACGGCTCGCTGCCGATCACCTTCAAGAAGGACGGCATCTCGGTCGAGCAGATCGGCGCCTCGCTGGCCGGCGACCAGCTCACGGCGGGCATCACGGCGGGCCTGATCGGGCTGCTGCTGGTGATGATCTACTGCCTGATCTACTACCGCGGCCTCGGCCTCGTGGTGATCGCCTCGCTCATCGTGGCGGCCGCCGTGACCTACGCGATGGTGCTGCTGCTCGGCAAGACGGCGGGCTTCACGCTGACGCTGCCCGGCATCGCGGGCCTGATCGTCGCGGTCGGCATCACCGCAGACTCCTTCATCGTGTACTTCGAACGCATCCGGGACGAGATGCGTGACGGGAAGTCGATGCGGGTCGCGGTGCAGGCCGGCTGGAAGCGCGCGCGGAACACCTGCCTGGCGGCCGACACCGTGTCGCTGCTGGCCGCCGTCGTGCTCTACATCTTCGCGGCCGGTGTCGTGAAGGGCTTCGCGTTCGCGCTCGGCCTCTCCACGCTGATCGACCTGGCGATCTTCTTCTGGTTCACCCACCCGATGGTGACCCTGCTCGGGAAGTACCGGTTCTTCAACCACGGTCACCGGCTCTCGGGCCTGAGCGCGGAGACGCTCGGCGTCGACCGCATCCACACGGCGGGAGGGACGGCCTGATGGGCAAGTTCTCGCGACTGGGCAACGACCTCTACTCGGGTCGACGCTCCATCGACTTCGTCGGCCGCAAGTGGCTCTGGTACGCCATCTCGGGCGTGATCGTGCTCGCCGCGATCCTCGGCCTCTCGGTGCGCGGCCTGGACATGGGCATCGAGTTCGTCGGCGGCGCCGAGTACAAGGTCAAGCTCGCGTCCGGCGACGCGACCCAGGACCTCGCCGACCAGCTGCGCGACGACGTCGCCGCCACGGGGATCGACGCGGCGAAGCAGCCGGTGGTCACCACCAGCGGCAGCGGCTCCTCGAACTCGATCATCGTGCAGGTCAAGCCGGTCTCGAACGCCGAGAGCAAGCAGATCCTCGCCGTCATCACCGACAGCACCGGCGCCACCCAGGCCGACATCCAGACGACAGAGATCGGCCCGAGCTGGGGCAAGGAGATCGCCAAGCGGTCTGCCATCGGCCTGGTGGTATTCCTCGTGCTCGTCGTCCTCTTCATCTGGGCGTACTTCCGCGAGTGGAAGATGTCGATAGCCGGCATCGTGGCGCTGATCCACGACATCATCATCACCATCGGCGTCTACGCGATCTCGGGCTTCGAGGTCACGCCGGCCACGGTCACCGGCATCCTGACCATCCTCGGCTTCTCGCTGTACGACACCGTCGTGGTGTTCGACAAGGTGCGCGAGAACACGAAGAACCTCCGCGAGAGCCGGATGTCGTACGCCGAGGCCGCGAACCTCGCCGTCAACCAGACCCTGGTCCGGTCGATCAACACCTCGATCGTGGCGCTGATCCCGGTCGGCGCGATCCTGTACGTCGGCGCGGTCCAGCTGGGTGCCAGCACGCTGAAGGACCTCGCGCTCGCGCTGTTCGTCGGCATGGCGGCCGGCGCGTACTCCTCGATCTTCATCGCGACGCCGCTCCTGGTCCAGATGAAGGCCAACGAGACCGCGGTCCAGCAGGCCGAGCGCCGGGCGGTCCAGCGGCGCCGGGCCCTCGAGGCCGACCGGTACGCCGCGGTCCCGACGTTCGCCGAGGACATGCCGGCCGGCGACGAGCCCGGCCTCGACGACGAGTTCAGGGAGGATGCGCCGGTCTCCGGGGGCAGTGCCCTGGCTCGCGAGCCGCGCTCGCCCGAGGCGATGGGTCGTGGGCGGAACGTGCCACAGCAGGCACGACCGGTCCAGAAGAGCGCGTCCTCCGGCCGCCAGCAGCCGACCCGCCAGACGAAGTCCAAGCGCGGCAAGAAGTGATCCACGCCGATGGCTGACGCCGGCCCGGGGCTGGCCCGCGCGCTCGCGCTGATCGCGGACGTACCGGACTTCCCCGAGCCCGGGATCCTCTTCAAGGACATCACCCCGCTGCTCGACGACCACACGGCCTTCACGACGGTCATCGAGGCACTGGCGGACGCCGGCCGCGACGACGGCGGGAGGCCGGTCGTCGACAAGGTGCTCGGCATGGAGTCGCGCGGATTCATCCTCGGGGCCCCGGTCGCACTCACCCTGGGAGTGGGCTTCGTGCCGGTCCGCAAGGCCGGGAAGCTGCCCCGCGAGACGTACGCCGTGTCCTACGCCCTCGAGTACGGCGAGGCCACCCTCGAGATCCACCGCGACGCCCTGGCGCCGGGGGACCGGGTCCTGCTGGTCGACGACGTGCTCGCCACCGGCGGGACCGCCCGGGCGACCCTGGACCTGGTCCAGAAGTGCGGCGCGTCGGTGCACGGCGTGGCCATGCTGATGGAGCTCGCCTTCCTCCCGGGGCGCGAGACGCTCGGCGATGTACCCCTGACGACGCTCCTCATCGTGTGACGGCGACCTAGACTGACGACGTGACCGAGGAGAGCACCGCCCCCGCTGCCGAGCGGGAGCGGCGCGCGCCGGAGACGGCGTCCTCGACCCGGAGCATGCGCGCCCGGCTGGCGCGGATGGGCACCCGCAACCAGTCGGCCAACCCGGTCCTCGAGCCGCTGTTCCGCTCCGTGCGGGCGAACCACCCCAAGGCCGACCTGGCGCTGCTCGAGCGTGCGTACCTCACCGCCGAGAAGATGCACGGCACCCAGACCCGCAAGAGCGGCGACCCGTACATCACCCACCCGCTGGCCGTGACGTCGATCCTCGCCGACATCGGGATGACCGAGTCGACCCTGGCAGCGGCCCTGCTGCACGACACCGTCGAGGACACGCCGTACACGCTCGAGCAGGTGCGGCAGGACTTCGGCGAGGAGGTCGCCCAGCTCGTCGACGGCGTGACGAAGCTCGACAAGGTCAAGTACGGCGACTCCGCGCAGGCCGAGACCATCCGCAAGATGATCGTCGCGATGTCGCGCGACATCCGGGTCCTCGTCATCAAGCTCGCCGACCGGCTGCACAACATGCGCACGCTGCGCTACGTGCGGCAGGAGACGCAGGAGCGGGTGGCCCGCGAGACGCTCGACATCTACGCCCCGCTGGCACACCGGCTCGGCATGAACACCATCAAGTGGGAGCTCGAGGACCTCGCCTTCGCGACGCTGCACCCGAAGATCTACGACGAGATCGTGCGGATGGTCGCCGAGCGGGCGCCGTCCCGCGACCAGTTCCTCGCCGAGGTGATCGCCCAGGTCGAGGCAGACCTGCGCGAGGCCAAGGTGAAGGCGACCGTCACCGGCCGCCCGAAGCACTACTACTCGATCTACCAGAAGATGATCGTCGGAGGCCGCGACTTCTCAGACATCTACGACCTGGTCGGCATCCGCGTGCTCGTCGAGAACGACCGCGACTGCTACACGGTCCTCGGCATCCTGCACGCGCGCTGGAACCCGGTCCTCGGCCGGTTCAAGGACTACGTCGCGATGCCGAAGTTCAACATGTACCAGTCGCTGCACACGACGGTCATCGGCCCGCAGGGCAAGCCGGTCGAGCTGCAGATCCGCACGTTCGCGCAGCACCGCCGGGCCGAGTACGGCGTCGCCGCGCACTGGAAGTACAAGGAGAACGGCCGCGCCGGTGTGGACACCGACCGTGCCGCCGACCTCGACGACATGACCTGGGTGCGCCAGCTCCTGGACTGGCAGAACGAGGTCGAGGACCCGGGCGAGTTCCTGGAGTCGCTCCGCTTCGAGATCAACCGCGCCGAGGTCTACGTCTTCACGCCGCGCGGGGACGTCATCGCGCTGCCGACCGGTGCGACCCCGGTCGACTTCGCGTACGCCGTGCACACCGAGGTCGGGCACCACACGATCGGCGCCCGGGTCAACGGCCGCCTGGTCCCCCTGGAGTCCGCGCTCGAGAACGGCGACGTGGTCGAGGTCTTCACGTCCAAGTCGCCGACCGCGGGCCCGTCCCGCGACTGGCTCGGCTTCGTGAAGTCACCGCGGGCCCGCTCCAAGATCCGCCAGTGGTTCACCAAGGAGCGGCGCGAGGAGGCGATCGACCGCGGCAAGGAGCAGATCGCGAAGCTGATGCGCAAGGAGGGACTGCCGCTGAAGCGGCTGATGTCCCACGAGTCGCTGATGCTGGCCGCGGTCCACTTCAAGCTCGCGGACGTCTCCGCTCTCTACGCCGCGGTCGGCGAGGGCAACATCAGCGCGCAGGCCGTCGTACGCCGCGTGATCGACCTGCACGGCGGCGACGAGGGCGCTGCGGAGGACCTGTCCGAGGGCGTGACGATCACCGGCCGGCGCGGCCGCGCCAAGGTCCAGGCGGGTGGCGACGCCGGTGTGATCGTCAAGGGTGCCCCGGACGTGTGGGTGAAGCTCGCCAAGTGCTGCACCCCGGTGCCCCCGGACCCGATCCTCGGCTTCGTCACCAAGGGCGGGGGAGTGTCGGTGCACCGGCAGACCTGCACCAACGCCAAGAGCCTGCAGTCCCAGCCGGAGCGGCTGCTCGACGTCGAGTGGGCGCCGACCGGGCAGTCCAGCTTCCTCGTCAACATCCAGGTCGAGGCGCTCGACCGGGCGCGGCTGCTCTCCGACATCACGATGGCGCTGTCGGATGCGCACGTGGACATCCTCAGCGCCAACCTCTCGACCTCCCGGGACCGGGTCGCGAAGAGCCGGTTCACCTTCGAGATGGCCGAGGCCAAGCACCTCGACACCGTGCTCAAGGCCGTCCGCTCGGTGCCCGGCGTCTTCGACGCCTACCGGGTCACCCAGTAGCCGCCCCGCTCACCTGAGGGCGGAGAGCGACGGAGCGCGTCAGCCCGAGAAGTCGGCGCTGGCGCGCTTCGCCATCTCCAGGAAGGACTGCCGGGAGGCGAGGTTCTCCTCGAGCTCCGCGACCTTCCTGTCGTTGCCCGCGGCGCGTGCCTTGTCGAGATCGGACTCGACCTGGGCGATCGCCGCCTCGAGCTTGGAGACCATGTCGTCGGCGCGGGCCGACTTCTCGGGGTCCGACGTGCGCCAGTGCTCGTCCTCGACGCCCCGGATCTCCTGCTCGACGCGGCGGATTCGGCCCTCGAGGTCACGCATCCGCTCTCGCGGGACCTTGCCCGCGGCGTCCCAGCGGTCGGCGATCTCACGGAACGCCCGCTTGGCGGCGTCCAGGTCGGTCACCGGCAGCAGCGCCTCGGCCTCGACCAGCAGCTGCTCCTTGACCACGGCGTTCGCGGCGAACTCCTGGTCCTGCTCGGCGGCCGCCGCGTCGCGGGCGCCGAAGAACGTGTCCTGGGCGCCGCGGAAGCGCTTCCACAGCGCGTCGTCGACCTCGCGCGGTGCCGGTCCGGCGGCCTTCCACTGCCGCATCAGCTCGCGGTAGCGGCCGGCGGTCGGACCCCAGTCCGTCGAGGTCGCCAGCTCCTCCGCCTCCTTCGCGAGGCGCTCCTTGACGGACCGGGCCTGGTCCCGCTTCTCGTGCTGCTCGGCGAAGTGCGCCTTCCGGCGGCGCGTGTACGCCGTGCGCGCGGTCGAGAACCGTCGCCACAGGGAGTCGTCCGAGGCGCGGTCGATCCGGGGGAGCGCCTTCCACTCGTCGAGCAGCTCACGCATGCGGTTGGCGCCGTTGCGCCAGTCGCTGCCCTCGGCGAGCCGCTCGGCCTCGGCCACGATCCGCTCCTTGCCCGCACGCGACTCGGCGGTGCGCTGCGCCCGCTCGGCCTTGCGGGCCTCGCGCTGCTCGTCCAGGAGGGGGCTGAGCGCATCGAGCCTGGCCAGCAGCGAGGCCAGGTCACCCACGGCGTTCGCACTCCCGACCTGCTCGCGAACCGTGCGCACCGACGTGGCCGCCTCGTCCGGCGCCATCACCCCGGACCTGATCCGCTGGTCGAGGAGGTCGACCTCGAAAGCGAGCGCGTCGTACCGCTCGGTGAAGAACTTCAGTGCCTCCTCGGGCGTGCCCTCGGGGTACTGGCCGACGGGGCGTTCCCCGTCCGCTGTCTTCACGTAGACGGTGCCGTCGTCATCGACACGGCCCCAATCGTGGCTCGTCACTGCTTCGCTCCGCTCGCTGCTGGTCGTGGCACGCCCATGCTAGTTAAGGAGCCGGCCGGCCCGCCGGGACGATTGCGGTGCGTCGCCCTCCCGCACCGGGTGCGGCGCCGCTCCTCCGCCCTCGCTAGGCTGCCGGGGTGTTGATCGCCGGATTCCCCGCGGGCCCGTGGGGCACGAACTGCTACGTGGCAGCGACCGGTCCGGGCTCGGAGTGCGTGGTCATCGATCCCGGGAAGGACGCCGCCGAGGGCGTCGCCGAGGTGGTCCGGGAGCACCGGCTCAAGCCGGTCGCCGTCCTGGTCACCCACGGTCACGTCGACCACATGTGGTGCGTCGCGCCGGTCGCGGGAACCTACGACGCGACCGCGTGGATCCACCCCGCCGACCGGCACCTGCTCGCGGACCCGATGGCGGGGATGTCCGCGGAGACCACGCAGATGCTGCTCGGCGGGAACTACGAGTTCGCGGAGCCGGACGACGTCCGTGAGCTGGCGGACCTCCAGGAGCTCGAGCTGGCCGGGCTGCGCTTCGTGGTCGACCACGCGCCCGGCCACACGGAGGGCTCGGTCGCGTTCCGCTCGCCGTACCAGCGTGACGACATCTCGGAAGTGATGTTCTCCGGCGACCTGCTCTTCGCCGGATCGATCGGGCGCACCGACCTGCCCGGCGGGGACCACCCGACCATGCTGCGCAGCCTCGCGGAGAAGGTGCTCACCCTGCCCGACGACGTCGTGGTGCTGCCCGGCCACGGCGAGCAGACGTCGATCGGCCGCGAGCGGGCGACCAACCCGTTCCTCCTCGAGCTGCAGTCCAGCGGCGACTCCGCCCGCGTCACCCGAGGCCTGTGATCCCGTGAGCGCCAAGCCGACCCCGCTCAGCGGGTTCCCCGAGCTGCTTCCTGCGGCACGCGTCGTCGAGCGTGAGGTGGTGGCGTCGTTGTCGCGCACCTTCGAGCTGCACGGCTTCACCAACATCGAGACCAGGGTGGTCGAGCCCCTCGACCGGCTGGCGAAGGGCGGCGAGATCGACAAGGAGATCTACGTCCTCCGCCGCCTCCAGGCCGGGGACGAGGACGGCGACTCCGGGCTCGGCCTGCACTTCGACCTGACCGTGCCCTTCGCGCGCTACGTGCTCGAGCACGCGGGGCACCTGGAGTTCCCGTTCCGGCGATTCCAGATCCAGCCCGCGTGGCGCGGCGAGCGTCCGCAGGAGGGCCGCTACCGCCAGTTCACCCAGGCCGACGTCGACATCGTCGGCCGGGACGTGCTGCCGTTCCACCACGACGTCGAGGTGATGCGCGTGATGGTCGACGCGCTCGACGCGCTGCCGATCCCGCCGGTGAGCTTCCAGTTCAACAACCGCAAGCTGATCCAGGGCTTCTACCGCGGTCTCGGGCTGCAGGACGTCACGGTCGCGATCCGCACCATCGACAAGCTCGACAAGCTGCCCGCCGGGACGGTCGCCGAGCTGCTCGTCAGCGACGCGGGCGCGACACCCGAGCAGGCGCAGCGCTGCCTCGAGCTGGCGACGATCCGCGTCGCCGACACCTCGTTCGTCGACCGGGTGCGCGCCCTGGGCGTCGACGACCCGCTCCTCGACGAGGGTCTCGCCGAGCTCGCCGCGGTCGTCGAGGGCTGTGCGGCGGGTGGTCACGAGCACGTCACCGTGGAGGCCAACCTGCGCATCGCGCGCGGGCTCGACTACTACACGGGCACCGTGGTCGAGATCTTCATGGCCGGCTACGAGCGCCTGAAGTCGGTCGGCGGCGGCGGGCGGTACGACGCGCTCGCGTCCGACGGGCGCTCGACGTACCCCGGCGTGGGGGTGTCGTTCGGCGTCTCCCGCACGCTGATCCCGTTGCTCGCCGACGGGGTGGTCGCCGGCAGCCGGCCGGTGCCGAGCGCGGTGCTGGTGGCGGTGACCGACGAGGAGACCCGTCCGGCGAGCACCGCCGTCGCGGACGCGCTGCGCCGGCGCGGCATCGCGTGCGAGGTGGCGGCGAGCGCGCAGAAGTTCGGCAAGCAGATCCGGTACGCCGAGCGCCGCGGGATCCCGTTCGTGTGGTTCCCGGGCGACCCCGCCGGACCCGGGGGCGACCAGGTCAAGGACATCCGGTCGGGGGAGCAGGTGGCGGCCGACCCCGCCGCGTGGAGCCCGCCCGAGGAGGACCTGCGACCGCAGGTCGTCGTCAGCAACGAGGAGAAGAAGCAGTGATCCGCACCCAGGACGCCGGCGCACTCCGCGCCGAGCACGCCGGCCAGACCGTCACCCTCGCGGGATGGGTGGCCAACCGGCGCGACCACGGCGGGGTCGCGTTCATCGACCTGCGCGAGGCGAGCGGCGTCGTCCAGGTCGTGATCCGGGACGAGGCCGTCGCCCACCACCTGCGCGCGGAGTACTGCCTCAAGGTCACCGGTGAGGTCGCCCTCCGCAAGGAGGGCAACGAGAACCCGAACCTCGCGACCGGCGAGATCGAGGTGGTCGCCAGCGCCGTCGAGGTGCTCAGCGCAGCGGCGCCGCTGCCGTTCCCCATCAGCGAGCACGTCGAGGTCGGCGAGGAGGCCCGCCTCAAGCACCGGTACCTCGACCTCCGCAGGCCGGCGCCGAACCACGCGATCCGCCTGCGCAGCAAGGTGAACAAGGCCGCGCGCGACGTCCTCGACGCCCAGGGGTTCGTCGAGATCGAGACCCCGACCCTGACCCGCTCGACGCCCGAGGGCGCTCGGGACTTCCTGGTGCCGGCGCGACTCCAGCCCGGCAGCTGGTACGCGCTGCCGCAGAGCCCGCAGCTGTTCAAGCAGCTGCTCATGGTCGCGGGCATGGAGCGCTACTTCCAGATCGCCCGCTGCTACCGCGATGAGGACTTCCGCGCGGACCGGCAGCCGGAGTTCACCCAGCTCGACATCGAGATGAGCTTCGTGGAGCAGGACGACGTCATCGCCGTCGCCGAGGAGATCCTGGTCGCGCTGTGGAAGCTGATCGGCCACGACGTGCCGACCCCGCTGCCGCGGATGACCTACGCCGAGGCGATGGCCCGGTTCGGCTCCGACAAGCCAGACCTGCGGATGGGCCTGGAGCTCGTCGAGTGCACCGACTACTTCCGGGAGACGCCGTTCCGGGTCTTCCAGGCGGCGTACGTCGGTGCCGTCGTGATGCCCGGGGGAGCGAGCCAGCCCCGCAAGCAGCTGGACGCCTGGCAGGAGTGGGCCAAGCAGCGCGGCGCCCGCGGCCTGGCGTACGTCCTGGTGCAGGAGGACGGCGAGCTCGGCGGCCCCGTCGCGAAGAACATCACCGACGAGGAGAAGGCCGGCCTGGCCGCGCACGTCGGCGCCCAGCCGGGCGACTGCATCTTCTTCGCGGCCGGTCCGGTCAAGAGCAGCCGGGCGCTGCTGGGCGCCGCACGCCTCGAGATCGGCCGCCGCGCCGGCCTCATCGACGAGTCCGCGTGGGCCTTCACCTGGATCGTGGACGCACCGCTGTTCGAGCCCGCCGACGAGGCGACGGCTGCCGGTGACGTCGCGGTCGGGAGCGGCGCGTGGACGGCGGTCCACCATGCCTTCACCTCGCCGCAGGAGCTCGACAGCTTCGACACCGATCCCGGCAACGCGCTGGCCTGGGCCTACGACATCGTCTGCAACGGCAACGAGATCGGCGGCGGCTCCATCCGTATCCACCGCGAGGACATCCAGAAGCGGGTGTTCGCGATCATGGGCATCGACGAGGCCGAGGCCGAGGAGAAGTTCGGCTTCCTCCTCGAGGCGTTCAAGTACGGCGCGCCGCCGCACGGCGGCATCGCGTTCGGCTGGGACCGGATCGTCGCGCTCCTCGCCGGCAGCGAGTCGATCCGAGACGTGATCGCATTCCCCAAGTCCGGCGGGGGTTTCGACCCCCTCACCGCAGCTCCTGCGCCGATCACCGCAGCGCAACGGAAGGAGGCCGGTGTCGACGCCCCGGCCGTGCAGGAAGTCCGGTCCGAGGCCTGATCCGGCGGACGTGTAACAAGTCAGCGTCGAGACCAGATCGTTACAAGCAGATGACCCGATGATGCGGCGGCGTCACATAGAGTCGCACCGGTCGCCGGCCCCCAGGTGTCCGTGATCCGGACGCCCGGAACCGACGACGACGCACATCCGACACGACAGAGGTGCCATGTCAGTTCAGGCTTCGAACCTGGAGAGTGAGCAGCTTCCGGACCCCACCGCGGGACCCGGGGGAGATCTCAGCAAGATCGCCGGCCAGTCGCCGACTCGTCTCGCGGTGGGCCGCTTCCGCCGCGACAAGCTGTCGATGATCGCGTTCGTCGTCGTCGTCCTCTACTTCGCGGCCGCGGTCGCCGCGCCGTTCCTCGTGAAGGCCGGCGTGCTGGACCCGACGAGCTTCAACCCCGACCTGATCGACGGCAACACGGGCGGCCTGCCGATCGGCAGGCTCGGCGGCGTCAGCTGGGACCACCCGCTCGGCGTCGAGCCCGGCACCGGCCGCGACGTGCTGTCGCGCGTCTGGTACGGCATCACGTTCTCGCTGGCGATCGCGATCTCGGCCACGATCATCGCGATCGGCCTCGGCACCGTGCTCGGCATCATCGCCGGCTTCACCGGCGGCTGGATCGACGCGATCATCGGCCGCTCGATCGACCTGACGCTGTCGTTCCCGCAGACGCTGATGCTGCTGGCCCTCTCGAGCCTCGGCGTGGCCTTCCTCGCCACCTACCTGCCGGGAACCGCCTCCGACGACATACCCAACGGTGTCTACGTCATCCTCGTGCTCGGCATGTTCGGGTGGCCCGGCATCGCCCGCATCATCCGAGGGCAGGTGCTCTCGGTCCGGGAGCGGGAGTTCGTCGACGCCGCGGTGCTGCTCGGTGCGCCCCGGCGCCGGATCTACTTCAAGGAGATCCTGCCGAACCTGTGGGCCCCGCTGCTGGTCACCTTCACGCTGACCATGCCGGTCTACGTCTCCGCGGAGGCCGCGCTGAGCTACCTGGGCGTCGGCATCCACCCGCCGACGCCGACGCTGGGCAACGTGCTGCGGAGCTCGATCAACTACTCCAGCGCCGACTTCCTGTTCTTCTTCGCCCCGGCCTTCCTGATCATGATCATCGTGGTCAGCTTCAACCTGCTGGGTGACGGGATCCGTGACGCGCTCGACCCCAAGGCCGCGCGCTGACCACCAGTTGAATGCACCAGACTTCGGCGACACAGCGTCGTCGAATGTGCCGCCGCTCCAGGCGCGTCACACACTCAAGGAGAAGTAATGTTCAAGTATCGAAAGCGGGTGTTCGCGGCTACGGCTGCGGTCGCGCTCGCCGCCGGTCTGGCCGCCTGTGGCGGCAGCAGCGACGGCAGCAGCAACCCTGGCAACAGCGAGCCCACCTCCGACGCCAAGGGCGGCGACCTTCTCTACTACCTCTACACGCCGATCGAGCACCTCGACCCGCAGCGCGTGTACGTCGGTCGTGACATCACCAACCTGAGCCGGACGGTCTACCGGACGCTGGTGTCGTTCCCGATCTCCAACGACCCCGACACCGCCAACACCCCGGTCGCGGACCTCGCGACCGACACCGGCACCTCCACCGAGGGCGGCAAGGTCTGGTCGTTCACCGTCAAGGACGGCGTCAAGTGGGAGGACGGCCAGCCCGTCACCTGTGAGGACTTCAAGTACGGCGCGTCGCGCGCGTTCGCGACCGACGTCATCACCGGTGGCCCGAACTACATCCTCAGCTACCTGGACATCCCGACCGACAAGTCGACGGGCCTCCCGGCGTACACCGGCCCCTACACCAACAAGGGCTCGCAGTACTTCGACAAGGCTGTCACGTGTGACGGCAACACCATCACGTACCACTTCAACAAGCCGTGGCCGGACTTCCCGCTGGCGATCGCGGGTCTGCACATGATGGACCCGTACCGCAAGGACAAGGACCAGGGCGACAAGTCCAACTACCAGATCTTCTCCAACGGCCCGTACAAGCTGGACGGCACGTGGAACAAGAACAAGGGTGGCACGCTGGTCCGCAACGACAACTACGACGCGTCCACGGACTCGGCGGACCTGCGCAAGGCCCTGCCGGACTCGATCGAGTTCCAGATCGGTCTGACCCCGGAGAACCAGTACGACCGCCTCGTGGCCGACACCGACCCGAACGCGATCACCGGCACCTCCGTGCCGCCGGCGTACTACAGCCAGATCGAGGGCCCGGTCGCTGACCGCTCGGTCCTGGTGGACTCGCCGTACGTCTACTACCTGGTCCCGAACTTCCGCAGCCCGGTCATGAAGGACCCGGCTGTCCGGAAGGCGCTCGCGGTCGCGACGAACTCCGACGCGTACAACGTCGCGCTCGGTGGCGACAAGGCTGGTGCGCCGGCCGAGTCGATCGTCAGCCCGGCCGTGGTCGGCTACAAGGCCAACGACGCGTTCTCGGGCTCCAACTCGGGTGACCCGGACGCTGCCAAGCAGATCCTGGAGGACGCCGGCGTCTCGATGCCGGTCCCGGTGAAGTTCACCTACCCGACCTCGGACACCGCCGACAAGTGGGCGGCCGCTCTGAAGGAGACCTGGGACAAGGCCGGCTTCGACGTGACCCTCGACGGCCTCGGTGACACCTACTACACCGTCATCCAGAAGCCGGACAAGGACTCCGACGTCATGTGGGGTGGCTGGGGTGCCGACTGGCCGTCCGCCATCACCGTGACGGCTCCGCTGTTCGACAGCCGCCCGAACCTGACCGCGGCCTCCGACGGCCAGGACTACGGCGCCTACGACAGCGACGAGTTCAACAAGCTGGTCGACGAGGCGCAGAACGCGTCCGACCTCGACGCGCAGACCGCCGCGCTCCAGCAGGCCGACGAGCAGCTCGGCCAGGACTACGCCTACATCCCGCTGAGCATCACGAAGTTCTACATGGTGTACGGCTCCAAGGTCACCAACTACACGACGACCCCGTCGTCGAACGGTTACCCGGACCTCGGCGCCATCGGCGTGGAGAGCTGATCGCTCAGCACCTGATACACCGGTAACACAGTGTCGGGCGGTCGCCGCAGGCGGCCGCCCGACGCCCGGGGGTGAGGACCTCGTCGAGGGGTCCTCACCCTCACCTCCGTCCAGGGTGCATGCTGGTGCCAGCACAACCTGCTGAACCGGCTCGCAACCCGAAACTGAATCCCTCCCCGAGGTGGTCCCACCCATGTTCGCCTACGTCATCCGCCGCCTGTTCATCGGCGCGATCCTGCTGCTGGTGATGAGCTTGGTGACGTTCGTGCTGTTCTTCGCCTCGCCCGTCGACCCCGGGCGCTACGCATGCGGCAAGAACTGCTCGCCCGCCCAGATCAAGCAGACCAACAAGGCGCTCGGCTACGACAAGCCGGTCATCGAGCAGTGGACCGACTTCCTCCGGGGCGTCGTCGTCGGCCGCGAATACCCCGACGACCCCGCGCTGCGCGCAGCGGCTCCCCAGCTCGTCACCGAGTGCCCCGCCCCGTGCCTGGGCTACTCGGTCGTGAACACCTCCACCGTCAACGCGGAGATCAAGGAGGCGTTCCCCATCTCGCTCTCGCTGGCGCTGGCCGCGCTGCTGATGTGGGTGTCCGGCGGCGTGCTCTTCGGCGTCATCGCCGCGGTCCGAAAAGGCACGATCATCGACCGCGGCATCGTCGCGCTGTCGCTCGTCTTCTACGCATTCCCCGCGTTCTTCATCGGCATCTTCCTGCTCAAGTTCGTGGCCATCAAGTGGGAGCTCGTCCCGCCACCGACCTACACCCCGATCGCGGAGGGCGGTATCGGCCTCTGGCTCCAGGGCCTGCTGCTGCCCGGCCTGACGCTGGCGCTCCTCTACATGGCCGGCTACGTGCGGATGACGCGGGCCTTCGTGCTCGAGTCGATGACCGAGGACTACATCCGGACCGCCAGGGCCAAGGGGCTCAAGAGCCGCCGGGTGCTCGTCAAGCACAGCATGCGGGCGGCACTCACCCCGCTGGTCACCCTCGTCGGCCTCGACTTCGCCGGCCTGATGGGTGGCGCGATCATCACCGAGACAGTGTTCAACTACAATGGACTCGGCAAGCTGGCGGTCGAGGCGAACCAGACCTACGACCTGCCGACGATCATCGGGCTGGTGCTCCTGCTGGGCACGTTCGTGATCATCGCCAACATCATCGTCGACGTCCTGTACGCCGTCATCGACCCGCGCGTCCGCGTGGGCTGAGGGGGGAACTTGTCCAGCTTTCTTTCCGTCCGCGACCTGAAGGTCCACTTCCCGACAGTCGACGGCATCGTCAAGGCGACGGACGGTCTGTCGTTCGACCTGGAGCGGGGCGAGACGCTCGGCATCGTCGGTGAGTCGGGCTCCGGCAAGTCCGTGTCGAGCTCCGCGATCCTGGGGCTGCACCGCAAGACGAGCGCCGAGGTGAGCGGCGAGATCCTCCTCGAGGGCACCGACCTGCTGAAGATCAGCGACGAGGACATGCGCCGCCGCCGGGGCAAGGAGGTCGCGATGATCTTCCAGGACCCGCTGTCGGCGATGCACCCGTACTACACGGTGGGCAACCAGATCGGCGAGGCGTACCGGGTCCACCACGACGTCAGCAAGAAGGCGGCGCGGGCCCGCGCGGTGGAGATGCTCGACCGGGTCGGCATCCCGCAGCCGGACCGCCGGGTCGATGACTACCCGCACCAGTTCTCGGGCGGCATGCGGCAGCGCGCCATGATCGCGATGGGCCTCATCAACAACCCGAGCCTGCTGATCGCCGACGAGCCGACGACGGCCCTCGACGTGACGGTGCAGGCGCAGATCCTGGACCTGCTCCAGGACCTGCAGCGCGAGTTCGAGTCCGCCGTCATCATCATCACCCACGACCTGGGTGTGGTGGCCGAGATGGCCGACGATGTCCTGGTGATGTACGCCGGCCGCTGCGTGGAGTACGGCACCACCAAGGAGATCCTCACGCACCCGGAGATGCCCTACACGTGGGGCCTGCTCTCGAGCGTCCCGGACGTGCTCGGCGACACGAGTGCCCAGCTGGTGCCGATCCCCGGCAACCCGCCGAGCCTGCTGAGCCCGCCGCCCGGCTGTATGTTCCACCCGCGGTGCACGCACAGCGACAAGGTGCCGGGAGACCTGTGCAGAACGGTCCTCCCGGACCTCTTGCCCGGTACCCGCACCGAGGGCCACCTCAAGCGGTGCCACCTGACCGACCCCGATGCAGTGTACGAGCGAGAGGTCCTGCCCGAGATTGCGCCGGACCTGGTGGAGGAGCGATGAGCAACCAGCGCCCGGACGGCTTCGGGATGCCGAACGACAACCAGTTGCCGGTGACCGGCGGGATGCCGAACGAGGACGCGTTCGGCGTGGGGACGGACCCGGCGGACGACGCCGCGTCCTTCATCGAGCCGGAGCGGGCGCACGCGGCGTCCGTCTTCAGGCCCGACGCCGAGACCATCCTCGAGGTCCGCGACCTGCGGATGTACTTCCCGGTGAAGTCGGCCGGCATCGTCCGCCGCACGATCGGTCACGTGCAGGCCGTCGACGGCGTGTCCTTCCAGCTCCCCGCGGGAGGCTCGCTCGGCCTGGTCGGTGAGTCCGGGTGCGGCAAGTCGACCACGGGCCGGCTGATCACCCGCCTGTACGAGCCCACGGGCGGCTCGATCGTGTTCGACGGCAAGGACATCACGAAGACCTCAGCACGCGGGCTCAAGCCGCTGCGCCGGGAGATCCAGATGATCTTCCAGGACCCGTACACGTCGCTGAACCCGCGGCACACGGTCGGCTCGATCGTCGGCGCCCCGCTGGCGATCCACCACGTGGTGCCGAAGAACAAGATCCTGCCGCGCGTGCAGGAGCTGCTCGAGATCGTGGGCCTGAACCCGGAGCACTACAACCGGTACCCGCACGAGTTCTCCGGTGGCCAGCGCCAGCGCATCGGCATCGCCCGCGCGCTCACGCTCCAGCCGAAGGTGCTGGTCGCGGACGAGCCGGTCTCGGCGCTCGACGTCTCGATCCAGGCGCAGGTCATCAACCTGCTCCAGGACGTCCAGAACGAGTTCGGCATCTCGTTCCTGTTCGTCGCGCACGACCTCGCGGTGGTCCGGCACTTCTGCCCCGAGGTCGCGGTCATGTATCTCGGCAAGATCGTCGAGATCGCCGACCGGGAGACGCTCTACAACCGGCCGAACCACCCGTACACCCAGGCGCTGCTCTCCGCGGTCCCGGACATCAAGCAGGCCTCCGTCGGCGGTCGTCGCGAGCGGATCCGGCTGCAGGGCGACGTCCCGAGCCCGATCAACCCGCCCTCCGGCTGCCGGTTCCGCACCCGCTGCCCGCTGGCACAGGAGATCTGCGCCCGGGTCGAGCCGCCGCTGCTCCAGGTCGGCAAGCGCCACAAGGTCGCCTGCCACTTCGCCGGCGAGCTGGGCCACCACCCGGACCGCCCGGTGACGGCGTCCCTGCTCGGCGTGGACGACAGTGGCACGCCGAACCCCGGTGCGACCCCGAGCGCCGAGGTCGGCAACGAGCCCGGCTTCTCCGACACCTGGTTCGACCTGGAGCGCAAGACCATGGCCACCGCGTGAGCCGGGTCGCGTAGCCGACCGGCGTCCCGGGACCGGTGACCTCGTCGCCCGGCGGTGACCCTGTCACCGGGTCCGGATACGCTCGCTGACGCCGCTACTCGACCAACGGGGACGCCATGGACGACGGACTCTTCGACGCCCCCGGCTCCGCTGCGCGCACCGGGGGCGGTGCGTTGAACGCGAACACGCACGCGTCTGCGCCCCTGGCCGTCCGCATGCGGCCGCGGACGCTCGACGAGCTGGTCGGTCAGGAGCAGCTGCGCGCCCCGGGCTCGCCGCTGCGCCGGCTGGTCGAGGGCGACCAGTCGATGTCGCTGCTGCTGTGGGGGCCGCCGGGGACCGGCAAGACCACGATCGCCTCGATCGTCAGCCAGCAGACGGACCGGCGCTTCGTCGAGGTGTCCGCGGTCTCCGCCGGTGTGAAGGAGGTGCGCGCCGCGATCGACGCCGCCCGCGCCGACCTGGTCTCCGGTGGCAGGGAGACGGTGCTGTTCGTCGACGAGGTGCACCGGTTCAGCAAGGCCCAGCAGGACGCGCTGCTGCCCGGTGTCGAGAACAGGTGGGTCACGCTGATCGCGGCCACGACCGAGAACCCGTTCTTCAGCGTGATCTCGCCGCTGCTCAGCCGGAGCCTGTTGCTCCGGCTCGAGTCGCTCTCGGACGACGACGTCCGTGCCGTGCTCGACCAGGCCCTGACCGACGAGCGCGGGCTCGCCGGGACCGTGAAGGTCGACGAGGACGCCCTCGACCACTTGGTCCGGCTGGCCGGCGGGGACGCCCGCCGTTCGCTGACCTACCTGGAGGCCGCCGCCGGCGCGGCGACCTCCCAGGGCCTCCACACCGTCGACCTCGGCACCGCCGAGACGGCGGTCGACCGGGCCGCCGTCCGCTACGACCGGCAGGGCGACCAGCACTACGACGTCGTCAGCGCGTTCATCAAGTCCGTGCGCGGCTCGGACGCGGACGCGGCGCTGCACTACCTGGCGCGGATGATCGAGGCCGGCGAGGACCCGCGGTTCATCGCCCGCCGTCTGATGATCCTGGCCTCGGAGGACATCGGGCTCGCGGACCCGACCGCGCTCACCACGGCCGTGGCCGCCGCCCAGACCGTGCAGCTGATCGGCATGCCCGAGGCCCAGCTGACACTGGCCCACGCCACGATCGCACTCGCGGTCGCGCCCAAGTCGAACGCCGTCACCACCGCGATCGGGGCCGCGCTCGCGGACGTCCGCGCGGGCAAGATCGGACAGGTCCCCCCGCACCTGCGCGACGCGCACTACTCCGGGGCGAAGACGCTCGGGCACGGAGCGGCGTACAAGTACAGCCACGACGAGCCCTTCGGCGTCGCCGAGCAGCAGTACGCGCCCGACGTGGTGCTGGACCGCGAGTACTACCAGCCCACGCAGCTGGGCGCCGAGGCCGCGATCAGGGAGCGCTGGGAGCGGGTGCGCCGCCTCATCCGTGGCGAGTGAAACCACCACGCGCCGGGCCGCGGGACCCGCGATAGGGTCGGGAACCATGCAGGACTGGATCGTGCCCGCCGCGGCCGTGGTGCTGGCGCTGCTCGCGCTGGGGCTCGCTGCCGCGTTGCTGCGCGCGCGGTCCGGGACCGAGCGCGAGCTCGCCGCCACCCGCGCCGAGACCGCCGCGCTGCGTGCCCAGCTCGACGAGCTGGAGCGCCGGCTGGCGCGGCCCGGGCCACGACCGGCGGACACCGAGTTCGTGATCACCGACCTCGGACGTCCCCGGACCGAGGACCCGGAGCAGCCGGCGCCGCAGGTCGGCGCGGCGCTGTTCACCGACGTCGTACTCCGCGAGACCGTGGTGAAGGCCGCGTCCCTGGCCCACGGCGTCCGCCGGGCGCTCGATCCCGAGAGCCGCAACCGGATCCGGTTCGAGATGAGGCGCGAGGTGAAGCGCTCGCGCAAGCAGCGTCGCACCGACACCCGCCAGGCGCGCCGTGAGTGGGAGGCGCGCGAGCGCGACTCGCTCCGCCGGGACCCGAGGGACTCCGCGGCATGAGGCGCGGGCTCTGGTTCGCTGCCGGGGCCGGTACCGCCGTCTACGTGATGGTGCGGGGCCGGCGTGCGGCCGAGGTGTTCACCGTCGACGGGCTCAAGGACCGGCTCGGCGCGCTGCAGGTGGGCGCCCGGATGTTCCGCGACGAGGTGGCCCAGGGGCAGGCCGAGAAGGAATCGGAGTTGCGCGAGAAGCTCGGCCTCGTGCCTCATGGAACACCTGAGCTCACCGAGGGTCGCCACAAGGCGATCCGGCCCACCGAGGAAGGCAGCACCTGATGGACACCGCCGAGATCCGCCGGAGGTTCGTGGCTCACTTCGAGTCGCACGGACACACCCCGGTGCCGTCGGCCTCGTTGCTGCTGGACGACCCGAACCTGCTGTTCGTCAACGCCGGGATGGTGCCGTTCAAGCCGTACTTCCTCGGGGAGGAGCCCGCGCCGTACCCGCGCGCGACCAGCGTGCAGAAGTGCGTGCGCACCCCTGACATCGAGGACGTCGGCAAGACCACGCGCCACGGCACGTTCTTCGAGATGTGCGGCAACTTCTCCTTCGGCGACTACTTCAAGGAGGGCGCGATCGAGCTCGCCTGGGAGCTGGTCACCAAGCCGGTTGCCGATGGCGGCTTCGGGCTGGAGGAGAGCCGGCTCTACCCCTCGATCCTCGACGGCGACGACGAGGCGCTCGGGCTCTGGAGGCGGATCACCGGACTGCCCGACGAGCGGATCCTGCGGCTCGGCCGCAAGGAGAACTACTGGTCGATGGGCGTGCCCGGTCCCGGCGGACCGTGCTCGGAGATCCTCTACGACCGCGGGCCGGCGTACGGCCCCGACTTCGACCCGGCCGCGCTGGGTCCGGACATGCCGTTCGAGCTCGAGGACCGGCTGCTGGAGGTCTGGAACCTGGTCTTCATGCAGGACGAGCTGTCCGCCGTGCGCTCCAAGGAGGACTTCGACATCGCGGGCGCGCTGCCGAAGAAGAACATCGACACCGGCATGGGCCTCGAGCGGGTCGCGCTCCTGCTCCAGGACAAGGCGAACATGTACGAGATCGACGTGATGTTCCCCGTCATCTCGAAGGCCGAGGAGCTCACCGGGCGCCGGTACGGCGCCGACCACGAGGACGACGTCCGGTTCCGCGTCGTCGCCGACCACATCCGCAGCTCGATGATGCTGATCGCGGACGGCGTCACGCCCGGCAACGAGGCGCGGGGCTACGTGCTCCGCCGGCTGCTGCGGCGAGCGGTCCGCTCGATGCGGCTGCTCGGGTACGACGACCCGGCGCTGCCGGAGCTCTTCCCGGTCAGCCGCGACAAGATGGGCGAGACCTACTCCCGGCTGCACCAGGACTGGGAGCGGATCTCGACGGTCGCGTTCGCGGAGGAGCACGCGTTCCGCCAGACGCTGCGGGCCGGGACCACGATCTTCGACCAGGCTACCGATCAGCTGAAGCAGGCCGGCGGCACCCAGCTGTCGGGCGACAAGGCGTTCGCGCTGCACGACACCTACGGGTTCCCGATCGACCTGACCCTCGAGATGGCGACCGAGCAGGGCCTGTCCGTCGACGAGGCGGAGTTCCGCCGGCTCATGAACGAGCAGCGGCAGCGCGCGAAGGACGACGCGAAGGCGAAGAAGGGCCAGCACCGCGACGCCTCGGCGTACCGCGAGGTAGCCGACGCGATGGGCCGCCCGGTCGAGTTCACCGGCTACGACACCGTCGTCGACGAGGGCTCGGTGCGCGGCATCGTCGCGGCCGGCGGGGTGGTGCGCTCGGCGGGCCCGGGCGAGCTGGTCGAGATCGTCCTCGACCGCACCCCGTTCTACGCCGAGGGCGGCGGCCAGCTCGCCGACCAGGGCGTGATCGAGCTCGAGAACGGCGCGCGCCTGGAGGTGCTCGACGTCCAGTCGCCGGTCACCGGCGTGGTCGCGCACCACGTGCGCGTTCTCGAGGGCGAGGTCACCGCCGGGTTGTCCGCGCAGTCACTGGTCGACATCGAGCGGCGGCGGTCCATCTCGCGCTCCCACACGGCCACCCACATGGTGCACAAGGCGTTCCGCGAGGCGCTCGGGGAGACCGCGACGCAGGCGGGCTCGGAGAACTCGCCGGGCCGGTTCCGGTTCGACTTCTCCGCGACCGGCGCCGTCCCGGAGTCGGTGATGGTCGACGTCGAGGCGCGGGTCAACGACGTGGTGCTCGACGACCTCGCCGTGCACGCCGAGATCATGACGCAGAAGGAGGCGGTCGCCTCCGGCGCCATGGCGCTGTTCGGCGAGAAGTACGGCGACCGGGTCCGGGTCGTCAGCGTGGGCGACTGGGCGCGGGAGCTGTGCGGCGGCACGCACGCCGGCAGCTCCGGCAAGCTGGGCGTGATCAAGCTGCTCGGCGAGTCGTCGATCGGGTCCGGGGTGCGGCGGGTCGAGGCGCTCGTCGGCAGCGACGCCTACCGGTTCCTCGCCCGCGAGCACCTCTTGGTCAACCAGCTGTCCGAGACGCTCAAGGTGCGCCCGGAGCAGCTCCCCGAGCGCGTCCACGACATCGTCGAGAAGCTGCGCGTCGCCGAGAAGGAGATCGAGAAGGTCCGCGTCCAGCAGCTGCTCGCCGCCGGTGCTGAGGTGGCCGCCGGAGCGGCGAAGGTCGGCCCGGTCAACGTGGTCGCGCACCGGGCCGACGGCGCTGGCGGCGGTGACGTGCGCACGCTCGCGCTCGACGTGCGCGGCCGCCTGCCCCGGGGTGAGCCCGGTGTGGTCGTCGTCATCGGCGCGGCGGACGGCAAGGTGTCGGTCGTCGCGGCCCTGAACGACGAGGCGCGGGCCCGTGGCCTGAGCGCGAACGACCTGGTCCGCGCGGTCGGCCCCCTGGTCGGCGGCAAGGGCGGCGGCAAGGACGACGTCGCGCAGGGCGGCGGCACCGACAGCACCCGGATCGACGAGGCGCTGGCGCTGGTCACCGCCGAGGTCGGCCGGGTCGGGGGCTGAGCTTGCGCCACGGCGTACGTCTCGGCATCGACCCCGGGGACGCCCGGATCGGGGTGGCGCGCAGCGACCCGACCGGGTTCCTCGCGACCCCGGTCGAGACCGTGCGCCGCGGCAAGGGGGACCTGGCCCGGATCGCGGCGATCGCGGCCGAGGAGGAGAGCGGCTCCCCGGTGCTGGAGGTGGTGGTCGGGCTGCCGCGCTCGCTGTCCGGCGGGGAGGGTCCGGCGGCGGCCAAGGCGCGCGAGTTCGCCGCCGCGGTGGCCCGGCGGCTCGCGCCCGTGCCGGTGCGTCTGGTCGACGAGCGCATGACCACGGTGTCCGCGGAGGCTATGCTGCGCGACCAGGGCCGCAAGGGGGGAAAGCGGCGCGCCGTGGTCGACCAGGCTGCAGCGGTGCTCATCCTCCAGCACGCGCTCGACACGGAACGCGCCACCGGGCACCCGCCCGGCGAGATCGTCGAGGAGACCTGATGACCGACGAGCACGACGTGACTCTCGGCGAGGAGCCGCCGCTGATCGGCGACGACACGCCGTACGAGCCGGGCCGGCGTCGCAGCCGGAAGAGTCGCAGCGTGCCGGGCTGCCTGGCGGTGCTGGTCGCGCTCGCCGTGATCGTCGGTGGCCTCTACTTCGTCGTGACGTGGGGCGTCGACAAGATCGGCGACCAGTTCTCCTCGGCAGCCGACTATCCCGGGCCCGGCCACGGCAAGGTCACCTTCGAGGTCAAGAGCGGCGACTCGGCCGGCGCCATCGGCCGGCGGCTCAAGGCCGCGGGCGTCGTGGAGTCCGTCGACGCGTTCATCGACGCGGCCAACGGCAACCCCGACTGGTCGAACCTGCAGGCGGGCTACTTCCCCCTGAAGAAGGAGATGGCGGCCGACGACGTCGTCACCATCCTCGTCGACCCGTCGAACATGGTGAAGAGCACCGTCACGGTCCGCGAGGGGCTGCGGACGGTCGACACGGTCGCCGTGCTGGCCAAGGAGACCGACTTCTCCAAGAAGGACTTCGAGAAGGTCCTCGACCATCCCGAGCAGCTCGGGCTGCCGGACTACGCGAACGGCAACCCGGAGGGGTACCTCTTCCCGGCTACCTACGACTGGGGCCCGGACGCCACGCCGAAGTCGATGCTGACCGACATGGTGACCCGCTGGAAGCAGGCGGCCGACGACGCGGACCTCGAGGGGAGGGCCGCGGAGCTGGGCTACACGCCCGCCGAGCTGATGACGGTCGCCAGCCTGGTGCAGTCCGAGGGCCGCGGCGACGACATGCCGAAGATCGCCCGGGTCATCTACAACCGGCTCGAGGGCGACGAGACCAACGGCCTGCTCCAGATCGACGCGACGGTGAACTACGCGGCGGGCAACCAGCTGGGTGCGGTTCCGACGACGGCGGATCTCCAGATCGACTCGCCGTACAACACCTACACGAACACCGGCCTGCCGCCGACGCCGATCGAGGCGCCGGGCGACGACGCGATCCAGGCGGCGGCCAACCCCGCGGACGGTGACTGGTACTACTACGTGACGGTCAACCTGAAGACCGGCGAGACGAAGTTCGCCGAGACCTACGACGAGTTCCTCCAGTACAAGGCGGAGCTCCAGCACTACTGCGACACCGAGTCGGGCGGTGCCTGCTGAGGTGTGCCGTCCTCGGTGACCCGATCGCCCACTCGCTGTCACCGACCCTGCACCGGGCCGGGTACGCCGCGCTCGGGCTCGACTGGGAGTACGACGCCGTCCGCGTGGCGGAGGAGGGGCTCGGGCCGTTCCTCGACAGGCTCGACGGGTCCTGGCGTGGGCTGTCGCTCACGATGCCGCTCAAACGGCGCGCGCTGGCACTGGCGACGGCCGTTAGCGAGCGGGCCCACCTCGCCGGGGCGGTGAACACCCTGGTCGTCGAGGACGGCGCGGTGGTGCTGGCCGACAACACCGACCTGCCGGGCGCGGTCGCGGCCGTCCGCGAGCGCTACGGCGGGCCGGTGACCACGGGCACCGTGCTCGGCGGCGGAGCGACCGCGGCGTCGACGGGCCTGGCGCTCTGCGAGCTGGGCGCCACGGCGGTCCGGCTGCTCGCGCGGACGCCCGGGCGCGCCGCGGACACCGCGGCCGCGATCGCCGCGCACCCCTCCGGCCCCCACGTCGAGGTGCTCCCGCTGGCCGGGGGCGAGGTCGTCGGCGAGGTCGTGGTCTCGACCGTGCCGGCCGCCGCGCAGGACGCCGGGCTGGTCGCTCGGTCGGCGTCGACGCCGGTGGTGTTCGACGTCGTCTACGACCCGTGGCCGACGCCGCTGGCGGCAGCCGTCGGCGGGGACCGCGTGCTGGTCGGTGGCCTCGACCTGCTGGTCCACCAAGCCGTGCTCCAGTTCGAGCTCTTCACCGGGCAGCCCGCACCGCTCGACGCGATGCGGGAGGCGGGCGAGCGGCAGCTCGCGTCCCGACAGGCCCCGGGGTGAGCGTCGACCCGGCCGCGGTCGCGATCGGGGCCGTCGCCTGCAGCGCCGCCGGGTTGCTGGTGCCGGTGCTGATCCGGCGGGTCCCCGAGCCGGCTCCGGACCCCGAGCACCCGAAGACGCCGTACGCCGCCATCGCGGCCGAGCGCACCCTGCCGGCCGTCGCCGTCGGCTGCTGCCTGGTGTCCGGGGGGCTGGTCGGTCTCGGGGTCGGGCTCGCGTGGCCGCTGGTCTTCCTGCTCCCGCTGGTGCCGGTCGGCGTCGCGCTCGCGGTCATCGACCTGCGGACGCGGCTGCTGCCGACGGTCGTCGTGTGGCCGACGTTCGCCGCGGTCACGGTGCTCGGTTGCCTGAGCGCCTGGCTGGAGGGCGACGCCGACGCGCTGGTGCGGGCCGGTGCCGGAGCCGCTGCCGTGTTCGCGTTCTTCTACGCGCTCTGGTGGATCCACCCGCCCGGCATGGGCTTCGGCGACGTCCGGCTCTCGGCGGTGCTCGGGTTCGCGCTGGCGTACCTGGGCTGGGCGGAGGTGCTGGTCGGCGTCTACAGCGCCTTCCTGGCGTTCGCCGTGCCGGGTCTGCTCCTCGCGGTCCTCCGGCGCGACCGGGGTGTGCTGAAGGCGGCGTACCCCTTCGGCCCGTTCCTGCTGGCCGGTGCCCTCGCCGGCGTGGTGCTCGCCGACCCGCTCTGGACCGGTCTCGTCTCCGGGTGAGGGTGAATCCGCACCGGACCGGTCGTGAAAGACTGGCGGCATGCTGCGCTGGCTGACCGCGGGTGAGTCCCACGGCCCCTCCCTGGTCGCGATCCTCGAGGGGTTGCCCGCCCATGTCCGCATCACCTCCGCCGACGTCGCGGACTCCCTGGCCCGGCGGCGGCTGGGCTATGGCCGCGGCGCCCGGATGAAGTTCGAGCAGGACCAGGTCACGCTGGTCGGCGGCGTCCGGCACGGCGAGACGATCGGCGGTCCGGTCGCGATCGAGGTCGGCAACACGGAGTGGCCCAAGTGGGAGAAGGTGATGTCCGCCGACCCGGTCGACCGGGCCGAGCTGGACGCACTCGCGCGCAACGCGCCCCTGACCCGGCCCCGGCCCGGCCACGCGGACCTGGTCGGCATGCAGAAGTACGACTTCGAGGAGGCGCGCCCGATCCTCGAGCGCGCGTCCGCCCGCGAGACGGCCGCGCGGGTCGCGCTGGGCCGGGTGGCGTCCAACTTCCTGGAGCAGTCCGTCGGTGCCCGCGTCGTCTCCCACGTCATCGAGCTCGGCGGCGTCCGCGCGCCCTCCGGCCTGTGGCCGGAGCCGGACGACGTCGCGCGCCTCGACGAGGACGAGGTCCGCTGCCTGGACCCGGGCACCAGCGAGCAGATGGTCGCCGCGATCGACCAGGCGCACAAGGACGGCGACACCCTCGGCGGCGTCGTCGAGGTCGTGGTGCACGGGCTGCCGCCGGGCCTGGGCTCGCACGTGCACTGGGACCGCCGGCTCGACGCCCGGCTGGCCGGTGCGCTGATGGGCATCCAGGCGATCAAGGGCGTCGAGGTCGGGGACGGCTTCGAGCTGGCGGCCACCCCCGGTTCGCAGGCGCACGACGAGATCGTGCCGACCGACGAGGGCCTGCGCCGGGTCAGCGGCCGCTCCGGCGGCACCGAGGGCGGCATGAGCACCGGCGAGGTGCTCCGGGTCCGCGCCGCGATGAAGCCGATCGCCACCGTGCCCCGGGCCCTGCGGACCGTGGACGTCAGCACCGGCGAGGAGGCGGTGGCGCACCACCAGCGCTCGGACGTGTGCGCCGTACCCGCCGCCGGCATCGTCGCGGAGGCGATGGTGGCGCTGGTGCTCGCCGACGCGGTGCTCGAGAAGTTCGGGGGCGACTCGGTGACCGAGACCCAGCGCAACGCCCGGGCGTACCTCGACTCGCTCCGCTACCGATGATCGTGCTGATCGGCCCGATGGGCGCCGGCAAGACGACGGTCGGCGGCCTCGTCGCCGCGCGCCTCGGCTCCTCCGTCCGCGACACCGACCACGACGTGGAGGCGACGACCGGCCGGACCATCGCCGACATCTTCGTCGACGACGGCGAGGAGACCTTCCGCGCGCTGGAGCGGGAGGCGGTCGCCGCGGCACTGGCCGAGCACGACGGCGTGCTCGCGCTCGGCGGGGGAGCGGTGATGGACCCCGGCACCCGTGACCTGCTCGCCGGTCACCACGTGGTGTTCCTGCGAGTCGGGCTCGCCGACGCGGTCAAGCGGGTCGGTCTCGGCACCTCGCGCCCGATGCTGCTCGGCAACGTCCGCAGCCGGATCAAGACCCTGCTGGACGAGCGCACCCCGGTCTACGAGTCGGTCGCCACCCTGGTCGTGGACACCGACGGGCGGAGCCCGGAGGATGTCGCCGAGGAGATCGTCGCAGCGCTGGCAGGAGAGGAACCGTCGTGACGCCGAGGAAGGTGCGGGAGACCGTGGTGCGGGTCGCCGGCGCGTCGCCGTACGACGTCGTGGTCGGCCACGACCTGGCCGAGCGGCTGCCGCAGATGCTCGGGGTCGGCGTGCAGCGCGTCGCGGTCGTGTTCTCCGACGTGCTCGCGGAGCTGGTCCGGCCGGTGCTCGACTCGCTGGCGGCGGCGTACGACGTGATGGTGCTGCCGATCCCGGACGGGGAGCGCGCCAAGAAGGCCGCCGTCGCCGTCTCGTGCTGGGAGGCGCTCGGCGACGCCGGCTTCACCCGCTCCGACGCGATCGTGACGTTCGGTGGCGGGGCGACGACCGACCTGGGCGGCTTCGTGGCCGCGACCTGGCTGCGGGGGGTGCGGGTCGTGCACGTGCCGACCACACTGCTCGGCATGGTCGACGCGGCGGTCGGGGGCAAGACCGGGATCAACACCCGCAGCGGCAAGAACCTCGTCGGTGCGTTCCACGAGCCGGCCGGCGTGCTCTGCGACCTGAGCCTGCTGCGCTCCCTGCCGCGCGCCGAGCTGGTCGCCGGCCTGGGCGAGGTCGTGAAGTGCGGCTTCATCGCCGACCCGGCGATCCTGGACCTCGTCGAGGACCACGACGCCGGGACGATCACCGCCGACTCCGCGGTCCTCCGCGAGCTCGTCGAGCGCGCCGTCCGGGTGAAGGTCGACGTGGTGACCGCGGACCTCAGGGAGACCGGCGGCTCCGGTGGTCACCCGGGTCGCGAGGTGCTCAACTACGGCCACACCATGGCCCACGCGATCGAGCGCACCGAGAACTACCGGATCCGGCACGGCGAGGCGGTCTCGATCGGGTGCGTGTATGTCGCCGAGCTGGCCGCGCGGGCCGGCACGCTCGCCGCCGACGTCGTCGACCGGCACCACGAGGCGTTCGCACGCGTCGGGCTGCCCACGACGTACTCCAAGGCGTCCTTCGAGGACCTGCACAAGGCGATGGGCATCGACAAGAAGGCGCGCGGCTCGCAGCTGCGGTTCGTGGTGCTGGCCGACCTCGCCGTACCGACGGTGCTGGCCGGGCCGTCGGTCGTCGACCTCCGCGACGCCTACGCCGCGATCGGTGGCGCCCGATGACGCCGGTCCTGGTCCTGAACGGCCCGAACCTGGGCCGGCTCGGCCGGCGGCAGCCGGAGATCTACGGCCGCACGACGCACGCCGAGCTCGCCCACCAGTGCGTGGCGTGGGGTCGCGACCTCGGCATCGACGTCGAGGTGCGGCAGACCAACCACGAAGGCGAGATGCTGGACTGGCTGAACGCCGCCGCCGACGACGGGAACCCCGTCGTGCTCAACGCCGCCGCGTGGACGCACTACTCGTACGCGATCCTCGACGCCTGCGCGCAGCTGACCGCACCCCTCGTGGAGGTGCACATCTCCGACCCCCACCAGCGCCCCGAGGAGTTCCGGCACACCTCCGTCGTCACGCCGTACGCCGCCCAGGTGGTCGCCGGCCACGGCACCGACGGCTACCGCATCGCCATCGAGGCCCTCGCCCGCCGTTGAATCGGGGACTTTCCACCACTCGAGTCGGGAGGTTCTGGTCGCTCCGATGTCCGAATCTCCCGAGTGAACCGTCCGAAGTCCCGACTCGACCGTCAGCGCGGGAACCGAACGGATGAGGGGGCCGTCCGATCCGCCATGAACGGCAACGTGACGGTGAGCGTGCGCAGCATCCTTCTCGCGGCCCTCGTGGCCCTGGGCCTGGTGGTCGCCTACCTGCTGGGCAGCGGCGGCGGGGGCGGAACGCCGGCCCAGGCGGCCGAGGACCGGACGGACAGCACACCCTCACGGGTGCTGACGATGACCGGCAGCGGCGACGCGACCGCCGTGCCCGACCAGCTCTCCTTCGGCGTCGGCGTCACCCTGACGCGCACCGACCTCGGAGCCGCCCTGGACGCCGCGAGCACGACCATGGAGCAGGTGCTCGGCTCGCTGGCGAAGTACGACGTCGCGAAGGGCGACGTGCAGACCACCGGCCTGTCCATGACGCCGGTGTACGACTACCACCCCTACGACCCGCCCACGATCACGGGCTACCGCGTCACGCAGCGCGCGGCGGTCTTGGTCAAGGACCTCGAGAACGGCGGCGAGGCGGTCGCGGCGGCCGTCGCCGCCGGCGGCAACGACGTGCGGATCTCAGGGCTGCGGTTGCTGGTCGGTGACCCGGACGCCGCCACGGCGAGGGCTCGCGACGCGGCGGTCGCCGAGGCGAAGGCCAAGGCGGAGCAGTACGCCGCGGCGTCCGGCCAGACGCTCGGCGAGGTCATGACGCTGCGCGAGGTGCACGTCAAGCCGCTGCCGAGCCCCACGAACGGCGTCTCGCTGGCGCGCGGGCTGAGCTACGACGCCGCAGCGATGCAGCCGCTGCCGATCAGGGCCGGCAAGGAGCGCACCACCGTGACCGTGCGGATGGTGTGGGAGCTCGCGTAGCGGGATTCTGCCGCGGGCAGGTCCTGCCGATAGACTCGTGCGCTGGTGCCCGGAGACCGGGCGACCTCCCGAACCCACCGACGTACGAAGGCTGACACGCGCGCATGGCAACGACGAACGACCTGAAGAACGGCATGGTTCTCAACATCGACGGCCAGCTCTGGGCGGTCGTGGAGTTCCAGCACGTGAAGCCGGGCAAGGGCCCCGCGTTCGTGCGCACCAAGCTGAAGAACGTCGAGTCCAACAAGACCGTCGACAAGACCTTCAACGCCGGCACCAAGGTCGAGACCGCCACGGTCGACCGCCGCAGCATGCAGTACCTCTACAACGACGGCTCGTCGTACGTCTTCATGGACGTGCAGAGCTACGAGCAGCTCGAGATCAGCCCGGAGATCGTCGGCAACGCCGCGAACTTCCTGCTGGAGAACCAGGAGGCGGTCGTCGCCACCAACGACGGCCGCGTGCTGTTCATCGAGCTCCCGGCGTCCGTCGAGCTCGAGATCACGTTCACCGAGCCGGGCCTCGCCGGCGACTCGGCCACCGGCCGCACGAAGCCCGCCACGCTCGAGACCGGTCACGAGATCCAGGTCCCGCTGTTCATCAACCAGGGCGAGAAGGTCAAGGTCGACACCCGCGACTCGTCCTACATGGGCCGTGTGAAGAGCTAGTGGCGGCACGCTCCAAGGCCCGCAAGCGGGCGCTGGACGTCCTCTACGCGTCCGAGCTGCGCGGGGAGTCGCCGGTCGACGCCCTCGAGCGCGCGATGGCCGAGGGCGAGGGCCCGACGAACGACTACACCGCGGTGCTCGTGCGCGGCGTCGAGGAGCACCGCGCCCGGATCGACGAGGTGCTGGCGTCGTACTCCGAGGGCTGGACGCTCGCGCGGATGCCCGCGGTGGACCGGAACGTGCTGCGGCTCGGCGTCTGGGAGCTGCTGTACGCCGCTGACGTCCCCGACCCGGTCGCCGTGTCCGAGGCGATGGCCCTGGTGCGGGATCTCTCCACCGACGAGTCCCCACAGTTCGTGAACGGCGTGCTCGGGGCGGTCGTGAGGAACAAGGAGTCCCTAGTCTGAGCACATGAGTGCTCACGAGGTGGACCTGGTCGTCATCGGCACCGGACCCGGCGGCGAGGCTCTCGCCAACGCGGCAGCCTCGGCAGGGCTCGACGTCGTCGTCGTCGAGAAGCACCTCGTGGGCGGCGAGTGCCCGTACTACGGGTGCATCCCCACCAAGATGATGGTGCGCGGTAGTGACGCGGTCGCCGAGGTACGCCGGGTGCCCCAGGTCGCCGGCGAGGCCACGATCACGCCGGCGTGGTCGGTGGTCGCGCGGCGCATCAGCGAGGAGGCCACGGCCGGCTGGGACGACACCATCGGGGTCGAACGCCTCGAGAAGGTCGGCGCCACCGTTCACCACGGTGTCGGCCGGCTGGCCGGGACCGGCCGGGTGGTCGTCGAGACCCCCGCGGGGGAGACGCTCGAGCTCACCGCCCGCCGCGGGGTGCTGGTCAACCCGGGCACCCGGCCGGCCGTCCCGCCGGTCGAGGGGCTCGCGGACACGCCGTACTGGACCAACCGCGACGCGGTCCGCCTCACCGAGCTGCCGGGCTCGGTGGCCATCGTGGGCGGCGGCCCGATCGGCTGCGAGCTGGCGCAGGTCTTCGCGCGCTTCGGCGTGCGCGTGACGGTCATCCAGCACGGGTCGCGGCTGCTGGCCGCCGACGAGCCGGAGGCCTCGGCGCTGGTCGAGAAGGTGTTCGCCGAGGAGGGCATCCGGGTGCTGACCGACGTCGAGCTGGTCCGGGCGGCGTACGCCGACGGCGCCTTCGTCCTCACCCTGGACACCGACGAGCAGCTGACCGCCGACAAGGTGATGGTGGCCGCGGGGCGGGTGCCGAACCTCGACGACCTCGGCCTGGAGACGGTCGGGCTCGACCCCGCGGCGCGGACCCTCGAGGTCGACGAGCGGCTACGGGCCGGCGAGAAGCTCTGGGCGATCGGCGACGTGACCGGCCACGGCGCGTTCACCCACGTCGCGATGTACCAGCAGGCGATCGCGTTGCGCGACATCCTCGGGGAGGGCGGGGCGCCCGCGCAGTACCACGCCGTGCCGCACACGACGTTCACGGACCCGGAGGTCGGCGGCGTCGGCATGACCGAGCAGGCGGCGCGTGACGCCGGGCTGCGGGTGCGCACCGGGTCCACGGACCTGGCCGCCTCATCACGTGGTTTCACGTACGGCCCGGGCGGGCACGGGCTGATCAAGGTCGTCGAGGACGCCGACCGCGGGGTCCTCGTAGGAGCAACCGCGGTCGGCCCGGCCGGAGGGGAGATCCTCGGCTTCCTGGCCGTCGCGGTGCACGCGGAGGTCCCCGTCCCCACCCTGAGGTCGATGATCTATGCGTACCCCACGTTCCATCGCGCGATCGAGGCCGCTCTCGCGGACCTCTCGTGAGGACCGCCTGAAGCAGATCGGACGCGTCGGGCTCGTCGCCTACGGCGTCGTCTACCTGATCATCGGATGGCTGGCGGTCCAGCTCGCGGTCGGCGACCGCCAGGGCAACCCGTCGAGCACCGGCGCGCTCCGCGAGCTCGCGCAGCAGCCGCTCGGCGAGGTGCTCGTCTGGGTCGTGTCGATCGGCATGCTCCTGCTCGCGCTCTGGCAGGCGGTGGAGGCGGTCCTGGGCGACGACGGCGCCGGCCAGCGGCTCGCGTGCGCCGGCAAGGCGCTCGTGTACGCCGTGATCGGCTTCAGCGGCATCCGGGTCGCGGTCGGCGCCGGGTCCTCGAGCAAGGGCTCGGACACCTGGACCGCGAAGGTGCTGGACCTGCCGGCCGGCCAGGTGCTGGTCGGTCTCGTGGCCCTGGCGATCATCGGGTTCGGTCTGTACGAGATCTACCGCGGGTGGAGCGACAAGTTCGCCAAGGAGCTCACCCAAGAGGGTCGTCGCGGCGCGGCGGGCACGGCGTACCTCTGGTTCGGCAGGGCCGGCTGCGTCGCCCGGGGCGTGGCCTTCGTGATCGTGGGAGGGCTGTTCGGCTATGCCGCGATCACCCACGACGCGAAGAAGTCCGGCGGCCTCGACCAGGCGCTCCTCGAGGTGCTCGACCAGCCCTACGGTCCGCTGCTGCTCGTCCTGATCGGGCTCGGCCTGGCCTGCTTCGGGCTCTTCACGCTGGCCCGGGCGCGGCACCTACGTCGCTAGGCCGCCCACCGCCGCGACGGCCGCGTCCACCTGGTCGGGTGTCGTGACGATGCTCGGGCCCAGGCGCAGGTACGACGTCCGGTACGGCGTGGCGCTGGCGACGATCCCCTGCTCGCGGAGCGCGAGCACGGCGTTCGCGGGCATCGTCCCCGGCACGTCGACGCACACGATCCCCGCGGACACTGCCGGGTCGGCCGGCGTGATCAGCATGACCGCGGTGTCCGCCAGGCCCTCCTTCAGCCGGCTCGCCTGCTCGACGGTGCGCTGCACGACCGCGGCGCGGCCGATCCGCTGCTGGAAGGCGAACCCGTCCGCCAGGGCCCAGCGGTGCTCGAAGGAGTGGTACCCGCCCGGCGTCAGGCGACCGGCCGGGGTCTCCGGCGTGAACGACGGGATGATCTCGGTGAGGGGCGACCAGCTCGCGGCCCAGACGACGCCGGTGCCACGCGGACCGAACAGCCACTTGTGCGTGCCCGCCGCCAGGAAGTCGCAACCCAGGTCGGGCAGGTCGACGTCCACCGCGGCGAAGCCGTGCACGCCGTCGACGCACAGCAGCACGCCGTCCGGGAGGGCGTCGGCGATCTCCCGCACCGGGGTGCGGACGCCGGTGCCGGAGTGCACCCAGGTGATGGCGACGACCCGGGTGCGCGGAGTGACCGCCGCGAGGAGCCGGGTGACCATCTCGTCGACGGTGGCGGACGCCGGGTCGTCGTACAAGGTGGCTCGGGTGACCCGGGCGCCGGTGCGCAGGTGCAGCAGCCGGAGCGCCTCCTCGGTGGCGGCGAAGTCGTGCGTGGTCGTGAGCACGTCGTCCCGCGGGGTGAGCGCGAGGCCGCCGTAGACGATGCCGAGACCCATCGTGGTGCTGTCGGTGAGCGCGTAGTCCCCGGCCGCCCCGCCGTGGAACCGCGCCGCGGCGGCCCGGGCGCGGTGCTCGAGGCGGAGGCCGTCGGCCAGCGCCTGCTCGGTGTCCCAGCCCAGCCGCGCCCGGTAGTAGTCGATCGCGGCGTTCACCTGGGCGGAGTGGGGGGACAGGACGAACGCCGCGAACTGGCCGAGGTCGAGGTCCAGCGGGAACTGGGCGCGCACCGAGTCCCAGTCGGCCGGGTCGAAGTCGGGCACGGCGAGCTCGGTGGCCGGCGCGCTCGGGCCGCCCGTGTTCGGGGCAGCGTTTGGGGGCGCGCTCGGGCCGCCCGTGCTCGGGGCAGCGGTGGGGGCGCGCGTGTCGTCGTCGCAGCCCGCGACCACGGCGACGGCGCCACCGACCAGTCCGGCGCCGAGAACGGCCCGGCGGGTGGGGAGAGGCATGGTCCATGATGCGCCGCACGAGGGTGTGACCCGCGGGATTTCGGGGAAGGACGTCCGCAGTGCGGGGACCGACCTGCCATCTCGAGGAGGCATCGATGTCGCAGGAAGCATGGAGCTCGGGCGGCTCGCGACACGAGGAGGACAACACCAGCGACCGGCTGTACAAGCCGGAGGACCTCGCGGAGTACGCCGCCCGCCGGGACGCCAGGTCGGTGGCCGGCCCCGGTGGTCGCCCGGACCCGCTCGGCGACCCGCTGAGCGACCCGATCCCGGAGGCGACCCCTGTGGTGCCGACCGCGCCCAAGGCGCCGGCCGCGCCCGCGTTCCCGATGCCGACCGCCCCGCCGCCGTCCGCGCCGCCCCCGGCGTACCGCCCCCCGGTCACGACCGAGCCGGTCGCGGAGGCGCCGGCGCCCGGTGAGGCCGAGGTGCGCCGGTTCATGTCCGCCACCGACTTCCTGGACCGTCGCGACGCCGAGCAGGACCACGGCCCGGCGACCTGGGGCTGGCGAGGTGCGGTACGCCGCTGGAGCGGCGGGCTGGTCAACCCGAGGATGGGCGCCGCGGAGCGGGCCCACGAGGACGACCGCCGATCGATCCAGCGCGACTTCGACGGCCCGCGCACGATCGCGTTCATCAACCCCAAGGGCGGCGCCGCCAAGACCACCGGGGTGCTGGCCGCGGGCTACACGTTCGGCACCGTCCGCGGCGGCGGCGTGGTGGCGTGGGACAACAACGAGACCCGGGGCACGCTCGGCATCCGGGGCACCCGCAGCACGCACCGCAACACCACCCGTGAGCTGCTCGAGGACCTCGAGCGGTTCACCGACGTCTACCAGTCGCGGATCGGCGACCTGGGCGCGTTCGTGCGCTCCCAGGGCGACGCGCACTTCGACGTGCTCGCCTCCGACGAGCGCCCCGACGTCACCGGCACCATCCGCGCCCAGGACTTCGACGCGGTCCACAAGCTCCTCGAGCGGTTCTACCGCGTCATCCTGATCGACACCGGCAACAACATGCGCGCCGAGAACTGGCTCGCCGCCGCCGGCGCCGCCGACCTGCTGGTCGTCACGTCGACGGTCCGCGAGGACACCGGCTACAGCGGCCTGTGGATGCTCGACGCGCTCCAGGACGCCGGTTACCAGAACCTCAAGTACAAGGCGGTCACGGTGCTCTCCGACCCGTCCGCCCAGGTGGACAGCAAGCTCGCCGACGACCTGGTCGACGTCTACCAGCAGCGGACCCGCGGCGTGTACCGGGTCCCGTACGACCCGGCGCTGGTCGCCGGCTCGGTCGTCCCCTACGCCCAGCTGTCGCAGAACACCCGGATGCAGTGGCTCAAGGCCTGCGCCGGGATGGCCGCGGCGCTGTGACCGGCTGACCCCTGAACCGCTGACCCGTCGCTCCTGACCCCTCTCGGGGGGCCGGAACCGACGGGTCAGTCTTGTCCCGCGTGGTTACCTCGGGGTCATGCGCGCAGTCGTCTACCGCGAGCCCGGCCCGTCCTCCGTCCTGCAGTTCGTGGAGCGGGAGATCCCCGAGCCGGGCCCCGGCGAGGTCCGGGTCCGCGTCGTCCGCTCCGGCGTCAACCCCACCGACTGGAAGTTCCGCGCCGGGATGATGAGCGGGTACGACGAGGTGACGCCCGGCCAGGACGGTGCGGGCGTGGTCGACGCCGTCGGGCCCGGTGCCGGGACGCATCGGGTGGGCGACCGGGTGTGGCTGGTGCTCGCGCAGCACGGCCGGGCCCACGGCACGGCCGCGGAGTACACCGTCCAGCCGGCCGCCCGCGTCATCGCGCTGCCCGACAACGCGGACTTCGACCTCGGCGCGAGCATCGGCGTGCCGGCGGTGACCGCCCACCGTGCGCTGACCGCGCACGAGGAGGGCCCGACCAGGCTCGGACCCGGGACGCTGGCCGGACGCGTCGTGCTGGTGGCCGGGGGAGCGGGCGCGGTCGGCAACGCGGCGATCCAGCTGGCCCGCTGGTCCGGGGCGACGGTGGTCACGACGGTGAGCAGCGACGAGAAGGCCGTCCTCGCGACGGGCGCCGGTGCCCACCACGTCGTGAACTACCGGACCGGCGACCCCGCGGACCGGATCAGGGCGGTCGCGCCCGACGGCGTGGACATCGCCGTCGAGGTCGCGCCGGCGCAGAACATCGGCCTCGACCTCGACGTCGTCAGGGTGCACGGGCTGGTCAGCATCTACGCCAACAACGGCGGCGACGAGCTGAGGATGCCGCTGCGCGCGGCGTTCGGGAAGAACCTGCGCTTCCAGTTCCTGATCCTCTACACGCTCGCCGACGACCTGGTGCGCGCGGCGACCGAGGACGTGACGGCCGCGGTGGCCGCCGGCGCGCTGCGGGTCGGCGAGGACGCCGGTCTCCCGCTGCACCACTTCCCGCTCGAGGACACCGCGGCCGCCCACGACGCGGTCGAGGCCGGCGCGGTGGGGAAGGTGCTCGTCGATCTCCCGGACGCGTGACCACTGCCGTGGTTGGCTGGAGGCGTGGCGAAGCCGTGGTGGGTCGTGGCCGGCGTGGTGCTGGTGCTCCTCGGCCTCCTCTGGACCCTGCAGGGCACCGGCGTCATCGAGGGCAGCTCGATGAGCGACACGACGACGTGGTCCGTCGTCGGCCCGGTCGTGGTGCTCGCCGGGCTCGCACTGGCCGCCCTCGGCGTCCGCGGTCGGAGGCCCTGAGCCCGTGTCCGAGCCGCAGGAGCGCTCGGAGCTGGACGGTACGCCGGTCGGCCGCCGGGTCGTGCTCGGGCTCCTCGGCCTCGGTGTCGTCGGCGTCGTCACCGGGAGCGCCGTCCAGGACGCCCTGAGCAGGCTCGTGGCGCACGACCCCACCGGGCTGTCGCAGCTGGTGCCGCTGGGCAGCGCGTTCCGCTACTACTCGGTCACCGGGAGCGTCGAGAGCCGCGACGCCTCGTCGTACTCCCTGTCGGTCTCCGGCCTCGTCGCCCGCCCGGCGACCTACACGCTGGCCGACCTCCAGCAGCTCCCGCAGGTCTCGATCACGCGCGACTTCCACTGCGTCACGGGGTGGTACGTCGACGACGTGCCCTGGACCGGCGTCCGGCTCTCGCACCTGCTCGACCTCGCCGCGCCGACCTCCGACGCGGTGGCGATCCGGTTCCGGTCATTCGACGGCGTCTACACCGAGAACATGACGCTCGAGCAGGCCCGCGCCGACGACGTGCTGGTGGCCCTGACCATGTACGGCGAGCCGGTGACCCACCAGCACGGTGGCCCGGTGCGGATCTACGCGGCACCGATGTACGGCTACAAGAGCACCAAGTGGCTCTCGGGGATCGAGCTGACCGACCGCGACATCCCGGGCTACTGGGAGGACCGCGGCTACCCGCTCGACGGGATCATCGGCGAATGAGCGACCAGCTGCCCCGCTTCGCAGCGGTCGAGCGCGTCGTGCACGGGACACTCGGGGTGCTCATGATCGCCTGCCTCCTCACCGCGGCCGTCCTCTACAACGGCTCGCTGGCCCTGGCCGTCGGACACCGGCACGCCGTCGAGCTCGTGCACGTGTGGTCCGGCTTCGGGCTGCCGGTCCCGTTGCTGCTCGGCGCCGCGTCGTCGGCGTACCGCACCGACGTCCGGCGGCTGAACCGCTTCACCCCCGCCGACTGGCAGTGGCTGCGCAGCAAGGACCGCCGGAGCGGCCGGATCCGGGTCGGGAAGTTCAACGCCGGGCAGAAGCTCAACGCGGCGCTCTCCGCGGGTGCGATCCTGCTGCTGCTCGGCACCGGCACGCTGATGTTCTTCACCGGGCTGGTGCGGCTGGCGTGGCGCTCCGGCGCGACGTTCGTGCACGACTGGGTAGCCCTGGCCCTGGGGCTGCTGGTGATCGGCCACCTCGTCTTCGCCCTCCGCGACGGCGAGGCGCTGCGCGGGATGTGGTCGGGCCGGGTCTCGGCCCGCTGGGCGCGCCGCGAGCACGCGGCGTGGGTGGACGAGGTGCGGCCGCCCCCGGCCGGCTGAGGTATGGTTCCTGCGATCGACATCCTTTAACGAGCCGTCCCGTGAGGCGGAGAAGGAGGTCCGAGGCAGTTGCCTGCGCACCCTCACGACAGCCCGCTCGACGGGCAGCGCGTCGTCCTCGACGACCGCGACATCTCCCGGGCGCTGACCCGCATCTCCCACGAGATCCTCGAGCGCAACAAGGGCGCGGGCGACCTCGTGCTCCTCGGCATCCCGACCCGCGGCGTCCCGCTCGCGAAGCGGATTGCGGAGCGGATCGCCTCGGTCGAGGGGTACGACGTGCCGGTCGGCTCGCTCGACGTCACGATGTACCGCGACGACCTCCGGATGAAGCCGGCCCGGGCCTTGCTCCCGACCGAGATCCCGCCCGGCGGCATCGACGGCCGCACCGTGGTCCTGGTGGACGACGTGCTGTTCTCCGGCCGCACGATCCGGGCGGCGCTCGACGCGCTCAACGACATCGGCCGCCCGCAGGCCGTGCGGCTCGCCGTGCTCGTGGACCGCGGGCACCGGGAGCTGCCCATCCGCGCCGACTTCGTCGGCAAGAACCTTCCGACCTCGCTGGTGGAGCGCGTGAAGGTGACGCTGGCCGGCATCGACGAGACCGACGCCGTGACGATCCAGGGCATCGGCACCGGAGGAGGAGCAGCATGAAGCGCCACCTGCTGAGCGCGGCCGACCTGAGCCGCGACGACGCCGAGCTGGTCCTCACGACCGCCGCCGAGCTGCGCGAGCTCGCGGACCGGCCGATCAAGAAGCTGCCCGCCCTGCGCGGCCGGACGGTGGTGAACCTGTTCTTCGAGGACTCCACCCGCACCCGGATCTCCTTCGAGGCCGCCGCCAAGCGGCTCTCCGCGGACGTCATCAACTTCGCGGCCAAGGGCTCGAGCCTGTCCAAGGGCGAGAGCCTGAAGGACACGGCGCTGACGCTCGAGGCGATGGGCGCGGACGCGGTCGTCGTCCGGCACGGCGCCAGCGGCGCCCCGCACCGGCTCGCGCACTCCGGCTGGGTCCGCTCGAGCGTCGTCAACGCCGGCGACGGCACCCACGAGCACCCGACCCAGGCGCTGCTCGACGCGTTCACGATGACGCGGCATCTCGGGGGCCACCTCGACGGCCGCCGGATCGTGATCGTCGGGGACGTGCTGCACAGCCGGGTGGCGCGCTCCAACGCACTGCTGCTCGGCACCCTGGGCGCGGAGGTGACGCTGGTCGCGCCGCCCACCCTGCTGCCGGTCGGCGTCGAGAGCTGGCCGGTGGAGACGTCGTACGACCTCGACGGCGTGCTCCCGAAGGCCGACGCCGTGATGATGCTGCGGGTCCAGCGGGAGCGCATGAACGGCGGGTTCTTCCCGACCGCGCGCGAGTACTCCCGCCGCTACGGCCTGGACGGCCGGCGGATGGCGACCCTCCAGGACCACACGATCGTCATGCACCCCGGCCCGATGGTCCGCGGCATGGAGATCACCGCGGACGTCGCGGACAGCGACCGCTCCGTGATCGTCGAGCAGGTCACCAACGGCGTCGCCGTGCGGATGGCCGTGCTGTACCTGCTGCTGGGCGGTTCCGAGCCCGCCGTCGGAGGAGAAGAGTGAGCGAGCGGAGCGAGCTCACCCATCGAAACAGTGCGCCATGTGCCTCATGCGCGCACGGAGCGAAGCGAGTACGCGCATGAGCAACTACCTGATCACCAACGTCTCGGTCCTCGGCGGTACGCCGACCGACCTCCTGCTCAGCGGCGGCGTGGTCGCCGACCCGGCGGACGCACCCGCCGACGCCGAGGTCGTCGACGCAACCGGTCTGGTCGCGCTGCCCGGCCTGGTGGACCTGCACACCCATCTGCGCGAGCCGGGCCGGGAGGACGCCGAGACCGTCGAGACCGGCACGCAGGCCGCGGCGATGGGTGGCTTCACCGCCGTGCACGCGATGGCGAACACCGAGCCGGTCGCCGACACGGCCGGCGTCGTCGAGCAGGTCTGGCGACTGGGCCGCGAGGCCGGCTACTGCGACGTGTTCCCGGTCGGCGCGGTCACCGTCGGGATCGCCGGGGAGCGGCTCGCCGAGCTCGGTGCGATGGCCGACTCGGCCGCCCGAGTCCGGGTGTTCTCCGACGACGGCCGGTGCGTGAGCGACGCGGTCCTGATGCGCCGGGCGCTAGAGTACGTCAAGGCGTTCGACGGCGTCGTCGCGCAGCACGCGCAGGAGCCGCGCCTCACCGAGGACGCGCAGATGAACGAGGGCGAGCTCTCCGGCCGTCTCGGGCTCGCCGGCTGGCCGGCGGTCGCCGAGGAGGCGATCATCGCCCGCGACGTGCTGCTCGCCGAGCACGTCGGCTCCCGCCTGCACGTCTGCCACGTCTCGACCGCGGGGTCGGTCGAGCTGATCCGCTGGGCGAAGGGCAAGGGCGTGGACGTCACCGCGGAGGCGTGCCCGCACCACCTGCTCCTCACCGACGACCTGGCCGCGACCTACGACCCGGTCTACAAGGTCAACCCGCCGCTGCGCACCGCCGCCGACGCCGAGGCGCTCCGTGCCGGGCTCGCCGACGGCACCATCGACATCGTGGCCACCGACCACGCCCCGCACCCGCACGAGGACAAGGACTGCGAGTGGGCCGCCGCGGCGTTCGGCATGCTCGGCCTCGAGACCGCGTTGTCGGTCGTCCAGCAGACGATGGTCGACACCGGGCTCCTGGACTGGGCGGGGGTCGCGGAGCGGATGTCCTACGCCCCGGCCCGCATCGGCCGGGTGTCGGACCGGCACGGCCGCCCGGTCGCGGTGGGCGAGCCCGCCAACCTCGTGCTCTACGACCCCGCCGCCCGGCGCACGGTGGACCCCGCCGAGACCGCGAGCCTCAGCCGCAACACGCCGTACCGCGGCATGGAGCTGCCCGGCCGGGTCGTCGCGACGTTCCTGCGTGGCCAGGCCACCGTCCTGGACGGGAAGCTGCAGTGAGCGCTACCCCATCCTGGTGACGTCCCGGCCGTGACCCGCCGGCCGGCTGCTGGGTCGCCTAGGTTCCGTCCATGGAGGCCGGAGGGGACTGGCACGGGTGCGCGCGAGGGGCGGTGACCGCCGGCCGCGTCGTGCTGGCGGTGACCGGCGCGACCGTGTCGTGACCGGCCTGACGCGGCGAGGGTTCCTCGTCGTCGGCGGCGGCGCGGCGGTCGCCGGGGCGGCCGCGCTCGGTGGCGCGGCCGCCGGCTCCGGACGGGTCCGTCGCGCGCTCGGCCTCCGGCCCGACTTCTACGTCCCCGACGCGCCGGAGGGCCGGGTGGAGCTCGAGCCCGTGGCGTCGGCAGCCATGGGTGCAGACGTGGACCTCTTCACGGCCGTGCCGGCCGGGTACGGCGACGGAGCCGGGCTGCCCGTGGTCGTGGTGCTGCACGGCTCGAGCGCCTCGGCCGCCGACTTCCGCGGCTTCGGGTTCGGGAGCTTCCTCACCGCTGCGGTGCAGCAGGGTGCGCCGCCGTTCGTGCTGGCCGGCACCGACGACGGCCCGTCCGGCTGGGTGACGGCCCCCGGGGCCGACCCGGTCGCGATGCTCCGCGACGAGCTCCCGGGCTGGCTCGCCGACCGCGGCTTCGACGCCGAGCGGCGCGCGCTATGGGGCTGGTCCCGTGGCGGGTACGGCGCGCTCCGGTTCGCCCTCGAGGAGCCGGACTGGGCCCGCGCCGCCGCGCTGTTCAGCCCGGCGGTCTCCGCGGCGGACCCGGCGCTGGCCGAGCTGTCGCCGCTGGCGGGACTTCCCCTGGCGGTGTGGTGCGGCACCGACGACGCCTTCTACGACGACGTGCGCGACGTGGTCGGTCGGCTGCCCGAGGAGCCCGAGGCCGTGACGTACGCCGACGGCGGGCACACCCGGGTCTTCTGGAACGACCACACCGTGGACGCCTTCGGGTGGCTGGGCGGCGAGCTCGCCGGCCGCTGATACGCTCGCCCCAGCTTCGACATCCTTTAACGATCCGTCCCGTGAGGCGGAGAAGGAGGTAGGGCGTGCCCCTGCATGCCACCAGCAGCCCCGCGATCCTCGTCCTCGAGGACGGGCGCACCTTCCACGGCGACTCGTACGGCGCCCCGGGCGAGACGTTCGGCGAAGCGGTCTTCAACACCGGCATGACCGGCTACCAGGAGACGCTCACGGACCCGTCGTACCACCGGCAGGTCGTGGTGATGACCGCGCCGCACATCGGCAACACCGGCATCAACGACGAGGACCAGGAGAGCCGCAGGATCTGGGTCGCCGGGTACGTCGTCCGCGATCCCGCCCGCCGGGCGTCCAGCTGGCGGTCGCGCCGGAGCCTCGACGAGGAGCTGCGCGAGCAGGCCGTGGTCGGCATCTCCGGCATCGACACCCGGGCGCTCACCCGCCACCTCCGCGAGCGCGGTGCGATGCGCGTCGGCATCTCCTCGACCGAGACCGATCCGTCCGCGCTGCTGTCGCGGGTCAAGTCGTCCGGCGAGATGACCGGCGCCGAGCTGGCCTCGGAGGTGTCGACGACGGAGACGTACGTCGTGCCGGCGATCGGCCCGAAGAAGCACACCGTCGCCGCGCTCGACCTCGGGATCAAGAGCATGACGCCGCACCGGATGGCCGAGCGCGGCATCGAGGTGCACGTGCTGCCCGCGACCGCGAGCCTCGAGGACGTCCGGGCGGTGTCGCCCGACGGGCTGTTCTTCTCCAACGGCCCCGGCGACCCGGCCGCGACCACCCACCAGGTCGAGGTGCTGCAGGGTGCGCTCGCCGAGGGGATCCCCTACTTCGGCATCTGCTTCGGCAACCAGCTCTTCGGCCGTGCGCTCGGCTTCGGCACCTACAAGCTCAAGTACGGCCACCGCGGCATCAACCAGCCCGTGATGGACCGCACCACCGGCAAGGTCGAGGTGACCGCCCACAACCACGGCTTCGCGGTCGACGCGCCGCTCGACGGCAGCACGACCACGCCGTACGGCGAGGCGAGCGTGAGCCACGTCTGCCTCAACGACGACGTCGTCGAGGGACTCGAGCTCCGCGACGGCGACGGGCGGCTCAAGGCCTTCTCGGTGCAGTACCACCCCGAGGCCGCCGCAGGCCCGCACGACGCCGCCTACCTCTTCGACCGCTTCGTCAGCCTCATGGGGTCTCGATACGCCGGTCGCTCGTCCCTCACGACCGGCTACTCGACCACCGAAAGCGAGGGATGATGCCCAAGCGCGACGACATCAGGTCCGTGCTGGTGATCGGCTCAGGGCCGATCATCATCGGCCAGGCCTGCGAGTTCGACTACTCCGGCACCCAGGCCTGCCGGGTGCTCAAGGCCGAGGGCCTGCGGGTGATCCTGGTGAACTCCAACCCCGCCACGATCATGACCGACCCGGAGTTCGCGGACGCGACGTACGTCGAGCCGATCACGCCGGAGTTCGTCGAGAAGGTGATCGCCAGGGAGCGCCCGGACGCGCTGCTGCCGACGCTGGGCGGGCAGACCGCGCTGAACGCGGCGATCGCGCTGCACGAGCGGGGCGTGCTGGAGAAGTACGGCGTGGAGATGATCGGCGCGAGCTTCGACGCCATCCACCGCGGTGAGAACCGCGAGCTGTTCAACGGGATCGTCGCGAAGATCGGCGGCGAGGTCGCCCGCAGCTTCGTGTGCCACTCGCTCGACGACTGCGAGAAGGCCGTGGTCGAGCTCGGCTACCCGGTCGTCGTGCGGCCGTCGTTCACGATGGGCGGCACCGGCTCCGGCATCGCCTACGACGAGACCGACCTGGCCCGGATCGCCGGCGCCGGGCTGGCCGCCAGCCCCACCACCGAGGTGCTGATCGAGGAGTCGATCATCGGGTGGAAGGAGTACGAGCTGGAGGTGATGCGCGACAAGGCCGACAACGTCGTGATCATCTGCTCGATCGAGAACCTCGACCCGATGGGCGTGCACACCGGCGACTCGATCACCGTCGCGCCGGCCATGACGCTGACCGACCGCGAGTACCAGCACCTGCGCGACCTCGCCATCGGCATCATCCGCGAGGTCGGGGTCGACACCGGCGGCTGCAACATCCAGTACGCCGTGAACCCGGCGGACGGCCGGGTGATCGTCATCGAGATGAACCCGCGGGTCTCCCGCTCCTCCGCCCTGGCGAGCAAGGCGACCGGCTTCCCGATCGCCAAGATCGCCGCCAAGGTCGCGATCGGCTACACCCTCGACGAGATCCCGAACGACATCACCCGGGAGACGCCCGCGAGCTTCGAGCCGTCGCTGGACTACGTGGTGGTGAAGGTGCCGCGGTTCGCGTTCGAGAAGTTCCCGGGCGCGGACCCGACCCTGACGACGCACATGAAGTCGGTCGGCGAGGCGATGGCGATCGGCCGCAACTTCACCGAGGCGCTCCAGAAGGCGCTGCGGTCCCTGGAGTCCAAGGACGCGCCGTTCGACTGGCACCAGGAGTGGGTCGACCTCGACAAGGCCGCCCTGCTCACCGAGATCGCCACCCCGCACGACGGGCGGCTCAAGAAGGTGATGGACGCGATCCGCGCCGGTGCCACGCCGGAGGAGATCTTCGGTGCCACGGGGATCGACCCGTGGTTCGTCGACCAGCTGATGCTGATCAACGAGCTCGCCGCCGAGGTCACCGCCGCTCCCGAGCTCACGCCGGCGCTGCTGCGGAAGGCGAAGCGGCACGGCTTCTCCGACGTGCAGATCGGCAAGATCCGCGGCATGAGCCCGGACGTCGTCCGCGGTGTCCGGCACGCGCTCGGCATCCGCCCGGTCTACAAGACCGTCGACACGTGCGCCGCCGAGTTCGCGGCGGCCACGCCGTACCACTACTCGTCGTACGACGAGGAGTCCGAGGTCGCGCCGCGGGAGAAGCCGGCGGTGATCATCCTCGGCTCGGGTCCGAACCGGATCGGCCAGGGCATCGAGTTCGACTACTCGTGCGTCCACGCCTGCCTCGCGCTGAGCGAGGCCGGCTACGAGACGGTGATGGTCAACTGCAATCCCGAGACGGTCTCGACGGACTACGACACCTCGGACCGGCTGTACTTCGAGCCGCTGACGCTCGAGGACGTGCTCGAGATCGTGCACGCGGAGGAGCAGGCCGGCCCGGTCGCGGGCGTCATCTGCCAGCTCGGTGGCCAGACGCCGCTCGGGCTGGCCCAGGGGCTCAAGGACAACGGCGTCACGATCGTCGGCACCTCGCCCGAGGCGATCCACCTCGCCGAGGAGCGCGGCGCCTTCGGCCGGGTGCTCCACGAGGCCGGGCTCCCCGCGCCCAAGCACGGCATGGCGACGTCCTTCGCGGACGCCCAGGAGATCGCGGCCGAGATCGGCTACCCGGTGCTGGTGCGCCCGTCGTACGTCCTCGGCGGCCGCGGCATGGAGATCGTGTACGACGACGCGGCCCTCGAGGGCTACATCGAGCGCGCGACGGAGATCAGCCCGGAGCACCCGGTGCTGGTCGACCGGTTCATCGACGACGCGGTCGAGATCGACGTGGACGCGCTGTACGACGGCGAGGAGCTGTTCCTCGGTGGCGTCATGGAGCACATCGAGGAGGCCGGCATCCACTCCGGTGACTCGTCGTGCGCACTGCCGCCGATCACGCTCGGCGAGGCCGAGATCGGCCGGATCCGGCAGGCCACCGAGGCGATCGCCCGCGGCGTGGGTGTGCGGGGACTGCTGAACATCCAGTTCGCGCTCGGCTCGGACGTGCTCTACGTGCTGGAGGCCAACCCGCGCGCCAGCCGGACCGTCCCGTTCATCTCCAAGGCGACCGCGACCCCGCTGGCCAAGGCCGCCGCCCGCGTGATGATGGGGGAGTCGATCGCCGCGCTGCGCGCCGACGGCGTCCTCCCCGCGGAGGGCGACGGCGGCACGCTGCCCCCGGACCAGCCGATCGCGGTCAAGGAGGCGGTGATGCCGTTCAACCGGTTCCGCACTCCCGACGGCCGGCAGGTGGACACGGTGCTCGGCCCCGAGATGAAGTCGACCGGCGAGGTGATGGGCCTCGACGCCGACTTCGGCACGGCGTTCGCCAAGGCGCAGGCCGGGGCGTTCGGGCCGCTCCCGACCACGGGCAAGGTGTTCGTCAGCATGGCCAACCGCGACAAGCGGCACATGATCTTCCCGATCAAGGTGCTGGCCGAGCACGGCTTCGAGATCCTCGCGACACAGGGCACCGCCGAGGTGCTGCGCCGCAACGGCGTGCGGACGACGGTGGTGCGCAAGCACTGGGAGGGCGAGGGGCCGAACGGCGAGAAGACCACCGTGCAGCTGATCCTCGACGGCGAGATCCAGCTCGTGGTCAACACGCCGAACGGCTCCGGCTCGGGCGGCTCCGCGCGCGTCGACGGCTACGAGATCCGCACCGCGGCCGTGATGGCGAACATCCCGTGCATCACCACGGTCCAGGGCCTCGGCGCCGCGGTCCAGGGGATCGAGGCGCTCGAGCGCGGCGAGATCGGCGTGATGTCGCTGCAGGACTGGGCCCGCCGCTGATGTACCGCGCCTTCTTCGACCGGGTGCTGACCCGGACCGACCCGGAGCGGGCGCACCACGGCGCGTTCCGGGCGATCCGGGCCGCGCGGCCGGTCACCCGCCTCCGTCGTACGCCGGGGGAGCCGGTGTCCGCGCTGGGGCTGACCTTCCCCAACGCGCTCGGCCTGGCCGCCGGCTTCGACAAGAACGCCGTCGGCGTCGACGGCCTCGGCGCGCTCGGGTTCGGCCACGTCGAGGTCGGGACCGTCACCGGCGAGGCGCAGCCGGGCAACCCGGCGCCGCGGCTGTTCCGGCTGCCCGAGGACCGTGCGGTCGTGAATCGGATGGGCTTCAACAACGACGGCGCCGAGGCGGTCGCGCAGCGACTGAAGGCCCGCGGCCGTCGGCCCGGACCCGTGCTCGGCGTGAACATCGGCAAGAGCAAGGTCGTGCCCGAGGACGAGGCCGTGCGCGACTACGAGAAGTCCGCGCGGCTCCTGGCGCCGTACGCCGACTACCTGGTCGTCAACGTGAGCTCACCGAACACGCCGGGCCTGCGCAACCTGCAGGCGGTCGAGAAGCTCGAGCCGATCCTCACGTCGGTGCAGAGGATCGCGGCGCTCGACGACCGGCGCGTACCGCTGCTCGTCAAGATCGCCCCCGACCTGGCCGACGAGGACGTGCTCGGTGTCGCCGACCTCGCGCTCGCCGTCGGGCTGGACGGCATCATCGCCACCAACACCACGATCTCCCGCGATGGCCTGCGCACCCCGTCGGCCCGGGTCGAGGAGGTCGGTGAGGGCGGGTTGTCCGGTCGGCCGCTCGCCGGACGCGCGCTGGAGGTGATGCGGCTGCTGCGCACGCGGGTGGGGCCGGATCTCTGCCTGGTCGGCGTCGGCGGCATCACCACGGTCCAGGACGCGCGCGACCGCCTCGAGGCGGGCGCGACCCTGCTCCAGGGCTACACCGCGTTCGTCTACGAGGGCCCGCTGTGGCCGCGCCGGATCATCGAGGGAGTGTCCGCATGACCTTCGGTTCTCGACTGCACGCCGCCATCGAGGCGCGCGGCCCGTTCTGCGTCGGCATCGACCCGCACGCCGCGCTGCTCACCGACTGGGGCCTGGCCGATGACGTGGCCGGGCTCGAGACCTTCGCGCTCACGACCGTCGAGGCGGTCGCGCCGTACGCCTCGGTCGTGAAGCCGCAGTCGGCGTTCTACGAGCGGTTCGGCAGCCGCGGCGTCGCCGTCCTCGAGCGGGTGATCGCGGATTCCCGGGCCGCCGGTGCCCTGGTGCTGCTCGACGTGAAACGCGGTGACATCGGCTCCACGAGCCAGGCGTACGCCGATGCCTACCTCGATCCCGCCTCGCCGCTCGCCAGCGACGCGATCACGGTCAGCCCGTTCCTCGGGTTCGGTTCCCTGGACCCGCTCGTCGACACCGCCCGGCGCCACGACGCCGGGGTCTTCGTCCTCGCGCTGACCTCCAACAAGGAGGGGCCCGAGGTGCAGCACGCCACGATCGACGGCGGCGGCACGGTCGCCGGCCGGATGCTCGACCACCTGCGTCACCTCAACGCGGATGCCCGGCCGCTGGGCTCCTTCGGTGCGGTCGTCGGCGCGACCATCGGGTCGACGGAGGAGAACCTCGCGTTCAACGGCCCGATCCTCGCGCCCGGGTTCGGTGCCCAGGGCGGCACCATCGCCGACGTACGCCGGATCTTCGGCTCGAACGCCGTCCTCCCGAGCTCCTCGCGCGAGGTGCTGCGACTCGGGCCGGACCGCTCGGCCATGCGGGACGCCGTGCTGCGGACCAACGACGAGCTGCGCGGATGAGGAGGCTCCTCGTGGCCGCGCTGCTGCTCCCGCTGCTGCTGACCGGGTGCGGCTCGGACCAGGACACCTACTGCAGCGCGGTGAAGGACCACCAGCAGGAGCTCAGCGACCTCGTCGGCAGCGGCGGCCCGGACGCGCTCCTCGACGCGCTGGACATCTTCGAGGACCTCCAGGACAAGGCCCCCGGCGACATCACCGACGAGTGGCAGCAGCTCGTCACCAGCATCCAGGGCCTGCAGAAGGCACTCGAGGACGCCGGGGTCGACCCGGCGACGTACGACCGCGACCACCCGCCGTCCGGTCTGAGCGCCGACGACAAGGCGCGCGTCGATGCCGCCGCGAAGGCGCTCGGCAGCGGCACCACGCTCCGCGCCCTCCAGGACCTCGACCAGCAGGCGCGCGACGTCTGCAAGACGCCGTTGACGTTGTAGCGGCGGGCGGTCGCCCGGGCCGGCCTGTGCCCGCCGATGCGGACCGACGCGGGCCGATCCGGGTCGGCGGTGAGTCAGCCACCGTTTGCCGGGTCGAAAGGGTGGCTGGGGCACCGCTGACCCGCGCCAGCCCCCACGAGCCCGGGCCGGCGGTGGACCAGCCACCTTCTGCGCGGCCGAAAGGGTGGCTCACGCACCGCCCACCCGCGCCGACCAGCTCCGGTCCGGGCCGGCGGTGGAGCAGCCACCTTCTGCATGGGCGAAAGGGTGGCTCACGCACCGCCCACCCGCGCCGACCCCGCATCGACCCGCGACCACCCGGCCGACCCGCCCCCACCCATACCGGCGCACTGCCGACAACGAACCCTCGATTGCTGGCCCACGAGTGTTCTGACTAGATTGACCTCGCACCCGACCGGGCGAGATCGCCCGAGGCCCACCCACCTCTCGAAGGACCCTCCCGTGGCTCTGCCCCCGCTCACCCCTGAACAGCGCCAAGCGGCCCTGGAGAAGGCCGCCGCCTCCCGGCGGGAGCGGGCCGAGGTGAAGAACCGGCTCAAGAACTCCGGCGCGTCGATCGTCGACGTGCTCGAGGAGGGCCAGCGCAACGAGGTGATCGGCAAGATGCGGGTCGTCGACCTGCTGCAGTCGATGCCCGGGCTGGGCAAGGTGCGCGCTCGTCAGCTGATGGAGCGGCTCGGCATCGCCGAGAGCCGCCGGGTCCGCGGCCTGGGCGCCAAGCAGGTCGCCGCGCTCCAGAAGGAGTTCGCCGCGCGTGACTGACGCGCAGGACCCGTCAGCGGCAGCGCGTCGTTCCCGTCTCGTCGTCCTCGCCGGGCCCACCGCGGTCGGCAAGGGCACCGTCGCCGCCGAGGTGCGCGCCACCCACCCCGAGGTGTGGATCTCCGTCTCCGCGACCACCCGTCAGCCCCGGCCGGGGGAGGAGAACGGCGTCCACTACTGGTTCGTCTCCGACGACGAGTTCGACCGGATGGTCGCCGACGGTGACCTGCTCGAGTGGGCGGTCGTCCACAAGGCGGCGCGGTACGGCACCCCGCGGCAGCCGGTCGACCTCGCGCTGGCCTCCGGGCGCCCCGCGATGCTGGAGATCGACCTGCAGGGCGCCCGCCAGGTGCGCCGCACCATGCCCGACGCCCTGTTCGTGTTCCTCAAGCCGCCCTCGTGGGAGGAGCTGGTACGCCGGCTGGTCGGCCGGGGCACCGAGAGTGCGGAGGAACGCACCCGCCGGCTGGAGACGGCGCGGGAGGAGATGGCCGCCGAGACCGAGTTCGACGTGACGATCGTCAACCACGAGATTCACGCTGCAGCCGAGGAGTTGGTAGCCTTGATGAAGCCATCCCCGACTGATCTGTGAGGCTTTAGCGTGTCCGGACCCACCATCGCCGCCGAGGGCGTCACCAATCCCTCGATCGACGACCTGCTGACGAAGACCGACAGCAAGTACAAGCTGGTCCTCTACAGCGCCAAGCGCGCCCGGCAGATCAACGCGTACTACTCCCAGCTCGGCGAGGGCCTGCTGGAGTACGTCGGCCCGCTGGTCGACACCCACGTGCAGGAGAAGCCGCTCTCGATCGCGCTCCGCGAGATCAACGACGACCTCCTGACCTGCGAGGACATCGATCCCGCCGAGCTCGCCGCCGAGGAGGCCGCCGCCGCGGCTGCCGCCGCGGACGCCGGCAACTGACGACGAGTGGTCCACTGACCACCACCACGTCCATCGAGGCCGTGCCCCCGACGGGGGCACGGCCCGGCTCGGTTCTGAGGGTGGTTCTGGGCGTCTCCGGCGGCATCGCGGCGTACAAGGCCTGCGAGCTGCTCCGGCTGTTCACCGAGTCCGGCCACGACGTGACCGTCGTGCCGACCGCGGCCGCGCTGGAGTTCGTCGGCGCGCCCACTTGGTCGGCGCTGTCCGGCAAGCCCGTCTCGACCGACGTCTGGAGCAACGTCCACCAGGTGCCGCACGTCCGGATCGGCCAGTCGGCCGACCTGGTCGTCGTCGCGCCGGCGACCGCCGACGTGCTCGCGAAGGCGGCGCACGGCCTCGCCGACGACCTCCTCACCAACACGCTGCTGACCGCCCGCTGCCCGGTCGTCTTCGCCCCGGCGATGCACACCGAGATGTGGGAGCACCCCGCGACCCGCGCCAACGTCGCCACCCTCCGCGAGCGCGGTTGCCTGGTGATCGAGCCCGCCGAGGGCCGGCTCACCGGCAAGGACACCGGCAAGGGCCGGCTGCCCGAGCCGCCCGAGATCTTCGACACCTGTCGCGAGGTCCGCCTGGCGCGCGGTACGACCACCCCGGACCTGGCGGGTCGCCGGGTGGTGGTCTCGGCCGGCGGCACCCGCGAGTACCTCGACCCGGTCCGCTTCCTCGGCAACCGCTCGTCGGGTCTCCAGGGCTACGCGCTGGCCCGCGCCGCCGCCGCGCGGGGCGCCGAGGTCACGTTGGTGGCCGCGAACACGTCCCTGCCCGACCCGGCGGGGGTGAAGGTGGTCCGGGTGGAGACCACCGGCCAGCTGCGGGACGAGGTCGTCAGCGCGGCCGCCTCGGCCGATGCCGTCGTGATGGCCGCGGCGCCGGCCGACTTCCGGCCGGTCGACCCGAGCGGCACCAAGATCAAGAAGGCCGCCGACGGCTCCGCGCCGTCGATCGACCTGACGCAGAACCCCGACATCCTCCACGAGCTCAGCACCGAGCGCGCCCGTCCCGGCCAGGTGATCGTCGGGTTCGCGGCGGAGACCGGCGACGACACCGGCAGCGTGCTCGACCTGGCCCGCGCCAAGCTCGCCCGGAAGGGCTGCGACCTCCTCGTCGTCAACGACGTCAGCGGGGGAGCGGTGTTCGGCAGCCCCGAGAACGAGGCCGTGATCCTGGCTGCCGACGGCGCGGCCGTCGAGGTCCCGCGCGGGTCGAAGGCAGCCCTTGCCCATGTCGTCTGGGACGAAGTCACCCGACGACTTGCCTCTCGTTAGGGTGTGCGCATGACCGGACGTCTCTTCACCTCAGAGTCTGTGACCGAGGGCCACCCCGACAAGATCGCCGACCAGATCAGCGACTCCGTGCTCGACGCGATGCTCGAGCAGGACCCGTACAGCCGGGTCGCGGTGGAGACGCTGCTCACCACCGGCCTGGTGGTCGTCGCGGGCGAGGTGACCACGACCGGCTACGTGGACATCAAGCAGAAGGTCCGGGACCGGATCCTGGCGATCGGCTACGACTCGTCACTCAAGGGCTTCGACGGCGCCTCGTGCGGCGTGATGGTCGCGATCGGCGGCCAGTCCGGCGACATCGCGCAGGGCGTCGACACCGGCCACGAGAGCCGCACCGGCTCCGTGGACGCCATGGACAAGCAGGGCGCCGGCGACCAGGGGCTGATGTTCGGCTACGCCTGCGACGACACCGACGTGCTGATGCCGCTGCCGATCGTGATCGCGCAACGGCTCGCCGAGCAGCTCAGCGCGGTCCGCAAGGACGGCACGCTGCCCTACCTGCGGCCGGACGGGAAGACCCAGGTCACCATCGAGTACGACGAGGCGAACCGGCCGGTCCGCGTGGACACCGTGGTCCTCTCCTCGCAGCACGACGAGGACACCGAGCTCGACACGCTCGAGGCCGACGTCAAGAAGCACGTCATCGACCCGGTGCTCGCCACCTTCGACATCCCGTCCGAGGGCTACCGGCTGCTCGTGAACCCCACCGGGCGCTTCGTGGTCGGCGGCCCGATGGGCGACGCCGGCCTCACCGGCCGCAAGATCATCGTCGACACCTACGGCGGCATGGCCCGGCACGGCGGCGGCGCGTTCTCCGGCAAGGACCCCTCGAAGGTCGACCGCTCGGCCGCGTACGCCATGCGCTGGGTGGCCAAGAACGTCGTGGCCGCGGGGCTCGCCACCCGTTGCGAGGCGCAGGTCGCCTACGCGATCGGCAAGGCCCAACCCGTCGGCGTCTTCATCGAGACCTTCGGCACCGGCGTGGTGAGCGACGAGCAGATCCAGCAGGCCGTCCTCGACGTGTTCGACCTGCGGCCGGCCGCGATCATCGCGGACCTGGACCTGCTCCGCCCGATCTACGCCAAGACCGCGGCGTACGGTCACTTCGGCCGGGAGCTGCCCGAGTTCACCTGGGAGCGCACCGACCGCGCCGAGGAGCTCCGCGCAGCCGTCGGCCTCTGACGCGCCCCGCCGCGTCGGCGGACGCTGGTAGAACTTCGCCCATGACCGACGCCCAGCCCGAGCTCCTGCCCGGACTCGTGCGGGCGCAGGTGACGGCCTCCCGGGCGAAGGCGCGGGAGACCCGGGCGCGCAAGGCCGCCGAGGCCGAACCGGCGGCGGTCGATCCGGTCGCGCGGGTGCTGGTCGACGTGCCGCTGGCGCACCTGGACCGCACCTTCGACTACGCCGTGCCCGCCGCGATGTCCGACGCGGCCGTGCCGGGTGCCCGAGTCAAGGTCCGGTTCGCGGGGCAGGACGCGGACGGGTTCGTGCTCGAGCGGGCCGCGGCCTCCGACCACGCCGGACGCCTGGCCCCGCTGCGCCGCGCCGTCAGCCCCGAGCCGGTGCTCACACCCCCCGTGGCGGCGCTCGCGGGCGAGCTCGCGACGCGGTACGCCGGCACCCGCTCGGACGTGCTGCGCCTCGCCGTCCCGCCTCGCCACGCCACGACCGAGAAACAGCCCACACCGGCCGCGCCGGACGGCCGTCCGTACGACGCCCGGGCAGCCGAGTCCGCCTGGGCCGGGCACGAGCCCGCGACGGCGTACCTGCGCCACCTGGCCGACGGCGGCAGCCCGCGGGCCGTGTGGACCGCCGCGCCGGCCACGGACTGGACGCTGCTGGTCGCGCACGCGGTCGCGGCGACGCAGGCGTCCGGCCGCGGCGCGCTGGTGTGCGTGCCCGACGGCAAGGACGTGGCGCGCCTGGACGCGGCACTCACCGCGGTGCTGGGTCCGGACCGGCATGTCGCCCTCACCGCGGACGTCGGCCCCGCCCGTCGGTACGCCGACTTCCTCGCCATCAGCCGTGGGGCCCGGCGCGTCGTCGTCGGGACCCGCGCCGCGGCGTTCGCGCCCGTGCACGACCTGGGACTGGTGGCGGTGTGGGACGACGGTGACGACCTGCACGCCGAGCCCCGCGCGCCGTACCCCCACACCCGCGAGACGCTGCTGCTGCGCGCCGAGCGGGAGGGCGCGGCGGCGCTGGTGGGCGGCTACGTGCGGACCGTCGAGGGCGAGTACCTCCTCCGCACCGGCTGGGCGCGGGAGCTCGCCGCGGACCGGGCCGCCCGCCGGGCGGTCACCGTCTCGATCGTCGGAGAGAGCGACGCACGGGCGCGCGGGGGCCGGGTGCCGCGCGAGGTGCACCTGCTGGTCCGCGAGGCCCTCGAGAGCGGGCCGGTGCTCGTGCAGACGCCGCGGCTCGGCTACGTCACTGCCCTTGCCTGCGAGCGCTGTCGTACGCCGGCGCGCTGCCCGGCCTGCACCGGACCGCTCGCGCTCACCGGTCCCACGACGCCGCCGGCCTGCCGGTGGTGCGGGACGGCCGCCGACCCGTGGGCGTGTCCCGAGTGCGGTCACCGCGGGCTGCGGGCCCCGGTGCTGGGCGACGCACGGACGGCGGAGGAGCTCGGCCGGGCGTTCCCGGGCACGACCGTCCGGACCAGCTCGGGTGAGCGGGTCGTCGCCACGGTCGGGGACGAGCCCCAGCTCGTGGTCGCCACGCCCGGGGCGGAGCCGGTCGCCGCGGGCGGGTACGCCGCGGTCGTCCTCCTCGACACCTGGCTGCTGCTCTCGCGGATCGACCTGCGCGCGGAGGAGGAGGCGCTGCGCCGCTGGGCGAACGCCGCGGCCCTGGCCAGGCCGGGCGGCCGGATCGCTGCGGTCGGGGACCCGGCCCACCCCGCGCTCCAGGCGCTGGTGCGCTGGGACCCCGCCGGCTTCGCGGACCGGGAGACCACGCAGCGGGTCGAGGCGCACCTGGCGCCGGCCAGCCGGCTGGCGACGATCACGGGCGAGCCGGGCGCGGTCGACGATGCGCTGACCCTGCTCGCCGCGCCCGCCAGTGCCGAGGTGCTCGGGCCGGTCGACGTCGCGGACGGGCAGAGCCGGGTCGTAGTCCGGGTCCCACGCGCCCAGGGCACCGAGCTGTCCGCCGCGCTGCTCGAGCTCCAGCGGCTCCGCTCGAGCCGCAAGCTGGACGCGGTCCGGATCCAGGTCGACCCACCGACCCTCTGACCGTCTCGGGCCGTCCCTAGGATGGTCCCGTGGCCATCCAGCCGATTCGCCTGTTCGGGGACCCGATCCTGCGCAAGCCAGCCGTCGAGGTCGTCGACTTCGACAAGGAGCTGCGCCGGCTCGTCGAGGACCTCACCGAGACCATGCTCGCCGCCCCCGGTGCAGGCCTGGCCGCGCCCCAGATCGGCGTCGGCCTGCGCGCGTTCACCTGGCACGTCGACGGCGAGGTCGGCCACCTCGTCAACCCGCGACTCGAGCTCTCGACCGAGCTCCAGGACGGCCCCGAGGGCTGCCTCTCGATCCCGGACCTCACGTTCGACTGCAAGCGCGCGCTGTCGGTGGTCGCGCACGGCTTCTCCATGTACGGCGAGCCCGTGGTGGTGCAGGGCTCCGAGCTGCTGGCTCGCGCGATCCAGCACGAGACCGACCACCTCGACGGGGTGCTGTTCGTCGACCGCCTCGACACCGACGCCCGCAAGGCCGCGATGCGGGCGATCCGCGAGTCGGAGTGGTTCGGCCTCGAGCGACCGACCGTGAAGGTGTCCCCGCACGCCACCAACGGCCTGGGCCTCTAGGCGATGCGGCTCGTCTTCGCGGGCACCCCCGAGGTGGCCCTCCCGTCGCTCGACGCCATCGCGGCCTCCGACCACGAGCTGGTCGGTGTCGTCACCCGCCCGGACGCCCCTGCCGGCCGGGGCCGAACGCTGGTCGCGAGCCCCGTCGCGCAGCGCGCCGAGCAGCTCGGCGTACCCGTCCTCAGGCCGGCCCACCCGCGCGAACCGGACTTCCAGGAGGCCCTGCGCGCGCTGGCCCCGGACTGCTGCCCGGTCGTGGCGTACGGCGCGCTGCTGCCGCAGTCCGCACTCGACATCCCGGTCCACGGCTGGGTGAACCTGCACTTCTCGGCGCTCCCGCACTGGCGGGGCGCGGCCCCGGTGCAGCACTCGATCTGGGCCGGCGACGAGGTCACCGGTGCGACCACCTTCCGGATCGTCAAGGAGCTGGACGCCGGGCCGACGTACGGCGTGATGACCGAGCGGATCCGGACCACCGACACCGCGGGTGACCTCCTCGCCCGGCTGGCCGAGGGCGGGGCGAGCCTCCTGGTCGCCACGCTCGACGGCATCGCCGACGGCTCGGTCGAGGCTCGTCCCCAGCAGGCCGAGGGCGTCTCGTACGCCCCGAAGATCGAGGTCGACGACGCCCGGATCGACTGGACGCGGCCCGCGGTCGCCGTGGACCGTCAGGTCCGCGCGTGCACGCCGGTGCCCGGTGCCTGGACGACGTACGCCGGTGAGCGGCTCAAGGTCGGGCCCGTCCGGCCGGTCGAGGCGGTGCTCCCCGCCGGCGAGCTGGCGGTCGCGAAGAACGAGGTGCTGGTCGGCACCGGCAGCTCCGCCGTACGCCTCGGCGAGGTCCGGCCCAACGGCCGCAAGCAGATGTCGGCAGCCGACTGGGCGCGTGGCGCCCGTCTCGAAACGGGGTCCAGTCTGGGGGACAGCGGTGAAAGCTGACGCCAGCGCCGATACGGTCGTCGCCATGAGCGGGTGGACGAACTCTCGGGAACCGGGGAAGCCAGCCACGGATGGCTGACGTCCAGGCCCGCAGGCCGGCCCGCCCGGGCGTCGATCCCGTCCGGCTCGCCGCCCTCGAGGTCCTCAAGTCCGTGCGCGTCGACGACGCCTACACCAACCTGGTGCTGCCGTCGGTGCTGCGTGACTTCGGCCTCTCCGGCCGGGACGCGGCGTTCGCGACGGAGCTCGTCTCCGGCACCATCCGCCGCCGCGGCACCTACGACGCGATCCTGGCCGCCTGCATCGACCGGCCGGTGAGCAAGGTCGAGGCGAAGGTGCTCGACGCGATGCGGCTCGGGTGCCACCAGCTGCTGTCCATGCGGGTGCCCGCCCATGCAGCCATCAGCACCACCGTGGACCTGGTCCGGGCCAAGGGCAGCTCCGGCGCCGGCGGATTCGCGAACGCCGTCCTCCGCCGGGTCGCCCAGCAGGATCTGGCGGCCTGGCTGGGACAGGTCGCGCCCGACCCGCGCGTCGCGCCGACCCGCTACGCCTCGATCGCCTACAGCCACCCGCGCTGGGTGGTCGATGAGCTGCGCTCGGCGGTGGGGGCCGAGGAGCTCTTCGACCTGCTCGCCGCCGACAACGAGCCGCCCCGGGTGACCCTGGTCGCCCGTCCCGGCCGGAGCACCCGCGACGAGCTGCCCGGCGAGCCGACGCCGTACTCGCCGTTCGGCAGCGTGCTCGCGGGCGGAGACCCGGGCGAGGTCGCCGCCGTTGCCGGGGGACGCGCGGGGGTGCAGGACGAGGGATCGCAGCTGGTCGCGGTCGTGATGGCCGCGGCCACGGTCGAGGGCCGCGACGAGCGCTGGCTCGACCTGTGTGCCGGCCCGGGTGGCAAGGCGGCGCTGCTGGCCGCGCTCGCCGCCCAGCGCGGCGCCGGGCTGGTCGCCTCCGAGCGCCAGGAGCACCGGGCCGGCCTGGTTCGGCGCTCGCTGCGCGGCGCCGACGGCGTGACCGGGATCGTGACCGCGGACGGCACGGTGCCGCCGTACCGGGCTGCCTCCTTCGACCGGGTGCTCGTCGACGCCCCCTGCACCGGTCTGGGTGCGCTGCGCCGCCGGCCGGAGGCCCGCTGGCGCCGCCGCGCGGACGACCTGCTGGGGCTCGTGCTGCTGCAGCGGCGCCTGGTCTCCGCGGCGATCGGGCTGGTCCGGCCGGGCGGCGTGGTGCTCTACGCCACCTGCTCGCCGGTCCTCTCCGAGACGCGCGGCGTGGTCGGCTCGGTGCTGGAGACGCATCCCGACGTGCGGCTCGAGGACGCCGTCCCGCTGCTGCCCGGGGTCCCGCGCTGCGCGGGCCCGGTGCCCGGCACGATCCAGCTGTGGCCGCACCGGCACGGCACCGACGCCATGTTCATGGCGCTGCTGCGGCGGACCGGGTAGAGCCCAGGCCGAGGTCCGATCCTCGTGTCGGTGCGGCAACATCCCTCATATCGAGGGCGCCCACCGGCCATCGCCAGGAATACGTTGACGACGGACCAGCTCGGGTGGGTCCGCTCCCGCCCGTCCCGTGAAAGACCCCTCAGAAGGGACGATCCCATGCGTCAACTCACGTTGGCGGCCGCTGCGGGGTCCGCAGCGTTGCTCGCCACGTTCACCGCCACGGCAGCGCCCGCCACGACGGTGGCGCCCCTGGTGCCGCTCGCAGCGCAGGCCCCGGAGTCGGCCTTCACCGACGCCGCGGCTGCCGCCGACCCGGTCGCCTGCCAGCGGCCGGCGCCGGACAACCGCGTCTCCACCACCATCCACTGCTACACGCCCGACCAGATCCGGGCGTTCTACGGCCTCTCTCCGCTGACTCCCTCGACGAACGACGGTGCGGGCCAGACCATCGTGCTGGTGGACTCCTACGGCAGCCCGACCGCGGCCGAGGATCTCGCCTTCTTCGCCGAGACCTTCAGCGGTCCGACGCCTGACTTCGAGGCGGTCTTCCCGATCGGCAAGCCGGGCTACAAGGACCCGCCGGGCAACGGATCTGGGACCTCCGGACCTGCAGCCGCTATCGGCTGGGCCGGTGAGGCCAACCTCGACGTGCAGTGGGCGTACGCGATCGCGCCGAAGGCGCACATCGTCCTCCTCGCCACGCCGCCCGCCGAGACCCAGGGTGTGCAGGGTCTGCCGAACCTCATGAAGGCGATGGACTGGGCCGTCGGGGCCTACCCGGCCGGCACGGTCTTCTCGATGTCGTTCGGGACCAGCGAGGAGGCGTTCGCCTCTCCCGCCGCGGCCAGGTCGGCCTTCGCCAGGTTCGACGCGACGTTCCAGCGCGGCCAGGCCCGCCACGACACCTTCTTCGCCTCCTCCGGTGACGACGGGTCCCTGGGTGTGGGCCGGGCGCACCACCAGGGGCAGACGCTGGACCACCCCTCCACGAGCTACCCGAACTCATCTCCCTACGTGACGTCGGTCGGCGGCACGCAGGTCCAGTCCGGCTGGACGTGGAACCCCACCTCGGACAAGCCGTTCAACGACGACGGGTCCCGCAACCCGGCGTACTGGGCGTGGACCCCGGCCGGTAGCAGCGAAGCCGTCTGGAACGAGACCTGGGGCCCGATCAGCACCGGCGGCGGTCTCTCCAGCGTCTACGCCCGCCCGTCCTTCCAGAACGGCGTCGCCGGCGTGGTGGGCAACCACCGCGGCGTCCCCGACCTGGCGTGGAACGCGGCGGTCAACGGCGGCGTGCTCGTCTTCCACAGCTACTTCCCGAAGGCAGCCGGGCCGCCGCTGTGGGGTGTCTTCGGGGGAACGTCGGCCTCCTCGCCGCAGGTGGCGGCACTGACCGCGATCGCCAACCAGGGCCGGACCGCGCTGGGGAAGCCCGGGATCGGTGACCTGAACTCGGTGATCTACGCGTCGGGGTTCGCCAAGTCCACGGCCTTCACCGACATCGTCCCGCGGGTCTACGGCACCGCGGCCAGCGGTGTCCTGGATGACAACCAGATGTGGGAGTACGCCGCGGACGGCACGGTCCACCCGGGCCCTGTCGCGGGCATGCCGACCACACCGGGGTACGACCTGACCACCGGCTGGGGCTCGCCCAAGGCGGCCGGATACGTGTCACAGCTCATCGCGCACTGATCGACCCGAACACGGCGGCGGGCACCTGTGGGGGCCCGCCGCCGTCGCGTCCGGTCCTCGTGCTCGGAGCGACGGCCACCCCGTCAGTCGACCCAGACCAAGGTGGTGGTCACCGATGAGCAGCAGCGCTGCGCGGTGCAGCCGGGGCCGGGTCGCCCGCACGAAGTCCGAGAAGTCCTCCGCATCGTTCCTCGTCACACCTTCAGACTCCCGGGCCGCGATCGCGCTGCAGGCGGAGGTGGATCAGTCGAGGACGTGGCGCAGGTAGCGCCCAGGCGCCTCCAGGTAGCGGCGCCAGTGCTGCACGAGCTCCAGCTCCTCCCAGGTCGTACGCCGGACGCCCCAGTCGCCCACCTCGAGGATCGTGGCGCCCGGCATCGCGGCGAGGACGGGGGAGTGCGTGGCGCAGAGGACCTGTCCGCCGGACTCGACGATCCGGCCCAGCGCGCCGATCAGCGCGAGGGTGGAGGAGAACGAGAGGGCAGCCTCGGGCTCGTCGAGGCAGTAGAAGCCGGGGGAGTCGAAGCGCGTGCGCAGCACCTCGAGGAACGACTCCCCGTGGCTCATCTCGTGGAAGACCGGGTCGCGCCGGGCAGCGTCCTGGGGTCCGGGGTTGTCCTCGAGGTAGGAGTAGTAGCCGTGCATCGTCTCGGCACGCAGGAAGAAGCCCCACCGGCCGGCGCCGAGGCCGCGCTGGAGCCGCAGCGCCCGGCCGAGGGGAGACTCCGAGGCGCGCGTGGCGTGCCGGCTGCCGGTCGACCCGCCCTCGGCGCCGAGGCCGTAGGCACTCGCGACCGCCTCCACGATCGTGGACTTGCCCGAGCCGTTATCGCCGACCAGGAAGGTCACGAACGGCGAGAGCTCGAGCCCGTCGTCCGCGAGCTGGGCGACCGCCGGGATGGTCATCGGCCACTGCCCGCCCGGCAGGGCCAGCTCCGGGTCCACCCACGCCCGCACCACCGGCGGCTGGTCGAAGTCCATGCGAGCACCGTAGGCACAGCCACCCCCTAGATTGGGGCCATGCCCTCGAAGTCGCCGTCGGTGGAGATCGAGGTCGACGACCGCGTCGTCCGGGTCTCCAACCCGGATCGGGTGTACTTCCCGGACAGCGGTGCGACGAAGCTCGACCTCGTCGAGTACTACCTCGCCGTCGGGCCCGGGATCGTGAACGCGCTGTTCGAGCGGCCCTGCATGCTGCACCGGTTCCCGAAGGGGCTGGCCGGCGACAAGGTGCACCAGAAGCGGCTGCCCGCCGGTGCCCCGCCCTGGGTGGAGACCGTCGAGCTGCACTTCCCCCGCTGGAACCGCACCGCCGACGAGCTGTGCGTCACCGAGCTCGGTGCGGTGATCTGGGCGGTGCAGATGTCCACGGTCGAGTTCCACCCGTGGAACAGCCGCCGCGCGGACACCGAGAAGCCCGACGAGTGGCGCATCGACCTCGATCCCGGGCCGCTCTGCGACTTCGACACCGTCCGCCGGGTCGCGCACGTGGCGCACGAGGTGCTCGACGAGCTGGGCGCGGTCGGCTTCCCGAAGACGAGCGGCAGCAAGGGCATGCACGTCTACGTCCGGATCAAGCCCGAGCACGGCTTCAAGGAGGTACGCCGGGCGGCGCTCGCGTTCGCCCGGGAGGTCGAGCGCCGGGCACCCGAGGACGTCACCACGACGTGGTGGACCAAGGACCGGGACCCGCACCAGCTGTTCGTGGACTACAACCAGAACGCCCGCGACCACACCATCGCCGCGGCGTACTCCGTCCGCGGCCTCCCCGACGCGCGGGTCTCCACGCCGATCCGCTGGGACGAGGTCGACGACGTCGAGCCCCGCGACCTCACGATCTTCACCGTGCCTGCACGGTTCGCCGAGATCGGCGACCTGCACGCCGACATCGACGACCACGTCTTCGACATCGCGCCCCTGCTGGAGTGGCCCGACCCCGAGGCCTGACGGGTCGTCCGCCTCTGGCGCGTGAATACGCCACCCTGGGGCGGACGACCCGACCTCACCCCGTCGGGCGAGCCTGAGCATGCCGGCCCAGGGGAACTCCCACGCGCGTGACCGCCCGCGCCGAGCTGCTCCGCACCGTCCGTGACACCGCCCGGGATGCCTTCGGCCACGAGACCCTGCTCCCGGGGCAGGCCGAGGCGACCGCGGCGCTGCTCGACGGCCACGACGTGCTGCTGATCGCGCCGACCGGCTCGGGCAAGTCGCTGGTCTACCAGCTCGCCGGCCTGCTCATCGACGGTCCCACGATCGTGATCTCGCCGCTGCTCGCGCTGCAGCAGGACCAGATCGCCAAGCTCGAGGCGGCGGGCGCGCGGGTGCGCGCCGGCCGGATCAGCTCGGCGGAGTCCGAGGCGGCCCGCCGTGAGGCGCTCGAGGCGGCGGCCGCCGGGTCGCTCGAGTTCCTGTTCCTGGCACCGGAGCAGCTCGCCAACTCCGACGTGCGTGAGCGCGTGGCCGCCCTCCGCCCGAGCCTGGTGGCGGTCGACGAGGCGCACTGCGTCTCGGCCTGGGGGCACGACTTTCGGCCCGACTACTTCCGCCTGGGCGACCTCCTCAGGGAGCTCGGCCGCCCGCGGGTCGTGGCGATGACGGCGACCGCCGCGCCGCCCGTGCGCGAGGAGGTGCTGGAGCGGCTCTGCCTCGACGCCCCCGAGACCGTGGTGACCGGCTTCGAGCGCGACAACCTCGCGCTGGCAGTGATCCGGCACGTCGACGCCGACGACCAGCGTGCGGCCGTGCTGGACGCCGCGGCGGAGGCGGAGGGGCCTGGCATCGTCTACTGCCGCACCCGCCCCGCAGCGGAGGAGTACGCCGCCGCGCTCGTCGAGCGCGGCCGCCGGGCCACGGCCTACCACGCCGGTCTCGGCCATCGCCGTCGCTCGGAGGCGCAGGAGGCGTTCATGGCCGGCGGGCAGGACGTCGTGGTGGCGACGTCCGCCTTCGGCATGGGCATCGACAAGCCCGACATCCGCTGGGTCCTGCACGCGCAGGCACCCGAGTCACTGGACAGCTACTACCAGGGGGCGGGCCGGGCGGGCCGCGACGGCGAGCCGGCGACCTGCACGCTGCACTACCGCCCCGAGGACCTCGCGCTGGGACGGTTCTTCAGCGCCGGGGTGCCGAAGCGCGCGGACGTCGAGGCCGTCTCCGCCGCTGCCGCCGAGGTCGGCACCGAGCCGCGCGCGGTCGCCGAGCGGTCCGGCGCCGGTCCCCGCAGGGTCGGACGCATCCTCAACCTTCTCGAGCTGGCCCGGCAGTCCGACCCCGACGCGGACCCGGTCGCCCGGGCGATCGAGCTCGCCGAGTCCCACCGGAGGCTGGAGCGCTCCCGCGTCGAGATGGTGCGTGCGTACGCCGAGACCGACCGCTGCCGCGCCGAGTTCCTCGTCGGCTACTTCGGTGAGCGGCTCGCCCGCCGGTGCGGGGTGTGCGACAGCTGCCGGGCCGGCACTGCGCCGGACCCGGTCGAGCCCGGCGACGCGGCGTACTCCGTGCAGGACCGGGTGCGGCACGAGGCATTCGGTCCCGGCGTGGTCACCGACGTCGAGGAGGACCGGCTCACCGTGCTGTTCGACGAGGTGGGCTACCGCACCCTGGCGCTCGAGATCGTCGAGGACGACCTGCTCCACGCCCTAGACTGATCGTCCGTGGGGCACATCCAGATCACGCCGAGCATCCTCAACGCCGACTTCGCGCGCCTCGGCGCGGAGGTCGGACGGATCGGCAGCGCCGACTGGGTCCACGTGGACGTGATGGACAACCACTTCGTCCCGAACCTGACCTTCGGTCCGACGATGGTCGAGGCGCTGGCCCGCAGCACCGATGTACCCCTCGACGCGCACCTGATGATCGAGGACGCCGACGACAACGCGCTGGCGTACGTCGAGGCCGGCTGCGGCTCGGTCACGTTCCACGTGGAGGCGGCGAAGGCGCCGGTCCGGCTGGCCCGCGAGATCCGGGCGCACGGCGCCCGCGCGGCGATGGCACTGAAGCCCGCGACGCCGATCGACCCCTACGAGGACCTGCTCGCCGAGCTCGACATGGTCCTGGTGATGACCGTGGAGCCGGGCTTCGGCGGCCAGCAGTTCCTGGACCTGTGCCTGCCCAAGATCCGGCGCGCCCGCGAGCTGATGGACAAGCACGGCGTCGAGACCTGGCTCCAGGTCGACGGCGGCGTCTCGCTCGACACGATCGGGCGCTGCGCCGAGGCGGGCGCCGACGTGTTCGTGGCCGGGTCGGCCGTCTACTCCGCCGACGACCCCGACCGGATGGTGGCCGAGCTGCGGGCCCGGGCCGAGGCCGCGCGAGGCTAGCCGGTGGCCGGCCGGGCCGCGACCTCCCGGAAGGTCTGCGCCCCGTCGGTGGAGACGTAGAGCCGGTCGAGGGTGCTCACCCAGACGACCGGGCCCGTGGTCTGCCTCCGGTCGAGGGACGCGCCGAGCGCCAGGAGCGGCCCCCAGGGTCGCTGCGGCGCCGGCAGCGCCGGCGTGAACGCCGGGCGCCACGGCCGGTACGACGCCCAGTCGTCGCCGGCACTGATCCAGAGACCGTGCCACACCGGGTTCTCCCGCCCCCGCCGGTCGCCGCTCCAGGCGTCGAGGAGGGCGAGCAGCCGGCCGTCGGGGAGCACCACCTGGCCGCCGGTGTACGCCTGCTGGCCGTGGGTCATCGGGACGTCGAACCGCTCCCACGGGCCGCCGCCGACCGAGCGCACCAGGCGCTCGAACGGCGCCAGGGTCGCGCCGTCGTGGCCGCCCTGCTGCGCGCGGGTGCCGTCCTGGAGGGAGAGGATGTCGCTGGTCAGCAGCCCGCCCGTGCCGGGAGCGGGGGAGGGCCTGGTGACGCGCGGCTCGTGCGCGGACCATGCGCGGTACGTCCCCGGGGCGTACGACGCCGTCTCCATCCGGTCGTCGCTGGTCACGATCGCGCCGAACGTGTGGCCGTGCCGGCGCAGCACCCACCAGGCATGGACGACCAGGCCGTCCGGTCCCGGGCGGACCGTGACGTCCGAGAGCGTGGCACCGGGGTCGGCGACCACTTGCTCCAGCGTCGGCCGGTCGGAGGTCGTGGCGACGACGGCCGGAGCCCCGGATCGGGCGGCCGGCTCGCGGGGGTCGTCGCTGCACCCGCCGGCCAGGAGGGCGAGGGCGGCGGCCGCGAGCCCGGCGGTGGTCTTCACGCGGCTGTGACGCTCCTGGTCCCGGTCGGGTTGCCGTACGGAAATCGATGAGACCCGCGACCACCCGCGCGGCAGACTGAGCCGGTGCTCCTGACCATCACGACGACGCACGTCCCGGCAACCGACCTCGGCCACCTCCTGCACAAGCACCCCGACCGGGTCCAGGAGTTCCGCCAGTCCTTCGGGACCGCCACCGTCTTCTACCCCGAGGCCGACGACCGGCGCTGCACGGCGGCCCTGGTGCTCGACGTCGACCCCGTCCGGATGGCCCGGTCGCGCACGAAGTCGGCCGACTTCAGCCTCGCGCAGTACGTCAACGACCGCCCGTACGCCGCCTCCTCTCTGCTCGGCGTCGCGCTCGCGGACGTCTTCAGCACGGCCCGCGCGGGCATCTGCAAGAGCCGCCAGGACCTCGCCGACACAGCGATCCCGCTGGAGCTCGGCATCCCCGTGCTGCCATGTCGCGGCGGGTCCGACGTCGCGCACCGCCTCTTCGAGCCGCTCGGCTGGACCGTCGACGCCGTACCGATCCCGCTCGACGACGACCTCGACTGGGGTGACTCCCGCTACGTCCGGCTCACGCTCTCCGGCACCGTCCGGCTCGCGGACGCACTCAACCAGCTGCACGTCCTGCTGCCCGTGCTCGACGAGTCCAAGCACTACTGGCAGGGCGCCGACGAGGTGGACAAGCTGCTGCGCTCGGGCGGCTCCTGGCTGCTCGAGCACCCCGAGCGCGAGCTGATCACCCGGCGCTACCTCGCCCGCAGCCACCGCCTCACCGCCGACGCGCTCGTGCGGCTCGCCGAGCTCGGGGACGACGTCGAGGAGGCCCTCGAGCCCGAGCCGTCCGGGCGCCGCGTGGCGCTGAACGTCCAGCGCCACGACGCGGTCCTCGCCGTCCTCGAGGAGCTCGGCGCCCGGTCGGTCATCGATCTCGGCTGCGGCGGCGGCCGCCTGCTCCAGCGTCTCGTCGAGCGGCCGGGGCTCGACCGGATCACCGGGGTCGACGTCTCGTCGACGTCGCTGAGGGTCGCCGGCCGCCGGCTCGGGCTGGAGCGGATGGCGGAGCGGCAGGCCGAGCGGATCACGCTGTTCCAGGGCGCGCTCACCTACACCGACGAGCGCTTCGCGGGGTACGACGCGGCGGTGCTGATGGAGGTCGTCGAGCACGTCGACCCGGAGCGGCTGCCGGCGATCGAGCGGGTCGTGTTCGGCCAGGCCCGGCCGGCTGCGGTCGTGCTGACCACGCCGAACAGCGAGTACAACGACCGGTACGACGGCCTCGCCGGCTTCCGCCATCCCGACCACCGGTTCGAGTGGTCCCGGGCGGAGTTCGCGACCTGGTGCGAGCGGGTCTGCGCCGAGCACGGCTACACGGTCGAGATCCGGGGGATCGGCGACGTGGACCCGGACCGCGGCGCACCGACCCAGCTGGGGGTGTTCCGCCGTGCGTGAGATCACCGTGCCCGCCCTCGGCCTGGTCCTGCTGGTCGGGGTGTCCGGGAGTGGCAAGTCCACGTTCGCCGCCCGGCACTTCCGCCCGACCCAGGTGATCTCGAGCGACTTCTGCCGAGGCCTGGTCGCCGACGACGAGAACGACCAGGACGCCACGCCCGACGCCTTCGACGTCCTGCACTACATCGTCGGGACCCGCCTGCGCCGCGGCCTGCTCACCGTCGTCGACGCCACCAACGTCCAGCGCAACGCCCGCGCGGCCCTGGTGCGGCTCGCGAAGGACCACGACGTCCTGGTGGACGCGATCGTGCTCGACGTACCCGAAGCGGTCGCGGTCGACCGCAACCGCGAGCGCCCGGACCGCGACTTCGGCGGCCACGTGGTGCGCCGCCAGCAGCGCGACCTGCAGCGGTCCCTCAAGGGGCTTCGCAAGGAGGGCTTCCGCAAGGTCCACGTGCTCGGGCCGGACGAGGTCGACGACGTCACGATCGGCCGCGAGCGGTCGTGGAACGACCGTCGCGACCTCGCCGGACCATTCGACGTCATCGGTGACGTGCACGGCTGCGCCTCCGAGCTGCGCACGCTGCTGGGCGAGCTCGGGTGGGTGGTGGAGCCGGGGGGTGCCCATCACCCCGAGGGCCGTACGGCGGTGTTCGTCGGGGACCTGGTCGATCGCGGCCCGGACACCCCGGGCGTGCTGCGGTTGGTGATGGGCATGGTCGCCGCCGGCACCGCGCTCTGCGTCTCCGGCAACCACGAGGCCAAGCTCGTGCGCGCGCTGCGGGGCGCCGACGTGCGCACCACCCACGGCCTGGCCGAGTCGCTCGACCAGCTCGCCGGCGAGACCGACGAGTTCCGGCAGGCGGCGCTGCGGTTCATGGACGGCCTGATCAGCCACTACGTGCTCGACGAGGGTCGCCTGGTCGTCGCGCACGCCGGCCTCAAGGAGGCCTACCACGGCCGCTCGTCGGCCCGGGTCCGCTCGTTCGCGCTGTACGGCGACACCACCGGCGAGACCGACGAGTTCGGGCTGCCGGTGCGCTACCCGTGGGCGCAGGAGTACCGCGGTACGGCGATGGTCGTCTACGGGCACACGCCGGTCCCGGCGGCGGAGTGGGTCAACAACACGATCTGCCTCGACACCGGCGTGGTGTTCGGCGGCCACCTGACCGCGCTGCGCTACCCGTCCCGCGAGCTGGTGCGGGTGCCCGCGGAGCGGACCTGGTTCGAGCCGGTCCGGCCGCTGGTCGCCCCGACGACCGAGCGCGAGGCCACGGCGCTCGACATCCGCGACGTCGCCGGCGACCACTGGCACGACACGGAGCTCGCGGGCCGGGTGAAGGTCCCGGCCGAGAACTCCGCGGCCGCGCTGGAGGTGATGAGCCGGTTCGCCGTCGACCCGCGGTGGCTGGTCTACCTCCCGCCGACCATGGCGCCGGCCCCGACCGCGACCGAGGGCGACCTGCTCGAGCACCCGGAGCGAGCCTTCGCCGACTATGCGAAAGCCGGCGTCACCGCCGTCGTGTGCGAGGAGAAGCACATGGGCTCCCGGGCGATCGCCGTCCTCGCCCGCGACGCCGACACCGCCGAGCGGCGGTTCGGGGTGGCCGACGGCTCCACCGGTGCCGTGTACACCCGCACGGGCCGCGCGTTCTTCCCCGACCGGACGCTCCAGGCCACTCTCGTCGACCTCCTGCGCGAGGCGGTCGAGCCACTGTTCGACCGGGTGGGGAGCGACTGGCTGGTCCTCGACTGCGAGCTGCTGCCGTGGTCGGCGAAGGCCCGCGGCCTCATCGAGGAGCAGTACGCCTCCGTCGGTACCGCGGCACTCCACGCCCTGCCCGCCCTCGCGGACGTGCTCTCCACCGCGTCCCGGCGCGGGCTGGACGTCGACGCGCTGGCCCGGCGTACCGGGAGACGGCTCGCCAACGCGCAGGCGTTCCGGGACGCGTACGCCGCCTACGTGCGCCCCTCCGACGGGCTCGACGGCATCACGCTCGCGCCCTTCCACGTGCTCGCCGCCGAGGGCCGGCTGCTCGCCGTCGACGAGCCCCACCCGTGGCACCTAGAGCGCCTCGGCGCGCTGTCCTCGCCGCTGCTCACGCCGACCCGCAGCATCCTGGTGGACCTGTCGTCCGCGGCCGAGCGGGAGGCCGGCGTCCGGTGGTGGACCGAGCTCACGTCCACCGGCGGCGAGGGCATGGTCGTGAAGCCCGCGCACCCGGTCGGCCGCGGCGTCCAGCCCGGCCTCAAGGTGCGCGGGCCGGAGTACCTGCGGATCATCTACGGTCCCGACTACCTCGACTCCGTCGAGGAGCTCCGCAACCGCAACCTCGGCCGCAAGCGGAGCCTCGCGGAGCGTGAGCACGGGCTCGGGATCGAGGCGCTGCGCCGGTTCGTCGGGGCCGAGCCGCTGTGGCGGGTGCACGAGGCGGTGTTCGGCGTCCTGGCCCTGGAGTCCGAGCCGGTGGACCCCCGGCTGTGACGCGACCCACGGAGCCGGGTTCGCCGCGCTGTGGCAGACTCGTCCCGACGAGCTAGCAGCTCGCGTGCTCTGGGGTCGGTGAAATTCCGAGCCGGCGGTAACAGTCCGCGACCCGGTCACAGCCAGTGGCCGGTTGACCAGGTGGGATTCCTGGACCGACGGTCAAAGTCCGGATGGGAAGCGCACGCAGGTGTCGTCACGCGTACGTCGTACGCGTGGGACCCGTCAGCCCCGGAGTCCGCGACCGGACACGAGGGGCACCAGATGGCGTTCAGCCCGGCCGAGCAGGCCGCGATGCGGCGCGCCCTCGAGCTGGCCGCGACCCCAGGCGTCCCGCTCGGGCCGAACCCGCGCGTCGGGTGCGTGCTGCTCGACGACACCGGCGCGACCGTCGCCGAGGGCTTCCACCGCGGCGCCGGCACCCCTCACGCCGAGGTCGACGCGCTCGCCCGAGCCGGCGACCGGGCCCGCGGCACCACCGCCGTCGTGACCCTCGAGCCCTGCAACCACCACGGCCGCACCGGCCCGTGCGCGCAGGCGCTGGTCGAGGCCGGCGTACGCCGCGTGGTCTTCGCGCAGGACGACCCCAACCCGGCCGCCGCCGGCGGCGCCGACACGCTGCGCGCGGCCAGCGTCGACGTCGAGTCGGGACTTCTGACGGTTGAATCGGGACTTCTGAACAGGTTCTGGGCCTTCGGCGTGCGTCACGGGCGGCCGTTCGTCACCTGGAAGTTCGCGACCACCCTCGACGGGCGCAGCGCCGCGGCCGACGGCACCAGCCGCTGGGTGAGCTCGCCCGCCGCGCGGGTGGACACCCACCGGCTCCGCGCGCAGTGCGACGTGATGCTGGTCGGCGCCAACACCGTCGCGGTCGACGACCCGCTGCTCACCGTCCGCGACGAGCACGACCGGCCGCTGGCACACCAGCCGCTGCGTGCGGTGATGGGGGAGCGCGACCTGGACCCCGGGCGGCGGGTGTTCAACGCCGACGCGGAGTCGGTGCACCTGCGCACCCGCGACCCGAAGACCGCGCTCGCCGAGCTGCACGACCTCGGCCGCCAGCACGTCTTCCTGGAGGGCGGGCCGACCCTCGCCGCGGCGTTCCTCCGCAACGGCCTCGTCGACGAGATCGTCGCGTACGTCGCGCCGATGCTGCTCGGCGCCGGCCGCTCGGCCGTCGCCGACCTCGGAATCACCACCATCGCGGATGCGTTCCGTCCCCGCGTCACCGACATCACGGTGCTGCAGGGCGACCCGCCCAACGTGCGCCTCACGCTCGCACCAGAAGGAGCCTGACATGTTCACCGGAATCGTCGAGGAGCTCGGCACCGTCGCCGCGGTCGAGGACCAGGGCGACGCGATCCGTCTCAGCATCCGCGCGACCACCGTGCTCGCGGACGCCGGTCTCGGCGACTCGATCGCGGTCAACGGCTGCTGCCTGACGGTCACGACCGTCGACGGCGACATCTGGACCGCCGACGTGATGCAGGAGACGCTCGACAAGACGAGCCTGTACGGCGTACGCCCCGGCGACACCGTCAACCTCGAGCGCGCGGTCACCGCCGACAAGCGCCTCGGCGGCCACATCGTCCAGGGCCACGTCGACGGGGTCGGGGAGGTCGTGAGCCGGACGCCCAGCGAGCACTGGGAGGTCGTCGAGATCGCCATGCCGGCCGCGCTGTCGCGCTACCTCGTCGACAAGGGCTCGATCACCGTCGACGGCGTCAGCCTCACGGTCGTCGAGGCCGGCGACGACCGGTTCACCGTGAGCCTGATCCCGGAGACCCTCGCCCGCACCACGCTCGGCACCCGGCAGCCCGGCGACCGCGTCAACCTCGAGGTCGACGTGATCGCCAAGTACGTCGAGCGCCTGCTCCCGTTCACCGGGTCCGTCCCGAGCGGAGAGAGCCGATGAGCCTCTCGACCCTGTACGACGCGCACCTGACCATCTCGGGTCACCAGATCACCTGGCGCGAGATCGTCGGCAACGCGTTCGGCTTCGCGTCCGCCGTCGGGGGCCTGCGCCGACGGGTGTGGGCGTGGCCGGTGGGCATCGTCGGCAACGTCCTGCTGTTCACGGTGTTCGTCGCCGCGACCTTCGACGCCCAGGCGCAGCAGCCGTTGTTCGGGCAGGCCGGGCGACAGGTCTTCTTCGTCATCACCAGCATCTACGGCTGGTACCGATGGAACGAGCAGAAGCGGCTGCACCAGGAGCTGGGTGCCGGGGGAGACGCGCCGGCGATCGACCCGCGCTGGGCCACCGCGCGCGAGCGGGTCGCCTACCTGGTCGCCGCGGCGGCCGGCGTCCTCGTGTGCCAATGGGTGTTCAGCGTCGTCGGCGCGGGCTGGCCGGCACCGCGCTGGTACTACTGGTGCGACGCGTGGATCTTCGTGGGCTCGATGCTCGCGACCTACGCGATGGCCTGCGGGTGGAACGACTTCTGGCTGGCCTGGATCGCCGTCGACCTCGTCGGCGTACCGCTGCTGTGGCACTCCGGCTACTACCCGTCGGCGATCCTCTACGTCTTCTACGGCGGCCTGTGCGTCGTCGGGTTCGTCACCTGGTGGCGCGCCACCCGCTCGCCGGCCACGCCCGGACCCGTCCCCGAGGAGGTGCCGGCATGAGCCAGCACGAGAAGATCCAGCTCGACACCGTCGAGCGGGCGATCGCCGACATCGCCGCCGGCAAGGCGGTCGTGGTCGTCGACGACGAGGACCGCGAGAACGAGGGCGACATCATCTTCGCCGCCAGCAAGGCGACACCGGAGCTGATGGCGTTCACGATCCGCTACAGCAGCGGCGTGATCTGCGTGCCGATGCCGGCCGACATGCTGGACCGGCTCGAGATCCCGCTGATGACGCCGCACAACAAGGACCGACTGCGCACGGCGTACACGATCTCGGTCGACGCCCGCGACGGCGTGACCACCGGCATCTCCGCCGCCGACCGGGCGCACACCGTGCGCGTGCTGGCCGACTCGGCGACGGAGCCGTGGGAGGTCACCCGGCCGGGGCACGTGTTCCCGCTCCGCTACCGGGAGGGCGGCGTGCTGGTGCGCCGCGGCCACACCGAGGCGGCGGTCGACCTGGCCACGCTCGCCGGCCTGACCCCTGCCGGCGTGCTGGTCGAGGTCGTGAACGACGACGGCACCATGAAGCGCGGCCCCCAGCTGCGCGAGTTCGCCGACGAGCACGGCCTGGCGATGATCTCGATCGACGACCTGGTCCGCTACCGGCGCCGGCACGAGAACCTCGTCGAGCGGGTCGCCGAGACCCGGCTGCCGACCCGGCACGGTGAGTTCACGGCGTACGGCTACCGGATCACCGTGGACGACTCCGAGCACATCGCGCTCGTGTACGGCGACGTGTCGGGCGACGACCCGGTGCTCACCCGGGTTCACTCCGAGTGCCTGACCGGGGACGTCTTCGCCAGCGACCGGTGCGACTGCGGCCCGCAGCTCGAGGAGGCGCTGGAGCGGGTCGTCGCGGAGGGCCGCGGCGTCATCGTGTACCTCCGCGGCCACGAGGGCCGGGGGATCGGCCTGGTCGCCAAGCTGCAGGCCTACCAGCTCCAGGACGGCGGCCGGGACACCGTCGACGCCAACCTGGACCTCGGGCTGCCGGCCGACGCCCGCCACTACGGCACCGCCACGCAGGTGCTGCGGGATCTCGGCGTCGCCAGCGTGCGGCTGATGACCAACAACCCGGACAAGGTCGAGAACCTCGAGGACTTCGGCGTCCACGTGGCCGCCCGGGTGCCGCTGACCCCGCACCCCAACGACCACAACATCGCCTACCTGCTGACCAAGCGGGACCGGATGGGCCACGACCTGCCCAACCTCACCCAGGACCTCACCCAGGACGGAGCCTGACATGGCCGGACACGGCGCGCCCGACGCCGAGACCTTCGACGCCGGCGGCCTGCGGGTCGCCGTGGTCGCCGCGAGCTGGCACACCGAGGTGATGGACGGGCTGCTCGCCGGCGCGGCGCGGGCACTGGCGGACTTCGGCGCCTCCGCGCTGACCGTCCGGGTGCCCGGCACCTTCGAGCTGCCCGTCGTCGCGAGCGCGCTCGCCCGGGAGGGGTACGACGCCGTCGTCGCCCTCGGGGTGGTCGTGCGCGGCGGCACGCCGCACTTCGACTACGTCTGCAACGCCGCCACCGACGGGCTCACCCGGGTGGCGCTGGACCACACGGTCGCGGTCGGCTTCGGCGTCCTCACCTGCGACAACGAGCAGCAGGCGCTGGACCGAGCGGGGCTCGAAGGGTCTCGCGAGGACAAGGGCTACGAGGCCACCGCCGCGGCCCTGCTCACCGCCCGGACCCTGAAGGAGCTGGCGAACCACACGCCGTACGCTGGTCGACCGTGAAGACGTTCGACGAGCTCTGGGCCGAGCTGAGCGAGAAGGCGCGGTCCCGCCCCGAGGGATCCGGCACCGTCCGCCAGCTCGACGGCGGCGTCCATGCCTGCGGGAAGAAGCTGGTCGAGGAGGCCGCGGAGTCCTGGATGGCCGCCGAGCACGAGGGCCGCGACCGTGCCGCCGAGGAGATCAGCCAGCTGCTCTACCACGCCCAGGTGCTGATGCTGGCCGCCGGCATCGAGCTCGACGACGTCTACGCACACCTCTGAGGATCCACTCATGGCACTGCTCCGCATCGCGGTCCCGAACAAGGGATCGCTCTCCCAGTCGGCGTCCGAGATCCTGCGCGAGGCCGGCTACCGGCAGCGCGACGACGCCAGGCAGCTGACGCTCACCGACACCGAGAACGGCGTCGAGTTCTTCTACCTGCGCCCGCGCGACATCGCCCTGTACGTCGGCGAGGGCACCCTCGACGTCGGCATCACGGGCCGTGACCTGCTCCGGGACTCCGGCGCCAAGGCCGAGGAGGTGCTGGGCCTGGGCTTCGGTCGCAGCCGGTTCCGGTTCGCCGGACCCGCCGGGAGGTACGACGACCTGGCGCAGCTCGCGGGCGCGCGGATCGCGACGTCGTACGTCGGCGTCGTGCGGTCGTTCCTCGAGGAGCGTGGCATCGACGCGACCGTGACGCGGCTGGACGGCGCCGTCGAGACCAGCGTCCAGCTCGGCGTCGCCGACGTGATCGCCGATGTCGTCGAGACCGGGAGCACGCTCCGCCAGGCCGGGCTCGAGGTCTTCGGCGAGACGATCCTGGACTCCGAGGCCGTGCTGATCACGCACACCGGCGCGGTCCCGGAGGGCTTCGAGGTCTTCCGGCGCCGGGTCGAGGGCGTCCTTGTGGCGCGCAGCTACGTGATGATGGACTACGACATCCCGACCGACCGGGTCGCCGACGCCGTGCGCCTCACGCCGGGCATCGAGAGCCCCACCGTCGCCCCCCTCCATCGCGAGGGCTGGTCGGCGGTGCGCGCGATGGTCCCGCGCGACGGCGCCCAGCGGCTGATGGACGAGCTGTTCGACATCGGCGCCCGCGGCATCCTGCTCACGGACATCCATGCCTGCCGGCTCTGAGTCACCGGGCGCGGTGGCGCTCCCGCACACCTGGCGGCCGTTCGGCGTCCGCCTCGCCGGCGCCGTCCTCGGCGGCGGCCTCGTGGTCGTGTGCGCGCTCGCCTGGATCGGCTTCGACGAGGAGACCCAGGCGAAGTTCACCGCGTTCGAGCGCGGCACGCTGGCGTTCTTCGGGCTGCTCGCGTTCGCCCTGTGGTTCGCGCTCGTGCGCTCCCGCGTCGTCGCCGAGCAGCAGCGGCTGGTGGTCGTGAACGGCTACCGCCGGCGCGAGTTCGAGTGGCCGCAGGTCGTCGCCGTCCGCCTCCCGCCCGGCGCTCCGTGGGTCACGCTGGACCTCGCCGACGGCACCACCGTCGCCGCGATGGGCATCCAGGGATCCGACGGCGACCGGGCCCGTAGCGCCGTCCGCGAGCTGCGCGCGGTCGTCGAGCGGCAGACGGGTGCGCGCTGAGAGACCGGCGGGAGGGGCGCTCAGACCGCCCGGATCCCCCAGGACGCCGAGAAGTCGGCGCCCGGCTCCAGCACGACGAGGTCCTCGCCGGAGCGGAACGCGTCGGCCTGCGCGGTCATCGGCTCGACCGCCAGTGACCGCCGCGCCGTCCGCGGCACGTCGTCCGCGCTGAACACCTGCAGCCAGCGGTGCGACCCGTCGACCCACAGCGCGACGCCGGCACCCGAGGACGGATCGCGCACGACCGCCGTCGCGATCCCGGAGCCGTCCCGCGACAGGTCGGTGAACGCGTCGTTGAACCCCACGTGCCGGATCGGCCGGGCAACCCGGAAGTCGTGGTCCGTGCCGGACACGTCGGACCGCCCCACGGGCAGGAGCCGGTCGTCGACCAGGGACCGCGTCGAGGCCGGGAGCGTGAGCTCCCAGCCGTCGACCGGACCCGGTCCGACCGAGAGGTACGGGTGCGCCCCGCTCGCGTACGGCGCGGCCGAGGCGGACATGTTGGTCGCCGACTGCGTCACCGTCAGCCCGTCCGCTGACAGGTCGTAGACCACGCGGAGGTCGAGGGTCCAGGGATAGCCGGTCTGCGCCATCAGCCGGTACGCCAGCGAGACCGACCGGGGGGTGTGCTCCTCCAGCGACCAGGCGACCCAGCGCGCCAACCCGTGCGAGGCGTTGTGCAGGGAGGGCTCCGTCAGCGGGAGCTGGAGGTCCCGCCCACCGAACGAGTACGCGCCGTCGCCGATCCGGTTCGGCCATGGCACCAGCAGCTGGCCGCGGCCACCCGGCGCCATCTCGTCCTCACCGAAGCCGTCGATCAGCGCCCGGCCCGTCGTACGACAGCTCCCGCAGCGCGCCACCGCTCTCCGTGACGACGGCGCGATAGCCGTCGCCGCTGATCTCGAACTGGTCACCACTGGGCGCGAGCATGCGCCTCACCCTAGGCGCGTACGACGAGGTCGGCCCGCTCCCGCGCGCCGGAGCGGGCGAAGTGCTCGTGCTCGTCGATCGCCCACTGCCGCAGCTCGGGCTCGTGCGCCGCACCGTCGCGCGCGAGCGCTCGCCCCAGCCGCTCGGACGCGGGGGCCTCCACCCACACCAGCACGGTCACCAGCTCGTCGAACGCGGGGGAGTAGGACCCCACGCCCTCGACCACGAGGAGGGGGGTCGGCGGCACGACCACCGTCTCGGCGTACGCGCCCGCGTCCCAGTCGTAGCGCCGGTAGGTCCCGGCGCTCCGCGACGCCAGCGGCACCAGGAGCGACGCGAGCTGCGAGTCGACGGTCGGCAGCCCGCCCCAGCCGTCGTACAGGTGGTCCATGTGCACGACGCGCACGCCCGGTCCGACGAGCGAGAGCGCGAGCGTCGTCTTGCCCGACCCGGACGGCCCGTCGATGCAGATCAGCCGAGCCGGCCCGAGCGTCGCCGGTCGCTTCCGGGCGAGGTCGAGGACCCGCTCAGAAGGACTGTCCACACCCGCGGTAGCTCGGCACCGAGTCGACGAACTCGTCGCCCGCGAGCAGGTGCACGGTCGTCGCGTGCTCGAAGACCTCGCCGGACTTCCCGTGACGGAACCACACCAGGTCCCCGATCTCGAGCCGCGCCGCGGACGGACCGGTCAGCGGGGTCTGCACCTCGCCGGCGCCCTCCAGGCCGGTGAGCTCCAGCCCGGCCGGCGCCCACGGCGTCGGCAGCCGGTCGGCGCCGATCGGGCCGGACGCGATCAGCCCACCACCGTGCACCGTCGCCATCTCGGCGGTCGGCTTGCGGGTCACCGGCAGGCCGAAGTACGACGCCGGGCGCGGCGCGAACGAGCGGTAGTGGTCGAACAGCGTCGGCACGAGCAGCCCGGAGCCGGCCGCGATCTCGGTCACGACCGGGTCGGCCGCGGTCTCCTCGACGGAGCCGGAGCCGCCGCCGTTCCAGAACTCCAGGTCTGCGACGTCCGCGAGGGCCGCGGCGACCTCACGACGGCGTACGGCGAGCTGGTTGATCGACAGCGACTTCACCCGCCGCACGATCGCCGACCGGGCACGTGAGGTCGGGACCGCGTCCTGGACGCCCGCGACCTGGCCCTCGTAGGTCATCGCGCCCACGAGCCGGAATCCGGGACGAGAGCTGATCTCGCGGGTGAGCCGCAGCACCGCGGCGACGTCGCCGAGCGGCGACCGCTTCGGGCCGACGTGCTGGCGGGCGACGCGCAGGCCGGCGTCCACGTCCACCGCGACCCGCACCTGCTCCGAGGAGCTGATCCGGACCGAGTCGACCACGTCGAGGTGGGCGGGGTCGTCGACCATCAGCGTGATCGCCGCGAGCGCGGCCGGGGACGCGAGAAGCTCGGCCAGGGCGCCGCGGTCGACGGTCGGGTAGGCGACCACGATGTCGTCGCAGATGCCCTGCTGCTGCAGCCAGAGCGCCTCGCGCAGCGTGTACCCGAGCACGCCGTGCATGCCCTCCTGGGCGAGCGCCCGCTCGATCAGCACCGGCACCCGCAGCGACTTCGAGGCCACCCGGACCGGCTTGCCACCCGCACGTCGGACCAGGTCGTCGGCGTTGCGGTCGAACGCATCGAGATCGACGACGAACACCGGTGTCGGCAGCGGTACGCCCTGCTTGGCGACGGCGTCGTCCAGTCGGGACCACAGGCGGTTGCGGTCGACGGGGCTGGAGCTCAACTGATGCCTCGCTTGCGCAGGATGGCCTCGATCTCGGCCATCTCGGGGTCGGTGTCGGTGACGACGGGCGCCGATCGCGGCCCGCGTCCCGCGGGCAGCTCCTTCGCCGAGCCGTCCTGTGCCGTCCCGAGCCGGCGCGAGCGCATCATGCCGGACACCACGATCAGCACGATCCCCGCCCCGCCCAGCAGGAATCCGAACCACACCACCGGACTCAGCACGAGGTGTGCCACCCAGTCGGTCACCGCGTTCGCGATGTGCGTGAACATCTGGAGGGTCTTGGTCAGGTACGCGGCGAGCGGCAGCAGGGTGAAGCCGAGCGCGCGCATCGCGGCCACCGCCCCGTGCCGCCGGAACGCCATCCAGGTCCAGATGCCGCCGAGCACCGTGAGGCTGAGCGTGAGTGCTGCCCAGGCTGCGTCGTCCACGTGTCCAGAATCCCACACGGGCGAAGTTGGAGACGGCCCGGAGGACCGGGAGAATGGCCGCGTGACCGAGCCCGGGCAGCACCGCGTGATCCCGGACCCCGGGTTCGCCGGCGACGACGGTGCCGCCCCCGCGGCGCTGACGGCCGCGCTGACCGCCTGGGCCGCCGGCCGGTCATCGTACGCCGAGGCGCTGGCCGCGCTCGCCGCCGAGCGGGTCCTGGTGCCGGTCGTGGCCGTGCTCGGCGAGGTCGAGCACGACGAGGCGGGGCTGGCCCACGACAAGAGCAGCGACATGGCGACGGTGCTGCTCCGGGGAGCGGACGGGCGGCTCGCGCTGCTCGCGTTCACCGGCACCGAGGCCCTCGCCGCCTGGAACCCGCAGGGCCGCCCGGTGCCGGTCGCGACCACGCTCGCGGCCCGGTCCGCCGTGCAGGACGGGGCCGCCGCGCTGGTCGTGGACGTCGCCGGGCCGGTGCGCTTCGTCGTCGAGGGCGAGGACCTCGAGCGGATCGCCGACGGCTGGGCGCTCGCGCGCGCGGGGGAGCACGTCGTCTGGATTCGGCCCGACGGGGAATCTTCGGTTACCATCAAGCGTTGACCGATCTGTTCCGCCACACCCGTGACGGAGCGGATCCACAAGCGGAGGCTCGCACGATCGCCTCCCACCCGCATCGACCGCCCTGCTCCACAGGTCGTCGGGTCCGGTCCTGGAGGCTCCGGCCTCGTAGGTGGTGTACCCCGTGTGGGTGGCATCGGACTGGCTTCCGCTTGATGACAGCGGAAGCCTTTGTCGATTTCGCAGGGCCCTCGGGGGCGGCGGAGCGCAGGGACGACCGGCCACATTGCCACCAGGAGGACACATCAGCACCGAGCTTCGTATCAACGACCGGATCCGGGTTCCCGAGGTCCGTCTCGTTGGACCCAACGGGGAGACCGTGGGCATCGTCCCCACGGACCAGGCGCTCAAGCTCGCCCAGGAGGCGGACCTCGACCTCGTCGAGATCGCACCTCAGGGCAAGCCGCCCGTCTGCAAGCTCATGGACTACGGCAAGTTCAAGTACGAGAACGCGCAGAAGGCCCGCGAGGCACGCCGTAACCAGACGAACGTCGTCATCAAGGAGATGAAGCTTCGTCCGAAGATCGACGCGCACGACTACGAGACCAAGAAGGGTCACGTGGTCCGGTTCCTCCGCGCCGGCGACAAGGTGAAGATCACGATCATGTTCCGCGGTCGCGAGCAGCACCGGCCCGAGCTGGGCTTCCGGCTGCTGCAGCGCCTCGCCGAGGACGTGACCGAGCTGGGCTTCGTCGAGTCGTCCCCGAAGCAGGACGGCCGCAACATGGTCATGGTGCTCGGCCCGCACAAGAAGAAGGCCGACGCCAAGGTCGACCTGGCAGCCGACAAGGAGTCCCGCGCCGCCGAGCGCGCGGCTGTCGTGGCGGAGGAGCGCGCCGAGCGCGACGCAGCCCACGCCGCCGGACCGGTCGCCCAGAAGAAGGAGCGTGGCCGCTCCGAGAACCTCGATCCTGAGATCGAGGCCTGAGACCACACCGGACGGGGGGCGCGTCCCGGAGACGCGCCTGCCCGAGCCACCGCAGGACGACAAGAGAGATAGTGAGATGCCGAAGAACAAGACGCACTCGGGTGCGAGCAAGCGCTTCCGCGTGACGGGGTCGGGCAAGATCCTGCGCGAGAAGGCTGGCAAGCGCCACAACCTGGAGAAGAAGCCCTCCAAGGTGACCCGTCGCATGACCGGCACCGTCGAGGTCGCCAAGGCCGACGTCCCGCGCGCGAAGAAGATGCTGGGTCTCTGACCCCCCGCCCCGACCACCCGGTCGTCGAGCCCGTCTCGACCCCGGACCCCGATTTTCTGCAACAAGGAGTAAGACAGTGGCACGCGTCAAGCGGGCAGTGAACGCCCAGAAGAAGCGCCGGGTCGTCCTGGAGCGCGCCAGCGGTTACCGCGGCCAGCGCTCGCGGCTCTACCGCAAGGCCAAGGAGCAGGTCACCCACTCCCTCGTCTACAGCTACAACGACCGCCGCAAGAACAAGGGCAACTTCCGCAAGCTCTGGATCCAGCGGATCAACGCCGCGGCCCGCGCCCAGGGCATGACCTACAACCGGTTCATCCAGGGCCTGAGCCTGGCCGGTGTCGAGGTCGACCGCAAGATCCTCGCCGACCTGGCCGTCAACGACATCGCCGCGTTCAACGCGCTCGTCGAGACCGCCAAGGCCGCGCTGCCCGAGGACGTCAACGCGCCCAAGGTCTCGGCCTGAACACTCCGTTGACCGCGGGCACCCCCCTGACCCGGGGGAACGGCCGCGTCAAGGAGAGCCGGAAGCTCAGCCGCCGCTCGGAACGCTCCGAGCGGCGGCTCTTCCTTGCCGACGGCCCGAAGGCCGTCCAGGGCGCCCTCGAGGTGCCAGGCTGTGTGGTCGAGGTGTTCGCGACCCCCGCCGCGACCGCGCAGTACGCCGACCTCGCGGCCGCCGCCCCCGCGTGGACCCTGGTCGACGACGGGGCCATGGACGGGCTGAGCGACAGCGTCACCCCGGCCGGCCTGGTGGCCGTGTGCCGGTTCCTCGACCGACCCGTCGACCACGTCGTCGACGAGGCCAGGCTGGTCGCGCTCTGCGCCGACGTCCGCGACCCCGGCAACGCCGGCACCGTCATCCGCTGCGCGGACGCCGCCGGCGCCGACGCCGTGGTCCTCGCCGGCCACTCCGTCGACCCGTACAACCCCAAGACCGTCCGGGCCAGCGTCGGCAGCCTCTTCCACCTCCCGATCGCGACCGAGCCGGACCCGGCGGCCGCCGTACGTGCCGCCCGGGACGCCGGTCTCCAGGTGCTCGCGGCGGACGGCGCCGGTGAGCTCGACCTCGACCACGCCGACGACCTGCTGGCGGCGCCGACCGCCTGGCTGTTCGGCAACGAGGCCTGGGGACTCCCCGCCGTGCTCACCGACCTCGCGGACCACCGGGTCCGGATCCCGATCCACGGGCGCGCGGAGAGCCTGAACCTCTCGACGGCCGCCGCGCTGTGCCTCTACGCCTCCGCCAAGGTCCAGCGCCGCCAGTAGGGTGACCGCGTGGACCTGGACGCGCTCGCCGACGGCGCGCTGCTGGCCGGGCCCGACGGCCGGGTGACGGCCGTCAACTCCGTCGCCCTGCGCCTGCTCGGCGCCGAGGACCCCGTCGGCCGCCCGCTCGCCGAGGTGCTGGCCCTCCAGGACCAGGACGGCCGCGACTGGTACTCGACCAACCGGCCCTATGACGGCCTCCCGACCCGCACCGCGGTCCCGGAGCAGTCCTGGCTGCTCCCCGACGGCACCGAGGTGCTCGTGGTCGCCCGGCTGCACCGGGCGGCGCTGCACGAGCCGGTCGACGGCGTCGCGGTCAGCATCCGCTCCGGCCGCGGCCGAGCCCGGCTGGACCGTGAGCGCTCGGACCTGGTCGCCACGGTCGCGCACGAGCTCCGCTCGCCGCTGACCGGCGTCAAGGGCTTCGTGCAGGCCCTGCTGAACCGGTGGGACAAGCTCAACGACGACCAGAAGAAGCTGATGCTGACCACCGTCAGCGCTGACGCCGACCGGCTCAGCCGGTTGATCGCCGAGCTGCTCGACGTCGCCCGCATCGACACCGGCCGGCTCCAGCTGTACCCCCGGCCGAGTGACGCCGAGGCGCTGGTCCGCCGCGTGGTCGACTCCGTCGGCGCCAGCACCAGCCGTCCGGTCGTCGTGCACGTCGAGCCCGGGGTCCCCGAGATCACGGTCGACCCCGACAAGTTCGTGCAGGTCGTGACCAACCTCCTCGAGAACGCCGTCCGCCACGGGTCCGGGACCGTCACCGTCAGGCTGTCGCCGGTCCGCGCCGGCCTGCAGCTGGTGGTCGAGGACGAGGGCGAGGGGATCGCACCCGATCTCCGCCGCCGGGTGTTCACGAAGTTCTGGAAGTCCGGCGCCAGCGGTGGGTCGGGGCTGGGCCTCTACCTGGTGCACGGCCTGGTCGAGGCGCACGGCGGCACCGTCACGATCGACGACGCCGGCCCGGGCGGAGCGCGGCTGACGGTGACGCTGCCCGCATCCGAGCCCGGGCGAGCGAGTGCTACGGACGCCCCTCCTGTGCCCTGACGGTTCCGGCCCCCCGCGTCGCAGGTTCACCACGGATCGTGAACCGGTTCGCGTCGCACGTGCCCGGCTTCCTAGACTCGACCCCGTGTCAGGCCCGAACACCGACTACGACCCCGTGGAGGTCACGCCCTTGAAGCCCGAAGAGGTCGAGGCCGCGCGCGACGCGGCGCTGGCCGCGATCGCGGCCGCTGCCGACCTCGCCGAGCTCAAGCAGGTGCGCATCGAGCACACCGGCGACCGCTCGCCGCTGGCCCTGGCCAACCGGGAGATCGGGGCGCTGCCGCCGCAGGCGCGCAAGGAGGCCGGGCAGCGCATCGGCCAGGCGCGCGGCGCCGTGAACCAGGCGCTCGCGGCCCGGCAGGAGGTGCTGGAGGCCGAGCACGAGGAGCGGATGCTGGTCGAGGAGACCGTCGACGTCACCCTGCCGACCGACCGGGTGCCGACCGGTGCCCGCCACCCGCTGACGACCGGTGCCGAGCTGATCTCCGACATCTTCGTCGCCATGGGCTGGGAGGTCGCCGAGGGCCCGGTCATCGAGGCCGAGTGGCTCAACTTCGACGCGCTCAACCTCGGGCCGGACCACCCGGCCCGGACCATGCAGGACACGTTCTGGACCGAGCCCGCCGAGAACCACCTCGTGCTGCGCACCCACACCTCGCCCGTCCAGGCGCGCACGATGCTGTCGCGCCAGCCGCCGATCTACGTCGTCTGCCCGGGCCGCGTGTTCCGCACCGACGAGTACGACGCCACGCACAGCCCGGTGTTCCACCAGGTCGAGGGCCTGGCGATCGACGAGGGCATCACCATGGCCCATCTCAAGGGCACGCTGGACCACTTCGCTGCGCGGATGTTCGGCGACGGGATCAACACGCGCTTCCGCCCGTCGTACTTCCCGTTCACCGAGCCCAGCGCCGAGGTCGACCTGGTCTGCTTCGTGTGCCGCGGCTCCGGCGAGGTGGACGGCGCGCCGTGCCGTACCTGCCGCGGCGAGGGCTGGATCGAGTGGGGCGGCTGCGGCGTGGTCAACCCGCGGGTGCTCAGGGCCTGCGGAGTGGACCCCGAGCGCTACACGGGGTTCGCCTTCGGCATGGGCATCGACCGGACGCTGATGTTCCGGCACGGCATCGAGGACCTGCGGGCGCTGTTCGAGGGCGACACCCGTTTCACCACCGCCTTCGGAACGGAGCTGTAGAGCGTGAAGGCCCCTGTCTCCTGGATCCGGGAGTACGTCGACCTGCCGGCCGGCGTCACCACCGACGAGCTCACCGCGCGGCTCACCGCGCTCGGGCTCAAGCTCGAGGGCATCCACAGCGCCGGCGCCGACATCACCGGCCCGCTGGTGGTCGGCCGCGTGCTGACCGTCGAGCCGGAGCCGCAGAAGAACGGCAAGACCATCAACTGGTGCTCGGTCGACGTCGGCGCCGCCAACGGCACCGGCGAGCCCCAGGGCATCGTGTGCGGCGCCCACAACTTCGCGCCCGGCGACCTGGTCGTCGTGATCCTCCCGGGCGGCGTCCTGCCCGGCAACTTCCAGATCTCCGCGCGCAAGACCTACGGGCACCTGTCCGCCGGGATGATCTGCTCGGCCCGCGAGCTCGGCCTCGGCGAGGACCACGACGGGATCATCGTGCTGCCCGCCGACGCCGGTCAGCCGGGCGACGACGCGTTCGACGTGCTGGGCCTCCGCGAGGAGGTCATCGAGTTCGAGATCAACCCGGACCGCGCCTACGCCCTGTCGCTGCGCGGCATCGCCCGCGAGGCGGCCCTGGCGTTCGGTGCGCCGTACCGCGACCCCGCGGCGCGCACCGTCCCCGAGCCGAACGACCTCGGCCACCCGGTCGAGATCGACGACCCGGCCGGCTGCCCGGTCTTCGTGGCCCGCAAGGTGACCGGGTTCGACCCGGCAGCGCCGACCCCGGACTGGATGGCGCTGCGCCTCCAGCAGGCCGGCATGCGCCCGATCTCGCTGGCGGTCGACGTCACCAACTACGTGATGCTCGAGACGGGCCGGCCGATCCACGGGTACGACGCCGACAAGCTCACCGGGCCCATCCGGGTGCGCCGTGCCCGCGAGGGCGAGCGGCTCACCACGCTCGACGGCGTCGACCGCGCGCTCTCGCCCGAGGACCTGGTCGTCACCGACGACTCCGGGATCATCGGCCTCGGCGGCGTCATGGGCGGCGAGACCACCGAGATGTCGGCCTCGACCACGAACATCCTGGTCGAGGCGGCCCACTGGGACGCGGTCTCGATGTTCCGCACCGGCAAGCGGCACAAGATCGGCTCCGAGGCCGGCAAGCGCAACGAGCGCGGCGTCGACCCGGTCATCACGCCGGCCGCGGCCGACCGCGTCGTCGAGCTGCTGACGACGTACGGCGGCGGGACGGCCGACCCCGGTGTCACGGTGGTCGGGACTCCTCCGACACCACCGCAGATCACGATCTCCTACGACCTGCCCGCCCGGGTGACGGGGATCGACATCGACGCGGCCGCCACCGTCGCGAACCTCGAGGCCGTCGGCTGCACGCTCGACAAGGCCGACAGCACCCTCACCGCCACCCCGCCGCCCTGGCGTCCGGACCTCAACGACCCGTTCGACCTGGTCGAGGAGGTCGCCCGGATCGTGGGCTACGACCGCGTCCCGTCCGTGCTGCCGCGCGAGGCCGCCGGCCGGGGACTGAGCCGTGAGCAGCGGCTGCGCCGGCGGGTCGGCCGCACCCTGGCCGGTGCCGGCTGCGTGGAGGTGATCAGCTTCCCGTTCGTCGGCGACGCCGCGTTCGACGCGCTCGGGCTCCCGGCCGACGACGTACGCCGGCGGACCGTCCGGCTGGCGAACCCGCTCTCCAGCGAGGAGCCCTCGTACACGACGACCCTGCTGCCCGGCCTGCTCAAGGCCGGCGCGCGCAACATCGGTCGCGGCGCGACCGGGGTCGCGCTGTTCGAGACCGGCACGGTGGCGTTCCCCACCGACCGCGGCCCGGCGCCGATCTACGGTGTCGACTGGCGGCCCAGCGACGACGAGCTCGCGAAGCTCTTCGAGGCGCTTCCCGAGCAGCCGCTGCACCTGGCCGTCGTGCTCGCCGGTGAGAGGGAGCGGGCGGGCTGGTGGGGCAGTGGCCGCGACGCCGGCTGGTCCGACGCCATCGGCCTGGTCCGGCGGCTCGCTGCGGAGCTGGGCGTCGGGCTCGAGGTCGAGTCCGCCACCCGCGCGCCCTGGCACCCGGGGCGCTGCGCGCAGGTCCGGGTGAACGGAGTCGAGCTCGGCCACGCGGGCGAGCTGCACCCGAAGGTCTGCCAGGCGTTCGGGCTGCCGGCGCGCAGTGCAGCGGTCGAGATCGACCTCGACCTCCTGATGCGGCACGCCCGCGACGTCACGCCGGGGCCGGAGTTCTCGACGTACCCGCTGGCGAAGGAGGACGTGGCGCTGGTCGTCGCCGACGGCGTCACCGCCGCAGCCGTCGAGGCCGCGCTCCGCGAGGGCGCCGGACCGCTGCTGGAGTCGGTCCGGCTCTTCGACGTCTACACCGGTGAGCAGGTGGGGGAGGGACGCACCTCGCTCGCGTTCGCGCTCCGGTTCCGGGCGCCCGACCGCACCCTGACAGAGGAGGAGACGGCGGCCGCACGCGACGCCGCGGTGGCCCTCGCCGCCGAGCGGACCGGTGCCGTCCAGCGCAGCTGACCGACCGGCCGGCCACCGGCTCTCGGTCCTCGACGACGTCACCTGGGACGGTCAGCCGGTCCCCGGTGAGCGCACGCACGCGCTGCTGCGGGGCCTCGCCGAGGCGGGGTCCCGCGGTCTCTCCGAGGCCACGCTCGTCGAGGAGATCTGGGGAGACGAGGTCCCGGCCAACCCTGGGAGGGCGCTGCAGGTCGTGGTCTCCCGGGCCAGGTCCGCGACCGGTCCCGAGGTGATCGAGCGGACCGCCCGCGGCTACCGCCTCACCCTGGCGCCCGCCGAGGTCGATGCCTGGGCGCTGCGCCCCGAGGGGCTGCGGCTCGCCGCCGCCGGGGAGTACGCCGCCGCGCTGCCGCTGCTGGAGCGCGCCGCGCCCGACGACGACGTGGTGGCCGCGCTCCTGCGTGCGATCGCGGCGGTGCGCGGTGTCCCGGCGGCCCTGGAGCGGTTCGAGTCCTACCGGGCCGGGCTGGCCGACCGGCTCGGCGTCGACCCGAGCCCGGTCCTGCAGGCGCTGCACGCCGAGCTGCTCGCCCGCGACCATCCGGTCCGGGAGGGACTGCTCTACGAGGCCTCCCGGCTGATCGGTCGTGACGAGGACGTGGTCGCGCTCGCCGAGACGATCCGCACCTCCCGGGTCACCTCGATCGTCGGGGCGGGCGGGCTGGGCAAGACCCGGCTGGCGCACCTGATGGGCCGGCTGGCCGAGCAGCCGGTCGTGCACTTCGTCGAGCTGGCCGGTGTCACCTCCCCCGAGGGCGTGGCCGTGGAGGTCGGCGACGTGCTCGGGGTGCGCGAGTCGCTCACCGACCGGCTCACCAGCTCCGCCGCCCGGCGTACCGACCTGCTCGGCCGGATCGTCGACCAGGTCGGGAGCGCCCCGGCCCTGTTGATCCTCGACAACTGCGAGCACCTGGTCGAGGCCGTCGCCGACCTGGTGTCGGTGCTGGTCGTGCGCACCCCCGCGCTGCGGGTGCTCACCACCACCCGGGCGCCGCTGGGCATCGCCGCGGAACGGGTCTACCCGCTGCCGCAGCTCGGGCTCGACGACGCCGTCGAGCTCTTCGACGAGCGTGCGTCGGCCGCCCGGCCCGGCGCCCGGCTCGACCCCACCGAGGTGCGCGGCCTCGTCGAGCGGCTCGACGGGCTGCCGCTCGCGGTCGAGCTCGCCGCCGCCAAGGTGCGGGTCATGTCGGTCGCGGAGATCTCGCGCCGGCTGGAGAACCGCTTCGCGCTGCTGCGCGGGGGCAGCCGGGACGCCCCGGAGCGGCACCAGACCCTGCTCGCGGTCATCGACTGGAGCTGGAACCTGCTCGACGAGAGCCAGCGCACCGCGCTGCGCCGGCTCGCGATCTTCCGCGACGGGTTCTCGCTCTCCGGCGCCGACGCCGTGGTCGGGGACGACGCCCTGGCCGCGCTCTCCAGCCTCGTCGACCAGTCGCTGGTGACCGTCGTCGAGGGCAACGGCGGGCTGCGCTACCGGCTGCTCGAGACGGTCCGGGAGTTCGGGCAGATGCAGCTCGTCGACGCCGGCGACGACGTCGACACCGCGGCGCGGTTCCGGGACTGGGGCCTCGCCTTCGGGCTCCGCACCGGGGAGCGGCTGTTCGGGCCTCACCAGGTGGAGGCCATGACGGAGATCCGCAGCGAGGAGGGCAACCTGGTCGACCTCCTCCGGCGCCGACTGCGCGAGCGGGACGCGGACGCGGTCGTCGTCCTGATGGCCTGCCTCTCGGACTTCTGGACCATCGAGGGCAGCCACCTGAAGGTCGTCAACATCGCGCCCGAGGTCGAGGACCTGGTGGTCGAGGGACGCGTGAGCCAGGGCTACGAGGACACGCTGCGCACCACGCTGGTCGCGATCGCCTTCAACTCGCTGATCTTCTCCGACTCGGTCGCGGGCCGGTCCTTCGACCGCCTCGAGGAGCTCGGGCCCGGCACCGGCAGGACCCGGGCGGAGATCACCGCGACGGTGCTGCTCGCGGCTCGCCGCAGCATCGTCGAGGATCGTCTCGACGCGCTCGTGGCACTCACGACCGACGAGAACCGCCGGATCGCCCAGGTCGCGCTCCAGTGGTCCTGCCAGCTCCACGAGAACCAGGGCGAGCTGGCGCTCGCGAAGCAGAGCGGCCTGGATGCCCTCGCCCTTGCCGACGACGTCGCCGACGGCCCGTGGTCCGCCGCGCTGGTCCGTGCCCAGCTCGCCGGACTCACCATGCAGGTCGGCGACCTCCAGGAGGCCCTCGGATTCGCTCACGCCGCGATCCCGGTCCTCGACGACCTGGGCGCCCAGGAGGACGTGGCGCAGCTCCGGGCGGTCCTGGCCCTGGGCGCCATGGCGGACGGCCGGACCGAGGAGGCCCGCCGGATCTTCGACGAGATCGAGGTCGAGGACGCCGGCGGCGGCATCTTCGGCGCGTCGATCATCCTGCTCTGCGGGCGGCCCGAGGTCGACCTCGCCACGGGCGAGGTCGAGAGCGGTCTGCGCGGCTACCGCGACGCCGTCCGGGAGCTCTCCGCGCGCAGCTTCCCCGGGATGGAGACGCTGCTCGGCTACGAGCCCTGGATCCTGTACGCCGAGTCGGCGGCGCTGGCCGCGCACGTCCGACACGGTGCTCGCGCCGAGGTGGCGGGCATGCGAGAGGGCCTGATCCGCAAGGCGCCCGTGATCCTGGAGGGATCCGTCGTGTTCCTCGACTACCCGGTGTTCGGGTCGGTGCTGTTCGCGCTCGCGCTCTGGGAGCTGGCCGGCGAGCCGGATCCCGAGCGCGCTGCGTTCGCGGTCCGTCTCCTGGTCCTCGCCGACCGGTTCGGCTACAACCGCCAGCTGCCCAGCCTGGCCTGGGCGCCCGCCCTGGCACTGGCGGAGGCCGTGCTGCCGGGCGAGCAGGCGCGGGTCCGCGCCGAGCTCGACGACCGCAAGCCGACCGAGCTCCGCCCCGAGGTGCTCGACCTCGTGACGCAGCTGTCCGCGGTTGCCGAGTAGGCCCGGTCCCCTCGGTGGTCGAGTAGCCGTCGCGAGGGACGAGCGACGGCGTATCGAGACCCGGTCGCCCCGCTCGTTGCTGCTTCCCGGCTCACCGGGTTTCGACGCGCCCGTCGCGAGCTCGCTCCGCTCACCCGCGGGGCTTGCTCGACCCGGCCGAGCCCACGTCGGGCGCGACGGCCTGCGGAAGGCTGATCATCACATCTTCTTGTTGTAGCTCCGGACCGAGAGCGGCAGGAAGATCGCGACCACGATCCCGCAGCCGAGCAGCGCCCAGCCGACGTTCGCGGTGACGACGCCGTCGTTCATCAGGTCGCGCAGCGCCGAGATCACCAGCGACACCGGGTTGACGTTGACGAACGCCTCGAGCCAGCCCGGCAGCGTGTCGGCCGGGACGAACGCGTTGGACAGGAAGGTGAGCGGGAACATCACCATCATCGAGATGCCCTGGACCGCCTGGGCGCTGCGCGCCCGGGTGCCGAAGTAGGTGAAGATCCAGGCCAGCGACCAGCCCGCGACGATCGTCAGCAGCCAGCCGGCCAGGACGCCGGGCACGCCGCCGCCTGGCCGGTAGCCCATCAGGATGCCGGTGAGGATCGTCAGCGTCGCCGCGGTGGCGTACCGGATCAGGTCGGCCATCGCCGGCCCGACGAGCGGTGCGATCCGGGCGATGGGCAGTGCCTTGAACCGGTCGAACACGCCCTTGTCCATGTCCTCGCGGAGCTGGATGCCGGTCGCCATGCAGGCGGTCAGCGCGGTCTGGGCGAGGATGCCGGTGATGACGATCGGCAGGTAGTCCTCGACGCTGCCGGAGATCGCGCCGCCGAAGATGTAGGCGAACATCGCCGTGAAGAGCAGCGGCTGGAGGGTGACGTCGAACCACTGCTCGGGGTTGCGGCGCATCTTCTTCAGGGCGCGCCAGGCCATCGCGAGGCTCTGGTCGACGGTGTCGCGCAACGACGGGCGGGTGACGAGGGTGCGGTTCAGCACCTCGGTCGTGTCGTGGTCGGGGAGCAGGGTGGTGCTCATCTGGCGACCTCCATCTCGGGGTTGACCTCGTCGTCGGCACCGTGGCCCGTGATGGCCATGAACACCTCGTCGAGAGTGGGCTTCTGGACGGTCGCGGACGCGATCGAGAGGCCGGACTGCCGCAACGCGATCAGGACGTCGGCCGCCCGGTTGGCGTCGGTGAGGGCGGCGTTCAGGCCGCCCGACTCGGGCGTGAGCACCGGCTCCTCGCCGAGGACGCGACGTACGACGGCGACGGCCTCGGCCGTGTCGGACGGCTCGGACATCCGCAGCTGGAGGGTCGAGCTGCCGACCGAGGTCTTCAGCTCGTCCGGCGTTCCCTCGGCGACCTTGATGCCGCGGTCGATGACCGCGATCCGTCCGGCCAGCTGGTCGGCCTCGTCGAGGTACTGCGTCGTGAGCAGCACCGTGCTGCCCTCGCGGATCAGGTCGCGGATCGTGTCCCACATCTGCCCGCGGGTGCGCGGGTCGAGACCGGTGGTCGGCTCGTCGAGGAAGATCAGCGGCGGCTGCGAGATCAGGCTCGCGGCGAGGTCGAGACGTCGCCGCATCCCGCCCGAGAACTCCTTGATCTGCTTGTCGCGTGCCTCGGTCAGGCCGAACCGCTCGAGCAGGTCGCCGGCGGTGGCCGTCGACCTGGCCGAGGAGAGTCCCTGGAGACGGCCGAAGAGCCAGAGGTTCTCGTAGCCGGTGAGGTTCTCGTCCACGGAGGCGTACTGCCCGGTGACGCCGACGAGCTGCCGGATCATGTGGGGGTTCCGGCGGACGTCGACGCCGAAGATGCTGGCCTCCCCGCCGTCCATGGGCAGCAGGGTGGCCAGCATCTTCAGGGTGGTGGTCTTGCCTGCGCCGTTCGGGCCCAGCACGCCGAACACCTCGCCGCGACGTACCTCGAGGTCGATCCCGTCGACCGCGCGGAAGTCACCGAAGGTCTTGACGAGGCCGGCGGCCGCGACGGCCAGGTCGGTGTCAGGAGCTCGTGTCATGTCCTCAGGATGGACGCGCCCGGTTTCAGTCCGCCTTCACCCGGGTTTCACTGCCTTTCGTCAGTTGATCGGGTGGCTCACGCACGCGCGGAAGTGGTCGTAGACCTCCCGGTCGCCGGTGACCGTCACCTCGCTGTCGTCGCCGCGTCGCCACAGCCACGCGTCGAGTGGCCCGGCCGGGCCGCTGACCACGGCGCCCGGCTCGACCCCGGGGTCGGCGACCACGCCGATGTCCTCCGCGTCGTGGGTGGCGCCCTCGGGGTCGGTGCCGCTGAAGTGCCCCAGCTGCACCCAGACCCTGTCCCCGGTGTCGGTGACGTCGACACGCACGAACCGGTCGTACGGCGTGAACGTGCCCCACGGGGGCTTGCCGCCGAACATCACGTCCAGGGTCTCGTCGACCCCGTCGGCGGCGAGCGCCGCGTCGAGCGGCGTGGCCGTGCCGGCGGTCAGCTCGGCGTCCAGCCGGTGGATCAGCGCCTCGTGGGCCTGCCGCCGGTAGATGAAGCCGGCGGTGTGGTCCTGGGACCAGGTCCAGGTCTCGGCGGCCGGGTCGACGCCGTCCAGCTCGGCGTACAGGAGCTCGGAGCCGCGGTCGAAGTAGTCGAGGAGGCCCTCGTAGGTCTCGGGCCTCGGCTCGTGGCTGTAGTCGTCGGGCCCGGTCGGTCGCTGCCGCAGCATGGTGCCCCAGAAGTGCTGCACCTCCCCGAGGTGCCAGAGCAGGTCGCCTGCGTCCCACTCCGGGCAGCTCGGCACTCGCGCGCCGGGGTCGCAGTCCGCCAGGACCGCGCGGAACCGCGCGGACTCGGCTCGGATGTGGTGGAGGTAGTCGTCGTCGGAGAGTCTCGCCATGGTCGTGAACCTAGGGGCGCGGACCGACACGCCGCACCCGAGATACATACAGATGCGCCCATCTGTATAGTCATGCATATGTCGACCAGGATCGCCGTCGCCGGAGCCAGTGGGTACGCCGGGGGCGAGCTGCTGCGCCTGCTCCTCGGTCACCCCGGCGTCGAGATCGGCGCCCTCACCGGCGCCTCCAACGCCGGCCAGCCACTCGGCGCCCTGCAGCCGCACCTGGTGCCCCTCGCCGAGAGGGTGCTCGACGCGACCTCGCTCGAAACCCTCCGCGGCCACGATGTGGTCTTCCTCGCGCTCCCGCACGGAGAGTCCGGGGCGCTCGCGGCGCAGCTCGGCGACGACACGGTCGTCATCGACTGCGGCGCGGATTTCCGGCTCGCGGACGCCGCCGCCTGGGAGAGGTTCTACGGCGGCGAGCACGCCGGCACCTGGCCCTACGGACTCCCGGAGCTGCCGGGCCAGCGCGACCTGCTCCGCAAGGCCACCCGGATCGCGGTGCCCGGCTGCTACCCGACGGTGTCCACTCTCACCCTCGCCCCGGCGGTCGCGGCCGGCATCGTCGAGCCCGACGTCGTCGTGGTGGCCGCCTCCGGCACCAGCGGCGCGGGCAAGGCCGCGAAGCCTCACCTGCTCGGCAGCGAGGTGATGGGCAACGCCGGCGCGTACGGCGTCGGCGGGGTCCACCGGCACACCCCCGAGATCACCCAGAACCTGTCCACGCTCGTCGACGGTGCCGTGCGGGTCAGCTTCACGCCGCTGCTGGTCCCGATGCCGCGCGGGATCCTCGCGACGTGCAGCGCTCCGCTCACCGGTGACCTGACCGCGGACGAGGCCTACGACGTGTACGCGAAGGCCTACGCCGACGAGCCGTTCGTGCACCTGCTCCCGGCCGGCCAGTGGCCGCAGACCAAGTCGGTCACCGGCTCCAACGCGGTCCACCTCCAGGTGACGGTCGACCAGGACGCGCGACGGCTGGTGGCCGTCGGCGCCGTCGACAACCTGGCCAAGGGCACCGCCGGCGCGGCTGTGCAGTGCATGAACCTCGCGCTCGGGCTCGACGAGTGCCTGGGCCTGTCGACCGTGGGAGTGGCACCGTGATCACGTCGCCCAAGGGATTCCGGGCCGCCGGCGTCGCCGCTGGCCTCAAGTCGACGGGCGCCAAGGACGTCGCGCTCGTCGTGAACGACGGCCCGGCCCACGACTCGGCCAGCGTCTTCACGACCAACCGCTGCAAGGCGAACCCGGTGCTCTGGAGCCAGGAGGTCGTGAAGGACGGCACGGTCAGGGCGGTGTTCCTGAACTCCGGCGGCGCCAACTGCTACACGGGTCCCGAGGGATTCCAGACCACCCATGCGGTGGCCGAGGCGGTCGCCGGCAGCCTCGGCATCGGCGCGGGCGACGTCGTCGTCTGCTCGACGGGCCTGATCGGCCTCACCAACGACCGCGGCCAGGTCCTCGCCGGCGCCCGGGCGGCGTACGACGCCCTCAGTGCCGACGGGGGAGACGACGCCGCCCACGCGATCATGACGACCGACTCGGTCAGCAAGCAGGTCGTGGTCGAGGGCGCGGGCTGGTCGATCGGCGGCATGGCCAAGGGCGCCGGCATGCTGGCGCCGCAGCTCGCCACGATGCTGGTCGTGCTCACCACCGACGCCGTCGTACCGGCGGTCGACCTCGACACCGCGCTGCGCGCGGCGACCCGGGTCAGCTTCGACCGGCTCGACTCCGACGGCTGCATGTCCACCAACGACACCGTGACCGTCCTGGCCAGCGGCGCGAGCGGCATCACCCCGAGCCTCGACGACTTCACCGCCGCGCTCACCCAGGCCTGCACCGACCTCACCATGCAGCTCCTCGAGGACGCCGAGGGCGCCGAGCACGAGATCGCGATCACCGTCGTCAACGCCGCGAGCGAGGACGAGGCGGTCGAGGTGTGCCGCAGCGTCGCACGCTCGAACCTCTTCAAGGCCGCGGTGTTCGGCAACGACCCGAACTGGGGCCGTGTGCTGGCCAGCATCGGCACGACGAGTGCCCGCTTCGACCCGGCCGACCTCGACGTCGCCATGAACGGCGTCTGGGTGTGCCGGCGGTCGACCCCGCACGCCGACCCCGCGACCGTCGACCTGAAGCCGCGCGAGGTCAGCGTCACCATCGACCTCAAGGCCGGGTCCGACCGGGCCACGGTCTGGACCAACGACCTCACGCACGCCTACGTCCACGAGAACAGCGCGTACTCCTCATGAGGACCATCTCGCACACCCCCCACGACCCGAGCAAGCCGGACCCGGCCAAGGCGCGCACGCTCGCGGCAGCGCTGCCCTGGCTGAAGCGTTACCACGGCAAGATCGTCGTGGTGAAGTACGGCGGCAACGCGATGACCGACGACACCCTGAAGCGGGCCTTCGCCGAGGACATCGCGTTCCTCCGGTTCGCCGGCTTCAAGCCGGTCGTCGTGCACGGCGGCGGTCCGCAGATCTCCCAGATGCTCGACCGGCTCGGCATCGAGTCCGAGTTCCGGGGCGGCCTGCGGGTGACCACGCCCGAGGCGATGGACGTGGTGCGCATGGTGCTGGTCGGCCAGGTCCAGCGCGAGCTGGTCGGCCTGATCAACGAGCACGGCCCGCTCGCGGTCGGCTGCTCGGGCGAGGACGCCGGCCTGTTCACGGCCACCACCACCGGCACCGTCGTCGACGGGGAGGAGGTCGACCTCGGCCTGGTCGGCGAGGTCACGAAGGTCCGCCCCGAGTCGGTCCTCGACCTGATCGAGGCCGGCCGGATCCCGGTCGTCTCCAGCGTCGCTCCGGACGCGGCCGGCCGGGTGCACAACGTGAACGCCGACTCGGCCGCTGCCGCGCTCGCCGTGGCCCTGGACGCCGAGAAGCTGCTCGTCCTCACCGACGTCGAGGGCCTCTACCTGGACTGGCCGGACTCCGACGACGTGATCGGAGAGATCGGCCCGGAGGCGCTCGCGGAGATCATCCCGACGCTGGCCTCGGGGATGATCCCCAAGATGAGCGCCTGCCTGCAGGCCGTCCAGGGCGGCGTCCCACGAGCCACCGTCGTGGACGGGCGCGAGGAGCACGCCGTGCTGCTCGAGCTCTTCACCAAGGAGGGCGTCGGCACCCAGGTGCTGCCGGGCGCCGCGACCAAGACCCGGAAGGCGAGGGACGCCCAGTGACCAGCTACCAGGAGCGGTACGCCGCCAGCCTGATGAACACCTTCGGCCCCCCGAAGCTGGTGCTCGCCCGGGGCGAGGGCGCGCACGTGTGGGACACCGACGGCAAGGAGTACGTCGACCTGCTCGGCGGCATCGCGGTCAACGCGCTCGGGCACGGGCACCCGGCGCTGGTGGAGGCGATCACGACCCAGCTCCAGACGCTCGGCCACATCTCGAACTTCTTCACCTCGGCGCCACAGGTCGAGCTCGCGGAGCGGTTGCTCGACCTGCTCGGCGTCGGCGCCGGCGGCGGCAAGGTGTTCCTCACCAACTCCGGGACCGAGGCCAACGAGGCCGCCTTCAAGCTGACCCGGCGCACCGGCCGCACCCACGTCGTCGCCGCCGAGGGCTCCTTCCACGGCCGCACCATGGGCGCGCTCGCACTCACCGCCAAGGCGGCGTACCGGACGCCGTTCGCGCCGCTGCCCGGCGACGTCACGTTCGTCCCGTACGGCGACGCCGACGCGCTGGCCGCCGCGGTGACCGACCAGACGGCGGCCGTGCTGCTGGAGCCGATCCAGGGCGAGGCCGGCGTCGTCGTACCGCCGGAGGGTTACCTCGCCGCCGCCCGCGCGGTCGCCGACCGCCACGGTGCGCTGCTCTGGCTGGACGAGGTGCAGACCGGCATGGGGCGCACCGGCCGCTGGTTCGCGCACATCGGGGTCACCCCCGACGTGGTCACCGTCGCCAAGGGCCTCGGCGGCGGCTTCCCGGTGGGGGCCTGCATCGGTGTCGGCGCCGCGGGGGAGCTGCTCGAGCCCGGCAACCACGGCACGACGTTCGGCGGCAACCCGGTCGCGTGTGCTGCCGCGCTCGCGGTCATCCGCACCATCGAGGACGAGGACCTGCTCGAGCACGTCACCGTGCTCGGCCAGAAGCTCCGCGACGGACTGGCCGCCGACCCGCGCGTCACCGAGGTGCGGGGGGAGGGGCTGCTGATCGGCCTCGACCTGTCTGTCGACGCGTCGGCAGACGTGGCGGCCGCCGCGCTGGCGGCCGGGTTCATCGTCAACAACCCGACCCCCAGCCGCATCCGGCTCGCGCCACCGCTCGTCCTCACCGAGGACGACGTCAACGCGTTCCTGGCCGCCTGGCCGGGCATCCTGGATGGAGCCATGGGATGAGCGCCCACCCGGTCCGACACTTCCTCGCCGACGACGACCTCACGCCCGAGGAGCAGGCGCGGGTCCTGGACCTCGCGTTCGAGCTCAAGCAGGCGCCGTACGACGCGAAGCCGCTCGCGGGCCCGCGCACCGTCGCCATGATCTTCGACAAGCAGACGCTGCGCACCCAGGCGTCCTTCGCGGCCGGCATCGCCGAGCTGGGTGGCTTCCCGATGTTGGTCGACGGCGCGCTCGCGGGCATCGGCGTGCGCGAGTCCGTCCACGACGTCGCCCGCGTGCTCGGCCGCCAGGCGTCGATGATCGTCTGGCGCACCTACGCCCAGGCGCGGCTGGAGGAGATGGCAGAGCACGCCGGCGTCCCGGTCGTGAACGCCCTCACCGACGACTTCCACCCCTGCCAGCTGCTCGCCGACCTGCTCACCGTGCGCGAGCACAGGCAGCAGCTCGCGGGCGTCACCGTGGCCTTCGTCGGCGACGGCGCCTGCAACATGGGCAACTCCTGGCTGCTCGCCGGCACCACCGCCGGCATGCACGTGCGGATCGCCTCGCCGGAGGGCTACCTGCCCGACGCCGCGATGGTCGAGCGCGCGGCAGCGATCGCCACGACCACCGGTGGGTCGGCCACCGTCGGGTCGGACCCGCTCGCCGCCGTCACCGGCGCCGACGTGGTCGTCACCGACACCTGGATCTCGATGGGCAAGGAGGAGGAGGCGGCCGCGCGGGCCGAGGTGTTCGCGCCGTACTCCCTCACCACCGCCCTGTTCGAGCACGCCGAGCCCGACGCGATCGCCATGCACTGCCTCCCGGCGTACCGCGGCAAGGAGATCGACGCCGAGGTGCTGGACGGCCCGCAGAGCGTGGTCTGGGACGAGGCCGAGAACCGGCGGCACGCCCAGAAGGCGATCCTCACGTTCCTGGTCCAGGGGGCGACGTGAATACCGCCCTCCGACCGGGCACCAAGAACGCCCGCCACCAGCTGATCGTCGAGCTCGTGACCCAGCACGAGGTCCGCTCGCAGGGCGAGCTCGCCGACCTGCTCACCGAAAGCGGCATCCGGGTCACCCAGGCGACGCTCTCGCGGGACCTGGTCGAGCTGGACGCGATCAAGGTGCGTGCTCCGTCGGGCGCCCTCGTCTACGCCGTGCCCGCCGAGGGCGGTGACCGCCGGCCCGCGGCGCCCGTCGAGACGGCCGCCGCCGCGAACCGGCTGGCCAGGCTGTGCGGTGAGCTCCTGGTGAGCGCCGACGCCAGCGCCAACCTGGTCGTGCTGCGCACGCCGCCGGGCGCCGCCCAGTTCCTCGCCTCGGCGTTCGACAAGGCCGAGTTCCCCGAGGTGCTCGGCACCATCGCCGGGGACGACACCGTCCTCGTGATCGGCCGCGAGCCCAAGGGCGGCGACGACCTCGCCCGCCGCTTCCTCGCCCTCGCCGACACCCACACCCAGAGCCAGTAAGGAAACCCAACCTTGAGCAAGGTCCTCACGTCCCTCCCGGCCGGCGAGCGCGTCGGCATCGCCTTCTCGGGCGGGCTGGACACCTCCGTCGCGGTCGCGTGGATGCGCGCCAAGGGCGCGATCCCGTGCACGTACACCGCCGACATAGGGCAGTACGACGAGCCGGACATCTCCGGCGTACCCGACCGCGCCGTCCGGTACGGCGCCGAGATCGCCCGCGCCGTCGACTGCCGGCGCCAGCTGGTCGAGGAGGGGCTCGCCGCGATGGCGTGCGGTGCGTTCCACATCCGCTCGGGCGGCCGGGCGTACTTCAACACCACCCCACTCGGCCGTGCGGTGACCGGCACGATGCTGGTCCGGGCGATGCACGACGACGGTGTCGACATCTGGGGCGACGGCTCGACGTTCAAGGGCAACGACATCGAGCGCTTCTACCGCTACGGCCTGCTGGCGAACCCCGACCTGCGCATCTACAAGCCGTGGCTGGACGCCGAGTTCGTCACCGAGCTCGGCGGCCGGGCCGAGATGAGCCAGTGGCTGACCGAGCACGACCTGCCCTACCGCGACTCGCAGGAGAAGGCGTACTCGACCGACGCCAACATCTGGGGGGCCACCCACGAGGCGAAGACCCTCGAGCACCTCGACGTCTCGCTCGAGACCGTCGAGCCGATCATGGGCGTGAAGTTCTGGGACCCGGGTGTCGAGATCGCGGCCGAGGACGTCACGATCGCGTTCCGGGAGGGCCGCCCGGTGGCGATCAACGGGCAGTCGTACGACGACCCGGTCGCGCTCGTCCACGAGGCCAACACGATCGGCGGCCGGCACGGTCTCGGCATGTCCGACCAAATCGAGAACCGGATCATCGAGGCCAAGTCCCGCGGCATCTACGAGGCTCCGGGCATGGCGCTGCTGTGGATCGCCTTCGAGCGGCTGCTCAACGCGATCCACAACGAGGACACCATCGCGAGCTACCACGGCGAGGGCCGCCGGCTCGGCGTCCTGCTCTACCAGGGGCGCTGGCTGGACCCGCAGGCGCTGATGCTGCGGGAGTCGATCCAGCGCTGGATCGCCTCGCTCGTCACCGGCGAGGTCACACTGCGCCTGCGCCGCGGCGAGGACTACACGATCCTGCGCACCGACGGCCCGGCGTTCTCCTACCACCCGGACAAGCTCTCGATGGAGCGCACCGAGAACGCCGCCTTCGGCCCCCTCGACCGGATCGGCCAGCTGACCATGCGCAACCTGGACATCGCCGACTCCCGCGCCAAGCTCGAGCAGTACGCCGCCCAGCCGCTCGACCAGGGCCAGGTGCTCGTCGAGCACGGGACGCTGTACGGCGAGCTCGAGGCCGGGGGAGCGGACCGGATCGCGGCCAACCCCGCGGTCCAGGCCGAGCCGGACGAGGCCGCGCTGGACCACGCAGCCATGGAGTTCGGCACCGACTGATGGATCCCGTCCACCGCGCCACCGCCCGGGTGCTCCCGGTGAGCCAGGACGGCGCCGTCCTGCTCCTCGAGGAGCGGGACCCGGCACGCCCCGGCGAGCGCTACTGGTCGAGCATCGGCGGTGCGCCCGATCTCCACGAGTCGCTGCGGACGGCCGCGGCGCGTGAGCTGCGGGAGGAGGCCGGGATCCACACCGACGGGGGCCGGCTGATCGGGCCGGTCTTCCGCGACCGGCAGGCCTACTCCTGGGACGGGGTCGACTACGTCGGCGAGCACACCTACTTCGCCCTGCCACTCGAGCGCGGCGTCGAGATCAGCTTCGACGGGCTCGAGCCCGAGGAGGTCGGCACGGTCCTCGGGGCGGGCTGGTGGCTGCCGACGTCGCTGGCGGGCGTCCTGTCCCGCCCGGCGGACCTCCCTGACATCATGACCAGCGCGATCGCCGCGGTGAGAGGACAGCAGTGAGCACCACGAACACCGGCAAGCTGTGGGGCGGCCGCTTCGCCGGCGGCCCCTCGCCCGAGCTCGACGCGCTCTCGCGGTCGACGCACTTCGACTGGCGGCTCGCGCTGTACGACATCGCCGGGTCGCACGCCCATGCCAAGGCGCTCGGCGCCGCGGGCTACCTGACCCCGGCGGACGAGGCCGAGCTGCACCGTGGCCTGGACGCGCTCGCCCAGCGCTACACCGACGGCACCTTGCTGCCCGACCCGGGCGACGAGGACGTGCACGGCGCGCTCGAACGACTGCTCGTCGAGGAGGTCGGCGCCGACATCGGCGGCCGGCTGCGCGCCGGGCGCAGCCGCAACGACCAGATCGCCACGCTGTTCCGGTCGTTCCTGCTCGACCACTCGGTCACCGTCGCGAGCCGGGTGCTCGACCTGGTCGACGCGCTCACCACGCAGGCGCGCGACCACCTGGCCCCGGGCCGGGAGACCGTCATGCCCGGCCGTACCCACCTCCAGCACGCCCAGCCGGTGCTGTTGTCCCACCACCTGCTCGCCCACGCCTGGGCGCTGCTGCGCGACGTCGACCGGCTCGCCGACTGGCGTCGCCGTACCGGCGCGGAGTCGCCGTACGGCGGGGGAGCGCTGGCGGGCTCGAGCCTGGGTCTCGATCCCGAGCTGGTGGCGTCGGAGCTCGGCTTCGCCGGCTCGTCGCCCAACTCCATCGACGGCACGGCGTCGCGCGACTTCGTCGCGGAGCTCGCCTACGTCGCCGCGCAGGTGGGCGTCGACGTCAGCCGGATCGCCGAGGAGGTCATCCTCTGGTCGACCCGCGAGTTCGGCTTCGTGACGCTGCACGAC